>NZ_JAHKPI010000008.1 GCF_018860425.1 Marinobacter sp. F3R08 | reverse complement strand
GCGGTTCGGGTTGGAGTGGCGCCATTTATTGAAATAGCTGGCCTTATAGTTGATGAGCAGCACCGAAGTGAAGGAATTGGTTCTAAGTTGGTTGCGGAAGCTATCACCTGGGCCAAGTCATTGGGGGTTACTGTCCGAGTTCGCAGCAATTCAAAGCGCGAAGCCACCCACAATTTTTACCAAGCGCAAGGCTTCAAATTATTGAAGCAACAGCATGTTTTCGAGTTCAATTTATAACAAGGCGCAGCAGTACGTGGCCTACGGCCACCGGACGCCCCTGTCGGGGCGCCGCTAAACCCAGGCGTTATGAGTTCTTATGAGTAAACCGAAGTTTATTGGATTGGCTAAATTCTTCAGAGAGGAGTCCTTCTTGGATTTCCTGATCGATGGGGTTTTCCATTGCAATACTCCGGAGAAGTATCGCTTGGATGGGTCGGAAGGTATTGGCGATCTCCATGAGTCGTGTATGCATGCGTACCGAGCAGCCAGAGGTGATAAGCCAGTAGTCCTGAAAATTAATGGCAAAGAGCTCGAGGGGCTCACTGCTGTAACAACCCACATGAATAAGCTAAAAGACATGTGGCTTCATTGCTGGTTTGCGCTGGACTTCCCAGAAAATAACGAGCAATTGTTAGCATTGACCGAAGACTTGAAAAGGGTGAGGTCTGAATTCGGTGAGAACTTTGCTTTTCTTCCGAGCGCCCACCTCAGGGAGTTTACCAATAGAGTAAAATCCCTCCAGGATGGGCAGTTCGAACGTGGTCGCGTTTCATATTCTGAGAATCGTGAGGATTGGTCTTTGGGGTGTAAAGCAGAACCCTATGCTTACCAAAGGGAATATAGATTCGGCCTTGGACAGTGCGGGCATACCTCGATAGAGCCATTGGTTTTGAGGTACGAGCATGGATTTGCAGATCTGCTGCAGAAGAACCCACATATAAAAATCTCAGACAAAGAAAGCGGCGCGGTTTGGTTCAAATTGAGTAAGGACGAGTGCTATTGCTGCCCAGACTCATAACCAGTCGTTCAAGTTCGTTCCAGGCCTGTCGGCCGTCCACCGGACGCCACAGTCGTGGCGCCGCTGTGCTTCAGCGTTATGCACAAGGAGAATTCGGTGCAATTGTTTGAAACGGAAAGGTTGGTTGCAAGGCAGCTATCCCACCAAGACGTTCCGGTGCTCACTGAAATTCTGAGCGACCCGGAAGTCATGGAATATTCCGTTCGTGGAGTTTGCGACGAGAAGGCTACCCGCGAATTTATAGACTGGTGCCTTGAGTGCTACTCATCTCACGGAATCGGGCCATGGGCATTGTTCGAGAAAGAGTCAGGTGATCTTATTGGCTTCTGTGGTGTTGGGCCTGAGTTCGTTGGCGAGATTGAGGAAATCAATCTAGGTTATCGTTTGGCTCGCAGGTTCTGGCGTCAGGGCTTCGCGACTGAAGCTGTTAAAGGTGTGATGCAGTATGCCTTCGAACAAAAACACTGTGAGTCGGTAGTTGTTATCATCGAGCCGGAACATACGGCATCCGTGAGAGTGACAGAGAAGTCGGGATTCCGAGACTACACAGTTCATAACTTTCATAACCGGCTGGTGCGGCTATATCGAATGACGTGCGAAGGCTGGGCATTGCATAACAAGTCGCTGTAGTACGCGGCCGATGGCCGCCGGACGCCCTTTACATTGCGGCTTCGCCTTTATTCCAAGGTCGCCGCTAAGCTCAGCGTTAGCACCAATAAAGGAGTCAAATTTGAGATCGGGAATCTTTATTGTATTTATTTCTTTGCTGGTTGGATGTGCAGCCTATGAACAACCTATTCCCGCAGCAACAAGCATAGGCGAAATCGCCGAGCCGTCTTTTGAAAAAAAGACCGTTGGAGAGGCCTCGATCATGACGAATCAGGCCTTGAGGTCGTACCGGGAGGAATATATCCATGCAACCGAACACAAAGCTTTTGCTCAATCTGATGTGGGTTCCTGGTCTTGGAAGTCAAATAGGACCTCAATAAAGCACGCAATAGAGAATGCTTTGATAGATTGTCAAAAAAACAACAAAAAGCACGAAGCTGAATATCCGTGCAAGATTTTAAATGTTGACGGGAAATGGGCCGGGGAGCGCTAGATGCTAACAAGGCCAGTCAGGGCGACGCCTACTACATTGCGGCTTCGCCTCCATTCTATAGCTAGCCGCGCATGCTGGCTGGAGTTAGCACAAATAAAATCAGAGTATTTATGAAGAGAATCCTAATTTTATTAATATCTTTGTTTTCATCTTTAAATGTCATCGCCGAATGTCTTTTCCTTGAAAATCAAACAGAAATCAAAGAAGTTTCAGACCTCAGAAATCAAGCAAATCTTGTCTTAGGTGCAGAGGGAGAAAACTGCGACTCCATCACGGACAGAGATACACGTAGTTCTTGTCAATGTAAGTACCGAAAAGAATCCTTAATAAAATTCAAAAAGCAATATGATGAAGTTCTTAGTAAAAAACCAGAATATAGCGAAAGATGGGTATGTTATTCTGATAATAACCAAGGAATTTCAGTGAACTTTATCGCTTATAAGCAAATGGCTACCTGGTGTATTTAGTGCTAATAAGTCAATCAACTACGCGCTTCCGGCGTCGGAAGCAGCAAAGCTGCGCCGGTTATTGAGGTGTTATCACACAAGGAGGTGAATAAATGAAGCAAACAGGTAGTTGTCTCTGCGGGGGTATTCAGTATGAAATCAATGGTCCTCTGACGGATATTCTGAACTGTCACTGTTCAATGTGCCGGAAGCTTCATGCCTCGGCGTTCAGAACGCGGGCTAAGGTGCAGTCCTCGGATTGGAACACCGTCAAAGGTCAGGAGTTACTGAAATTCTACGAATCCTCCCCGGGTGAGCACAAAGGCTTCTGCTCAGACTGCGGCTCTAGCCTCTATACCAAATTCGATGCAGCCCCCGAGGTATATGGTTTCCCACTTGGAACACTTGATACCGACCCGGGAGTTAAAGCGGAGCGCCACGTGTTCGTTGGCAGTAAGGCTCCCTGGTTCAATATCACGGACGATCTGCCTCAGAATGCGGAATACGACTGAGTCAGTGATAACAAGTCGCGTAATGCGGAGGCTTTTAGCCGCCGCTTCGCTCAGCGTTAGCCCAGAGAGGCAAAGGAGAGTGCATGGCAAGTTCGAACATTAACAGCGTGTTTGCAGTTGTATCAGTGACAAATCAAGACGACTCCGTCGGATGGTATACGAAGTTGCTTGGACGTGACCCGGATATCGTTCCTGCGGTAGGTGTGGCTGAGTGGCAGCTTGCCGACAGCGCTTGGCTCCAGGTGACCGAGGATTCCGAGCGAGCAGGTACGTCAACGGTCATAGTGGGTGTAAACGATATCGAGACTCAGTGTAGAAGTTGCGCCGAGGCAAACGTGTCGCACGGTGAAGTTATAGAGTACCCGGACATCATCAAAATGATCGATGTTTTAGATCCCGACGGGAATAAAATAGCCTTTGTCCAGGATATTTCGAGCGAGACCTGATCGATCGCGGCGGATCTGAACGCTATATCAAAAGAGCTAACAAGCGCAGGCACCGCGACGGCTTTTCTATTGCGGCTACGCTGCCACTACAAAGCCGCGCGTGCTTCAGCGTTAGCTGTTATTGCGCCGTCCCGGAAAGTGATACTATAGTGTCACTATTAGTCTGATTCAGGGTGAGTCCATGAAGGTTGAGCTTGTTACGAACCTCAAGCGCCAAGCCACAAAGATTCTGGCAGATCTGCACTTGTCTAAAGAGCCGATACTGATCACGGAGCACGGTCAGCCATCCGCATACCTTGTTGATGTGCAAGATTTCGAGTTTATGCAGCGCCGACTTGAGCTGCTTGAGGGGCTCTCGCGGGGAGAGCGTGCTGTACTTGAGGGAAGAACGTACAGCCAAAGTGAGGCCAGGGATAAAATGAGTAAATGGCTGAAGTAATCTGGACAGAGCCCGCTCTTCATGAATTGGATGCCATTGTTGAGTACATCGCTCTGGATAATCCTGCTGCAGCAAGTCATCTGGTACAAAAAATTTTCGATAAGACCGAGCGTTTGGAGAATTTTCCCCAATCCGGACGGATTCCTCCCGAGCTTCCTAATTCGGTATACAAGGAGTTAGTGGTTCAACCGTGTCGCATTTTCTATCGTGAGGATGGGAAGCGTGTTCTCGTCCTCTATGTTATGCGAGAGGAGCGGCAGCTCAGGGCTTACATGCTTGGGATCAGCTAACCGGGCGTGCCACTCGGATGCCTTTGTCTCCGCTTCGCTACATTAAAGTCACCTTTGCGCTTTCTTAGCTAACAAGTGTAGGTGTGCATGCTGCAAGCGTTATGCACAGAGAGAGATGGGTGCCATTGTTTGAAACAGAAAGGTTGATTGCAAGAAAGCTAGCCCATCAAGACGTTCCGATGCTCAGCGCAATGCTCCGTGATCCGGAAGTCATGAAGTTCTCCATTCGTGGAGTTTGCGACGAAGAAGCAACCCGAAAGTTCGTTGATTGGTGCCTTGAGTGTTACGCCTTTCAAGGAATAGGGCCATGGGCATTATGCGAGAAGGAATCGGGGCATTTTATCGGCTTCTCAGAAACGCAGTTAAAAATGGGAAGATTGCATTAGAACTTTGTTAATTTACCATGACTTTATATAAAATAGTTAAAGAAAAAGTCGCTCCAAACGTTAGTGCAATTAATCCGATATAGGCATAAAACATGGAGTCAGGTTGTACGCGTCTTAAAATTCCATTACAACCTGCTGAAGTGGTATAAATATTTAATTTATCGCCAACATTAAGCGAAGACGCTTCTCCAGCTGTCAACACTGCTACATTGGCATCAAGAAAGCTTGACTGACAAACTTCGCCTTCATTTTCCCACTCATATGTAATTGAATAATTAATAGTGTTGGTTCTAGATGATACATAGACCATATTAATTTCTATAATCTCTGCAGTCACAACTCTATCAAAATCGTGACTAGCGGTATGTAGATAACGACCAAATGGCCCACCATTCACTCCCTTAAGTTCGATCATGCTAACTAGTACCAATACCGCAATACTCGAATAAAACAATGCAACAACCGAAAGTTTGAGTTTATCAAGATTCATCTATTTCATAACTCGTAATAACTGTTAATTATTCATTTTCCGTAACCATGGTGCGACCCGAGAAATGTGAACGAATTTCGGTTTCCTCAAATACAGCTCCCCGTAAACCTGAGGTGACAGCTCGTTATTTGCACCATGATTGCTTCTTGAGTTCTAGAGACCTTCGATATAGTCAAAAATATCCAGATTCGCATCTTCTCGGATTTTATATGTCACACGACGTATACTGCTTTAGATATATCCGTTCAACCAGCATACAATGATTTAGCCCCTGGTAGGCAGAAATTATCCATGCAAGTCGCTGAAGTGCGCGGCCGAGGGGCGCCGGGCGCCCTTCAGAACCTGTGCAAACTGCGCTTCAAGCATCCGTACAAAGTTCGATTCGAAACCGGAAGTCTATGCGGTTCCATTGGGCACCCTAGACACCGATCCAGGTGTACGTGTGGACCGCCGCTGTGCTTCGGCGTTGAATGTACAGAAGGAGATCCTCTTATGGGGCTGAAGGGAAGTTGTTTGTGTGGCGAGATAGGTTACGAAATAGACTCTGTGGATATGCTCATTGTGCATTGCCACTGCCAAACTTGTCGTAAAGCCCATGCTGCTTCGTTTGCGTCTACGGTTGGCGTAAAGCGCGAGCATTTCCATTGGCTAACGGGCTCAGGATCTATTTCTACATTCGAGTCTTTGCCAGGGAAATTGCGTCATTTTTGCAAACACCGCGGACTCCACCGGACGCCGCTTATCATTGGCGTTAGCTTGAAGGTGTTACATGGACATTAGTCGCCACAGGAATCTAGTTGGGGTGTTTCAATTTATTGGCTTTTTTATAAGCTTCCTATTGATTTTTCTTTCTATAGATTTCCTTAAAGAGAAAAATGCACTAAATCCAATCGTGTTCTTTGTGGGGCCAATTGTTGCGGTTGTAATTATTCGCTTGATAATGATTTTTTATTTCCCGCCGATGTGTTCAAATAAAAGTTGTAGTGGGAAAATGCAATTGCACCTTGCCCGTAGCCGGGACTATTCATGTTTATCGTGCGGTTCAAACGTTAGGCTCAGTAAAATTAAGGATGACCCGGCAACTAAGAAAAGAATAAACAAATTATTAATCTTTGTAGTCTTTATTATTTCAATATTCGTAACATTGGCTATTATAGGTGGTGTGAAGAATTCAAGCTAACAAGTGCAGGCACGGCGACGCCCTTTTAATTGTGCCTCCGGCTGCATTCTTAAGTTGCGTATATTGCAATCTTATCTGATCACCGTACGGCTCCGGACACTCGCTTCGCGAGTGCCATCGTGCGCGGTGTTATCCATTAATAATCAATGTTTCTCCGTCGTTTGGTATTACGAATTTTTTCAATAAATCGTGTTTTTTCACTAATGCACTTAAGTCAGAGCGCGTAATACGGCAATGATCTAGAGCATCCATATGGTTAGCAATGATTTTCCCCTCAGACAAGGATGCTAGCTCAAGAATTTCTTCTTCGTTTAACAGTAGAGGAGCGCCAATATCAAATTGTGCTTTTCCCGTAGGAGCAACGATGTAGTCTGGTTGATTGATGGCTACAAACTGTCGAATATCGTCAGTTAATATAGTATCACCCATCAGATATAGGCTGGGCTGATTTGGTAACTTAATATAGTAACCTGTGCCATGTTCCATAAATGGAGTTAGCCAACCGGTGGTATGCTTGGCAGGCACTTGCTCAACTGTTCCATTGAAAAATGGACTACATTTATCTTTCAATAACTGAGTATTAATTCCTTTCTTGTTCAGGTACGAATAATCGTGGAGAGTACAAAAAGTCTTAATATTGTTTTTTTCTAGCCAACGCACCCCAGCTCTATCTAAATGATCAAAGTGCCCCTTTTGACAATGAGTGATCATTGCATACTCTATGCTTCCTTTTAATTCCTCGAATGCTTCTGGCAATTCAACTAGGGGGTTACGATGTTTACTTTTATAATATTTAAGTTTTGGTAGCGTGGATTTTCTAGAAAGCATTGGATCGATCAAAATACGCCCTTGGTCTATTTCGATAATGATTGTGGCATTTCTAATTTGGGTGATTTTCATTGTGTACTCCTCTTTTTGAACTATGGTAATCTGTAGACTTACTCCATAGTCAAGTTATGTGTTATGAAAATTTCCGAATTTGAAAAAAAGTCTGGAATATCAAGGGATACGATACGATATTATGAGAAGATTGGTTTGATTACTCCGCCCGCCAGAGGGGTGAACGGCTATCGAAATTATGGACAGGTTCAGCTTGAGGAGCTGGCGTTTATTCAAAAGGGCCAGAAAATAGGGTTTACGCTTACAGCTATAAAGGAAGGATATCGACGCTATAGGGAATTGGGCTACTTTTGCCCCGAGTTCAAGGAACAACTGCGTGAAAAAAAGGCCCAATTATCACTGCAAATTAGCAATAACAAGAAAGCAATCGCGGAAATTAATAAGATGTTGAGATGAAGAATGATATGTATAACAATAAATTCATAAGGACGCCTTACAGCCGCCTCTTGATTGAGCGTTAGGCGTTAGGCTCCAGGAGAGCAGGCAGTGGTGGTAGTCGCTTCAAAAGCTCTAGTGATTTGGGTTGGCATCCTGGCTTTAGCTGTCGCCAATGGAGTGCTGCGAGAATTGGTACTCACACCAGGTCTCGGAACTCCGGCGGCGCTCGTGCTTAGCGGTTTGTTGCTCTCAACCTTAATTATTGGCGTGGCATACTTTTCCCTTCCATGGCTGCACATCAATTACCCAGTTGTACTCTTTATCGTTGGGATGGAGTGGCTCATTCTTACGCTCGTTTTTGAGTTTTCGTTTGGGCTTTGGCAAGGCCAATCGTGGTACGAGCTGGTTGAGGCTTTCACATTCAAGGGTGGCAACATCTGGCCTGTTGTTCTTGTAACAACGGTTCTTGCACCGTACATCGCTGCTAAGCTGAGAGGAAGGGGCACCGCTTAATATTGGCGTTTTGCAGGGAGGAATCATGAAGCCACGGATTAGTATGATCACTTTGGGCGTGAGGCATATGCAGCGTTCGATTGAGTTCTATGAAGGGGGACTTGGCTTTCCCCGAATAGACTCACCGCCGGAAGTAGCCTTTTTTACTTTGAACGGCACATGGCTGGGCTTGTACGGTCGTGAGGCACTAGCGGAAGATGCGCAGGTAGGTGCAGCTTCCGAAGGCTTCGCTGGGTTCAGTCTGGCGCACAATGTAAGTTCAGAAGATGAAGTTGACCAGGTTATGTCTCAGGCTGCTTCCGCGGGCGCTGTTGTTACGAAGCCCGCCCGAAAGACGGAGTGGGGTGGCTATGCAGGTTATTTTTCAGACCCTGATGGCTATCTTTGGGAAATCGCACACAATCCATTGTTCTGGGTCGGTCCTTCCGATGAACCCCCATAACCAATCGCATCAGTTCGCGGCCAAGGGCCGCTAGACGCTCTTTCTATTGCGGCTGCGCCTCCATTGCAAGGGCGCCGCTTCGCGGCTCAGAACCGACGCGTGAGACGAGCGTCATATTTATAGGGTTTGCGAATCATGAGTGAGTTATTTGAGTTTGGTAAGGCGATATTGGCGAGTCAGCCTTTCAGCACCATGCTAGGTACTGAGCTGGAAATGTTTGAACCGGGTACGGCTGTTCTTACACTGGTTGTGCGTGATGAGTTGAAGCAGCAACACGGGTTCGTTCATGGCGGTGTTGTCAGCTACCTTGCCGACAACGCATTAACCTATGCGGGTGGTTCTGTGTTGGGTGATTCAGTTACTTCTGAGTACAAGATCAATTACCTACGTCCCGCCCTGGGCGAAAAACTAGTAGCTAAAGCTTCGGTATTGTCGTCAGGGAAAAACCAGGCAGTTTGCCAGTGTCATGTCATTGCGATTGGCGACGATGGTGAACGCACGGTTGCGGTTGCCCAGGGAACCATCAACAAAGCGAATCAAAAGATATAACCATACGCGCTTGTACGCGGGCGATGGCCGCTACTGGCTCCGCTGTGCTTCGGCGTTATGTGCATTTCATCCACAAGCCATGGAAGGGGTTCTGATGACTGATTATTTCGGTTCTTGTCTGTGTGGCACCGTGAGTTTTGAGATAAAGGGTGACTTCGATAGCTTTTACCTGTGCCATTGTCAGCATTGCCAGAAAGATACGGGTTCGGCTCATGCGGCAAATCTATTCTCACAGTCAGCGAAATTGATCTGGCTGTCGGGTGCAGATGCTGTGACGTCCTTTACGCTTCCAGGCACTCGTCATACCAAAAGCTTTTGTAAGCTGTGTGGCTCAGCGTTGCCAAACACTCAGATTGCAGGTCTGCTCGTTGTTCCCGCTGGATGCCTGGACACTGAACTATCGATGGCACCAACAGCGCACATCTTTTTATCCAGCAAAGCTGCCTGGGATGGGGAGGCAGGGGAAGTGCCAGAATTCGAGGGGCTGCCAGATTGAGCTACCATCACATAGCCAGTGGCCGTTGTCGGACGCACCCGCACTGGGCTCCGGCACGCCGCAAAGCCAAGCGTTAGGCGACAAAGGAATCATCGTGCAGGCATTAGAGTTAAAAATCCCACCGGTTGTTCAGGTGCTTGCTGTGGCAGGCCTTATGTGGACATTGGCGGTAGCTGTTCCGAGTCTTGGTTTCACGTTGTCCGCATCTCCGCTTGTAGCACTGGTGTTTGCGGCCATTGGTTTTGCTTTTGCTTTACTGGGTGTTTGGGAATTTCGGTCAGCAGGCACAACCGTCGACCCGCGAGTGCCAGATCAATCCGTTAGCCTTGTCGTTCGCGGTGTCTATCGAATAAGTCGAAACCCGATGTACGTGGGATTCCTGTTCGTTCTCATTGCTTGGGGGATCTTTCTGAGCAACCTGGTAAGTCTTGTGTTGCTTCCGGCCTTTGTTGTTTATATGAACCGCTTTCAAATCCTCCCAGAGGAGCGGCACATGCGAGAGAAGTTTGGTAAGGCTTACTGTCAGTATGAAGCAGAGGTGCGCAGGTGGGTTTGACGCCCGAATATGCGTCGATGCCAGATGTGGTCGGTAGCAGTAACGCGTTATGTGTTCCGGGGATTAAGGAGCTGATCATGGATTTAGAGTTTGAACCGGGAAAAAACATTGCGATGAAAATTCCGTCGCACCAGTATGACGATACCGTCCGTTTCTACCGAGACGTTTTGAGATTCAAAGAGCTGACGGGAAGTGGTGCGGGCGATACGCCAAGATTTCAATTTGGCGATAAAGTGCTTTGGCTAGACTGCATGCCTGGTTTGAGTCAGTCAGAAATATGGCTGGAAGTCGTCACAAGTGATACCAGTAACGCATCTGAGTATCTGAAAGAGAAGGGTTGTCACCGTAGGGATGAGATCGAGCCGCTTCCGAAAGAGTTGAAGGCATTCTGGGTATCTAGCCCGGCGAATATCATTCATCTGGTTTCATCCAGCGATGACACGTAACAAGTGAAGCAAGTTCGTTCCGGCCCTGGGCATTGGACCGGTCCAAATGGGGGCCGGCCATACAATGGCCGGCCGCTTATGCAATGGCCCAATCGCCCTTATTTATACCGTCTTAGTTGCTGGACAGATCTAATCCGTTGATGATGAACAGTCGGTTTCCGTCGATGGTGTTGGTGTCGAGCATTTTCTGCTCCAGCTCACCATCTGTGGACCAGGTGGCAAAATCATCATCGTTCAGAACGCCAAGGTGGCTGTCGTCAATGACCCACAGACCTTCCATCTTGTCGTGCGGGAACCCCACCGCAGCGACCATATCTACAACCAGGTTTTTCTCAGCCGGCACAATGCCTGCAGCGGTCAGGCTGCTCCAGTCACCGTCTGCAAGGACCACTTCTTCGAGGGTCTTGCTGTCGATGGTCAGGCCTAGCGCGTTGTCCTGATCTATGTTTCCGGTCGCGGCGATCTGTTCAAGGTTGGTGGCGTTCGAGAGGTCGATGCGGTAGACATGCTTCTGGGCGCCGGGGGTGGCGGCACTAGCGCCCTCGGGGCCACCATAGAGGAAGCTGCCGTCACGCTCAATGACCAGAAACTCTGTGTCGCTCAGGGCGACGATCTCTGAGTTGGAGTTCTGGGTCTTGTCCTGTTTGTACAGGTACTGCCCCACCTCTTTTGTCTCCAGGTTAACCGTAACGATACGGGTAATGTTCAGGTTCTTGACGCTGCTGTCCGGGTTGTACATGGTCGACTGCATGATTCCGACGAGGGTTGTTTCGTCCGGTGTGATCGCCAGGCCTTCCATGCCGCGGTTGGCACGGCGGTTGGCGAACTCGGCTGGCAGGTTGATGCTGGTGCGAGCGTCGTCGGCAAAGGCGTTGATTCTGTCGATCTCCACGCCGTTGGCATCATAGTGGACCATATGCGGCCCATATTCGTCGCTAACCCAGAAAGTGCCGTCGCTTAGCGCGACCAGACCTTCGCCGTCGAGGCCGTAATCATCCAGTTTGAACGGGTTGGCGGTCTCGTCGTAGGGTTTGGTGTCGTCGATCAGAATGGGATCGCCGTTAGAGTGGTAAGGGGTTTCACCGGTGCCACCCAGGGCAGCGCTGTTGGGCAGCCCGCTGATGTTATTACCGTTGCGGTCTTTGAGCTCGATGGTGTCGACGTGATTTATCTCGCCGTTTTCCAAAACCTCGAACAGACCGATACGCGGGGTGTAGTCAGGGGTGGGGAATTTCTTCCCGGTGCCGTAGTCGCCGGTGAACGCGGCATTAGGACCTCGGTCGGTAAGGGCGTAGAAGCGGGTGGGTTCGCTGGGATGGGCAGTCATTGCTGAGCCGAAACCACCGTTGCGCACCTCGAATGTCTGTTGGGTCTTGGCATCGGTCAGGTCACTGCGCAAGACATCATAGGGTAGGAATACACCTGCCGCCGGATAGCTTTCCAGGACCGCTGCAGTATCTATACCGCCTGTTTTGTCGTCATTGTCGCTATCGCAACCGACCAGTAGGGAGGTGGCCAGCACAGAGGTTATCAACGCCTTTTTCTTGAACATCAGTTTTCATTCCTTTTTCTTTTGCAACGAAATTCGCCGAAACCGTTTCGGCATAAGGCCACCGGCTACAAGCGCTGCCGCGCTAACGACAAAACGTTGGAATATTCGTAGACAAAGGTGGGCTTGGAATCCTAATCAGCCCACCCGCTGAGGCCCTTGAGCGCCTCGAAGAAGCTCTTGTGCCCTCTGGTGCCTGACCGGCCAGAGCGTTTTCTATGTCCACTGAAGCGCTATTGGCATGCACTTGGTGGAGCAAGCCGCCAGGTGACAACTGGATGGCGGTGAAGCGAGAATTAATTTAAATGCACAAAATTACAGTACGGTGACGGTAGCTGAAGGTCTGGTCGCTCCCGGCAAAGTTGCTAGACTTGGCGGCATTGTCCCTGAAGGAAAGCTTGGGGTTTCTGACATTCGCGCCGCCGTTAAACAAAAGCGTCAGGCTTCAGAAGCTAGGCATACCCTGCTATGGCAGAATTAATAGAATATGAGACCGAACGGCTGTATTTGCGGCAATGGCAGGAAAGCGATTTCAAGTCGTTCGCCACCCTGAACGCCGATCCAAAGGTTATGGAGTACTTTCCCGAACTGCTGAGTGGCCAAGCAAGTGCTGAGATGGCGGAGAAAATTCGCTCACTCATAAAGCAGCGCGGTTGGGGGTTCTGGGCAGTCGAGGTCAAGGGTGCCGAGTCGTTTATTGGTTTTTGTGGGCTACACGTACCCACTGCACCCCTGCCTTTTTCTCCGTGTGTCGAGATTGGTTGGCGGTTATTGCCAGCTCACTGGGGGAAGGGCTATGCATCAGAGGCGGCTCGTGGTGCACTAAATGTTGCGTTTCAACAGTTAGAGCTCCCCGAGATTGTATCCTTTACCGCTGTGGGCAATCAGCGATCGCGTCGCGTCATGGAACGCATAGGCATGAAGTACAATGGCCAGTTCGAGCATCCCGGCTTGCCCGAGGCCAGCCTCTTGCGGCCGCATGTACTTTACCGGTTACGACGAGAGCAGTGGGACTTGAGGTGCGGCCAGAAAGATGCAAAGAATTGGGCCTTCAGCGGCCTCTAACCAAAAGCTCAGGAACTGTTAGCGCGGATAGCGGAGGATCCGTACCGCATACCTCAAGTATTGGAAGAAACGTGAAAATTAGATCAAGAGATGAACTTGTCAACTTCGTAAACCACGGAGACAAGGTTAATTATGTCTTTTTCTGGGGGCATCAGGAAAAAGACGGACAGGTAACAAAGAGCTGTTTTAGCCAGTGGTATGATTCAAAATTCGAAGAAGACGGAAAAAAATTTATCACGGCTGAACACTATATGATGTATCACAAGGCCAGGTTGTTTGGTGATCATAAAGCATCTGAGAAAGTTCTTTCCGCCAGTAATCCGGGAGATGCAAAAGCTGTTGGCCGTGAGGTACTTGGTTTCGATCAAAAATTATGGGATGAGAAACGGTTCGGGATTGTGGTAAATGCTAATCTAGCGAAGTTCTCTCAAAATTCAGAACTAAAGGAATTTTTGCTAAATACCGGAAATCGAGTATTAGTCGAGGCTAGCCCAGTAGATAAAATATGGGGAATTGGTTTAGCTCAAGACAATCCAGCTTCTGAAAACCCCAATACCTGGAAAGGTCTCAATCTTTTAGGGTTCGCGCTCATGGAGGTTAGAGATCAGCTTACAAGTCAGGAAGGTGTTTAATAAATAGCGGATGAGTCAGGCGTTATATTTTTGATTCTGATTTTTAAGTGCTCCATATTATAAAGGATTCTATATGAATATTGTTCCATTTGTAGCAGGCATTGTTTTTGGGTGCTTGGGTGGATATATTCTATTTGATTATTACCGTTTTAATAAAAAATCAATTAAAACCTATGGAAAAATACTTCGATACGATGAGTATCAAACGAAACATAATAATCGTAAGTGTACAATGTACAGGCCTAGCTTCGAATATTCGGTTAATGGAAATAATTACGAAGTTAAATCGAAAGTGTCATTTAATTCCAAGGTAATACCTGTAGGGCAAGTTGCAAAGGTTTTGTATGAAATAGGGGATGAGAGCAATGCTAGATTAGCTAAAGGGAATGGCTATGCTTTAGGTGTTCTCTTCATAGGGCTTTCTGTGCCTGGAATTTATTTAGGTTTGAACGTGTAGGTGTTCCTGTGTAGCACGGTTAGCTTTGAGGTAAAGGAGTGTGCGTGAAAATTTACGGTGATAGAAAATCAGGCAACTGCTACAAAGTTCAGCTCGTTTGTGGTTTTCTGGAAATTGACCACGAATGGATTGATGTTGATATCCTGGCTGGCGACACTAAGAGCGGTGAGTTCCTGGAAAGGAACCCGAATGGCAAAATTCCCTTGCTTGAGCTTGACCAGGGCGAGCCCCTCTCTGAGTCAAACGCCATTATCAACTTTTTGGCAGGTGGGTCCGCCCTCTATCCAGACGAAAGCCTGGCTCAAGCTCGCGTTCTTCAATGGCAATTTTTTGAACAATACAGCCATGAGCCGTTTATTGCAGTAGCGCGCTTTATCAACAAGTATCTGGGCCTGCCCGACGACAAGGCAGAGGAGTATGCCTCAAAGCAGGTTGGTGGGCACAAAGCGTTGCAGGTTATGGAGAAGCAGCTTGGGAGAACGCCATATATAGCCGGTGAAAGCTTCACCACCGCAGACATTTCGCTATATGCCTACACTCATGTGGCCCATGAGGGCGGCTTTGAGCTGGGAGTTTATCCAGCTGTGCAAGCATGGCTAGACAGAGTGGTTTCATTGCCGAATTTTAAAGGCATGGAGTAGTTGCTTTGTAACAGCCACAGGCACGGCGACGGATACTGAAATGTGGCTTTGCCTGAACAAAGGATCTGCAAGGGAGTAGTTGTTAGATGTACGTGCCGAATCACTTCAAGGAAGCTGACACAGAAAAGCTCCATCAATATATCCGCGACTATGGCTTCGGGGTACTTGTGACCGCTGACGATGAGGGTATAGAAGCGAACCATGTTCCGTTCCGCTTGAACATTGAAGCAGACCACTCTCTCGGCACATTGCAGTGCCACCTGGCACGAAATAACCCGGTTTGGCAGCGGATTCGAAACGGTGGGTCTGTCCTGGCCATTTTTCAGGGCCCAGATGCTTACGTATCGCCATCATGGTATCCGACTAAAGCGGAGACTGGTCGCGTCGTTCCCACCTGGAATTATCTAGCGGTGCATGTTGAAGGTAGTGCTCGAGTTATACAGGACCCTGCTTGGCTCAAGGAGCACGTGAGTCAGCTAACAGATGAGCACGAAAAGGGGAGAGTGCAACCTTGGGCTGTAAGTGACGCGCCAACGGATTTCACTGAGCGCTTGGTGCAGGGGATCGTTGGAATCGAAGTCAAGATCGAGAAGTTGACTGGAAAGTTGAAAGCTAGTCAAAACCAGCCTGAACGTAATCAGGCTGGTGTCAAAGATGCCCTGAAAGGTGAGAGTGCGCCAGGTTCGGATGCAATGTCAGAATTCATGAGCTAACAAGTCGCAGTAGTACGCGGTCGATGGCCGCTGAGATGTTCAGCGTCTATTTACTGTGAAAATCTGGCTGAGGGTGACGATGGGGGGAAATCGAAATTTTCCTTCGATTTTATATATTTTCTGTACCCATATTTCAGTGCAGCTTTGGTGTTTTCGCGTCATACATGAGAGGGAGTTCGGATGAGCCTGAAGGATCAATTTGAATTGCTGTCCATTTACAACCAATGGATGAATTCGAAAATCTACAAGTCTGCAAGTTTGCTCGCTGCAACAGACTTAACTAAGGATCGTGGGGCCTTTTTTGGCTCCATTCTTGGGACCCTGAATCACATCCTCGTTGGTGACACCCTCTGGCTTAAGCGGTTTGCCGACCACTCATCCCGGGTGAGTTCGTTGCAGGAGGTCGCCAACCTTCCAAATCCGACAAGCCTAAGCCAGATAGTCTATGACGATATTGGTAGCTTATCTGAACATCGGGCCTGGCTCGACCGGCAAATTATCAGCTGGATAGCCGAGTTACCCGAAGGTGATCTGGATTCCGTTCTCAGCTACCACAACACCAAAGGAATTCCGGTCAACAAGCGATATTCGAGTCTTATTCTTCATTTTTTTAATCATCAGACTCATCATCGAGGGCAGGTTTCTGCCTTATTGTCTCAGGCGGGTGTGGACGTTGGAGTTACTGACCTATTGGCTCTGGTTCCGGAGGAAACACAGGTATAACCAGCCGTTCAAGTGCGTCCTTGGCCCGAGGGGCCTCTTAGCTCAGCGTTTGATTTAAATACATAAATAGGTGATATGTGAAGCGAAGTAATGCAACAACAGAAAGGCTGTTTAGGTTTGCGGGTGTTTCTGAGGGTATGGCCGTTCTTGAGCTGGGAAGTGGGCCCGGTGAGGTCTCAGAACTTTTAAGTGAAATTGTCGGTTCTGCTGGCAGTGTCCTGGCGATTGATCATAGTAAAGAGCTGATAGCTTCAGCTCAAAAAAAACTTGAAGAATCCGGGAAGAATAATGTTCGCTTTTTACAAGCTGACTTGAATGATGCACCGACCTATCTGAAAAACATTGATCTTGCGTCTTTTGATGCAGTGGTTGGGCGTCGAGTGCTGATGTACTTACCGAGCCCTGACAGTGTTCTCTCCAGCCTGTTACCTTGGTTACGAAAAGATGGCCTGGTCGTTTTTGAAGAGTATGACTCTACTATGTGTCCAGGTGTTGTTTCTGCTATGCCGGCGCACCAAAGAGCGGCCTCATTGCTCGATAAAATGTTAGCCAAAGAAGGCGTTGATCAGTCCATGGGGTTCCATTTACCGGCTACTTACTCTAAAGCTGGGTTAAAGTTTGAGGCAATCTGGGCAGAAGCGGTTATAGATGGGCAGGGTGACCAATATTCTCTTGGTGAGCTTTTGGAGTTGGTTAAACCACGGCTGGAGTCTTCAAACATTGCCGCCATTTCTGAAGTTGATGAGTTGATAGCATTAATAGAAGTTGAGAAGGAGCCGACAGCTGTATTTGTGAGTGCAATGCGTTTCTGCGCTAAAGCTATTAACGAATAACGTTGTGATTCTGAAGTATCTCAAGGCTATAAAATTGACGACCTCTCCACCGATTTTATGAGGTTTAGTTCTGCGCTAAGAACTCACGGCATGGAAGTATCTATGCCCATTGGACTGATCGGTGGTATCGGGCCCATTCCAACAGAGTTCTAATATCATAATTTGGTAAAAGCCGATCAGGCATCAGATGGTGATTGCATGGATGTGATGGTAGGCCCTGCTCAAGCGAGCGATTTGATACGGAGCATTCAGGCGGGCAAGAATATGTACGAGGAGCAAACAGCTGTTCTAGCTGGCACAGCCCTTTTCGTGGCCTTCCTAGGGTGTGAATGCTGGTTCAAATGCATTGACAGGCTGTGTGTTCCCCATAGATGCCATTCACCGAACTTCAATGTAAACCTGAGATAACAAGGCGCGGTAGTATGCGGCCGCAGGACCCACTTGCCAGGGCCGCCCTGGCTCACCGACAGACCATATTGCCAACCGGGCACTGACAGTATGCGATTCGTATATGAATCGTATATCGGGGTTTTGTTATGGGAATTGTTAAGATTGACGACGAACTTCATGGGGAGATTCGCAAGGCGAGCTCGGTGATGGTTCGCTCTATCAATGCTCAGGCTGAGTACTGGATAAAGGTTGGTATGCTCGCCGAGGCGAATCCCAGCATGTCTTTTTCTGAAATCATGCGCGACCCTTGGTGATATTGGTCATGCCGTTCAGAGCCACGCTCAGAAGAACGGCTATTCTGTTGTTCGCGAGTATTGCAGGCATGGAATTGGGCGAGAAATGCATGAGGAACCTCAGGTTTTGCATTGGGATACTCAAAAAAATAACAACTTAATCGCACTTGAAGAGTTGCTGGCCGTGCCAGAAGATGTGGAAACATTCAAACATATGAAGTTTATCGGAGATGGCTTTTCTGTTTCCACCGATGATAATGGCGATGTTTTTGTGGATATTAAACGTTATTGCTACCGAGATTTGATCTTCAGGACCGAAGTGATTGAGGTAGGTGGTATAAGAAAAATAGATTCGAAAGCAACTATTAAAAATTTGTTTGAAGTGGCCAGTGTTAATAGTGATCCGATCAAAAAATATTGTTATGACTTCTATAGCTCCGAGCTTACAGGTAAGATAAACGGTCAGGAATGGACAATTAAAAAAGTGGATGCCAGGCTTGTTGATTGGGGTAGTAAAAAGACTATATATACATCTTTGCACCCTGAGGATTGTGACGCAGAATTTACTGGGGATTGCGTCTTGCCCAAGTTAATTGTTTCTAATTTAAATCTTAAGGGAGATGGGGGGAATTTTTCAGCATCTGAAAATATAACTATCCATACTCCTACATCCGATAATCAGGTAATCTCAACAGGCAGCTACCGAATAACGCACCTGAGTGATAAAAAACAAAACTGGAAATCAGTTTTAAATATGATGATAAAAATCATCTGAATGGTTTTGTGTTTTTGTCAAATGAAACTTAAAAAGTTATTGAAAAGGACTCGAAGCAGTTCGTTTTTGATACCTGGTTCATTATTTCAGCTTGCAAGCTCACGGTTCGCTGATGGCAGATAGACCGCTCGGTTGCGTCCCTGGTTTTTTGCAGCGTAAAGTGCGTTATCAGCACGGTGCAGCACCGCACTCCATTCATTGTCATCAGCGCAGTAATGAGCCACGCCGAAGCTGGCTGACAGGGTCAAGCTGATATGACTATCAATCGTAATCTGGGTTGCTGCCGTTTGTGCTCTGAGTTGCTCCGCAACCTGCAATGCCTGCCCGGTACCGTTGTCTGGTAACAGTAATATAAACTCTTCACCACCAAAGCGGGCTACCACATCATGCTGTCGTATCCTGTCTCTGATCAGAGCAGCGAAGCGCTTCAATACCTCATCACCTACGCGATGGCCGTGTTGATCATTTACTTTTTTAAAGTGGTCTAAATCGCACATGATAATGGCGAACGACGTACCCGAACGCAGTGCGCGGCTGAATTCAATATCACAAAATTCGTTAAATGCCCGCCTGTTGTAGATCCCCGTCAAAGGGTCAATCCGTGCTATTTTCGAGAGCTCATCCTGCAACCGATTGGACGCCATCCATGTAGTGGCAAACGATGATGAAATAACCATAAACTCTCCAGCAATAATTGCCAGCGCGCTGAGCAACCCTGAATTCATAAAATCATCAGGGGAAATTTCATGAAATGACCAAACCCACCGAAAGATAAAGAAGGCGCCCACCAGTAAAAACATGGCGATAAGCAGATTTGCGGCCATACGACTATGGATTTCACGGTGTTGCAACAACCCGCTGGCCCCAATAAAACAGGCGGCTGCAAA
The DNA here is from genome assembly GCF_018860425.1 of Marinobacter sp. F3R08. Taxonomy (GTDB): domain Bacteria; phylum Pseudomonadota; class Gammaproteobacteria; order Pseudomonadales; family Oleiphilaceae; genus Marinobacter. The sequence continues at coordinate 212,173 of NZ_JAHKPI010000008.1, read as the reverse complement.
GGTTACAGACAAAGCCCGTATACGCACGTTTACATCTGGAACATGGAAGGTATAGAAATACAGTACAGCTGCCAGCAGCAGCACCAGCGTCGGGCTCAACCAACGCTCATAGCGCAGCGAGATACCGAGAAAGTTAAACAGTCCTCTGTAGATCAGTATTACACCCAAGATGATCGCGGTGTTGGAAAGCACTATGGACGCGAAATCATGAATAAAATCGCGCAGGCCGAGAAGTACACAGCCACCACCAATCAGAAAGTAACCTGCACCGATGGTTTTTATACCAGAGAACTTGGCATGCTCTCGGGAGTAAGCGAACATACCTAGACCGAACACCAGGCTAAAAAGCATGAGTGTCAGGCTGAGGGTGCGAAAATCAAGCTGAATGGACATGGGCTTTCCTGTGAGCGCTCCGCAGAAGCGCCCAGCGCCCTACAATGCCGCCATTCTAGCCTTTAACCCTGCTTTATGCAGCCAGTAAATGCGGCAATTAATGCAGCATGGAATTCACCTCGGTGTTGTACCAGCAGGTTTCTGAGCTTCTGCATCAGATCAAAATCTCGTGCTATAAAGGCGAGAAGTTCCAGTGCTGAATGTGATGCCCCTGACCTGTGAATTTAATTCGTTCCGGCCCGATGGTGGGCCGCAACCGAACGGCTTTCAGCATTAACCTTAGGACCCAGGATATGCGCACAGTTAAAGTAAGGCACTTGTATGGCGCAGGTGAAACCTCCGCTCCGTGGGAAAATCATCCGTTGGATAAGTTTATTTTCATGCATCCGTTGTTAGGGTTCGCGCTCGCATGCTTCAAGGTAATGCCACCTTTGGCAGTGCTGAATGATGCCTTTCGACAATCAGAGTCAGATACCGGGATGAGTGGCGGAGTGGGGTGGAGTTCTTTTGAAATTGACGCTGAAGAATACTCGGAGCTGGTAGAGATTTTATGCACGGATCCCGGTCGAGGCATCGTACTTGATGAAGAGCTCAATGACATCGGAACGTTTAAAGAGTGGAGCAAAAGGGCTATGTCAAAGCACAACCCGAGAAATTCACTTACTTCACCAGGCCGGAGTGACTTCACTTATTGATGCCTGCGAAAGCCCGGCCTTCACCCCATGAAATCAGGTGGCAGGTGTTCGTGGGCTTTCGCAGTACTTGCCCAGGCAGTGAGCGCCAAGCTGCAACGCTATATCAGTTTCTACCAGCGATCACGCCGCCATCAACATCCCATATCGCTCCCGTTACCCAACTCGAATCATCACTTAATAAAAAGCTGGCAACCTTGGCTACGTCTTCAGGTTGGCCAATGCGGCCAATTGGATGGAAGCCATTGAAGGTGGAAAGAGTTTCATCCATTACACTTGGATCAATAAACGATTCAAAAATTGTGGACTTGACCAGAGCTGGTGAAATTGCATTGACTCGAATATTGTTGTCGGCCAATTCCATTGCTAAATGCTGTGTAAGCGCATGCAATCCAGCTTTCGCCATAGAGTAAGCAGACGATGGTGTTGCTTTAATTGCTTGTTTTGCCCACATCGAACCAATGTTCACAATGGATCCGCTGTTGTGTGCAATCATGTTTTTAGCCACTGCTTGTGATATGAAGAATATTGCACGATTCAATTCGTGATAGATATCATAATCACTATTGTCATGCTCAATAAACGGCTTTGGCTTAAAGTACCCGGCAGAGTTTAGAAGGTACTTGATATGAAGGTCGTTCTCGCTGGCAAATGTAAAAATACGGTGAACATCTTCGGAATTATATAAGTCAGCTTTTATTGTACTTACATCACCAAACTCAGAAAGGGTATTTTGTGCCTGCTTCAGCTTTTCTGGATTACGGCCGACAATAACAGTTTTAATATCGCGAGAGAGTAAAAGTTTGGCGCTCTCCAGCCCCATTCCACTGGTTCCACCAATTATTAATGCGATAGATTGTTCTGTGTTTTTCATTTGAAAATCCTAATGGTCATATGTAAAGTGCAGAGCAAGACTACAAACGCAATTTTCTTTGGAAAAGTAAGCACGTTTCAGTAACCTAGGTACTTTCAGGTACATCTTCATGATTAATAAAGAAAAAATATTTTCAAGAAATTCGGCGCCGGAGCGCAGCAAGCGCATCGTCGAAGCTGTTTTTCGCTGTAAATGGTCGTTGACGGTGTACCAGCTACTGGCTGAAAAGATAAATAGACCTGGTGAAATGGTACGAAGTGTTGAAGGGTTAACAACGAAAGTACTTAATGAATGTCTGCGTAAAAATATAGAATTCGGAATCATCGAAAGAATTGAATATCACGAAGTTCCACCTAAAGTTGAGTATGTCGTTACGCCGTTTGGTGAAAAGTTTATTAATATTCTGGATAAACTGGTTGAGCTGGAAAGTGAAATTGCCGTTATGCCGAAGAGAATCTGATCCGATGCGGAACCTGACTGCTGTTCCCTTGATGCTCGATGGCGGTGAGTGAGGTGATTTGCAGGGTTTATGGGTCAGGAATGACAGAATTCGGTGGTAGGGGATTCCTCGTTTTCTGTAAAAATGTTCGCCAGGGCCAGTGTGCCGGCTTCTAACGGGCTGCCTTTACGATAAACAATGGAGAGCTGCACGTGTTTGGGGCCCTCGGTGACGGGGGTCATCGTGAGAGATTTTTCATATCGGCTGCCGACCACCATGTTTTTGCCAATGATGGTGTAGCCCAGACCTGCAGAGATACAGCCCAGAACGCCATCCGCACTACTCATTATCATGAGTTGATCGCTGCCGCGCCCTGCCAGTTGTTGCCATAAAAGCGCATGATTTCTGTAGCCGCAACCTTCGTCACGCACGAGCAGTACCGGGGCATAGTCACTTTCAGCCGGGGTTACCATAACCAGCTTTTCCTTCACAATGGGGATAACCTCAAGCTTGTCATGTTTGGGCGCATTCCCAATGGCGGCGCAGTCCACTTTGTTGTTCAGGACGTCGAGTACGAGCCTGTCGCTGGTATCCGTAAAGATCTTTGTCTGAATATTCGGGTAGTCCTGTTTGAGCTGCTTGAGTGCTAAGGGCATGTGCACTGCAGCAAAGGTTTCTGGCATTCCTATCCTTAATTCATAATTGCCTTTGTCACGCAGAATGGCGGCTTTAGCCTGGTACTCTAGCTGCAGAATGTCGTCTGCATACTTGTACAACTGTTGTCCGCTGAGAGTTAGTCGCAGTTTTCTGCCTGCCAATGTGAAGAGCTTGGTATCCAGCTCACTTTCCAGCTTTTTAATTCGATTGGTGATGTTGGATTGTACGGTATGAAGCTTTTCCGCGGCCCCTTTAATGCCACCCTCATCAACCACCGTTTTAAAGGTTTTCAGCGCCAGGATTTCCATAAGGTTCTCTAAAAAAGAAGTAAACATTCTGGATAATTCAATTTTTGAGATTATCAGATCGGAGTAATCTTTGCTGAAAATCGTCTGAGTAACAGGGTGGAAGGTATGTTCACGAGGCTAACCCGATTTCGCGTTTATCTGGCAGGAATCTGCAGTTTGATCGTGACCGTTGGCGTCGCCCGTTTTTCTTACAGCCTGTTATTGCCGATCATGCAGGATGGAGCAGGCCTGACTGAATTGGGCGGCGGGTGGCTGGCGACCACTAATTTTATGGGGTACATGGCTGGAGTTTTACTTGCCTCCAGGCTGCACAACCTCAACTACAAATACAACTTGCACCGGGCTTATCTTGTATTAAGCGTTGTGACCTCAGCAGCCATGGTGTTCACCACTGATGTTGTTGTGTGGGCTGTGTTGCGATTCATCGCGGGGATTTGCGCATCTGGGGGCTTTATCATTGCCTCTGGTTTGATTCTGAAGTGGTTGGTCAAAAATCATCATCGCGCTGAGTTGGGCATTCATTTCGCCGGTGCCGGTGTGAGCATTATCGCCACATCCGTTTTAGTTGAAGTAATGCTGACGCTTTCGGCTAACTGGCAGCAGCAGTGGTTGGCGTTGGCTGCGATGGCAGTCATTGTTGCTATTCCCGCATGGTTGTGGATTCCGCACCCGTTTGTGGATGGGCAAGACGTAACGACCGCAAAAGACAATCCCCCAAGCCGAGTATTTACCACTTTCATGATGCTGGCCTACTTTTGCGCCGGTTATGGATACGCTGTTAGTTCCACCTTTATTGTCGGTATTGTAGAAAGAACGCAAGGACTGGAAGGGCGGGGAACACTTGCTTTCTTACTGATCGGTTTTGCTGCCACGCCAGCAACCCTGGTGTGGGATAGAGTTGCCAGGAGGATTGGCTATCTTCACGCCTTGTTGGCGGCCTATGTTCTGCAAATGGTTGGTATTATCCTGCCGCTCCTTAATGACACGTTACCGATCGTCTTGCTAAGTGCACTGCTATTTGGTGGAACCTTTATTGCCTGTGTCAGCTTGGTACTCACTATGGCTGGCAAATTTTTTCCAAGCAATCCGGCCAGGTTTATGGGCGTTATGACACTGGCTTATGGGGCAGCCCAGATCATCGCCCCTGTTTTTACCGGGTATCTTGCTGAAACGTTTGGTGGTTATAACCTTGGATTGTATATGTCGGCGGGTGTCATGGTTGTTGGCACTGGGTTCTTGCTTCGATTGGTGAACCTGGAAAGGCGATCTGTGGGGAAGGAGGGCGTACTGCGTTGACCTGACAGGAAAATCTGTTGCGCGTTTATAGAAGTTAATCTATTTTCATTAACCTCTATAATCAGGAAGCTTAACGCAATGCAGGAATTAATCGATAGACTGGACATCAATCAATACCTTCCCGCTGCTCTGGATTGGGCAACCAATATCCTGTTAGCGATAGTAATTCTTGTTGTTGGTTTCTGGGTTGCAGGCAAAGCCTACAAGTCAGTTGTTCGTATCTCTACAAATTACGATCAGCTGGACGACACACTGTTCAGATTTTTTGGCAGTGTTGCCCGCTACACCATCCTGGCTTTTGTAATAATTGCCGTACTGAACCGTTTTGGCGTTCAGACTGCTTCCATCATTGCGTTGCTTGGTGCTGCTGGTCTGGCTGTAGGACTGGCATTGCAGGGTACGCTGTCGAATCTGGCGGCGGGTGTCATGTTGCTGATTTTCCGGCCTTACAAGGTGGGGGATTTTATCGAAGCAGCCGGCAAGTTTGGCAAGGTCCGGGAAATCGATATGTTCACCACCATCCTGCAAACATTCGATAACCAGGAAATCATCATTCCGAATAGCCAGATATGGGGAGACCAGATTACCAACCATTCTTACCACGAAGTGCGTGGGGTGGATATGCGTTTCGGCATCGCCTATAACGAAAGCATCGATGAAGCCCGGAAAGTCATAGACCGCGTGCTTGCGGAGCATTCCCAAATACTGAAAGATCCTGCACCGTTCGTTGAAGTTGAAACACTCAATAACAGTTCCGTGGACTTTCTGGTCCGGCCTTTTTGTCAGGGTGAGCATTATTTTGATGTTCTCTACTCCGTACCCGAGCAGATCAAGAAAGCTCTCGATGATGCCGGCATTGAAATTCCTTTCCCGCATCGCAAGGTGATTGTGGTAAACGAACAGGCATAGCTCCTGATGAGCTGAATCCAGGGGGTAAACAAATCTGTTGCCCACCAGCTCCGGGTGTCCTGCCCGGGGCTGCGATTTTCCTCAAATCAGATGAATGTCCAGGCCAGCACTCTCGTAACCTTGTTCCCCTGCCGCATTTCTATTTCCCGGATATCCAATGCCCCAAGTTTACGAATCCACTTCTTTGCGGGTTTAACATTGTCGGACTTTGAAATCAGGCTGGTAAACCAGCGGCACTGAGTTGAATACCCCCGGCTTTCTTTAATGAGCTTTTTAAGAAACAGTTGCTCGCCGCCCTTGCACCATAGCTCTGCCCCCAGGCCGCCAAAATTCAGAGTAGGGGATTGGGTGTTTGCTTTTTGTTCACCACGGCTACGGGCAAGGTTATTCAGCTTAAGTTGACTGCCTTTGAGTGCCTCATCGAGCGAGGCATGAAAGGGAGGGTTGCATACGCTGACGTCAAAGAACTCCCCGGTCTGAATGATGCCTTCAAACATGCGGTTTTTATCCTGCTGGGTGCGCAGTGTAAGCCGATCTTTGAGCCCTGGGTTCTTCGCGATGATTTCGGCAACGTTCTCCAGAGACTGAGTGTTGATGTCAGTGCCGACACACTGCCAGCCGTAAATTTGGCAGGCTAATAGCGGGTAAATTCCATTTGCTCCAGTTCCGATGTCGAGCAGTCTGATATCGGGATTTTCAAGTCCGGGCAGGTCAGCTACGTAATGGATGTAGTCGGCTCTGCCCGGGATAGGAGGGCAAAGCGCACCCTCGGGGATATCCCAGCCGAGAATGCTGTAGTAATGGTGTAGTAGCGCGGCATTGAGTGTTTTTACTGCTAGCGGATCTGCGAAATTGATGGACAGGTTGCCGTACGCGTTCGGTTTTACATGAGGCGCTAATGCCGGGTGGCTTTTTACCAGAGCGGGGAAATCGTAGCCCTGGTTGTGTCGATTCCTTGGATGCAGGTTCTTGCGAACGGGGTTGGTTTGTTTTTTTGTTCGCTGAAAAGTACTCACAGTAATCGCACCGGGGGCTTATGGATTTAAAAAGGCTGTTCTTAAACGAAGAGAGAATTCTGTATTACGACGACTTTCTCTGCAAAGGTACAGATAATCTTAAGAGGACGGCATAAATCATTCGTTGAGTTCAAGGCGAACGGCAGAACCCATACTGTCATGACTGCAGGCCGTTAACCCGGTGTTAACCGGGCCGGCGCTAGGATGATTCTGTCCAGGATGCCCTTGTCCGAGAATAATGGCGGGGTAATGTCCGGAAACTCAACAGATACACCCACAATTGAAGGAGCCTGGGATGCGCAGCGTCAACATTACCCTGTTACTGACGGCATCACTGTCGGGCCTGGCTGCCTGTAGTGTTGATGAGGCTGTGAAGACGCCAGCCATAGGTAACGCCTTAACTGAGGCTGGTACACTTTCTGCTCAGGAACGTTGCCAAGCGATAAAAAATTCGGTCCGTGATGCGGGCTTTGCCGGCAGCGTTGATGTTACCTGCGATTCTGATTATGCCTATGTGGCCTCGGCGACCTATCCCGACCATGACATGATGAATGGCATTACCGGCACCAACGAACAGATTCCCGTTCCCGCTGCCGGCTATGCGGCACCCGTCCGGTTGAATCCGGTTTCCTCTGACGAGCTGACGACCATTGATGCTGCTGTGGGCGTGGCCGTCAATGGTGTTCCGATTTACGACTATTCATCTCAGGGTGAACTGGATGTGCAGCACTATGATCCAAAGCATGACACGGTGAAACTGGGGCAGCTGGATAACTGCGGAGGCCATGCAGGTCGCGGCGATGATTATCACTACCATGCCGCGCCCACTTGCATGATTGAGGTCATGGCGAACGGGGAGGATAACCCGATTATTGGCTGGGCCTATGACGGGTATCCGATCTACGGAGATCTGAATCCTGAGGGAAGCTCCATTCCTGAAGGCGGGCTGGATGTTTGCAACGGTCAGACTGATCCGGTGTACGGTTATCGTTATCACACCTCTGCCACTCCGCCGTACATTATCCAGTGTCTGGTGGGCAGCGTGGATGAGAAACGTCTTCCCCGGGTTGCTCCGCTGGCCGGTGATAACCCGGTTCGGGCCGATCTTCGGCCGCCCAGGGAGGGGGTTGAAAACCTGCGCCATACCGTTGCTGAAGATGGCAGCCGGACCATGTCCTATAGCTATGAGGGAGAAGAATACTACGTTACCTACCGGCCCAAAGATGGTCAGCGAGACTGCTATGAATTTGAACAGAAAACCATCACCCATGGCGGTATTGTCGAGCGGGGCACGTTTTGCCGTGATGAGCCCGGAAAGCGTCCACCGCCACCTCGACCAGAGAATGACGCCCGTCAGGTGCACTATGCGGAACCTGTGAAGGTAACTCCGGACGGTCACACCTTCAGGCTCGAAGCCTGGGCGGACAACTGGTTTGCCGCCTATCTGGGTGACCAGTTGCTGGTGGAGGATTCGGTACCTATTACCACCGAGCGTTCCTTTAACGCTGAGGTGGTCAATTTCACCGCCGAGTACCCACTGCACCTGAATATGATCATCAAGGACTTCCGGGAAAACGATACCGGGCTGGAGTATATCGGATCCCCTCGGCAGCAAATGGGAGATGGTGGTTTTATCCTGCAGATTACCGATCTGGATACAAACGAAGTCATTGCCCAGTCTGACAGCGGTTGGAAGTGCCAGGTCATCCATCGTGCGCCACTGGATGAAGCCTGTGCGGCAGAGCAAAACCCTCAGGCGGGGGTGGCGCCTTGCAGCAACCAGATCGATCCGGAACCGGCGGGCTGGATGACAACGGGCTTTGATGACCGTCAGTGGCCCTTCGCCATCGAGCACAGCGCCTCAGAGGTTGGCCCCAAAGAAGGATACGACCTTATTGACTGGGCGCCGCAGGCGAAACTGATCTGGGGCAGCGATCTTAAAAAAGACAACACCCTGCTGTGCCGTGTGACCATAACGGCCGCAGAGCAATAAGCCATGGTGTCCAGGGCAAAGGTTCTTTCTCGTCTTGCAATGCTGGTTGCCGGTCTGGTGGCGCTGGTGCTGCCGCTTGCCGCGGCCCAGGCCCATGAAACGGATGCCACCAGTGCCAGGGCCACACTGCGTGCTGGCCAGGTTGAGCTGACTATTATTACGAACGCTGACCACTGGCGGGCGATCCTCAGCAGCAGTGAGTCCTGGTTGCTGGGAGACACGGATGCACTGATGCCGCAGAACCTGACGGATGCTCAGGAACAGGCATTTTTGCAACAGGTCATGACAGAGCAGACCCAGCTCCTTGTCAACGGCAGGACACTCCCTTTTGACCGGGTCAGTATCAGTCGGCCTTCGGGCTCTGATGATATCGAAATTGTTGTGCTTGCCCGGCACAGCTTCCATCAGGTTGAACAGCTGTCAGTGACGTTTCCGGCCAGTCTGGGGGGCGTGCATCTCAGTGTGGTGAAGCCACTGTATCGGGTTCTGTCGCCCGGGGAGCCGGCTGATGTGCTGTACTAGCAGGCGCGCAATGTTATGTGCACGGTTTCGTCTTTTCAAAAACCGTTTACAGAGGGGGCGTCAGCGATGATTATTCGCAAACCCGCCTGTTGGCCGGGCGTTGATCCTGTCAGTGTCGATTGCGGGAGACCTGCAAATTCGATATTCTGAATAACATCCAATCGCATTTGCGCTCAACGAGTGTTCTCTCCATGAATTCTGCAGTATTTCCCGATGCACGGCATGCCGCCTCCGCGCGCCTGGATCAGTGCCGAAAGGGTGCGACGTTACGGGTTATTGGTTTGCTCCCGCAATCTCTGTTCGGCTCGAATGACGAGCAGGTTGGCCTGAGGCTTAAAGAGCTGGGGTTTCTTCCCGGGGCTCAACTCAAGGTTATTGGCTTTGGTCTGTTTGGTGGCGACCCCATGGCGGTGCAAATCAATGGAACCAAGTTTGCCTTGCGCCGAGCTGAGGCTGCCAAAATCTGTGTTGAAGAGGTCACCGTAACCGGTGGTAGGTAGTAGATTGAATCAAACTGCAGCAAGTATCGACAGTGGCAATGCGCCACTGCGTTTCGCAATGATAGGAAACCCTAACTGCGGAAAAACGTCTCTCTTCAACTGTTTAACCGGGGCCCGCGCCAAGGTGGCCAACTATCCCGGTGTTACCGTTGAGCGGCGTTCAGGCATGATCAGCGGGCTGGCTAACAACGCTGAACTCCTGGATCTTCCCGGTACCTACAGTCTGTTTGTCACCTCTCCAGACGAGCAGGTGGCGCGTGATTTTATCCTGGGAAATATCCAGGGCGAAGCCAGGCCTGATCTACTGATCGCCGTGGTGGATGCTACCAATCTGCGCCTGGGACTTCGCCTGGTGATGGAACTGCGCAGTTTGAACCGGCCCCTGATTCTGGCGCTGAATCAGATGGATGCGGCCCGCAAGCGGGGCATAACCATTGATACCGCTGGCCTGTCTCAGGATATGGGCATTCCGGTGATCGAGACGGTCGCCGTAAACAGCCAGGGTGTGGATGCGCTGAAACATGAGCTGGACCAATATACTCACCACCAGGCCGGGGATACCCAGAGACTGACATTAAGCGACCGCCAGGAATCGGTTGAGGCAATCTACGACAAGATCGAGAGCCTGGTGCGTGCCCATGTCACTCAACCAGCAAACATGCCTCGCTGGCAGGATCGTCTGGATCAGGTGGTGATGCATCCTGTGTTGGGGCTGATGGTTCTCTTCAGCATTCTGCTGGTGGTTTTTCAGGCGGTTTTTGCCTGGGCTACCCCCATTGCCGACAGCATGGATGCGGGCTTTGGAGTGCTGGGTGGTTTGCTGACCCAGATTTTGCCAGCCGGTATTCTGCGCGAATTTCTGGTGAACGGGATTATCGCCGGTGTAGGCGGCGTCATCGTTTTTCTCCCCCAGATCATCCTGCTGTTCCTGTTTATTCTGTTACTGGAAGACAGCGGCTACCTTACCCGTGCAGCCTTTCTTCTGGATCGCCCGATGCGCGGACTCGGGCTGTCAGGAAGATCCTTCATCCCTTTGCTGTCCAGCTTCGCCTGTGCAGTACCGGGTGTTATGGCGACCCGAACCATATCGGATCCGCGTGAGCGTTTTATTACGATAATGGTGGCGCCGTTGATGACCTGCTCTGCGCGATTGCCGGTTTATGCCCTTATTATCAGTGCTTTTATTCCTCGCCAGACGGTAGCAGGCATATTCAATTTGCAAGGTTTAACCCTTTTCGGGCTCTATTTTGCGGGAGTTGTGAGTGCCGCATTGGTCGCCTGGGTTATGCGACGTCGTCAGACGCGTGAAGAGTTCCCGCTGTTGTTGGAGCTGCCCAGTTACCGGTGGCCTATGGCTTATCACGTCTACATTGGTCTGCGTGAGAGGGTTTGGATCTTCATGCGACGCGTGGGCACGATAATTTTGTCGCTTTCGATAATCCTCTGGTTTCTCGCCACTTATCCCGGTGCTCCTGCGGAGGCCACTCGCCCAGCGATTGAATACAGCTTTGCCGGCATGCTGGGCAGCTGGATGGAGCCTCTGTTCGCACCACTGGGATTCAACTGGCAGATGTGTATCGCACTGATTCCAGCTATGGGTGCCAGAGAGGTGGCGGTCAGTGCTCTGGCGACAGTCTACGCTGTGGCTGGCGGAGAACTCGCATTGGGTAGTGCATTGCACAGCAGCTGGAGTTTGCCTGTGGCTTTTGCCTACCTTGCCTGGTTTGTTTACGCGCCTCAGTGTATTTCCACCATTGCGGTGGTTAAAAGAGAAACCAATTCCCTGAAATCAACAGCGCTTTTTACGGTCTATCTGTTTGGACTGGCTTATCTCGCGGCCTGGGTAACCTATCAAATCTCAGCGTTACTGATTCACTGAAAATCTTGTTGAAGGGAGGGGGTATGTGGCAAGACATTATCGTGGGCGCTTGCGTGCTGGCTGCGGTGGTCTTCTTGGTGCGCCAGTGGCTACCCGGAATGAGCAAGAAAACGTCAGGTTGTGGTGGCTGCAACGGATGTAGCAGTGCTGGTGGCGATTGCGGAAAATCCGCCGACAAGAGGCATCATCAGACAGGCGCGTAACGTTGCGTCTGCAAGAAGGCCCGGAGCCAGGCTCCGGGCCGGATCAGGATTACTGACGATCCTGAAGTTTGTAGTCTTCAGGCAGAGCGAAGACACTGTCGTGCACAAGCTCCTCAGTCACTGAGTCCACTTCGTAAATGTAACGAACCATGGGTTTTTTCTGCCATTCGGCAAGCAGATCCGCTTTCTTCTCATTCACCATATTGTCGAGCAAGTTGCCAGCAGCGCTTTTCAGGCCGTCGAGTCCCTTGGTCAGATCAATATCAGTGGATTTGGTCTTTACTGCCTCCGGGCAGGTTTCATTGCGCTGGAACCATTCCATTTTCAAGGAGAGTGGGTAGCCCTTGATGACAGCAAGCTCACTGGTCAGGGCGTTGAACGCAGGCTCATCTGTTTTCTCGATGTCACCAACAAACGAACCTATGGCTTTGTACCCCTCGCGACCGAGCAAGCGAACCAAAATGTTGTTGTCTCCGACGGCATCCAGATAGTTATCGAGTGCCTCGGAATGGACACGCCAGGCTGTGCTCATCTCCTGTGTGGGAGGGACTGTCCAGAATACGAACTGGAGCAGGTTCACGTCAGCACGGCCCTGTTCATCCTCCATGTTTGTCTGCCAGCTAACAACATACTCGCTCGCATCAAGACCGCCGATGCGGCGCGTATTTCCGGTTTCCTTAACACTGAATTCATTCAGGGCCAGAGTAACCTCACACTGACGGTCTTCGTAGGTTTCGTATTCCTCTTCCTCATCACTATTGCCTTCCGTTGGGAACAGGGGAGAAACCAGGCACCCTGAGAGAGGGCATTCCCGATATGTATGCTCGTCATTGTCGAGCAGCCAAAGCAGGTTGCGATCCATGCGGAAAATATTGCTGGTATCCGAATTAGCCCAGCGCATCATGAAATTATCGAATTCGTTGGTGCTATCGATACGACGCATGGTCGGGCGGGTATATACCGTTTGATTGCCCGATACATCTGGTACGAAACCGCCGTTGAGTACGTAGGTTGCGTGAACGACGGACGTAGGGTTTTTCGGGGTAGTGTCCTGTTGCTGGTTGCTTGCGCAGCCTGCGATAAGAGCAAAACTGGAAACAGTGATCAAGCTGCGCATAGGTGCATAAAGCATAAAAGTTCCTTGAAGGAGGGGCTAATCCATGAAAGCGCTTGTTTATACCCGATCGATTACTACCCGGCAAGTACGCCGCTTCCCAGGTGGCTGGCAACGAAGAAATCCTTGGTAATCAAACAGTAGTAGAGCAACGGTGCCCACTACATCAAGAAAGGCAGAAAAGAGTGTTGCTGGTGATAAAGCGAAAGGCGATAGAGTCGAGCAGCAACGCTGCATGGAAGGCATATTGACCTGTCGCCACTGGGCATCGATTCCCCGTGTCGGGAGTCAGGATAAGCGATCACTATCCATTCTTCCGGGAGGCAAACTCCATATTTGTTACACATTGTATTGTTACCATGAAATTTCAACTGCCTTTACAGCGGTCGAGGCACCGGACAATCTCAGTTAGCAGGCCAGGCGATGACACATCCGTTCATGGAAAAGAAACTACTGCACAAAGCAGGTATCTCCATTTTACTCGTATCCCTTGCCGCCTGTGGCGGTGATAACAGCAGCTCTGATGACAGTATCTCTGACGACAGCAGTTCTGACGACAGCAGCCTTATTTCTGACGGAGGCGACGTCAGCACCACGCCCGGTTCCACATCCGGAGTTCTCTGTGATTACGATGACACCACCTACAACAGTCAGACGTCGCTGACGTACACCAGTTATTCCGTCTGGACCTGTACTGACAGTACCCGGGAGCTCAGTGCCAACGGTATACCAGACCACGAAGTGGGCACCTTCCCGAATCCGGGTAATCCAAACGTTATTTCCGAACAGACGGTTTCCGCCAGCTATACCCTGGAGCCTGAAGAAACCACTACACCTACGGAGCTTGGCGGCCCGCGGGGTGCGACAGGTTACGTGCTGAACGGTGTAAAAATAGACGCCAGTACAGCGGGCAGCTGCGATGACTCTGGCTCAACCTGCAGCCTGATAGACAACTCTGGCAACTGGAATATTGAAGCCCTTGGGCAGACCAGCTTCGATTTCGGGACCGACCAAAACAACGCCCATGTGCAACCGGATGGCGCCTATCACTACCACGGTATGCCGGAAGGTTTTATTACCAAGCGCGGTGGTAACAGCTCTGTCATGACTCTGATTGGTTGGGCTGCGGACGGCTTTCCGATATATGCAAGATATGGATACAGCGTGGCCGATGATGCCAGCTCCGAGGTGAGAGCCATGACCGGTAGTTATCAGTTGGTCAGCGAGGTGAGTGCGTCTCGGCCATCAACTGATACCTATGCTCTGGGCACCTTCCAGCAGGATTGGGAGTATGTTGAAGGCTCGGGGGATCTGGACGAATGCAACGGTCGTGTTGGTGTCACCCCTGAATTTCCGGACGGTATCTATCACTACTATGCCACCGATTCTTACCCTTACTTCCAGCGTTGCGTTAAGGGCGAAGTCGCGACATCCGGGGAGTTAGCACCCCCTCCGGCCTTCTGATCATTTAGTCTACGGGACCTGAAGCATGAAATTTCCGATGGCGTTTCTGGCCGCCTCTTTCTCAGGGCTGGCGCTGACACTCACAACCCCCGTCATGGCGCACCTGATGGTGGCCGGCCATGGCACACTGAATATTGTCGATGACAGCGCATTCATGGTGTTGTCATTGCCTTTGTCGGCGTTCGATGGCATTGATGATAATGGTGATGGTGACATTGACCTGGCTGAGTTCAACCGTCATCAGGCTGCCGTTATTGAGACCCTGACCCAGCATGTTGTGCTTAGGGACCAGGACCGTGAGCTGCCCCTTGAAGATATTGTACTGTCCCCCGAGGAATCTCATGATCATCACGGCACGCACCTTGATCATGTGTCCGAAGTTATCGTGATGGGCCGGTTCGCACTGGATAAGGTCAGCACGCCACTGAGTTTTCATGTGGACCTGTTTGGTCATACGGAGCACTCCCGGGCACTGAAGATCACTGCTTCGCGAAAAGCCGAGAATCTGCGCCATGAGTTTCAGCTGACACCAGAGCAACCGACAGGATTGCTGTTCCCGTCAGCAGACAGCGAATGAGCTAAACCCGGTTAGATTCGAGAGGGGAAGGTACTGGCACCCGTACTGTTTCCACTATTGGTTAGTATCGAACGCCTGTTTTTGCCTATTATGCTTGGTTATCGGCGGAGGTTTTACGAGCCTGGTAAGTGCACCCGGTGCGCAAGCCAGGTTTTTCGCTGTATCAATGACATTTATCGACTAGGCGACAGCAATGACCATAGAGCGTATTTCCACTAATAATCGCATGAGCAAGATCGTTAAACACAACGGCACCGCCTATCTTTGCGGTCAGGTTGCCAAGGACAGGGATGGCGACATCAAGACCCAGGTAACCGGGATGCTGGAGAAAGTGGAGGAGCTGCTGGAGAGTATCGGTTCTGGCCGTGACAAGATGCTGTCGGCAACGATCTACCTTGCCGACATGGCGGATTTCAAAGCCTTGAACGAGGTTTGGGATAACTGGGTACCTGAAGGGCATGCTCCGGCACGAGCCTGCGTGCAGGCTCAGATGGCGTCCCCGGAGTTGCTGGTGGAAATTTCGGTCATTGCGGCGACGTCCTGATCCCAGAGCCGTTGGGCAAAACCAGGTGCCGAAGAGTCCGGTTGCGTCCGGGCTCTTCGGCGTTTAAAAAATAGGTTCGCCCGTTGCCTTAACGGCATAGAACAGGCAATCACTTTTCGCAATCACCGGATTGGTGGTAATCATGAAGGCTCTGATGGCCTGGGCGGGATAGATTTGCCCGCCTTTGACTTGCAGAATCTGCTCCATGTTTTCCGCCCGGTTGTGGCCAATCGCGGTGAGTATCTCCAGGCCTTTTTCCCCAATCCATCCCAGGGGTTCTTCGGTGGAAACAACACCGAAGTTGCGGTGTTCGATGTCTGGCGGAAAGGTGAGATCAGCCTGGCCGCTTGGTTTCAGCCGGTATTCGATGGTTGCCTCAAGGGCGATCTCCACCCGGATCGGATTTCTCAGTACGTCTATATCCCACTCGGCGTTTTCCAGTGACAGTACGTCCGGCCGTGAGGCGTACCGAACCAGTCCGTCGTACGCCAGTTCATGAGCCTGGTCATCCTGGGAACCGCCACACTCGATCGTGACTGTAGGCACTTCCTGTTCTGAATATTCCATCAACGCGCCCAGGCGGAGGTCCGTTGCTATAAGGCGGTCGGTGTACAGAGAGGTCAGCGCCTGATGGGCAGCATCGTTGGTGATGGAGACAGCGAAGGCCGGGCCTGTGCCTGAGGTGTTGTGCACGTCCAGCAGGCATTCGGGTCTGGCTTTTCGAAGCTCTGCGAGCAGGGCTTCGGCAATGGCACCCTCTATCCCCACGAAAGGCGCCTTGAAACACCGGTTGAGATCCCGTCCTTCAGCTAGCTGGCGCACTGACAGAGTGGGTGGGATCTTCGCGGGATAGACGCCTCCGAGCAGAAACAGCATGTTCACTTCGGGTGTGTGCTGCTCCAGTAGCCACCGGTGAAGCGCAAACAGACCCGAAGGCTCATTCCCGTGAAGAAGGGTTGCCATGGCCCGGGTACGGGATCGATCGCGTCCGGCAACACGAATAACCGTGGGTTTCTGCAGCCGTTCCAGCCACTCAAGGGGGGAGCGGCCCAGTGTCCGGGGTGACGGGTCATTCAGATAATCAAGGACATTCGAATTGCTCACGGTGACAGTGTCCATTCATGGAGTGGCAGGTTTTTCTTCTGGTTGGCCATATAAAGAGACAGCATACTCCGGAACGCCTCATCAGAACTCATCGACCTTGAGAAAGACTCGGTGATGTGGCGCTGCCACCGGGCGCCAGACATGGCGCTATCAACGCGACCTTCGATGATTCCCAGCAAGCGGTGAATTTCCGTCTCGTCTACGGCTGTTTGTTTCAATGCTTCCCTGGCCCGCGGCAGTAACTCTCGGGCTACCGTTAACAGGGGTATATCCTGCAACTGTACCTGATCCTTGTGGGGCCAGATGATGTCTGCGCCGATGCCATATTTCGCTGCCCGGTAGAAATTATGTTCGGTGTAATGGAAGGGGAGAATCGATGTCAGGTGCGGGATGTCATCGAGCACAGCCAGCGCAGCTCCGATCACGAACAGGCCATTCGCACACATATCAACGGCCGTTGGTCCTGCAGGCATGGAGCGAATCTCGATACGCAAATGACCACCTTCGGCAGGGTCATAGATGGCCCGGTTCCAGGGCCAGGTGGTGCCCTGGTGCATGCGCAGTTCGGCCAGATTCGGCACGTCGCCACGATCAATAACCGCCATCGGATCTTCATCCGACAGCAGTGGAATAATGGGCGGAAACAGCGATGCCGAGGCGGCAAACAGTTCCCAGGCACTGCGTGTCCAGCCATTTCCGTAATAGACCCTTGGTGGGTGGCGCCAGGTTTTACGGTTGGGGGACCGGCTGTCGATGGATTGCTTGAACAGGGCAATACGGGTCTCGTCCCACAGGTGGTGGCCGAACAGACTGGGGGAATTACTGGCCAGCGCAAGGACGACGGGCGTGACCAGCTGGACGGCATTGAAGTAATCGGCAAAACGATGGGCCGGGACGCGCCAGTGTAACTGGAATGAGGTATTAGCCCCTTCCATATAGACGCCGTCGGCTTCCAGATTGATGACTTCTTTACCACCGATGTGGATGCTGAACGGTTCTCCCCGTTGCTTGATCAGGGCTTTGGCCAGGGCATGATAGCGAGGTTCGTCGGTCATCGCCTTGGCGCCCATATCTGACTGGCGAAGGGTGGGAAGAATGCCGATCGGTACCAGTTCACCATCCAGTGCTGCGGCCTGCTGGTTGATCTGTTGGATCGCAGCGAGCAGCTCTTGCTCTGTTCTGGCAAACGGATTTCCCTTGAACGCCTGTGGGCTGAGGTTGTATTCGAGATTGAATCGATTGAGCTCAAGTGTTAGCTGGGGATCCTGGACCCTGGCGGCGATTTCTGTGTTGATAGGTTGAACCTGCAGATCGTGATTTACGATATAGAACTCGACCTCGGCTCCAATGGAGCTTTCTCCCTCGCCAAAACCGGGACGGTTGAAAAGGCGAGTGAGTGCTTTGAGATCCATCCGGACCTTGGCTGCAAAACGCTCAAATTCATCCGCAGTAAATTCTGACCTGTTGATCGACAGTCCCACGGTAATGTCGCCTCCCGGGCTAACCTACCTTGATAGTAGTGGAAGATCTGCCAATCTGCGCCGACCATTGGGGCAATCTCTTGAGGCGAGTACCGCAATGGGTGCGGTGGGCCTGCGTAACCCGGGTTTAAGGCGCCCACAGGTGACGGGCAATTATGAAGAAATTGAGGAGTTTGTGGGGATGGCTGTGGAAACGCTGGTCAACCTCCCGGCGTCTCGCTTACGATTCTTCTGCTTAATCCCGGGCTGTGAAAGTCATGCCAGGGAGCTGGGTTTTGGGAGAAACTATGAAGACGGTATGTTACTTGTTCCTATGCGTCATCGCGCTTGCCGCGTGCGCGTCAAATAACCTCCTGACTACCCACGCCAGCAGTAAGCGGCGCAATTCTGGTTCGGCCGCGGCCGCCGGGCAAGGACGCGAAGCGCATTACTGAGTAAAGAGGCAGACCTGAGAATGAAAAAGCAATTGAAGGTTTTGGGCCTGTCAGAGTGCTGGCGGCTATTGGCTGCGACAGCAGTTAGTGTGCTGACTCTGGCGGGATGCTCTGGTTTTCCCGGGGCTGTTTCCAATCAGGATGCTGTCGCTGAAGGAATGGATATTTCTCTGTTCAAACCAGGCGCTTTCATTCAGGAACCCGAAATCGTTGATTGTGAAACGGCGGCCGGAACCAAAACCACCTGTTACAAGCTGGTATCGGGAGGTGCTCCGGCTGAGCGTGAGCCAGGTCCATTCTGCCCTAGAACAGTCTCCGACGGTCCGGATGCGGTTGGTGGATGGTTCGATAGCGAGGGTAAAGGGGATCTGGTTGATCTGACCGGTGAGTTCATTGTCAACCTGCCAACGTACTATGATGATCCGAACTGGAAGTTATACGATCCGGAAACCGGTAAAGTGCGGTACACCTCGACTAAAGAAGCCTGTCTCGGCGCGGCGAGGCCGGATGTTGACGAGCAATACAAGCAGAACTGCATCGAATGTCAGTTGGCGTATCTTGATGACAGTTTCTCTGTGACCTATCTGATACCAACCACGCCAATTCCTGCGGACCGACCAGGCAGGGTTCGTTCTGCCGGAATAGCCCTTGATGGCGCGGAGTTGTCTGGCCCTGCACCGATTGGCGCCATTCTTGGCAGCTACACGATTGCGGCGTTCGATGATTGTGGCGGCCACATCAATGAACACCAGGGTTATCATTACCATGCGGCGACAGACTGTACAGCTGCCCCTGCGATCGCTGACGGATACGCGCCGTTGATCGGCTATGCACCGGACGGTTATGGAATCTATGCCATGAAAGACGCCAGCGGCAGAGAGGCGGAGTCTCTCGATGAATGCCGTGGTACCAGCGATCCGGTTCGCGGCTATCATTACCGCGCGGCCAGCCCGAGCGAGAACATGATCATAGGATGCCTTCGGGGCGAAATCGTTCGACCGCTCGGTGCGCCTCCTGGCGGTGGTCGCCCGCCTGAGGGAGCCGGTGGGCCACCTCCCGGAGCCGAGGGTTAAGCCCGTGGGAATCGTGATCGGACATTGCTCAAGGGTGCCCGCAGGTCGTCGTGGGAAAGCATGGTGCGTGAGTCTGGCATTCTTCGGCCTGCTCGCGATCGGAGGGCAGGCGTGGTCCCATTCCGGGCCATTGAACACAGCCGCCCTGGAGGTGTGCCAGGAAAAGTCCAGATCACAGGCCTGTCAGTATCATGGTCATCACAACGATCTGTATATTGGAACCTGCCAGTATGTATCAGATGAGGATCTGATATGTGTCCGCAACAAGCCTGTCCAGAAGCTGGACCCTGCCCAAAAGAATTCCGGGGAGAACCCCGGGGAAAAAGAAAATACCAACTAGCTCCCTGATTTTTATAACGTCTGGTTCTTATGGCAGTCGTAAATCATCTAGCCGGGGCATTGTTGTTTGTAGGCTCCTACTTTATCTTTACGTTCTAATCAGGCACTTCTTTTATTCCTTCAGTGCATATAAAGATTCTCAGTAAACAGGGAGCTCTGCCCGTAATGCCGACTTCGATTTCCTCTGGTTTTCTAACTCGCAAGAGTCTGTGGTTCAGCGCTCTGGTGCTGGCATTTTCTCTGGCCGGACCTGCCACGGCCCAGGAGCGGGAGTTGTTGAACTCTTCCTATGATATTGCTCGCGAGCTGTTCGCCGAATACAACGTTCTGTTCCAGGACTACTGGCAGGAAAAAACGGGTGAAACGGTCAGTATCCAACAGTCCCACGCCGGGTCCTCAAAACAGGCACGTGCGATTCTTCAGGGGCTGGGTGCTGATGTAGTGACCTACAACCAGGTAACAGATGTCGATGTTCTGGCCAAGCGGGGCAAGCTGCTTCCCGAGGATTGGGCATCGCGTTTGCCTAATAACAGCTCGCCTTACTATTCCACCATGGCTTTTCTGGTGCGTGAGGGTAACCCCAAAAATATTCAGAACTGGGATGACCTGATCCGTGAGGATGTCGAGCTGATCATGCCGAATCCGAAAACCTCTGGTAATGGTCGCTACACCTATCTGGCAGCTCTGGGTTTCGCTCAGGACAAGTTCGGTGATGACCAGGAGAAAATTGATGGTTTCCTGAGCGATCTGCTCGGTCAGGTGAAAGTGTTCGACTCCGGCGGCCGTGGGGCTACCACCACCTTTGTTGAGCGCGGTCTGGGTGATGTGTTGCTGACGTTTGAGTCTGAAGTGAACAACATCCCGGCGCTGAATCCGGACAAGAATTTCCAGGTTGTGGTTCCGAAAGTGAGCTTCCTTGCTGAATTTCCGGTGACCTGGATCGATAAGAATATCGAGAAAAAGGGCACGGAAGAACTGGCTCAGGCGTATCTGGAGCACCTGTACTCCGAAGACGCCCAGCGCATGCTGGCCGGCTTCAACTACCGGGTTCACAACGAAACCGTGAAAAAAGAAGTCGCTGACAAGTTCCCGGAACTGAAGCTGATGCCGATTCAGGACATCGCCGGCAGTTGGGAAAATGCCATGGAAACCCATTTTGCCAGCGGCGGCAAACTGGACCAGTTGCAGCGTCGCCGTTAAGGGATGCGCAACTGATCCATGGCCACAACAGATCTTTCAGAGCGCCCGGCGAAAAAGCTGAGCGCTGCTGCCACCAAGCGAGTATTGCCGGGGTTCGGACTGAGCCTCGGCATTTCGCTTTTCTTTATCAGCCTGGTGCTGCTTCTGCCAATCAGCGGCCTGTTCATCCGTGCAGCTGGTATGGGTTGGGAGCAGTTCTGGTTCGTGATCACCGATCCACGGGTGGTGGCCTCTTATAAGGTGACTGCACTGGCGGCGCTCGCGGCCTCTCTGTTTAATTGTGTATTTGGGCTGTTGATGGCCTGGGTGCTGGTGCGTTACGAATTTCCCGGCAAGCGACTGCTGGATGCGATTATGGATCTGCCGTTTGCCTTGCCGACCGCGGTGGCGGGCATCACGCTGGCGACCCTGTTCGCTGAGAACGGCTGGTATGGCCAGTACCTGGCAGATCTGGGTATTGAGGTGGCCTTTACACCGCTGGGCATTGTGGTGGCCATGGCGTTCACCAGCGTGCCCTTCGTGGTGCGTACGGTTCAGCCGGTGCTTGAAGAGTTGGCGCCGGAGGACGAGGAAGCAGCCATGAGCCTGGGCGCTTCGGACATGACAGTTTTCCGCAAGATCCTGTTCCCCGCACTCTGGCCCGCAGTGGTCACCGGCGGTGCGCTTTCGTTCGCGCGAAGCCTTGGGGAGTATGGTGCGGTTATCTTTATCGCCGGTAACTCCCCCTATATCAGCGAAGTGATCAGTCTGATGATCTTCGTTCGCCTTGAGGAATACGATTTCCCGGCAGCCAGTGCCATCGCCGCGGTGGTAATGACCGTGTCCCTGTTGCTGTTGCTGGCGATCAATGTCTGGCAGGGGCGCTATCTCAAGCGTCTGCACGGGGGCTAGGGCATGAAAACACGTAAACATCGCCGTGTTGGTGATAGCCCGCTGGTGCGCCGAACTCTCATTGGCCTGGCCGTTACCCTGACGGTTCTACTGTTGTTCATGCCGCTGGTTCTTATCTTTGTACAGGCATTTACTGAAGGGTGGGCTGGTTACGTCAGCAATATTCTTGACGAATACACCCTTCATGCGATCGGTTTGACGCTGGTGGTTGCATTGCTAACCGTGCCGCTGAATCTGGTTTTCGGTGTGTTTCTGGCGTGGCTGGTTACCCGTTTCCGGTTCCCCGGAAGAAAACTGCTGGCTACGCTAATTGATATTCCGTTTGCCGTATCACCGGTGGTCGCGGGCCTGCTTTTCCTGTTGCTATACGGGAGTAATGGTTGGGTCGGGCAATGGCTCGGTGAATACGATATCCAGTTAATGTTCTCCTGGCCCGGAATTGTGATGGTTACCGTTTTCGTGACCTGTCCGTTCGTGGCCAGAGAGCTGATTCCGTTGATGCAGCAGCAAGGCAGGGAAGAGGAAGAAGCCGGTGTGGTGCTGGGCGCTTCCGGTTGGCAGCTGTTCCGCCGTGTGACGCTGCCGAACATCCGCTGGGCTTTGCTTTACGGTGTCATTCTCACCAATGCCCGGGCGGTCGGCGAGTTCGGTGCGGTATCGGTAGTCTCCGGCAATATCCGGGGCGAGACCAATACACTGCCACTGCAAGTGGAATTGCTGTATCAGGATTACAACACCGCAGGTGCGTTTGCAGCATCTTCTTTGCTGGCGGGCATTGCGTTGATCACTCTTGTCGTGAAGGCCATCGTTGAATGGCGTCAGAGTCGTAACTAAGGGTTTTTCATGAGCATCGAGATACAGGGTATCAACAAGTTTTTCGACAACTTCCAGGCCCTGCATGACATCAATCTGACCATTCCGGAAGGCCAGCTCACGGCTTTGCTGGGCCCCTCCGGTTCGGGCAAGACCACGCTGTTACGCATTATTGCTGGTCTGGAAACACCGGAACAGGGCCGGATAGGCTTCAGTGGTAAGGATGTGACTAACCTGCACGTGAGGGACCGCCGCGTAGGCTTTGTTTTCCAGCATTATGCGCTGTTCCGGCACATGACGGTGGCCGAGAACGTTGCCTTCGGGCTTAATGTATTGCCCCGAAAGGAGCGCCCGGGAAAGCCGGAGATTCGCAAACGCGTCGATGGCCTGCTGGAAATGGTGCAGTTGGGACATCTGGCTGATCGCTACCCGGCGCAGCTTTCCGGTGGCCAGAAACAGCGGATCGCGTTGGCCCGGGCCATGGCCATGCGCCCGGAAATTCTCCTGCTGGATGAGCCCTTCGGTGCACTTGATGCCAAGGTCCGGAAGGATCTGCGTCGTTGGCTGCGTAACCTGCACGACGAACTGCATTTCACTAGTGTGTTTGTAACCCATGACCAGGAGGAGGCCCTTGAGCTCTCGGACCAGGTCGTTGTCATGAGTAACGGCCGTATCGAGCAGGTTGACTCGCCCCTGGAGTTGTATGGCCGTCCCGATAGCCGGTTTGTATTCGAGTTTCTGGGCCAGGTGAACGTGCTTTCCGGCAGGATTCGTGATGGTGTCATGCGTCAGGGCGACGCCTGGATCCGCCTGCCTGAGGGCTGTGAGAACGACGACGCCCAGCTCTATCTGAGGCCCCACGAAGTGCGTCTGGCCCAGGCCGCCAGTGATCAGTCTCATCTGCCTTTTCGCATTGAGGCCATCAACCTGATTGGAGCGGAAGTTCGGATCGAGCTCAAGCCGGATGGCTGGGACTGCGAGGAGCTGTGGGAAGTGGGGATCAGCCACACGGAGTTCAACGCCCGACAACCCCAGCGCGGTGATCGTTGCTTTGCCATTCCGGAGGTAGGGCATTTGTTCTGCGAGCACGACACAGAGCCAAAAACCCTTGAGTGGAAGCGGCGCTGAGATTCAAAAGGTCATTCATGACCTTACGATTTGCCCCAGATCATCTTCAGAGGGTCTGCTTCGTATATAATTCTCTGCAATAGAGAGTTTGCTAACGATCATTTGATCAGGACGGGGCGCCTCAGAGATGTACCGGACATGAGTGACAGTACCGAAAGCACCAGAAATGCCGCAACGGCGCCCTCTCCAGAACTTCGACACCGCATCATGGCGGGCTTTATCGGTAATGTTGTTGAATGGTACGACTTTGCCGTTTATGGCTATCTGGCGGGCGTCATTGCGCCGGTGTTTTTCACGTCGGCCAATCCTACGGCTGCCCTGATAGGTACCTACGGTATCTTTGCTGCCGGGTTTATCATGCGTCCGCTTGGCGCAGTCTTTTTTGGCTGGTTCGGGGATCGGTATGGGCGGGCACGCACCATGCAGATCTCGGTCATGTTGATGGCTTTGCCCACCTTGTTGCTCGGAATGCTGCCGTCTTTTGAGCAGGCGGGCTTGCTTGCGCCGGTTTTACTGGTTCTGATCAGGCTGCTCCAGGGCCTTTCGGTTGGGGGCGAGTTTTCCTCCTCTGCAACCTATCTGGTCGAAACGGCACCGGAGGGTCGGCGGGGTTTAACGGGGAGTTGGGCCAATATAGGCTCCATGACGGGATCTTTGCTCGGGGTCGCCGCGGCCGCACTGGTGACCAATCTTTTTGACCAGCAAGCGCTGGGGGAATGGGGCTGGCGACTGCCGTTTCTCGGCGGGGCGATTCTGGGTATTGCGGCCATTGCTATCCGACGCAACCTCCATAATTCCGAGCGTTTTACCCAACATCACGAGAATCGCGACCAAACATCGCCGTTACTGCAGGCATTCACCACCAATCGCCGGGAAACTATGCTGGCTCTGGCGTTCGCCTCAAGCTATGGCACCTGCTACTACATTGTTTTCGTTTATCTGCCTGAATGGCTCTCAGCTCAGGAACTCCTTTCCCGCGGCACCGCTTTGCTGATCAACACCGGCATGATGGTGCTTGTGATTCCGGCGATGCCGCTGTTTGCCGTTATTGGTGATCGCTGGCTCCGTCGCAGGAGCTGGATAGCACTGTCGCTGCTACTGCTCGCCATTGTTGCCTGGCCGCTCCACGCCTGGATGCTCAGCTCAGGGGGCGCTCTGACTGTTGTGATTGCAGCGCATACACTCGTGTTTCTGCTGCTGGCGGTTCCCCTGGGCTCTGCGCCAGCTCTTTTCGTAGAGCTGTTTCCCGAGAGTGATCGCTTATCCGGTTATTCCATAGCGTTCAACCTGGGTCTGGGTGTATTTGGCGGGCTGACGCCAGTGGTGGCCGCCTCTCTGATTGCAACTACCGGTGAGGCAACCGCACCGGCTATATACCTTGCGGTTACTGCGTTTATTGCGGTGCTGGCGCTGATGGTCATGCCCGATCGAAGCCGCGAGCCTTTGCGCTGACAGGAGGGGGCAATCAGGCTATTTTGCGAGGGTCTTGCTTGCGCAATATGTCTTCGACATCTTCGGCAGACAGTGTCTCGTGCTTCAATACGGCTTTGGCCAGCGCCTTCAGTTGGTTCCGGTGCTCAGTCAGGAAATCCAGAGTCGTTTTCTCCAAAGCCAGAAGCTGGGACTGGATTTCCCCGTCGATCATCTCTGCCATCTTCTCGCTGAATTCCCGTGGCATGCCCATCTCCCGGCCAAGGAATACATGATCTTCTCCGATGCTGAGGCCGAGGGGGCCTATCTTTTCACTCATGCCCCATTGACCGATCATCTTGCGAATAAGCGCGGTGGCTTCCTTGAGATCATTCTGGGCGCCGGTGCTGACTTCGCCATAGATCAGCTTTTCTGAACAGCGGCCGCCAAGCATCACCTTGATACGATCCTTCAGGTAGCTCTCCGTGAAGGTGTAGTGATCTTCTCTGGGCGTTTGTTCCGTGACTCCCATCGCCATGCCGTGAGGAATGATGGTCAGTTTGGTAAGGGGGTCTGCGTTAGGCATGTAGTAGGCCATGATGGCGTGGCCGCATTCGTGGTAGGCGACGGCTTCGCGTTCCTGCGGGGTGAGTTTGGTGTCCCGCTCTTCACCGAGGATAATTCTGTCCCGGGCCAGCTCAAAGCAATGGGCATTTACTTCATGCAGGTTTTCGCGGGCTGCGGTGAGTGCCGCTTCATTCACCAGGTTCTTCAGATCCGCCCCTGAAAAACCGATGGTGCGAGCTGCCAGTTGTTCAAGGTCAACATCACTGGCTAGTGGCACCTTGCGCACGTGAACTTCAAGAATCGCGGTGCGAGCTTCTTTGTGGGGCCGATCGAGGGTGATCTTGCGGTCGAAGCGTCCAGGGCGGAGCAGGGCGCTGTCGAGCACATCCGGCCGGTTGGTGGCAGCCAGCACGAGCACATTCTCATGGGCCTCGAAACCGTCCATTTCGGTGAGTATCTGGTTCAGGGTCTGTTCCCGTTCATCATGGCCACCACCAAGTCCCGCACCCCGGGATCGGCCAATGGCATCCAGTTCGTCGATGAAGATCAACGCCGGTGCGTCTTTGCGGGCCTCCTTGAACATATCCCGGACCCGGGCGGCACCAACGCCCACGAACATCTCGATGAATTCCGAGGCGCTGATGCTGTAGAAGGGCACTTCAGCCTCGCCAGCGATGGCCCGTGCAAGCAGGGTTTTGCCGGTGCCTGGCGGGCCGACCAACAGCACGCCTTTGGGCATGACGGCGCCCAAGCCCTGGTATTTTTCCGGGGATTTCAGGAAATCGATGATTTCGGCAATTTCACGCTTCGCGGATTCGATCCCGGCTACATCATCCAGCGTGGTCGTAGAGGTTTCCTTGCGGGCCTTTCGGGCTTTCGAGCGGCTGAAATCAAAAGGCCCGCCACCCTGGGTCATCCGTTTCTGGGCTGCACCCCAGAACCAGAACATCAATGCCAGTATCAGAATCCAGGGCAGGAAGCCCTGTATCAACTCCTGCCACCAGGGGAGTCCTGACGGGGTGGCCCGGATTATGACGTCGTGTTCTTCCAGCAGGTTCAGCAGTGAAGGGTCTTCCATGGGCGGGCGTATGGTCTGGAAGCTGGTTTTACCGCTCTGATTAACCGTGTCCGAACTGAAGGCCGACGTACCACTATCGGTGAACAGGCCGGTAATCGCCTCTTCCTTCAGGGTAACTTCCGCGACCTGCTCATTCATGACCGCTGTTTTGAATTCAGAATAGGCCAGATCCTGCATTCGGGGCTGTCCGCTTTCCTGCAGCCACAGCACCATCAGAAAAATGGCGGCGCTGAGCCACAGGAACGCGAACTGGTTCGGAATGGCCGGTTGTGGTGTCTGCTCCGGCTTCTGAGGTTGATTGTCTGGCCCACTCGGTGCTGTCATCTAGGTCTCCGGTCGCCCTCCATGATCTTTGCCACGAAGACGGATTTTCCGTAGGTCTCGAACGACCATTTCATGGTGTCCGAGAGAACCTTCATAACCTCATCATAGTCGCCAAAAATTTCCGTGCTCATGCGTCCCGGATAGACTTCCAGGCCAGATTGCTCCAGCCGGGCGATAAGGTCCTTGATTGGCTGCTTGTATTCCTCTTTCAGGGGGTAACAACTCAGTTGTACAGAAAGATACATAATGCCTCCGGTCAGGTCAGTGATCCTGGTCAATTGCGTGCCTTAATAGCCCATTGCTGACGACGTGCTCCGTCTGGGGTCAGCACCCCCGTACAGCACGCCGTCCTCGCCAACCATAATGCTCTGAATGGCGCCCATGGCAGATTTGCCAACCACGGTGTGCCCCCGCTCTTCCAGCAACCGGATTGTGTCGGGGCTGATACCCTGTTCGATACGGATTTCATCCGGCAGCCACTGATGGTGCATGCGGGGTGCACTGACCGCGGTCTGGATGTTCATGCCATGATCAATCACATTGAGGATCACCTGCAAGGTGGTGGTAATGATTCTGGAGCCACCCGGGCTGCCAGTGACGAGCACGTTCCTGCCATTTCTCTTCACAATGGTCGGTGACATGGAGCTCAGCATGCGTTTGCCGGGCTCAACCTTGTTGGCTTCGCCGCCAATCAGGCCGTAGGCGTTGGGCACGCCGGGCTTGGCACTGAAATCATCCATTTCGTTATTGAGCAGAAAGCCGGCTCCTTCCACGGTGATGCCAGACCCGTAACTGAAATTGATGGTGTAGGTGTTCGATACCGCATTACCCCATTTATCCACCACGGAAAAGTGAGTGGTTTCCGGACTTTCCCAGGCAGCTGGCTGGCCCGGATTGATGTCACTGGCGGGCCGTGCCTGGTTCGGATCAATGCCTTTGCGAAGTTCCTCCGCGTAACCTTTACTGGTCAGCCCTTTCAGCGGTACGTCGACATAATCTGTGTCGCCCAGGTATTTCGAACGGTCGGCATAGGCCAGCTTCATGGCTTCGGCCATATGATGGATCGCATCGGCGGAGTTGTGGCCGAAATCGGCCATGGGGAAGCCTTCGAGTATATTCAGGATCTGGACAATATGGGTGCCACCGGAGGAGGGTGGTGACATGGAGAAAATATCGTACCCGCGATAGTTGCCGTGAACCGGAGCCCGGACCACCGGGCTATAGTCTTTCAGATCCTGCAGTGTGATCAGGCCATCATGGCGCTCCATCTCGCTGGTGATCAACTCGGCGGTTTTGCCTTCGTAAAAGCCTTTGACACCCTGATCGGCAATGCGCTGGAGCGTGGCGGCCAGTTCTGGTTGACGAAAGCGCTCACCAGGCTGCCAGGCGCTGCCATCTTCTTTATAAAAGGTACTGCGGGAAGCCGGCCAGCGCTCAAGCCTGCTCCTTGCCTGCTCAAGGCCCTCGGTAAAGCGCTGGGGCACGACGAAGCCGTCTTTTGCAAGTGTGATGGCCGGGGCCAGTGCCTGTGTCAATGAAATGGTGCCATGGCGTTCGAGTGCCAGAGCCAGACCTGCGACCGTTCCGGGCACCCCTGCGGCCAGGTGGGTAAAGCGGCTGCGGTTTTTAACCACATTTCCGGATTCGTCCTGATACATGGTTTCCGTCGCGGCGGCGGGCGCTTTTTCCCGATAATCGATGGCTTCAGGCTCTGAGCCGTCGCCTTTGGAGATCAGCATGAAACCACCGCCGCCGATATTCCCGGACCGTGGCTGGGTGACCGCCAGGGCGAAACCGGCCGTCACCGCTGCATCCACAGCATTGCCGCCGGATTTCAATACGTCCAGGGCAACCTCGGTAGCGAGGGTGTGGCTGGTGGCAACCATGCCCTGGGTCGCAGTAACCGGGTGGAACCGCTCGCCTTCAAGGATGGCCTGCCCAAAGGCGGGGCCGGCGCCCAGGATCAAGGCCAGAACGGCGGCAATCGAAAGGCGGCCTGAGAGCCTGCTGGCAAGGTTTTCGGTTTTATGTTGGTAGAGGCCTCTGTCCATATCTCCATTCCTCGTTTCTGACGTTCAGATAGGCTATGATAGCCGGTCATTTTGATAGGTGCGTAACGTTAACCTGCCGTTAATTCCGGCGGTGACTCCCCGGCGCACCTGCTTTCCCGGATTCCACGTAAGGAAAGGCTTTCATGGAGCATACCTATCGTCTTGTGATTTCCTGCCCCGACCGGGTGGGAATTGTCGCCAAGGTGAGTAATTTTCTGTCGACCTACAATGGCTGGATCACCGAAGCGAGTCATCATTCGGACACTCAGAACGGCTGGTTTTTCATGCGGCATGAGATCAAGGCCACTTCGATTCCGTTTGGTCTGGAACAGTTTCGAGCTGCGTTCGAACCAATTGCCCGCGAGTTCAATATGAACTGGCACATTGCTGATTCTGCTCAGCCGAAAAAAGTGATTCTGATGTGCAGCAAGGAATCTCACTGTGTGGCTGATCTTCTGCATCGCTGGCACAGCAAGGAGATCAATGCGGAGATCGTGGCGGTTATCTCTAACCACGAAGATTTGCGCCGGATGGTGGAGTGGCATGAAATACCCTATCACCACGTGCCGGTCAGCAAGGAAAACAAGGAGGAAGCGTTCGCTCACATCGACGAGTTGTTTGATAAATACGAAGTCGATGTAGTGGTGCTGGCCCGTTACATGCAAATCCTGCCTGGCGGGCTGTGCGAAAAGCACGCGGGCAAGGTAATTAATATCCATCACAGCTTTCTGCCTTCTTTTGCGGGCGCCCGCCCTTACCACCAGGCATACAGCCGCGGGGTGAAGCTGATTGGTGCGACCTGCCACTACGTGACTCAGGATCTTGATGAAGGTCCGATCATTGAGCAGGACGTTATCCGGATCACCCACAGCGATTCCATTGAGGATATGGTTCGCCTGGGTAAGGATGTGGAAAAGAATGTATTGGCCAGGGGCCTGCGTTCGCACATTGAGGACCGGGTGATTACCTACGAAAACAAGACCGTGGTGTTTGATTAAGGCTGTCTCACGGTTGCCCCGGAGAGGGTGTGACTGTGGTAGACTTGGCGGCTTGTTGAAGAATAACTATGGGGCCCGGATACAAGGTCCCGATACGACTTTCAGATAACGCAAAGGAACCTTTCTCGATGGGTGAGTTAGCCAAAGAGATCCTGCCGGTTAATATTGAAGACGAGTTAAAGCAGTCCTATCTCGATTACGCCATGAGTGTCATCGTTGGGCGGGCGCTTCCGGATGTGAGGGATGGCCTCAAGCCGGTCCACCGTCGTGTTCTGTTCGCCATGTCCGAACTGAACAACGACTGGAACAAGGCCTACAAGAAGTCTGCCCGTGTGGTTGGTGACGTTATTGGTAAATACCACCCCCACGGCGACTCGGCGGTTTACGACACCATCGTACGTATGGCCCAGCCTTTCTCGCTGCGTTATCCGTTGGTCGACGGTCAGGGCAACTTTGGTTCCATTGACGGTGATAACGCGGCTGCCATGCGTTATACCGAGATTCGCATGGAGAAGATTGCCCACTCCCTGCTGGCGGACCTGGACAAGGAAACGGTCGATTTCGTTGATAACTACGACGGCACCGAGCGGATTCCCGAGGTTATGCCCACCCGGGTACCCAACCTTCTGGTGAATGGTTCTTCGGGGATTGCCGTGGGTATGGCAACCAACATCCCGCCCCATAACCTGACGGAAGTGGTAAAGGGCTGTCTGGAACTGATCGATAACCCGGATCTGACCGTGGATGAATTGATGGAATTCATTCCGGGCCCGGATTTTCCGACCCAGGGCATCATCAATGGCCGTGCCGGCATTGTGGAGGCCTATCGTACCGGTCGTGGCCGCATTTACATTCGCGCCCGTCATGAGATTGAGCATGATAAAAAGACCAATCGCGATGCAGTCATCATCACGGAACTTCCGTACCAGCTGAACAAGGCCCGGTTGATCGAGAAGATTGCCGAGCTGGTTAAAGAGAAGCGCCTTGAGGGGATTTCCGAGCTGCGGGATGAATCCAATAAGGAAGGTATCCGGGTGGTGATTGAGCTGCGCCGGGGCGAGAATCCCGACGTTGTGGTCAACAACCTGTTTGCCCAGACCCAGCTTGAGACCGTGTTTGGTATCAACATGGTTGGCCTGATCAATGGCGAACCGAAAACGCTGAATCTGAAGCAGTTGCTGGATGCGTTCATTCGTCACCGTCGTGAAGTAGTCACCCGCCGGACCATTTACGAATTGCGCAAAGCCCGCGAGCGTGGCCATATTCTGGAAGGCCTGACGGTTGCTCTGGCAAATATCGACGAGATCATCGAACTGATAAAGGCTTCGCCCTCTGCGGCCGAAGCCAAAGAAAAGCTGATTGCCAAGGGTTGGTCTCCGGGTGATGTCATGGCCATGCTGGAACGTGCAGGTGAAGATGCCTGCCGTCCGGACGACCTGCCGGAAATCTACGGGCTGCGTGAAGGCCTGTACCACCTGTCTCCTGAACAGGCTCAGGCTATTCTGGATTTGCGCCTGCATCGTCTGACCGGTCTGGAAACCGAGAAGCTCGAGAACGAATACAAGGAAATCCTCGAAAAGATTGCCGATCTGCTGGATATTCTGGGCGACCCCGAGCGGCTGCTCCAGGTGATCCGGGAAGAACTGGAAGCGATTGTTTCCGAGTTCGGTGACGAGCGTCGTACCGAGATCACCAGTTCACGTCGCGATCTGACCATCGCAGACCTGATCGATGAAGAAGACCTTGTGGTGACCATTTCCCACAGTGGCTACGCCAAGACTCAGGCGGTGGAAGACTACCAGGCCCAGCGTCGTGGTGGTCGAGGCAAAGCGGCTACGTCCATGAAGGACGAGGACTTTGTCGAGAAGCTTCTGGTTGCCAACTCCCACGACACCATTCTGTGCTTCTCCAACCGTGGCAAGGTTTACTGGTTGAGGGTGTTCGAGATTCCGCGTGCCAGCCGGGCATCCCGCGGCCGCCCGATGGTGAATATACTGCCGTTGGATGAGGGTGAGCGTATCACCACCTTCCTGCCGGTTCGTGATTACCCGGAAGACCAGTTTGTGTTGATGGCAACATCTGCGGGCGTCGTCAAGAAAACGCCGCTGCCGAACTTCTCACGTCCGCGCAGCAGTGGCCTGATTGCGCTGTCTCTGGATGAGGGCGACACCCTGATCGGCGCGGCCATCACCAAAGGCGATGCCGAAGTCATGCTGTTCTCGACTGCTGGTAAGGCCGTGCGCTTTAACGAGGAAGCGGTACGCCCGATGAGTCGGACAGCCCGTGGTGTTCGCGGCATCAAGATGCCGGAAGGTCACCATGTGGTATCCCTGATTATCCCCGAGGAAGGTGGCGTTATTCTGACGGCCTCCGAGAACGGGTACGGCAAGCGTACTGCCATCGACGAGTTCCCGACCTACAGCCGAGGCAGTCAGGGCGTTATTGCCATGCAGTGCTCCGAGCGAAACGGCAACCTGGTCACGGGCCTGCAGCTGTTTGATGGCGACGAAATGATGCTGATCTCTGACAAGGGGACGCTCGTGCGTACCCGCACAGATGAGGTGTCCGTTCTGAGTCGTAACACCCAGGGTGTGCGCCTGATCAAACTTAGCCAGGAAGATGAGCGTCTGGTTGGGGTTGAGCGCATCGCGGAAACCGACGATGAAGAGCTCGACGAAGACGGTAATCCGGTGGCTGCAGACGACAGCCCGGAAAGCGGTGAAGGTGCTGGCGAAGAATAAGCCGGCACTGCCACAGAAAGATTCAGCAAGACTTGAGAGAACACAGCAACATGAGCAGGGCGTATAACTTTTGTGCAGGTCCGGCAACTCTGCCGGAGAGCGTGCTTCGTCAGGCGCGGGATGAAATGCTCGACTGGCGCGGCACCGGCATGTCGGTGATGGAAATGAGCCATCGCAGCAAAGATTTTGTCCAGATTGCCGACGCTGCAGAAAAGGATCTGCGTGAACTGGCAGGCGTTTCGGATGATTATGCCGTTCTGTTTATGCAGGGCGGGGCGTCCAGCCAGTTCTCTACGATTCCACTGAACCTGCTGGGCGAGAAAAGCTCTGCTGATTATGTGAATACTGGTATCTGGTCCAAAAAGGCCATTGCCGAGGCGCGCCGCTATAGCACTGTGAACGTGGTGGCCAGCTCTGAAGAAAGTGGGTTTACCACGATTCCTGATCAGTCCTCCTGGCAGACCAGTGCCGATGCAGCGTACCTGCATTACACGCCGAACGAGACAATTGGTGGGCTGGAATACGACTTTGTTCCGGAGAGTCCGGGTGTTCCGCTGGTGGCAGACATGTCGTCAACCATGCTGTCCCGTCCGGTGGATGTTTCGAAATTTGGTGTTATCTACGCCGGTGCCCAGAAAAATATCGGCCCTTCCGGGCTGGTAGTCGTCATCATTCGCAAGGATCTTCTTGGCAAGGCCCGGAAGGAGACCCCGACCATGATGAATTATCAGGTGATTGCGGATAACGGATCCATGTACAACACGCCGGCTACCTATTCCTGGTACCTGGCCGGTCTGGTATTCAAGTGGCTGAAAGAGCAGGGCGGTGTTAAGGCGATGGGTGAGATTAACCTGCGCAAGGCCCGCAAGCTTTACGATTTCATCGATACCAATGAGTTCTATGCCAACCCCATCGATCCTCGCTTCCGGTCTTGGATGAATGTACCGTTTACTCTGGCGGATGATGCCCTGAATGGCGATTTCCTTAAAGGAGCGGGTGACCGCGGCCTGCTGAATCTGGCAGGCCACCGATCGGTCGGTGGAATGCGTGCCAGCATCTACAATGCGATGCCCGAGGAGGGTGTCGATGCGTTGATTGCCTACATGACCGAATTTGCGAAGGAGCGGGGCTGATCATGAGTGATGAGCAGATCCGGCTCGGAGAGCTGCGGGACGAGATTGATCAGATTGATCAGAAGATCATGGATCTGATCAGTGCGCGGGCAGCCTGTGCTCAGGAAGTGGCGCACGTCAAAATGTCAGCCAATCCGGGGCAAGACGTCTTTTTCTATCGCCCGGAACGGGAAGCTCAGGTGCTTCGGCGCATCAAGGAGCAGAATCCAGGGCCATTGTCCGGTGAGGAAATGGCCCGTCTGTTCCGGGAAATCATGTCTGCGTGCCTGGCACTGGAAAAGCCCATGCAGATAGCCTTTCTGGGGCCGATTGGTACTTTTACCCAGGCGGCGGCGCTCAAGCATTTCGGGCATTCCGTTGTCAGTGTGCCTTTGCCGGCGATTGATGCGGTGTTCCGGGAGGTGGAATCCGGAGCTGCTCATTACGGGGTGGTACCGGTGGAAAACTCCACTGAGGGCATGATCAATCATACTCTTGATATGTTCATGTCCTCTCCGCTGAAGATATGCGGTGAAGTACAGCTGAGGATTCACCACCACCTCCTGGTGTCACCCAAGCACGGGGATCAGGAAATTACCCGGATCTATTCCCACCAGCAATCGTTTGCCCAGTGTCGCCAATGGCTGGATACCCACCGCTATGGTATTGAGCGGGTCACTGTATCCAGCAATGCGGAAGCGGCCCGGCGTGCGGCCGCAGAACCGGGGACAGCGGCCATCGCAGGTGATATGGCCGCAGAACTCTATGGTCTGGAGATGCTGGCGAACAGCATTGAAGACCGTCCGGACAATACCACCCGTTTTCTGATCATCGGCCGGGAAGAAGTGCCTGCCAGCGGTCATGACAAGTCCTCTATTCTGGTATCCATGCGCAACAAGCCGGGGGCTCTGTATCAGCTTCTCGAGCCTTTCCATAGTCATGGCTTGAGCCTGACCCGGATTGAAACACGGCCGTCGCCAAGCGGAACCTGGGCTTATGTGTTCTACATCGATTTCGAGGGACACATGGAGGATGAGCAGGTGCGGAAGGTGCTGGCAGAGGTGGACGATGAAGCGGTAGAACTCAAGCGTCTGGGCTCCTACCCGATTGGCGTCCTTTGAATACCTGAACCGGCGTGTTTGAGTAACGAATATCGAGGACGATTTATGGCCATTGATTACCAGAGTCTGGCGGTTCGCGGTGTACAGGCGCTATCACCTTACCAGCCAGGCAAGCCTATTGAAGAGTTGGCCCGCGAGCTGGGACTGAACCCTGCAGAAATTATCAAGCTTGCCAGCAATGAAAATCCTCTCGGCCCCAGCGACAAAGCCCTCTCGGCGGCGCGGGCAGCGTTATCCGAGCTGTGTCTCTATCCTGATGGTAATGGGTTCAATCTCAAGCAGGCGCTGGCAAAGCGTCTGGGTGTGGGAATGGATCAGATTACGCTCGGCAATGGCTCCAATGACGTTCTGGAAGTGATCACCCGCTGTTTTGCCGATGCCGATTCAGAGGTTGTCTTCTCCCAGTATGCTTTTGCCGTCTATCCCCTGGTGACCCAGGCCATTGGTGCAAAGGGTGTGTCTGTGCCAGCCCGGGAGTGGGGGCATGACCTGGATGCCATGGCAGAGGCAGTCACTGAGCGCACTCGCCTGGTCTTCGTGGCCAACCCGAACAATCCGACAGGTACGGTGCACAAGGCGGAGGCAATCGAAGCGTTTCTGGAAAAGATCCCGGAAGAGGTTCTGGTAGTCCTGGATGAGGCCTATTGCGAATACCTTACCGGTGACGAGTATGCGGACGGAGTCGAGTTGCTGGCGCGCTTTCCGAACCTGATTGTCTGCCGGACGTTTTCCAAAGCCTGGGGGCTTGCGGCATTGCGGGTAGGGTACAGCATCAGCTCTCCTGCTATAGCTGACATCCTGAACCGGGTGCGTCAGCCGTTCAATGTGGACACGGTTGCCCTGTCGGCGGCCACGGCCGTTCTCGAAGACGAGGACTATCTCCAGCGTTCCCGGGATGTTAATGCGGCCGGTTTGCGTCAGCTGGAGACGGCGTTCGATCAAATGGGGCTCAGTTACATTCCGTCCGCAGGAAATTTTGTGGCGGTGGAAGTGGGAGAGCAGGCCATGGGTGTTTACCAGTCCCTGCTGGCTCATGGTGTGATTGTCCGGCCGATTGCCGGCTATGGCATGCCACGCCATCTCAGAGTGTCTGTCGGGCTTCCGGAAGAAAATGAACGCTTTATCGAGGCTCTGGCCAAGGCCCTGACAGCATCGGGGCTCAGCGACTGATATGGTGCCTTCCAAGCCTCTGTTCAAAAGGGTTGCGATCATTGGTCTGGGTCTGATTGGTGGCTCACTGGCCTGTGCGATCCGGCGCAATGGGTTGGCTGATACGGTTGTTGGTGCTGACCAGCGCGATGAAGAGCTTCAGCTAGGTAAGGAGTTGGGCGTCATTGACCAGGGGGCTTCTTCAGTCGCTGATGCTGTTCGGGGCGCCGATCTGGTT
The DNA here is from genome assembly GCF_018860425.1 of Marinobacter sp. F3R08. Taxonomy (GTDB): domain Bacteria; phylum Pseudomonadota; class Gammaproteobacteria; order Pseudomonadales; family Oleiphilaceae; genus Marinobacter. Next base: position 175,541 of record NZ_JAHKPI010000008.1, on the reverse strand, counting down.
GTGCTGGCAGTCCCGGTACGGGCAACCCGGGCTGTTCTTGATCAGGTGCGCCCCGCGTTGGAGCCAGGCGCCATTCTGACCGACGTTGGCAGTACCAAGTCGAGCTTTGTGACGGATGTCGAGGCGGTTCTTGGGGGGCTGTCGCCATTCGTGATACCTGGCCACCCGATTGCCGGATCTGAGAAAAGCGGTATTCGGGCCGCCAATCCGGAACTTTTTGCCAATCATAAGGTGATCCTCACACCTCCGGATAACGTGAGCCAGCCACACCTTGCCCGTCTGAAAGCGTTGTGGGAGGGGTGTGGTGCCACGGTGCTGACCATGTCGGTGGCCTATCACGACGAAGTGCTGGCGGCTACCAGTCATCTGCCACATCTCATCGCTTTTTCCCTGGTGGATACCCTGGCGGGCGAAGATGAGAATATGGACATCTTCCGTTATGCCGCCGGTGGCTTCAGGGACTTCACGCGGATTGCTGCCAGTGATCCGGTGATGTGGCACGATATCTTTCTCTCGAACCGTGATGCGGTTCTGCGTGGGATTGATCACTTTACCCACGACCTGGAGCAACTGCGCACCGCTATCGCCAATCAGGACAGTGCCACGTTGCTACGGGTCTTCAGTCGCGCCAAAGCGGCGCGTGAACATTTTTCCAAGATGCTCTCAGGACAGGCTTACGTGAAAAACAACAGTGAAAAGCAGGTAACGTTCCGTCTACAGCCCGGTGGCGCGATTACTGGTGACATCCGGGTACCTGGTGACAAATCCATGTCGCATCGTTCCATCATGCTGGGCGCATTAGCAGACGGTGTGACCGAAGTTAAGGGGTTTCTGGAAGGGGAGGACAGTCTGGCCACCCTTCAGGCATTCCGGGACATGGGCGTCACTATAGAGGGGCCGGACGACGGCTTCGTACGGATTCATGGTGTTGGTATCAGGGGGCTGCAGGCACCAAGAGGCCCTCTGTACCTGGGTAATTCCGGCACTGCCATGCGCTTGTTTGCGGGTTTGCTTGCGGCTCAGCCTTTCGATTCCGAGCTGACCGGGGATGCCAGCCTCTCTGTTCGCCCGATGGGCCGGGTTGCCGATCCATTGCGGGCCATGGGGGCGGTTATAGACACCGCAGAAGGCGGCCGGCCGCCTCTGAAAATCCGGGGAGGCCAGACGCTGTCCGGGATTCATTATGAAATGCCGGTAGCCAGCGCACAGGTCAAATCGTGTCTGTTGCTGGCTGGTCTCTACGCAGAAGGCAGCACCTCTGTCACGGAGCCGGCGCCGACCCGGGACCATACCGAGCGAATGCTGGCGGGCTTTGGTTACCATGTGCATCGTGACGGCGCGACGGCGAGTGTCAGCGGTGGTGGCAAGCTGACAGCGACAAACATCGATGTGCCCGCGGATATCTCCTCGTCTGCTTTCTTCCTGGTCGCAGCCAGTATTGCGCCCGGATCCGACCTGATCCTGCGGCATGTGGGTATGAATCCGACCCGGGTCGGGGTGATCAATATCCTGAACCAGATGGGCGCCAGTATCGAAATGCTCGACGAGCGGGAAATCGGTGGCGAGCCGGTTGCCGACCTGCGGGTCCGATCTGCGGAGCTGCAGGGTATCGATATTCCCGAAGATCAGGTGCCTCTGGCGATTGATGAGTTTCCGGTGTTGTTCATTGCTGCAGCCTGCGCCAAAGGCCGCACGGTTCTGCGTGGCGCAGAGGAACTGCGTGTCAAGGAAAGTGACCGTATTCAGGTTATGGCGGATGGCCTGGCTGAACTGGGTGTTGAAACTACCGTAACGCCAGATGGCATCATCATTGAGGGCGGTCAGGCCATTGGTGGTGGAACCGTCAACAGCCACGGTGACCATCGGATCGCCATGTCTTTCGCGGTGGCATCGCTGCGTGCCAAGGGAGAGATTTCTGTTACAGACTGCGCCAACGTTGCCACGTCGTTTCCGGGCTTTGTGGAGCTTGCCCGTGGTACGGGGATCAATATCTCAGCTGAGGGAGCTGAATAATGGTGCATGGTGTCGCGCCAGTGATAACCGTGGATGGTCCGGGCGGCTCCGGCAAGGGCACGATTACCCAGATGCTGGCGAGGAAACTGGGCTGGCATCTGCTGGACAGTGGTGCTTTGTATCGGCTCACAGCTCTGGCCGCAGGTCGTCAGGGAGTGTCACTGGCTGACGAAGAGGGGCTGGTAAAGGTGGCAGCGGGGCTGGACGTTGCGTTCGAGCCAACACCCGAAGGTGAGCCGGTCAAAGTCATTCTCGCAGGCCGGGATGTGACCGCCGAGATACGTACGGAGTCGGCCGGCGATAACGCGTCGAAGGTGGCTGTGATGCAGTCGGTCCGCGATGCCCTGTTGCAGCGGCAACGGGATTTCCGGCAGGCGCCGGGTCTGGTGGCCGATGGTCGCGACATGGGTACCGTTGTGTTTCCCGATGCGCCGGTAAAAATTTTCCTGACAGCCAGTGCCGAAGAAAGGGCCCAGCGACGCTATGGACAGTTGAAGGACGCGGGTGTCAATGTTAGTATTGACGCCCTTTTAGAGGAGATACGGGTTCGTGATGAACGGGATATGAACCGTTCTGCAGCCCCTCTCAAACCCGCGGATGATGCGCAAGTCATTGATTCTACGGGGTTGAGTATAGAAGAGGTGTTAGGCAGGTGTATGGCCGCAGCAGGTCAGGCCTGACTACACCTTTTTGTCGTTGAAATGCCGGATGTAGCGTTATCTGCCAGTCACAGGCTTAATCCGGAACTTGTTAACAGACCGTGTTACTGGTGGCACGGAGTACACTTGCGTTGATCATATAGGACTCATAATGAGCGAGAGCTTTGCGGATCTTTTTGAAGAAAGCCTAAAAGAAATTGACATGCAACCAGGTTCCATCGTCCAGGGAACCGTAGTTGACGTCGATAACGACTGGGTCACCGTTAACGCCGGACTTAAGTCCGAAGGCGTTATCCCCGCCTCCCAGTTCCTGAACGAAAAAGGCGAGTTGGAAATTGCTATCGGCGACGTTGTCGACGTTGCTCTCGACGCTGTGGAAGACGGCTTCGGTGAGACCCGTCTGTCCCGTGAAAAGGCCAAGCGTGCAGAAGCCTGGAAGGTACTCGAGAAGTCCTTCGAAGCTGAGGAAGTGGTTAAAGGTATTATCAACGGTAAGGTCAAGGGTGGTTTCACCGTCGATCTGGCCGGCATTCGTGCCTTCCTGCCTGGCTCGCTGGTAGACGTTCGTCCGGTTCGCGACACCGCGCACCTGGAGAACAAAGAACTCGAATTCAAGGTTATCAAGCTCGACCAGAAGCGTAACAACGTGGTTGTTTCCCGCCGCGCCGTTCTGGAAGCTGAAAACAGCGCTGAGCGCGAAGCTCTGCTGGAAACCCTGACCGAGGGTATGGAAATCAAGGGTATCGTCAAGAACCTGACCGACTACGGCGCGTTCGTAGATCTGGGCGGTGTTGACGGCCTGCTGCACATTACCGATATGGCCTGGAAGCGCATCAAGCATCCGAGCGAAATCGTCAATGTGGGCGACGAAATCAGCGTCAAGGTTCTGAAGTTTGACCGTGAGCGCAACCGTGTTTCCCTCGGCCTGAAGCAGCTGGGTGAAGATCCCTGGGTTGATATCAAGGGTCGTTACCCGGAAGGCAGCAAGGTTACTGCACGTGTTACCAACCTTACTGACTACGGCTGCTTTGCTGAGCTGGAAGAGGGTGTTGAAGGTCTGGTTCACGTATCCGAAATGGACTGGACCAACAAGAACATCCATCCGTCCAAGGTTGTCCAGGTGGGCGACGAAGTGGGCGTGATGATTCTGGATATCGACGAAGAGCGTCGTCGTATCTCCCTGGGTATCAAGCAGTGCGTATCCAACCCGTGGGAAGATTTCTCCAGCAACTTCAACAAGGGCGACCGCATCTCCGGTAAGATCAAGTCAATCACTGACTTCGGTATCTTCATCGGTCTGGATGGCGGCATCGACGGTCTGGTTCACCTGTCTGACATCAGCTGGAACGAGACTGGCGAAGAAGCGGTTCGTGAATACAAGAAGGGTGACGAAGTTGAAACCGTTATCCTGTCTGTTGATCCGGAGCGTGAGCGTATCTCCCTGGGTATCAAGCAGCTCGAGAGCGATCCGTTCGCCGAGTTCGTACAGCTGAACGACAAGGGCTCCATTGTTAAGGGCACCGTGTCTGCAGTTGATGCCAAGGCAGCTACCATTGCCCTGAACGAGGAAGTTGAAGCGGTACTCAAAGCCTCGGAAATCAGCCGTGACCGCGTCGAAGACGCTCGCAACGCGCTGAAGGAAGGCGAAGAAGTTGAAGCGAAGATCATCAGCATCGACCGCAAGAATCGCATCATCAACCTGTCTGTGAAGTCCAAAGATGTTGAGGACGACAAGCAGGCACTGGAAAATGTGCGGACTAAAACTGCAGAAACTTCGTCTGGTGCGACCACCATCGGTGATCTCATCAAAGAGCAGATGCAGCAGCAAAACGCCAATAAGGATTAAAATTCCGGTTGGTACGAAAAAAACGGGCTCTAAGAGCCCGTTTTTTTTGTGTTTTTTTCTGGTTTGGCTAAACTAGGTAGTCATGGGGATCAGGTAACCGACGGCCCAATAAAAATGGAAAAGGGAAACGCCTCATGACGAAGTCCGAACTGGTCGAACTGATTGCTTCCAAGCAGACTCAGCTCTCCGTTAAAGATGTCGAACTGGCAGTAAAAACCATCATTGAGCACATGTCCCAGTCGCTTGCTGATGGTCAGAGAATTGAAATCCGGGGATTTGGCAGCTTTTCCCTTCATCATCGGTCTGCACGCACGGGCCGCAACCCTAAAACCGGAGAGGCTGTTCAACTACCAGCTAAGTTTGTGCCGCACTTCAAACCGGGAAAGGAATTGAGAGAGCAGGTTAATGACAGCTTGAAAAAGGGCTTCTAACCGCTGCTCAGGGAACGAATATAATTCGGGCTTTCAGGCCCCTTTGGGAGTGCTATCGCTATGGCAGGATTGCAGAAGATCCTCACTATTCTGTTGGTTTTAGTCCTAATTCTGCTGGCATTGGTGTTCTCGCTCAATAATCAGACGGCGGTTGCTCTAAATTTGCTGCTGTTTGAAACCCAGCCTCAGGGCGTTGCTGTCTGGATTATCATGGCGTTTGTTATCGGTGCACTCGTTGGTGTCCTGATGACCTTGCTGGCAACGGTACGCAACTCTGCGTCCCGGCGAACCCTTCAGAAACGACTTGATCGTGCTGAGCAGGCATTGGAGAAATCCAGGGCCCAGAACGACCGGACTCTCTAATGGATATGGTACTTCAGTGGCTGCTGCTGACTGTCGCAGTCGCCATTGGCTGGCTTGTTGGCCGGCTGGGGAGCAGCGAAAGCCGAGCCGGTAAGGCGATTTCCGATGAGGAATCGGTAAAGGATCGTCTTCAGTTCCTTTTTACCAATTACTCTGATCAGGCTGTTGAGAATTTCGTCCAATCCCTTGCGGTGAATAAGGACACCGTCAGTCTGCACCTGTCCATTGGTAGCCATTTTCGCAACAAGGGCGAAACAGACCGGGCAATACTCATTCACCAGAACCTTCTGGCCAGACCCGAGCTTCCCCCACGTTTTTCGCCGCAAGTAACCCTTGAACTTGCTCGGGACTATCTGAATGCCGGTCTCCTGGATCGAGCCGAGGCGCTGTTGCATCAATTGATGGGCGACAAGGACTACGGCCGGCGGTCTTCCCAGCAATTGATAGATCTTTACCAGCAAGAGAAGGAATGGGGTAAGGCGGCAGAGGTCGCACGAACCCTGACCCGGGGAGATGCCGCCCCGGCGATGTTCAAGGTCCTGGCCTATTTGACCTGCGAGTTAGCTGAGGAATCCCTGAAACAGGACGATCGCTGGGCTGCCCAGAAGCTGGCGAAGGAGGCGCTCGACTATGACCGTTCTTGCGTTCGGGCGAATCTGATTCTGATGAATTTGCTGATTCGGCAGGGCAGTTACCGTGAAGCTGGAAACCAGTGCCTGAAGGTGTTTGACCAGAACGCCGAGTTTGGGCCGGAAGCAATTGATCGCTTGATGAAGCTCGAGCATGAACACGGCGATATTGGCCGGCTGGCCAAGAAGCTGCACAAGCTTTACGAAGACTATCCCGGTACCAGTTTGCTGCTTGCCCTGGTTGAATCCGTAGAGCGGGCCTCGGGGCGGCCGGCAGCGATCGATCTGCTCAGGCAGGAGCTGGAATCCCGGCCCAGCGTCCGCGGTCTGTTAAGGTTGGTGGAAATGGCCGGGTACGAAAAGGGTATGACCACCGATGAAGGTCGGCTGGTGAGTTGTATTGGTCATCTGATACTGGTCAACCGTCCGGTATACCGTTGTGTAAGCTGTGGCTTTTCAGGTCGTCAGCTGCACTGGTTGTGCCCGAGCTGCAAGCAATGGGAAACCGTTCGCCCGATTCAGGGTGTTGAAGCCGAATAAACCTTTACTGAATTTCCTCAGGACAAATGAACGTGCAAACCCCTAACGATCCGAAGATCATCGTCGCCCTTGACTTCCCTTCCAGGAATCCAGCTATGGAAATGGTCGGGAGACTGGATCCCGCCAAATGCCGTCTGAAGGTGGGTAAAGAACTGTTCACCCGTTCCGGGCCTCAACTGGTCGAAGAGTTTCAGAAGCGTGGGTTCGACGTGTTTCTGGATCTGAAATTCCACGACATTCCCAACACCACATCGGCGGCCGTAGCGGCTGCGGCTGACTTGGGTGTCTGGATGGTGAATGTGCATGCCTCTGGTGGCGAAAAAATGATGACGGCCTGCCGGGAGCGCTTGGAAGCCTTCGGTTCCAGCCGTCCGTTACTGATTGCGGTAACGGTCCTGACCAGCATGAATGCTGACGATCTGGCCGGTATTGGCATTGCCAGTTCTCCCGAAGCCCATGTGAGCCGGCTGGCAACTCTCACCAGAAATTGCGGCCTCGACGGTGTTGTATGTTCGGCGCAGGAGGCATCGAAACTGAAGGCTGAGCAAGGTGCCGACTTCAAGTTGGTTACCCCGGGTATTCGACCGCTGACGGCGGATAAAGGCGATCAGCAGCGTATCATGACGCCTACGGAGGCCCTGAAGGCAGGTTCCGATTATCTGGTGATTGGTCGCCCAATTACCCAGGCACCAGATCCTCTGGCAGCGCTGGAGGCTATTCATGCTGAGGTCGCAGGCCTATGACGTTATCTGCTGCCTGAGTTCTGCTTCAGCCTGTTGGTCTGGCGACGTGTGATGTGGGGGATCTTCCTGCAAAACACGAGCGCCGGGGTAGTGCTGGATTTGTAATGGCGGAGGATGGCTTTCGGAAGTAGAGCAAAAAAAAGCCCGCTAATTCATGAAATTAGCGGGCTTTTTGAATAGTGGCTCCCCGAGCTGGGCTCGAACCAGCGACAAACGGATTAACAGTCCGTTGCTCTACCAACTGAGCTATCGGGGAACGTCGTCGTGTGACGAGGCGCGTATATTAAGTCGGTCATACCGCCCCGTCAACCCCTGTCCGAAGTTTTTTAACCGAGCGCCTTCTGTAGACGTTCGATCGCCTTCTCCAGGTTACCCATGCTGGTGGCAAAGCTCAGGCGCATATGGCCCGGGCAGCCGAAGGCCGAACCCGGAACCAGAGCAACGCCGGCTTCGGATAGCAGTTTCTCGGCAAATTCGACATCGGTGCTGACGTCGGAGTCGGCGTCGATGGCACCCTGAAAGCTCGGAAACACGTAGAAAGTACCGTCACCGGTCAGGCACTCAACGCCCGGTAGCTTGTTCAGGGCATCTACCAGCCAGTCATGGCGTTCTTTGAACGCTTTGACCATGTCGCCAACACAGGCCTGGTCACCTTCAAGCGCGGCCTGAGCCGCAGCCTGGGAGATGGAGGCCGGGTTGGAGGTGCTCTGTGACTGGATCTTCTTCATGGCACCGATGATTTTTGCCGGCCCTGCTGCGTAGCCGATACGCCAGCCAGTCATGGAGTAGGCCTTGGAGACGCCGTTGAGTACGAAGGTCCGATCGTACAGATCCGGCGTAGCGTTCAGGATGTTGCAGAACGGCTTGCCGGTCCAGAGAATCGGCTCGTACATATCATCGGTGGCAATCATGATGTTCGGGTGTTTCTTCAGCACTTCACCGATAGCCTGCAGTTCTTCCAGAGTGTAGGCCATACCGCTTGGGTTCGATGGGCTGTTGATGACGAACAGGCGGGTACGCTCGGTGATCGCGCTCTCAAGTTGATCAGGGGTGATCTTGAAGCGGGTCTCGGCGCCGGTTTCAATAATCACCGGCTTGCCTTCGGCTACCAGCACCATGTCCGGGTAGGAAACCCAATAGGGTGCAGGAATGATGGCTTCGTCACCGGGATTCAGTGTGGCGAGTGCGAGGTTGAAAAAGCTCTGTTTGCCACCACTGCTTACCAGTATCTGGTTGGCTTCGTAATCCAGGCCGTTGTCCCGTTTGAACTTCGCAATAATCGCTTTTTTCAGGGCTGGCGTACCATCAACGGCAGTGTATTTGGTCTGGCCGTTATTGATAGCCTCTATCGCTGCCTGTTTGATGTGATCAGGTGTGTCGAAGTCCGGCTCGCCGGCACCCAGGCCGATAATATCCTGGCCTGCTGCGCGTAATTCCGCGGCCTTGTTGGTGACTGCGAGGGTGGGAGAGGGCTTGATCGCCTGTACTCGGCTGGAAAGTTGAAGGTCCAAACTTGCGCTCCTTAAAGCTGCGTCTGATAGGGCTGCGACCGCCGGGTGCCAGAGCTTCTGGCTGATTTTCGCCCAGCCGTCGATCGCACTGATGGTATCATGAAGCCAGTGTATCGCTAAATTTCTCTAATGACAGGGGCTGTTTTGTCCCTGCATTGGTTCTACCGGAGGTTTTCGCCAGTTATGGCCAGTAATCAGGCAAGCTTTTCCGCCAGAGAGGGTGTGTTCAAGGTTGATTCACCGTTCCAGCCAGCCGGCGATCAGCCCAAGGCCATCGAGGGGCTGGTGGACGGCATTCACTCCGGCCTTGCCCACCAGACTCTGCTGGGTGTGACCGGGTCAGGTAAAACCTTCACCATTGCCAATGTCATCCAGCAGATCCAGCGGCCTACCATCATTATGGCCCATAACAAGACTCTGGCGGCCCAGCTGTACGGCGAATTCCGGGAGTTTTTTCCTGACAACGCCGTGGAGTATTTCGTCTCCTACTACGACTATTACCAGCCTGAAGCCTATGTGCCCTCGTCAGACACGTTTATCGAGAAAGACGCTTCCATTAACGAGCACATCGAGCAGATGCGCCTGTCGGCTACCAAGGCTTTGCTGGAGCGTCCGGATGCCATCATCGTGGCGACGGTTTCGGCTATTTATGGTCTGGGGGATCCCCAGTCCTACCTGAAAATGATGCTGCACCTGGATCGAGGTGATCAGATTGATCAGCGTTTCATTCTCCGGCGTCTGGCTGAGCTTCAGTACACCCGGAATGATGTCGAGTTTCACCGGGCCAATTACCGGGTCAGGGGCGATGTGATTGATGTATTTCCCGCGGAATCCGAGAAAGAGGCCATACGCATTGAGCTGTTTGATGACGAGGTGGAAAATCTCAGCTATTTCGACCCGCTGACCGGCGAGGTCCTTCGCCGGGTGCCCAGAGTAACCATTTACCCGAAGTCCCACTATGTGACGCCGCGCCAGACCGTGTTGGATGCAATCGAGCATATCAAGGTGGAGCTGGATGAGCGGCTTCAGCAACTGCGGGACAATAATCGTCTGGTGGAAGCCCAACGACTGGAAGAACGAACCCGCTACGACATCGAAATGATGCTGGAGCTTGGCTATTGCAACGGCATCGAGAATTACTCGCGCTACCTCTCCGGTCGCCGCCCCGGTGAGGCACCACCCACACTGTTTGATTACCTGCCACCCAATGCCTTGCTGGTGGTGGACGAATCCCACGTAACCATTCCGCAGATCGGCGCCATGTACAAAGGTGACCGGTCACGTAAGGAAACCCTGGTGGAATATGGTTTTCGTCTGCCTTCAGCCCTGGATAACCGGCCCATGCGGTTCGAGGAATGGGAGCGGATAGCGCCACAGATGATCTTTGTGTCCGCAACCCCGGCGAATTACGAGGCCGAGAATGCGGGACAGATAGTGGAGCAGGTGGTGCGCCCCACCGGCCTTCTGGACCCGGAAATCGAAGTTCGGCCTGCCTCGACTCAGGTGGATGATTTGCTCTCGGAGATTCATACCCGGGTAAAGGTGAAGGAGCGCGTTCTGGTTACAACGCTGACCAAGCGCATGGCCGAGGATCTCACCGACTTCCTGATGGAGCACGATATCAAGGTCCGATATCTGCACTCGGATATCGACACCGTGGAACGGGTGGAGATCATCCGTGACCTCCGGCGGGGCGAATTTGATGTGCTGGTCGGCATTAACCTGCTGCGGGAAGGCCTGGATATGCCCGAAGTTTCGCTGGTGGCCATTCTGGACGCTGACAAGGAAGGGTTTCTGAGATCTGAGCGGTCACTGATTCAGACCATGGGCCGGGCTGCGCGGAATGTTCACGGCAAAGCCATTCTCTATGGTGACCGGATCACAGGTTCCATGCAGCGGGCCATTGATGAAACCGAGCGTCGCCGGGCCAAGCAGGAAGCCCATAACCTGGAGCAGGGCATTACGCCTCAGGGCCTGAACAAAAAGATTGCCGATATTATGGAAGGCGCAGGCGGCGGTCGTGGCCGTCGCAAAGCCGAGCGACCGGGGCAGAAAGCTGCAGAAGAGGCCGAGCAGTACCGCGCGAAAGCCGGAAACCGGTCCCCGGAGGAGGTTCTGAAAGAGGTGTCCCGCCTGGAGGATGAAATGTACAAGGCCGCTTCGGAGCTGGATTTCGAGACGGCCGCCCGCCTGCGGGACGATATCGCGGAGCTGAAAGAGGCGGCTTTACGGACCGGTTGATCAGCCTGGTCATTTCGGTCCGCTGCTTTCAGGGCCCGGCCACCCACACCCGTATGCTGCCAAACCAGGGGTAATCCCGAAGCTGCTCCCGGATGTTGGTGGTGGAGAAAGCCGTTTCTGATTCCGGTTCGTCGAGGAACAGCTCCAGGTGCACCTTGTTCTTGAGGTAGTGGAGTCGCAGGCGGCTGTGTTGGGGGAGTTCGCCCAGGTGTTGTTCCATGATGGCCCGGAGCTCTTGCCGCGAGGGCAGTCGTTCTGATGTCAGTAGCTGATCTTCGTCGTTCTCGGCGTCGATGTGAAAGTTGATGTCGCGGATATTTTCCAGGGCATTGCGCATGCCGGCGACCACTTGTGTACCAATCTGGTGTCCCTCTGAAACGCTGATTTCCGGGCGGACCACCAGATGAATGTCCAGCAGGATATCGTGCCCCATACGCCGACTGCGGAGCTCGTGGACGTTACGGACACCGTCGGTGTCCCGGGCAATACGCTTGAGCATCTGGGTGTCTTCCCGGGACAGTCCCGTATCGACCAGCTCCTGCACACTGTCCCAGGTGAATTTCCAGCCAACATGAATAATGATCCCGGCGATAATTACGGCGGCAAACACGTCCAGCCATACCATGCCGAGCATGGCGCCAATGGTGGAAACAAGAACCACGACTGAAGAGAAGGCGTCGGTGCGGCTGTGCCAGGCATTGGCAATAATCAGATCGGATCGAATCTTCAGACCGACACGGCGGGTGTACCGGAAGATCCATTCCTTTCCCGCAACAGATACCGCTGCCGCTACCAGAACCGGCCAGCCCGGAACGGTATCAACACCGCCTTCGATCAATCGCAGGGTGTTCTCCCAGGCCAAAGCGGCGCCGACGGCAATCAGAATACTGCCGAGAACCAGTGTGCCGAAAGTTTCAATTCGTTGATGACCATAGGGGTGGTCGTCATCGGGTTCCTGACGGGATACCTTCATGACACCCAGAACAACGAGATCGGATGCAACGTCGGTAAAAGAGTGGATGCCATCCACCAGAAGCGCCTGTGAATGAAAAAGAGCGCCTGCGATGACTTTAATGATGCCGAGTGCAGCATCGAGAATCATTCCGATAATTGTGACCCGCGATGCCGCCTTCATTTCTACCTTGAGCTTCTCCCGGTATTGTTGGGCGGGGGACATCGGCTCTTGCATGGGGCACTCCTGATCAGATGACTGATGTCAGTATAACGTTATTCTTGGAGGCTGTGGCAGCGTCGATTTCTGGGCGTTCGCTTGAGTGATTTATGCACATGATTGCAGAAAGGTGACCGGGTAACATTTTGTACAGAATTTGTCGACACAAACCTATAAAAAGCGTAACGCATTGAAAATAAAGGATAAAATAACTGATCAAAAAATGATCAATTTGTAGATTGGCGCAGTTATCAAGGGATGGCAACCGTTGCCCCGTGATTTTCAACAGGGTTATCCACAGATTCCGTGGAAAAGGTCACGAGACTGCCATGATACAGTCATTTACAGCAGATTTGAGTCCAGGTCGGGATGCTGTGGAAAACTTCCGGTATACTCCGCCCACTTGGATCAAGGGAGTTTTTCAGATGTACGGCGTTATCCGTAACCTGCTTTTTCGCCTTCCGCCGGAGCAGGCTCATAACTTTGCATTGAAGGGTATCGATTTTGCCGATCGGCTTGGCGTGTTAAATGCGTTGTCGCCAAAGATAGATGCATTGCCAGTGAATGTTATGGGTCTGGATTTTCCGAACCCGGTTGGTCTTGCGGCAGGTCTTGATAAGAACGCCGATCACTTGGACGGTCTTGGTAACCTGGGTTTTGGATTTATTGAAGTGGGGACGGTCACGCCTGTGGCGCAGCCCGGAAATCCGAAACCGAGAATGTTCCGGTTGCCGGAGCATCAGGCGATTATCAATCGCATGGGCTTCAATAATGACGGTCTTGATCACCTTCTGGAGCGTGTCGATAAACGCCGTTACAAGGGTGTGCTGGGAATCAACGTCGGCAAGAATAAAGACACCCCGAATGACCAGTCCGAAAGCGATTACCGCAAAGGTATATCGGCGGTCTACACCCGGGCCGACTATATTACTGTGAATGTTTCCTCTCCCAACACGCCAGGGCTAAGGGATCTTCAGTTCGGTGATTCCCTCAAGGATCTGTTGATTGCCATCAAGGACGAACAGCTTAAGTGCGAGAAAGAGTATGGTCGCTACGTTCCTGTGGCCGTGAAGATTGCCCCGGATATGGACGATGAGGGTATTCGCTTTGTGGCGTCGGCGTTGCGTGAGACAGGGATTGACGGAGTGATCGCGACCAATACCACCGTCAGCCGGGAAGCTGTAGCTGGCCATGTTCATGCAAACGAAGCGGGTGGTCTCAGTGGCGCGCCGGTTCGCGAGGCGTCTCTCAGAGTCATCAGGGGGCTATACGCCGAGCTCGGCGACTCTTTACCGATTATCGGCGTGGGGGGGATTACCGATGGAGACAGTGCGGCAGAAAAAATTCGCGCTGGTGCCAAGCTGGTTCAGGTCTATACCGGATTTATTTATCGTGGGCCGGAACTGATCAGGGAAGCGGTGGAGGCAATACGGCAGATAAAGTAATTTCCGTATTCCAGAACGAAGATGGGCCCGCATAGCGGGCCCGAGCGGGGAATGAACCCCGTAGCGCTTCTTCGCATGGTACGGGGCGGGAGGCCCCGTTTCGGTTACTCTGGGTACTGCGTCAAATTGTGTAGAAAAAGATCAGATTAAGATTCGGGGTCAGATCAGACCGTCACGCTGTCGTGACGGTTGCCAGTTTGTGTATGCCGGATACGCCGGTCATGCCCTCCCATTGATCTGTGCGGCCTTCTCGCCACCCGTTCAGCCATTCCTGGCGAACTTCTGCCTGTTCGATCGGGCAGCTGTCTTTGGATTTACCGGACACGCCAGCGAGATAACCCCGCTTGAATGCACGAGCGTACATGTCTCTTTTCTGTCTTTTCATGCCGTTCCTCACTGATGGATTAACAGAACAAGCGTGTACACATCTGCAGTGGCTGCGACAAGTGCGACCCTTTCAGGGATAACCCACTATTGTCAGCTCAAGCCAGAGCAGTCAGGATCCTGTTAACGGAAGGATAATTGCCTTCCGGAACGACGCGTCATCTACAAGGTAAGTCGAACATTGAGCCGATGTACACTAATTATTTCATCTAAATGACGCTTTTTTTATAGTTATGTGAACTAAAAGAATTGCAGCCATTCCGGGAACAGCCGTTATTCCGGAAACTTACCAAAAGTCGCTGACGAACCAGGAGTTACCTTTGTCCAAATCTGTCTTTTTCGTAACCTGCCCGAAGGGAGTGGAATACCTTCTGGCGGACGAGCTCAGTACGTTCGGTCTGGAAACCGTGCGCAATGCGCCGGCCGGTGTCTGGGTGGAAGGCTCTCTGGAGGGTGGTTATCGGGCTTGCCTGTGGTCACGCCTGGCTAACCGTGTGATCCTTCATATTGATGAAGTGGATGCCAACAGCGGCGATCAGCTCTACGACGGGGTTGTTCACATGGACTGGCAGCAGCACATTCCGGTGCATGGCAGTTTCCGGGTCACATTCCTTGGTCAGAATGAAGCCATTCGAAACACCCAGTACGGGGCTCAGCGCGTCAAGGATGGCATTGTTGATCGCTTTCAGGCGAACGGTGGTCCACGGCCTTCGGTGGATGCAAAGAATCCTGATGTGATTGTGTCGGCTCGTCTTAACCGGGGGCGTTTGTCGTTAGGGATTGATCTAAGCGGTCACAGCCTGCACATGCGTGGCTATCGGACCGACCAGGGTCTCGCGCCTCTGAAAGAGAACCTCGCTGCTGCTCTTCTGATGCGGGCCGGCTGGCCTGAAATTGCCGCAGCTGGCGGTGACTTTGTAGATCCCATGTGTGGCTCCGGCACCCTGGTGATCGAGGCTGCCATGATGGCATTGGACATGGCGCCCGGGCGCAAGCAGGAGCGATTCGGTTTTGAGCAATGGCCCGGCCACCAGCCGGATCTGTGGCTGTCTCTGCGCCAGGAAGCGGAGCGTCGTGCCCATGAGGGTAAGCAGAAACGCATTCCCAGGTTGGCAGGATTTGATCAGGACAGTCGGGTTATAGCGACAGCCTGGAAAAATATTCAGCGGGCCGGACTGGACAGCATTCTTCATGTTGAGACGCGCGCTGTTGACGATCTGCAGCTGGACGGTGAGTGGGCGCAACAGGGACTTGTGTTGACCAACCCGCCGTACGGTGAACGGCTGAGTGAGCGCAAAGAGTTGGGGGCTCTTTATCAGGCACTGGGTGATGCCGTGAAACGCGTGGTATCCGGCTGGCGACTGGGTGTCTTTACGGGGGCGCCTGAATTCGGTAAATCCATCGGTTTGCGCAGCAACAAGCAGTATCGCCTGTTCAATGGCAAGCTGCCCGCTCAGTTGTTGCTCTTCGAAATCAATGAAGCCAGTGCCAGGACACCACGAGGGCCAGATATTCCCGGAGAGGTCACCCCCAGAATTGCCAATGATGAACGCGCTGCCATGCTTCGTAACCGATTGAAGAAAAACATGAAGACGATCGGTCAGTGGGCGAGAAAGCAGGGGATTGGCTGTTACCGCCTTTATGACGCGGATATGCCGGAGTTCGCTCTGGCCATCGATATGTATGAAGAGAGGGTACATATCCAGGAGTACGCGGCCCCTAAATCGGTGGACGAGCGATCGGCGCGGGAGCGACTTGCGGAAGCGCTGGCTGTCATCCCTGAAGCTCTGGGGATCGATAGGGAGAACCTGGTCTGCAAGCAGCGTCAGCGTCAGACAGGCACCAATCAGTATGAGAAACAAGCTGTCAGTGGCGAGTTTTTCAAGGTTCACGAACATGGTTGTGTGCTCAAGGTGAACCTGAAAGATTATCTGGATACCGGTCTGTTTCTGGATCATCGGCCGGTGCGCCAGTGGATTCAGCAGAATTCGGCGAACCAACGTTTCCTGAATCTGTTCTGTTATACCGGTGCGGCCACTGTGCATGCCGTGGTGGGAGGTGCCAGCCGCTCACTGAGCCTGGATATGTCGAAAACCTATGTTGGTTGGGCAGAGGACAATCTTGCCCTGAACGGCGCTGATCCGAAGAAGCATCGGGTCGAACAGGCAGACTGTCTGGCCTGGTTGGCGGATCGCAAGACAATGGATCAGCGGTTTGATCTGATTTTCATGGATCCGCCAACCTTCTCGAATTCTGCCCGTATGGCCGGCGTGCTGGATATTCAGAAGGACCATCCGACGCTGGTCCGTCAGGCGATGGCGCGACTGAGCTCCGATGGATTGCTGATTTTTTCCAATAATTTTCGGAGGTTCAAGTTGGATGAGTCGCTGGAAAGTGAGTATGAGGTTACCGAGGTTACGCGGGATACTCTGGATAAGGATTTTCAGCGGAACTCGCGGATTCATCGGTGCTGGCACATTCGGCACAAGGCCTGAGCATCAGCGTACAGGCAGGAGGGGCAATCTCTCCTGCCTGTTCAGAATTCGTAGCGCACGCCGCCAGAGAACTGGAATGTGTTCACATCTGAACCGGTATCTTTAAACAGCTTGCCGCCTTCAAGCACCAGGTATGTGTTGTCCATCACGGCAAAGTCGAGGCCAGCCAGCCAACTCACGCTGAAGCCGCTATCCGGAAAATCGCCCTCGAAATCAAGGTAGGCGTTGTTGCGATCGTTTGCGGGATCGCTGATGTCGCCTTCACCGTGAATGTAGGAGAAGCCGAACTGACCGTAGAGGTTCGCGTAGCTGGTGATGGGGTAGTGCAGGCCCATGTACCAACTCGCAAAGTAGTCAACGGTGAGGCTCAGGTCGCTGTTGGGTACGTCAGCGTCTTTGAGGCCGGCGCCAGCACGCAACTCGGCATGAAACAGATCGGTTATATGGCTACCGACGACGAGGGTCCCGCCGGAACCCCAGGCAGTTTCTGTGGTGCTTTCACCGATGGTGCGATGGTTGTAAACGGTTGCCAGCAGGCCGATGTAGTGTTTGTCTGCCCGTGGCGTCTCCTGAGCCATGGCGGTCTGAGCGGCGATAAGAAGGGCAGGGACTAGTGAAAAGACGAGGGGTGTTCGCACAACCTTGTTCATTGTTATCGGGCTTCCTGACGTGGGCGGCTACGGGCTGATTCTGCCTTGTGTAACCGTTTGTTACGTCGACCCGTGTCACACTTCCCTGTGTCGATTTGACCCGGTTACAGGTCCTCGTCGAACAGACCTTCCTCGCGGGCCATCAGAAGCAGGGCGTAGACGCCGTTTTCAGGCAGTTGCGGCTCCAGGCTTTCCTCGAACAGAAGTTGACGTCGACGGTCTTCCAGGGTTTCGCTGTCCAGGCCGGTTATGAGCTCACCGATGGGGGCAATCTCGAAGGGGGCTTCCTGTGCTACAGCGGTAAAGATCAGGTCAACAAGGATTTCGTCCGGATCCAGTCCATCCACAAAGACTGTCTGATCTGGCAGATCCTGGTGCAGTTCCCGGACCAGTTCGATCAGTGGCACGCCTTGTTCTTCAAGATACATGAGATCCAGGTCCCCCAAATCGCCGTCGTCTGGAAGCCAGTCGTCGGAAGGGGCAATCACGACCGTTTTCATCCTGCCGTCTTCAAGTGACCAGGCCATGGCCGTTGGAAAAAGGGCGTCATCGGTCTGGCAATACTCGATGTCGAGAAATTTCGGTGCAGGCACGTTCAGCTCCCGGTTGTCGTTGATTTGTGGTCCCGTGTCAGGGAATGTGCGTTCATCCATTATGAGGCTTTGTGGCTTCGTGCCATACTGTTGTCGCAATTATCTTTCAATCAGGGACATCATGGAACACGCTGAATTTAACAAAGATTTATTGAAGTTTCTGAACACTTCCCCAACGCCCTGGCATGCGGTGGAGGCCATGAAGCAACGATTGCATGCGGCCGGGTTTCAGGAACTCGATGAGCGGGAAGACTGGTCGCTGGAGAGTAATCAGGGCTACTACGTTATCCGCAATGGGTCTTCGATTGTTGCGTTTCGCTCGGGCACGAACGATGTCACCACATCCGGTATCCGCATGGTGGGCGCGCACACAGATAGCCCCTGCCTGAAGGTCAAGCCAAATCCAGAGCTTCGCCGCAAGGGTTTTTTCCAGCTTGGTGTGGAGGTTTACGGCGGTGTTCTGCTGAATCCCTGGTTTGACCGGGATCTGTCGCTTGCCGGTCGGGTGACCGTGCTGGATGAAGACGGCAAGGTGCGGGATACCCTGGTGGATTTCATCAAACCGATGGCGTTCATTCCCAGCCTTGCGATTCACCTGGACCGGGAGGCCAACAGCAACCGGACAGTCAATGCCCAGACTGACCTGCCGCCCGTTTTGATGCAGGTTCCTGACAGCGACAGCACCAGCTTCGAAGATTTGTTATCGCACCAGATTGAAACCGAATCGGGCCTCAAGATTCGCAAGGTTCTGGGCTACGAGCTGAGTTTCTACGATGCTCATGAGGCCTCATTTGTGGGGCTGCGCGATGATTTCATTGCTTCGGCCCGCCTGGATAACCTGCTCAGTTGTTACATAGGACTTCAGTCGCTGCTGGAAACCTCTGGCGACGAAGCCGCGTTGTTGGTCTGCAACGATCACGAAGAGGTAGGCAGTGTGTCGGCGGAGGGTGCCCAGGGGCCTTTCCTGACGGCGGTTCTGGATCGCTGGGTCGGTGCGGGTAAAGCACGGGCCATTGCCCGCTCAATGATGGTGTCGGCGGATAACGCCCACGGTGTTCATCCGAACTATATGGACAAGCACGATGAGAATCACGGGCCGATTCTGAATCAGGGCCCGGTCATCAAGGTCAATCACAACCAGCGCTATGCTACCAATAGCCGGTCCGCCGGTGTGTATCGCCATATCAGCGATGAGTTGGGCCTGCCGCATCAGACGTTTGTGGTGCGAAGCGATATGGGTTGTGGCAGTACCATCGGACCACTGACGGCGGGAAACCTTGGCGTCACCACACTCGATATTGGGGTGCCCCAGTTCGGGATGCATTCCATACGTGAGCTGATTGGGGCCGAGGATGGCTTCACGCTCTTTCGAGTGCTGACTGAATTCATGCAGCGTAAGCAGATTTTCTGACGCCTGAAACGAAAAACGCCGCTGGTTCGTAAGAAACAGCGGCGCTTCGGAATAAGTGGCTCCCCGAGCTGGGCTCGAACCAGCGACAAACGGATTAACAGTCCGTTGCTCTACCAACTGAGCTATCGGGGAACAGCATCAAGTGGCGCGCATATTAAGCGCTTTGATTTACGGGGTCAACCCCCTGATATGAAAGGTTAAAAATTGTACGAAAGCAGGACCCTTCATTATCGCCCACCGCCGTGGCTACGTAACGGTCATGTCCAGTCCGTCTGGCCGACACTGTTTCGCAGAGTGCCAATGGTGGATCCGGAAACTGAGGTTATTGCCACACCAGATGACGATGAACTGCATCTGGACTGGTATCGGCAGGGCAGTCGTCGCCTGGCGATTGTGTCCCACGGTCTCGAAGGTCACAGTCGACGGCCCTATGTGCTCGGTCTTACCCGTGCCCTGTTGCGGGAGGGATGGGATGTTCTGGCCTGGAATTTCCGCTCTTGCGGGGGCGTGATGAACCGGCAACCCCGGTTTTACCACAGTGGTGCTACCGGAGATCTTGCTCTGGTTGTTAATCGGGGCCTGGCAGACAACTACGAAACCGTGTTTATGTCGGGTTTCAGCATGGGCGGTAACCTGACTCTGCTCTATCTTGGTGAGCAGAGCGAGCGGGTAGACAGCCGGATCTGCGGCGCGGTTGCCTATTCTGTTCCCTGCGATCTGGCTGGCAGCGCCGATATGCTGGCGCTACCCAGCCGCAAAATCTATATGCAGCGTTTTCTGAGCGATCTTAAAGTGAAGATGCAGGGGAAGGCGGAACATTATCCGGAGCTGATTGATGTTTCAGGCTTCGATGCCATCCGCACGTTTCATGAATTTGATGATCGATATACGGCACCGTTGCACGGTTTTCGTGATGCCCGGGATTACTGGGCTCAATGTTCGGCACTGACGAGGATGAAGGATATCCGGGTGCCGTCACTGATGGTCAATGCCGCCGATGATCCGTTCCTGTCTTCCCGGTGTTTTCCGGAATCTCGACAACAACTGGGTGCCCACGTGAGCCTGGAAGCTCCGCGCTGGGGTGGCCACGTAGGGTTTGTCGAGCATGCCCGGGATGGGTGTTACTGGTCCGAGCGACGAGCCCTGGCTTTTCTTCAGCAGATAAACTGAACCTGGCTTACTGAAGTATCGGACGTATTACCGGCCAGACGTTATCCAGGAGCCTGACCTGGGCTTCTTCCGTGGGATGAATACCGTCGTCCTGCATCAGGTTGTCCTGGTTGTAGATGCCGTCCAGAAAGAAGGGAACCAGATCGGTGTTGTAGCGGTCTGACAGTTTCGGGTAGATGTTGGCGAACATTTCTGTGTATCTCTGTCCGTAATTGGGAGGTATCTGCATGCCAACAAGGATCGCGCGGGCGCCTGAACCCTGAACCTTTTCAATCATGGAGGCGAGATTGGATTCAATGACATTGGGTGGAAAACCACGAAGGCCGTCATTGCCACCCAGTTCGATTACAACCACTTCCGGGTCGTTTTCCTCAAGCAGTTCCGGTAAGCGGCGGGCCCCGCCATCGGTGGTCTCTCCGCTGATACTGGCATTGACCACGGCCCAGCCCTCGAGACCATTGCTTTGCAAGCGATTGCGCAGCAACTGTACCCAGGCCGTTTCGGAGGGGACCCCATAGGCAGCACTGAGACTGTCACCGATAATCAGCAGCGTGTTCTGACTGGCCATCGCTGGCAGCGATAGCAGCGCAAACCCGAGAAATAGAATTGATCTGACGTATACCAATGCCGTATGCATAGAGAACCAATACACCTTTTAAACCGCTTTCAGGACCCAGGACAGGGAGATTCCGTGAATCAGATGACTAATGTTAACCCGGATAGCCGAAGCCCAATGTTACGGGTAAATAACCTGACTCACCGCGTCAGTGTTGAAACCGATACGCTGACGATCTTGCAGGGGGTCAACCTCGAAATCAATCGCGGAGAGTCCGTAGCCATTGTCGGGCGTTCCGGGTCGGGTAAAACAACGCTGCTGGGCCTGTTGGCAGGTCTTGATACCCCGAGCGATGGAACGGTTGAGCTGGATGGATCGGTGATCAGCAAGCTCAGCGAGGATGAGCGGGCGAAACTTCGGGCCCACAGGGTAGGATTTGTTTTTCAGTCCTTCCAGCTCTTGCCGGCACTCACAGCACTGGAAAATGTGATGTTACCGCTGGAGCTTGCCGGTATGGCGTCACCTGAGAATAGGGCGCGGGAGCTTCTGGAGCGGGTCGGCCTGGGCCAGCGCCTGACCCACACACCCCGTCAGCTTTCCGGCGGTGAGCAACAGCGGGTTGCCATCGCCAGGGCATTTGCCTCGGATCCACTGATCCTGTTCGCAGATGAGCCCACGGGCAACCTGGACAATCGCACCGGCCAGGCGGTCTCCGACCTTCTGATGGCTCTGAACCGGGAGCAGGGCACCACCCTGGTGATGGTGACCCATGATGAGCAGCTGGCAGCCCGCTGCAACCGCCAATTTCACATCGAAGCCGGCGTTCTTACCGAACCGGAAGCCGAACAGGAGATGGCGCACTGATGGCTGCTGCAAAAAAACTGATGTCGGTTCGCCGGGATTGGCGAGAGCGGGATGTTCGCGTTGTTCTGGCTGCCCTGATCATCGCCGTAGCTACCGTTGCCACCATCGCACTGTTCGCCAGCCAGTTACAGCGTACTCTGGTGTCTTCTGCCAGCTCGTTTCTGGCTGCAGATCGGCAGCTGGAAGCGGAAAACGGCCGTCCGATTCCCGGGGCCTGGTTGCAGGAAGCATCCGATCGAGGTCTGGAAACCGGTCGAATGGTTGAGTTCTCCACCATGGTGTTTGGTGCAGACAACTTCCAGTTGGTGTCAGTCAAGGCGGTGAGCAACGAATATCCGCTGCGGGGCGATATCGAAATCCAGCGGGATTCTGACGCCACCAGGGAGCAGGTCAAACAGGGGCCCGGGCCCGGCGAAGTCTGGGTCAATCCGCGCCTTTTGCGGCTCCTGGATCTTGAGATCGGAGATTCACTGGAAGTTGGTAATCTCAATTTGACGGTTTCCGGTCTGCTCATTCGTGAGCCCGACGGTGGGTTCCGGCTCTCGGCCCTGGCGCCGCGTGTAATGATGCACGTGGACGATGTGGCCTCAACCGGGGTCGTCCAGGAGGGCAGCCGGGTTGAGTATGTCTATCTGTTCGCCGGTGAAGAAGCATCGCTTGAGGCTTACTACCAATGGTTGCAGCCACAACTTGAGCCGAGCCATGAATGGGAGGGTGTACGCGATGGGGAGACCTTCTCCCGATCCCTGCAGCGTGCCGAACGATTCCTGTTGCTTGGTGGCAGCCTGGCGGTCCTGCTTGCCGCTGTAGCGGTGGCGGTGGCAAGTCGACAATACGCCTTGTCTCAGCGGGATACCGTGGCACTGCTCAAAACGCTCGGCCTCACCGGAGCCGGCATCGGGGGTCTCTACCTCAGGCGCCTGGCGCTCTGGGGGGCGACCGGGATTATTGGCGGTCTTCTGGTGGCCATTCCGCTTTACTGGTTGCTGGTGCGTATGTTGAGTGAAGTGCTGGAGCGTCCGGTGGATTTCCAGCTGGACCCTTCTGCTCTGGTGCCTGCGTTGCTGACCGCACTGGTTTCACTGTTTGCCTTTGCCTATCCGCCTGTGCGCCGCCTTCGTCGCGTTCCTGCGATGCGAGTGTTGCGTAGCCAACCCGGTGAAACCGGTCGTGAGGCATTGCCGGACATGATGATAGCCATCGTGGCGGTTTTCGGTCTGGTCTGGATGTACGCTGGTGAACTGGCGCTTGTGGTCTCTCTCCTGGGCGGGCTTGCATTGCTGCTCGGCGCGCTGGGCCTGATCGGTTGGTTATTGGTGGCCACCTTGAGGAAAGTCCGGGGTGGCGGAAACGCCTGGCGCCTTGCGCTGGTAGGCCTGTACCGGCATCGCCGGGCGAGTCTGTCGCAAATTGCGGTGTTTGCAATGACGTTGATGCTGGCGGCCACGCTGATTCTGGTCCGGACCTCTTTATTAACAGATTGGCAGGCCCAGTTGCCTGACGATGCTCCAAACCATTTTCTGATCAACATAGCGCCGGACGCTGTCGCGGAGGTTGATGCGTTCTGGGAGGCGCGTGGTCAGCCGCTGGATCAACTGTACCCGATGGTTCGCGGG
Organism: Marinobacter sp. F3R08; assembly: GCF_018860425.1. GTDB lineage: Bacteria > Pseudomonadota > Gammaproteobacteria > Pseudomonadales > Oleiphilaceae > Marinobacter. The sequence goes on along the minus strand of NZ_JAHKPI010000008.1, from coordinate 152,210 downwards.
CGCCTCACCGAGCTGAACGGTAAGCCTGTGAAGGAAGCTGTCAGTAAGGATGAGAGAGTTAACGCGCTTAACCGCGAGTTGAACCTCACCTGGATGTCGACGATGCCGGAGGATAACCGGATTGTTGAGGGTACCTGGTTTGATGACGACCAGCGGGAAGGGGTTTCCGTTGAAGCCGAGCTGGCGGGAAAACTTGGGCTGGTGTTGGGGGACAGATTGACGTTCACCATAGGTTCGGAGAAGGTCACCGAAACTGTCACCAGTATCCGCACGGTTCAGTGGGACAGCATGAAGCCGAATTTCTATATGGCTTTCCCGCCGGAAGGTGGCCTGAGTGATATGCCGGCTACTTGGATTACCAGCTTTTACCTGCCCTCAGACAGGAAAGAGGCGTTGAATGAGTTTTCCAGGCAGTTCCCGACGGTCTCCGTGCTGGAAATAGACAATATTATTGAGCGAATCCAGGAGATTGTCCGGCAAGTGACCCAGGCCATTGAGGCGATTCTTGCGCTGATTCTGGCTGCGGCGCTCGTGGTGATGGCTGCGGTGGTAAGTGCCACGCTCCAGGACCGGCAACGGGAAGGCGCGCTGCTCAGAACCCTGGGTGGTCGGCAGAGCCTTCTGGTACGTAGCACGATGCTGGAATTCGCATTGCTGGGGGGCTTTGCGGGAGTGTTGGGTGTAATTGCCGGTGAAGCCGCCGTCTGGGCGCTTCAGTTCCGAATGTTCGAAGGGACGTTCCAGTGGCATTGGCACGTCGTGCTGCCTATCCCGGTGATCAGTGCCGTTGTTCTGGCCCTGTTTGGACGTTGGCAGTTGCGCCCTGTGCTCAATGTGTCGCCCATGCTGTTATTGCGACGCCTGGAATAGACCTGGGTTATCGGTAATTGGCCAGAATGGCGTCCAGCTCGCCATTCTTTTTCATCTTCGCCAGCTCTTCATTGAACTCTTTGGCAAAGGATTGCCACTCTTCTCGCAGCATCAGCCGGAACCCGAAGTTGCTGATGCCTTTGCTCGTTATTGCAAATTGCTGCCGGAGCCCTTCGTTGCGCAGAATCCATTGGCCTACCAGCCGGTCAGCGATAGCAGCGTCGAAACGGTCACCATGGAGTAAAAAGGTGAACATATCCCTGTCCCGGGCAACATCGAAACGGTGAATACTGCCTTCCTCAAAATAGGGTTCGAGCACCGGGTAATGGTAGCCAAGATGAGTAACGACGGTTTTCGAAGTCAGGTCCTCAGGGCTGTTGTAGGTAAATGCCGATTGTGCCGGCATAAATAGCACCTCTTCGATCTGCACCACAGGGTCGGTAAACAGGAATTGTTCGGGGTCTTTCGCCCATTCCCGTGCTCTGGGTGTGCCGTCGATGTACTCCTTCAGAAGCAGCTTATCAACCCGCTTACGTGGAATCTGCTCCGCCACCACCTTGTAACCCAACCGCTTGGTTACAGCTGACACTACATCCCACATGATGCCAGCAGGTTCGTTCTGATCAACAATCAGGTAGGGAGGGTAGCCATTGGGAGAAATGTTGAAGCGGAAAACCTGTTTTCCCTGAAGACTGTCCTGGGAGCCTGCGGTGGGAAAGGACAGGAATACCAGAACAAGTAACAGGGTACTCAGAACTGTGGGCGTACGGAGGAAGTGTCTGTTTTGCATACGAAGGAACTCTTTACGAAACAGAACTGTAGGTGATGCGTGAACCCGGCTAACATTCGTGCCAGTACTCTTTGATTGTCCTCTTTTAAATAACCATGTTCAATGAAGTGAATCCGGATTTCTCGAAAGCCAGATTGAAGGCCCCGGAGACGGGGCCCTGGCTCTCAGGTCAGGCCCAGGCGCGTCTCAGAACGGCTCGGGCATCCTCGAGCGTCACCTCTTTCGGATTGAACATGATAGATCCGTCGTCAAGAGCCATCTCAGCGATCTGGTCCATCTGTACTTCGGTTACCTTGCCGGTTTCCTTCAGCGTGCGCGGTAGCTGACACCGTTTGTGAAGAGCATCCCGGAGTTTGCGGATGGCGGAAATGGTCGTTTCTGCGCGGCGGCTTGCCGGCGTAGCTGCGTAGACTTCCGGGCCTTCCAGGTAGAGCAGCAACTCGCCCAGAGGCTCACGGATAGTCTCCAGGTTGTAGTCCAGGACATAGGGCAGGTAAAGGCTCATGCAAAGGCCGTGGGGGAGGTGGCAGATAGCGCCTGTTGCGTGTCCAAGCGCATGCACCAGACCTACCATGCTGTTCGAGAAGGCAATGCCAGCCATTGTAGATGCCTGAGCCAGTTCAAGTCGGCCGTCTACGTCTTTCGGATTGTCCATGACTTTCAGCAGTGACTGGCTGATCTTTTTGATGGCCGCAGTGGCATAGGCATCGCTCAGGGGGTTCTTTGCCATGCAGGTAAAAGCTTCGGTTGCATGGGTCAAGGCGTCCATAGCCGTTGCTGCGGTGATATGGGGGGGAAGGGTGAGAGTCATGCGTGGATCAATGATGGCCGCGTTCGGCAGCAGGAACGATGAGGTGAAGGGCAGCTTGACGCCCTTGGCCTCATCGGTAATCACCGCAACGGAGGTGACTTCCGAGCCGGTGCCGGCCGTTGTCGGAACCACGAAGAACGGTTTCAGGGGATGCTTGATCACGCCGGCGCCACTGTATTTGGCGATGTCTTCGCCACCCTCGGAAACCAGAATATTGACGGCCTTACCAGTATCGATAGCTGAACCACCACCAATGGCGATGATGGAGTCACACTTTTCCTGACGGTAGATGCCGGCGATATCACGCACCACTGTGGTCGATGAATCCGGGGGTACGTCATCGTAGATGGTCACGATTTCCAGCCCGCTTTCCTCACAGGCCGCAATAACGGGTTCCAGTAATCCAGCGGCACGCACGCCCTTGTCCGTCACAATCATTGGTCGCCTGGCGCCCACTCCGCTGAGCTCGTAAGGAATATGCTCAAGGGCGGCCTTGCCGGCAATTACTTTTACCGGGCAGAAAAACTCATAGTATTTGTTGGTCATCATGGTCTCGCTGTCTCGACGAAATTGGTAGCAACTTTCAGGTAGATGCGTGCGGCGCTGATCAGTTTTTCCGGCAGGTGCAGGTCTGCCGGGTATTCCTTCACGGCACGCTGGGCGATCAGTTTGGGCAGAATGAAGGACTCAAGGCGGTTCAGAATCCGGGTCATCCGCACGGCATAACTGATGTCGCCATCCACCAGCATGCGGTCACTGGCAAAGGCCACCGATGTCTTTTCCTGGAATGACAGCACCAGAAACGCATGGGCAATGTGTTTGAACTGAATCGAGAGGTCCACAGGACGGGGCGCGCTGTCGCCGTGGTAGCGGAAACGCCCCTGGCCGGTGTGCTCCACAATCAGCTTTGAGCCGTCTGGCATCACCATCATTTCAAAAAGAAAACCATCTGGCAGAACCCTGGCTTCGTTCTGAACTTGTTCGTCTACCTCGCTCACTGCCTGCAGGGCTCGCCCCATCACCTGGAACATCAGCCCCACATACAGACGTCGCGCATGGAAGGCCATGGGCTGGATACGTTTCGCTAACATGTCCGTCATCCAATCGTTGTTGATGTCATCTGATTTTTAGAGTTAATGCTCTAAAAGTCAATGGAGACGATCACAGAAGATGCCGGTCTCTGCGGCAATTTGCCCTCGATGAAACCAAAAAGGCCGGAATCCTTCAGGACTCCGGCCTTTTTGCACCTTTGATCCGGCGCGGCTTTATTGGGTTAATACCGCCAGTTTGCGTTTGGCCTCCTCAGCGATGTCTCCGCCGGCCTCCGCGGCCTTTCCATAGTAGGCAATGGCCTCATCGCGGTTGTTTTGCCTGACGGCAACATCCCCCAGGCGCAGGAAAGCAATGGATGTGGGTACTGTCTCATTGGCTTTGGTGAGATTCTCCCTGGCTTTGTCGAGATTGTTCAGACTCAGGGCAGCCAGCCCGTTATATAGCCGGTACTCGAACATCTCCGGATACAGTTCAACAGCCTTCTCGAAGTCGGCCGCGGCATTCTCGGTTTCTTTCTGATCCTGATAAATACGGCCCCGCAGCGCGTAAAACATGGCTTCCCGTGGGAGCAGCTGAATGGCTTCAGTGACCTTGTCCAGGGCCGCTTTCATTTCGCCGTTAGACGCAAGTTCCATGGCCTGGTCGTGGGCATCGTAGGCCGGCTGCAGTGACCGGAGCGTGGCCATTTTACGGTCGTAGACATCCTTGCCCCGGTAGCCGCCGGCACCAATGGTCTGAGTCAGTTCCTGGTTTTCTTCTACCCGTTTTGCTGAGGGTGGGTGGGTAGCGAACAGGCCATCAACAAAGCTGGACTTCCGGCCTTCAGACAGTTTCAGAAAGATCTCCTGTAGCTCTACTGCCGCCTCGGGATCGTAGCCTGCTTCTTTCATATAGAGGATGCCGTAGTGGTCTGATTCCAGCTCGTCACCCTGGCTGTACTGAGCCAGCGCCAGCTGTGCACCCAGTGCAGCGCCTCCCATAATCAGCCCGGCCCATTCGTTATCGGACAAGGCAAAGCCCAGACCAGCGACGCCGGCGCTTATAAGCATACTTTGTTGCATGCGCTGTACGCTGTGTCTGGCCGCCGCATGGACGATTTCATGACCCAGAACGGATGCCAGTTGGGCTTCGTCTTCCAACTCGGTCAAGAGCCCGCGGTTGATGGCGATTTTGCCACCGGGCAACGCCCATGCATTAGGCACACTGCTGTTCAGAACGACAAACTCGTAGGGCAGATCCGGTCGATCGCTGACCGCGGCCATTTTCTGCCCAACATCGCTCACGTAGAGTGTCAGTTCGGGATCCACATAAAACCGACCACCCTGGGTTTGCTGGGTGGGCACGTACTGCTCCGCGCCCATGGAGAGTTCCTGGCTTTCCCCGATCAGCGAAAGCTGTTTTTCCCCGGTTACCGGGTTGACCGAGCAACCACTGAGAGTTGTGACCAGCGCAATGGCGAGAAGACTGGTTTTCATGGCAGACAGGTACACAATGAGCTCCCTTTGAGTAATGCAACCTCAGGCACCTTTGCAGATCCGTGCCTGATTCCTGAGTGGTCAGTTTATAGCATAGGATGGCTTGCCGGTGGATTATCGGGCAATGTTCAGCGGTGGTGGCAGGCCGACCCTTGGCGTATCATAAGTCTCTGTTCCTTCAATGTTTCGCCATTTTCGATCTAAGGCAGCCGATGGGTAACGTACTCGAACTGACCGCTTTGCTCTGGTTCCTGGTTTGTTGGCTCGGTTACACCGAGTACTCCAAACGCCGTGCCGCAGACCGTCCCTGTTTGTCCAACACCCTGGATCTCTACCGGGAAGACTGGATGCGCGTCATGCTACGCAGGGAAAATCGGATTGCCGATGCCTCGGTCGTTGGTAACCTCGAACGGAATGGGGCGTTTTTCGCCTCCAGCTGCCTGCTGATTCTTGCAGGTATTATTACCGCACTCGGTTATACCCAGGAAGTGATGGAAGTGTTCAGCACCATGCCGTTTGGCACACTGCCAAGTCGGGAAATCTGGGAGCTGCGCATGGTGGTTTTGTTGGTCGTGTTTATATATGCCTTCTTCAAATTCACCTGGTCGATGCGGATGTATAATTTTGTGTCGGTGATGGTGGGCAGTGCTCCACCGCCTGGCGATACCAAAACCAGCCCGGCTGGCCGGGAGGCGTTTGCCCGCAGTGCCGGCAATATCTGTAATCTCGCCGGTGATGCATTTAACCTTGGACTGCGATCCTACTACTACGCACTCGCCGTGGTAGGTTGGTTTATTCATCCGATTGTTTTCATGGCTGCTTCTACGCTGGTGGTCATCGTACTGTACCGCCGGGAATTCTGTTCCTATGCATTGGAGGCGTTGAGGGCAGGGAAGGTGTTCGAGGAGCCTGCGCCAGGTAAGCCCGACAGTAGCCCTAAACCCAAAAGCTGATTCGCAGGTTGCCCTGAATGAACGATGAGATCCGACGTAAACGGGTTACCCGTTTTATCGATACACTCAACCAGGCCAAAGAACTCGGCCTCACTGTCACCGAGGCAAAAAAAGGCAGTCTGACACTTTGCCTGCCCTACAGTGACCGGATCATCGGTAACCCTGACACCGGTGTGATCCATGGCGGGGCTATAACCACATTAATGGATACGACTTCTGGTTGCGTGATCCTGTGTTCCCTGGAAGAGTTCGAACTCTGTCCGACGCTGGATCTGCGGGTGGACTATATGCGTCCGGCCTCGCCACGGAAGCCGGTTTATGCCCGCGCTGAAACCTATCGGGTAACCCGAAATATCATTTTCACCCGCTGTGAAGCGTTCCAGGAAGGGGGTGAGACCATTGCCAACTGCGTGGCCACCTTTATGCGTATCGGGAAGGATGCCAGCCCCAAACACTACCGGGACCTGATTACAGGGGGTGAAGAATGACTGATCCGGAAATCCTCCGTTATACCCAGGAAACCGGCGACTTCAGCCGTATGCTTGAGAGCATTCCCTACGCCATCTGGATAGGCCTGCAGTGTGAGCAGTTCGGAGACGACCTGATTTTTCGCTTGCCCTGCAAGGATTCCAATCTTGGCAACCCGATTCTGCCGGCAATCCACGGTGGCGTGATTGGTGGTTTCATGGAGATGTCCGCCAATATCTATCTGATCATGTCGCAGGAAAGTCTTCGTATGCCTCGCATCGTTGATTTTTCTCTGGACTACCTCAGGGCGGGGCTCAACCGCGAAACCTACGCTGAATGTCGACTGACACGTCAGGGTAACCGGGTTGCCAATGTGATGGTCAGCGCCTGGCAAAAATCCCGTTCCCAACCCATTGCGACGGCACGCGCGCACTTCCTGCTCGAGGACTGATTTTCTCGATGTATCGGGGCTTGAAATGCTCCGGTATGCCCCCAATTCCTGTTCAACACGAACCATGAGGCAATGTGGGCACACCGTGCCTGTTTATTCGTATTCAGGAGATATAAACGCCATGACGGTTGAGACGCAAAAAGAGACTCTGGGTTTTCAGACGGAAGTGAAGCAACTGCTTCAGTTGATGATCCATTCCCTCTACTCCAACAAGGAAATCTTCCTTCGTGAGCTGATTTCGAATGCTTCAGATGCCGAGGACAAACTGCGCTTCGCGGCCCTGAAGGATGACAGCCTGTATGAAGGCGATCCCGATCTGAAAATTCGTCTGGATTTTGATGAAGAGGCCAACACAGTCACGCTCACCGATAACGGCATCGGTATGACCCGCGACGACGTAATCCAGAACCTGGGTACCATTGCCCGCTCTGGTACGGCTGAATTCCTGCAACAGCTGTCTGGAGATGAAAAGAAGGACAGCAAGCTGATTGGGCAGTTTGGTGTTGGTTTCTACTCGGCGTTTATCGTGGCCGACAAGGTTGATGTCTTTACCCGTCGTGCTGGTGAGTCTGCGGAGAACGGCGTGCATTGGGAATCCAAGGGCGACGGCGAGTTCTCGATTGAGCAGGTGAACCTCGAAAACCGTGGTACCCAGATTGTGTTGCATCTGAAACCGGACACCAAGGAATTCGCCAATGGCTGGAAGTTGCGTAGCCTGGTGAAGAAGTATTCGGATCATATCTCCTTCCCGGTCGTAATGAAGCCGGAGGCAAGTGAAGGCGAAGAAGGCGAGAAGAAGGAGGAGTACGAAACCGTAAACGACGCGACGGCACTCTGGACCCTTCCGCGTAACGAGATCAAGGACGAAGAGTACAAGGAATTCTACAAGCACATCGCCCATGACTTTGAAGACCCGCTGACCTGGTCCCACAACAAGGTAGAAGGCAAGCTGGACTACACCAGCCTGCTGTATATCCCGGCCCGAGCTCCGTTTGATCTATACAACCGGGAAGCACCTCGTGGCCTGAAGCTTTACGTGCAGCGCGTGTTCATCATGGATGACGCCGAGCAGTTCCTGCCGCTTTACCTGCGTTTCGCCAAGGGCGTGATTGATTCCAATGACCTGTCCCTGAACGTATCCCGGGAGATTCTGCAGAACGACAGTACCGTGGAAAGTATCCGCACCGCGCTTACCAAGCGGGTTCTGGATATGCTGTCCAAGCTGGCCAAAAAGGATCCTGAGCAGTTCCAGAAGTTCTGGACCGAGTTCGGTACCGTATTGAAAGAAGGGCCGGCTGAAGATTTCAGCAACCGAGAGAAGGTTGCCGGTCTGCTGCGCTTTGCTTCTACCCACACTGGCGAGAGCGCGCAGAATGTGTCGCTGGATGACTACATCAGCCGGATGAAAGATGGGCAGAAGAAGCTCTACTACATCACTGCAGACAACTTCACCGCGGCGAAGAGTAGCCCACATCTGGAAGTGTTCCGTAAAAAGGGCATCGAGGTGCTGATTCTCACTGATCGCATTGATGAGTGGATGATGGGCTACCTCAGCGAATACGACGGCAAGCAGTTCCAGGATGTTGCCCGGGGTGATCTGGATCTTGGTGAAATTGAGACCGATGAGGACAAGAAGCACAAGGAAGAGGCTGCGGAGGAGCACAAGGACCTTCTTGAGCGCATTAAGAGCGCACTGGATGATCGGGTTCAGGAAGTGCGTGTGACCAACCGTCTGACAGATTCACCGGCCTGTCTGGTCGTGGGTGACTTCGACATGGGTGCCCAGATGAAGAAGATCATGGAGGCTGCCGGCCAGCAGGTGCCTGATAGCAAGCCGATCTTTGAGATCAATGTGGATCACCCACTGGTTCAGCGCCTTGAACGCGAAAAAGGCGAAGAACGATTCAGTGAGCTCTCGGCTGTTCTGCTGGACCAGGCCACCCTGGCCAGCGGTGAGCAGCTTCCGGATCCGGGGGCCTACGTCACCCGCTTGAACCGCCTGTTGCTGGAACTGGCCAATTAAACGCCCATGCAGCAGATTGTAGTGGACATCAACATTAGCCCTGAGGAGTGGATCAAGCTCTATCAGGGAGTTGCTACCGATGTCCGCACCACGGCCCGGGACGGACGCTCTGTCCGGTTCCCGGCCCGTATCCTCTCCCGTTACTATCTTCGCGACGGTGTTCGCGGTAGTTTCCGCATTGTGTTTGACGATGCCGGCAAGTTCTCTTCTATTGAGCGGATCTAAACGCTTCACCGCACCATCCATAAATAAAACCTTTCACGAACTTACGTTTAATTAATTGTATCAAAGCATCTGCCTCACGCTATCGTGTTTCCGTTCTCGATAGGCAGGAGCTTGCCCATGTTAGCTATGTTTTCATCCGATCGTTTGATTGCCCGGAAGGATTTTCTTGGAATCCTGGCGGCTTACTGGAGCGATTACGCGTGTGCTCAGTAACCGGAACGAACGACGCAGCGCCTGCAGATTTTCATAGGGACACGCTATCCGGGATATAAGAAATGCTCAGAGCAGAGTGTTTACTGTGTCCTATAGTTAGTAGTGCCACCTTCAACGAAGTGTTGATTTGCCAACTCAGTGAGGAAAAGACAATGACCGACAACAACAGCCCGGGCGGAAAGTGCCCCGTGATGCATGGATCTAATACTCAGGAAAAGGCCGATGTTGCCGGCTGGTGGCCTGAAAACCTCAATCTTGACATCCTTCATCAGCACGACAGTAAAACCAATCCCCTCGGTGAGAATTTTAACTATCGCGAAGAGGTTAAAAAGCTTGACCACGAGGCCCTTGAAAAAGACATGCACGAGTTGATGACCAGCAGCCAGGAGTGGTGGCCTGCCGACTGGGGTCATTACGGAGGCCTGATGATTCGTCTGGCGTGGCATGCTGCCGGTACCTATCGATTGGCGGACGGCCGCGGTGGCGCGGGAACCGGTAACCAGCGGTTTGCCCCGCTCAACTCCTGGCCGGATAACGGTAACCTCGACAAGGCTCGGCGTTTACTGTGGCCACTCAAGAAAAAGTACGGCAATAAAGTAAGCTGGGCAGATTTGTTTATTCTGGCCGGAAATGTGGCTTACGAGTCGTTCGGTCTGAAAACCTTTGGGTTCTCCTATGGTCGCGAGGACATCTGGCATCCGGAAAAGGACATCTATTGGGGGGCGGAGAAGGAGTGGCTGGCACCGTCTGACAGCCGATACGAAAATGTCGACAAGCCAGACACCATGGAAAATCCGTTGGCTGCCGTGCAGATGGGTCTGATTTACGTGAATCCGGAAGGTGTCAATGGCCAGCCGGATCCGCAGAAAACGGCCGAGCAAGTACGTGTTACCTTCGCCCGCATGGCAATGAATGATGAAGAGACTGCTGCCTTGACGGCAGGCGGCCACACCGTCGGTAAGGCTCATGGTAATGGCGATGCAGATGCTCTCGGGGCCGAGCCGGAAGGGGCGGATGTTCAGGAGCAGGGTCTTGGATGGGTTAATCCGAATCTGCAGGGTAAGGCTACCAACGCGGTAACCTCTGGCGTTGAGGGTGCCTGGACGACGAATCCAACCACCTTCGACATGGGGTATTTCGATCTGCTGTTTGGCTATGAATGGCAGCTGACGAAGAGTCCTGCGGGCGCACATCAGTGGGAGCCGGTGGACATCAAAGAAGAGCACATGCCTGTTGATACCACCGATTCATCGGTTCGTCGCATGCCGATGATGACCGATGCGGATATGGCCATGAAAGTGGACCCGAAGTTTCGCGCGATCTGTGAAAGGTTCATGGCGGATCCGGACTATTTCAGGGATTGCTTTGCCCGCGCCTGGTTCAAGCTGACCCACCGGGATATGGGGCCAAAGTCCCGTTACATTGGTCCGGACGTGCCGGGTGAAGATCTGATCTGGCAAGATCCGGTTCCCCAGGGTGAAACCAATTATATTGAGGAAGTGGTCAAGGAAAAGATCGCTGAATCAGGCCTGAACCTGAACGAGCTGGTAAGCACAGCGTGGGATAGTGCACGGACCTTCCGTGGTTCTGACCGGCGTGGTGGTGCCAACGGTGCGCGCATCCGCCTTGCTCCCCAGAAAGATTGGGAAGGCAATGAGCCTGAGCGCCTGGCCAGGGTATTGAAGGTTTATGAGAAGATTTCGGCCGACACCGGTGCCAGCATTGCTGACGTCATTGTTCTGGGCGGGAACCTGGGTGTCGAGATGGCCGCGAAGGCTGCCGGTCACGACGTTCATGTTCCGTTCCTGAAAGGCCGTGGTGATGCGACTGAGGCAATGACGGATGCTGAATCCTTCGATCCGCTGGAGCCGTTGTCTGATGGCTTCCGCAACTGGCAGAAGAAGGATTACGTGGTCAAGCCGGAAGAGATGCTTCTGGACCGTGCCCAGCTGATGGGACTGACTGCGCCTGAAATGACCGTTCTGCTCGGAGGTATGCGGGTACTCGGAACCAACCATGGCGACAGCAAACACGGTGTCTTTACGGATCGCGTCGGTCAGTTGACCAATGATTTCTTCGTGAATCTGACTGACATGGCGAATCGGTGGGAGCCCACTGGCAAAAACGCCTACAACATTGTTGATCGCAATAATGGAAACACAAGGTTTACCGCGACTCGTGTTGACCTTGTATTCGGTTCCAACTCTATCCTGCGTGCTTACGCAGAGCTGTACGCCCAGGACGACAATGAAGCGAAGTTCGTGAATGACTTCGTTGCCGCATGGACAAAGGTCATGAACGCCGATCGTTTCGACGTTGAATAAAACCTGAAAGTAAGCAAATGGGCACTCCGATAACGGGGTGCCCGTCTACCAACTTCCCGCCAAATTCCTTACAATCCGCTCCGTCTGATTTTTGATCAGTCTCACCCTGAACAGACCGTCTTTCTGCTGGAGCACTCATGCGAATTATTCTCGCCCCTATGGAAGGGCTGGTCGATGCGCCCATCCGTGAAACCCTGACCAAGGTTGGCGGGATTGACCGGTGCGTGACGGAATTCGTGCGCGTTACACACGGCATGCTGCCACCCAGAGTGTTCTTCAAGTACGCCCCGGAACTGCATAACCAGTCACTTACCCAGGTGGGGACTCCCGTTGCCGTTCAGTTACTCGGTTCAGATCCGCACCAGATGGCGCTCCATGGCGTCCGGGCTGCGGAACTCGGGGCAACTCAGGTGGATATCAATTTTGGCTGCCCGGCCAAAACCGTGAACAAGCACAAGGGTGGTTGTGTGCTGATGCGTGAGCCGGAGCTGATGCATGAGATTGTGGCTGCGGTGCGTCAGGCAGTGCCACAATCGGTGCCGGTTACGGCCAAGATGCGTCTGGGCTATGACGATCGATCCATGGGCGTGGCTTGTGCGCAGGCACTTGAAGCGGCCGGCGCTGAAGAAATCGTCATCCATGCCCGGAGCAAAGTCGATGGGTACAAGCCGCCCGCCTACTGGGAGGAGATCGCCCGGGCAAGGGAAGCCGTGAGCACCCATGTCATTGCAAACGGAGAGATCTGGACCGTTGCAGATTACTGGCGCTGCCGGGAAGTGTCTGGTTGTGAGGACGTGATGATTGGCCGTGGCCTGATTGCACGGCCAGACCTGGCCCGGCAGATAAAGGCCAGCCAGCAGGGTGAACAGGTGCCGGATATGACCTGGCCGGAAGCAGTGGCGCTGGTACGCGAATACGCCATGGTTTTGCAGGGCTGGCTGGAAGACCGGTATGTGACAGGACGCATCAAACAATGGCTCAACTTCTTGCGTCAGGGTTTCTCTGAGGCGGAAACGCTCTGGCCCGAGGCCCGAAAAATCCGCGAGGTGGCCCCTATGATGGCGTGTCTGGATCAGCGGGTGGCGGTTTCGGACTCCCGCGCGGCCTGATCTCCGTTTTTCCGATCGCTGGTTTTTTCTGCGGCTACACTGGTATCAATGGCGTTCGTCGGAGCATCCGCTTGCTTGCAGTTGGGCGCCGTTATGCCGGTAGCAGCTGACGATCACGTTGTGAAGGTGACGCCGTTGGGGAGTCACGATGGCGAGCTTTGTAGCCGTGACCGGGCATTGCCGGGGCCGGAAATGGAAGATCAGTCTTCCATTTCCTGACGGTAGTTTCCAGAGCGCGCGGCACCATTAAGTCGGGCGCGCTTGAGTATTGCCGCCTGAGCTTCCTGGCCGTTGTCGAGGTTCCCGGCCCAGGCCTTCTGCGCCGGCTCCTGCAGGGCGCGTCCGTAGGAGAAGCTCAGTGCCCAGGGCTGTGGACCCATGCTGTTCATGGCATTGAGATTAACCGTGGCTTCTTCCGGAGTCTGCCCCCCCGACAGGAAACAGATGCCGGGCACTGCCGCCGGTACGGCCCGGCGGAAAACGTCAAGAGTCGCCTTTGCCACCTGTTCCGGGGACGCCTTCGGAGTGTCTTTGCCCGGTGTGACCATGCTGGGTTTAAGAATCATGTACTCAAGGTTTACTTTGTGGCGGTAGAGGGCATGAAAGACCTCGCGGATAACGGTCTCACTCACGTCTGTGCAGCGCTCGATGGTATGGTTGCCATCAATCAGCACCTCCGGCTCGACAATGGGCACTATGCCCATAGACTGACAAATAGCGGCATAGCGGGCGAGCACCTCGGCATTGGCCTCCACAGCCTGTCGTGATGGCAGTGTCTCCGAAATATGAAATACATCGCGCCACTTGGCGAACCGGGCGCCCTGGTGTTTGTAGATTTCAAGGCGGTCTTCAAGTCCGTCCAGGCCAAGCGTGATTTCGTCACCCGGTGCATTGACCAGAGGTTGCTTGCCTTTATCCACTTTGATACCCGGTACAATGCCATTGCTGGCAAGCAGCTTTGGTATGGGGACGTTGTCCAGGCTGTTCTGACCCAGAGTCTCCTCGAACAGGATCACGCCACTGATGAACTCTCCGAGCCCTGCGGCCGAAAAAATCAGGCTGCGGTATTCCCGCCTTTTCTCCTCGGCTGACTCCACCCCGATGGCCTTGAAGCGTTTGGCGATGGTGGGGTGGCTCTCATCGGCCGCGAGTATTCCTTTGCCGGGCTGAACCAATTCCTGGATAGTGGCGCTCAGTTCTTCCTGAATGGTCATAATGAACTCCTGATTGATCCGCATTAGTCTGAGTGGTCGGTCGGCCCGCCACCTAATTGTAGACGCTGAATCACAGTATGAAATTTGATCTGCGCTAAGGCAGAAACGGATGTCCTGAATTACGCTGTAGTTGAAAGCAACAGGAAACAGGAAACCTCGGTATATGAAAACCGTTGTCAGTGTCAGCCAGGGATCTGCAGAATACGATTACGATCTTGAAACCACGTTTCTGGGCCAGCCTTTCCGGATTATCCGGATAGGCGCCGATGGGGATCTTTCCAGGGCAGAAGCGGCACTGGAGTCGGTGCATGCTGAGGCGGACGCCATTGGTCTGAGCATGTTCCATGATCACTATGAGGTAGGACGGGAGCAATTGGAGCACCCGGATACGGCCCGTCTTGAAGCCCGTGTCCCGGACAAGCCTGTTACCACGGGTGCTGGTCTGCGGGCCATCCTGCAGGAGTGGGCGGTGCGTCATACCCAGTCTGAGCTGGGGCATTTTTTTGACAATGCCCGTGTTCTTTTCATGAACGGTCAGGCCGGCTATCGAATTGCCAGGGCGCTGTCAGAACATACCGAGAATCTGTTTTTTGCGGACCCCTACACCGATTTCGGGGTGCCGAGATTGCTGACGTCTCTGAAACAGCTGGAAACTTACACCTCGCTGACCGCACCGATCATGTTCAAGCCCGTGGCGGTAAAAACGGTAGAAGCCCTTCTTCGTTCCCCGTTGTACCGACTGGGAGAGGGCCTTGTGAAAGGTTCGCTGCATCAGGCCGTTTCCCAGGCGCACGTGATTGTTGCATCCATGGGAGATCTGGAGAATTTCAGCAAGAAAGAGCTGGATGGAAAAACCATCATTACCTCCCGTGTCACCGACTCGGCTCTGGACTGGATGCGCTCCCGGGGGGTTGCCATGGTCGTGGATTACAGTCCCTGGCTGGAAGGCCGGCCTGTGGGCGTAAACGTGATGGAGGCCATGATCAGTGCGGCTCTTTCGCGGACTCCGGAGCAACTTGGGCCGGACGACTATCTGGATGTTATCCAGAACCTGGGCATTGAGCCCAGGATCCTGTATCCGGACGGTTACCGACGGGTCAACCGTTTCGCCTTCGTGATCCACCCGTTGTCCCAGCAGTACCTGACCAAGACACCGCCGCTGGACTGGGTTGCCAGTGTTTCTCCGCCGGTGGTGATGAACCTGGTGGAGAAGGCCATCGCCTATTCACCGCCGTTTATCTATTCGAAGGTGTCCGGCATCCGGTCTCCCAACGGCGATGAGGTAGAGGGCTGGCTGATTACCGTTGGTGGTACGCCCAGGGAAATCATGGCGCATGGGCCTGAATTTACCTATGCAAGGCTGCTGCAGGCGGCAAAACTGGCGAAAAAACTGGGAGCCCAGATCATGGGCCTGGGGGCCTTCACCAAGGTTGTCGGCGATGCCGGTGTTACGGTAGCCAAACGGGCGCCACTGCCAATCACTACTGGTAACAGCTACAGCGCTTCGGGAGCTCTCTGGGCCGCCCACGACGCCATGAAGAAAATAGGGCGGGTGAGTATCGGAGCCAACGGTAAAGCTGCCGGCAAGGCCATGGTCGTGGGCGCTACGGGTGCGATCGGGTCTGTTTGCGCCCGATTGCTTGCCAAGGCAGTTGACGAGATTTATCTCGCAGCGCCGGAGCCTGCGAAGCTGCTTGCCCTCAAGGAAAGCATTGAACAGGAAACACCGGGCGCTATCGTGCATGTCGCAGGTTCTGCAGAGCGCGATCTGTCGAATATGGACATGATCGTTACCGCTACCTCGGGCGCTGGTAAACGAATTCTGGACATCATGAAAGTGAAGCCGGGTTGCGTGATCACCGACGTGGCCAGACCCCTGGATATTTCCGCGGAAGACGTGGCAAAACGTCCGGATGTGCTGGTCATTGAGTCAGGTGAAATTCAGCTGCCGGGCGAGGTGCACATGAAAGACATAGGTTTGCCCAAAGGGATAGCTTATGCCTGCCTGGCGGAGACCATCGTACTGGCTCTGGAGGCCAAGTTCGAAAACTTCACACTGGGGCGCAATATCGAATGGGAAAAGGTGCGAGAGATTTATAAGCTGGGCTTGAAGCACGGCATGAAACTGGCCGCCATTTCCGGAGTGAACGGTGCGTTCACCGAGGAGGATTTCGAGAGAGTTCGAAATCTGGCAGCCAGCCAGACCCAGGAAGCTGAGGGGCCGGATATGCCGGCATAAGGCAAGCCGTCAACAGATCTTGCGCTGGGGTGGCGCACCGGATTAGCGGTCAGACCAGCGCTGTTCCAGCAGCTGACGTTCTGCCTCGCGTCCCAGGGGCAGATCGGCCATCAACTGATCAAGCTGACGGTCAAGCAGACTTCCACCGCTGGCCGTCTGATAGCCGCCTGTGGCAGCTGCTTGGTCAGCCTCCTTGCGAACCCTCTGTTCCCAGCTGCCTGTCTGGGTGCGACAGGCGATCTGTTCTGAGGCCTGGCCGCCGGCGTCGAGGTGGAACTGGCGGCACCATTCCCCGGCTTGACTCATAAAGGTTAAACGAGGCGTCAGCACGGCATCGTCGTTCACAGCGTAAGCCTGTCCGCTGGGTTGGCTATCCAGTATCTCCGCTACCGCGGGCCAGGGTGGATTCCCCTCGGTTGGCATTGTCAGCCACTGTGTCATCGCAAAGCCGGCAATTACTGCGGCGGCAACGGCTTTGCCTGAGTGTTCGCGCAGTCTTCGCCACCATGGAAACGCAATCACATTATCCCTGCCGCCCGGAGTGGCACCCTGACTCTCATTGGCCAGCATCCTGCTGACCGCTTCCGGCATGGGCGGGTCATCAATGGAACTGTAATGTGCCCGGAGTTCCGCATCCACCGTCGCGAGTTCGGCCAACCGGTCCGCCAGTGTGGGGTCATCGGCGATCTGGTCTCTGACAGCACTCATTTCGGCCGGGCTGAGCTCGCTATCAAGGAAAGCTGAGAGGGTCTCGTCTGTAGGTTTCATGAGTCGGTCCTCAAGGTGGCTGGTGACAGGGCTTCGTGCAGTGCTGCCCGAGCGCGAGCGAGCCGGCTCATCACGGTGCCTTTGGGCACATCGAGTATCTCTGCTACCGTTTTGTAGGGCATGCCCTGGATGGCCACGAGAGATATGATCTGACGCTGGTCTTCGGACAGTTGAGACATAGCCGAATCCACCCGGTTCCACTCGATTTCTTTGGTTGTCTGGTGTTCGCCGTTGGTTACCAGGCCATCGGTCAGTTCAGGCTGATTGGCGGCCTCGCGGCGAACTTTTCGGGCCCGACACTCGTCTATCCAGACGTTACGGCATATTCGGAAGGCCCACTTGGTGAGATCCACATCGTCTGGCCTCTCACGGGTCAGAAGCCGTTCAACCGTGTTCTGCAGCAAGTCGTCAGCATCTGCGACAGAGCCAGTCAGCGAGTAGGCGAACTTTCGAAGACCTGGTAGTAGTTCCGTGATTTCCTGTTGCATAGTGCTCATTCTGCGTTGGGGTTACCGGATAGACGAGCGGGCCAATCTTTTATTCCATGCGGAACGGAATTTTTTTCAGGTCGGGCCGTTAGATTAAGTGAAACGTTCCGGAATTTGGATGGTAAAAATGATACCTGTTATCAAGTCCACGATGTTGTCCGCCTTGGTTCTGTGTTGTGTGCCGGTCACGGCCGCGGCGCTGACCGGCGGTTCGGTATTGGATAACCCCGCGAGCAGCATTACACGCCAGGTTGAGAGAAATGCCGAGCGGCTGGTTGAACGGGCAGCCGACCGGAGAATTGAAAGCCGCCTGGAGGAAAAGGCCGGGATTCCTGAAGAAGGTCTCCAGAACTTGCCAGAGGTCCTGACTATCAACACGGCCGAAGGAGAGAAGGCATTCAATGATGTCCTGCTGGAGGACGGATTCAGGGCCGTCGAGCGGCAATGGCTGGTAGCTGGCACAGCAGAGGAAATCAAACGTCTGGACCATCCGGGGATTACGGTTCTGGAACAGAAAGCGTTAGACGGGCTCGGCATGATCATCGCCAGGTTCCGTGTGAGGGCTGATATGGACTCGCTCGAGGCGCTGCGAATCGCGCTTCCGGAACTTGCTGACCGACTCGACCGCAACCACACATACAGTCCCCAGGCGGGCACATCGAGCCCTTCGGGAAATCCTCTGGCTTCTTCGGGGGAAAGCCTGTGTGAGGCGCCTGTCAGGATAGGAATGATTGATACCTCTGTGGCAACCGATCACGCCGATTTTCGTGATGCCAGGGTCGTTGAACAACGTTTTTTGTCAATTGACGATGCCGCCGGTGAGCTTTCCTCCGTGACGGCCCATGGTACGGCGGTAGCGGGCCAGCTGGTTGGCAGACGGGGCGAATCGGGGCAGGCCAGATTACCTGCTGCAACCCTCTTCAATGCCTCGGTTTTTTACAGACGGACAGAAGATCTCTCCGGTGCAACGTTGGGTCATCTGCTAGAGGGGCTGAACTGGTTGGCGGCTCAGCAGCTTTCCGTGATCAATATCAGTCTTACCGGCCCGAACAACCGTTTGTTGGCTGCAGCCATCAAAAACCTTCAGAAACAGGGCACCTTGCTGGTTGCTGCAGTTGGAAATGACGGGCCCACAGCGCCACCTCTGTATCCCGCTGCTTACCCGGAGGTAGTGGGCGTTACCGCAACCTCCCGGACGGGCGAGCTATACCGTTGGGCTAATCGGGGAGATCAGGTGATGTTTGCGGCACACGGTGTCGAGGTTGAGGTTTCCCATCCGGGCGGTGGCACTGTTACAGATAGTGGAACGTCTCTGGCGGCGCCGGTGGTTGCGGCAGCCCTGGCGTGTCAGGTAAATGGGAGTGATGATGAAATGGCACTGGAAGCGTTGATTGACCAGGCTCAGGATCTCGGTGAGCCCGGTCGCGATGGTCTTTTTGGTTTCGGTTTCCTTCCGTATTGATCGGCCGCTATTAGAACCCCGCCCTGAGAGTCACCCCGGCGATGGTCCGGGTATAGTCGGACGACTCCTCATCTGCCCGGTAGATTCCATGGGAGACTGAGGGTTCAAGGCTGAAAATATCATTCAGACCAACTCGCCAGCTGGCTTCGAATACGTGGGCATGCTCCGCGCGCCGGCTGGTTGACGCATCCACGATATCGTCAGTGAACGGGTTATCGAGAAACGGATTAGACGTTGTGACTGCGGCCTGGTCATACTTCCGGGTTTCGTATCTCCAGCCCAGGCGAAACTGATTGTCCTCGCCGGCGAGTCTGAACCTGTTAAGCAGTGTTGCCCTCACACGCCAGAGATCGTTGTCGAAATCGTCAGCCTGTGCGTCTTCCTGATCATAATCCAGCCCGACGACGAAATGGCTGCGGGCGTCGTTAAAAAAGAAGAATGAATCCAGGCTTCCGCCTCGGATGTCCGCGTCTCGGGCATCACTCTCATCGTACTCTTTTCGCTTCTTTTGCAGGCTGGCAAGCAGGTAGACATCGTTACCGATGAGACTGCCGACATAAGCGCTGGCTCTGTGGTAGTCGAGGAAGGGTTCCGAGCCAAGGGTAGAGTGCGAGTAGTGATAACTGGTGCCAATGGTCACCGGATCAAAATCATAGCTGAGGTCTGCTGAGAGCAAATGGATATCCTGATCGAACTGATCAAGATCCTGATATCGACTGCCAGACAGGGAATACCCCAGGGTGAGATTCAGTGGTTCGGCCGGTTTTAGTACCCCTTCAAGGCCGGCGTCAAAGACCCACGCCTGGTCGCTTTGGTTCGAGGCAGCATTCAGGTCATCGACCGACACATTGCTGTCGTGCTCGAACCCGGTTGCGAGATATCCGTTCAGAGTCGCTGAATCAGCAGCCTTGGCTGTGGCAAGAGGCACCATGAGGCCTAAAACTGTGACGACACAAGGGAAGGATCGTTTGAGGTGCATGGCTATGTAACGCTCCTGAGCTGAAAAAAATGAGCCGGGCCCTCAGGCCCGGCTAACCAGATGTGGTGGTTTCTTTAAAGCAACCCACCACCGGCGGAACCTTTCACGGCGCTCCGTACCGAGTTCTGGACTTCGCTTTTAACGCTGTCGGAAACAGATGTGCTGATCTGCTGGTTGGTCTGGGCACGGACCTCGGCATTCCGAGCCTTGTTCATTTCAGCCTGTGCTTCACCGGCTTGTTCACTGGCTTCGTTTTTTGCTTTGGTTGCCGTTGCCGAAGCTGTGCTCCGTACCTGCTGCCCGGCTTCAACACCGGCACTGATAGACTGGTTGGCGCTCTGGCGAGCTTCGTCTCTCGCCGCATTACCATCTGCACCACCCTGGGCGCTGGCAGATGCGCCACCCTGTGCAGAGACGCCGTTCTGGCTGCTGGCTTCGGCCTTCATATTGGCGTCAGCTTGCACGTTGGCATTGGCCGAGCCTTCAGAGGCAAAGGCACCGGTGGAGAGAAGTGAGCAGATTGCGAGTGTCAGTGCATGCTTTTTCATGGTTACGTCCTCCTGTTTTCCCGTTTCGGGTTGCTTTCATCAGGAGGACGAACCAGCTAAGGATTTATTCCAGAAAAAATTCTGATTTTCTTAGAAACCGGCTCCCGCCGCGCGCGCAGTGTGGAGTTTCTTGTAGCTTTCGATCAGCCGCTGATGCTTTTCGAGCCCTTCCAGCTGCATGTTGGTTGGCTCTAGGCCCTGGAAGCGCACACTGCCATCCACCGAGCCGACAACGGATGCCATGGTTTGCTCACCAAACATGCGTGTGAAATTGGTGATGTAGTCATCCAGCTCCATATCATCATCCAGGGTGACTTCCAGCACGGCGTAAATGGCGCGATAGAACAGGCCACGTTCAACGGTGTTGTCATTGAACTGCAGGAACATGTCGACGAATTCCAGGGCCTCTTCGTGCCACTGCAGGGCGAGGCATATCAGGATCTTCAGCTCCAGGATGGTGAGCTGGCCCCAGATGGTGTTTTCATCAAACTCCACGCCGATCAGGGTGATGATCGTCATGTAGTTGTCCAGCTGACTGGCTTCCAGGCGCTCCACCAGATCAGCCAGTTGCTCATCGTCCAGGCGGTGAAGGTTGAGGATGTCTTCCCGGTAGTCCAGAGCCATGTTGGTGTTATCCATGATCAGGTCTTCCACTGGATATACCTCGGAGTAGCCCGGAACCAGAATCCGGCAGACCGGCGCGCCCAGCTCCTCGTGGACCGCAACATAGACTTCCTTACCCAGGTCCCCAAGGATTCCGAACAGGCACGCCGCTTCCTCTGCGTTGGAGCCGGAGAAGTCCCATTCAACGAAGTCGTAATCGGATCTGGCGCTGAAGAAACGCCAGGACACCACGCCGGTGGAATCAATGAAGTGTTCTACGTAGTTGTTGGGCTCGGTGACCGCCAGGCTGTTGAACGTTGGTGCTGGCACATCGTTCAGACCTTCGAAGCTGCGGCCCTGCAGCAGCTCAGTCAGACTTCGCTCAAGTGCCACCTCAAAGCTTGGATGGGCACCAAAGGAAGCAAACACACCGCCGGTCCTCGGGTTCATCAGGGTGACGCACATCACCGGGAATTGCCCGCCCAGTGAGGCGTCCTTCACCAGGGTAGGAAAGCCCTGAGCTTCAAGGGCTTCAATACCTTCAAGGATGTCGGGGTATTTTTCCAGCACCTCCCGGGGCACGTCCGGCAGGGCAATTTCCTGTTCGATAATCTGCTTCTTGACGGCTCTTTCAAAAATTTCCGACAGGCACTGTACTTCCGCCTCTTTCAGGGTGTTTCCGGCGCTCATGCCGTTGCTCAGAAAAAGGTTCTCGATCAGGTTGGACGGGAAATACACCACCTCGCCATCGGACTGGCGCACGAAGGGCAGCGATACGATGCCTCGCTCGATGTTGCCGGAATTGGTGTCGATCAGATTGGAGCCGCCCAATTCGCCGTCCGGGTTGTAGATGGCGAGGCAGTGTTCATCCAGTATGCCTTCGGGAAGCTCGTCGTCCGGACCCGGCTTGAACCATTTCTCGTTCGGATAATGCACGAACTCGCTGTTGGCGATTTCTTCGCCGAAAAACTGGTCGTTGTAGAAAAAGTTGCAGTTGAGGCGCTCGATGAACTCACCCAACGCCGAACACAGGGCACTCTCTTTGGTGGAGCCCTTGCCGTTGGTGAAGCACATGGGCGAGGCGGCGTCACGGATATGCAGGGACCACACGTGGGGCACAATGTTGCGCCATGAGGCAATCTCAATCTTCATGCCGAGATTTTCGAGGATGCCGGTCATGTTGGCGATGGTCTGTTCCAGAGGCAGGTCCTTGCCTTCGATAAAGGTCTGGCTGCCGCCTTCGGGCTGGGTCATCAGGAGTGCCTGGGCGTCTGCGTCCAGGTTCTCGACCGTCTCAATCTCGAAGGTGGGGCCGGTCTGGACCACTTTTTTAACCGTGCACCGGTCGATGGATCGCAGGATGCCTTGCCGGTCTTTCTCGGAGATGTCTTCCGGCAGTTCCACTGAGATCTTGAAGATCTGGTTGTAGCGGTTTTCCGGGTCTACGATGTTGTTCTGGGACAGGCGGATATTTTCGGTAGGAATGTCCCGTGCCAGACAGTAAACCCGAACAAAGTAGGCTGCACACAGGGCCGACGATGCCAGAAAATAGTCGAAAGGGCTGGGTGCAGAACCGTCGCCCTTGTAGCGGATGGGCTGGTCCGTCACGACTGTGAAATCGTCAAACCTGGCTTCAAGTCTGAGGTTCTCGAGAAAGTTGACGTTGATTTCCATTGCAAAGAGTCCCGGATCGTAAAATTTGGCGCACCATGGCTACTAATGGCGGCCATTATCCAGTTTTTACAGGCGTTCGTCTTGGTCGGTCTTCTACGGATGACTCAAGGCAAGTTCGACCGCCTGTTCGGCGTGGATCCGGGTTGTGTCGTAAAGCGGAACCCTGGTGTCTGACTGTCGGATCAGCAGACCGATCTCGGTGCAGCCCAGAATCACCGCCTGCGCTTCGCGTTCTGACAGCGAAGCGACGATATCCAGGTAGGCATTGCGAGAGTCAGAATTGATAGTGCCCTGGCAGAGCTCCTCATAGATGACCCGGTGAACTTCAGCGCGTTGCGACTCGTCCGGCGTGATTACCTCAATGCCGGCCTCTTCCAGGCGGCTGCGGTAGAACGCCTGTTCCATGGTAAATCGCGTGCCCAGCAGACCGACGCGGCTAATTCCATCCTTCACCAGCACCTGGGCAGTGGCGTCCGCTATATGGAGTAATGGCATGCCGATGGCTTGCTCAATCTCGGGAGCGACCTTGTGCATGGTGTTGGTCCCGATGACGAGGAAATCCGCTCCGGCCTTTTCAAGTGACAGGGCCGCGCCGGAGAGAATCTCCGCCGTAGCCGGCCAGTCGCCTCTGTGTTGAAGTGCCTCGATTTCGGCAAAGTCGACGCTGTACAGAAGCAGGCGCGCCGAATGCAGTCCGCCCAGACGGGCCTTTACGCCTTCGTTGATCAACCGGTAATAGGTTTCGGTGGATTCCCAGCTCATGCCGCCAAGAAGGCCAATGGTTTTCATGGAACCTCTCCCTGCAAATCGATTGTTATCACGGTAGATAGGACCACAATTTACGGGCACTGAACACGAATACCTCGACTGTTCATGTTCGTGCCCCTCCGGACGCAGCCTTTGAGGGGCACGAATCAGGCCTAGTCAAACGGACCTTCCAGTTCTTCTTGGTATTTGTCGAAAGCGTTGTTGTAGATTGTTTTGTTGCTTTCCATCAGGGAATTAATGGTCCTTCCCATCATATCCCAGGCGTCTACGTCGCTGTCCGGGGTGTTACCGCTGCCGCCAAACTTCACATGGACGTTGATACCATCGTAGGTAGCCTTGGCAAGGATCTTGAGAAGGTCGATAACGTCGCGGGCTGACGCATCGAAATCGTTCAGCGTGGCCACACTCGGGGCATATTGCAGGTTGTGCTCCAAATAGGGCCGGCCGTCTGTGAAGAAGATCTCCGGACGATACAGTGGATTGTTGTAACGTCGTGCCAGTCCCGGTGCATAGGTTGTGTAGTACTCCCGAACCTTGCTGGCGAATATGACCTCCAGATTTCCATGCGAATCATAGAGGTCCATGATGGTCAGTGCGATGTTGGCATCTGTATTTCCGGTGGTGGCCTCGTCGGTCAGGATTTCCCGGATTCTGATTTTCAGGTCGTCGATATCACCGTCTTTCCTGCGTATCTGAATGCCATTGGTTGAGGTGAGTGTTTCGCGAATGGTGACCGATCGATTGAGCGCTCGCTGGTATTCATTGTTGTCGTTGAACAGTCGGCTACCGGAAGGACCAATGTAAGAGATGCGGTATCCCGTGCTCTGGAGTCCGGTGGCCACGGCCTGAGCTCGTTTTTGCTGGAGTGTCGCGTTCTCATCTGCAGGCCCGGTACTGTCTGCGGTGCCCAGGATCTGGATTTCAAGGGCCTGGTTCCTGTTCCTGAGCGCCTGAGCGCGTCGTTCGAGAAGGCTTCTCAGGGGGAGCAGGTCATCGCGGGTTATCTCCGATTCCGCCACCGGGAAATCGTAAACAATGTAAGACAGTAATTGGATCAGCTCCGGATTCTCGGCACTGGCCATTAACTTGTCGGGGGTAAGATTTCCAACAGTAAAGAAGAAAGGTCGAGTCATGGAGCGTTGACGTTCGGCGTCGCTGACCTGACCTCCAACAGGCTCCATGACGGGGAAAAACGATTCCATGGAGTCCTTGGTGGGGGTGGCAAAGAAGTTGTGGTTGAAGATAGCCTCCTCATCAAGCGGGTCAGACTCAGCAATCGGGAAGCTGTACCTGGAAACTGCGGTTCCGCCTGGGCCGGCTACTGCACCGTCCAGACCATCCGGAGTTGATCCATCGCCTTGTCCCGAGCGGGAACTGGCTGCCATGACGCTGGTGGTTACCTGTCCGTCAGGCGTCGTTTCCGTTACGGATACATCACGCTCCCCACCAAAGCGCTCGATGAGATCCTTCGACGTTGTTGACAGCCCGGAGGGCGGTCTACGTCCCATGGCCTCGGCCTGGGATTGCAGTGCCTTTTCGCCATCAGACTTGGACATGGAACCCTTTTCTACGGCCCGATCGACTGCCGCCCGCTTCTTGTCGAAATTCTTCCCGGCATCACGCTCCGCTTGCAGTTCAGCCAAACGCGCCTGAAGCGCATAGCCACCAAATTGACCGGCAAGATTGGCGGCCGAATTGAGAGCGCCCATAGCGTTTTTCTGAGTGCCTTCGAGCCCGGCCATATCCCGGAATGCACTGCTACTGCCAAGGACCCCCAGAACATCGTTGAAGCCCTGAGGTGCAGGTGCAGCCGGTGCGTTGTGCAGATTGATGATGGAGTCCGGCATGTCCGTCGGTGTCATGTTCTGGGGTTGGCTTCGCCGTGAATCGAAGAAATTGCTCGGGAAATCTGCCAGAGCAGGGTCTTCATCGTTCAGCACCCAGTCGGTTGAGCCTTCATGCTCCTCGCAGGCTTCGCACTGATCCATGATGGCCTGGGCGTATAAGCCATCGGTTGGCAGACTGACTCGCATAGGTGTGGAGGGCGCACCTTCGCCTTTGTAGTAATTGAAGGCTTCCTCGTAACTTTCATGACCGTTTACCCCAAGAAACGCACCGGCGGCGACGCGAAAAACAAGGGAGTTTCCGAGTATCGCTATGGGTTCTCGCTCTACTACGGAGGCGATGGAGCGCCGGTCGCTGGATGAGATGGCGAAGCCATCCAGCAACATGTACAGCTCATCTCGATCCATCGTCCACCAGAGCACCTTGTGGTAGTAATGAATGTTGTCGTTGATGTGGTCGAGAATCTTCTGGTTCGCTTTCTCTGCTTCGCGCCTTGGATTATATTCCTCCCAGGATGATGGATTGAAGGTGAGAGTTGCACTCTCGCTTGGGGCTGGCCGGGTGCTTTCGTCATCATCCCATGCGGGCGGAGAAATCAGGTCCTGGGTGCCCGTTGAGGCTTTTATTCGGCGGTTGTAGTGCTCCGTGTGGATGTGCACTGATGCGCTTTTTACATTGGCAACCGAACCTTTCGGCAGATGCTCTGAGGCCGACAGAAAGAGTCTGGTTATCTGTGCTCTTGTGGTGTCTGTCAGTGCCTCGTGTGGTACGTTGAAGTCAACTCGGATTGTACGGTTGAAGTGATACTCGCCGACCAGAGTGAAGTCGGCGCCCTGTAGCTCGTTTGCATCGGTCTCGAGCTTTAAACGGTCAACCCAGCGACGGGCCATGGACGGCGCGATTTCGCGCTGAAAATAGGCATCCCTTTGGGAAGCGCTATAGTCCCTTAACCTGGACACTATCTGTCCAACGGGAATGGGGAGTATGCTCGCATAGGCTTGCCAGACTTTTGTAGTGATCTTTTCTCCGACGGCGCCTTCATCTTTTAGTTGATCATCAATTTCTTCCGAAACAACTTCATCCCGGGGCCGCTCTATGCCCATCTTGATGTAGATAGAACCAGAAAGACTTACCACAGACTGGGATGTGCGAGGTCCGTCTGGCGGGGAGTCCACACCCTCCCAGTTGTTGGCAACCTCTTCAGTGTATCTGAGCGCCCAACGCAGTTCCGGCTTTTGCAGGTACCGTTCGAATACATCTCGCCAGCGAGCAACCCGGAAGAGGGTAAACGGGCGGATGGAGAAGGGGACGAACAGGCATTCACGAACACCCGCCAGCACTGTATCCACGCGCATGTGGCGAAGTATCTCGTGGTAGATCACGGTGAGGGAATGGCAATAGTTTGGGTTGCGAACCACTTCGGAGACCCCCTCGATGGATTCGTCCTGGCTAACCTCGTTCACCACGGTACTCTCGAACTGACGAAGCGAGTCGCCAAATTGGCGAACCGCATCACGCAGACTCTGTTCTTCTGCGGCTGCGACGCTGCGACCGCCTTGTTGCCAACTGCTTGAGCTGGCGCGGCCATGGGCGGCACCACCACCGATCACGACAGGTCCCATAGCAAAGCCGATGCCGCCTGCTACACCGGTTGTCTGGGATTTGCTGCCGCCTTTACTCCATTCGTTCAGATTAGAACGCACCGCATCGTTGTAGTCCCTTTCCCGGAGCGTCTCCTGAGAAACTGCCTCGCCGAATTCCGTGCGTTCGGTGCGGATGCTCTGTTCCCGGCGGCGCCAGTCCAGCTTCATGATTCGCCTGGTTTGCCGAGGCGCCAGGGTGAGTGTGTGGGCGACATCACCTAGGGAATAGCCGTTGGAGCGCCATTGCACCCGCCACTCAAGAATATGACCACCGGCAACAGACAGCGCCTGGTATTGGGTGGTGTCGCCATCCCAGTCGATGGGGTTGTCCGGTCCGACAGGTTTGCGACGGTTCAGCCATGGAAATCTGGGTATAGGCAGAAAGTCGATTGCTTTGGTCGGAGGCATTAACGAGCCGACATCCCTGGGAAGAAATCGGTTGAGGCTGGTTCCCAGATTCTTGATCACCGGAAATCCCGAGTTCGCGGAGCTGCTTGCGGAGCTGCTGGCGGAACCTGGCTGGGCTACCATAGCGCTCATGATCATCATTGGTTGGTTGGTGTCCTTCGGGTGCAACAATCCTTTGTAGTCGGGTTTGGTATTGGCTGTGGATTCAATCTCCGGCTGCTCAACTCGGAATACCGTGTGAAATCGGCGTTCCCCAAGAATTCTGGCCGGATTGCTGAATGGCTTGCAGTAAGACCCGGGATCGTCGCTGAAAAGGTCTGGCTCATTCAGCAGGCTTTCTTCGTCAATATTCAGCGGTGGATTCTTGCCACTTTCTGCGGTTTCGGCGCCAACGCGGTCTGAATCATCACTCCCGGTTTCCTGCCAGGGAAGTAGTAGTCGGAGATCTCTTTGAGGCAGGGCCAGAGAGCTGTCCTCCCGAAAACCAATAATCAGTTCCGGGCCATTCAGTATCCAGGCCCAACCGGAAGCTTCGGTTTCGGGATTTAAGTGGCGATTGATTTGAAAGGTGCCGTCAAATTTCAGGTCGGCAGCGGTCAAAGACAGAGCACCAAGCTGTTCGGCCGTGAGGGCATCCAGAGGCACCTGGCTGGCACTGGTACCCAGTGGCGCCTCGCTTGTTTGGCCGAGCAGGGTTTTCAGGGCATTCTGCTTTGCCGGGGTATTGATCAGATCAACACTGAGCGTGTACTTATCAAAGCGTTGATCGGATTGTCCAAGGCGCACAAAACGGCCGGAACGAACGAGGACTGGTTGCTGAACTGGCTCCAGCCGGGTTAAAGCCTGTTTCAGAATATCCGCAGGTATCAGGAGTTGTGCCGACTCACCTTCACTGGCCGGGCCCGCGTCAATGGTGCCAAGATCCGCGATTTCCAGGCCTTGCCGGTTTTCCAGGAGTGCATTGATCGATTCCTCGAGGGCAATGGGCTGGATAGTTGCTTCGGCCTTGGCGTGGCGGTCGAGGCGCAGTATGTCGCTTCCCGGATAGATGGTAGGTTCACCGTCAGCGGTTGTTCCTGGAATCTGGTAGGTGATGCGTACCTGGAGTGATTCGGCTTCCGTGCTGTCGACGCCGTTCCTGGGTTCGATGGTCAGCCTGAGTTGGTCTGGCATGATAGGTCCCTTCCCGTTGCGTGTGCATCAGGGTCGTTGCTCCTGCTGGGAACAGACTCTTCAGACAATACAACCGGGCCCAAACTGAAGCGCTAGCGGAAGGGCAAGACAACTTTGTTACATCAGGACGTCACTGACATAGAAGCGAGAAGCAATGCCATTAGCATGCGTTAATCTCCGTTAGTCGAGGGCGGAAGTGTATGATTTGGTTACACTCTTTGCTGGCTCCTCGTATCTTCAGGATTGCGGGTAAAGCATAGTTTGTAAAGTGTGAACCGGGATTTTCTGAAAACAGGCAATATCTCCACTGCCTCCGACTCCCAACCTTTAATGACGGCTCCCGGCTGATTCACACCTGTGCTCAGTCCACGGTGAGCGATAAAATCTTGGAAAGATGGCTATACGGCAGCCCGGATTCTTGGTGCCATTGGTTGAAAGCCTCCTGAGCCTGCATCAGCCCCTTTTTACTGGTTGGGGAGGCGTCCAGTACTTCTTCGCGATGCAGCGCAGCTATCACATCACGGGAGAGGATAAACCCGTCCCAACCTACGCGGCGCAGAAAATACTGTGCGCTGTTGCCACCGAGCCGCGCACCGTTGCGTTTCAGCCAGAGCAGAAGCCCGGCCTGGTCACTGTTGGGCCAGTCGGCGAGGAACTTGCCAAAACTGCCATGCTCCCGCGAGGCATCCACAATCATCCGGGCGTTCTCGGGCACCGTCCGGATTTTCTGGGCGTTACGAACGATCCGCTCATCACCTGCCAACTGCTCAAGAACTTCCGGTGGGACCTGTTGCCAGTACAGCGGCACGAAACCCTCAAACGCTGCTTCAAACTGGGGCCACTTGTTCTCAATGACCCGCCAGACAAATCCGGCCTTGAAGATGCAGCGGGTCATTTCTGAGAGGTATCGATCATCACCCAGGGCTTCCAGTTCGCCCGGTTCTGCAATGCTCGGCAGCCGTGCGCGAACCTCACTCTCGCCGCCTTTCTGGAGTACGGCCTGCTCGTATATTCGGGAAAAGGACATAGTTGTCTCTGAATCAGTCCAGTCTGTTAAGTGATTTTCGTTGGCCAATGCGCGACAGGCCTGCACTCACAACGCTCAGTAATGTGAGGGCCGGTCGCACGATCAATCGGAATATCCAGCTGCCGATGTACAACACGGGCAGCAATATCAGCATCCAACCCAGGAACTGCACCAGTTTGGCAGGGTAGCCCAGTATTTCAGATACCTCTGCCAGAAAGTCGTTGATAATGGCCGGGTGCGTGACCACCAGGTACCCGACGCCAACTACGGCTGGCCATTTTGCATAGCGAGCGGTGGTCATCAACATACGACCGCTGTTGGTAAACCGGGCAGCCAGTGCTGCGGATCGGGTCCCCCGGGAAGAAACGGCAATTGAGCGTCCTGCCTGAAGCACCTTCAAAGCGCTGGCAAAAACCAGCACATCCACCGATGCCCAGCCTATATCCTCTGCAGATACATCGTCACCCGAGCGGTGCTGGATCTCCAGATTGCGGATGCCGCTGGCAAAAAAACGGTTTATGTTTTCCAGTATGCGTTCGGTTCGAACCCAGATGATGTCGCCCTGATTGTTGACTATAAACTGGCCCAGGAAATCATGCCCCTCTTGCTGAATGAAGTGCACCGCATACCATCCGCGCGCCTCCCTGGTCAGATTTTTGGTGGTTTCTGAATCGGTTTTTCCGTCTCCGGTGAAGAACTCCATAGCCGCCTGGTACTTGTTGGCAAGATCGTTCATCAGTTCAATGGAGCCAACAGGGTTGCTCAGGAAATATTGAATGGGAGGAAGAATGTTTTCGCCATAACGTCGGAGAATTTCGCGGAACTCCGGTGCGGGACCGAAAGCAGGGAAGACCTCGCGGGTTATTGCCGGGTACCGCAAATAAGCTGCGCGGGCTTTCAGCAAAAGAAGTTCGTCATCGGCCATATCCAGAAGTGCGGCCTGAACTTCCAGAGGTGCCGTTTCGATATCGGGAAACTCCCGGAGCGTATCTTCCGCCTGAATCCGGATCAGTCTCTCTTCTATCAGCATGGGCTGTGAGCTGACAGTGGCGATCAGCGCACCGAGCATCGCAAGGCCCAGAATCAGGGATAGTTTCGTCATCATTCCTCGTACAGGCTTACTTCAGTCCTGGCATCACAAAGACTGGCGCATGATGTTCTCTATGGTTTCCGCAGATAACTCAACCGGGTTTGCCTTCATGGACGAGGAGCTGGCGGCGGCTTCGGTAGCTGAACGTATATGTTCCTCGGTCACGCCGATTGACGCCAGTCCGGGCAGGCCGTTGCGCCCAATCCATTGGCGGAAATCCGCCAATGCCTGCTCTCTGGATGTCTCAAACACCTCCGCGATCCAGTCGATAACCTGTTCGATCCGGTTGCGTTTTTCTGCATCCACCACGTGCTCGCGGTTCGCGGCAATGCCAGCGGGTAACAGGGCGCCACAGATAGCACCATGGGGTGCTCCGCATAGACCGCCCAATGGGCCGGCGATGCCGTGAACGACTCCAAGCCCGGAGTTGGCGAGCGCCAGGCCGCCAAAGAGGCTCACCTGTGCCAGAGTATCCCTCGCTTCCTCTGATTCCTCGTTCATCAGGTTCTTTAGTGACCTGAGACCTTTGGGGATGGCCTGTGCACATAACGCATCGGTAACCGGGTTGGCCCGGGACGAGAGGTAGGGCTCGATCACCTGGGTAATGGCATCCAGCCCTGAATGAAGGCTGACATTCCTGGGGCAATGATCGGTAAGGGCAGGGTCTATCAACGCGAGATCCGGCAGTAATTGGTTATCACGCAGGCTTACCTTGCGCTGGGCTTGCGGAATGTCCACAACAGCGTTGCGGGTTACCTCGGCCCCGGTGCCGGACGTAGTAGGAATCAGGATCAGGGGCAGGCGTTTGGCGGATAATGGCAGCCCGTCTCCCACCACTTCCAGGTGGTTCATCAGCTCAGTCTGGCTGGGTAGCATGGCCGCAAGCACTTTGGCGGAATCCATAACCGAACCGCCGCCGATACCAAGCACCAGATCAATGCCAAGTGATTTTCCCTGATGAATCGCTGCAGTCAGGGTGTCCAGGTCTGGTTCTTTTGCGATTGACAGGGTCTGAGCAATATCGATGCCCCGCAAGGATGCGAAAACGTCAGAGAGCCTGGCCGGATTACGACCATGCACAATCAGGGCACGCCTTCCCAGCGCTTCCGCCCGTTCGTTGAGTTGAGCGGCTTTACCCCGCCCGAACAGAATCTCAGTGGGGGTGACCAAGCTAAAAGCAATTGACATAAAAGAGCGGGTCCTGGATCTGAAAAAGGATTTATATTCCCGGTATACGGGGCCAGAGCATACGCATAGGGCGCCGCATGGCAGGCCAATGAAGGCGTGCCCAGGCCAGTTTGAAATTAGCACAGGAGTCGAATATCGCGCGAGTACCGCCCTGTTTCATTCAATTGAACACGTCAGAGACAGGTGGATAAGATTCCTAACCCGGCGCCGATGCACGGTAATCATGGCCAGATTTCAGGTTATTTTTGGATTTGTCTAATCATGTTTTGCTGTTATGCTAAATGTTCAATTGAACATCTCACAACAACAAACCTTGGGAGCTGGTCCTTCCACGATGTTCAATGCGAGGCACAGAAACCTCAGGCATGGACCGCTCCAAACGGAGAACAAGAATGGACCTGTCTAAGAAAAAAGTGTTCCGCGGCATTGTGCCGTCTTTCACTCTGGCGGCATCCGCCTTGTTGGTAGGCTTCAGCGGCCAAGCCTTTGCTGACTGCGAACGAGGTGCTCTGGACGTCAAATACTGCGATGAAAACGGCGACCTGGTCGCTGACCTGCCGGCAGATGAGTCAGCGTGGGTGAACCCCGACACCCTGATCTTTGCCTACACTCCGGTTGAAGATCCTGCTATCTATTCCGACATCTGGCAGCCGTTCATCGATCATTTGTCTGAAGTTACCGGCAAAGATGTCCGTTTCTTTGCGGTGCAATCCAACTCTGCACAAGTAGAAGCCATGCGCAGCGGGCGTTTGCATGTGGCGGGTTTCTCCACCGGACCAACGCCTTTCGCGGTTAATCTCGCCGGTGCCGTGCCTTTTGCCCTGATGGGCTCCGACTCTGGCCAGTTCGGTTACTCACTGCAGGTTTACACCCACAGTGATTCTGACATCCACGAGATGGCTGACCTGAAAGGCAAGCGAGTCGGACACACTTCGCCGACCTCCAACTCCGGTAATCAGGCTCCCAGAGCCCTGTTCCCGGAGATGGGC
Source organism: Marinobacter sp. F3R08 (assembly GCF_018860425.1). GTDB lineage: Bacteria > Pseudomonadota > Gammaproteobacteria > Pseudomonadales > Oleiphilaceae > Marinobacter. The sequence goes on along the minus strand of NZ_JAHKPI010000008.1, from coordinate 119,339 downwards.
ATAGTGCCAGGGGAAGACTATGAAATTACCTTCTCCGGCAGTCATGACCAGTCCATGCTGGGTGTGGTCGCAAAGGATTATGACGCTGCTCCTGTGGCCTCGGAGGTTGTTGAGCGCATGGCCGCTCGTGGTCTGTACGATGAGGAAGATGTTCGGCTGGTCTGGGAGTCTGACCGATTCCCGACTACCTCTTACAACTACGCTCACAACCTTCACCCCGACCTCGTCGAAAAAATTCGTGAAGCGTTCTACAGCTTCAAGTTTGCCGGCACCGAGTTGGGTGAGGAGTTTGAGGGCGTCGAAACCTTCATTCCCATCAATTACAAGGACAACTGGCGCGTGATCCGCACCATCCAGGCGTCCAACGGCGTTCAGTACACCCGCGACAACCTTAAATAAGAGAAACGGGAGTCCCCGGCCTCGGGCCGGGGATTCTGGCCGGAGTAAAGCACATGTTAGAAATTTCCAACCTGGTTAAGCGATACGGGCACAACGAGCCCGTGCTCAAAGGCCTGGACCTCAAAGTAGATGGCAGCAGCGTCGTTTCCATCGTCGGGGCCTCGGGCGCGGGGAAAAGCACCTTGCTTCGGTGTATCAACCGGTTGGTTGAACCCACGTCGGGTTCGATCAAACTGAACGGCCACGAACTGGTCAATCTTCGCGGCAGCGACTTACGTCATTCCCGCCGCCGCATAGGCATGGTATTTCAGGGCTTTAACCTGATTGATCGACTGACGGTGATGGAGAACGTACTGTCCGGACGCCTCGGGTATGTATCGTTGTTCCAGGCGTTGACCCGCCGGTTCCCTCAAGCCGACATCGACCGTGCTTTCCATCTGATGGAACGGGTGGGGATTGCCCACTATGCCAATAAGCGGGCTGATCAGCTGTCCGGGGGCGAGCGGCAGCGGGTGGCCGTGGTGCGGGCATTGATGCAAGAGCCCGAGATTCTGCTGGCGGATGAGCCAACGGCGTCACTGGACCCGAAAACCTCGCAACAGATCATGAGCCTGCTGCAAACCCTGGCCAGTGAAATGTCATTGCCGGTGCTTATCAATATCCACAACGTGACCCAGGCGCGGATGTATACGGATCGCATTGTGGGCATGCGCCATGGCCAGATGATTTTCGATGGGGCGCCCAAGGACTTCAATCAGGATGCCCTGGACTCGATCTACGGTGGCATTGAGTCGCCCGAAGAAGACGCTGCCGAGGCTAACGGCCCGGCTCAGGAGGCGACCGCATGACAACCAGAGGAACTGCCTCCGGCATAACGTCGGGCAGGGTCTGGAAGAAGCCTCCCTTCATCGCTAACCCCTGGGTTCGCTATGGCTTGATTGCACTGACCCTGACATACCTCTTTTGGGCATTCTCCACACTGCCTTTTGATTGGGAACGTATTTCCGAGGGCCTGCCCCGGGCCGCCAAGATATTCGGGGGGGCATTTCCTCCCAGCTTTGAGCGCGCCGAGCTGTTGTGGAAAGGATTCAAAGAGAGCTTTCAGATAGCATTTCTGGCAACGTTGCTGGGTGTATTTCTGTCGATTCCGATCGCTGTGATGGCTGCCAAGAATGTGGCACCCAAGCCGATTTATCTGCTGGGTCGTGCCATTATTATCATCTCCCGTAGCTTCCACCCGGTCATCGTCGCCATCCTGTTTGTGGCAGCAGTCGGATTTGGCCCTGTGGCCGGTATTCTGACCCTGACCCTGTATTCCATCGGATTTGTCGCCAAGTTGCTGGCCGAGGAAATAGAAGAAATTGACTGGGGTCAGGTGGAAGCCATGCGTTCAGTCGGCGCCGGCTATCTGAAGATGCTGATTTACGGCGTGTTTCCGCAGATCATGCCACGCCAGATTGGTCTGTCCATGTACCAGCTTGATAGCAACCTGCGCGCATCCGCCGTGGTGGGTATTGTCGGTGCGGGTGGTATCGGCGGCACACTGATGAACGCGTTCGGACGTTACGATTATGATTTCGCCTTTGCCATTCTGCTGATGATTATTGGCATTATTCTGATCAGTGAAGGCGTCAGCGGATGGGTGAGGAAGAAAGTATGGTAGATCACGCTGAAAAACTGACCGACCGTGTCTGGTCCCGTTATGACCGGAAAGAACAATGGACACGCTATGGCGTTTATTTGTTTACTCTGGTGGCGATTGTCTGGGCGGTGCGTGACATCGACATTTTCTGGCCCTGGGTATGGGACGCTCCCAACCAGATCCAGAGCCTGGGCGCACGCATGTGGCCACCGGAATTCAGCACCTGGAATGCCATTTTTGCGGCCATGCTGGAAACGGTACACATTGCTACCCTGTCTACCATGCTGACGATCTTCATCGCCTTGCCGGTGTCCTACATCGCGGCGCAGAACACCACTCCGAACAAGGCCACGCTATGGCTTGGCCGGTTTATCCTGGTGTCCAGCCGTTCGGTGAATACCATCATCTGGGCACTGTTGTTTGTGGCTATTTTCGGACCGGGTGTCCTGGCAGGGATCCTGGCCGTGATGTTCCGGTCAATCGGGTTCATCGGGAAGCTGATGGGAGAGGCCATAGAGGAGATTGATCGCCGGCCCGTCGAGGCCATGCAGGCCACCGGAGCCAGTAAGTTGAAGGTGGTGTTGTACGCCATTGTGCCCCAGGTAATGCCGGCGTTCTTCGCCATCATCATTCTGCGCTGGGATATCAACATTCGTGAATCCACGGTGCTGGGCCTGGTGGGCGCGGGTGGCATTGGCGTGTTGCTGCAGGGATCCATTGATCTGTTTGCCTGGCAGACGGTAGCAACGATTCTGCTTGCCATTGTTGTACTGGTGATTATGGGCGAGGCGCTCACCAGTGTCTTGCGGAAAAAGGTCATCTGACCCTGCTATTGTCCCGCCCGGAATTCCGGGCGGTGACGACTGTGGCAATGAACAGGAAATTGCAATTCATGACGAACAGCTTTGACTTTGGCCAGGCAGACGTATTGTTTACCGATGTGGACGATACCCTGACAACGGATGGCCGATTGCTGCCAGAAACCTATCTGGCCCTTTGTCGGCTGGCCGCTGCCGGCATTCGCGTGATTCCAGTTACTGGTGGTTGCGCTGGCTGGTGCGACCAGATCATAAGAACCTGGCCTGTTACTGCGGTGATTGGAGAGGGGGGCGCCTTTTATGCCGAGCGCACAGCCCCCCAGACGGTGCGCTGGCACTACTGGAATGACGCAGCCTCCCATAAGCGTGATCAGCAGGCCATCCTGGCCGGGATTGCCGGTCTGAAGCTGGATTTTGAACCCAGACTCGCCAGTGATCAGGCGTTCCGATACGTGGATGTTGCCGTGGACTACAACCAGCAGCAGTCTTTGACGCCTGAACAAGTGGTGACACTTCACGATGCTCTGGTCGACCTGGGCTTCAACGTCCGACAAAGCTCAATCCACCTCAATGTCTGGCTTGGTGATTTTGACAAATCCACCATGGCAGTGCGCGTCGGTCAGGACGTGCTGGGGCTGGATCTGCCAACCCTGCAGCAACGTGCCATCTTCATTGGCGATGCGCCCAATGATGAGAGCATGTTCTGCCGTTTCCCCCTGAGCATTGGCGTGGCAAACATTCAGAAGCACCTGTCGGCAATGACCCATCGGCCGGCAACTATTGTCAGTCAGCGCTCCGGGTTGGGGTTTGCGGAAATGGCGGAAAACTGGCTGAAGCAACGGGTCGAGTCGGGCCTGCCACAGACCGAAACAGGATCTGCGTAATGCCAGCCAGGAACAGTAGATCGGGTATCTAGTCAGATGGGCGCCAAAGACCGGCAGCAAAGCATTCTTGAATGGGTGCACGAGCAAAAGCACGTCGAAGTTGAGGACATTGCCAATCGTTTTGGCGTCACAACCCAGACGGTTCGTCGCGACATCAACAAACTGTGCGAACAGGGTTTGCTGCGACGTCGTTATGGTGGCGTAAGCCTGCCCGCCAATACTGCAACTTCAGCGCCCGGAGACGCCCAGGTAAGGTACCTTCATGCCAAGCAGCAAATGGCCCGACGGGTCGCTGCAGATATTCCGGAAGGTGCCACTGTTAGTCTTGGCGTGGGCAGTACCGTTGAGCTGGTAGCGCAGGCTCTGATACACCATCACAGGCTACGGATCCTGACCAATAATCTCAGTGTCGCCGCGGCGCTGTCAGGCAATCCCGGTATCGAAGTCATTGTTTCAGGAGGGCATTATCGGCATCAACACCATGATGTGGTAGGGCCGGAAGTGACGAGTTTCTTCAGTTCCTTTATTACTGACTTCGGTATTATCAGTACCGGCAGCATGGATCCTCAGCATGGCCTGATGGATTATGATATCCGCGAAGCGGAAGTCAGCCGAGCAATCATTGCCAACACCCGAACTCGTCTGCTGGTCGCTGACCACAGTAAATGGAGCACGAACTCACATTGCAAGATTGCTTCGTTCCGGTACGTTGATCGCTTCTATACCGATACCCTGAGTGACGAGACACTGCAAGCCCTGCCGGGCGCGTTGAACATCCTGGAATGTGGAAAATCCACCGCGGATGTTGCATGACATCAATTCCGGTTTTTCAGAATTTTGTGGATCTGAACAGCCGTCTCATCCTGCTCCGGCTTTTCCAGCACCTCTTCAAACAACTCCAGAACCCGCTTCTCATCGTTACTGCGAAGGCCAGGCCAGTACACATAGGGCACCAGATCCGGATTGCTGATAAAAAAGAGGGCAGCCTCTTGCGGTTCGTTGTCCATGTCGCCGCGCAGGCCCGCGATGAAGCGGCGGCCGTCAGCATCTTTCAGTGTTACCAGAAGTGAACTGTCCTGTTCAATGAACCGGGCTTCCTCAACAGAAACGGGCTCGGTGAGGTCCGGCACTGAGGTGATGAAGTACTGAAAACCCAATAGGCCCAGCAATAGAAGAATCAGTGCCGCGAGGGCAATGGATTTGATCATCAGATAGTTTCCAAGCCGGTTACATGGCCCTTGCGAAAATCCCGAAGGGAAGGGACTTCAATACGTAGCTCAGTGGTGTCCAGGGCCACCAGGGCACATAGGCGCGGCGTTTTTCGGATTCGATAGCCTTCACTAGAGCCTTCACCCCGGTTTCAAGATCGACCCGGAAGGGGGCATTCTTCGTGCCCCTGTTAATATCTGTCAGAATATAACCGGGCATAATGTTGCTGACGTTGATTGGTTTGCCCCTGGTATCCAGTTGCAATCCCTCTGCCAGGGACGCCACGGCGGCTTTGGTGGCAGCGTAGACATTGAGAGGTCCGCGGAAACCTCGCACGCCGCTGACCGAAGACATCAGTACCAGGTGGCCACTGTTCTGCTCTGTGAATATTTCCATGGCCGCCTCACTCTGGGCAATCACGGCCACGAAATTGGTTTCGGCAGTGTGCCGGTTGGCGGCAAAGTGACCCCGGCCGATGGGCTGTGAGCTGCCAATGCCCGCGTTGACCACGACCCGGTCCAGACTGCCCAGTTCATCCCGGAAGCCCCGAAACACGTCGAATACCTGATCGTAGTCGCACACATCCAGACCACGAACCAGCACACGGATCTCGGGATTCGCCTGCTGGAGTTCCCGTTGCAGCGCCTCCAGTTTACCGGCACGACGTGCGCACAGTGCCAGATTACAGCCTTTGGCGGCCCACTCGCGCGCCATACCTTCACCGAGACCTGTGCTGGCGCCGGTAATCAGAATGTTTTGTCGCATCAGTTTTATCTTCATCTGTTCGGGTAGTAGGTGCCCAGACTACCATGATTGGATGCCATTGGAATTGTTGGAAAAAAAGAGTGGAATGACGACGTTCCCGGAATTCGGGGCGGACTTTTGAAGGCACTCAGAGCCGCCTGACAAGCCTGGAGTCGTAATCAATTTTCCTTTGAGTGATAATATTCAAAAAAAACATATAAATCAGATAAATAACGTTATTTTATAATGTTAATTGGTGGTTTTATGGTCAGTTTCTTGAGTTTCCATCTCATAAAGTTTGGCAAAAATTTCCAAAATTAGGCAAATTGACTACGAAATGGCTAATTTCAAGAATTTTCACTAAATAATCTACGGTAGTATTTTTACGTATGCTTGTTACACATAACGCGTACTGTGTAGGCATAACGGACTCAACCTTTTCGCCCACGAAAGAAAAAGAGAGAATAACTATGATTCGCAAACTTGCACCGCTGGTATTTGCTTGTGCTGCGGCCACCTCCGTAAGCGCGACAGCCGATCAGCTGGACACCGTGATTCAGCGTGGCACTCTGAACTGTGGCGTGGTTCTGGATTTTCCACCAATGGGATACTTTGACGAGAACAACGAACCGGCTGGTTTTGACGTCGATTATTGCAACGACCTGGGCGAAGCGCTCGGCGTAGACGTTAATGTTCTCAATCTTACCTGGGGTGAGCGGATTCCATCTCTGGTGTCTGGCAAAACGGATGTGGTTATCGGTTCCACCTCTGATACGCTGGAACGAGCCAAGACTGTTGGCTTCACCTATCCGTACTTTGTTTTCAAATTCCAGGTTATTGCTAACGAAGACAAGAACATCGAGTCATTCGATGATCTGAAAGACCTGAAGGTCGGTGCGGCGCTCGGTACCACCTACGAAACCGAGTATCTGGCCTATGCTGAGCAGCAGGGCTGGGGAGACGACAACTACACGTCTTTCAAATCCGAGAATGATGCCTATCTGGGCCTCTATCAGGGCAAGGTTGACGCCATCATCTCAACCAACACGAACATCGCGACCAAACTGCGTAGTGAAGAGTTCGCGGATTTCGAAGCCGGCCCTTACGTTCCTAATTATGACGACGTTGTGGGTATCATCGCCAAGCGTGACGAAGTTGCCTGGATCAACTACCTGAACCTGTTCCTGGTACACCAGATTCGTGGTGGCAACATGAACGAGACATACAATAAGCACTTCGGTACAGATGCGCCTGCAGATCTGATCCAGTCCCTGCGGGATAACAAGTAAACGGCTGGACTGTCGGCCGCCTGTCAGGCGGCCGCGTTAGCATGTCACACGGGCAGGGTGCAGAGTACTCTGTACCCTGCCCAGCATCTGATCACGGCTAGCAATCAGCGTTGGTCGAGTTTCCTTCCATTCTAAGAAAATGGCCAAGGTATGGACTACGAATTTCACTGGAACGTTGTCTTCCAGAACATACCCCAGCTGCTGAACGGTGCTTTTGTTACCCTGCACGTATCCGTTCTAGCCATGCTTCTGGGGGTGGTGATCGCAATATTGTTGGCGATCGCCAAAATGAACAACAGTAAGCCTTTCTGCTACGTTGCGACGGTATGGGTAGAGATTGCCCGGAATACGCCGGCTTTGTTTCAGATCTACATGGCTTACTTTGGCCTTGGGGCGTTTGGTATACACCTGAGCCCTTACCTGGCGGTATTGTGCGCACTGGTCTTCATTAATGCCGGGTACCTGACCGAGACCTTTCGCGGTGGGTTCCAGTCAATTCCAAGTACCCAATACAGTGCCTCCAAATCGCTGGGCATGACCAGCATCCAGACCTATCGATACATCATCCTTCCACAGATGCTGAGACGCATCTACCACCCGATGACCAACCAGTTTGTATGGTCGATTCTGATGAGCTCGTTGGGGATTCTGGTGGGAATGAGTGAACTTTCCGGCACCACTCAGCGGTTGCAGTCTCTGTCGTTCAGAACGCTTGAGTTCTTCATCGTGGCGGCTGTGATGTATTTTGTAATCACCAAACTGGTGTTGTTTGGTTCGTCACTGCTTGCTCGCAGACTCTTCAAGGGGGAAATCTGATGAACTCCTTATTCACACCCTTGTCCTGGAGCGATAGCGGCTTAATTCTGACCGGTATCTGGAATACCGTCACTATCTCTGTTGTTGCCATTCTGGTGGGCACCTTTCTGGGGTTGATCGTCGGTTTTGCCCGTGCTGAGAGTAACAAGACGGTCAATATACTGTTTGGCAGTGTGCTGGACGTTCTGAGAAGTGTGCCCCTGATCATCCAGCTGATCCTGTTTTCTACGCTTGTCGGTGCGATGGGGAGCCCATTGGCGCCGTTTGTGGCGGGATCAATCGTGCTTTCGTTGTACACCATGGCCTTTATGAGTGAAGTGTTCCGTAGTGGCTTTGAAAGCGTGAGCCCCTCGATGCAGACAGCTGCCCGCTCATTGGGAATGACCAAGTGGCAAACCATCTACCATATCCGGTTACCCATTGGTTTGCGGGCCGTGTTCCCGTCCTGGCTGGGTGTTGCACTGAGTGTGATCAAGGACTCGGCCCTGGTCTCGGTTATCGGTTACATGGAATTGCTGCGCACGTCAGAACAACTTATCTCACGCACCCAGCAACCGCTCGAGATTCTGATAGGGGTTGGTATCTTTTACTTCATTATTTCATACCCGTTGTCCCATTACGGCCGGTATGTTGAGAGGAAAATGGCAATATGATCAGCGTCCAGAATGTCCATAAGTCCTTTGGAGATCTTGAAGTACTGAAAGGCGTCAGCCTGGATGTAAAAAAAGGCGAAGTCGTGAGCGTTATCGGGGGCTCCGGCAGCGGTAAGTCGACTCTTCTGTATTGCATTAATGCGATTGAAAGTATCAACAAGGGCAAGATCCTCGTTGATGATGTCGATGTCCATGCCAAGGAAACCAACAAGGACAAGTTGCGTCAGAAACTGGGGATGGTCTTCCAGCAGTGGAATTCTTTCCCTCACATGACGGTCCTGGAGAACGCGGCACTTGCTCCTCAGATCGTCAAGAAAATGAGCAAGGACGAAGCGATTGAAATCGCCAAGAAGGAACTGGAGCATGTTGGTCTGGGTGACAAGTTCGACGTATACCCCACCAAAATGTCTGGCGGCCAACAGCAACGCCTGGCGATTGCCCGTGCTCTGGCGATGAAGCCTGACTATATGTTGCTCGATGAGGTCACCTCGGCGCTCGACCCGGAGCTGGTCGGCGAGGTACTGGATACCCTGCGTCTGCTGGCGGAAGAGGGGATGACCATGATCTGTGTAACCCATGAAATGGGTTTCGCACGGGATGTGTCTGATCGTGTGGCGTATTTCCATCAGGGCGTTATTGCGGAAATTGGCGAAGCCAGACAGGTGATTACTGATCCGCAAAACCCGCTTACCCAGAAGTTTCTTTCTAAAGTGCGATAGCAAGTCGCCACAGGCGTGGCGCTGGCTGGGGGAGTTGTTGGACCCGCTTCCCCAGCCATTTTTTAACCCTTTCCGTACCTGGTTATTCGACCGTAACCGTGATCTGCTCCGAGACAACCGGCTGACGATGTGGCACGTGAGCATAATTGCCCAGTAACAGCTGCAGGGTGTGCTTGCCGGGCGCCAGTGTTATTTCTGTTTCAGTTTGCCCACCACCGAAATGTTTGACCTGATCTGTGGCCGGCAGTGGCTTGCTCAAATCGGAGGGTATATCGGTATCGATCAGCAAATGGTGGTGGCCGGTGCCTGCTTTCTCGACGCCGGCAGGTGCGACGCCCATATTCCGAAGACCGAACACGACTTTGAAGGTTTTATCGACGGTTGCACCATCGGCTGGCTGGACGAAATACACTTCGGCGTTGGCCGGTGCGTCCGACATCATGTCCTTTGCAAATGCATGTAGTGGTGAGATTAACAGTGCTGACAATACAGTGATTGCGATCCTGTTCATTTCCATTCCTCCTTGGCATTCGTCAAGAATCAGTATAGTTGAGGAGGCAAGGTATCGATAACTGTCGGGATTGTCTGGACACCCGTGATAGGGGCAAGGCGCTTCGGTACTGCCTACGTGGTGCGAGGCGCAAACATGATGATAGCCATGCCCAGCAAAGCGACGCCGGAACCCACAAGATCCCAGAGGGTTGGCCTGATGCCATCAACAGCCCAAAGCCAGATAATGGCCATGAAGATATAAACACCGCCATAGGCGGCATACACCCGCCCAGCAGCGGTGGGGTGCAAAGAGAGCAACCAGGCAAATGCTGCGAGGCTCAGTGCTCCTGGTAACAACAGCCAGATACTTTTCCCTTCGCGAAGCCAAAGATAGGGCAGATAACAGCCAACGATTTCAGCGACGGCGGTGACGAGAAAAAGGCCGACGGTTTTAAGTTCAGGCACAGGGATTTTCCTCTAGGGCGTCCTGTAAATATTCAAATGTACTCCTTTGTTGAGCCGGTTTGATCTCGTGTTCTCCTCGCACGACTAAAAACACGGGCGCGTATTCCGTATCAAAATCAGGTTTGCAGAACCAACAGGCCGGCACCAACAATGCTTGTGGCGCTTCTTGGGTGCGGATCTCACTTTTTATGAAGCGCTCTGTAGCGCTCCTCGAGTTCGGCACGAATGGCGCGGCGCTCCTTACCGTTGGCAAATCGACGGATCTGATCATCGGTGCGTGGATCCAGCTTAGGCACTGCGACGGCTTTGCCGTTGTCATCAACCGCCACCATGGTAAAAAAGCAGCTGTTGCTGTGGCGAACCAATTTGTCACGGATGTTCTCGGTAACCACCTTGATGCCGATCTCCATGGAGGTACGACCGGTGTAATTGACACTGGCCAGAAAGGTGACCAGCTCGCCAACGTGGATGGGTTGAAGAAACATCACCTGGTCGACGGACAGGGTGACGACATACGTGCCCGCGTAACGGCTGGCACATGCGTACGCAACTTCATCCAGGTATTTTAGCAGGGTGCCGCCGTGCACATTGCCGGAGAAATTGGCTTTGTCCGGCGTCATCAGGACGGTCATGCTCAAGGTTGTTGATTCGGGTTCCATGGCGCTTCCCTAGTGGTTTGCTATTCAGTATAAGCGCCAGGGTGATGGCGGTAGCTATTGATTCAAAATATCTTCGATCCAATGCAAGAATTTGGCCGCGCTCCTCGTTTCGAAGCTATCCTTACCCGGAACGTAATAGCACAAGTCTGATTTGACCGATTGGGTTTCGAATTGCTGTAGAACGTCGGCTTTTAAAAGCCTTTGGGCGAGCGTTGTAGAACAGAACGCAAGCCCATTTCCTGCCATAGCCTGCTGGATTCCGAAAAGCTCCTGGTCAAACGTTTTGAGTTGAATATTGGCTCCCTCCAGTCCATTTTTTTCTAACCAGGCGGCTAGGGGAGGAGCCGGTAACGATTTATTTTTCCACTCCGTGCTAAAAAGAGTGATAGGTTCGTTTGCCCAAGAGGGGGGCGTCATTCCAATAGCACCAAATGCATTGAATGACTCAAATCGAATGACATCCGAATCCTCAGCGACTGAGGTATCACCAAGCCGAACGGGAATAATATAGGATTGGCTGTCGACCGACTCGCCGGTCGAAATTTCCATAGTAATATCGGGGTTGGCTTGTTCAAATTCGTGCTGAGAGGGAATTAGCACCATAGCTGCTAACGACGATGTCGTCGTCACCCTGACCGTATTGCCAGCCTTCATCACCTCTTCTAAAGCGCTGTCAATTTTCCGAAACCCTTCCGAGGTCGCTTTGGCTAATCTGACACCCGTTCCGGTCAAGGAGATCCGCCTCCCCTGCCGATGAAACAGGCTCACATTCAACCGGCTTTCCAGGTTGCCAATGTGGTGTGAGATGGCTGTCGGCGTCAGCGAAAGTTCTTCAGCCGCCAACTTGAAACTTCCCCGGCGGGCAGCCGACTCGAATGCTTTCAGCGCCTGTAATGACACCTGCAATGTGAATCTCCAGGTCGATCACTAGTTCATGAGCGTTTGGATGAGTTAAATTCATCTGAAAGTGTAATTTTTCCGTTTGCGGAAGTCCATTCCGCGCCACAAACTAGCTCCTGTCATCAATCAACCAAGGCAATGAACATGAGCACATTATTACACATTGATTCAAGCGTTAGAGCCGCTACCAACCCGAACCCGGATCACGATTCCATATCGAAGAATATTGCTCGTCGGTTTATTGATACATGGAAACAGAACCGGCCTGAAGATGAGTATATCTATCGTGATGTTGGGGTGAGTCCACCTGCTTTCATTACCCAGGATTGGATTGGCGCGGTGTTTACCCCTGAGGATAAAAGGACCCCGGCACAGCAAGAGACACTGGCACTCTCCGATACACTGATCGCTGAGGTGTCAGCGGCCGACGTTATCCTGATCTCCTCACCCATGTATAACTATGGTATGCCGGCTCAGCTAAAAGCGTGGTTCGATCAGATCGTACGTATCGACAAAACGTTTGATTTTGATCTCGCACGAGGGGACTTCCCGCTGCAGTCCCTACTCTCCGGTAAGACATTGATCATAGTGACTTCCAGCGGAGAGTTTGGTTTTGAAAAAGGAGGAATAAGAGAGGCGTCTGGTCACCTGGTGCCGCACCTCAGAACGTTAAGTAAATATCTTGGAGTGGACACAATTTACGAGATTGCCGCCGAATACCAGGAATTTGGCGACGAGAGACACCGCATTTCAGTAGCCAACGCAAAAGACCGAGCCGAGGGGCTTGCTTCAGAACTGAGTCTTTCAGCCCAGGCTTCATTGTCAAAAACTGAGGTCACCAATGTGTGAGGGTATTGACGAAGAGCTTCTCGAAACGTGTGGAGAAAACGCGATTGATTTGGCTATCAGCAACGTAAAAGTGGGAGGTTTGCCGTTTTCCGCTGTAATCGTCAATCAGAATGGAGAAGTGGTTGGCAAGGGGGTAAATCAGGTTGCCAAGCATCTGGATTGTACTGCCCACGCTGAAATCCAGGCGATAAGAGCGGCTTCAAGGAATGAAAAATGCGTTTCTGTAACAGGAGCCACTCTGATTGCTTCAGGAGAGCCTTGCGCTCTCTGTTATATGGCGATCCGTATGGCCGGTATTACAAACGTTCGTATATTATCGGATAGATATGAGGCGGAAAACAACGGGTTCGATTATCTGTGGACGTACCAGTACTTGAATCCTGGCCTCATTGATGAGCTCGACGTTGTGACATTAGTCAACGACAGGAAATTGCTCCCATTCCAGATGGCCCAAATGAATCTTAGTGATTAAGAAAAGTAGTTTCGGCCACTTTTTGATCAATCGATAGGGTTCCACCACAAACAAGAAGGCCCGAAGTTCTCGCTCCGGGCCTTCTCGTCACTCATTGCAGGTCATTACTTCAACCGCACTTGCTGTCGCCGCAGGACAGGCAAGTCGCGCATCCGTCCATCACGATCACGGCCTTGGTGTTGCACTTGCCGCACATGGTGGCATTGGCAGGATAGTCGCTGGCTTTCTCGTCGTTCGTGGCCGTGGTCTGGCTGGCTTCGAACTCGGCGCGCTTCTCTGCGAGGATACGTTTGGTAGTTTCGCTCATTTCCTCGTTTTCCAGCAGGCCGATGGCCTTCAGGTGCTTCTCGATCACGGCGCCGATCTCAGCGACCAGCGAGGGCATGAACACGCCACCTTTTTTGAAATAGCCGCCGTTGGGATCGTAAACACTGCGCAGCTCTTCCACCAGGAAGGTTACGTCGCCACCCTTACGGAATACTGCGGAGATTACGCGGGTGAGGGCGATAACCCACTGGAAGTGTTCCATCGACTTGGAGTTGATGAACACTTCATAAGGCTGCCGACTCTCGTGATCGGTACCTTCGTTGAGCAGGATGTCGTTGATGGTGATGTACATCGCATGCTCGGCCACCGGCGGCTTGATCTTGTAGGTGGTACCCAGCAGGAAATCCGGCCGTTCGATGTATTCGTTCATCTGAACGGGCTTGGATTCTGGCTGCAACGGCGCCTGGTGTTCGGTCGTCGTTTCCGGGTCGGCTTTCTTTACCCGGTAGCCGACGATTTTGTTGCTGATTTTAACTGTCATGTTCGTTGTCCTGTCTCGGTTCCCGGATCAATATTTGCCGTAGGTGCCTTCTTTCAGCGCGTCAAACAGGTTGGCGGCGTTGTGGATTTCGCCGTCGTACTCTACCTGTTCATTGCCCTTAAGGGTGACCTTGCTGCCGTCGTCCAGGGTGAACTCGTACATTGTGTTCTCCAGGTCTTTTTCCTTAACCAGTACGCCCTGGAAGGCTTCCGGATTGAAGCGGAACGTGGTGCACCCCTTCAGGCCCTTGTCATAGGCATAGAGGTAAATACCTTTGAAGTCCTGATAGTCGAAGTCTGTCGGAACGTTTGCGGTTTTGGAAATCGAGGAATCCACCCATTTCTGGGCAGCAGCCTGAATATCTACGTGCTGCGCCGGCGTCACGTCGTCGGAAGTCGTGAAGTAGGAAGGCAGTTTTTTATCTTCCTCCTCGGAAAATGGCATGGCGCCGGAATTCACCAGGTGACGGTAGGCCAGCAGTTCGAAGGAGAATACGTCAACCTTTTCTTTGGTTTTCCGGCCTTCGCGAATGATGTTGCGCGCATAATGGTGCGAGAAGCTGGGCTCAATGCCGTTACTGGCGTTGTTGGCCAGAGACAGACTGATGGTACCCGTTGGGGCTATGGAGGTATGGTGGGTGAAGCGGCCACCTTTCTCGGCCAGTTCTTCCACCAGTTTTGGTTCTACGTTGGCAATCTGCTGCATGTACTTGCTGTACTTGGCGTGCAGGATACGGCCTTTGATCTTGTCGCCCAGTTTGTAGCCGTCTTCAGACAGCTGCGGGCATTTGCCCAGCATCTTGGGGGTAACTTCAAATTCGTCGTCCATGATTGGTGCCACGCCTTTTTCCTCTGCCAGAGAGAGGGACTGGCGCCAGCCTTCCACGGCCATTTCACGCACGACTTCTTCGGTGAACTCTACGGACTCGTCAGAACCGTAGGGCATGCGCAGCATTGCGAGAGTGGAACCCAGGCCCAGGATGCCCATGCCGTGGCGGCGCTTGTAGGTGATTTCATGGCGCTGCTCGGCCAGCGGCAGACCGTTGATTTCTACTACGTTATCCAGCATGCGGGTGAAGATGCCTACCACCTTGCGATATTTCTCGTAGTTGAAGCTCGCCTTGTCGGTGAACGGGTAGTCAACGAACTTGGTCAGGTTTACCGAGCCCAGCAGGCAGCTGCCATACGGGGGCAAAGGCTGCTCACCGCACGGGTTGGTGGCGCGGATATCCTCGCAGAACCAGTTATTGTTCATCTGGTTGACCTTGTCGATCAGGATAAAGCCCGGCTCGGCGTAGTCGTAGGTGCTGGTCATAATGGTGTCCCAGATGAACTGGGCTTTCAGGGTGCGATAGATGCGGCAGGCAACCTTGCCTTCATCGTTGATCACATAACCCTTCTGTTCCGGAAAATCACGGTACACAAACTGGCTCTCGTCACTCAGATCCAGCTTCTCGTCTTCCACTTCCTTCTGGGTAACAGGGAAGGAGAGGTGCCAGTCGTCGCCGTTGCGAACGGCCTCGATAAAGTCTTCGGTGATCAGGAGTGACAGGTTGAACTGGCGCAGGCGACCGTCTTCGCGCTTGGCCTGGATGAAGTCGATGATGTCAGGGTGGTGTACATCGAACGTAGCCATCTGGGCGCCCCGGCGGCCGCCGGCAGACGATACGGTAAAACACATGCGATCGAAGATATCCATGAAGGACAACGGGCCGGAGGTGGTGGCTCCGGCGCCAGCTACGTAGGCACCTTTTGGACGCAGAGTCGAGAACTCATAACCGATACCACAGCCTGCTTTGAGGGTAAGCCCGGCTTCGTGATTCTTTTCCAGGATGTCATTCATGGAATCCTGAATGGTGCCGGAAACGGTACAGTTAATGGTAGATGTTGCCGGCTTGTGCGCTTCGGCACCAGCGTTCGAGGTGATGCGGCCGGCAGGAATGGCACCGTTCTGCAGAGCCCAGATGAAATTTTTCATGTGCTCTGTGCGAACTGCTTTGTTTTCCACCTCAGCCAGGGCTTTGGCAACTCGCTCGTAGGTCGCGTTGATGTTCTTGTCTACGGGTTCGCCGGTCTTGGTCTTCAACTGGTATTTGCTGTGCCAGATGTCGATCGAAGCTTCCTGCATCGGGATTGTCGTTACCACTGCCTGTGCCTTAGCGCTCATTTCCACCCTCTGTCTTCCGATATGTCTTCTTTTAACGGCGCCAGACCTTGTGCTGACGGCGCCATACCCCGTAAAAACGTTTGATTGGCTTTGGGTCTGTTTTCTTTTTAACCACTATATATAGGTTGAATATGAAGGAAGTATAACAGGATATAGTGGTCTGTGAAGAAGGGCGCAACTATTGATAAAGACGACCGGGCAAAGAAAATCAATCAAACGAGGCTTGAAACCGGGAAATATATTCCAAAACAGCGGTTTGGGATTCAAGACTCAAAAACACTACATCTAGTGTTTTTCTAAGGAGAGTATGTCAAGAGGGATTTGATCAATTTCAGTCCGTAATTTACGAAATGAAATGGTGGGAAGGGCAACGGGGCCAATCAGGCCCCGTCGTTTTAGCCCAGTAAGAGGCTGTCGTCATCAACTTCCAGACCACGTTGTTTTTCGAACAGGCCGAGCAGATCTTTCACTTCCAGGCCTTCTCGGTCCCGGCCTTCGATATCGAATACAACCTGGCCCTGATGCAGCATCACCGTACGGCTGCCGACTTCCAGCGCTTGCTTCATGCTGTGGGTCACCATCAGAGCCGTGAGTTTCTGCTCTTCGATGATCTTGGTGGTGAGTTCCAGCACGAAAGCGGCGGTTTTGGGGTCCAGAGCGGCGGTGTGCTCGTCCAGAAGCAAGATGCTGGAAGGCGTCAGGCTCGCCATTAACAGGCTGACAGCCTGACGCTGTCCGCCTGAAAGAAGGCCCATCTTATCTCCGAGGCGTTTCTCCAGGCCGAGATTCAGGGACGAGAGGCTGTCCCTGAACTTTTCCATGTACTGCTTTTTAACCGCGGATGTCAGGCCCCGTCGTTGGCCGCGCTTGATGGCCAGCGCCAGGTTCTCCTCAATGCTCAGCCCTTCGCAGGTACCTGCCAACGGATCCTGGAAAACCCGGGCAACTCGTCCGGCGCGTTTGTGGGTGGGCAGCTTCGTAACGTCCAGGTTGTCCACGATGATCTGGCCGCTGTCTACCAGCACTTCGCCGGCAAGGGCGTTCAGAAAGGTGGACTTGCCTGCACCGTTGCTGCCTATCACGGTGACGAATTCGCCTTGATTAACGGTCAGGCTCATACCCCGGAGTGCGGGGTTTTCCAGCGGTGTCCCTTTGCCGAACGTAAGCCGGAGATCGGTTGCACTGATCATGTCGCCTCCTCAGGCCTTGTTGCGGGAAAGTTTGCCGGCAATGGATGAGCGTACGCCGGGCAAAACGATAGCCAGAGTTACCAGAACAGCGGTAATCAGATTGAGATCCTGCGCTTGCAGGCCAAGGAAATCGGCGTTCAGCGCAAAAGCGATGGCCAGTCGATAGATAATCGCCCCCACCACACAGGCAATCAGGGCGCGGACCACAGTCGATGGTGTCACTACGGCTTCACCGCCGATCAGGGATGCCAGACCAATGACGATCACACCTACGCCCATGGTGACGTCGGCGGCGCCCTGGCTCTGGGCAAAAAGAGCACCGGCAAGGCCAACGAGGCCGTTGGAAACGGCGACACCAAGTACGATCATGGCACCGGTTGCAATGCCCTGGGCTCTTGCCATTCTCGCATTGGCACCAGTAGCACGCATCGCCAGGCCGGTTTCGGATTTCATGAAGCGCCACAACAGGAGCAGGGCAATAAAAACCACAATAACGAACAGCAGCACCGGCACCTGATGGTAGGCCAGGTCCAGATCGTACCAGGGCGTCAGAACGGTTTCTTCGGTCAGAAGGGCAACGTTCGGCCGCCCCATAATGCGCAGATTGACGGAATAGAGCGCAATCATGGTCAGAATGGAGGCCAGCAGATTGAGAATGTTGAGTTTTACATTCAACAACGCTGTAACGGCACCGGCGGCCATGCCGGCCATCACAGCGCAGCCAGTGGCCAACCAGGGGTTCCAGCCCTCAATGATCAATACTGCGGCCACGGCAGCGCCCAAAGGGAAGCTGCCATCGACGGTGAGATCCGGAAAATCAAGCACCCGAAAGGAAAGATAAATGCCGAAGGCGACGAGGCCGTAGATCAGTCCTGTCTCGACGGCACCATAAAGGGCAATGTCACTCAACATGGTTGGGTATCACCAGTAATAAAAGCGGGCGGCCCCGGAGGGGAGCCGCCCGTGAGGGTTCAGGGATTACTTGGAGCTATCGATTACTTTTTCGGCATCCGCGATCACTTCATCCGACAGTGAGATGCCCATGCGCTCGCCAGCGGCAGGGTTTACGAAAAGGTCCAGCTTCTCCATGGTTTCGACAGCAATGTCGCCGGGGTTCTCACCGTTCAGTACCCGAGCAACCATGGCACCGGTCTGGCGACCGTGATCGTAGTAGTCAAAGCCCAGGGCAGCGACAGCGCCGCGTTCTACGGTGGCGGTATCTGCTGCAAATACTGGAATGCCCGCGCGCTCACCAACGGAAATAACTGCCTCGGCGGCACTGATGACAGTGTTGTCCGTGGTCAGGTAAATCGCGTCCGCCTTGCCAACCAGGGAGCGTGCGGCACCCAGAACCTCGGACGTTTTAGTGGCAGCGCCCTTGACCAGTTCAAGGCCGCGGGCATCCAGACGTTCTTCCAGCAACTCCACGAGGGAAACGGCATTGGCCTCACCCGGATTGTAAACGGTACCAATGCGCTTGGCGTCCGGCATGATGCGTTGGAGCATGTCCAGATGCTTGTCTATGGGGAGCATGTCACTCACGCCGCTGATGTTGGCACCCGGAGCTTCCAGGTTGCTTACCAGCTTGGCTCCAAGTGGGTCAGTGACCGCAGAGAAAATGACGGGCGTTTTGCGCGCAGCGGCAGCAACCGTCTGGGCAGACGGAGTGGCGATTGCAACGATAACGTCAGGGCTTTCACCGACAAACTTGCGGGCGATCTGTGATGCGATGGCTGAATTGCCCTGGGCACTTTCGTGCATGACTTCAAGATTGTTACCTTCTTCGAATCCGTGTTCGGCGAGCTCGTCTTTAACGCCCTGGTAGACTGCGTCCAGTGCCGGGTGCTCCACAATCTGTGTGATGGCAACAACACGGGGCTCCTGTGCCTGAACGAGGGTTGTCAGTGCCAGCAGCGTGGCGCCGAGAAGTGTGCGCAGGGTTGTTTTGGCCATATGCCCATCTCCGGGTAGGTTAACTGGAATATTTCAGTTCTGAAGGCGCGAAAGTTTACCACAGGCACAGGGGCTAGGGGGTAGGGGATGTGGTGTCACATGATGCCCGGGTTGTGATCCGTGTAGCTGATATTCAATTTGCATGTGTCACGCTTTGACGGCTCATGTTAAGTTGAAATACCCTACAAAAGTCTAATGATCAGTTGTCTATAACTCAAATAACGAACTGCAAGGAAGATCCATGGACACAACAAACAAACTTCCCCTTGATATGGTCTATCACTGGGAGAAGGCCAAGGAGAACTCCCTCTACATGACCCAGCCTGTCGGCGGCGGGGAGGTGGTTGAATATACCTGGGGCCGGGCGGTGGATGAAGCAAGGCGTATGGCGTCTTATCTGAAGTCCCTGAACCTCCCGGAAAAAAGTCGGATTGGTCTTATCTCCAAAAATTGCGCCCATTGGATCATGACGGATTGGGCTATCTGGATGGCTGGACACATTTCTGTTCCACTCTACCCCACGCTGAATGGGGATACCGTCAAGTACATCCTTAACCACGCCGAGTGTGAGGTGGTGTTTGTTGGCAAACTGGATGACTGGGATATGATGAAACCCGGTGTTCCAGAGTCGGTACGCTGTATTTCCTTCCCCCTGAGCCCGTCCAACGATTTTGAAACCTGGGACGATATCGTGTCCAGGTATCCCCCGCTGACTGAAAGCGTTCAGCGTGATGCCAATGAACTGGCCACGATCGTTTATACCTCTGGAAGTACCGGTAAACCCAAGGGTGTAATGCTCAGCTTTGGCAACATGGCTTATGCAGCAGAGGGAGGTATGGAGGTGCTGGGTGTGGGTTCCGACGAACGCATGCTGTCTTATCTGCCGCTGGCCCACGTATTCGAGCGTACTTTTGTGGAACTGGCATCGTTGTATGCCGGTTTCGAGCTGTATTTTGCCGAGTCTCTGGATACCTTCGTGAAGGATCTGCAGAGGGCGCAGCCGACGTTGTTCCTGTCGGTGCCGCGGTTGTGGGTGAAATTTCAGCACGGCGTTCTTCAGAAGCTGCCGAAGAAAAAGCTGGACCGGTTGCTGAAGATTCCGGTAGTGAACAAATTGATCAAGAAGAAGATTCTCAAGGGCCTCGGTCTGGACAGGGTCAAGCTGGCTGGCAGCGGTTCCGCGCCACTGGCAAGCGATGTTCTGGACTGGTATCGCAACCTCGGCCTGGAGTTGCTGGAAGGCTACGGCATGTCCGAGAATTTTGCCTATTCTCACATGAGTAAACCGGGCCGCTCGAGAACCGGGTACGTGGGTGAATCCATGCCGGGTGTTGAAACCCGCATCAGCCCTGAAGGTGAGATTCAGATCAAGAGTCCGGCCACCATGATGGGCTACTACAAGGATGAGGAGAAAACCCGGGAAACCTTTACCGAGGACGGTTTCCTGAAGACTGGTGACAAGGGCGAGATTGATGAAATGGGCCGACTCAAGATAACCGGCCGCATCAAGGAAATCTTCAAGACCAGTAAAGGCAAGTACATTGCGCCTGCGCCCATCGAGAACCGCCTGATGTCTCACGACGCCATTGAAATGGTGTGCGTCTCGGGGGCCAATCAGACTCAACCTCACGCGCTGGTCATGCTGGGTGAGGAGATTCGCCCGAAGATGGCGGATGAGGCGTTTCGTCAGGAGATCGAGCAAAGCTTCAGGCAGCTTATTGCTGATGTGAACAAGACGGTGGATCCTCATGAGCAGCTGGCGTTCATCACCGTAGTCAGCGACGAATGGTCGATTGAAAACAGCTTTCTTACACCAACGATGAAGCTGAAGCGTAACGTGGTTGAGGACGCCTATCAGGAGAAAGTCGACCACTGGTATGCCCAGCGTCAGCCTGTTATCTGGCAGTAATTCCTGGCAGGACAGATGAGGAACTTCTGGCCCGGCACTGCCGGGCTTTTTCGTGATGAAAACCGACATAAGTCGCATAGGGAAAAGAGGGAAGCCAGCCTAGACTGGAGAGATGTCAGGAGGATGTTATGAGCCAGCTGTCCCTTTTCCAGAAACGTATCTACGACGAGATTCCCCTTTCTCGGGCATTGGCTATTCAATTGCATTCGTGGGATGGCCATTCGTTGTTGCTTAGCGCACCTCTGGAGCCTAACAGTAACCATCAGGGTACCGGTTTCGGAGGAAGCGTATACTCGGCGGCGGTCACTGCAGCCTGGGGACTGACTGAGCTTGCATTGTCGGATCTTGGGTTAAAGGGAGGTGTGGTCGTTCAGAACGGGAATATCGACTATCTTGAACCGGTTACCTCTGATTTCTATGTCATCTGCCGTCTGCCGGGTGATGAAATACCGGAGCGTTTTCGCAGAAGCCTTGCCAGGCATGGCAAGGGTCGGCTGGATCTGACCGCCGAGGTGTTCTGCGGCGAGCCGAAAACCATGCCTGAAGGTGACCCTGTTGCCGTATTCCAGGGGCGTTTTGTGGTCAAGGATGTGGCGTCTCGATAATCGTCTGACGTATCAGGCGATTGAGCGACTGTTGGAGATTGAGCGGCTCATCAGAATGATTGGAACTATGCCTGCCAGGACGATTATCAGGGCCGGAAGGGCGCTATGATACAGACGCTCATCAGACGCAAACTGGTACACATAGGTGGCCAGTGTCTCAAAATTGAATGGCCTTAATATCAGGGTCGCCGGTAATTCCTTCATGCAGTCCACGAACACAACCAGAGCCGCTGTAACCAGCGTACCTCTGAGCATTGGCAGATGAACCCGAACCAGAGTCTTGCCTGGGCTATGCCCCAGGGATCGGGACGCCATGTCCATACTCGGTGTAATCTTTTGCAGTGCGCTTTCGACGCTGCCGGCGGAAACCGCCAGGAACCGAACGGTATAGGCAAACACCAATGCAAATGCTGAACCGCTCAGTAGCAGGCCTGAACTGATCCCGAAGGCATCTCGCATCAGGCTATCAAGCCAATTATCAAAACCTGCCAGTGGTACAATAACGCCCACCGCCAGCACTGCTCCGGGCATGGCATAGCCAAGGCTGGACAGGCGCATAAGGACCTGCATACCTTTTGTATTGTGGAGGCGGCGGCTGTAAGCAAGGGTGACGCCGATCAAAATGGTCGTAAGTGCGGCGGTGCCTGAAAGGAACAAGCTGTTGAAAGTATTCCGAACGAAGTCGGGCGTCCAGCTTTCACCAAAATATTCCCAGGCATAGATCCCAAGTGTGACGCCGGGAATAACGAATCCGAATACCACCGGCAATGCGCATACAGCGATGCAAACCATCTGGCGGGGAAATGACATGGTGAAGCGTCGGATCGGTTCTCGGTTGTCACGGGCGGCGAATTGTTGCTGGCGCCGCCTGGAGTAGCGTTCCAGGGTAACCAGAATAACAACGAAGATCAGCATGGTGGTGGCAATCTGGGCTGCGCCGCCAAGATTTCCCAGGTTCATCCAGGTGTCGAACAGGCCCGCTGTGAGAGTCTGTACCGCAAAGAAATCCACCGTCCCGAAATCGTTCAGCGTTTCCATGAGTACCAGTGAAAGGCCTACGGCAACCGCTGGTCGGGCTATGGGCAGAACCACCTTGAAAAAGGTACTAAGTGCCGAATGGCCGAGACTACGGCTCACCGCAAAGAGAGAAGGCGACTGTTCCAGGAAGGCGGCCCGGGCTAGCAGGTAAACATAAGGATACAAGACCAGCCCGATCATGAGGGTGGCGCCTTCAAGGCTGCGTATTTCCGGAAACCAGTAGTCGGCTGCAGTGGTCCAGCCGAAGAGATCCCTGAGCGCGCCCTGTACTGGCCCGGCATAGTCGAGGAGGCTCGTGTAGACATAGGCTATGACGTAAGCCGGCACAGCAAACGGCAGTAACATGGCCCATTCGAAGAATTTGCGCCCGGGAAATTCGCACATGGTGACCGCCCAGGCAGAGGCAAGACCGATGACGAGGGTCAGGGCACCGACACCAATCATTAACTTGATGGTCGTTGTCAGGTAGCGCGGTAGGGTTGTTTCGATCAGATGGGGCCAGATGTTCTCTTCAGGAAAAAACGCCAGGAAAACGACTGAGAACACCGGAAGTACCACAATGGCGGTGGTCAGCAGGGCGCTGATCATCCATCTGGGGGAGGTGCGTTTTGCCAGCAGGGGCTGGGATAGCCCGGGGTTAATGCTGGTTGCGGCCTCGCTCATAGTGTTCCTGTGTCTGGATGGAGGGTCTTTCCCTTTGAAGGTTGGAGATTGTAGTCACGTCGCCCGACGCCTGCAATGGCTGGGGCCATGAACGATTTACCCCGCCGTATGCCTGTCGGCCGGTGAGGGTGGCGGAACCACCCTCACCACTGACCCTTATTCGCCGTCGTAGTCGACGCGGTCAACAAGCTTGACTGCCGCATTGCGATTGTCGGCAATTTCCTGCAGTGAGAGGTCATCCGGGTGAATATCACCCCATCCGGCAACCAATCCGGCAGGCTTTACGTCCGGGTTCGCCGGGTACTCGGTATTCGCTTCGGCATAAATGCGTTGGGCTTCAGGCGATGACAGGAACTCCATCAGTTTGATGGCGTTCTCGCGATTTGGCGCGCTTTTGGTCAGGGAAATGCCGCTGATGTTCACATGGGTTCCCCGGCCTTCGGCGTTCGGGAACACAAGGCGAACCTGCTCTGCAACCGGACGCTGGTTCTCATCTTTGAGCATATTGCCGTAGTAGTAGCTGTTACCGATGGAAATGTCGCAAACGCCTTCTGCGATAGCCTTGATCTGGTCACGATCGCCACCTTGAGGCTTGCGGGCCAGGTTGTCCTTCAGGCCTTCCAGCCACTTCTCTGTCTCAGCCTCACCGTGGTGGGCGATCATGGAGGAGAACAGGGCGATGTTGTAGGGATGTTTGCCGCTGCGAGTACAGATTCTGTTATCCCACTTGTCGTCTGCCAGTTGTTCGTAAGTGGTAATCTCGCCTTCCTCAACGCGATCCTTTGAAACGAAGATCAGGCGACCACGGCTGGTCAGTGCAAACCATTTACCTTCTGGATGACGCAGATTGTCCGGGATGTTCTCTTCCAGGGTGTCGTTTTTCACAGGCTGAACCAGGTCACGCTCTACCAGGTCATTCAGACGGGAAATATCTACCGTCATGACGACATCGGCAGGGCTGTTGCGACCTTCACGCTCCAGGCGTTCAGCGAGACCCTTTTTGGCAAATACCACATTGCTCTGGATGCCGGTTTCTTCCTCAAATGCATTGAGGAGGGGTTCGAGAAGGTATGCTTGGCGGTAGGAGTAGATGTTAACCTCGCCGTCTGCAGAGGCCGCCATAGGCATGGCTGTCAGGGCGATTGCTGCGGTCGCTGCCAGTTTCATTCGCATAATCCTATCCTTTCAGGTATTTCCAGTAATGATTTGCCTGCGTTGAGATTGGCAGGCGTTTAAAAACGTCAACCATTCTCATTTCTATTAAGCGTACAGTCAATATCTCCGTTGGCATATTTCTCTGGAAATGGTGTTATGCTTCAGAAGACTATAAAAACTATGTGAAAAGTAGTGGAATCGTCAGATGGATGAGAACGATCGAAGAGAGCACATACGCACTGCCATGAGTGCGAAAGTAAAAGTGGTTCATGCCGAACTGGGGGAGTTCGTATTCTCGACCCGGGATATCTCCGACGGCGGAGTATTCGTTGTTGTCGACACAGAGCCGTTTACCCCCAGTCTGGGTGATAAGGTCACCGTGCAAGTCCAGGGGCTACCCGTTTCCGCTCCGGTGCTTGAAATGGTGGTCGTACGCAATACCAATGATGGATATGGCCTTCAGTTTGACCAGAATGGTGACTGATCGGCGGATTTGAAATGCCTGCCAGGGATAATGAGCC
The DNA here is from genome assembly GCF_018860425.1 of Marinobacter sp. F3R08. Classification (GTDB taxonomy): domain Bacteria; phylum Pseudomonadota; class Gammaproteobacteria; order Pseudomonadales; family Oleiphilaceae; genus Marinobacter. The sequence goes on along the minus strand of NZ_JAHKPI010000008.1, from coordinate 94,321 downwards.
TTCCCAGGGAGTCACCATCAGGAATGCATGCGCCAGATGATCCTTTCAGCCTTATCCCGAGTCTACAAGCCAGTTATTGGAAGCCTGATGCTGTCGCTTATGTCGGGCTGTGCCAGTTACTACTCCCACTTTGCGATGTTCCCGGCGGAAAATTCGTCAGGAGAACCACGTCAGGTGCGGCTGTCCTGGCAGAGCGCTGATTACCCGGGGTGGTGGCTGACCGGAGACAAGGCAACGCCGGTGAAAGTGGAGACACAATGCAGCGACCGTATCTGGCGTCTGCATGATGGCGATGACGCCAACCTGGCCAGTTGTGGCGAAGGCATTCGTGCATGTGGCCAGCCTGGTAAGGATCTTGTCGCCGGGACGGAAGAGCCGGCAACCGGAGAGATCCGCTGCGTGTCTATTAATCCGACGGATCCTGCGGCCCGTGTTGCCGAGGTGGGTGACAAACTGGAGCTACTGGTTTCATGCACGCCTTCGGTTGTCGCTGAGGGGCAGGGTTCAGAAGCGTTGAATTTCGATTACCTGAGGGCCTCGTCAGTGCCTTATACGGTGTATGTTCGCAAGGTGCCACGCGGTTCGATGCAAGCTAGATTGCCGGAATTCGATGAATCGGTATGTGACGCTGAGTGACACTTTTTGACGAAAATGTGTGACTGCTGTCACATTGCTACATTCTGTTTCCAGTTGAATATTAGCGTTACGCTTTGTCGCATTTGAGTTACTTGACGATACTATATTGTAATTGTGTCTTCCGGCCAGTCGGTCAGAATGGTATCCATCGAAGAATGGGTTGTGTGAGGTATCCCCGTGGGTGTCCAGCAGAAAAAAGTCGCAGTACATGATCTGGTAGTAGGCATGTTCGTGTCTGATCTTGACCGACCGTGGCACCAGACGCCGTTTCCAATACAGGGTTTTCATATCCGTTCGCAGGACGATATCCGAGCCCTGGTGTCCCATTGCAAGTGGGTAATGGTCGACGAGGCGGAAACGCGGGAATCGAAGTCGGTAAAAGGTGGTGGCAAGCAGGCGTTTGGCAAGACACTGACTAAACGTGGTGGTGGGCGAGAACAGCTTCAATTGCCGCCGCTGAGCATTCGTGAGCCGGTAACCTACGAAACCGTCACCAGCCTTAAAAAGGAAATGAAAGCGTCCAAGCGCCTGCTTGATGATGTGGAGCTGGTGTTGGACCAGCTTTTCGAGACCCTTCGTACCGAAGCCGTGCCGGATATCAGGCCGATCGCTGAGATCACGAGCAAAATGGTGAGTAGCGTTATTCGCCAGCCCGATGCCTTATTATGGCTCAGTCGCACCCGCGTTAGTGACAGCTACCTGTACCGGCACGTCTTGAACACGTCAGTATGGGCGCTGGTATGCGGGCGCCGTCTTGGCTTGAATGAGGGGCTTCTGAATCACCTTGGTCTGGGCTGTTTGCTGTCGCAGGTAGGCAAGACTGCTCTGCCGGCCGAATTGCTGGCCCGGGAAGGTCAGTTGAATTCCGAGGAATATTTGATATACCGCGGATATGTCAGTCGTGGTGTTGCCATGTTGGAGGGAAGCGGGCTCTCACGAGCGGTGCTCAGTGTGGTTCAGGGGCATCGTGAACGTCACAACGGATCTGGTTTCCCCGAGGGTGTCCGGGGGGATCGTATTCCGCTACTGGCCAAGGTGGCCGGTATTGCGGAGTTCTTCGAAACCTTGATTGCACCTCGTTCTCAGAATGAACCCATGACGCCAGCAAAAGCGGTAACTCTGCTTTACGAAATGCGTAATATTGAGTTTCAGGAAGACCTGGTTGAGAATTTCATCCAGGCAATTGGTATCTACCCGACTGGCAGCCTGGTTGAGCTGACCGATGGTCAGCGGGGTATCGTGGTTTCACATTCCCCCGAACGCCGGCTTTGGCCTCGCGTTATGGTAATGACAGACACCGCATGCAAACCCCTGAAAACCGCTAAGATCATTGATCTGGCGAGATACAATGACGGTAAAGAAGCGTCAGAGACGGTTCGGGTTCGGGATTGCCTGCCGCACGGCACTGAAGGGCTGGACCCGTCTTCCTATGATGTAACTGGTGTTGAGTCCCGCTGGAACCTGTCCCGGTTGATTAGCGGATAATCACCCGCAGCTGTTTGCGCACCCACCGATAAGTATGTTCGGGGCGGAAAGTGAGCAGAAGTTCGGACTCTCCACCGGTGGGGCCTGCTACAAAATACTCGACCTCTCCGCTTTGCCAGTCGGTTGAATTGATCTGGACATCGTGGGGGCGGGTGCTGATTGCCTCTAGTTCTGTAATAGAGGGGGAGCCCCCGATTTTTCGAATCGTTACCTGATGCAGATCTGTATCTGTGGATAGATGGCTGGCCTCGTAGTCATCGAGAAAATAGCGGTTTGCGACGGTGGTGCTGATTGCTTTCAGTTCTCTTGAAAGATAATTCCGGGCATCGTCTGCGTCGATGTCCTCCATTGTGCGCACAGCGTTTTCGATCCGATCCTTTTTTGCCTGCAAATCTTCACTGTATTCGATATCCGGATCGCGATCCTCGTCATTGTCTGGCCGCGGAGGCGCGTTATTGATTTCCTCCTGGGTCGGAGCTTCATTACACAGCTCATCGTCTTCCGGGTAAAAGCAGATAGCGGCCAGAAGCTGATTAGCCGGAGACATCGGATCGGTAGCCGTGAATTCGGCTTCGGTGACATTGAAATCAATCTCTGCTGTAAGGTTTGGTAGGGCGGCATTCAGCTGGGTGATAACCCGGTCACGAATATCGATTCCTTCGCCTTCTGCAACGTTCTGGTTCCAGTTCAGAAGCATTAGGAATCGGGAGAGATTCATCAGTGTTGTGTTTTGCAGTACTTGTTGTTCGGTCAGTGTATGGGTACTTAAACCTTCGTCATCCACCATCGCTGATTGCAGGGATGTGCGGGTGGCTTCAAAGAATTCCAGCAGGGTAACGTATTGCTGTGCTGGCACGTCGCTGGCCAGCTGCAGGTCTCCCACCTGAAATACCAGGGTTTCGCCGGGGTAATAGCGGAACTGCCCATCGGCATTGGTGGTGCCCGCCTGGCTGGCCGTCTGGTAAGTCAGGCCGTTGAACCCGTTATAGTTAACACGACCAGTGCTGGTGTCGTCGCCGGAGTCGCTGTCGTTTTCCAGGCAGCCAGAAAGTGCCAGAGCTCCTAACAGCGTATACGTTATACGGATGCGGTGAGCGGGTCTCATGATAGGTCGTACATCCCTTTGATTCAGCGTGCACGCACTCTGAGTGCGGCGGCCCGTTTTGTAAGTTGTTGTAACCGCATTATAAGAGCGGGGTCTGCCTTATGCCGGGATTCCTGTCGCAGTTTCCGTTATTACCCGGCAACTGCATTGACGGGCAGGGGCCTTGAAATCAGCGCCTTTGTCACAATAAATAGCAATCTAATTTCTGGCTGACGGCTGAGCCCGTTCATTGCCGTTTTAACCGAACCGGGATGATTTATGACCAACGCACTGGAAATTGAGGGACTCACTAAAACCTACGGTGATGGGTTTCAGGCTCTCAAGGGGATTGATCTCCATGTTGCTGAGGGAGACTTTTTTGCCTTGCTTGGTCCCAACGGGGCTGGCAAATCGACCACCCTTGGTATTGTTTGCTCCCTGGTGAACAAGACCGAGGGTAAGGTCAGGGTGTTTGGATACGATACGGATACCCATCTGTCGGATGCCAAATTGAATCTCGGTGTGGTGCCGCAGGAATTCAACTTCAATCAGTTCGAGAAGGTTGTTGATATCGTGACGACCCAGGCCGGCTACTACGGAATTCCGTTGAAGCAGGCCTATGCGTCGGCTGAGAAGTACCTGAAAAAGCTTGGTCTCTGGGACAAGCGGGATACTCCCGCCCGGATGCTGTCTGGAGGAATGAAGCGCCGGCTGATGATTGCCCGGGCTCTGGTCCATGAACCCAAACTGCTGATCCTCGATGAGCCGACCGCCGGTGTTGATATCGAGCTTCGGCGTTCGATGTGGGCTTTTCTGGAAGAAATGAACCGGCAGGGCACCACCATCATCCTGACAACTCACTACCTTGAGGAGGCGGAAGCCCTTTGCCGGAATATTGCCATTATCGACCACGGCAAGATCCTCAAGAATACCAGCAAGAAGGCGTTGCTTCAGCAGCTCAGTGTGGAGACCTTCGTTCTCGACACTGAGGAACCGCTGGATGTGGCTCCTGAACTGACCAGTTTTCCCGCTCGGCTTGACGGGGAAGGCGCGCTGGAAGTGGAGGTTGAAAAAGGCCTGGGGCTCAATCAGGTCTTTGTGCAGCTTGAGCAACTGGGAATCAAGGTGGTCAGCATGCGTACCAAGGCAAACCGACTGGAGGAGCTGTTTATCCGGATGGTTGAGGAGAATGCAGCCGATTCGGGACAGTCAGTGGAGGGTGTAGCATGACACCACACGCCATTTTTACCGCATTCAGTACGATCGTTGTCCGGGAGATTCGCCGGTTTACCCGTATCTGGGCGCAGACCTTGTTGCCGCCGGCGGTTACCATGACCCTGTACTTCATTATTTTCGGTAACCTGATTGGTTCGCGGATCGGGCAGATGGGTGGCTTCGACTATATGTCATTCATCGTACCGGGCCTGATCATGATGTCGGTGATCACAAGCTCCTACGCAAATGTGGTGTCTTCGTTCTTCTCCATGAAGTTCCAGCGCAGTATTGAGGAGCTGTTGGTGTCGCCAGTGCCGAACTGGGTGATTCTGGCAGGCTATGTGACCGGTGGTATGGCCCGAGGGCTTGGGATAGGTTTGATTGTAACGCTGCTCTCGTTGGCGTTTACCCAGTTGTCGATCCACAATCTGCCCATGATGGTTCTGACTGTGTTTCTTACCTCAGCGTTGTTTGCCCTTGGTGGCTTCATCAATGCCATGCTGGCGACCAAGTTTGATGATATCTCCATCGTACCTACGTTCGTTTTAACGCCTTTGACTTATCTGGGGGGTGTTTTCTACAGCATCGATCTTCTTCCCGGATTCTGGCAGGGCGTTTCTATGGCGAACCCTATCCTGTATATGGTCAATGGCTTCCGGTACGGGATTCTGGGAGTTTCAGACGTTAATCCGTTTGTTTCTCTTGGTATGATTCTGCTTTTCATCTCCATACTGGCATTCATTGCCCTGCGAATGCTGGCGCGTGGTAAAGGCATTCGCCACTGATTTCAGGAACCGTTATGGCACTTAATGATGCGCCGCTTGGCAAGACAAGCGAATACCCGGACAGCTATGATCCAAGCCTGTTGTTTCCTGTACCGCGGATGGAAAACCGTCGGCGCCTTGGCCTGGAAGATGGCCGCTGGCCATGGTTTGGCGAGGATCTCTGGCAGGCCTGGGAGATTTCCTGGCTTCGGCCAAATGGCGTGCCTCAGGTGGCCTGGGCAAAAATTGTCTTTCCTGCAGCTTCGCCATCGATCATAGAGTCCAAATCGCTGAAGCTTTATCTGAACTCACTGAACCAGGCAATCTATACATCCGGGGAGCAGGTCGCTGAAGTGATCACGCAGGATCTTTCCAGTGCCTGCGGTGGTGCGGTTCAGGTTAGCCTGTTGAGTGTGGATGAGTCAGGAGAGGCGATTGGCCGCCCTGGCGGTTTTGAACTCATTGATGATGAATTGGTGAGCAGTGTGGTCTACGAGTATTCACCGGACGTGCTGACAGCCGGTGAAGAGGTGGTGACCGAGCATCTGTGCTCCCATCTTCTGAAGAGCAACTGCCCGGTCACCGGGCAGCCCGACTGGGCCACGTTGCTGATCAGCTACACCGGGCCAAAATTAGACCGGGCGGCACTGCTTCGTTATGTGGTGGGTTTCCGACAAAAACAGGATTTCCATGAGCATTGTGTGGAAACGATATTTACCGATCTGATGAGCCGGTTCGTCCCCGATTCCCTGACGGTATGTGCCCGTTACACCCGGCGCGGTGGGTTGGACATCAACCCCTGGCGAAGCACAGAGACCGGTATGGACGCCGGCCCGCGGCTGATACGTCAGTAAGCCGACTCGATTGAGGTGCCAGGACGGCGCCTCATGAAACGTCTTCTTCCCGTCGAAGGCGGTCTGCGGCGTCTTCGAGGGCGGAGAGAATGACCCTGCGTTCCTTTTCCGTGATCTTGTCGGAATCCAGGTACATGGCGAAGCCGCTGTGTTCATGCTCCAGGAAGCTGCGGTTAGGTCCCATATCGCGACGAAAGTCGACCACTTCGTAGATTGGCACCGGCTTGGCAAAGCCTTTCACAGTAATTTCGCCTTTGTCCCGGCACATGATCTTGTCTTTGATCAGCGAGAAGGTCTCATAGGAAACCAGGATTTCACCGGGCTCTGCCAGAGATTCAAGCCGGCTGGCAAGATTCACTTCCTTGCCGATGATCGTGTAATCCATCCGGTTTTCAGCACCGAAGTTGCCTACGGTGGTGTAGCCCGTACTGATCCCCATCCGAATTTCAAGTGGCGTCTTGATGCCCTGGCTGCGCCATTTCTGGCGCATGATTTTCATGTGCTTGCGCATATCGATTGCCATGGAAACGCAGGCAAACGCATCCTCGCGCTGGCCCCGGCTGGTGGGGTCGCCAAAGAACACCATGATTGAGTCGCCAACGAACTTGTCGATGGTGCCGCCATATCTCAGGGCGACTTCCGACATCTCATTGAAATAGTGGTTCAGCAGCTCTGTCAGCGCCTCTGGCTCCATTTCCTCGGATAGTTCGGTAAAACCTTTGATGTCCGAAAAGAACACCGCCAGTTTTTTGCGCTGAGTCTCCAGGCGGACATCTCGCTCACCGGTAAAGATCGACTGCCAGACCTGGGGAGAAAGGTATTTCGACAGCTTGTGGGAGAGTGCGATGGATTGTTCCCGCTGGTTCTGGATCTGGGTCTTTGCCAGCATCAGTGCCCGCGCCTGTTGATGCGAGTAATAAGCGGTGACACAGATATAAAGCCCGGTTGAGAGGATCGAGACAATGCTGGTTAACAGCGGTGAATGCGGCCCGTCTGCCGGTCCGAGAATTGCCACGGCGCCAGCAATGCCTGCGGCCATGAAAACAGTGCCGAGAACCCACTGACGAATGCCCCCGACAATCAGGCAGCTGAACATCAGCATAAGCGCGACTGCCAGCGAAGGGATGACGATCAACCCGATGCAGCCAATGAGCGCGCCGCCGAAAATGCAATCGAAGATCAGCATTTTCTGACGAATGCGAGCGGAATGTCTCAGGAACGTGCGGCGGGTCAGGGCGTGAGCGATGTGGGGCCAGGTGAGCGCACCTGTGATCAACCACATAAGCCACTGGGGAAACGCACCCTGCAGAACACCGGTTACAATAATGAGTGCCGTAGACGTATAGGCGAGCACCCGACCGTTGTAATCCGGCATCGGCGGAATGGCAATAGGGTCACCCGACGCCTCAAGCGCCATGGACCGGCCAGCGGCGTTGCTGGCACTGCGAAGGTCTGCCGGGGTACTCATCATCTCAGAAACGGATCCTGCCAATGAGCATATCGCGGAACATGACCCAGTCGCCCATCAGGCTGTAGAGTGGGTATTTGAAGGTGGCAGGCCGGTTTTTCTCAAACTTGAAATGACCGACCCAGGCAAAACCGTATCCGATAACGGGTAGGGCAAGAAGCCATAAAAATTTGCCGGTAGTCAGTGCCCATAAGGCCACGATCAGGACCAGCAGGCTGCCGGTGAAATGAAGACGACGACAGGTTACGTCGGAGTGCTCTTCGAGGTAATAAGGGTAGAACTCGGAGAAAGTGCTGAAGGTTTTCTGGTTGCTCATTGCGTTGCCACTCACCATTGTACGACCGCGTCATTTATAATTGTTGGCAGGCCCGACTACGACTAAAGGTTAACAGCATTACGTATATGCCACAATTCACTATCGAGAATTGTTTCAGTACACAGAACCCGAAAATCACCAGACAGCGAGCAGATATGACAGCAGTTACCGATTTCCTCCTGAACCGCTCTTCGGAGCCCAGGCTGGAGTCGCCCGCGCCGGACCGGGAGACTCTCGAGCGCGCCTTTGCTTGCGCAGCGCGTGCGCCGGACCATGCGCTTCTGAGGCCCTGGCGTTATCTGGTTGTGGAAGGTGAGGGGTTGGAGGCGCTTGGAGAGCTGTTTGCCTCTACCTGCCCGAATAACAGTGATGCCAAAGACATTGCCAAGCTCAAGAGTGCGCCTCTTCGGGCTCCTATGGTGATTGTCGGAATCGCTTCCCCGAAGGTACATCCAAAAGTACCTGAGGTTGAGCAGGTGATGTCTGCTGCGGCGGGCATGAGCTTTCTTGAGCTTGCCTTGCAGGATGCGGGATTCGGCGTGATGTGGCGATCTGGTCCCATGGCTTACCAGGCATCAGTCCGGCACGGATTAGGGCTCGATGATCATGAACAAATCGTCGGTTTCCTCTATACCGGCAGTGTATCCTCCGCAAAACCATCGGTGCCCCGGCCGACAGTGGATGAATTCGTGCGCCACTGGCCTTAAGGTTTTCCCTGGCTTCCCCGGCCATGGCCGGGGGAAGCAATTTGCCGCTTTTCCTGAATCCATTTCGCTCTGCCTTCCTGAAAACTCCTGATCACACCCTCTGAACGCCCGTTAATACTGGATTCTTTGGCTATTTTCAGTCTCATGTGAAATCTGGCATTCAGCTTGCTTTATCCCTGTCAGAGAGCACAGCCGGCAAAAGAAGGTCGGCATATAGCTGCGGATTTCGGGAGGCAACATGGCAATTTCGTTCGATAACGCTTTGGGCATTCATCAGCACGCTGTGGAAGCGCGCGTCAAGCGTGCCGAAGTTCTGGCAAACAATCTGGCGAACGCCGACACGCCAGGCTTCAAGGCGCGAGATGTCGATTTTCAGGCCATGATGCAGAAGGCCCAGGAGTCTGTCAGTGGTTTCCAGATGACGAAGACGGATGATGCCCATATGGACACTTCGTCTATCGCCTCGGACAGCGATTTGATGTATCGGATCCCCGATCAGCCGTCGGTTGACGGTAATACGGTGGATGCGCAACAGGAACAGACCCGTTTTATGCGAAATGCCATGGATTTTCAGGCCAGTTTCCAGTTTCTGAACAGTAAGTTCAGCGGTTTAAGCAAAGCCCTTACGGGCGAATAAACCGCGGTCAAAGGATTAGCGAAGGAGAGTTTTCATGTCACTGGGCAGCATTTTTGATATCGCCGGTTCCGGCATGACAGCGCAATCACTGCGGCTGAATACCACCGCATCCAACATTGCGAACGCCGAGACGGCGAGTTCCAGTACCGGTGAAACCTATCGGGCCCGAAAACCGGTTTTTTCGGCTATCCAGCAGTCTTTGCTGAATCCGGGGCAGGGCGGTCTGCCCATGGCCGGCGACGAAGGTCCCGGTGCTGGTGTTCGGGTGGACGGCATTGTTGAGAGTGATGCAGAGCTGCAAATGCGATACGAGCCTCATCATCCGGCGGCGAACGAGGACGGTTATGTCTTTTATCCGAACGTGAATGTCGTTGAGGAGATGGCCGATATGATGTCGTCGTCCAGAAGTTTCCAGATGAATGTGGATGTCATGAATGCCGCCAAATCCATGATGCAGCGCATTCTGACACTTGGTCAGCAGTAATACGGTGAGGAGCACAGCATGACTGCAGTAAACGCAACAAGCGCGTCGGATGTTCTGAGCCAGTATCAGCTGAGCGAGCAGGATAGCACCCAGGGTACCAGTGACCTGGGGCGTAACGAGTTCATGGAACTGATGCTGGCGCAGTTAAAAAACCAGAATCCTCTGGAACCCCAGGACAACGGCGAGTTCATCTCCCAACTGGCTCAGTTCAGCTCACTTGAGGAAATGCAAAACCTGTCCGGGACTGTCGAAGATGTGGTCAGTCAGTTCCGTTCGACCCAGGCACTGCAGGCCTCTGCGATGGTTGGTAAAACGGTTCTTGCGCCGTCCGAGATCGGGATCCTGGACGCTGGTGGCGAGATTACCGGAACCATTGAGGTTCCTGCTTCTACCGGTGGCCTCAGATTGTCGATCGAAGGTCAGAGTGGTGAGTTGGTGCGCCAGATTGACATGGGAAGTAGTCAGGCCGGTGTTGTTTCGTTCAGCTGGGATGGGCTGGACGGTAACGGCAATTCCTTGCCGGCCGGGTCCTACCGGATTGTGGCAGAGGCCTCTTATCCTGATGGACAGGAGCAACTGAGCACTATGGTGAGTGCGAACGTGGACAGTGTTTCTCTGGGCCAGAGCGGTTCCGTTACCTTGAATCTAGCAGGCATGGGTTCTATCGCCCTGTCTGATGTACAGCAAATCAACTGAAACCGGTGAAACACCAAGGGGTTAACCATGGCATTTAATACAGGTTTGAGTGGCCTTCGTGCGGCATCGGTGGATCTGGATGTCACCGGCAATAATATTGCAAATGCCAGCACGGTGGGCTTCAAGAGTAGCAAGACCCAGTTTGGCGACCTATACGCCAGCGGTTTCCTGAGCGCAGGCACCAACCCGATCGGCGACGGTGTGCGGGTTCAGGATGTAACGCAATCGTTTGGCCAGGGCAATATCAGCTTCACAGATAACGGGCTGGATATGGCAATCTCTGGTGACGGTTTCTTTATCCTCAATAATGGGGGGGAGATTCGCTATTCCCGGGCGGGGCAGTTTAGTATCGACAAGGAGGGGTACGTAACCAACAACCAGTCGATGCGGGTTCAGGGTTACACGGCCGATGAGGACGGTAACCTTTCCGGTATTCGCGGTGATCTTCAGATTGAAACTGACAATCTGGCGCCACGCCGGACGACGAATCTGGATTCAGATCTGAACCTTGATTCGCGAGAGGCGGTGCTTGAATCCAGAGTCACGCAATTTGGTGGGGTGTCTGTTGAGGACCTGATTGCCAATGGTGGCGATGAATTTATCATCTCTTATGCGGATGGGAGTCCCAACCAGCAGATTACAATCCCTGCTACTGTGTCGGATGACGGTGGAAGCAGTACGCGAGATATAACCGCAAGGGAAATTGCAGACCAGTTGAACGGGATTGACGGGGTGTCGTCTTCTGCAACCACTAACTTTGTTTTTGAAGATGATGGCGGTGGCGTCAGCTCACTTGAGGCGGTTCTGGCTGATCCGGACTTTGCTTTCGAGCTTGAAATCGATGGTCAGAGTATTTTTTCAACGTCGGGGGCAACGACAAAGCAGGGTTTGATAGATGCCATCAATTCCTCTAATGCCAGTTCGGTTTCAGCTTTCCTGATTGATTCGGAAGATGGATCTGGTAACCCTATTGAGGACATCCGGATTATCGATAACCGTGGCTCTGATCTGACTGTGAGTTACGGCACAACAGGAAGCCTGACCGGTTACGATAAGGTCGGCAACCTGGAAGTCTTCGCTGATCGAAGCATTCAGGATATAACCACCACTGACCCGAATGATCCTGCAATAACCAGTCTGGTCGCTAGCGGCTATGATACTGGCGAATTGTCAATCACGAACGCATTCAACCCGCTGGATCAGCGCACCTACAACCACGCTACATCAACCAGCATCTACGATAGCCTTGGCAATTCTCATGAGTTGACGCAGTTTTTTGTGAAAAACCCGTCGCCAGGCGATGGAGTGGGTGTCAGTGAGTGGTCGGTCTATGTTCAGATCGACGGTGAATCGGTTGGGGGCACAGACGTTTCCCCGTATACGGCACGCTTCGATCAAGACGGGGTACTGCAGTCGATAGACGGAGATGCAAATGGCGAAGTTCTGATTGCAGACTGGATTCCGAAAGACGTTGATGGCCAGCCGAACGGGGCGGATGGCCCACCTGCTGATGGCGAGGACGTTGTGACACCGATTCCAGATCCGCCAACGACTTCTGCTTTTGTTATCAATCTTAGTGGAACCACTCAGTACGGCGCGGAGTTCGGGGTCAATGACCAACAGCAGAACGGTTACACGACTGGCAGGCTTTCCGGGCTCGACGTCTCCGATCAGGGGGTTTTGTTTGCGCGGTATACGAACGGCCAGTCCCAGTCCCTGGGTCAGGTAGCCCTTGCATCGTTCAACAATACCAACGGGCTATCCCCGGTTGGGGATACCAGTTGGGTTGAGACCTTTGAATCTGGTCAACCCATTATCGGGGCGCCGGATACTGGAACACTGGGGTCTATCAAGGCCAGTTCGGTTGAGGAATCCAACGTGGATCTGTCTGCAGAGCTGGTTAACCTGATCATTGCCCAGCGCAACTATCAGGCCAACGCCAAGACCATTGAAACCTCCGATGCGGTCACTCAGACCATCATCAACCTCCGTTAATACCGCAAACTAGAGAATATGGCACGACTCCTGCAGGAAGACTGGAAACAGTCAAAATTCCGGCAGGAGTTTTCCCATGGACAAAGCCTTATATATCGGTATGTCTGGCGCCAAGCAGAATATGCTGGCCCAGCAGGCCCATGCTAATAACCTGGCGAACGTCAGCACCACCGGCTTCAAGAAGGACTTCGCTCAGGCCCGCAGTATGCCCGTCTACGGGGAGCATCACCCGACCCGCGCCTATGCCATGACTGAAAGGCCCGGTACGGATCTGTCTGCAGGTGCTCTCATGGAAACCGGTCGACAGATGGATGTGGCGGTAGAAGGTGACGGATGGCTTGCTATCCAGAACGATCAGGGCGAGGAAGTCTTTACCCGTAGCGGAAGTCTCCAGATAGATGTCAATGGCCTGGTTCGACTGGGTAATGGCGAGCTGGTGCTCGGTAATGGCGGGCCGGTTGCGATTCCCCCTTTCGATAACGTCCAGATTGGCGCCGACGGCACCGTCTCAATTGTTCCTGTTGGTGGAGCGCCTGACCAGCTGGTCGAAGTGGACCGGCTGAAACTGGTCAATCCACCTTCGGAAGCCCTCGAAAAGGGTCTTGACGGGCACATGCGCCGCAAGCCGGATCAGGCCCTGGATGGCCCGGAACCACCAGACGCCAACCTCAGGATTGCTCAGGGGTTCCTGGAGAGCTCCAACGTCAATGCGGTGGAAGAGATGATCTCGAACCTTCAGCTGTCCCGGCAATACGAGATGCAGGTAAAGGTGATGACCACTGCCAACGAGAATTCCGAAGCAACGGCACGTCTGTTGCAGAACCTTTAAGTAACGACTGAAAACATTGGCCTGGTGGGCCAGAAGCGGCAATAACTGGCCGCCTCACTGCCCGCCGGCAAGGAGTAAGTAGCATGCATCCAGCACTTTGGGTCAGTAAGACCGGGTTGAGCGCTCAGGACACGAATATGTCCACCATTTCCAACAACCTGGCGAACGTTAACACCACCGGGTTCAAGCGGGATCGAGCCGTTTTCCAGGATCTCCTGTACCAGATCAACCGGCAGCCGGGCGGTCTGACAACCCAGAACTCCGAACTTCCTTCCGGTCTGCAGTTGGGTACCGGTGTACGTATTGTCGGCACGGCCAAGCAGTTCACGCAGGGCAACCTGCAGATAACCGAACAGCCTCTGGATATGGCAATCAATGGCCGGGGTTTCCTTCAGGTGCAGTTGCCGGACGGGCAGATTGCCTATACCCGTGATGGTCAATTCCAGTTGAATGCTGATGGCGATGTGGTCAACCCGGACGGATATCCCCTGGAGCCGGCCATCAACGTGCCTGAGAGCGCGACGAATATCACCATCGGTAACGACGGTACCGTAACGGCCGTAACGGATGACGAGTCCGCACCGGTGAACCTTGGCCAGATCACGCTGGTTGACTTTATTAACCCCCAGGGATTGCAGGCAATTGGTAATAACCTGTTCAAGGCTACCAATGCCAGTGGTGATCCGGCTGAGGGCGAGCCTGGACTGGCAGGCCTTGGCAGCATCGAGCAGGGCTCGATCGAGTCTTCGAACGTCGAAGTCGTGGAAGAGCTGGTGAATATGATTACCACCCAGCGAGCTTACGAGATGAACTCAAAAGTGGTCTCCACAACCGATCAGATGCTCCAGTTCATTACCAACAATATTGGCTAACGTGGCCAGGGGTGACGTCATGAACCTGATGACATTCAAGCAGGCACGGTCAGGCATCAGCACGCTGTTCATTGTGTTCTTCCTGATCCTGCTTCAGGGCTGTACGGCCATGAGCCGGCCCCGTGCGATTCCGGACGATCCGCAGTATGCGCCGGTGCGACCACAGGCCATGATGCAGCGTGATACTCAGTCAGGATCCATTTATCAGGCCTCACGCAACTATAACTTTTACGGAGATACGGTTGCTCTGAACGTTGGCGATGTCCTGACCGTTAATCTGGAGGAGTCCACCCGGGCCAGCAAGAACGCCGAGACCAGCATTACCAAGGACAATGACATCTCGTTGCCCGAGCCCACCATTCTGGGCAAGAGCAACTTTGGTATTGAGACATCGCTGAGCCAGGCCCGTGATTTTGAGGGCAGCGCTGAGGCTGATCAGAGCAACAGCCTCGCTGGCAGCATTACCGTGACAGTGACTGAGGTATTGCCTAACGGCGTCCTCAAGATTCGTGGTGAAAAGTGGCTGTCTTTGACCAATGGCGATGAATACATTCGTTTGACGGGATTGGTTCGCCCCCAGGATATTCAGCCCGACAACACAGTGGCCTCAAACCGCATTGCCAACGCACGATTTGCCTATGGCGGTACCGGTGATTTCGATCAGGCCAACCAGATGGGCTGGGTTGCCCGCTTCTTTAACAGTGAGTGGTGGCCGTTATGAGTATGAGTCGTTTTCTGGCCTGGGTGCTGGCACTGGTTGTTGTTGCTGCCCCGGTTATGGCGGACCGGCTCAAAGACCTGTCCCGAATCAAAGGGGTTCGTAATAACCAGCTGGTAGGCTATGGCCTGGTAGTGGGGCTTGATGGTACGGGTGACAAGGCTCCGTTCACTAACCAGACCTTCCGCAACATGATGAACCAGTTCGGGGTAACCCTGCCGGAGGGCGTTGACCCGAAACTGGCGAACGTTGCAGCGGTTACCGTGAGTGCGACATTGCCACCCTTCGCCAAGACCGGGCAGGAAATCGACATTACGGTCTCTTCCATTGGTAACGCGGACAGCCTTCGAGGTGGCACCTTGTTGATGACCTCCCTTAAAGGTGCTGACGGTCAGGTTTACGCCATGGCCCAGGGCAGCCTTGTTGTCGGTGGCTTTGGTGCTCAGGGGCAGGATGGCTCAAAAATAACGGTTAATGTCCCCAGCGTTGGCCGTATACCCAACGGCGCAACGATCGAACGGGAAGTCGAATCGCCGTTCAGTCAGGGTGACACCATCACCTTCCATCTCTTGCGTCCGGACTTTACAACGGCACGTCGGGTGGTGGAGGCCGTTAATGGCCGTCTCGGTCCGGATATGGCTTACGCCCACGATGCCACGTCGGTTTCCGTTCGTGCGCCGCGGGATCCATCCCAGCGGGTCAGCTTCCTCTCGATCCTTGAAAACATCGAGGTGGATCCGGCACAGGATGCCGCAAAAGTGGTGATTAACAGCCGTACTGGCACCATCGTGGTCGGCCAGAATGTCCAGGTCAGCCCGGCGGCGGTTACTCATGGCAACCTGACCGTCACCATTCAGGAAAATCCCAACGTTGAGCAGCCCAATCCGTTCGCGGGTGGTAACACTGCTCTTGAGCAGGATTCCCAGATCGCCATTACCGAGGAGCCGGCAAGGATGTTCAAGTTCGGACCGGCGGTCACCCTTAACCAGATTGTTCAGGCTGTGAACCAGGTAGGCGCAGCTCCAGGGGATGTCATGGCGGTCCTCGAAGCACTGAAACAGGCCGGCGCATTGCGTGCCGAGCTGATCGTTATCTAGGTGACGTGATGCAGGATTACACGGTTCAACAGGCTCAGGTGTATACCGACTTCAATGGTCTGAATGCACTGAAATCCCAGGCTCGCTCCGACAAGCAGTCCGCGCTGCGCGAAGTGGCGCGTCAGTTCGAGAGCCTGTTTCTGTCTGAAATGCTGAAGTCCATGCGCAAGGCCGGTGATGTTTTTGCCGAGGGCAATTACCTGAACAGCAATCAGTCCGAGTTGTACCGCGATATGTTCGACAGCCAGATGAGCCTGACCATGGCCGGAGGCCAGGGCAGTGGGCTCGCCGAGGCGCTGGTGCAGCAATTAAGCCAGCAGATCCCGGGAATGGATGCAGAGGGTGGCAGACTTCCCGGGCATAAAACGAGCCTTGCGGATTACGACCGCAGCCTGCCCGCTCTGTCGAAAGGGTTGCCTGAGAGGGTCCAGGAGGTTGCTACCGTGGCTGTGCAGGCCGTTAAGGCTGCGCAATCGACGTCATCGCAGCTGCCTGACCGATTCGACTCGCCGGAGCATTTTGTCACCGAACTGTTGCCGGTCGCAGAGCGGATTGCCGAAGACACAGGTATCGATCCGAAGCTTATGGTTGCTCAGGCTGCCCTGGAAACGGGTTGGGGACGACACATGATTCGGGGTGAACAGGGCGAACCCAGTTTCAATCTGTTCGGGATCAAGGCTGATAGCCGTTGGCAGGGCGACAGTGTATCCATTACCACCACGGAATACCGGGAAGGCTTGCCGATGAAAGAGCAGGCCAACTTCCGGGCCTACGGGGACTACGAGTCGAGCTTTCGGGACTATGTGTCTTTCCTGGAATCCAATCCCCGTTACCGGGAGGTTCTGTCGGTAGCAGATCAGCCAGAGGTCTTTGCCGAGAAGTTACAAGAGGCCGGTTATGCAACAGATCCGGACTATGGCAACAAGATCCGCCAGATCATGAACCGTGACTCACTGATGACGCTGTCGATGGGCAGTGACGGGATGAAGGAGTAAATTTTATGGCAGGGCTGATAGGTATTGGTCTGACAGGCGTCCTGAGTCACCAGACCGCATTGAACACCACCGGCAACAACATAACCAACGCCAATACCCCGGGTTACAGTCGTCAAGAGGTGATTTTTGAAACCCAGGAAGGGCAGCGCACCGGTGCGGGAACGATTGGCAGCGGCGTATATATCGACGACATCCGACGCCTGACCGATGAATACCTGGTTCAGCAGGTGAGGGAAGACAGCACATTGTTCGGCGAGCAAGAGGCCCTGAATTCCGAATTGTCGAGACTTGATAACCTGCTGGGTGGCGAAAGCACTGGGCTTAGTGATGCGCTGAATAATTTTTTCGCCAGCCTCCAGAACGCAGCTGAAGATCCAACATCGTTACCTCAGCGCCAGCTTGTACTGAGCGAAGCGCAACAGGTAGTTAACCGGTTCCAGGCCTTGAATCAGGAGTTTATTCAGCAGCGGGAGTCGATCAAAACGCAGATGGAGCAGGGCGTCAACGACGCAAACACCCTACTCAAGAGTATCGCAGAGCTGAATCTGGCAATTTCTGAATCACCGGGCCTTGCCCAGGGACAGATGCCTAATGAGCTGCTGGATCAGCGGGATGAGAAACTCCGTCAGCTTTCCGAGCTGGTTAATATAAAGGTCAGCTCGGCGGATGGCAGTCAGGTGAACGTATCCCTGTCGAACGGCATGTCTCTTGTGGTTGGCAGCAATGCTTCGACCTTCGGGACCCAGGAAAGTGCAGAGGATCCGACTCGCCTGGAATTCACCTTGAACAGCGGCGGGCGCACGCTGAACATCAATGAGCAGATTACCGGTGGGACGCTTGGTGGACTTCTGCGATTCGATACCGAAGGCCTGAAGCCGGCGTTTGATGAGCTTGGCCGGATTGCCATTGCACTTTCAGATACCCTGAATCAGCAGCATGAGATCGGGATGGATCTGGAGGGTGATCTGGGGGGGATGCTCTTTTCTGACATCAACTCGCCAGAGGCTCAAAGCAACCGGGTTGTTCCCAACGCCAACAACTCAAGCTCTACTACGGGCCAGTTGGCCGTTGAAATTACAGACAGCTCTGCACTTCCTGCCGGCCGATGGACCTTACAGTTCAGTGGCGATGGTCGGAGCTTTGAGGTGATCGATCAGGAGAGCGGAGAAACGGTCAGCCAGGGACGTCTTCCGGATCCGGTGCAGTCTGAGATCGGCATGCCCGGTTTCAATATCAAAGTTGAGGGCGGCACCTTTAACGCCGGCGATAAATATCTGATAGAGCCGACACGTAATGCCGCAGCGAACATCGAGCTCGAAGTAAACCGCGAGGAAGACCTGGCATTTGCCAGTCCTATTCGACTTGAAACCGGCGACCAGAATATCGGCACAGGGACAATCAGTCAGGGCACGATGCTCAATGTGCGGAATCCGAATACCAATGTGCTGCTTCCCGGGTTTGAAACCAGTGGCCAACTTGCGAACGGGCCGGTAGTGCTCGAGTTTACAAGCTATGACTCGAGCAACGATACGTTTGGCTACGAAATCACCGACCAAAGTGGTAACACTCTCGAAGCCGGAACCTATAACCCCCTGGAAATCAAAACGTTCTTAAGTTCAGATCCGCTCGCTGGTGATGCCTATCAAGGCTATCAGTTTGAAATGAGCGGAAGGCCGGCGATCGGAGATACGTTTAGTGTTGTCTTTAATGCCAATGGCGTTTCCGATAACAGAAATGCCGAAGCGCTTGCGTCATTGGGCACTGCCAATACGCTCAATGGAGGCAGTCAGAGTTTCGCTGAGGGCTACGCCGGCCTGGTAGAGGATATTGGTGTAAAAACCCGTCAGAGCCAGCTGGACGTGGATGCTGGCAAAACCCTCCTCGAGCAGTCAACCAGTCAAAAGGAATCGGTATCCGGTGTAAACCTGGATGAGGAAGCTGGCCGGCTGATCCAGTATCAGGCCGCCTATAACGCCTCAGCCCAGGTTATGTCGGTGGCTCAGGACCTGTTTGATACCCTGTTGCAGACTTTCCGGTAACGGTTGAGGTGAAGTGACATGATCAGGATTTCATCACAGCAGATTTTCTCGAGTGGTATTAGCCGGCTTCAGGAATTGAATGCCAATCTGAATAACACTCAACAACAGATCTCCACAGGAAAACGGGTGAACAAACCGTCCGACGACCCGGTAGCGGCGGCCCGGATTCTGAAGCTCGATCAGGAACTTTCGCGAGTTGAAACCTATCAACGCAATGCAGACCTTGCGAATAATCGACTGAGCCAGGAAGAAAGTGCGCTGGAAAGCTCGATTGATGTGATTCAGCGGATACGCGAACTGACTGTTCAGGCGGGAAATGGATCGCTGTCTGCCAACGACAGGCTCTCGATTTCCTACGAGTTGGAGGAGCGCCTGGGGCAGTTGGCGGATATTGCCAACACCCGGGATGCTTCGGGCGAATACATCTTCAGTGGATTCCAGGGCTCGGTGAAGGCTTTTGAACAGGATTCGACCGGTAGCTGGTTTTATCAGGGCGATGAAGGCCAGCGAGTCCTGGAGATTGATGACGGCGTTACTGTCCCCATCAGCGATAACGGCAAGGACATTTTTGAAAAGATTCCCGTGGCCATTACCGGCGAACACACTGCTGTGTTTACGCCGGCCGCCGCCATTTCAGGCGTGAGCCTGGTTAATGAAGCAGATCTGAATGCCGCTTATCCCAACGCGTTCCCGAACGATATCACGGTGGAAGTGATTGACACTGGAGCACCGAACCCTCCGGAGTTGAGAGCGTTTGATAATCAGGGCAACGCGTTGGCGGTAGATCCGGTGCTCTATGAGAGCGGGGAACCGTTTACCGTTGCAGGGGTGGAGGCCACCATAACAGACGCGGTTCCTGGCGCGGGCGATGTGTTTACGCTCAAGATCAACGAAAAACAGTCTGTGTTCGGAACCATTGAGAACCTGATTTCAGGTTTGCAAGACATCGACAAGAGTGCGCCCGGAGGGCAGACTGAATACGATGACCTGATTGCCAATTCTCTGATCAATCTGGATAGCGCCCAGGAAAGTATTCTCCTGAAACAGACCGAGTTGGGCGGGCGGATGAATGCTGTAGAGTCAACTCAGAGCTTCCTTGAGGATTCCGCCCTTTATACCAATGAAATCCGGTCTCAATTGCAGGATTTGGACTACGCAGAAGCAATAAGTAACCTGAGTTTCCAGAGCTTCGTGCTGCAGGCGGCTCAGCAATCTTTTGCTCAGGTGTCTCAGTTGTCTCTGTTCGACAGGCTATAAATATCCGGGGTGGCAGGTAAGTTGTATACCTTGGCTTGTTGCTTTCGCGATTAAGCTCAGTATAATCCCCACACTCTCCGATGGCGGCGTGGTGAAATTGGTAGACACGACGGATTCAAAATCCGTTGGGGTAAAACCCGTGGCGGTTCGAGTCCGCCCGCCGCTACCATCTTCTTTTCTTCGGCGTCGTTAACAGTCCATTCCATGAATGTCTCCGATTTTCATTTTGACCTGCCGGACGAATTGATCGCCCGCTACCCACTCAAAGACCGTAGTGCGTCCAGATTACTCTGTCTGAATGGCCTTTCCGGCGCGCTTGAACACCGGGTCTTCAGTGATCTTCCAGACCTCCTCCAGCCCGGCGACCTGCTGGTTTTCAATAATACACGGGTGATACCTGCGCGGCTTTTCGGCAAGAAGGAAACCGGTGGTCAGGTAGAAGTGTTGGTTGAAAGAGTGGTTGGGGACCATGAAATTATTGCCCATGTACGGGCTTCTAAAGCCCTGAAAGAGGGGCAGAAGGTAATCCTGGACGACGGCACTTCATTGCGCATGGCTGGTCGGGATGAGGCCCTGTTCCATCTCGTGTGCGAGACCTCAGAGCGAGTACTGGATGTACTTGAGCGTATCGGCCATATGCCGCTGCCGCCTTATGTCGATCGCCCGGACGAGTCTGCCGACCGGGAGCGCTACCAGACTGTATACGCGCAGGAGGCAGGAGCCGTTGCTGCGCCTACGGCCGGTCTGCATTTCGACGAGGGGCTTCTGGAACAGTTGGCGTCTTGCGGTATTGAAAGTACCTTTGTGACTCTGCACGTAGGTGCGGGTACCTTTCAGCCGGTGCGGGTGGATAAGATTGAAGATCACACCATGCACAGTGAGATCGTGAACGTTCCACAGGACGCGGTTGATGCTGTGGCGCGGACACGGGCGAGGGGAGGTCGTGTGGTTGCCGTGGGCACCACCTCGGTTCGCTCTCTTGAATCCGCCAGCCGCGGAGGGCGTCTCAGCCCGTTTACCGGTGAAACCAATATCTTTATTTATCCGGGATATCGTTACCAGACTGTTGACGCCCTGATAACCAACTTTCATTTGCCGGAATCCACGTTGATTATGCTGGTCAGTGCGTTTGCAGGTTATGACAATGTAATGGCTGCATACCGTGAAGCAGTGACGGAACGCTACCGCTTTTTCAGTTACGGTGACGCCATGTTTATCAGTGGGCAGGAACCCAGTCGGGGGATGTTGCTGGGGGCAGCCGTGGAATCCAATGAAGCCGGCAACGATAGTGCCGGGGAGGCCTTGTGACGCAAACCTGTTTCATGTCGTTCGAAAAGTTGGGGGAAGATGGTCGAGCCCGTCGTGGCCGTCTGACCTTTCCCAGGGGAACTGTTGAAACCCCAGCGTTCATGCCTGTGGGCACCTACGGTACCGTCAAGGGAATGCTGCCCCGTGATATTCAGGAAATCGGCGCGGAAATCATTCTGGGGAACACGTTCCATCTGATGCTCCGGCCCGGAACCGAAGTGGTCAAGGCTCATGGAGACCTTCATGATTTCACTCAATGGCAGGGGCCCATCCTTACCGACTCCGGCGGCTTTCAGGTGTTCAGTCTCGGTGAGATGCGAAAGATTACCGAGGACGATGTAACCTTCCGTTCACCGGTGGACGGTTCGCCGGTAAAGCTGTCTCCGGAAATTGCCATCAAGGTCCAGCGGGATCTTGGGTCGGACATCGTCATGATATTCGACGAATGCACGCCTTACCCTGCCACTGAGCGCCAGGCAAAGGACTCAATGGAGTTGTCGCTGCGTTGGGCTCAAAGGAGCAAGGATGCCCATGAGGGGAATCCTGCAGCATTGTTCGGCATTGTTCAGGGCGGAATGTACGAAGGCTTGAGGGATAGGTCACTTGAGGGTCTGACAAGCATTGGCTTTGATGGCTACGCTATTGGCGGACTGTCGGTCGGCGAGCCGAAGGAAGACATGATCCGCATTCTGGATCATTTGCCACCGAAAATGCCGGAGGATAAACCCCGGTATCTGATGGGTGTGGGGCGTCCGGAGGATATCGTTGAGGCGGTCCGTCGCGGGGTGGATATGTTTGACTGTGTGATGCCAACGCGAAATGCCCGCAATGGTTACCTGTTTACCTCTACCGGTATTGTGAAGATCAGAAATGCCAGACACCGGCACGATACTGCACCGCTGGACGAACGCTGTGACTGTTATACGTGCCAGAATTTTTCGAGAAGTTATCTGCATCATCTGGATAAATGTGGAGAAATGCTGGGCTCCCAACTGAATACAATCCACAACCTCCGGTTCTATCAGAACCTGATGGCTGGATTGCGTGGGGCCATTGAAGCAGGTACATTGTCGAGCTTTGTAACCGACTTCTATGCTCTGCGCGGAGAGACCGTACCGCCCATGAGCACTGTTTGATCTATTCGCTAAACCAACGGAGATATTCAATGAAATCAATTAAAATGCTCGTTGCTGGCCTTATGGCCCTGATGCCTGCGCTGGCGATGGCGCAGGACCCGGGTGCTCAGGGAATGGGTGTTATGGGTCAGGTGATCTTTTTTGCAGGCTTTATCCTGATTTTCTACTTCCTGATCTGGCGTCCGCAGTCCAAGCGAGCGAAAGAGCACAAGGCTTTGATGTCCGGATTGAACAAGGGCGACGAAGTTGTGACGTCCGGTGGTGTTGCCGGCAAGATTACCAAAGTAACCGATGATTTTATCACTGTTGAAGTTGCCGACAATGTAGAGATCAAGGTCCAGAAAGTAGCTGTTGCTGCGGCCCTGCCGAAAGGCACGCTCAAGGACATCTGAGCGGGGCTGTTTAGCCGGCCATCCCTGGTGGCCGGTCTGAATCTTCCTGGCTGAAACACCAAGGCCGGCTACTAGGCCGGCTACAAGGGATCCCATGCTGAACAAGTATCCGCTTTGGAAAAACCTGGTTATCCTGGTCGCTCTCGTGATCGGGTTTATCTACGCTTTGCCCAATCTCTTCCCCGACGACTACGCCATACAGATCACTGGAGCTCGCAGTAGCACCGAAGTGAGTTCTGGTTTGCTGGAGAGGGCCGTTGATGTTCTCGAAAGCCAGGGCATAGAGGTAAAAAGCAGTGCTCTTCAGGATCGGGATGCTCTGATCCGTCTGACAAATTCTGAAGACCAATTGCAGGCTCGCCCACTAGTGCAGTCGGCTCTGGGTAAAGACTTCCTCGTTGCACTGAACATGGCAGCTTCGACGCCTGGCTGGCTAAAGAGTCTGGGCGCAGGGCCCATGAAGCTGGGCCTGGATCTTCGTGGCGGTGTTCACTTCCTGTTGGAAGTCGACATGGAAACCGCGGTTGGTCAGCGGCTGGAGGCGATGTCCGGCCAGATCAAGCGGGAGTTGAGGGAAGAGCGGATTCGTTACCGTGGTGGCGACGTGCAGGATAATCGGGAAGTTGTTCTGAGTTTCCGGGACCAGGCGTCACGGACAGAAGCTTTCAATCTGGTGCGTGATCAGTACAACGAATTTTTGCTCGATGAACAGACCGAAGGTGATGAGTTCCTTTTGGTACTGACCCTGTCAGAAACTGAAGTGGCGTCGATCAAAGACTATGCGCTGGATCAGAACCTCACAACCATCCGTAACCGTGTGAATGAGCTCGGTGTGGCGGAACCGCTTGTTCAGCAGCAAGGCAATGATCGGATTATTGTTGAGCTTCCGGGCGTGCAGGATACCGCGCAAGCGAAGCGTGTTCTGGGGGCAACGGCGAATCTGGAATTCCGCATGGAGGCTCGTCAGGATACGGCCAGCAGCGAAACCGAGGCCTTCGGTTTCCGTGATCAGCCTCAGCGCACTGCCCGCCTTGAACAGGCAGTAATTGCGACGGGTAATAATGTTGCTAATGCGCAACAGGCCTTTGACGAGAATGGTCAGCCGCAGGTCAATATCACCATGGATTCTGTGGGTGGTGACCTGATGAATCGGGCGACCCGTAACGCTATCGGACGCCGAATGGCGGTGCTGTTCATCGAGTATCGCACCGAAACCGAAACGCGCATGGTGGATGGCGAGCCTCAGGACATTGAGAATCGCGTTGTAGAGAAGGGCATTATCAGCCTTGCCACCGTGCAGTCTGCGCTGGGTAGCAGCTTCCGGATTACCGGACTGGATTCGATTCCGGAAGCGGCGGAGTTGGCATTGCTGTTGCGCGCAGGTGCGCTGGCCGCTCCGATGTATTTTGTTCAGGAACGGACCATTGGGCCTAGCCTTGGTGAGAAGAATATCGATGCAGGCATAATGTCGGTCGCCCTTGGTTTCGGTCTGGTACTGCTTTACATGCTTGTTTATTACCGTGGCTTTGGCGTGGTCGCGAATATTGCGCTGACGCTGAACCTTATGTTGCTCGTGGCGTGTATGTCGATTCTCTCGGCTACGCTGACGTTGCCAGGTATTGCCGGTATCGTTCTGACTGTGGGTATGGCCGTGGATGCCAACGTCCTTATATTTGAACGTATCAAGGAAGAGCTCCGATCCGGAGTGCCGCCCCAGACGGCGATTAACTCGGGTTATTCGCGGGCCTTTGTGTCCATTTTTGATGCAAATATCACAACGTTGCTGGTGGCGGTGATCCTCTTTGCCATGGGCTCCGGTCCGGTGAAAGGGTTTGCGGTAACACTGTGCATCGGGATCCTGACGTCAATGTTCACTGGCCTGATGGTCAGTCGCAGCGTTGTTAACCTTGTTTATGGCGGCCGCAGGGTCGAGAAACTGTCGATCGGAGGAAAGCTCGCCAATGTCTGAAGATCAGAAGCAACCGTTTGATTTTATGGCGTTGCGGAAGATTGCTTCCGTTATCTCCATCTCACTTGTCGTGGCGTCCATCGCGCTGCTGGCTGTGCGTGGCCTGAACCTTGGCATGGATTTCACTGGTGGAACCTCTGTTGAGTTCGAATATGCAGCGGCTCCGCAACTTGATGATATTCGCTCCGAACTGGATGCTGCTGGCTACGAGCAGTTTTCTGTCCAGAATTTCGGCGCCGACACCACGGTCCTGATCCGGATGGCTGAGGCTGGGAACGACCAGCTGGCACCGGAGGTAACCCGGGTACTCGAGGAGAATGGTGCCGAGCTTGAGCTGGTCAGCTCCGAGTTCGTCGGATCCCAGGTTGGTGAAGAACTCAGGGAGGATAGCGGGCTGGGCCTGTTGATTGCTCTGCTAGTTGTGCTGGCCTACGTTGGTATGCGTTTCCAGTTCAAGTTCGGTATCGCGTCGGTGGTGCCTCTGGCTCACGATGTGATCATCGTTCTTGGCGTGTTTTCGCTCTTCCAGTGGACATTTGATCTGACCGTTCTGGCAGCGCTGCTGGCGATTATCGGGTATTCGTTGAATGACACGATTGTTGTTGCGGATCGTATCCGGGAAAACTTCAGGAAGATGCGTGTCGGTGAGGCTTGGGACATTATTAACGAGTCGATTCACCAAACCATTACCCGGACCATAAATACATCGGGTACCACGCTGGTGGTCCTGATTGCGCTGTACTTCCTGGGTGGCGAGGCCATTAATAATTTCGCTCTGGCCCTGATAATCGGTGTTGTTGTCGGTACCTACTCATCAATCTATGTATCCGCGAATCTCCTGATGTTTATGGGAGTGTCCCGGGATGACCTGATTGTGCCGAAGAAAGAGGGTGCTGATGATTCAGAGGAAGAGGAACAGCCGCCGGAATGGCTGAACAGGATGTAATCGCACCTGATCTTCTGATTGGGACATAAAAAAACCGCCATTGGATGATGGCGGTTTTTTTTATGCCTGTGTTTTCCGCTGATAGCTTCAGCGTGGTAATCGGCCCCGGAAGGGGTGCAGTACTTTGAGTACTTCGCGAAACAGCTTCGGGTTTGCGACGACTAACTGGCGGGCATTACCGGTGGATGGATTGCCTGAGAAATCGCCGGTGAGTGCGCCGGACTCCATGGCCAGCGTGACACCCAGATCGACGTCTGCTGCCTCAGGGCGGAAAATGATTGCTGCATCCATCAGGCCGGCGGAAACCCGTGCGATATCCAGTACCACGCAGCCGGATGTGCGGAACATTCCGGAATCCCGAGCCAGAACGGCAGCCATTTCTCCCCAGAGCAGAGGGTCTTCGCTCTTGCGAGCCTGGTCCAGGAGGTTGGTGGCGATGGCGGCTTTCTCGGTCAGTTTGATACCCGAGGCGCGAACGCGACGGCTATTGAGAGCAGCACCATGGCCACGGCTTGCCGAGTATTCTTCGCCCGTAACGGGGTTCACCAGCAGAAGGTTCTCGGTGCGGTTGTTCTTCTTCTGGGACAGTGCCAATGCGAATTCCGGAATTCCCCGAAGGAAGTTTTCGCGGCCCAGCACAGGAAAAATGTGCCAGCTTTTTTCGCTGGTACCGGCATCCGCTTCATTAAGAGGGGCGATGCTGTGGTCCTTGTAGGCTTTCTCGAGCTGTTCTGCGAAATTGTCGTAGATGGATTGCTCGACCCGCTCCAGTTGACGACGGCGTTCCTGGTCGTCTTTGCCGGTGGGTTCCTGGCGCTCGAAGTGGGCTTTCAGATAATCGGACCCCTGACGCGCGACGCGCAGGGCCATTTTAATAGCTGGTTGCATCTGAGTGTTCATTATCCGGGTGTGTGAAGGCCGGCTATGATAGCAAAAGATCACCCCGCTTGTATGTTTTTTGACTCAGCAATAGCACGGATAACCAGAGGTTACGGGTTCTCCGGAGGGGCAGGACCCGGGTGCTTTCTGCTATGATAGCCGGCCTGATCAATAACATTGGGTCTGCTAACAATGCACAAAAGCGCACTTCCACAGGAAGGGACGGAGACATTCCGGGAGAACATCCGGATCGTCCTTGTCGAGACATCCCACTCGGGCAACATCGGTGCTGTGGCTCGCGCCATGAAAAACATGGGGTTGGGAAATCTTTGGCTGGTTAACCCCAACTCCTTTCCGGATGAGGCGTCCTACGCCCGCGCTGCAGGCGCCTCAGACGTGCTTGATGGCGCGCAGGTAGTCCCGACTCTGGATGAGGCGTTGGCGGATTGCGTGTTGGTTATGGGTACAAGTGCTCGGGGACGGAAGGTTCCATGGCCGGTCTGTGCGCCACCTGAGGCTGCAGCCGCGGCGTCCGGTCACGCTGAGAGCGGGCCTGTGGCGCTGGTATTCGGTCGGGAAAATCATGGGTTGAGTAACGATGAGTTGCAGCGTTGCCACTATCATATTCATATACCGTCCAACCCGGATTACAGCTCCCTGAATCTGGCCATGGCAGTGCAGGTGATGTGCTATGAGTTGCGAATGTATTATTTGCGCAGCCTTGAAGGCGGGGAAGGGAGCCCATACCTTAAGTCGATGATCAGGCCGGGTGATGAAGGTTGGGATGTGCCGGCCGCAAAAGTTCAGGATGTGGAAGGGTTTTTCGGGCACCTGGAACAGATGTTGATCGATGTGGACTTTCATCGACGGGAGAATCCGCGGCAACTCATGACACGCCTGCGGCGCCTGTTCCAGCGCGCGAGGCTGGATCAGATGGAAATCAATATTCTCCGAGGCATCCTCACGGCCGCCCAGAAGGCGGCAGGTGCCGGGAGAAACAGCAAATCAATCGAGGCCGGCACAGAGGCTTCGGAACAGGACAATGGCCATGTTTGAGCGTTTGCGGGAAGACATTAACAGCGTTTTTCACCGGGATCCTGCCGCCAGGAATACCTTTGAGGTCCTGACCAATTATCCGGGTCTGCATGCGCTGCTCTTTCACCGTTTTTCTCACTGGCTGTGGGGGCTGGGGCTCAAGTGGCTGGCACGCACAATTTCAACGATCGCCCGCTGGCTGACCGGTATTGAGATACATCCGGGTGCAACCATTGGCCGTCGATTCTTTATTGACCACGGCATGGGTGTCGTTATTGGTGAAACCACCGTTATTGGTGATGATGTCACGCTTTACCAGGGGGTTACTCTTGGTGGGACTAGCTGGAATAAGGGGAAGCGTCACCCGACGATCGGTAACGGTGTGGTGGTCGGGGCCGGCGCCAAGATCCTTGGCCCCTTTGACGTGGGTGAGGGTGCCAAGATTGGCTCAAATTCAGTAGTCACCAAGGCGGTACCCGAGGGTGCGACCGTCGTTGGCATTCCCGGAAGGGTCATTGTAAAGCGTCAGGACGAAGACGATGTCCGTCGCAAAGAAATGGAAGAGCGGATGGGCTTCGACGCCTATGGTGTCACTGAAGAAATGCCGGATCCGGTTGCCCGGGCCATGCGGTCTTTGCTCGACCACATGCACGCGGTAGACGACCGCATTGAGACTATGTGCAAGGCTTTGCGTAAGGTGAATAGCGACTACCAGAATGGCGAGTTGCCGCCTCTGCAGGAGGAAGATTTCGATTGTGTCAGGGACGACGAAGAGGTCCGTCGCTGAATACTTGACTGAAATAGTTGGTTAATCCATACTCTGGACTGCTTTTCGAGATTCAATCCCGTCACGGGGCTGGCACTATGAAGTTGACCACCAAAGGCCGCTATGCTGTTACGGCAATGCTGGACCTGGCTCTCCATGGGGGCGAGGGGCCGGTGAGTCTGGCCGATATTTCGGCTCGCCAGGAAATCTCACTGTCCTATCTGGAACAACTTTTCTCACGTCTCCGCCGTCAGAAACTGGTTATCAGTATTCGTGGCCCGGGGGGCGGTTACAGACTAAGCCGCCCTGCGGCAGACCTGTACATCGCCGAAGTCGTTGACGCCGTCAGTGAATCACTGGATACCACGCGTTGTGGTAACAAGGGCGACTGCCAGAACGGCGAGAAATGCCTGACTCATCATCTCTGGTCCGATCTTAGTGACCAGATTCATCAGTTCCTTAGCGAGATCAGTCTCGGAGATCTGATGCGAAAGCATGAAATTCGCCAGGTTGCGGATCGGCAAAATCGCCTCCAATCCGACAACGGCTCTGAAACCATCAACACCGAACGCCTGTCTGATCAGGCGCCGGCCTGATACCAACAAGTTCCCGGAACCCATGAAAAAGCCTGTTTATATGGACTACGCGGCCACGACGCCCGTTGATCCTGCTGTTGCTAATGAAATGATGAAATACCTGACTCTGGACGGTGTATTCGGAAACCCTGCATCCCGAACCCACGCTTACGGCTGGCAGGCGGAAGCCGCTGTGGAGACGGCGCGCAAGCAGGTTGCGGAGCTGATCCATGCGGATCCTCGCGAGATTGTCTGGACCTCAGGTGCCACAGAATCGGATAACCTCGCGCTCAAGGGTGCTGTAGCAGGTCGCCAGGGTGTTCATGTGGTTACTTCAAGAATTGAGCATAAAGCGGTTGTCGATACCTGCAAGTGGCTGGAGGGCCAGGGTGTCGAAGTGACCTGGCTGAATCCTGCCGCAGACGGAACGATTGCCTGCGACCAGGTAATGGATGCGCTCCGGGACAATACCGTGCTGGTCAGCCTGATGTTGGTCAACAATGAGCTCGGATCCATTACCGACGTGGCCTCTATTGGTTCCGAACTCAGGAAGCGAGGCATTCTGTTTCATGTAGATGCAGCCCAGGCCGCCGGGAAGATGCCGGTGGATGTCACCTCTATGCCGGTGGACCTGTTGGCGCTGTCCGGGCATAAGGTGTACGGGCCGAAAGGGGTGGGTGCTCTCTATGTGAGGCGGTCTCCGGACGTTCGTATTGAAGCCTGTATTCATGGGGGTGGGCATGAGAGAGGAATGCGCTCCGGAACCTTGCCCACTCATCAGATTGTGGGTATGGGTCAGGCTTTCGCCCTGGCTCGGGCAGAACTTGAGCAGGAGATGGCAAAGCTGGAAGCGCTCCGTGAGGCTTTCCTCGAGGGGCTTAGCTCTCTGGACGGTGTCAGTCTCAATGGCAGTGTAACCCGGCGTGTCCCGGGCATTGTGAATCTTTCCTTTGAGGGCGTTGAGGCTGAATCCCTTATGCTGGGGCTCCGCGATCTGGCTGTCTCCTCCGGTTCCGCCTGCGCCTCGGCCACTGTAGAGCCTTCTTACGTACTTTGTGGCATCGGTCTGAGTGATGAGCAGGCCCATAGGGCATTGCGATTTTCCTTCGGCCGCTTCACTACAGAAGAAGAAGTGGCCTTCGCCAGTTCGCAAATCGTTGATGTTGTTAGCCGCCTCCGTGCAGTGCGGTAGGAAGTTTGCCCCGGACTGCGTATAATCGCAGGCCAGAAATTTTACCATCCACAAACTGGAGAAAGACCATGGCAACTGAGCGCACGCTCTCTATTATCAAGCCCGACGCGGTAGCAAAGAACGTGATCGGCGAAATTTACAGTCGCTTCGAAAAAGCCGGCCTGAATATTGTTGCTGCCAAAATGATGCACCTGACCCAGGAGCAGGCTGAAGGCTTCTACGCCGAGCACAAAGAGCGCCCGTTTTTTAATGATCTGGTTGCCTTCATGACCTCCGGTCCGGTGGTTGTCCAGGCTCTGGAAGGCGAAGGTGCCATTCTTAAAAACCGCGATCTGATGGGTGCGACCAATCCGAAGGAAGCGGATGCCGGCACTATCCGTGCGGACTTTGCATCTTCTATCGATGCCAACGCGGTTCACGGCTCTGATTCCGCGGCTTCCGCTGAGCGCGAAATCGCTTATTTCTTCAATGACAACGAGATCTGCCCGCGGGGCTGATCTGGTTGATTGGAGGCGATCATCCGGTCGCCTCCGAATTGGTTATCTGATCGAGGTTATGAAATGACAGCGGCCGCTGAAAAAACCAATCTTCTCGGGATGCCGAAAGCGAAACTGGAGGCTTTCTTTGATTCCCTTGGAGAGAAGCGTTTTCGTGCCACTCAGGTGTTGCAGTGGATACATCAGCGTGGCGCTGATGACTTCGATCAAATGACCAATGTGAGCAAGGCGCTCCGGGAAAAGCTCAAGCTGGTGGCTGAAATTCGGGGTCCTGAGGTGGTCTACGACGAAACGTCCAAAGACGGCACCCGCAAGTGGGTAATGCGGATGGACAATGGCAACAGTGTTGAGACCGTGCTGATTCCGGATGGCGAACGGGGTACGCTCTGTGTTTCCTCCCAGATTGGCTGTAGCCTGGATTGTACCTTTTGCTCCACGGGAAAACGTGGCTTCAATCGCAACCTCACGGCGGCGGAAGTCATCGGCCAGGTGTGGGTTGCGCGCAAGGCCTTTATGCCGTTTGAGCCGGGTCCGGACCGACCGATTACCAATGTGGTAATGATGGGCATGGGCGAACCATTGCTTAATTTCGACAATGTCGTCGATGCCATGAATCTCATGATGGAAGATCTGGCTTACGGGATATCCAAACGTCGGGTTACTCTTAGTACATCGGGTGTGGTGCCGGCGCTGGATCGACTGGCGGAAGTTACTGATGTTTCACTGGCCATTTCTCTGCACGCCCCCAATGATGAGTTGCGTAACAAGTTGGTGCCGCTTAATAAAAAGTATCCGATCGCGGAGCTGTTGGCCGCAACCAAGCGCTACTTTGCGCGGTTGCCCGACAAGCGCAAGGCGACAATCGAGTATACCGTTATTGAGGGTATGAACGATCAACCGGAACACGCTCGCGAGCTTGCAGTGCTGTTGCGGGATTTACCATGCAAGATCAACCTGATTCCGTTTAATCCCTTCCCGGAGAGTGATTTCCGGAGGCCGAGCATGAACGCGACCCGACGGTTCCAGACCGTTCTGAATGAGGCTGGTTACATCACCACGATCAGGACAACCAGGGGTGACGATATCGATGCAGCCTGTGGTCAGTTGGTGGGGCGGGTTGAGGACAGAACCCGGCGAAGCCAGAGGTATATTCAGGTGCAGCAGGTCAATCCCTGAGTCAGGAACGTATTGTAGCCCATTTTAGGAAGGGGACACCCGTGATTACAATTCCAGCAAACCGACGTTTTTTCATGTTGGCAGTTATGTTGCTGACTCTGCTGGTCTCAGGTTGCGTTACCACCACCGATAGTCGATTCTCACGGGAAGCGGACCGTCAGGAAGCTCTCGACAACTATGTAAAACTTGCCACCGCTTATATTGGTCAGGGCAACCTTGAACGGGCCCGTTTTCATCTGGACAGAGCTCTGGATCTGGATCCGGGCGCACCCGGCGCGCTGGCAGCGATGGGGCTGGTGTACAACGCTGAAGGTGAGCCAGAGTTGGCCGAACGGAGCTTCAGGAAGGCAATATCTGAGGATTCAGACTTTACCCGTGCTCGGGTTTACTACGGTGCCTTTCTTTTTGGCCACGGGCGGATGGACGACGCGCGCGACCAGTTCCTCGCTGCTTCTCGGGATACCGGATATCAGGATCGCGGGTCTGTGTTTTTTAACCTTGGTATGACTGAGGAACGACTCGGTGAATTGGAGGCGGCAGTCACGTCCTATCGCCGGGCCGTAGAACTTACACGGGGCGACGCCCGTTCGCTTCTGGCGCTTTCCCGAGTCTCCGTTGAGTCCGGGAATTACAACACTGCAGCACGCTACTATTCGCGCCTGATCTCACTGATGCAAAGGGATCAGCGTCTGGTTCACTCACCGGAAAGCCTTCTTACCGGCATCCGCATTGCTCGCTATCTCAATGACGATGATCAGGAAGCGAGTCTTGCCCTTCAGCTCAAAAACAACTTTCCGGAGTCAGGCGAATATCAACAATATAAGGTGCTGATTTCTAATGGCAACTGAAAGCGCACAGCCAGAGATTAAGGAATCCGTTGGGCAAACTCTGCAAAAGGCACGGGAGAAGGCCGGTTTAAGTTCGGCTGATATTGCCTCGGCGCAACATTTACGTCCTGCGGTTATACAGGCGATAGAGGCCGGAGACTACAGTCAGATTGACAGCGAACTCTTTCTGAAAGGGTATGTCCGGGCTTATGCGGAACACGTAGGGCTGAGCGCAGATGTTGTTATTGCGGCTCTGGATCAGGAGTTGGAGCCCATTCGGCAACAACGGGCACAAGAGCAGGAAGCAAATCCCCTGGTTGATATCGAGCGCCGTAGGCGGCGAAAGCGACGATTTGCCAAGGCGCTGTTCTTTCTTGTAATTCTTGGTGTGGCAGGGTATCTGGCGTTCACGTTTGTGGTTCCTCAACAGGATGAGTCTCCCTTTGAGCCGGTAACCGACTCTGAGGCAGTACAGGACAGTCGGGACGACGCTGGCGAATCGGCAGCAGTGCCAGAGCCGGAACAAAGCGAGCCGGAAGTGATAGCCAGTTCGGAAGAGTCCGCGTCTACTGCCATGCCATCAGAGAGTGTGGCCCCAGAGGCGCAATCTGTTGAAGCGGATGCCGGCGAGCGTCAGCCCGTTGAGGATTCTGTTGCCGACGAAGATGCACGACAGGAGCCTGTCGACGTTGTCTCAGATCAGATTCCGACAGTTGTCCAGACCACGGAGCCGGTTCTGGAAAATTCCGTTGCTGTGTCCGAGGCGGACGATACTGGTCGCCTTCAGATCAGTTTCAGCGACGATTGTTGGGTTCAGGTCGTTGATGCCGCGGGTAACCGTATGGTGAATTCACTTCAACGTGACGGAGGGCAGATTGATGTTGCCGGACCGGCTCCGCTACGGGTTGTTATTGGCGCAGTTAATGCGGTCGAATCCATTCGGTTCCAGGGGGAACCTCTGGACATCGATGGTTATCAGGTTATCAACAACCGGTCAGAATTTACTCTGACACTCTGAAACTCGATCAAATTTCTATATCGGTCAGTAAGACATGAAACAGGATTCCCCGATTATCAGACGCAAATCTCGCCAGATCATGGTGGGTAACGTTCCTGTGGGTGGTGATGCCCCCATAGCGGTGCAGAGCATGACCAACACCAATACCTGTGATGTAGAGGCCACGGTTGGCCAGATTAGCGCGCTCCAGGAGGCGGGTGCTGACATCGTGCGGGTTTCTGTTCCATCCATGGACGCCGCAGAGGCTTTCGGAAAGATTCGTGAACAGGTGTCTCTCCCGTTGGTCGCTGATATCCACTTCGATCACAAGATCGCTCTGAGGGTGGCGGAACTCGGTGTGGACTGTCTTCGGATCAACCCGGGCAACATAGGTCGCGATGATCGCGTCAGCGCGGTTATCAGTGCCGCTCGGGATGGCAACATTCCAATTCGTATTGGTGTAAATGCCGGATCTTTGGAAAAGTCCCTGCAGCGCAAATACGGAGAGCCCACGGCAGACGCGTTGGTAGAATCAGCCATGCGCCACATTGACATCCTGGACCGTCATGACTTTCAGGATTTCAAAGTCAGTCTGAAAGCATCAGAAGTGTTCATGACGGTAGATGCCTATCGCAAAATTGCCCGGCAGATTGAACAGCCTCTGCACCTTGGTATCACCGAGGCAGGTGGCTTGCGTTCCGGTACGGTCAAGTCATCGGTGGGTCTTGGCATGCTTCTGATGGATGGCATCGGCGACACGATCCGGGTATCACTTGCCGCAGACCCGGTTCAGGAAATCAAGGTAGGCTTTGATATTCTCAAGAGTCTTCGCCTTCGAAGCCGAGGTATCAATTTCATTGCCTGCCCCAGTTGCTCTCGTCAGAACTTCGATGTCATCCAGACGATGAATGATCTGGAATCTCGGCTTGAGGATGTGAACGATTCTCTCGACGTTGCGATCATCGGGTGCATCGTCAACGGACCGGGTGAAGCCAAAGTGGCGGATCTCGGACTCACCGG
Organism: Marinobacter sp. F3R08; assembly: GCF_018860425.1. Taxonomy (GTDB): domain Bacteria; phylum Pseudomonadota; class Gammaproteobacteria; order Pseudomonadales; family Oleiphilaceae; genus Marinobacter. Next base: position 59,458 of record NZ_JAHKPI010000008.1, on the reverse strand, counting down.
AGGCAGCCCCAGAAACCTCTTCTACATGGCGGGCAAACCGAATCAGAAGCTGGATAATGCAACATTGACAGAAGATCTGGAGCGTCTGATTCGAGAGGAAGTGGCACGTCGCAAGGAACAGGAAGATTCGATCATTGCCCGTTCGGACGACTGATCGTTTTCATTTCCGGGCATAATCATCCAGACAGAGTTTAAGGGTTAACATTGGCAAAGATTCAGGCAATTCGCGGGATGAACGATATCCTGCCGGAGCAGACGCCGGTATGGCAGTTCGTGGAAGCTACGGTTCGTCGGGTTCTGGCCCAGTACGGCTACCAGGAAATCCGGATGCCGATTGTGGAGCAAACCGATCTGTTCAAGCGATCGATCGGTGAAGTTACCGACATTGTCGAAAAGGAAATGTACACCTTTGAAGACCGTAACGGTGACAGCCTGACATTGCGTCCCGAGGGCACGGCTGGCTGTGTTCGGGCGGCAGAGGAGCACGGTCTGCTGTTTAACCAGACCCGCCGGCTCTGGTATACCGGTCCGATGTTCAGACACGAACGTCCGCAAAAAGGGCGCTATCGTCAGTTCCACCAGATTGGCGTGGAATGTTTCGGTATGAGTGGCCCTGATGTTGATGCCGAGTTACTGGTATTGACTGCCAGACTCTGGAAAGCGCTGGGGCTTGAAGGGCATACCCGACTTGAGATCAATTCGATCGGTACGTCCGAGTCTCGCCGGGTTTACCGTTCGGCACTGGTGGACTATTTAAGTCAGTTCAAGTCAGATCTGGATGCTGATAGTCAGCGTCGTCTGGAATCCAACCCACTGCGAATCCTGGACAGCAAGGATGCCTCCACTCGCAGAATCCTGGAAAACGCGCCCTGTCTTGACGACTATCTTGACGAGGAATCCCGTGAGCATTTTGACCGGCTGAAAGCACTGTTGGATGCCGCAGGCGTGAGTTATTCGGTGAATCCGGCGCTGGTCCGGGGTCTCGATTATTACGGCAAGACGGTTTTTGAATGGATAACCGACAGCCTTGGTGCACAGGGCACTGTGTGTGCAGGCGGTCGGTATGATGGGCTTGTGGAACAGTTGGGCGGCAAGCCGACTTTCGCGGTTGGCTTCGCAATGGGCCTTGAGCGGCTTATTCTGCTGCTGGAAACACTTGAGCTGGTTCCGGATTATGTGAACAACAATGCTGATATCTACGTGACGGCAATGGGTGAGGGGGCGTTGGCTCCGGCAATGCAGCTGGCTGAAAAACTGCGTGCAGCTTTGCCGGATCGGGTGGTCGTTTCCCATTGTGGTGGCGGAAGCTTCAAGAGCCAGATGAAGAAAGCTGATCGTAGCGGCGCAAGCTATGCGGTGATTCTGGGCGAGAACGAAGTAGCTAACGGAACTGTCGGACTGAAGCCCTTGCGTGCTGATGAACCACAAATCGAGGTTGCCCAGGATGAGCTTGCCGACACTTTGTCCGCAGCACTGGCCAGCTGAATCTGACCAAATTTACTGATACAAAAGCAAAATTCGACTACAGGAGTCCTCATGGCAGAGTTGCGCACCGAAGAAGAACAGATCCAGGCAATCAAGGACTGGTGGAAAAAGAACGGCAGTTCTCTGCTGATCGGCATTGGTGCGGCCCTGGCCATTGTGTTCGGTTGGCAGGCTTGGCAGAACCATCAGGCCGAGCAGCGTACTGAGGCGGCGAACCAGTTCGCCAACCTTCTGAACGCCTTTAGTGATCAGGCTGATGAAACCAGCGGCGAGACAGTCGCGTTTGTGGCGCAGACTCTCAGGGATGATTACTCGGACAGTGCCTATGCGGTATACGGCAACCTGATTCTCGCCCGTCAGCAGTTGATGCAGGATGGAGATGCTCAAGCTGCGGTTGACTCTCTTGAGTGGGCTCTGGAAAAGACCGGTGAACTTGAGGCACTGGCGCTTGTGGTCCGCAACCGTCTGGCGCGTGCCCAGTTTTCTGCAGGTCTGTACGATGAGGCCCTGGCCACCATCGATGGCGCTGGTTCTGCCGATTCATTCGATGCCATGTACTCCGAGCTCCGGGGCGATATCTTGCTGGCGAAGGGCGACCGTGAAGCTGCCCTTGAAGCGTATTTGACTGCTCGAGAACAGGGTCAGCAAGGTCGTAGCGGTGTTCTGGAACTGAAACTGGCAGACCTCGGCGTCGGGGAGGATGCCTGATGCCCGTTTTCCGAGACAGGTTCTCAAAACGCGGACTGTTTCTGGGACTCGTTCTCCTTGGTGTACTCGGTGGCTGCAGCAGCACGGACACGTTTGAACAACCTGCTCCGGTTCCTGACATTAACGTGTCCGCTGACTTTGAAAGAGTCTGGAGCATGTCCGTAGGTGATGGCCATGACGGTGAGTTTCTCTACCTGGCACCATTGAATGCCGGAGATATTATTTACGCCGCTTCAGCAGACGGTGAGCTTTACGCCGTGGCATCGGATTCGGGTAAGGTCATCTGGGAATCGGAATTCGGAGATCGCATCTTTTCCGGTCTGGGTGGTGATGGGCAGTATCTTTACCTGACCACCGAAAATGCAGACCTGGTAGCCCTGTCCCGGGAGGATGGCTCCGAGGTTTGGCGCCAGGCATTGCCAACGGAGGTGCTATCGGCACCACAGTCTAATGGTTCCCTTGTGGTCGCCCAGACGACGGATGGCAAAGTATTGGGTTTCAGCGTCACCAATGGCGAAAAGTTATGGCAGTACGATGGTACCGTTCCCGTTCTGTCCATACGGGCAGCTGCGCCTCCCCTGGTCGGTGGTGATGTTGTTATCACATCCTTTGCCAGTGGCAAACTGATCGCACTGGCAGCAGCTTCAGGGCAACCCATGTGGCAGTATGAGGTGGGCCAAGCCCAGGGCCGTACAGAACTTGAGCGGTTAGTAGACGTGACAGGGCAGCCCCTTGTGATCGATACGGCCGTTATGGTGGTTGGCTATCAGGGCAAACTTGCCCTTGTTGATATCCGAACGGGCCAGGAGATATGGAGTAAGAAGGCATCGAGCCTTTACTCACCGATGATCGGTGACGGGCAGATCTATCTTGCTTCAGCCAATGGAGACATTGTTGCTCTGAGAGGCTCGGATCGTCGGGATATGTGGACCCAGGACCGTCTTGCATGGCGCCAACTCACCCAGCCGATGGTTTATCAAGACTATCTGGTGGTAGGTGATTTCGAAGGCTACCTGCACGCCATTGACCGGGAGGATGGAAGGCTGGTCGGGCAACTGGAGTTTGACGATGAGGGTATCCGCGTACCGGCACAGCGCCTTGCCAATGGTAACCTGCTGGTTTTTGGCAACAGCGGGAAGATGGCCGTATTTCAGGTTAACCCGCAGGATTGATTCCGTATTATGACCCCAGTAATTGCCCTTGTCGGCCGTCCTAACGTCGGCAAATCGACGCTGTTTAATCAGATGACCCGTTCCAGGGATGCCCTGGTTGCGGATTTTCCGGGTTTAACCCGTGATCGCAAATACGGTGAGGGCAGCTATGAGGGCCAGCGCTTCATCGTTATTGATACCGGCGGCCTTACCGGTGACGAGCAGGGCCTGGATCTGGAAATGGCCCGGCAGTCCATGCAGGCTGTTGAGGAAGCAGATATTGTTCTGTTCCTGGTGGACGGCCGTGCAGGGCTGACCGCCGGTGACGAACTGATCGCGGACAGCCTCCGTCGTTCAGGTAAGCAAGCTCACCTTGTTGTGAACAAGACCGACGGACAGGATCCGGATATTGCTGCGTCTGATTTTTACAGCCTTGGCTTCGAATCCACGTTCCTGATCGCTGCCTCCCACAACCGGGGTATCCGGTCGATGGTGGAAATCCTTCTGCCATCTGAAGAAGAGCGTGAAGAGGAGGATAGGGCAGATCGCTATCCAGGTATCCGCATTGGTGTTGTCGGACGGCCAAATGTCGGGAAATCAACCCTGGTAAATCGAATGCTGGGGGAAGACCGGGTGGTGGTTTATGACATGCCCGGTACCACCCGGGATAGTGTCTATATCCCCTACGAGCGGCAAGGGCATCAGTACACGCTGATAGATACCGCCGGTGTTCGTCGCCGCAAGAATGTCAGCGAAGTGGTTGAAAAGTTTTCCATTATCAAAACGCTCAAGGCGATCGATGACGCCCATGTGGTGATTCTGGTTATTGATGCCAGGGAAGGGTTGGTAGATCAGGATCTTCACCTGATAGGTTTTGTTCTGGACGCCGGGCGTTCACTGGTTATCGCAGTGAACAAGTGGGATGGCATGGATCCCGAGGATCGCGCGCGCGTGAAGGAGCAGGTTCAGCGCCGACTCGATTTTCTGGATTACGCCGATAAACACTATATTTCTGCGCTTCACGGCTCAGGAGTTGGCGTGATGTATGAGTCTGTAGCGGCCTGTTACGAGTCCGCCATGGCAAAATGGCCAACCAATCGCCTGACCGCTATATTGCAGGATGCGATTGCCCAACATCAGCCGCCAATGGTGCACGGACGCAGAATCAAACTACGGTACGCCCATCAGGGCGGCTCAAACCCGCCGGTGATTGTCGTACACGGTAATCAGGTGGATTCACTGCCAGGCGCCTACAAGCGTTATCTTGAGAATACCTTCCGTAAGGTTCTCAAGGTCACGGGTTCTCCGATACGTTTCGAGTTTAAATCAGGCGAAAACCCCTTCGCTGGTAAAGTGGACCGGTTGACGCCGCGTCAGAAGGTCAAAAAGGACAATGACGAGAAGCAGGGTCGCCGGCCCAAGAAAAAGCGTCAGAAGAGTCTGAAGCGCTGATCCCGGGGAGAGCGATGCTGCCCCGGCATCGGTAAGCCGCCTTCCATGCCCCCGTAGGTTTCGGTTTATACCCGGTGATTGCTGGCGAGCCAGGTGTCAAAATCCGACGCCGGCAGGGGGCGGCTGTAGAAGTAACCCTGGGAGAAGTCGCACTTCTCCGTCTTGAGGAAGTGAGTCTGCGCTTCTTCCTCGACCCCTTCAGCAATCACCCTCAGGCCGAGGCTGTGAGCCATATTGATAATGGCTCGAACCAGTGAGGCATCCTCAGGCTCCCTCATGACATCCTGAACGAAGGACTTGTCAATTTTAAGCGTGTCGAACGGGTAGCTTTTCAGGTAGCTGAGGGCTGAGTATCCTGTACCGAAATCGTCTACGGACAGCCGGATTCCGTTTTTGTCGAGCTGGCGCAGTATTTCGGCGGTTTCAATAGAGTTGTCGAGAATCAATCGCTCGGTGATTTCAAGTTCCAGTTGTTCCGGTGCCAGTCCACTGGTGGAAAGGGCGTTCATGACGGCCTCTGTAAAGCCTGGGTCGCGGAACTGCCGAGGTGATACATTCACAGAAATGCCAATGTCTTTTCCGCTGGCCTGTTTCCATCTCATGGCTGCGCGACAAGCCTCCTCAAGAACCCATTCTCCGATAGGGGTAATCAGTCCGGTTTCTTCGGCCAGCGGAATAAAGCGGTCGGGCATCACCATGCCCATGACCGGGTTATTCCAGCGTAAAAGAGCCTCAACAGAGCACAGCGTACCGGAGTCGGTATTCACGATGGGCTGGAAATACAGTTCGAATTCCTTCAGCTCCAGAGCCCTGCGCATGCTGGACTCCATTTTCAGGCGTTCGTGGGACACTTCCGTCATTTCTGGTGTGAAATGGGCGAACGAGCTCTTGCCCTTATGCTTGGCCTGGTACATGGCGGCGTCGGCGTGCTGCAGCAGCGTGCCGCTGTTGTCAGAGTCCGTCGGGAAGACTGCAATCCCGATACTGGTGGTTACGAACACCTCTTGACCGTTGAGAATGTAGGGCGGAGAGAAGGTTTTCAAAATACGCTCTGCCACTTGTGATGAGGCTTCCGGACCGGTAAGGCCGGGCAGGATAACCAGAAACTCATCACCCCCCAGTCGCGCCACGGTGCTGGTCCCGCGAAGGCAGCTGGAAATCCGGCGAGCCGCTTCAATAAGCAGATTGTCGCCTGCGTCGTGGCCGAGGGTGTCGTTTATGTGCTTGAAATTGTCGAGATCAAGGAACATTACGCCTACCAGCGTGCTTTCGCGGCGTGCCTGGGCGAGTGCAAGTTTGAGCCGATCCAGTGCCAGCATTCGGTTAGGCAGGCCGGTGAGAATGTCGTAGTTGGCCTGACGCAAGAGTTGCTGCTCATAACGTTTCCGGATGCTGATGTCTTCGCCCAGAATAAGGTAACCCGTGGTGCCGGCGGACTCGTCCTTTATGGGAGTAACAATAAACTGCTCCCAGAAACGTTCGCCGTTCTTGCGCACGCTGTTTACCTCTCCTTGCCAGACACCGACCCTCTGTACCTGCAAGCGGATCGATTGCCAGAGATGTCGGCTTTCCCGGTTTTCAATATCGTTGTCTCCGAGGGCGCCGGGGTGTTTACCAATAATCGATGCCGCTTCGTACCCGGTCAATTGAGTGAACTTCTGGTTGGCGAATTCAATGCGCCACTGCCGGTCGCAAATCAGAACAGAGGAGGGGCTTTGCTCTATAGCCTTGGAAAATTTGCGAATATCAGCGGCATCCTTTTGTTGCTGCTGCATATCGGCATTAAGTCGCTCGCGCATCTGATTGATGGCGTCGGTGACCCGGCTGAGCTCGTCGTTGCGGTTTGATGCCGAGTTGGGTCTGTCCAGAGTGAGCGGCCTGGAAGCAGTTTCCAGTGAAAAATCACGGGCGTAATTCGCCATGGTCGTCAGATGGCGTGCAACGAAATGCTGAAAAATCCAGATGATCAGGATCGAAACAAAAAATGTCTTCAGGAACTGGGTCAGGAGAATGACTCCCACCTTCCGCCTGAGCTCATCGTATACCCGGTCCAGATCAGCGGTTACCGTCAGCTCGCCCAGCCTGAACACTTCATCGCCCTGATGAACCAGGCTAAAGCTGTGAGAGGTGGTTTTTGCTTCCCGCGGGATATCACCCATAACGAGTTCGGAATCGGGTTCGATTCTCAGCCGAAGATGAATAACATCAGGCAGGCTGAGGATGCCTTCCAGTTGGGTCTGCAGCAGTTTCTGATCAAGGGCCCAGAGACTTCGGGCGAGACTGGATGCGTAACCAGCTTCGACTACCTGCATTCTGTTATCGATCTGAGAAAGGTCTTTTCGATAATCGGAGTAGATCTGGATAGCAGACGCCACGAGTGTAAAGGCGGAGCTGAACAGGAGAATCCAGGCCAACAGCCTGAAGGACAGGGGCGAGCCTGTTCGAAAACGTTGAAGACGCGTCGACAGTTTTGGCATGTCTTGAACTTCAGCCACCCAGACCGGTTAGGAGATCGGACAATTCCTTTGATTTCGACTATAGCAGTTGTTTCTTCAAATTACCTTGCAAATGCAGGAAAAATAGAAGGAAACATAATGCATTTCAGTATTTATGCGTACATCGGTCTTGGCAACGAGGTTGACCTGGATCAATACACCGCTGGCATGCCGTGCGTAAGCTGAATCCAGTCAAGTTAATCGCTGGAAGGAGAAGCATAATGTATATGGATGCCGTTGTAATCGCGGGTATTGTGACAGTACTTCTGATAATCGGATTTTTCGTTGGCGTGGGCATCTTTGTCATGAAAGACAGCAAAAACCACACGTATCAAGGGAAAAAAGAGGAGGGGAGCGGTCAAAAACCGATCTGACGGTGTCTGCAAGAAATTGACTTCTTTCTGCACATCAAAGTGAAAAAAATTGGCGTCCCCTAGGGGGTTCGAACCCCTGTTGCCGCCGTGAAAGGGCGGAGTCCTAGGCCACTAGACGAAGGGGACGCAACGTTTTCAACACTTTGCCTCGTCGAGGTGGCGCGTATATTAAGAGAGCGTCGGGGCAGTGTCAACGTCTTTTGTAAAAAAAATAATGGGCCCCACTTTGCCCTCATGAGCTTTGGAAGTTTCTGGTGTGGGCAATCCATTCGGGCTGAAAAGATTGTTCCGGCAGCGGTTGTTTCATCGGCCAGCTCTACCAGCAAGCGAATGGGAAAGGGCCCGCTCCAAATCGGGATACTGGAACGTAAAGCCTTCATTTGTCAGTTTGGCTGGTATCGCTTTCTGCCCTGTGAGTAGCAGGCGCGCCATTTCGCCCAGAGCGACCTTCAAGATTGATGCAGGCACAGGACATAGAGTCGGGCGGAGCAACACCTTGCCCAGCGCTCGGGTAAATTCTGCGTTGGTTGCCGGGTTGGGGCTGACAACATTAAACGGGCCTTTGGCACTTTGAGTTTCCATCATCCAGATAAGAGCCTGGACGACGTCATCGCGGTGAACCCAGGGCATGTATTGCGTTCCGGGACCCAGTCGCCCGCCAAGCCCCAGCTTGAAAGGTAGAATCATTCGTTCGAGAAAGCCCCCGCCCGGACCCGCTACCAACCCCGTCCGGGAAAAACACAACCTGACGCCAGTGTCTGCCAAAGGTTTGGTGGCGTTCTCCCAGTCTCGACAAAGCTGGTGGGTAAATTCATCGTTTGGGGGGGTATTTTCGGTTACCGTTGCGTTTCCCTGGTCCCCGTAGAAGCCGACAGCTGAACCGGAAATCAGGACCTCTGGGAGGCGTTCCCAACTGCAAATAATCTCAACGAGTGATTCTGTCACGCCTATCCGACTGTCACGTAATATTTGTTTTCGGGACTCGGTCCAGCGTTTGTCTGCAATACCTTCACCCGCAAGATTGATGACGGCATCGTAGCCTGGACTGGAGCGAAGCTGTTGGAGGTCGCAGACCGTTTCCACCCGACCACAGCTCGATTTGACGGTCTCTGCAGGTTGTCGGCTGAAAACGGTAAGTTCGTATCCGCGTGTCAGCAGCTCACGACACAGAACATGGCCGATAAATCCGGTACCTCCGGTAATCAGAATCCTTTTCGACATAAGGTGTGCTCCTGTTGCTCACTGGCCGATGAATCTGTGCTAAATGGCCCGACTCAAGGCGTTGTTTCTTCCAGTTGGTCTCTGACAATATCCCGGATCGCCTGCCCCAGAAGAGGGCTCTCTCCAATCGGGCCTGTCAGTTGAATGCTTGCGCCATGGCTTTGCTCGAGCTCTTTGATCATCTCCGGAACATCCTTGCGTAGATGCCGCCCGGCGGCGAGAAACAAAGGAATGATCGTAAACTCGGTTATGCCTTCCGTGACGCCTTCCCTGATGACCGTATCCATGGATGGTTCCGCAAGTTCCATGTAGGCAACCCGGGCACCGTCAACAGAGGCAAGGGTCGGTGCAGCCAGTTCTTCGAAGGTTGTACGCCAACGCTTGTCACTGCTTCCATGTGCCAACAGAATAATGCGGGGGCTGTTCATTGCCGCTCCTGAGGTAGTCAAATTAATAGAGCCTGTCGTAAGTTCGTAATGCTGGCCTCGGTCGGAGGCGGGACAAAACCTAAAGTAACAGGGTGACAGTGAATGTTCGATTGGAAAGAGATTCTGGATTTCTGGTTTGGTGAATTGGACCAGGATGGTTTGCCCGATAGCGAGCATAGAAACAAATGGTTCAGGTCTGATCGCAAGTTCGACCAGGAAATCCGTCGGCGTTTTCTGTCCATGGTGTTGTTTGCATCTGAGCAGGGGGTGGATCACTGGCGGGATGAGGCTGGTGGAATGCTTGCGGAGATCATCATTCTTGACCAATTTTCGCGGAATATATTTCGTGGCACTGCTATGGCCTTTGATCAGGACCGTCAGGCCAGAAAACTCTGTCGGCAAGCGATGCAGAAAGGGCAGGATATGCTGCTCCCACCCGTGCACAGGGCGTTCCTTTACATGCCCTTGCAACATTCTGAGCTTATGGCAGATCAGGACATGTCTGTGGAATGTTATGAGCAGGTTGCGCGGTCGACGCAAGGATTGGTTTCCGATTTTATGGGCAGCTTTCTTCAATCTGCCAGGGATCACCAGGCTATTATCCAGACGTACGGTCGTTTCCCTCACCGCAATAAGGTGTTGGGTCGAACATCGTCACCGGAAGAAAAGGATTATCTTGAAGGTGGGCGCCGGTTCGGTCAGTAAGGCACTCGGCGTTCCCGAACATGAAGGCTCTTGGTTGTTCAAGTAATCCCCGGATCAGGATTGGTTGCAGTGTTCGGTTTTGCTGATGTGGGATGACAAGACCTTTGAGAGGAAAAAAATGAAAAAAAGTGGTTGACGGTTTCGTCGGGATACGTAGAATACGCCTCCGTTGTCGGCAATAGCCGTTCAGCTTTGCGGGAATAGCTCAGTTGGTAGAGCACAACCTTGCCAAGGTTGGGGTCGCGAGTTCGAATCTCGTTTCCCGCTCCAGATTTTAAGAAACCCGGTCCTGAGAAGGTCCGGGTTTTTTTGTGTCCGGGCATCTACAAACTCGGCGTCACGCTGTGTGGTCAGGTATACTCAGAGCCCTGTTGCGCATCCTGACTCTCTTGGGGAGACTGCCTGTCATGAAGGTTCATTCACTGTTTGTTTATCCCGTAAAATCTCTGTCCGGAATAGAGGTTGCCGACTTCAAGACCGATGATTTCGGGCCAGTCGGGGATCGGCGCTGGATGATCGTTGATGATGAGCGCCGGTTTGTCACCCAGCGGGAGCATCCGGAACTCGCCCGTATTGTGACCCGCCTTGAAGGGGAGCAGGTAACTGTTAACATCCCGGGTGAAGGTGAATTTTCCCTGACAGCCTCGAGTGAAGAGCTTCGGGTTTTGGTCTGGCGAGATTGGGTTCAGACCCTGGTTGGCTTGCCGGAGGCCAGTGATGCGCTTAGTCGTTTTTGCGGGATTCCTGTTCGTTTCGTCTTTATGCCGGACAGCTCCTTTCGTCGCGTTGATGCGAGTCGGGTCGATGAGTACCGCCGGGTTGGCTTTGCCGACGGCTTTCCTTTCCTTGTGACCAACGTCGCTTCGCTGAAAGAGCTGAACACTCGGCTTGATGTGCCCGTGGAAATGCGAAGATTTCGTCCCAACATCGTGGTTGAGGGAGCAGGACCCTGGGAGGAAGATCATTGGCAGAGTTTGCAGATCGGCCACAATGATCTGAGCATCGTAAAGCCCTGTTCCCGCTGTGTTATGACCACTGTGGATCCGTCAACGGGCCAAAAAGATGCTGCGCTACAGCCTCTGAGGACTCTCTCAAGCTATCGCAGGACCCAGGATGGTGTGATATTCGGGCAGAACGCCCTTCATGAATCACCGGGAATTATTCGGGTGGGTGATCCCGTTATAGTTAACAAATCGGAGTAAAACCTAACGTGCCATTGCTAACGCTGGACTCAGTTTCACTGGCTTATGGAATGCACCCTCTGCTGGATCAGGCCTCATTGGTTATCGATGCCGGGGAGCGCGTGTGTTTGCTGGGACGAAACGGAGAGGGCAAGTCGACGCTGCTCAAAATTGTCAGTGGGGAGGTGATTCCCGATGGTGGTGTGGTTCGACTGGACGACGGGGCCGTGCTCGCCGTGCTTCCGCAGAACCTGCCCTCTGAGGATACCCGCACGGCCTATGAGGTAGTGGCGGGCGCGTTCCCGGAAACCGGCAAGCTGTTGGCGGAATTCCATCAGCTGTCGCAGCAGGCCGATGAGGCCAGTCTCGACCGGTTGATGAAAGTTCAGGAACGTCTGGAAGCGCTTGACGGCTGGCGTCTGGACCAGAAGGTCACGACGATTCTTGGTCAATACGGTGTTGATCAGGATCAGGCCCTGAATACCCTGTCCGGTGGTTGGCAACGCCGGGTCCTGCTCGCCAAAGCGCTGGTTGCCGATCCCGATATTCTGTTGCTGGACGAACCGACAAACCATCTGGATGTACCCGCAATTGCCTGGCTGGAGGAGGCGCTGGGTCAGTTTCGTGGCGCCATGCTGTTTGTCAGCCATGACCGCGCTTTTATTAGACGCATGGCGACGCGGATTGTTGAGCTCGACCGGGGCAAGTTGGTGAGCTTTGCTGCGAGTTACGATCGCTATCTCGACCTTAAAGAAAAAGCGCTGGAAGAAGAAGAACGACAAAATGCGTTGTTCGATAAGCGGCTCAAGCAGGAAGAGGCCTGGATTCGCCAGGGCATCAAGGCCCGCAGGACCCGCAATATGGGGCGTGTTCGGGCCCTGAAAGCCATGCGTGAGGAACATCGCCAGCGTCGCGTACGGGGTGGAACCGCAAGTTTTGCGGTGGAAGACGCAGCACGCTCAGGAAAACTGGTGGTTGAAACCGGGAATGCCGGATTTGCCTATCCCGATGGCACATCAGTGATCCGAGATATGAATCTTACCGTCCTGCGTGGGGACAAGATTGGACTTGTTGGAGAGAACGGCACTGGCAAGACCACCCTTGTTCGGTTGTTATTGGGGGATCTGGATCCGACCGAGGGTTCTATTCGTCTTGGAACCAATCTGCAGGTGGCGTATTTCGACCAGTTGCGTGGCGAACTGGATCTGACGAGGAACGCACTGGATAACCTTTCCGAAGGCCGGGAGTTCATCGACATCAATGGCCAGAGTAAGCATGTGCTTGGTTATTTGCAGGAGTTTCTGTTTACGCCGGAGCGGGCCAGATCTCCGGTAAGCGTGTTCTCCGGTGGTGAACGAGCCCGACTGCTTTTGGCCAAACTGTTTAGCAAGCCCGCGAATATCCTGGTGCTCGATGAGCCGACCAACGATCTGGATGTTGAAACCCTGGAGTTACTGGAAGAACAGTTGGCGGAGTTTTCCGGCACTGTGATAGTGATCAGTCACGATCGTGAATTTCTTGATAATGTGGTCACTGAAACGGTTTTCCTGGATGGCTCGGGCAAAGTCCGCGAGTTCGTCGGTGGCTACACAGACTGGCGCCGACAGGGCGGTTGCTTCCCATCTGAAGCGACTGGAAATCGTCCGGACAAGCAGGATAAATCCAGGAAAACTCAAGGTGAAACCGGAAAGGCCGCAGAAAAAGGGGGCGTGGCCGCACAGGCTGAAAAGCCCAAACCTGTGAAGCTGAGCTACAAGCTCAAGCTGGAGTTGGAACAATTGCCGGCACAGATTGAGGCACTTGAGCAGGAAGTCGATGACCTCCAGAAAACGATTTCCCGAGCTGACTTTTACTCAGGTTTGCCAGATGAGGTCTCGGGCACTCTGGACGCGTTGACAGAAAAGGAAAGACGTTTGGAGCAGGTCATAGAGCGGTGGATGGAGCTGGAAGAACAGGCAAACCAATGAATGTACGCTACGATTTCAGATTTCAGGACGGTCGCACAGCCGAATTCAAGGTGACGGACAAGCCTTCGCGGCCACCCGGTACGCTTCCTTCATGGACGAAGCTGGAGCATTGCCAATGTAACAACTGTCCGTTAAAGGCTTCGGAATCACACTACTGTCCCGCGGCAACGGAAATATTGCCCGTGGTTGAGGCGTTTCAGAATGAAGATGCCTATCAGAAAGTTGAGGTTAAGGTAACAGACGACTGTCGAAGTTACTTCAAACAAACGGCGCTCGAAGAGGCGTTGAGGTCTTTGCTTGGGCTCAAGATGGCAACCAGCGGGTGTCCGGTTCTTGCCGAGCTCAAGCCAATGGCCGTGCATCATCTGCCTTTCGCGAATACCGACGAATTTATCATGCGAAGCGTTTCCCATTATCTGTTACAGCAATACTTCGCCAAACGGAGTCACCAGACTCCGGACTGGGATCTGAAGGGGCTTGTTGAGAGAAATCAAAGGCTACAGTTGGTGAATCAGGCTTTATGGCAGCGTATTCACTCAGTCTGCAAGGGGGACAGCAACTTGAAGGCGCTCTTGAACTTTTTCTCAATGGCTTCAAGCGTCAGCTTCTCGCTGGAAAGCCAGCTGCGCAAACTTGAGGCAAAAATGGGTGGGGAAGGGGCCTGATAGCCCCTTTTCTCCGTGGACATTCGGGGTGCTCAAAGCCCACGTCTTTTCTAGTTACAGTTATTCAATTCGGACAGCCAGAACATCGCATTCCGTACCGTGCAGAACACCATTGGCGGTCGAGCCCAGCAAAAGCTGGAAACCCTTGCGGCCGTGGCTGCCGACAATGACCAGATCTACGCTCTGCTCTTTGGCAAGTCTGTGAATTTCTGATTCCGGACGCCCAACTGTAACCACCTGGTTGGTCTTATCCACGCCGTATTGGTCGCCATAGGTACCCAGCTGTTCGCGGGCCGCTTTGTCGAGTTGATCCTGAAGTTCGGTCAGATCCATTGGTATATCGCCACCATAGGCATACCCGACGGGCTCAACCACGTGGACCAGCATCAGTTCGGCATTGTGTGCCTCACTGATGGCCTTTGCCTTGTCCAGAACCTGAGGGGCTTCCTCGGTGAGATCAATGGCAACCAGCATTTTTTTGTAGGCAGACATCGTTTCGCTCCTTCGCACGGGATAATGTACTCAGGATAGTACCTTAAATCGGCTCGGGAAAGTGTAGCGGGAAACTGACGGGTATCAAAAACGGACGCAGAAAGTACTTTTCTGGCAGGTAATTAAGCCTGCCAGAAAAAGGGGGTAGGGGTCAGGCGTTACTCTGCATAAGTTCGATGGTTGCCGTTAGTCCTTTGAGGATTCCCTTGGAGTAGCGATCGATCACAAAGCCCACATTGTTTTCATTGTAATTTATGTATGACCCGCGGATGAACTGCCACTTGGAAGAGATATCGTTCAGCTGCGCCTCAAGCGCCGGTGTTCCTTGCCCTTGAATAACCGATGCCAACAATTGATCCAGCTGCCGGGCCTGTTCGTCCAGTGGGGTTTCGATAGACGAGCCCTGGAAAGTCTGGGTAGCTGAGGAGTTGGTTCTGACCGAGTACTTGGCCATCATCTGGGCCATGACGACGGCAGCCGATCGTGCAGCTTCGACTCTGGGATTGGTTTGGGTCTGGGCGCTTTCCTGGGCTGCTCGGTATAATTCAGTGGCCTTTTCGTTCATGGTCAGCGCCTGGTTGGCCATATCGGACACGAGACGCAAATCCGGATAACCCAGATTGCGCACATCGTTAATGTTATCTCGCATCAGATTCTTGAATTCTTCGAATTCGCGGTTTAATCCCTCGACCTCGTCGGCAGACAGCACCCCGGAATCGCTGCCAGCAACGGAATTCATGGACTCGTTGGCTGCATTGATACTCTTCACAATTTCGTTCAGGGTGTCTGTGGCCCCGGTGCCGCTGAATCGGTAATAGGCGTCCAGAGCCATGTAGTTACTGACCCTGAAATTATGAAGATCTGAGAGAAAACCGTCGGCACTGTCTTTGGCGCGGGCACCCATGGAGGCGAGGGTGAGAAGAAGAAGCGCGGCTACGAGAGAGTATATCCGCAGGTTTACGTCTTTCATCGGATGGTTCTCCGTGATGCAATTTTATTATTGTGGACCAAAGTCGTAGATCGAAGGTAAAGTAACTGCGTCAGCCAATCAAGCAGTTTTGGTGGCCTTGGTGCCCGCAAATGTCAACAACTATGAAATTTGCGTGACAAAATTCCGTTTTTTCCACGCAGTGGCTTCCAGCCCACTGAAATACAACATCTTCACTTCATTTTTCTTTGGTTGCGCCCGGCATTTGAGGCAATTTTGCAGCCCTTCTGAAAGAAACAAATTGACAAATGCGCTGTTTTTTTTCATCGTGTCCGCTCTCGATTCAAACGACTGTATGAATTTTTGAATCGAATGATCGGGCAGTGACCGAAATCTCGCTGCACAAACAGCCGCGCTGGTGAATCGAATATGCCGCCCGGTTGGAAGCAGTTCCAAACACAGACTGGAGATCAGTTGATGATTTACGAAGGTAAAGCCATCACGGTTAAAGAGATCGAAGGCGGGATCGCTCAGTTGAACTTCGACTTGCAGGGCGAGTCAGTCAACAAGTTCAACCGTCTCACTATTGAAGAGCTCCGCGCCGCGACTGACGCACTGAAAGCGCAGAACAATCTGAAGGGCCTGGTTGTTACCAGTTCCAAGGACAGCTTTATTGTTGGTGCCGACATTACCGAATTCACCGAACTCTTTGCTGGTTCGGAAGAGGATCTGGTAGCCAACAATCTCAAGGCCAATGAAGTCTTCAACGCTGTTGAAGATCTGCCATTCCCAACCGTTACCGCCATTAATGGTATAGCGCTGGGTGGTGGTTTCGAAATGTGCCTGTCGACCGATTACCGGGTGATGGATGAGAAAGCCAAGGTCGGTCTTCCTGAAGTGAAGCTGGGCATTTTCCCGGGCTTCGGCGGAACTGTGCGCCTGTCCCGTCTGGTGGGTGTCGACAATGCCGTTGAGTGGATTAGCGGTGGTACGGAAAACCGTGCAAACGTCGCTCTTAAAGTCGGTGCGGTTGATGCGGTAGTGAAGTCCGATAAGCTGGTTGAAGCAGCTGTTGCCATCATTAATCAGTGCAACGAGGGTAAACTCGACCACGAAGCCCGTCGCGAAGAAAAGAAAGGCAAGATCAAGCTCAATGCCATGGAAAGCATGATGGCATTCGAGATCTCCAAGGCGTTCGTTGCCGGTAAGGCAGGCAAGAACTACCCGGCTCCGGTTGAGGCCATCAAGGTCATGCAGAAGCATGCCGGCATGACGCGTGACAAGGCCATCGAAGTTGAGGCCAAGGGCTTCGCTAAAATGGCCAAGACCAACGTTGCCGCGTGTCTGGTTGGCCTGTTCCTGAATGATCAGGAACTCAAAAAGAAAGCCAAGGCCTGGGAGAAAGAAGCCAGTGACGTAAACCTGGCCGCGGTTCTCGGTGCCGGTATCATGGGTGGTGGTGTTGCATTCCAGTCGGCTCTGAAAGGTACGCCGATCATCATGAAGGACATCAACCAGGACGGTATCGCCCTGGGTCTGAAGGAAGCCAAGAATCTTCTGGCCAAGCGTGTTGCGAAAGGCAAGATGAAGCCTGATCAGATGGCGGATGTACTCAACAGCATCACTCCGACCCTGAACTATGGCGATTTCAAAAATGTCGACCTCGTCGTTGAGGCGGTTGTTGAAAATCCCAAGGTGAAAGATGCGGTTCTGCGCGAAACCGAAGATGCGGTTCGTGAGGACGCCATCCTGACGTCCAATACCTCGACCATTTCTATCGATCTTCTGGCCAAGAATCTCAAACGACCGGAAAATTTCTGTGGTATGCATTTCTTCAACCCGGTGCACATGATGCCGCTGGTTGAGGTTATCCGTGGCGAGAAGACCAGTGATCGCGCTATTGCGACCACCGTTGCCTACGCCAAAGCCATGGGCAAGACCCCGATCGTTGTAAACGACTGTCCGGGCTTCTTGGTCAACCGTGTTTTGTTCCCATACTTTGGCGGTTTTGCCGGGCTGGTTCGTGACGGCGCTGACTTCCAGAAAGTAGACAAGGTAATGGAGAAGTTTGGTTGGCCTATGGGCCCAGCCTATCTCCTCGACGTGGTTGGTATGGACACCGCCAAGCACGCCAATGCCGTTATGGCTGACGGCTTCCCGGATCGCATGAAAGACGAGAACAAGTCTGCCATTGATGTGATGTTCGAGAACAACCGGTACGGCCAGAAGAACGACTTCGGTTTCTATAAGTACGAACTGGATCGCAAAGGCAAGAAAAAGAAGGTTGTAGACGAGGAAACCTACAAGCTGATCGAACCTGTTGTTAATGGCCAGAAGGACTTCGACGAGGAAGAGATTATCGCCCGTATGATGATTCCACTGTGTCTGGAAACCGTTCGCTGCCTGGAAGACGGCATTGTCGAAGATCCGGCAGATGCTGATATGGGCCTGATTTTCGGTATCGGCTTCCCGCCGTTCCGTGGTGGTGCCCTGCGCTATATCGACGACATGGGTGTAGACAAGTTCGTCGAGCTGGCAGACAAGTTTGCAGACCTTGGTCCTCTTTATCAGCCGACCGAGAAGCTGCGTGAAATGGCCAAGACTGGCAAAAAGTTCTTTGGCTAACCCTGAACGAGATTTCCGAACGGAGAAAGATCTATGAGCCTTAATCCGAGAGACGTTGTCGTCGTCGATTGCGTGCGGACTCCGATGGGTCGTGCCAAAAACGGTTGTTTCCGGAATGTGCGAGCAGAAACCCTGTCCGCCAATCTGATTGAAGCACTGTTTGAGCGCAACCCGAAGCTCGACCCGAAAGAAGTTGAAGATGTTATCTGGGGCTGTGTAAACCAGACCAAGGAGCAGGGCTTCAACGTAGCGCGTCAGATTTCCCTGCTGACCCGCATTCCGCACGAGTCTGCGGCGCAAACCGTGAACCGTTTGTGTGGTTCTGCCATGAGTGCGATTCACACTGCGGCCCAGGCCATCATGACTGGCAACGGTGATGTGTTTGTCGTGGGCGGTGTTGAGCACATGGGGCATGTACCCATGACTGAAGGTTTCGACCACAACCCGGCTGCCTCCAAGTACACTGCGAAGGCCTCCAACATGATGGGTCTTACCGCGGAAATGCTGGCCAAGATGCACGGCATCACCCGCGAGCAGCAAGATGAGTTCGGTGCCCGGTCTCACCGCCTGGCCCACGAAGCAACTCTTGAAGGTCGTTTCAAGAACGAAATCGTGCCAATTGAAGGTCACGACGAGAATGGCTTTAAAGTGCTGATCGAGCACGACGAAACCATTCGTCCTGAGACCACGGCCGAATCTCTGGGCCAGCTCAGGCCTGCTTTCGATCCTAAAAACGGTACCGTAACTGCCGGTACATCTTCCCAGCTGACCGATGGTGCGGCTGCGATGGTACTGATGTCTGCAGAACGCGCCGAAGCTCTGGGTCTGAAGCCCATCGCCAAGATCCGCAGCATGGCCGTTGCTGGCTGTGATCCCGCGATCATGGGCTATGGTCCGGTTCCTGCCACCAAGAAGGCCCTGAAGCGAGCCGGTCTGAAGGTTGAGGATATCGACTTCTGGGAGTTGAATGAGGCCTTTGCAGGCCAGTCTTTGCCGGTACTGAAAGACCTGAAACTGCTGGGTGTTGTAGAAGAGAAAGTGAACCTGAACGGCGGCGCGATTGCTCTGGGCCATCCGCTGGGCTGCTCGGGCGCACGTATCTCAACAACCCTGCTGAATGTGATGCAGGCTAAAGGCGGTAAGCTTGGTGTTTCCACCATGTGTATCGGCCTGGGCCAGGGCATTGCAACGGTCTGGGAGCGTCTGTGAGCCGGTAGGCGGATTCGCAGTGCGCGCTTTAAGAAGGCCCGGCAAATGCCGGGCCTTTCTGTTCCAGCGAGTTGCCTGAACAGGGTTCCCGAATGCAAAAAAAAGCAGGATTGAAACGAAAGAATGGGTTGTCTTGCTATTCTTGACCCTGTAAAACAGTGAGCCTATACACAATGGCGGCGTATATGTGTTTTCTAGCCGACTGATTTTACAGCGAGTTTGCGGTTTGCTGATTTATTGACCGATTTATCGCCAAGGATACAGATCTCCGATATGGGTAAAAGTCTCGTAATTGTCGAGTCACCAGCGAAAGCGAAGACCATTAACAAGTACCTGGGCTCTGACTTCATCGTCAAATCGAGCGTTGGGCACATTCGTGATCTTCCCGTCAGTGGCAGTGGATCCCAGTCCGATCCCAAAGAGCGTGCCAGGCAGGCTGCTGCGACCCGGAAAATGAGCCCGGAAGAAAAGGCCGCGCATAAAAAGCGCAAAGCGCGGGAGCAGTTGGTTTCCCGTATGGGTGTCGATCCTGACCAGGACTGGAGCGCGCGTTACGAGATCCTGCCCGGGAAGGAAAAGGTGGTCAGCGAACTGAAGCGCCTGGCCAAATCCGCAGACCACATCTATCTGGCGACGGATTTGGACCGTGAGGGGGAGGCCATTGCCTGGCACCTCCAGCAGACAATCGGCGGAGAGCCTGAAAAGTATCGGCGTGTGGTGTTCAATGAAATCACCAAGCGAGCCATTCAGGAAGCGTTCAAAGACCCCGGGAATCTCGATAATAATCGCGTAAATGCTCAGCAGGCCAGGCGGTTCCTGGACCGTGTTGTAGGTTACATGGTGTCACCTCTGCTTTGGGCCAAGCTTGCGCGTGGCCTTTCTGCAGGCCGGGTTCAGTCAGTTGCGGTTCGGCTGATTGTGGAACGGGAACGGGAAATCCGGAAGTTCATTCCGGAAGAGTACTGGCAGCTCCATGCTGATCTTGCATCGGTCAAGGCTGATCATCCGGTCCGTTTTGAGGTCACGCGTCACAACGACAAACCTTACCGGCCGGTAAGCGAGCAACAAAGTAGCGAGCACGTCGATCGCCTGAAGGCGGGTGTGTTCAAGGTTGCCAGGCGGGAAGACAAGCCGACGCGCTCGCGTCCGTCCGCCCCCTTTATCACCTCCACCTTGCAGCAGGCCGCCAGTAACCGCATGGGGTTCAGTGTCAAGAAAACCATGATGCTTGCCCAGCGGCTCTATGAGGCAGGTTTTATTACCTATATGCGTACTGACTCCACGAATCTGAGTCAGGATGCGATTGCCAGTTGCAGAACTTTCATCCAGAAACAATTTGGAGACAAGTATCTGCCTGAGGCACCTCGGGTATACGGCAGTAAAGAGGGTGCGCAGGAAGCTCACGAAGCTATCAGGCCGACGGAAGTAAGTCGTCGCCCGGCGGATATCAGTGGTCTTGAGAAGGATGCTGAGAAACTCTACGACCTGATCTGGCGTCAGTTTATTGCCTGTCAAATGTCCGATGCGGAGTTCCTGAGTACCTCTATCGTGGTCGCTAACGGCGATTATGAGTTGCGTACCCGGGGCCGTATCATCAAATTCGAAGGCTTCCTGAAGGCGGCGCCACAAGCTGCCAAGAAAGATGAAGACATTGCGCTTCCGGATATCAAGGTCGATGAAACTCTTGATCTGAAAAAGCTCGACCCCAGCCAGCACTTCACCAAACCGTCGCCAAGGTACACCGAGGCAAGTCTCGTGAAAGAGCTGGAAAAGCAGGGTATCGGCCGGCCTTCGACCTATGCTTCGATCATCTCAACGATTCAGGATCGCGGCTACGTGCGTTTGCAGAACCGCCGATTCTACGCTGAGAAAATGGGTGAGATTGTTACCGAACGTTTGTCAGAATCATTCCCGAATCTGATGGACTTCGACTTCACCGCGAAGATGGAAGACGAGCTCGATGAAATTGCTGAAGGCGATGTCGAGTGGAAAAAAGTTCTGAATGATTTTTATGGCCGGTTCCGGCAGCAGCTTGAAAAAGCGGAAAGCTCGGAAGATGGTGGCATGCGGGCCAATACCCCGACGGAAACCGACATTCCGTGCCCGACTTGTGGTCGGAATATGCAGATCCGGGTGGCCAGCACCGGGGTATTCCTGGGTTGCTCGGGCTATTCGCTGCCGCCCAAAGAGCGTTGCAAGACCACGATCAATCTGGTGTCCGGCGATGAGGTTGTCAGCGCCGATGACGATGTCGAGGGTGAGGGTGAAAGTCGTCTGTTGCGGAAGAAGCGCCGGTGTTCAAAGTGTGGCACCGCTATGGACAGCTATCTGGTGGATGAAACCCGCAAGTTGCATGTTTGCGGCAACAATCCTGACTGCTCGGGTTACGAGGTTGAAAAAGGTACCTTCCGGATCAAGGGCTACGATGGCCCGACGCTTGAGTGTGATAAATGCGGGTCTGAGATGCAGCTGAAAACCGGGCGGTTCGGGAAGTATTTCGGTTGCACCAATACCGAGTGCAAAAATACTCGTAAGTTGCTGAAGAGTGGAGAGCCTGCGCCGCCCAAGATGGATCCGGTGGCGATGCCAGAGCTCCAATGCCAGAAGGTTGATGATACCTATGTCCTCAGGGACGGGGCCTCAGGGCTGTTTCTGGCCGCCAGTAAGTTTCCCAAGAACCGGGAAACGCGGCCGCCACTGGTGATGGAGATAAAGCCTCATCGCAAGGAAATTGATCCCAAGTACGACTATCTGATGGAGGCGCCTGAACGGGATCCTGAGGGTAATCCGACAGTGATTCGTTTCAGCCGTAAGAGTAAGGAACAGTACGTGATGTCCGAGAAAGAGGGCAAAG
Source organism: Marinobacter sp. F3R08 (assembly GCF_018860425.1). Taxonomy (GTDB): domain Bacteria; phylum Pseudomonadota; class Gammaproteobacteria; order Pseudomonadales; family Oleiphilaceae; genus Marinobacter. The sequence continues at coordinate 37,518 of NZ_JAHKPI010000008.1, read as the reverse complement.
CGACCGGCTGGTCCGCGTGGTATGTGAATGGGAAGTGGCAACCACAGGATAAGAAAAAGTAACGGGTCGGATGTGTCAGGCAGGCGTCAGAAGCATTGCGACTTCTGACGCCCTGTTCGGCAAATTACCGGAACTTTCTTAATCTCTGGATGAGCGATGAAGTGTCCCAGCGTTGACCGCCCATAGACTGCACATCGGCGTAGAACTGATCCACCAGCGCTGTCACGGGCAAAGACGCGTTTACCTTACGTGCTTCATCAAGGCAGATGCCCAGATCCTTTCGCATCCAGTCAACTGCGAATCCGTGTTCAAACTCTCCTTCGATCATGGTTCCTGAGCGGTTTTCCATCTGCCAGGACTGAGCGGCCCCCTTGGAGATTACATCCACTACTTTCGTTACATCTAGTTCTGCCTGCTCAGCGAAGTGCAGCGCCTCTGAGAGCCCCTGTACAAGGCCGGCAATGGCAATCTGGTTGACCATCTTGGTTTTCTGTCCGCTGCCGGCAGGGCCCATCAGGTTCAGTGCCCGGGCGTAGTGTTTCATGACCGGTTCGGCTTTGGCGTAATCCTGTTCGGAGCCTCCGCACATGATGGTCAGTTTGCCGTTCTCAGCGCCCTGCTGCCCCCCTGAAACCGGAGCGTCGACAAAACCCATGTTGTTCTTGAGCGCTGCATCAGCCAGGTATTCCGCGATGCCGGCAGAGGCGGTGGTATGGTCGACAAGGACGGTACCCTCGGGAGCGTTGGCCAGAATGCCTTCAGCGCCTTCATACACGGCTTTCAGATCGGTATCAGCACCAACGCAGGTCAGCACGATATCCGCATCCTTGACGGCTTCTGCAATCGTGGTGCAACTGGTTCCGGTGAAGTCTCTGGTCCATTGTTCGGATTTGGCAGAGGTCCGGTTCCAGACCTTGACGCTGAGTCCGGCGTTGGCCAGGTGGCCGGCCATCGGGTAGCCCATGACGCCAAGGCCTATGAACGCTGCTTTTGTCATTGTTGTCTCCTCTCATGTCTTTGTCGGGTTAACTTAACACAGAAGGGCAGGGCTGGATGGAATAAAAAAGGCCGCTGAAACAGCGGCCTTTTTGTCTTTCATCCGGCGAGCCGGATTTATTTGGTCGGGTAGTCCCGGGACTCCGAACCTGTGTACAGCTGGCGCGGACGACCAATTCGATAATCGCCGCTGACCATCTCGTTCCAGTGCGAGAACCAGCCAATGGTACGCGACAGGGCGAAGATGACGGTGAACATCGAGGTCGGGATGCCGATTGCCTTGAGGATCAGGCCCGAGTAGAAATCGACGTTCGGGTAAAGCTTGCGCTCGACAAAGTATTCGTCTTCCAGCGCAATTTTCTCCAGGCGCTGGGCGATCTTCAGCAGCGGGTCGTTCTCCAGGCCCAGCTCTGTCAATACTTCGTGAGCGGTTTCTGCCATAACCTTGGCTCGCGGATCGAAGTTCTTGTAGACCCGGTGACCGAAGCCCATCAGGCGGAACGGATCGTCTTTGTCTTTTGCCTTGGCGATGAATTTTTCGATATTGGATTCGTCGCCGATCTCCGCAAGCATATCCAGTACGGCTTCGTTGGCGCCGCCATGTGCCGGGCCCCAGAGCGCTGCGATGCCGGAGGCAATGCAGGCGTATGGATTGGCCCCGGTAGAGCCGGCCAGACGAACCGTGGAGGTCGAGGCGTTCTGTTCATGATCCGCGTGCAGAATGAAGATCTTGTCCATGGCCTTTGCCAGGATCGGGTTTGGCTTGTATTCCTCGCAGGGAACGCCAAACATCATGTGCAGGAAGTTCTCTGCGTATGAGAGATCATTGCGCGGGTACATGAATGGCTGGCCGATGCTGTACTTGTAACACCAGGCGGCGATGGTGGGCATCTTCGCAATCAGGCGGTGAGCCGTGATTTCCCGCTGCTCCTGGTTGGTGACATCCATCTGATCGTGGTAGAACGCGGACAGGGCGCCTACAACGCCACACATGATGGCCATCGGGTGTGCGTCACGACGGAAACCCTGGAAAAAGTTTCTCATCTGGTCGTGCAGCATGGTGTGGTTCTTGATGGTGTCATGGAACCGCTTGTTTTCTGCCGCGGTTGGAAGTTCACCGTGAAGAAGGAGGTAGCAGACTTCGAGGTAGTCGGACTCGTCGGCCAGTTGTTCTATCGGGTAGCCGCGGTGGAGAAGGACGCCATTCGCGCCGTCGATGTATGTAATGGCCGATTCGCAGGCTGCGGTGGATACGAATCCTGGATCGTATGTGAAAACGCCTTCCTGGACTAGGCCTCGTACGTCGATAACGTCAGGGCCGACGGTGCCTGAATAAACCGGTAGCTCAATGGATTTGTCCCCCACCGAGAGCGTGGCTTTCCTGTCGGTCATGGTGCTCTCCTATTTATCAGCTTTGACAGCTTATCTACAGTTATAGATGCGCTAGAAGGCGCGTATTATCGCAAAACTGGCGGCAAAATATAGGGCGTTGGCTTTTTTTGTCAATGGAATACTCCGGAAAACTGCGAATTTGACATTCGTTGTAAATGAGGGATATCCCGAATATTGGCCTTTTGGAGCAAGAAAACGATTTGTCAATCATCCTTATGGCTTGCCCGGGCCTCGGTTTTGCGCGGTCTGAGCGGCGTTGCAGGTTTGTAATTGATTAGCCTACTCCTTATAATCCGTAGCCCGGAATCTGGGATAAACCTTTCGCGCTGCCCGTCAATAGCGGGTTGCCAGTAAGGTTTTGTCCCTTCTGAACCAATCGCGTGCCGGTTCCGTGCAGGCATGCCGATCCTAACATACCAACTATCCGCATCCGGTTTACCGGTCCCGCGGAACCAAGAGAGAGTGTGAGAGCGCTGTGAATAGCAAACGACCAGTAAATCTCGATCTCGGCAAGTTTCATTTTCCGCTGCCAGCCATTACGTCCATATTGCATCGCATCAGCGGCATCATCATTTTTGTTGGTGTTGCGTTCATGCTTTACGGACTTCAGCTTTCCCTGTCTGGGGAAGAGGGCTTCAGTCGTGTCAGTGAACTGCTGGACAGCTTCCTTGCCAAGCTGATTACCTGGGGCATCTTGTCTGCTCTGTTGTACCACCTGGTTGCGGGTATCAAGCACCTGCTCATGGATATGGGTATTGGTGAAGAGCTCGAGAGCGGCCGCCTTGCGTCGAAGATCACAATTGCGGTTTCCGTCATTCTCATCCTTTTGGCAGGAGTTTGGGTATGGGCATGAATAGTGTTACTAACATCGGCCGTAATGGTATCCAGGATTGGATCATCCAGCGAGTTTCTGCGTACGTACTAGCTCTGTACACGCTGTTTTTGCTCGGCTTTTTCATCTCTACAGATGTCGACTATCAGTCCTGGTCAGCCTTGTTTGATCAAGCCTGGTTCAAGATCTTCACCTTGCTGGCGCTGTTGTCGATTGCAGGGCATGCATGGGTCGGGCTGTGGACAGTTTCTACGGACTACATCAAGTCTGCAGGACAACGAATGCTGGCCCAGGCAGTAGTTATCCTGACGGTTTTTGTGTACGTGGTCTGGGGTATTCAAATTATTTGGGGGCTTTGATCGATGGCTAATATTAAGACCATGTCCTTTGATGCGATTGTAATCGGCGGAGGCGGTTCCGGAATGCGTGCGGCTTTGCAGCTGACCGAGTCCGGAATCAATACCGCATGCATCACCAAGGTGTTTCCTACGCGCTCCCATACGGTCTCGGCGCAGGGTGGTATTACCTGTGCAATCGCAAGTGCTGATCCGAACGATGATTGGCGCTGGCACATGTATGACACAGTAAAGGGTTCGGACTACATCGCCGACCAGGACGCTGTTGAGTATATGTGTTCCGTAGGTCCTCAGGCGGTGTTCGAGCTTGAGCACATGGGGCTGCCATTTTCCCGTACTGAGCAAGGTCGTATCTATCAGCGGCCGTTCGGTGGTCAGTCCAAGGGTCCGGATAACCCAACACAGGCGGCGCGTACGTGCGCGGCCGCAGACCGGACCGGTCATGCGCTGCTTCACACCCTTTATCAGGCCAACATCAAGGGCGGCACGACGTTCCTGAACGAGTGGTACGCGGTCGATCTCGTCAAGAACAGCAAAGACGAGGTTGTTGGTGTTGTTGCTATTGAAGTTGAAACAGGTGAAGTTGCCTACATCAAATCCAAGGCAACCGTTCTGGCCACCGGTGGGGCGGGGCGTATCTATGCATCGACCACCAATGCCCTGATTAATACGGGCGATGGCATCGGGATGGCGCTGCGTGCCGGATTCCCGATGCAGGATATGGAAATGTGGCAATTCCATCCAACGGGAATCTACGGTGCCGGCACGCTGGTTACCGAAGGTTGTCGGGGCGAGGGTGGTTACCTGATCAATGCGGACGGTGAGCGGTTCATGGAGCGTTATGCTCCGAACGCGAAGGATCTCGCTGGTCGGGACGTTGTTGCCCGTTCCATGGTTATCGAAATTCTCGAGGGACGTGGTTGTGGGCCTGATAAGGACCATGTACTGCTGAAGCTCGACCACTTGGGTGAGGAAACTCTCAACCTGCGTCTGCCGGGTATCTGTGAATTGTCCCGAACGTTTGCGCATGTGGATCCGGTAAAAGAGCCGATCCCGGTTGTGCCGACCTGCCATTACATGATGGGCGGCATCCCGACCAACGTTGGCGGCCAGGCCCTGACCCAGGACGAGAACGGTGAAGATAAGCCGATTCCGGGTCTGTTTGCCTGTGGCGAGGCCGCGTGCGTTTCGGTGCACGGTGCTAACCGTCTGGGTGGTAACTCTTTGTTGGATCTTGTGGTCTTCGGTCGTGCGGCAGGCTTGCACATTGAGGAGCAGTTGCGCGGCGGCTTCGAGGTAGACGGCGCCAGCGATGAGGACATCAAGCGTGCCATGGCTCGTCTTGATCGCCTCAACAATGCGTCCGAAGGTGAGAGTGTTGCAGAGGTGCGTAAAGACCTTCAGAACTGCATGCAGCTGTATTTCGGTGTATTCCGTGACGGCAATAGCATGGAAGAAGGTCTCAAGAAGCTGGAGTCGATTGGTGAGCGTGTTCGCAACACCAAGCTGGCGGATACCAGTAATGCCTTTAATACCGCCCGTATCGAAGCCCTTGAGCTGGATAATCTGTACGAAGTGGCTTTGGCTACAGCGATTTCTGCTTTCGAGCGTAAGGAAAGTCGCGGTGCGCACGCCCGGAACGATTTTACCGAGCGTGACGATGAGAACTGGCTGAAGCACTCCATGTACTTCCCGCTGGACAAACGAGTGGGTAAGCGCGACGTGAACTTTGCGCCCAAGACAGTAGACAGGTTTGAGCCGAAGGTCCGGACTTACTAAGGGAGATTCTGAAAATGTTAGTAAGCCTTTATCGTTATAATCCGGAAGCCGACAACGCGCCTTACATGCAGGACGTGGATGTCGAGATTCCGGAAGGCAAAGATCTCATGGTTCTTGATGTGCTCAACCTCATCAAGGAGCAGGATCCTTCAATGGCGTATCGCCGCTCTTGCCGTGAGGGGGTCTGTGGCTCTGACGGCATGAATATGAACGGCAAGAACGGACTTGCGTGTATCACTCCTGTTTCTCAGGTTGTGAAAGACGATAAGCTTGTCCTGCGTCCGCTTCCGGGCCTGCCGGTGATTCGTGATCTGGTTGTCGATATGAGTCTTTTCTACAGACAGTACGAAAAGATCATGCCGTATTTGATCAACGACAAGCCCGCTCCGGCAATTGAGCGGCTGCAGTCTCCGGAAGACCGGGAAAAGCTGGACGGCCTGTACGAGTGCATTCTCTGTGCGTGCTGCTCTACCTCATGTCCGTCTTTCTGGTGGAATCCGGACAAGTTTATCGGTCCTGCGGGTCTGCTACAGGCGTATCGCTTCCTGGCAGATAGCCGTGATACGGCTCAGGCTGAGCGCCTTGCCGAACTCGATGACCCGTTCAGCGTATTCCGCTGCCGGGGCATCATGAACTGTGTTAGTGTCTGCCCGAAAGGTCTGAACCCCACAAGGGCTATCGGTCACATTCGGAATCTTTTGCTGCAGCGGGCTACATAAGCAGCAAGTTTCGCAACAGACGCTATACTGTTCTGATCAGGTCAGTACCCGGAAGGCCTCGCAATATTGCGGGGCCTTCAACCAAAGGCTTATAGTCAAAAGTCTTACGCGGGTGCACACTACGCAAGCCGTGGCGGGAACTTATAAAGTTTTCTCCCTTTTTTGCTGAGTATAAAAACCACCGGGGAATGGAAAACATCCATGTCGGGTGTGGTGGCCAAAGTCGATCCCGTAAAAACCCGTATTGACTGAGATATACCCCTGGCCGACCATACCGGGCTCCCCGCACCAGCCCAAGGTGAGCTATTCAAGATGCACGAAAGCATAATGGAGCAGTTATGGCAGACTTCCCACCTTCAGGGTGGAAATCTTGCCTATGTTGAACAGCTTTTTGAAACCTACCTGACAGACCCGAATGCCGTTCCCGAAGAGTGGCGAAGCTATTTTGACAAGCTTCCGAGTGTTGATGGCCATCATGGCCGGGATGTTGTCCACTCTTCCATTCGTGAACAGTTTGAGCACATCTCCCGAAATCAGCGTTTTCTTTCCAGCGGCGGCGTACCTGCCAGCGCGACGTCTGACGCCGATAAGAAACAGATTCGTGTCCTTCAGTTAATCAATGCCTATCGTTTCCGCGGCCATCAGGAGGCGAAGCTCGATCCGCTTGGTGTATGGCAGCGACCCAGGGTTGAAGATCTGGACCCTTCATTTCATGAATTGAAGGATTCTGATCTGGATCTTGAGTTTCAGACCGGTTCTCTGAACCTCGGTTCCGAGACCATGAAGCTGGGCGATATTATTGAAGGGTTGCGTCAGACCTATTGTGAGAGCATCGGCGCGGAATACATGCACGTCGTCGATACCCGCATCAAGAGATGGTTCCAGCAGCGTATGGAACCGGTTCGCTCGCGACCGGCTTACGAAGAAGCTACCCGCAAACATGTTCTTGAGCGTCTGACCGCTGCCGAAGGCCTTGAAAAGTACCTTGGTTCCCGCTATCCGGGCGTCAAGCGTTTTGGCCTTGAAGGTGGCGAAAGCCTGATTCCCTGCCTGGATGAACTGATCCAGCGTGCCGGTTCCTACGGTGCAAAGGAAATTGTTTTGGGTATGGCTCACCGTGGCCGACTTAACGTTCTGGTCAATACCCTGGGCAAGAATCCGAAAGAACTCTTTGATGAGTTCGAAGGCAAAAAGCTGGCTGATTCCGGATCCGGTGATGTGAAATACCATCAGGGCTTCTCATCTAATGTGATGACGCCTGGTGGTGAGGTGCATCTGGCGATGGCGTTTAACCCGTCGCACCTGGAAATTGTGTCTCCGGTGGTTGAGGGTTCGGTTCGGGCTCGTCAGACCCGCCGTAACGACGATGAAGGTAGTAAGGTGGTTCCGATCATCATGCATGGTGACGCGGCGTTTGCCGGTCAGGGCGTGGTGATGGAAACCTTCCAGATGTCACAGACCCGTGGTTTCGGGGTTGGCGGCACCATTCATATCGTCATCAACAACCAGGTTGGCTTCACCACCAGCAAGCAGGAAGACGCGAGGTCTACGGAATACTGTACAGACGTCGCCAAGATGATCCAGGCGCCGATTCTGCACGTGAATGCAGACGACCCGGAAGCGGTGATGTTCGTGACCCAGATGGCCCTGGACTACCGCAACGAATTCAAGAACGACGTGGTGATCGATCTGGTTTGCTACCGCCGTCGCGGCCATAACGAGGCCGATGAGCCTGCGGCAACGCAGCCGGTCATGTACGAGAAAATCCGCAAGCTGAAGACAACCCGTAACCTGTACGCAGACGCGTTGATGGAAGCAGGTGTTATTAGCGAAGACGAAGCCAAGCAGATGGAAAATGACTACCGTGACGCGCTGGATAACGGCGAACACGTGGTCAAGTCTCTGGTGAAAGAGCCAAATAAAGAGCTCTATGTCGATTGGACGCCGTACCTTGGTCATGAGTGGACTGCCAAGTGCAAGTCCAGTGTGGCTCTGAAAACCATTCAGAAACTTGGCAAGCAGCTGACCTCGGTTCCGGAAGGCTTCAGTGTGCAGCGGCAGGTGTCCAAGATTGTTGCCGACCGTGAAAAGATGACGGCAGGCGCTTTGCCGATCAACTGGGGATACGGCGAGGTAATGGCATACGCGACCCTGTTGAACGAAGGACATCCGATTCGTTTGACTGGCCAGGATATTGGTCGCGGCACCTTCTCTCACCGTCACGCGGTTCTTCATAACCAGAAGGACGGAGCTACCCACATCGCGCTTGCGCAACTCTCTGAAGATCAGCCGAAATTCGAGATCTACGATTCGCTGCTGTCTGAAGAAGCGGTCATGGCCTTTGAATACGGTTACTCCACTACTGCGCCAGACGGCCTTGTGGTTTGGGAAGCGCAATTTGGTGACTTTGCCAACGGCGCCCAGGTTGTGATCGACCAGTTCCTGACCAGTGGTGAGCACAAGTGGGGGCGCCTCTGTGGTCTGACCCTGTTGCTTCCCCATGGGTATGAAGGGCAGGGGCCAGAGCACAGTTCAGCCCGTCTGGAGCGGTTCCTGCAGCTGTCGGCTGAGCACAACATTCAGGTGTGTGTGCCAACAACCCCGTCCCAGGTCTTCCACATGCTTCGTCGTCAGGTCAAGCGGCCTCTGCGTAAGCCTCTGGTTGCGATTACCCCGAAGAGTCTGCTCCGTCACAAGGAAGCGACATCCGATCTGGAAGATCTGACCAGCGGCACGTTCAAAACGGTATTGCCGGAGAAGGAGCTGTCAGATCCGAAAAAGGTAACGCGCCTGATCATGTGCAGCGGCAAGGTGTACTTCGATCTTCTCGAGAAGAAGAAAACCGATGAGCGTGACGATGTCGCCATCGTCCGGATCGAACAGCTGTACCCGTTCCCGGGGGATGACCTTGATGAGCTCCTGAGCAAATACAGCAAGCTCAAGCATGTTGTCTGGTGTCAGGAAGAACCAATGAATCAGGGTGCGTGGTACTGCAGTCAGCATCATATGCGCAATGCGCTGTACCGTAAGAACCCCAAGTTGAACCTTCAATATGCCGGTCGGGACCCTTCGGCTGCTCCTGCCTGTGGACACATGTCGGTCCACATCGAAGAGCAGAAGAAACTGGTTAACGACGCATTTGAAATTTGACGAGCTACCGAACTAAGGATCTGTAATGTCTACTGAGATTAAAGCCCCCGTTTTCCCGGAGTCGGTCGCAGAGGGTACTGTTGCGACCTGGCACAAGCAGCCGGGTGAAGCCTGTGCACGCGATGAGCTGATTGTCGACATCGAAACCGACAAAGTCGTTCTTGAGGTTGTCGCACCGGCGGATGGTGTTATTGAAGAAATCGTCAAGAACGAAGGCGATATCGTTGAAAGCGGTGAACTGATCGGCAAATTCAAGGAAGGCGCAGCGGGCTCGAGTAAGCCTGCTGAGAGCAAGAAAGAAGAGGCTCCCAAGGAGGAGGCCAAGAGCGAGGCACCGTCTGGCGACGCCATTCTTAGCCCGGCAGCGCGCAAACTGGCTGAGGAAAACAACGTCGATCCCAATGCGGTCAAGGGTACCGGCAAAGACGGTCGTGTCACCAAGGAAGACGTTCAGAATCACGTGGACAGTGCCAAGTCCTCTGGTGGCGCGTCAGCAGGCAAACCTACCGCAGGTTTGCCCGAGGTGAACGTCAGCCAGGGCGAGCGCCCCGAGAAGCGCGTTCCGATGACCCGCTTGCGGGCCAGTATCGCCAAGCGTCTGGTCGACGCTCAGCAAACTGCGGCCATGCTGACTACGTTCAACGAAGTCAACATGGCGCCGATTATGGAGATGCGCAAGCAGTACCAGGATAGCTTCGTGAAGCGTCATGGTATCAAGCTGGGCTTCATGTCCTTCTTCACCAAGGCGGCGACCGAAGCGCTCAAGCGTTTCCCTGCGGTGAATGCATCCATCGATGGAAACGATATGGTCTACCATGGCTACCAGGACATTGGTGTGGCCGTGTCTACAGATCGTGGCCTGGTGGTTCCGGTGCTTCGCGATTCTGACGCTATGGGTCTGGCCGATATCGAGAAAAAGATTGTCGAGTACGGCACCAAGGCGAAAGAGGGCAAGCTGGCCATTGAAGATATGACCGGTGGTACTTTCACCATCACTAACGGCGGTATCTTCGGTTCGCTGATTTCCACCCCGATCCTGAACCCGCCTCAGACAGCCATTCTGGGTATGCACAAGATCCAGGAGCGCCCAATGGCGGTGAACGGCAAAGTGGAAGTACTGCCGATGATGTACCTGGCACTTTCTTATGATCACCGGATGATTGATGGCAAGGAGGCGGTGCAGTTCCTGGTTGCTATCAAGGAAATGCTTGAAGACCCGGCACGTATTCTGCTGGACGTCTGAACCGACACTTAACGAATCGGAAAACGGGATTAACTATGTCTGATAAGTACGACGTCATTGTCATTGGTGCAGGCCCCGGTGGCTACGTGGCCGCCATCAAAGCTGCCCAACTTGGTCTGAAGACCGCGTGTGTCGAATCCTGGACCGCTGAGGACGGCAAAGCACAGGTACTTGGTGGTACCTGCCTGAACGTCGGATGCATTCCCTCCAAGGCGCTGCTGGAGATTTCTCACAAGTACGAGGAAGCCGGTCACGACTACGCGATGCAGGGCATCATTGCCAAGGATGTCAAAATGGACATCGGCAAGATGATGGAACGTAAGAGCGGCATTGTGAAACAGCTGACCGGTGGTATTGCCGGGCTGTTCAAGTCGAATGGTGTTACTTCTATCCATGGTCACGGCAAGCTCCTCGCTAATCGCAAGGTGGAAGTGACCGACAAGGATGGCAAAGCCACGACTTACGAAGCGGAAAACGTGATTCTGGCGACCGGCTCCAAGCCGATCCAGATCCCGCCTGCACCGTTTGATGGTGAGTACATCGTAGATTCAGAGGGTGCCCTTGAGTTCACCGAGGTGCCCAAGCGCCTGGGTGTTATTGGCGCCGGTGTTATCGGTCTTGAGCTGGGCAGTGTGTGGGCCCGTCTTGGTGCCGAAGTGACCGTTCTGGAAGCTCAGGACACCTTCCTGCCGGCTGTAGATCAGCAGGTTGCGAAGGATGCAATGAAGCAGTTCCAGAAGCAGGGACTGAACATTGTAATGGGTGCACGTATGACCGGCGCGGAAGTTAAGCGCAAGCTGGTAAACGTAAACTATGAAGATTCCAAAGGTAAGCACGAAGCCAAGTTTGACAAACTGATTGTCGCCGTTGGACGTCGGCCTTACACCGACAACCTGCTGTCTGAAGACTCCGGCGTCCAGATGGATGAGCGTGGTTTCATCTTCGTTGATGACAACTGCAAAACCGAAGCACCAGGTGTCTGGGCGATTGGTGATGTGGTACGTGGACCGATGCTGGCCCACAAGGCGTCGGAAGAAGGTGTGATGGTTGCGGAGCGTATTGCCGGGCACAAGCCGCAGGTTAACTACGACTGCATCCCGAACGTGATCTACACCGCACCAGAAGTTGCCTGGGTTGGCAAAACTGAAGAGCAGCTGAAAGCAGAGGGTGAAGAGTACAATGTAGGCACCTTCCCGTTTGCTGCCAATGGTCGTGCCATGGCTGCAAACTCGGCATCGGGTATGGTCAAGATCATCGCTGATGCGAAGACCGATCGCATCGTCGGTTTCCATGTGGTTGGTCCCCAGGCTTCTGAAATCGTTGCCCAGGGTGTCATCGCCATGGAATTCGGCTCCAGCGCTGAAGATCTGGCTCTGACCTGCTTTGCACATCCGACTCTGTCCGAGTCCGTGCATGAGGCAGCTTTGGCCGTCGGTGGTGGCGCGATCCATATCGCCAACCGCCGCAAGAAGAAGTAACGCAAACCAGGAATTTTTTAATTCGGGATATTTACTATGAATTTGCATGAATATCAGGGCAAACAGCTTTTCGCTGAATACGGCCTGCCAGTATCCAAAGGCATTGCCTGTGATACTCCTAAAGAAGCAGTCGACGCTGCCGGAGAAATCGGCGGAGACGCATGGGTAGTCAAAGCCCAGGTTCACGCAGGTGGCCGTGGTAAGGCTGGCGGTGTAAAGCTGGTCAAGAACAAGGAAGAGATCCGCGAGTTCGCAGAGAACTGGCTCGGCAAGAACCTGGTGACCTACCAGACCGACGAGAATGGTCAGCCGGTCAGCAAGATCCTGGTTGAGTCCCTGACCGATATCGATCAGGAACTGTACCTGGGTGCGGTTGTCGATCGTGGTACCCGTCGTGTTGTATTCATGGCGTCTACCGAAGGCGGTGTGGAGATCGAGAAGGTTGCCGAAGAGACACCTGAAAAGATCCTGAAGGCCGAAATCGATCCGCTGGTCGGGGCTCAGCCATACCAGGGCCGTGAGCTTGCGTTCAAGCTTGGGTTGGAAGGCAAGCAGATTGGTCAGTTCACCAAAATCTTCATTGGTCTGGCCAAGCTGTTTGAAGAGTGCGATCTGGCACTGGTAGAGATCAACCCGCTGGTTATTACCCCTGCTGGTGATCTGCACTGCCTCGACGCCAAAGTTGGTGTTGATGGCAACGCGCTTTACCGTCAGAAGAAGATTCATGAGATGCATGATCCCTCCCAGGAAGATTCCCGGGAAGCCGAAGCGGCCAAGTGGGAGCTGAACTACGTGGCTCTGGAAGGCAACATTGGCTGCATGGTTAATGGCGCTGGCCTGGCTATGGGCACCATGGACATCATCAAGCTGTCCGGCGGACAACCCGCTAACTTCCTGGACGTTGGGGGCGGTGCAACCAAAGAGCGTGTCTCCGAGGCGTTCAAGATCATTCTGTCTGACTCCAATGTTAAGGCGGTTCTGGTCAACATCTTCGGCGGTATCGTTCGTTGCGACATGATCGCAGAGGGCATCATTGGTGCCGTTAAAGAAGTAGGCGTGAAAGTTCCTGTTGTGGTTCGCCTGGAAGGCAACAACGCTGAGAAGGGTACTCAGGTACTCGCCGACAGCGGCCTGAACATCATTGCCGCCACCAGTCTGTCGAATGCGGCAGAGCAAGTTGTTAAAGCCGCAGGGGGTAAATAATGAGCATCCTGATTAACAAAGACACCAAGGTAATCTGTCAGGGCTTTACCGGCGCGCAGGGCACCTTCCACTCAGAGCAGGCTATTGCCTACGGCACCAAGATGGTTGGTGGTGTTAGTCCTGGTAAAGGCGGCACTGAGCACCTGGGCCTGCCGGTTTTCAACACCGTCCGTGATGCAGTTGAAGCAACCGGTGCTGAAGCCACTGTTATCTATGTTCCGGCGCCGTTCTGTAAAGATGCCATCATCGAGGCGGCGGATGCCGGTGTTCAGCTGATCGTATGTATCACTGAAGGTATCCCCACCATCGACATGCTGTACGCCAAAGAATATGTGGATAGTAAAGGCGTGCGCATGATCGGTCCCAACTGCCCGGGTGTGATCACTCCGGACGAGTGCAAGATCGGCATCATGCCTGGTCATATCCACAAGAAAGGTAAAGTTGGTATCGTGTCCCGTTCAGGTACTCTGACTTACGAAGCGGTCAAACAGACCACTGACTTCGGCTACGGTCAGTCCACCTGCATCGGTATCGGTGGTGACCCGATCCCGGGCTCCAACTTCATCGATATCCTGGCACTGCTTCAGGAAGATCCTGAAACTGAAGCCATTGTGATGATTGGTGAGATTGGCGGTACTGCTGAAGAAGAAGCCGCTGCCTATATCAAGGAGAACGTCACCAAGCCGGTGGTTTCCTACATCGCTGGTGTTACGGCGCCTCCTGGCAAGCGTATGGGCCACGCTGGTGCGATTATCTCCGGTGGTAAGGGTACAGCAGATGAGAAGTTTGCTGCTCTGGAAGACGCTGGTGTGCGTACTGTACGCAGTCTGGCCGAGATTGGTCAGGCTCTGAAGGAAGTTACCGGCTGGTAAGTTGGCCTTCTTTCAGTAAAAACCCCCGTTTCTGCCCTGCAGAGCGGGGGTTTTTTATTTATAATGCCGGGTCGCCTGAACTATGATGGCGAATCCAATACCAAATAAGGAGTTCGTGCTTTGAGTTCTGTAGATTCCCAGCAAAGGGTTTTGTCCGGAATGCGTCCGACCGGCAAGCTTCACCTTGGCCACTATCATGGTGTGCTGAAAAACTGGGTGAAACTCCAGCACGAATTCGAGTGCTTCTTTTTCGTGGCAGACTGGCATGCCCTGACCACGAACTATGATGACCCCTCAGGCATCGAGCAAAGCGTCTGGGACATGGTCATCGACTGGCTGGCTGCGGGCGTGAATCCCGGGTCATCGACCATGTTTATTCAGTCCCAGGTGCCCGAACATGCAGAGCTGCACCTGCTGTTGTCTATGATCACGCCTCTTGGTTGGCTGGAACGGATCCCCACCTTCAAAGATCAGCAGGAAAAGCTGCGCGAGAAGGATCTGGCGACCTATGGTTTCTTGGGCTACCCGCTGCTTCAAAGCGCCGATATCCTGATTTACCGGGCCGGAAAAGTTCCGGTTGGTGCCGATCAGGTTTCTCATGTCGAGATTACCCGGGAAATCGCTCGCCGCTTCAACCACATCTACGGTCGTGAGCCAGGGTTTGAAGAGCAGGCGGAAGGTGCCATCGTGAAGATGGGCAAGAAAAACGCCAAATTGTATCGGAACCTGAAGAAGCGCTATCAGGAAGAAGGAGATATGGATGCTCTGGAAACGGCCAGGGCGTTGTTGAAAGAGCAGCAGAATATCTCCCTGGGTGACCGTGAACGCCTGTATGGCTACATAGAGGGCGGCGGCAAAGTCATTCTGCCGGAACCCCAGCCGTTGTTGACGCCGGAATCCAAGTTGCCAGGTCTGGACGGTCAGAAAATGTCCAAATCCTACAACAACTATATCGGCCTGCGTGAAGAACCAGACAGTGTTGCCCAGAAGGTTCGCACCATGCAGACCGACCCGCAACGCGTCCGCCGGACGGATCCGGGTGAGCCTGAAAAATGTCCGGTGTGGGGCATGCATAAAATCTACTCCGATGCCGATACACAGGAATGGGTTCAGAATGGCTGTCGTAGTGCGGGCATCGGCTGCCTGGACTGCAAGAAGCCACTGATTGATGCCATTGTTGAGGAGCAGCGTCCGCTCCATGAGCGTGCGCGTGAATATGAAGGGAATCCGGACCTGGTTCACTCCATCCTGCAGGAGGGGCGTGAGCAAGCCCGTGATGCCGCCAGAGATACCCTCGATGAAGTCCGGGCAGCCATGGGGCTTCATTACCGCTGAGTCTCCAGAAACCGGCGTCGGGCACGCATCGTGCCGAACCGGAGGGATAGGTTATGACGGAAGAATCCACTGACCAGGTAGCACCGGACAGTCCGGAGACAGAGCTCGAGCAGTCTCCGCTTGCCCGGGTTTCCGGTAAGCCGGTGGTGGATCTTCCGAAAGACCTCTATATTCCACCAGACGCCCTGGCGGTTTTCCTGGAAGCCTTTGAAGGACCTCTGGATCTTCTGCTTTATCTCATCCGGCGCCAGAATATGAATATTCTGGATATTGATGTCAGTGAGATTACCCGTCAGTACATGGATTATATCGGTGCCGTTGAGGCCATGCGCTTCGAACTGGCCGCTGAGTACCTGGTGATGGCGGCGACCCTGGCGGAGATCAAATCCAGAATGTTATTGCCGCGCCAGGAAAGTGATGACGAGGAAGAAACAGATCCCCGGGCCGAGTTGATTCGCCGGCTTCAGCAATATGAACGTTTCAAACAGGCGGCGGAAGATATCGATAGTCTGCCGCGCCTGGAGCGGGACAACTATACGGCTTCCGGTGCTCTTCCGAAGATGCCGTCCAGTCAGCCTCATCCGGATGTCGATCTGCGAGAAATGCTGCTGGCTCTTCAGGGTGTGTTGCAGAGGGCGGATCTGTTTACCAGTCATCATGTGGAGCGGGAAAGGTTGTCTACGCGAGAGCGCATGTCCGCGATCCTTTCGGTGCTCCAGGATGATCATTTCGTTACTTTTGAGAGTCTGTTCACAGTGGAGGAGGGGCGTCTCGGGGTTGTCGTATCCTTCCTCGCAACACTTGAGCTGGTGAAGGAACAACTGATCGAGGTTGTCCAGGCGGACGTTCTGGGCCCGATTCACGTTCGGGCAAGGGCCACCAATTAGAATTTTCGCCAGAGAAAAGCACGGGAACACGGATTAGACGCTATGAACGAAGAGCACCTGCTGAGAATCCAGGCTATTGCCGAAGCGGCTCTGCTGGCTGCAGGGAAACCGCTATCTCTCGACCAGCTCCGGGAGTTGTTTGGTGAAGATGAGCGGCCTGCACGGCAGGTTATGGAGCACGTAATGATGCTTCTGGAAGCCGCGTGTGAAGGTCGTGGTTTCGAATTGAAAAAGGTGGCCAGTGGTTACCGTATCCAGGTACGCGAGGAATTTTCTCCCTGGGTTGGCCGCCTGTTTGAGGAAAAACCGCAACGGTATTCTCGGGCGTTGCTGGAGACGCTGGCGCTCATAGCTTATCGGCAGCCCATCACCCGGGGTGAGATCGAGGATATCCGGGGTGTTACGGTAAGCAGCAATATCATTCGTACGCTGCTTGAGCGAGAGTGGGTACGTGTAGTAGGACATCGAGATGTCCCCGGTCGACCGGCTATGTATGCGACAACCAGGCAGTTCCTGGATTACTTCAACCTCACGGGCCTGGATCAGTTGCCGCCCTTGAATGAAGTTCGTGATCTTGAGGAGATTGGCCGGGAGATTGAAAAGAACATGCAGGCAGAGATCGAATTCGATTCGAAGGCTGCCGAGAGTGACGACGAAGCTTCGAACGAGACACTTCACTGAGACCATTCGGGTGTCAGTCAGAGATTAAGGATTGAATTCATGGCGGCAGATCGCCCCAGAAAACCAGCCAGACCAGCCCAGAAAAACATTAGTCAGGGCGAACCTGAGCGTATTCAGAAATTGCTCGCCAGGGCGGGTATCGGTTCACGCCGGGAGATTGAGGGCTGGATGGAAGCAGGCCGTCTTACAGTAAACGGTGAACCGGCGGCGCCAGGACAAAAAGCAACGGTAGAAGATCGCTTTGAACTCGATGGCAGGCGTCTTGAGGTGTCCGGCGCGGCTGAAGTGATGCGGCGCGTGTTGATTTACAACAAGCCAGAAGGCGAGGTTAATACGCGGAAAGATCCTGAAGGACGGCCGACGGTGTTTGATCGGCTGCCACGCTTGAAAGAGCACCGCTGGATTTCGATAGGTCGGCTTGATATCAACACTACGGGGCTGGTGCTTTTTACCACGGACGGGGAGCTGGCCAACCGGTTAATGCATCCGTCCAATCAGATCGACCGGGAATACGCAGTTCGTATCTTTGGGGAAGTAGACGATGCCATGATTGAGCGGTTGCTCCAGGGCGTGCTTCTGGAAGATGGCATGGCGAAGTTTACCGATATCTCTCCCGCCGGCGGCAGCGGAATGAATCGCTGGTTCCACGTAACGTTGCTGGAGGGCCGGAATCGGGAAGTGCGACGCTTGTGGGAGTCCCAGGGTGTTCGGGTCAGTCGTCTGAAGAGAGTGCGCTACGGGCCAATATTTCTGCCGAGCAGGTTAATCGTTGGCAAATGGGAGGAGCTGGACCAGAAGGCAGTGGATACCCTCAGTCGGACTGTCGGGCTGGAGAAGGTCGATATTCCACAGAAAACGCCAGACGAAAAAGCCGCCCACGATCGCCAAAGCCGCAAAAGTCCTGGCCGTGGAGGCAAGAAAACGCCCAGCAGGAAGTGGGCTGTCAGTGACTCCAGGCCAGCCAAGCCCGCGGGCCGAGCTTCAAAGAACGAACGAAGCAGGAATAAAACTCCCAGAAACTGATGGTCAAGAAATGGTGGGAAACACCCGGGTGCAGTTGCGACCCTGGTGTTTCGCATCATAAAGCGCTTCGTCCGCTCTCGCTAACCAGGCTTCGGGTGATTCGTTCGGTAAAAAGGTGGCCACACCGCAGCTGGTGGTTACCGTCAATTCCTTCTCTCCGCCATCTACCCGGATGGCTGCGATCGCATTGCGGACCCTTTCTGCTACATCCCTGGCATCCTGCTCTGACGTATGCGGCAGCATGATGGCAAACTCCTCCCCACCGAACCTGTACACCGTATCGGAGGTGCGAATTGAATTCTCGATCTCCGCTGCAGCCATCTGCAAAAGATGGTCTCCCACCACATGGCCGTGGGCATCATTGACCATCTTGAAGTGATCCAGATCGCAAAGTACGAGCGAGTATGGCCCGCCGTGACGTTCGCACAGGAGGCTGGAACGCTGGAGAGCGTCGTCCAGGGCGCGCTTGTTGGGAATGCCTGTGAGTGAGTCGGTCAGCGATGCCTGTTCGATAGAAGCATACCGGCAGGCGTTACGAAGTGAGCAAATCGCCGCACTGAGAATCATCTCTACCCCCTCGAGTTCCTGTTCCGAAAAGCGCTGGCGACGATGCAGTACCAGCGTCCCGTAAGAGACGCCTTCAAGGCTCAGCCGGTACTCGCAACGGTGAGGGCCACCCATGCCAGTGGTGTAGACGAAATCCTGCTTACCGATCTGATGCCGATAGTTAAGCGCAGTAAAGGGCACGATAGCGACCAGCTCATCAGCCAGAATGGCCAGCTGTTGTTCCAGAGAAAGAGTAGTGGACAGGCGGCGGGTTAGCCGGGTGAGTACATCCGGAGTGTTGGTCCAGTCCTGATGTGCCTGGCGCAGCGCAGCCAGTTTCTGGGGCTGGGAAGGAGAGTGTTGAATCGACGGTATGTTTTTCACTAAAGCTCACTCTGTCGCAGAAGGTTACAGTGCTTTTCTTGTGATAAGCAGAAACCGTGCCTGGTTAAGAAAAGCCATTTAAAACAGCGGATAGGCGCCTGGTTTGCAGTCGGATCTGAGATTTTGGGTTGGTGATCTTCGGATCTCCGTCAAAAAAACGGCACTGATTTGCCGGCACAGGTCGGGTGGCGGTCAAAATGTCAGACAAGGGGATGGGGCTACAGATTCCCTGTGTTAAACTTCTGCGTTTGAAATCGTGCCGTCTTCAGGAATGAGTGACTAACGTTATGAGGTTTCAGGCCCCGGAAAGTCTGTCTGAACAAATAGCCCAGCATCTGGGGCAGAGGATCATTACACGGGATCTCAAACCCGGCGAACGCATTCAGGAACTGAAGGTGTCGGGAGAATTGAACGTCAGCCGTGGTTCAGTGCGCGAAGCGCTACTGATTCTCAAGCGACGGCACCTGATCGAGATATTCCCGCGACGAGGAGCCGTCGTCTCCAGCCTTACACCTGAGAGCGTCAATAGTCTTTATGACATTTACATTGATCTGCTTTGCATGCTTGGACGCAAGGTTCTTGAGCGCTGGTCCGGAAAGGAGCTCGAGGGCGTTATGAGTCAGGTCCGTGAACTGCAGGCGGTGATTGATGCCCTTAATGCCACCAGTGCAGATGCGGCTGAACAGGTCATTGATGCCGGATTCGGTGTTATGCGCTACGCCTACGGTCTGGTTGAGAACCCGTTTCTGGAAGAAACACTTGAGAACTTCCGACCGGCCATCAGTCGTACTTATTTCGTAGCGCTAGAACACTTTCGGGAAGAGGTCGCCGAGACAGCAACCTTTTTCCGGCAATTGGCGGATGCTGCCGTTAATGACGAACCTGAACGTTTGCAGGCTGTTATCCGCGCATTCGGGGAGCACCAGCGAGAGCAGGTATTGACGATTCTACGCCAGGAAGTGAGCGCCTGATATGCGGCTGAAGTCCATCAAACTGTCTGGCTTCAAATCCTTCGTCGATCCGACCACGGTTCCGTTTCCTACCAATATGACATCCGTTGTCGGCCCCAATGGCTGTGGCAAGTCCAACATTATCGACGCGGTTCGATGGGTCATGGGGGAAAGCTCTGCAAAGTATCTGCGTGGCGAATCCATGACCGACGTTATCTTCAACGGTTCCAGTGCGCGCAAGCCAGTGGGTCAGGCTTCGATTGAACTGGTGTTTGATAACAGTGATGGCTCAGCACCCGGTGAGTTTGTCAGTTTTAACGAGATTTCCGTTCGCCGTCGGGTATCAAGAGAAGGGCAGTCCGAGTATTTTCTCAATGGCTCCAAGTGCCGGCGACGGGATATTACGGATCTTTTCCTGGGCACCGGGCTGGGTCCTCGTAGTTACGCCATTATCGAGCAGGGCATGATTTCCCGGTTGATTGAGGCTAAACCAGAAGAACTTCGGATCTATATCGAGGAAGCCGCCGGTATATCCAAATACAAGGAACGGCGCCGTGAAACGGAAAATCGTATCCGACGCACTCAGGAGAACCTCGAGCGGCTGACCGATTTGCGCGAGGAGCTGGGGCGGCAATTACAGCATCTGGAACGTCAGGCGGCCGCCGCGGAAAAGTACAAAGCCTACAAACAGGAAGAGCGCCAGAAGAAAGCTGAATTGACGGTGCTTCGCTGGCAGTCATTGGATAATGACCTGCAGGCCTGGCGGGGGAAAATTCGGGATACCGAACTTGAGCTCGAGAAATACCTGACCGAACGTGTAAGCCTGGAGACCTCCCTGGAGTCTCTCAGAGACAATCACCAGGAGCGTACGGAGCATTTCAACCGGGCTCAGGCCCGCTATTACGAAGCCGGTGCCGATATCGCCCGTATTGAGCAGAGTCTTGAGCACCAGCGTGAGCGCAGTCGGCAGATGGCAGCCGAGCTGGACCAGGCCATGGCCAATCAGCGAGAACTGGCCCGAGAGCTGGAGCAGGACGAGGATAAGCTGGCAGCTATCCAGGAAGAGCTCGACATGATCGAGCCCGAGCAGGAAGCGCTGGCAATACGTGCAGAGGAATCGACTGAAACTCTGCAACAGGCCGAAGATGCAATGGGTGACTGGCAGCACCGGTGGGAAGATTTCAGTGCCCGCTCGTCGGATGCCCGTCGCCAGGCAGAATTGTCCCAGTCCAGGATACGTTCTCTTGAGGACGCCATTGAGCAATTGCTGGCTCGGCAGCGCAAACTTCAGGATGAACAGGAATTACTGGAAGGCCAGATGGACCGTGCTGAGCTCGAAGAGTTGCTGGAACAGCAGGAAACTCTTGAACTCCAGCGTGACGAAGCGACTGAGCGCATTACGATGGTTCAGGACGAGCTCTATGAAGCCAGGCAGCGTCAGCGAGAGGCTGAACAGACAGCCTCTGAAGCGCGTCAAAGGGTTCAGAGCCTTCGCGCGTCTCTGGAGTCCCAGCAATCTCTGCTGGATGAGCAGATGGGTGGCGGGGATGACGTCCTGCAATCCTGGTTGTCACAGAACGCGTTAAACGACATGCCCCGGGTAGCCAGTCAGCTACAGATAGCCGATGGCTGGGAATTTGCCGTTGAACAGGTAATCGGACGTTTTACCCAGGGCCTTTGCCTTCCGGAAATTGATCAACTGTCATCGGCCATGAGAGAAGCGCCAAAGGGGCTGGCGGTTGTTGAGAGCCGAGCGCACGCAAACACTGAAGACACCGGTCTTGGGGCCAAGGTTTCGGGAGTTCCGGGAATAGCGTCGTTGCTTCGGGGGATTGATGTCGTCGAGACTGTGTCTGACGCGATGCTTATGCGTTCCGGCCTTCCGGAGGGGCAGAGTCTGATAACTCCCGAGGGCGTCTGGGTATCACGGGACTGGGTGTTGATGCCGGATTCGGACGCAGGTCAGATCGGGGTGATTGAACGCCAGAAAAGAGTCACCGAACTGAATGCTCAACTGACCGAAGCTGAGGAAGCACTGGAGGTGGCCAGCGAGCAACTGGATGAGCTCAAGGAACGTGCCGAGCGCTCCGAATCCACCAGAGACGAGGCGCAGGTTCGTCTGAGCGAGGCAGACCGTGAGCTGGGTACCCTGTCTTCCCGGGTGAGTGGTCTGCGCGCGCGAGCTGAGCAGATTGATGCCCGTCTGCAACGAATCAAAGACGACATCAACGACGTCTCTGAAAATCTTGAGGGACAGAAAGAGAGCCTTCAGGATGCAAGGGAAGAATGGCAGCAAGCGCTGGCGTCTACCGAAGAAAGCGATGAAGAGAAAGAGCGGCTGCTCGAGCAACGTGACAGCCTGCGTGAGAACCTCGACAGACTGCGGCAGGAAGCCCGGCACGATCGGGATCACGCGCATCAGTTGCAGCTTCAGCTCCAGACGCTGAACAGTCAGCGAGACGGTTTAAGGCAGACCATTGACCGGATGCAGATGCAGAAGGAACGCATCGATGAGCGCCTGGAGATTCTGAGGGAGTCCCGGGAAAGCGCGGAGGAACCCGTTGAAGATCTCCAGATGCAACTTGAAGGGTTGCTGGACCGGCGACTGGCGGAGGAGCAAAAGCTCTCGACCGCTCGCGATTCTCTGGAAGAAATCGACCGGGAGGTCCGGGAGAAAGAACAGGGCAGAAGCGGCACGGACCACCGGATTCAGGACGTCAGGTCCAGGCTGGAAAAACTGAAAATGGAATCCCAGGCGCTGGAGATCCGTTCAGGCAACCATGTGGAACAGCTCAAGGAACTGGACGTAAAGCTGCAAGACATTCTGCCGCAGCTTCCTGAGGGGGCGAACGAGAAAGAATGGGCCGACGAGCTGGAGCGCATCGGTAATCGAATACAGCGTCTGGGTGCCATCAACCTGGCAGCCATTGAGGAATACCAGGTTCAGAGTGAGCGTAAAACTTATCTGGACTCTCAGCATGAAGACCTGATGGAAGCTCTGGAGACGCTGGATAACGCCATACGGAAGATAGACAGGGAAACCAGGCAGCGCTTCAAGGAGACATTTGACCAGGTGAATGGAGGCCTTCAGGCATTGTTCCCGAAGGTGTTCGGGGGCGGCAATGCTTACCTCGAGCTGACCGGTGAGGATCTTTTGGAAACCGGTGTTGCTATTATGGCGCGGCCGCCAGGCAAGAAAAATAGCACCATTCACCTGTTATCAGGTGGTGAAAAGGCCCTTACCGCGATTGCTCTGGTGTTTTCGATTTTCCAGCTCAACCCTGCACCTTTCTGTATGCTGGACGAGGTGGATGCACCACTCGATGATGCCAATGTGGGCCGCTACGCCAATATGGTCAAGGAAATGTCAAAGCAGGTGCAGTTCATCTACATTACTCACAACAAGATCGCCATGGAAATGGCGGATCAGCTGATGGGGGTAACGATGCATGAACCGGGTTGTTCGCGCCTGGTGTCGGTCGACGTGGATGAGGCAGCAGCACTCGCCGAGGCTTGAGGCTGTCCAGAAAATGGCCAAGCATGACAAAAACGCCATCTGGCCCGGGTGTGCGTTGTATTCAACACGGGCTTTTCTTAGAGTAGCATCGTTACGGGATCTGCAAACAGGACAGCAGCACTATGTCACTTAGGGAATGGTTAATTGCCATCGGTACCCTGGTTATTATCGGCATTATCATTGATGGTGTTCGACGGATGCGTCGTGCCCGAAAGGAATCCATGGAGATTTCCTCTGGTATGGGTGCTGACGAACTTGAGAATTCGCCACTTGATGACGAATACAATCCAGAGTTGCCCAATGGTGGCGCGCGGACCATTTCCCGCGACACCCTCGAAGAGCGGGGCTATGTAAAGTCCGAAAAGCCCAGACGATTCGGGGCTCTGAAGCCAAAGCCGACTCGCCCGGTGACTGCCGCTGCCGATTCCGGGAAACCGGATCCACAGGCAGAGCAGCCGGAACCACGGGATGAGCGTCATGAAGAACCTGTGCACTCGGAGCCTGATTTCGGCTTGTCCAGCCTTGATTCTGATGAGACCGAAATGGAGTCGGGTTGGGGAGCGGTCGAAGATGAAGCGGATGCCGTTCCTCCGACCGTCACGTCCGAAGTGGAAGAGGATACGGCTCGACGCCAACCCTCTCGACCAGTCAGTGGTCAGCCTCTGGCGGGCTCTAATCGACCTGAGGCGAGGGAAGTAATTGTTATCAACGTCCTGGCAAAGAGCGGCGAGGACTTCATGGGGCCGGCGCTGAAGAAACTGTTCGACGCTTGCGGTCTGGAACACGGGGACATGGATATTTACCATCGTCACGAGGTATCCGACACCACCAGCCCGGTTCAGTTCAGTGTCGCCAATGCCGTGGAGCCGGGCACTTTCAAACCGGACGACATGCCCGCCCTCACTACGCCGGGGATCAGCTTTTTCATGAGTATGCCGGGGCCCAACAATTCGATGCAGGCGTTTGACTTCATGCTCGAGACCGCCCAGTGCGTCGTTCGCAACCTGGGTGGCGAATTGAAAGATGAGCGCAGGAGTGTGATGACCCCCCAAACGATTGAGCACTGCCGCCAGAGGATCCGGGAGTTCGAGCGGAAGCAGCGATCCCAGAAAGTCTGAAACCCGGCGGTATAAGATGGCCCGATGCCCGGTTTATTCCGGGCATTTTTTTAAGAGACGAGAGTGCCAGTCCATGAGTAAAGCCACGCCCGAGAGTATTCAGCGTGTAGAAGAACTCCGTTCAGTGATCGATGATCACAACTATCGGTATTACGTGCTGGATGACCCCCGTGTCCCGGACGCTGAATACGACAGGCTGTTCCGGGAATTGCAGGCTCTGGAAGCTGATTTTCCCGAGCTGGCCTCTGAAACATCGCCTACACAGCGCGTTGGCAGTTCTGCGGAAACCAGTTTCGAAGCGGTGGTTCACCGGCTGCCTATGTTGTCGCTGGATAATGCGTTCAGTGAAGACGAGCTGCGTGATTTTGATCGTCGGGTCAGGGATCGGCTCGGTATCAGTGAAGACGTGGACTACGTGTGCGAGCCCAAGCTGGACGGCCTGGCCGTCAGTCTGCATTACGAAAACGGTGTATTGACCACGGCCGCTACGCGGGGGGATGGCTACTCCGGAGAGGATATAACCGCCAACATCCGGACGATTCCCTCGGTGCCCCTCAAGCTCCGCGGAGATGACGTGCCCGATCTGGTTGAAGTCCGTGGTGAAGTGTATATGCCTAAAGACGGGTTCGAGAAGCTCAACCGTCGGTTGTCAGAGCGTGGCGAGAAAACATTCGTCAATCCACGTAACGCGGCGGCTGGCAGCCTCAGGCAGAAGAAGTCCACGGTGACGGCGAGACGTCCGTTGGAAATGTGTGCCTACAGTGTGGCAGTGACGGATGAGAGCCTCCTGCCTGATACCCAGTGGGAGGGCCTCCAGAGGGTTCAACGCTGGGGATTCAGGATCAATCCGGAAATGCGCAAGGCGAAAGGGGTGCAGGAGTGCCTTGAGGCCTACAGCGAGTTGATGATGAAACGGGACACCCTGCCTTATGAGATTGATGGCATTGTGTTCAAGGTAGATCGCCTCGATCAGCAGAATGCCCTTGGGTTCGTCTCCCGTGCGCCACGATGGGCGATTGCTCATAAGTTTCCGGCACAAGAGGAGCTTACGGTTATCGAGGATGTCGAGTTCCAGGTTGGTCGCACCGGCGCCGTTACGCCCGTGGCCAGGCTGAAGCCCGTTTTCGTAGGCGGCGTTACTGTCAGCAATGCAACTCTTCACAACATGGACGAGATTCACCGCCTTGATGTACATATTGGCGATACGGTTTTTGTCCGCCGTGCCGGAGATGTGATACCACAGGTGGTCAAGGTGGTTCCGGAAAAGCGCCCTGCGGGTGCCAGAAAAGTCGACATGCCCACCCGCTGTCCGGTCTGCGATTCGGATGTGATCCAGATTGATGGGGAGGCTGTTGCCCGTTGTTCGGGAGGCCTGTTCTGCCCGGCCCAGCGAAAAGAGGCGATCCGCCATTACGCTTCCCGGAAAGCTCTGGATATTGAAGGCCTGGGGGACAAATGGATCGACATCATGGTGGATCAGGGCATGCTACAAACCGTAGCCGACCTGTATCGACTGACAACGGACGATCTCGTAAAGCTCGATCGCATGGGCGCAAAGTCGGCAGCTAACCTGGTTGCCGCCATTGACCGGGCCAGAAAACCGGTCCTCTGGCGTTTCCTGTATGCCCTTGGTATTCGCGAAGTCGGGGAGGCTACCGCGAAGAGTCTGGCAGCGCACTTCGGGACTCTCGAGGCCGTTGCCGAGGCTGATGAGGCGACGCTGCAGACCGTGACTGATGTCGGGCCGATCGTCGCTGGCCATATCAAGAGCTTTTTCGAGCAGACCCATAATCGTGAAACCCTGGATGCCCTGCGCGAGGCGGGTGTGGAATGGCAGGAAGAGCAGATCCAGAAGGGAGATAAGCCCCTGAAAGGTCAGACCTGGGTACTGACCGGTACACTGGCCGGAATGACCCGTGACGAAGCCAGGGAGAAGCTGGAGGCCCTCGGTGCCAAAGTGGCCGGAAGTGTCTCAAAGAAGACTTCCTGCGTAGTTGCAGGGGAGGCTGCCGGTTCCAAGCTGGCAAAAGCCGAGCAATTGGAAGTTGCTGTTCTGGATGAAGCCGGCCTGGTTGCTTTGTTGAAAGAGCATGGCATGGAGGCGGGCTAATAGAATCTGAGAACTCGCGCAGATCCCCTGCGTATCAAATTGGCTACCATGGCGTTGTTCTGTAACGGTGTGTAAATCGCCCGGTGTTTCTGCTCCGACCGGGCGAACGCTTCCAAAACAACAACGATTGAAACGGATTTTTTCATGGGCGCCGATTGTTACTTCCGCATTCATCCTGTTCGCTATTTTACTGTACTGGTCTTGCTCTCACTCGGGCTCTCAGCCTGTAAGACGGAAAAAGATCCGGATCAGCCCACCATTCTCGGCGTACCCCCGGTGTTTGCCTATCTTGGCGTTGAATATTCTTACAATTTCGGAGCCTATGGTGGTGAGGAGATCCTTGATTACTCGCTGACCAACGCGCCGTCCTGGCTGGCGCTTGAAGATACCAGCAACAAGGCGCGCCAGGGTGTGATCATGCGCGGCGTTCCCGGCCTTACCGGAGGAGATCGGGGCGAGGCTGACCTGGGGAAAAACGAAGATATCAATCTGGTTACAACCGATACCCGGATGGCCGGCGTTCAGCCCTTCAATATCGATGTAAAATACAACGTTCTCTCTCTGGAGGCTGAGTTGTTCACGGAAGGTGACAGCCCGGAAATTGCTGCCACCAACCGGCAACAGTGCGCCTTGCCTGACCTCGAAGTTGAGGGCGAACACCGCTTTACCGTCAACACTTATGACGAAGACGGCTCTGTGTCGGGTAGCACGGAACTGACCCTCCCGACCCGACGGGTTTTCGTAAAGGTTCTACTGGATCAACCCTCGGTGACGCGAGTCTCTGTTGCCTTTGAGCTTCTGTCAGACTACAACCCGTCGCATTGCGACGTTGGCTTCACTCCGCCGCACCAGAACTGCGATCACAGTACTTCCAATGCAGGTGATGTGGTTCTGGGTAAGGACATTGTGGGGCTCGGCAGCAACAGTCCGGCACCCCGGGATGAGAGCGGTCAGAATGAATTGGACTACATCAGTTATGAGCTTGATCAGGAGGGCTTTTATACCCGGGGCGTTATTACACTCGAGCCGGGCATTACTGAGTGCTACCTCCCGCTCGAGATCGTTGATGACAGTTTCCCCGAGCCGGTGGAATCGCTCCGGTTGGCGCTCACCGAGGTGCGCTCTGGTCTGGCTGGACTCGGCAGTGGCAATGGAGGGGTAGTTTCCGGCCTCTCAATTCAGGATAACGAGCCCGTGCTGTCACTGAGAACCCTTAAGGGTGGAGTCAGGGATACCCTGAATGTCGGTGACGTGAGGGAGTACGTTGCGAGCCTTTCGGGCGATAGAGACCGGGAAGTTTATGCCAAACTCAGCCATTCCGGGGAGTCTACCGCGAGACTGGGGTCGGAGTTTGTTATTGAGCGTAAGGAAGACGGAAACTGGATTGAGGCTGACGAACTGGTTTTTCCTGCAGACGCCAATGACGTTCCATTCCGCATCAGAGTACCCGCTGGCGGTTACGCCAACCCGGCCTTCAGTGACCAGTTCGTGTTGCTGGGCATTAACGAGCGTTTTCAGGCTGGCCGTGAGCAATACGCCAGAGCCGAAACTGAGCACCTGATCCGGATCAGTATCAACGAATTGACATCGCCTCTTGCACTGAGCAATGGCGATGGCTTTGTTGCAACAGACATGGCGCTGGGGCACGACGGCCGGTTGTTTGTTGTCGGGCGCGACACGCTGGATAACAACAGGATACTCGTGCGTATCTTCGATCAACGGGGAGCCCAGCTCCAGCAGGTGCCGGTACCCTCAGCCAGTACTGGTGTGCTGGCTCCGGATCCGGTTATTGGTGTTGTACAGCGTAAGGTGACGCAGGACGGGGCAAAGGTTAACCGTTTTGAATTTGTAGTTGCCTATAGCACGGCTCAACCGGTTGAAGGGACAACGGCATTAGGTGGCCAGGATGCAGTGATATCGCTGTACTGGTTTGACACGGCAAGCAATGACGGAGAGTACGTTCCATCCTGGACGTTGCGATCCGGAACAGATGCCAATGATCAGGTGCGCTGGGCCGGAATCAACCAGGACACCGGCTATGTTGTTGTGGCCGGTGAGACTGAAGGTGCGTTTGATCAGCAGCACGCCTCGGGGGGTAAAGACAGTTTTTTGCAACGCATCGATACCGAGCTGAATGGCAATAGCCGGCAACCTGTTATCGCCTGGACCCGACAGGCTGGTTCGGCTGCTGATGACAGTGTCGCCGGAGGCAGTGCGAGTTCCTCTGGACCGGGACTGTTCGGTTCCGCGAAAGGCTCGGTGGACGGGGCTGAGGTTCTGGGTGGCATTGATGCTTTTTTCTTCAACGTCGCCAGTGCAACCAGCGACCTCGGGATTTATCAGGTCGGTACTACCGGTGACGAGCGGATCTCCGGCGGGCTGTTTCAGGAGACCTCTCTCTGGCTGATAGGGGCGAGTGAGGGGTTGTACTCGGTGCTGGAGCAGGAAGGCGAAGCGCCTGTGCTGGAGCGGGAGCCATTATCCAGCAGCGCCGGGATTCTTCTGGAGTATTCCTCTTCAGGTACCGTCAGCAAGGCGTTTTCCCTCAATGATGAGAGCGATCAATCCACGGAAACCCTTCAGGGGCTGACCGACTTTGACGGTGACATGATTGTGGCAGGTACCACAAACGGAGACTTTGCCAGTGGCGGTGTTGTGTCCGGAATGACCCAGGGCATAGTGGCCCGGGTATCGCTGAATTCGGAAGTTGAAACGGACAGTGAAGACACTGGCTTCAGAAACGATTGGCGCTACCAGTTGGCGGCCGACGATTCGGAGATACTGGTTCTGGAGAATTACCGCGATGATGAAATCCCGGCATTAACCAGAAAGGGCAATGATTGGTACGTGCTTCTGTTCAGCCCGGAAGGTCGGTTGCTAACACCCCTGAACTGATCAGCGGCGTGTTAGACCGTTCCTTCCTGTCGACCGGCATTGGCGTAGAGTCGCAAGAAGTCGGTGCTGGTCACAATCCCGGCGGCCAGACCTTTGGCATCCACCACCAGCGCGGCATTGAGCTGATGGGCGAGCATCAGTCTTGCAAGCTGATGGGCATCTGTCTCGGGGGACGCAGTGAGGAAGGCGGGAAGCTCAATGTGAACCAGACTCTGATTCAAGGCATTGCCCTCCTGCTCGTGAAGCCAGCCCAAAAGCCAGCGCAGATCGACAAGACCGGCAACGTTATCCTCCGTCAAAATCACCAGATGGTGGACCTGGCGTTCATCCATTTCGGCCAATGCTTCGGAGATGGTTGCGGAGGCTGGAACGGAATATAGCGTAGGCGATGCAATACTGGATACGGGCAGGTAAGGGCGGTCTTCCCGGCGTTCTCCGGCTGGCGCGGCACCGTACTCTTCCAGTGCCTTATATCGCCCCGCATTGGCTGCCTGCTGAAACTCCGCGTCCGTTGCTTCGCTTCGGCCCGGGTTGATCGACTGGGTTTCTGCCAGCTCGGTCACGTCTCCCACAGGCCGTGCCCGGAATGCCTCCGGTAGCCTGGTTCCGACCGGGCGGCCGGGTTCGCTGACAAAAATGGACATTGACTCTCTCCATGACTGTGTCGCCGTTTTACCGGTTATCGGCTGTCTGACCGGAAACTTCAGGAGAAGATTATTACGATATTGCCACGTCGGTCTGGTGCAGACGTTGGGGTTCCAGACGTCTCACCAGATTCCAGGGAAGGCAGGCTGGCTGTCCGGTAAGTTGATCGGCTAGGTATTCGGCCAGCAGCGGAGCGTACGTCAGACCTTTACTGCCTAGGCCCGTCAAAAGGTAAAGCCCATCCAGACCTGACATCGCAGTCTTGAAAACCGGCCCCGCAGCGGGCTGGTAGTCATGGGTGGTGCAACGAAATGCAACGCGGCCATCGAGATCTTCGTTCTGAACCTCACCGATGCTGGCGGAAAACAGCGAGGGCAGCATCGAACTGATTTCGTGGATATTTTCGTTATGGCTTTCGGCTGTAATCGACGGGTTATTATCGTGGAGATCAAAGGTGGCACCGGTCACAGCAATGTCGTCAAGGGCCGGATTTAGATAGCGGTTACCACAGATCACCGCCTTCGGGTTGATGAGGGTCGATTGGGGAAGATGGGTCACCTGGCCCCGTATTGCTTTCAGCCGGAAGCGACGCTCTGTCGGGATCAGTTCCGGACTTGCATGGCCGGCGCATATGGCTACCCGGTCGGCCGTGATAGTGGCGCCTTCTTGGGCGCAGATACGCCATTTCCCGCTGCAAGCTTTCAGACTTTCGACGCTCATATCGAATTGCGTTGTAATCAGCGGATGTTCTGCCAGCTCGCGGCAAAGGTTGCCGGGTTCTAACCAGCCACTGCGGGGAAACCACAGCCCGCCAGATTGTGTGGGCACACCTGAAAGCCTCCCGGCGAGCTCCCGATTTACGGGATAGAGAATGTCTTCAGGGTAGTCGTTGCGCTGGAGGAATCTCGCCTGCCGATCGGCTTCCTGGGGACTGTGAGCAAGCTGAAGCAAGCCGGTTGGGTGCCAGTATTGATCGCCCCATTTGCTGTAATAGTGCTGAGCAAATGTCAGCGATGTAAGGGCCAGCTCGGTCTGGTCGTTGAACTCCACCCCCAGCTTCACATACAGGGCGCCCTGCAGGTTACCGGAAGCACCGGCTCCTGGAGAGGAGGAGTCAATCAATACCACGGGGTAGCCGCGATCTGCCAGATTTCGGGCCAGGCTGCAGCCCGCAATGCCCGCACCTATGATGGCAATGGTATCAGGGCTCTGGGGCCGGAGTGGATCCTTTGCTTCGAGAATGCCTTTCAGCATTTCCCGTTTACGACCGTATCCAGAGGTTTTTTCCATACGGAATCCGACCTCAATCAGAGCACGACGAATTCGGCCAACCGAGGTGAATGTCGCCAGCGTTGTACCCGGTTTGCTGTGGGAGCGGACCTGGTTAATGGTGTTTTCCAGCCACATGTCCGGGTTGCATGAGGGAGCGAATCCATCCAGAAACCAGGCGTCTGCCTTAAAGTCCAGGGACTGCCATGCGTCATTGATGTCGCCGAAAAACAGCGTCAGCCGGACCCGGCCTCCGTTCAGGACCAATCGGTGCACCCCGTGCACCAGTGGTGGGTAATGCTGGAGCAGTTCGTCAGCCAGCGCTTTCAGCTCCGGCCATAACGCCAGGGCCCGCGTAAGGTCCTCACGGGTCAGGGGAAAGCGCTCAACGGAGACAAAGTGCAGGGTAGCCGCATGAGTCGGGGCCTGGCTCTGCCAGGCCTGCCAGGCTGCGAGAAAGTTCAGGCCGGTCCCGAAGCCGTTTTCGGCAATGACGAAGCTTCCGCCTTCAGGAACCTCAGAGAATCGTTCCGGCAGCTGGTTGTGCCCTAGAAAAACGTGCCGGGTTTCCTCCAGGCCATTGTCACGACTGAAATAGACATCACCAAACCGGATCGATTCGGGGACGCCATCGTTCCATGCCAGCTCAGCAGGCTCGATTCGGGGCGAAAGGTGTGGCCGGTTCATGGTGTCAGTCTTTGGATTCGACCACGGTGACGGTTTCGATGATCACAGGTTCAACCGGTACATCGGCCATGCCCTGTTTCCGGGTTGTTGGCTTTCCGGCAATGGCATCTACAACACCCATGCCCTGGGTGACCTTACCAAATACTGCGTAGCCGGGACCTCGGACACCGGCATTCAGGAATCCGTTGTCAGAGAGATTAATAAAGAACTGGGACGTTGCGGAATCCGGTGCACTGGTCCGGGCCATGGCAATGGTACCGCGCAGGTTCGGCAGCGTTTCTTTGGCTTCATTGCGGATGGGGGCGCGAGTTGGTTTACGGGAGAGATCCTCGGTGAAGCCACCGCCCTGAATCATGAATCCGGGGATTACACGGTGGAAAAGGGTGCCATCAAAGAAACCATCTCTGGCGTACTGCAGAAAATTGGCAACAGTGTCGGGCGCAACGTCCGGGCGAAGCTGGAGTTCGATGGCACCTTCGCTGGTGACCATACGGACTGTCGGAAGCGATTCGTCGTCGCTCTGTCCACTGCTCTGGGCCATAGCGTTGTTAGCCGCCAACAGGACGCTGAGCGCCATTATCAATAGTGGTGTCACTGATTTCAGGGGGGAAAACATGTTTGTCATTTGTAGCCGCTCTCTGTGTTATTCGCAGGTGTTGTACCTGAGATAATTCAGCGAATTTTGTACCAGGTGCCAGATTTTAACAGAAGGTAGTGCTAAAACGGGGACTGTATACACGCAGATTTTGTTGTCATCGTCTAACCTTCAGAGTACTGGAAGCCATGAATCACACAGACCGGGCCGGGTTGTACGGTTTTCACTGTTCAAAAGGAGATATTGGGTGAGAATCCGTCAGGGATTTGAAGAGAAATCACGCCTTGGGCGACTGCTTGTTAATCGTGGCTATTTGTCTGAACGGCAGCTGGATGAGGGGCTGAGGCTTCAGCGAGATACCGGGCAACGCCTGGGTGAGGTATTCATCCAGGCCGGGTGGATCAGCGAAAAGGAACTCTCCCGGGTTCTCAAGCATCAATCCCGGTATCGAAATGCTGCAGCCCTCGTCACGATGGTGACATTGCCATTCCAACCGATGGTTACGTTTGCGGCGAGCAACCCCGCCGAGGCATCACAGTCGGCACTGGAGTCTGGAGAACTGTATGAGAGAGGAGGGCTTGCGCCCTTGAATGAGACGGAGTTGGCGGCTATATCTGGCCAGGGAGACCCGACTCTGCTGCGGCGTATCGGTATTGTCAGTGGCCTGGCTGGCAACGCAGCCGACGTCGGGGAACAGGACGCGGGCGTCACTGAGGGGCTGAAGTTGAGCGCGAACATCTTCGTGCCAATTCTTAACTTTCTCGACTCGGACTTTTCGGTCTCAGGTGTGCACTATCGGGAGGGCGAGCCTCGCTATCGGGTAAGGGAAGACGGGGCTCTCATGCTGGCGTTTCCGGAACGTATCGAGGAAATCCGGATGGACAATATTCGGGTTACCGGGAGTCAGGGGGCGTCAATGGGTAACGTGAGTATTCACGATATCCGTTTCCACCCGGACTCACAGATGACCATATACACCCGGTAACGTTGCAGGCAGGCTGATCGTACGTCAGGCGCTGGCAAGCACCGTGCTGCCCGATACCGTAGTCTGCTGCCCCTTGGCACCGTATAGCTTTTGATGACCAGTGGCACCACGGAAGATATCGGTTAGCGTCGAAAGGCGCTTTTGCAGATGGCTGATTACCCGGCCGTTGGTTTGGTTCAGTGTCTGGCAGGTGCGCAGGTTCTGTTCGGCTTCTTGCCAAAGGCCGAAGAGCTCGGAAAAGCCCGCTGCGCGAATAAAGCGGGAAGGCTCACCGCTTTCAGGGCGGTAGCCCATCTGAACCAACGTACGGATTTTTTGTTTGGCGCGTTCCCGAACGGCGTCCAGCAGGTCATTCTTTTCTTTGGTCAGAATTTCCAGTTGGCGAAGGTCGGAATTTGCCAGGCAGGATTTCTCCCTGCCGAGAATTTCAGCCAGTGTTTCAAGCTGGCTGATATCCTGGAGAAGAAGGGTCTTCAAATCATCAATTGCGGCCATAGTCTACTCACCCGAAAATGCTTTCATCCATCTCAAGCATTTTCTGGGCCAGTTTCTCGGCGTCGATCTTGTAAGTGCCGTTTTCCAAAGCTGAGCGAATCTGCTCAATGCGGTCGTCATCCATTTCCGGATAGTCACCAAGTTTCTGCTCAAGCTGCTTAAGGTTCTTTGCCTGATTGCTCAGACTGACGTTTTCACCTCGGGCACCCTGAGACTGGGTTTTCGCCTGCTCATTAGTTGCCGGGCGGGTGTTCTGGGTGCCGGAGCTCTTATCGGCCGTGGTTCTCTGGTTGTTGACCTGGCCGGGGCCAATTCCATTTAAGTCAACTGACATATCGTTACCTGCTTGCCTGTTGCGCCACGCGAGGGCGGCGCTTACTCGAGTTTATGTCTTCTTAACGGCGGCGCCGAGAAAACCTTTAGAAAATTTTTTGTCTGTTCTGACGATCGGGAGTGCGGCAGAAAATTGCCGCTCCGGCAAGGTTATTCCGAGCCGGTCTCACATCGGGATTTCAACATGGCCAGGTGCGACAACACTGGCTTTTATGGTCCGCGACGAGCGCAGATTTTTCACAAGAACCTGCTGGCCGACACTCGCATTTGCTAGCGCTCTGCCTCGGGAACTTACTGAAAATCCGCCGGTTTTGGCGGTAATGATAACATGGTCGCCTCGTTCGACCGCATTCGGTGCAGAAAGCATGTCCGGAGTGATCAGTGAGCCGGTGTTGACCGAACGCCTTACCTGCATGCCAATGGCCTCGTCGGTCGAGGTAAGGACGCCGCGTCGGGACGCATTGATCTCAACAGACTGCCGAGTCAGTAGTGCTTCGGTAATTCGTTCTCCCCGAGCCAGTGGTCGCGCTGCTACCAGGGCTGGCCCGTGGATAGATACGGAGGCAGTGACAAACATCCGCCAGGGGCGAGCGCCTTCACAGGTCACCAGCATTGAGGGGTTGGTGCTCTTCCAGGGATCACCGCTGAATTCCACTCCAAGTGGCTGATCGCATTGGGCAAGGGCAAGCCGGTTATCAATGGAGCTGGGTTCAAAGGAAACCGTATAGCCTTCGTTAGCTTGTTCAGAGGCGAAATTCTGTAAAAAAACCAGGGTGGCTTTCTGAATCTGTGCAGCGGTGGTCGCAGCCACCAGCGGGCCGCTCACACCTGACAATAGTATTAGTAGAGCTAAATTGATGATACGCATACGTGTCAGTTTGTCCTATGCTGTCAGAAACAGGGCACAAAAGCCCGCAACTGGCTAAGGGATCGGTTCTACTGGCCGATAACCTGGCTAATACGCGACTGAGGCGACGGGATTCCGTCAATCAGGCGTTTCACTAGCTAACAGCAAGATATATGCCGGCGTTAATCCGGCAAGGCAGGAGAGCTTTAGATGGCAGGGGTATTGGACAGCGTTAACCAGCGTACACAGTTGGTTGGAAAGAACCGCCTGGAACTCCTACTGTTCCGCCTTAGAGGTCGGCAGATATACGGAATAAACGTCTTCAAGGTCAAAGAGGTACTGCAGTGCCCGAAACTTTCCTCCTTGCCGAACAGTCGACCCGTAGTCAGGGGTGTCGCTCATAGCCGGGGTGAGACAATACCGATTATCGATTTAAGCATGGCAATCGGAATGCCCGGCATACCGCAGGAAGCGCTGGCTACCAGTTTCGTAATCATCACCGAGTACAACCGTAAAACGCAGGGTTTTCTGGTTACGGGTGTTGAGCGGATCATGAATATGAATTGGGAAGAAATCCTGCCGCCACCAAAAGGTGCCGGAAAGGACGTTTATCTTACTGCTGTAACAAAGATTGATGATAAGCTTATAGAAATCATTGATGTAGAGAAGGTTCTTTCAGAAGTTTCTCCGCTGGGGGAAGAGGTTACCGAGGCGGTTCTGAGCAAGAGTGCTGATCGGGTTCCCGGCCATCTCCCGGTGTTGGTGGTTGATGATTCGTCCGTTGCGCGGCGCCAGATAGAGCGGTGTCTCACCGCGATAGGCATGGAAGTTGTTCTAAAGAATGATGGCAAGCAGGCGTTCGAATATCTGAAGGAAGTAACTGCTGACGGCTCTCGGGCAAAAGACCACTTCTCATTGATCATTTCTGATGTTGAAATGCCTGAAATGGATGGGTATACCCTGGTCACGAAGGTGAAAGGTGACCCGGCCTTCGCCGATATGTTTGTCATGCTTCACACCTCGCTCAGTGGTGTCTTCAACCAGGCCATGGTGAAGAAGGTCGGGGCAGACGACTTTATGGCGAAATTCAGTCCGGATGAGCTGGCAGAGCGGGTCATGGAAATCATCGACCAGGGTTGATGAGGCTGCGTAAAAATTCACTCAGAATAGAGGCCTAATGAAAGCGGAAATAACGCCACAGGAATATGTAGCCTTCAAGTCGTTCCTGCAGGATGCGTGTGGGATTCTACTGGGCGAAAACAAGCAGTATCTGGTCAAGAGCCGGCTGCGCAGGATTCTTGAAGAGAATAACCTGAACACCTTGGGTGAGCTTCTCGAGCGCCTCAGGCGGTCCGGGCGGGGTGGGCTTCGAGAAGTTGTCATTGATGCGATGACAACCAATGAAACTCTGTGGTTCCGTGATAATCACCCCTTTCGGATTCTCCAGGAAAAACTGCTTCCTGAATTCGCAGAACGCAAATCGAATCAGCCTCTCCGGATCTGGTCTGCAGCGTGCTCAACCGGTCAGGAACCATACTCCATTGCCATGATTGTGGAAGAGTTTCGACGGACCAAGCCCGGGAAGCTCCGTGATGTGAAAATTACTGCCACAGATATTTCCAAAAGCGTTCTTGAAGTGGCTCGCAAGGGCGAATATGAAATGCTTGCCATTGGTCGCGGGCTGTCGCCAGAACGGCAGAAACAGTTCTTCACGCCGTCTCTTAACGGTGGCTGGCAAATCAAGCCGCAGATCAAAAGTATGGTCGAGTTCAAGGAACTGAATCTGCTTGAGCGTTACATGCCTGGCAGATTCGATATCGTGATGTGTCGCAACGTTCTCATCTATTTCTCTGCAGATCTCAAGAAAGATATCCTGACCCGGATGAACACCGCGCTGAATCCTGACGGGTACCTTGTGCTTGGTGCCTCCGAGTCGCTCAACGGTTTACCTCACCTCTATGAGATGGTTCAGTGCCATCCGGGTATCATCTACAGGAAAAAGTAGCCCATGCCCCTTAATGTCTGGGTCCTGGTCGCCGCGCAGGCGCTGGCGATGTGCACGGCGCCTTTTATTGTTTTTATCGGTAGCATTCAGGGGCGCATGCTCGCGCCTGCGCCTGAGTATGCAACGCTTCCTGTTGGTCTGGTGGTCGTCGGCACCGTTCTGGCAATAAAACCGGCAACCTGGTTAATGGA
>NZ_JAHKPI010000002.1 GCF_018860425.1 Marinobacter sp. F3R08 | reverse complement strand
GTGTGCGCCGAAGATCCTGCGAAAGCAGTGATCAAGTACAACCTCCCACCAGATGTTGTCGAACTGATTGCTGAGTCAGGCCCGGACTTTTATTTGAAGGTTCAACCGCTGGCGGACAAGTTCATGTTCGATATGTCGCGCAACTCTGACACCCTTCGACGCGCATTGAAGTCGGACAACACACTACAGAGTCGTTTTTTCCAGGTGGCCCGGATGTACTCTGCAGACATCTCTGACCAAGAGACAGGAAACGTGGCATAGGGAGCGCTCGCACATGAATGCACGTCATGCTCTATTACGCCTCTCGGCAAGGCGTATGTTACTGATGGGTTTTCCCAATACTGTTGTTGAGGACTGCGCCAATATCGGCAGTTCGCAGCGGCGCACGCTTCGCCATGAAATTAAGATGCAGGGAGGTTTGCAGCCTCCAGAGATGCGAGGCCCTGTGAGACAGGTTAAAAGTCTCACTGCCAAGGGTGCTGACCATCTCCATGCGTCACTCGTTATGGCGATCTATTGCAGTATCCATTCTAAAGCGAGAAGCCGGGTTGATATCGATGCCGTAATTGAGGCCTTCAAGATCTATAAGAAGGAACTTGGCGCAATCGAAGCGGCTGAACCTCGCGCAAAGCAAATGACACCTTTGGATATGGCTTCAACTCATGCCCTGGCGGTAGCTCTCCGTTCGCATGAAGACAGCAACTCGGCTGAGATGCGCAAGTGTAAAAGCTGTTTTTCGCACTATTATGTGGTGTATGAGCAGGAAGCCAGTCTTAGATGCCCATATTGCGAATGGCGAGTTCGTGGTGTGAAGCCATAATCCAGTATTAGCTCATTGAATGTCACGAAACCGCTTGATTCATGTGAATTTGGCGGTTTTTTTTGTTCCAGATATCTTTGGTGGGTATGGCAGGGAAGGGGTTGCGTTTTTTCAGGTCGCGATACACTGGTTGTAGATATAGGATGAGCGGCATGAAAAGTGTGAATATGACAATCGTAACGATTACGGTGTATGGCCTGAGCGTGTTGTTGGTCTTGGCGTTTTCAGTCGCTGGTCAGCTGGGCTCTTTGAGCCTCTTCAGTGGGAATGGCTGGTTTATCGTTGGTTGGCTTGCCGGGTACCTGACGATAGCGGTGCTTCTTGTTGGGGGTACTGCACACTGGGTGTTTACAGAGGCTATGCCATTGATTCGCAAACAGTTGAAGAGGAGTTTGAGTGATGAAAAAGGTTCTTAAATTCGTAGGTTACACTGCTCTTGTTCTACTTGTGATTCCAGTTGTTATGGTTGTTGTGGGTATTGCTGGCAATCTGCTTGGAGAGAACGACTTCTCGAAAGTGGGCGCGTTTGCGATTGTGGGAATGATGGTCATTTTTGTTTTGATGGTGGTCCGATTGGCGAAGTCTCGACCGAACCCGAGCGGATCAGTAGATGACGACAACCCGCACGCACGGCCAGAGCTTAAATGTTATTTTCAGAAAGGGTTCGAGCCTTCAATTGACGGAACTGGTCTTCGAGTGGACGGGCTTCCTGAATAAATTGATAAGCTTTTCTTGAAATAATCATGGCATAAAAAAGGGGCTAACCGGTTAGCCCCTTTTTTTGTTCACTTAGACACGTTTACCTGCCTTCGCGTTGATCCATTGCATATTCAATATTATCCATCAATTCCTCCATGCTGATACCGCCAGCCTCGTTGAACGCGGTGACGGTGTTGACACTGGCTCCTGAGAACCCGACATTCCCGCCGCCGTTGACCAAAAGGTCGGCCATATTGTTAGCGTTTTGAGCGCCGATTTCCGGGGTATAGGCGTCGATCAAATTTTGACGCGCTGTATCGAAGGAATCCCCAGCAAAATGCTGGCCGAACATAGCAACTTGGGACTCCGCCAGAAGGTTTGCTTGAAGGCTGTTCAGGCCAGCCGTAGACATGGCTTCTTGTGCAATAGCACTTACCATCTCGCCCCGACTCGCGTTAAAGGTCTCGATCCCTGCTTCCAGCCCTCCGGAAAAAGCATCCCCGACACCCTGCATGATGGCTCCTGCGTCAGAACCATAGTTATTGGACATGGACGTGAAAAATTCTCCTAAGCCTTCTGACGCATCCCAACGGTTGGAAACATTGTCTATTTGGTCTCCAAATGTTCCCTTTACTCCATCCCACCAGCTAGAGGCAGCCTCAACAGCGCTATCACCAGCGGCCATCGCATTAGTGCCTGCTCGCACGTCGGCCCCAAACATATCCAAGGCTGTCGGGAGCTCAGAGAGGTGATTGGCGCGCTCCTGCATGCCGTCAAGAGCAAGCTGACCCTGGTCGGAGGCCATTGCCGCCATCCATGCGCCCGATTGGGCATCAACCTCGTTTCTGGCTCCTTTAAAGAAGTCTTCAGGGCTGATGCCACCGGAAAATGTCATCCCACTCTTAACCGCGTCAAGTTGAGCACCGGCGATGGCCGCATCAACGCCACCTGCCGCGTTCCCGGAGGGTGCGCTGATGTCACCGACTCCCATTGGAAGTCCCAATGCACTGGCGGAGGCAGCGGTAGCCGCTGCAATGGCATCTGCGTTACCTGAAGCAGAGGCAGCCATAAGCATTCCAACGGTGTCTGAATGCTCCATATCCAAATTCGCAAGCGTTTCTTGATAGCCGCTTGCGTCCACACCGGCAGCTGCAAGGCCCTGCGAAAGTGCCTTCTTATCAGCATCGGACATCAGACTTGCCAGGTAGCGGTTGTCGACACTACCGCTGGAGCCCAGAGCACTCTGTAAAGTCTGAGCTTGAGTCAACGATTCTTGAGAGGATTGAACTTCCTCAGAGGCGTTGGTCAATTGCTTGGTTTGGGCACTGGTCGCCCCTTCGGAGTAGTTCTTCTCTACCGCTTCACTGAAGCCAGAGTTCACTTGCTGCGAATAATCTGCCCGTTCAGTTTCCGAGAACCTGGAGCCACTGACGTTTCCGAATGCTTCAGCGAATGCGGCTGCGAGCGTGGTCGAATCCGAATTCTCAGCGGTCATCTGTCCGTTAATCCCAGCTTGGGCCAACAGTCCCTTTGGACTGGACACGCCACCGCTTGCTCCTGCCGCCAGCGCACCTTTTATTGCGTCAGCCTGGGTATCCGTGAGATTAAACTGTTTGTCGAGACTTTTAGCTTGTTCTGAGACGGCTGTCGCGACGGTCCCTGATGCACCCGTGGTGCTCTGACCATAGGTTTCCAGTAGCTTCGAGGCCTCACCACTGCTGGATGAGTTCGTCAGTGCCGTGCCGAATGATTCGTTGAACCTGCTATTACTTGCACTCAGCTCCTGTTGTGCAGACTGAACGCTCGCAGCAGCTCCACCTGACAGGTTGAATGAGCCTGCCATGCCCTCCGCGCCGGTTCGTGTCGTGCCGGTCAGGGCGTTAGCTGAACCGCCTGGACTGATCTGCATCAACGAGCCCATATTAAAGGCATCGGGCTGAACCGAGTCAGCAGCTTGCTCCGCACCTTTTGCCGTCGATGCGGAGATTGAGTTGGCTAGACTCGCCGCGCCATACATCGATCCAGAAACCAAGAAAAGAGCGATCATCGGCACTGACGTTGCCATGTAGCTACCGGTACCAATCCACGTTTTAGCAGTATCGTAAGCGGCATTCATGAAATAGATACTGTTCACCGACGCTCCGGACGCGCTACCCGCCATCAAAAGCTCATTCGATGCTCCTTCGGTGATAAACATATCCACAATACTCAGCAACGGAAGCCATAGCTGTATCCAGATCACGAGCATGAAATATTTCAGGCCCAGCTTGATACCAAAGGCACCCATGACCATCAGGAAAGCAATAAATGGGGTAATGGCGAAGCTCATACCTTCGAAGAAGGTGAGCATTGGATACATTGTTTCTTGAAAGAACGATCGTTGAGCTGCCCACGCGATGTTTCGCTTCTCGATTGCATTGGTCATTGCAATCGCAAGATTCTCATCTTGCCAGCTGTCATAAAGCCCTTGTGCGGCTTCGAGCATGATGGGTTCTACCAATGTGGTCAGGGCCATATCCTGTGCAGAGAGGCCGCCTCCGCCGAGGCCCGCCAGGACCTCAGATGAGGAGTTCTGCAGTTTGTCTTCCCAGGTTAGATTTGATTGGCCACGCAGCGCCTTGTTGAGTGTGTCTTTGACACCATCTGCCGTGAAAATCGTATCAAAGGTATCAGAAAGCTCTGTCCAGGCGCTGTTGCATGTAAGATCTTGGGGCCCGGTTGGCCCATAATACTCGGTATAGTAGATTTCGCTCTGGAATTGGATCGCGTCTTTAATTGCAAGCATGGAGAGGTCGGACTGTGGGGCAAATCCGAGCTCATACTTCGGCATCGTGCATTCTTTGATGTAATTGTAGAGACTTTTCCGAAAATCGGATTGGCCACCCAACTTCTGATTGGCCTCATCAAAGAGTTTTTCAGAATAGGCTCTTTCCCTCAGGTCGACTAAAGCCTGAAGTGAGTCGGCATAAGTTCCCCCAGCTGTCATTGAGTTCTGGTTTGTCGTGCTGACGGAGGAATAGACGGTTTCAAAACCCTCCGAAATGTTGAACCCGATGTTCGAAATCAGGTACGTGGGAATAGCGACACCCGCTGGTACATGGTCAACAGTTCGATACGCACCGGTCGTGCGATCTTCCATGTTGACGGTCACTGTGAGTGAGCCAAAAAGCAGGATGTAGGCTCCGATACCTACGAAAATAGAGGCAATGTCAATTTCTCTGCCATTTTTCATGATGCTCTGAATTGCCGTTGCAAATACACCCAATAGGGCTGCAGTGGCCACGGTCACAGCGAAAGAGTCCTGACCTGTATATATCGCAACCGCATTGAGCACTCGCTCAATGAATGCAGAATCGCCGAGAGGGTAAATTGTTAGATCCATGGGTATGCTCCGTTACTTCATTCCGGAAACTTTCAGTACATCTTCGGCGGTGGTGTTTCGCATGATGGTTTCGTAGGTGTTTGCCAATTTCTCGGGGTTGCCAATGTGGTTTTCCCGAAGATCCCAGTATTGATCTGTAATAATCGTCCGGCGTGTCTCAAGTTTCTCAATGGCTTCTTTTACCCGCGCTCCCTTGATCGAATTCAGACCATCGATGGTTGCATCAATCGCTTTCTGAGCAGTTCGAAAGGCCATATCCAGAGCGAGGCCATAGGCCGCTTTCTTTGCGAATCCTTGAGCAGCTCCTGGTGCTTTAACGGCAACATTTCGGAGCCACGTACCTTGAGCCTCTGGTAATGAGATGAAAATCCCCTTTTCTTCAAGCGTGAACGTTCCTTGATTGGTAGTCATTTTGTTGATGATGCCCGGTGATGAGGCGCTACCTACAAGCGCTTTGAGAACCTTTTCCGCAAAGCCTTCAAAATCGGAGGTCTGAACAGTCGGTTCATCGCAATACTTTTCATCGTCAGCACTCGTACCGCATCGGAATACCTGGAGCGGTGCTGGGCTCCCTGTTGAGGATGCGATCGGTCCGGACCTGCCAAAGACAAAAGCTTCCAGGTCGAAGGTTGGGGAGACGTATTGGGAGATGTTTACTTTATCCCCGGTCTTACCTGCGAAGGCCGGGGAACTTTCATAGGTGCCATCCTGCGGCGTGAGAGGGACGATGACGGCACCCAGAAGGCTCATAAGATGCTCAGCCATGTCTTTGTCACCATCCGGAAAGAT
This sequence comes from Marinobacter sp. F3R08, assembly GCF_018860425.1. Lineage (GTDB taxonomy): Bacteria > Pseudomonadota > Gammaproteobacteria > Pseudomonadales > Oleiphilaceae > Marinobacter. The sequence goes on along the minus strand of NZ_JAHKPI010000002.1, from coordinate 140,467 downwards.
GCTCACAGCCCCACCTTCAATCATGGCTCGATAGACGAAGTTGCCGCGACTGTCTTCGTAGAACTGAGCTGTTTCAGGATTGGTTTGTGCATTTTGCGGAGTCCAGTTGTCACTCCATGACTGGAAAAAGTCCTCAGTTGCACCGCCGATCGTTGCCTCAGTACGACTCTGAGAGTTCTGTGCCAGGTCGAACGCTCCTGCAGTGTCATTCACGATGCCCTGAGCCAGCTGACATGAGTTGCCAAGGTACTCATTGAGTGACTGCATTTTTTTCTGAAAGGTTTCAATCCAAGCAGCACCTTCTGGATAGACCGCATCCAACGCTAGTTGAAACGCATAACCTTCAGCGTTTGCAGCCACTTTCTGAAGTGTGTTGACGATCTCCTGCCCATCGATGAAGGAAAATGACCCGCCTGACATATCAATGCCTCCACAGCCGCCGCTGGCACTGGGAGGAACCCAAGTAGCTATGTTCTGATCCACAATAGGCGTTCGGATAGATACGCCGCCAAACGTCATACCGCCGCGTGTCTTACTTTTGAACGCTGACGGGTCTGTAGCGTTGGCCATCTGTCCAAACATGCTTTCCATCTGATCTTGCATTCCTGCAGATGACGGTGCGGATACCAGAATCGAAGTGGCCGCAAGGGTTGCTCCGGCTAAAACGTTCAGCTTCGAAATACGCTTATTCACTTGTTAGTCTCCTGTCTGATAATCCGCAGTAATTCAGGGGCTGGTATAAACCCATCCTCATCCGTCTGATCTGGTTTAACGCTGGCATACGCATTAGGTGCGACGGCTCCAATGAGGTCTTCTTCTTTTTTCAACTGCTTCTGGGTGGCCATGTACTCTTCATCGGAGATCGCTCCATTCATTTGTGCAACGAGCAGAATTCGGTTTTCCATTAACGGGCGAGCAAACATGCCGACCCCGATGGGCTTGGTCGTGTTGTCATTGAACGCAACGAAGGTGGCAGGAACTTGCCTGACGCCCATGACCTGCGACTGTCCCTGATCCATTACAACCTTCGCCAGAGCGTCTTCGGGGAGAGTTGAACCATCCGTGGAGACGGCTAATACATCGATGCCGTAGAGCTGCTGTATCGCGTCGAGAGTGCGAGCCTGCTCCATGGAGTATTGCGATCCGTTGAAAAAGAAAATCAGGCCAACCTTGTCTTTCATTTTTGTCAGAAGGTCTTTGCGAGCGCTGTTGGCTTCAGCCTTGAGCCGTAGCGTTCCAGATGTAGTTGTAGGAGCAGTGGAGTTGGCGTCCAGCATGGGGTCGGTAGACACAACTTGCTTCCAGACATCCGCGAAATTCGCAGACCGGTTCATGGCCATCTTTTGGACGTAAAGGAATGCACTTACATTCTCTGGGGTTGGGTTCTCCCAGGCCTGGTCTTTGTATTTTTTGATGTTCTTCCGAAACCATTCAGCACTCATCGCTGCAGGCGGTGCAGGTGGTTGCGCGGTTACTGGCTCTGGTGTCGGCTCTGGCTTCTTTGGTTTAGCCAGGGTTTCCACGGACGGCTCGGGCGGTTTCACCTCGGGTTTCTTTTCCGGTTCTTCTTCCTCTGGTACGGGCTCATACCAGAACCAGCCTTCTTCACCTCGCTCAATAAATTGGCCATTGCGCTCGGGGTAGTCGAGCTGGGATGCAGAAGCGAGCCCTGAGGCCACCAGAAACAGCACGCTGATAAGAGTTTTGTTCATAGCTACACAAACACTTGTCCAATGTGAGATCCATTTTAAAAAGCTGTGAAGAATTCGAGCGGAGAGTGGGTGCGAAAAAACAGCTACTACTCGCTAGAAGCGGTTAAAAAACGCAGAGAGTTGGGGGTTGCGTTTCTGGAAGGCGTATTAGAGTGGGAATAGTTAAATGGGAAAAAGGAGCAGTCTTATGAATATGAAAGTCGCTATTGTCGTATCGGCTCTGTCAATCGGCCTGTTGGGCGGTTGTGCCTCCAACCAGAGTGCGCTGGATCTGGCCGAACAGCAGGCCGAGATTGAGGCTGAGCGTGCAGAAATGCTGGCTGAGCTGATGGAGCTAAAGAACGAGCAACTTGAAGAGAGTCTTTCAAATGTTCCTGACTGGGTGATTGAACCGCCGAAGCCTGATGTTGCCGGCATCTATGGGGTAGGTGTCGCCGAATCCAGCAATGTTGCAGTCGTGATGAAAAAAGCTCGGTTGCAGGCCGAGTATGAGCTGGCGGCCCAGATGAAACAGGAGATCAGTGGGCTCGATCAGCAGTTCATTGAAGATTCGTCTGGAAACGACGCAAACCTTCGCTTTCAGAGTGCTGTTGAGCGTTTTGTGAATTCTGTTGAGATTGCGGGTCAGGAAATCGTGGAGCAGGAGGTTGATGTCTCCAATGGGAAATACGATGGGTATGTACTGATGCGCCTCAGTTTCGACTCTATGGAGCGAATGCTCGAAGAACGCAACAATATGGAAGGTTACGACCGCATGAAAGCGGCGTTCAAGGAGCTTCGGGAGCGTGTTGAGGCCAGTAAGCAGTCCACCAGTGTCCTGGCTGATTCAGTGGAGACTACAGAGGGCGCGTAAGCGCTCTTTGTGGCGGGGGTGTCGAAATGCGTCATAGGGCTTCCAGAAGTGTGTTAACGCTGTGGTTGGTTGCAGCGATGGCTGCCGTAGTCGGCTTCTCATTTGCGACTACAGGGGATGTCTGGAGTCAGCGGATGTCTGTCAGTTTCCAAATGGGTGAGGCGGATTCGAGGATCACGGCCACTGAAGCGGCCAGGGACAAGTTAAGGCAGAAAGCGTTGAGTGAGGCTGGTGCTTATATTGAAACTGAGCAGGTGCTTCGTAACGGGAAGCTCTCGGAGACGCTGACTTTGCTCAAATCAGCGTTGGTTGCAATGGATGATGAGCATGTGAGGGTCGTTACCGACCCTGAAACGCAAGTCCAGATCCTCCACCTTGATGCCAATGTTTCGATTGATAGTCGGGTTCTGCGTGAACGTGTCAATGCGCTGAGCAATGACGCCGAATACCGGGCTAAATTGAATCGCCTAATGCTTGCGGAACAGAAGATCGAAAATACAGCGTCTCGATTACAGAATCAGGTTCGGGGAACGAGCCTGGCGCGTTCACTTGAGACGAGAGTTCGAGAGATCCTTGCCAGTGCAAAGGCCAGAACAATTGCCTTAGCAAGTGCTTTGAAGCCCGGAGTGAACAGTAGTCTGTTGGATCGAGCTCAATACGGATCTGAGCTTCTGGAGCTTGGCAAACTGGTTGCCATGGATAAGTACATTACTGAGATTATCATTCCCTATGGTGAACTGCTGGAAGCCCGTGCTGATGTGGTTGCGGTTACGCCTTCAGATCGAGCCAGTGATGGTGTTCAAGTTAGTGTCGACTTCGAGCTCAAGGCAAAGGTAGATGTCGGGAATATCGTCCATCTGCTCAGTGTTCTGGAAACGAAGTTGGAGGGTATTCGCGCTGGAGAATTCTGGCTGCCCAACCAGCAAAAGCGGATGAGTGATCTTCAGCTTGGGGCATTTGATGTCTGGGTTGATGAAGTCTTGGATAATACGCCGTTGGCTGTCTTGGTGTCCGTGGGTTCCCAAAAAGCCTTCTATCCAGCCCTTGGGATTCGTGAGAGCTTTATGGGCGACCGGGGATTCGATTACGGATTGAGACCAGTCAACGATCACATGGCTTTCTCTGAATTCCCAATGGAATTCACTAAGGATAGTGGCCGTCAGGATGAGCGGACAGTTACCCGCCACTATGTCTTCCATGTTCCAAATGCTGAGGCTGCAAAGCTCAAGGATGTGACGGTGGAGATCAGGCTGGTGCGGGTTGGGGAGCAAGACGAATAATCCCGCTCGAAATATGCGTCAAATAATCAGCAGCGCCCCGGTTACGGAGCGCTGTTTTTCTATCAGCGAAGACTTACGCCCACCACGATTAACACTATTACGAATATGACAAAGTATAGGAGGTGGTTCGGGTCGGTTATTAATTCGTTCTGCGGGACACCCTTTTCCTTTATGGCTTCGATCTCGTCGTTTAGTGCTTGTTGATTTTTTTCAGCCTCAGCTGGGTTCGCAGTGACGCGTTTTTCCTTTACCAAAGCCAGATCTGCCGAGAATCTGTGAATCGTGTACTTATAGTTGCTGTTTGATCCCGTGCCAGTTCGTTGGGACCGCTTAAGGTTTAGAACGGCATTGCAGCCCACACTGAGCGCCTTTTGCTTAAGTATGTCTACCGCCGTATCCGGCTCTTTATGTTCGACTACAACATTTCCGAGCGTGAATACCGGCTCATTGTCACGACCGCATGAATTGGACTTGCTGACAATGACATCACCTGGAAGTGACACGAAGACTGGGTGGCTTTCTGCGACCGCTACATCCCTTGCTGCCATGCCTTTGGGCGTCGGAACAGCATCAAACTGTACAGTTGCCCCTTTGACGACATTCTTGCGATGTTCGGACTTCACATCGTTCTGATGGAAAAAGTAACTTTCGCCGGTATTGTCTTTGAGAAATCCGTAACGCTTTTCAGTTGAATACGAGACGATCTGTCCTGAGTACAAGCTATTGCTCCTAATTTATCCTGGCGATCCACACTGTCGTGTTAGTCGAAGTCGTCGCCGGACGCTGAAAGTTGTTTTTGTGCCTCAAGCCAATGCTCCAGATGACCCGGCAGTATTAGCTCGTAGCGGGCCCTTGAAGCGCCAACGTAGATCATTGATAGAACGTGTGCTTGAAGCCCGGCTTTGTTTATTTTTCCCGGTTCAATCAAAAGGTCCGGTGCGAGCATTACGCAATCAAACTCAGTGTTCCGGGCATCTTCCGCCAGCCCCAGTATGATCTTTGCTTTATCGGGTGTAGTGACGACATCCATGGCTTTTGAGAAATCGTGCTGGCGGTCGGCTCCTCCTGAGAGCATTGCCTCAACGCGTTTGAAGGAGCCGCTTCTGCCTTTGTCCTCCCGCAACGCTTCCCATGTCGGGTATCGGAAAAGAAGAGACGACTGTGCCCGAATCCCTTGGAAATACAAGGAGACCAGGGACGCATTGAATGTGAAGAAGTTGTGGACAGAGCCGGGCAGTAGCGAGAATGATTCGCCTGATTCGCGCAGGCGGTGGAACCACTCGGTCATCTCGAACAGATCCGACACAAGGATAGTGCATTTCTGTTTTGGAACTCGCGAACGATCTGCGTCGTAATAGCTGATCCGAGTCCGCATGTGCCGGCTACCCTGAAGGGCGACATTTGTTTGCGCCGGATGTTTGTCGATCAGGGTGTTGAACAGGTCTTCTACCTGGTTGCTGGCACGAACTGTGAGCCCTATTTCAGAACGGCGAATCCGTTCCGACTGGCGAGGAACGAATCCGCGCAACCGTTGGTAGGGGTCACCCATTGTTTGAACAGACTGGGGGCTTCTATCCAATATCTGTTGTAGAGGCGTAGTTAGATCATGGGCTTCATCAATGATGAAATGGGTATAGCGTTCCGGGGCGTTATATCCTCGCAAAGCGCAATATTTGATGAGATGGTAAGCCCGAACAGGTAGTTGGGAGTCTGTGTCATTGGGCTCTACGGTTTCATTCCAGAGCGCTTGCGCATAGTTCACCAGCGCTGTTCGATCGATCGGGCTAAGGCGGTCGTGAATAGTGGGCAAATGCCATTCGCTAATGTGATCATGGCCGGATCGACAAAATCGTCGAACCGCTTTCATGGCGATATCGGCCACTGTGCCGGGAGCTAGTCGACTGACAGCATTGAACCGGAGCCTTCGAGCCGTCTCATCGGCTGACAGAAAATAGTTGGGATCTCTTCGATTGCCAGGTCGCCAGTGTACCGGCACGTTTTGGGCTGCCAGTATTTCCCCGGCCAACTGTCCAAACGTTCGAGCTTTTGTCTCCGGCGCATCCAGACGTTTCAGGAGTCCGTGAAGCTGCGTTTTTGTCAGTGCCAGAACGACAGGGTTGAACTCTTTGTATTGTTCAATGACACCCAACATCTCTTTGGCCATAAACGTCTTACCGCCACCGAAGAAAGACATCAAGTTCGCTGATTCGTCAGGCTCAGAGAGGAACTTATTGAAGAAGCGGGCCTGTGGATCTGTCATTTTTACAGCTTGGCCACTGGGCAAAGGCACATCACGCTTGAACGGATTGCGGCGGTTATGCTGGCGGTTTGTAAATTCGAAGTCCCAGTTCCCCTGATCATCCAGGAAGTCCGGCCCCGTCGAGGGAAATTGGTCCCTTGAAGTCATAAAACTCAGATCAATACCGCCACCTGAGGGGGAAGGCTCTGCTGTGCCATCCATCTCACTCTGCCGGAGAACATCAACGCCGTTGACTCCCAGTGATCGCGCTCCGTCCGACAGTTTCGCCAGATCCAGTTGCTGAGGCAGCGAATCGCGAAAAGCCTGCTCTTCAGCTTCACCTTTAACGGCTACCACTAACTGAGCCAGGATGTGTTCCAGCTTTGCTGCAACTGGTCGTTTCTGGCTAACAAGAGCGGGCACCTGTTGAATGAGAATTGCGCTAATCAGTTGCTCGATGGGAGCGTGGGCAGCCCAATCTTCGATCCTTTCAATCAGATTGTCGGGGTCGGGGTTCTTACGCCATTTGACCAGCATATTTATCTGGGCATCGGTGATCGGAAGTATCAGCTTTGGCGCGTCAGTCATTGGTGCCTTTTGCCTAATGGATTCATTCGTAGCCCTACTTTACCGCCAAAATTTGAGATGCAAGGTCGTCAAACGGTCAAACTCTGTTAAATCTGAATGCAGGATATGTTTGATTGCGTCCATAACTCGTAGGTTCTTATTTTGTATCTTGTTTTAGGACAGATTCCTGATAATGTCAAAAGGTCACGCAGTAGGTAGCTTGGTGTTCTTTCGATGCTTTTTGGGTGTCATTGAGCTGGATTCAGGTTGCTTTGTGAGAAGGTAATCAATAATAAGGAGCAGTAAATGTTGTACAGAATAAAAGCGGGCGCTCGGATCTCTTCACCATTGCTAATGGGGCTGGTTTTGGCCGCCTGTGGTGGTGGGGGTGGAGGCGGACTCTCATCAGAGACTCCAGACCAGCCGACAATTGAGCTTAAACCGGGTGGGTATGCGACAACCATAGCGTTTGACGATGGCAGCTCGGTTGATGCGGCAACCTTGCTAAGCCCTTCTGGTCGTTTCGTGGTTCTTGTCGACTTCGATGACATCACAAGTGGCATTCTGGAATACGGTTCCGGTGGGACAATTACAGGGATCGGCACAGACTACGTATTTGACGGTCTCTCCTGGCAGACCCAAAGCGGCACGATCTCTGGCGAAGCGGCTTCTTCCAGCAGCGCCACAATTACGGCCACTGCACCGGGATACGAGTCTACTTCGACCCTTGAGAGAGATGATCAGTACAGTGATCTCGGTGTGACACTGGCCACTCTGTCAGGCACGTACACAATGGATGTACCTGGTGTCACCCTGTCGTCTGTGACGATGACTTCAGACGGGATACTCACAGGAAGCGACGAAACTGGTTGTGTTTTCAATGGCAATGTTGCTATTCCAGACCCACGCTACAACGTTTATGAAGTCACTTATAGCGCCAACAATTGCGCTGACTCGCAACGTAATGGCGATTACTTTGGAATAGGGGCTTACGACCCTGATTTCGGTGAAGTTCAGTTTGCCGGCACAGGGAATCAGGTGGCCTCGTTTTTTATTGGTTCGAAGTAAGTAGACCCTCAGCCGGGGCAGGAAGAATGCCCCGGCACATGCCTCCCGCGACTCCTCCATCTCGATCCAGCAATCATTTATACACAATTCATTACATAAAAACATAGGCTTGCGTTTTTGTATGACGCAGTATGCTCCACATATTAGCCCTCACGAAACTTGGAGCAGATATGCGATTTATGAAACCTGGTATGGCGTCCTTCACCCCAGTTCTGGCCATTGGATTGCTCAGCGGCTGCGCATCTTCTGGTATTACAAAAGAGAACCCCGACCACAGCCGCGCATGGAATCTGACACACAGTGTTGCAATGACCGATCTTGACGACTCAACGGTACCGAGCGATCAGATACCCAGCGGCCTGAGATCGACCTTGGACATGGCGATTGATGTTTCCTACTTCGTGAACAGCGCTACGCTGGGAATGTCATTAGGTGACGCGTTTGGACTCGGGTTGGTTGGAGCCCTGCTCAACAGTAAAAAAAGTCACGGTGAGCGGAGTACGATGGTCGCGTGGATACCTGCGGATGACGTGGACAGTCGCGAAAGCGCTCATCTTTGGCTCGGAGACGCGGTGAAAGATGCCACTTTGCAGGCCATGGATACTCTCGGAATTGAGGGTGAGCCTGAATTTCACAACGAACTAACAGAATCTTTCTGGCACGGTACTTTCACGGAGACTCTAATTACAGGCGTGTCGGTCGATGGAACCGAGTGCGGAATGTACATGAAGCTGTACCCAGAAACCGTATCGGAGCTTCGCACGATCCCTGACTTTATTGCTCCGAATATCCAGGGTTACCAAGTTATTGCAGATGATGAATACACCTATCCCGTGCTCGCACCCTGGTGCGCTAGTGAGAAACTGGATCAGTACATCGAATTTGCGGGTGAAATCAGCAAGAATCTCCCGGAAACCGTGTTCTTCTATGTCCCCCAGGTTGAGTCGGATGAACAAACCGTGCCACCCATTGTTTTCGATCACGGCAAAGCTTTGCTGTTCCTTGTTGCTGAAGATTAAACGGTAATACGAAGAAACGCCGGGGTGACTCAACGCCGCCCCGGTCGCCTTCAACGTCACAGCTTCGAATCCCCTCCCTTTCTGCCCCCAAATCTTTTATTTGCCAGGACCGGTACCGGAAATTACAGGATAGATCGGTACCAGAGGGCTAATCGGCTCCTCGGATGTCTTTCGGCCTGCACGTTTAGCGCGTTTGCTTGCAGCATTCGCATCATAGACGCCAAGAGTTCCGATCTTCACGGGTATCGTTGGATTCAGAAGTATCAGCGGCGTGTGTGCTTCTCGCAGTGTGACGGGTTGATCGAATTTCTTTTCTTTTTGCCACTTCTGGCGACGAGCATCCCGCTCAGCAGGGGAGAGGTGTCGGCGAATGTTTACCATGGGCCTGACAAGCAGCTCCCGGCGTTGGCGTAGTTCAGTATGGGCCGGTAGCGACTTCACTCGATTCATCTCCTTTGCGACATTCCATTCCCACTGAGCCTTATCCATCGTATCTGGAGGGCTTTCAGTGAGCCGCTGCTTTATCCGCTCAACGGCTTCGTCAACACTGACTTTGAGGATCTGCGTTTTCACGCCCCAGGTAAAGCTCAGGCTCTGAAGCACCGGTTCCGGAGGCAACACTGTGAATTGCCGGACCAGTTGGAGGGTTACCAGCATCGGGTGGTGTGCGTGAAGCAGTTCGAAGCGGTCGTTGCGGGTGCCGAGTTTGGGAATCCGCTCCTTGATCTGATCTTTCAGGGTGTTTGCTTGTGCGACTCGACGCTGGATCATCGCGGCCAGTTCGTTTTCGCATTGAGCCACGATTGCGCCCGGTGTTCTGGCGACGAACTTTGTTGAGTGTTCACCATCGCCATACCAGTCGGTGAGAGCAAACAGGAGCCGATCAAACGCCTCTGTCCCGGTAAACAGTTCTGGTTCGATACGTTCGGGCAGTTCGGTTTCTTGCCCTTTTTTCGGGCGGGGCAGACAGGAAACCTTCGCTTGGGAAATGTCGCACTGGCGCAGATCGGACTTCAGGTCAGCGCATACACCTTCGAGCGCCTCAATTCGTTCGTTGATGTCGTTGATGGCTGCCAGCTGCGCTGCGTTGTACTGAGACATATCCGGTCTCCGGTCTGTGATGATACAACATAATATACCATCATGCCCTTACCGGAGCCACACCCATAGCAGCCTGAAACTCCCCACTATTCCTGCGATTCCGCGTTATTGAGAATGCAGTGGGAGAGATTTTTTCCGTATCGAGCCCCAGGAAGAAAGAGGAAGAAAAAGAGAGAGAGAAGAAGAAAAAGTAAGAAAGACGCTGGCGCGGCCTTGAAAAGGTGCGGGTATGCTGAGAGTTGGCGGGCCTCCCCTTCGGGGAGGTATGAGCATGATGGTATATTATATATTGATGAAAGGCCCTTCTCTGGTATGATCAGGGCTAATCAATTGAAGGGAAGCTCCTCTGTGCGTCTGGCAACATTGATCTTGGTTGTAATTGGTATGGCCTGCTACTGTGGGGTCGTAAAAAAGTTGGTAACTAAAAGTCGCTGTAGGGCACGTATCTTCGCCTTAACATCGACGTGACGAAAAATAAAGTTGGTAACTTTGAAGTTGATTCGAGTCCAGGATTATCAATCCATCGACGACCCCGACAACGCTCCATGACGCCATTTGGCGTTTCTCATCAGGCCTTCCACTATTCCTCCATGTCCCTTTGCCGCCCTTTGGCGTCGGTGTTATGAGCGCTCTTTAGTCAGGTTCCTGTCCATTTTTCTCACCTTCCCGGCGCTTTCGCCGTCACCGACTCTATAAACTCTCGCATATTCTAACTTTGGCGCGACTGAAAGCGCTTGCACTGGCGAGCGCAGGAGACCCTGTTTATGAAATTTTCGATCCGAAATCGCTTGATGATCATTGCGATTGTCCCTGTGATGCTGATGGCTGTTGTTTTGTTCATCGTCTTCAACGTCGCCAGTAAGCAAATGACCAAATCCCAGCTGGACATCGCTCACCAGGAAGTCACCGCCATCAAAAAAGCGGAACTGAAGCTTCTGATGGAGGCCGCCAGCAGTGCGATTAAACCCCTATATGAACGCGGTGCCCCGCTAGAAGAGGCCCTGCCGATGCTCAAATCTATCCAGTACGGCGAAAACGGGTACCTCTACGGCTATTCAACCGCTGGAAATCGCATGCTTTTAGGAAGCAGCGATCAAGGCCTTGGAGATAACTACTGGCACCTACAGGATAAGAAGGGCAACTACCTTGTACGTGAAATCGTTGATACAGCGGTCAATGGCGACGGCTACTTCACCTACTGGTTCCCAAAGCCAGGCCAATCTGAAGCCGAACCGAAAACGTCTTACAACGTTTACCTGCCTGATTGGGATCTCGTGATCGGTGCCGGGTTCTACTTTGACGAAGCTGAGGAAGTTGTAAGCCGCCTGGATGAGAGTGCCCAAAGAGAGTTGGCCGACGCTGGAATCAAGTTTGTCGCACTCGGGGCGATTACTCTTGCGATCGTGGTTGCAATTGCTCTGGCCATCCGAGCCACCGTCATGAAGCCCTTAACCGCTATTCAAGACTCCGTGCGCAACCTCAATGGTGGCGACGCCGACCTCACAGCCAGAGTCGAAGTAAAAGACAGGCACGAACTCGGGTCACTGGCGGGCGAAATCAATACTTTCATTGAACAACTGGAAACACTGATCGGTGACATGAAGGACCACGCCAAACTTCAGGGCTCAACGAGTAAAGAAATCTATGATCGGATGGGGCAAATGGTTGGCCTGCTTTCCGAGCAGAGCGATGAAACAACCCAGGTGGCAACCGCTGTCACCGAAATGACTGCTGCAGCTGAAGAAATTGCCACCAATGCGGCCAACGCTGCAAGCTACACCAACGAGTCTACCGACTCTATCAACCATGCCCAATCCAGCATTACCCAGGGCGCTGAGGTTCTTCAGGATCTCGCCGATGAAATTGAAGCCACCGCCGAGCAGGTGGAATCATTAGGAGCCGGCGTCTCTAATATCGACACGATCATTACGACTATCAACGGTATCGCCGATCAAACAAACCTGCTCGCTCTGAATGCCGCCATCGAAGCCGCTCGGGCAGGAGAGCAAGGTCGTGGTTTTGCCGTCGTCGCAGAAGAGGTCCGCAGCCTTGCTCAGAAGACTCAATCGAGCACCACAGAAATTTCCGACATGATCGAGGATCTGAAGTCCAAGACTAATTCAACTGTCGAATTTATGCGGTCTTCTCAGATCAAAAGTTCCAAGGCTGTTGAGACCAACAACGAAGCTGTTAACGACATGAACTCAGTCGTTGGATCAATGAAGCTGATCTCTGAACAGAGTGACCAAATCGCATCCGCAGCTGAAGAGCAGTCCAGTGTTTGCAACGACATATCAGAACGCTTAGAAAAAATCTCCGACCAGTCGGCTCGCTGCACGGAGCAGGGTAGAGAAACGTCGGAGGCCGCTGATCGAATGGAGCATGCTTCTGAGGATCTTGGCTCGATGGTGGAGAAACTGAAGACCGCCCCACGCGGAGAAACAACACTCTAATAGCAACCTGAAGTAAGGCTCGTTAATACACACAATAGGGCGCTGAGCAGCTTGAAGTTCTGATCTAACTCGCAGCAAGCTTACTCTTCGCCCAGGTAAACGAATCGTGAACGACTTGTACGACAAACCAGAGCGTAAGCGGCAGCAGGATCAGAGATAGGGGCTCCATGAGCCCCGCGTAAAAAGGATTCCAGTGGATCGGATACAGTGGCTGCATCTCTGCGTGCACTAACATATCCAGAAGGACATGAGTAACGCCCCCCACGTAAGCACCAATGACCCATTTGCGCGAGCGGAACCCAAGCAAGGCCAAAATGCTGGCCAGCACCAAAGCCGCCAGCATGCTGTGGGTCATCGGCCCGTGCACTTCAGGTCGGTCAAGCCCAAATCCATAGTAGAGAATGGCGTTACCATCCATCCAAAGGTTGATGAGCGTGAATGAAACCACGCTGACCTTCCCAGGAAAGAAATGGTTTACGGGTGCGAGGACTCCGAAATGGAGGGGCGTTATCGGCATTCTTACTGGTTCCTCAGTTCATCGATGGCGTCAAAGAACCGAAGACTTTCTGTGCCTTGCTTAAACATGCAGGGTCATTAAAGACGTTTGTCACGCCCGCACAAAACACTTTGTTGTAGGTTGCTCCATCGATCCCGTAAAGCATCAACGCGTAATCTTTGACTGTTCCGGACTGAGTTTTCGAGCGCGTGGTGAATACGCTGGTGCCAACTGTGATCGCGTTACCTCGCTCAATCACAGCGGTTTGATAGCTTATCTGCGGCAGGTGGTTGAGGTTGAAGCCGCCAGCTTTGTATTGCTGGCGATAGCTTTGCATCATGTTGGATTTTTGGTTCTCTGACAGCGCGTCCACGACTTCAAGAGTCATTTCGACACCACGAAACCCTTCGTCCCTCGTACTTGTGTGCATCACATGACCCGCGTCTGGTTCGGCGAGTACCTGCGCTGACATGCCGGCTACCAATGAAGCAAGCGCCACTGCGCCCATGCTGACTTTTTTATGCGAATCATCACGTTGTACTGCCCATACCAAAGTTCTCAGGTGACATCAGGTTAATGCGGCTACATTGGCAGGTGTTGGATCGTATTGCAATTCAATGCCTTCAGATCATGCTGGTGCTTCAGACGCAGACAGGAGATTTCTATATGGAGAGGGAGAGGAAGCGGAAATGGGACGCCGGAAGAAAAAAACGAATGAACGACAAATAGGTCAAGCCTACAATACAACAAGCGCCTGCAAACTGACCGTCACCGTTTGTGCAAAAAGCCGCACAAACGGTACCAGTAGCCTACGGCAGTTGAGGCGGGCTTTGGCGTAAAAAGAAATTCAACAATGGAGCAGTACGAATGATAAATGTAGCCGGTTCACTCACCATCGAAGTTGAGGAAGTTGAGGAAGACATCAAAGTTGAGGAAGAAGGCGGACAAAAAGAAGAGCAAGTCATACAAGGTTCGGAATTTAGCTTAGAAGAAGATGGCTGGCGCAGCCTGGGCGATGGCTACCGCCAGTATGAAGCTCTCTTCATCTATTTTGGCGATGACTTCGAGATATCCTTCCAAGTCACATGTAGAGGCGGTCACGTCACCCGCTCCCCGTACCGCATTGATGGTGCTGTTACAATTATTGAGGATAACATCACCGTCGCATACGCTGGCAGCGGAAATGACGATGATGATTGGAATGCCTTCCATTAATACGCTAACAATACGCAGCAGGTAAATGGACCTGGGTGGGGAGCCGTGCTTCCACGGTCTCCCCGAATAACGGCATACTTGCAGGTGGTGTAACCAAGTATGGCTACGAACGCAGATCCGGAATAAATGGTGTGGTCGGTACAACAGGCGTTGCCCGTGAAAAGCAACAATGGGGTCGGGGACTCGACAGTTTAACCTCTCTGATCTCGACGCGATGCAATCAGCACTTTGCTATAGGAAGATCAGACCACCTTGTCGTGTATGCGGGGGAGAGGTTCGCCCGGCGCATTTGCCAGCTAGTGTCCTTATGCACCTGCCGACCAAACCGGACGGTGTTCTTACCTGCAATGCTGTTGATCTTGTCCAGTGTGCGCATCAGCTCCTGATCGCGCTCATCATCCTCGATTCTGCTGAAGAAATCAGACTGGCACGTACCAGGTACCCGAAAATCGGACAGCACGATTCCCGCTTTGTTGTACCGGTACCCATCACGCCAAAGCACCTGCGCCAGGCTAACGGCATGACGACAGATCTCTCGGGTGTCAGAGGTAGGATAAGGCAGCGCAATACCCTTCTGATTTGCATAGTGATCACCTGAGCGGTACCGGCTTGTCGACATAAACGTAGCCAGATAGCCGCACTCGCGCTTTTCTTTGCGCAGTTTCTCTGCGGCTCGCGTGGCGTGGTGGGATACAGCTGAAAGCATCGCATCGAGATCTGTCACAGGAGAACCGAACGACTTCGAGCACAGGATCTGCTTCTTGGCAGGAGCCACTTCCAATATGTCCTCGTGGCATGGAACGCCGTTCAGCTCCCGCACCGTGCGCTCCACCACAACAGAGAAGTGCTTCCGAATCCACTTTGGGTCCGCGTCGGCCAGCTGGAGACCAGTATTGATCCCCATGGCCGCCAGCCTTTTACTCAGTTTTGAACCAATCCCCCAAATTTCACCTGCCGGTACGAGGTTGAGCAGTCGACGCTGCCGGTCCCGGTCGGTCAGGTCGACCACTCCATGGGTCGCTGGATACTTCTTGGCACCGTGGTTTGCCAGCTTCGATAGCGTGGGGCTGGGCGCAATGCCTACGCAAATCGGCAGTCCGGTCCACTGTTTCACCAGGTCTTTCACCTGATGCCCAAAGTCCTCATACGACACCACCGATTCGATACCGGTCAGATCCAGGAACGCTTCATCTATTGAATAAGGCATGATCCTCGGCGCACACTCCGCCAGCGCTGTCATAAATCTAAAGCTCATATCGCCGTAGAGCGCAAAGTTTGACGAGCAGACAACCAGACCGCTCTTCTCAACATGCTCTCGTAGCTCGAAGATAGGCTGCCCCATTTTGATCCCGAGTGCTTTGGCCTCTTTATTTCGGGCAACCGCACAACCGTCATTATTACTGGCCACGACGACGGGTTTACCCATCAGCGTAGGGTTAAAGACTGCTTCACACGCGGCGTACATCGCGTTGACATCGCACAGAGCAAAAACCTGCCTCATGGTCAGACAGAATGCACCACGGTTGTTACCACGCCGAAAATCTCAAGCTCTGATTCGTCTCTGAGCGTGATATCCGGATAGTCATTACTTTCGGCCCGAAGCACTGGCCTATCCCGGTTGCTAAGGTCCAGTCGCTTACACAGGAATTCCCCGTCCACCGTGGCTATGACCACTTTCCCATGGGTATGAGGAAGGCTGCGATCGACCACCAGCACATCCCCATCGTGGATTCCGGCCTTTTCCATAGAGGTTCCGGATGCCCGGACGAAGAACGTCGCCGCTGGAGTACGGATACACAGCTCATCCAGCGAAAGGGTCTTTTCAGTGTAATCCTGCGCCGGGGAGGGGAACCCTGCTTGCACGGTATCCCCAAATAACGGCATACCAGCTCTTCTGCGGCCTATCGCTGGGGAGAACACTTCTTTGATTTGCATGGTAGTCGGATTCCTTTGCACTGTGTTTATATACAGTATAATTTGGCATTCCGAGACTTTCGATACCTTTCGCATGAAATGCTCCACCAATACAGAGCGGCCTGATGATCCTGAAGCGGAGAGTAAACTGTGTTTTTAAGCCATACCCGCCTTATCGAGACGGCAATCTGGTCGGTGTTGTAACTGGTGCCAGCGAGCCCGACTTGGTGAAGTGGCTGGGTATTGTCGACCGGAAAGCTGCAAGACGGGTACAGGGCGGGAAGGAAGTTGCGCTGGACTTCGTGGCTTTCCAGGCGGACCTGCATTCGAAAACTTACTGGTTTCCCAAAGGCCAATACATGGTGGGCTGCCAGCTTGAAGAGGGGGCTCTGGCCGTGATGGACGGCTCGAAGCCCCTTCTGAAAAGACTCAAATACGAGCCTTCTCACGATCAATCGGCAGATCTTCTGGCTCCAACGTCAGGGGGAGAGCATCATCATAATGCTCGTAGGGGATGAATCCCAGGCGAGTTGCCAGCTGAACAATAGTCATTTCACGGCCAAACTTGCGGGCCACCGCTGCCGCACCGGAACATACTGACACGTCGACCGGACGATAATTGTCATTCTCATCGTGGTTACGCCGATCGGAGCGATACACTGTAGCGTGGCATGGGAACGTTTCGTGTTCTCCGGAGAGCAGTCCTTCCATGATGCCCTCACGGCGACCCGGCTGGAGCGGGATCGCATTGTCATCGTTCCGGAAAGGGCAGTTGGCACATGGCTTTTTCACGGCAAACTGGTTCTTCATCGCGATTATTCTCCGAGCAGCAGGGCTACCGTATCATTCGATAGATCGACGTTCTCGAAAGCAGCTGGATCATCAGCCAGGTTTGCCAGCAAGCGGCTGCCCATCGCATGAGGGACGAATCCAGAGTTCAGCCATCGATTGAGGCGTTGGACGGATTCAGCTCGCGGGTTGAGAGCTGAGCCTAGCATCCGCAGGCGGAGCTTTCTCTCAGAGCCCATCGGAATGTGCCAACCAAACTCTGCCGCCAGCATATCAATCTCACCGGTATGAAAGCGTTCTTCGATTTCACTCAGAAAGAAATGGCCAGGATGCTGATCCATGACCTGCATTTTGAAGGTCGAGGCCGCACTCCAGGCTTCAAATTTGGGCTGGTTCATTGTAAAAATTGCCACCAACGCGACCGAACCACACCCGAAAGCAACGCGCTTGGCCAATTCGATTTTAGGTGCGACGAACGCCGAGATGATCAACAAAATCATTGGCCCGAAAAAAATTGCTGAGTAAACGGCTCTCGAATCCGTCACTTCATAGAGATTGATGAACTGTGAATCTGACAGAACCATATTGGCGATGAAGAGCAATACTCCCACTGCTAGCTGAAGAGCGATCATCCATCGAAATATATGGGCCCTTGGCATCCTTGTTTCCTCCGGAATTGGAATGTTATGTAGGATCGTAATCACATGTTTATTCTAACTTAGCCCGATTCTCGATAACGCAAGCGGATTTCCCAAAGTAAGTGCAGTTATTTCGCATCCACTGATCCAGTTGCATTTTCGTGTGTCAGGATAATATGTGGGTAGTCGTCTAATTATCGACTAGAACCCAAGCTCAAAATGAGTACAGCCAAGAAGGAAGCACATAGCATGGAAAATAATACTGTTGCAGAAAACCAGACTCAGACAACACAAGCCCCAGCTGGTATCAATCAGTCGGAAAAGCAGTTTTCTCTGATCGTCTACATCCTGCAAGCCGTCAGTATTTTCGTCGGAATTACCAGTATCATTGGTGTGATAATGAACCACGTTAAAAGTGGCTCCCTCACCGATCCGGTAATCAAATCGCACAACAGCTGGCAGATTCGCACCTTTTGGTGGATGCTGCTTTGGGGTGTGCTCTGCATGATCCTGACCACCGTAACCATGGGCATTGGAGCCTTCGTATTCCTGGTTCCGCTCATCTGGTACATCTATCGCGTTGTGAAGGGCCTTCTCCGCCTGAATGACGGCAAAGCGATTTAAGATATCACTTGCCTGAAAAACCCGCGTCAGTCTGATGCGGGTTTTTTTTGTCTCAAACACCGGGGCAACGAGAAACGGCAATCGCTTCAGCACCATTGAGCGCCTCGACAGTATTGTGAGTAGGTTGATCGAGATAACCGTCGATCAACCTGCAATGGCAGATTTGAAGCGCTCTAACAAAGAAGGCTTCGCGAGCGTTTGCTCTTTCTCGATACCGTCAAACACGATCTTTCGCCCAGATACTCTGTATAGATCTTCCATGAGGCCTCGCATTTCCATAGGCAACTTATCCCACGCCCAGTCACCCAGGGACGGCGGAATTCCCCAGATATTCTCAGCCATTCCGCCAGCCATACAGGCGATAGTGTCAACATCACCTCCAATCTTCACAGCATTGATCATCGCGTCCTCGAAACACTTTGCTTCCAAGACGGCGGCAATAGCCTTCGGAACCGTGTCATTGCAACGAAGCTCGAACTTCTGATCGGCCTCATAGTCCTTGATGCTCTGATCAAGCCGGTAATAGTCAGTGGTTGCTACAGTGCGCAAAAAGGATAGGTCCGGTTTTACCATAGAGAACCAGGTCAGGACTGCGATCGCTTCGGCTCCATTGAGCGCCTCGGCGGTATTGTGAGTGGGCTTTGTGTATTCACGACAGATCTTAATGACCTGATCTTGACCTGTGCACATAATAGCGATGGGACTGACCCGCATCGCTCCGCCATTGCTCGTTGATTCGTTGGCCCGAGCCTCTGGATTTCGGGCCCACTGGCTGAAACAGGCTCCATACCCACGATTCGGGTATTTTGCCCACCAACGGCGATACGAATCGGATGGCTCATGACCACGCACCAGGCTTTCAGCAACGGCCATGGTGAGCACAGTGTCATCGGTGAAATCACACACTGGATTCTTAAGCTCTATCGGCTCTTGCTGGAAAAGGGAACCCTCGAAGCGCGAGCCAACAATATCGCCAACGATCGCCCCGATCATTCCAGCAGCTCCTTTCGGTTCTGACCGGCCATTTGGGTACGCATGTCGATGTCGACGTTGCCCATGAATCCTTGTTGCGCGTCTTGCATGGCTTGTTAGGCTCCTCTCTATTGTTCAATCAGCAATTAAACGTTTCGATTGCACAAATTGTGAGCCAAGGAATCAAAGAATAGGGCAGGGTAGAAGTGAATTTTGAGGTATTACTCTCGCAATGTTCTCAGTCTTCTTCGTCAGCTAGCTGAACTCAGGATTCATGCCAGAGGGCTCCACGCATATCTGGTACGGAATGGTTCTGCACTTAACCACTTCACTCACGTCCATGGCTATTCGTTAGCCTTAAATCCCCTAGATTCATGTTCATACCTTTCGTGTGAGTCCGCTCCGATACCTGTCTGATGCATCGGCGTGGATGTATATCGACTCAGTAAACGCTACCGAGTCGTGCCCAAGGTCTTCCGATACATGGCGTATCGGGCGACCGGCATCGATATCCATGCCGGCTCCCGTGTGACGAAGGTAGTGCGTATGGTCAGCGATTTGCGTCATTTCCTTCGCATCATCCTCAAGACCCTCAGCTTCCATTCGTTTAGCAGCGAGCAAAAAGGCCTCTTTGACGATCCTCTCAAGCGTTCGCTTTCCGACTTGGCCAGTGCCATTTTGACGGGGAATCATCGGGATCTGCTCACCTTTTTCTGGTAATGGCGGGAGAGCCCTCCAGCGACGAAAGCGCTTTACAAAATATAGATAGCCTGAGGGTAGAGGGATATACCGTTCCTTGGAGCCCTTGCCCAGGATTTTTAAATGCCAATAACGCTGGCCATCAATCACCTTGGGCCGAAAGGCACTCATCGTTGGTGCATAGGTTTCCCCGGTCAATTCATTTCGCTGCGGTGCTAACTCTGACACGCGAAGGTAGAGTGTCTTCATTGTCATCACAACAAAGAGATGGCGCTCGTACTTGTCGTCCTCTTCGCAGGCCGCCAGCAATGATTCCTTGAGGTACCCCCATTGATAGTCAGTGAGCCGTGGGGCCGTGTCTTCGCCATTATCGTCTTCAAAGTTCTTCCGGCTGGTTTTCTGGTCCGCTTTGCGGGCGGATACCATCGGGCTGCGATCCAGATAATTGCGGGTTACCAATGTCCTGAAAAAGACGTGAAGCGTCCGCCTTGCAGCATTGAGCGTTTCCTGGCGAATTGCGTACTCTCCTCTCAACACAAACGCTTCCGACACAAACGGTCGCCAGTTTTCTCTGGAAACACGGACGCCGGAGCCATCTGACTTAAAGCTGTGAATGGGTTCTCCTCCGATCCAACTGGGGTCCGGGTCTTTGAGAAACTGCATGTAGCTATTGATATCGTCAGACGTACATTCCGCCAGCGATCGCTCGGAAATGTTCCAGAGGTACAAAAGGAAACGTTGGATCTCGCCCCGAAACCGGCTGAAGGTGCCCGAGCTGGACGCATACTCAATGAGATAACGAGCCGTTATCTGCCAATCACTAAATGCTGGGACTGGTCGTGACTCAAGATACTGTCTGAGGGAAGGGTAGTCGTCGAGCGCTAATTGCGACTCAATCAGTCGCTTGGCTGTGTCGAACAGTGGGTGAAGATTCACCACGGCATTCTGATCATTCACCGGTCTATAACCCTTTACGCTTTTTGAAAAGAAACCGTTCGCGCCGGGCGGCCCGGTTTTGCGAATGGCTTAGCGTGTATTCCCTCTGACATTTAGCTTTGCGCTTGCCGGAATAAAGCATTCTGATAGGCATGGACTGTCCTATTACAGTGTTACCCTGGAGTTCCACGATCCGGTTTAAGCTCCAGCCTGTCCATTCTGGCCATTGCCGCTTTGGCGGTCAGCTCCGGGGGCAAATCTATACGCATCTGCACCAGTAGGACCACGGTTATTCCATCTTCAAGCAACTGGCGGACCGTCGAAACGATCGTATCTTGATTGGCTAAGCCAGCCTCATCCACAACGAGTGCAGAGGCTTTTCCAAGAATGCAATCAGACAGGTGAGGGCGGCTAGTATCGTCATGAGCTCGACCCACCAGAAGGTCTAGGTACATCACGTCATGTCCGTCCTTCGCCAGCGCTCGGGCGAAAAGCGACTTACCCGAACCAGATGCGCCATAGATCACAAACAACGGTGGCTTGCAGGTTTGAGCACGCTCTGTAAAAAGCTGGTTCATGACAGCAAGATTCTTTGTTTGCTCAGGGAATCCACGGTCCCCACAGGAATCTGAGGTTTTTCGAGCCGTATATTTCGCATTTTGTACCTCTGCATGAGATACGACCCGACCATCGAATGCGGCGGACCATCCCAAAACCTGCAGGATGATCGCAATCGCCAGCAGCAGCCCCGAGAGCATACGACTGCCATTATCGGAATATTCTTCTGGAACGCCGAGCTCAGTCAACGCAAATGCCAAGGTATCATCGCCAACGCCAAACGCGCCCAGCAAACAAAAGACAGCGAGCCCCAGGAAAACGGCTCCAGCCAGAAAGGTTTTATTCATGATCGTTTCCTCCTGTTCATCTTTTTGACACTGGCTGCAGCAGTTGGTCTATACTGATGTCACTGCAAGCCGTCTCCGGCGAATTTTCCTCTCAGTTTTCGACCAAACTCCGTTTTTAATTTTAGAAGGGCGTAACCGCCCCGAACCAAAACTATGTGCCTTAAAGTCATATACTCCCAAGTATACGACTATGAAAAAATTTTGCACGCAGGGCGCGGGCCTGGGCCCTGATTTCTCGGCAAAAACACCAACTGCTGACTTTTCCGACACCAGGCATTGAATTCACAGCACTAAGAAACTGGTTCCTGACCGAAAGGTATTTACCTTCCGTACAAAGCACTTAAAGATTGCCAGTCCCTCCCATAGCGTCCTGAATCTGAACTATCCACGATAAGTGCTAAACTCAGAGCTCTTGTAATACGAATTCAATTTTTTAATTGAAAGGGATTTCTATGACTGCCGATATCGCCAGGCCTAAATATTGGGATGATGACAAGCTTAAGCGCTTTGAACAGGCTCAGTTATTAAAGTCATTTCTTGCCGAACAGTACGAACGAGGCTTTAAATCAGAAGATGGAAATAGATCTTTTGTGCTAAACCTTGATGCTGAATCGGGTTACGGTAAGACATTCTTCCTGGATCGATTTTCAAAGGATCTGGAACAAGAACACTTTGTGCTTAGATATAATGCTTGGGCTAATGATTACGCAAAAGACCCCCTACTCTCTTTTATATCTCAGATCGCTCGCGAACTAAGCAATTATATAAGCGAGCATGGCAGCGATACTAATACGAACAAACTTATTACGCATGAATTATACCAAAACGCCCTTAAAGTGCTTAAAACAGCCGGAAAGGCTGCAGCCCCAAAATTGTTAACGGCAGGAATTAGCACTCTGGTTCTCGGAATGCCAATAATGGCAAATTTTACTTCTGATTCAGAGACTTCTGGCGTGACAGATCCACATTCAGCCATCTCTGACGATAACCAGGTACTCATCAAAGAGAGCATTTCTGCCAGTATCGAAGGCGCTATGGCCAGCACTTCATCCGCACTGTTTGACGAGGAAAACTCGCGGCGAGCTGCTATTGAATCTTTCCGAAAAACGCTTGCTCGCGTTGTGGAGATACTAACGACAAAAACAGCACTTTCATCAAAAAAGGCACCTATTTATATACTTATTGACGAGCTGGATCGGTGCAGACCTGACTTCACAATTGAACTTATAGAATGCATTAAACATCTATTCTCAGTTGATGGCGTATACTTTATTTTCGCTACCGATGGGGCGCAACTACAACACGCACTTAGTGGGCTTTATGGCGAACGCTTTAACGCTGAAATATATTTCAACAGAATTTTCAACAGAGAAATTGGCCTTCATGTTCCTGACTCCAAATCCCTCGCAGAATCGTTAATTGATGAGTATGGGTTATCGGACACCGAGATATTAAATAATGCCTTCGTGTATTCATTTGAGAATGCAGATTGTAAAGCGACGAACATTTATGAGTATTTCACGATTATTTCAGATTATTTTTCATTAGATCTAAGATCTCAGAAACGGGTATTGTCAGCATTCAGCACCCTTCTTTTGGCCAGATCACATCGAGGTGAGATGACCCATACTATTCCTGCACTATTTCTAATTGTTTTATGGCAGCGCAAGAAATCTCTGTTTCGCTTTTTACATAAAGCCCCGGATCAGAAATCTCACAAAAGTCCAACTAGATTGCACGACTTAATGGATAGGTTTTCCTCTGTATCAGAGCATACACGATCGGACATTAACCTTAGCATCGAACTGAACAGTTCAGACAATGGTGGTCGCACAACAACCTCAATTGTCAGTGTGTTGAATGAGTTTTTAAGGATTCTTTCATACTCACCACAGCGTTTTAGAGTTAAATTCGAAAAAAATCATTCAAATCTCAATCATTCCAGTCCCAAAGAGCGCTATATATACGTGTTAGAAAGACAGGTTTATGAAGCCGGAATCAACGGGAAACGAAACCCATTGATTCTGTATTTTGAAGAAATAACTATGGTTTCATAAAACAGTAGCAAAGTTGAATATCAGAATACTTGCAATAATTGCGCACTGCCCTGCTGCTGACCGGGGCCGAACTCGACCTCATCATCGCTACGAGTCGTCATGTAATAGCGTCCTGAATTGCACTCCAATCATTCCCGGTGCATTCAACTTCTTTCTGGCGTGCCTGGGATTCCTCTTTTCCAGCGCTAACGTCCGCCACGAGGGTTACCAACTTTATTGCCACGCAACAAATCAAAGCGGAGTAAGTGGCAATATTTAGCATCCACTCCCCTCCTTTGCCGCCGCCTTGATGGCATGCTGTCTCAGTATCTTTCGGTATTGGGATTTTCGATGTGAATAGCATACCCTTAGACTTCACGAATAGTATCAACGGCTCGCCTCAACGCGAACCGAACCCCATAGGAGCAGGCATGGATTCAGTGGATCTTGCCGAGATCTTCAACCGTCAATTTGAGGAAACGACGAAGATTGATCAAGCTTTTGTAGAGCTCGCGATCGAGGTTTGTTTCTCGGTTCTTGTCCGGGATTTCGACGTATCAATCCCCTCCTCCTACCCAGTCGCCGATCTTGACCATGACTCACTGCTATCCAGGTTTTCTACCGGGAAATTCCGGCTTTTGAAGGACTACATCGAGAATCTTGACGACAAGTCTGCCAGAAATGCCATAGCCAGTGAGGCGCTTGGCCCTCCAGAAAAGAGCAACCTCCTCCCTACCCGCTGCATCGTTGGGGTAGAGGCTCACAAACTGGGTCGCCGGATTGTGCTCGAAGCAGAGCAGTTTTGTCTGGATACGGATGATCTGCCCATTACCCACATCCTGGCAACCGAACTACAATCTATTGCCGCCGAGCTGTGGCACACACCAATTCCGCGCTTCTGCGTTATCGATTCAAAGTACGGAGAGCTTCGCGGGTCCGGTATATTCAGCGCATCCCACGCGCTTGCTCAGCAGGAATTTATCGAGCCGGCCAGAGGCCTCCTCCAAGGTCTCTGGCAAGAAAATCCCCGCCAAATACTCACTATTTGAACTTTAAAGGTCCAGTATAAAGGCAAGGCGTTTACTCTAATTGTGGCTAAATTGCTCAACTAGGCCTTAACCCTTTGTATTGGGCCGAACTCCCCGACTCAGAATCAATACAATGTTATTGGATGTCGCTCTTTTCGAGCTTATGGAAGAGGTAGGCAAGAGGAGCCAGAATCACAACGATCACGGCGAACCACAGCATCTGGCTCTCAATATGCGACATGATCTGGGACGGTTCATCCTGATGGGGCCACCAAACCAGAGTGGAATACCCCAATGCGATGACACTCAAAGCCACCGCCCTCCCAGGGAACCCCTTACGCCAGGCGACCCAAGGGGTTCCAAGTAAGAGCAGTGTTGTAACCGCTTTTATCAGCCCAATCACTATGAAGAATGTGATATCCATACACTTCAAACTTTCCGCGAAGTATTATCTGCTGACTCTATTGCAACCTCACAGCGACTATTCTGGTTCATGCCCACAAGCGGGACATTGATCGTAGAAGTCTCTTGGGTTGTCATTGCTGCCACAGGCCGGGCAGATGTAATCGATCTCAATATGAGGTTCGTCATTCATCAACTCTGATCCGGGTTCTGTAAAGAGTTATCTGTGCGCGGGTATCGTCTCTTAGCCCAGCATCCAAACGCGAATGCAGCGACCGCAACCAATGAGCTACCCGCAAAATGTCGTGCTTCAAGTGGTTCGCCTGAAATGAGCGCTCCGATTAACGGCCCCAAAATGGCTACCATCATCAGACTAACGATGGCTTTTGGCCATGGCCCAGTATAGGTTTCCACTAATTCTGTCATAAAACGACTTTTCATCTTTCCCATTCCCGTGTCGACACAATGATGGATAGCCCTCCAGAACAACTATCCCTCGCTCTGCGCACGATTCTGAGCATTCGCCGCATCAACCAACTGCTGGACAGCATCCATTACACGGTTCGCCGGGACCGCACCTTTCAACTGAAGGACCTGATTTGTCCTGTTGTGAATTACATAGGTGGCCGGTGTACCTGTCACTCCAGCCTCTTGGCCAAAGTTGTAGTCTTCCTGTACAGCCAATTTTGCTTCACGCCCGTTAAGACATTCTTGGTAGGCTTGCTGGTCGAGCGGAAGCATGCCTCCAAGATCAGCCGGCTTGATACCTCTGCTTCCACCTTCATCAAAAATCAGCTGTGTAGCGATCCAGAAAAGTTTGTTATTTTGCCGAGCTACGCATTCTGTTGCTTCGTGAAGAGGACGTGCCGATGCATGCACAGGAAAGTGCTTCCAAACCCAGTTCACGCGGCCACCAGACTGATCAACCACATCCTTGGGCGTTTCGTGGAACCGTTTACAGTAGGGGCAATCAAAATCAGAGAATTCAACAATACTTACCTCAGCGCTTTCTGAACCGTAGATTTCAGATCCAGGCTCTACGTTCTGAAGCTCTTCTTTCGCATTAGCAAATGAACCTGCAATTGCCTTAAACGGACGAAGCATTTCTTCACGCCGTGCCTCTTCCATTTCAGAGCGGATAGTGTCCACCAGTTCTTGTGAGGATGCTGTGCCCTGCATCTGGGCCATCATTTCAGTTTGCTTCTCCAGGGCCGCTGTTACAGCTTTCATTTCGCCCTGATTCTGTTTTGCCGTGTTGAACGAGACAATGGACAACACGATCGCGGCGAAGACCCCTGCAACGATGACCGCCATCAACACCTTGTTCGGACTGCTCGGAGAAGTTGCTTTACTTGGATTCGACATTGTTACCTCTATGGTGGTTTGCGTCACTGGGGATAGCTTACTTGCACCCGACAAAACGCAACTTCCGAGAGGCTGTTAAAAATTACCGACTACTCGCCTTTTTTTGCTGTCAGAAGCGTGTCAGTCCTCACGAACACAGTGACCAGGACATAGGCATCAGCATTGCGAATAAAGCCGAAGTGGATCGGCTCAGTCGGATGTCGGTATAGATCCAGTACCCCGTCTTCCCCGTATTTGCGCATCTTTTGGTCCTGCACCTTCTCTGGAATCGCTACGGGAGACAGATCAGGGGATATGAGTCTGCGGACCAATGAATCAAAAGGCCGATCCTTACTGCGCTCCTCAACTCGCTCTAGCCATCGCTCATAAGCATGATCGGTTATCTGAACCTGCCCCAGCACGGGCGTCTCAATCGTTTCGTGTGGTTCGAGGTTCAGTTCAATCGTTCTAGTGACTGGGGTCTCAGCATCCGGGAGCATTGTCTGTTTCGGGTTCACTTCGAGGTCGATACCTTGCAGACGCCCATTTAGGAAGCGGCTGTATTTGATCATAGACGTAATTTTGCTCTTGCCTTTCATGGCCTTCTTGATCGCGCCCTTTGTTACAACAGCCCGGAACCCGTGACCCGATCTTGGGACTGGGTTGAAGAGGTTGCTATGAAGAATCAATTCGCGCAGTACCGCCAGCTCCGCCAAAGCTTCAACATTTGTTGCATCGAAAGGCATGGTCACCTCGATGGCTCCATTCTTCTCCTTTCCCACGTACCAGAGCACTTTGGCACTTCTCTCTCCAGCTCGAATGGCTTTAACATTAACAATGTTCATATATTCTCCAACGAGGGCTGCGACAAATCTCGCGACTCAAACGCAACGTGTGAAATTTGACAAGGATGATACCTCAAACCGAACTTTCGCAACCCACCTTATGAGTATTTATCTGGCCGCTTGATATCATAGACTAAATGAAATACCAGTCTTATCACTTCCTCCTTGCTTTGCGTGCGCTCACTATATTCATTAATATATTCTGTTCTGAATGGACTCCGAATATCTTAACGTTTAATTAATATTAAGTAAGGATCAATGATGTCCAAGATTAATGAGTATTACCAGAAAAAGAACCTAATTAACCAACTGACAGAAGAGCTAAATGCTCTTGAAAATGACGTTGAGTTAAAATCTGAGCTTGAACTCGAAAATTCAATTCGAGATTTAATGTCTGAATACGATAAAAGCCCAAAGGATATGTTCAAGGTTCTGTGTAGTATCGACCCATCGATCAATAACGCGGATAAATCCTCTGGCACTAATCCCAAGCGCCCAATGAAGACATATAAAAACCCTCATACCGGAGAAATAGTCAAAACCCGTGGCGGAAACCACAAAACGTTGAACGAATGGCGTGCTAAGTACGGAAAGAGCGCTGTTCAGAGTTGGGCATCCTAAGCCTGATTTGGGCGTCGAGCGCACGATCTACAGCGCGGGATGCAAATCCTTTCGACAACCCCCACGAAAAAACCCAACCCCGGAAATCCGGAGTTGGGTTTAATGATTAAGTAGGGCTTGGTCTCACAGTACAGATGCTATACCGAGAGCCGCACCGATGATTCCGAATACCAGGCCGCCAGCCCCCATGTGGGTTGCCAGTCGCAAGCCCCAATCTGGATGCTTCAGGTAATATTCGAGAACCGAGATGTATCCGGCCCGATACACGCCGATCTGAGCCTCTGCTCCAGGTGAGATACCCAGTGCATCGAACGCATCATAATCGGCTGCAATCGCAGTCGGTGAGCGGATGTCCATACTGCCGCTGCCTATGGCAAAACGGAGTGTATGAGCGCCAGTTTCCTCGTTAACGATACGAACTGGCTCCCGCCTTTCTAATTTTCCGCCTTTACGAGAGCTCACAGAGCCGATCCGCGAAGAGTGCACACGCACAATCGAGGATACAACTCCGGCATCTCGCGCCGGCAGTCTCAGAACCGTGTTGGCTACAAAGAGTGCTTTTGCCATTATGTTCTCCTTTGTTGATGATCTACAGCGCTCCTGAGAGCACTGCAGACCTTGGGGTTACCAGTACAGGCCTATATCGTCCTGTTCCCGCCATTGCTGTATCCGTTCCTCGATAGAGGGCTCCACGCACCCCTCAAATTCAGGAGCATGGGATGGATGGAACGACCGGTGCCAGGTGATCAAATCGTTATCTACATCGAGATAACCATGTTTTCCGGTAGACGGCTCAAAGATGTACTGCCAGCGTCTTCCATTAATCACCGAGATAGGCTCTGTACCTCCACATGCAGGTACCACGTCACTCATGCCGCCAGCCTCCGCTCTTCTACGCCGTAGAAGAAAATCATCTTCTCCAGCTTTCGAAGTGAGTATGAGCTCAAGGTTCTGAGCCCAAGCGTGACACTGAACCGTTCGTGAGTCTTGGTAATGACCAAGGCCCCAGGATAGATCAGTAATTCGGTTGGCGAATTTTTGCGGATCTCCGGGAAGGCAGATTCCAGCCCGTGGGTCCGAACAAATATGAGCGATTCCTCGCGTGTAAGATGTTGCGCACTGCTACGAAAGGTTTCGAAGTCCATGATGTTTCTCCAGTCTGGGGAAGCAGCCGGGCCCAGGGCCCGACTCAACTCCCGAGTTGATGATTTGCGCAGATCTGACTGATCCCAGTTCGACCATACGCTTTGTTTGAGTTTGGTTTATGCGGCCTTCGGAAAAGCCGCAGTTTCCTGTTCTGCCATAGCCGCCTTTTGCAGCCCCTCGCCAATAGCAAAGCCCGTGGCCTCAAAGACTGGGAAGACGACACTTTGGCCCAGCACTTCGTGCAGGGTTGTGGTGGCCATCCACTCAACCTCAACGAGGTCTTCGGGAATACCTTTGACGCGCAGGTGCTCTTGCACTGTTAGCAAGCGTGATAGCAATGGATCAGTGGGATGTTGGATGAATGGATCAGTGCTTCTGGCCTTGTTGTATTCACGGGTAACAGTTGCGATATGCCCCTCCTCACCAGTGAACAACTGCCGTCTAAAGCCTTTGCCAGCTTTAATATCTCGCTTTTCCTTCTCACGCAGGTAGTCATAGGGCTTCCAGCGTTCGTCATCAAGCGGGATATCTTCCAGCACATCACTGAGCTTTGCGGGCTTGGTCCGAAGCGGAACCACATTATCAAGGTCGATAAAGTCCTCCAGTCCTTCAGTCACCGCAACCACACAAAGACGGTCGCGATTTTCCAATGCACCAAACGTACATCCATTCATGATTTTTTCCTGCACTACATACCCGAGAGATGTGAGTACCGACCGGATCACAGCCATGCTGGCCGTGGACTGGTATGGCTTCACGTTCTCCAGGATTACCAACGCAGGATTGGTTTGCTCAATCCACCGTAAGGACTGAAAGAACAGCGCACCAGCAGAGTCATGTTCCTCTGGCAAATACGTCCGTTTTTCCCCTTTGGTGTCGCGCATCTTAGCTCGACCCGCAGTGGACGCCCCGGTACACGGGATGCCCATCACACAGATATCTGCCTCAATGGCACGATCAAGACAAATATCCTGAACGGGGGCCTCTATCAGCACCGATTCTTCTTCGAATAGATGCGAATTGCGTTCCAGCGACAGGTCGAGGTACTTACGCTCTTTTTCAACGGCTACCTGGACAAATGTGCCCACGCCAGCTCGTGCCAACCCAGAGTGGATTGCCCGGTCCAGAACCCCTCCACCATGGAAAATGCTATGGACCGCCAGCTTGCGCTTCTCTGCAACTTTTTTGCGGATTCGCTCAAGCCGTTCCTGTGCTGCTGCTTTGAGATAGTGCTTACGAATGACGATTCGACCTTTTCGGATCGTCACACGAAGCTTTTCATCCTCATCAAACCATTTCGCCAGTTTTTGCGCGTTAAGGTCGATCAGAGGCAGAGAACCGCCGTTCCGCTTCTTCATAGAAACGCTGCGTTTACCACCAGTGACTTTGATGAGAGTCAGTCGATCACTGTTTGAAGCATCCACGCTGTAGGTTTCGCCAACTCGGAAACCTTCACGTTCGAGTTTCCGGCCTTCCAACCAAATCCTCGGGGCGTTCTTGTTGGTACCAACTTTGGTAATGATTACTGCAGTCATTGTGTAACTCCTTCATAGGCTGAAGGGGCTCACACACTCCCCCCGACTGGGGAAATGCGAGAACCCCAGTACGGGTATTGAGAAAGGTTTAGAAGTACAGTCCGGGGCCGGTGTCGACTCCAACAAACTGACTCTTAGGTGGGATTTCCTGCCAGAGCTCAACGAGAGACATTGGCTCTGGATCACAGCTGGCATCGAAATCGATGGTATCGGGAAGCCTGGCGTTCATATCGAACGTCCGCGCTAAACGCAGCGCCGGCTCCCAATCCTCTATTCCCCCTTCACTGTTGATCACAAGCAGATCCGGGATGGAATGATTGACCAGAATTAGCATTGCGCATACGAGCAGGTCGTAAGGCATCCGATTCGTCTTACATGTTCTCATCCCAGGAGCGACTTCACGATCTGCCTCGGGGGATAGACAAGTTAAAACGAACGGTTCTGATCCCAAATCTCCCTTGCCGTCAAAGATGATGGCCGGGTGGCCACCCATTGTTTGAACGACATTGGGTTCTTTATGGTTGATATTGATCACCGTGTCCGTGAACTCATTGATCGAGGTTTTTTCACGTTCTACATAGGTTGCGATTGCTCCTCGGAGAGGATCGTTTACACAATACCCTCCGGCAGAGTTACTTCGCATAGGAGTATTCTCTATGAGATACACCGCGATGTTCTTAATGATCCTCCACTCGCTGGTGGAAGGGGCACGGTTTTTCGTGAAGTGATGGGAATAGCCCATAGCATCTTCTCCTTGTTTGTTCCGCTACACCAACCCGGAGGCTCGTGCGGCAGTATGTTGCTTAAGCTGCAAGACCAATCAGCAGATCAATGCGGCAATGGTGTGAGGGCTGACTCTTCAGGCTGCTCACGAAGTGCTGCCCAATCGCCACAACCAACAGACAGTTGGCCGTACACAAGGGGGAAGTGCTCACACAGCTTTTCGACAAGCTGCTCCGGATGATCTTGAATGATCCGGAGTGCTTTGCTGAGCTGGTTTGTCTCTTGGGCGTGGCTATAGACCACGGCCCATTCGGGACAAATGAGCGGGGAATCCCCAACGAAACCGAGTTCCTGATTACTACTCAGATTCCAGGCGGTGATGTTCTTAGACATGATATGTCTCCGGACTAAGCACGGAGCCACCCCATACAGGGAAGGCCCCGTATGGGTTTAGGTGGGATGCTGTGCTTGCAGTTACGCCAGGTCAGCTACCTGATTCGTGCCAGGGGCACAAAATTCGTTTTTGCCGGAACGCTCAGAGAACGCGGCGGCGAAAACAAACTCTCCTTATGCTACCCAGGATAGTGCATAACGCTTTTACCGGGTGCAGAGTGGCTGCGAAAAAAGTGATCATGCAGCTCGCCTGAGACCCACTAGGGCCCCAGACGATCCTGCTATACCAACTTCTTCTTCCGTTTCTAGTAGATGCCGGTTATAGGCCCGAAGGCCCATAACCGGTCACTGGCTGTTTATTGTGATGAGGCTTCCACCATCAACACAGGGCTGATCTCAACCCAGGAGCCGCATCCATCGCAGACCCAGATGTTTCCGGGATAGTACGGATACAGTTTGAAAACCTGCTCCACAGCTTGGTCACTGTTTTGAAGCCTGCCCTCAAAGCGCAACTCAGTTGCAGAATGCTTAGCAATTTCTCCAGCAAACACGTATTCGTTAGCCCGTGAACGCAGGGTCATCACAGCCTCTGATTCAGTGCCTTTCAATGACACTGACTGACTATTGCCAGGCATTAGCTCCAATTGCTCAAAGGCCACCGTTGAATCCGTGCAGCCATGAATCAATCCGGCGCTCAAGGCGACTGCGATTGAGAGTTTTGAGAGTTTTTCCATCATCATTTCCTCTGGTTGGTCCCGCGCAGGAGCCAGGAGGCTCCGAACGCGGTTGGGTTGAAGCGTGAAGAAATTCCCGCTTTTATGCCGCAGCCTCTGCAAACAGATCCAGATTGAACTGGTCGTCTACATTGGCTGCGATTTGACGCTGATGCTCTTCCATCAATTGGAAATGCTCAGCTTTGGAGATGGAGTGATCTCGGGCATAGTCCTGAATGTCCATCACATTCAAGTCCTGCCCCAGACGTATCCAGTGCTGTGCACGCCGGGCGATCTGATCGTAGGTAGCAATCTGCCCCTTCCCTACTTTGACCAGGCCTCGATCCAGCAGATATCGCACGCCGTCGTAGTTCTCCAGTGCCAGTGTTTCGAAGTAGATGTCTTCGAATTCGAGTAAAAACAGGTTCGCCTCTGCACCATCGATGCTCAGCTCATCTCTTTCCTCGAAATAGGCCACCCTTCGGGTTTCTCCGGTTTCCGGATCTCGATACGCGCCAAACGGCGGTCGATCGGGACGGCGAGCCGGGTTTTTCGCTTCGCCATAGGCGTTACGAAGACCATCGATCTTCCACGGGTGCTCGTAAGCGCCGATGTAGAAGTACCGTTTTTCCGGCACAGGAATGCGCAGGTACTCATCCTCCCCAACCTCCGGGATCTCATAGCGACGACCCAGATGGACTACTTCATACCACTCCCTGAGAGCTGGAAAGGCATGACTGAATTGACCGTAAATGCCCCAGGCGAAATCGATCGCCAGCAACATCTTCGGTGTAATCCATTCGAATTGGGGGTGCGCGAGACGCCGATTTACCGGTGTATCTGGTATGTCGCCTCGATGCAAAGCAGCGCTGTGCTCCTCCGCCCGCTCCTGCTCTCGAACATCGAGAGTGAGCATGT
Source organism: Marinobacter sp. F3R08 (assembly GCF_018860425.1). GTDB lineage: Bacteria > Pseudomonadota > Gammaproteobacteria > Pseudomonadales > Oleiphilaceae > Marinobacter. Next base: position 107,283 of record NZ_JAHKPI010000002.1, on the reverse strand, counting down.
AACGAAGCAGATCACGCCGCATTCGGGATGAGTAATTGTCTGGACTGAGAGCAACGTAGCCAACATCAGAAATCCGACGCTGAAACCACTCGCGACGATCGAAATCGTGCTGTGTTCTAACGATGAAGTTCCTTAGTCGATTGATACCGTCCAAATACCCGAAGGTTTCCGGCTCGGACTCAATCATTGCACTCATACTGCGGTCCTTTTTCCCCGCGACGGTGCAAATTCCGCAGCCATGGCGCGAGCCACAAGCTGCCTTATTGCCACCGTCTCCAACTATCACAGCACAGGTACCTTCATTTGATGCTTTATACAGCGCCAGGGTGTGCTCGAAGTTCGGGACGTAGGTGGCGTAAACACCGTTACGTTCGCTGTCGCAAGCCATCAGAAGTTCCCAGATATCCGTCATTTCCCAATCCGCAATGCACGCATTGGAGTAGAGTGCCGTTTGGCCCTCCTCCGGTACCAGAGAGGTTGCTGAGTGACCCGCATTTTCCATTCGCTCGTTTCGCACAGCTGATTCCGCATTCCGGGTGCCCACCAGGACAACCAGATCTCGACCTTCGCCGGCTTGCTTACGAATGCGCTTAAGTGCCCTTTGCTGGGGTTTTACTTTCCAATCAACCGAACACTCACGAGCTTTAGAGTCGACAAATCGCGGCAACTTGCCACGTCCGACTGTCGCATACATGAATGAAGCCGAAAGGCTGGGTTCCGCCAGCACAACCTCCACGTCAAGATTGTGCTGCTCAATGAACCGATCAACAAACGACAACATTTCACCGGTATAGCTATCCATCGCTGGATTTTCGATACCGGTATTTGAATGAGAGATATAGCACCGGGGCAGCGAGATGCCTTGTGCCTTCGCTCGCTTCAACGCCTCAAAGAACAGAACCAGAACCACGGAGCTGTCTTTCCCGAAAGATGAGGCAGTTGAAAGTGCATATCCCCTTCTAAGAAGGTCGATTAGGTGATTGATCACCGGCTCGGCCTTCTGCTGGATACGTTCATATCTTGAGTTATGAATTTGAACGGTCATGACGTTCTCCTGTAGCTCAGGAGAGCACGCCAACCCACTGAGGGTTAGCGCACCCTCATGGGTTGTGAGAGTTGGGACTCTCAGGTTGATGTGTGACTTCGCCGGCTAGCGGTCACGATTATGGTTATGAAGGCCGTTATACTCAGCCGCTTCTGCTTCAAGGTCCAAGCCAAGCTTTACCTTGTGAAAAGCAGTATCGATTGCATTAACTGCATCGACGTGTGGGTAGAAAGGGAAGGAAGACCGAGGCTTCTCCCAATAGTCTCCAAAGTGGCTGAACAGATCTCGTATGGCCAAAGTGCTGCCGTACTTAAACGTCATCACAAACTGGCGAGAAAAATCAGTATCCTCGCTGGTTTTGAGTACCGCTTTCTCCAGCAGGTTTAACCCGTCCGTATGGCCTGTAGCCTTCAGATAGAACCGAAGGCCATTCAGCGTCCCGGTTAGGTTGTAGGGATTGTTGTGCCGAACATCGTCAGGATGGTTCATCATTGGTTTCTCCACGTTGGTTTCTCAACTACAGGTCCGCCAGCGTGGGCATAGGTTGCTCGATCGCAGGTTCAAAAGGTGCGTCACCCCGCTGGAAGCCTTTGCAGGGGTCGGGGGCGTCGCAGGCCGCCCCAAGGTAGTAATCAGTGATTACGCCTTTTGGATTGGCCGGGCCTTTCAGAAGCAGATCGAACAAGAGTCTGACATCCAGGTAAGATTCAACACCATCGATCTCGGGTTCATCCGAGACGTAGTAAATCTGTGCTTGGAAGTCATAGAACGAGGATTCCGGAATCGGGTCTACTTTCAGATCCCAGATCGGAAGCAAATAGCTCCGAGTCAGGACAACTGTCCGCAGGGCGGTTTCGAGCTTTTCCCGGACGTTCTTGGTGAGTTCGTTAGACGATTTCAGGTCTACGAATAGCATCATTGATGACATGGAAGGTCTCCTTGATTAGAGGAGCTCCTCGCCCCAACGGGGCAAAAGAGCCCCGATAGGGTTTGATTTGCTGTATTTGCTCAAAGGCCGGGGGCAGCTCCCCGTTTCGTGCCAGTGGCACAAAATTTATATCAAACAGTGTCGTTTGCACTGATCGCTTTATCCAGCGTGATACCGTCAAGAATTGTGGCGGGATCTTTCCCGCTCAACTCCGCCAGGTATGTCTCGACAGCGCAGGCCTGCAACTTCACATCCTGCTCGCGAAACAGTGCTTTCTGGGGATGAAACTCTAGCCCAATTCTGTATTGGCCTTCCCATTTAATGCGATATCGCACTGTCGCAGGCATTCCGTGGAGTTTCAGCTCTGTTTTATCCGATGCTCGAACGTATAGACAAACCTCATCGCCTTTTTCCCAGATTGGAACGGAGACCTTAAGGCCAGCACCACTTTGGTTGAAGTCGATGCATTCTACGGCCATTTGCTTCTTGGCTTTCCAGCGTGGAGTAATGAAGCCTTCAAGGGCAACTGCACTGTATCTGGGTGTGGCGCTTTTCTGCTGGTACCTTCGTTCGATTAAATCCTTGATCGAGGCGAGGTTAAACTGGAATGGCGGCATTGCGATTTCCTGCAGTCGAATTTGATACTGCCTATCTTACGACTCTGAAAAAACCTTTTTAGAAAGTGGCTGCTGTTTAAGTGACGAAAGCTCTTTTTTCTCGGTACAAAAAAAAATCCCAAGGTCATGAATGACCCTGGGACTTTTCTGGCCGATGTTGCCCAGCGCTGTCCAATAAAGGAACGCTGTACAAATTAATCGGCGGTAAAACCAGATCGGGCCAGTGGACCGAAGTCCCGGACCCTCTCTGTTCTGCTCTTTGCGCTCGATTCGACATAATACCTCCTCATGCGGCGGCGTTGATTGATTCAGCTTTGAGAGCTTCATAGACCTCTTTCGCTGCATCAGCGTAGGGACCAACAAATGCCGCCTTTTTACAGGCGACACCTGATGTTTCCCTATGTATCAACGCTAGCAATTGTTGGTACCGGTCACGTTTCTGCAGAAGCGCGTCCCGAATGCGTTTACGGTACGTGGCCTCGGACCCCTGCCACCCCGGAGGCGGGGCAAAGGGGGCCGGGACCACCCGGCTCCGTGCTAAGCGCATTGTAGTCAACCAAGTGCTGCGAACGTTTCACTGTAGGTTGATCAGCTGACATGCCGGTGACCTCCCTGTGGTTTTCTGCACAGGTTCATTAGGTACTCTTTGCGGGGAAACCCGAAAAGACCTTGGCTAATCAGCACGTCGTTCCAATCAACACCTTTGGCTCGAATCGGAATCGGAACAGCCGGAAGCATGGTCACCACTTTGATGCCCCGTGGTTCCAGCCGCTCCCGCAGAACAGCATCAGCGAGTTCGCCAGCTGCACTGCGATCCTTATCTGCCCAGTGAACAACAACCTTTGTACCGGCTGGAGGCTCAAACCCCTGAAGGATTGAGCACGAAACCAGCGACCAGACCATTTGGCCGGTTGCTCGGTAAACCGACAAAGCGGTCTCCAAGCCTTCTGCTACTCCAACAACACCATCCTGAGGTTCACCGAGGCGAATCGCTCCTCCAACTACGTCTTTCTCGTTGGGAACAGGCATCATTTTCTTAGCAGATGGTACTCGGGCTTTTTTGCCGTTTTTAGTGAGATAAGTACGATGCAGAGTTACCAGCTTTCCGTCCTTATCCCTGATGGCCGCAATAATTGCCGGATGATCACCCAGGTTATTGCCGTCTTCATCGCGGTACACCAGTTTCGGAACAAACCGCAGGGAGTGAGTCAGGTTCAAGCCTCGTATCGAGACTTGACGATTCCTCATGTACGCCCTTGCAGGCTCCGCGCCCGGTGAATCTAGCGTAAGCGCGTGGTCCCAGAGTTTCTCGATTCGCTCTACCAAGTGTGCCTGATAGAGTTCATCGCGCTTCCTCTGCTCCGCCAACTCCTCAGCTGTTGCCGCGAGCCATGGCTTAGCCTTGTAGATATCAGCGATCGTTACCGGAGGAGATTGCTGCTCTTCTACCGGCTGTTGCTGAGATTGCGGCTCTGGTGCCACTGCTGTGCTGACCTGTGCCAACTCCGGGCCTGATTTACTCAACTCCGTTGCCTCATTAACCGTTTCCGGTTGAGACTCTTGAGCCAAGCTACTTAGGTCCTCGTCGGCGAAGATTGCCATTGCTTCTTGCTCAATGGCGTGACCGTATTCAACGGCGCTTTGAGTCGGAGCTGGCTCCGTCTCTTCAGGTGCAGTTTGAGCAGCATGCTGGTTGTGCTTTTGTTCCCTTTCAGCTCGGGGGACAACCTTCTCCATCTGGAGGAATCTACCAATGTGCTCCTTCGTTTCTTCGAAGTCCCAACCGTGGTAGTCCATGAGGACGTTGAAGCCCTCGTTCCAGCTGTTGCATGTGCAGATTGCACCGCCTGTTTCGTTCACGTCCTTAAAGACCCGAAACTTCTTTCCCTTACTTACGTGACCGGGCATCGGGCATGTCACATGGCCACGACCCTGCTTTTGTAGCGCCGGCTCGATCTCAGGGATCATGGCTGCCAAGATGGCAACCCAGTTTCCTCGGGCTTTTTCTCGGACTTCTTTGGTGGGATAAAATCCAGACATAGTGTTTCTCCTGTTAGTTTGGGATTCCAGTCGAGGTATCCCAAAACTCCCCTGGCAGGGAGGCTTAGGGATACCCCGACCAGAGGTTTAACAGGGGAAACTATCCCCAGAAGGGGAATAGAACCCCCTGCTGGGTAGGAAACGTGAAATAGAGTTATCTCTAAGTCACATTAAAAGAGTTAGTGCTTAGGCTTGTTCTTCCTGATATCCAGGTAATAAACGGTTAGCCCTGTTCCGACGATCAGCACGACCAGGCCAGTAACGTGAACCCAATGCATCGTGATCTCCATAAACATAAAATTGCTCACTCTTTATTATGTGCATTCTCCGCCTCCAAGTACAACTTGATGGCGAACGAAATGAATCCGATATAGCCAGATACGATCGCTAACTCGACCGTATACTCAGTCTGAAAAGCACCGACGAATACGGACGCGCAGACGCTGAATACAGTAGGGAATGAGCGAAATGGCTCATCGGACGATTTGGAACGGACTGCAAAGTAGACCATTGCGAATCCGATCATTAGAAGTGGAACGCCAAAGGCGTTTGCAAGAAGCCACAGCTCAGCGCCTTTGATTAAGGCAAGTACGCCGCAGACCTCATTGATTGTGCTAATTGATGTGTGATTTGACTTATTTTCCATATATCTCCTTCTCCAGGTTGTTTTAACCACCTCGAAGGAGACATCTGCCCTGTCGAGGGCTAGAAGCCCTCGGGGCAGTGGTGAATTGCTGTGCTTGATCAAAGATCCAGGTCAGCTGCCTGATCGCTCCGCTGGGGAGTGAATCCGTTCGGGTTTGTCACCACAAACCGGAAGAGACTCGTAACATACATACTAAAAGCAGTCGGCCACTGATGTACCAAGGTTGCAGCGATTTTTTTGCTTAAAACCACGCATTCACCCTTGGAACTGGTGGAAGTTCCCCAGACGACCGAAGTCGTCCGGGGTTAAGGCTATACCACAATGCTCACGCTGGTTTCTGTCAACTTGACCTTGAACACTCGCTTACCCTTCTCCTTGGCCATGAGGTACCACTGATACGGAATCGTGACACTCCCATCGTCGCCTCCGAAAAGGGCCCTCTTATTCTCGTAGAAATCATCATCCTTTTTGGGGTCGCAGCCTTTGGCATACGCCACCGTGCCTCGCGAGACCGGTGATGACTTATCTTCGAACTTGGCATTGGTGATCAGGTAAACGCCCTGATCACCCACCAACTGAAGGCAGGGACCGATAGCCCCTTTACGAATGTTCTTATCAGATGGCCAGAAGAATCCGCCAGCCGTATTCACCTGTTCTTCAGTGCGGCCTTGGGCATCAAGAATCACCCCATCAATATGGTTCTCCGGGTCGAACAGAAGATCCATTGTTGGAGCGTATTCCGCAGCTTTCTCCAGCTCTTCAGCCAAAGGTTTCAGGTCGCGCATGTTGAACGTGATGATAGACATAGTATTTTCCTTTTGTAGGGCGAACTACCCAGCCCAGGGGCTAGATTGAACGCGAGGTTTGTGTAATCAGAACGAACGTCCCGTATGGACGCTCTTGGGTGGGTTATGATCGTTACGGATTTCGCTTTGGGATCATCAGCAGTAAACCGATGGCAAGCGGTGCGAATTGCACGAAGGCCCCAATAGCCTGCAAATCAAAATTCATAGTTCACCTGTAGTTGGCAGACACGAATGCCGGAGCATCGCAGATCTGGTGGGTTGGTAAGCAGTAGATTTACTTTTCCTGAAGCCCGAACGGTTGCCCATCCAGTCCCCAGTCAAAGGTGTATCCATGCTCGTTGGCAGCCGCCAGGAATTCCCGGCAAACCTCGTTGGGATCTCTTTCTTCGATCTCGATGCTGTAATGCTCAATGAGCGATTTCATCTCATCTGGCAGTAGCTCGGGACACTCGAAAAGATCCTCTTTGCGCTGTTGGCACATACCGAATAGCTCCAGTAAATGTTGGGGGGATGACCAGGTGCCGAATGGCACCCGGCAGAGGGGTTAAGTCGGGCCGTTGCTTTCACCAAAGGCTCCCGCTGGCAGTTCCCAGTTCTCCACAATGATGGGTTCCAGGTACTCCGTGCTGAGAGCCTGCTCGATGAGCAATGGATCAAGCGTGTCGTAAGGTTTGGCCTTTTCAACGCGCTGGCGAACCGATTCAGTTCTATGAATGGTTACCCCGAACTCTTCCTCGTAGGCAGCAATGCGCTCAAACCGATCTGGATCGATGGCTTTAACGCTTGCCCATTGGGCTGCAGATCCAAAAATGCAGGTCATACAGCTCAAGCGACCCCAGCCCAACTTGTAGGCCGGATGGGGGTTAATCCCATGCCGTTTGATGATGTCCCACACTTCCTGCTCAGACCACGAATGGACCGGGCGGTATGCATCCACATGCCGTTTGGATCGGCCGTGACGCCGGTCTGCACGGTGGGGTTCGAAGGTTTTATACTTCGAGCGGGCCGCACTTTCCTCGGCACGTTCCCCGGTTACAAACAGCGTTCGCTTATGGGCGAAACGGGTTTGGCTTTTTTTGACAATTTAATGCGTTCGGAAAACCGCTGAACACCATCTTGTATTCAGAGACGCGGCGAGCTGAGGAAACTTCCGCCTTGTCGACGGTTTTCCACTCTCACCACCGGCCTCAAAAGTACCATCAGGTGTTTGAAAGCTGGTTGGGCGAGTAAGAGAGTTCTCACGAAGCATCTCCCCCTCTAGTCCACCTTGCTTCCAGCTGAAGTACAGCGGGATTCCGAGCGCTTCTGCGAGTTTTTCACAGTAACTTTCGGTCACTGGCCAGTCGAAAAGCGGGTTGGCGTCCTCCCCCCGGCCATCGACCGAGTGGTGCCACATCTCAATTTTGGAGAGCGGAACGCCCGCCTCGATGAGATCCAACAAACTCGCCAGAGAATCCTTCCCGCCGCTCATCGCGACAATCACGATGTCATAAGAATCCAGATCCGGTTTCTCGATGACCTCCTCTTCGAAGTCCGTGAGATCGAAGAGCGCGATTTGATTGTTGAGCATAGGTGCCTCCTGAACAGGCAGGCACGACACACCCAGCGGGTGCATCGCACCCGCGTTGGGTTAGTGTTTTAGGCTTGGCAAATGGAGACAAACTCTACTGAGTCGTATCCCCAGTGGCTTTTGAGAAACCGGCTTTCCGCATCAAAGCAGTCACGCCAGTTTTCAAAGTCCTTGCGGACAATCACACGGCGCTCAATGTCCATGTGATACTTCCCGCGCCAGGCCCGGAACATGCACCAGGCATATCCCCAGACCCCGCCAGCATCCTCAATTTTGAGGCGCTGAGGGGTTATTGCAGCTTCATTGTCCATGTCGCTATTTCCTCACATGTTTTGGCCAATTTGGTCAACAGCAGATGTGAGCGCTGAGACAATCTTGGGATCATCCAAGTCGACACCAGCACAACCCATGGCAAGAAGCAGAGCTTCCAGCGCGTCAGCAGTGGCCTCGCCCTTCTCATCGATAAGGCCATCCTCAAGGCTGAACTGCTTAGCCAGCTCAGAGGACATTTGGCCAGCACCATCGCTGGATATTTGGAGATTCACGCCGAACGGCAGTGAATATGTTTTGGCTTCGTTAGTTTGTTCCTTGAATTCCCAGTAGCCGAGATAGGCGCAATGTTCATCGCCAATCACCGTGATACCAAGATCTCCTTCAGTCAAACCGCTAGAAACCATTGAGCTGATCACGTCCATTGAATAGTCAAAGAGCGAACCTTTGTCCGACTCATTGATCTGATCATTGGACTCATCGTTTGCCCACCAACGTATGGTGAGCTTTGTCTCGAATTGAGAGTTATTCATGTTGCGCTCCGTGTTCTTCGGGAGGCAACTTCCCCACCAGGGGAAGTCACCCCTGATGGGTTTTTGAATTGCTGGACTTACCAGTAGTAGGTCGGGTCAGCTACCCGTTTCGTGCCAGGGGCACAAAATCTCTCTTTCTGAAACCCACTTCTAAAATGGACTTGAGAAAGAGAGCGGCCCGAAGGCCAGCTCTCAGATTGCTTTCTGCAGAACGCCAGTTTCCTTTCGCTGACTGGAAATGATGTCTCTAATGGTCGGCTTCGCCCCAAACACTGTCCTTGCCGACATTTGCCGGCGAAAAGACTGTGCCCGAGTATTCGATGCTGTCCGAAAGAGCACCAACTCACCAAGGCCGTCACAGGAGATGACGATTTCGCTATAACGATACATATCGAATCTCCTATGCTGCTGACGATTGCGATTGAATCTGCCCTGCTCCCATGCGGAAGCTTTTTGAGAGATCCTTCGCCATCGGGTGATTCCACTCAATGAATGGATCATGGCTGTAACTCCGAAATTGCTGGCCAAGACGATAGGCGCGAACCTCAAGGGTGGTGCGCTTATCAGCCTCAGTCATCTCGTATCGCCGGAACTTAGACCGTATTCGATCTGAGTCGCGTTCGACCTTGAGAATCGCTGCACGACAGCGAATCCCGATTGTTTGAGTGACCAGATCCATCAGAACACCTCCATCTCAGATAGAGGGCTGGTAGAGTCATGGGCCATCGAGATTGCGATGCCTGCAGCGGCAACCAGGTAGCCTACTGCAAGAAAACCGAGCGCTGTCGCAGCGGCTCCCTGCTGATCAATATCGATTCCCAAAACGGAAAATATGAGCAGCAAACCAATTGCGACTAACACGTTGCTGAGATTTTTCATAAGTACCTCTGAAATCAGTCGAGGTACCTATGCCCCAGCGGGACAAGATACCCCGGTGGGTTAGTGAGAAGCAGCGCGGGTTACCCCACACCTTGAAGGTTAAATCCAGACAACGCCCTTCATGTATGCGGCGAAGGGGATATCATCATCCCAGTCTGGCTGCCCGGCTCCAGCTGCATGCGCTCCCGCGTTCTGAGGAGCTGCACTCTGCCGTTGCTGAGGAGGCTGATTGCTGTAGCCATCATTCCGACCGCCGCTTTGCTGTGCATTACCAGCATTGCTCTGGCCATCACTACGACTGTCCAGCATCTGCATCTGTCCGTTGATATCGACCACAACTTCCGTTGTGTAGACATCCTGACCTTCTTTGTTCTGCCATTTACGTGTCTGCAGCTTGCCTTCAATGTATACCTTCGAACCTTTGTGAAGATATTGGCCGGCAACTTCAGCCACTTTCCCGAAGATCACCACTCTGTGCCATTCGGTTTTGGGAACCATCTGACCAGTTTGACGATCCTTGTAGCTTTCATCAGTAGCCAGGTTGAGATTGACGACTGCGCTGCCACTCGGGGTGTAGCGTGTATCGGGTTCCTGACCGAGATTACCGATCAGAATGACTTTGTTAACGCCGCGAGACATAACGTATCTCCCTTAAATGTGTATGAGCGATCAAAACTTGCGTCCATTATCGCCCTGCTTGATTTGGTTTAAGTGCAAGTGAGTGTGAATTACTGCGCTCCATGAGGGTTTTAATCCCTTCGAGCAGAGTATTTCCGAACTAGGAAGCCGAACCCCATCGGGGAGATTCGGCCCCCAATGGGTTGTGACTTTAAGCGTTTGCGACCTTTTGCAATGCCTCAAGGTCAACCTTGACCGCCAGCTCCCGACGCGAAAGCGTCCGGTATAGCGAAACAAGGGCCTCTCGCATTTTCAGCGGGTCCAAATCTTCAGAATCGCAGCAAACACGAAAAGAGAACGGATGCACGTCATCGGAAAGAATCCAGTCCCAGGCTTGAGTGACCACTCTCTTGGAAGTTCGCCGGTCGGCGATTTCCCTGACAGTGGTCACGAGCAGCTTAGAACGAAGCCTCTCGATATTTGCATCAGTCCAGCAAGGAGGTCGTTTGATCTCCAGCCAATAATCCATCCCGAAGGATAGTTGTGCATTGTTTTCAACAACGCGGGTTTGTGCGCCCATAACGGACCTCCACAAGTAGAGAGGGCGCACTCCCCCTGCGGGGGAATACACCCCCACAGGGTTAAAGCCAGGATCAAGCTGCCAGTTTCTTCCGAAAAATATCGAATAACTGGTGCTTGAGATCGCTGACATTTCTAATGACGCAGTGATCTGAGATGTATTGACTAACGACTTCAGCGTTACTGCCGATGCCAATGCCAATCACCTCATAGCCACTGCGCTGCATGAGAGAAATAACGTGCCGTGTTTGATCCGGCAAAGACGGCAAGCCGTCCGTTATTACCATCACGATTTTCCGCTCCTCTCTGCGGCTGCAAAGATCACGGGCTGCGTGCCAAAGAGCTGGGGCCAACGGTGTGCCACCACCTGCTCCGACCGCAAATCGACCTGCGCATGCGCGAGCCGTTTCATTGTGTTTAAGCATTTCATGGACCCTCTGTTGAGGGGTTCCCTTGAATGCCGTGACTGCGACAGAAACCCGAGGAATTGCTTCCAGGGCTTGCGCAATAGCCAGTGATGCTTCATTGGCAATTTGGATACGGGTACCCTCCGACGGCGAAGCTCCTGCCATCCGATTCATACTTCCCGACGCATCGAGCAGAATATGAACGGCGGTATTCACTTTCGTCTTGCGCTTTTCCTTGCGGAAGACCCGATAGTCCCCCGCAGGCACACCAGACAACCGATTGCTTGCCACCTTTTGCCCTGAGTCCAGATATCGCTTCTGAACCTTGCCGCTTGATTCAACAAGAGCCATTAGCTGCTTTCTCAATGCGACCGTTGTGCGACGAGCCCGAGTTTCGAGTTCGTTCGCCTCAGCTGGCTCCAAGGAGCCAACAGGCACCGCATCCGGTGGCAACATTACATGCTTCTGGGGGTTACCCTTAGCAACGGTTTGAAGATCTTCTTTAATCTCAGCGAAGACATCAGTCGCCGCATGCTTTCCTGATCCTTCTTGAACCAGGGCTACATTTTGCGCCTTCTGATCTCCAGCTCCGGAGCCTCCAGGTCCGCCCGATTTTCCCGGTTGGTTGGAGGGATTCCCCTGACCATTTGATTTCTGGCCATCTTGGGAACCTTGTCCTTGTCCAGCTTCTTGCTGGCCATTCTGGTCGCCAGAGCTACCAGAGGACTTAGAATCGCCAGACTGCTCTCCCTCACCATTCTGATCAGCCCCACCGGAGGAGCCGGACTGATCATTCTCAGATTTGGAATCGCCGCCTGACGACCCGTCTTGGCCATTCTGATCCCCGTTTTCCTCTCCCTTCTGGTCCCCATTTGGACCAGTGGAATCGGATTTGGAGCCGTTCTGACCATCTCCAGAATCGCCGTTGCCGGATTCATCTTTGCTTTCACCCGGTTCACCGTCAGAGCTTGCATCCCCCTTCTCAGGCTTTTTGTCCTGTTCAGAGTTCTGCTCTTCGGGCTTCTGCTCGGGAGTCTCATCCTCAAAGAGCTTGAGAATTCGATCGACCATGCGTTTCACATCGCCGGTACTCCTAAGCATGGGTGCTTCAGCAAGAATGTTGTCTAATTTGCTAACCACATCCGCTGGGAATGTGGCCTGCATGGCGTTGGTGGCAGCAGCGTACTGTCCATCCAGGATGGATTGACCACGCCACTGATTTCGAACCCAATAAAGCACGTAGGCAGACAGGGTTTCTGCGGGATGTTCAGAGCCGTCAGGCTTCTGCATTTTGTCTTGGTGCACGAATAAACGGATCGCTTCGTCAAGCGTTTCTCTTGCACCCGGATATTCTCGGATGAAGTCCAGCTCAATGCGTCCATCTTCCAAACTATTCATCAACGAGTGATGGTAGTCATTTGGAGCATCCACACTGAAATCCGTGAAACGGACGTGTGAAGCTTCGTGTGCCAAAAATCCCCACAAGGCATCCTTGTAGGGGTAGTCTTCAGGAATGGAAGGCAGCTGAATATGTGTGCCGTCCGTGAATGCATCATCCCCACCGATACCAATCTTGATACCAAATTTTCTGGCATAAGCGGCTGCAACGATCGGGATAGTGCGGCTGATCGGATCTGATCCGGCTTTACGCATGACATTTCTCCGAGTGGAGGAGTCACGCGCCCCCAGAAGGGGCACGAGACCCCTTTTAGGGTTGTTTAGAAGAAGTAGTCTTCTTCCTCAGAATCACCATCATTCGCGGTGGTCGCTGGGGCTTCAACAGATTCGCTGGATGCAGAGGATTCCTCCTGCTGCTCCGGCTCTTCCTCTTCTTTCTTGTTACCAGACATCGAGCTCAGCAGGTTTTCCAGGCTGAGATCACCCGATGTATAGCGTTCGAGTTTATTTCGATCACTGAGGATCAGCGTAGCGGCGAGAATCCTATTGAAGTCTTCACCGGTTACGTGCTTTTTCCCCTGATGCTCTGCGTATCCCCGCAGCATCTCATTCAGCAGCTGCTCCATAGGGAGCAAATTGCCGTTCAAGAACGCCATGCCGGACACCTTGTCCCGCATGTTTTTCAGCGTGCGCCGAGTCTGTGTAGACACCTGCTCTGCACCAACAAGATACTTCTCGAAGAACTCATTGGCTCGATGGGCAATCTCATCGACCAGTGCATCACCCACGCCCTGAACCGACTTCTTCAGTCGCACTTGAGCTTCCGGAGAGTCAGTCGGCTGAACATTGATGATTTGAAAACCAAAGTTAAGCCTTTCAGCCACTTCTGCTCGGGTCAAAGCCCCAGCACGGATCGCTTCCGCGTAATCCGGGTTCTCGTTAATCCAGTCTTCAACTGCCTGATCATAGCGATTCAGGAATTGGCGCTTTGCCTCCAGGTACTCTTGCTCAATTAGGATCAACTGACCTTCGAGTTCCTGACTGCGGTCACTTGGATAGGCATAGCCACCCAAAAAAGGACGACCATGATCAGTGACAGCGCGATTGGCCCGAGTTTTGAGCTTTGAGAACACTTTCAGGTGCTCTTTATTACACAAACGCTTGGAACCGAGACTGGCTAGGCTTTCGGGGGGAAGATCTTCAACGGAAATTCGCTTCAGATCGGATGCTTGTAGCTTCGCTTGGCCGCTCCAGATATCGATATCCAGGTTAACCAATACCAGCTTGTCGAGGTTCTTAATCTCAGTTTTCATTGCGTGCTCCTCAAAGAGGAGGCACCAATCCCCATCGGGGGTTAGTGCCCCCAATGGGTTAGTTTTTGAATTGCTGTTCTTGCCGTAGGGCCAGGCCAGCTGCCTGATCGCTCCGCTAGGGAGGGAATCCTCTTTGGTTTGTCACTGCAAACCGAAAAGGACTCTTTAATAGAATGAGTGAATCACGCGCCAATTAATTGCAGGAGGCGGCGTTTTTTTTGCCTGAATTGGGGAAAATACTCAGCGGGGGGAAATCCCCCCGCTTAGTATTACCAGAACATACTTTGCTCGTGATTTTCCTTGAATTCCTCAACCTCTTCCCAGGCTGATTCATCACAGCTCCACGCAGGCAATGTATTGTCCGTTACAGTAATCCGGAAAACCTCTGAGCCTTTTTCCTTATAGGATTCAAGCTTCGAGATATCGGCATCCGGATGGTTATCGTTCAGAAATGCTTGGAGGTTAATTCTTCCCTCGCGGAAGTGACGATTGACGCGAACGCCGTTGTACTCCGCTGTATGGAAGTCACCCAAAAGATTTTTCAAAGTGTCCTCAGCCTCTTTTCGCTTGGCTTTGGCTGCTTCGATCTTCTTCTGGTACTCCTTGATGTCTGCATCGTAGAACTTCACCGTTTCGGACGCTTCCACCCACTTTTCGGCGGCGTCGCCGGTTGGGATAAGAATGTCACGCTCTGGATCTTTCTCAGGTGGCTTGCGACTTCTAACGCGTTCAAAGAACTCTTTCGCTTTCTTGACCAGCCGCTCAATGTAAATTTCATCGCGGCCAATCTGAAAGATCTGGAGATCTCGTTCGTCGTGGTAGAACACCAGGAACCCCTCAGAAGCGCCAGACACGTACATCTGGTGCTGAACCTGATGCCAATACAGCTTGTAAGCTGCGGAATCGGTTCCGTTCATGAGGATATCATCGAACGTCTTTGTTGCAGGGCACTTCAGTTCCACCGGCCTCCTCTGACTGATCACGCCGTCAAAGGAAGCACGCAAAACCGACTCTTCGTCTGATTCAGCGCATATTGGCAATGCCACTTCGCCTGGATAGCGATCTTCAAATGCCTGTCTAGCAACATCCTCATGCTCAATGCCGTATTGAACAAAGGGGTTTTTCGACAAGTCATCTGGTTCCGCCAGCCCGACTTTTTCCGCCCAAAGACGCCAAGGCGTCATATAGGGTGAGTCTTCCATAATGATCGCGGCTTCAGAGGCTGTGACACCTTGTTTTCGCCATAACAACCATTCATCGGTTCTTTGATCGAACGCGACTATTTTCATAGGAACCTCCAGTTAAGGAGACTCAGCCAACCCCAAAAGGGATCAACTGAACCTTGGTTTGGAGAAACGGCTTCCCCAAAGGGACGCAAGCCCCTCGGGATTCGGAGAGATGAGAGCCGCCATACGGCGGCATCTCGTGGTGGGCTTAGCCCATATCAAGTGATCCCTGCGGGCCAGCGTCAGCAGATGATTCTGCGTTGAACTGAGCTTCAGGATCTTCATCTACAGGCGGCTCTTCAGGTTTGTCAGCATGCGCTTCCTGCCCCTTCGTAGCGCCCTTTGCCGGCTTCTTCTTTTCTTCCTTGAAATCGGCTGCATTCAAAGCTTCAAACTCGGCGTCTGAGATCCGTTGTTTCGCTTCTTGCAAACGCGCCGGATTGTGCTGGAATCGTTCTTCCAGGAGTTGGTTAATGGAGGGCCAGCAACCTTCCGCTTTACCACGCTGAATGAGGGTTTCGATGAATCGTTTGTACTTTTCATCATCCATCTCAACAACACGGCGCTGCGTTTTCATCTGGACAACCTGCCCGGTGTCGTTATCGATAGTGTTACCGACTATGTTCTCCGCTTCGTCTTGATCATAGATCCCGACAAAACCAAAGCCGATTCGACCACCCTGAATAAACGCTTTGTGACGCAGAAAGCGCTTCGGATGAGACTGCCATGGGCCACTGCGGTTACTGGCGGCCTTGTAGCACTCATCCAAATATTCACGGACGACTATGGGGCGAGTTCGATCTTTGCGGTACATGACCGCTTCAATCCACTCTGGGGCGGAGCTATACGCACCCTGCATCTGAACCATGTTGTCGCTGTACCGGAACTCAACACCGTCAAATTGAGGATGTTGATTGATAATCCGGCTCCAACCATCAACCCCTACAACAGGCACGATACCGTTGTGTTTGTCAGGAAATGCGTAGATTTCCTTCGTAAAGGGATTTAGGCCGTACTGGTCAGCAACGACCATCAGCGCCATCATCTGTTCGTTGGTGGGCGCAGAGCCATCGCGCTGCTTAAATGCCGTGCTTTTGAGAGTGACCATGAACTTTTCAGCGTCAACGCCAAACTTTCCAGCCATCTTCGCGATAAGGGACTTGCCCTTCTCTTGTGTAGCAACGGTATTGGCAGTTTGTTCTGCAACTTGAGTCATTGTTCCTCCTAAGGAATGTTGGTTCCCGAAGAGGCTCAACCCCAGCAGGGGTTAAGACCCCTGTCGGGTTAGTTAGTTGGGGTTTAACTTAAGGCTATCACTGAGTCCGGAAGCGCAACTTTGCACTCTCGGACCCAACCATTTTGGCTATGTGACAACGCTACTGATCAGGACCAGAGATCACCAAAAACATCCTTACAGATGCGACTGACGGCCTCCCTTTCCTCTTTATCCGCCCTGCGAAGCAGAGCGATATCCAAGGCATAACCTGATGCGTTTTTAGCTCCTTTGAAATCCAGTGTCAGCATCGCCCAACGACGGAGGACCCGTGTGGACATTGTGATGCCGATTTGTGCCTCGGGGTTTTCACCCTTAAACAGCGTCCGGATTTCATTGGCGACCTTAACCATGCCATCGCGAAGCTCTGGATTAAGCTTCGGGGCAACCCGAGCCAAAATGTTCATTTCAACTTCAGGCTCAGGATAATCCACTTCGATCACGCGGTAGCGATCCATGGCAGCGAGGTTTTGTGTCTTCACTGCCTGGTAATGACCCATCTCATCGCCGGAGCCCGCGCTGTTGCCAGTAGCAAACAGTCGGAAATCAGGATGCGGATCGATCACTTCACCACCATTTTGAGCAATCATCAGTGGGCGACCATCGAGCAGATCATTGAGGCCGGCCAGTTCACCCGGCTCCATCAGATCCCACTCGTTAATGATCAATGCATGGCCATAGCGAGCAGCACGAGTCAGTGGACCATCGACCCACGTCATCTGAGGCACCTCGCCAGGGCTTTTAGCTTTCAACACAAACTGACCAAGTAGGTCAGTAAACCGCATATCTTCCATGCAGGTGACTTCCTCCGTGGGATAGTTCAACCGTGCCAGAAGTTGGTTAAAGCCGGAGCTCTTACCTGTGCCGGTGTGACCGAAGGCCAACATGGCATCGTTATGCGGCTTTTGGATGTAAGCCAAAACTTCCCGAACGAATTCCTTACGGAAAACGTAGTGCTCATCGCGCTTGGGAATGTGTAGGTTTTGATCATCTGCAAACTTTTCCGCAGTGACCTTTTTGGGAGCTTCGATGCCAAACAGATCAACTACAGGTGTAGCTTCGGTTTGACGAACGTTTTGGTTGGACATGAAATGTCTCCTGAAGTCGGGGGAGACACCACCCCCTGTAGGGAGATGATGCTCCCGTTTGGGGGGTTAAGATTTGCTGTGCTTGATCAAAGATCCAGGTCAGCTGCCTGATCGCTCCGCTGGGGAGTGAATACTTTTGAGTTTGGTACCCAAACCGAAAAGCACTCGGGCAATAAAAAAGGGGCCTCACGCTAATGAGGCCCCTCGATGATCACGCAGAGAAAGTTACCACTACGTCCTTCTCACCAATCAGGCCCGCTTTACGAGCTTTCTCAGTCAGCGGCTCCAGGAGTTCATCTGCTTGACGGCTAGATTTATCCCGAACCCGGACAACCTTTCCGCTATCAAGAAACAGGCAGGCTTTCTCGTGATCGTATGTGTGCATGGTACCCATGGTGTTTCCTCCGGTGGCTCTCATTTAGAAAAGGAGCACACCCGAGAGAGACGCAAACGGCCATTTCACGCCGATTGCACGCATACACAAAATGGGCTAATCAGCCAATTTTGCGCCTCTCCCGGTGTGCCTCCCGGAGATCCCTCAAAATTTCGCATGCGAAACTTCAGTAACAGGAACCTCGGGGAGACACACCAGGAAAGGCTGTGTCTCATCAATCAAAGGTGGGCAATTACTTGCACATCACCTCGATGTTGTTTTCGTAGCGCTTTTCACAAGCAGTTTCAGCTGCAGTCTCAGCTGCGTTATCGGCAGCGTCATTGAATGCGAACGTCATCTGAATGGTAAAAGCAGCAATAGCAACAATGATGATCTTTTTCATGGTAAGTACCTCATTAGGAAAGAGGAGGCACCTACCCCCTGCGGGAGTAGATACCCCCGTCAGGGTTTTAAAAAAGAATTGGTTTACGCGACCTGCTTCCTAAGGAAGGCAGGCTTCTCAAGATGTGAAACATCAGGAGAGCAAAACCATTGTCCCGCAACAGTGCGGGTTGGAAGTTCTGTAGCACCTGAAGCTGACTTTGCAGCAACAGATGTTCTCATCGTGTTTGACACTGGCTTGGCAGTGCCAAGCTTGTTTCCGAAGCCTTTTGCAAACTTATAGATCCTGACCATAACAGCCAGAAAGAGTGCAAAAAAAATCGCGGGAACACCGACGAAAATCAGAATACCAACAAAATTGGAAATCATATTGAACCTCATCAACGGAGGAGAGGCCCAATAACCCTGAGGTTAGAGAACCTCTCGGGTTTGTGTGATAGATCCAGTTCAGCGAGTGCTGCTGGATTGCCATCTATTTTAAGAGCAAGGCTAGCTCTATCATGCTCCTGCAAAGCATCTCCAGTCCGAAGACTGAATAGCTGTTCGCGCAGGGAGCGATGTCCTTAATTGAGTTCAATTTACCGAATTCTAAGGCGCGTTATCCAGAGGTGGCTGCGTTTTTTTTGACGTTTTAGCCACTTTTAAGCTGGGAAGGTCATGATAGGCTCATCACGAGCTTTTCGCTCCAAATCGCCTTCTTGCCAACCCAGCATCCAACTCTCCGCCAGCCAAAATCCCTCCGGATATGGATTATCCCCGGCATCAGCGCCCTTCACACCTGCGGCATACCCTTCCTGGAAGGTCACCGCACCTTCGATATACTCAGTCTCTGAAACACCCATGACTCAACTTCTCCAGCAAAAACACATTGAGGGCAAGTGTACTGGGGCAGTTCAGACCTTATAGCTAAGTGAATGCTATTTTTTTGACAGAGATGGCTACGAGGGTTCGAGACTGTTAAGCACTGGATACTCATTCTCCACCAGCTCAACCAGTCAGGTACTGGAAGGTACCCAGCCCGGCAAATAACATGCCGAATGCACTCAAATAGCCAGTCGGGAAAGCTCGGAATATGCTGAGTGGAATCGATAGCGTAACGATAAAAAGTGCGAACAGGACCGCGAGCAAAGGTTCTAAAATGGAAGCCACTATATTAGAAAGCATACTGAAGAAAGTGCAGCAGAAGGCGATGGTAAAGATACCGGACACGATAAACGCATTGACCCTTTCCATGTCCAAGGCTTCCAGAGCGAACCATAATGGCGAGCAGATCGCTACGCCCAGCCCAAGAGTCATGGCCATCTGTGATAACACCAATATTGAAACAAGGATTCGATCGAGCTGTTTACGAACAACGATGTTCCCGTGACCGCTTCTACGGAGCGACTTATTCGAGGTTAGCCGGCGTTTGATTGCGGGTTGCGCTGCTAATGAGGCCGGCAGCTTCATTACCCCTTGTTCATGGGCCACCATGATTGCTTGTATCGTTAACCAAGAGTCGTAAGCATTCATCCAAGCTCGTAATGGAGACTTCCGTTTTTTAATGGCTGTCGCTGTGATGGTAACGATCCTATCAATAAGCTCGTTGATCTCATTGCCATAGCCTGTAGAGTCCAGGATAGCAATGGTCAAACCGCCCCACACTAGCAGTGCCTCCAAAGTCATAAGTGACTCCTCCTTGAGAACTTAGGTCTGAGCCTACGGTGTTATATCTGAAAGCAAATTGAAGCTGATCAATATACATTCACTGCTACTGATCTTGAGGCCGAGGGTGTCGCAGCCGTTACGGTCGCATGCTTTGGTGCCCATAATGATTCACCTTTATGAACTTGTTCCGAATCCCAATGTTATTCAGAGTTGTTTTGCGAATCTCTCTCGATGAATCCTTTCGCCTTCATCTTCTCGATGGCCTTGGTATCACTTTCTCCAAATGACCATGTTTTCGTGTCTGAGTGGAAAATTCCCCCAGCCTCTTTCGCTACGTTTTTGTTTTCAAATCCAACATCGAAGTGGATTCTGGCCTCAGGTAGAGATAGATACCCGCGCTCGGCTGCTTTCGCCAATAGTTTTTCGTCAGCTTCAGGTATCCACCAGGCCTGAAGCAATTCCGACCACCTTGCCCCCATGGAGGAGGCTCTTTTGTTTTCTCCAAATGGGATGTAAAGCAGAACGCGCCCGTTGCTGGGATCAAAATCAGTTTCACCACTCCATTCCGGGGGCTGAACCCAGCGCCACGTTTTGTATGTGCCAGCTGTATCGATTATGAAATGCTCGTCTTTAACTTCGCCTGTGTTTATGTCGTAGACGATGGCAATAACCTCTGGATTTCCGTAATAAGGGGCTCTACCTGACAATTCACCTACGGAGATAATTTTTGCAATCGTGTTGCCCCAGGTCGTTCTGCGCACCCAGAACCCAGGTTGTCTCCAGTGTTCAACATACATCTGATAAATGTTCAAAGCTCAGACCTTTTAATTTTCCCGGTATGCTCGAATACCAATGCTATTTTTTACTGTCTCGTCGGTGTGATTTGAGCCAAGTGTTAATAAAGTGAAAACCAATTGAAACTGCCACCATAATCGGCGCACCCATAACTCCCAACATTATGTGATTATCGGGAGCATCTTGATGCTCATATATTTTGGTACTGGAATAGTCGCATGCAAAAGTGGGTTTGCAACCCGACCGGTCTCCAATCTGGATTTGAATTAGGCTTACCATTTCACGAACTTCAAAATACCTCACTAAACCTGCTGGGAAAGCGCATCAACTTCTGCAGCTAGCAAGCACCTGTGTTTGGCAATCAATTTATAGACTGATTTGTGAGAGCCATAAAAAAGCCGCCCGCAGGTTTTCCTGCAAGGCGGCTTAGTTGGCTCAGTCGTCCCGAGCTTCGATTTCTTGCTTTAGGCTGTCATAGGCGTCATCGTCGCCATAGAAGCCCCATACGGCGTCATCGTCCTGAAGTTCCGGCTCGCCTTCATCGTTCACCTCGAAGGTGGCGACGACAATACCGAATACCCGTCCATTGAGGTAGTCGTTGTAGAGCTCAACACAGTTCTGGGCGATTTCTTTTACTGCCCTTTCCCTGCCTCGAACTTGCAACGCAGCCCTCTCAGCCTTCTTCCTGGGCAGGCGCAATTTGTTGTGTGCGATGTGACTCTGTAGAGCCTCATAGGCTTCATACCAGGTCTCAAACCGCAGTGACTCCACTCCTCCATACTCTTCATCGAGCTTGAAAAAGAATGGTTTGCGGTTCCCACCAATCAGGCCAGAAACCTCAACAACTTGGCCAAAGGCGTACACCTCATCACCACGTCGATGAATCTCTTCACGGGCACTTTCATCTGGAACCCAGACGCCAGCTCCATTGGCCGTATCCCAGCGGCATTGCATCCCTCCGCCAGAAAGCGACCAGGCAACACCTGAATGCTCGTAGCAATCAAGGACAGCACGATCGGGATCGCCGATTTTGCCGGCCTCAAGAAGCTCTTTATAAGCAGCTTTTTCAGCAGTTCCCATCACGGCTTCGAAGTCCCAGACATCATCTGCGTTATACAGATAATTATCTGAACCACCTGTATCCCGCCAAAATCGGCGGGCTTTGTTCAGGTAGTACGAGGGGAGTTTCTCCGAATCTTCAGGAGGCCGTCCGTTCTCGTGACACCACTGCTGGAAATCGCTGTCCTCGGCAGCTGCTTTGACCCAATGGGTCTTCAGCACGTCCGGGAAGTCATGAGACAACTCATAATCTGGCTCCCAGTCGCTATCGAGCGCCAGCGCTTCCTGCATTTCGCCATGGGTTTGGCCAAAGCGATGTGCTGTGTAAACGCGACCTACTCCATCCCACTCTTCCAGCGGATTTTCAGCATCCTGATCGTCTGCCAGATACCCATACAGGTATTTCGTAGCGGAGATCTTTTTAACGATGCCGTCATGGTAGTTCATGATGGGAGAAGCGGAGATGTCCAGGCGCTCTTCCATCATGTCTTTCAGGTCACTGTCGTTGCTCTGTACAATTTGATTTTGCATTGCTCATTTCCTCTACTGTTTTGAGGAGGAACGAGCCACCCCCAGGACGGGGATAACTCGATCCCCCGTGGGGTTAATGCTTTTGAACTGGGCAGCCTATGAGACGTGTCCAATCAGGGTTTGTTTTGATTGAGCGAACCTCACAGCTTTGGCCATGAATTTCGCCATTACTTCGTTTTCCTTCGAGTCGAAGTACGCCTGCCATTTCTGCCAGGTGCCATACGCATCAATAGATTCAGGTGATTCGAACATCCCCCAAAGTCTCCGTTCACACCCCTGCGTCAAAACGGAATGCACTGCATCCACAAGTTCTTCGCTAGACATAGATGAGTGAAGGTTCCTTGGGGGCTGCCCAATCAGTTTTTCCGCCTCGGAATAAGTTGTCTGCGTGACCATCCCCTTTCGGGAATCAACCACGAAGCAAACGACTTTTTGGCCATGATTCGAATGCAGCCAATAGTTCACATACGTCGGGTGTACGCCAACTTGAAGCGGAACCAGAACGGTACCGGACGTTCGTAGCAACCAGAGCCATTTACCTTCCGTCGAATCAGACAAGGATTGGAGATCCTGCGTCATATCCTCGGGATAGTGCTCGGGCAAGCCCAGAGACTGGGAAATGCTCAGCATTGCCGCCTTAGTACGTTCAATGTTGTTCGTCATGGGATCTCTCCATTTAGTGAATGGAGCAAGCCCAGCCTTAAGTGGCGAGGACTCGCCCCTTAGGGTTTGTGGTTTCAGAGCAAAGCTACACGAGGAAGAGGACTTCCCCGTGAAGGTGTTTAGCCAATCTCTTGCAGCCGCATGTGCAATTCCTGAGTGCGACGACTCGGGATTTGGCCGATAACTGAGAGTTTGTTGGCGGATTCATTTTTGCAAAGATACTCAGCGCTAACCGGAATCCAGTATGTGGTTCCCAGGCAGAACTTAGTGTCTTTGGTAAGACCGTCAATTTCGTCGCTAGCAAAGGTGATTTCTCCTCGACCGTTGCGATCCGTTTTTTGGCTGGTGCCATACGCCAAACAGATTTGTCTGGCGTCCGGATCAACATCCACAACAAGTGTGGGACGGAATTTCGGGCCAGGCCGATGAGGATTTTCAGCCTCAGGCAGCCATGCATACAGAAAAGCCCCAAGAAGGGCTTTAAGGTCGCTCATAGTGACCTCCAGCCCTTTCAGGGGGATTGATTGGATTTTTTACTACTTCGGCTTCAGGACTCTGTTTTGCACAAAGAAGTCATCAAGTGACTCCCCCGGCAAGGCTGGGCCATCTTCCGTTTCGTAATCTTGCATACCTGTGCAGATAAAACGCTTTACCAATTGCTCAATAGTGATGTCGAGTTCCTTGGCGCGTTTCTCCAGCATGTCAGGCATAGTTTCCCGCTCATGAAAGCGGATTTTGATTTCTTTCATGTCGCTGTCCCGGTATTGCTCTACTGGGTAGCGTACCATGAAGGACTGATTTGCAAGCCGAAGCTCACTCATCCTCACCCTCCCCCGGAAAGAAGAACCCTTGGTATGGGCATTCTTCAGATGCAGGTACATCTTCATACACTGCACCCCGGCTGAAAGAAAACTTGAGGGGAAATCTAAGCCCAAGTTCCTCTCGTATTGCACGCGGCAACAAAACACCGCGCTCAATGAGGTTATTTGGGGTGTCCCCAAGTTCTGGTATCACTTCAGCAAAATTACCTTTGAAGTATTTGGCATCGAGGACGTGCCGGTAATCATGGAAAATGTGCCAGCGCTCACCAGTGTCGGCATGCACGTACACATTCCCTACTTCCAGAGCTATGCCCGCCAGCCGGCGCTCTTCGCAAGACAAGCTGTAGAAATCTATACCGAGATCTTCGGCATTCATTTCCAGCAAATACTCATGGGCGTCCTTATTGGCAAATCGTCCATAGCCCTCATAAGCAGGCTCCGCATACGGGGGATTCCCATTGGGAGACAGCATATAGACCGTTGGTGCCGGTCTGGCAGAATCGATATTGCCAATGGATTCGTTGGTGTCTGCGGTTTTCCAGGAAAAGTATCCCATTGCATTGCTCCTTCATCAGTCATGGAGGAGAGACACCTCCCCTACGGAGAGATGACTCCCCGCTGGGGTTTGCAGATATCTGGTGTCAGACTATTTCGTCGTTGGCCAGCTTATCCAGGTAGGTTTGTCGTAGGTGAGCTACATCCTCGTCCGTACCGGCAACAACCATAAGGTTATCGTCGTCTGGAGCATTGAGGCGCTGATCTACGTAGTTCCAGTCAATGGTTGAGATGCTGTGAGAACAAACGCATTCATCCTCAGTGTTTCGCAACTCTCCTGTGAACCAGAATTGTCCGGATGTAACGACCATCTCTGGGAGAACCAGAGTGTCGCCATCAATCATTTCAGTCTTCAGATCCACTTCACAACGAACCTCGGTGAGGTCGTAGTAATCAGGAAGATCGCGAAGCTCTTTCAAACGACTGATGAATTCCGGGGTGATCTGCACGGCCACGAAGCTTGGCGCTTGGACCTGCAACTTCCCTGCGTTGGTTTCAACAACTAGGGTCTTTGGCATGAAATGATTCCTTCTCAGTGGAGGCGGAACCATCCCCTAACGGAGAAAGCCCCGCCAGGGTTACGTGTCCTAATTAGGACTTTTGATGTGCTGTTCTCACCATTAAGGTCGGGTCAGCTGCCCGTTTCGTGCCTGAGGCACAAAAATCATCATGGGAATAGATGTCCATTCCGATGATGACTATAAAGGCCCAACCCCAGCGACCGAAGTCAACTGGGGTTAAGGCAAAGAGAGGTGGGGTGCTTTCACACCCCGATGAATTGCATTTAACCGCAAGAACCGATGTGGCCACAAGAAGTGCAGAAGTCACAGCCATCTTTTTTGATCATGGCGTGGTTCCCGCAATCGGGACACTCTTTCCCCGGTGTCACTGTCACAGCAGTTTTTGCCGCGTCTGCGACACCTTCGGCTTTAGCGGTGCTCATAACACCCATCTCCTCTTCCGGATATCCCTCATCGTTCAGGATTCCGAGGAGCTTGTATCGGTGGAGAATCAGCTTCGCCACATACGCGACGGTTGATGGCTGATTCAGCTGCTTTTCACTGCCAGGCTCGCGAGCGAGGAAGTCTTCCTGCGTCTCTTTGAACTTGGTCAGGGAGCGAAGTTTCTTGGCAATCCACGCTGGATCAATGATCCGCATATCAATGCTCAAGGACTTGCACAGCCCATCGAACGCCTCCGGGTACTTACCAGCCATCCAGACTGAGTAAGGACGGTGTGAGCCATCCGGCATTACCAGCTCTTTCATGAACAACACGAAATCATCGCCAGTTGCCGGGTTTTTCACGTCCACTGTCCAGGACAGTGTGCCGTCGGTACCGGATTTCGGCTCTTTCTTGCTGAACAACGCATCCACCATTGGGGATTCAGCGTCATCCAGGTTGTCGAAAGTGCCAAGCTCGTTGCAGCGGTACTTGATAAGACGCGATAACGCTGCCGTTGCGGACGGTACCAGACTCGCCTCGCCCTTCGGTGGAAATGCCATATCAAAGGCATCGCCAGAGGTGCGCGACAAAGCTTCCAGTTTCATCTGCAACCATTTGCGATCAAAAGAACGCATGTCAGTAGACAGGGTTTTTGCCAATGCCCCGATACCACGCGGCTGCTCCGCTCCATTTACCCAGACCTCGAATGGCTTCTGCTCGCCGTTTTCGAGATGGCCAATGAACACCGCGAACGGCGCATTTGGCTTATTGACTGTGTATGTCATGGACGGATTACCCGCAGGTGTCTCAGGACGGCTCGGCCAGCGCAGGCTTGCCAGAACAGGCTCAGGAGTCTTATCCAGCTGGATTCGACGATCAGGGTCATCCTGATCCAGATCCTGTTTCTCTTCTGACGCGCTGAGCACGGACCCAGTGACAAAGTTAGGACGGAACGTGGCCAGACCTTTCAAACCGCTCTTCCAAGCCTCCAAATAGAGGTTTTTAAAGGATTCGAATGGGTAGTCTGCCGGCACATTGACCGTCTTACTGAGAGAGCTATCCACGTAGGGCTGGATTACCGCCATCATCTTCATGTGATCAATCGCTTCGATTTGCAGCGCTGATACAAAAGACTCAGGGAGATTCTCCGCCAGGCGCTTTACACCCTCGTCGTCATCTTCTGCTACTCCCATGGTTTCGCGGTACACCCGGAACGCGTGGTCTTCTACGCGGTATATCTGGTGACCACCATCTGCCAAACGCTTCTTACGCTCATAGAACCAGCTAAATGCCGGCTCCAGACCATTTGACGCGTTGTCGGCGAATGCCAACGAGATCGTACCTGTCGGTGCAATACTCAGCAGGTGGCTGTTGCGAATACCATGTTTCTTGATTGCTGAACGGAGATCTTTCGGAAGGCGCTTCGCGAATCCAGATGCTAGGTACTTCTCAGCATCGAACAGCGGGAACGCTCCCTTCTCCTTGGCCAGCTCTACACTTGCACGATAGGCTTCATCACGCATAGTCCGAGTTATTTCCTCGGCCATGGCGCGACCCGCTTCGTCGTCATAGCGCAAACCCAGCATGATCAGCGCGTCCCCCAGTGCTGTATAGCCCAGGCCAACCCGGCGCTTGTTCATGGCTTCCTGGCGCTGTTCTTCGAGCGGCCAGTAAGTCAGTTCCAAAACGTTATCCAGGCTGCGGATTGCGATCCGAACGACTTTGGCAAACCTTCCGAAATCAAAGGTCGCCTTTCCACTGAATGGGGCTTCTACGAATGCCGCGAGGTTTACTGATGACAAGCAGCAGCAACCATAATTCGGCAAGGGCTGTTCACCGCAAGGGTTAGTCGCCTCGATCAGCTCGCAGTACCACAGATTGTTATCCCGATTCATGTTGGTGAGAAACACGATACCCGGCTCAGCCGCGTTATACGTGTTAACCATAATCTTGTCCCAAAGAACCTGGGAATCAATCGTGCGGTATACCCACATTCCATCTTCGCGCTCGTACACGCCCGGATTCGCCTCCTTATAAACTTCGGAAGGCTCGGCATCGTGGTAAAGCTCGAAGTTGTTGCCCTCAACCAGCGCTTGCATGAACTCTTCAGTAACACCGACAGAGATATTGAAGTTGGTTAGAGAGCCTTGAGTCTGCTTTGCGTCTACAAACTCTTCGATATCCGGGTGGTCGATTCTCAGAACACCCATTTGCGCACCACGGCGAGCACCAGCTGATTCAACGGTCTGGCAAGACTTGTCGAATACATGCATGTAGCTCACAGGGCCACTGGCGTTGGAGGCTGTGCCTTTGACGAACGCGCCACGAGGACGAATGTCACCAAACTGGTAGCCTACACCGCCGCCACGGCGCATGGTTTCAGCGGCCTGTCGCAAGGCATCATAGATACCCGGCTTCCCATTTGCGTCACCTTGAATCGCATCACCTACCGGCTGGACGAAACAATTGATGAGCGTTGCTTTAATGCCAGTGCCTGCTGCAGAAGCAACACGACCGGCTGGGATCAGTCCGTTGTTATAGGCCCAAACGAAGATTTCCTGAACGCCTTTCTGCTTGCTGGAATCCTCAACAGAAGCCAGAGCTTCCGCTGCACGCCCAAAGATCATCTCCTTGGTTTCAGCAACAGTGTTCTGGCTCTTTTCATCGCCTTTTGCGTATTTTTCCCGGATTACATCCAGGGAAATGGTTTGGTCAGTAAAGTTGTTCATTGCCTTAGCTCCTTAGATTACAAAGAGGGCCTAAGACACACCCCCAAACGGGATATATCTGTTGGCCCGTTTAGGGTTCGATTGAAGTGCTGTATTGCCTGAGTGGCCGGGTCAGCTGCCCGTTTCGTGCCATCGGCACAGAAATCGGAAGGGTGGCGCTCTCATTAACTGAACCCGGAGAGCATCACTGGAAGGTAATCGGTTTCGAGGCGAGCTTTCCCACCTCGATCGATGTCTACTTTAGTGGGGATTGGCGAGCATTATCGTAAAGAGGGTGCGGTTTTTTTGATCATCTAAGGGTTTTTGCCGAAATCGAATCTTCGAGAGTGCCTGATCAACCTGAAGACGACGAACCTGAGCAGTGGAATATTATGGTTTGTAGACATAAATCGGTTATCCGTTCCTTGATTGGCTGGCATGAGCAATTGTTCGAAGGCGGAATAGCCCAACCAAAGCACCGCACCCGGTGAATGCAGCACCCACTAAGAGAGTAGAAACTAACGCCCAGAATGCGCCAAGTAGGACCAGCCCATCTAACCCCGGCCACATATTAGTGTTGAGTAAATAATTAAGGAGCCCTGCATACTTACTGCCGATGAAATATGCCGTGTAACTGAGAAAGGGACATACTGCTATCAGAACTGCGAGTGCTTTAACGGCGACGAAGAAATCTTTCGCGTCTTTAGCAAGAGGTGCATTGTTATCAGAGCCCGCAGCAGCAATTAATGCTTCTGTATTTTTTCCTCGGCACAACCGCGATCTAACCAAAACCGGAAGAATTTCCAACGATATGACTACCACTAGAACCAGTGAGGATACGGGGAAAACCCACTCTTGTACGTCTGCACCATAGAGCTCAGCAGCTATTCCAGTTACTGAAAGTAGCGTTGCAATGATGAACGTTTCTTCTCTACTCATACCGAATTCCTATTACAGCGACGGACCAGGCGGCCGGCACTCGATATCATCATCTCCTGCTGGTCGAAGTTCGTATGGTTCGCCGGCAAGGTCATAGTCAAAGGTAAATCCAAGCTCTTCTACCTCTGATAGGAAATCACGGCAGAGGTGGTAGGGGTCGCCGTCACCGGTTGCCAGCTTTTCGCTGTATTTATCTGTAATACGTCGCAACTCATCGGGCTGTTGCTCTGGATGTTCAAACAAATCGACCTCAAGCTCGGCATCATCCATAGACATCTCCTTCATGTGTTCAGCTTCATTACGTATTCCAATGTTAAATCTTCGAATCAATCGTTATCTTTTGATGGTGCGAATCTATCAACAAGCAGTCCTTGTTTCGTTCCGTACCACACTACTGCCCCGAAAAGAGCTGTGAATAACGCGGCCCCGCCGAGGGCAAAATTGCTTGATATAGCCGGTGTAAAAAACGACACCACGAGAGCCAAAAGGCAGCCATAAGTTCCCAGGCGACCGGCCTGCCAAAGCCCGTAAAAGATTGTGCATTCTTTTTGCTTAGCCATGCGGTTTCCAATATCGCTACGCGATTGAATTAATCTGGAAGCCCATGCTTTCCAGTTCAGATTTGGCGTTTCTATCTGCTTGTGTCGCCGGAACTGCGGCCAGAGTACACTCAAACTTTTCCCAAGCATTCTCGGCAATCTTATACCCAGGGCGAACAGATAGAAGCTCACTATAGGCAGCGCTCATGCCAACGAGTCGAACGGCACCATGGAGCTTCAGCACATCTCCGCAATCTTCGATGAAGTAGCTTTTCAGCCATGTCCTTTCTGCCAAGTAACCGGCAGGCTTTAGAGCGACGACAGCGATCAAGATGCCGAAAAGGAGTGTTGCGATTGCTTTATTAGCAAAGCTGCCGAACGACATGTCCTGACTACTGAAAACGCCATAGGAGTATGCGGCGTAACAGGTTGCTGCAATAATGGACGCCGCTGAGACAGTCATGCAGGTTGCCCAAATTCTCTCTCGCTTCTCCAGTCTTGCACTGAACGCTTTAGCATTTTTGTTACTCAAGACAAGCCTCCCGGTTTCCTATTCTGCCACTTTTACGCGGCGATAAATGTCTCTGAACACCTTTTCCAGATCTTGGATCGCCGGGCGTGTCTTCCGGTCGATCGTCTCTTTCTGTTTGATTCCTGAGACTCGCATCAGATCCTTGTGGTGGCAGCCCGCTTCATACATAGCCTTCACCCATGAATCACGGAAAGTCGCTACCGTAGCGCCCTCGATGCCCGCCTTCTCAATGAAAGACTTTAGCTTGGCTGACATTGCCCTGGGCTGGTAGTCCGTCGATCCTTTCTTGCGTGGAGAGAGCTTGTAAGGCTCACCACGATCATTCAGAAAGAAGGCGCTTTTCGGGTCTGACCCTCGGTACCAGGCCTGATTGCTCAAGCAAAGTTCCTCCCCCAGCCTCCAGTCCATGTAGGCCTCGAAAAAGGGCAGAACGTGGTCTTCAGTGTGAAGCTCCCGAGCCTCGCCGTTATAGGCTGTGCTGTCCGGCAGGGTCCAGATCCGGAAGAAGTCACCGGACTGGTCCATCACATCCTCAAGACGGAGCAAACTGGCCTCGGAAGGCGTAAGCCCCCAGTAAAGCGCCCCCATGATCAACGCGGCGTTGCGCTTGCCGAATGGTGGTGCTGAATTCATGTCGATGAGGCGTTGCACATCGCTCTCGTTAAACAGTTTCTCAATGGGCATCTATGTTGCTCAAATCAGGTTATAACCGCATATGTGACAAACAATAGCACGCACACCTCATTTGTGCAATGCAGGTTATAGGCTGTTTTGTGACATTTGGAGCCGAGTGCTTCCCAAGAAATCGAACCCGCTGAGCAGGCTGGCACCCAATTCATGGGAATATTCAGTAGCAGTACGCATACGCCCAGCAGGATGAGTTACCAACTTTATTATGTTGTTACCGACTTTATTATCACGCCACAAAATAACCAAGTGGTGTGCATTTTTTAGCAGCTACTACGGCATTGTGTCGCCTAGCCCTCGGTAGAGTGATCGTGTGCATTTGCCACAAAACACCGGAGGAAATTATGGCACTCATGAAACAGGTCGACGGCGACCGCAAGGCAAAAAGTGCTCCAGTCATCAAACAGGAGCTTTCTCTCTCTTCCCTGTCCGCTCAGAAAGTCATGTCTCGCAGCTTTGAAAAGCTTGCAGAATCTCTCTTCCAGATATCTGTCATTCTTCGTGCAGTTGGAGAACGCGAGCACGTCGACAACGCTGAAGATATCATCAATGAGCATTTCGAAACGGCCAGCAAAGACATCGACGCGAAAATTGATCAGATGAAGCAGCTGGCTGAGCAGCACGGTGTCAGTATTAGCCCAGATTATACAAACCAGGTGAAATACGAGTTGGAAATCAACACTCCGCACTTAGCCCAGTTCATTGGTCTGGTAGGCCGAATGGATGACCTGGTGTCTATGATCGACTCTCTTTGGCTGCATTCAATTCTGGATAACCGCCAGGCATCCAACGCCCGCTTTGAGTGGAGCCGAAGAATGATCAACGTGGCCGGGCGCATTATTGGTTTGAGCCGTAAGGTTCGCAAAGAGGCCTATAACTCAGGACAAAAGGAACTTGTTGAGAAAGTCGCTGGCGAGGAAGTCGCCGATGTGGATATGGACCCTGAACTAAAAAAGGCCAGCGAGACAGAAGAAAAGGAAAAGAAGCTTAAAAAGAAAGCTGCCTGATTCAACGAAAGAGTAACCAAGAGCGCCGTTTTTCACGGCGCTTTTTTTGTCCATCAATCTGGATCGAAACTGAAGTTCTGCCTCTGATGTACCCGTGTATCGTCAGGAGATCCAGTGGACACACGATCTATGGTCCGCTGAACAGAATCATCTCGGTCACCCAGCATTTCAGGCATCGCAAAGGCACTTCCAGAACCGGTCAAAGCATCAAAGGTAAGATCCTCAGGCCCGGTCTTTAAAGCTCCCTCCAATGCTAGCAGTCCTGTCCATTCAGTGAGGTCTATCCGATCCCAGTCCAATTCGGCAAGATCGTCAAGCGGGATGCCGGCACAATATGGGTTTCTCGCCTCACCCATCCCTTTACTACCAGGTCTCCCTAGTTGAGGGCCTGCTTGCTCCATCACGATGCGCGACAAAGGAGAGTTGTAACAGCAATACGAATCACGCGTTTCTGCACAAGCCCATGCCGCACATCCAAAGCCGGTGGGCGCAACGCAAACCTCCTGTGCGCAATAGCTGCCGACTTTTGAGCATGATTTCAGTTCACGTTTCACCGCCAGCTCGATCTCATCTTCGGTACATTCGTAGATGATCTGCAGCGCTAAATAAGCCGCCATTACTGCAGTATATGCACCCATGATCGTGCCTAAAACATTACCGGCTGCCCCCAACATGTTTGCACCTTGCTGAGCGGAAGATTCGGTGATTCCTGAGCCCGCTGCACCTCCAGCCGTATTCCCGGCTCCCTGCAGCCCTTGTTCTGTAAAGAATTGCTGGAGCTGGTCTGCAAGTTTTTGCTTTAACTCATCCAGGAATGTACTCAGCGGCTCAGTAATATTGTCGACAACAGCATCCTTAATGGGCCCTGTAACACTCTCAACAGCCTTGGTAAATGGCTGGGTTACTTCTGTGAACGTGCTCGTCAATGGATCGCGGAGGGCCTGATAAGCACCCCGAGCACCGCTGAATGGCATGCTTGGGTCTATCATCGTGAATGCCGAATCCATCGCACCCATTTTCGACATCAAACCGATGTATTGACCGGGCCCAACATCAACAGGCTGATCGCAACAATTCACAGGCTCAATACCTAATTCCGGCAAGCCAACCATTTTGCATTCAGAGGCATCGCCACCGAAAACCGTACAGGTTCTGTTCTCGTTGATATCTAGTTCTGTACATTCGCCGTCCATTGCCATGAAATTCGCGGCCTGTAACATGGCTGCGGCCTTGTTGAATGATTCACTCTCCGTGTTCTCGACATCAGAACAGCTATCACCCTGGCAAAGAAATTCACCGTCACACTGAACGTTCTGAGTTGAGTCATAGTCATCAACATCGACCCATTCGCCACAATCCCAGGTTTCCGATTGGATATAGCAAGTACCGCTAACCTCACCTTCCGTGCCATCAACACACTCGGTTCCTACGTATGAGCATTGGTTATTGTCTTCAAATTCACGACAATCTGTTATCTCTCCGGTCTCGGCTGACTGTGGAACCTCCGTGCAAATCTCATTGCCACCGCGATCAACGTAGCAATGTTCGCCCGTATAGAACGTGTATTGAGCAGCAACGCTTACCTCTCGGCAACTCGGATTAAATTCTACTGGTACATCCTCAAAATCATCCGGGCATATCAGGACACCATAATCATTCTGGAAGCATCCATTGCTATCAACTGGAGGTCCGTCGAGACATTCAAGACCGCCCGAAATATAGTCATCCAGCGTTGAGTTCGCTGAGTCCAGACAAGTATCTGAAGATGGCACCCAGCCGTTATCTTCAATGGTTTTCGAGGTGTCATAGTCAATTTTAAGTCTGGCGTAGCCTTCACCCGCACCCGTTACTGATACCCGTATTTTGAAGTTTATGAGTCCGCCAGGCGCTGTATTCTTGAACTGCTGAGTAATATCCACATCCAGGTTTTCAGACCAGTTCACTCCCAGCTCACACTCCCCGCCTGTTTCCGGGGGGAAGTTTCCATCCGGGCCACTCCATACGCTCCGCTCACTGCCAGGTGCCCCTACGCGGATTTGCATGTAGTCATCCCACTTTGCGTAAACGATTGTTACCTTCTCGATCGCATCTGGATTTAGCACGCGGTACTGAGTCTGCTGCTCAAAGATGGAGCAGTCTCCATCCCAGTAGTTATCGCCTACCCTCCCGATCCAGCCAAGGAAGTAGTTACCAGCTCCACTCGTATAATGTGAAAGGTTCGCGTTGGTGCCGCTGGCAAGCTCAATCACCCCTGTCGTGGTGTAATCGTGCTCGATCGTGCATTCCTCCGAATTGTCTTGAATCCGGCGACAGGATTTGTACTCGGGGATTCGAACGCGATCAGAGGTTTCCTGAATTTGACGTGATATGGAGCAGTCCGAAAACTCATCGGTGAGAGATTCAACCTGATTGTATGTAGTCCGGGTTCTACTAAACACCGGATCATTTCTTAGATCAGGCTGAACCCTATTTGCATCATTGAGCAGGACTTTATAAGCACCGCCCATGACAGTCTGGGGCTCGTCACGATTCGCATCATTATATAAAGCCGACCGGAAAGCCGGAGAGTCCTCAGCCAAACTCTGGTGAGTGCCATTCTTTAGATCATCAATGTTCGGCTGTTGGCTGCCTGGAAACGCCACCGTTGACGGATCTTGTGCTCCCCCGCTGGTTCCGGAGAAAAATGATCCAGCGTCGGCCTCTCGATCAAAAACCATCCCCTCTTCATTGGTTGTTGTCCCTAAATTAATGTTGCCATTGGCATTGAAGGACGGCTGTACCGCGTTGGCCCCGATCGACTTCCCGATCTGCGTGCCGAAACGACCGGCTCTCATGCCTTGCTCTTTAGGTGATGCGTTGGGGTCGGTGGCAGCTTCACGGTAACTGGTTTGAGCCTCACTAATTTGAGCGGGAGGGAGTCGTGGATCATCCGCTGCAAACGCAAGAACCGGGGCGAAAAACATCAGCCATGCGAGAAATCCTGCCAAGAGGCGCTGGCCGATAGAGATAGGAGAAAGTGCGTCAAACATACCACGCTCATGCCATTAGTTGATTTGCACGAGTATATGGCTCTGTTAGGGCATTTTTGGGCGAAGTGGGTGCGAAAAAAAGGGCCGAACCATTATGTTCGACCCTTTTCGTTCATAGGGTGTTGCAGCAATCGTTCAACCGCCAGGTCAAATAGATTGGCGTTGACGCTGCACCCGGTATCGTGCGCCCCAATCCCCAGCGAACAACAGATTCACCCATCACATGAGCACGACTTGTTTCCGCCCTTGGGTACATCATGGAAAACTTGTACTGAGATTTAGGAAGCATGGGATGAATAGAGGGTTCGCAAAGTGCACCGTTGCCCATTGTCTTTCTCGCAAATCCTTTGCGATGCAGTGACGCGAGAATTCTACTCTTGAGCAAGCTTGTACTCCGGACCACGCCATGCGACCCGTAATTGTTGCCAGATAGGGGATAGAGAGATCCCCATGATCCGCTGCACCAGTAGAGGCTATCCAGTGGCCACCCTGCAGTAGCCGCCACCGCATCAGCAGGACAGGCCGCTCCAGCAATCGGATTCGCCACCATTGCACTCTCAGGGGTCAGGAAAAACGCTAATTCAGAATTATTCCAAGTGGGATCAACTTCGCTCAAGTACATCAGGTCAAGATCAAGATAGCCATCATGGCAAGAAGACGGAGAGAACAGCTGCATGATCATGAAAAGCGGAAAGCTGAAGTAGTGGTAGTGGTAGAAAGAGGACTCTATGGGGCCTTGGTCTTTTCCTCCAATGTAATTTGAATCTGCTCCTATCTGAACACCCCCTAATGTGGGCGAACATCCAGCCTGACGCGGGAATTCAACTAACCGGGCCGGCTCCCACATTGACATTACAATTCCCGGCTCCGGAATACCGTTATTGTCACAAGCACATATTTCAGCCGTAGCTCCACCTGGGGGGTTGCTACGATCACCTGGCACTAACGTGACACCCGCT
Source organism: Marinobacter sp. F3R08 (assembly GCF_018860425.1). Lineage (GTDB taxonomy): Bacteria > Pseudomonadota > Gammaproteobacteria > Pseudomonadales > Oleiphilaceae > Marinobacter. The sequence goes on along the minus strand of NZ_JAHKPI010000002.1, from coordinate 71,857 downwards.
ATTTTCAGCGGAAACATACAATCCCAGCACACATCCGTGATTAAAGCAGTTCCAATGATTTCAGCGTCTTCACATAACTCAGCCTGAGCAATGGAAGCTATCGACAGGGACGCACATACAGACAGTGCGACGGTAAGCTTTTTAACAATATGACGTATCACGAAACCACTCCTTGCCAGGGCTAAGAGAGTGGTCCGCTCCAAAGGCAGCCCGTTTTCCCATAAACAGGTCCGACTGCCATTCCCGCGTAAAGCTGCTCAATCGTGATCAGTTCTGACCGATCATGGACATCGGTGATGAAACTACCGATGCCATCTCTGTGCAGGCCTGCCGTATAAACAGCAAACTGACTGAAGTCCGATCGACACTTTCCCAGGTCCAACTGAACAAGATCCCAAGGAAAGCGCCTCCTCCAGCACTTCGCATCTTCCATGTCGCCTCGCACATCGAGGCCTATTTTGACTTGGTTTTGACGAAGCTCTTCTAACTGGTCCGACGAGCGCTTAAACCACTCTATGTCTGCGCTTGATTGGACCATAACGGTTAACTGGCTAGTTGTGAGTGCTTGTGTTTTTTTGACATCAACTAACCAGTTTTCGAACTTTTTTGGTGAATCCAACGTCTCGCCAGAGACATAAATCAGAACATCAAGGCCTTTGTTCCATCCATGTTCCGAACTCTTTAAATACTCTAAGACGGCTCTATCTTCCAGATGAGTGCTATCCTCGCACGCGCTCAAATGAGCGGGTTGTTTCACGTCACTCTGAGCCGTCACAGCAATCGCAACAGTTCTCTGTTCCTTTATTCCGAACAGTGAGAACAGAGATATCGATATAGACATCAGATGATCCTGTTAGGTTTTACCTCTCCACCTTCACTTCTCGAACCTCAAAATGGTTACCAGAAGCGCGGACTACAGACATCGTATGCATAATCCTGAACCTCTGTTTTAGGTCGGGCGTTAGCATAAAAACGCGATGATTCAGTTTCCTAGCCACCTCATTGTACATATTCCATCCTTCCGTTTTGTCTATTTCGGACAAAACCGGAATAATTTTCGCTCCCTTTTGAGTGTAGGCCTTAATCATCTCTACCGCCGCAGCCAATTCACTTTCTCTCATCGGGTTAAAAACGATAACAATGGAATTAAAAGGTTGGATCTCTAATGGGTTAACCCTTTTCCCTGCCGGGACCAGGATATTGCCCTCTGCGTCTTTAATGTCTTGTAGAGCTTCGATCGTAGGATCAATTTTCACGATACGATCTTCAGGAGCTGGTGGTAGTGGATACATTTGCATGTTGTTCCAAACGTTGTCTACCGCTTGCTGCTTCTTCTTATCCCAGTCGATCTCCTTGATTCTTTGCGCAATAACACTCATGAGGTTTGGTTCTGATATCTCCTCAACAGGACCTCGCTGACCCAGGTCACCTTCGTCCAAGCGTTTGTTTAAATAACCAACCGATGTGATTCCTGCAATGCGCGTTCGGACTTCCTGATGACATTTTCGGTTTTGCCATTTCCCATCCGTAAGTGCCATTATTTCCGGCACCGCTGTAACTTCGTATTCTTGGAACAATAACGGATTCAAAGCGACCGAAGGCATCGGGTCATATTCACGCGCCAGTTGCTGGAGATCGACGAACGCCATAGGCATTTTCGACCCTTTGGGTATGCCCTGGAAAACGACGGTCGTTTCTGGATTGGCAGAGGCCTCCGCAAAGATTTCTCGCAAAGCCACTTCGCCCAACGAACGTGATGCGAAGATATAGTGAGTTCGTGACTCACATATTTGTGCGGCCCGCTTCTCAGCTTCATCCTTTGCGTCACCCTGCCCTATTGCGATCTCAGCAGCTTTGTCTGCTGTTTCATCAATCAATGCAGCACCACGGCTTTTCTGCTGATCTATCTGATTAAGCAGGGAACTAACATCCATATCATTTGACCGCTGCTTGGCCGCTTTAAAGATCGCCTTCTGCTGGTCGGTAAGTTCCGCGCTGACAGAGCCACTCAGAACCAGGCCAAGGACTACTGCAAGGCATTTAGATGAGCGGGTAGGCCCTTGCTTTGATCTGTTCATAACTCACTGATCCCCAATAACGGCTATCAAAACTTTGCGGTGTGGTTCCAAGAATCCAGTATTCGTCCGGCCCGAGAACTTTTTCCCCGTAAAATGCTTCCTCTTCTTGTCCAAGCTTCTCTGCATTTGGTAGCCCGGCGTCAGCTACTTTATTTCCATTGATGAAAACTCCGGACTCAGAAACCTTCACGGTGTCTCCCGGCAACCCGCGAAGAAACTTAACCAGTAGTGTGCCGTCATCAAACAAAGGCTCGATTCCTCGGCTTTCAACAATGAATATGCCGCCTCGTACCAGTTCCCGGTCATCCCGGTCACCAATAACGTAATCAACACCTGGTATGCATTTCACAATCTGTTCGTCGACTCCAAGAATGTAATTAGCTTTAAACCATTCCATGAAGCCAATCCCGATTGCAGCCACCAAAAGCATCTTGATGAGGATCTTTCTTCTGGATCGAAGGAAACCTTCAGCCATATCAATTGCCCTCATCACGAACGACGAGGCCTTTGGGAGCGGAGTAGACGTGTTCATGCCGTAAAACAACAAAGCCTCTGTCCGCCAGCGCTTGCGCCTGTGTCTTGAGGTTATCCAGCTTCCGTTTCATCACGCTGTCAGTCAGGCCCTCGGGGGGAGAATTTTGAGCGATAGAAAGAAAATCGACAGTTGCCACTGGAGTTACCTGATCCACCTTTGCTTTCAGCGCATCTATCCGTCCATCGAGCACGAAATAGGTCAGTGCCACCCCCAGGGTGGCTCCTAAAATTGAAGACAAGGCAATCTCAAAAATTTTCATCAGGCAGCCCCTTTACTTGAACGGTTCCTAAGGATGGTGTTGATCGCATCAACGGTGCTCATACCCTGTTTGGTATACCTCTCGATCTGCGCCACTTCCTCAGGATTGGTGGAATACAGGAGCTTCTGGAAATCATTTACAAACAGACGACCAACCCCGGCACCACGCTCAGTCTCAAGAAAAATCTCCGAGTACCACGGAGCGTTTGTATGGACCGTCTTGAGTAGTTGATAACCACCATCAGGCAGCGTCAGCTTTGCTTCACGCTTAAGCTTGTCGACCGCTTCGTCTTTGTGTGAAAACAACCCTTTGGTTGCAGAGTTTTCAACAATGGCCTCGCCAACTGGGGACTTGTACATGTCCTGTATTGATTGCGTTACCAGGAGTACAGATGCCCCATATTTCCTGAAGCGCCTGTAAGCATGCTCGATGAACCTCTGTACCTCAGGACCACCGTTCGCAAGCAAATCCCAGGCTTCATCGATGATGACCAGCTTGCGCTGAGATCGATCGCCCAGATAGACCGCCTGCTGAATCGTGTAGATCAGCTGCAGCAGGACGCATTTCTGAAGATGGGCACGACTTTTCAGCTCCTCCAACTCAAGAACAGTCAGTTGATTCTTAAAGTTCACGTTGTTGGGGCGTGTGAAATAGCGTCCATAGCTCCCCTGCGAGGTAAAGGCGTGCAGCCGCGTCGACAAATCGGAGACTCGACGGTCGTCGCTCTTCGCACACTCTTCAGCCACATCGTCAATGAGCATTTCACGGTCTTTTTCCAACCACTTTTTAGAGATGATGGTTCGAAGGGCATTCAGCTGAACATCGTCCAGCGGACTATTGATCGTGGCCATGGATACCAAAAGGCCCACAATGGCATCCTCTTCCCCATCATCTTGCTCTTCACCAGATTCAATGGCGTGGATTTCCTCTGGGGACAGCATCCGAGACCGTGTTTCTTTCTGACCGTCCATTGAGGCAATCATCGGAAATGGATTCAGAGAGATGTCGGAACCTGAACCGAAATGAATGAAGTCACCCCCCAGCGCCTCAGCCAACTTCAGGTACGAGCGACCTACATCGATAACCCATACCTGAGCGCCTTCGGACATGTAGGACAGAATAATGTCGTTGGTGAAAAAGGATTTACCACCACCCGAAGTCGCACAGATCAGCATGTTCTTGTTACTGCTCGTGTCATGCATGCTGAACGTCATGAGCTGGCCATTACGCGACAAAAGGTTCATGTGAGGCGTCCCGGTCCCCTTCCACTCGCCAAACATTGGAAGAATCACGGCAGCGTGTTCAGCCGTCAGGGTCTTGTACCGCCATAGATCCGCCACCGCATCCCGGTCTGCCATCATTGGCAAGCTGTTTATCAACAATGGGAACTGAACAAACCGGTCTTCAAGCAATGTAAACCGTTGTTCACGCCAGTAGGAACGAGCTTGAACACCCGCTTCGGTGATCTCATCTTCAGACTTACCAAACAACAGCATCGTGTAAGTCATTTTGATGATTCGGTTACCGTCATTCAGCGACTCATAAAGCGTGTCGAAGCCCCGCTTCTTCTCAGCCAAGATCGGAACCAGCGAAACCAAGGGGCCTTTAGCCTGGTTAAGCGCAATGGCTCGTGAGCGCTCCATGGAGTGTTTGGACTTGTCCGGGGACGGGTAATAGATATTGCAGACGATCGCGTAGTTATGTTTTATCGCAACATTTCCGCCTCTGAGATCCCCAACGTATTTGATCGCGTCACCAAAAAACATTGAATCAGGTAGCCGCTTTGCTGACAGGCTCTTGATATAGGTGTCGCCAATCTTTACGTGGCCATGCCCATACGTAATGTCGTTCTCGTAGTCCAGAATCTGTTCGCTCAAGGGGCGATATTCGTCATGCTCAACCGCATTCTGCCGCCAGCTTGAATCACCCGCCCAGTTGAGCGTTGAAGACAGAACTCTCAGCAGATCCTTGGCATGCATTGCCTGGGGCTCCATCTTAAGAGTCTCCAAAGACGCTCGCGCTTTTTTCCGGTATGAATCGATCGTGTACTGCTCTTCCTTATTCGGCCACTTGGCTTTAATCGGAATCTTCACGGAAATGCAGATTTTCAAATCGTGAACGCGCTGGTTGGTGTGCTGGTCGATCGGATGCAGGGTGCTGTGCTTGAAGAAATTCGCCCGCTCTGTCACGAAATTATTCAGCAACGGGTCTTTAATCTGCTTCTCCAGCCGCATCATCTGCATTTCAGCAACGGTCTTTAAGATATCGGGTGAGCGAAACCAGAATATCTGCATGATGGTTTCGTCTGGGAAGTCAGTGTTAATAAAACTCTTTAACCGCTCCTCCATGAGCTCCTCAGCCCCTTTCATGGGCTCACACATGTACGCGAAACCAGCCGTTTGGTCATCGTTGATAAACGTGTAGGTTTCATCATCAAAGGCAGCAATCGGAAAGACGTTGGCAGCCCTCATATCCTCGTGGATGTAGCGATTACTTTTCTTTTGCTTAACGGAAATCATTTCCATGAGAGTTCACCTTCAATTAATAGCGTTGCGCAGACGGTTGTTCAGGCTTTCCGATTCTTGTGAGCCACCAAGGGAAGCCTTGCCCTGAGCTTTCTGATCGTTTGTCGGTGCCTCGACTGTTTGCTGTGGCGGTAGGAAGGAGCTTGCTTTCTGTAGCCACCCGCCCAGATCTTTGGGGAGGCCTCGGTTGACGAGATCGTTTGGTCCAATCAAGAAAGGGACTTCTCGCACACGGATATAATCCGCAACCAGCAGGGCCTGTTTGTAGGCATCAAGATTGCAATTTTCAGGTGCGGGTAACTGATTTGCTGTTCCATTGAGCAGCGCTTGGGCAGCGGCATCCCGATCCGATTCACAGGCAATTCGCTTTGCCATGTCTTCGCTCATTCGTCCGAGAGCCGGCAACGCCAATATCTTGAACGTGTACTCATCAGTGAACTGATGCATCTGGTCACCCAGCTTTTTACATGCCGGGCATGCTGGGTCAGTAATGACATGAACCACTTTGTTACCTGTCCCGATCTCCAGGGCATCGAGTTGGTCAAAGTCTATGTTCATATTCTCAAGCGGAATGGACTCCGCTGAGCGACTCGCGTCTGTTCCCGTTTTTAGGACGGACCCATTCCATACATCTGATACTTGGCCACCGCTGAAAACATAGCGACCATCGCTCGACATGAAAAATAGGCCACCGTTCTCGGTTTCATAGGCGACAAGCCCGTCAATGGGGAGCTGGACGATAGATTTGGGGGTTAGGCCCATCTGTTTCAGTTTTTGTGGATTACTGGCTGACACTCCACAGGAGATCATCAGCAATGTGCCTACGACAGTGATTGCCTGGATAATTTTGGAAGGGTTCATCGAGACCTCTTAAGCTGAGTAGTTCTATAGGCTCAACTCTATGAGGTTCTGACTGGAGAAAGTTCAGGGTTGATGTCGAAAACAACACCCTACTTTCAAATAGAGGAGAATCCAGACCAGATCAGCAACGCTGATCCAGTCTGGATCATAAAAATTAACTTAGTTTACTCGGTCTCTTCTTCACCCTCCTCGCCTGCTTCTGGCTCTGGGGGAGGAGGGTTCGGCATGGTCACCGTAGTCTCAACAATTTCTGACTCAAGCCCGGAGTCATCGATCCCACGAGATTCCACCACCAGTTGGTCACCCGTCTCTTCCTTCGTAATCGATATTCTGTAACCGGTCAAAACCAGCGGCTCACCGTTCAACCACCACTCAAAGTCTGAGACATATCCGTCTGGATCATCGCAGCGATTACTGATCGTATACCTGAACGTCCCCTCATAGACATCTAGTTCACAGGTCGGCGGTTGGTTCTTGTAGACCGTGACGGTCTCTTCCACCGATCCTGACAGTCCAAACTCGCTGAGGATGTCCAGTCGGATTGTATGTTCACCCTCATCAAGAATGGCCTGACCATACCGCCCAACCAACTCCATTGGCACGCCATCAACGGTATAGTTGTACTCAACTACTTTGTCTCTTGGGTGACCTCCACGTATTCCAGGCCTCGCCAGAACCTCAAATGGTGCACGGTTGTAGGGGTTCGAACCGACTACTCGCATGGTCAGTTCGTATGGGTCAGGCTCCCCGACTTCGATCTCTTCTGTCACGCCGCCCTCATTGCCACGACGGTCTGTAACTTTGACACTTATTTCATAATTTCCAGGCTCTGGGAAAATAAGCTTCCGCGCTATAGGGTTCACATCCTCTATAATCTGGACCCCATCCGGTATGTCCCATTCGTACTCTGGGTCCTCCAGCTTACCGCTAAGGCCGATCGGCCTGGCGTATAGGGTAGCTTCTACTGGAGCAACCGAGGCGCTATATCTTCCGTAAATCGTGAAATCAGGGAACTTGTACTGCCAAATTCGCATGGCATGATCATCGGTAGAAATCGCCCCTTGCTCTTTCCAGCCTTTAATCCAGCCGGTGTATGTCATTTTGACGTAACCCTCTTCAAGGTCTTCGTCACTGGGGGTATAGATCACCTCATCACCCGGTACTTCGGTGCCATCCGGTAGTGTGAAATAGCCTTCGATGTCATATTCCATTTGCGAATACGGCAGGCCTTTATAGACCGTAAACTCGTATGACTCTCCGACCTCCGTCACTCTTGGACCAAGAATATAAAGCCGTGGTCCCCGAATACCTCGATAGCTGATTGAGCCATCTTCTATTGTCCATGCTTGAGGATCATCTGCTGGCGCTAACGGCGTTTTAACCCGCACGCCCCAACGCTCCCTTCGTGGTTCTTCTGGATCAGTGACCCTTTCGAATAAATGCTCAAGACCACCTTCTTCGAAAGTCTGGCCTCCATCATTCGACCATTCGATATCCACATCTGCTGCAGATACCACCTCTCCTTCAAGCATCACCTTTGCTTTGAGCTTCACCTCTTCACCGATAAATACGTCACCGAGCCATTCAACTTCGACTTCCGGCTTCCTGTAGGCAATTATCTCAATCGCAGGCGTCTCAGAAGCAATACCAGAGTTTCGGTTCCTCAGTTCTGCTTTGAGCAGGTGGCTACCAGGTTCCTCCAACGTAATATCGAAATACTGCATGTTCCGGGCGTTGTTCTCTTTCTCTACCCACGTAGCGCCACCATCACTGGACATTTTCCACACCACGTCCCCGATAGCTTGGAATAAGCCCTGATCATTCAAGTCCAGCTTAAACACGCCACGAAACGGAATGGGCCCAGATATTCTCTGACCGTCAATGTTGGCGTCAATTTCCCCACCGAAGAGAATCTTGAGGAAAACACCACGAGTCGATTTTTCGATACGCGAATACTCTGGGACAGGACTCTTCACCCTGGCTTGAGCATACATGCGCTCATAGCCTTCTGTTACGCCAAGATCAGCGATATCAACCTGTAGAGTGACTTCACCCTGTTCGTCATGATCTTTCCATTCCGTCAGAGGCTGGTAGGTGTCGTAGGATTCTTGCGTGACGATTCGGATCTGCCATTCACCCATTACTGAGGGGTCATACGGAATATCCGGCTGATACACATTTCCCATACGAACATTGAAGGTAACTACGTCATCATTTAGCACATAGTCAGCATCGCTAAACAGAATTGGCCCGATATCATCATCTGGGACGGCTAAAGACTCGATTGTGTCGACCCCCTCCAATGAGGGCATGTCAGTGTAAAGAGCCTTAACCTCGTGCGTGTCGCGCTGCCAGAGATGCTCAGCAGTGCTGTTGATACGCTGGTAAGTTGCAAAACTGCGACTCCAAACGGTCGCTTCGAAGGTGCGGCCCTCCAGAACTTCGCCATTAACTGAGTGTGCCAAGTAGATGTCAGCATTCTCACCTTTCACAAGCGCACTGGCGATACGGTCATTGTTCAAATAGCCTTCATAGAGACCATCAACAATTTCCTTCCCATCGATGAACTCAACTGACGGCTTGGGGGGATCGACCGCCTCAAAGGAAAGCCTTTGGTCCGCAATCAGAACAGGGACACCCAATGACGTGTATCCATAAACCTTTACACCAAGCTCATAGGTACCAGCACTGAACACCCTGCCTCGAAGATAGGGCGAAGACATCTCTGGCGACTGTTCCAGTGTGCCCGGCAAGTCATACCATTCCACATAGCAAAGACGACCTACGTATCCGTTTTGAGCATACTTAATGGCCAGGTCCTCATTGGCCGTCAAAGAACAGTTCGGGCCCATAATTTGTTTGAGCCCAGTATTAACATCGGCAATTGTGTGCGGCATATCCTCAAGAGCTTCCGAAAATGCAAATTCAAAAGCCCCGAAAGCCTTGACTACATCAACAGAACCTTGCGCTGAACCAATCGAATGCTTTGTTCCATCCGCACTCACCACGAACGCCTCATAGGCCATCATTTTCTGACCCTCATTGTCGGCTCGTCCGAATACGGTTGGTGGCTCATTGTTCCTCGACATTCCGGATGGAATCTCTTCCCATTCGATCAAACAATAAGGATCAGTAAGAACGGATTTAGCACTTGCCGCCCGTAATTGACCGGTCAAGCGGCAAGGTGTCTCTCCGTCAACCTCGGCACTGACACGGAGAAAATCGAAAATCTGCATGGGGTTTGTCATTTCAGTCTCGACCGACCCATCAAAGACCCATGCATCCACGCTTATCAGTGAGGCGAAGTCATTGTCATCACCAACTGAAATAATCAGCTCCGACGTTGAAGCTTCTGAAGACAACGGGTAGAGATCCAACTGAAGAACGCCTTTGGCGGCACTGAAGTCATAGCTGGATGTGACCTGCTTGTATTCACCTGGCGCAATATCAACACCGGCAACATTAAAGCCGGACTCAGCGGTTTCGCGTACACCCACAAACACAGGTCTGCTTTCAGAAAGCAAACCGAGATCCAGAACAATCGGTTCAGTCACGAGAGTGGCGGTACCATCCTGCCAGCGGAAGGGATACTGCACCGCTGGGACATTCAGATGGCTATTCCCATCGCGCAGCAACCCGGTCTCGGGCTTATACAGGAACTCGAAAGACCGCTCGGTCACCTGCCCCTGATCATTCTTTACAGATAGATCCAATGTATAAGAGCCGGGCCAGACTTTTGGAAAGGTCACAGATAGAAGATTGCTTTGATCGGCCTGAAACTCCTCTATCTTCATGCAATCTGATCCTGTGTCCTTATAGCCATCAGGACACACTCTGATCGGGTCGGTTATATCTACCTTCCAGCATGTATCGCCATCTTGCGTCCATTCATCTGACGGACTCGGACAAGATTTTGTCGGATTATATGAAACGTAACGCCAACACGTTGACCCGCTCCGGGTCCAGCCACTGCTGCATTTATAGTATTTGTTTCCATACGTTGTTTTCTGGCACATATTGTCGCCATTAAGGTACATATCGTCCGTACAAACGTACTGTGGCCAGGTCGTTGCGCCAGAGTTGTCAGTAGCTAGACAATCTTTAGGACCACTACGAAACGAGTAACCTGCAGGGCAAACATACGAGGGATAGATTATCCTTTCCTTCTTGCATGACGGGGGGGAGTACCCTGATTGGCAGTACGTTTGAACCGGTTTGGTGTCCTTCTGCTTCGTCCAACACCTCCCTTCATACAGCACTTCCCCATCGTTGCATGTATACGTTGGGTCTACGGTTTCGCTTGAGCTGCTATCGCCCTGGCCTGACTCCTCTGGGCTGCAAGAGGCACTGTCATCATTCAACGTCCACCCACTTGGGCAAGTCGGTGTCGCAGGCGTCGATGTCCCCTTATCGCATTGACTTCCATCTTCTCTCAGAAAGCTTCCTGAGGGGCACTGTGTCACCAATTCTCTTTCTTCTTCAATTCTGCAATATTGAACAGAATTCTCGAAAATAACCTCTGATCCGTCAGAACATGCATCCGCTTGAGCAACAACCACAACTTTTTGGCATTTCCCGTCCTGATTGATTTCAGCACCGTCTGGGCACCTAGCCCCCCAACTTGCTCTTAGGCCTTCAACTGGCTCACCTTCAGCATCAATAAGCTCAGCTCCAACCAATTCAGGTTCGGGATCGACAGGATCTACTGCTCGAAAGTCCTGGGGGGACAGCTTCTTGAAGACTTCTGGAAGCTCTGGTTCCGGGATTATGTCTGGTTCATCTGCGTTCGCATGCACTGCCAGAGAGGTAAGCGCCAAGAGGAGACTGATCGCAATGACTGTGTAACGTCGGTACATCATCTACACCCGATTGAATTGGTTTTTTCAGTTAGGTGTTAGTTTGCGACGTTAGAGGGAGGTCTTTTCCAAAGAGGCTGCTTTTTTTCATGCAAAACCTCCGGTTTTCTATCAACCAAAAAAAACCCCAAGCCAAAGCCGGGGGTTTTCCAAACAATCAAATACTGGACTCTTTAGAGGCCGTTGCTGATCACCATAACAGCGGTATTGACCTGACCAACATGTTCGATTGTAGCGGTCACAATGTTCTCCAGAACATCCGGAGTGTAGTACAGGCCGAACCCACCAAAAAGTCCAATCGCAAAAGCCATGAGACTTTGGCGGGCCACTCCCGCAATGATCCCAACCACAACGATAGCGGCTGCAATGATGCGACCGAGCGTGCCTTGCATCCACTCTTTCAGATCATTCCAAACGGGCTCAAAGGACGCGCCCCCCGTACCTGCAAACGCAGTATCTGGGGTTAGAACAAAGACGGCACTAGCCATCAATGCGAAGGCAAACATCGCGGTACTGTTCATTTTATTGCTACGGGTCATGATGTACTCCTGACTGACTCTGGTTTAGCGATTAACGGTTTGTGGTTTACTTGATGCCCATAGTAGTTTTCTAAAAAAGCTGACAATCCAAAGTTGCTGCTGTTTTTCTTACAAAATTGGCTTTTTACTGACTTCCATTAAATCCCTCTGGCAACCCTCCCTGAAAAGTCTCTCGTTTCTTCCTGTCCAGGCGGTGTCCCTGTTCTTCCTGAGGTTGCTGCATCATTTGAAGGGGCTGGATACCCTGACCAGTCGCAACCCCGCGCATGTCATACATCCACTTACGCTTCTCAATTTCGGTAAAGACATAGGAAGAAACCTTCAGGTTTTCATTCTTGTCCTCCCAGGGAGCGATCCAGACACGCATTACTTTGGCCGGCGTCCGGATTGGCACCGGCTTATTGGGTGTCCGGGGGGCTACGTAGCGATCTTCAATTGTTCGAACCACCTCTTCGATGCGAGTTGCCCCCTCCTCCCTAACCGATGTTTCAGTTGAGTACCCACCAGCCAGGCGCTCTTCTTTACTCATGAACGTTGCTTCTTGGGTGTTGCGCTCCCGTTCATGACTATGGCTTGCATGGCTCTGACTATAATCACGATCGTAGATCGACCCACCGTGCGCCGTGGCTTCATAAACTTCACGGGCGCTCATACAGTTCCGTGTATCGGGCAGACCAGAGCACGAGAATTCTGAGTCCCCTACGCCCAAGCTGGAACAACCGGAAAGAGCTGAAAGGCCTGCGACAATTACCAAATTACGAATTTTCTTCATTTCAAATAGCTCCTTTACTGCAGCTTCAGCTCTGCACCTTTAACCATGACAATATCCATCTGACGACCGGCATCCATTTGCAAAATTGGGTACATGGAATCCGCCATCTTCAACCAGAAATCAGCCACCTTCTCCAGGGCGTTACTCGCACCACCTACAATGCCGCCCTGTACTGCCTCGCCTGAGAAGGTGTCCAGGTATTGGATGCTTCCAGCCGTTCCCGACGTGTCGAGTGTCGGGACTGGGCTTACGTCGAAGGCTTGCGCAACACCGCCAAAGAAGCCTGCAACCAAACTTCGACCTACGAGAGATCCTTGCTTGGTCACCAAACGGGACCGAACTCCAGCTTTACCGTCCTCACCTACTGCGTAACCGCTCAGTCGAGCTTCGATACTCTTTCCGTCATCACGGATGCATGAAACACCCTCAGTCCTCAGGTAAACACGCTCTGAGGAGAGGTCGCCAAATCCCGAAAGAATCGCCATGCAGCCTTTTACATCTGCGCTGAAATCGTTCGGCAAGATCGCATCTTTCTGAAGCCTTACAACTACTGGGAACGGATCTCGGCGTGCACCCTGCCCTGTCGGTGCATCCAAACCAGTCATCAAAGTCCCAGAGAGAAGAGATCCTGAAGGGATATAAATGCCGGTACCGCCTTCCTGGTTCTGATCACTTTCATCCTCCGAGACGGGTGGCGCTTCCGAAACCGTAGTCATCTTCAGGTCACGTCGTGGTGATGCGTCCGCCTGAGAGGAGGTACCAGACTGGCCCGGCGAGCCATTCGGACTTTGATTTCGGTTATCACCAAATTGAGGAACAGGTGCACTCTGAAAGTAATCGTTGGGGTCGGCTTCACCGGTTCTGCTATCAGTCTGATAGTTGACGATGGGAGCATCCCCCTCGGTAACCTCTGACATGCCTTGATTGCCAGCGCTTGCATTACTCTCTTGAAGGCTTGGCATATCAAGGTTTCCTTCCTTGATACTGCGCTTGAGCTGCTCAAGATCCTGCTCGGTTTTAGTCTTTTCCTCTCGAATTCGTCCGACTTCTTCTTTCAATGAAGCCAACTGGCGCGCCACATCCTTTCCAACACCCACTGCAGAACGCGTTTCTTCGAGTTTTACCTGAGTGTCTTCCAGCTCTACCGTTTTCTCGCGAAGATTGTTCTCAACCTCCAGAAGCCGGGATGCCATGGCGTCAATCCCGATGTCCCGCGATGTTCGTTCGTTCAGAACATTGCGAACAACCTCGTCATCGCCGCCACCGCTATATCTGTCTTCGGCCTCACCAACGAACATGCTCACGACAAGAATCAGCCCGAGAATGGCCAGTGCAATGACTGCCCACTGTTTGTGTTTTGGGGCCATGTTCTCCCAATACTTAGTCATTATTGAGCTCCCCCAATTAGTGAACGACGACGTTGTAGCCGACTGTCCGGTCCTTGATCCTTGTCGACAACAAAGATCTCTGTCTTCTGGGTCGGCAGTAAATAAACTTCCGGCCAGGCTGATACCGACGCGACTTCACGAGAGGCGCAATTTGTTTCGACGAACTCAATGGGTTGTTGAGCAGCATTCACCGCTGTGCCGATATACACAGTGAAATCGTTCCCGGTGATGACCTGCCCATTACTGAACTCGAAGCGAAGGCCTCTCTGCTGGCAGAGTGGCGCTTCGTCGCTGGGGCGAAAATCTCGGACTCGGTAGCCGGACGGGACATCACCCTTTGCCAACGTTGTCATGAGATTCACAAGCGTCTTTTCGTATGGCTCGCTCTTTTCCCATTTCTCAGCTTTTTTGTTACGACCGGCAAAAGCGATTGCATCCGCCATTTCTTGGCGGGGAATTTTCACGATGATTTCGCGGGGAGGAATTTTTTGCGGCAACAATGTTAGGGAAATCGACTGAGCCTCATAACCTTCCTCACGAATATGAAGCGTCACTGGCGTCTTTGCGTCACTGGCGAAATAGATCACGTTCTGTTTCACCGAAACAATTGCGTCCTGATCAATCTTAAGGACGTTCGGCTGCATAAAAGGCGTCACTATTCGAGTGGGGTGACCCAGGGCTACATTGACCAACTCGGTTTGTCCAAAGCTTGTAACGACTTCTACTGGCTTGGTTTGGTACTGTGGCGCTTCTTTTTTCTCAGAAATTTTTTCAACATTATGGACCTTCTGGCCAACCGCCAGCGGTTTAGCGCTTGGCACGTTCTCTGACATCACCGATGCTGGGGCCGTCGGCATCGAAGATGCTGCAGGACCATTATTATCTGACGGGCTAAGCTCTGATCTTACTGGCCGACCGTACTCATCCAATTGTTCATTTGTGTCTTCACCAGTTTCGGTGGATTGCGATTGCAACATGTCAGCCGTTGCAACAACCGGAGAGGTCGGCATGTCATTCGCTTGTTGTGCCAACACTGCCGGTGCCGCAGCAGTAAGGCTTAACGCCAAGAGTTTCTGTTTCAGATTCATGAGTTATTACCTTCCGAGCGATTCATCATTCGCAGCATCTTCTGGGTCCGAGGCTTACCTTCGTAGGTGTTTATGCTTGTGATTTCGGGGGTGTACTTCCGAATACGGATCTTGAATTCATAGGTTCGCTCACTGCGCTGTTCTTCCTTTGCGCCAGAACCGGTTGCATACCGGTAGCCGTAGGCAAAGATCTTGTCGGTCTTCGGCTCGTAGTCCACGCTGCGAAGCTCGAATCGAAGCGCAATCCGGTTATCCCTCAGATCCTTGGCTTGAGCCTCGTAGGCTTGCATTGTCTCGGTGTAGATATCCGGCGCTAAGAGTGGCTCAAGCCTTTCTTTAATGAAGAGGAGTTTATTTGGGGTGATGTTCCCCATCAGCATGCCCAGGTATGCTCCCCACCCGGTCTTGTAACTCTCCGAGGCTGAGTTTTCTTCTACCCAGGCATCGTCGGTCAACGTCACAGGCGAGAGCACAACACGTTCCGTCTTAGTAGCCAGCGAGAATACGGCGATCAACAAGGCAACGATTGCAACGGCAAGCATCATTCTGGTCCAGTTCTGCCCCTCAACCAGTGACACATAGCTTTGTTTGAAATTGTTTAGATTCAAGGAAATAGCCTCCGGACAAAAACGTTGATCATGGTTTTGCTGCGAGTTAGCGGAATGCCCATCTTGTAGAGGGTGTGGAGAAGAATGCCGTCTGGTGAGTTCTCACGAATTCGTCGGTAAGCGTTGGTGGCCACCAGCCCGATAAGAAGACACAGGCCCAGGGCATCAAACAACATTCCGATAATCACTAGGAACATCAGCGGTGCCATCTCATCGAGCGACCACAGCAAAAAGTGCGGAAACTCATCTACACGCTGAGGAATCTTGGTTGGCTTGCGCATTGATTAACTCCCAAATGTTGATGGGAGCATTGTCTAGCCTTAAGCGGGTCAATAAGGGGAGAGTTGCTGCGTTTTTTAACCCACTACTCCGCCTTTACACGAGAAAACCCTGATTAGCAGCTCTGGGTTCTAAGGCCAAGTCATTCGGTATGTTCTACTGCTTCAAATCCGATCGACTTTCACGTCCAGGCCATGCGCCGTCTTCAGTTTCGATTGAAGCTCGTCCAGGTCGTCCGTTTTGTCTGAATTATTACTCGCACCAAACATCACGGCATCGAGAATCTGGATTTCATGCTGTCCGGACGGATTAAGAGAAGACAGGAATTTGCCAACTTTCAGGCTTTGGTCCCCATGAATCGAGTGCGCGTAGAAACCTGAAACGTATGACCCTATTTTTCGGATCTTACCAACCAGTACGCCTTCATAATCTGAGGGTGTTGCTTGCTTGAGTATCAGTTTATAGCGATTGTCCATCGGGGATAAAAGGCGTCTATTCACGATGTGATAGGTAGGCTCTTTGAGGACTACTTGGGCATTTACTGCCAGGTACTCCCATACATCTGAGCGTTCGTTTAGAAACTCACGCGGTGGCTTTGTCGTAGGCACAACAAGCCCTATTTCTTTTATTTCAATAAGAGGCGCGTCAGACCAATCGTATTGCTGTGTAATTACATCTCTCGCCAGCACTTTGAGATCCTCTGAGCTCTCAGAGCAACCACAAAGCACCAATGCCAGAATGAACAATCG
This sequence comes from Marinobacter sp. F3R08, assembly GCF_018860425.1. Taxonomy (GTDB): domain Bacteria; phylum Pseudomonadota; class Gammaproteobacteria; order Pseudomonadales; family Oleiphilaceae; genus Marinobacter. Next base: position 55,320 of record NZ_JAHKPI010000002.1, on the reverse strand, counting down.
CAGTATTCGAATATTGTTCATGTTGCCCACCCTATCCCTAGCACCTCCCTGTGCTTCAAAGCATGGCTTAAATTCGTTTCTGGAGGTTCCCTGCGGCAATACCGACTGCAACGACTGTGAACATCAGTGCAATGGGAATATATATGGGGGCCACCGGCAACGGCATCATGAACATCACCATTGTGACAACAGCGATAGCAGCCGCCCCTCGAATTGCATACCGGTGCAATATTGGCGATGAATAGTCGAAGTTCGTCTTTTTAATATTCCACGTCATCAACCCGTCCCAGAGAGCCGGCAAAAGAAGTAGAGGCACATAGGGAAGCCATGTGAATAACAGAGATACCCGAACAAATATCAAATACACCGACTGTTGAACTGCAGTCAGGCGATCATCCACAACATTGAACCAACCGTCAGCCTTGATGACTGACTTCTCACGTAGTTTGTCTTCGGGAATCAACATGTTGAACATGGCTTGCCAAACGCCGGTATCTACCAGTGATTTCGTGTACCAGCTGGTTGCATTGCTCAATACCTGGTCACGATGCTCTCGCCCCGAAATCGACTCAATCATCTGGGCTTCTTTCTGCATAGCGGTCTCTGACCACTTGCCGGGCAGCAATGCCGCTATAAAGAGCACCTCAAGCGCAATCAGCAGCAGCGTCAGCAATAATGGTTTGTTCATTTCCAGTCTCTCTCATGTAGTCCTGCAGGCTTTCCGAGCAAATCAGCATGTAAATTTCGCTGCGCACCGCAGCAATCTTTGCGATCTCAGGCTTTGCTTTTTTCCGGGCTCTCAATTCAATTGAATCTGCTGTGGTGACACACTCGAACCGTGTTGCAATTTCATCGACAAGACCACTTAAATACATTGCGTAACGTGTAGCGTCGGGAATCTCATACGGCATCACTCCACTGCGCTCACAGATCTTTTCAGCTCTCGTGCGATATTCGTTGAGGGCCGACGCCAGCATGTTCGTAAGATCTTTCGTATGTTCCTCCAGCTCAGCTCTATTTCTCAGCCCCAGGGCTTCGATGACTCTCGATACTGGAAGCAAATAGGTTGGCCATTGGGATTCCATAATCTTCGTAATCCAGCTGGACCGTCTGTTGAGCTTTTTAGTCTCTCTGGATATGTGCTGTGTGAGTTGCTCTGCAACACTTGCTTCCTGTCTCATGCTCCTTGGCTCTCTCTTCGTTCAACAAGGATCGGCAGTCGGCCTTTTACAACACGACCACCGCTTATTTTTGCAATGTATTCTAGGTTTGGGAGGTACCCGAGAAGTTGCGGTTGCAGAAGCGGTGCTTCTTCCTCCATGAGGCGCTCACCATGGTTACCGCCAAACATAGCTGGGTCACTGGAATCTGAGCTCATGCCCTGCGTCCGCATCACGTACTTGATGCGGGTTAACGGCAAATTGTCAGTGATGTAGGTTTGCGTGTCGGGATCGATCACCCGAAGGCTGATATTGTTGTTGATGTTGCCAAGTACCTGTGTGGCTTTGGCCTTATCTCCCAACCGAGCCTCGAAATCTGCAATCGTCTGAGTTGCCACAAATAGTCGAAGCTTTGCGCCTCTCCCTTTGTTAAGGAGCTGTATGAGGGGATCGTTGATTACTTCAGCGCACTCATCAACAAAGATGTTGATTGGCCTAAGGTTTTCGCCGTAGTTATAGCGGTCGCCGGCAACTGCAGCCAGATCTGAAAGCACCATACTCCCGATCGCTGACCCGACCATTCCATCAGTCAAACTATCCAGACCTATGTACGCGACTTTGTTGCGTTCAGTTATTTTGCGCGTGTCGTAGATCGGGCGTTCATCATCCTGGTCCGTTCGTTCTGGAGAGAGCATTGCTCCGAGATCACCAGATGTCAGCATGTTCATGATAGGCAGGAGTGACGCTATCATCTTGCTGAAATGTGCCTTGTCGTGACTAAATTGCGTCAACAATCCTTCAAGATCGCTATTCGGCTGCTCCGCCTGTACAAACTCTCTGTAGAATTGAACGGCAGCCGTGGCCTTCTTATGTAAAGGCGCTTTCTCAAACTTAGTAAGAGCCGCGTGAAAATCCTGCGCGAAGTCAGGCGCTTGTCTTTCGATGTAGTTAGTCACTGCCTGCAAAACGAGCGACTCCACACCACCCTCCAGATAGCGACGCAAACGAGTGAGAGATGGTCGAGCGTCAATCAGCAACAAGCCCTGAATAACGTTATTCATCGCCATCTGTCCGAAGTCTTTAAAGACCTCACCACCGGACGAGGTAGCGATCAACGCGGCAATCCGAGATGCAAGCTCTGTTGGCCTGGAAAAGTTAGCCAGAGGATCAAGTCGTACTGAATCTTGCGGAAACCCTGGATGAAACGAAATGAACTTGCCCGGATCGCCCATGTGATTGCAGGCACGGCGCATATTTTCACGGGTCTCGGCGTCTCCTTTGGGGTCCAAGACTATACAGCTTTCTCCCGCTAGAATTCTCTGAGTGATGAGCAAGTCAAATAGGCGCGTTTTACCGCTACCAGTGGTGCCAGTGATTAGGGTGTGACCTTCAACATGCTTCATAGGCTGGAAGATCGGGCCCTCTTCCAGTTCGATACCATGCAGCCACCGTACTCCCATGTCCGGATTCTTCTCATCAGCACGCAGCTCTGACCAATCTCGCTTACTTAGCTCGAAAGCTCGTTGCGCGTGTTGTGGCCCCCAGTCAAACCCATATCCCAGCCAAAGCTCATCTGAATGGCCTTCAATCTGTTCAACAACTTCGTCAAGTTCGACGATCTTTAGTGATTTGCCTTTGAGATTCTTATGGACCTTGTAAAGCCTGGCAGCATCACCAGAGCGGGACAGTGCCATGAGCAGACAGATTCCAATCATGATATACAGAGGTTCTGCAGGCATGCCCGCAGCGAACTTCACAGCAATTGCCGCAATAATTGCTACCAGCCAACCTATGACAGCCCGGAACTCATAGTTCGGACGCCAAGCCATTTCATAGCCATGGGCGTCATAATTCATGCTCATGATTGTTTCGCTCTCAATGTATAAGTGCCTTTGTTGATATCCCAACCGAATCCGTGTTTTTGAGCTGCTTTCCAAAAGTTCTGACGGGCCAGGGATTGGCTCAGGCTTGGGTATCGGATTTTTAAGGTGTTCACAACGGCATGAGGCACGCTTGTGTCATTGCCATCTATAGAGATCTCATCTATCAGATCACCTTCACCTGCTATCATTTGTTCCACCAGTTCGCTCATCGCTTCAATCGCCATCTGGTGTCGCCCACTAACGCCCTCTTCTTTCGGCAGAGAGGTATTCGGGCGGCTTTCCTTTGCGGCATTGTGCTTTACCGTAGTGTTACCTTTTCCTCGTTTTTTTCGTGCGGAGTTGCTGCTGTTTTCTGACTGTCTCTCTGTCTTTACTGCAGTCTTATTCTTGGAACGCCCCTGTTTGGCAGCCTTTTGGTCTGGCCCAGCGACAATGGCCCTTTTCACAACTTTCAGATCAGGATGAGGAGGCACGTACAGAGGGTCTATCGTCTTCTCCAGTGCCTTCAGGTAGGCTCCAACAATTGACGAGGTGCGATCATCCAGGACCAAGGCCATAACATCGTGAACTTCCATCACCTTGGACATGGGTTGTTTGGGGTTGGCTTTAAGGATCTTGGCTTTGTCCAATCGACTCAACGCATCGGCTGAGCTGTCGGTGATTCCCTCGAATGCGGAAGGATAAGCAATGGCGACACTTCCGTTTTCAATGAACCAACGTCGTCCAAGTTGTTCACCTTGAGTAACGACTGTTTCGACGAGAGTCTCGATAATCTGTCCAGTACCCGTCGCAGAGTTGTCCATCACGAACTGCTTAAAGGTCTCTACAGGGTCACCATCCACTGCTTTATAGATTGGCGCTGTTTCCGAGGATTTTTTCCGGATGTTCTTGTATTTGCCCATCTTCTTTACTGGGATAGGCTTACTGCTCGGCTCTTTTTTCGATGGGCCCTGCTTCTTGCTAAGCAGAGGATTCAGTGCAGCTTGTGAAGCACTGGTCTTTTTCGGTACCCGCTTGCTTTGCCGCTTGTTCGTGGATACGACATCACGGTCACCCTGTTGCTCATTATCTGTGTTAGTTGCCGATATGTCTGAGGGCTTAGATTCCTCAACTTCAGCCGATTCCACTGCTTTTCCTGGTTCTTTAACCTCGGGAATCGTTTCATTGTCCGGAACATTGGCTTTCGTTTGACTGTTAGCGCCTGGTACATCTGATTCATTCTCTGCACCCGCCTTCTCGCCTTGTTCAGCTGACAAGCCAAAAGGTAAATCCAGGTCTTCATCAATACTGGAAAGCACAGAACTCACGTCATTGGGAGTGGACTCTGCCTTTTCATTCTTCTGTTCCGGCACCTTATCCGCGATTTGCTTCTTGGGTTGCGGCTTTTGGCCTCCGAAACCGGTTTTTGCCCGATGCAGAAGTGACTGTTTTGGATTGTTCTCTGGAGCTTTCTCTGGATCTTCAGTTGTTGCCGAGGACAGGGCCTGCTCAGGATCACTAAAGGGCATGTCGACCGCATCAATCGGAGCCGCTTTGTTTTGCTGATCCACGTCTGGCGAAGCATCGGACAGACTTGCAGGTTGCTCAGATTCAATAGCTCCAGATGCTTCTGGTTGCCCTGCTGCAACTACCTCCCCAGTCTCGGTATTTACATCATCTCCGCGAACTGTTTCGATGCTGCGGCTTGAGCCAAACTCCGGCTGAAATCCCCCACCAAGCTCGACCGTCGACCAAACCCTAATATCTGCAGTCGCCGGAGGCTCACTGCGAAAGAGCCGGTCAGCACTATCAATTTTTATCGCTGTCAATTTAATGGGGTCGCCACCACCAGCCGACTCAAGAATCTTCGGTGTGATTACCCAGTAAAGGTAATACTCACCCAACTCATCTTCACTCTGCGGTTCACCACCAGGAACATATCGAGGACAAACCAGCCCTCGTTGAATAAATTCATCGACCAAACCGTCAGAATCGTTGCGGATAGTGACGCCGACTTCCTTCTTGATATCGCTGATTATCTCGGTCAGACCATGCTTAAAGACGACGAATGTTCCCTCATCTCCGTGCCAAACTTTCGCGCCCGGCTGATTTACTGTCCATTTACCGTTCTGGAGAAGCCGACGCATTGAATTGAACACATGCCTGTGGATTGGAAGACCATAATCAAAGTCCCCACCAGTACGGCGCTCAACATCTTCCATCGCGTCCCTACGGACGGATTCCTGGTCTGCCCAGTTAACGATCTTGGAGATGTGATTAGAATCATCGAGCGTGTAGAACGCGTCATTGATGGCAAACATGATGTTGGGGTCATGGGCCATCAGGTGCGAAACAAAAGACGATGGGACAATCTTGTCGAAGGCTCTCTGGGTGAACGCTTCATGGCGTTTATAGCGACCGCCGCGCCACGAAATATAATATCCACTGCGCCGTTTGGACCTTAGATATTCATAGAGCGGCTGCTGAAGTGGGTGCCAAATTTCACCACTTTCATCAGCGACCGTCACATCAGCGATCGGCTTCCCAGCATCGTGAAGCAAACCAGCCACACATGTCGCTACTCGCCATAGTGGCTCAATTTTCCGGCGCTCGACTGGATCTGAGTTTCGACAAAATAGGATGTCTTCAGCCGCACGAGCGGACCAGAATGCCACTTCCAATGAATGACGCAACGCTCCGCCAGCACCTCGGTGGTGATGGCTCTCCGAACTGGGTAACAAATGCACGAAACTGGCGAAGTTTCTGATAATCGGCATGAGCAAGGTATCGAAGTCACTGTCACTCAGGCCTAGCGCCTCATTGATATCAAGAATCCGCTGTCGGTTCCGGTACAGTATTCCGTCCAACGGCTCAGCAGGTATCGCCTTGGCAACGGGGGGATAGACATCGATATTTTTCCAGGTCTTGGGAACCTGTTCATCAGAACGCTTTAACAACTCAAGCGAACAGGTCTCGACTGGAGGAAGATCCAGAGTGCCGTCTTCCTTGGTGGCGTGGACACCATCTTTCAACTTACTCAGAATTTTCGTCAGCATCGCTTCCAAATCACTATTTGTTGAACTGAACATAGTTTTTCAAAGAAGCGACTACTTTCGGTGCAAGTAAGCGTCGTTTTTTAGCCTCCTTTCACGACTTTTCCCCAAAACAACTCCTTAGACTGGTCCTATCATTTGATCAACGGAGTTACACCCATGAATAAGAAGCTTCTGAGTGCCCTCGTTGGAGCTGTGGTTCTGACCGGCTGTTCCAGCAACGACAAGGTACCAACGCTTGTTACTGAGCGAACTCTCGTTTTTGAGCAGGACAACCGAAGATACATCCATAGCATTGCCACTACGGAATATGGGAACGAAGGCCTGGGGGGAGCTGCCGTCCTTCAGCCGGCCACGATTCATGTAATGTCTGATGAGCGCAGAACGGCAGAATTTGAAGAATTGAAAGGCTATGTAAAAGCGTTAGCCAATTCGAATAGTGTTAGTAAAGCAGACCAAAAGAAGCTATACGACGCTCTGAAACAGCTAGAGCGGACTACGAGTGAAAGTGATCAAGGGGTGATTGCCAACAACGTCAATCGAGCAATGCTGGTTCTAGCTAGCATCCAGTCAACTGACACCAAAACCCACTTGAGCCACTATGACCTGGATCTTTGGGACAAATTTTGCTCTGACGGCGATGCCATGACTGAGGATGATTGGGGCCAGATGCTCTCCTCTTCAATCGCGCAGATTCCTGATCCAGTGCAGGCTGATTGCAACATACCTGATCTATCGCTGACCGAGGACATTACGGATCGGCATTGTGAAGGGGTAGAACTGTCCAATCGTGAACAGTTCATCATTCAAGAGCATGGGAATCCGATTGCTTGCCCCCACTAAGTTGATTGCAGCACGTTCCATTTAAACAAAAAGCCTGCTAAGCAGGCTTTTTTATCGCAGTGTAGGATCGTAATGATCAATTTGGTTGCTATATCCTGATTTACCATTGTCTTAGAACTCCAGTTGCGGCTGCTTGGCATCGGACGCTAAGGTTGAAACAACCTCGACAGCGCGGCCAGTGATCCAGTCCAGCAGTCGTACCGGTCGATTCGTATAATTCACCGCCTCCAAGTCATCACCCAAGTCCCGGATGACTGTTTGAACACTACCAAGACTGTCCGCCAGCCCCTTTTCAATAGCCTTCTCTCCAAGCCAGACGAGCCCCGTAAACACGTTTTCATCTGCAACCAATCGATCCCCCCTCCCCTTCTTCACGGCCTCAATGAAGACTTTATGAGTTTCGGCAAGGACGTTTTGTTCCAGATGAGCTTTGACCTCTGGGTCCATGTCCAGGAAGGGATCTGTCAGCACTTTGTTTTTACCAGCTGATAAAATCCTGCGTTGAACGCCAACTTTTTCCATTAGCCCGGTGAAGTCAAAGCCATCCATCCTGACACCAATTGACCCTATCATTGATGTCCGATTTACAACGATTTCATCCGCCGCACTTGCGATGTAATAGCAACCACTTGCGCACACGTCTCCTACAACCGCGTATACGGGCTTTTCCGGGTGATCTTGGCGTAACCTTAGCAGTTCGCGGTAAACGAGATCTGATTGAGCTGCTGAGCCCCCAGGGCTATCCATATCGAGGATGATCGCTTCGGCAGTTTCACTCTCAAACGCCTTTGCCAATGCTTCAATGGTTGGATACGCAGCCACACCCCCTTTGCGCTTGATTTGGCCGATCACATCTATTTTTGCAATGTGGGCCGTTTCCTCGTTTGCAGGAGATTCCTTTCCCGTAGTGAGAAAGATCACGAAAGCGATCGTTGAACCAATCAAATAGGTCCACATGAGAAGACGAAGAATAAAGGATTTTCGTTTGTCTGAGCGGTGTTCACGCATGAACGCCTTCAGCATGGACTCAAGGCGTTCGTCTGTTGTTTTCGGAGTAGTATCGGCCACAGGCTATTTCCTGGCTAAAGTTAGTTTCAGGAAATCTTACAAAGCGCGAGGCCTCAAAATTTCGAAGAGGATGTGTTTTTTTGCACGCCTCTTTAGAAAAGAGTTTTCTGACCGCCTGTTTTCTTTTTCTTTGTAGCGCCCCGTTTCTCTTTCTCCTTCGCCATCTGATACTCCTCATAACTCGTCACGTCGAAATCAATCTCCTTACTCAAACGAAGTGCATCCGCCCACTCTCCAGGGAGGAGGTATCCATACTTCTCCCATGCATGCGGCTGTTGCGGCTGGGATGGTGCTGGCTGCGGGTTTTTTGATTTGGACTTACGGCTTGCCTGTTTCTCAGACTCAATCTTCTTACGTTCTTCAACCACGGTTTTCTTGGGTTTGTAGTGAACGTTTATTCCGATGACCTTGTTTCCCCCGTAAACGGGTTCCCAACTGACATCGAACTCGCTTCTTGGAGTATTCAAATCTGTCATAGCATATTCGATGACAAAGCGCTTGAAGTCCCGCCAGTTCGGGTACTTGTCTTGCAACATGAATTTCTCTCGAAGGGCTTCCAGCGGAAAATACTGCATGGTTTTGTTCCGCCAGCGCGAAAGCAATTCGTAAAACGGAATGCCCCAGGCACTTCGCATCTGGCCGATATGCCTTAACTCATACTGCGTGAATCTGCCGTGCAGATCCGATATGTATGGGATCATATCGCTATTGAACTTAACGCCAACACGACCTGAACGTTTCAGATAGCGTTTTGCACCGATCCACCGGACCTCGGTTCTCTGTCCCTCAGTATCTTCCAGCAAAGCCCACTGTTCGGCCAGGTCATGTACGGCCTTGCCAACGGATTTGTAGGCACCATTGATATCGAGATCGAATACCTGAGCGTACAGTTCTACGTCAACGTAAAACCAGTCCTCCGCAGTAATAGCTTTCTTAGGCTCGATCTGGGATATCAGTAGCAGCAACAATCTCTGCTGAACCAATGGCAATCGGTACTGAGCCGTAATCAGTTCGTTGGCCTTTTTGACAACCAGCCGCGCCCTGGTCTGTGTTTTTTTTGAATCGTTTTTCAAGAGAACCGTTCCCTTTTAACTTTTACCTTTTACTTCTTTTCTCTTTTAGGCCCTTTTCGAGGCACTTCTACCACTATATTAATCAGGAGGTTATATGCGTATCGGTGGAGAGATTGCCTGATAAATGTGGAGAGATTGCCTGAAAGCCGTGGAGAAATTGCCTGAACACTGTGGAGAAAATGCCTGAAAGCCGTGGAGAGATTGCCTGAAAACGGTGGAGAAAAGGCCTGTTAGTGTGGAGAAATTGCCTGTTCCGTACATCATTGATTTCACTAGCCTTTCAAATATCTGTGGAGAGATTGCCTGCTGGCCAGTAGGACTCTTACCGCCGTGGAGAAATTGCCTGTTTTGCGAACTTCCATTAGACCAATCCAATCGACTGGAACTGCTGAATTCTGGCCATCCACGAGATATCACCCTGTAAGCAATTGATTTTTTTATATATACAAATCACGCCTGCCTGGGTAGATGCCAATAACAGGCAATTTCTCCACAGTAAGAGCTTTTAAAGACTCCCTGACAGGACAGTAACAGAGCTCAAACGTCCAATTACGTTCTGTAACAGGGAATCTCTCCACACCTTACTGCTTGTAGCCAATGAGCTTTACACTATCCGCTTTACAAGCCACCAGCTCATCTTCTCCATTTTCTCCAGAGATCCTGAGCACGACCTCATCGTCCTCATCTGCAAGAAGGTGGAGTTGCAAAACGCCTTTGCGCTTTGTGCCGTTGTGTTCAATCTCACAAAGCAAAATAGCGTCTTCAGGTCGACGTTCATAGAATCCGTCCTTGTTCAGCAGAGCCGTCTCTTGCTTGGCGTGCGGATCTTGCGGGGATCGTGCAGTAGCCGGTGTTTTGACTGGTTCAGGATCTGGTTCAGGCGGCAGCTCCAGCCCGGACTCATTGAGCCCTGCTTCATTCAGTTCACGCTCGTGCTCCGCTTCAGCCAGCGAACCAGGATCATCAAGCTTCGGACTGCCGGTCTTCGGATTCGCGTCGGCCCGGTCTTTGTCACTCTTTTCCTGCTTGATAGCACGCAGAATTCCCGTCGCCATGCCACGCGACATACCTTCATCCATAACGGTAGCGCACATCTGCTCGCAACGCTTTGGATCAAGTTCGTGGACCTTCCTGAGAATTCCAACCAGTTCGAGATCCGACGTATACTCGGCCTCCAACAGCTCCTGAACACATTCTGGTGCCTTCAAAAGTGCCAGATACTTTGAGACCTTGGATTCGGACATGCCAATTTCTTTGGCTAAACCTCCTTGAGTCCGGCCATATTCCAGCAACAACTCAGCAAGGCCTTCGGCTGTCTCCATGGGAGTCAGATCTTCCCGCTGAACGTTTTCAATAAGCTGCATCGCTTTTTCATGGCCAACATCGTCTAGTTCTTTATCATCAATGATGATGTCGATGTTGGAGTCATTATACTTGCAGGCCCTCCAACGCCTTTCTCCACGTCGGATGCAGTAACCCTTATCATCTTTCGGCCTAACCCGAATAGGAGACTCTTGCCCCATAGTCGCGATGGTATAAGCCAACTCGGGAATGTTCTTAAAGGTCTTTCGTACCTGGGGATTCGGGTAGACTTCAGACCAATGAACACTGAGAACCGTTTTGCCGTTCTTAATAAGTTGCTCAACCTCTTGGCGATCTGCTTCTTCCTGCCGCCGTTGATCTGCGCGTTTTTGAAAGTTGCTAAGATTGGTTAATGAGCTGTTTTCCATCGTTTCAATCTCTCTTCACTGATGCTGGGCTTCTCTTAGGCTTCTTGCCCTTTAGAATTTCAATACCGCAGCGTTGTGCAATTTCATTGCAAATTATTTCAACTTCCTTGGCTGCAGCTCGACCAGCGCCACTGGTGATTTTGCTCACAGGAATACCCTCAGCGTTAGCCTCATCGACCGGTGCTCGATTTACCAACGGCTGGTCGAAAACTTTATCACCCAGGACGCGAATCAGGGTCTCTCGCTCCTGTTTATGGCGCTTAGACCTGGAGTTGAACTTGTTAATAACAACACCAGTAAGCTGCACCACTGGGTTCACCTCAGCAGCAATCTCAATACTTTCCATGATGCCGCTCAGAGCATCTGTTGCAAAACCGCTCACCTCTACCGGTACGATGACATCTGTGGCGCAACTAAGGGCCGCTGTGAACTTGCGTGAGCGACTGGGTGGGCAGTCAAGAATGATAGCGGCATAGCGTCCCGATCGTGCCAAATCAGCAATGTGCTTGATCGGATTAAGAAACACTTCCATTGGCCGGAGTTCGATATCATCAAGACTTCCGTCATTCTGAAGTGAAAAGATCAAGTCAGCCCCACAAGGTGTACTAACTGGCTTGATTGTCTCCAGATCCTCATTGAAGAGTTCGTGCGTTCGAGTCCCTTCCAACTGCGACAGATCTGTTCTTCGCATCAACCTGGTGCTGCTGTTGCCCTGCGGGTCCATGTCGACGACGAGAATCTTTTTGTCGTCTGGGAAGCGGTACTTATCTGAGGAATAAGCGAATGTCGCCTGGATAACGATCGTGCTCTTCCCTACTCCGCCTTTCATATTTGCAATCGAAATGACTGGGCATTTCGTTTTACGAGTCACTATATCTGACATTGGTGATCCTTTTATCCGCTCGTGGCACCGTAACAGGACAATAGCTGACATTGACGCCAACGTCCATTACCGGCGGCCAGTCAAGGTATGTTTTTTTTCGCATGCGAAAGCATCCTATGACTTTGTTAGTTAAAGTTAATTTGCTTCCGGTTTGTGCTATCGGGTCAAATCTCACCGGTAATATAAGTAACCTATTGAAAGTAGGTGTTTCACAGCATTCACTTGCGTATCGATATACGACATACTGGCGCTACTTTGCGGTCTGCTTTATTGTGACAAAGCGGGAAGAGGCGAAGGACTACACTATTATGCGATTAATGATCTGCCGTGAGTTCTGATCAGGATTGCAGTAACCCATAAGGTTCATAGATGCGTGACAAACTGCTCAGTGATCTGGTCAGCATTGCCGACAAAATGGCGATCGAGCTCTCTGGTGATCCCAGCAAACAACTGACCAGAGCAGAAAAAGATAAGCTACTCAAAACCTGGAACATCATGCGCCAGTCTATTGGCGCAGAATCGAGCCCTGGCGATCGACCATTAGGGGAGCCGTACAATTCGCGCCCCGAAGATGAGCGCAAAGCCAAGGTCGTTCATCTTTACACCGGCTCGCGGTGATTCTTTACTCTGAGCAACGCTCACGTACAGCTTTATCAGATCTCATGTCATGAAACCTCCCGAACGGAGGTTTTTGCGTTTCAGGCAAGAAAACCGCTTCCTCTACCCCAACCGCCCTGCCCTTCTTATCAGATAATCCGATCATACAAGCTGGTATGTGAGGGAAAGATGATTCGTTTAGTAATCCTGTTCGTTGCGGTTTCAATGTTGGCCCCGGTGGCATTAAATTCTATTCTGCCAGAACGTCAGAAGAACGCGCTTAAACATTGGCTTGTCTCTAACGATTTGAGCTTTATTGCCGGCACTTTACTCGGAAATGGCGAGCCAACGGCAGAGCAGCCATCAGACGCGCTTAGCGCAGCCAAACAGATGGACTACTCTGCTAGCTTTAATGAACTGAAAAGCACGGTTCAGAGCGCCACAGAGGGCTTTTCTCAGGGGATCTCCAGTGATGCCGGCCAACATTACTTTGAGAGCTATGTGGGTCCAGGCCAAGCCCATTTAGATAGTAGAGGGCCTTCTGCTGAATGGTTTCCTGATTACCAATTCTCAGATCAAACGAAGGTGCATAGCGTTCAAGAAACAGGTTGTGTGCAAGACAAACAGATTTCAATGAATTCAGGGAACTGTAGCTACTAATTAGCCTACACGACCATAAAAAAACCCGGCTCTTGCCGGGTTTTCTCTATCTATGCCGCTTTTTTCTTTCTAACCGTCCCCTTCTTCTTGGTCGTCGCCCTCTTCTTTTTTCCGTCAAAGTCCGGCTTGTTACGGTAATTATCGAACGTCTTGTTGCAGCTGCGAGATGTACAACCCCAGAAGTCTCCGTACTGACCTTTCCGCTTACGCATTTCAGATCCGCAGGATGGACAATCATAAGCAGGCCCTTTCTCTGCTGCCAGTGCCGCTTTGACCTCAGGGTTATCAGCTATGCCGCTAGCCTTAACCTTCTCAATCATCTTGCTCAACCAGCGCTCAAGTTCTGACAAGAAATTGGTCATGGTTTGCTCCCCGGAAGCAATCTTCTCCAGTTCTTGCTCCCAGGCAGCTGTCATCCCAGGACTGGATACAACCTTCGGAACGAAGCTGATCAGAGCGGCTGCTTTTGGTGTTGAACGCAGTGTCCGCTTTTCGCGCTTTAGATACCCCTTCTGGATCGCCCCTTCGATAATACCTGCTCGGGTTGCCACCGTGCCGATCCCAGATGTTTCTTTCAACACCCTTTTAAACTGAGGCTCCGGAACAAAGCGGGCGATGTTTTCCATAGCGGCAAGCAGAGCTGCCTCCGTGAAGTGCGGAGCCGGGCGAGTCATCTTCTCATAGAAGTTCGCTGTTCTTGCCTGAGCACCCTCACCTTCTGACATTGCTGGTAACGTGCTGTTCTCGGCATCGTCTTCAGCATCATCCTTTGGGTCGTGCTCACTTTGCTCTTGAAACAAAACTCTCCAGCCCATTGCTTTGGGAACTTTCCCATTCGCGACGAACTGTTGGGGTTCCTGCTGAGAATTTCCACCAATATGCGCAACAACATCTGTCGACTCGAATTGATACGGTTCGTAGAACTGGGCCACATAGAACCTGCGTACAGCGTCGTAAAGCTGCCTTTCCCTCTCATTCAGTTTCGAGAGATCCCCAACCTTGTGAGTTGGGATGATCCCATTGTGAGCTGAGACCTTTGAATCATTAAAAGCTCGCCCCTTCACTGTTGCATCGGCACCTGCGCAAATTCCCGCAAAGTCAGGATCGCTCCGACTAAGGCTTTGTAGAATGCCTGATACCTCTTGATGCTGGGAATCCGGAAGATATCTTGAATCTGTACGTGGATAGGATATGAGCTTATGTGTCTCATAGAGGGACTGGGCAATGTCCAATACTTCCTGAGCCGTATATCCCCAACGTTTCGATCCATATTGCTGAAGGCTAGTCATATCAAATGGAAGCGGAGCGTTCTCTTTGCGTTGTTTCTGGGTAACCTTGGCAATTCTCCCCTGAGCTCCCTGAATTGCCTGTGCAACTTGCTGTGCATACCCCTTGTTAATGCAACGGCCTTCAGAATCAGCCATGTCCTCAGGACAAACCCATTTCGCATTAAAGTGACCGCGCTGTACCAGGATGTTCGCCGACACTTCATAAAATGGTGACGGGACAAATTCTTCAATTGCTTTGTCACGTTGATACACCAAGGCAACAGTGGGTGTGACTACCCGTCCAACATGAAGTGTGATCTCACCACCCGCTGCCCGGCCTAATAAAGTGTATAGCCTCGAAAGATTCATTCCGACCAGCCAGTCGGCTCGGGCTCGCGACAAGCCAGCGTAGTACAAAGGTTCTGTTTCACGTCCTTGAAGTGGATCGGCTAGCGCTTTGCGAATCGACGTGTCATCAAGAGCGGTTAGCTTCAGTCTTGTGACTGGCCCATTGAACTTGCACAGGTACATCAATTCTCGTGCAATGAGCTCGCCCTCACGCTCATAGTCAGTTGAGATACAAATGCTGTCTGCTTTTGCTATCAACCCTTTGATGACTTTGAACTGCTTTGCGCCTGACTTCTTGATCTTCATCTTCCAGGGCTTGGGGATAATCGGTAAAGGGTCCAGCTCCCAGCGCTTAAGCGACTCATCATAGTCGTCAGGCATGAACTGTTCAGCCAAATGACCAAACGCCCAGGTCACAGCCTGATTATTACTGCACTCTATATACCCATCCGAACGTTTAACTATGCCAAGAACGGTGGCCAAGTCTTTTGCTTGTGAAGGTTTCTCACATAGATACAGTTTCATGAGTCTATCCTCAGCACGCAGATTTCTGGCGATCGTTTACATTTTCAATTGCGGCCAGAAAATCTTCGAAATCTATCAATGCCGTTTCCGTTTGCAGTCGGCGAAGGTCTCGGATCAGATCGGGGCGGAACTGAATACCAGTTCGGAATTTGTTCCCGTACTTCGTCACACGTCGAACTTCACCGGGAACTAGAAATGCGTCCAGGTGAGTTAAGGATCTATCTGGCTGTATTTTTATCCAAAGCTTAGAACCGGTAAGGAACTTCTCGACGGAATCAAACAGGGTGCCGCTCCGAGAAAAGTTAGCGGCAGATACCTGGGTCCAAGTGGCCTGAACATCGGTGCTTCGCCGTACAAGCATTATTGAACCCATGAACAATCGTCGCCTGTGAAGCCTACGTTCACCTTCGTAAAGTTCCTCGGTAGCTTTCACAAGCGCCTCAGACACGTCTTCACGGACATAGGTCTTTGTCTTGGGCATTCCATTGTTATGCGCGATCAGTGACATCATTACCTCCTTAAATCTCTGATTAAGAGCGTACTGATGTTCCATATCCCAATGGCGGAGGTAGCTGCCTATTTTTTTACCAAATCTTATGTAACAGGCGTAATGCTGACACTCCAGAAACGGATCGCATCTTTCGCATGCGAAAGATGAATAGGGGATTAAGGTCGTCTTTCTGGAGGAGCCGAATCAGACGGTGATCTTTCGCATGCGAAAAATGAGTAGGGGATTAAGGTCGTCTTTCTGGAGGAGTCCAATCAGACCGAGATCTTTCGCATGCGAAAAACGAGTAGGGTATTGAGAACGGATTTCTGCAGGGGGCCAGTCAGGCTGAGATCTTTCGCATGCGAAAGATGAAATCACCTACGTAGCCAGACATGTTCATGACGCAATTTCTTTAATCAGTTCTTCAGGAATCCTTTCATTGAATGCCGCTGCACCGGTGTACCTATACGCCTCGGTTTCCCAAAACATTCCGTGAGGAACATCATCAGCGTAAGGGAAATACTTCTGCAAACGGACATCGAGAATCCCGCCATTGGGAAGCTCAATCCAACAATGTGGAAATACAGTTTCGCCAGATCTAGCCTGAACGACTGATCCACACATTCTGGTATGACCAACACCTTCACGCTCCAGTTCGTAAGAAAGGAGATCTGCAGCTGCGTTACAATCTAAATGAGATAGCTCAGCAATCTGATCGAGCAATAGGTCAAGATCATCCAGAAGATCACTGGTTAGTGTGGTCTGGTTCATTCCAGCTAATCCCAAAAATCTGATGGGAGATCCGGCTCTCCCGGTTCGTACAGTCTTTTAGTTTTCCATAGTTGGAAGCGGGCGGGGTCGAACCCATCACCATCACGCTCCCACTCCTTTCTGAAGGCAATGGCTGTCCGCAGAGCATGGAAATGATGGTCCCCTGACGAACCCTCACAGAGATGAAAACCGCGTGTTTTTGGTGTTCCACGGTCATTCCATGCCGCCATGTAGCGGATATAGGTGACACCTCGGCGCTTATCCAGATAAGCGTTCTTGGAGACTCCAAGCACACCAGTATTTGAGTTGGCCTTAGCGAACTCGCGAATTCTGCGCCGGCCTGCTTTGGTCCTTCCGAACTGAGCCCGCAATTGAAGGTTTCGAGATTTTGCAGCTTGCACTGCAGGCCGAATTCCGCCCCATTGTCGATAAGAATAAAACCCTCCGAGATTTTTTCCATTCTCGACAAATCTCATCTGGCATCCTGATGTACAAGGAAAAGAGATCCCGAAACGGGATTCGACCAGAAGATCTCTAACCTCTTTGGGAATATTGCGTTGTGAGCCGTCCATAAATCAGGTCTCCGAGCACAGTGTTACGGACTCTTTAAGCGCAACATCCAACCTATCTAGTGAGATAGTTAGGTGATCTGGAAAGCAGCCAACGGTGCTTTCAACCATTTCAGGAAGTTGTTCTGAACGCGAGGCCAACGCCATCTCCAGAGATATCCCATAGCTAAAATAGAGTAGGGCGGGGCCAATTTTGACCATGAGAAAATTCAGGACCAGACCAACAAGAACTGCCGTGATTTTGATGACAACAAATGTAGCCGGCGAGTCGATCACACTGTGATTCATTGGGCGATCCAACTCTCAACAATGTCCGCAACGTGTTGGGCAACCGGTAACAGGTCGGGGTTCTGACCTATTACTGCAAAACCCAGAGTTGCCCCGACGATCAACGTAGCAATAGTTTTCATCATCATTCTCCACACTGCTTATTGCATACACACTCGAACTTCGTCCTCTGTCTGAGAAACTATTACTTCCCCGGCTTCAGAGAATCCATAAGCTCGCCGTGTTATTTCTTCGGACAATCGGCCTTGCTCAAGCACAGTAAGCCCCTGAAGAACTGAACGATCTTGGGTGTGCTCCGCAAGCAATTCCAAAGTTGCTGTCTTGATCTGAATCTCGCTGGTGCCAGGTGGAAGAACCAGGCAATGCTCTTCAGCCCACAAAGCACCAACCATTGCTGAAAGAGCTGCCGAAAGGTAGATAACCACCAACGCATATCGCTTGTTCATAGATGACATCTCCTTTCAGCGGGATCTGAGGTAATGCCTCCAACTGGCTCTATTTAAGCTTGGACTTCGGTTTGACGAAGTGCAGCTCTTGCCCCTGGTTTAGAAAGTACGGGTAGCCCTTGGCCTCCCCTTTAACGTTCAAAACTGGGTAGGCTTCAGCATCAGGGATGAACATATATGCCCAGCCTGGAAGCTCCTCAGAAAACCGTTTGTGCATTTCCATGGTGGGCAGAAAGCCGCCATTGTTCAGGGTGAACTTGATCTCATGCCTCATACGGCTAGGCAGCTCCCAAGACTCTTCACCATTCAGTTCATGGCCAACTGGTGCGTATCCAGTCTCCAAACCGCCAGCTCGAACCATAAGGGCGCAGTTGCTGTCGTTCTTACCTTCGTCCGTAATCATGAACTCACAGTTGAATTCCGGGGCGTTGATGATGAAAACCTCAAATTCATAGGTATCATCAAGGTCGATCTCAGGGCCGCGATGAACCTTCTTGTCATACTCAAATGCTTCATATTCAAGACCGGATTCGTCGAGAACCTTCTTTGCGGCGGCTAAGTAGGTATCAAATATCTCACCGTGGAGATCTCGACCACTTTGCTCTTCGTTCATCGGCAGTCGGCCAACAATCCATGTGTTTTCATAGCTCTTTGGAGACGCAATATCGAGCAGGGCGATAATGAGAGAATTCGCCAGTCCTTCATATTCAAAGCCGCTCAAACCCAGGCCAGCAGTGCTTTCGTAGTTTGCGCCCGCAATGAGAATTCCGTGCTTTAACAGCGGGGAAGAACGCTGATGATCTTCATTGGTTGGTTCATCCTGGATGCGGTGTCCGCCCAGTGATTCATTAAGCATGTACGCTTGCGATTTCGGCTGGCTGGCACAGCCAACCATTAAAACCGATAGAACAAGGGCTGCTAACATAGATGTTGTGCGGCGTAGGGACATTGGTCGCTCCTATAAGTTCGTTTTTACTGTTTTAGTTTCCCATGGGAATTGGAAATGCAAGCCCAGCTACCAAGAGGGGCTCACGTTCTCAATGAATTCGGTATACCACTGCACGAGTTGAATCTGAGCTGTTCGGTCGATCCAGCGCCTGGTCAATGAAATGGTGAACTCTCCCCCAATCCGGGTCCAGGTCACTACCGAGATGGTGGTATTCATTTGTACTAGATTCTGCAAGGGCTTCAACCATCTGAGCATTGAGATGATCAATCACGGGGCCGACAGTTGGCCATTGGTCCGTAACCCACGCATCATCCCTCAAGGTACCGCAATCTATGCGATCATCTGCGGAGTATACCTTTGAGCCAATCAGGCCAAGGGCATGGGAATATAGGCCAAAGCAACCTTCTAGCGTTGCCATATCATAGCGAACCCCATCTTCCGCCCAGCCCAAAACCTGAGCCGTCTCGAAACACTCCTCAATCACGCTTGCGCTAACGCAGTCGCATCCATCACTTCGTAGTGATGATTCCAAATCGGCGGCAAACAGCTGCAGATCGAAAAACTGGTGACGAATATATTTGCGGAATCTGATTCCCTGCATGTAGACCCTTAAGTTAGGCGCATTTAGTGAGTCGATTTGAGGTGACTATGAGTCGAGGACGAAAGCCATCGAGCAACTGGACCAGTTCGGGCCCAAGTAGATCGGTTGCCTCTGTCACGACCAAGTAGTCCTTGTCCCCTTTGATAGAGTTCAGAAAACGCTTCAACGTGACCTTTGCTTCTGCATCACAAAACGGAATGTCGATGATGCCGCAATCGGCGTTCAAGAGATCTGAGAGGTCTGCGCTTAGCCCCTTCCCAATACGGGCATATCGAATGCGTATACCTGAAAGATCCTCGGGAATCGCATTGATCCCGTTGCCATAGGTAAGGGCGATGAGTTTTTGCGGCGTATTACCAGCATATTGCTCAAGCAACCTTGCAACCGTTTCCTGCTTATCCATTGTTAACCTTTCCAGAATTGATAGGCGTGATCGGCGATATCAGC
Source organism: Marinobacter sp. F3R08 (assembly GCF_018860425.1). Lineage (GTDB taxonomy): Bacteria > Pseudomonadota > Gammaproteobacteria > Pseudomonadales > Oleiphilaceae > Marinobacter. The sequence continues at coordinate 35,689 of NZ_JAHKPI010000002.1, read as the reverse complement.
TGACGTGAAAGGTAGCGCTGTCATCACGAGAGCTGCCAATACAGCTGAAATGAGCCCGAGGATCACCTTTTCAGTGTTTGATAGTGTGACTTCATTATTTTGTTCGCGGGTAGGCATGACTGGCGCTCTCTCGAATGAATGTATACCGACTATGCCACGGCGTTCGAAAATGCAAGTGACACCAGAATTGCATCCAATGATTCCCTAAATTCGTCGAACCCAACGATGTCAGGGTCTTTAATTCCGTTGTAATGAACGCCCAGATCATGCATTGCTTTCTCCGCAACCATACCGACTGCAGCGATAGGCACATCAGGATGCATATCAATCAACGACTGGAGATAGATTCTCCCCAGGTGAATTTCACGATGTGTAGGTAGTCGATCCGATCCTGCACCTCGCTCTCCCTCCGGATGCCAGGGCACGGTGTTGCAAAGAATGGTGCTTGTCGCGAATCCGTGCTCGTACAACGCTTTCCAGACAATCTCAGCTGTTTTGTCGCGCATAGGCTTTCCGCGCTTGGACAGACGGTTAACACCCTCAGGGAGCTGTACTCGTGGAACCAGCCCATCAAGAATCTGTTGCTCGGAGGTGAAAGGAATCCCCGTGAACCTGGATTCCTGGTACCGAGCGGAGTTACCAACCAGAATTAACTTGGGTGTGCAATCGAGGTGAGCAATCAGGCGCTCCTTCCGATCCTCAGCACCGTTAATGCTCGTTTCCATTACACACGTCTGAGACCACGGATTGTGAACTCGTGGGAGCATCGGTACCGAGATAGCTTCTACGTAATGCTCAGGTGTCATCATGGCGATTTGTCCTCTCGTGCTGCATTGCCTTGAATTGGGAGAATTATCACCGCTGAGGGCAAACTACTTCGCAAGAGTGGGTGCTTTTTTATCGTCCGAACACGTTTTTTCTGGCAACAACTGAACGAATTTTGGCGAGACCCAGAGCCGTCATGGACAAGAAAATGGAAGCGAGGGCCCCGAAAGTAGCCATCTGGATCACGAGAGCGGCAAGAGACAAAGCCCCAGCATCGAGATTCACGTAGGGATATATGTATTGGGACGAGATGACGGGAAACAGGGAAGTTAGAAACCGATACGCAATGTAGACCAAAGCCACACTTATTAGACCCGACGCAGATCCGGCCATGTCAGCTTTACTTGGTGTGGCGTGCGTGCTGATCATAATGCATAGCAGGATAACGAGCACGTCAGTCGGTCGGTTAACTGCATGTAGCAAATGGTCAATCCACGCCGAAAATGCTGAGAAGACGCCTCCGTCGATGAATTGAACATAATCGTTAAGGACCGGCAAACCAGATGACAATAGTAGCGCGTAAACCGCTAGCCCACCGCCAATAAGGGGCGCAATCCCTACAAAGAATCGCCCTATGCCATGTCGCAACGATCCGCTTCGGTAAGAGTAGCTCACATAGCCAAGTGATTTTGACTGGGGATCTGGCTTATACAAAGCCATTTCAACTACTGTCATACCAAATAACTTCACCATAATCGCATGAGATATCTCGTGGACAGGCGTTCCTACTATTCCCGTAGCTAGTTCGATGCGCTGAGAATATCGGCCTACAGTCCAGTACCACGCCTCATTCGCTACGTAGAGGATAAACCCTGGTATGACGATGAATAGTGATAGCCATGCCAGCTGTGTAACCCAAGTGATTAGATGTTCAATCATATATGCACCGTGCGATTCTAGTTCTGGCTTATTGTCCCAGACACTGGAGCGCTAGCAGGCTGGGTTGCGGTCGTTTTTTCGCTCATACCTTTGCCAAATCAGCGAGCCGATGCATTAACCTATTCATGTTGACGCCGGTTGGTGTCACACCATTTTCTGGTCAATACGTTAACTCCAATTGGTGTCCAAAGAATGAAACGACAGCCCGCCAGTGCAGATGGTCAGTTCGGAGAAGCGCTAAAGTATTTCCGTCCCCAGGTGGCATGCACCATCCAGAAGGTCACGACTAAACGCAACCGCGAGAGCTCTCTAAACCTGGAGCTTGCCCCAGCAGCTGAAGGGGAGGTCCGCTGGGATGAGAAGCTGACCATTCAGGTGAGCTCGACTGAACTGCCACGGTTCTGCGCTTGTGTGCTACGGATCACACCAAGTATCGAGTTTAAGTACCACGGCGAAGCTCGAAACAAGAGTTATTCACTTCAATGGCAATCTGAAGCGGTTCTCCGAATTGATCTCTCAACCCAGGGGAAACGATTATTCATTCCACTGACCGGTGACGAGGTGTTTTGGTTGGCCGAGATGGCCTTGGACCAGCTCCACGAAAACACTCGGTCCATGACGAAGACCGATCTTATGAACTTGCTGGCTCGCAGCTTCAAAGGGACTTAAGCCGATCACAAAAGCAGCCCGGCTGGAGAAACCGGGCAGGGAAGGTTGTTATTGGATGGGGCCAAAAAGCTGAGGCTGTCCCCACCCGGCCAACGTGGCGTCAGAATGCTCGAAGTAAGTCTTCCAGAAAGCATGCATGTTTTGCATTGCAGTTTGGCTCAGGTATCCATCATTACCAGAAATTCCAGCCCCAATAACGTTCACTGAAGCTCCATCGAGTTGGCTCAATAGGCCCACTTCCTTTGTGCGACTCAATGTCTTCTGAACATCCAGATTAGTGATTCCACCGTTTCCATAGAACGAAACCGAGTCAGAGTTCTCCATCATGTCAGAGACGAGCAAGACCACCTTCTCAGGAGTCTCACTGGTACTGATCGCGCCCTGTCCGAAATTGACCAATGACCCCATCAGTTCAGTCTTAGGAAGGTCAGTGCTGGCCTCTGCAAACGCGGTTTTCAAGGTTTCGTCAATAGCGCCACGCACAAACGCCTTTTGCCGCTCCATGCAACGATCGAACTTTCGTAGATCTGTCTTCCCTGTCTTAAACCGGACATCCTCATCCAATTCGTGATCAAGAGCTCCCGTGAGTGGCATTTGTGCATAACGCCCTTCAGCGTATGCACTGAAGGTTAGAACGGTGATGCGGTCACCTGGTTGCAAATATTCATGAACCTTACTGTGGACATGCCGTTTCAAATGAACGTTAAACTCCAGGGTTTGATCGATCACAACAAACAATTCGCGCTGCGCTGGCAATGGATCAATGGCACCTCCAAGCAGCCCGTAGCAGGAGGGGAAGTCATCCCGGCCCACGCTGTGGGCGACCGAAGCCGCCCCCGCGATCAGACAGGCCGTCAGTGCTTTCGCAATTCCGGATCTGATGCTCATGATCATTGGTTGGCTTCCTCCATCATTCGAAGCGCTTCTTCTTCGGATACCTCAGGCTTTCGCTCGGCTTCTTTCTTCGCACGCTGTTTCAAGAGGAGGTCAATGGTTCTCTCACGATCCCATCCCAGCTTATCCATCCAGGTCAGGATCACGTCCTCGGGAATTCCATGCCCAGACGCAGAGTCGCTCTGCAGGGCCTCAGGCTCCTCTGACGAGATCTTCGTCGGAGCCGGCCCATGTTCTGGGTTTTCACTTTCAGCCAGCTTAGCGGCTCGCTGACGGCGCTCAATAGACGATTCGACTGCATAGGAATTCTGTTCCTGACTGAACTTGCGGGCATAAGTGAGGAACGTGCGACTGTTACCTTCCTCAAGCGTCTTCACCATTGCTTTGTCGGTAGCAGTCGCGTTCAGCTTGTCGGACATTTTCGACTGGAGTTTAGTCAGGTTTCTCTGAGCGATTTGAGACACAAGATTCCGCTTCCGCTCATGGTAAGCCTCAAACTCATCATGGTTTCTGAACTTGTGACTGAAATCGTATGCCGTTCTGGACTCTTTCCCACCGAACCCTGTTTTAAAACCAATGAGCACACCAAGTATTTGCAGGAAGATAAAGATCACGGCCAGAACGATAAACGTTGCCCAACCGCCTTTGAGATTGGCGTCCATGATCTGGGAGTCAACGACTTCATCAGTTTTGGTTTGACTATCCAGAAGTTCAGCTGGAATGTCGGAGGCATAAGGGTCAGCAGAGTACGCTGATTCAGCCATCTCACCGATCGCTCCTACATCTGCTCGATGGATCTCCATTTGTTCGGTTTGGAGCACCTGGCCACGAACGTAGGTTGCGCCTACGGCCACACAGAGGACAAAGATCGCGGTACTGACCGTTATTTTGTACGAAGGCTTAACCGCAGCGTTTGTGTTTATACGGCTGAGAATCTGCCGCCACGCTGGGTCTTTATCATCTTCATGGTCATACTCAAGGGAAACGCTGGTATTGGGGTGCATTGCACTATTAGTGTCACTCTGATGCCACCAAGTACGTGCCTTTTTGACGAGGCCATTGTTATGCAGCTCGTGACCGGTTTTATGTGTCAGGGCGACAAGAAGGCCGGAAATCAGAAGAGCAATACCAACCGCACCTTGCTGCTGTAGAGATTCACTAGCACCGGGAATCGTGAAACCCGCCAGCACGTATGAGAAACCCATTGCTTCAATGAACACCATGATGCAAATAGCCATCCAGCCAAAGAAACCAAGCTTTTCCCGGCCCAGTTCATCGACCTTCCGCAGATAACTCTTGCAGTTATGATAAAACTTGGGGCCTTTATCAACCTCTGCAAAATAGGGGCGGAACTCCCCGCAGAGATCCTTCTCAGCATGGAACCACCCGGATTCATCACGCCCCGGCTGCTTAGACAGCCGGCTTATCTTCCCGATGACCGGCATGTTCATTTTGACCCGCAGCCAAAAGAATGAAACTTCATCCCAGAACTTTTTCACCAGAAGCGTTGCGATGATAGTGAGAACGATGGCTCCCAGGATAATACGGTATTCGTTGATCGCACTTAGAATGCTATCCATCTGTTTTTCCTCATACTGCGGAGTTGTTCAACGTTATTTAGTGGAGTCGCTTTAGTGCGATTTCCTGTTCGTAGAGGCCTTCACCTTCGCCGTAATAGAACATTCCGACTTTGACGGTCTTCCCACCGTTGTTGGGCATGACAACATCCATGCATTCAACTGGCTGGCCTTCAGCAAAGTACGTTCGCATCAAAAGGCCTTTCTCCCCTGGATAAGCCTCAATGTGTGGTTCAGCTACGTAATCAGCTGTCTTGTCCTGCTTTACGTTCTCGTAGATTCGAACAATCGGGCGACCTTCCGGCTTGCCACTTTCACGCTTGATCCGAAGCTCATCGAACGCGATCATGTGTCCGTTGACTGTATCCAGCCATACGTTCCCGTTGAGGCCGGGCCAGTAATCCGCCATATCAAGTTCTGATACTTCGAGTTTTTCCCCGCTACCCAGATTTTTGATGTCTCCAGTAACCCGAGGCGAGTCCAAATAACAGGGAGACAAGTCATTTCCGGGTGATGCGACAGCTTCAGAGAACACAGAAAAGCTAATACCATTCGAACTTGAATCAGTGTTGCCAGCGGCCTTTTGAATTTGAGTGAAATCTGCCGATGCGGGCTGACCACCAAAATCGACCATGGCTTGAAACGATGGTGTAGCCATTGGTTCATCGACAGGCTCGACATCCACGACTTCCGGCACTTGGACTGGCGCTGGCGATTTCTGGACCCTCTCACGAATCGTTTTCTTCTCGCTTGCGGTCTTATTGGAGTGCGCCAGAAAGCGTTTGTCTTTTTGGCGTTGGAGGTTGTAGGCGGCTAACGATTCCTCGGAGTCGATTTCAATGATTTCTACTCGACGGTTTGTAGAGCGACCGCCAGAGGTATCGTTAGTTGCTACCGGTTGGGATTCGCCGGCCCCTTGGAAATAGATCTGATCAGACGGCACCCCAATTTCATGGAACAGCTCTGCGACTGTGCGTGCACGTTGTTCAGAGAGCGTCTGGTTGTATGCGTCAGACCCCGAAGCATCGGTGTGCCCAATAACAAGAATCTTTTGCGGCTTATCGCGGTAGATCGTTGCGACAGACATCAGGTCCATACGGGCACTTGTCTTCAGAAGGGCAGAGTCTGACTCGAACATACCGCCTTCGTTGATCGAGAGTTCAAATCCATTGTCCTTACTGGAATTGAAGGTCTTGACCGACTTCGTTTCCAGGGCAATCCCTTTCTCTTGCGCTACTTTCCGGAGTTCCTCCTGACGCTTGTCGTAAAGGTTTCCCAACACCATGCCGCCAACCAGGCCGACTGCAATGCAACCGGGATCTCCGTCGCATGCCAGAGCCCCGGCTGCCGCGCCCACGATACCTCCAATGATTACACCTCCGCGTTCGCTCATGGTGTTGTTGAAGCTAGCGCAACCGGAGGACAGGACGATCGCCGACCCCATCGATACTGCAACGGCAAGCTTTGCGCGATTCATACTGTTTCTACTCCCTTTCATTATGTTCGAGCTGGGGATATCAAATTGAAGTTATCACTGGTTATGAATATGCAAGGGAGCGAGCAGACGCTCCCCACGTCAGCGCCTGGCGCTCTGTTTATGGCAGGTAGATCAGGATGCCTTCTTAAAACCCTCAACCTCTGGGACTTCACCACTGATGGCTTTGCAGGCAGTTGCGATGCCGATCAAATGGCCGTTGAGCATCAGGTGGAGTGGTGATTTACCAAAAAAGGGCTGGCCAGACTTCGGGGCTCGAACCTCTCGATTTGCTCTTGGAATACTGCTGTATTTTCCAACAAGAGATTTATAAACCAGGACGAAGCATCGAATTCGAACCAGCTGCTCACGTTTCAATGGAGTAGCTGGTGTCTTGCGGAGATCCTCCAGCTCGATCAATCCCACGTTGAGCAACTTCATTTGCTCATCGATAGTTGTGTTCCAGTCACTACAGATCCGGAAAAAGGCCTTAAGAGCTACGAATCCGAGCTTCGAATGGAAATCAAACTTTGCTATCTCGGGAGGCAGAACCACTTTGCTGCTTGCCATTTGGTACCCTCTGTTTCCTACTGTTAACCCTCTTATCCACAGAAATCCTGAACAAAGCTGTTGATAACTATGCTTTGTCTGTCAGGAGCGCCCTGTTTTGTGTGGCTATCACGGAGTTGGTCATTTGATGATCGGAAGATATGAGCTCACCCCATGTGGAGTGGTACCTGCTTTGACGAGTGTTGGTTGCCATTGAGAGGTATCGTTCTCGATAACTCATTGTCTGGATGAGCATTTCATCCGCACGCCTTGAATACTCCTGGTATGAGAGCCAGTTGTTCTTCCCGGCAGCATCTGGCGCTTTGGACAGATCGGTTATGCCAAAGAGGGCATCGATCATGCGAGCGGTCATTCGCTCCAACTCAGCCTTCGCCATAAGTGCGCTGAATGTAATTCGTTGATCACGGCTCAAACGCATGTAGAGTTCAATTCCAACATCGCCATAGCGGCTGTGAACCATCCAAAATGAGCTTTTCATCTTCTCGGCTCCTGACTCCGTAGACGTGCTGATAGCTGGGGATAAGAGTAGTGATATAGGACGGATAATTGGCAAAGGTTTGCGCTATTTCTTTTACCAAAACGCTTTGTTTTGTCGTGACAAAGCATGATCAGATCTGAGAGTAGGAGATTGAGCTAATCGCCGTAGCCCAAATTACTATCAGAACGGTGTCAGCTCTACCCGATTTCCAAAGCTTCAAAGAGTGGCGCTTCCACGGGTGTAACCAGGGAATGCCGGTTGGGTTTGGCCAATCAAAAACCAGATGCGTGATACCACCAACTGAAAACCCGACTAATGCAGGATAGGTAATACCGGGGTAGGGGAGGGCGCTGGCCTCTGGGTTGCAGAATAACCATACCGCTAAAGCAATCCATGCCGGGACCCAGTGTGTCACGGTACGGTGGGCGACCCAATAACGTCCTCGGACATGCTCTACAGAATCTGGGAACACACCTCCATGCCATCCAGCTATGATGCATACACCAGCGGAAATTGCGGTGCTTGGTTGAAGCAACCCGAGGTAAGACGCGGCTCCAATGCCTGAAATAGCGCCTGTTGCGTGGTGACCGATACGATTCATGATAAAGCTCCGTGGTTCTAGCTAAATCGTATCGGTGATTTCGAAAATGCAACGTGTGGAAGGTAAGCGACCTTTAGGCTTTTTGTAGCTGGCCGACGATTACAGAGCAAAAATGGCGAAACCGGTGACCAGCATGTATATCGGAAGAACACGCCACCCGTTTTGAACCAAGGAAATACCGACGGAGCCAAGCATCATCGACGAAGAAACAACGAAAAAGGCTTTGCGGAGAGCTATGGACGAGACATCCAATGAAAAGTGCAAGCCAGTGAAAATCAGCGCTACTGCAGTCAGAAACACACCGATGCCAACAAGCTCCTTCGTACTTGGCGTGCGTAGCGTTAATGCCAGAAGGTTCACGCTATTATGTCCTTACAGAATTTAAGTGCAGCACAAACGCCCATTGAAGCAATGAACGCGATTGCGGCTGAAACATAAACCACCCCCGTTCCTTGAAAACCAACGATCTCGGCCTTAAAACCCGCCATTGCAGCGCATACTGTTGCTACCAGAAAAATCTTCACGTACCAGCTTGTAGATGAATTTATCTGGCCACACGTCATTGAGGCTGATCTTGCAGGAAGCTGAGCATTCCGTGGTGGATCGATAGAATTTGGCCGACACAGTAGTCCTGCTTCCCGAAGTATTGCCGGATAGCGTCGTAGTTTGTGCGACCGCTTGCGTGCTTCATCAGTGGACATGGCATTAGGTGTACATCATTGTCGAGTTCGATCTCTACGGCTATCAATAAGCCATCGTGATTTTTAGGTTCCCAACTCACAACTTAGTCGCCTGTATTTCAGAATCAAAAATCATGTGCCCTCCAGCGCTCAATGAGTCATCAGAGGGCATGATCCCACTGTTTTGCGAGCGCAAATCCAGAGAGGATGCGATTTTGTTGCCAGAACTAAGTCAAATAGCTCAAAACGTTCCACGGGGTCAGAAAGCGCAATAGTCCGTAGTTGCTGTCAGATCTATCTTGCTCTGCAGGTAGAGATGCAGCTTTCTGGGCTCCATGGCGATACGGCGGTTATGTGCTGGTCAACCGCAGGAAGGCCAGGGCGAATCGCAAGCAGTCGATCTTTGGCCAGCGGAAGTGAGTAGCACTCCATGCCATGCAGGTCATCTATATGAGCTGTAGTGTGGTTATTCGTCCATCGCCGCTGGCCAACTGTAACGTGAGTTTCAGTTGCCGCTATCCCGGAGTTCCAGTGCTGCCGCCAGCGCCAGAGCATCAGAGCAAGAAATAGTCCTGCGGCTTCGGCGGCATAAAGGCTCAATGCTGGACTTGTCCAGAATGTCACGGGTAGAAAGAGAGCCACAGCAATCAGATACGGGCTTGCACCTAACAGAACGCGCCCTGCATCAACCAGAAAGTTGAAAAGTTCTAGTTTTCTTCTGGGCAATTCAACCGGCTTCAGATCGGTGATCTCAAATAGTTCCGCGATTTTTTCATGAGGTAAAAAGGGCAGATAATTTCCCTTGATGCCAGGTTGTAGTTCCGCGCCTCTGGTTTGCAACAAGACAGCAGAGCCACCAAACAATCGAGGCCAGAAGCCGTTTCTGACCTCAACAGTAGCGATATCAACGAGTGGTAAGCGCCATTGCCGCAGGCTAAATATGCCAGATCGAACAAAGATCTGGTTGTCCCGTAGTTTTATCTCTGTACCTAAAAATGAGGGAAAGGCGATAAAGAGGCGGGCCAAGATTGAAAGACCGACAACCAAGACTATGAGCATGACGATGATAAAACTGATGGCACCTGGGGAAATGGCTGTGGTGAATAGGCTCGCTGCCTGATCAACTGCTCCATCTTTCAGGATCGCCTCATCAGGGCGGTCGATTGAAGAGTTCAGAACGGGCATTACTATCGCAAAGGTAATCAATGCCGGCATTATTAGCTGCTTAGAAGGAACAAGGCATGCCCCCCGAAGCGCATCTAACCATGATGAATGGTAGAACACGCTGTCCTTCAATTCTGTTTTGTCTTTAGGGAGCAGATCTCCGGCCAGTTGCCGGGCCATTTCTTTGGATATGTATTGAATACTTGCGGAGCTCTCGTTGTTTCCTTCGGTGTAAACGCTGACATTGACCAGGCCTAATAGTAGGCACCATTGGTTTCGTTCCAGGACGACTCTGCTGATTTGAGACGTGTGCAGGTGAACGCGAAGCTTTTCAGCCAGCCCCGATCGAATGTGAAAATTATTCCCGGATCTTTCATACCGGTAGCTCTTCCAGAGGGCGACTGTATAGATGCTGATCGCTATCCCTGTGATGGTTAACACGAGGACGGTATTGGAACGAATAACGGGAGTAGCACCAAAAACTGCTGCCAGTAAAAGGAGCTTCAACCACCAGCCATCGCGAAAACTCCTCAGGTTTTCAATGAGAACGGGGATGAGCCCCCTCATTGGCAATCCTGTGCTGTATTCCATTATCGAACCACTGGGTTCTTGAAGCTCTTGGCACTGATTGCATCAGTTGCGTTGAGGGCTGTAGGCATGATCAGTTTTGTTGTCATATTTTTGTTTAGAGTGGGCTTCCAGCAGTGATGGACTTTGAACTAATATAGGGTCTCACGCCCGTCTGAGATGCAACCACTAACGCTTTTCAAATCCCCTTCAAAAGAGACGCCTGTTTTCCTATTTCTAGGTTAACTCATTAACCTATTTAGGCTCTTTTTTCTCTTTCTATTTCAATGCCTTGAGTTGGTTTCAGGCTACCTTATTGATGGTTCGCACTACATTCTTAATCTTCTGGGCCATATTTTTCAGCACTTTAAACTACCAAATTGATTCTTTGTGCTCAGAAACAGAGTTCGTGCTGCTTTTGAAATTTCCCATGCTACATTTTTAATGGTTCTGACTACGTTTTTAATGAGTTGGGAGGCAATTCTAATTGAAAATGTAGCATGAGCCTCTTCTCATTAGGCTTAATCCGCGAGCTTGGCTCCCCATTTCATTGAAAATGTAGCACCAGGCTGACAATGATGGCCTCAGTCCAGATGAAGTTTGTGGACGATATCAAAGCCCCACAGGCGCTGGTACACCATCTCACCCTAATTGAAAATGTAGCATTGGCCTTTTCTCATTAGGATTAACCCGCGAGCTTGCCTTCTCTTTCCATCAAAAATGTAGCATCAGGCCGACAATGATGGCCTCCAGGCTTGATCGCAACTTGGAGCGGTGTAAAACCTACAGGCATGTAGATACAGATGTTGACACATAATGCTGTCGAAATTAAGGTAGACACATACGTAGCTACAAGCATCAACGCGAGGTTGCCATGCAAAGCGAAATCAAACGCTGGGGAAATAGCGCTGCTGTGCGTCTTTCCAGCAAGATCCTGGCACAAGCCAAACTGGATGTTTCCAGCCCGATCAGCATTGACGTAAAGGCCGGAAAGATTGTGATTGAGGCTGTCCAGAAGGCTCCGCGTAGGGTGAACCTTCCCTTCTCCGAAGCCGACTTGCTGAAAGGCTTAGATGCCCATGGGGCTCATGCGGATGAGCTTGCGGACCCTTCAGCTTCTGAAATGGGGGCTTAATGGCTCAGTACGTCCCTGACCGCAACGACATTATCTGGCTGGACTTCGAGCCCACCAAGGGTAAGGAAATCGGTAAATACCGACCGACACTTGTGCTGTCTTCCAAGCAGTACAACAAACAGACCGGGTTGCTGATCTGTTGCCCGATCAGCACAAGCGTTCGCGGTACCGCGACTGAGGTTGCCGTGGACAATCTGGAGAAACCTTCGGTTGTCGCTTCGAGTCTCATTCAAACGCTGTCCTGGAAAGACCGAAAGGCGGACTTCATCACCAAAGCTGAGAACGGTGTGATGGATCAGGTTCTGGTTCGTATTATCCCGCTGATTGGGGCAGATAGTGTGATCGAGAAGTTCATTGAGTAAGTGGGACATCGGCAATGGAATGTAAGGGCTAGATGCTACATTTTAAATTCCCGTGCGTTCGGAATTCATCAAAAATGTAGCATTGAGCGATGCTGCCCCTGCGAGTGCCTGCGTGTCAGCTAGTGGAGCGTCGTTAATGCTACATTTCCAATGATTGAGTGGAAACATTTAATCAAAAATGTAGCAGTCAGCCCCAGTCTTCGGCACGAATCACGGTGAGTAATACATCCTCTGTGCTCCTGGTGCTACATTTCCAATGGATTGGAGAGTGTATAATTCGAAATGTAGCGCTAGAACAGTCTGCTACTCGATATGAGGTTGCTGGTTACCTGCTCTCGAATTCTTGATGCTACATTTTTGATGCTTTGCGGGGAGCGAGTAATTCAAAATGTAGCATAAGCCCCGCCTCAGATCCCCTGTTGCTCCGTTTTGGCTACTTATAAACCTACCCCGGCGTAACCTCATCGAGCTTGGTGCTACATTTCTAATGGTTCTCGGTAGCATTAATTCAAAATGTAGCATTGCCCTGGGTGAATACGATTGGTGCTCCAGTGATGAGGCCGGCTCCAGATCCTCAAATGCTACATTTTTGATGCTTATGAAGAGAGCATTCCTTATTGAGGGATTCCAGCGCGCTTGAAACGCCCGGAATCAGGGGGCCTATACGGGATTTTCCTCTACCGTCTGAGGGGAGATTGGTACTCGTGCTACATTTCCGATGTTTTCAAGCGCTTCATGATTAAAAATGTAGCACTTAATGCCATTTGAGACTGGCGATGGGCCTCACGCCATTAGATCTGCTTCATGCCCGAACCCATTCTCAGCGATCAGGCGGCAAAATAATCAAAAATGTAGCATGAAGAATCAATAAAGTAGTTTCCGCGATTAATAAAGTAGTATTTGGTACCCAAGCGTTGATCGTTTGTTGACCGCATGGTATCGATAGCGGTCAGTGATTGGCCACCTCACTTTCCGTGAGATCCAGGCTTACTAAACCGAGATTCCTGACCAAAGACCGATTGAGGCTTAAAGAGATTATGACCGGTGAGGTAGCTCTTGACATGGACGACCAGCGACAGCTTTCCCTTATTGATGAGGAAACGCCTAACCTAAAGGTTGTCAAAGCAAACGCTTTGGTAGAAGCGCAGTACGAACTGACTGGGAAAGCCCACAAGCTAGTTCTGGTCGCGATGGCTCAGATTCGCAAGGATCAGACCCAGCTATTTGAGCAGGTGTTTGCGGTACCAGACCTTGTTCGGCTTATTGGGGCCTCTGAAACAAGCTCTTACACGGATTTGAACCGTATTGCCAAAGATCTAATGAAACGGCAGGTTGAGATCCGTAACGATGAGACCGGCGAATTTGAGCTATATCAGTGGGTCACCAAAGCTTGGTGTAAGAAGGGCCACTTTGGCATTCGTTTTAGTGAAGATCTGAAACCTTTTCTGATCGGTCTAGTCGGCAAGTACACACTGTATGAGCTGGGGGCCATTCTCAGGATGACCAGCAACTATGCGATTCGTCTGTTTGAGCTGCTGAAACAGTATGAGGGACTCAAATCACGAACGTTCAGTCTCGATCCTGAGATGACAAAGAGTCACCCGGCCTGGGAAAACTTTCCGAAACTCATGGGTTATGACAATCGTACTGGCAGCTATACCCGGTTTAATAATGTTAAGCAGCGCGTGTTGACGCCAGCGATCAAACAAGTCCAGGATTTCACCGAGTTCAAACAGGTTGATTTCAAGGTGATACGCTTCCAGCGAAAGGCTGTAGCGATACAATTTACTTGGGAGACCCGATCAACGCTTGAGCATGTTCCGAACCACCCCCTTTATCCTGAGCTTCTGGGGCTGGGTGTCTCGCAAGATACCATTCGCAAGATCTTCACAGACTATGATGAAGATCGTATTGCCCGAAACTTGTCGTATGTAAAAAAGAAGCACAAGGACGGTTCAATAAAGAACCCACCCGCATATTTGATGGATGCTTTGGCGGCCGATTATGTTGAGCCTGAACTGAATTTCAGCAGTGCTACAAGAACGATAAAGGATGTCACTCCAGCACCAGTGGCTCCTAAAGGCTCACAGACTGGCAACCCCAAGCCCGACATTGCTCACAGCCACCCTTTGTTTAAGAGCTGTGGAGATTTGAACGAGTTTAAACTTCTTGTGGAAGCAGAGCGGGAACGAGGCGAACCGTTTGACTGCTACAATGACTTCCATCAGTACCAGTTGGACAAGAAGTTCCGGAGAACGTAGCGCGAGCTCATGCAGCTTGGATCAGATCTTCGTCGTCGTTTCCACGGGGCGAAAGCCGTTGCCGTAGTTCCTCAGCATCCTCAGCGTTCAGTTGAGGGAGCGTCATATCAACACCACCAGTTCCGACGGTCTCAAGCTTCAGCGTTGCGGCACTCAGCTTCTGTTCAATGAGATTGGCATGGGATTTAATGTTCCGGATATCTGCCAGCTTGATCCGCTGACGCTTGCGAACAAGGGTGCCGACCTCAAAATCAATCACCAGGTCGCTAATATTCACTCGGAGAGTTTTCGACCGGTAATAGGCTGCTAGAAGGGTTGCCAGGACAACGGTCGTTAGAAGAGCGGATGCGCCTGCAGGGTTTTGTTTCATCCACGCAAAACCAACCCGGACTAGGCTTTCGGGCGGGGCCAGAAGGGCGACTCCAAGCACCAGAAGGCTGGCTTTCAAAAGCCAACCAATGGCTGTGTTGGTTGTGAACGCTGCTCGGTTAAAGGTCATATAGTCAGCTTTGTGTCATACAATCATCTGGTCTTAACCAGTCTCGTTGGCCTTGCGGTGCGGGCTCTTCTGTCAAATCGCCCAATGCGAAGATACCAGCCCAGATCCAGAACAACATTATCTTTCTCCTGCCTCGGTTTGCTGCAGCTGCGCCAGTCGTTCCCGAAGGATCGTTAAGGCCCTATCACGATTTCGGAATTGGGCCCGATCCTTTGTCTGCTCGACAATCAATCCGGTGGGTATATGGCGTATGCGAACCCCGGTTTTTGGTCCCAGGCTTTCGTTCTCCTTGTTGGGTCTGATCATATCGATCTGCAGGGTTCGTGCTGAGACTTCATAGCGCAAGCTATCAATGTCGTCGTTCGTGCCAGTGGCGGGCGTCGTAGTGACCGCCACGCCTTCGGGAGTTTGTATCTGCATATTGCCTGTAACTTTGCTCATGCCGCCTCCCGAAGCTCCTCGTTGGTCTCCGGGCCGGCGAGCAATGCGACATGCTTGGCTGTCAGCTGCAGATTTGAGCCAAAGGCTTCATTGGCTACGTCTAACGGAATATCCATTTCCTTGTTTGCGTGCTCAGCGTTGCGCAGCCAGCCCATCAGGCGGCCAAACTCGGTATTGAGCTTGCAGGCGAATCTTTGGTTCATTTTCAGGTGTACGGTGCCTTTTTTGAATGCCTTGGCTTCAAACAATACCGCTTCTTGTCCTGTTCGATGGTCCAGGAACATGAAGTTCACCTTTTTGCCGGTAGTCCACTCAAAATCATGGGCCTTCTTTTGCCCGGTTGTATCAAAACCAATATTGTTCGCTACAGTGGCGATATCATCGAGCAGGCTCGCCGCATAATCCCCCAGCCCGCTCTTTGTGTGCTCGAATGAAAACTCAGAAACACAAATCGCTTGGTAGAGCTCCAGCACAATACGGTAATCAAGACCGTAGCGTTCGATCTCAGGCTTGCGCCCGTAGCGCCAGTCTTCGGCAGAAAACACCCTTTCATTTGATTTGTACTTGATGACATTCGCTTGGTGAGTCATTTGCTTTACCAGTGCGATGAGCTGAGCATCGAAGTAGTTATTGCAGTTTTTGATCACCCAGGACAGCAAGGCATGTGCATTGGCCGCTGAAAAGTCGATATGAGTAGAGTCGTTCAACTTGTCGAGCATTGTTTTACGAGTGTTCCGGGTCAGTCGACTGGTCACGGTTCCCAGATGCGAAAACAGCTCTTGCCAGTAAGCGTCCTTCAGTCCGGTGATCTTGAGCTTCAGGGCTTTGGCCAGTGACTCAGTGTTTACGCCCATCTCATAGAGCATGACCGAATCCAGAGCACAGATCCGCTGATAATCGCCAAGGAGCTGCTCCAGGTCTTCATGGTAGAACTGCTCTAACGCCTGAACGAGGCCATTTGAGGTCACCAGCTCTTGCCCATGCTTCACACGCTCTTTGACCTGGTTTTTGATGGCATCAGCAGGATTCAGGTTGTCAAAGGAGGTCCTATTTGCGTTCGGTGCGAAGTTGTCATTGAACCACTGGTCAAAGGGGTCTGTTTTTAGGCCATGCGATCTGGAATTGTGATACATGGACCCTTCATGGGCCAGTTGAATAGAGAGAATGTTTACCCGTGCACGCGCCCGGCGTTCAGCGTCTGGGCTTCCGAAATCGAACGAGCCAATTACCTTTGCGTTAGCTTTGCGAGATTTGAGGATCTCAGCGAATCCAGCATCCTTGACCCACCGATCGGGAATCACCAGGTACACAAGTTTGGCGTTTGCCTCGCTAACGATTTTGCGGGTCCAGGCTGAGAATTCAGAATAGGGAGGGTTGCTGAAAATGACATCTACACGCTTATCAATGAGAGCCTGCTGCATCAGATCTGTACCGACGGTGATAACGGAGGCATCTTGAGCCTCAACGAGCAATTGGCTCTTCTCTATCGCAAAGCGGTCACCGTTGGTTAGCGCCTGAAGTACGCGCCCGTCGCCCGCTCCACAGTCCAGCACTGAAATAGTGTTGACCGGATCGTCGCGAAACAGCTTCAACTTGGCGCGGATATCCGTTTTGACGCACTCGATCATCGCATCGGTCGTTGGATACCACTCGAAGTCTTGGTCTTGGTTTTTCAGGTTGCGGACCATTTGATTTGCGCTCATCGGCTGCATGGGTATCTCCCGTGTCTGTTTATGTGCTTCCAGCATTACACGGGTTTGAAAAATGCAACGTTTGTCTTTGCGGCGGTAATTAACGAAAAGCCCACCCAAAAAAAAGCCCCACAATGAGGTGGGGCGAAGAGCGCAATGTGATCTGCCGAAGAAGGGAAACAGGGAGGGAGAAGGCCCCCTTCCGTTGCAGAGTCATTTGTACAATGACACGACTTTTCAAAACACAACCCCAAACAATTCGGGTTCCATGAAAATCGTCGTGGGAGGTGAGCTGATTTTTCGCATGCGAAAAGTAGCACTTAAAAGACCCGAGCCAGGGGACTCGGGTTTTGGGAGCTGTTCCAAGAATACAAACCAACCTGCAAGGGGAATCCTTGCACGGCAACAATGATACAGGTTTTGCGTCCGCACCGAAGCGAACCGGTCTGTCACGCCAACACTTAGAATGCAATGCTGTCAGATCATTTCCTGAAGGGGAGCCCTCCCTCAGCCAGATCATCGGTTAGACTCTTTACGGGCATTCGCCCTTTCAAATACTGCTGCGGTGATATGCAGCGTCAGGGCACAGGCGTAGATCGTGCTTGAAGCACCGCATCCTATGTCAAAAAGGGCCAGAATCCAGCTGACCATCTTCATGCCATTTGCAATCGCTCTCAGAGTTGAAGGTAGTGTTTCGATAAATTTGTCGTCGTTCATATTTTTACCTCTTATGTTTTGTGAATTTTGTTATGCCAGCCCGAAAAATTTCTTGGATCGCGCTAGCACATCTCTATTTATAAAAAGGGGAATTCAAACGAAGGGCGTTCTGGAATTTGGTTGCAGATCTACTCGGTTTTGTGAATCCCTACTATTAAGACAACAAATAGAAAAAACGGGCTAAGTTTCAGAGGTTGGACGGGAGGCGTCTGGCGGGCTGTCGGGGGGAGGGCTTTGCTCTACGCTGCACTGATGACGGGAAACGTATTGCAGAGCAGTTCCTCGCCCAGCAAGAAAACGATCGCAAAACAGTTGAGTCTCAGCTGATCGATAGATTGCGGGAGGGCGATTTCGAGAATGCTTCTGTATTGGTAAATAGCTTTGAAGCGAACCAGGTATTTAGCCGAGCTATGGGAATTGATTGGGCAAGCAGAACCACACACAGCGATGTACGAATGCTGGAGCTCATGTTCCGAAATGTACCGGGCAATCAATGCAGGTTCTGGGGGTGAATGATGGCAAACAGTGTGAGGTGTGTAGGGCGCTCACCAGTGTGAGCGGCCCATCTGGCTAAGCTGTGCGTTCATGTGTCTGCGTGCAAGTGGCGAAGGTCGTCAATCGCCTCATTTCCTTCCCGGTGTATTGCAGTCTCGATTGCGCGAGGGTCGACGCCCTGCAGCTCTTCCTCGCTATAGAGGGCGATCGCGTACCCGGCGTCTCGGAGCTTTCCTACCGCCTTTAGCAGCTCAATCTCTTCCATGGCGTTCTCCTTATCGTTCCAGAGCAATATCGATGAGTTTCTCAGTGAGGCCCGCCAGATTGGGGCATTGAGTAATGTTGATCTCACCCGCATCGGGGCCTTTTCGGAAATAGGGTGAGACCATAAACGTCACATCCTGGGGGGCGAGCATGGTTCCGTTGGGCAACCGGCCATTTAGCAGAGGCGTGAAGGCATTTATCGTCACGCGGCCCTTGTAGGTCACATCCTCACCGTGAGCAATGAAAAACTGGGTTTCGGGGTAGGCTTCAACCAAGGTTTGCAGTTTGTCGGTGTAGTAGGACACCAGCTCATCGAACTCGGCTCGGGTAATTTCATCCTCGAATTCTGAGGAGTCGTCCAGATCGTTGAACTCAACATCGAGCTCTACTTCAGCGTGTATGCCGATCCGCCCCTCATGAAAAGCGACAAACGTCGCTTCTTCGTGCTGGAATGCTCTTGGATCGCCAATGGATAGGTGCATTGGGTCGCCTTGGCTGTCCATCTCCCCGCTGTTGTAACGACCGCGAAGATGTTCGTAGGCTTCGTAGGCGTCTGAGCCTTCGATGATGTTCCAGTGCTGGAGGAGAGTTGAGCGAGAGGTATAGTCGCCCCAACGGTCTGTCAGTGGAATGGGATAGTTTGGAATGGTATTGATCACTGCGATCGATGCTTCTTTCATTTGCGCTCACCTATAGCGTCTGGTCTTTGCGGCGGATGCCGTCGGTGTCTTCCCGACTCATTGATAGGCTATCGCTGTTTTTCAGGATGCAAGGGCAGGAGAGGGGGAGGCTGGACACCACATTTCAATATGGCGTCCAGAATGGGATGGACGTTTTATTTGCGTGCTGGGTTGGCCTTAATCAGTCCGAAAGGATCTGTCGTATCCGCTTTTCCAGTTCCACTCCACGTTCGTTCAGGAAGTGTTGGGATACCCTGTAATCTTCGGGAAGCGGTTCAGCTCGAACAACATCGATCCCGTCTTTGCCAGGCCGCGCTCTATGAGTGAGATTCTTTAAGGCCCGGCTGGCGGACTGCTTGCTGAGATCCAGCCCGTTGACTGCTTGTGAAACGGTGAGTCCCGGTGACTCCAGTATTTCCATAAAACACAGCATGGAGCTGATTGGGAGATCATTTTCGTACTTACGGAATTCCTGCAGAATTTTATTGAAAGACTTAGGTGACATAATTCTCCTGTTTCATTGTTTCTGAACCCTCAGTTTCTCATGTAGCTGTCTGGTTAGAATATAGCGGTCGCCGCAATCCATCTTACACTTTAAAGGCACCGGCAAGTCTCAAAATGCAAGGGCTCAGAGCAACTGAGCCTGATGTTTATGACGAAGAACCGGGCCTTGTCCGAGATTGCTCTGGATGTGCTTGCGAACGGACTCAACAACCGCGTGATGAAGCTTGTAGTCGATGCTCTGGCCTAAAGTCTCCGAACACTGCTCCCGAGCCATCCAGCTGGCATCGAAGTCATCAGGGATGCTCATGAGTTCCTGCAGAAGGCTTTCTGAGGGTGCGTAAACCCGTCCTTCGTCCTCGATGTAGCAGCCATCCTTCACCAGTCGAGACTGGCTCTTCAGGATTGTCGGGCAGAAGGTGCTCTCTCTGGTGATGCCAATGCTGCCCCGGTGTGAAGTGGCCCGTGCTTTGATGGAGCTTGCCTCTGTAACGTCGCGGCAATCCCCGAGGTGCTTTTCAACGATCGGCCATATTGAGCTGGTATTGCGCTGCTGGGGCTTGGGAGCCTCGAAACCAGGGAAGATGGAGGCCACGAGGTAATACCGGGTGCGGTTTTGGATGCCGCCGTAGTCCCGAGCACAAAACGTCATTTCCGTGGTCTCGTAGCCCATGCGTCGAAGCATGGATTTCAGGATGATTCCCGCGTCATGGTTTGCGAAGGCCCGGACGTTCTCAATCATTACCACCGGATAATTCATGGTTTCGATCATCCTCAAGACGGGGTAGATCATGTCGACCTGAGTGGTTCCGTTATCAACGGATTGAGTGCGTAGAGATTTTGATTTTGCGGAGGAGAAGTCATCGCAGCTGACCGAGAAGTGTCCCAGGGCAATGGGATCGCCCTCATCGCACAGGCTTTTGAGACGCTCCGGAGAGACTTGATAAATGTCCTCATTGATCAGCAGGCGGGGCTTGCCATTCCGGAGGGTGTTGAGTGCGTGAACCTCCTCAAGGGAGCGTCCTGCGGCATTATCGCGAGCCTCCCGAGGCCTGTATTCAAGCACCACGTCCGACTTGAAGCCGGCACTATCGAGACAGTGGAGATCCACGCCGCCAGTCATTCCTACCATGGCGCGGAAAGGATCGTGGCCTTTGAAACGCCGAGCAATGCTGAATACACGGTTCGCGATGGGGCGTACTTTTATTTCGCCCTGGCGCATGGTCACATGAAAGCGTTCCGTAGCTGGGGGGAAGGTACTGTTGAGCAGGGAAGAGGAGCCGAACTCAATCAGGCTTTCCAGTGGGTTGTTGCTCCGGGTACGGTTGTATTTCCGTTGATGTACTTTAGTGGAGCCGGCCTGGCTGAGACGGATATCGAAACCGCCCGATATTGATGGCACGGCTTCAATGCGAGCTCCGGCTTTAAACCCCATGAGGTCAATGAAGTTGCTGGAGATCCGCACGCGACGACGACCGTCACTGATCGTGTTCATCTTCAGCTGTTTGGTGACGACGCTGGGTACGTGAAAGCTATTCTTCACAATGCTGGTGACGTTCATTCAATCCCTCCCCGGATCGCTTGTTAACGCATTTCTAACCTATCATTCAGTCGTGAAAAGCAAGGGCGAGTCCCGGTTAAAAAACGCAATCCCGAGCGCGTTTTGTATCGACGTTGCATTCCAAGCGGTGAGAGACTTTCTGGTTTTATCTATGGGCTTCACTGTTGCTGCGGGCTTGCAGGCGAGTCCGAACCTCGCAGAACTGAAATCTAAACCGGGCCGGCAGTGGAATGAGAGGGCGAGGCAATCAAGATATTTTGCTGCCGTCACGCTGTTCAGCGTGGTACCTAAGATCATCAGCGCAGATCGAACAGGGTGGCGCATCAGACCAGAATTCGGACGGGATATTCGTGTGCTTTCTCAAGACGGCTTCCTCGGTTGATGCACCGGTCGTTAGAAGGTGCTGGTGGTAGGCCGACATCGCTGCCGCATGGCGTAGCCCTTCCAGGATTTGTTCGTCCGTTACAGAGCTAACAGAGCAAAAAGGATGCGCGGAGGGGATCAATGCATGGGGGGACTGAGGGTGATCATCGATTTCCCAGTCAGAGCGGACGAGTGCCTCTGGTCGAGATTATCGATGGGCAGCATGGTGGTAGCCTTCAACGATCTTCTCTGCCAATTTTTTTCTGACGCTTTCCGATCCATCGCACTCATTCTCCAGGACTTTCTGCATCTCTACCCCGACTCTCTCAGAGGGTGTGAGTTTCTCCGCTAGGGCGGTGCGACGCGCTTCGAGGAAGCCTGGTTGTGAAGTAACCTCGTATATGGCTCCTAGCATTGCATTGGTGAAAGGATCAGGGGAACGTAGAGATCCTTTTACGCGACGAATTAAAGCAGTCTGATCCAGCTTTCCATCAACGACAAAATCTTCAACCGGAAAGCCTGAGTCAAACATCATTCCTCTACCGAAAGCAAGCGGGGCGCAAGCTCCAGCGTAGCTTCGATACATCAGATAAACGTATAGATTCGCTGTGCGAAGCTCGAATGACGGTGCCTCCGAAGAGTGGCTATAAGCACCTGGCCTGGACGGATCACCAGTTGGTTTTGCAAAGCTGGTAGCGCTGACCAAGCCAATGACAAGAATCAGTAGGGATCGGGTAAGCATAGTATTCCTTTTCAAATCGGAGATTATGTATTGGGTTTTCAGTTCGCTTGTAGGTAAACCTGTTTTTCTACGTGTCTTCCGAAGACGTGCCGGAGGAGAGAAACTATTTTCCGAACGGCTCATTCGCGCCAGATATGTCGTGATTTAATACCTGTACGGCAGGCTTTGCAAGAGCGTGACAGTGAAGCACCTCGTATTCAGCACTGGAATCGCTCCCGAACTCGATGTCCCCTGCAGTTTCTAGCGCCCAGAGGTGGGCGCTAGCCGGACCAGCCGCGTTGTCGACCGTTAGAGTCGCGTGTTTTGTAGCGTTTCGGCACACCTCAACTACATACGGGCCCCGCTCACCGGGATTCGGGAATTTTTGCTCCTGGTCCGCCAGCGAGTGAAGCGTATCTTCCACGGTTGCACTCGGGTCGCCTGAGTAGAAGGGCTCTACAAGCCCATGATCACAGGTTTCGCAAAGCATGGACTCGTTGGTGGTATCGCAGACCCCCCATTGTTCAAAGCAGGAGGGGCAGCGATAAAAGCCTTTCATCAGGTCTGTACTGCCTTCTGGCGGCATCAGGTGACCGTTGTTGATCATGTCCACATGGATCTCATTCCAGCACCATTCGTCACCATACTCTTTGATCGGAGCGATGAGCGTTGTCAGCGTAACCCCGAGCGCCTGTGCGATGTCTTCGGCAACATGGCGGGTTGGCATTACATCGTGGCCAGAGGAACGCCCGGTGACCATCACCTGATGGCCATTCACGAACAGTCCAAGCGCGGTTATGTTCTCCTGGATCGGAACTTCAATGAGTGCGACTTGATTCATGGATTTATTCCTTTTGCTGGCGGACATTTGGCCGTGGGGTACGGATAGATGGCAGTTTTCTGATCTCCGCTAGGCCCAGTCAGACTTCTGCCGGGTTTGTGCTGATGGTTTGGACGGTGAAAAAACAGATGTCATGTCTGCCAACGGTCCACTGATTTCCTTCGTCGCAAAGAGTGATGTCGTTGAGGTCGCCATGCTCAATAATGATTTCGAACTCCCGACCCTCTACGTCGATAGTCAGCTCAATCGCCGTTTCCGAGGGGTCGCCGGAGCCTGAGTGAACTGTGTTGTCATAATGACGAATGAAAAAACCATCGATTTCGATGGCATCGGCATTTGCGAATACTTCAAGAAATTTCTTTGCTGCTTGGTTGCTCATGGTTTCTCCCCCGTTTGGGTCTTAATTTACTAACGCCTGTTTTTTGCGGCGCTTTCAAACCTAATCTATCGCGGGTTTTCGAAATGCAACCGGCTAAATCTCAGGCGGTTTCAATACCCATGAGGTCCGTTGCAACCGAAAGAGTGAAGTTGGCTTCGAACCAGTGCCAGACATCCTCGCGATGTGTTCCCTTGGGGAACCGAAGGAAGGAGGCTTCCAGTTGCTCGTTCTGGTCTACTGGAACATTGCTGAAATCCGTCCAAAGCTCTTTTGCGACACTGTGCAGATCGACGCGGAGGTAAGACGGTGGTACATGCCGGCACACGAGCCGGTTGTTGCGGCAGATGATCAGATCTTGACGATCGCACTCATCGTCAGGGTGAGGCAGCTTCTCGACGACCAGAATCTCTTTCTTGCTTGGATCTGTTGGGTGGTCGCAGAAATAGCGCTTCTGGGTTTGGATAGGCGCACCTTCCTTTGTCCGCAGAGTGTTTGTCGACATCGTGTTCTCCCCGTTGGTCCGATTTCCCGTTTTCGGGCCCTTTGGCCCAACCAATGAAATCGTAAACCGGGTTGCTGGAATGCAACTCTCACGGGGAGAGGTGTTGGTTGTCAGCCGCCGCAGGCGTTCTTCATGCGGTTGATCACGCGCTTTTCACGAGCCTGATATTCAAGCTGGTACTTCTCCATGATGGCATCGAACTTCGCCAGGAAAGTACATCGGTACTGCTGATTCGGGGGCAACCAGGCGGAAGGTCCGTGCGCGGATTTACTCATGTTGGCTCCGGCCTCCGTTACGATCAAATTTTGCCTGTCATTGGCAAAGCGCTCTTTGAGCTGTGGCGGCCACGAATGAGCTCCGCGTTCGTGAGCAAATTTGAGACTCACGATGTGATCTATGTGCAAATCCGAGGACTTGGAGTATTTTCGGTCTGTATATGGGTCGTACCAGAGTCCGGTATCTACGTAACACTGGTTCCGATCCCGAAAGGTCACACTGGTCAATGAACTATCGATCAGCAGCTCGTGTCGTTCGTCCTGACAGTCCGAATCCCGATCCAGCCAGTGGTTGTAGTCCTCTCGGTTATAGATACGGGAAAACGCCCGGCCTTCGCGCTGGGCTTCTCCCATGGCGGCTTGTGCGGAGGTTCCAGAGCGAACACCGGGGCCGGCGTAATCCCTTGGTAACCGTCCACCAGTTTCAAGGCACGCCGCCAGCGAGCCGAACTCAGTGTAGTTCTTGGTGCGTTCAAACCAACTGCTATGGCGGTCGTGGCAGATACCACTGCTGGACTTCTTGACCAGATCGGCTGTCGCAGGGGTTGCTGCAAGCGATGTTACTAACAAAAGAATGATGGATGCTTTCATAGTCTTCTTATCAATCTACCGGTTTGTTCCATGAGGTCGAGGTTGATGCTACAGATCCAGAGGGCTTGTTCGTGCTGAGTAGCGGCTAAATTTGTGCGCCCCTGGTCTGATAAGGGCGCACTTTTCGCAGCCACCTGCTGGCGGTTACCAGGATCGGAGAGGTTTCAAAATCGCATTGGTGGTGACGTACTTGTGAGCGGTTAACTCAGACAGTCCTTAGATTTAAGATGCTTGGCCACAAATTTTGACGGAGATAATGCCAGATCCTCTGGGGCGATGCGCTTGGTGTTCTCGCGACAATCCCCGTCTATCCAAAAGATCATCCAGTAACCGTCGGTATAGGGGCTGACCATTACGGCACAAGCCTTTGGCCCGAGTCGCTCCGCCAGCGCGTCCGTCAGAGGCGTAAGTTTCGGCCAGATCTTCCGGTTGGAACGAACACCAAGGGCGTTCCGGGCGTCCCGCAGCAAAACTCTAAGCTCGTGTTGCGTCGTTCGACTCATGCCGCTCCCCTTATACGAAATCGAGAGAAACCACGGACAGGTTTACGATCAGCCTACGGCCATCTCGGGTATCCTCACAGGTCAATTCAACACGATTCCGAGCTGAACCGACCAGACCGATGTCACGAATAATCAATTCCGAGCTCGCCGGGCTGCTGTCGGTGTTTTCAAGCAGCTCGTCGTTGGCGTCTGTGGCCTTATGTCCTTTGGCCTTCGTCGGGCGCTTACCCTTGTCGAGGGCGTAGTGGAACAGGCAGTCATACCCGCCGATATGCCAGTCGATCTGAAACAGTTGGGCAACGTTGTGTTCGATGGCCTCAATCTGGCTGTCGGACAGGTTGTGATGGCGCAGGCAATCAGCAGCGCTATCTTCGAAGTGATAGCACAAACCGGCATCCACTAAGGCATCGATATAGTGCGCACCTTCAGCAAAGCCGGTGATCGTGTGCTTAGTGGTCGGGTCCATGCACGCCTGACACCCACCCCCGGTGCCCACGATTTTGTCGGCTCCCAGCTCCTGGGGGTGAGCGTTAGTGATTTGATCAGCAATCGCCTCGTGGCGTTCAGCTCGCAAGGCTTGATGCAGGCGATCGCAGATATTGAAGGGGACTTTGAACGTTGAGACTTCTTTCATGGCTTGCTCCCGGATAGAGTTCTTTGAAACATCGTGTCTTGATGTTCCCAGCCTATATCGGGATCTCGGAATGCAAGTCTCGTGATTCAGTTCTGCATCAGGCAGGCAAACCATTCCATGACAGGCGAACGATCTAGTTCGCGGTTATTCCTCACAGTGCATAACTACCCAGTCTCGGAATCGAGCATCCTCGAACTCATAGGTGCCATGTGAAACCAGAGAAAGGTATTCGCCTCTAAGTCGGTTTATGGCGTTCTGGATAGTGTGAGTCTCAACGGAGTCCACGCCCAACCGGTCTGCCAGAAACTCTTTGCAGGGATCTTGGTACAGAGCCGCATTCCCGGAAGCAATCCATATCAACAAGCCTTGATCGATCGCTTTGAGCGATTTCCACAAAATGGGGTAGCCGCTATCTTCAAGCTGATCATCGTTCGCAACAGCCGCCTCATTCAAGATGTCATCCGCTCCGGTCAGGATCATCTTTTCGATCACCGACCTGAACTCCCGTGGAACGTAGTGAAGCAATGCGAAGGCTCGCTGGCCCTCGGAGTAGGAGAACTCCCGACCAGTGGCCTGTTTAAAGCAGTTTCGCATGTGCTCTACGAATCCAGCGCCAAGGTCGGGCAGTTCGATCTGCGAGGAGCTTTGGAACAACGCGGCTTTTCGCCGACTGAAGAGCTTGCGAAGGCCATCCCGACTGGAGCCGGTATACATGACGTAGATTTTGTTGAAATTCCGGTCCAGGAGCGTGCGCAAGAAGAACACGAGGTTCTCAAAAGCCTGGCTGGTTGCAAGGTGCTGTGCTTCATCGAGACAAAGCAGAATTCGATCATGTCTTTGCAGAAGTTCTGCGAACTGATCGCGCAACTCATCCAGAGAGGATGGGGTTGGAGCGACTGGCTGTGAAGCAGTCACACTCATGCCGGCTTCAACGCCATCTGCGCCGGCTTTGACCTTGAGCTGTGCACCAGCAATGCGATTGGTTGCCCGCTTCCACCAGCTTCTCTGGGCCAGTGCCGCGTTTATCGCGTGTAACAACGAGGACGTTGGATCGTCCCGGTTATCCCAAAAACTGGCGTAGACCGGTACAAACCCGCGCTTTTCCGCCGCTGGTATGAGGTCGTGTAGCACAAACTCTGTCTTCCCCATGCGCCGTGGGGCGAATAGCGTCAGAGTGTTGGAGACCCTTTTATCAAACGCTTCAATGACACGCTCAGTGAGGTCGTGGCGGGGGTAGTGCCAATCAATGCTCATGCTTTAGTACCGTTTAGTAATGCCAATTACTAATTAGTATGTCACGGTACTAATCTTTAATAAAGGCGGTGTGGTCTGTTCGTCACAGGAGGGCGCGCCACCCCGGAAATCACAATCCCCGCGAGCCGATCAGCGGTGCCCGCTGGATAAACGAAAAGGGTAAAAGGCTCCTTCGGAGCAGGGGGGGTGAGCCCTGGCGGGCTAGGGCACGCGGGGAACTGTGAAAACGAATGCGCCATCTCCAATCGAACGCTCAGACCTTTGCCAGGTATTGATTGCCGCACTCACTTCTCAACGACAACAATCATGCGCTGGTCGATCCCAGGGCCCGAGTCATACGTGTATTGGAGAAGGTGGGTATCCCCATCAATTGTGGTATCCGATTCACCAAAGAAGGCGTCGATCACCTGGTCAACTTTGTGGGGGGCGTACAGTGTCCCAAGAATGGATACCCACGTTTGGGCCAGCGCTTTATCTGAGTGGGTTCCAAAGCCACCGTCCTGTGTCCAATCGTTCCAAAGGAACTTCACGTTCTTCACATGGCCATTGCTCGGATCTTCGTTGATGAAGAGCTTTACGGTCTGTGATCGACCGCCGACGCATCCGTAAAGTGCTCCCCAGCTACCGCTCCCACTGGTGACTTTTGGGCTTGAGCATTTGATCTCGCTGGTGACCCGCTTTGTTTCGCTATTGAAACGCTCAAATGACGCCCCGCTCAGGGCATAGAGCGCTCCTACCAATAGAACGATGAGTCTCACGTTAACCTCCTTGTTCAGATCTGTGAGAGTTCGTTGCGTATGCTTCGACCGGAACAGCTTAGCCTACGGGCGAACTCCCTTCCACGGACTCCAGATGTTTGCATCAGTTATCGTATTCTGTATTTCATATCGTATTGTATGATGTATTGTATTCTGTAATGTATTTCTGATACAATACGGATACATCAACCAGGTGAGCAGGTGCAGGTATGGCGCGTACAGGTGTGACATTCGAGCAGGTCGTTGAGTGTGCAAAGGCCATCGAGAGCGAGGGAGAGAACCCCACGATTCAGCGCATCCGCCAGCGACTCGGTACCGGCAGTCCCAATACAATTCACAGGCACCTTCGCGCTTGGACTGCCCAGAGCCAGCCCGAAAAGGTTGTGACTCTGAAACTCCCCGAAAAAATCCAAGACGCACTGATCGCTGAGATCTCTCGTCAAGCCAGTGAGGCTCGGGCCGAAGCGGAATCCGAGGCACAGCAAGCCATGGCTACCGCCGATGAGCTGGCGGAAGAAGGTGAGCGCATGGAGGCCGAGATTGAGGCCCTCAAACAGCGTGTTGAAGAACTGGAGCAAGCTCAGATCGAAGATGGAGCTCGCCTCTCAGCCAAAGACGAGGAGGTGACTCATCTCCGCCAGGAACTTCGTGCAGAACGCGCAGAAGCCGAGAAGGCCCGTTCAAAGATCGGGGAGGATGAGCACAAATACCAAGCGGCTTGCGATCAGGTGGTTTCTCTGAAGAACCAGCTGACTGAGAAGATGGAAGAGATGTCTGATGTCAGGTCGGAACTCAAAGTGGCAGAGCGCGATGCGACCTACGCGCAAGCCAAGTACGATGCCCAGACCAGTAAAACGCTGCACTTGGAAGACAGAATAGAAGAGCTTCGCAACGAACTTTCGCAAACCCGGACTGATCTTCAGGGGGCGATCAAAGCCCGTGAGTCGCTAGCGGCTGAGAACACTAAATTGCAGGTTGCCCTGGCCAGCGTGAAGAAAACCCAGAAAACCAGACAGCGATCGACGCAAACCAGGAAGAAGCCGGCCAGCTCTTAACAACCGACTTGAACTGTTATCTTCCAGGTTCGCGCCCACCAGCAAGTCCCGGAACACGCGCAGCTAATCAAGCTTCGTCATGTCGGTACCCAGGGCGTCGCCGGACGCTTCCTTTTGAACGCTCCCACTGAGATCGTTGCTGGCGGACACATGCACCTTATGGCCACCGGTCAGCTTCAGCGCTAAACGCATCTTCTCAGCCAGCGCATGGTCATCTTCTGTGGTGTCAACGACCAACGCGACCACCTCTGTGGTCTTTGAGCTCCTTTGTGCGGTCACGCCAGCCAGAAATACCTTATCCCGACCCATGTCTTCCCATTCGTGGCTGTCGTGATCAAAACCGTTCGCCCACTCTTCGAATAGCTTGTAATCGCTCTGTTCTGTCATAGGAATACCTCTTTCTGGCTAGTGATCAACTCGACTCAATCGTCCCATGCAGTTTCATAATGCAACGCCTGCTGGCTCTGCTGCTGTCGTTTCCAGAGTTCAGGCCGATTAAACGTACCTCCTCGTCGTCAGCCCCTCCTGCAAGCAGGAGTACCCCACCAAATTTCGCAGCTACCTGCGGTATGCCTATCCCTCTCTTGGTAAAATCGCAGTTTCATTCATCACGAAGCATTCCCATGGGCAAGAACATTCCCTTCGGGCCGGGTCACCCGGACTATGACAATCAGCTCGATTTGTTCGAACAAGCCGAACCGGAGCTGGCGAACCTCGACCGGGCAGACTCCCGCCTGGAGGTTTCGGCGTGCAACGGTGAAATGTTCCCCTACGACATTACCTGCAAGATCCCGTGTCCGACATGCGTAGAGCAGGACCTGGATCTCGCTGTTCTGCAGAGGACTGTTTCGGCGACAAACGGGTACCAGGATCTCCCGCCTAGTCTTCGGGTAGATCAGGCGTGTCTATCTTGTCGTGGCAAATCTGAAGTGATGGTGAGGCTCAAGCGAATGGATGGATTCTGGTGGGATGGTGAAATGCGCTGTGTGATCAAAGCGGAGACGGTCGTTCAAGCCCGACGCAAGGCCAAGGGATTTGAACCAACACCGCTGTATGTCGAACACGGTGGCTATTGTGACTACAAATACCTTTCAGACGTGTCTCCGAGTTAGAAACAACCGCTGTCTTCAATTCTTTGGAGGCAGCATCGTGACGAGTGTCAGTTCACTTTTCCCCTGGCCGCTCTCACCGGCTCTTACGACGAATGTTCCGCCAGCAAATTCTATCCGGTGCTCCAGAAGCGTCTTATCCGCTAAGAACCGCTTCTGTGCCAACACGAACACGTTGGTCAGGTGGTTCAGAAGGTCGACGTAACTGAGCTCTCCGTTATCCGTCAATGCGGCCCCCCGCTGAATCATTCGCTGCAGAGCATGAAGTGTCACCGTTAGCATGGCACTGGTCTTCCCGGCTTTTATCCCTGATGTATATGCGCGTAGGATCTGATTTCGTTCAAATAAAATAGATGAGAGAAACAACTTCCCGCTCCCCTCACGAACGGACACCAGATCACTCGACACGAGCATAATGAGCAGAAGCGTGCGGGTCTTCTTCGGGTCCGGTCTTTCCATTGAGCGACCTTTTCCGTCTAACCAGACCCCCAAAAGATCACGCCTGCGAGCCGGCAGGGTGAGAAGGATCTTCCAGCGCCGGGTTCCGGAGCGGTCACTCGACAT
This sequence comes from Marinobacter sp. F3R08, assembly GCF_018860425.1. Classification (GTDB taxonomy): domain Bacteria; phylum Pseudomonadota; class Gammaproteobacteria; order Pseudomonadales; family Oleiphilaceae; genus Marinobacter. Next base: position 5,155 of record NZ_JAHKPI010000002.1, on the reverse strand, counting down.
CCCCATATCCTCCAGACTCTTGTCCAGGTTATCTGGTGTCGCGTAATTTAAAACCTCATCCATCAGACGCCGAGCTTTAATCGCTGCCGTTTGATCGGAAATCTCGTATGCCGGCACAATCATTTTCATTGGCGGGTCAATAAACCACTTCCCCATCACCATCTTCCTTCGTCCGTCGCGCTTCCGTTCATCCCGCGTTATATACAGAGTTAAACATTTAACGTGGCCGAGCTATCGCTGTCTGTATTCGTCTTCAAACAGTATATCTTCACGCAATGCTCTGCGAGCCCATACTCAATAGTCGACCTACTGCATAACGACTGTTTTCTGCCACACGGTCATCTTCCCAAACGTCAGAAAGCATCAGATCCCACGCCTTTCGTTGGAGATCCTGCATTGCACTGACCGTACAGATCCTACGAATATCGATGCCCAGGCGACGAGACGCCTCCCCGTACAGAGACAACCCACGCCTGGTCAACCGAATTGAACCGTCACGGTATCTTGTGTAGTTCGCTGTCTCTTCTTCTACTGGCGTCGCGAGACTTACCCCGTTCAGCCCAATTACATTACTGGTCATTGCTAAGCCTTTGCGCTTTGTTTCACAAGTGCAGAGTTATCGTCCGCACAGGTATTTTGTGTAAGAACAAATCCGACAAGGATTCGCTCAGATTGCAGCCGTGTATCCAAACAGCGCTCCACCCCAGATCAGTACACACAGTAAGTCTGCCTCACCCGACCGCCACCAATTCAAACTATGACGACGCCAAGGATGTAGGAACGGAATACCCGTCGGATTCGGCCAATCAAATAGCAGGTGTGTCAGTCCTCCCAGCACAAATGCCAAAAGGCCACCGTATATCTCTTCTCCGAACGCATAGGGCAGGGGATAGCCCGACATCAAAATCCAGAACAGGGCACCAATCCACAGCGGAACCCAGTGCGTTACTGTTCGGTGTTTGATCCAGTAAACACCCCAAATCCGCTCTACGTTGTCGGGAAAAACTCCTCCGTACCAACCCCCGAGAAAGCTGATACCAAGTACCGCCAATCCCGCATCGTACTGGGAATACAAATGCAGCCCCGTAGCTGTGCCGGTTAGTGCTCCCGTTATGTGATGTCCGACCTGATGCATCGATGGTCCCCGATCATGGCTATCATGGGGGTTACACTACAGGCCAGCTCTCCTTTCTTTTTCAGGAAGGCTGCGTTTTTTAGGACGCCTCTTCGGTTTTTCTTCCAACGGGTCCCGAGCAACTCTATCCCCTCGGCCTGGTATCAACGGCGCTCATCACGCTGAACCCGCTATCGGCCCGGTCTGTGAAGCCAAAAAAAAACCGCGCCGGAGCGCGGTGAATGTCTGCGTGCAATCGGGCTTTTCAGCCTTCTTCGATGTTGCAAAGTGCCCACTTATGCAACACGTCTATGGTATTGAATCAATCGCACAAAACTTGGAACTTCGTGTGTTTTTTTCTACCAAACCCGCGTTAACTGCATTCCTCATCTGTTTCATCTCGCTCACACCAGTCGCACTAACCGCATTCGCACTCAACACGCCGCTACGCTTCCGTGAGCTCGCAGTCTTCGTCTTCAACGGCCTCGGGCTCGATATACCCCATGTCCTCGTATGCCTTCTTGGCTCGATCCATCGCTTTGCGCTGATCGGACACCGCTCCGCTAGCTACCCGAAGTCGTGCAAAGTCCTCTTCGAACATTTCTGCCAGCTCCTGCTCCCACTTCGTGAAGCCCGAGAATCGCTGCATTGGATACTTGTTCCGATTCCGCCCCTTTGGAATCGCTTTGCTGAAGAGCTTCTTGTCGTTCTTGGGTCCGACCCACCGCTTCCTGTACCAAACGATCTGGATCTTGTACCCCTCGCGATCAATGATTCGAACTCCCAGGCGGCCTTCGTTCTCTCCGCTGCGCTTTCGCTCCTTAATCTGCGCCCAGTAGTTGTCTACCATCGTCTGTGCTTCTTGTGTAATTAGATTCTCTTGCTCCGCAAGGATTTGCTCCATCTGTTCAAACCAGCACGCATTGAAGTCCATTGCCTTACACCCCTTTCCCACATAGATATCTCTTTGCTTTTACTGTGTATTGTTCACAGCCCGGCACTTTTATGGTGGGTACTCTATTACACCCCGTGAACACTCTACGGTGCAGAAGAGGTGTTATTTTTTACAAAATTGAGGGGATTGCCGGTCTCTTACACTATGTGAACAAAGTACGGTGCACACACACTGTATGGGGTGCACGTACCGCTCTTAGTGGTCTTCTTACTGGCCCTGAACACTCTTCTTTGTACACAGCGTGTATTCGGTGCGTTTGCGCTACCGCAGGAATGGAAGGGAAATCAGGGTCGGCTGCCGTGTACAGGCGGTGTTTGTTTTCTACTGGCGGGCTGGGTATTCCTGAGCCCACTGTACTGGATCGCTTATCTTGCGTGTGGCGTGAAGGATCTATCGGTGTTGAATTCTGGGGCCCAGGAATGCCGATGCATCTGCTCATACCCTCTCTTCTCGGACGCCATTTGGTGTTCTATACATCATCCATGCCGTCAGCCTCGCCGTCAGCCTCGCTCCTTGAACACCCTTTGGCGTCACCCAGAGTCCGCTTCAGTTCGATCTTACCGCTCTGGACGCCACATGGCGTCCGAAACTAGATCATTTGCTGCCAATGACGCTGTTTGGTGTCGTTTTTAGCAGCTACTTGGCACTTGCGTTTCTGAAAACCGTGGGAAGCTGTTGGTGTACTCAAAAGATCAACCAACAATCAGCTTTAGGAGCTTTTATGTCCTCGTATGTTATGGGCTTCGACATCGGTTACAGCAACGCAAAGGGTGTTGCAGGGTATGTCGCTAAAGATCTGGGATTCGCTCAGGCCAAAACATTTGTTCGACCCGTGGGTGCGGCACCCGTTGCAGACTGTATTGACGCAGACAACGACTTGATGGACCAGCGTGTGCCGGTGTCTGTAGACGGGGAACCCTGGTACGCATTTATTGAGCCCGCAATGATCATGCGCGATAAGCGGGAGCTTAACTATGACTATGTGACCACCAAGCAGTACCGGGCGGCATTTTTGGCAGGCTTGATGGAAGCCGAGTCCGACACGATCGACGTACTCGTAACGGGGTTGCCAGTCTCTCAGGCCATGGATGAATCGAAGATCAAAGAGCTCATCTCCATGATGGAGGGCGAACACCAGGTAGCCGCCAAGCGTAAGGTGACGGTAAAAAAAGTGGTCGTTCGCCCTCAGCCCTCAGCTGCATATATCCGTATGGCTTACGACTATGCGAAAGACGAAAAGATGAGCCGAATCATCCGTGAAGGCCAGACTGTAGTGCTCGACCCTGGGTTTTTCTCAGCAGATTGGGTGACTCTTAAGCAGGGCGGCATCATTAAGGAAAGCTCTGGCACCTCTATCCGTGCAATGGCCCGAGTTATTGATGCAGCCGCTGAAGCAATCAGTCGCGAATACGGTGCCGGCGGTTCTGTTCGAAGCGCTCTCGAACGTGCGATGAGGAATGGCGATCCTGAACTGTTGGCAAATGGTACGTTTGTCGAATACAAGCCCTACCTCAATGCAGCTGCGGAGAAAATCTCTCGCTACGCACTTGCCCAGATGAAATCTGATATGGCTCTCCAGGACAACGTGGCCGACTTGTTGGTCCTCGCTGGCGGAGGAGCAGAGTTCTATGAAGAGGCTGCAAGAGAACTGTTCCCTGAGTGTCGTCATGTTGTCACGTTCGATCAGTCTGTAACTGCAATTGCAGAAGGCTACTTCCTGCTGGGCCAGGGGCTGGTGTCACAGGCAAAGGCCGCCTAAAAGGGGACAGCTATGGCAAGCGGACGGATTAACTGTTTCGTCACAGCTAAATATCCAGATCTGCGTGACCATTTGCGGCAATACGATCGGGCAGCTGGTGAGCGGTTGAAGCTACTGGCAACCGTTGGGGCCATCATGTCGGCGATGAATCAGAATTTGTCGCCGGCAGATCCCCAGGCGAATGATCTGGATGACCAGGTGTTACGCGTTAACGTCCGGCTTTCACCCGCTTTTGAGGAGTTGTTAGGGGAGCTGGGCAATGCAACAAAGAAGGGCGGTAAGTTGATCAGGCTTGCTGCACTGGGACTGGAGATTACCAGAAACCCATTGGCTCATGACCTGCTCTACAGGGCGGCTGAAGCTACGGAATCCGTTGATGTTGGGGCGAAAGAGAAAGACTCGAAAGCAGCGACAAATGATACGGATTGGATGGGGCTGGCTGGTGGTTTACTCGATGATGACGCCATCTGGCGTTGATTTCACGGAGTTTCACAATGTCTTTACTGAACGTATCTAATCACCCAATTTGTTTACTTTTTTTTAACCGTTTTATTGTGCAGAATTCATCCCGAGCTGTACGGAAGTTCATCACAATTTTCGTATTTGCCTTCAGTCAGATGACATTCTCAGGAGTAACTCACGCTACTGGGGATGGAACAACACCAGTATTCCTACAAGGCACTGTTTATGACCGCGTAGGAGACTCAGAAGGCGTCGATCCGACGCTTCTTTATGCTGTTGCGCTTGCCGAGAGCGGAAGAGCCATAGGCGAACAGTATGATCAGGTCGCACCATGGCCATTCGTACTCCGCGCCCTCGATGCCAGGTACTACGCGGATAACGAACGCGACTATCGGGAAGCATACAAGCTCTTTAAAGCAAAATATGGCGATAAATTTGATGTTGGCCCTGCCCAGGTCAATGTTTATTGGCAGGTTACGCGAGCTAAGCGTGTTGGCGCTGGTTCGGATCTGCTTGATGTGGAGACCAATCTCACGGTTGGAGCGCAAGTTTTGCGCGAGGCAATGGCCTCTACGGAGGACAAAGCGTTAGGGATCGGACGCTATCACACATGGAGTGATGCTGAGCGTGCAAGGATCTTTGGAGAACGGGTTTTGGCTGTCTACCAGAACCTGTTGCAGTCACAAAACTAGGTAATAAGGTAGCTAGCAATGCGTGCAAACAATGCTGGAAGGAAACTGGATCTGACTAATGTTTTGGCCGACGTTGATGCGGAGGTACAAGAAGTTCACGCCTCCATTTCTGAGGCGTCAATTCGAGATCAACAGATCAATATGATGATGCTTTCACGGATGCACCAGGTGTG
>NZ_JAHKPI010000005.1 GCF_018860425.1 Marinobacter sp. F3R08 | reverse complement strand
CCCCTCAAGCATCGTTTCCGCGGAACGGAATCAAATAGGCTTCGTTTGATTAATGGAAGTAGTCCGATTTGGCCACTACGGCTTCGCAAAGTCGGGTTGCCGGCTTTGTCTTTTTTCCTTCCCTGGTGTTTAATCCGGCCTTACCTAATCTCATGGCTGGATACGTCTTATGAAATCCAAGGCACTAATAGAGCTCCTCAGTGATGGACAGGTCCACTCCGGGGAGGCCCTGGCCGAGAAGCTCGGAGTGAGTCGAACGGCGATCTGGAAACAGGCCCGGCGCGCGATGGATGACGGTGTTGAAATCGCTACCATCCGCGGTCGGGGGTATCAGCTTATGTCCCGGATTGATCTGCTCGACCGGGGCATGATTCTGGATAGTCTTGCGTCTGCGCGGAAAGAGCAGATTGTGCTTAAAGTGTTCGATGAGGTGGATTCAACGAATGCTGAAGTGGTCAGATTGATGGCGCATGGGGTCAATGGGGTCCCAGTGGTTATAGCCGACGGACAAACATCTGGCCGAGGGCGGCGAGGGAGAGTCTGGCAAAGTCCTCGAGGGGAAAACCTGTATTTGAGTATGGGGCTCACGTTTCATGGGGGCTTTGCGGTCCTGGATGGTTTAAGTCTGGTCTTGGGTGTCGCTGTTGCGAATGCTCTTGAGCGGCTAGGTGTGCCTGAGGTGGGACTAAAATGGCCGAATGATATTTTTCAGCCAGATGGTAAGCTCGGGGGTATTCTCGTTGAGCTCCAGGGAGAGCTGGAGGAGGGGGTGGTTCAAGTGATCGCCGGTATCGGTCTCAATGTGCATATGTCTCAGGCCGACCACGTTGATCAACCCTGGAGTAGTCTGGTTGGAGCATGTCCAGGGATCGCTTGGTCCCGTAACCAGATTGCCAGTAGTATTATCGATGCTGTCATCGATGCAGTCTCCTTGTTTTCCGATGTAGGGTTTGCGGACTTTCGTGAGCCCTGGCAGCGCCGGGATATCTTTATGGGTAAATTGCTTCAATCGAGAGGGGGAGACGTACAGGGTGTTGGTTGCGGTATTGACGAAACCGGAAACTATCAGATAAGAACTCAAACAGGCATCGTTCCGGTTCGGGCAGGTGAAATCAGTCTCCGGGTAATGCCATGAAACTCTTTATTGATTCCGGAAATACCCGCCTGAAATGGTGTCTCGATGATCGGGGAGGCCCGCTGGCATGTGGGACCGGATCCCTTGCGGACGAAAACCCATTGGCTGGCGCTGGAGACAGGCTCAGGGACGTTAAGAGTGTAGCCGTATCTACGGTTGCCTCTGAGCAAAGGCGAGCGCTGTTGAGCGAGCTACTTGCACGAGTATGCGCAGCGTCTGTGGATTTCTATTGGTCTGAGCGTGCCCGTAACGGCCTCGTTAATGCCTATCAGGATGTTGGGAAAATGGGAGCCGATCGATGGCATGCCATGTATGGTGCCTGGCTCGCACACAAACTGGGATATGTTGTGGTGGATGCGGGTAGTGCAATCACCGTCGATTACGTGGATCGGAGTGGTCAGCACCTGGGCGGCTATATCCTTCCGGGCCTGCAGATGATGTTGCGGAGCCTCAGGACAGATGCTGCACGAATCGACTTTGAAGCGCAGAGCGAATCGACTATCTATCCTGGCAAGAGTACGGGCGAATGCGTGAATCATGGGCTTTCCTGGCTGTTGTCAGCCATGATTCAGCGTCTCAATGCTGATGCTCGGAGATTAGCATTATCCGATGTGTTGGTGACTGGCGGAGACGCTGCGCGACTAATGGATCTTGGCTTGCCCGGCATGCTGTGTCCTGATCTTGTCCTCAAGGGTCTGCGGGCGATCCATGCTGAGGAAGCGTGCGAATGAGGCTGTTAGCGCTTTTGCTTTTGTTGCTCAGTGTGGCGCTCTATTACCTGCCGGCCCTGATTGGACCGTCTGGTGGTATGGCCAGTTTTGCGACCGGCAGTTTACCCAGAGTTGCTAGCTTGAAATCCCCGGAGCCGGACACCGCGGGGCGTGAGCATTTTTCCTCGCCGGTTCCGATAGTAAACTCCTGTGTGCGTCTCGGGTGGCTGGAAACTGCGGAGCGCGCACGAAACCTCCTAGATGGGCAGCCTCTTGCTGGCGAAACGGCTATCACGGTAGAGGAGGTCAACAGAGAGCTGCCGCCACTACATTGGATTCTGATTCCCCCTCAACCGGAGGATGTGGCGTTGAGGCAGTTTCGGGCAATTCAGCGGCAGGGTATCGATTCTTATCTGGTGACCGAAGGCGAGAACCGTAACGCCATCTCTCTCGGGTTGTTTGAATCACGTCAATCTGCAATATCCGTGCTCGAAGAAAAAAAACGCCAGAATCTTAATGCGGTACTGGTCAACTTCCCCCGAAATCAGATAAGCTACGCGCTCTCTTTTGAGGCAGAACCAGAGCTCGCTAACGAGTTGGTTCAGGCGGTTAAAGCGGATTACGGCAGCAATTTTGATTTCGTTGAAATTAGGCCTTGTGAAGGTGTTGCAACGCCAGAAAAAAATCCGTAGTATACCGCCCTCGCTGATGAGGCGAATGTGAGCTGGCGTAGCTCAGTTGGTAGAGCAGCTGACTTGTAATCAGCAGGTCGGGGGTTCGATTCCGTCCGCCAGCTCCACTTTTTAGTTTTGACGGGTTTGTGTATTCAAGCCCGACTCGGAGGGGTTCCCGAGTGGCCAAAGGGATCAGACTGTAAATCTGACGGCATCGCCTTCGCAGGTTCGAATCCTGCCCCCTCCACCACTAAATTGCTCGCGGGCATCGTATAGTGGCTATTACCTCAGCCTTCCAAGCTGATGACGCGGGTTCGATTCCCGCTGCCCGCTCCAGTTTATTTTGCAATGCTCATGTAGCTCAGTTGGTAGAGCACACCCTTGGTAAGGGTGAGGTCGGCGGTTCAAATCCGCCCATGAGCTCCATTATTTATCCGGTCAACGTTACGGTCCTGGTTGATTAGGGAGATTGGTCGAATGTCTAAGTCTAAGTTTGAACGTAATAAGCCGCACTTGAACGTGGGCACCATCGGTCACGTTGACCATGGTAAGACCACTCTGACCGCAGCGCTGACTCGTGTGTGTCACGAGGTGTTTGGCACTGGCGAGAGTCGTGCGTTTGACCAGATCGATAATGCGCCGGAAGAGCGTGCGCGTGGTATCACCATCGCGACGTCTCACGTTGAGTACGATTCTCCGACCCGTCATTATGCGCACGTGGATTGCCCGGGTCACGCTGACTATGTGAAGAATATGATCACTGGTGCGGCGCAGATGGACGGCGCTATCCTGGTTTGTTCTGCAGCTGACGGCCCCATGCCGCAGACTCGTGAGCATATCCTGCTGTCACGTCAGGTCGGTGTTCCTTACATTATCGTGTTCCTGAACAAGGCGGACATGGTTGATGATGAGGAGTTGCTTGAGCTGGTCGAGATGGAGGTTCGTGACCTGTTGAGTCAATATGACTTCCCTGGTGACGATACTCCGATCGTGACCGGTTCCGCGCTGATGGCCCTGGAAGGCAAAGACGACAACGAGATGGGTACTACCGCTGTCAAGAAGCTGGTAGAAGCTCTGGATGCTTATATTCCTGAGCCGGAGCGTGCGATTGATCAGCCGTTCCTGATGCCGATCGAGGACGTCTTCTCTATCTCTGGTCGTGGTACGGTTGTAACCGGCCGTGTTGAGCGTGGCATCATCAAAGTTGGTGACGAAGTGGAAATCGTTGGTATCAAGGATACCGTGAAGACCACTTGTACCGGTGTTGAGATGTTCCGCAAGCTGCTGGACGAAGGTCGAGCTGGTGAGAACGTTGGTGTTCTGCTGCGTGGTACCAAGCGTGACGACGTTGAGCGTGGTCAGGTTCTGTGTGTGCCAGGCTCCATCAAGCCGCACACTAAGTTCGAATGTGAAGTATACGTACTGAGCAAAGAAGAAGGTGGTCGTCATACTCCGTTCTTCAAGGGCTACCGTCCGCAGTTCTACTTCCGTACCACCGACGTAACCGGTTCTTGCGAACTGCCAGAAGGTGTGGAAATGGTAATGCCGGGTGACAACGTCAAAATGGACGTTACCCTGATTGCACCGATTGCCATGGAAGATGGTCTGCGTTTCGCGATTCGTGAAGGTGGTCGTACTGTAGGTGCCGGTGTCGTTTCCAAGATTATCGAGTAATTAGCTCGAGAGTAAGTGCGCTGAGTTGTTTCGGTGCAGGCCAGTAGCTCAATTGGCAGAGCAGCGGTCTCCAAAACCGCAGGTTGGGGGTTCGATTCCCTCCTGGCCTGCCATTTTTTAACATCCAGATACATAAGTTGATTCCTATGGAGTCAAAAGCCGTTCAGTCAACCAGCCGTTTCGATATCGTGAAGTGGTTGGTTGTTTTCGTTCTGATTGCCATCGGTGTGGTGGGAAATCAGTATTTTGGTGCCGAGTCTCTGCTGTACCGGGTTCTGGCTCTCGTGGCTTTGTCGGTTGTTGCGGCGCTTGTTGCCCTTCAAACCGATCGTGGTCGTCGTTTCGCGGCGCTGCTGAAAGAGGCGAGGGTAGAGATCCGGAAAGTGGTATGGCCCACCAGGCCTGAGCTCGTGCAGACGACAGCTATTGTTGTGGTTTTTGTGCTGGTTGTGGCTCTGTTGTTGTGGGGTATGGATTCGTTGATCAGTTTGCTGGTCGCCGGGTTTATCGGTTAACAGGAGTGGGCAATGGCTAAGCGCTGGTACGTCGTTCATGCGTATTCTGGCTTCGAAAAGCAGGTGATGCGCACTCTCAAGGAGCGTGTGGCGCTGCACGAGATGGAAGATCGTTTCGGTGATATCCTGGTTCCAACCGAGGAAGTCGTCGAGATGCGCGAAGGGAAGAAGCGCAAAAGTGAGCGCAAATTCTATCCCGGATACGTACTGGTCCAGATGGAAATGGACGATGCGACATGGCACCTTGTAAAAAATACTCCGCGGGTTCTTGGGTTTATTGGTGGCACAAAAGATAAACCTGCGCCGATTACTGAAAAGGAAGCAGAGGCGATCCTTCGCAGAGTTGAAAGTGGTTCAGACAAGCCTAAACCGAAAACGTTGTTTGAGCCTGGAGAAATTGTTCGTGTCATTGAAGGACCTTTTGCGGACTTCAATGGTGTGGTTGAAGAAGTTGACTACGATAAGAGTCGGGTCAAGGTTGCTGTCCTGATCTTTGGGCGTTCAACTCCGGTGGAGCTGGAGTTTGGGCAGGTCGAAAAAGACTGATCGGCAACAAAAAAGCTGAAAGCTCGCGCGCTCAAGCGACGCGGGCTTTTTGTGTCTGCTTCTGGCAGTTGTAACTACACGGGGAGCCGCAAGGCGATTGAACCCAAAGGAGAACTATTATGGCAAAGAAGATTGAAGCCTACATCAAGCTTCAGGTTGCTGCCGGCAAGGCCAACCCAAGTCCCCCCGTTGGGCCTGCATTGGGCCAGCGTGGCGTGAATATCATGGAATTCTGTAAGGCGTTCAACGCTCAGACGCAGGATATGGAGCCTGGGCTTCCAATTCCTACCGTGATCACTGTCTATAGCGATCGTAGTTTCACGTTTATCACCAAGACACCGCCCGCACCGGTCCTGCTGTTGAAGGCGGCTGGCATTAAGAGCGGTTCTGGTCGTCCGAATACCGAGAAAGTCGGTACGGTAACTCGTGAACAGCTTGAAGAAATTGCCAAAACGAAAGAGCCGGATCTGACTGCAGCCGATATGGATGCAGCAGTACGTACCATTGCAGGAACAGCCCGTAGTATGGGCCTGAACGTGGAGGGCCTGTAACATGGCAAAGCTGAGCAAGCGTCAAAAGCTTATTCGTGAAAAGGTAGACTCTGCACGTTCATATTCTGTCGATGAGGCAGTAGCGCTGCTGGTCGAGCTGGGTCAGAACGTTAAGTTTAAAGAATCTGTCGACGTTGCTGTCAACCTTGGTGTTGATGCGCGTAAATCGGATCAGGTTGTTCGTAGCAGTACGGTTCTGCCGCACGGCACCGGAAAGACTGTTCGAGTTGCTGTATTTACTCAGGGTGCCAATGCTGAGAAAGCAACAGCTGCCGGTGCAGATATCGTTGGTATGGACGATCTGGCGGATGAAGTTAAGAAAGGCAACATGGATTTCGATGTGGTTATCGCCACGCCGGACGCTATGCGTGTCGTTGGCCAGCTTGGCCAGATTCTCGGCCCGCGTGGCCTGATGCCGAACCCGAAGGTGGGTACTGTGACCCCTGACGTTGAGACTGCGGTCAAAAACGCCAAGGCTGGTCAGGTTCGTTACCGGACCGACAAAAACGGCATCATCCACGCACCGCTGGGTAATGTTGAGTTCTCTGCTCAGAACATCAAGGAAAACCTTGAGGCTCTGGTAGCAGATCTGAAAAAGGCCAAGCCATCGTCGGCGAAAGGTGTGTATCTCAAGAAGATCACCGTTTCTTCGACTATGGGCCCTGGCCTGACTATCGATCAGAGCGGTCTGGTTGTCTGACCTTCTGAACGATAGTTGCTTTGTAGTCTAGGCGGAAGCCAAGGCTGTCAAAGACCGCAGGCCCCTGAAGCGTTTCTGGTCCGATCGGAAACGCTGGAGGGGTTAAAGTAACGCCTGCGCAGACGGTGTGAAGACGTTCTCTCTGAACCCAAACACCGTTAGGAGCCCCGTGAGGGGTATATGTGGGTTTGCCGGGAAATTCCGGCGAAATCGAGGAGAAATCCAGTGGCAATTAGACTCGAAGACAAGAAAGCGATCGTCGCTGAAGTCAACGAGACTGCCGGTGGTGCCCTGTCTGTGGTTATGGCTGACTACCGTGGTGTTACCTCTGGTGACATGACGGCGCTTCGTGCCAAGGCTCGTGCCGAAAACGTGTGTCTGAAGGTTGTACGTAACAACCTGGCGAAGATCGCGATTCGTGGTACTGAGTTCGAGTGCATTGATGAAGCGTTGGTTGGTCCGACCATTCTGGCATTCTCTATGGAAGATCCGGGCGCGGCAGCGCGCCTGCTGAAGGATTTTGCCAAAGAGAAAGAAGCGTTCGAGATTAAAGGACTGGCCGTCGGCGGAGAGCTGATGGGTGCAGACCAGATCGATCGTCTTGCCAAGCTGCCAACACGTCACGAAGCGCTGACAATGCTGGCCGCTGTAACACAGGCACCGATCACCAAGCTGGCACGGACACTGAACGAAGTTCCTTCGAAAGTGACTCGTGCTGTAGCGGCAGTTCGCGACCAGAAGCAAGAAGCTGCTTGATTCTGTTGAACACCATTTTTTTATTTTTGGGAGAAAGTCATGGCTCTGTCTAACGAAGACATTTTGAATGCAATTGCTGAAATGAGCGTAATGGATGTTGTTGCGCTGGTTGAAGCAATGGAAGAGAAATTCGGTGTTTCTGCTGCTGCAGCAGTTGCTGCCGCTCCGGCCGCTGCTGGTGCTGGTGATGCTGGTGCTGAAGAGCAGACCGAGTTTGATGTTGTACTTACCGGTCCTGGTGAGAAGAAAGTAAACGTAATCAAGGCCGTTCGCGAACTGACCGGCCTGGGTCTGAAAGAAGCTAAAGAAATGGTCGACAGCGCGCCTTCCGTTATCAAGGAAGCAGCGAGCAAAGACGACGCTGAAGAAGCCAAGAAGAAGCTTGAGGAAGCAGGCGCTTCTGTTGAGCTTAAGTAAGAGTTGGCTGTTGATTGAAGCCGTGCGATAAGCATGGACAGGCTGGTGGCTTTGGGCCACCGGCCTTTTTCTGTTGTATATGCTATAGAGTCTGGTGAGCAATTGCAGGTTGATGTCAGATCTATAACCTACAGCCAGAGTCTTGTTCAAGACGGCGCGATAAGCCGAGCAATTCGGCCCCGAAGCAGAACAATGGTTGCTTCTTGATACCAGGTATCAGGTCTAAAGCTGGGGAATGCAGATGACTTACTCCTACACTGAGAAAAAGCGGATTCGCAAAGATTTTAGTAAATTGCCTTCCGTGATGGACGTCCCCTATTTGCTGTCTATTCAGCTGGATTCGTTCCGGGACTTCCTCCAAATGGAAGCCGCTCCTGAAGACCGCCGGGAAACCGGTCTTCACGCAGCATTCAAATCCGTATTCCCGATTGTCAGTTATTCTGGCAATGCCGCGCTCGAATACGTTAGTTACCGTATTGGCGAGCCGGTTTTTGATGTCAAGGAATGCCAGCTTAGGGGCGTAACCTATGCAGCGCCGCTGCGGGTGAAGGTCCGTCTTATCATTTATGATAAGGAGTCGTCGAACAAGGCGATCAAGGACATTAAAGAGCAGGAAGTCTACATGGGCGAAATGCCCCTGATGACCGAGAACGGTACCTTCGTTATCAATGGTACCGAGCGTGTTATTGTTTCCCAGCTCCACCGGTCACCGGGTGTATTCTTCGATCACGACAAGGGTAAGACCCACTCGTCAGGCAAGCTGCTGTATTCTGCCCGGGTGATTCCTTACCGTGGTTCCTGGTTGGACTTCGAATTCGATCCGAAAGACTCAGTATTTGTTCGAATCGATCGTCGTCGGAAACTTCCGGCGTCCATTCTTCTGCGTGGTCTTGGATACACATCCGAGCAGATGCTTGAGATGTTCTTCGAAACCAGTAAATTCAGCCTGGGCGCGGAAGTGTGCAAGCTGGAACTGGTGCCGAGCCGGCTGCGTGGCGACATCGCGACCTTCGATATCAAGGACAACGACGGCAACGTGATTGTCGAGGAAGGCCGCCGGATAACTGCTCGCCACATCAAGCAGTTGGAAAAAACAGGTATCAGCGAGCTGGAGGTGCCAACCGAGTACCTGTACGGCCGTGTTCTGGCGAAGGATATGATCGACCAGGCTTCTGGCGAAGTACTGGTAGAATGCAACTCCGAGCTCAGCGAAGAGCTAGTGACCAAGATTCTGGATGCAGGTGTGAAGGAAATAGAAACCCTTTACACGAATGATCTGGATTGTGGTCCGTTCATGTCTGACACCTTGCGGATTGATCCGACTCGCACGCCGCTCGAAGCGCTGGTTGAGATTTACCGCATGATGCGCCCGGGCGAGCCGCCTACCAAAGAGTCGGCGGAGAATCTGTTCAATAACCTGTTCTTCTCCGAAGAGCGGTATGACCTGTCTGCGGTAGGGCGAATGAAGCTCAACCGTCGCTTGCGCCGCGAGGAAAGTACCGGCGAGGGCATCCTGACCCATGAAGATATCATCGACGTTCTGAAGACGCTGATCGATATTCGTAACGGTCAGGGCAATGTGGACGATATCGATAACTTGGGTAACCGCCGTGTTCGCTGTGTTGGTGAAATGGCTGAAAACCAGTTCCGCGTCGGCCTGGTAAGGGTTGAACGGGCAGTTCGTGAGCGTCTGAGCCTGGCAGAAAGTGAAGGCCTGATGCCTCAGGATCTGATCAATGCCAAGCCAGTTGCGGCGGCAGTGAAGGAGTTCTTTGGCTCCAGTCAGTTGTCCCAGTTTATGGATCAGAACAACCCGCTTTCGGAAGTGACTCACAAGCGCCGTATCTCGGCCCTTGGTCCAGGTGGTCTGACCCGCGAGCGTGCCGGCTTTGAGGTTCGTGACGTACACCCGACTCACTACGGTCGTGTGTGTCCGATCGAGACGCCGGAAGGTCCGAACATCGGTCTGATCAACTCTCTGGCAACCTACGCCCGTTCCAACTCCTACGGCTTCCTTGAGAGTCCGTACCGTAAGGTTGTAGACGGCGTGGTCACTGATGAAGTGGTCTACCTGTCGGCCATTGAAGAAAGCAACTACGTTATCGCCCAGGCCAGCGCGGCCATGGACGAAAGCACTAAGCGCCTGACAGACGAACTCGTTACTGTTCGGCACCAGAACGAATTCACCGTTACTCCGCCGGAAAGCGTCAACTTCATGGACGTTTCTCCGCGCCAGGTAGTATCGGTTGCTGCGTCTCTGATTCCGTTCCTGGAGCATGATGATGCTAACCGGGCACTGATGGGTGCGAACATGCAGCGTCAGGCCGTTCCGACCCTGCGTTCTCAGGTGCCGTTGGTGGGTACAGGGGTTGAGCGCACGGTAGCACAGGACTCCGGTGTCTGTGTGACGGCGCGTCGTGGTGGTGTTATCGAGAGTGTGGATGCGGCCCGTATCGTGGTCCGTGTCAAAAACGAAGAAACCGAAGCGGGTGATGCAGGTGTGGATATCTACAACCTGACCAAATACACCCGTTCGAACCAGAACACCTGTATCAATCAGCGTTCCATTGTTCGTCAGGGCGATGTCATTGCTCGTGGTGACGTGTTGGCAGACGGCCCGTCCGTAGATCTGGGTGAGTTGGCGCTGGGTCAGAACATGCGCATCGCGTTCATGCCCTGGAACGGCTACAACTTTGAGGACTCGATCCTCATCTCAGAAAAGGTGGTTCAGGAAGACCGTCTGACGACGATCCACATCCAGGAACTGACCTGTGTGGCTCGGGACACCAAACTCGGAAGCGAAGAGATTACAGCGGACATTCCGAACGTTGGTGAAAGCGCGCTGTCCAAGCTGGATGAGTCTGGCATCGTTTACATCGGCGCAGAAGTGGGGCCTGGTGATATTCTGGTCGGCAAAGTGACGCCGAAGGGCGAGACCCAGCTGACGCCGGAAGAGAAGCTGCTGCGTGCGATCTTTGGTGAGAAGGCGTCCGATGTTAAGGACACCTCTTCCCGTGTGCCGACCGGTACCCGCGGTACCGTTATCGACGTGCAGGTCTTTACCCGTGATGGTATCGAAAAGGATCAGCGAGCCCAGTCCATCGAAAAAGAGCAGTTGGATCAGTATCGCAAAGACCTGAAGGACGAGTACCGGATTGTTGAAGGTGCGACGTTCGAACGTCTGATGAATGCGCTGAAAGGGCAGGAAGTGATCAGTGGACCTGGCCTGAAAAAAGGCCTGGCCCTCGAAGAAGGCTACCTCGCCGAGTTGCCGCGTTCCGACTGGTTCAAGCTCCGGATGAAAGACGAGAGCCTGAACGAGCTTCTTGAGAAGTCCGAGCAGGGTCTGGAGGATCGTAAGAAAGAGCACGAGGCCCGTTTCGACGACAAGAAGGGCAAGCTTCAACAGGGTGATGATCTCGCGCCGGGCGTCCTTAAAATCGTCAAGGTCTATCTGGCAATCAAGCGTCGGATCCAGCCGGGTGACAAGATGGCCGGTCGTCACGGTAACAAGGGTGTTATTTCCTCGGTAATGCCAATTGAGGACATGCCTTACGACGAGTATGGCAATACCGTTGACGTGGTGCTCAACCCGCTGGGTGTTCCTTCGCGGATGAACGTAGGTCAGGTGCTTGAGACACACTTGGGTGCGGCAGCCAAAGGACTGGGTGAGCGAATCAGTCAGATGCTGGATGAACAGCGTAAGGTGGCTGAGTTACGCAAGCTGCTGGATGAGATCTACAATCACTCAGATGAAGTTTTCAAGGTGGACCTGGATTCCCTGACCGATAAGGAAATCCTGGAAATGTGCCACAACCTTCGGGGCGGTGTGCCCATGGCGACGCCGGTCTTCGACGGCGCCAAGGAAGCCGAGGTCAAGCGTATGCTTGAACTGGCGGGAATGAGCACTACCGGGCAGACCAAGCTTTACGATGGTCGTACCGGTGATGCTTTTGATCGCCCGGTGACGGTTGGTTACATGTACATCCTGAAGCTGAACCACCTGATCGACGACAAGATGCACGCTCGTTCGACCGGCTCTTACAGCCTGGTTACCCAGCAGCCGCTGGGTGGTAAGGCGCAGTTTGGTGGCCAGCGCTTCGGTGAGATGGAAGTGTGGGCCCTCGAGGCTTACGGCGCAGCATACACGCTGCAGGAAATGCTCACCGTTAAGTCTGATGATGTGAACGGTCGGACCAAGATGTACAAGAACATTGTCGATGGCGATCATCGGATGGAGCCGGGCATGCCCGAATCCTTCAACGTTCTTGTCAAGGAAATCCGCTCGCTGGGTATCGACATCGAGCTGGAATCCGAGTGAGCCGAATTGTTTTTGGCAGCGTGAGCGGGTACGACCTGTGCCCGCCCGAGATTAACGCCATCCGGAGCTTTTACTGATGAAAGATTTGCTGAATCTTCTCAAGAGCCAGAACCAAAGCAAGGAATTCGACGCTATCCGTATTGGCCTGGCGTCGCCTGACATGATCCGTTCCTGGTCCTTCGGCGAAGTGAAGAAGCCTGAGACCATTAACTACCGTACCTTCAAGCCCGAGCGCGACGGTCTTTTCTGCGCCAAGATCTTTGGCCCGATAAAGGACTACGAGTGCCTGTGCGGCAAATACAAGCGCCTCAAGCATCGCGGTGTAATCTGCGAGAAATGTGGCGTTGAGGTTGCGCTTGCCAGTGTGCGTCGTGAGCGCATGGGGCACATCGAGCTGGCCAGCCCGGTAGCACATATCTGGTTCCTGAAGTCACTGCCGTCCCGTATCGGTCTGATGCTGGATATGACCCTGCGCGACATCGAGCGGGTCCTGTACTTTGAATCGTTTATTGTGATCGATCCGGGGATGACCACTCTGGAGAAGGGGCAACTGCTGAACGACGAGCAGTACTACGAAGCCCTTGAAGAATTCGGCGACGAGTTCGATGCGCGTATGGGTGCTGAAGCGGTCAAGGAGCTTCTCGAAGGAATCGACCTGCAGGAAGAGGTTGATGCACTGCGTGAGGAGATTCCTCAGACCAATTCTGAAACCAAGATCAAGAAATTCAGCAAGCGCCTGAAGATTCTTGAAGCGTTCCTGTACTCCGGTAACAAACCGGGCGATATGGTTATGACCGTGTTGCCGGTTCTTCCGCCGGATCTGCGTCCGCTGGTACCGCTCGATGGTGGCCGTTTCGCGACGTCTGACCTGAACGATCTTTACCGCCGTGTGATTAACCGGAACAACCGTCTCAAGCGCCTGCTGGAGCTGAACGCTCCGGACATCATCGTGCGCAACGAGAAACGGATGCTCCAGGAAGCCGTGGACGCACTGCTGGACAACGGTCGTCGTGGCCGGGCTATTACCGGCACCAACAAGCGTCCGTTGAAGTCTCTGGCTGACATGATCAAGGGTAAGCAGGGCCGCTTCCGTCAGAACCTGCTTGGTAAGCGTGTGGACTACTCGGGTCGTTCCGTGATCGTGGTTGGTCCCTACCTGCGTCTGCACCAGTGTGGTCTTCCGAAGAAGATGGCCCTGGAGCTGTTCAAGCCGTTTATTTTCTCCAAGCTGGAGCATCGCGGCCTGGCTACGACCATCAAGGCCGCCAAGAAGATGGTTGAGCGCGAGGAAGGCGTGGTCTGGGATATCCTGGATGAGGTCATCCGCGAGCATCCGATCATGCTGAACCGTGCGCCGACTCTGCACCGTCTGGGTATCCAGGCGTTCGAGCCGGTTCTGATCGAAGGTAAAGCGATCCAGCTGCACCCGCTGGTCTGTGCGGCCTACAACGCCGACTTTGACGGTGACCAGATGGCGGTACATGTACCGCTGACCCTCGAAGCTCAGCTCGAAGCCCGTGCGTTGATGATGTCTACCAACAACGTACTGTCTCCGGCTAACGGCGAGCCGATCATCGTGCCATCCCAGGACGTTGTACTTGGTCTGTACTACATGACCCGTGAGCGCAAGAGTGCCCTCGGTGAAGGCATGGTGTTTGCCGATGTTAAAGAGGCGCACCGGGCCTATGGTGCAGGCATGGTGGATCTCCAGGCAATTGTGAAGGTCCGGGTGAAAGAGGTATCGATTGCCGAAGACGGTTCGCGCTCAGAAGAGTACAAGATCGTTGAAACAACGGTTGGGCGAGCTCTGTTGTTTGATATCGTGCCAGATGGACTGTCCTATGAGCTTGTTAACAAGCCCATGGTCAAAAAGTCCATCTCCAACCTGATCAACACCTGTTACCGCGATGCCGGTCTGAAAGACACCGTGATCTTCGCAGATCAGCTGATGTATATGGGGTACCACTACGCCACCGTCTCTGGCATTTCGATCGGCTTCAACGATTTCGAGATTCCTCCGGAGAAGTACGAGCTGGTTGATGCGGCATCCGCAGAAGTAAAGGATATCGAAACCCAGTACGCGTCTGGTCTGCTGACCCAGGGCGAGAAGTACAACAAGGTTATTGATATCTGGTCTCGCGCCAACGATAAAGTCTCCAAGGCAATGATGGAGCGTCTGGCAAAAGAGCAGGTTATCGGGCCGGACGGGAAGCCTGTGAAAGGTGAAGACGGCAAAGACCTGATGCAGGAGTCGTTCAACTCGGTTTACATGATGGCGGATTCTGGTGCACGGGGTTCGGCCGCACAGATTCGTCAGCTTGCTGGTATGCGTGGCTTGATGGCCAAGCCGGATGGATCCATCATCGAAACGCCGATCACAGCGAACTTCCGTGAAGGTCTGAACGTACTGCAGTACTTCATCTCGACCCACGGTGCTCGTAAGGGTCTGGCAGATACGGCTCTGAAGACCGCTAACTCCGGTTACCTGACCCGTCGACTGGTGGATGTTTCACAGGATCTGGTCGTCACTGAGACCGATTGTGGTACCGATGAAGGCCTGCTGATGACGCCGCACATTGAAGGCGGCGACGTGGTCGTTCCCCTCGGTGATCGGGTTCTCGGTCGTGTTACTGCTCGTGATGCCTTTACACCGACCGACAAGGATAACGCGGTTATTTCCGCAGGTACTTTGTTGGACGAAAAGGCTGTTGAAACGCTTGAGCGTGCCGGTGTGGATGAGGTCTGGGTTCGCTCCGCGATCACCTGCGAAACCCGTCACGGTATCTGTTCTATGTGTTATGGCCGTGATCTCGCTCGTGGTCATGAGGTCAACGTTGGTGAGGCAGTGGGCGTTATCGCGGCACAGTCCATCGGCGAGCCGGGTACTCAGCTGACCATGCGTACGTTCCACATTGGTGGTGCGGCGAGTCGGGCATCTGCGGTCGACAATATCCAGGTCAAGCATGGCGGCACTGTTCGCCTGCATAACCTGAAGTCGATCGAGAAGAGCGATGGCTCCCTGGTAGTTATCTCTCGCTCCTCGGCATTGGCGATTGCGGATGATCAGGGTCGTGAGCGTGAATGGTACAAGCTCCCATACGGTGCAGTGCTTTCAGTCAAGAATGGCGATGCGGTAGAAGCTGGCGTTGTGGTTGCCAAATGGGATCCACACACCCACCCGATCATTGCCGAAGCGGGCGGTACTGCGAAGTTTGTCAACATGGATCAGGGCATCACCGTCCGTACCCAGACCGATGAACTGACCGGCCTGTCCACTATGGAGGTTATTGACCCCAAAGAGCGCCCTGCTGCTGGTAAGGATATTCGTCCGGCCATCCAGCTCATTGATGAGAAAGGCGAGGAAGTGCAATTGCCGGCAGGCGGTGCCGCAATCTTCTTCCTGCCGGCAAACGCGCTGGTGACCATGGCCAACGGTGCGAGGGTCGAGCTTGGTGATGTTGTGGCCCGTATTCCACAGGAAAGCTCGAAGACCCGGGATATTACAGGTGGTCTGCCAAGGGTTGCCGACCTCTTCGAGGCACGTCGTCCGAAGGAATCGTCCATCTTGGCTGAAATCAGCGGTATGGTCTCGTTCGGCAAAGAGACGAAGGGCAAAAAACGCCTGGTGATCACGCCAAAGGATGCGGATGCATACGAAGTGCTGATTCCCAAGCACCGACAGCTCAACGTTTTCGAAGGTGAGACCGTTGAGAAGGGCGAGGTGATTTCAGACGGGCCGTCCAATCCGCACGATATCCTCCGCCTTTTGGGCGTGGTTGAGTTGGCCAAGTACATCACCAACGAAATCCAGGACGTTTATCGTCTGCAGGGTGTTGTCATCAACGATAAACACATTGAGGTTATCGTTCGTCAGATGCTGCGTAAGGTCGAAATTACCGATCCGGGTGATACGACTCTGCTGTCCGGCGATCAGGTAGAAATTACTCAGGTGCTGGAAGAAAACGAGAAGGCTGAGGCCGCAGACAAGGAACCGGCAAGGTTCGATCGTCTGCTGCTGGGTATCACCAAGGCTTCCCTGGCTACAGAGTCGTTCATTTCCGCGGCTTCGTTCCAGGAAACCACCAGGGTACTCACCGAGGGTGCGGTTACCGGCAAGCGTGATTACCTGCGCGGCCTGAAAGAGAATGTTGTGGTTGGTCGACTGATTCCTGCGGGTACCGGTCTGGCCTACCATAGCGAACGTCGTCGCAAGCGTGAACTGGAAGAGCAGGGCGTGACCGCGGCGGATGTGGAAGAAGCGCTGAGTGCAGAGCTCAATCGCGAGAGCTGAGTTGGCGCACTGCCTCCGGGTAGTTACCTACCCGGGAGGTGGTTAAAAAGAGATCAGTCGTCTTGACTGTCCGGGGACGCAGGCTTACACTTGCGTCCCTTAAATTTTACCCCCTGCACAGGGGGTAAGTTTCATTGAAATGGTTTTTTGGAGTTTGCTTACATGGCAACGATTAATCAGTTGGTGCGTAAGCCTCGTAAGCGCAAGGTAGCCAAGAGCGATGTTCCTGCTCTTCAGGCCTGCCCTCAGCGCCGTGGTGTGTGCACTCGTGTATACACCACAACGCCGAAGAAGCCGAACTCAGCACTCCGTAAAGTGTGCCGTGTTCGTCTGACCAACGGCTACGAGGTTTCCTCATACATTGGTGGTGAAGGTCATAACCTTCAGGAGCACAGTGTTGTGCTGATCCGTGGTGGTCGAGTAAAAGACCTTCCGGGTGTGCGCTATCACACTGTTCGCGGAACGCTGGACACCCAGGGTGTGCAGAACCGTAAGCAGGGCCGCTCCAAGTACGGTGCAAAACGACCCAAGTCCTGATGTCCCTAGTGGATGTCTTTTATCGTTGCTTGTCAGAACGGTAAGAGTAAGGCTGAGTAGCATGTGCTATCTCAGGGGTTCCTGAAGACCTTTTAGATATATAAGGGCTTATCGATGCCTAGAAGAAGAGTTGCAGCTAAACGGGAGATTATCCCGGATCCGAAATTCGGCAGTGCACGTCTTGCCAAATTCATCAACCACGTGATGGAAAGTGGCAAGAAGTCTACGGCAGAGCGCATTGTTTATGGCGCTCTGGATATTGTTGCCGAGAAATCCAAGGAAGAGCCGATCGAGATGTTCGAGAAGGCGCTGGAGAGCATTCAGCCGATGGTTGAGGTTAAGTCCCGTCGTGTTGGTGGTGCTACGTACCAGGTGCCTGTCGAAGTGAGGCCTTCCCGTCAGAACGCGCTGGCCATGCGCTGGCTCGTAGAATTTTCACGGAAGCGCGGTGAGAAGTCCATGGCACAGCGTCTGGCTGGTGAAATCCTGGACGCCGCTGACAGCAAAGGCTCCGCTGTTAAGAAGCGCGAAGACGTTCACCGCATGGCAGAAGCCAACAAGGCGTTCTCTCACTTCCGTTTCTAATCAGCCGAGGTTTATACAGTGGCACGCAAGACTCCTATCAAGCGTTACAGAAACATTGGTATTTGTGCGCACGTTGATGCGGGCAAAACCACAACCACCGAGCGGGTGCTGTTTTACACAGGTATCTCCCACAAGATCGGTGAAGTTCATGATGGTGCTGCCACCATGGACTGGATGGAGCAGGAGCAGGAGCGTGGTATTACCATTACCTCTGCTGCGACTACAACATTCTGGCAGGGTATGGACAAGCAGTACCCGGAGCATCGGATTAACATTATCGATACCCCGGGCCACGTTGATTTCACCATCGAAGTAGAGCGCTCGTTGCGCGTGCTTGATGGTGCCGTTGTCGTGTTCTGCGGCTCCTCTGGTGTTGAGCCTCAGTCCGAGACTGTTTGGCGTCAGGCCAACAAGTACGAAGTTCCTCGTATGGTGTTCGTCAACAAGATGGACCGTGCCGGGGCGAACTTCCTGCGTGTGGTTGATCAGATCAAGCAGCGTCTGGGTGCAAATTGCGTCCCCATTCAGCTCCCGATCGGGGCTGAGGAAGACTTCGCTGGTATTGTGGACCTGATTCGTAACAAGGCCATTTACTGGAACGAAGCCGATGCTGGTGCCACCTACGAAGAAAAAGATGTGCCCGCGGAGATGGTGGACGATGTCGCCATGTATCGCGAGCAGATGGTTGAAGCAGCCGCAGAAGCCAACGAAGAGTTGATGGAGAAGTACCTTGATGAAGGTGAGCTTTCCGTCGAAGAGATCAAGAAAGGGCTGCGCATGCGTACCCTGGCTAATGAGATCGTGGTTGCGACCTGTGGCTCGGCGTTCAAGAACAAGGGCGTTCAGGCGGTTCTGGATTCCGTTGTTGAGTTCTTGCCAGCACCAGACGAAGTCAAGGCCATTCGTGGTGAAGTAGACGACGAAGGTACTGAAGAAACTCGTCCGGTTGATGATGAGGCTCCGTTTGCTGCTCTGGCATTCAAGATCGCTACCGACCCGTTTGTGGGCACGCTGACGTTCTTCCGGGTCTACTCAGGTAAGCTTGAGTCCGGTAACGCTGTTTACAACTCGGTCAAGAGCAAAAAAGAGCGTGTCGGCCGTATGGTGCAGATGCACTCCAAAGATCGCCAGGAAATCAAAGAGGTTCTGGCGGGCGACATCGCAGCTGCGATCGGTCTGAAGAGTGTTACCACCGGTGATACTCTGTGCGATGAGAATAATAAAATTATTCTCGAGCGTATGGAGTTCCCTGAGCCGGTAATCTCTGTGGCTGTTGAGCCGAAGTCCAAGGCAGATCAGGAGAAGATGGGTGTTGCTCTGGGTAAGTTGGCTCAGGAAGATCCGTCGTTCCGCGTTCGTACCGATGAAGAGTCCGGTCAGACCATTATCTCCGGTATGGGTGAGCTTCACCTTGATATTATCGTCGATCGCATGCGTCGCGAGTTCAAGGTAGAGGCCAACATCGGTAAGCCGCAGGTGGCGTATCGTGAGTGCATCCGCAAGCCGGTAGACGTTGAAGGTAAGTTTGTACGTCAGTCTGGTGGTCGCGGTCAGTACGGTCACGTTAAGTTGAAGCTTGAGCCTCTGCCTCTGGATGATGAGGACGGCGAAAACTTTATCTTCGTGAATGAGATTGTTGGTGGTGTTGTTCCTAAGGAATACATCCCGGCAGTTCAGCAGGGTATTGAAGAGCAGATGCAGAACGGCTGTCTGGCCGGTTATCCGCTGCTGCGTATCAAGGCAACCCTGTACGACGGTTCCTATCACGATGTCGACTCCAACGAAATGGCCTTTAAGGTCGCTGGTTCCATGGCAATGAAAAAGGGTGCTCTCGAGGCAAACCCGGCATTGCTCGAGCCGATTATGAAAGTTGAAGTTGTGACGCCGGAAGACTACATGGGTGACGTTGTTGGCGATCTTAACCGTCGTCGTGGTGTCATTCAGGGTATGGACGAAGGTCCTGCTGGAAAGGTCATCCGCGCAGAGGTTCCGTTGTCGGAAATGTTCGGTTACGCCACCGATCTGCGTTCTGCAACGCAGGGCCGGGCGTCCTACGCGATGGAGTTCTCTGGTTATTCAGAGGCCCCTTCGAACATTGCCGAAGCGATCATTAAAAAGGGTTGATCCCCAGGACTTAAGAAACAGTAAGAGGTGTAACCGTGTCTAAAGAAAAATTTGAGCGTAGTAAACCGCACTTGAACGTAGGCACCATTGGTCACGTAGACCATGGTAAAACCACTCTGACCGCCGCTCTGACTCGTGTATGTCACGAAGTTTGGGGTACAGGTACGGCCAGCGCGTTTGACCAGATCGATAATGCTCCGGAAGAGAAGGCTCGTGGTATCACTATCGCGACTTCCCACGTTGAGTACGATTCTCCGACCCGTCACTACGCGCACGTAGACTGCCCGGGTCACGCTGACTATGTGAAGAATATGATCACTGGTGCGGCGCAGATGGACGGCGCTATCCTGGTTTGTTCCGCAGCTGACGGCCCCATGCCGCAGACTCGCGAGCACATCCTGCTGTCACGTCAGGTTGGCGTACCTTTTATCGTCGTGTTCCTGAACAAGGCGGACATGGTTGATGACGAAGAGCTGCTCGAGCTGGTCGAGATGGAAGTTCGTGACCTGCTGAGTCAGTACGACTTCCCGGGCGACGACACTCCGATCGTAACCGGTTCTGCGCTGATGGCCCTGGAAGGCAAAGACGACAACGAGATGGGTACTACCGCTGTCAAGAAGCTGGTAGAAGCTCTGGATGACTACATTCCTGAGCCGGAGCGTGCGATTGATCAGCCGTTCCTGATGCCGATTGAGGACGTCTTCTCTATCTCTGGTCGTGGTACGGTTGTAACCGGTCGTGTTGAGCGTGGCATCATCAAAGTTGGTGACGAAGTGGAAATCGTTGGTATCAAGGATACCGTGAAGACCACTTGTACCGGTGTTGAGATGTTCCGCAAGCTGCTGGACGAAGGTCGTGCTGGTGAGAACGTTGGTGTTCTGCTGCGTGGTACCAAGCGTGACGACGTTGAGCGTGGTCAGGTTCTGTGTGTACCAGGCTCCATCAAGCCGCACACCAAGTTCGAATGTGAAGTATACGTACTGAGCAAAGAAGAAGGTGGTCGTCATACTCCGTTCTTCAAGGGCTACCGTCCGCAGTTCTACTTCCGTACCACCGACGTAACCGGTTCTTGCGAGCTGCCGGAAGGTGTGGAAATGGTAATGCCGGGTGACAACGTCAAGATGAGTGTTACCCTGATTGCTCCGATCGCCATGGAAGATGGTCTGCGCTTCGCGATTCGCGAAGGTGGCCGTACCGTTGGTGCCGGTGTAGTTGCCAAGATCATCGAGTAATCCGCTCGTTTGATCAGGAAAAAGGGGCTGATTCTTCAGCCCCTTTTTCTGTTTCAGTCGCAAAGCTCACCTGGCCCGGTCAATTAGCATAGCTGTTGACAGGGTTGGGTATTATGCATACAATGCGGCTCCTTTTTTTTGAAGGTCGGCTAACTAGTAGCTGCTACGAGTGGAGTTTGGTGCATCATGCAAAGCCAAAAAATTCGAATTCGGTTGAAGGCGTTTGATTATCGCCTGATCGACCAGTCCACGCAGGAGATTGTCGATACTGCTAAGCGGACCGGCGCTCAGGTGCGTGGTCCTATCCCTCTGCCGACGCGGAAGGAAAAGTACACTGTGTTGATTTCTCCGCACGTCAATAAAGACGCGCGTGATCAGTATGAAATTCGTACGCATAAGCGTTTGCTCGACATTGTTGAGCCGACGGAAAAGACAGTAGATGCTTTGATGAAGTTGGACCTGGCAGCAGGTGTAGACGTTCAGATCAGCCTCGGCTAATACCGCCCGGTATTAGTCTGTGTAACTGTCATAAGGCCATAGAGGGTGAGAGCCCCGTACACTTAAGAGGTGAAACATGGCAATTGGTGTTGTCGGTCGTAAGGCCGGTATGACCCGTATTTTTACGGAAGACGGGCAGGCGCTGCCCGTAACGGTAATCGAGGTTGAACCTAACCGCATTACCCAACTGAAAACTCTTGAAAGCGATGGCTACCGCGCCGTTCAGGTGACAGTCGGTACTCGTCGTTCCTCTCGTGTTACCAAGAGTGAAGCGGGCCACTTTGCGAAGGCTGGCGTTGAAGCCGGTCGTGGCATGTGGGAGTTCCGTCTTGCTGATGGTGAAGGTGAAGATCTTGCCGCTGGTGGCGAGATTACGGCTTCTGTATTCGAAGACGGTCAGGTGGTTGATGCCATCGGTCAGTCCAAGGGTAAGGGCTTCCAGGGCGGCGTAAAGCGCTGGAACTTCTCCATGCAGGATGCCACTCACGGTAACTCTCTGTCTCACCGTGCACCGGGTTCCATTGGTCAGAACCAGACTCCGGGCAAGGTATTCAAGGGCAAAAAGATGGCGGGCCAGATGGGTAATGCTCAGGTAACTGTGCAGAACCTGAAGATTGTCCGTGTCGACGCCGAGCGCAACCTGCTGCTGGTAAGTGGTGCCGTCCCCGGCGCAACTGGCGGCGATGTTGTCATCAAGCCTGCAGTTAAAGCCTGAGGAGCGGTGCGATGGAATTGACTATTACAGGTAGCGGCAAAGGAATCTCTGTTTCCGACGCTGCATTCGCCAAAGATTTTAACGAGTCGCTGGTTCACCAGGTGGTAACTGCCTATATGGCAGGTGCGCGTCAGGGTACCAAGGCTCAGAAGACGCGTTCCGAAGTTAGCGGTGGCGGTAAGAAGCCATGGCGTCAGAAGGGCACCGGTCGTGCTCGTGCCGGTACTATTCGTAGTCCGATCTGGCGTTCTGGTGGTGTTACCTTTGCAGCAAAGCCGCGTGGCTTTGAGCAAAAGGTTAACCGCAAAATGTACCGCGCAGCGATGCGCTCCATTTTTTCCGAGCTGGTTCGCCAAGAGCGCCTGGTTGTTGTCGACGAGATGAACGTTGATAGCCCTAAGACCAAGGCATTTAATGCGAAACTGAAGGATATCGGTGTGACCAATGCGCTGATTCTGTCCGACAGCGTCGAGCAGAACCTGCATCTGGCCTCACGTAATATTCCGCATGTTGATGTGCGCGATATTGCTGGTCTGGATCCGGTGAGCCTGGTTGCGTTCGAGAAGGTCGTTGTGACCGTTCCCGCTCTGAAGAAGATCGAGGAGATGCTGGGATGAATCAGGAACGTATTTACAAGGTCCTGCTTGGGCCGCACGTATCTGAAAAAGCTTCTCTGGTGGCCGAGCACGGCCAGGTAGTATTCCGGGTTGCCCCGGATGCAACCAAGCCCGAGATCAAGAAAGCCGTTGAGCAGCTGTTCAACGTCACCGTAGAAGGTGTTCAGGTTCTGAACCGCAAGGGTAAGCTCAAGCGTACTATCCGCGGGTTCGGCAAGCGTAATGACATTCGTAAGGCTTACGTCAAGCTGGCAGAAGGTCAGGACATCGATTTTCTGGATGTGGAATAAGGTAAAGGGGTCGTAATATGCCGATCGTCAAAACCAAGCCAACATCTGCCGGACGCCGTCACGTTGTAAAGCTTTACAACCCGGATCTGCACACTGGGCGCCCATACGAGCCGTTGGTAGAAAGAAAGAACAAGACGGGTGGTCGTAACAATGTAGGCCGCATTACAACCCGTCACACGGGTGGTGGTCACAAGAAACACTACCGCGTTATCGATTTTAAGCGGACTAAAGATGGTATTCCGGCGGTTATCGAGCGCCTCGAATACGATCCGAACCGCTCTGCGCACATCGCACTGTTGAAGTATGCCGATGGCGAGCGTCGTTACATTATCGCTCCCAAAGGTATGCAGATTGGTGATCCTGTGCGCTCCGGTATCGACGCACCAATCAAGGTGGGTAGCACGCTTCCTATCCGGAATATTCCGGTTGGTTCCGTTATCCATTGCGTCGAACTCAAGCCTGGCAAAGGTGCTCAGCTGGCTCGCTCTGCGGGCGCATCCGTACAGCTGGTTGCTCGGGAAGGTGCATACGCCACCATCCGCCTGCGCTCAGGTGAAATGCGTAAGGTGCTTGTAGATTGCCGTGCAACGCTGGGTGAAGTATCCAACAGCGAGCACAGTCTCAAGCAGCTTGGTAAAGCGGGTGCATCACGTTGGCGCGGCAAACGGCCAACAGTACGTGGTGTTGCTATGAACCCAGTTGACCACCCGCATGGTGGTGGTGAAGGGCGTACCTCTGGCGGGCGTCACCCGGTTACTCCGTGGGGTGTTCCGACCAAAGGGCATAAGACTCGTAAGAACAAGCGTACTGATAAGATGATAGTGCGTCGTCGTTCGGCCAAGTAAACGACTACATAGAGGTAATTGCTGTGCCACGTTCTTTAAAGAAAGGTCCTTTTATAGACCTGCATCTGTTGAAGAAGGTCGAGGCAGCTCTGGAAGCTAACGACAAGCGACCGATCAAAACCTGGTCCCGCCGGTCAACAGTATTTCCGGAGATGGTAGGCCTGACCATTGCAGTCCACAACGGCAAGCAGCACGTGCCGGTTTATGTCACCGAAGATATGGTAGGACATAAACTGGGTGAGTTCGCGGCAACGCGTACTTATCGTGGTCATGCGGCCGACAAGAAAGCTAAACGCTGATTCTGAGGTAATCGAAATGGAAGTAGCAGCCAAGTATAAGGGCGCTAACCTCTCAGCTCAGAAAGCACGTCTTGTCGCTGACCAAGTACGTGGCAAGGCTGTTGAGGATGCCCTGAACATTCTGACTTTCAGCCCGAAGAAGGCGGCGGTCGTGATCAAGAAAGCTCTTGAATCCGCCATCGCCAACGCTGAGCATAACGAAGGTCTGGACGTTGACGAACTGCGGGTTTCCACCGTAATGGTGGATGAGGGTCCGACGCTCAAGCGAATCAAAGCTCGAGCCAAGGGGCGCGCTGATCGAATTTTCAAGCGCACCTGCCATATCACCGTCAAGGTCGCCGACAAGTAGGAGATGCTCAGATGGGTCATAAAGTAAATCCAACCGGCATTCGCCTGGGTGTGATCAAAGAGCACAACTCAGTCTGGTATGCCGATAAGAAGGAATACTCCAAGAACCTGCTGAATGACATTCAGGTTCGTGAGTTCCTTGACAAGCGTCTGGTTAAGGCGTCTGTCAGCAAGATTGTGATCGAGCGCCCTGCTCAGAACGCCCGTATCACGATCCATACTGCCCGTCCCGGTATTGTTATCGGTAAGAAGGGTGAAGATGTTGATCGTCTGCGTCGTGAAGTCAGCGACATGATGGGTGTGCCTGTGCACATCAACATCGAAGAAGTCCGCAAGCCGGACCTCGATGCCCGCCTGGTAGCGCAAAACGTTGCCGGCCAGCTGGAGCGTCGTGTGATGTTCCGTCGCGCTATGAAGCGCGCGGTTCAGAACGCTATGCGCCAGGGTGCCAAGGGTATCAAGATCCAGGTCGGCGGTCGTCTCGGGGGTGCTGAAATTGCGCGTTCCGAGTGGTATCGCGAAGGTCGTGTTCCGCTGCACACATTGCGTGCAGATATTGATTACGCAACCTACGAAGCGCATACCACTTACGGCGTAATCGGCGTCAAGGTATGGATCTTCAAAGGTGAGATTCTTGGCGGTATGGAACAGGTCCGTGCTGACAAGAAAGCCTCTGGGAAGAAAGGTTCTAAGTAAAGGGGCACTCTTATGCTGCAACCAAAACGCACCAAATTCCGAAAGGTAATGAAAGGCCGTAACACTGGTCTTGCTCACCGCGCTAACAAGGTGAGCTTCGGTGAATACGGATTGAAGGCTACCAGTCGTGGGCGTATAACTGCGCGTCAGATTGAGGCAGCGCGTCGTACCATGACTCGCCGCATCAAACGGGGCGGTAAAATCTGGATCCGGGTATTCCCGGACAAGCCGATTACTGGTAAGCCGCTTGAAGTTCGAATGGGTAAAGGTAAAGGTTCTGTCGAGTATTGGGTGG
This sequence comes from Marinobacter sp. F3R08, assembly GCF_018860425.1. GTDB lineage: Bacteria > Pseudomonadota > Gammaproteobacteria > Pseudomonadales > Oleiphilaceae > Marinobacter. The sequence continues at coordinate 143,679 of NZ_JAHKPI010000005.1, read as the reverse complement.
CTGAGATTCAGCCGGGCCGCATGCTCTACGAGATGGAAGGTGTTTCCGAGGAAATCGCTCGTGACGCATTCACTCTCGCAGCGGCCAAACTGCCGGTACAGACCACCTTTGTAACGAGGACGGTGATGTGATGAAAGCAACAGAGCTGCGTGATAAGTCAGTCGAGGAGCTGAACAACAAGCTGATCGACCTCCTGAAGGAGCAGTTCAACCTGCGCATGCGCAAGGCGACGGGTCAGCTGAATCAGTCTCACCTTCTCGGCAAGGTGAAGCGCGAAATTGCTCGCGTGAAAACAGTATTGAATGAAAAGGCAGGACAGTGACATGACCGAAGCTACCCAAACTGCCAGAACTCTGAGCGGCAAGGTCGTGAGCAACAAGATGGAGAAGTCCATTGTGGTGCTGGTCGAGCGTCAGGTGAAACACCCGCTGTACGGTAAGTACATGAAACGTTCAACCAAGATCCACGCTCACGATGAGAGCAATCAGTGCAACATTGGTGACACTGTGACCATCCAGGAAACCCGTCCGGTCTCGAAGACCAAGAGTTGGGCCCTGGTGGAAGTCATCGAACGTGCATCTAAGGTGTAATTCGCCCGGAGAACAACCATGATTCAGACTCAAACAATGCTTGAAGTCGCGGATAACAGCGGTGCGCGTCAGGTGATGTGCATCAAGGTCCTGGGCGGTTCACACAGGCGTTATGCCAGCGTTGGGGATGTCATCAAGGTGACCGTAAAGGAAGCCATCCCCCGCGGTAAGGTGAAGAAAGGCCAGGTCCTGAAAGCTGTCGTGGTGCGCACTCGTAAGGGTGTACGTCGTCCCGACGGTTCGCTGATCCGTTTCGACGGAAACGCGGCAGTACTTCTGAACAATCAGGACGCTCCTATTGGTACCCGTATCTTCGGACCGGTTACCCGTGAACTGCGAAATGAGAAGTTCATGAAAATTATCTCACTGGCACCCGAAGTACTTTAAAGGACCAGAGGCCGGTTATGAAAAAGATCAAACGAGATGACGAAGTAATCGTCACCACGGGGAAAGATAAAGGCAAACGTGGTAAAGTCCTGAAGGTTCAGGACGATGGCCGCATGGTTGTTTCTGGGATCAACATGATCAAGAAGCACACCAAGCCAAACCCGATGCTGGGCACCCCAGGTGGCATCGTCGAAAAAGAAGCGCCTATCCAGGCTTCCAACGTGGCTATTTTTAATCCGCAGACCGGCAAAGCCGATCGTGTAGGCTTCCAGATCAAGGAAGACGGCGCGAAAGTGCGGATCTTTAAGTCCACGAACGAAGCTGTCGATAACCAGTAAGCGGTGGTGGTTACGATGCTTAACAGCAAAGAGCAATACAGTCAGGAAGTGGTACCCGCCCTGCAGAAAGAGTTCGGCTACAAGAACATCATGCAGGTGCCCCGTATCGAAAAGATTACCCTTAACATGGGTGTCGGCGAAGCGGTTGGTGACAAGAAGTTGATCGAGAATGCCGTCGCAGATCTTGAGCGTCTGGCAGGTCAGAAGGTTGTTGTTACCAAGGCTCGTAAATCCGTAGCGGGTTTTAAAATCCGTGAAGGTTGGCCGATCGGTTGTAAGGTTACCCTGCGCGGTGAGCGTATGTGGGATTTCTTTGATCGCCTGGTTCACATTGCGGTTCCCCGCATTCGTGACTTCCGTGGTCTGAATCCCAAGTCGTTCGACGGCCGCGGTAACTACAGCATGGGTGTGCGTGAGCAGATCATTTTCCCTGAGATCGAGTACGACAAGGTCGACAAGATCCGTGGTCTGGACATCACCATTACCACCACTGCCGGTACCGACGATGAAGGTCGCGAACTGTTGAAAGCCTTCGGCTTTCCGTTCAAGAAATAAGGAACGAGTGTAATGGCTAAGGTTTCCATGAAAAACCGTGAGCTCAAGCGCGAAAAGACCGTTGCGAAGTTTGCAGCGAAGCGTGCAGAGCTCAAGGCGATTATTAAGAACCCGAATACCAGCGATGATGACCGTTGGGATGCACAGATGAAGCTCCAGCAGCTTCCTCGCGATGCTTCTCCTTCGCGTCTTCGTAATCGTTGCCAGGTGACTGGTCGTCCCCACGGCGTTCTGCGCAAGTTCGAGCTTTCACGGATTAAACTCCGTGAATACGGCATGCGCGGTGACGTTCCGGGCCTGACTAAGGCAAGCTGGTAAGATAGGCACCCTGACTTCGGTCAGGTGCCTGTTGGTAAGCGGTGCGGCACGCCGCTGCACAACTAAAAAGATCAGGAGCCTCATACCAATGAGTATGCAAGACACGCTTGCGGATATGATTACCCGTATCCGTAATGCTCAGATGGCATCAAAAGCAGATGTTACGATGCCGTCTTCAAAAATGAAGATCTCTGTAGCCCAGGTCCTGAAGGACGAGGGTTACGTAGACGATTTCTCCGTTTCAGCCGACGTGAAGCCCGAGCTGACGATTACTCTGAAATATTTCGGCGGCAAGCCGGTTATTGAAGAGATCAAACGGGTCAGCCGTCCGAGTCTGCGCCAATACAAAGGCGCTGGGGAACTGCCGAAAGTATCCGGTGGTCTGGGAGTCGCGATTGTCTCAACGTCCAAGGGCGTTATGACAGACCGCGCCGCACGAGCTGCTGGCGTGGGTGGCGAAGTCATCTGCACCGTATTCTAGGAGATACACATGTCCAGGGTTGCCAATAATCCTGTCGTGCTGCCTTCCGGTGTTGAGGTTAAGCTGAACGGACAGGAAATTAATGTGAAGGGCTCCAAGGGAGCGCTTCAATTCACCATTCACCAAGCGGTTGAAGTAAAGCAGGAAGAAAACGTTCTGCGCTTTGCGGCTCGCGATGGTGCAACAAAGTCCCGCGCTCTTGCTGGTACTACTCGTGCATTGGTCAACAACATGGTGACCGGTGTTACCACAGGCTGGGAGCGTAAACTCCAGCTGACGGGCGTAGGTTACCGTGCCCAGGCGCAAGGTAAGAAGCTCAATCTTACGCTGGGTTTTTCACACCCGGTCGAGTATGAGCTGCCCGAGGGGATTACCGTAGAAACTCCGTCCAATACGGAAGTTGTGATTCGCGGTATCGACAAGCAACAGGTTGGCCAGGTCGCTGCGGAAGTTCGCGCGTTCCGTCCGCCCGAGCCTTATAAGGGTAAGGGTGTTCGTTATGCGGATGAGCAGGTCAGACGCAAAGAAGCCAAGAAGAAATAAGGCGGGACTATGAGCGCGAATAACGAAAGATTGCGTCGCGCACGCAAGGTGCGCATGAAGATCCGTGAGCTGGGTACTAATCGTCTGTGTGTTCATCGCACTCCACGTCACATGTACGCCCAGGTTACGACAGCAGATGGCAGCAAAGTGCTGGCTTCTGCCTCCACGTTGGATAAGGAACTGCGCCAGGGTGCAACCGGTAACGTGGACGCTGCCAAGAAGGTTGGTCAGCTGATTGCTGAGCGAGCCAAGGCAGCAGGTGTAGAGCAGGTTGCTTTTGACCGCTCCGGTTACCGTTATCACGGCCGTATTCAGGCTCTGGCAGATGCAGCCCGTGAAGCTGGCTTGCAATTCTAAGAGGTGGAGAAGATGAGCGTTAACGAACAGAAGGCGCCTGAGCTCCAGGAAAAGCTGGTTCAGGTCAATCGTGTCGCCAAAGTTGTTAAAGGTGGCCGTATTTTCGCCTTCACCGCACTGACTGTAGTGGGTGATGGTAAAGGTCGCGTAGGTTTCGGTCGTGGCAAGGCGCGTGAAGTGCCAGTTGCTATCCAGAAGGCCATGGAAGCTGCACGCAAGAACATGGTAGATGTCCCGCTTGACGGTACTACCCTGCAATACCCGGTCAAGGCTCAGCATGGCGGCTCCAAGGTCTACATGCAGCCTGCGTCCGAAGGTACTGGAATCATCGCCGGTGGCGCGATGCGTGCAGTGCTCGAAGTAGCGGGTGTTCAGAACGTACTGTCCAAGTGTTACGGGTCTACCAACCCGGTGAACGTGGTACGTTCCACCATCAAGGGTCTCCAGGCAACGCAAGCGCCTGAAGATATTGCAGCCAAGCGCGGTAAGACCGTGGAAGAGATTCTGGGTTGAAGTCATGGCGAACGCAAAAACGATCAAAGTAACTCTGACCCGCAGCCCCATCGGCTGCCAGCCCAAGCACAAACTGTGTGTTAAGGGCCTGGGTCTTCGTAAAATCGGTCACACCGTGGAAGTGGAAGACACTCCTTCTATCCGCGGCATGATCAACCGGGTTGATTACCTGGTTCGGGTTGAGGAGAACTAAGATGCGTCTTAACGAACTTAGTCCGGAGCCCGGTTCACGCCAAGCGCCAAAGCGCGTTGGTCGTGGTATCGGTAGCGGTCTCGGTAAAACAGGTGGTCGCGGTCACAAAGGTCTGAAAGCCCGTTCCGGTGGCAGTGTCGCTCCCGGTTTCGAGGGTGGTCAGCAGCCGTTGGCCCGTCGTCTGCCGAAGTTTGGCTTCACGTCCCGTCAGCAGCGCTACGTTGCTGAAATTCGCCTGAACGAACTGGCGAAAGTAGACGGTGATGTGGTTGATCTGGAAGCCCTGAAGAAGGCGGACATCATTCGCGAAGAGATTCGCGATGCCAAGGTTATCCTGTCTGGCGAACTGAGCCGGGCCGTAACCGTTAAGGGACTTCGGGTAACCAAAGGCGCGCGCGAGGCAATTTCTGCCGCGGGTGGTAAAGTCGAAGACTAAGGCGAGTCGAGGACTAAATGGCCAAGAACGCATCATTGCCTGCGGGCGCGGGTAAAGGACTGGCGGAGCTACGATCACGGCTCTGGTTTGTCTTCCTGGCATTGCTGGTGTACCGGATCGGTGCCCACATACCGGTGCCGGGCATCAACCCCGACCGTCTGGCGGCACTGTTTGAACAGAACCAGGGCACAATCCTGAGCATGTTCAACATGTTTTCCGGTGGTGCGCTTGAGCGCATGAGTATCTTCGCTCTCGGTATCATGCCGTATATCTCGGCTTCTATTATCATGCAGCTCATGACTGCGGTCAGTCCGCAGCTTGAGCAGCTGAAAAAGGAAGGCGAAGCAGGGCGTCGCAAGATTAGCCAATATACGCGGTATGGTACGGTTATCCTGGCCCTGGTTCAGGGCTTTGGTATTTCGGTCGGTCTGGCATCTCAGGGTGTCACTTTCAATGACAGCTTCAGCTTCCACTTTGTGGCGGTGGTGTCATTTGTAAGTGGTGCTGTGTTCATGATGTGGCTTGGCGAGCAGATTACGGAGCGGGGTGTTGGAAACGGCATTTCACTGCTGATCTTTGCCGGGATCGTCGCGGGGCTCCCCGGGGCTATCGGTCAGACGCTCGAGCAGGCCCGGAATGGCGAGATGAGTGTGTTCCTTGTATTGGGGATCGGCGCTCTTGCAATCGCGGTGATCGGCTTCGTGGTGTTCATGGAGCGTGGTCAGCGCAGGCTGACGATTAACTATGCCAAGCGCCAACAAGGCCGCCGGGTATTTGCTCAGCAGTCCAGTCATTTGCCCTTGAAGGTGAATATGGCAGGTGTGATTCCTCCCATCTTCGCTTCGTCTATCCTGCTGTTCCCTGCGTCACTGGGGCAGTGGTTTGGTCAGGGTGAGGGAATGGAGTGGTTGAGCGATGTCTCCCAGGCTCTTGCGCCTAGCCAGCCGTTATACATCATCCTGTTTGCTGCGGCAGTTGTTTTCTTCTGCTTCTTCTATACAGCGTTGATGTATAATCCGAAAGAAGTTGCGGATAACCTCAAGCGCTCTGGAGCGTTTATTCCGGGCATTCGTCCTGGTGATCAGACCGCCAAGTATATCGATGGTGTTCTGACGCGTCTGACGCTGTTCGGTGCAATGTACATTGCAGCAGTTTCCCTGTTTCCTCAGTTCCTGATGGTTGCCGGGAATGTACCGTTCTATCTGGGTGGTACCTCTCTGCTGATTGTTGTAGTCGTGGTGATGGATTTCATGGCGCAGGTTCAGTCGCACCTGATGTCTCATCAGTATGAGTCTCTGATGAAGAAGTCTAATCTCAAGGGCTATGGTCGGAACGGTTAATCCGTTCCCCTTGAAAACTGGAGTCGACAATGAAAGTACGCGCTTCGGTAAAGAAAATTTGCCGTAACTGCAAAGTAATTCGTCGCAATGGCTCGGTACGGGTCATTTGCTCGGAGCCTCGTCACAAGCAGCGCCAGGGTTGATTCTGAAAGGAATCGCTCTTGGCACTGTAGGGTTTCGGAATAATGGCGCTTGACTCCATACGGGGTCAGGCGCTATTATTTCGCGCCCTTTTTGTGGCGGAAAATTCACACAGCAAAGCTTTGAACGCGGAGTAATTTGGATGGCACGTATAGCCGGTGTCAATATACCCGATCACAAACATGCTGTTGTCTCGCTGACCTACATCTTTGGTGTTGGCAAGACCACAGCCCAGAAGCTTTGCGACGCAACCGGTGTAAAGCCGGACCTTAAGGTCAAGGACCTGAGCGACGAGCAGCTTGAAGCACTTCGTACTGAAGTGGGCAAGGTGTCTGTCGAAGGCGATCTGCGTCGCGAAGTACAGATGAACATCAAGCGTTTGAAGGATCTCGGATGTCACCGTGGTCTGCGTCATCGTCATGGACTACCGGTCCGTGGCCAGCGCACCAAGACCAACGCACGCACCCGTAAAGGTCCACGCAAACCTATTCGTAAGTAACAGGTAGGCAATCATGGCAAAGCCAGGTACACGTACCCGTAAAAAGGTGAAAAAGACGGTTGTTGATGGCGTCGCGCACATTCACGCGTCCTTCAACAACACTATCGTGACCATTTCTGACCGTCAGGGCAACGTCCTGTCCTGGGCCACTTCTGGTGGTTCCGGTTTTCGTGGGTCACGCAAGAGTACACCTTTTGCTGCGCAGGTAGCAGCTGAAAGAGCCGGTAATGCGGCTGCTGAATACGGCCTTAAAAACCTGGACGTAGAGGTTAAGGGTCCTGGGCCCGGACGTGAGTCTGCAGTTCGCGCGCTGAACGCGTGTGGCTACAAGATCACCAACATCACCGATGTGACGCCGATTCCCCACAACGGCTGTCGTCCGCCCAAGAAGCGCCGCGTCTAACACAGGAGACAGTGAATTATGGCTCGTTATATAGGCCCGAAGTGCAAGCTGTCTCGTCGTGAAGGGACAGATCTTTTTCTGAAGAGCGGTGTTCGCGCGCTCGATTCAAAGTGCAACATCGAGACTCCGCCGGGTATGCACGGCGCGCGTCGCGGTCGTCTGTCCGAGTACGGCGTACAGCTTCGTGAGAAACAAAAAGTTCGTCGTATTTACGGCGTACTGGAGAAGCAGTTCCGCAACTATTACAAAGAGGCAGCCCGTATCAAAGGTGCAACCGGTGAAAACCTGCTGCAGCTTCTGGAAGGTCGTCTCGATAACGTTGTATATCGCATGGGCTTTGGTTCTACCCGTGCAGAAGCCCGTCAGCTCGTCTCTCACAAGGCGATCCTGGTCAATGACAAGTCGGTTAATATTCCGTCCTATCAGGTCCGTCCGGGTGATGTTGTGAGCGTGCGTGAAAAGGCGAAGAATCAGCTGCGTGTTAAAGGCGCGCTGGATCTGTCTGCAAGCCGTGCACCGGTGAGCTGGGTAGAGGTCGACGCCAACAAGATGTCCGGAGTTTTTCAGTCAGTACCGGAGCGTACTGAACTGCCGGCGGACATCAACGAGAACCTCATCGTCGAGCTTTACTCCAAGTAAAGCCCAGTTAGCAACGATAGCAGATAGGGGCGTCTATGCAGCGTTCAGTACATGAGTTATTGACACCTCGTACCATTGACGTGAAGGAATCAAGCGCTACGCGTGCCAAGGTCACGCTGGAGCCTCTCGAAAGAGGCTTCGGGCACACCCTGGGTAGTGCACTGCGCCGGATCCTGTTGTCTTCGATGCCGGGCTGCGCTGTGACTGAAGCGCAGATTGACGGTGTCCTGCACGAGTACAGCGCCATTGAGGGTGTCCAGGAAGACGTTATTGAGATTCTTCTGAATCTCAAAGGCGTTGCCGTAAAAATGAACGGTCGGGATGATGCCGAGCTTTCGCTTAGCAAGAAAGGCCCGGGCGTTGTGACAGCCGGTGATATCAAGCTGGATCATGACGTTGAGATTGCCAACCCGGAGCACGTGATCTGTCACCTGAGCGCGAATGGTGAAGTGAATATGCGTCTCCGTGTTGCCCGCGGTCGCGGCTATGAGCCGGCAGACCAGCGTGGTCTCGATGAGGATGAAACTCGCGCTATCGGACGCCTGCAACTGGATGCGACATTCAGTCCGGTTCGTCGTGTCGCTTACGCCGTGGAAAGTGCACGGGTTGAGCAGCGTACCGATCTGGACAAGCTGGTTATTGATCTGGAAACGAATGGAACGATTGATCCGGAAGAAGCGATTCGCCGGGCAGCGACCATCCTCCAGCAACAACTTGCTGTGTTTGTTGATTTCGATCATGAAAAAGAACCCGAACGTGTTGAGGAAGAGGAAGAAATTGATCCGATTCTGCTGCGTCCGGTCGATGATCTGGAATTGACAGTGCGTTCAGCTAACTGCTTGAAGGCTGAGAATATTTACTACATCGGCGATCTTATCCAGCGCACAGAAGTAGAGCTGTTGAAGACGCCTAACCTTGGTAAAAAGTCGCTGACCGAGATCAAGGACGTTCTTGCGTCCCGTGGTCTGTCACTGGGAATGCGTCTTGATAACTGGCCACCGGCTAGCCTTCGTGGCGACGACCGGGTTCTGGGCGGTTAATCGCCGATTAGTTTAAGGTAAGGGATAAGAGCAATGCGTCATCGTAAGAGTGGTCGTAAGTTCAGCAGGACCAGTGCGCATCGCAAGGCCATGTTCCGTAACATGACTGCGTCACTGGTTGAACACGAGCTGATCAAAACAACGCTGCCGAAAGCCAAAGAGCTTCGTCGGGTAGCTGAGCCTTTGATCACGCTCTCCAAGAATGATTCGGTAGCGAATCGTCGTCTGGCGTTCGCTCGCCTTCGCGACGATGCTGCGGTTGCCAAGCTGTTTGATGAGCTTGGTCCCCGTTATAGCGAGCGTCCGGGTGGTTACCTTCGTATCCTGAAGTGCGGCTTCCGTGCTGGCGACAATGCCCCTATGGCATTCGTTGAGCTGGTTGGCCGTCCGCTGGACATCGAAGCGGAAGAGGTGGACGAAGGCGAGGAGTAAGTTCCTCGGCTTCGGCCAACAAAAAAACCGGGTTCCGAAAGGTTCCCGGTTTTTTTGTGCCTGGCTTTCGGATTTGTCAGCTCTGGAGTATAGGTTTCAGGTAGCGGCCTGTGTGTGAGGCGGGGTTCTCGGCGACATGTTCGGGTGTACCCTCGGCGATGATCTGGCCTCCGCCGGATCCACCTTCGGGGCCGAGATCAATGATCCAGTCAGCCGTCTTGATTACGTCGAGGTTGTGTTCGATGACCACTATCGTGTTGCCGTGATCTTTCAGGCGCGCGAGAACGTTCAGTAACTGCTGGATGTCATAAAAGTGGAGGCCCGTGGTGGGTTCATCCAGGATGTACAGGGTTTTCCCGGTATCGCGCTTGGAAAGTTCTTTTGCCAGCTTTACCCGTTGGGCTTCGCCGCCCGAGAGCGTGACGGCGCTCTGTCCCAGGCGGATATAGGAGAGGCCGACATCGATCAGGGTCTGAAGCTTACGGGCCAGGAAAGGCACGGCGTCAAAAAACTCGCGGCCTTCCTCAACGGTCATTTCCAGAACCTCGTTAATGTTCTTGCCTTTGTAGCGGACCTCCAGTGTCTCCCGGTTGTAGCGCTTGCCCTTGCATACATCACACGGAACATAGACATCCGGAAGAAAGTGCATCTCCACCTTTATTACACCGTCACCCTGGCATGCCTCGCAACGTCCGCCTTTTACGTTAAATGAGAAGCGTCCGGGTTTGTAACCCCGGGACCGGGCTTCCTGGGTGCCGGCAAAGAGTTCACGGATTGGTGTAAACAGGCCGGTGTAGGTGGCGGGGTTGGATCGAGGTGTTCGACCGATAGGGCTCTGATCAATGTCGATGACCTTATCCAGGTGGTCGAGCCCCTTGAGCGATTTGTAGGGGGAGTGGCTCAGGCTGGTTGCCTTGTTGAGCTTGGCGGCTGCGACCGGGTAGAGGGTGCTGTTGATCAGTGTCGACTTGCCGGACCCGGAGACACCGGTAATGCAGGTCATCAGTCCCAGGGGCAGGTTCAACGTGGCATCTTTCAGATTGTTTCCGGTCGCTCCTGACAAAGTTAGGGTTTTGCCGTTGCCTTTGTTACGTTGTTCGGGGATGGCAATTTCCCGGGTGCCATTCAGGTACTGGCCTGTTAGTGAGTCCGGGTTGTCGATGATCTGCTGAGGGGTTCCCTGGCCGATGACGTGGCCGCCATGGACGCCGGCGCCTGGCCCTATGTCGATGACATAATCCGCTGCACGAATGGCGTCTTCATCGTGCTCCACGACAATTACGGTGTTGCCCAGATCCCTGAGGTGGGTCAGGGTGGCAAGCAGTCGGTCGTTATCCCGCTGGTGCAGCCCGATTGAGGGTTCGTCCAGTATGTACATCACGCCCACGAGCCCGGCGCCAATCTGGCTTGCCAAGCGGATGCGTTGGGCTTCACCCCCGGACAGGGTGTCGGCGCTGCGCTCCAGGGTAAGGTATTCCAGACCCACGTTGACCAGGAATTGCAGCCGTTGACGAACTTCCTTCAGAATTTTTTCTGCTATTTCTCCTTTTCTGCCTGGTAGCGCCAGGGTTTCGAAGTAATCATGCGCTTCTCCAACGGGCAGGTGCGTCAGGTCAGAAATATTGTGTTCTTCAATAAAAACATGTCGGGCGCTTTGGCGGAGGCGGGACCCTCCACATTGTTTGCAGGGCTGTGTGCTCAGATTGCGGGCCAGCTCTTCGCGCACGCTCTGGGAGTCGGTTTCCCGGTAGCGGCGTTCAAGGTTGGGCAGGATGCCTTCGAACGGGTGGGCCTTTTCCATAATGTGGCCCCGGGAGTTCACATAACGAAAAGGGATGTCCTCACTACCAGAGCCGAACAGCAGAACCTCCCGAAACTCTTCGGGAAGGTCTATCCAGGCTGTCTCAAGGTCAATGCCGTAATGTTCGGCGACACTGCCCAGCATCTGGAAGTAATAAACCGCCCGGCGGTCCCACCCCTTGATGGCCCCGGATGCAAGTGTTGCCTCCGGATGCTGGACAATCTTCTCGGGGTCAAAGAACTGCTTGACGCCGAGCCCGTCGCAGGTGGGGCAAGCACCCGCTGGATTGTTGAATGAAAACAGTCGGGGCTCAAGTTCGCTCAGGGAATAGCCACACTGAGTGCAGGCGTAAAGGGCTGAAAACGTGTGTTCCTCGCCTTCGCCGTCCATTGGCGCCACCAGGGCAATTCCCTCGGCTAGACCCAGGGCGGTCTCAAAGCTCTCGGCCAGACGCTGCTCAAGTCCCGGTTTGACCTTGAAGCGGTCGACGACTACGTCAATCTGGTGTTTGCGTTTCTTGTCCAGAGCCGGCACATCGTCAATGTCGTAGACGGTGCCGTCCACGCGCAGGCGGATGAACCCCTGGCTGCGCATGGTTTCAATAACCTGCAGGTGCTCCCCTTTGCGATCGCGGATTACCGGCGCCAGGATCATCAGCTTGCTGTCTTCAGGCATGGCCAGTACCTGATCCACCATCTGGCTGATGGTCTGAGCTTCCAACGGTTGGCCGTGATCCGGACAGCGTGGCTCACCTGCCCGGGCAAAAAGAAGGCGCAGGTAGTCGTAAATTTCGGTGATGGTGCCGACCGTAGAGCGGGGATTATGGGAGGTGGATTTCTGTTCGATGGAAATGGCCGGCGACAGGCCCTCAATATGGTCGACGTCCGGTTTCTCCATCATGGATAGAAACTGGCGGGCGTAGGTGGACAAAGACTCCACGTACCGGCGTTGACCTTCGGCATAGAGTGTGTCGAATGCAAGGGACGATTTACCGGAACCTGAGAGGCCGGTGATCACGATCAGCTTATCCCGAGGCATATCCAGGTCGATGTTCTTCAGGTTGTGGGTTCGTGCCCCTTTGATCTGGATATGGTCCATAACACCTCGCTCAAATGAAAACGGAAATTATACCGCGTTGGGCCTGTTGCGGCGAAAATGATGATGACTTCAGGCATTCGGGAGCGGTCCCCCGATAGGGCACCATCTGCTACAATGCGCCGCCTGCGAGGGATATCTGCCCTCAATCTGACCGCTTTCAACCCCGGCTGAGGTACGTAATTGCCATGAATGCGCTGGAAAAACGCTCCGTAATGGCCCTGGCGTCTGTTTATGCCATGCGCATGCTCGGACTGTTCATGGTGATGCCGGTGTTCATGCTCCTGGGTGAAGACCTGAAGGGTGCTACTCCGGCCCTGCTCGGTCTTGCCATTGGCGCATACGGACTCAGCCAGGCCCTGTTGCAGATTCCTTTCGGTATGCTGTCGGACCGGGTTGGTCGCAAGCGCATGATCTACATCGGGCTATTGCTTTTTGCTGCGGGCAGCCTGCTAGCTGGCGCCACGGATTCCATATACGTTGTGATTGCCGGTCGGATTCTTCAGGGAGCCGGAGCAATCGCCAGCGTCCTGATGGCACTGCTCAGTGATCTCACCCGGGAAGAAGAGCGCACCAAGGCCATGGCGACCGTGGGGATTACCATAGGGTTATCCTTTTCGGTCTCGCTGGTCCTTGGGCCTTTACTTGGTGCCTTGTGGGGCTTGTCGGGTATTTTCTATGTTACCGCGGCGCTTGCGGTGGTGGCGTTGGTAATCGTCAATCGTTTGGTTCCGACGCCGCACCAACATAAAACAAGCGCCGACACCCATCCTGCCATGGGTATGCTGGCCCGGGTAGTTTCCGACGGCCGTCTGTTAAGGCTGGACTTTGGTATCTTCGCGCTGCATCTGGTGCTGACAGCTCTGTTTCTGGTATTTCCTTCAATGCTGCAGCAGCAGCTCGGTCTTGCCAGCAGTTCCCATTGGTGGTTTTACCTGAGTGTCATGGTGACGTCTTTCTTTGCGATGGTGCCTTTTATCATCATTGGTGAAAAAAAGCGCAAGATGAAGCCAGTGTTGTGCGGAGCGATAGGGCTGCTGACACTGGCCACTGCCGGGTTGTCCGGTGTATCAGGAAGCTTGATAGCGGCCTGGTGCGTACTGTTCTTCTTCTTCATGGCCTTCAATCTGCTTGAGGCCAGCCTGCCGTCGCTGATCAGCAAGGAGGCACCGGCGGCAAGTAAAGGTACTGCGATGGGGGTGTATTCCACCTCCCAGTTCATGGGCGCGTTCCTCGGGGGGGCGTTGGGTGGCTTCCTGCTGGAGGCAGCCGGTATTCAGGGCGTGCTCTGGTTTATGGTTTCGGTGCTTGGTCTATGGTTGCTGCTGGCTTTCACAATGCCTGCTCCCGGCTACACGACCAGTTTCGTGGTACAGTTGCACCAGGTCATGAACGACCAGTACGAAGACATTGATGACCATCTTCGTCGCCTTCCAGGGGTGAAAGATGTAGTCATTGTGGAAGGTGCTGCTGCCTATCTCAAGGTGGATCGCCAACAATTTGATGAAGCGTTACTTGCGGACTTTTCGTTTGTCCGGCAGGCTAACAATTCTTGAAATCCGGAAGCTCGCAAGGAACGCGGGTTGTCCCTGAAAACAGAGTCAGGAGCAGAACATGGCACGAGGCGTAAACAAAGTAATTCTTATCGGTAATCTGGGGCAGGACCCGGATACCCGCTACACCCCCAACGGCAACGCCGTGGTGAACCTGAACCTTGCAACAGATGAAAGCTACAAGGACCGTCAGACGGGTCAGTTGGTTCCCAAGACCGAGTGGCATCGGGTCGTTATGTTCGGCAAGATTGCCGAAGTCGCCGGCCAGTACCTGCACAAGGGGTCGAAGGTTTACATCGAGGGCAAGCTGCAGACCCGCAAGTGGCAGAACAAGGAAGGTCAGGACGTTTACACCACGGAAGTGGTGGTCGATATCAATGGCCAGATGCAGATGCTTGACAGTCGGGGTAGCGAGGGCGGCATGAATCAGGGTGCGCCAGCGGGACGTCCGCAGCAGGCTGGTTATAATGCGCCGGCAGGGCAGCAGAACAACCCACCACCGCAGCCTCAATCAGGCGGCTACAGCAACCAGCCGTCACAGGGCGGTATGCCCGAGCCGGTTGATGATTTTGATGATGATATTCCCTTCTAGGATTTGGCGGGGAATTATTGATTAGATGGTATTTTTTATGGCCCTGAATTTTCAGGGCTTTTTATTGTTTGTACCGTTGTTCGATGAGGGTTTCTAACTTCTCTTGGACTGGTCTGAAAGAAAAAAAGGCAGAACCTGAGTTCTGCCCCAAAACATCAACGAACCCGGCGGTTCGCCAATCGTCAATCTTCTTCGTGTTCGGGATGGTCCATCCCCAGCTCATTGATCTTCCGAGTCAGCGTATTTCGTCCCCACCCCAACAGAATTGAAGCATCACGGCGCCGACCTCCGGTATGTTTCAGTGCGGTTTCAATCATGATTTTCTCGAATTCCGGGACAGCTGTATCGAGAATGCCTTTTTTGCCCCGCTTGAGTTCCTGTTCCGCCCAGTTCTTGAGGCCTTCCTGCCAGGTCGTGCCCGTGGTTGGTGCTTCGGCCTGGTGCAGTAGCTCAGGCGGGAGGTCGTCAATGTGGATCTCACGGCCGCTGGCCATGACGGTCAGCCAACGACAGGTATTTTCCAATTGGCGGACGTTGCCGGGCCAGGGCAGGGTAGTGAGATATTCTTCCGCTTCTTCTCGGAGAATCTTGGGCTCTACAGCCAGCTCTTTTGCGGCCCGTTTCAGGAAATGCTGCATCAGCCTGGGGATGTCTTCCCGACGTTCGGCCAGCTTGGGGAGGTGCACACGAATTACATTCAGGCGGTGGAACAAGTCTTCTCGAAACGTCCCGGCCTGTACCAGTCTTTCCAGGTCCTGGTGTGTTGCGGCTATGATGCGCACGTCCACCTTTATCGGGGTTGTACCACCGACGCGGTAAAACTCGCCATCGGCCAGAACACGCAGTAGTCGGGTCTGGGTGTCGGCGGGCATGTCCCCGATTTCATCCAGAAATAGCGTGCCGCCATTAGCTTGTTCGAATCGACCCTGTCGAGCGCCACCCGCTCCAGTAAAAGCGCCCTTTTCGTGACCAAACAGTTCGGACTCAATCAGGTCTTTCGGGATTGCGGCCATGTTCAGTGCAATGAACGGATGCTTGGCTCGTGGGCTATGATTATGCAGTGCCTGGGCAACCAGTTCTTTGCCGGTGCCGCTTTCGCCGTTGATCAATACGGTGATATTGGAATGCGACAGCCGCCCGATAGCGCGGAAAACTTCCTGCATGGCGGGTGCTTCACCGATGATTTCGGCGCTGCGCTGAACCATCTCGGCCTGAGGCTCGCCATTAGCGCGCTTCTCGTGGCTGTGGGCGACGGCGCGTTTGACCAGCGCTACGGCGTCATCCACATCAAACGGCTTTGGAAGATATTCAAATGCGCCAGTCTGATAACTGGTTACAGCACTTTCCAGATCCGAGTGAGCTGTCATGATGATGACAGGTACGTCCGGGTGGGCGTCCACGATCTGGGACAGCAGTGTGATACCGTCGATTCCAGGCATCCGGATATCGCTTACGATGGCATCCGGCTGTTCATGTTCCAGCCGCATCATGATGCTTTCACCACTGTCAAAAACTCGAGGCTGCATACCGGCCTGGTTAAGGGCGCGCTCCAGCACCCATCGAATACTGCGGTCGTCGTCTATGATCCAGACGTTTGCCGGTTGGCTCATGGGGTGTCCTCCAGAGGCAGGAAGATGATGAAGTCGGTTCGGCCTGGTTCGCTCTCGCATTCAACCAGTCCACGGTGTTGGCCGATGATGCTCTGGGTAATTGACAGGCCCAGACCGGTGCCACTGGCACGGCCACTGATCATCGGATAGAAAATATTCTGTACAAGCTCCGGCGGAATGCCGGGACCGTTGTCGATAACGTCGATACGACATACCAGCCGGTGGCGTCGATTTCCGATAGTGAACTGGCGGAAGGTTCGAGTGCGGAAGGTAATTGTTGGCGGCTCTTCAGAGCTGTGGCCGCCCTGGTTCTCGAAAGCGGCTTCCATGGCATTTCGGGCAATATTCAGAAACGCCTGAATCAACTGCTCCTTGTCGCCCTTGAATTCTGGGATGCTGGGGTCGTAATCCCGTCTGAAATTCAGGCGCCCTTTACTTTCCGCCTCAAGTAACGTGCCCACTCGTTCGAGGATTTCATGAATGTTGGTTGGTGCAAGTTTGAGGGCTTTGTTGGGGCCTAGCATCCGGTCTACAAGGCCTCTGAGCCGATCGGCTTCATCAATGATGACCCGGGTATATTCCCGCTGGTCTTCACTGTTGAGTTCCCGGTCAAGAAGCTGAGCTGCGCCCCGGATGCCACCGAGCGGATTCTTGATCTCGTGGGCCATGCCCCGAACCAGAATTCGAGTGGTTTCCTGTTGGGAGATGATGTCTTCTTCCCGGCTGATTCGCATCAGCCTGTCCCTGGGCTGGATTTCGATCAGCAGTTCAGTTGGGTCCAGGCTGATAGGCGTTACGGAATAATCGACGGTCAGTCGTGAGCCACTTGTAAGGTGAAATTCGGCTTCACGGCGAGTATAGGATTGTCCGTTACGGGCTGACGAGAACAAAGTTTTCAGGGCGTCCTCAGATTCGACCAGAATGTCCTGGAACGATTGGCCATAGCTCCGAGTCATGCTTGTTTCGAACAGGCTTTCGGCCGCTGGATTGAGATACCGGATGGTCAGGGTGCCCTCAAGTACCAGGACGGCCGTGGTGAGGCTGTCGAGTATGCTCTTGTATCCGGTTTGATAGGGGGCCGAAGGCAGTGCCATGCGTGAATCCCGTTGGTTCGACATAATGTGACCTCCGGAGTTTTGCAAAAAGCGAACCACTTTGAACCAAGTTCGCAAATGAATGGGCAAAGGGCGAGCAGAGGGTACGTATCAGCGCCAAAACGTGACGTAAGCTGGTGCAAATGGAAGGGGCGCCCCCGATCTGCGCGGATGTGCCGCCCCGTTGCCGATCAAAGCATAGCGCGTTTCTGGTGCGAGCGCACCACAACGGTGCGCTCTGGTTGAGGTGCTCGATTAGTTTAGTGCAGAGGGGCGGTGAACGGTGAAGGTAATCTGTGAACCGGTTTTTATCTGAACTCCGTTTTCATCCACAATATGAGCACGTGCTTCGTGGGTGCCACGGAAGACGTTGTTGACAAGAATCGAGCCTGACTCACTTTGCCCGATTGGCTGTCCGTCCAGGGTAACTTCGTATTTATGGCCTGACTGCAGGGGAGGGGTGCTGCGCACCTCGAACTGGACGTCGCCACTGCCACTGTGAAATGCCTGGTTGTTGTTCGGAGAGGTGAAAGAAACGCTTTCGTAGGCTGCGCCCTGTCGCTGAACTTCTTCGCGCAGCTTTATGGTTTCCTCCACAACCTCTGGCTTGGGCAGGGTAATTGTCGTGACCGGTTTGACATCGATCGTTTCAGAGCCCTCGCTGGGCTCATCAGAGTAGGTGACGTTGCCGTAAGCATCGACGTTGCGGTAAACCTCGGCAGAGACCGCCGGAGCCGTCAAAACAAACAGAAGGCTGATAACCAATCCAGACTTTGGATTCATAAGCTCACCTGATATAGAGTTTTCCCGATTATCGGCGGCACCCATTGTCTTTTCAACGCCTGCGGCCCCGGATATTGGTTACATATCGTTAAGGGCTTCAGGTAGTGTGCATTTGCGCACAAAAAAAGCCCCGCACGAGGCGGGGCTTGTCTGCTGATTCTCTCGGGAGAGAGATTAGCAGGAGTAGTACAGATCGAACTCGACCGGGTGAGTGGTCATGTTCAGTTTTTCCACTTCACCGCGCTTCAGCTCTACGTAGCCTGCGATCATATCTTCGGTGAATACGCCGCCACGAGTCAGGAACTCGTGATCTGCTTCCAGGCAATCCAGCGCTTCAGAGAATGTCTCGGCAACGGTCGGAATGCTCAGGGCTTCTTCCTTCGGCAGGTCGTACAGATCCTTGTCCATGGCATCGCCCGGGTGGATCTTGTTCTGGATGCCGTCGAGACCAGCCATCATCAGAGCTGCGAACGCCAGGTACGGGTTGGCAGACGCATCAGGGAAGCGTACTTCGATACGACGCGCTTTCGGGCTGTTGACGTACGGAATACGGATTGAAGCGGAACGGTTGCGGGCAGAGTAGGCCAGCATAACCGGAGCTTCGAAGCCCGGAACCAGACGCTTGTAGGAGTTGGTGGAGCTGTTGGTGAAGGCGTTGATGGCCTTGGCATGCTTGATAACGCCGCCGATGTAATACAGGGCGGATTCGCTCAGGCCAGCGTAGCTGTCACCGGCAAACAGGTTCTTGCCGTCTTTGTTCAGAGACATGTGAACGTGCATGCCAGAGCCGTTGTCACCTACAACCGGCTTGGGCATGAAGGTGGCAGTCTTGCCGTATGCGTGAGCTACGTTGTGTACGCAGTATTTCAGGATCTGAACTTCATCAGCCTTGCGAGTCAGGGTGTTGGCGCCAACGCCGATTTCGCACTGGCCAGCGGTTCCCACTTCGTGGTGATGAACTTCAATTTCGAGTCCCATGGATTCCATGGCGGCACACATAGCACCACGCAGGTCGTGCAGGCTGTCGACCGGCGGAACCGGGAAGTAACCACCTTTAACGCCCGGGCGGTGACCGATGTTGTTGCGATCGAAATCTTCGCCGGATACCCAGGCGGCTTCTTCAGAGTGAATGCTGTACATCGCACCCTGCATGTCGACATTCCACTTCACGGAGTCAAATACGAAGAACTCCGGCTCCGGGCCAAACAGGGCGCCGTCAGCGATGCCGGTAGACTTGAGGTATTCCTCTGCACGACGGGCAACGGAGCGCGGGTCGCGCTCATAACCCTGCATGGTAGAAGGCTCTACGATGTTGCAGGTGATGTTCACGGTGGTTTCTTCGGTGAACGGGTCGAGAACGGAGGTCTCGTCGTCCGGCATCAGGATCATGTCGGATTCGTTGATGCCTTTCCAGCCCGCGATGGAGGAGCCGTCAAACATTTTGCCATCTACAAAAAAGTCTTCATCTACTTCGGTGGCGGGCAGTGTAACGTGCTGCTCTTTACCGCGGCTGTCAGTGAAGCGCAGGTCAACCCATTTGACTTCGTGTTCTTTGATCAAATCAACTGTCTTGGACATTGTGCATGCTCCGTAAGTTATACCGCACAGGCGGCTATATTCATGTTCGTGGTGACGGATCGCCCGGTTTTACGGCTTCCGATCTGCTTCTCAGGTTTTCGCAGCTTAGCAAATGCCGTTGCGTCTTACCTGTAAATTTCGGCTGAGTTCGTTAAAGCAAGGCGCTTGCCAATTTTTAGGGCATGCTCCAGAGCGGCGCAACTGCAAGGGTTTGGGGCGCATTGGGAAGAATTTTGAGGCTGCCCGAACGTTCTTTGCACTTGATTGGCGCACCAGTGTGGTGCATTAATTTTGGCGGCGCGCCAAAAAAGTGCGGAATATTTGTTTTCAACTGTTTGGGCGGTAGGCGTTTTTCTTCATATTAACGACACAGACTTTTCGCTATACTGCGCGCCGCTTCATTTTTTACCCTGTCACTTCCTGGTTAATGGCCGGAAACATCGTGCAGGGTGCCGGGCAATCAGCGCCGGTGAATGAGTTCATTTTACGGATTTGAGACGGCATGTGCTGGGATTGTCCCTGCGAACGACCTTCTCAGGTCATTGAGTGCATGCCGCAGGAATATTTTTGTGATTGAAAAACTTCGTAATATCGCCATCATCGCCCATGTTGACCATGGTAAAACCACCCTTGTAGACCAGTTGCTGCGCCAGTCGGGCACGCTGGAGCGCAAGGAGCTCGACAGCGAGCGGGTCATGGACTCCAACGACCAGGAGAAAGAACGGGGCATCACCATTCTGGCCAAGAACACTGCTCTGAAATGGAACGACTACGATATCAACATCGTAGACACACCTGGGCACGCTGATTTCGGTGGCGAAGTCGAGCGGGTAATGAGCATGGTTGATTGTGTGCTGTTGGTGGTTGATTCCATTGATGGCCCGATGCCACAGACCCGCTTTGTAACCCAGAAGGCATTTGCCGCTGGCCTTCGCCCCATTGTGGTCGTCAACAAAATCGATCGCCCGGGTGCTCGCCCGGATTGGGTCGTTGATCAGGTGTTTGATCTGTTTGATGCTCTTGGCGCTACGGATGAACAGCTCGATTTTCCGATCGTGTATGCCAGTGCGCTGAATGGTATTGCCGGTATGGATCATGAGAGCCTGGATGACAACATGGACGCCGTGTTCCAGGCGGTTGTTGATCATGTGCCGGCACCGAGTGTTGATCTGGACGGTCCGTTCCAGATGCAGATCTCCCAGCTGGACTACAACAGCTTCCTGGGCGTCATTGGTATCGGTCGTATCATGCGCGGAAAAATCAAGACCAATTCGCCGGTAACGGCGATTGGCGCTGATGGCAAAAAACGCAACGGCCGTATCCTGAAAATCATGGGGCACTCCGGTCTGCAGCGTGTTGAGGTGGAAGAGGCCCAGGCTGGCGACATCGTGTGTGTCAGCGGCATGGACGAGTTGTTCATCTCGGACACACTGTGTGATCAGGCTAACGTTGAGGCTCTGCCTGCACTGACTGTCGATGAGCCGACGGTATCCATGACTTTCCAGGTTAATGATTCGCCTTTTGCCGGTAAGGAAGGCAAGTACGTGACCAGCCGGAACATCAAGGAACGGCTGGAAAAAGAGCTGCTGCACAACGTGGCTTTGCGTGTTGAGGAAGGTGAGTCGGCAGACAAATTCAAGGTTTCCGGTCGTGGTGAGCTGCACCTGTCGGTACTGATTGAAAATATGCGTCGTGAGAATTTCGAGCTGGCCGTCGGTCGCCCGGAAGTTGTTATTCGCGAAGTTGACGGAGTGAAGCAAGAGCCGTACGAGAATGTCATCGTCGACATTGAAGAGCAGCATCAGGGCCCGATCATGGAGCAAATGGGGCTGCGCAAAGGCGATCTGACCAACATGGTGCCGGATGGCAAGGGGCGGATGCGTCTTGAGTACACCATCCCAGCCCGTGGCCTGATCGGCTTCCGGAACACCTTCCTGACCATGACTTCAGGCACGGGTATTCTGACGTCTACCTTCAGCCATTACGGTCCGATCAAGGTTGGCGATGTCACCAGCCGGCAGAACGGCGTCATTGTATCCATGGCAACAGGCACCGCACTGACCTACTCGCTGGAAACACTGCAGAGCCGGGGCAAGTTGTTCCTGGATCCCGGGCAGGAGATCTATGAAGGGCAGCTGTGTGGTATCCACAGTCGGGACAATGACCTGGTGGTTAACCCGACCAAGGGCAAGAAGCTCGATAACATGCGCGCCTCTGGCAAGGATGAAGTTATCGGTCTGGTGCCGCCCATCAAGTTTACTCTTGAGCAGGCTTTGGAGTTCATTGATGACGACGAGCTGGTAGAGGTGACGCCGAAGTCCATTCGGCTGCGCAAGAAGCTGCTGACTGAGAACGAGCGTAAGCGGGCCAACAAAAAATAATGGGCTGACGCTTTCAGATCGAATTGGAAAAGGGCCGGGTGATTCATTCATTCGGCCCTTTTTTTATGGCCTTGAGCTAAACTCCCGGTAAATCCTCTGTACGGAGCCGTCCATGCTCACTTTGTACCCGGAAATCAAACCCAACGCCCAGCATCGAATTGCTGTTGATCCTCCCCACGAGCTGTATGTCGAGGAAAGCGGGAACCCGGACGGGATGCCGGTTCTGGTGGTGCATGGCGGCCCGGGTGGAGGGTGTGAAGACTATCACCGGCGTTTCTTCGATGCTGAGAGGTTTCGTATTATTCTGATGGATCAGCGGGGTGCCGGGCGCTCCACCCCGCTGGCAGAGCTTGAGGGCAACAGCACAGACAAGCTGGTGGCGGATATCGAGGCGGTGCGGTCGTTTCTGGGTATCGACAAGTGGCTTTTGTTTGGTGGCAGTTGGGGTGCAACCCTGAGTCTTGTTTATGCGCAGGCTTACCCGGAGCGAGTCTCTGGGCTTGTTCTTCGGGGCATTTTTCTCTGTCGGCCCCGGGATATCCAATGGTTCTATCAGGACGGTGCCAGTCGTATCTTCCCGGATTACTGGTCGGATTTTGAAGCGCAAATCCCTGAATCTGAACGGGGCAATATGGTGGCGGCCTACTACCGAAAACTGACCAGCTCCAACGAGTTGGAGCAGATTCAGGCCGCCAAGGCCTGGTCTGTCTGGGAAGGCCGGTGTGCGACGCTGCATCCGAATCCCAGAGTGGTGGAGCATTTCGGCCATCCGCATGTCGCCATCGCCCTGGCACGCATTGAATGCCACTACTTTATGAATTCCGGTTTCCTTGAGTCAGATCAGATCGTTCGCAATGCTGATCGGCTGGCGGACATTCCAGGAATTATCGTTCACGGACGCTACGATATGGTCTGCCCGCTGGAGAATGCGCTTGTACTCAGCCGGGCCTGGAAAGAGGCGGAACTCCAGATTATTCGTGATGCGGGCCATTCGGCTTCAGAGCCTGCCATCGTCGACGCGCTCATTCGGGGTATTGAATCCGTGGTGGCGAAAACGGAAAAAAGTGCAGGCTGAATTCCATTGACAGGGTTGCGACCCTTAATCGTCATGGATACACTCTTTCTAAATCTTAATTTTGCCTGTTCAATGGTCCCCGCGTCCGTTAATGAAAGGTCTGATCCAGCGTGTATCTCAAGCCAGTGTTACTGTGGATGGGGAGGAAATAGCCTCAATCAACGCAGGCCTTTTGTTGTTGCTGGGTGTCGAGAAGCACGATGGCGAGGGTGAAACAAAGGAGCTTTGCCGGAAAATCCTCAATTACCGAGTATTTCCCGATGACGCAGGTCGGATGAACTGCAGCTTGCTTGATATCGGTGGGGATCTCCTTGTTGTCCCGCAGTTCACCTTGGCGGCGGATACCTCTTCCGGAGCCAGGCCCGGGTTTTCCCTGGCTGCGGCCCCTGATGTCGCCAAAAAGCTGTACGGATCGTTTTTGGCAGATGCTCGATTGCAGCTTGGCGTGGGCAAGGTGAAGGAAGGCAGATTTGGCGCGGACATGAAGGTGGGGTTGGTCAACGAAGGGCCTGCGACCTTTATGCTGGAAAGTAGATTAAAGGGTGGATAGGTCGTTGCCCTGCTATTGTGCGATTGCCGTCATGCCGGTCTGTATTGGTGCGGAATTGTCTTGGTGAACGTTGATGGTTTGGGTGGAAAGGCACCTAACATTTTGTTTATTAAGAGTTAATGTGAATCTGGCCTCGGATTTGAACGCAACTGTAACGCCGCTCGTGAGTACGAAATGGCATAAACACTTGCGTTTCTGCTGTGAAAAGAGCTAAAACTGCCGCGCAGTTAATTTGCAAAATGAGAACTATTGTATTAAAACAGGTTCATCATCCAGAGCTTTAAAAAAGTTCTGTAAGTGTTTGAGCTGTATAGATCTGGAATTTGTCCGATTTATTCAAAAAGAAGAAAAGCTATTCCTCTGTCATGAAAGTGACATAGGGGTAATGCAGAATCGGCCTCATCCAGCCTGGCTGGTGAAGCCATACAAAATCGGGATAAGAACCCGTCGCTAAAACCTGAGTTAACTCAAAAAGGAAGACGCAACATGAAAAAAACGCTCATTGCCTCAGCTATTGCAGCAGCGACATTCTCCGGCTCAGCGCTGGCTATGGAGAGTGCATCTGAACTGGCCGCTAAAATGGACTCCATGCCGGAAGTATACGGCAACATCCAGTATGCCCTCACGCACACAAACGTAGACGGCTCTGGTTCTGTTGTTGATCATTCCGATAACGGTTCAACCCTCGGCATCAAGCACGACCACGAAATCGCTCCTGGTATCACTGGCTTCTTCAAACTGGAGCTCGAAGGTATCAACGCTGACGACAAGTCCAGCAGCAACGGTATTGACGGCCTGGATGAAGCCTACATCGGTGTGAAAGGCGACAGCTTCGGTCAGGTTTGGGTTGGTTCTGACGACTCTGTTTACGAAAGTGCCATCGTTAAGATTGGTAACTTCCACGAAATCGGTTCTGACATCTTCGCCAACTACTCTACCGGTGAAGGCGACCTGGTTCAGTACATGTCACCGTCTTTCGGCGGCCTGACTGTGTCTGCCGCTGTTCAGGTTAATGGCGACAACGACACCAAAGGTGGTTCTGACAAGTCTTACCCTTACCAGCTGGTAGCTACCTACGCAGTTGACGCTCTGGAAATCTCTGCCGGTGTTGATTCTAACGACGGCGCTGGCGTGAACAACGAAAACAGCTACGGCCTGAGCGCAACTTACAGTGCTGGCGATTTCAGCCTGATCGGTGAATACCAGACTCGCAAAGACGTTAGCGACATCATGGGTGTGATGGGTGTTTACACCATGGGCGCGAACCAGTTCGCTCTGTCCTACCAGGTACAGGACGTTGACGCTACTGATGACAAGAACGACACCATCATTCTGCAGGCTCTGCACAACGTGTCTGATCACATGTACGTCTACTTCGAAGGCTACCTGTCCAGTGCTGACGCAGATACTTACTATGCCGATCCGGACGGTGTTGCTGCCGGCGGTGACGAGCGCACTATCGCAGCTGTTGGCGCTGTATACTACTTCTGATCAGCCAATCGGCTAATCCAGTAGTATGAAAACCGGCGATCTTCGGATCGCCGGTTTTTGCGTTTTGGAACTCTGAAAAACAGGCCGTTGAAATGGCAACCGAGCTGGAAATCAAACTCAGTGTTTCTGCCGGTGCGCAGACTCGGGCAGTTGAGTGGTTATCTTCCTGCCCACAGGTACGTACGGGTACTTTGAAGTCGTTAATCAATCGTTATTTTGACACCCCCAATGCTGACCTGAATCGCGCCAAGGCCGCATTGAGGGTTCGTAAAGGCGGTGATGGCTATATCCAGACCCTGAAAACACAAGGTCAGTTTGTTGATGGCGCTCATCGTCGCGAAGAGTGGGAGTGGCCGGTATCCGGACCAGAACTCGATTCGTCATTGCTGGGAGGAACGCCGTTGAGCGCTGAGTTGGATCTCAGCAGCCTTCAGGTGGTTTTCGAAACCAACTTTCAGCGCCAGGTACTCTGGCTCGAAGAGAGACAGGCGGTGATTGAAATCGCGGTTGATTCCGGCAGTGTCTCTGGTAATACCGTCCAATGGCCGCTGCACGAAGTGGAGTTTGAACTGAAAGACGGGGAAAGCGGACAGCTTGTCGCATGGGCGCTCGAACTGGCCCGGGAAGTGCCGGTTTTCCTGAATTTTGTCAGCAAAGCCGAGCAGGGCTATTTTCTTGCAGGGTTGTATCGTCCGGAGGTTGCACACTCCGGGCAGTTGCTCAGTGTCATCGAGTTTCTCCGGGCACTAAGCGTCTGTTGGCTGCTGGATAAAACGTTCGAGGCAGGGCAGTACGATCTTTCAGAGATTGCAAAAGCCGCCGAAGCAGCAGGCTGCAGGCAGCTTTGGCAGCAGGTGGTTTCCGATCTTTCCAGCGGCGCTGGTGTTCGGGAGCTGGCGGAAGGATCCACCGGGCTGGGCGTTCTTCAGTTGCAGCTCGCTGCATTGAAAAGCAGCTGATCTTCGATGGGAGGGGCCGTCAAGGATTGGCCCCTGTCTTCGGTGGTTGCTTTTCTCCTGTTGCCTCAGAGGCCGACTGCTGGCGCCATTGTTTCAGGAATGCCCGGTATCGGTCCAGGGCCTCTATCACCACAGATACATCCGGTGTTTCAGTGGAATTTACCAGCACAATCAGTCCTTTACCTTCAACCTCCTGATTCGACGAAGGGTGACAGATTACTTCGTTGTCGTTATCAATGTAGGCGAGCGCGGTTCCGATACCGTGGCGTACCAGAGCACTGACGATATCGGCCCAGTTCAGGTCGTCCAGTTTCAGGTCGTATCGGTGGGGATGGTCCTTCTCGTAACTGAACAGATCCTCCAGCACTTTCTCCGAGCCCGGCGCCACGACTGAGCGGACCATGATTTCCGGGTAAGTCCGAACCGGACGGATGATGGTACGGACCCCCAGGGTCTTGAAGCGCTCCCGGTTCTCGTCACTGACGGCTTCAACAATGGTGTGGTTGCCAAGGTTCAGCTCTGCCAGGCGGTGGGCAATGTCGAAGGTCAGGCTGTCGGAATAGGGGTCAGCCTCGTCGGCTGCCAGAACAATGATGTGGCGAGCGCTGCCTGCGTGAACTGCTTTCAGTGCCGTCTTGTCAAAACCGGCGCCGTGGTAGTGAACAACTCCGATGTCTGACAGCTCCTTCGGAAGGCCGGAAGGGAACTCGCGAGTCAGAAGCATAATGGGAATGGTTTCGTAGCCGGGTATTGCCCGAATCTGCGAGGCGAAGCGCATAAAATACTGCTGCCCGCCGTTCTTTGGCGTGTTGATGATGACTATGTGATCTTTCATCTTGTAGATCCATCTCCCAGTAAGGATACGTTCACGGCGGTAGAAGCGGTACTCGA
The DNA here is from genome assembly GCF_018860425.1 of Marinobacter sp. F3R08. Classification (GTDB taxonomy): domain Bacteria; phylum Pseudomonadota; class Gammaproteobacteria; order Pseudomonadales; family Oleiphilaceae; genus Marinobacter. The sequence continues at coordinate 117,021 of NZ_JAHKPI010000005.1, read as the reverse complement.
TATAATCACTGACAATCAGTGTCATCAAGGTGATCGCGGTAATGAACATCAACACGATGGTGCTGAGTCGCCCGATCAGCGTTTGGGGGGCGTAATCGCCGTAGCCTACCGTCACCAGCGTGGTCATGGTCAGCCACGCAGACTCGAAAATAGTCAGGTCCTCTGCCGTCCAGAGAATCAGAGTCTGAACCGAAAGCAACAAACCCAGTATCGCGAAAAGCCGTCTGATACGGCCCCGAATCATCCCCCCCATTGGCAGGTGGGTTTGTTGGTGCTCCGGATTCAGCGGGCGGCGGTTTCTTAGCATCCGTAGGGGCGACCTGTTCAGTTGCGGGTAAGTTCGTTATACAGTACCGGAAATATAACAGAGAGACAGGGGTTTGCATTATGTCCGAGCCATGGCACAGCCTTCCGAAACTGCTGGCGGATGAAGTATCCGGTTGTTGGCATTCAGTGTTTCCGGAGGGAGTGCCGGCGTGGCTCACGTCGTCAGAAGGCATGGATGCCTCTGTGGTTGCGACTGCGATTTCCCGCAGCCTGTTCCTGCGTCAGACTCTGGAGCGCCATTCCGAACAGGTTCAGTCTCTGCAGTCATCGCGAGCCCTCACGGAGCCGACTACTTCCAGCTACCTTGAGAGTCGCTGGAAGGAATACCTGGCAGGGGTGGACAGCGAGCCGGCCCTGCATTCAGCCTTACGCCAATTTCGCATGGAGTCCCAGTTCCGGATTATATGGCGGGATTTGATGCGGTGGGCAGATCTGGCCGAAACCATGGCTGCAACCAGTGCCTTTGCTGGCATCTGCATTGACGGCGCACTGGAGTGGCTGCACCAGGATGCGTGTGAACAGTACGGCACGCCTCGCGCTGTGGATCCGGTGACCGGCCAGGAATCAGACCAGAAGATGGTTGTCCTGGGCATGGGGAAACTTGGTGGCCGTGAATTGAATGTCTCTTCGGATATCGACCTGATTTTTGCGTTCCCTGGCAATGGGGAAACGGTCGGGGGGCGACGGTCTCTGGATAATCAGCAGTTTTTCGTTCGCCTGGGGCAGCGGTTGATTCAGGCTCTCGACCAGATAACGGCGGATGGCTTTGTTTTTCGGGTTGATATGCGCCTGCGGCCCTACGGTCAGAGCGGAGCCCTGGCCCTGAGCTTTGCTGCCCTGGAGGCCTATTATCAGGATCAGGGGCGGGACTGGGAGCGATATGCCATGGTCAAGGCCCGGGTGGTGGCGGGGGATCAGCTTGCCGGAGAGGTTCTGATGGAGAGCCTGCGTCCGTTTGTTTATCGCAAGTACATCGATTTCAGTGCCTTCGAATCCCTCCGCAGTATGAAGGCCATGATCAGCCGGGAAGTGCGTCGGAAAGGGTTGGAAAATAACATCAAACTCGGAAGCGGTGGTATCCGTGAGATCGAGTTTGTCGTGCAGGCCTTTCAGCTCATTCGTGGTGGTCGTGACAGAGAGCTTCAGCAACGCGAATTGCTGGTGATCCTGACCGAGCTTGAAGAATTGGAGTTGTTACCTTCACCTGTGGTTCGTGAACTTCGGGAAGCCTATGTGTTTTTGCGCAACCTGGAACACGCCCTTCAGGGTATGGAGGACAAACAGACGCAGCTACTGCCGGACGATGAGATGTCGCAGGCGCGGGTGTCGGCGATCATGGGGTTTGATTCGTGGCAGGCCTGTGAGCAGAGTCTCAGAGAACACCGGGAACGAGTGGCCACCCATTTTGCCAATATCATCACCACTGAAGATGAAGAGGATAAAGGGCAGGCATCACTGGATGAGGGATGGTTCGAGCTTTGGCTGTCCGAAATGGAAGAGGACACAGCCGTTGATTGGCTGAAAGGTCAGGGATACGAAGCCCCAGAGAAGACGCTGGCCGAGCTGGCTGAGCTGCATGACAACCGAACGGTACAGAATCTTCAGACCCAGGGGAGAGAGCGGTTAAACCAGTTCATGCCTAAATTGCTGGAGGCGCTCACCCAGGTTCATAACCCCTCCGAGACCCTATCCAGGGTGTTGCAGCTGGTAGAGGCCATTCTGCGACGCACGGCCTACATGGTGTTGCTGCTGGAAAATCCGGGCGCCAGTACTCAACTGGTCCGCCTGTGCAGCGAGAGCCCCTGGATTGCCCGGCAGCTGGCGGAGACGCCGTTACTGCTGGATGAGCTCCTGAACGCGGAGAGCCTCTACCACCCGCCGGCCAAGGCCGAGTTACAGGATGACTTGCGCCAGCAGATGCTGCGGATTCCGTTTGAGGATCTGGAAGAGCAGATGGAATCCCTGCGGCATTTCAAGAAAGCGCACATCCTGCGGGTAGCCGCTTCCGAGTTGAAAGGAACCTTGCCGTTGATGAAGGTCAGTGATTATCTGACCTGGATTGCCGAGGTTGTTCTGGATCATGTCGTGGATGTTGCGTTTGCCAATCTGGTCAGCCGTCACGGCTACCCACGCAGAGCTGATGGTTCTGCCTGTGAGACGGACTTCGTCATCATAGGCTATGGCAAGCTGGGCGGGATTGAGCTTGGGTATACCTCGGATCTGGATCTGGTGTTTGTGCACAATGCCGATCCGGAATTGTCGACCGATGGCGACAAGCCCATTGATAATGCGGTTTTCTACACCCGGCTGGGACAAAGGGTTGTTCACATCCTCAATACCCAGACGCCGTCAGGGCAACTCTACGAAGTGGATATGCGTCTTCGACCGTCCGGTAACTCCGGACTCCTGGTCAGCACCTTGCAGGCTTTCGAAAAATACCAGCGCGACGATGCCTGGACATGGGAGCATCAGGCACTGGCCCGTGCCCGGGGCGTTGCCGGGTGTGGCGAGACGCTTGAAGCCTTTGAGTCCATCCGCCGTGACATCCTCTGCCAGGCACGTGATCGTGAAAAGCTGCGTACCGAGGTGGTCGATATGCGCGAGAAAATGCGTGCCAACCTTGCTACGCCTGAGAGTCGGCAGGCGGAGGTCTTCCATATCAAGCATGATACCGGAGGTATTGTTGATATCGAGTTTCTGGTCCAATACCTGATGCTGGCCTGGTGCTCGGAGCATCCGGAGCTGACTCAGTGGTCCGACAACATTCGTCAGATGGAGGAGTTGGGCCGCGCCGGTGTCCTTGCGGTGGAGGATGCTGAAAAACTCAGAGAAGCCTTTATCGCACTCCGTTCCACGATTCACCGGCGGGCATTGCAAAACCTGAACAGCCAGGTCGCCGGCGATGCCTTTACCGAAGAGCGTGATTACATCCGGGCCATGTGGAAAAAAGTCATGATTGATGTCTGAGGCAAATTCAATTCCGGCAGTTTTTCCTGCTAGAATGCCAATTCCCCTCAAAACGCTTTTTTAGGAGCAATGAAGAATGTCGATGGCTGATCGCGATGGCGTTATCTGGCTGGATGGTGAAATGGTTCCCTGGCGGGAAGCCAAGACTCACGTCCTGACTCACACCCTGCATTACGGCCTCGGCTGTTTTGAAGGTGTGCGAGCCTACAATACCGCGAATGGCCCGGCTATTTTTCGCCTGAAAGAGCATACGGACAGACTGTTCCGTTCGGCCCATATCCTGAATATGAAAATGCCGTTCACCAAGGACGAACTGAATGAGGCGCAGTGTGCAGCCGTTCGCGAAAACAACCTTGATGAAGCCTATCTGCGTCCGATGGTGTTTCTGGGGTCAGAGGGTATGGGGCTGAGAGCCGACAACCTGAATGTACACGTGATGGTTGCAGCCTGGAGCTGGCCTTCCTACATGTCCCCGGAAGCGAAGGAAATGGGGATCAAGGTTCGCACGTCGTCCTATACCCGACACCACGTGAATATCACCATGTGTAAGGCCAAGGCCAACGGCAACTACATCAACTCGATGCTGGCGTTGAATGAGGCTATTTCTGGCGGAGCTGAGGAAGCCCTGCTTCTGGACAACGAGGGATACGTTGCCGAAGGCTCCGGGGAAAATATCTTTATCATGCGTGATGGTGTACTGCATACGCCGGAGCTCACTTCCTGCCTGGAAGGGATTACCCGTGCCACGATCCTGGATTTCGCCCGCGAACTGAATATTCCGGTCAAGGAGCGCAGAATTACCCGCGATGAAGTCTATATCGCTGATGAAGCCTTCTTTACTGGCACGGCGGCAGAGGTGCTTCCGATTCGTGAGTTGGATGGCCGCATGATCGGTGCCGGCAAGCGTGGCCCGGTGACAGAGAAGCTTCAGAGCATGTACTTCGATGCCGTCAAGGGCAAGCTGGACAAGCACAGCGGTTGGCTGACCCACGTTAAAGGCTGATTACAGTCGCACTCGCAAGCCGCCGTTTACTGTTTCAGCACGGCGGCTTTGTTGTTTTACGCACTTTGTTTACGGGCGGGACGAGCAAATGGCAGATGTTATCAAGGTACCAGTGTCTTTCGGCGAGGTACTGGACAAAATCACCATCCTGGAAATCAAATCTGAGCGCATCAAGGATGAAGCAAAGGTTAAAAATGTACGGCTTGAACTGAATGAGCTAAGTGCCACCTGGGACGAAGCAGTGAGCGGCAAAGCAACTGAAATTGCCGATCTTCGCAAGCAGCTCAAAGCGGTCAACGAAGAGCTTTGGGTGATTGAAGACGATATCCGTGACCAGGAAGCGGCCCAGGATTTTGGCCCGAAGTTTATTGCTCTGGCCCGCGCTGTGTATGTCACCAATGATAAGCGTGCAGCCATCAAGAAAGAGGTTAACCTGGCCCTGGGGTCACGTTTTGTGGAAGAGAAATCCTATCAGGATTATACGGCCCGCAAATAACCAGTGCTCCGTCTGCCGGTGGGTCTGATTGGCAAAACCTGATCCGGCAAGCTCATGGAACGGCGCCCGTCAGCTCTGCTCGGGCGCCGTTTGTGTTTCCGGGGCCGGATGAGTTTCAACCCACCGATCCAGCATATCCGTTGCATCGGCCACTGCAATCATCTCCATCGCACCTTCGAACTCCGCTTTTGCCCCCCAGCGAGCCTGCTCGATAGTTTTGTCGGTGAACTTTTCCAGAGCCTCGGGATAACGGTTCACGCACCACTGAAGTGAATTATACGGCCCCGACCTGTAAGGATTGCTTGCAGCAAATAACCCCAGAACATCTGTGCCGACCGAACTGGCAATATGGGTCGGCCCAGTGTCGGGTGCCACCACCAGATCAGCGTGGGTCAGCAATGCGGTCAGCTGTTTGAGGGTATCCTTGCCGCAGATATTATGGGCTTTCTCTTTCATTGCCGCTGTAATTGCGGCGCAAAATTCGGCCTCGAAGGGGGCAGGGCTACCTACAAGGATGACCTTCATCCCGTGGATTCGGGCCGCGTGATCGGCGAGCTGGGCATAGCGCTCAACAGGCCAGTTGCGCAAGATGTGGCTGGCGCAGGGGCTGATCACAATGTTTCTGCGATCGACCGCGAGTTGTGCTCTGGCAAACTCATGGTCTGAATCACTCAACGGAATCTGCCAGCGCGGCGGGGCTGCCTCAAGCCCCAACGGCTCCAGGAAACTGGCGAGACAATCCCGAACATGCTGCTGCGGCGCCGGTTTGATCCGGCGGTTTATAAACAGGCTGTGGAGGTCTTTGCTTCGGGCCTTGTCATAACCAATTCGAATCCGGGCAGGAATACAGGCTGCGGCGAGACTGGCTCTGAATGCCACCTGCATGTGAAGCAGGGCATCAAACTTGCGGCCTTGCATCTGTCTGCGAAGCTCCATATAGCCTTTCAGGCCGGCCTTTTTGTCGAAAACGATGAACTCAACGCCGGGCAGATCGCCGATCAGCTTTGCTTCTATCTTGCCAATGACCCAGGTGATTTTCACGCCGGGAAGCTGTTCCTGGAGGCTCAGAACGACAGGTATCACATGGGTCACGTCGCCGATGGCAGACAGACGAAGAATGCAGATGGAGTTCATCAGGTTTTGATCCGGTTCAGGTTGTGGCCTGGTGCTGTGGAGCTTTGTCGCCAATCATTGGTAAACTGGCGACCATTCTAACGCACTCGCGCCGGTCCGTCCCGGCGTGGGCGGGCGAGGTGTGTCTTCTTTCATTTTCGGTGACCGGGTGTCCAGCATGGTGGAGTCTGAAATCTGTATTCGGGAAAGGGCTTCGGCAATGCTGATTCACCCCGATTACGAGGGCCGGGTTGTCGAAAACTGGTTCAATGCCGCTTACTGGGGCGAAGATGCGTGCCCGGTAAGCAGTGGCGGCCGGGGTGGAGCCTGGTTTTTGCAAGCCGGAGAGGACAGTCTGGTACTTCGGGAATATCGTCGGGGCGGGTTGGTCGCGAAAGTGTCCTCAGCGGCTTATTTGTATACCCGCGAATCCGAGGTTCGCTCCTTCGCCGAGTTCAGGTTGCTGAATCAACTGGTGTCTTTTGGTCTTCCTGTTCCTGCTCCTGTGGCTGCCTGGTATCGCAAACTCTCGCCGATTCAGTATCGCGCCGCCATAATTATTGAAAGACTTGAAGGGACAACACCCCTCGCTGAACTATTCCAGACCTTGAACCATGAGGCCTGGGCTGCACTTGGTGCGACTATCCGCGAGTTTCACGATGCTGGCGTCAGGCATGCGGACCTGAACTGTTTCAATGTTCTGGTTCGTGGAACGGAATATTTCCTGATCGACTTCGATAAGGGGGCAATCTGCACGCCAGATTCTAACTCGGGCTGGAAGGAGCAGAATCTTTCCCGGCTTCGTCGTTCACTGGTGAAGGTCAACGCTGGAGAGAGTGCCTCTCTGAGTCAGGCCTGGCAAGCATTCCTTGCTGGCTACCGCCGATCTTCCTGAATCTACCATCATTTTCTGACAGGCAACTATGACTTCGAAGAGTAACGCGCCGGTTGTACTGTGCATTACGGATTCCTGTGATTTACCTGAATCCGAGCTGTTCATCGGGCTGCATAAGGCAGGTTTGGCCATTGAGGTAATGGCCAATCCGAAAGGCCGAAACTACCAGCGGATTGTCGATGCAGGTGTTCCGGTATCCCCCATTGCCTTGAAAGGACGTTTTGATCGGGATGGAACCCGGCAGATTCGTGAAACGTTGAAAACCCGCCCCTTTACAGTGGTGCAGTCCTTTAACCCCAGGGCCTTGGCCTGTTCTCTCCGGGCGTCCCGAGGAATGGACGTGAAAATTGTTGTATACCGGGGTGTTATCGGAAATGTTGGATTGTGGAGTCCGGAATCCTGGATTACGTTCCTTCACCCGCGCGTGGATCGGATAATGTGTGTTTCGGATGCTGTGAAGCACTACTTCCTGAATATCCGCTGTCTGGGGAAAACAATTCCGCCGCACAAGATTGTTCGCATATACAAGGGCCATAACCTGGAGTGGTACACCTCACCGGCAGCAGATATTTCCGGGTTTGCTTTCCCGGACAATGCCTTCGTATTTTGCTGTACTGGTCGTGATCGACCCGGCAAAGGGTTTTCAACACTGATTGATGCCATGGGGTATCTGGATGAGGGGTCACCCGTTCACCTCTTGCTGGTGGGCGATATTCTGGATAATCAGGAGCTGGCAGCCAGAATCCGCGAATCCAGGCACGCCAACCGAATCAAGCTGGCGGGATTCCGAACCGATGCCCCCCAGGTCGCTGCGGCCTGTGACGGCCTTGTATTGCCGTCCGAGAGCGAAGGGTTGCCTCGGGTTGTGATTGAGGCTATGGCCTACCGGCGGCCCGTGGTTGTAACCGAGGCCGGTGGTATGCCCGAACTCGTTCGGGATGGGGTAGACGGGTTGGTGGTCCCGATAAAAGATCCCGAGGCTTTGGCCCTGGCTTTAGACAGGGTTGCTCGTGATCCCGGGCTGGCCAAGACCTTCGGTGACAATGGCCACCAACGCATCAGTACAGACTTTAATACTGACAAGACAGTACAGCAGACACTTGAGCTCTATCAGGAGCTGACCGATGAGCTTCACGCATGAAAAAATACCTGTTCTTCGTTAATCAGCCATACTCCTATTCCATTCTTCGTCCGTTGCAGGAAGAAATCCGGAAGCGTGGAGATGAGGTTGCGTGGTTTGTGGCAGGTTGTACGGCTGCGCCGCTTGGGCCGGACGAAAAACACTTGAAAACAGTGGCTGAGGTTATGGATTACAACGCCATTGCCACCTTCGTCCCCGGGGATTGGGTGCCCTATTTTTTCCCTGGTATCAAAGTCGAGGTGTTCCACGGTATGGCCCGTAACAAACGGGGCCACAGCAGCGAGGATGAAAGTGACCACTACCGTATTCGCGGCTGGTTCGATCTATACTGCACACACGCCGAGCGGGACACCGCCAAGTTCAGGGAGCTGGCCGGGAAGTATCGCCATTTCTCGGTGGCCCATACGGGTTGGCCAAAACTGGATCCGTTGTTGTCTCAGCCGGTGCATGGTCAGACGGCGCGCGAAGAGGGCGAACCGCCGGTGGTGTTTTATGCCTCAACGTTCAGTCGATCGGTTACGTCAGCACCGGCTCTGGTAGAGAAAATCGGTGAGCTTGCCAGAAGTGGTCGCTGGCGTTTCATCGTTACTCTTCATCCTAAAATGGATGCCGAGATCGTGGAACAATACCGAAATCTGGCCGGTGAAAATCTGCGCTTTGTGGAGAGCGATGAGGACCTTCTTCCCATTCTCCCGGAAGCAGATGTCATGCTGTGTGATACCTCATCAATCATGTTTGAGTTCATGTTTCTGAACCGGCCGGTAGTGACCTACCGCACGAAAATGCCCGGGCAGTATCTGATCGACGTGGAAGACGTTGGGGAGGTTGAGGTTGCGTTGAAGAAAGCGCTGGAATACCCGGCTGAACTTATGCAGGCCACCCGGGCGCTCTGTGACGATCTGCATAGTTTCCGGGACGGCTGTTCCAGTGCTCGAGTTCTGGATGCGGTGGAGTACTTTCTGGCCTCCGAATATCACAACCTGGACAGGAAACCCCTTAACCTCATTAGAAAACTGAAAGTCAGGCGCCGGTTAAGGAAAGAGTTGAGAAAGGGAGGGCTCATTCAGTGATCCCGATTCTGGTCATTAACATTGAATCGGCTGAGGAAAGATGGAACAACGTTTCTCGCCAATTGAAGACCTACTGGGAAAACGTTCAGCGTTTTGACGCGGTGAATGGCAAAGACTTTGACCATTTCCTTTTTGAAAACTATGACGCCGCTTTGAGAAAGCGGCGAAAAGGAGGGGAGCTCTCTCGTGGCCAGCTTGGCTGTTTTGCAAGCCACTATCTTGCCTGGGAGGCGTGCGTCCGTATGGGCCGTCCGGTCATTATTCTTGAAGATGACATAACGTTGATCGAGCCTGAGTTTTCAGATTTCTATGACAAGGCCAGGTTGCTTGATTCTCGCTTCGAATGTGTGCGTTTGTTTGCCAATAACTCGAAGAATCACAATGAAGTGCCGGTTGCCGATGCGCCTGGCATTGGCATTGTGAAATATACCAAAGGGCCAATGAGCGCTATGGGGTACTACCTGACGCCTGCCGGTGCAAAGAAATTCCTCTCGAACTCTAAGCCCTGGTTTTTGCCCGTTGATATCTATATGGACCGGTTTTGGAAAAACGGTGTCGAGTGCTATGGCCTGAAAACGCCAGTTGTGAAGCATGAACACATTTTCGAGTCCATGATTGGTTATGAGAGGGATCGACCAAAACGACCACTGACACTGACGTTAAAGCGTGAGTGGTTCGCCGTTTTCGAAATAAGCAGACGATTTCTTCACAACCTGCGTTTTAGGATGATTCGCTGATCTGATCCGTTACTCTAATCGCGGGTTTTGTGTCTGTTCAGCGTCCACAGGCCAGCATACTTGTTGAAGGTTACCTGCGCATAGGTAACCGCCGTAAGGTACCCCACGGCGCCGTCAAGAAACCCGAAACGAATAAAATACACCTGCACAAAGGTCAGAAGTCCCCGCAGAGTGGGGTAGATCATGGTGCGGGTCTTCTTGCCTTTACGATGCTTTTCCAGAGAGCCAAGCCAGGCGTATTTTGCACTTTTCTCAAGGGAGTGGCCGAAATCCCGATGTGTATAATGCGTGAGTCGGCCTCTCAGGGTTTTGACCTTGCGACCGGCCGGGATCAATATCCGCTCGTGTACCAGGGCGTCGGAAAAGCTCACACCGTCCCGACGGAACAGGCGCAGTGGTGCTCGTCCGCTGCGTCCGAAATCCAGGCGGCTGCCGTAAATGGTTACCGCCCAGGGGAGCTTGTAGGCGTCCGCGTCAGGGTTGGCCAGGTGATCATTGATCTCCCTTGCCAGCTCTGGAGTGATACGCTCATCGGCATCCAGTGATAACACCCACTCCCCGGTAGCTTTCTCAAGGGCGCGCTGTTTCTGGATGCCGAAACCCGGCCAGTCCGTCACTTCAACGATATCCGCCAGTTCTTTCGCCCGTTCTACCGTTCTGTCGGTACTGCCGCTGTCCAGCACGATGATCTCATCGGCAACCAGTCTCGCTGACTTCAGGCAGTCGGTAATGTGGTCTTCTTCGTTCTTCGTGATGATGGTCGCTGTTACTTTCCGGGCCCTGTTGCGAACGTACGAAGCACTCAACTCTGTGAACATGGCAGAGGCGATGGAGGCAACCGTCAGCAGGTAGAAAGTAAGGAACAGGGTTCGATTGAAGGTGGCCTCTGTCAGGCCAAAGAAAAAGTAGCCAACAGGCACCATGCAACCGGCTGCTGCCAGGTGAGCCGTTGCAGCGTGACGGCTGAACAGGTTTCTGGCAAAGATGGCCAGAGGTATGAAGATAAGCAGTGCCCAGCTGAGAATGCCCGGAATGCCGATGGTGGCGGCATTATTGAGAAGGTCGTTATGGGCATGCCCGCTGCAGCAGTCCAGGAAATATGCCGGTAATTCGCCACTGGCAACTTCCGACTCGATTCGATGGGTGTACCCACCCAGGCCAGCCCCGGTCCAGGGGTTTTCGCTGAGTAGGTTCAAGGCTTGCCCCCACACTTCCAGGCGAGCTTGCATGCCGGCATCCAGATGATCATCCTGCAGCAATCCCTGTACTGTGCTGGACATCCGGTCGCTGGTGACAAGTGCGCCGGCAACGAGCAGTGGAACGACGATCAGTCCGGCAATTCGGAGTCGTTTGCCAAGCAGCGGAACAAGGGCGACCAGCAGGAAGGGCAGAGCGACGAGATTGCTTCGGGTTTCCGACAGCATGGAGATCAGGACCGCAGCGGTTCCGCCGGAGAAGAACAGTATCGCCACACCCAAGCGCTTGTCCCGGATAAAAAAGTGAGCCGCTACAATGGTAAGCATGCCGCCAAGGAGAGCGAGATTGCCAAAGCTGATGGGATTGATTCCACCGCTGAAACGGGAATTCAGCACTTGCTCCAGAGCGCCATCGTGGGAAAAGGCGGCTGCCAGAAAAATTGCTATAACGGATACCGCCAGAAGACCGAAGGCCGAAAAGGTCGTGCGGGCGCCGGTTCGGGCATAACTCATGGCAACAATCAGGGGCCAGAACAGGATAAATCTGGCATGTGTGCCAAAGGTTTTCCCCCCCTCATAATCAAACCCTTCAAGGGCCCATGAAAGAAAACTGACCAGCACGAAAAACCAGAACGCAAAATGCAGCAGTCGTAACTCTTTAGGCTTGTCCCAGCCGGCTTTGTGCAGTGATTTCCGAGTGCTGAGTACCAGGCCGGCAATTGCGAGCAACAGGGTGGCGGCGGCCAGAATGCTCGAAGACAGGAGTGCGCCGCCCAGCCCGATGATCAACAGCGCGTTGAAGGCGAGTCTGGTATTCAGCATACGCGGTCCGGATTGTAGGGATTGATCTCGCCGGGCGGCCGATGACGCATACGCTTGTACTCCCATTGATACTGTTCGGGAATCTCTCTCACGCATTGCTCGATGGCCTGATTCATGGCTGTGGTTGCGGCGACAGGATCCTTGTCGCCCAGACCCGGACCTGTCTCACGCACGACGATCCGGAAACCGGAAGCGTCCGGCAGTCGCTCGGCGTAGGTGATCAGCACGTTGGCACCTGTGCGTTGGATCAGTTTGGACACCAGCGTCATGGTCTTTACTTCCATGCCAAAGAAAGGCGCAAAGGCGTTGCCTTTTCCCCGGGGAGACTGATCCGGCAGGATGCCGGCAACGCCGCCTTCCCGAAGAATTGACGCAAGCCGGGCGAGGCCGCGCCGATCACCCCGGACCAGTTCAGATCCGAGCCGCCCGCGAACTTTGATCATGTAGTCTTCCAGCTCAGCCATGTTAGGCGGGCTGTAAAGTGCGGCCATCTTGTAACGTGAGGAGAAAAACAAGCCTGCCAGTTCCCAGTTACCGAGATGCGGCGCAAGCAATATAAGCCCTCTGTCGTCAGCCATGGCCTGGTCGACCAGGTCGAGGCCTTCGGTTTCCCGGATCAGCTCAAGGCATTTCTCTACCGGCCACTCCCACATCAGGGGAACTTCGAGTATGGTCATGCCCGTATGGGCAAGGGACGCCTTCGACATGGAGGCGCGCTCAGCGTCAGAAACCTCGGGCAGGCAAATGGACACGTTAATGTCGGTAACCTGCCGCGACTTGGTGGGCAGTCGCCACACCAGGTAGCCAACGAGACGACCCACTCGCTGGGCGCCGGCAAGCGACAGCCAGCCGGCGATCCTGAGCAGCCCGGCAATAACGAAATACTTCAGCTTACTCATTTCCGGCCGTACCGATCCTCATAGCGAACAATGTCGTCCTCGCCGAGGTAAGATCCTGACTGGACTTCAATAAGCTCCAGGTCAATCACCCCCGGATTTTCCAGCGAGTGTACCTGGCCAATTGGAATGAACGTGGACTGGTTTTCGGTGACAAGATAGGTTTTTTCACCATTAGTCACCCGAGCGGTACCGCTCACTACGATCCAATGCTCGGCGCGATGGTGGTGCATCTGCACAGAAAGCTTGGCTCCGGGTTTTACCGTAATGCGTTTGACCTGGTAGCGGGTGCCGTTGTCGATTGAATCGTAAACACCCCAGGGGCGGTAAACTTCCCGATGGTTCATGTGCTCGTGGCGACCATCGGTTTTGATGCGCTCCACCACGGTTTTAACGTCCTGGACTTTGTCTTTATGGGCAACCAGCACGGCATCCTTGGTTTCGATAACCACCAGGTTATCCACCCCAACCGTTGCCACCAGCCGGTTGTCGGCCCGGACAAGCGTGTTTATCGTATCGTGGGCAATTACGTCGCCTGTGAGGCTGTTGCCATCACCGTCCTTGTCACTGACTTCCCAGAGTGAGGACCAGGAACCGATATCACTCCACCCGGCGGCCAGGGAAACCATGGCCGCTTTGTCCGTTTTTTCCATGACGGCATAATCAACCGACTCGGCCGGACATTCCGCAAAGCGTTCGGCGTTGATCCGGGTAAAGTGCAGGTCGTCCGCAGTCTCGGCGATGGCGGAACGGCATGCAGCGAGAATGTCCGGGCGATGGGTTTCCAGTTGTTCCAGATATTCCCGGGCGCCAAACAGGAACATCCCGCTGTTCCAGAGATAATCGCCGGAATCCAGGTAACTGTTGGCGGTCGCCTGATCCGGTTTTTCGACAAAGGTATCCACCAGGTAGCTGTCCGGGCCCAGTTCAGTGCCTTGACGGATGTAGCCGTACCCGGTTTCCGGATGGTTCGGGATGATTCCGAAGGTCACCAGCCTGCCTTCCCGTGCGAGAGGGATGGCCTTTTTTATCCCTTCCTGAAACGCCGCAACATCTTTAATCAAATGGTCGGCAGCCAACACCAGCATCAGAGGATCGTCATCAGCATCTTTTGCCGCTTGGGTTAATTGCAGCGCTGCCAGAGCGATTGCCGGCGCGGTATTCCGGCCGCAGGGCTCCAGAATGATCCGCGAGTCTTCGTGGCCGGATTGCCGCATTTGTTCCGCAGCCAGGAACCTGTGTTCTTCGTTGCAAATCAGAAGAGGGTTCGCTGCGTCCATGCCCTCAAGCCGCGCCACGGTAGCTTGCAGCATTGACAAGGAACCGTTGGTCAGGCTCAGGAACTGTTTCGGATTCAGCTGGCGGGACATGGGCCAAAGGCGTGAGCCGGTACCGCCAGCCATAATGACGGGGTAAATCATCTGTACACTCCGGGTTTGAGTAAAAGATTGCCACGGATAACATCAAAATCAGGTGCGTCATCTTATCATAAGGCAACCATGATATTGTTCTGACCATTCCGTTAACTGATGGCTCTGAAACCAGGAATTGCGATGAAGTTACCGCTATCTGTTTATTACATTACCCAGAACGAGGAGCTTCGGTTGCCGGAGTCCCTGGCGAAGGTTTCCGGTTGGGTGGATGAGGTTATCGTTGTTGATTCCGGCAGCACTGACGGAACCCGAGAAATTGTCGAAGCGGCGGGAGCGAGGTTTGTTCATAACGACTGGCAGGGATTTGCCTGCCAGAAAGCCTTCGCGGCGAGCCTGTGTCGCAATGACTGGGTACTGGATCTGGATGCCGATGAAGTGCTATCTGATGAACTGGTGGCCAACATCAAAACGTTGTTTGCAAAGCCGGTTGACTCTGATATTGCCGGGTTCAGGATGCGTTGGGTACTGTCTCAGCCGGACCCCCGGCATCCCTTCCGTCACGATAAATCGAAGAAGATTCTCAGGCTCTACAATCGCAACCGAGCGGTGATTGAGGCTGAAAAGGACAGCAACAATGACCGTCCACAGGTAAAAGTTGGCCGGATCGTGGATTTGAAGGGAGACGTATTGCATCGTACGCTGATTTCCCTGGAGCAGATGGAGCGCAAGTACTGTCAATTATCGACGGAGCAAGCCCGCTTCATGGCCAAAAAAAGAAGGCGCATCTCCGGTGTCCGGCTGTTCGCAGAGTTCCCTCTGAAGTTTCTAAAATACTACCTGTTGCACCGCCAGATTCTGAACGGCTGGTTTGGCCTGAGCGTTGCTATAGTTGCGGCGAACCGGAACTTTATGCGACTGGCGAAGGCTCGTGAGATGCAGATGCTTTCTGAGTTTGATAAGGACCGTACCCGGTAAGTTTCCTCATCAGAATACCTGTCAGGTGCTCCGGCGCCCGGCCGTTGCACGCAGGTACAGGGCTTCCGTTTGTTCAGCCATCGCGTTGACCGTCAGCGTTTCACGAGCAAATGCCATTGCGGACTGTTGGCTCTGTTTCAGCGTCTTCAGATTACTGAGCGCCAGGTTCATCAGATCGGCGAGATCCTGTTCCTGGATCCCCGAACTGAGCGAGGCCGCCGGGAGAAGGTCCCGGGGGCCGGATACTGGCGTAGAGATAACCGGGCAGCCAGAGAGAAGCGACTCTGCCAGTACGTACGGAAAACCTTCCCGTTCGGAACTGATCACCGTCAAGTCGGCTTGGCCGTAGACCGGCGCCAGATTCTGTCTGAATCCTGCCAGAGTGACCGAGTCTCCGAGAGCTGATTGATGAATGAAACGCTCCAGATGTAACCGCTGGCTTCCGTCGCCGAAAATCGTCAGATGGCAGCGGTCCGGAGACGCATCAACTATTGCCCAGGCCTTGAGCAGTCGATCAAACCCCTTGACCGGCTCCAGTCGCCCCACGGCAATCACATTGGTGACCCCTGTGGGGAGTGTCGGTGCAGCCTCCGCCAGACTTGCCTGGTGCTCGATGTTCACACCGTTGTAGATGAGATGTTTACGGGGATGTCGAAGAGCAGCCAGTATCCGGGGGCTCACTGCAATGACCTCGTCCAGGCGGTCAAAGGCCTTGTGGCTGGACTTGGTGCCGTGCACCGTTCCGACTCGTACGCAGTGGTGCGCACCGGTTTTTCCTGCCAGTTGAGCGGCCTTGTTGCCCTGGGCGTGAAGAATGTCCGGCGATAATTGGCGAAGGTGTCGTCGGAGAGTCAGTAGGAGCCAGGGGTTCCGTCGTCCGAGCTGAACGGGAATGGAATGAAAGTGGGCTGAGGCCGGGAACTTATTCCGGTAGGTTTTGTGACCAAACACATGAACGCTGTGGCCCCGTTTCGCTAGTGCAAGTGCCAGGTCGGCGGTGTGCTGCTCCATACCGCCCCAGGTGGTTCCGGGTGTGGCGAGCAGGAGGGCAACGGTTAATTGGCGAGCAGGGGTCATGATCGACCAGTGTTTTTCAGCACGTTTTCATAGACCTGCAAACTGGCCTCGGTCTGTGCTTCCAGTCGGAATCGATAGGGAATCTCGAGGGTGGGCTGTTCGGCATCCAGCAGCCGGGAAACGGCCAGTGCAAACTCTTCCACGTTATCCGGTGTTACCAGTCCATCCCGGAAGCAGGCCTGCAGGGTTTCTGCAGCGCCCCCTCTGTTATAGGCCACTACGGGGGTTCCGGAGGCCAGTGCTTCCGTCACTGTCCGACCAAAGGGCTCTGGTTTGGTGCTCATATGGCAAACCACATTGGCGAGCAGGTATAAGGTCGTCATATCATTGCGCTGACCAAGGAAGCTGATCTTGTCGGTCAGGCCCAGGCGGGTCCGTTCCTTTTCGAGCTCATCGAGGAAGTGTTCTTTACCCGGTTCCGCGCCTCCCACGATAATGCCATGGCAATCAGGCCTGTCCCGCACCAGCTTCGCCATCATGGCCAGGAAGTCCAGCTGGCCCTTCCAGCGCGAGATCCTGCCCGGCATCATGATGATTTTCTTGCCGGCGAGCTGCGGGTATTGGCGGAACCAGCGGTCCAGCCATTGCTGGCTGAGCTCCCGTTGGCGGAAGGCCTCCACATCGACACCGCGCTGTATAACCGTCAGTTTTTCTGCTGGTACGGGGTAATTGTTCATAACGTAGTCCCGAACGCACTGAGACACGGCAATGATGTGGTCTGCGCGGGTCATGATGGCACTATAAGGTGTGACCGAGTACATGCCGTGGAATGTCGATACCACCGCAGGGCGTTCGTGCTTCGGCATGCTTTTCAGGGCAAGGAAAATAATCCAGGCGGGCATGCGCGAGCGGATATGTACGATGTCCGGTTTCAGCTCAAGAAGCAGTTTTCGCATCGGCAGGATTTGTCCGAAGGACGCCGGGCTTTTCCGGTGTATCGGCATAAAAAAATGGGTTGAACCCTGTCCTCGCAGTTGCTCTGCCATGGGGCCGCCTTTGGAGACGACAAAGGACTCGTGACCACGTTTGACGAGGTCGGCGGCGAACTCTACGGTGCCTCTTTCAACACCACCGCTGTACAGCGCTGGAAGTGCCTGAAGAATTCTCAAGGTTTGATCCCCTTGTGCAGGCGTTGATTGGTTTTCCGGCTCGTCGGCAGAAGTCCGTTATCGAGTATCCACCGGGCTGCGCGATTGGCTTCCCAGAGAGACCGGTCATGGTTGGTCCTGCCTGCCATCACACTGGCATGGTCTGTCCACTGGGCAACGTACCCGTCCCGGATCAGTCGATCCACGCCGTCGGCGACCCGGCTGCCGGGTCTGGTCGGCAGTTTGAAAAGGCCTGTTGGTACCCCGGAGGTAGCCGCCTCACTGACCATGGACATGCTGTCAGGGGTTACCCAGGCTGCCCGTGAGGCGGACAGCTGATGGCTTAGCCAGTCTTCGTGGGTCCGCTCGGGGTGGACAACGGTAATCCGCAGTCCTGCCATTTCGTCGAGGCGTTCGTGAATGGACTCCGGTGTGCGGCGCGAGGTGCTGATGGTCCAGCGCCAGTCGGGGTAGTGGCCTATCAGATGAGAAATCTGGCCAAGGACGACATCGTCGTCCCAGTCGACATGAGGTGAAGGTCCGCCAATCAGCAAAAGCGCTTCCCGTTTATCGGTGATTCTGGCCAGGGGGGTAATGGTATTCAGAACACCCTCGGTGAATAGAATCTTCGGGCCGGGCTGGACGCGATCATGGGCGGGAATCAGGGCGCCGCTGATCAGAGACAGCGGGAACGCGGGCTTCATGATGACCAGTGTCCGCAGTCCGCGTAGTTTGCGCAGTGCCAGTAGCAATCGGTGCGTGCCGGATCCGGCTGCGATAACCAGGTCGGGGCGGGGCAGTGACGCCTCCATTTTTGGCGGGGAAGCCAGCAACGCGCGCCAGAGCGGTACCTTCATGGCGGTGGCATCGACCCAGTAGGTGCTTGCCCCGGCAAGAACGCGAAGCCGGTTGCCTAGCCCTTTCAGCTGATTCCGGTGGCCCGGTTTGTTATCGGTCAGAAGCCATACTACCGGTGTGGATGCATCCTGCGTTCTAAGCTCGGGTTTGACCATGGTGTTCCGGCATGCGATACCGGCCTCCGTGTTGCCTGAGTTTTCCGTTTCACCGGTGTTTGTAGAACCCCGGGTCCTTCTCATCCGGGCGGGTTTTGAAGCGCCGGTGCATCCACAGATATTGATCCGGCGCTCGCCGCACCTCTTGCTCGATCGTCTGGTTGATCCGTATTGCATCCGTCAGATCATCGCCACTGGGGAAGTTTTCAAGAGCAGGGTGGAAGTAAATATCGTAACCCGGCCCATCTTCACGCCTGAAATGGCTGAACGGAACCACCGTGCATCCACTGCGTTCTGCGATTCGGGACGTGGCGGTAATTGTTCCCGCCGGTATCCCGAAGAACGGTGCAAAGACAATATCCTTACGGCCGTAATCCTGATCGGTGGCATACCAGACTGCCCGGTTTTTCTTCAGGCTTCGGAACAGTCCCCGTAGGTCTTTGGCGCCCAGAACTGTGCCATAGCGACGTTCCCGGGCTCTTGTCATCACTGCGTTCATCAGCGGGTTGTTATGGTCCCGTTGCATGACATCCGATTCGATAAACTCGGTTGCCAGACATCCCCCGAGATCCAGGGTGCTGTAATGAGCCCCCAGCAATAGAACGCCTTTGCCCTGCTCAAGGGCGCGCTCAAAATGCTCCAGGCCATGTACCTTGGTGATAGCCGTCAGTTTGGACGGATCACGAAACCAGGCAATGCCAAGTTCCAATAAGCCAATACCGTTGGCGATAAAGGCGTTTCGAACCAGAGCGGTTTGCTGGCTGGCGGTCAGTTCCGGGAAGCACAGGCGGATGTTGACTTCAGCGATGTGTCGGCGACTGTGGGCAAGGCGGAACGCAATGAGGCCGGCCAGCTTGCCCAACCACCACTGGACGCGTATCGGCAGTCTTGATACGCACCACATCAGGGAAATTCCCAGCCAGGTCGGCCACCAGCGCGGATGGCGGTAGGCAGAGTAATCAGTATTTCGCGGTAATTTGCGATATTTCTTTTTCACGTAGAACGGATCCTGCCAAGTCTGAATTGACTGACGGTGGCACATTTGCCGGACCGATCAATCAGAAGCAAATCAATAGGTTTTGCGCTATGATAGCGCACTGTTTTGCCCGGAGTCCTGTGTGCTGCAATTTATCTATTCCCAGCTTATTCGGCTGATTCTGCCGTTCATTCTGCTGCGCCTGTGGTGGAACGGACGCAGGGCTCCGGAACTCAGGCGCAACTGGTACCAGCGCCTGGGCATTGTACCCAGAGCAAGCGGAACAGTTGTATGGGTGCACGCCGTTTCAGTGGGTGAAACCATAGCGGCGGCGCCAATGGTGCGGCGCCTGCTTGTCCGGAATCCGGGTATTGTTATCCTGATGACCGCTATGACTGACACCGGTCTGGCGCAGGCGCGCAAGATGTTCGGTGATCAGGTACATTACGCTTACGCACCCTATGACACTCCGGGTGCTATCCGCCGTTTCCTCGACCGGGCCAGTCCACGGATACTGGTTATCATGGAGACCGAGATCTGGCCAAACATGATTCGCCAGTGTCGCGCCCGTCGAGTTCCCGTTTTTCTGGTTAATGCCCGCCTTTCCGAGCGATCAGCTCGTGGTTACGAACGAGTTCGCAGCCTGGCAGCCCCTATCATGCGCAGTATCAGTTGGGTGGCGGCCCAGGCCGAGAAGGACGCTGAGCGATTTCGGCGGATAGGCGTCGCACCATCGAAAGTGGCGGTCACGGGAAGTGTGAAATTCGATGTGGATATTCCGGACGATGTGCGAGCAGCGGCTATGGCGCTGCGCCAGACACTGGGAGGTCGGCCAGTCTGGATCGCCGGGAGTACGCACGGGGTTGAGAATGATCAGCTTCTGGCTGCCCATGGCAAAGTACTGGAAGATCACCCGGAGGCTTTGCTGATTCTGGTACCCAGACATCCTGACCGTTTTGAACCCGTGGCAGAGAAAGCGGTGCGTGAGGGTCTGAAACTGGCCCGTCGGTCAAAGGAAGAGGACCCGAGTCAGGTGCAAGTGTACCTGGGGGATACCATGGGAGAGCTGATGATGCTCTATGGAGCCAGTGACCTGGCCTTTGTCGGTGGTTCGCTGATTGAGCGTGGCGGTCATAATCCTCTTGAACCTGCAGGATGGGGAATTCCGGTGTTTTCGGGCCCGCAGATCTTCAATTTTGAGACAATCTACCAGCGCCTTCTTGATGACAGGGGGGTCAAACTGGTCAGTGATGCCGATGAGCTGGCCGTCCACGTGTCGTCCCTGTTCAGTGATGAGCAGGAACGTAAGGCCATTGGCCAGAGGGCACTGGAGGTGGTCAACAAGAACCGGGGCGCCCTGGATAAAGTGGTCGATGGCATTATCGAACGGGTCTGAGGGTGTGCCACGGTGTGAGGTGCGGGCGAGCCGTCCGGCTCGCCCAATGGATCACTGGGTCGGATCGTCCAGTGTTTCTTCTTCGTTAGCCAGTGCTTCGATACCCATAGCTCCGTCGCTGAGCCAGTTATTCAACTCAAGAAGGTCGTTCGGGCTCAGGATGCCGGCCGCCTGCTTCAGCTGAAGACTGTTAACGACGTAGTCGTAGCGGGCATTGGCATAGTCACGCAGAGCGACATAATAGGCCCGCTCGGCGTCCAGGACTTCCACGATATTTCGTGTACCCACATCGTAACCGGCCCGGGTGGCGTCCAGTGCACTCCGGCGGGAGATGATGGTCTGTGCCAGCGCGTTGGCTGTTTCAACATTGTTGTTGATGGTCAGGAACAGGCTCCGGGTATTGACCCGGACATCCCGGCGTGCGGTTTTCAGGTCTTCTTCAGCTCCGGTCACCAGCGAGCGCTGCTGCCTGACTCCAGCCTGGGTTCCGCCCCCTGAATACAGCGGAAGGTTCAGCGACAGGCCGATGACCTTTTCGGTACCTTCCGATGCAGTCGAAAAAGCATTTTCCAGACCAATGGTGGCGTAGGATGCGGTCAGGTCCAGTGTCGGCAGGTGACCTGATTTCGCCTGCTTCAGGTTTGCTTCACTGACATTAAGCTGGGACAGGGCTGCCTGGATGGACCAGTTCTGCTCGAGTGCTGTGCTTTCCCAGGCAGCCGGATCCGTTGGTTCCGGACGGCCAAGCGGGAAGTTCTGGCGCAGATTTTCCAGGTCTTCCGGATATTCGCCTATCAGTCTTGCCACTTGCTCACGAGCGACGTTCAGCTGGTTTTCCGCAGCAATGCGCTGGCTTTTGGCGTCATCGTAGCTGGCGCGGGCTTCATAGACTTCGGTGATGGCAATCAGGCCGACATCGAAACGTTCCTGGGCCTGATCGTACTGGCGCTGGATCGCCGCTTCGGTAGCCTTGGCCGTGGTCACTGTGTCCTGGGCTCTCAGAACGTCAAAGTAGGCGGTAGACACATCCAGCATGAGTTGCTGTTGGGCCAGATTGTACTGGGCTTCTGCCGCGTCGGTCTGGAACTGGCTGGCGTCATACTGGAACCAGGTCTGCGCCCGGAAAAGGGGCTGACTGAGCTGCACGCCATAGTACAGGGTGCGGTAGCTGTCGTCCGTTGCCGTACCGGCTTCGGGTTCAAAGTCGGTGTGGTCTGCCTGGGCGAAAGCACTGATTTGCGGCAGCAGCTGGCTCTTACTGACGTCTGTGGCAGATTGTTGCGCCTCAAAGCTGGCCCGGGCGGATGCGATTCCGGAATCGTAAGACAGCGCCTTTTCATAGGTATCCATGAGGTCCAGAGCCAACGCAGGCTGGGCAGCGAACAGGGTGATCAGCCCTGGAAGTAAGCGGTTCTTCATTTTTTCTCCTGACAAACTGTCTCCGGGCATCCCTGGTCCTGAAAATGGCCGGAAGCCTCTGGGTAATTGAGCCCCCGGTTTCCCGGACTCTGGAATGGAAAGGGACATTATGGACAATAATGGTTCCCGTCTCTACACTTGCAATTGACACCCATTGTGGGTGTCATGAATTACAGATTCGCGTCTTGACGGGGTGCTGGTCTGCTTTCCTGAATCTGGAAGCAGCTGGCTGAGATTGCATCGCAGAACCCGCGACCTGATCCGGATAATACCGGCGTAGGGATTTAAGACCATCGTGCAGAGTGATCAGTGTTCTCTCCGAAGGGAGAGCGCGCGTCGAGAGCTCCGTCATACGCGACCCGAAAACCAATTTGTTCCGGGAGCGAATGATGACTGACTTGCCTGATTACCTTAGCGATTCCGCCCAGGTGGATACCGCCGCTATTAAGCCCCTTCCCAGTTCACGCAAAATCTACGTACAGGGTAGCCGACCTGATCTGAAGGTGCCTATGCGGGAAATTACCGTTCAGGACACGCCAACAGAAATGGGGGGTGAGAAGAATGCTCCGGTTGTTGTCTATGACACCTCCGGCCCCTACACCGATCCAGAGGCTGGCATTGATCTCCGCAAAGGACTCCGGCCACTCCGCGCGGCCTGGATCGACGAGCGGGGCGATGTTGAGTTGTTGCCCGGTTATTCCTCAGAGTTTACCCGCCGCCGCATGAAAGACCCGCAGCTTGACCCGTTGAGGTTCATGGACGAGCGCAAACCTCTGAGGGCAAGAGCCGGCTGCAATGTCTCGCAGATGCACTATGCTCGCCAGGGTATCATTACCCCGGAGATGGAGTTCATCGCGATCAGGGAAAACATGAAGCTGCAGGAGGCGCGGGAGCGTGGTCTTTTGCAGGATCAGCACCCGGGGCAGTCCCACGGGGCCAGCCTGCCGGATGAGATAACGCCGGAATTTGTTCGCGATGAGGTGGCTCGTGGGCGAGCTATCATTCCGGCCAATATCAACCATCCGGAAATTGAGCCGATGATTATCGGCCGCAACTTCCTGGTGAAAATCAATGGCAATATCGGCAACTCAGCGGTCAGCTCCTCTATTGAAGAGGAGGTGGACAAGCTGACCTGGGGTATCCGCTGGGGCGCCGACACCATCATGGACCTGTCGACGGGCAAGAACATCCATGAGACCCGTGAGTGGATCATTCGGAATTCCCCGGTTCCCATCGGTACGGTGCCCATTTACCAGGCTCTGGAAAAAGTTGGCGGTGTCGCTGAAGATCTGACCTGGGAAATCTTCCGAGACACCCTGATTGAGCAGGCTGAGCAAGGGGTCGATTACTTCACTATACATGCGGGTGTCCGTCTCCATCACGTACCGCTCACCGCCAAACGAACCACCGGCATCGTTTCCAGGGGTGGCTCGATCATGGCCAAATGGTGTCTTGCCCATCACAGGGAAAGCTTCCTGTACGAGCATTTCGAAGACATCTGCCACATCATGAAGGCGTACGATGTGTCCTTCAGTCTCGGGGATGGTTTGCGTCCCGGCTCCATCGCGGATGCCAATGACGAGGCTCAGTTCGGTGAGCTGGAAACGCTTGGCGAGCTCACCAAAATAGCCTGGAAACATGATGTCCAGTGCATGATCGAAGGCCCCGGCCATGTGCCCATGCACCTGGTAAAAGAGAACATGGACAAACAGCTGGAATGCTGCGACGAAGCTCCGTTTTATACCCTCGGCCCGCTGATCACTGACATCGCCCCGGGCTACGACCATATAACCTCCGGCATCGGCGCCGCCATGATCGGGTGGTACGGCTGTGCCATGCTCTGCTATGTGACCCCGAAAGAGCACCTGGGCCTGCCCAACAAGGATGACGTAAAAACCGGCATCATTACCTACAAGATTGCCGCCCACGCCGCCGACCTTGCAAAAGGCCATCCAGGTGCCCAGATTCGAGATAACGCCCTTTCCAAGGCGCGCTTCGAGTTCCGCTGGGAAGACCAGTTCAATCTCGGCCTGGACCCGGATACGGCCCGCGCCTATCACGACGAAACCCTGCCCAAGGAATCGGCCAAGGTGGCGCACTTTTGTTCCATGTGTGGCCCGAAATTCTGCTCGATGCAGATATCTCAGGAGGTGCGGGATTATGCGAGGGAGCGTGGCCTTGATGACGTATCGGCGGTGGATGCCGGCATGCAGGAGAAGTCCCGCGAGTTTCTGGAGTCCGGAAGTAAGCTGTACGACAAGGTTTGAGCTTGAAGTAAGGCCCAACTAAAGGCTATCGTTCAACGTCGATCCTTCAATCGGGTAACAGATGGCCAAGCCGTTCCAGTTCAAAGCTAACGACGTCAACGTCGAAAAACGTGAGACTGTTTTCCAGGGCTTCTTCCGCATGGATAAGCTCTGGTTGACCCATCCGCGTTTTGATAACAGGGAGATGCCGGTCTTTACCCGGGAACTCTTTATCCGGGGCGATGCCACCTGTGTGTTGCCCTACGATCCAGAGCGGGACGAAGTGGTACTTCTGGAACAGTTCCGCCTGGGAGCGCTGGGGCGTGACCAGTCGCCGTGGTTGCTTGAGTTGGTCGCCGGCATGAATGAGGAGGGTGAGAGTCCGGAAGAGGTTGCCCAGCGTGAGGGGCAGGAAGAAGCCGGACTGAGCTTTGATCCGCTGGAAAAAATCTGCGCTTACCTGGTGTCCCCCGGCGGCAGTACCGAGATGATTCATCTGTATTGTGGCCGGGTCAGCACCGAGGGTGCAGGCGGGCTTTATGGTATGGAGCACGAACACGAGGATATTCGTGCCCATGTGGTGTCGTACGAAGATGCCATAGCGATGATCCACGATGGTCGTATCAACAACGCCGCCGCCATTATTGCGCTCCAGTGGCTCGAGCTGAATCGGGCCCGTTTGAGGAAGGGGTGGCAGTAATGGGTGAGTGGGCCATGAAACCCAAGCCGTATGTTCCGGATTTGAGGCAACTGGGTGCCCTCTGTGAAGGAAATTATCGGCGGTTGGAGAAGCTGCGGCAGCTTGAGGTGGGCGGTAAACCTGTGTGCGAGTTTGAACTGCATCGGGAAAACCACTATATGGGGCGCGTTCGGATTCAGGTGCTGCAAACCGCAAAGTTCACCGAGACCCTTTTGCTTGAGCAGATCCACAACTCCGGGCGCTGGCTTAACAACCCCCAGATGACCGTCCGTGTCTACCACGATGCCAATCTGGCAGAGGTGATCAGCTGTTATCGAGATCGTCAGATCGCCCCCGTCAATGATTATCCCAATCGATTCATGCACCATCCCGACGAAAAAGTTCAGGTTAACGGCTTTCTCGCCGATTGGTTGGACTATTGTCTGCGATTCGGTCATTTACCGATGGAACATGCCGCCTGGTCCGCGGGCGAGGGCGTCGACTGACGCGGGGTTTGCGGGCTCAGCCAGTCCTGACGTGGTGTGGCGACGACCTTCCTGTGTGCCATAGTTGTCAAAAACTGTAATATTTCACCAGCGCTTGATCAGAATGTGATCTCTGTTCCATTCAGTAGTGATGAATCCGGGAACTGGCGTCGTAAACTTGGGTGTAAACCGAATATCGCCACTGGGTAGATCCGAAAGCCATGACCATGAAGGAATCATCCGGGCCACTCCGGGTATTGCAGCTGACCGACCCGCACCTGATGGCGCATGCTGAGGGGGCCCTGTTGGGAGTGAAAACCCGGGACAGTCTTCAGGCGGTCATTTCCGATGTTCTCAGAGAGCACGGCCAGCCAGACCTTATTCTGGCCACCGGCGATATTGCTCAGGACGGCTCGATTGATGCCTATCGGGTGTTTGGCGAAAGTCTGAAAGCATTTTCGTGCTCCTCAGCCTGGATTGAAGGTAATCATGATCATGCGGGTAACCTGGTCAAGGTCGCGGGTGAGTACAATGCCGGTGCCCGCCACATTACTCTGGGTGGCTGGCAATTTGTCATGCTGGACTCGTCCGTGCCCGGCAAGGTTTTTGGGGCCCTGGCCGATTCGGAGCTGAAATTCCTCGAGGAAACCCTTGAGCAGCATCCTGATCTGCCTGCGGTCGTTGCCTTGCATCACCATCCTGTGGACATCGGATCTGACTGGATGGAAAAAATCGGCCTTACTAACCGGGAGGCGTTCTGGCGGGTTCTGGACCGTTTCCCTCAGGTCAGAATCGTCCTGTGGGGGCATATTCATCAGGAGCATGAAGTCGAGCGGAACGGCGTGCACCTTATGGCGACGCCGTCCACTTGTATCCAGTTTACGTCCGGCTCCAGCAAATTTTCAGTTGAGAATGTGCCGCCGGGCTACCGCTGGTTTGAGTTCCATGACACCGGAGAATTCACAACCGAAGTCTGCCGGGCCAAAGATTTCCAGTTCGAGCTCGATCAGAACAGCACAGGTTATTGAACGGTCTCCCGCAATTCCCTGGCTGCAGCAACCATGTTTTTCAGAGCTGGAAGGACTTCATCCCATTGGCGGGTTTTCAATCCGCAGTCCGGGTTAACCCATAGCCGCTCCGCCGGTATCCGCTCGGCCGCCTTGATCATCAACGCCGTGATCTGCTTGCTCTCCGGTATGTTCGGTGAGTGAATGTCATAGACACCGGGACCGATATCGTTCGGATACTGGAAACCACGGAAGGCATCAAGAAGTTCCATGTCAGACCGCGAGGTCTCGATGGTTATGACGTCTGCGTCCATGCGGGCGATGGACTCGATGATGTCATTAAACTCCGAGTAGCACATATGTGTGTGGATCTGGGTTTCATCGCGCACGCCGTTAGCGGTAATCCGGAATGCTTCGATAGACCAGTCCAGGTAGTTTGCCCAATCGGACTGTCGCAACGGCAAGCCTTCTCTGAGGGCCGCTTCGTCAATCTGAATGATCCCGACCCCGGCGGCTTCCAGGTCAAGAACTTCCTCCCGGATTGCCAGTGCCAGTTGAAAACAGCTATCCCGTCGGGGTTGATCGTCTCGTACGAACGACCAGTTAAGGATCGTAACGGGACCTGTCAGCATACCCTTGAGCGGCTTTTCAGTGAGGGACTGAGCATAGTTGATCCATTCGACGGTCATGGCTTGTGGGCGGGCAATGTCACCGAACAGGATGGGAGGCTTCACGCACCGTGAGCCATAAGACTGGACCCAGCCGAACTGGCTGAAGGCGTAGCCGTCCAGCTGTTCGCCGAAATACTCGACCATGTCGTTGCGCTCCGCCTCGCCGTGAACCAGAACATCCAGTCCAAGAGCTTCCTGCTCGGCAACACAGCGTCGTACTTCCTCGCGGATCCGCGTGGTGTAGTTTGCTTCGGTCAGTTCGCCCTTGCGGAATTGCAGGCGGGTCTGACGGATATCCGGCGTCTGGGGAAAAGAACCGATGGTGGTCGTTGGAAAGCGGGGTAGCTCCAGCTTCTCTTGCTGGATTGCGATGCGTTCGGAATAGGGACTTTGGCGTTGCCCGAGCTCTGCGCGGATCTCCGTCGTCCGGGAACGAACCGAGGGATTATGAACTCTTTCTGAGGTTCTTCGGGATTGCGCGGCCGAAGAAGAGCTTGCCAGGGCCTCGCGAACGACGTCCCTGCCATCATTCAGGGCAGTCGCAAGAATGTTCAGCTCATCCAGCTTCTGAATCGCAAATGCCAGCCAGCTGCGAAGCTCG
Source organism: Marinobacter sp. F3R08 (assembly GCF_018860425.1). GTDB lineage: Bacteria > Pseudomonadota > Gammaproteobacteria > Pseudomonadales > Oleiphilaceae > Marinobacter. Next base: position 89,352 of record NZ_JAHKPI010000005.1, on the reverse strand, counting down.
GAATCCAGCTTCTCTTCGCTATCAAGATCGACCGGCACATGGAGCAGCGAGCAGGATGGTGCAAGCCACAGACGGGCTCCCAGCTTCTGGTAAGCCGGTTCCAGCCAGTCGAGCACTTTCTCCAGATCCGTGCGCCAGACGTTCCGGCCATTGATGACGCCCAGGGATAATTGTTTGTGTGGAGGCAGCCAGTCAACAACCCGGGCAACCTCCTGGGGGGCACTGATGGCATCCAGATGCAGGCCAGCCACAGGCAGTTCACAGGCCAGTTGCAGGTTTTCCCTTAATTCACCGAAGTAAGTGGCTACCAACAGTTTTGGCGCGCAGGTTTTCAGATGGTGATAAGCCAGGGTAAACGCATGGCGCCAGTCGGCATCAAGGTCAGTAACAAGCGCTGGTTCGTCCACCTGAACCCACTCGACGCCTTGAGCTGACAGCACATCGAGTAGCTCGGAGTACACCGGGAGAAGTGACTTGAGCAGAGCCAGCCTGTCACTCTCATCCTTTGTTTTACCGAGCCAAAGGTAGGTTACGGGCCCGATGATGACAGGTTTCGGGGTGAGTCCCTGAGCTCTGGCCTCTGCGATTTGGTCAATCAGCCGGTCGGCATTAAGCTGAAAACGGGTATGTTGGTGGAATTCGGGCACGATGTAGTGATAGTTGGTGTCGAACCACTTCGTCATTTCACCGGCGTGCACGCCTTCAAATGATGTGGTTTCCTGTCCGGAGCGCCCCCGGGCTGCCCGGAAATACTGGTCGAGCTCAGTGCCACCAGTCTCTTTCACCCGCTTCGGCAGGTTGCCCAGGGTGGCACTCATGTCCAGTACCTGATCGTAAAAGGAAAAGTCACCAACGGGGACAAGATCAAGCTGGCGCTGATTCTGCCAATGCTTGTGCCGTAGTTCGGCACCGGTAGTTTTCAGTTCCTCTTGGCTGATCTGGCCTTTCCAGAAGCTTTCCTGAGCGAACTTCAGCTCGCGGCGGGCGCCGATGCGCGGGAACCCGAGGTTGTGTGTGGTTACCATGGTGTGTCCTCTGCTTGATTCTATCGTGTGTAAGAGCGTGCAGAATATTCGTCTGGTAAGATGAATAATAATGGTATTATTTCAGGTATCGATGAATTTTAGTCATGTAGGGATTGGCAATGATCGAGCGTAGCCATCTGGAGATTCTCAGAGCGATCAAACAATAAGGTTCCCTGACAGCGGCGGCCAAGCGGCTGCATCTCACTCAGTCTGCCCTCAGCCATTCCATTCGCAAGCAGGAACATCAGCTTGGTACCGACGTCTGGCTGCGGGAAGGGCGACAACTGCGATTAACCCAGTCAGGTGAATATATGCTGTCTCTTGCGAACAGGTTGTTGCCGCAGATAGAGCATGCTGAGATGCTGATTGGCCAGTTTGCCAAGGGGCAGCGAGGTACGTTGCGCATCGGGATGGAATGCCACCCCTGCTATCAATGGTTGCTTAAAGTGGTGGGGCCCTATCTGGAACTCTGGCCGGGCGTAGATGTGGATGTGAAGCCGGGATTCCCAAGCAGATCTTTCTGGGCCTTCGTGAGCGGAATCGGGACGTGGATTACCTGAATTCTTTCATGAAGCTGGCAAGCGAGGTTCGCTGGCGTTAATGTCTTCGGTTAAACTGCGCAAAAAATCTGTTCAGGAAATCAGACTATGAGTGAAACTCCCGCAGACCTGAAATACATTGAAACCCACCAGTGGGTTCGTGTGTCCGACGACGGCACTGCGACCGTCGGCATTACTGATTTTGCCCAGGAGCAGCTGGGCGATGTTGTTTATATTGGTGTTCCGGACCTGGGCGTGACGGTCAACGGTGGCGAGGAAGCTGGCGTGGCGGAATCCGTAAAATCGGCTTCGGATGTATTCAGTCCGGTCACTGGTGAGGTTATCGAAGTGAACGAGAGCCTGGAGGATGAGCCGGAGAAAGTTAACGAGGATCCGTATGGCGACGGCTGGCTTTATAAGGTCAGGCTTGAGGATGCTGGTGAGCTGGACGGCCTGATGGACGCGGCCGCCTATGCGGAGCATGTGGCTGCCGAGCAGTAGTGGTTTTCCCGGGACCATGAGCGGACGGGTATGGCTTTCGAAAGGCCTGCCTCGCCTGCTCAGGTCGTTTGGATGTTGTCCTTCCCTGTTCATGTATAATCCTCGCCCCGAATTTACCTCTGTCTGGTGGTCTATATGAATTTTCCCGTTCTGTATCTTCGAAAAGGCGCAGAGCGCCGTCTCCGCGCTGGCCATCTCTGGGTTTACAGCAACGAGGTGGATACCCGCCGCAGTCCGTTGTCGGACTTTGAGGCCGGTGCTCAGGCAGAACTTCGGGCTTCGAATGACAAGCCTTTGGGCACGGTATTTGTGAACCCTCATGCACTGATCTGCGGTCGGCTGATCAGTCGGGACTCTGGCCATGGAATGACGCCACAGCGTCTGACCCAGCGGATGGAGGCGGCACTGGCGTTGCGGGAGCGGCTGTTTGACAAGCCATTTTACCGTTGGGTGTTTGGTGACAGTGACGGGCTTTCCGGGTTGGTGATCGACCGGTTTGGCTCCACGGTGGTGGTGCAGATCTCGACGGCCGGTATGGAGCTGATGAAGGAGGCGGTGGTCCGGGCGGTTCAGCGCCTGGTTCACCCCGAGGCGATCATTCTCAAGAACGACGGCAAGATGCGCAAGGTAGAAGGGCTGGATACTTATGTGGAACTGGCCTACGGAACTGAGGTCAGCTTGCTGGAGGTCGAGGAGAATGGTGTCCGGTTTGAGGTGCCTTTGGAGGGGGGGCAGAAAACGGGCTGGTTCTATGACCACCGGATGAATCGTGCGCGCCTGCAGGCCTATGCGCCGGGCAAGAGGGTTCTGGATGTGTTCAGTTACGTTGGTGGCTGGGGCATTCAGGCGGCCTGTGCCGGAGCCACGCAGGTGACCTGTGTGGACAGTTCGGCCGGTGCCATTGATTCGGTTCACCATAACGCGAGGCTCAATGGTCTCGATAATGTTGAAACCATTGAAGGCGATGCCTTCGAGGCCCTCAAAGCGCTGGCGGATGAGAAGGAGAAGTACGATGTTGTGGTGCTGGATCCGCCGGCACTGATTCCCCGTCGACGGGATCAGAAGGCAGGGGAAGAGGCCTATGCCCGGCTGAACCAGCTTGGTCTGCGTTTACTCGAGCGCGACGGTATCCTGGTTTCCGCGTCCTGTTCGATGCACCTTTCACAGGAAAAGCTGGTAGATATCATTCGCGGTAGCGGTCGAAAAATTGACCGCTTTGTCCAGCTCCTGGAGCAGGGGCATCAGGCCCCGGATCATCCGGTGATTCCAGGTATTCCCGAGACCGATTACATCAAATCCTGCTTTGTCCGCTCACTGACGGGGTTCTTTTAATCCCGCAGTGACATTACCTTCCAGCCGTTGTCCCGGGCATATTTTTCCAGGGTTGGGTCCGGATCAACGGCGACCGGGTTATCTACCAGCTTCAGTAGTGGCAAGTCGTTGTGGGAATCGCTGTAGAACCACGCCCCTTCAAGTGTCCTTTTATGGGCGTTCAGCCAGTCGTTCAGCCGCGTTACCTTGCCGTCCTGAAAGCTCGGGGTGCCAGCCACTTCGCCGGTGTAGTGGCCGTTAACCAGTTCTGGTTCGGTGGCGATCAGATGCTCGATGCCGAGCGCTTGGGCAATGGGTTCGGTTACAAACCGGTTGGTGGCGGTAATGATCATCAGGGTGTGGCCCTGATCGCGATGGCGGTTAAGGAGGGCTTTGGCACCCGCCAGCATCATGGGACGCACTTTTCTCTCCATGAACAGGTTTCGCCAGGCTAACAGCTCGCTCACGTTGTGATTTGCAAGTGGCTGAAGGGCAAAGCCGAGGTAACGCAGGATATCCAGTTCGCCGTTCAGGTATTCCTGGTAAAAGCGATCATTGGCAAGACGATATTCTTCAGCATCTACAATGCCTTCTTCTACCAGAAACTCACCCCAGGCATGGTCGCTGTCGCCGGCCAGAAGGGTGTTGTCCAGATCAAAAATTGCGAGCGTCAAGCAGTTACCTCCGATCATCACAGGGCTTTCGGGAAAGCGCCAAGTCTAACACGACCTCTTCCCAACGGCTTCGTTTGCTGAACCCTTGGGTTTCTGTAAGAATGAGAGCAACTTGGACAATTCCGACCGGTGAATTTTTGTACCGGTCCACCGACTTTTGAGAGGACTGTGCCGTGATCGATTCAGACGGTTTCAGACCCAACGTCGGAATCATTCTGGCCAATCACAGAGGGGAAGTTCTCTGGGCAAGGCGAATAGGGCAGGATTCCTGGCAGTTTCCCCAGGGCGGCATCAAACATGATGAATCCCCTGAGGACGCGCTTTTCCGGGAACTTGGAGAGGAAGTTGGTCTGTGTGCAAATGATGTGGAAATCATCAGTTGTACGCGAGGCTGGCTGAGGTATCGACTCCCGAGGAGGATGGTACGCCAAAACTCCCACCCCGTTTGTGTGGGCCAAAAACAGAAATGGTTCCTGCTGAGGATGTTATCGCCGGACGCGCAGGTGTGTGTGGACGGTACGGATTCACCGGAGTTCGACGGCTGGCAGTGGGTAAGTTACTGGTATCCGTTGGGACAGGTGGTTTCATTCAAGCGAGAAGTATATCGACGTGCGCTGAGAGAGCTCGCGCCAAGACTGTTCTACAACATGGAGCAGTGGTATCGGGCGGAACAGAATCAGCGTTTACAGGAACAAAAGAAATGACGGACTGACACCGCCATGCTGAGCATTCTGCGAAGTCTTGTACAAGAGGTAAACAGCGCCCGCGATCTGCAGGAGGCGCTGGATATCATTGTATCGCGGGTGCAAAAAGCCATGGGAACCGAGGTCTGTTCCGTCTATCTGCTAGATCCTGCCACCAACCGCTACATTCTGATGGCCACGGAAGGTCTGTACCGAAAGGCCGTTGGCGAGGTGAGTCTGGCATATTCCGAAGGGCTTGTCGGGCTTGTGGGCTCTCGCGAAGAGCCCATCAATCTGGAAGATGCCCCCTCCCATCCCCGATATCGCTATTTCCCTGAAACTGGTGAGGAGCGGTTCCGCTCTTTTCTGGGTGTGCCGATTATTCACCATCGCCGAGTGCTGGGAGTACTGGTTGTTCAGCAACGGGAAAGCTCCCGGTGTTTTGATGAGGGTGAAGAGGCCTTTCTGGTCACCGTTTCCGCCCAGCTGGCGGGAGTGATCGCCCACAGTGAGGCGACCGGGGCTATCAGCGGACTGTCATTGACCGGGGAAGAAGCCCACGATGTCAGTTTCAATGGTGTACCGGGCGCTCCGGGTGTCGCCATTGGTGAAAGCGCGGTGGTCTACCCGGCAGCCGATCTGGACGTTGTCCCGGAAAAACCAACCGATGACATTGATCAGGAGCTGGCGCTCTTCCGGTCGGCGGTGACGGCGGTTCGTGAGGATATAGAGCGTGTGGCGAAGCGTCTCGCTTCGCAGTTGCGTCCGGAAGAGCAGGCGCTGTTCGATGTGTATTTGCGGATGCTGGGTGACGACGCGCTGCCGGGAGAAGTATCCAACCGAATTCGTGAGGGTATATGGGCCCAGGGGGCTCTGAAACAGGTGGTGCAACAGTATATCCGTCATTTTGAAATGATGGACGATCACTATCTTCAGGAGCGCGCAGTTGATATCAGGGATCTGGGCCGCCGCCTGCTATCCCATCTCCAGGCCGGTGAGCAAAAGCATCTGAATTACCCGGAGCGGACGGTGCTGGTCAGTGAAGAGCTGACGCCTGCGATGCTTGGGGAGGTTCCCAAAGGGCAACTGGTGGGCCTTGTGTCGGTCAAGGGATCCAGTAATTCTCACGTGGCGATCCTTGCCCGTGCTATGGGAGTCCCCACGGTTATGGGGCTTGTGGATATTCCCGTCAATCAGCTCGATGGCAAGGAGCTGATCGTCGATGGTTTCGAGGGCCAGATATTTGCCTCACCTTCTTCCGACCTCCGCTCTTACTATCAGGCGATTTGTGATGAAGAAGATGAGCTGGTCCGGGGGCTCGAGGTACTCAGGGACAAACCCTGTGAAACCACGGACCATCATCGGGTTTCATTGCTGGTCAACACCGGTCTGATGACGGATGTTGTCCGGTCACTTTCTCACGGTGCCGAGGGAATTGGTCTGTACCGCACCGAAGTGCCTTTCATGATCAAGGAACGTTTCCCTTCTGAGCAGGAACAGCGTGAGTATTACCGGGAGCAACTTGAAGCCTTCGCTCCCAGCCCGGTGACCATGCGCACGCTCGATATTGGCGGCGATAAGTCGCTGACCTATTTTCCGATCCAGGAGGAAAACCCGTTCCTCGGCTGGAGGGGGATCCGCGTTACGCTGGATCATCCCGAGATCTTCCTTGTCCAGGTCCGGGCCATGCTCAAGGCCAGTGAAGGCCTGAATAATCTCCAGATCATGCTTCCGATGATTTCGAATATTTCGGAAGTCGAAGAGTCCCTGCATCTGATTTACCGGGTATATCACGAGGTTCGCGAGGAAGGTTTCGACATCCATATGCCGAAAGTGGGTGTAATGGTCGAGATTCCTGCCGCCGTTTACCAGATTCGGGAGCTGGCAGACCGGGTGGATTTCCTCTCGGTGGGTTCCAACGACCTGACCCAGTATTTGCTGGCGGTGGACCGTAACAATCCGAGGGTGGCCCAACTCTATCATTCCTATCATCCGGCGGTACTTCAGGCACTGGTAAGGATTGCCCAGGATGCTCACTCGGTGGGTAAGCCGGTAGGGATCTGCGGTGAGCTGGCGGGGGATCCCGGTGGCGCACTTCTGCTGATGGCGATGGGGTACGACTCGCTATCGATGAATGCGGCCAGTTTGCCCAAGGTCAAGTCGGTGATTCGCAGTGTCAGCCGGGAGTGGACCATGCAGCTGCTGGAGGACGTGCTGTTGCTGGATTCGCCGCACGTTATAAAGAGTTGCGTCGATCTGGCGTTGCGGAATGCGGGGTTTGGCCGTTATCTGCGCCCCGGAAAGTCGACAGCCATTACTGTATCGGAGTCTGCCACTTCCTGATCAACCGTCGGGTTTCAGGTTTGTAGGGTGTGTACTCTAAACATGGCTGTTATCTTGGTGCTGAGTTAGCCGTCGGTTCTGCATTCTTTACACGGAAAAGGGAAGGCCATGACATCGCCATCTGATCATAAATCCGCTCCCCGCATAGGGCTTGCCCTGGGTGGTGGCGGGCCTTTGGGGGGGATTTATGAAATCGGAGCTCTCCGGGCTCTGGATGAGGCGCTTGATGGACTCGACTTCAATAACATCGATGTATACGTTGGCGTCAATGGTGGATCCTTTGTGGCGGCGAATCTCGCCAATCAGATGACCACGGCCCAATTGTGCCGGATCTTCGTGCGGAACGAAGCGGAAGTGCACCCTTTCCACCCAGAAGTGTTCTATCGTCCGGCCTTCCGGGAGATCGGCAGTCGATTACTGGCAATACCCGGGTTGGTTTCCACGGCGGTGAGTCGTTTCGTCAACAACCCTTACGATCAGAGTCTGCTGGAAGCGATGACTATCCTCGCCCAGGCAGCTCCGGCCGGATTATTCAATAATGAGGGCCTGCATGAGTATCTCAATCGGGCCTTCAGTATGCTGGGGCGCACCAATGATTTTCGTCAACTCAAGCGCAGTCTTTATATAGTCGCGGCCGATGTTGAAAGTACCGAGGCGGTTTGTTTTGGTGCTCCCGGCTTTGATCATGTGCCTATTTCCAAGGCCATTCAGGCCAGTACCGCATCGCCGGGACTGTATGTGCCGGTAGATATCGATGGCCGCTATTATGTGGATGGCACTCTCCGCAAGGGCTTGCACGCCTCCGTAGCATTTGAAGACGGGGCCGACCTTGTCTTCGCAGTGAATCCCCAGGTTCCTATTGATGCCAGTGCCGCAGTCAGATCGGGGTCCATGAAGCCCGGTGAACTGACCCGCTCAGGAATGCCCAACCTTTTGTCCCAGACGTTAAGAACCATGGTGTACTCGAGGATGCAGTCTGGCATTGCCCAGTACGCCCGGGATTATCCGGACAAGGACATTCTCCTGTTTGAGCCTACCCGTGACGACGCCAAGTTATTCTTTTCCAACGTGTTCAGTTTTCAGTCGCGCCGGATGGTATGTGAACACGCCTATCAGATGACCCGGCAGGATCTGCTGAGTCGCGCCGATCAACTGGAGCCCAGGCTGGCTAAATATGGGATCACGCTGCGACGGGATCGTCTTGAAGATGAACAGCGTACCATCAGCACCAGTCTCTATGGCGAGATGTTGCCTCTGTATGTGGCCAAGGGCAGGAAAAACAAAGCAGAAAAGGGGCGGTTGGCCACTGGTCTGGGGAACGTTTCGCACCTGTTTTCGAAGGCGCAATAGTCTTGAGACGTCAGGCGGGGGAGACGAAGCCTTCATCTCCCCCGCCTGAGGTTTAGAGGATATAACGGCTCAGATCTTCGTCTTCAGACAACTCTCCAAGCTTCTCGTCTACGTACTCAGCGGTAACTTCAAAGCCATCGGTAACCTTGTCGCCTGCATCAAAGGACAGAGTCTCCAGCAAGCGCTCCAGTACGGTATGCAGCCGTCGGGCACCGATGTTCTCAGTGCTCTCGTTCACCTTCCAGGCAACCTCGGCAATGCGGGCGATGGCATCTTCCCGGAACGTCAGTTGCACACCTTCGGTCAGCATCAGTGCTTCGTACTGTTGCACCAGAGAGGCATCGGGTTCGGTCAGAATGCGTTTGAAGTCCTCCGGTGTCAGGGCCTGAAGCTCCACGCGAATGGGTAGGCGCCCCTGCAGCTCTGGAATCAGATCGGAAGGCTTTGACAAGTGGAACGCGCCGGAAGCAATGAACAGTATGTGATCTGTACGCACAGAGCCGTATTTGGTGCTTACGGTACTGCCTTCGATCAGCGGTAGCAGGTCACGTTGAACGCCCTCGCGAGAAACGTCTGATGACGTGTTCTCGGATCGCTTGGCCACCTTGTCGATCTCATCCACGAAGACAATGCCATTCTGCTCTACGGCTTGAATGGCCTTGTGTTTGATCTCCTCTTCGTTGACCAGTTTCGCAGCCTCTTCTTCCTTGGCTCTCTTGAGTGCGTCGGATACCTTCATCTTCCGGGTTTTACGCTTGTCGGAAGACAGGTTGGAGAACATGCTCTGCAACTGGTTTGTCATCTCTTCCATGCCCGGCGGTGCCATGATTTCCACACCGGCGCTGGCATTGTGCAGGTCGATCTCGATTTCCTTGTCATCAAGTTCGCCTTCCCGGAGTTTCTTCCGGAACAGTTGGCGAGTGGAGGAATCTGAGCTGCGCTGGCTGTCTTCGTTAAAATCTCTGGGTGGCGGAATCAGGGCATCGAGGATGCGCTCTTCCGCGCAATCCAGCGCTCGCTCTTCGTGGCGTTTCATTTCCGCTTCACGGAGCATTTTGACGGCCATATCGGCCAGATCACGGATAATGGACTCGACATCACGGCCCACATAGCCGACTTCCGTGAACTTCGTGGCTTCTACTTTCAGAAACGGGGCATCGGCCAGCTTTGCCAGGCGCCGGGCAATCTCGGTTTTACCGACACCAGTGGGACCGATCATCAGAATATTCTTGGGCGTGATCTCATCGCGCAGGCTGCTGTCCAGTTGCATCCGGCGCCAGCGGTTTCTGAGGGCGATGGCTACCGCCCGCTTGGCTTCTTCCTGACCCACGATGTGTTTGTTGAGCTCGTGGACAATCTCACGGGGAGTCATTGCAGACATGGTCGCTCCGGATCAGTCGTTTGAGGAGAGCACTTCAAGGGTGCGATTGTGGTTGGTATAGATACAAATGTCAGCGGCGATATCGAGACCTTTTTCGACGATCTCGTGGGCAGACAGATCGGTATTCTCGAGCAGTGCGCGGGCGGAGGCTTGGGCAAACGGGCCCCCCGAACCAATCGCAATCAGGCCCTGCTCGGGCTCTATGACATCGCCATTGCCGGTAATGATCAGCGAGGCTGTTTTATCCGCCACCGCCAGTAATGCTTCGAGTTTGCGCAGTGCGCGATCTGTCCGCCAGTCTTTTGCCAGCTCCACGGCAGCTCTGGTGAGGTTGCCCTGGTGTTTCTCAAGCTGGGCCTCGAATCGCTCAAACAACGTAAACGCATCGGCTGTGCCGCCCGCGAAACCGGCGATTACCTTGCCGTTGTATAGGCGGCGCACCTTCCGGGCATTGCCTTTCATTACTGTATTGCCGAGGGAAACCTGGCCGTCGCCACCCATGGCAACTTCGTCATCGCGCCTGACGGAAAGAATGGTAGTCATTTGGGCTCCAATTGCCTGATTGAAATTGGTATCCCGTTGTTATGGAGGCTTCTGTTGCGAATTCAAGGTGCTTGTGCCGAGCCCGGAAGATCAGCCCTGCTTGGGAATCTTCCGGACCAATGGCTGGATATTGAGAGACACCAGTTTGTCGATTGCGGAATTCATCTGGCTTCGGGAAGTGAAGGGGCCAACGTTCACCCGATACCAGACGGACCCACTGTCCAGATCGATCCGCTGGATCGTCGCGCGCAAACCCTGGAACGCAATCTGGGCACGCTGCCGCTCGGCGTCTTCCTTGCTTCTGAAGGAACCAGACTGAACCAGATAATTAAAGTCCTGTCGGGTCGGGCCTGGTGTGTACTCGTCGACTTTGGGCGGAACAACCTCGGACTCCGGCAACATTTCATAGAAGCGGAAACCGGGGGCCTCCTCTTCGCTGGCAGTCTCGGGGGATTTCTGTACCGGTTTTTCCACGGATTTTTGTGCCGCTGGTTGCGGTGTTCCGCGACTGGCTGGCAGTGAGTTCAGGTAAACGATAAACCCGATAAAGCCCCCGACAGCGGCCAGGGACAGTATCCATTTCAACGACAAGCCACCGTGCTGGGAACGCGCACTTGGTGCGGGCTTTGGTCGTGCAGACTTTGGCTTCGACTGCTTTGCAGGCTTCCTGCGCGACGTGGCTGAAGCCTTGGCGGGTTTGTCCTTGCGGGCATAATCTCGGGACATTCGTTTTTACATCTCTTCCGGTGCGCTGACGCCCAGCAGATCCAGACCGTTGGCGATAACCTGTCTGATCGCGAGATAGAGGCTGAGTCTGGCATCACGAACTGCCGTGTCCTCAATCAATACCTTGTGGGCGTTGTAATAGGTATGGAACTGGCCCGCCAAATCCCGCAGATAGTGGGTCAGGTGATGAGGCTCCCGCTGATCGGCGGAATTAGCGATCAGTTCCGGGTATTTCGCCAACTGGTTCGCCAGGTCTTTTTCCTCGTCCAGAGTCAGCAGTGACAGATCGCCTATGCATTCGTTGCGGCCACGCTCTATTCCCTCCTCTGCCAGTTTACGAAGAACGCTGCAGATTCGCGCGTGGGCATACTGAATGTAATACACCGGGTTTTCATTGGTCTGGGAGCGCGCCAGATCGATATCGAAGGTCAGTTGGGAGTCTACCCGGCGCGCGGCCAGAAAGAATCGGGTTGCGTCGCGGCCAACTTCATCAATCAGATCCCGGATTGTCACGTAGCTGCCAGCGCGTTTGGAGATTTTCACCTCCTGGCCGGAGCGGGTCACCATCACCATCTGGTGCAGTACGTAGTCAGGCCAGCCCTTTGGAATGCCGGCATTGAGCGCCTGCAAGCCGGCGCGAACCCGTGTAACGGTCGAGTGATGGTCGGCACCCTGTTCATTGATAACCGTGGTAAAGCCTCGCTGCCACTTGTCGAGGTGATAGGCAACGTCCGGCAGGAAATAGGTATAGCCGCCGTCCTTCTTGCGCATGACCCGATCCTTGTCATCGCCGAAGTCGGTGGTCTTCAGCCACATGGCGCCATCCTGCTCATAGGTATAGCCATTCTCCTGCAGGCGCTTGACCGTAGCTTCAACCTTTCCGTCCTCATACAGCGAGGACTCCAGGAAATAGACATCGAACTGGACGCCGAAGGCTTTCAGGTCAAGATCCTGTTCCCGACGCAGGTAGGCTACGGCAAATTCGCGGATAGCGTCGCGGTCTTCCGGATCCCCTTTGGCGGTGACCTCCCGGTCGTCGGCAGTCACCGTTTCGCCGGCAAGGTAGGCATTGGCGACATCAATAATGTAATTGCCCCGGTACCCATCGGCGGGCCAGCTCTCGTCTTCCGGCGACAGACCGGATACCCGGGCCTGAACAGAGAGTGCCAGGTTGTTGATCTGGGCGCCTGCGTCGTTGTAGTAAAACTCACGGGTGACGTTGTACCCGTTGGCTTCCAGTAGCCGGCAAAGGCAGTCACCAATTGCTGCACCGCGACCATGGCCGACATGCAGAGGGCCCGTGGGGTTGGCGGAAACAAACTCCACCTGAACGTTTTCGCCTTTTCCGTGATTGTTGCGACCGAAACGATCGCCTTTTTCAAGGATGGCATTGACGACCTCAAAAGCACTGGCTGTGCTCATGAAAAAATTAATGAAACCGGGGCCGGCAATCTCTACTTTCTCCACCGCCTTGCTCTGAGGCAGGTTTTCGATCAGCGCTTCCGCCAGTTTTCGCGGTGGACAGCCAGCTGCCTTTGAGGCAACAAGGGCGATGTTGCAGGCATAGTCCCCGTGGGACTTGTCCTTGGTGTTCCCTACCTGAGGGGTAAAGGACTGGTCCGCAGGCAGGGTGCCATCGGCTTGGAGTGCTGCCAGTGCAGACTGGAGCAGATCGGAAACGGTCTCTTTCATGCTGTCAGATGACTCGGTTTACAGGAGAATTAGCTTCGGGGCAGGAGGCCCAATGAAAACAGAAGGCAGCTATTATCGCGGAAAGTTTGGGTGTAAGCAAAAGCTCGATGTGGACGCGATGGAAAACTGCCTGTTCACAACGTGTCGGAATATTTATTGTCTGGGTCGATAAAGAGGAAGATGCCGTGACGGCTCCGGTCAGTACGAAAGTTTATGCCATACATTGCTAGCTAAGTGCGAAGATTAGTCAATAACTTGAATCAGGGGCTTAATTGTGAACGTTCCTTATTGCAAGGCAGTTCACAAAATAACCGTGAACAATGCCACGGTTATTTTGTGTGGTCGGAAGGCTGCGCTTAAGCAGTCTTGTATGGCCTGCTATCCTTGAGGATTCTATTAAGTCGGTTAGTCATTGATCGAGCAGCTTAGGACGTTTCCGTATTTACCTTCGACACCGAAAGTGGTATCCGCCGTACTTTCAGCTGGGGGTGTGACCTCAGGGTCTTGCAGGTCAGAAGCCGCGCACGGCAATGTAATCGTTGCTTCTTCTCCATACTCTGTGCCGTCCACGCTAGTTCTAGCTTCCACTTTTACATCTACCCAGGCACAGCTGCTTTGCGCGTAACGAATATCGAAATGTGCGGAGCCATCGGATGCGGTGATATTATCGTCAACAACTGCAACAGCGTCATTCGTTGGTTCGATGTTGCCAGAATTGTTGGTGTCCGATTCGCTGACATCGAGAATGCCGTTACCATTCAGGTCTTCAGATGGACAGGAGAATTCGTTGTCCGCCGCCCAATAGTCATATTCACCGTCATCGTCTTCGTCAATGAGTATAAAATTGCCTTTTCTGTAGGCAACTGGCGTTACAGATAACTCAACATCTGCTCCTTCCACTGGCTGTCCATTTGCGTCGCTTACAAATACCACCCAGTCCTTTACATAGTGATCAGCGTCTGGCTCTGCCAGTGTGTTACCGGTTCCAACAGTAAGACGGAGTGCTCCGTTTGAGACGGTTAAGGCAATGTCGTCGGATATGGCTGTGTTTTTAACTTTTGTTGAAATAATAACCCCATCTCGGCCGGTTGAACTCTGTCCAGCAGTGTAGGTAACCGATGAGCGACCTAGCGAGTCGGTGGTTCCTGTTGCGGAGGAGAGAACGCCGCCACTTACATCTGACTCGATCTTAAATTCGACGATCTTATTTTTGACCAAATTTCCCGCACTATCTCTTACGACCGCAGTTATGCGGGACTGTTCATTCGCTATGAGCTGTGTCTTGCTAGCTTGGGCTGTCACAAGAGCAGGCGTTGTGGCTACAAACTCTACAGTCTGTTGGGTTGAGATCGATACGTTAGTGTCTGGATCGGTAGCGTTTGCAACGATCGTTGCTGGACCAGCTGTGTCTCCCTGAATGGAGATGGTTGCATTGCCGTTTCCGTCTGTAATTGCTGTGGGGTTCGAGAGCGTGCCTCGTGTGCTCGCAAAAGAAATGCTTTCAGTTGCGATGCCTGCTCCACCAGCTGTCCACTGCAGTGTAACGTTTGCTGGAGTGTTAAGAGGGATTTCCTGGTCTACGCTAGGGGTCGAAAACCGGAATGAGTTATCTGAAACAGAGATTGTTGTAGACGTCGTTAGATCGCCCGAAAACGCGGACGCAGTAATGGTGTCGCTTCCTGAGGAATTTGCATCCAATGTAAATTGGATTTCACCACTGTCACCAGTTGTATTGGTGCTGAAGCTGATAGAGTTGTTTGGGTTGCTGTTGGTTATCGCAATTGTTTCAAGCGGAATGCCTTCGTTGGCCGAGTCGGCAAGGCTGGCTGTAAAAGTGGCTGAATTCCCTGCCGATACCGCGCTCGGGCCATCAAGTGATAAGGTTGTGCCGCTTATAGCAATAGAGATTGAGCTTTCCTGATTGCCAGCAGATGCGGAAACGGTCGCTATTCTATTGCGTGGATCATTAAGAGGTCTGAGGGATGCAAGTGCACTGCCGCTAGCGTCAGTAATCTCACGCTCTACTTGAAGAGAGGAGCCAGCACTTCCGCTAAATTGAACAGGAACGTCGGGAACCAAAATGTTGTCTTCGTCTCTCACGTAAACAAGGATTTCTGATTCTGCGTTTGAGGTGGTCCCTATTTGCACAGGGCTTGCACTGATGCTAAGAGATCCTACAGTAACCCCTTCTGGTGTGTCGGTTCCATCACTGCCCCCACTCTGATTGTCTGTACCGACTAGCTTGGAAGAGCTATCATCTCCTCCGCACGCTGCAAGAACCAAAACCAGCGAGACAGCTGACGCACGCGCTAGGATTTTCCCCGACATTATCTTTTTCTCCAGTTTCCGTATTGGCGGCACAACGCCTGTATATATTGCGGAATCTTGTTATCGACTGGATTCCGATTCAAAAAATTTTAAAGGCATTCCCTTATATTATGCAGAGATCATAGCACATAGTTTTTGAAGGAAACTCTTTAGGTGTGGGCTTTGTGAAAAAGTTTGTAACGAATCGCATTAACGAGTGTTGAGTCTCATATTAAGCTAAATTCCTTACCCTGTTTCCTGAGGGTCAACATCAATCATCCATTTGACCCCGGGCGGTCGTTTTCTCTGATCCAGCTCCTGGCAGATTCCTGACAGTAAATTGTTCAGGTGTTTTCGGTTTCGAGCGTTGAGAATGAGCTGTGCCCGGTATTTGTCGGCACGTCGGGCAATCATGGCAGGGAGTGGGCCCCAGGTTTCGATGCCAGTGCTGTTGGTGAGGGGTTTTATCGAATCCAGTACTTGCAGGCTCTTCTCCATGGTGTCTGCTTCGGCACGGAAGATGGCCATCGCGCGAAATGGTGGGAACTGACCTTCCTCGCGCTCTTTGAGGAGTTGCTCTGCGATATCAAGATATTTGCCCTCGCAGAGTGTTTTCAGTAGCGGGTGGTCGCTGTGGCAGGTCTGGATCAGGACTTTGCCGGGCTTTGTGCCACGACCGGCGCGACCACTGACCTGGAGAAGCGTCTGTATGAGTTGTTCGGGCGCCCGGAAGTCCACGCTGAACAGGCCTCCGTCGGCATTGACCACCACAACGAGCGTCACATTGGGGAAGTCGTGCCCCTTGGCCAGCATCTGGGTGCCGACAAGAACGCATGGTTTGCCGCTGTTTACCCGGCTCAGAATGCTCTGAATACTGCCCTTGCGTTGCGTGCTGTCGCGATCCACTCGCACAACCGGAGTGTCCGGGAAAGCTGTGGTGAGTATCTCTTCGGTTCTTTCGGTGCCTTGTCCCAGGGGCTTGAAAGCCGCGCTGTGGCATTTCGGGCAGTGTTCGGTGGCTGCCGTCTGATAATCGCAGTGATGGCAGCGCATTGCTCGGTCGCGACGGTGGTAGGTCAGGCGGGTGTCACAACGAGGGCACTCGACCATGTGACCGCAGTCAAAGCACATCATAACGGGGGCAAATCCGCGTCGGTTGACGAAAACCAGGGCTTGTTCGCCCCTGGCCAGGGTTTGCTGGATGGCATTCATTGCTGGCCGGGACAGGCCGCCTTCCAAAGGTCGGCTGCGGATGTCCAGCAAGCTGACCATCGGCGGTGCCGCCGCGCCTGCGCGCTCTTCAAGTTTTGCCAGTCGATATTTGTCCTGCTTTGCGTTGTGTATGGATTCCAGTGACGGTGTCGCGGATCCCAGGATTACAGGGCAATTATTCAGGTGAGCCCGGTAGACTGCCAGGTCGCGGCCCGAGTAACGGAAGCCATCGCCTTGCTTGTAGGAGCTGTCGTGTTCTTCGTCGACAATGATGGTGCGCAAGTTGGTAAAGGGGAGTAGCACCGCCGACCGGGTGCCTACCAGTATAACGGGTTCGCCGTTGCGGACTTTCAGCCATGTTGTCAGACGCTCTCCGTCGTTCAGGGCTGAGTGCCATACCACGATCCGTCTGCCGAAATAGTGCTCAAACCGAGCCACGGTTTGTGGTGTGAGATTGATCTCCGGAACCAGTATAAGGGCCTGGTCACGGGCACCAAGGTGTTGTTTCAGATAATGCAGGTAGATTTCGGTTTTTCCGCTGCCGGTGATGCCGTATAAAAGGGATGCGCCAAACCCTTCGCCTGGCGTTGTCAGTTCGTCTGCTGCCAAGGCCTGGGCACTGGACAGTACGGGGTGTCGGGCCAGGATTTCAGGCGCTTCATGGTCTGTCTCGGCGCCGGGAGTTGAAATGGTTTCTATGAGCCCCTTCTCCCGAAGGGCATTGAGTTGCGTTCGGCTGAAACCGGCCTTTATGATATCCGTTGCCGGTGCGCCATTGGTGTGGTGGCGGAGCCAGTCAATGAGCGCCTTTTGCTTATGGGCATTTGCCGGGAGTGATGCGTCATTATCGAGCGTTCTCCACCATTCGGCCTTTTTCGCTTCCGCTTTATTTCCTCGTCGAAGACCCGGGGGCAGGGCGGTGAAGAGGCATTCTCCCAGTGGATGCTGGTAGTAATCGCTCGCCCAGCTCAGAAGTCTGAAGGTTTCTTCGGGTAGTGCTGGCCATTCCTCGGTGACGGCTGTCACCGGTTTCAGGGTTATTCCCGGGGGAGGTTCTACGCCAGTCTGAACAACGAGGCCGGTCGCTTGCTGGCGGCCAAACGGGACTTGCACTCTCTGGCCCGGAATCAGCTCAAGGTGTTCTGGGACGATGTAATCGAAGAGTCGGCGCAGCGGACGATTCAGGGCAATGCGTGCTATCAGGGGCACTGAGTGTTCCATTGGGTTGCGATTGTCACGGTTTTTCCTTGTCCTGTTTTGGCTCGAGGCCAGCAGTGATGCCTCGGTCGGCGGATCCGAAATCAAGGTGTGGCTTGCCTGTAGTCGTATTTGCAAGTAAGATTCGCGAGCTGTTGCCGACAGGGCATGATTGTGCCCCGTCTTCTCAATTGATTCAAACATGCGGTGCCTGGCGCCTGGGTAAATATAAGCCCCGTGATCAGGTAGCGGCATGACCTAACGAGGTTCGCCATGAAAGAAGGTATTCACCCTAAGTACGAAGAAATTACCGCAACGTGTTCCTGCGGAAATTCATTCAAGACTCGTTCTACTTACACCCATGATCTGCAGTTGGATGTGTGCTCCCAGTGTCACCCGTTCTATACTGGCAAGCAGAAAGTGATGGATACAGGTGGCCGTATCGATCGCTTCCAGAAGCGGTTCGGTGGTCGTATCGGCGGCAAGAAAGAAGACTGATTGCTGCGGATCGAAAAAAGCGCCTTCGGGCGCTTTTTTTTGTGCCTGAATTCCGATATGTATTCAACAAGTACATACGCAATTAGCACTATTGACTGTTTGCGAAATGTTCATGGGCCACTTGTCGTTTCGAGTTTGGCGAGCCATAATGGCGCGCTCCGCTGGGCAAGCTCTGGCGGTTCATTACCTTTAAACGTGACAAACGGAACAGTGGCAATGTCTCAAGATCTGAAAGAAGCAGCCCTTGAATATCACGCCAAGCCGCGGCCTGGTAAGGTGAGCGTTGAAATCACCAAGCCGACCAAGACTTCCCGCGATCTTTCCCTGGCGTATAGCCCCGGGGTTGCCGAACCGGTCCGCGAGATCGCAAAGGACCCAGAGAATGCATACAAATACACCGCCAAGGGCAACCTGGTGGCTGTAATCTCTGATGGTTCCGCGATTCTTGGTCTGGGTAACCTGGGTCCGCTGGCAAGTAAGCCGGTTATGGAAGGCAAAGGCGTGCTGTTCAAGCGCTTTGCCGGAATTGATGTTTTCGATATTGAGGTCAATTCCGAGAGCCCGCAAGCGTTTATTGAAACAGTTGAGCGTATTGCGGATACCTTTGGTGGTATCAACCTGGAGGATATCAAGGCGCCTGAGTGTTTTGAGATCGAGCGTGCACTGATTGAAAAATGCAACGTGCCTGTCTTCCATGATGACCAGCATGGTACTGCTATTGTAACAGCCGCTGGCATGCTCAATGCCCTTGAGTTGCAGGGCAAAAAGATTGAAGAGGCGAGGGTGGTGTGTCTGGGTGCCGGTGCGGCCGCCAATGCCTGCATGAAGATTCTTGTCAGCTGCGGTATTCGCTCTGAAAACATCTACATGATCGACCGTAAGGGTGTGATCCACTCTGGTCGTGATGATCTGAATCAGTACAAGGCAATGTTTGCCACCGATACAGACAAGCGCACTCTGGACGACGCCATTGAAGGTGCTGATGTGTTTTTGGGGCTGTCTGGCCCGGATCTGCTGACGGCGGATCAGCTGAAGAAGATGGCTCCCAAGCCAATTGTCTTTGCCTGCTCAAATCCGGATCCTGAAATCAGTCCGGCAATTGCCCTGGCTGCCCGTGATGACTTGATCATGGCTACCGGCCGCTCGGATTATCCGAACCAGGTCAATAACGTGTTGGGCTTCCCGTTCATTTTCCGTGGGGCGCTGGATGTGCGTGCTACCACGATCAATGAAGAAATGAAGGTGGCGGCCGTCAACGCAATCCGTGAGCTGGCTAAAGAGCCTGTGCCTCAGGAGATCTGTGAGGCTTACGGTGTGGACAGCTTTGAGTTCGGGAAAGAGTACATCATTCCTAAACCGATGGATGTCCGCTTGCTTGAGGTTGTGCCGGCAGCTGTTGCTCGGGCTGCTGTGGATTCCGGGGTTGCCCGGAACGCATATCCTGCGCACTACCCGCTCAAATCGATGGATGACATTATCTGATCGATTGTTCGGAATGAAAAAAACCGGCGGTGATCCCGCCGGTTTTTTTGTGCCTGTCTGAAAATCAGAAGATTCGTCGTGACAAGTCGTCTTCTGCGGAGTCGCCGTTACGATCGCTCTCAGATTCTGATGTCAGAGGCGGCGGTGCATCTTCTTCCCGGAATACCTCAAATACACCGTCTTCACCTGGTCGCGCACGTTGTCCGGTGTTTGGATCAATGCGTATGTTCACGAGTCCATTGGGACGCGGCATAAAGGAAGAAGGGGTGCCCTCAAGCGACGCTTTCATGTAATCGAGCCAGATGGGCAAGGCGGTGCTGGCGCCAAACTCGCGTCTGCCGAGCGGAGCGGGCTGATCCAGTCCGACCCAGGTGGTTGTGGCTATATCGTGGTTGAAGCCTGCAAACCAGGTGTCTTTCTGTTCGTTGGTGGTGCCGGTTTTTCCTGCAATGTCGTCCCGTCCGAGAGCCAGAGCTCGCCTGCCTGTGCCGCGGCGGACAACGTCTCGCATCATCGAGTGCAAAATGAAGACGGCGCGTTCATCTGCCAGTCTGGGCATTACGCGAATCTCCGGTGATTCTTCGCTGGTTACCGAGGCGTCTGTGTTCGTGTCCGCCTCGCTTTCTTCTGTGCCGGAGGTCTCTTGCATTTGAAGCTCATCACAGGCGGTGTCACACAGGATGGTTTTCGGCGCCTGGTAGATGATCTCGCCGTTGAAGTCCTTGATGGTTTCAATCAGGTAGGGTTTCACGTCGTAACCGCCATTGGCGATAACGGCCATCCCCCTTGCCAGCTCCATGGGGGTGAGTTGTCCGCTACCCAGGGAGAGCGACAGGTTATCTGGCATATTTTCAACTGGGATTTTCAGCTGCTCAAGATAATTCAGAGTGTTCTTTATGCCGAGATCGCGCAGAAGCCGTATCGAGACGAGGTTGCGAGAACGGTAGAGGGCTTCCCGAAGGCGCGTGGGGCCATAAAATTGTCCGGATGAGTTCTGGGGGCGCCATGCGGTTTCCAGTTCCGAGTCGTCGAACACAATAGGAGCATCGTTGTAGATCGTTGCCGGCGTCATGCCGTTTTCGAGTGCGCTCAAGTAAAGAAAGGGTTTGAAGGTTGAGCCCGGCTGGCGGCGAGCCTGGATAGCCCGATTGTATTTGCTCTGGCCGAAGCTGTAGCCGCCGCTCAGAGCCTCAATGGCACCTGTTTCGGCCTTGAGGGAGATTAGCGCGCCTTCGACCCTCGGCACTTGGGCGAGAGCGACGTTTGCTGTGGCAGATTGTTCTGGCTCGCCGTTTTCAGGTCTGTTGTCGTTGCCTCCGTTATCTGGTGGCGTCAGGTTCGGGGTTTGAGCGCGCACATAGACAACATCGCCGGGAGAAACAACGTCTGACGGTTTTTCCGGCTCAGGACCTGTGTAGTTTTCGGTTTTGTACCGGCTTGCCCATGTCATGGTTTCGAAAGGCATTGTGGCCGGACCAATGCGGCGCGCGTGGACTCTCACCTCGGCTGCAGCGTCATCAACGTCCGTTACGATTGCCGGCAGCAATGACTCCACCCGCCGATAGTTCAGGACCAGGTCGGACAGTTCGCCGGAGGCCAGTGTTTCCGGGTCAATCTGCCCGATGGGGCCGCGAAAGCCGTGGCGTCGATCATAGGCTTCTAGTCCGTTTCTGAGCGCTTCTGTGGCAACCTGTTGTTTTTTGCCATCAACTGTCAGGGTGACAGTGTAGCCGTCGGTGTAAGCCTCTTCTCCGAATCGCCTAACCATTTCGGAGCGTGCCATTTCGGCAATGTAGTCGGCGTCAACTTCCGTTTCCGTGCTGTTATAGCTGGCCGTGATAGGGGCTGACACAGCGAGTTCGTGGGCATCCGGGGTGATGTAGCCCAGGTCGCGCATGCGTCCGAGAATCCAGTTTCTCCGGATCATCGCGCGATCCGGGTTGGCCAGAGGGTTGAAGGCTGAGGGTGCTTTGGGCAAACCGGCAAGCATGGCCATCTGGGCAAGTGATAGCTCGGCGACCGGTTTGTTGTAATAAACCTGGGCGGCAGCGGCAATTCCATAGGCGCGATTGCCAAGGTAAATCTTGTTCAGATAGAGCTCGAGTATGCGGTTCTTATCCAGTTCACGTTCAATCTGAAGAGCTAGAAGTATCTCGTTGAACTTCCGAATAAAGGTTCTGTCCCGTGACAAAAAGTAATTTTTTGCAACCTGCATTGTGATCGTACTGCCTCCGGACTGGATCCTGCCGGTTGAGACAAGTTCGATGGCAGCCCGCGCCAGGCCTTTGATGTCGACCCCGTAGTGCTCGTAAAAACGGGAGTCCTCAGCAGCCATAAAGGCTTGTAACTGAATTGTTGGGATCTGTTCGATTGTGATCGGTGCCCTTCTCTTTTCACCGAATTCTGCTATTAATCTGTTGTCTTTGCTATAGACCCGTAATGGCGTTTGGAGCTTGATGTCCAGAAGTTGATGTACGGGTGGTAGGCCAGGACGTAGGTAAAGATAGAAGCCTGAGGTTACGATAACGGCGACACTCAGTCCGGTAAGAAACAACCAGGCAAAAAGGCGAGATGTGCGCAACAAATGAGACATTTTTTTCTGACAACTGTTGGATATAGGTCTATCATTTGAGAAATTGCTTTAGGAAGGAAGAATCGCTTCGCTGTCGCAATAGTTCTCGGCTAAAAAAGAACAGGTATTGTAGACGGAATGTTGAAGGAATTCTCTTAAATAAAAAACACATAAGTTACGTAACCGGGTGCATCTAACCAGGTAATAGGGTGAGCGCGTGTTTGGATTAGGAAAGAAATCCAGTGCAGTGCTGGGCGTGGATATAAGCTCCAGCTCGGTCAAGCTTCTGGGGCTGTCAAAGCAGGGTGACCGGTATAAGGTCGAGAGCTACGCAGTTGAGCCATTACCGGCCAACGCTGTGGTCGAAAAAAATATTACTGACGTTGAGGCAGTGGGCGAAGTGATGAAGCGCGTTGCCTCAAAGTCTCGCTCAGGCGTCAAGCAAGTTGCAGTGGCCGTATCCGGCTCTGCCGTCATTACCAAGGTTATCCAGATGGACGGTGGCCTGAACGAATTCGAAATGGAAGATCAGATCGCTCTTGAGGCCGATCAGTACATTCCATACCCGCTTGATGAAGTGGCGATCGATTTCGAAGTTCAGGGACCCTCTGAAAGCAACCCCGATCAGGTGGACGTTCTCTTGGCTGCATGCCGGAAGGAGAATGTCGATATCCGTGAGGATGCACTCGAGATTGCTTCGTTGACGACCAAGGTGGTTGATGTCGAGGCCTATGCCCTCGAGCGCGCCTATGAATTGATCGAGCCCCAGCTGGACTCACAAGGTGAGGAGCTGGTGGTGGCGATTGTGGATATTGGTGCGACCATGACCACTCTGAGCGTTCTGGCCGATGGCAAGACCGTTTATACGCGCGAACAGATTTTCGGTGGCAAGCAGCTGACTGAGGAAATCCAGCGTCGCTACGGCTTGTCGCTCGAAGAGGCTGGCCTGGCCAAAAAGCAGGGCGGGTTGCCGGATGATTACGAATCCGAAGTGCTGACGCCATTCCGGGAGGCGGTGGTGCAGCAGGTTGCCCGGGCGCTTCAGTTCTTCTTTGGCGCCAGTCAGTACAATGCGGTTGATTATGTCGTCCTGGCGGGCGGCACTGCTTCGATACCGGTCCTGACAGAGATGGTTGAGGAGAAAACAGGGACGCCGGCACTGGTTGCAAATCCGTTTGCCGACATGGCTGTGGGGTCTCGGGTTAATGCATCGGCACTGAGCAATGACGCGCCATCTCTGATGATTGCCTGCGGCCTGGCAATGAGGAGCTTTGACTGATGGCAAAGATTAACCTTCGACCGTGGCGCGAAGAACTTCGTGCCGAGAGACAGAAGCAGTTCGTGGTTATGATCCTTGGTGCCGCGATCATTGCCGGTGGTCTCGTCTTCCTCTGGAAATCTGATATGGATAGCAGAATTGCCTATCAGCAATCCCGTAACGCTTACATCGAGACAGCGGCCAAAAAGCTCGACGAGCAAATCAAAGAAATTGAAGACCTCAAGCGTAAGCGTGATGAGCTTCTCGCCAGGATGCAGGTGATCCAGGATCTTCAGGGTAAGCGTCCGGTTATTGTGCGAGTCTTTGATGAATTGGTCAGGACATTGCCCGATGGCTTGTTTTACACAGATATCAGGCGCTCAGGTGATTCTTTAAGCATTGTGGGTATGGCTGAATCCAACAGCCGGGTTTCTTCGCTGATGCGTCAATTCGATGAGTCCGACTGGTTCACGGATCCCAACCTCGCTAACGTATCTGCCGCCGATGATCTTCGAGCGGGTTACAGCGAGTTCAACCTGTCCGTAAAACAAAAAACGCCCGAGCCCGAAGGGGAGGATGAATAATGAGCCTCGCGGACTCTTTCAAAAGCCTTAGTGAATTTGATGTCAATGATCTCGATATCAACAATGCGGGTATCTGGCCAGCGCCAGTCAAGGCCATCGTCGTATTGCTTGTTTTTGGGCTCATCGTCGGAGGCGGTTACTGGTTCGTTATCAAGGATCAGTATACGCAGCTTGAGCGCGTGGAGCAGACTGAGCAGGAACTGCGCAAAACCTATGAAGAGAAGGCCTATCAGGTAGCGAATCTCGAGGTTTTCAAGGCTCAGATGTTGGAAATGGAGGAGACCTTTGGTGCTCTGGTACGACAGCTTCCAAGTGAAACGGAAGTGCCGGGGTTGCTTGAAGACATTACCAATACGGCTTTGGGTAATGGTCTCGCGCTGCAAGAAGTGAAGCTGCAGCCGGAGCAGCGTCGGGATTTCTATTCCGAGCTGCCAATCAACATTCGGGTGTCGGGCTCTTATCATGAGCTGGCGTCGTTCGTTAGCAGCGTTGCGAGCCTGCCACGGATTGTGACGCTGCACGACCTGACCATAAAACCAATTGGCGTAGACGGAGATCAGCTTGATATGCAGGTTGTGGCTCGTACTTATCGCTACCGGGCTGGAGAGTGAGCATGAGAAAACAGCATGCGGTAAAGGCCTGGATGGGTATTTGTCTGGCGTCTCTCCTGACAGCCTGTTCCCAGGGCGGAGGATTCTCGGATCTTGATCAGTTCATGGCCGAGACGAGAGCAAAGCCGAGGGGGTATGTCGAACCTCTGCCGGAGTTCAAAGCCTATGAGGCTTTCAGTTACTCTGCGGCGGATCGTCGAGCGCCTTTTGAGCCGCCCATCGATGTGCAGTTGACTATGGTGGACGAGCAACCTGTCAGCGATGTTGAACCGGACCTGGATCGGCCGAGAGAAGTTCTTGAGAACTTTGATCTGAAAGCGCTTGAAATGGTCGGAACGCTTCAGGGCGCATCGGGTAACCTGTTTGCGCTAATTGAAGATGATACCGGCGGAATCCATAGGGTTCGTACCGGCAATTACATGGGGCAGAGCTACGGCCGTATTGTGGGCGTCAGTGAAACCCGGATTGAGCTCATTGAAATCGTTCCCAATGGCCGGGGTGGCTGGGTCGAGCGTCCTCGCTCCCTGACCCTGGATGAGGGCGCAGGCTAAGGAGCGGCTGAATGAAAATTGAAAGAAACATGCACGTACAAAAAAGTTTAGGGTCGAGGCTAGCGATGTTCAGAAAACTCAATGTATACGTCAGCGTGGTTGCTTTTGGGTTGTTCTCCGGCCTGGCCAATGCGGTCACGCTGGAAGACGTGTCGTTTTCGTCGCTACCGGGCGAGCGGCTTGAAGTTACACTCCAGTTTGATGGGACGCCTCCGGAACCTTCCGGATACACCGTTGAACGCCCTGCTCGCATTGCGGTTGACCTTCGGGACACGACCAGCGGTCTGGACAGTCGCAGCGTGCCACTGGGTTCAGGTAATGCCCAGAGTATGACGGTGGTGGAAACCAAAGATCGTACCCGGTTGATTTTTAACCTGGTTGAGTTGACACCTTACGATACCGTTCGTTCCGGCAACTCTCTGATTATGACAATCGGTGGGCAGACTGACGGTGTTGCGGTGAGTTCGACCGCTCCTCAGCCCCAAACTGTCTCATCTTCGAGCTCAACTTCGTCTAACGCCCTTGCCGGAGTGGATTTCCGCCGTGGCAAGGACGGTGAAGGCCGTGTGCTGGTTGATCTCGGGAGTTCCAGTGCGTCGGTGGACCTGACCGAGCGTGCCGGCAAGATCCGCCTGACAATGGATGGGATTGAAGTTCCCTCGGATCTTCGTCGCCGGTTGGATGTGACAGATTTTGCCACGCCGGTCACCCGCATCGACACCTTTGTTGAAGATGGGAATGCGGTCGTTGAGATCAGTCCGGAAGGGAACTACGACTATATCGCTTACCAGTCTGGCAGCGAGTTTACGGTCAGTGTCGAGGAGCTGAGCCAGGAAGAAGCTGATTCCCGCAGGGAAGAGAAGTTCCCGTACACCGGTGACAAGCTGTCTCTGAACTTCCAGGATATTGAAGTCCGTTCGGTTCTGCAGTTGATTGCTGATTTTACCGGGTTGAACCTGGTGGCCAGTGACACGGTCGGTGGCAGTATTACGCTGCGTCTTCAGAACGTACCCTGGGACCAGGCACTGGAACTGATCCTAAAGACCAAAGGGCTTGATAAGCGCCAGATCGGTAACGTTCTGCTGGTAGCGCCTGCGGATGAGATCGCTGCACGGGAGAAGCTGGAGCTGGAAACCAGCAAGCAGATTGCTGAACTGGCACCTGTGCGTCTGGACATTGTTCAGGTGAACTACGCCAAGGCGGCTGATATTGTTGCCTTGATCAAAGAAGACGAAGAGCTGATCTCTGATCGTGGCTTCGTGTCTTCCGACGTTCGAACAAACACCATCAGTGTTCGTGAGACTGCGGATAAGCTTGAGGAAATTCGCAGATTGGTGTCGACCTGGGATGTTCC
Source organism: Marinobacter sp. F3R08 (assembly GCF_018860425.1). GTDB lineage: Bacteria > Pseudomonadota > Gammaproteobacteria > Pseudomonadales > Oleiphilaceae > Marinobacter. Next base: position 62,958 of record NZ_JAHKPI010000005.1, on the reverse strand, counting down.
TGTGCGTCAGGTGTCTATTGAGGCGCGTATTGTTCGGGCCCAGACCAATGTCGCTGAAGATCTGGGGGTTAGCTGGGGCGGCGCAGCCTATGATGTCAGCGGGGACAATGTGTTCACCGTTGGTGGTTCTCAAAGTGCTGTAGAAGAAGCCAGGCAGGCTGCCGGTGGAACCAGCAACACCATCACTTTCCCGGGCGCACTTGCGGTGGATCTTGGTGTTACTGACGACGGTGCTTCTTCTTTTGCCATAGGCTGGGGTAGCGATAACTTCCTGGTTGATCTTGAGTTGTCCGCTTTGGAAAGCGATGGCAAGGCAGAAGTGGTTTCCCAGCCAAGGGTGGTGACTGCCGATCGTCAAACGGCATCAATCAAGTCAGGTGAAGAAATTCCCTATCAGGAGGCCACCTCCAGCGGTGCAACCAACATTGAGTTCAAAGAGGCCGTTCTCTCACTGGAAGTAACGCCTCAGATTACGCCTGATGACAAAATCATCATGGACCTGGTGGTGAATCAGGATTCCAGAGGCGAAGTCACGGCTGGTATTCCGTCTATCAATACAAACTCTGTCACAACTCAGGTTTTGGTGGGCAATGGCGAAACCGTAGTCCTTGGCGGTATCTTCCAGTCTGAGGTCGCAACTCAGACGACCAAGACACCGTTCCTTGGTGATATTCCCTACCTGGGGCGCCTTTTCAAGCGTACAGAGCACATTGACGAGCGTAGTGAGCTGTTGATCTTCATTACACCGAAGATCATCAAGAACGACTTGCTCCGTTAATCGTTCAGATCGAAAAGCCGCCGCGTGAAACCGGCGGCTTTTTTGTGCCTGAACGATGCCTGGGGTTATTCCTGAACTTATGCAATCCCGGGCCCTGTGATATTCTCACCCGCCTGAACAAAACTGAGCGGAAGTTATGTCTTTGCCGAAACGCGTCATCCTGGTTGGCCCCATGGGAGCAGGGAAAAGTACGATTGGTCGGATGCTTGCCAAAGAGCTAGGTTATCGTTTTCTCGATTCTGACCGCATAATAGAAGAGCGATGTGGGGCCAACATCCCGTGGATCTTCGATGTGGAGGGGGAGGACGGATTCCGTTCAAGAGAAACCGCCATGCTGGATGAGCTGTCTCATGAACATAATACGGTACTGGCTACCGGAGGTGGGGCCGTCATGCGTCCGGAAAACCATCCTATCCTCAAGAGGGATGCGACGGTCATCTATCTGAAAACGTCCATAGAGCAACAGGTAGAGCGCACACGCAAGGATCGAAACAGGCCTTTGCTTCAGAATGACGACCCGGAAGCGGTCTTGCGGAAGCTCTTCTTGATCCGTGACCCCCTTTATTCGAGTTTGGCAGACATCATCATGTACACAGACAGGAAAAGCCCGAGGCTGGTTGTGCGTCAACTGGTGAATCGACTGAATCCGAAAACACCACGTCATAAAAGGCAGATCCGAAAGGAAGGGCGTAATCATGTCTAATCTGTTTCGCGAACTTTCAGTAGAGCTCGGTGAGCGCAGTTATCCCATTTTTATCGGCCCGGACCTTCTTGGGAGCATGGACATGTCACCTTATGTGTCCGCGGCACAGGTAATGATAGTGACCAACGAGACGGTCGCACCGCTCTATCTTGAGCGAGCAAAGGCCTGTTTTCCGGGCAAACGGATTGATACTGTCATCCTGCCGGATGGCGAAAAATTCAAGGACTGGCAGAACCTTAACCGCATCTTTGATGCGCTTCTCGAGCAGCGGCATACCCGCAGAACCACACTCGTTGCCCTGGGCGGCGGTGTTATCGGAGATATGACCGGTTTTGCTGCCGCATGCTATCAGCGAGGTGTTCCGTTCATTCAGATTCCCACGACACTGCTTTCCCAGGTGGATTCGTCGGTTGGTGGTAAAACCGGTATCAACCACCCCCTTGGCAAGAATATGGTGGGTGCGTTTCATCAGCCGCAGTCGGTTCTGATCGATACATCTAGCCTGAAGACATTGCCGCCGAGGGAAGTGTCAGCGGGGCTGGCGGAAGTGATCAAATATGGGCTGATTCGCGATCATGATTTTCTTGTCTGGCTTGAAGAAAATATGGAGTCGTTGATCAGACTCGAACCGGAGCCTGTTGCCGAGGCTATCTTCAGGTCCTGTGCCTGTAAGGCCGAGATTGTTGCTATTGACGAACACGAGGGTGGGATCAGGGCGATACTGAATCTTGGGCATACCTTCGGGCATGCGATAGAAACCTATTCAGGTTATGGTAACTGGCTCCACGGCGAAGCGGTGGGAACCGGAATGCTGATGGCGGCGGAGTTGTCCGCTCTTGAGGGGATGATTAGCCGTTCCGATTATGACCGGATAAGACGTCTGATCCTGAGTGCCGGGTTGCCGGAAAAGCCGCCAGCTGGAATGACCGCAGAGGACTTTATGTCCCTGATGGCTGTTGACAAGAAAAACGTGGATGGGCGTCTCAGGCTTGTCCTGCTTCGTTCGGTCGCTGATGCGGTGGTCACCTCAGAGGCGAGCCCCGAAAACCTGGCCTTAACCTTTGCCCGTTTTTGCAGCTAGAAAGACAGTCAGCTTGATGGCTTTGATGAGTTGGTAGCAGACCAGTAGACAAGGAAGACCCGTGACTGAAGAAAGCTTGAGCAGTCTTGAAGGTGGCGGACTGTTTCCGAGGTTGCAACAGCGCTTCGGTCTGCGCGCCAATCCCCTGGAAATGGAGAACCCGTTTTTTCCAGATGCAATGCGTCATCATGCACTGGAGGCGTTACGCCACCTCTGCGGTTTTGGTGATATGGCGCTGCTGTTGACGGGGGCGGCCGGAGCGGGCAAAACGCGGATACTTGCAGAGCTGGTAAGAAGTGAATCATCCCGGCTGGATTTTCATCGGATTCCTGCCGCTGCTCTGACGGGTGCCCAGGCCCTGGCCCGGGATCTGAAATCGGTTGCCGGTCCAGGTCTTGGCGCGGAGGACAACCCGAGAGACCTGGTTTATCATTTCTTCAGGTGGTCGGAGTCCCGGGTCAGAAAGGGGCAGCGCATGATCCTGTTGATTGACGACGCGGATCGGGTGCCGGTTGAATTGCTCAGGCTCATTCTCTCTGCCTATCTGGCTTCCGAGCGGGGGTCTTCGGCGGTGCCGGTTTTTGCGGGAACCGATAATCTGGTGCAGATGCTGGCTCTTGACGATGCCTCGACCAGCGTTCATCAAATTCACCTTCGCCCACTGACGCAGGACGAGATTGTTGCCTATCTGGAGCCAAGGGTTCATGCGGCAGGTGGTAAGACGCAAGAGCTGCTCAATCCTGCCCGTGTGTCGAAAATTCATGCTCTGAGCCAGGGTAGTTTCGCGCGGTTGAAACGGGTAACCCCGGGCGTCTGGCTGGATATGGTGGCTCTGTCGACGCAGAGTCATTCTGTGAAAATTCCCATTAAGCGTTTTGTCTGGCCCGGATTGGCTCTGTTACTCCTTGCGGGTTCCTGGTGGTTTGTATCCCGCCAGTACGATGCGTCGGTTGCCGACGTGCCGGCCCAGTCCTCTGAGCCGGTACGCCGGAGCATCACCATTGGCCCGGAAACCGGGGATGCCGCGTCGGCAGTTGATGAGACGGGACCCGAACCCGGCAACCCGGGGGCAGGGCCGGTCATGGGGTCGGAGGCGGTGGAGTCAGAGTCCGTGCCAGAACCGGCGCCAAAGCTTCAACCCGAGCCAGAGCTTCAACCTGTGCCTGAGACAGTGCCAGAGCCTGAACCAGAACCGGCGCCTGAACCTGAACCAGAGCCTGAACCGGAACTTGAGCCTGAACCGGAACTTGAGCCTGAACCAGAACCGGCGCCTGAACCGGAACCGGAACCGGCGCCAGAGCCAGAGCCGGAACCTGAGCCTGAGCCCGGCTTCGTTCCCGCCGATGCGGCGCATTATGTTGCGCTGGAGCAGATCCGAGCCCGGGAGGGCTGGACGATTCAGTTGGTCGCCGGAAATCTGGAGCAGACTGTTTTGAATGTCATATCTCGTCACCCAGAGCTTGATGAACTGGTGTACACCAAAGGGGAAAGACAAGGTCAGGCCTGGTTTATGGTATTCTATGGCGAATTCCCGACCCGGGAGGCGGCAAGAGCCGCAGTATCCAGCTTGCCCGAGGAGCTGGCTTCCCGGTCGCCTTGGGTTCGTACGGTTGACAATTTATAAGGTGCCGTTTCTGGCGCTAACTTGTTGTTACGTAACCTAGTCGGCTGGTAATTCCTTTTTTGGCTTTCCACAATAACTCAACGCCGATTTGAGTACGTATTTCTACGTGTGTAAAATAGCCAGCCCCCATTTTCAGTGTCAAAGGGTGGATGAGCGGCCTTGTGCCAATTAACTCTTTGATTGAAAAGCATTTCTACGCGAGAGAACGCTTATGATGACAGGTTTGTATCATCCCGATGAATTCAGGGACAACTGCGGATTTGGTCTGATTGCCCACATGAAGGGCGAGGCCAGCCACAAGTTGTTGCAAACTGCCATCGAGTCTCTGACCTGCATGACCCACCGAGGTGGTATTGCTGCAGATGGCAAGACCGGCGATGGTTGTGGCTTGCTGATCCAGAGCCCGGATGGCTTTCTGAAGAAAGCCGCAAAGGCAGCTTTCGGCAAAGAACCCGGCGATCTCTTCGCCGTGGGCCAGGTCTTCCTGAGCCCGGATGAGACCAAGGCTGCCGCTGGCCGGGCTGCCGTTGAGAAGCGCCTGACAGAACAGGGTCTGGACATCATGGGCTGGCGTGAAGTTCCGGTCGATGACAGTTGCCTTGGGCCTATGGCTCTGGATTGCCTGCCTCGGATTGAGCAGGTCTTTGTGGTGCCTGCCGGCAAAGAAGAACGTGAGTTTGCGATCAGCCTGTTTGTCGGACGCCGACACGCAGAAAGCGACATGGCTGACGATTCGGAGTTCTATATTTGCAGTCTGTCGCACCGCACGCTGGCCTACAAAGGTTTGATGATGCCGGCGGACCTTGCGAACTTCTACAAGGATCTGGGTGACCCGGATCTGGAAACGGCCATTTGTGTGTTCCACCAGCGTTTCTCTACCAATACCATGCCGCGCTGGCCGTTGGCCCAGCCGTTCCGGTACCTTGCCCATAACGGTGAAATCAACACCATCGACGGTAACCGGAACTGGGCGATTGCGCGCGCTGCAAAGTTCAGTTCCCCGGAACTGCCGGATCTGCAGACTCTGCAGCCTCTGGTCAATTTGACCGGTTCCGACTCCTCAAGCATGGATAACATGCTCGAGGTGCTGCTTGCGGGTGGCGTTGACCTTTTCCGAGCGGTCCGGATGATGATTCCGCCGGCCTGGCAGAATGTTGACAGCATGGATTCAGAACTCCGGGCGTTCTATGAATACAACTCCATGCACATGGAGCCCTGGGATGGTCCTGCAGGGTTGGTTATGTCTGACGGGCGTTATGCCGTCTGTATGCTTGACCGGAACGGTTTGCGCCCAGCCCGGTGGGTAATCACCAAAGACGATTTCATAACCCTGGCTTCGGAAATCGGTACATACGGGTATCAGCCTGACGACGTGGTTGCCAAAGGCCGTGTCGGCCCGGGCCAGATGCTGGCGATTGATACCGAGTCCGGTGAGGTTCTGCATACCAAGGATATTGATCAACGCCTGAAGACGTCTCAACCGTACAAGCGCTGGCTGCGCGAGAATGCGCTGCGGGTTGAGACCACGCTGAATCAGGACACCCCTGATTTCAGGTTGATGGATGCGGAGGAACTTCTGGTCCACCAGAAGATGTTTATGGTTTCGTTCGAGGAGCGTGATCAGGTCTTGCGTCCGCTGGCTGAAAATGGCCAGGAGGCGGTCGGCTCCATGGGTGACGATACGCCGATGGCGGTCCTTTCAAGTAAAGTACGTCACGTGGCGGACTACTTCCGTCAGAAGTTTGCCCAGGTCACCAACCCGGCGATCGATCCTTTGCGGGAAGCGATTGTCATGTCTCTGGAGACATGCCTGGGAGCCGAGCGCAACGTGTTTGAGGAAACCGCAGACCATGCGGACCGAATCATTCTGACGACACCGGTATTGTCTCCGGCCAAGTTCCTCAAGATTGCCAACAATGACCGGCCAGGCTTTGAAGTGGCGCGTATTTCCATGAGTTATCGTCCCGAACAGGGGCTGGAACAGGCTGTGCGTGAGGTTTGTGCTCAAGCCGAACAGGCGGTCCGCGATGGTAACGTGCTGCTGATTCTTACCGATAAAGACCTGAAGGAAGGCGAGTTGCCTGTTAATGCCCTCATGGCGACCGGCGCCGTTCATCACCATCTGGTCCGGCAGGGGTTGCGTTGTGACTCCAACATTATCGTCGAGACAGGTTGGGCCCGGGATCCCCATCACTTCGCGGTGCTCTTCGGCTTCGGCGCGACTGCAGTCTATCCTTATCTCGCCTATCAGGTGCTGAACGATCTGATCCGCACGGGTGAAGTGCTGATGGATCCGATTGATGCGAAGAACAATTATCGTAAGGGCATCAATAAGGGGCTGTTAAAGATCCTTTCCAAAATGGGGATCTCTACCATCACCTCTTACCGTGGCGCTCAGTTGTTCGAGGCAATCGGTCTGTCGGATGATGTGGTTGATCTGTGCTTCAAGGGTGTTCCGAGCCGGATCCAGGGTGCCAGTTTCTTCGATTTTCAGCAGGATCAGGAGCAGTTGGCGTCGATTGCCTGGAAGCCTCGCAAGCCCGTTATGCAGGGTGGCCTGTTGAAATACGTTCATGGCCAGGAATACCATGCCTTCAACCCGGATGTCGTGGGTAAGTTGCAGGAAGCCGTGACCAGTGGTGACTACGGTCATTACAAGGAGTACGCGGGTCTGGTCAATGAGCGCCCCGTCGCGACCCTGCGGGACCTGCTGGGCTTCCGGAGCGATATCAAGCAGATCGACCTCTCCGAAGTTGAGTCGGTTGAGAACATTTTCCCGCGCTTTGACTCGGCGGCAATGTCTTTGGGGGCGCTGTCGCCGGAGGCTCATGAAGCCCTGGCGGTTGCCATGAACACGCTGGGCGGGCGTTCGAACTCCGGTGAGGGCGGTGAAGACCCTGCCCGTTACGGCACGGAAAAGCGTTCAAAGATCAAGCAGGTTGCATCCGGTCGTTTCGGCGTTACGGCTGAGTATCTGCGTAGCGCCGATGTTATGCAGATCAAGGTGGCTCAGGGTGCGAAGCCCGGAGAGGGCGGCCAGTTACCGGGCGGCAAGGTGAATGATCTGATCGCTCGTCTGCGCTATTCGGTGCCTGGCGTGACGCTGATCTCGCCACCGCCGCATCACGATATCTACTCCATTGAGGATCTGGCCCAGTTGATCTTTGATCTCAAGCAGGTCAATCCTCAGGCTCTGGTGTCTGTGAAACTGGTCTCGGAGCCTGGTGTTGGTACCATCGCGGCCGGTGTTGCCAAGGCTTACGCCGACCTGATTACCGTCTCCGGTTACGATGGTGGCACGGCAGCTAGCCCGCTGACTTCAATCCGTTACGCCGGCTCTCCCTGGGAGCTGGGCCTGACCGAGACCCAGCAAGCCCTGCGGGCCAACGATTTGCGTGGCAAGATCCGTCTGCAAACCGATGGCGGTATTAAAACCGGTCTGGATGTAGTGAAAGCGGCCATTCTGGGTGCTGAAAGTTTTGGTTTCGGTACTACGCCGATGGTGGCGCTGGGTTGCAAGTACCTCCGGATTTGCCACTTGAACAACTGCGCTACCGGTGTTGCCACCCAGAATGACCATCTGCGCGAAGAGCACTTCAAGGGCACGGTGGAAATGGCCATGAACTTCTTCCGCTTTGTGGCTGAGGAAACCCGCGAGTGGATGGCGAAACTGGGCGTGCGCAGCCTGGAAGAGCTGATTGGGCGTGTTGATCTGCTTGAGCGGTTGCCAGGTGACACGGAGCGCCAGAAGAAACTGGATCTGAGTCGCCTGGTTTCCAACGACCACATTCCGACTGACAAGCCACAGACCTGCCAGGTTGAGCGGAATCATCCGTTTGACGAGGGAGCACTTGCCGAGCAGATGGTTCGTGACATGGCAGCGGCTCTCAAAGAGAAGAGTGGTGGTGCCTGGTCCTACAAGGTAACTAACTGTGATCGCTCCATTGGTGCCCGATTGTCCGGCGAAATCGCCGCACTGCACGGGAACCAGGGCATGGTTGATGCGCCGGTTACCCTGGATCTTACGGGCACCGCTGGCCAGAGCTTTGGTGTCTGGAACGTGGGCGGCCTCAACCTGATCCTCGAGGGTGATGCCAATGACTACGTAGGCAAGGGCATGACCGGAGGAAAACTGGTGGTCAAGCCGCCCCGTGGCAGCGTTTTCAAGACCCAGGAAACCTCTATTATTGGTAACACCTGCCTGTACGGCGCAACCGGAGGCAAACTCTTTGCTGCTGGAACCGCGGGCGAACGCTTTGCTGTTCGTAATTCTGGCGCCCATGCTGTTGTGGAGGGTGCGGGAGATCACTGTTGCGAATACATGACCGGCGGCCTGGTGACGGTTCTTGGCTCTATCGGGCACAACTTTGGCGCGGGCATGACCGGTGGTTTTGCCTATGTCATGGATCTCAATAACACCTTTGTGGACAGATATAACCATGAATTGGTGGAGATTCAGCGGATTTCCAGTGAGGACATGGAATCCTACCGAAACCATCTGCGCGGCGTGATCCGGGAACACATTTCGGAAACCGGCAGTGAGTGGGCTGAGCACATTCTTGAGAATTTCGACGACTACATCGGCCGCTTCTGGCTGGTGAAACCCAAGGCTGCCAATCTGCGCAGCTTGCTGGCCAGCACCCGGGCACGCCCGGAATAAGGCCTCGGATTAAGGGTTCGGGGTGAGCAGAGTGACTGCCACCCTTGTCGAAATCGAGTTGATGAGAGCGTCATAATGAAAGAACGACTGAGTAACGACTTCCAGTTTGTGGAGGTAGGGCGAGTTGACCCGAAGAAGGTGCCTGCCAAGAAGCGAAAAAAAGAATTCGGTGAAATCTACCACCAGTTCACTGCCGACCATGCGTCGTCACAGGCGCATCGGTGTCTTGAGTGCGGTAACCCGTATTGCGAATGGAAATGCCCGGTTCACAACTACATCCCGAACTGGCTCAAGCTGGTTTCCGAAGGCAACATCATGCGTGCCGTCGAACTGTGTCACCAGACCAATTCCCTGCCCGAGGTGTGTGGCCGGGTTTGTCCGCAGGATCGTCTGTGCGAGGGTGCCTGCACACTGAATGATGGCTTTGGTGCGGTCACCATCGGGTCTGTAGAGAAGTACATTACCGACACCGCTTTCGCACTTGGCTGGAAGCCGGATATGTCCTCGGTTAAGTGGACCGACAAGAAGGTTGCGGTTATCGGTGCCGGTCCTGCCGGTCTGGGCTGTGCGGACGTTCTGGTTCGCAATGGTGTCAAGCCGGTGGTGTTTGATATCTATCCGGAAATCGGTGGTCTGCTGACCTTCGGTATCCCGGAGTTCAAGCTGGAAAAGTCGGTCATGTCCCGTCGCCGTAAAGTGTTTGAAGAAATGGGTGTGGAATTCCGCCTGTCCACTGAGGTGGGCAAGGACGTCCAGCTGCAGGGTATCATTGACGAATATGATGCCGTCTTCATGGGCATGGGCACCTACACGTACATGAAGGGTGGGTTCCCGGGTGAAAATCTGCCCGGTGTATATGATGCACTGCCATTCCTTGTGTCCAACGTGAACCGCCGTCTTGGCTTTGAGAAAGACGAGGCGGACTTTATTGATATGAAAGGCAAGCGAGTTGTTGTTCTGGGCGGCGGAGATACCGCCATGGACTGCAACCGAACGTCTATCCGTCAGCAGGCCGAAAGCGTCACCTGTGCCTACCGTCGGGACGAAGCCAATATGCCGGGCTCGCGCCGGGAAGTGGCCAACGCCAAGGAAGAGGGGGTGAAATTCCTTTTTAACCGGCAGCCTATCGCCATCATTGGTGAAGATCAGGTCGAGGGCGTTAAAGTGGTCCAGACCCGTCTGGGTGACCCCGATGAAAACGGCCGTCGTCGACCGGAAGTGGTACCGGGTAGTGAAGAGGTCATTCCTGCCGACGCGGTTCTGGTCGCCTTCGGGTTCCGTCCGAGCCCGGCCGAGTGGTTCGATGAACTGAAAGTGAATACTGACGATTCCGGCCGGGTGACAGCTCCCGAGGAAGCTGAGTTCATGTTCCAGACCAGCAACCCGAAAATCTTTGCTGGCGGTGACATGGTCCGGGGCTCGGATCTGGTCGTAACCGCTATCTGGGAAGGTCGTAAGGCTGCCGAAGGCATCATGGATTACCTGGACATCTGATTGCAGGATTGATTCTGATCATAAGGGCGGTTTCCTTAGGGAAAGCCGCCCTTTTTTATTCGCACAAACCGGGTATTATGGCTTCCCGTCACACTTTCTCCATTGTACAGAACACACTGGACCTTCTATGACCGAGCTGAAGAATGACCGTTTCCTGCGCGCGCTGATGCGCCAGCCCGTTGACCGAACACCGGTATGGATGATGCGCCAGGCAGGTCGATACCTGCCGGAATACCGCGCGACGAGAGCCAGGGCGGGCGACTTCCTCAGTTTGTGCAAGAACACGCCTCTGGCCTGTGAAGTAACTCTGCAGCCTCTTGAGCGGTTTCCTCTGGACGCGGCTATTCTGTTTTCCGACATCCTGACCATCCCGGATGCCCTTGGCCTGGGCCTGTACTTCGAAACCGGTGAGGGGCCAAAATTCCGCAACACGATTCGTTCTGAGGCGGACGTCGCGGCGCTGCCGAAGATCAATGCAGAGGTGGATCTGGACTACGTCATGAATGCGGTGTCCACCATTCGTGGCGCCCTGAACGGTAGTGTGCCCCTGATTGGTTTTTCCGGTAGTCCGTGGACCTTGGCCACCTATATGATTGAAGGCGGTTCTTCAAAGGATTTCCGGGAAGCGAAGAAGCTGATGTACGGCCAACCTGAGGTCATGCATCGATTGCTGGACCATCTGGCGGATGCGGTGATCGACTATCTGAATGGTCAGATCAAGGCTGGCGCTCAGGCGGTCCAGATCTTCGATACCTGGGGAGGCGTGCTGAGTAGCTGGGCCTATGAGGAGTTCTCACTCCGTTATATGAAGAAGATCGTCGCAGGTCTGATTCGTGAAAATGAGGGGCGCCGGGTGCCGGTCATTCTGTTCACCAAGAACGGCGGGCAGTGGCTGGAATCCATTGCCGATTCCGGTGCCGATGCTGTGGGCCTGGACTGGACCACGGACATTGGCAGTGCTCGCGCCCGTATCGGCGATCAAGTGGCTCTTCAGGGCAATATGGATCCTGCCATGCTCTACGCGCCGCCCGAGCGGATCCGGCAGGAAGTGGCGGATATCCTGCGGCGGTTTGGTTCCGGTGCCGGCCATATCTTCAACCTTGGCCACGGCATTACACCGGATGTGGATCCGGAGCACGCCAGGGCATTTATTGAGGCGGTTGTTGAGTTAAGCCCGGAATACCACCGCTGAGCCTTTGATTCCGTCGATCGGATCAGGGCGCGCGAGGCGTACCCTGATCCGGAATCCCTTCAACCCGAAAACTCCTCTGGATGCAATCTTCTGTCCGGTCTATAGTCAGTTAAAACAAGACGGTCAAACAGGAGCATTCACTTGCCCACCAAGACTTCCGAAAAACGCCGATTCCACCGGATCGAATTCGACGCGCCGTGCGAGCTTCACTGTCAGGAGTTGGTCTGGAAGACCGAGGTACTGGATATATCCTTGAAAGGCGTTCTGGTCAAGCGACCGGAAGAGTGGGATGTGCCGCTAAAGCAACCCTGTGAAGTGATTGTTCACCTCAACGACGATGAGGCGGGCATTGTGATGGCTGTAGAGCTGCGGCATGTAGAGCCGCACAGACTTGGGTTTACATGTCAGTACATTGACCTTGAAAGTGCGACCCACCTGAAACGCCTCGTTGAGCTGAACCTGGGTGACCAGGCGTTGCTCGAACGAGAGTTTGCCCATCTTATCGAGTAAGCGCGATCAGAGTTCTTCCAGTGCCGTGAGCGCGTCACTGAGCTTGGTTACAGGAATCACCTTCATACCCTCAATTGCCTTGCGTGGTGCATTGGGTTTCGGCACCAGAGCGCGGGTAAAGCCGTGTTTTGCTGCTTCGTAGATTCGTTCCTGGCCGCTGGGAACCGGACGGATTTCACCGGAGAGGCCAACTTCGCCGAATATCACCAGATCCTGGGGCAGGGCACGGTCGCGGAAGGAGGAAACGATCGCGGCCAGCAGGGCCAGGTCTGCGCTGGTTTCATTGACTTTCACACCGCCAACCACGTTCACGAAGACGTCCTGGTCTGACACGTGCATTCCTCCGTGCCGGTGCAGGACCGCGAGCAGCATGGCTAGCCGGTTCTGGTCCAGGCCAACCGCCACCCTTCTCGGATACCCCCCCTGAGCCATGTCCACCAGGGCCTGGATCTCCACGAGCATTGGGCGTGTGCCTTCCCAGACCACCATGACTACGCTACCGGGCGCCGCTTCTTCACCGCGATTCAGGAATATGGCGCTGGGATTCTTCACTTCCTTCAGGCCTTGCTCGAGCATGGCAAACACGCCGAGTTCATTGACCGCACCAAAGCGGTTCTTGATGCCGCGCAGAGTGCGATAACGGCTGTCGCTGGAACCTTCCAGAAGAATGGAGCAATCGATCATGTGCTCCAGGACTTTCGGGCCGGCCAGACTGCCGTCTTTGGTGACATGGCCGACGAGGAACAAAATGGTGCCGGTCTGTTTGGCGAAGCGCGTCAGATAGGCGGCGCTTTCGCGCACTTGGGAGACACTGCCGGGTGCGGACTCGATGTCCGCTACATGCATCACCTGGATACTGTCTACGACCAGAATTCGGGGCTTCTCCGCCTCGGCGACCTGCATGACGCGTTCAACACTGGTTTCAGACAGCATCTTCAGATCGCTGGTGGGTAATCCGAGCCGTTTGGCTCGCATGGCGACCTGCTGAAGAGATTCCTCGCCGGTGACGTACAGAGCGGGGACACTGGCGGCGAGATGGCAGACCGCCTGAAGCAGAAGGGTACTCTTGCCTGCGCCCGGATGGCCGCCCATCAGAACAGCCGAGCCCTCGACGAGACCTCCGCCCAGAACCCGGTCAAACTCCTGCATACCGGAGCTGATACGGGGCTGCTCTGCCAGGCTGACATCATCCAGGCTCTGGACTTCCGACAAGCTGCCGGCGAATCCCTCGAAGCGGGCGCCACGGGCACCTTTGGCATTGCTGCTGACGCCACGGACTTCGCTGATGGTATTCCAGGCCTGGCAGGCTGTGCACTGGCCCTGCCATTTGGAATAGTCTGCACCGCATTCGGTGCAGACATATGCGGTTTTGGCTTTTGCCATCAGGCCAGCTTCTTGTACTTCATGCGCTGGGGCTGCATCGCAGAATCCCCTTTGCGCTTCTTGAAGTCCTCGTCGTACTCCGTGAAGTTGCCCTCGAAGTACACGACCTCTCCATCATCCTCAAACGCCAGGATGTGGCTGGCTACCCGGTCCAGGAACCAGCGGTCGTGCGAGATCACCAGAGCTGAGCCCGGGAAATTGAGCAGGGCCTCTTCCAGGGCCCGCAGGGTTTCCACGTCCAGATCGTTGGTTGGTTCGTCCAGCAGCAACACGTTGCCGCCCTGTTTCAGCAGCTTGGCCAGGTGCAGACGGTTGCGTTCGCCGCCAGACAGGTCGCCAACCCGCTTCTGCTGGTCGCTGCCCTTGAAGTTGAAGCGGCCAACGTAGGCCCTGGAAGGTGTCTCGTAGTTGCCGACCTTGATGATGTCGTTGCCATCAGAGAGCTCTTCCCAGACAGTCTTGCTGCCGTCCAGATCGCGCATCTGGTCCACGTAGGCGAGTTCCACTGTTTCGCCGACGGTGATGTCGCCTGAATCGGGCGTGTCGTAACCCCCAATCATCTTGAACAGGGTGGATTTGCCGGCCCCGTTACCACCGATAATGCCCACAATGGCACCCGGCGGCACACTGAACGACACGTTTTCATAAAGCAGGCGATCCCCGAAGGACTTGCTGATTCCGTCTACCTCAATCACCTTGTTGCCAAGACGTGGTCCGGGCGGAATGTACAGCTCATTGGTTTCGTTACGCTTCTGGAATTCCTGGGAGCTCATTTCCTCAAAGCGGGCCAGGCGGGCCTTGCTCTTGGACTGGCGCCCTTTAGCATTGCTGCGAACCCACTCCAGCTCCTGCTTGATGGCTTTCTGATGAGAGGCTTCCTGTTTGGACTCCATCTCCAGACGCTTTTCCTTGTTCTCCAGCCACTGACTATAGTTGCCTTCAAACGGTATGCCGTGGCCACGGTCCAGTTCCAGGATCCAGCCCGCGACGTTATCCAGGAAGTATCGGTCGTGGGTAATCGCAACCACGGTGCCTTCGTAATCGTGCAGGAAGCGCTCGAGCCACGCTACGGATTCGGCATCCAGGTGGTTGGTAGGCTCGTCAAGCAGCAGCATGTCCGGCCCCGACAGCAGCAGGCGGCACAGGGCAACGCGGCGGCGCTCACCGCCAGACAGTACTTTGACCTGCTGATCCCATGGTGGAAGTCGCAGAGCGTCTGCGGCGACGTTCATCTTGCGCTCGATGTCGTGCCCGTCAGTGGCCTGAATGTAGGCTTCCAGTTGACCCTGTTTCTTGGCGAGCGCGTCGAAATCTGCATCGGGTTCGGCATAGGCCGCGTAAACCTGGTCCAGTTCAGCCAGAGCGTCATGAACGCCAGAAACGGCTTCGTCGACGATTTCCTTGACGGTTTTCTCCTCGTCGAGCTCTGGCTCCTGGGGCAGATAGCCTACATTAATGCCGGGCTGTGGACGGGCTTCTCCGATGTAATCCTGGTCAACGCCCGCCATAATGCGGAGCAGGGTGGATTTACCGGCACCGTTCAAGCCCAGAACGCCGATCTTGGCGCCGGGGAAGAAGCTCAGTGAGATGTCTTTCAGGATCTCGCGCTTGGGCGGTACAACCTTGCCCACGCGGTTCATGGTGTATACGTATTGGGCCATGTTGGCGTAAACCTCTTTAAAAACAGGTTCGTGAATTCGAATGCTGGTGGCGAGGTCGGCTGGACCTCCCTCGATAGGACTGCGTGCTGTTGACCCGGTAAGGTATCGAAACCCATCGGTGATAGCAATTGAGCAGAAACCGGAGTTGGCCGCATGCCGGTATCTGCGGACGGTATAAAGGATGATTTTTTACCCGTTTGTAAGATAGAATAGCGGCCCAATTTTTCAGGGAGCCTGCGGAGATTCTCAAACCTCTCCGGGCCAGCCAAGCACACAGGGGCAGCGCATCCATGTTTAATCGTGAAATGAAAATCGCCGGCTTTGACGACGAGCTCTGGAACGCCATGCAGGCGGAAGAGAAACGCCAGGAAGCTCACATCGAGCTGATCGCGTCTGAGAATTACACCAGCCCCCGGGTGATGGAAGCCCAGGGCAGCGTGCTGACCAATAAATACGCGGAAGGCTATCCGGGCAAGCGCTACTACGGCGGTTGTGAGTTTGTCGATATCGCTGAAGATCTGGCGATTGAGCGTGCCAAAGAACTGTTTGGTGCAGCCTACGCGAACGTTCAGCCGCATTCCGGCTCCCAGGCTAACTCTGCGGTGTTTATGGCGCTGCTGAAGCCCGGCGATACCGTGCTCGGTATGAGCCTGGCTCACGGTGGTCACCTGACCCACGGTGCCAGCGTAAACTTTTCCGGCAAGATCTATCATGCCGTTCAGTATGGCCTGAACCCGGAAACCGGCCTGATTGATTACGACGAAGTGGAAGCGCTGGCGGTTGAGCATAAGCCGAAAATGGTTATTGCCGGTTTCTCAGCCTACTCACAGGAACTGGATTTTGCCCGCTTCCGCGAGATTGCTGACAAGGTTGGCGCCTATCTGTTCGTTGACATGGCTCATGTCGCGGGCCTTGTTGCTGCCGGTGTTTACCCGGACCCGGTTCCCCACGCCCACGTGGTTGCAACCACGACCCACAAGACCCTGCGCGGTCCCCGTGGCGGCCTGATTCTGGCCTGTGATGACGCCGATCTTCACAAGAAGCTGAACTCTGCGGTGTTCCCGGGCGGTCAGGGTGGTCCGTTGATGCACGTAATCGCCGCCAAGGCTATTTGCTTCAAGGAAGCCATGAGCGACGAGTTCAAGGTTTACCAGCAACAGGTCGTCAAGAATGCCTCTGCCATGGCTCAGGTATTTGTAGATCGCGGCTATGACGTGGTGTCTGGTGGCACAAAGAACCACCTGTTCCTGGTCAGCCTGATCAAACAGGACATCACCGGTAAAGATGCTGATGCTGCTCTTGGCCGGGCTCATATCACCGTGAACAAAAACGCGGTTCCCAACGATCCCCGCTCGCCATTTGTCACATCCGGTCTGCGCATTGGTACTCCGGCGATCACCACCCGCGGTTTTGGTGAATCCGAGTGCCGCGATCTGGCTGGCTGGATCTGCGATATCCTCGATAACCTTGACGATGAGGCGGTAAACAGCCGGGTTCGTGAACAGGTGAGTGCTCTGTGCGCACGTTTCCCTGTGTATGGCTGATTGTCTTGTAGCCAGGTTACAGGCATGACCCGCCGGGCCAATCAGTTGGCCCGGCTTCCTCTTCGGAGTTCCCGACTATGCATTGTCCCTTCTGTGGTGAAGCAGATACCAAGGTGATTGACTCGCGGCTGGTGGCTGAGGGTGATCAGGTGCGTCGCCGCAGGGAATGTCTGTCGTGCCGTGAGCGTTTTACCACGTTCGAGTCTGCTGAACTGGTAATGCCGCGCGTCGTTAAGCAGGACGGCACCCGCCAGCCGTTTGATGAAGAAAAGCTGCGCTCGGGACTGATGAAGGCCCTGGAGAAGCGGCCCGTCAGTATTGAGCAGATTGATGCTGCGCTCAACCGGATCAAATACCGTTTGCGGGCGACTGGCGAGCGGGAAGTGAAATCGATGCAGTTGGGTGAAGAGGTAATGACTGAGTTGCGTCAGTTGGACAAAGTTGCTTACGTTCGTTTCGCTTCAGTATATCGGAGCTTTCAGGATATCAACGAGTTCAAGGAAGAGATCGAGAGGCTGTCGGCTAGCAATGGCGAAGCTGCTGTTGATGTCGCCAAAGCGTTGGCCGATAACCACGCTCCCGAAGGAAAAGCATGATCGAAAACCGCGACAGGGCCATGATGGCGCGAGCTGTCCAGCTTGCCTGGCGTGGTCGCTACTCTACTCATCCCAACCCCCGGGTTGGTTGCGTTATCGCCCGTGGAGATCTGGTGCTGGGTGAGGGTTGGCACGAACGTGCCGGGGAAGCTCATGCCGAAATTCGTGCTTTGAGCCAGGCAGGTCCCGAGGCGCGTGGCGCGACAGCGTATGTGACACTGGAGCCCTGCAGCCATTTCGGCCGTACCCCGCCTTGTGCGAGAGCATTGATTGATGCGGGTATAGCTCATGTCTATGCGGCAACCAAAGATCCGAACCCATCGGTATCCGGTCGCGGGCTGGATATGCTCAGGGAAGCCGGAGTGCGTGTCACGGAAGGGCTGCTGGCGGACGAGGCCGGTCGCCTGAATCCGGGGTTCATGAAGCGTATGAATACCGGCCGCCCCTGGGTGCGATTGAAAATGGCTGCAAGTCTGGATGGCCGGACGGCGATGGCCTCGGGCGAGAGTCAGTGGATAACCGGCCCTGAGGCTCGCCGGGATGTCCAACGCCTGAGAGCGATCAGTGATGCCATTCTCACGGGTGTGGGTACGGTCCTCGCCGATGACCCTTCGTTGACGGTTCGGCGCGAGGATCTGGGTGATATCGGCGATGCGACAGAGCCCTCCAGGCAGCCCCTGCGGGTGATTGCCGACCGGGATGCACGTTCACCGTCTTCGGCAAAGATCCTGCAGGGCGGGAATGTCCAGGTGTTCTGCGCGTCGTCAACACTGGCTACTGCGCCGGCTCAGGACCTGGCGGCTCTGGGGATCAGCCTGACCGGTGTCGCCTGGAAAGACAACGGCATCGACCTGGCTGAACTGTTGGACTCCCTAGGCGAGCTTGGGATCAATGAGTTGCTGGTAGAGGCGGGTCCGACACTCGCTGGCACGTTTATCAGCGAAAAACTGGTCGACGAACTCTGGCTTTATCAGGCGCCAGTTTTCCTTGGTAGCACTGGCCGGCCGACCGCACACCTGCCACTGGAAACCATGGCAGATAAAGTACAATGGAAGGTCCTGGATCGACGCCAGGTGGGGGAGGATCAGCGCCTGATCCTCGTTCGCCGGTAATCAATAAACTCAGGGTAGTCTGGTGGCCAAAACCAGCCGGAACTCCGCAAGGGTGCAAAACCATATGGCACTGAACAGCATTGAAGACATTATTGAAGATATCCGTCAGGGCAAAATGGTCATACTGATGGATGACGAAGATCGCGAGAACGAGGGCGATCTCGTCATGGCTGCTGAGCATTGTACGGCCGAAGCTATCAACTTCATGGCCCGATTTGGCCGTGGCCTGATCTGTATGCCCATGACCCGGGGCCGCTGTGAGCAACTGGGTCTGCCGTTGATGGTCCAGCAGAATGCCTCCGGGTTCGGAACCAAGTTTACCCTCTCTATCGAGGCGGCTGTAGGCGTGACCACGGGCATTTCGGCCGCAGATCGCGCGCGCACGGTTCAGGCGGCGGTAGCACGTGATGCCAAAGCCAGTGACCTGGTCCAGCCTGGTCATATTTTCCCGTTGATGTCTGATCCGGGCGGGGTTCTGAGCCGGGCCGGTCATACGGAAGCATCCTGCGACCTTGCGTCCCTGGCGGGTTGCGAACCAGCTGGTGTTATTTGTGAGATCATGAATGACGACGGCTCCATGGCCCGTCGGGAAGACCTGGAGTTGTTTGCAGAAGAGCACAACCTCAAGATCGGTACCATTGCCGACCTGATTCATTATCGAACCATGAACGAACGCACCGTAGAGTGCGTTGAAGAGAATGATCTGGATACCGAATACGGCGTTTTCAGACTTCGTACCTACCGGGACAACATTCAGGGGGCGACGCATCTGGCCATGGTGATGGGGGAGATTTCTCCCGATGAGCCGGCCTATGTCCGGGTCCACATCACCGACACCCTGCGGGATCTTCTGGGGGCTCGCCGAAAGGATTCACGAAGCTGGCCGCTGCACCACGCTCTGGAAAAAGTGGCGGCAGAAGGCAAGGGTGCGGTCGTTCTGCTGAACAGCGCCGAGGACAGCTATAATCTGGAAGATCGTATCCACAAGTTCTTTGATGAAGGTAAAGGGGCCTCCTCCAGCAAGGGTAGTTCCGGTGTCTATTTCACTGTGGGTACTGGCTCCCAGATTCTGCGGGACATAGGCGTTGGGCAGATGCGCCTGCTGAGCCCGCC
This sequence comes from Marinobacter sp. F3R08, assembly GCF_018860425.1. Taxonomy (GTDB): domain Bacteria; phylum Pseudomonadota; class Gammaproteobacteria; order Pseudomonadales; family Oleiphilaceae; genus Marinobacter. Next base: position 43,507 of record NZ_JAHKPI010000005.1, on the reverse strand, counting down.
CATTAAATTCTCAGCCATTTCCGGTTTCGATCTGGAAGTTGTTGAATACGTTCCCTATACCCCTGAATGATAAACCTGGTCGCAGCCATGTTGCCGCGACCCGCGAAGGAGCCATCGATGGCAGATATCAGAGTAATTGAAGGTGATTTTACCGGATGTACCGGGCGTTATGCGCTGGTCGTGGGCCGGTTCAACGGCTTTGTTGTGGAAAGCCTGGTGGAAGGAGCTCTGGATACCCTGCGCCGACACGGTATTTCTGATGACAATGTTACTATCGTCCGTGTGCCCGGGGCCTATGAAATGCCTCTGGCGGTCAAGCGTGTTGCCGAAACGGGCAATTTTGACGCTATTATCGCCCTGGGTGCCGTCATCCGTGGCGGAACGCCGCATTTCGAATACGTTGCGGGTGAAGCCTCCAGTGGTCTTGGCGCCGTGAGCCTGGATACCGATGTGCCCGTGACCTTCGGCGTACTGACGGTGGATTCTATTGAGCAGGCCATTGAGCGCTCGGGCACCAAGGCCGGTAACAAAGGCGCTGAAGCGGCCATCACGGCCCTTGAAATGGTCAGCCTTTTCAAAAAGCTGGGTGAGTAATGAGCGAAACTGAAGGTACATCACCGAGGCCGGCATCGTCCGGCCAACCAAAAGCCGGTGATCGACGCAGAGCCAGGGCTCTGGCAATGCAGGGGTTGTATCAGCGTCATTTCAGCAAGACTGCGATTTCTGACATTGAAGCCGAGTTCATGGTCGACAATGACATGAGCAAGGTAGACCTGCTGTATTTCCGGGATCTGCTGCGGGGCGTGCACCGGGAGCAGGGTGACCTGGATAAGCTGATTGAACCGTTTCTGGACCGTCCCATCCATGAGGTGGACCCGGTTGAAATGGCCATTGTCCGTCTGGGCGCCTATGAGTTGAAGCATCGGCTGGATGTGCCCTACAAGGTCGTCATCAACGAAGGCATTGAAATGGCCAAACGCTTTGGTGGCACAGAGGGGCACAAGTTTGTGAACAGTATTCTCGACAAGCTGAGCGGCCGCCTCCGGCTTGCCGAGACCCGATCCCGCTAGCCGATGGGCGAGTTTGATCTGATTCGGCGGTATTTTCTTCCACTGGTGGGCCAAAGAGAATCCCGGTCCCTACTCCTGGGGCCCGGGGATGATTGCGCGATTCAGCGGATCCCTCCCGGTCGGGACCTTGTCTTTTCCGTGGACGCCCTTGTGGAGGGGGTCCACTTTCCCCGGAACTATCGTCCCGACTACCTGGGTTGGCGTGCTCTTGCGGTAGCAGCCAGTGATCTTGCCGCGATGGGCGCCGATCCGGAATGTTTCACGCTTGCGCTGACATTGCCGGCTGTCGATGAGTGCTGGCTTGAAAGTTTTTCGAGGGGGCTAAAAAGCGCCAGTGAGGCATTCGGTCTCGCATTGGCTGGCGGGGATACTACGTCCGGCCCGCTAACGTTGAGTGTGCAGGTACATGGCACCGTGGAGAGTGGGAAAGGTGTTCGGCGTTCCGGGGCCCGTCCCGGCGATCTGGTAGCCGTTTCTGGAACCCTTGGTAACGCCGGCGCGGCCCTCGATTATCTTTCAGACCCTGCGCCCTCGGCTGATATGCTCGCCGTACTGGAACATTACCACCGTCCCCGCCCAAGACTGGATCTTGCAGAGGCTGTGCGTCAGTTTGCCAGCGCCGCCATTGATATCTCTGATGGCTTGCTGGCTGATCTCGGTCATATTCTTGCGGCTTCAGAAGTCGGTGCCCGGATCAACAGCGACCGACTGCCGCTTTCTCCGGCTCTTTCCAGGCTTAAAGAAGGTCGAGCCATAGATTACGCATTGCGTTCAGGGGACGATTACGAGCTTTGCCTTTGCTTTTCTGCGGAAAACTGGGATCGTGCACCGGAATTATTGAAAAGCCAGGTTACGCTGATCGGCACTGTTGAAGCTGAGCCGGGTTTGTATCTCGATGGTGAGCACTGGGCTTTGGAAGCCTTGCCTTCGGGATTTGATCATTTCAGGAGTGAATCATGAGTCAAGACGATCAGGCCTCGGAACCCGAAACTCCCGCAATGATATTGCCGCCGGGCTTTCTTCGAAATCCGGTACATCTGCTGGCATTCGGATTTGGCAGTGGCGCAACGGCGAGGGCGCCCGGTACCTGGGGCAGCCTTGCAGCGATCCCGATCTGGTATGCGTTTGCCTGGTTGCCGCCTGTGGGCTACTGGCTGGTGGTTCTGGCTGCTTTCCTTGTGGGTATCTGGTTGTGCGGAAAGACAGCTGAAGATCTCAAAGTGCATGATCATGGCGGTATTGTCTGGGACGAATTCGTCGGAATGTGGATTGCGCTTGGCTTGTTCCCTGACAACCTTTACGGGGTATTGTCCGCGTTTGCTCTTTTTCGGCTGTTTGATATTGCAAAACCCTGGCCCATCAATTGGTTGGACCAGCATCTCCCTGGAGGGCTGGGGATCATGGTGGACGATGTGATCGCCGGTCTCATGGCGCTGGTGTGCTTGTGGGCCGTGGACTGGTGGCTGGTACCTGTGATGGTTTAGATGGCTTCAGGAACCTGGTCAGTGAAGCTGCGGCTCTTCGGGCAACATACGGACAACATGAAGAAACCGCTTAAGGCCAACCTCTGCTCGCTCACGTGAGGCGAAAGGTCCGCTGTCAAACCCTTCACGGGTGGTGAAGTACCATTTGCTCCCTACGCAGAAGAAACGACTGCTGCGGAAGGGGACCCGTCCCTCTTCTCCGGTCCTGTGCTGGGTTTCCATGGCATCTCCTGTGCCGCCCGCTTTTCGTTTTTGCTTCTCGGGCTCCGCGTTGATATTTGTCATTCTGTATAAAATTAAACCAATTCAGGGCGAATTCAACATTTATTTACAATTTCCTGGATTGCGTTCTCATTGGAGCCCGTATTTAAAAGCACCCAGTGCCATCGTGAAACGTGCTGCTGTCTTGCCCTTGTCAGATGCACTCGTCAGAATGTTATGAAACAGGCGCCAGCCTGATGCTGTTTTCATCCTCATATCCAGGAGACTAAATGAACATTTCTCATGTTAACCGTGTGTTCCACGTAACAGGAAAGGGAGCGCGCAGGTTGTTTGCACGCGCTCGCGCAGGACTGGTTGCCGCACTGGTATTGTTTCTGGCTGGGTGCGCCTCCAGCATAAGTGTCATCGAAACCTGGGACGGCAACCCTCCCGCTGCGGCCAATGCAGCGACACTTGAGTCACCGGGTGAAATTCGTGTTATCTCGGTGAACGGCCGCTCCATGACCAATTTCCTTATGGATGATCTGGCCTTGGATTACGCTCTGCTTCCTGGTGAGAACGAAGTTGCCTTCGTCTACAAGACAATCTGGGCGAAAAGTGGTGTTGTCAGAAACGGAGAATCGAAGGTTCACGTGATTGAGAGTGAACCGCAGTTCGTTCGCTTTGAGGCAGACGCCGGTGAGACCTATCGATTCGAGTTTGATAAGCCCGGGTCGCGTCAGGAGGCGGAGCAGGAGATGCCAGACTTCTCCGCAGACATCGTCTCCTCAGAAGGATTGTCCGTAGCAACCTCAACCATCTGGGATCCGGAAGAGCAGATCACCAGTTCCCGAACACCGATTCCGCCATCTACCTCCGGTAGCGATAAGGTCAGTGATGATAGCGCACTCGAACAGCTTAAGACTGTTTGGGGGAAAGCAAGTGAGGACGAGAAGAAAGCCTTTCTCCGTTGGGCGTTTGAATAATCTGAGCGACGTGTAATCGTTTCCGGCGCCAGTTCAGGGCCGGAAACGTTTGAGTGCTTTTTTGAGGAGTCCCTCCATTGCCGTCATAGCGTCATCGGCCAGGGTTTGTGTTGGCGAGGGGGCCGCGGGCCCTTCGGCATCGTTCGAGTCGAGTCGTTGCATAGCGACTTCGATGGCTTTGAGGCTTTCGTTCACGTGAGCCTCGAGGGATTCTCCTTCAGCCACCACATCCGGGCAGGCGGTGAAATTGAGAGTCAGCTTTCCTTCATAGCTCACCGCAACGATGACCAGTCCCATACTGTCGAACAGTGGAGCGGTATTGTATTGCTGGGTCAGGCGAGCTCCCTGCAGATAGAGCGGTACCTGAGGCCCGGGAACGTTGGTAATGGGCAGATTGAACACCGGCTGGTATCGCTGGGCAATCTGCAGTTCCGAGTAAAGTCTCGCGGACAGCGCCAGCATGGTGGACGGCAAGAGTTCCGTCAGCCGATCGGCAGCAATGGCTTCCCTGTAAGGTTCCGAAGCAACTGCGTTCCAGTGAATCCGGCGAATTCGTTGGGCTGGGTTGGTTTCATCGGTTGCCAGATCCAGTAGCATGGCGGACATCTGGTTCCCGGTTGCCCGGCGGAGACTGTTGGAGCGTACCGAGATTGGTGTCATGGCCACCAGAGACTTGTCGGCATTGGCGCCTTCGCTGATCAGATAGCGCCTCAGGGTTTCGGCACACAGACCAAGAACCACATCGTTCAGTGTCACGTCGCCGAGAAATGCCTTGATAGTTTTCAGTCTGGAAAGCTCTACATTGGCGGAGACAATCTGCCGATTTGCCGTTATCTGCCGATTGAAGGGGCTGTGTGGGGCCGAAAACAGCGGCAGCGGGAGTGGAAGTTTACGCAACTGTTTCTGGATCAGGCCACGGGCTGTGGCCTCAGCGGCGTTGAACACCAGAGAGGTGAACTGAAGCGGTGTGCGAACGATGTTCGCGCCGGCTTGCAGCACCACTCGCTCCTCAGAGGGTTCCGGCTCGGGCTGCCAGGGTCGCGGTGGTGTAATCGGGCTGGGCTCGGGCGTGTATTCGAGCAGTTTGCCCATGATTTCCTCGCCACTGAAGGCGTCAATAGCGGCGTGATGCAGTTTGACAATGAGGGCAAAACCGTCGCTGCCAGTGTTGTTCTCACCGAGCTTGAAGCCGTCAATGAAGGTGATGTGCCAGAGGGGACGATCTCTCTTTAGTGGCTCTTCCAGGATCCGGGAGGCCAGCGTCATCAGGCTTGCCTTTCGGCCGTGTTCGCCCAGATTGACATAAGCGAGATGGCGCTCAATGCTGAAATCAGGGTCATCAATCCAATAGGGGCGGCCCAGACGCAAAGGGATTTCTTTCAGGCGCTGGCGAAAGACCGGCACGACATGCAGGCGGCTTCGCAGATAGGCGACAAAAGTGCTGAAAGAAAGCGGCCTGTCCTGCTCGGAGGCATCGAAGAGATAGATGCCTCCGATGTGCATCGGTGTTGTTTCCGATTCCAGATACAGAAATGAGGCATCCAATTCAGACAGTTGGCGCATCATGAAGCTCCCTCCCGCGTTGGTGTGAGCCGCAGTATAAACGAATGGCCCGGCTACCTGTTGGCTCAATTGCCCGATTTGGCTGTGGCTACAGTTGTAACATTCTCTTTTTTTTTCAGCCTGTTAGCCAGTTCGCAATGGCGCTGTCTGCACTGAGCCGATCCCAGAACCACATCAACGCTTTGCCCTGGTCCTCTGCATGTCTGGCCAGATAAAGCGTAACGGGTTGGCGGGCTGCCTGAACCTCTTTAATGATGAGCTCTCCCTCTTCCAGCTGAGTGCTGATTCTTGCAAGCGGCAACCAGCCTACGCCCAGACCCGCGACCTGTATGGCGATCTTCTGGTCGATGTTGGCGACCGTCAGGGTTCGTTGCCGATGGAATATGCCTGCGTGTCCCGGTGGTAGTGATCGCGATGTGTCCGCCGCGACGGCCGCCGGATAACTCGAGATTTCTTCCTCCGAAAGGGGCGCTTCGGCGTTTGCCAGGGGGTGGCCAGACGCTACTGCAAATCCAAACGGCATGTTGCCCAGGGGCTTTGTGGTGTAGTTTCCGGCGGGTTTGCTGACATTATCTGCACCGATTATCAGGTCTACCCGGCGGCTTTGCAGGGCGTCCCAGGTTCCGGCAAAGACTTCCTCAACGATCTGGACATCCACTGGTACACCAAGCGCATAGAACTCCTCGATTGCCGGAAACAGGCATTCTGCCGGCAACAGGGAATTAAAGCCTATGCGCAGCCTGGTTTCCCAGCCCTGGGCTACCTGACGGGTAGTGTGTGCGAGGTTCTCCGCCGCCTCCAGCAGGGTGCGGCCCTCTTCCAGCAGGTACCGTCCCGCGGGCGTCAGGCGCGCGCGATGGCCCGTGCGATCGAATAGGGCAACGTTGAGGTCTTCTTCCAGCTTCTGCACGGTGTAGCTAATCGCCGAGGGGACGCGGAAAAGTTCATTGGCGGCTCCGGCAAAACTGCCTTTGCGGTCGATGGCATCAAGGACTTTCAGGGCGTCTATGGTGATGGCTGTGTGCATGTTCGAATTATCTGAAGTTGTTGGCCAGAAATGCTTGTTTGAGAGGGTAGCAGGGTCGCGGGTATTCTGCCTGTTAAATTAATGGCCCCGGTGAAAGCGGATGAAAATCGTCACTGGAAGGCCGGATTTGATTAATTCAGATTTTCTGAGGAGATTTTTCATGGGCCTGTTAGTCGACGGTCAGTGGCATGATCAGTGGTATGACACAGACAAGAGCGGTGGCAAATTTGAACGGGAGGCTGCCCGATTCCGGAACTGGGTGACACATGATGGTTCTCCGGGGCCGGACGGTGAGGGTGGCTTCAAGGCTGAGTCCGGTCGTTATCATCTCTATGTGTCCATGGCGTGTCCGTGGGCTCATCGCACGTTGATTTTCAGGAAGCTCAAAGGGCTGGAAAAGCATGTTTCGGCCTCGGTGGTGCATCCCGATATGATGGAGAACGGCTGGGAGTTCCGGCCAGACAGTGAGCCGCATCGTGACCACCTACATGGCTTCCGATTCATGCACCAGGTCTACACCAAAGCCGCGCCCGGGTACTCAGGCCGGGTGACAGTGCCGGTGCTCTGGGACAAGGAGAAGCAGACAATTGCGAGTAATGAATCCGCCGAGATCATCCGGATGTTCAATTCTGCCTTTAATGAACTTGACGGTGTTCGTTCCGACCTGGATTTCTGCCCCGAGGAGCTTCAGGGGGAGATCGAAAGAGTGAATGCCCGGGTCTATGACACGGTTAACAACGGTGTCTACAAGGCGGGTTTTGCAACCGCCCAGGATAAATATGAGGACGCCTACAAAGCGCTGTTCGATTCGCTGGATTGGCTTGAGGAGCGGTTGTCGGGGCAGCGGTACCTGGTGGGTGGCCAGTTAACCGAGGCAGACTGGCGCCTGTTTACCACGTTGATCCGGTTTGATGCGGTCTACTTCGGCCATTTCAAATGCAATCGGCAGAGGATCACCGATTTCCCGGCACTTTCCGCCTATGTGCGGGACCTGTATCAGGTTCACGGTGTGGCGGAAACGGTGGATATCGGGCAGATAAAACGTCATTACTACGTGAGTCAGCGAACCATCAATCCGACGCAGATTGTGCCGGTTGGCCCTGAGCTGGACTTTGACGCCCCCCACGGGCGCGAGCGCTTGAGCTGAGATCCGGGACGGGTCAGATGAAGCCGTTCATCTGACCCCGTGGTCAAATCAGCTTACTCGGGCAACAGCAACGTCGGTCAGCAGCTCCATGGCTTCTTTATGGCTTGAGTCTGGCAGGGATCTCAGGCACGCCTTCGCCAGGTTGGCTTGTTCCCGCGCTGTTGTCATGGTGTATTCAATCGCGCCTGAGCGCTCAACAATGTCCAGAATACGTGGCAGGTCGTCCAGTCCGCCCTTGCGGATGGCCTGGCGAATCAGTTGACGCTCTTCTTCAGGACAATGGGCCATGGCATAGATCAGGGGCAGGGTGGTCTTGCCTTCGGCCAGATCATCACCGACATTCTTGCCCATGGCCTCGGCATCGCCCTGGTAGTCGAGTACATCGTCCACCAGCTGGAAAGCCAGGCCCAGGTGTTTTCCGTAACCTTTCAGTCCCAGCTCCTGCTCTGCATTGGCATTGGCTAGCAGCGACCCGGTGTGGGAGGCGGCTTCGAACAGCATGGCGGTCTTGTTGTGGATGACCTTCATATACTGGTCTTCGGTCAGGTCGGGATTCTTCACGTTCATCAGTTGCATCACTTCGCCTTCAGCGATCACGGCTGTGGCGTGGGACAGCACGTCCATAATGCTCAGGCTTTTCAGTTCGACCATCATCTCGAAAGCCCGGGCGTAGAGGAAATCACCTACCAGTACACTTGGCGCGTTGCCCCAGCGGGCATTTGCGGTGCTCCGCCCGCGGCGCATGTCTGAAGTGTCCACCACGTCGTCGTGCAGCAGGGTGGCGGTGTGCAGGAATTCGATCACCGCCGCGAGCTTGAGGTGATCGTCGTGTTCGTAACCGACCGCCTGACTGGAGAGTAGAACCAGTAAGGGTCTCAAGCGCTTACCGCCGCTTTCAATGATGTATTGGGCAATTTTTTCCACCAGAGGAACATCTGAGGAAAGCCGCTGGATGATCAGATCATTAACGCGGCTGAAGTCGTCGGCCACTGTGTCGTGAATACGCTGGGCTGTCATACGGCTTGTAGATCCCTTGCTGGTGTAGTCGTCAGTGTGATTGCTGATGTTGAAAGGCAGGACGCGGCAATGCTAGGTATTGCCGCGGGTAGTGTCAACTTGGCTTGTGTTGCGGTGCGACTTTTCGTACAATCACGCGCCCAACTCATCCCAACCTGCGCTCCCTGCTATAGGGTCGCCAGAGCGCCTCCCTTAGAACCAGGTGGATAAGAGCAGGGATGGGTCAATCGTGGAGAACGAGCAAATGTACGCAGTTATTGTTAGCGGTGGCAAACAGCACCGTGTGAAAGAAGGCGAAACCCTGAAGCTGGAAAAGCTGGAAGTTGAAACCGGTGGCAACGTTGAGTTCGATCGCGTTCTGCTGATTGCCGATGGCGACAAGGTTCAGGTAGGCGCGCCGGTTGTTGATGGTGCCAAAGTGACTGCAGAAGTGGTAAGCCACGGGCGTCATGACAAGATCAATATCATCAAGTTCCGTCGTCGGAAGCATCACATGAAGCGTCAGGGCCACCGTCAGTGGTTTACTGAAGTCAAGATCACGGGTATCAAGGGCTGAGGCTCTCGAATTACCCCTTAAATAAGGAGGCTGGTAATGGCTCATAAAAAGGCAGCAGGTAGTACCCGTAACGGTCGCGATTCCGAGTCGAAACGACTTGGTGTGAAGCGCTACGGCGGCGAGTCTGTATCTGCAGGCAGCATCATCATTCGTCAGCGCGGTACACGTTTCCACGCTGGTAGCAACGTAGGCATTGGCAAGGACCACACTCTGTTTGCGAAAGCAGACGGACAGGTGAAGTTCGAGACCAAAGGCCCACAGAGCCGTAAGTTCGTGAGCATCGTTCCGGCTGCGTAAGCAGCGGCGATCCGGTTCTGTCGAACCTTGGGTGGTGCTGATATCCTGATATTGTCAGGCACTCAGAGCCATCCGGAGCCCCGCAAAGCTTCCTTGAGGCTGCGGGGCTTTTTAGTTTATGCGCATAGCGCAAAGGGTTGATTCATGAAATTCGTAGACGAAGCCACCATCATTGTGGAAGCCGGAAAGGGCGGTCACGGCTGTCTCAGTTTCCGGCGTGAAAAGTATGTTCCCAAGGGTGGCCCCGACGGCGGCGACGGGGGCGATGGTGGTTCCGTGTATCTGGAAGCTGAGGAGTCACTCAATACACTGATCGACTACCGCTTTCAGCGCAAACACAAAGCCCAGAACGGTGAGCCCGGTTCCGGTCGCAACTGCACCGGCAACAAGGGTGAAGAGCTGGTTCTGCCGGTTCCGGTGGGTACCACGGTTGTAGATATGGACACCCATGAGGTGCTTGGGGATCTGACCCATGCCGGTCAGCGTCTGAAAGTCGCTCAGGGTGGTTTTCATGGGCTGGGCAATACTCGATTCAAATCGTCGGTGAACCGTGCGCCTCGTCAGACCACAAAAGGCTCCGAGGGTGAGTTGCGCAACCTGCGACTGGAGCTGAAGGTGTTGGCGGATGTGGGGCTTCTGGGTATGCCCAATGCCGGCAAGTCCACCTTTATTCGTTCCGTCTCTGCCGCGCGTCCAAAGGTGGCGGATTATCCGTTCACCACGCTGGTGCCCAACCTGGGTGTCGTCAGTGTGCAGGCGCATCAGAGCTTTGTGATCGCCGATATTCCTGGGTTGATTGAAGGGGCCGCCGAAGGTGCCGGGCTTGGTATCCGGTTTCTCAAGCACCTTGTTCGTACTCGCCTGCTTTTGCACCTGGTAGACGTGGCGCCGTTCGATGGCTCTTCTCCCGTCGATGCGGTCAAGGCCATTGAGCACGAACTGGAGAAATTCAGCGAGACCCTGGCCAATCGCCCAAGATGGCTTGTGTTGAACAAGGTGGACATGGTGGCCGAGGAAGACCGCGACGGTCATTGTCAGGCAATTGTCGATGAGCTCGGCTGGGAAGGGCCGGTGTTCTGGATTTCTGCGCTCAGTGGTGAGGGGACCAAGCCCCTGGCTCAGGCCGTTATGCGCTGGATTGAGCTGCAGGCTGAGGAAGAGGCTCAGAATCCCGAGTTCGCCGAGCGTGAAGCTGATCGGCGTCGGCAAATGGATGATGAAGCTCGGGCTCGTATCGAAGCCGAGCGCCAGGCCCGACGCGCCGCCCGCGAAGAGGGTGATGACGACGACTTTGACGACGATGATTACGACGTCGAAGTGGTTTACGCGCCGGAATAAAGCAGATTGGGTGCCAGAGAGACCGCTTAAACACCATGACTGAACGCGTGCAGTTGCGCCGGGCTCGTCGCCTGGTAATCAAGATCGGAAGCGCATTGCTGACCAACGACGGCCGGGGCCTGGATGAGGCGGCCCTCGGTTTGTGGGTGGATCAGATTGCCGAGCTGATCGACGAGGGTGTGGAAGTGGTTGTGGTCTCCTCCGGCTCGGTCGCGGTGGGGATGAGTCGGCTTGGTTTGACGGCGAGGCCCGAGCAGTTGCACGAGCTTCAGGCGGCTGCGGCTATCGGTCAGATGGGCCTGGTGCAAACCTGGGAGGCTCAGTTCAAGCGGCACGATATCCATGCTGCCCAGATTTTGCTGACCCATGACGACCTTTCGGACCGCAAGCGTTATCTCAACGGCCGAAGCACCCTCAGGGCTCTGTTGGATTTCGGGGTTGTACCTATCGTCAATGAGAACGATACCGTGGTTACCGACGAGATCCGGTTTGGCGACAACGATACCCTTGGGGCTCTCGTTGCCAATCTGATTGAAGCGGATGGTCTGATTATTCTGACAGATCAGCTTGGGTTGTTTGATAGCGATCCCAGGAAGAATGCTGATGCACGGCTGGTGACCGAGCGCAGGGCTGGCGACCAGGAGCTTGATGCCATGGCTGGTGGTGGTGCGGGAGCGCTCGGTCGCGGAGGTATGCAGACAAAACTGCGAGCGGCGCGTCTGGCGGCCCGTTCTGGTGCTTTTACTGTGATTGTGGGTGGTCGAATTGAGGGGGTGATTGGCCGGCTAAGGCAGGGGGATGTCATTGGAACCCTGCTGCTGCCGGAGCAGGGCAGGATTGCCGCGCGCAAGCAGTGGCTGGCGAGTCATCTCAAGACTCGGGGTAGATTGACGCTGGATGCCGGTGCCGTGAAAGTGCTTTGTCGGGGTGGTCGCAGCCTTCTGCCTGTAGGCGTGAAAAGCGTCGAGGGTAAGTTCCGTCGCGGCGAAATGGTTTCCTGTGTCGATGAATCTGGCGCGGAGGTCGCGCGTGGGCTGGTCAATTACGATGCAAGTGAGGCCAGAGCGATTGCCGGACGTTCCAGCGACCGAATTGCAGATGTTCTGGGGTACATCTATGGTGAGGAGATGATTCATCGAGACAATATGGTGATCGTCTGATGACTGTTTGCCCATAAAAAAACCGGCCAGATGGCCGGTTTTTTTGTGCCTGATGCGAGCAGCTTATGCGCTCTTCAGGGACTTGATCTTGGCGCTCAGGCGGCTCTTGTGACGAGCAACCTTGTTCTTTGCGAAGATGCCTTTGTTGACCATGCTGTCCAGGATCGGCTGGGCCTGCTGGAAAGCTGCCTTGGCTTCTTCGTAGTTGCCGGCTTCGATCTTGGATTGAATCTTTTTCATGTAAGTACGAGCCATGGAACGCAGGCTTGCATTGTGCTTGCGGTTCTTCTCGTTCTGACGTGCGCGCTTCTTGGCTTGCGGGGTATTTGCCACCGTAAAACTCCTGAAAATCTCAAATTCGTTGCTGAATGATTCGTTACATCGCGGGCGCGCCAAAACCAGCGCGTCGAAATAAATGACGCGGAACTATGCCGCTCATACCTCGAAATGTCAAGGCCAAAACCCATTTCATCCCCCGACGCAGAAGGCCTGTGGTAAACTCGCCGCTCACTGAATGCGGGTGGTTGTATCGGGAAGCAGGTAATTCCCGAAATGCCCGACTCTATAGGAACTTTAGAATGTCAGACCAGAGCCTGCATGTCGTCGGAACCTGAATCAGTCCCTGAACAGAAGCATTTGCCCAGGGCGCCGGGCCTGCTGAGGTCGTCGGGGCTGGTGGGTATTATGACCATGCTGTCCCGGGTGCTTGGCCTGGTTCGGGATATGGTAATTGCCCGCTATTTCGGCGCCGGCGCCGGGGCGGATGCCTTTTTTGTCGCTTTCAAAATTCCAAATTTCCTGCGCCGACTGTTTGCTGAAGGCGCCTTTTCCCAGGCGTTTGTTCCGGTATTGTCATCGTACCGGGAGAATCAATCTCTCTCGGAGGTCCGGCGTCTGGTCAATGCCGTGGCTGGCTCACTCGGGCTGGTGTTGCTGGGGGTTACGCTGGTTGCCATGCTTGGGGCGCCGGTTCTGACGGCGGTTTTTGCGCCTGGATTTCTGGACGATGACGTCAAATTTGCGCTGACCAGCGACATGCTGCGCATTACCTTTCCGTATTTGCTGCTGATCTCTCTGACCGCTTTCGCTGGCGGCATCCTCAACAGCTACGACCGGTTTGCTGTGCCCGCATTTACTCCGGTGCTGCTGAATCTGGCCATGATTGCCGCAGCCATCTGGCTCACGCCGTTGATGGATGAGCCGGTCATGGCTCTGGCCTGGGGAGTGTTTATTGCTGGTGCCTTGCAGTTGTTCTTCCAGCTGCCTTTTCTAATGCGTCTGGGGTTGATGCCAAGACCGCGGGTGGATTATCGACACGATGGCGTCAGCCGGATTCTCAAGTTGATGGCACCCGCTTTGTTCGGGGTGTCGGTCAGTCAGATCAATCTGCTGCTCGATACTGTTCTGGCTTCCTTTCTCCAGACGGGCAGTGTGTCCTGGCTTTATTATTCTGACCGACTCTCGGAGCTCCCGTTGGGTGTTTTCGGCATAGCCATTGCGACGGTGATTCTGCCCAGCCTGTCCCGTAAGCATGCGGCGGCTTCTTCGGACCAGTTTGCGGCAACTCTGGACTGGGCGGTTCGGGCGGTGCTGTTGATTGGCCTGCCCGCAGCGCTGGCACTTGCGCTTCTGGCTGAGCAGTTGATCGCCACTTTGTTCCATTACGGCGAGGTGACAGATCGTGATGTGGCGATGTCGGCTCAGAGTTTGCGAGCCTATTCAGCCGGGCTCATGGCATTCATGCTGATCAAGGTTCTGGCGCCCGGTTTTTTTGCCAGGGAAGACACCAGGACGCCGGTCAAGATAGGCATTGTTGCCATGGTGGCTAACATGGTGTTCAACCTGATCCTGATTTTTCCGTTGGCTCACGCCGGCCTGGCGCTTGCCACCTCCCTCTCGGCCTGGCTGAATGGCTACCTCTTGTGGCGGGGCTTGCGCAAAGAAGGTGCGTGGCAGAGTCAGCCGGGCTGGCCTCGTTTTCTGATGCAGCTCCTGTTTGCCAACGGCGCGCTGGCCGTCACCATTATCTGGCTAAAAGCTCCGGTGGCGGTGTGGTTGGCAAGTGGTGGGTATCAGCGGGCGGCGGATATGGCATTGCTGGTTGGGGCGGGCGTATCGGTTTACTTCGTTGCGTTGGCGCTGGCAGGGGTACGGGTAAGACATTTCCGCCACAGGTAAGGTATAATCGCGCGTTTTCTCACCAGCGCTGCGGTAAAAGTAAGCGCTGAAAGCCAGCTGGCAATTGAAGGTTCGCATTGCATGCGTCTGATCCGGGGCCTGACCAACCTGAAAATGATTTCCCGTCGGGAGGACTCACCGCTCGCGAATGGATGCGTTGCGACCATTGGGAATTTTGACGGTGTGCATCTGGGCCACAAGACCATTATTGATCAGGTCAAAAGTAAGGCGGAAGCTCTTGGTGTGCCTTCTGTGGTCATGATTTTTGAGCCGCAGGCGAGGGAGTTTTTCCAGGGCCTGGATGCCCCGCCAAGGCTGATGGGCTTCCGTCAGAAATTTGAGTCCCTCCTGGCCGAGGGTATTGATATTGTGCTCTGCCTGCGTTTCAACGGCGCGTTCCGTAGCTACTCAGCCATGGGCTTTGTTGAAGATGTGCTGATTCAGGGGCTGGCGGTCCGGCATCTGGTGGTGGGAGACGATTTCCGGTTTGGCTGCGACCGGGCCGGAGACTTCACTCTTCTGGCCAAGGTGGGCGAAGAAGCCGGTTTTACCGTCGAGAGCACCCGAACGGTCGCATTGGATGACGAGCGCGTGAGTAGTACCCGTGTCCGGGAGCTGCTGACGGTGAATGGACTGGAGCAGGCAGAGTCGCTTCTGGGGCACCCATACAGAATCCGGGGTCGGGTTGTTTACGGGCGTCAACTGGGGCGTCAGATCGGCGCACCGACTGCGAACATTCTTTTGCACCGGGCGCCCGCACTTCGCGGGGTGTATGTGGTTGCCGCTACGTTGGATGATGGCACCGTATATGATGGTGTTGCCAACATCGGGGTTCGTCCCACCGTTGATGGCAAACAGCCGTCTCTGGAAGTGCACCTGTTTGATTTTGCTGGCACACTTTATGGACAGCATCTGGAGGTGGCATTCCGGCATGGCCTGCGGGACGAGGAGAAATTCGCGTCTGTGGATGCACTGAAAGAACAGATAGCCCGGGATTTTGAACACGCCCGTGCATGGATTGTCGAGCACGGCTCCGTGAAAGACGCGGATTGAAACGCCCTGCTGCGCCCCAACAAATAAACGACTGACCAAAACTGACCAAGACCAAAAGAGTACGCACACAAACCATGAGCGACTACAAGCACACTCTGAATCTGCCGGAAACCGCCTTCCCCATGCGCGGTAACCTGGCCAAGCGCGAGCCGGAAATGCTCAAACGCTGGCAGGATCTCGATGTCTACGGCAACCTGCGTAAGCAGCGGGAAGGGCGGGACAAGTTTATTCTTCATGATGGCCCTCCCTACGCCAACGGCAGCATTCACATTGGTCATGCGGTCAACAAGATTCTCAAGGATATGATCGTCAAATCCCGAAGTTTCATGGGTTATGACGCGCCATACGTACCGGGCTGGGACTGCCACGGTCTGCCCATCGAGCACAAGGTGGAGCAGGAAATTGGCAAGGCGGGCGTTAAGGTGGATTACAAGACCTTCCGCCAGGCCTGTCGCGATTATGCAACCAAACAGATTGCCGGTCAGAAAGCCGACTTTATCCGCCTGGGAGTGATGGGCGAGTGGGACAAGCCTTACCTGACCATGGATCCGAAGGTAGAGGCAGGCATTGTCCGTGCCCTTGGAAAAATCGTCGCCAAGGGCCATCTGGTGCGTGGTTACAAGCCGGTTTACTGGAGTGTGGTGGGTCAGTCCGCACTGGCAGAAGCCGAGGTGGAGTATCAGGACAAAACCTCTACCCAGATCGATGTGCGTTTTACCGCCGTTGATCAGGCGGGCGCGCTCTCACTGTTTGGCACCGATAGTGGCGATGGCGATGTGTCCGTTGTTATCTGGACCACCACCCCATGGACCATTCCGGCTAACCAGGCCGTTTCCCTGAATGCGGATCTGGACTACGCGTTAGTGCAGGCCGATGTGGGACAAGGGCCTGAGCGAATGATTCTGGCGGCCGACATGGTCGAAGGCATCATGGCCCGCTGGCAGGTTGAAGGCTACGAGGTGCTGGCGACCTGTTCCGGCGCCAATCTGGAACACCTGATGCTCCAGCACCCGATCTATGATAAGCAGGTGCCGGTCATCCTTGGCGATCACGTCTCCACAGATGCCGGTACCGGCGCTGTCCACACTGCGCCCGATCACGGGATGGAAGATTTTGAGGTTGGCAAGGCCTACAACATCGACACCATCAATCTGGTGCAGGCTGATGGCACCTATACCTCGGCTGCGGGTGAGCTGGCAGGGGTGCACGTATACAAGGCGGATGAGCCGGTTTGCAGTGCACTTGAGCGAGAAGGCAAGCTGGTTCGTTCCGAGAAATTCCGTCACAGCTATCCTCATTGCTGGCGAACCAAGACCCCGCTGATCTACCGGGCAACGCCGCAGTGGTTTATCAGCATGGACAAGCAAAACCTCCGGGCGGACGCTCTTGAGGCTATCAAAGGTGTGCGCTGGGTGCCGTCCTGGGGTCAGAATCGTATCGAAGCCATGTTTAACCAGTCCCCCGACTGGTGCATTTCCCGTCAGCGTACCTGGGGCGTACCCATCACCCTGTTTATCCACAAGGAAACTCAGGAGTTGCATCCGGACACCCAGAGCCTGATCGAGAAGGTGGCCGAACAGATCGAGGAAGGCGGAATTGATGCCTGGTACGAGCTGGATGGTGCTTCTCTGTTAGGCAGTGATGCTGATCAGTACGAAAAGGTGACGGATACCCTGGATGTCTGGTTTGATTCCGGCGTGACCCACGAGTCGGTGCTGCGGGTTCGCGAAGAGCTGGGTCAGTTCCCTGCAGACATGTACCTGGAGGGGTCCGATCAGCATCGTGGCTGGTTCCAGTCTTCCCTTAAGACTTCTATTGCCATGAACGGCGTTGCTCCGTACCGGCAAGTTCTGACCCACGGTTTTACCGTCGATGGTAAGGGCCACAAGATGTCCAAGTCCCTGGGGAACGTGATCGCGCCTCAGGAGGTTATGAACGAACTGGGTGCCGACATATTGCGCCTCTGGGTGGCGGCGACCGATTACAGCGGGGAGATGACGGTCTCGAAAGATATCCTCCGTCAGACCGCCGACGGCTATCGCCGGATCCGGAACACCTCCCGCTTCCTGTTGAGCAACCTGTCCGGATTTGATCCGGAGCAGCACATGGTCGCGCCCGATGACATGCTGGCCCTCGATCGCTGGATGGTAGACCGGGCTCTGCAGTTGCAGGAAGAGCTTCATGAAGACTATGGCAACTATGCCTTCCTGAGGATCTACCAGAAGGTGTACAACTTCTGCGAGGCCACCCTGGGTGGTTTCTATCTGGATATCATCAAGGATCGGCAGTACACCACCCAGGCTGACAGTCTGGCACGTCGTTCCTGTCAGACTGCCCTGTATCATGTTGCCGAGGCGCTGGTTCGCTGGATTGCCCCGATTCTCAGCTTTACTGCTGATGAAATCTGGCAACACCTGCCGGGGAAACGTGGCGACACCGTGTTCTACGAAACCTGGTACGAAGGCCTGACCGCGATGCCGGACAACGCCGAACTTGGTCGCGACTACTGGCGCGAGATGTACAGCGTGAAAGAAGCCGTTAACAAGTGCCTGGAAGAGGCAAGGGCGCGGGGTGAAATCAAAGGTTCCCTGAGTGCGGAAGTGACCCTCTTCTGTGAAGGTGATCTCGCAGCGGATCTGAAGCACCTTGGCGAGGAGCTGCGCTTCGTGCTGATCACCTCTGAGGCCAGCGTGAAGCCGGTGGCGGAGGCCGGAGATGCGGAAATGACTTCGCATGAGGGGCTGCGGGTCAAGGTAACGCCGGCCACTTACACCAAGTGCGAGCGCTGCTGGCACCACCGGGAAGACGTAGGGCGCAATGCCAAGTACGACGACCTTTGTGGTCGCTGTGTGACCAACGTCGAAGGGCCTGGCGAAGCCCGCGCTTACGCCTGATGGAAGCCACCATGACGGAGCAGGTCGCCGGGAGCAAACTGAAGTGGCTGTGGCTGGCGGTGCTGGTGATCGTCCTGGATCTGGGCACCAAGGCCATGGCCACCGCCATGCTGACCTACGGTGATCCGGTTCCGGTGATTCCCATGTTCAACCTGACGCTGCTTCACAACACCGGAGCCGCGTTCAGTTTCCTGGCCGAAGCGGCGGGTTGGCAGCGCTGGTTCTTCGTAACCCTGGCCCTGGTGGTCAGCGTTGTGCTGATCTACTGGCTGAAAAATCTGCAGCGTCATGAAACCTGGACCGCCATTGCCATCGTACTCATACTTGGCGGCGCCCTGGGCAATGTCTACGACCGGGTGGTGCATGGCTACGTCGTCGACTTCCTGCATTTCTACTGGCAGGACTGGCACTTTCCCGCCTTTAACCTGGCCGACACCGCCATAACCATCGGTGCTGGCATGATGATCCTTGATATGTTTCGCAAACCCGCCGGTTCCGGTGGGGACGCAGAAAGGAGTGAGTAACTCGTATGAACGAACTGCCTGTCGACAAGGGGACCCGGGTCAAGCTGCATTTTGCGCTCAAGTTCTCTGATGGCGAAGTGATTGACTCCACCTTTGAGAAAGAGCCGGCCTCCCTGGAAATCGGTGATGACAACCTGCCGGAAAACTTCGAAGCCTACCTGATGGGCATGAAGGCCGGCGACAGGGACAGTTTCGAGGTTCCACCAGAAAAAGCCTTTGGTCAGTACAATCCGAACAATGTTCAGACATTCAAGCGCCACGAGTTCAGTCCTGACATGGTGCTTGAGCCGGGAGTAATGATCTCCTTCGCCGATGCGCGCCAGAGCGAGCTACCTGGAGTTGTCAGCCGTGTAGAAGGTGATGAAGTGGAGGTGGATTTCAATCACCCCCTGGCAGGGCGTACACTGACGTTTGAGGTTGAGATCATTGATGTGGAGCCGGTCGGACCGGCCCACTAAACGGGGTAGAGGGCTATATGCAGATCCGACTCGCCAACCCACGAGGTTTTTGTGCCGGTGTGGACCGCGCCATTGAAATTGTGAACCGGGCGCTGGACGTGTTCGGCGCGCCGATCTACGTTCGTCACGAAGTGGTTCACAACAAGTTTGTGGTTAATAACCTTCGCAACCGCGGTGCGGTTTTTGTAGACGAACTGGATGAAGTCCCGGACGACAGGCTCGTTATCTTCAGTGCTCACGGCGTCTCCCAGGCGGTTCAGAATGAGGCGGCCCGTCGGGGCCTTAAAGTCTTCGATGCCACCTGCCCGCTGGTCACCAAAGTCCACCTGGAAGTGATGCGCTACAGTCGTGACGGGCGCGAGTGCGTTTTGATCGGTCACCATGGTCACCCGGAGGTTGAGGGCACCATGGGGCAGTACGACCACAGCAACGGCGGCGAGATCTACCTCGTGGAGAACGAGGAAGATGTGGCGACGCTGGAGGTGAAAGACCCGGCGAAACTCTCCTATGTTACCCAGACGACCTTATCCATGGATGACACCGCCAGGGTGATTGACGCGCTGCGCAGGAAATTTCCGGAGATCCAGGGGCCGCGCAAGGATGACATCTGCTATGCCACCCAGAACCGCCAGGATGCAGTGAAGCAGTTAGCGGGCGATTGTGATCTGATGTTGGTGGTGGGGTCCCCGAACAGTTCCAATTCGAACCGCCTGCGTGAACTGGCGGAACGGATGGGCACCCCGGCCCATCTGATTGATGAGGCCTCCCAGATCCATCCCGACTGGCTGCAAGGTAAAACTTCTGTGGGTGTTACCGCTGGCGCCTCGGCGCCTGAAGTGCTGGTGAACGATGTGATTACTCGCCTCCAGGAGCTTGGCGGCAGTGTTCCTGAGGAAATTGCCGGGCGTGAGGAGAATATTGTGTTCTCAATGCCGAAAGAGCTCAGGATAGACGCGGTCAACGTCTGACCGGGGGGAGGCTTTTGCCTCCTCCGCTCCGAGCCCCCCCCTGTTCCTTCCTGCCCAGATCGCCTCAAAATGAGCAATCTGTCACATTTCGTGCTCTTGTTGACCGTTCATTCCAGTCACAAAGCCGCTCGTCGCATTTCAATACCCACAAATCTGAAGAATCAGTAATCTGCCTGATGAGAAACTATTAAGAGGCTGGGGGCATGAAGCCAAAGCATTCAGGATTCACACTGATCGAGTTGATGATCGTCGTTGTGCTGATATCAATCATCGCAACCATCGCGGTTCCCGGATTTCAGTCCATGATTGAGTCCAATCGATTGACGTCGACAGCAAACGGCACCTTGGGGCTGCTGAACTACGCGCGCTCAGAGGCAGTGAAGCGTGGTGAGCCTGTTCAGGTGCAGCCGCGAAATGGAGATTTGAAGGAAGGTCTGGAGGTCCGGCTGGTATCGGCCGAGTCAACTGCCGATCCTATTCGGGTGAGCGACAAGATGCCAGGCGACGTCACTCTCACAATACCGTCGCCAGGTACTCTGCCAATGCTGTTCAGTGGCAGGGGAGAAAGACTGGGTGACAACAATGTTACTTACCGTCTTTGCCCCGGTAATGGCAGGCCTGGTGTTGATATTGTCGTGAACAGAGGCGGTCAAGCCAACCGGGCTGAGACTGATCCGGGGTGTTCGTGATGTCTGTAGAAGCTGGCATGAATCATCACAAAAAGGTGGTGGGTATGAGAACAAAACAGAACGGTGTGACCATGATCGAAGTGATGGTCGCTGTGCTTGTCCTGGCAGTTGGATTGTTGGGGGTTGCTGGCATGCAGACAGTTTCCATACAACAAACACAGGGTGCCGACAAACGATCCGTGGCAGTGCTCCATCTTCAAAGCATTGCAGATGAAATCAGATCGGAAAAATCAGTTGGTGATATATCAGACTGGACAGCGGCTCTTCAGAAAGACCTGGGTGCAAACGCAGAATTAAATATCGAGACATCAACGGTTGGCATCTATCGTCAGGCCACGATTAGTGTCGAGTGGGAAGGGAGGGCTTCCATCTGGGACGGTTCCGACGCCGATGACCTCTCCGCTAACACCTTCGATTTGATTGTGAGGTACATGCCATGACGCTGAACGTCACACTTGAAAAGCGCCAGCAAGGTTTGTCAATTGTTGAGCTGATGATCGCGTTACTGCTGGGGTCGCTGCTGGTTGGCGGGCTTGTTCAGATTCTGACGTCCAACAGTCAGGCCTTTCGTATGGCGGAGGCCACAGCGCGGACCCAGGAGTTTGGGCGTATTGCCTCTGAAATGATCAGCCGTGAGGCGAGGGGCGCCGGCTACTTCGGCTGTAATTCCGATCAGATGGTAAACAATCTGGATGTTGACCCGGACGACGATGACTATAACTGGGATCCGGGAGTAGGAATCAGTTCTGAGAACTCTCTCCGTCCTGCTGCAGCGATATCAGGAACAGATTTCATATTTTTCAGCGGGCTTGACGGCGGTGGCCTGGAAATTTCCGCGAGTTCACCGCCAACATCGGCGTCCACGAAGGTGCGGAGCAGAGGAGGTGCAAACCCCAACAGTTTCCTGAGTGACGGAGATGTGATTGCAATCGCTGACTGTCAGGGCGTCGATATTGTTCAGATCACGAACATCAGTGGTGGCGGTGACGATTCGGAAGTGACACTGGTTACAAATAGTGGCTCCGGGGAGTCTCCCGGTAACGACTTCACCAACAACACCTGCAGCAATACCGGCAACGGAGGCGCTGGAAACAACTGCCTTTCAAATGACTACGGCATCGGCGCTCAGATTTTCAAGCCGTACGACAGGACCTATTACATCGGTACCAGTGCGACGACTGGTGAGCCTGCGTTAATGATGCTTGAGCTGAGCAATGGTGCACTGCAGGCCCATGAAATGGTTGAGGGGGTCGTTGATATGCAGGTGCGCTACGGTCTGTCTGTCGACAAATTTCAGGCAGTGGATCGTTGGGAGGACGCTACCGCCATGGCAGCTTCTGACTGGGAGCAAATCAGGGCAGTGAGAGTCAGCCTGCTTGTTCGTGGCGGATCCGATAACGTTTTCGAAGACCCGGCCTCTTTGTGCTATCCGGCCTGGACAGATTGCACGAGCGGCAATAATTACACGGCGCCGGAGGGTGATAGCCATATGTATCGCGCTTACGAGTTCACAACCAATGTTCGCAACAAGTCAAACTGAAGGGGGCCCTATGATGTACAGGCAAAAGGGCATAGCCCTCTTGATGTCACTGATTATTCTATTGGTTTTATCGCTGTTGGCTACGTCCTCTATGCAGAACTCTGTCATGCAGGAACGTATGTCAAACTCCAGCCGGGAAGGTCTGATCACGCTTGAGGCCGCTGAAGCCGCCTTGAGGGAGATTGAAGACAGCCTTGAATCGCTGGATAGCCTGGAAAATTTCGGCGAGCTCAATGAAGACGAAGATGACTACAGTTCAGACCCCGAGGACGGCTGGCATTGGGCCGGATTTGCTCCGCCCGTATTGGATGACGCTACCTGGGAAGACGATGAACTGGTTTTAAAAGCAGATCCGGTAGATGGCCTGGAGCCCAAATATTTCATTGAGTATCTCGGCCGGGTATCGGTATTGCCCGGTGCCGTAGGTGATCGGAGCCTCAGAAATCTGAACTTTGAGGGTACCGGGGATACCTATGGGGGTGGTGGTGCTGCTGGACCTGGAGACTCTGAAATATCGGTTCAGGCCGAATCCATGCGAATTGTTGTAATGGCCATTGGGCCATCAGAACAAAGCCGGAAAATCATTGAAAGCTATTATTTTATCAGCGCCAATAATATTGAGTCTTCTGAAGGATGAGGATGGCAGCTATGTTCAAACAATTTAAAGCTCGGGTAGCGACTCTGGGCATGATCATGATTCTCCCGGTATCTGGTTGGGGGGATGTCAACTTTTCCCATAAGCCGTTGATGGCAGGCGGAGGGGTAGACCCCAACTTGATGTTCATGTTGGATGATTCTGGATCGATGCTATGGGGGTATATGCCAGATGGTCTTATCGGTCAGGCAGATTTTAGCGGAAACTGTTATTCGAATTCCTCTTATGCAGGATTGAACCCCTACCGCTGCCGGATCAGCGGCAACCGCTTTCTGGCATCGAGCTATCTCAACAAGGTTTATTACAATCCTGATATTCAGTACGTGCCTCCACTGAGGGCAGACGGTACTAGTATGGATACGGCTGATTTTACCAACGCAGCCGCAGACGGTTATTCCTCATCCTCGGCGAGAGTTAATCTATCGAATAACTTTCGAGCGATTATGGACCCGTACAGTTACGGGGGGCGGGGGTTTACGCTAACTGAAAACGGCGCTAACGCCGAGGCTGCGTTCTATTACAACTTTTCAGGCAGCGGCTGGTGCACCAGTAACCCATATAATGACGGTTGTTATAACAAGATAGTCGTCGGAACCGCTGAGCGTGAAAATTTCGCGAACTGGTTCTCCTACTACAGAACGCGTGAAATGGCCGCGAAGGCCGGCATTGGCACTGTATTCGCCAACCCTGATCTCAGCGACCAATTCCGTCTCGGATGGGGGCGGATCAACAAAGGTAACGGAACGGTTGATGACGCTTCCGGGATCCGAGGGGTGCTCGAGGGTGTGAGGCCTTTCGAGGACGTGAGGGAAGACTTCATTGACTGGCTTTATGGCGAAAATGCAGGAGGATCAACACCTCTTTTGTCTGCCCTGGAAGGTGCTGGTGAGTACTTCAGGAAAAGCGAAAGGGCATGGCTGGAAACCCCGTCTCAATCGAAAAGCACTGGAAACCCGGCCAGAGAATGTCGCATTTCAGCTACGATGCTGATGACTGACGGTTATTACAGTACGAGTTCAAGTGCACGTGCAAATTTGAACGAACATGCTGATGGTTCCGATGGGCCTGTGTATACGAGTGACGGAAATTCCGCCGGGTACGTGGCGGAAGCTCCCTATTCGGACAACTTCAACAGTTGGGTGACGTTGGGAGATATTGCGGCCTATTACTGGAAGAATGACCTGAGACCCGATATCGATAATTTTGTCCCGACTACGGATGCCGTCGAAGACGTTAACAATGATGGCACCCGTGAAACGCTCGCCGATCCTGCCTTCTGGCAACACATGATGACGTTTGGCATTGGGTTCGGCGTCGAGGGGTCTGTGTCCCGCGATGAAGCGATATCTGCGGCACTTAATGGCACTCCGATTGACTGGTGGGGCGGGAGCAGCAATGAAGATAAAATCAATGACTTGCTTCATGCGTCAGTCAACGGACGAGGCGATTTCTTTAGTGCTGGTGACCCGGCCACTTTCCAGGTAGAGCTGCAGGACCTTCTGGACCGTTATTTGGGAATGGCCGGTTCTGCGTCGGGGGTTGATTTCAACGTTGCAACCATCGAGGCCGACGACGCCTTGATTTTCTCAAGCAAGTTTGATCCGAACGGGTGGTCTGGGGAGCTGGAGGCAAGGACCGTTACGAAGGGGAGTTCAGGGAGTCCGGCGGAAGTCGAAGACAGCGTAGCCTGGTCTGCAAGAGCGGCACTCGACAGCTTGGATCCGGACGAGCGGGTAGTGTTGACGTACAATTCTGACGATGGCGAAGGCGTTGCATTCAGGTCTGAATCGACGTTCTGGGGTAACCTGGATACAGCGCAGAAGTCGGATCTGGCAGTTGATGCCGATGACGCGTTTGCTAAAAAGCGGTTGGACTATTTAAGGGGCAAGCGTAAAGCGACGTTCGAATCGGAAAACAATGGTGATGGCAGTTTGTTCCGTCAGCGCCAGCATCTGCTTGGCACAATGGTCAATTCAACACCACGATTCGTGGGTGCGCCGGATTCCAGTTGGCCCAACGACAGTACAATAGGAGACGGGCTCTACACCGTTTTCCATAACGAAAAGATTGATCGCACGCCTGTCGTATATGTTGGCGCCAACGATGGCATGCTGCACGGTTTCAAGGCAACCGATTACGCTGAGGGCGGCGGCAGTGAGGTCTTGGCGTACGTACCTTCGTTCATATCTTCCACGGAAGAGGAAGAAGGTTTGCACTACCTGACAGAGCCAGGGTATGACCACCGGTTCTATGTGGACCTGAATCTTGAGGTCGTCGACGTCTACTCGAAAGGACGGGAGAATGGACCGGCCGACTGGAGAACGGTTCTGATTGGTGGTGCCCGAGCTGGTGCCAAAGGTATTTTTGCGCTTGATATCACCAATCCGGATGAATTCTCTGAGGATAACGCAGACGAACTTGTTCTCTGGGAGTTCACCCATCCGGACCTCGGGTATATCACCGAACCTCCTCAGGTCGCCCTGATGCGCTGGCCGGACAAGAAGGTTAGATGGACTGTCTTTGTTCCGACAGGTTATAACTCGGGCAAGACAGGGTTCTTTATGCTGGACCTCGAGGGTGGGCTCGACGGCAAGTGGAGCAACAGTGAG
The DNA here is from genome assembly GCF_018860425.1 of Marinobacter sp. F3R08. GTDB lineage: Bacteria > Pseudomonadota > Gammaproteobacteria > Pseudomonadales > Oleiphilaceae > Marinobacter. Next base: position 18,093 of record NZ_JAHKPI010000005.1, on the reverse strand, counting down.
GTTGAATACCACTCCTTCGAATCAGGCGGAACGGGCCTCTCTCCGCTGACTCTGGTTGATACGGATCTTGAAACCGGTGAGCCCGATTACCTGGTTGATCGTGTTTATGCAGGTGATCTGGATGGAAATCTGTGGGTCGCTGAAATTGATGTGGATGGTGTTGTTGATACGGCACATGACGGAAGAGCCTATTTCAATACCGGCGGTGAGCCGATTACATCAGCACCTGCTGTCGGGTTGGGTGGAGAGAACAGTGGAACGGATCCGAATCTGATGATTCTGTTCGGCACTGGCAAGTATCTTGAAAGTGGTGATCATGGCTATACAGGGGACCGGCATTTCTATTCGGTTCACGAGGTCACCGATGTGAACTATACACTCACCAAAAATGACCTGCTGAACGTCGGTTGGAAGAACCTGGGTTCAGGTGATCGCCAGATTAACGACGGAGAAGATGACCGCGTTGATTACCAGGTCGATAGAGGGTGGTATGTGGAGTTACCGACATCGGGTGAGCGCGTGGTTAATTATCCGATTATTCGGGGAGAGTACGTGTACGTTAATACCTTGATTCCAGGCTCCGATCCATGCCTGGGCGGTGGTGACGGATGGGTGCTTGGCTTCGAGATCATTCGGGCGAAGGGCAGTACACCTGTCTACAAGGCCTTCGCGAACTATGAGTCTGATGTGGCAGGGATCCATGTGGATGGCGGGACGCCCTCGCAGCTGGCAACCTGGGGCAGCTTGCTGACCTTTGGAACTAGCGGTGGTGGGGCTGGCTTTATCGAGCTGGATCCTTTTGATGACGTACTCGGTCGTAAAGGCTGGAGGGAGATCACAGAATGATGAATTCAAAGCTCCCGGAGTGGGGACGTAGCCGCGGGTTTACGCTGATTGAGGTGATGATCGTGGTGGTCATTATCGGCATCATTGCCTCGATAGCCTACCCGTCCTATCGAAACAACATGCTGGCCACCCACAGAACCAATGCTCAGGCAGATCTGATGGAGCTGGCCCAGTGGATGGAAAGAAAGTACTTGCAGCAGAACTATGACTACACCGGAGGTGGTACGCCAACGTTACCTCAGACTCAGTCTCCGGAGTCGGGGACGGCGATGTACAATCTCACGCTCAGTGCAGTTGCCAAGAACAGTTTCACGTTGGTTGCCACGCCCGTTGGTGGGCAGGGAGATGACCGCTGTGGAACACTGACCCTTGAGCAATCAGGAGAAAAGGGCGCCGCCGAGTCGGATTGTTGGTAAGTCCGAAACGGTGGCTTGAGTTCTCAGCATTGCAGTAGTTTGCCATTTGCTTTGTCAGGGATGCCGTCTCCATTGGTATCCTTGGCAATCCGAATGGTTCCGCCTTTTCGGATAACAAAATGTACGGCTTTTCGGGGATTCTTGTCGTCAGGGCACCAGGTTATGTTGCCAAGGTCACTCAGGATTCTGCCGTCAGGGCGGTACTGGAAAAAGCTCTTGTGTAAGGAGGCGGCCTTCAGAAAGCCTCTCTTGGGTGGCATTAACACATGAACCACATGATCTTTGGAGGACAGCTTCCGTTTGTTGCCGGGATCCCGGAACAGCGTCAGCGGTTTGCTCCAGTCTTTTCCGCAGCTTCCTGTGGTCGTCAGGGGACACAGGGTGAGGACGGTGCCTGTAAGTACCGATCGCTCGCGCCCCATCGCCAGGAAGCCGAGAATGTCGTTCACAACGGCTCGTTGCTGAGAATTGTCTACAAGGTTCTGAGTTGCCGGAAACGCGATAGTGGCCAGAGTAATGATTATGACTGTGACAACGGCCAGCTCGATGAGGCTGAAGGCTCGTTGCGGCTGCTTTAACGTGATCATCCTTGATCCTATTGTTGGCTTTCATCCTGAAAGCGCGTGTCTGAAGATCTCCTTCTGAGAGCTGGGACGTTAACAAGTCTTCGTGTTGGAAATCAGAGGATCAGAGAGAGGATCCGTGTAGGAAATTTCTCACTCCATGCCCAGTTTCTTTAGACGGTACCTCAATGCCCGGAAACTGATTCCCAATCGTTTTGCTGCGGCGGTTTTATTCCACCGTGTCGCGTCCAGAGCTTTCTCAATGGCCTGTCGTTCGATTTTTTCCAGGTAACCCTCAAGATCAATTGCTCCGTCCGGAACCGATACGCTTTCACCAGTATGACGCTCTGCGATGATTTGGGAGGCGGAGGGTGCATGCTGAACGCCATTCCCCAGATGGAGATCGTCGGCGTTAATCTGGTCCGCATCGCACAGGGTAAATGCGCGCTCCAATATGTTTTCCAGTTCCCGGACATTGCCAGGGAAGTCGTAGTCCCGAAGCCGTTCGACGGCAGTGGGCGTTAACGATGCGGGGTCGCATTCATACTCTTTCGCGATTCGCTGCAGAATATGGTCGGAGAGCAGGGGGATGTCGTCCGGCCGTTCCCGCAAAGGTGGGACTGCCAGCTCGATCACGTTGATACGGTAGAAAAGATCCTGGCGGAAACTGCCTTCCTGCACCAGTTCCGGAAGGTTTTTGTGAGTGGCACTCAAGACCCGGATATCCACCGGCGCTTCTTTGGTATCGCCGACCGGCCGAACGGCTTTCTCCTGAATCGCGCGGAGTAGTTTAACCTGCATGGCCAAGGGCAAATCTGCGACCTCATCCAGGAATAATGTGCCGCCGTTGGCCGATCGGAACAGGCCGTCCTTGTTTTCAAGGGCGCCAGTAAAACTGCCTTTTTTGTGGCCAAAGAATTCGCTTTCCATCAATTCAGAGGGAATGGCGCCACAGTTAACGGCAATAAACGGACCTTCGCGTCGGGGCCCCTGAAGATGGATCATTCTGGCGACCAGTTCCTTACCGCTACCCGACTCGCCACTGATAAACACCGGCGCCTGGCTTCGGGCCAGTTTGCGGGTCTGGTTGCGAAGCTTGCTGATTTGCGGCGAGTTGCCAAGCAGCAGGCCAGGTTCATCGATCGCTTCTTCAATCTCAGCTTTGGGGCTCGACAGCTTCAACGCGCTGGTGACAAGTTCCCGCAACCGCGGCAACTCGACCGGTTTGGATACGAAATCGAAAGCGCCCGCTTTGAGTGATTCGATCGCAGTGTCCATGTTGCCATAAGCGGTAATCACGGCAACCGGGGTGGCGGGTGTGTGTCGCTGTATCCACTGCACCAGTTCGATACCGTTGCCATCCGGCAGGTTCATGTCAGTCAGGCAGAGATTGGGCTTGTTTTCCTCCAGCAGCTGTTTGGCGCTGGAGACGTCTGGCGCCGCGAAGGTTTTTATACCCATCCGGGTGAGGGTGATTTCAAGCAATCCCCGGATGTCCGGTTCATCATCAACGATAAGCGCTGTGTGTGTGGTCATCTTTTATTGTCGGTTCCATGTCGTTGTTCAAACGCCCGATATCCACCGGTGCGTGGTCAGATCATTCGCCCCGGATGAGCAAAGGTAATACGGAAACAGCAGCCAGGTTTATCATCTTCTACCAGGGAGAGATGTGCCTGATTAGCCTCGCACAGTTCTCGGGCCAGATAAAGCCCGAGGCCGGTTCCCGCCTTGTCCGTCGTATAAAATGGCTCGAAAACGGAGTCCCGGTTTTCTGGCGCAATTCCGGGCCCCATGTCACGAACATCGATGTAGGCCCGTTCGCCGTCATCGGTTGCCCCGGCATGTATCCCTATTTTTCGTTGTCCTGAGTGTTGCTGGCTGTAGCGCAGGCCGTTGTCGCACAGGTTAACCATGACCTGCTCTATCTGACTTTTGTCGAATCTGGCTGACGGCAACTGCGGGTCAATTTTGAGTACGATGTTGGCATCGGTACAGTCATCGTCCTGTGTCTGCAGAAAGTCTTCCCGGAATTCCTGGAGCCAGGGCGCCAGTTCTATCAGATCCGCATTGGCCGCTCGGCGCCGAGAAAGGTCAAGGACATTCTCAATAATCCCGTTCACCCGGCGGGAATGACGCCGAATAATCTCCAGCATGTGTCTGTCGCCGTCTTCAAGGTCGGGTGCTTCTTCCATCAGTTGTGCCGCATGACTGATTGCACCGAGTGGATTGCGTATCTCATGGGCGATACCCGCAGTCAGTCGCCCCAACGATGCAAGTTTCATCTGCTGGGCCTGCTGGGTGACTTTGCTCATGTCTTCAATGAAAACGAGAATCTGGTCACCCCGGTCCTGGTCCAGCTGGGTAAAGTTTGCCTGTAGCAGCGGTGATGTCGGTGATGCCTGGAACGCCTCAATTCGCTGTGCAGGATCTTTTAACCAGGTGTCGAGCCCCTGTTTAAGTGGCCTTGGCAATACAGTTGTACGCTCATGAATCGGTTCCGCCGCTTTGGGGGCGCCGTATAGAAGCTCTTCTGCAGCCGCGTTGGCAAGGCGGATCTGACCGAATCGGTCAAGTACCAGAATACCAGTGCGCATGCGCTGAATAATCTGTTGGTTGATTTTTTCCAGCTCGGCGATACTGCGGGCCCGGCTGCTGGCCAATGCTTCGCTGCGCATCATTCGGCGAGAGATGCTTTGCAGGATGAAAGCGGCCGCAAAGTAAAGGATGCCGAGCGATCCGGCACGGACAATGTCGTCGCCGGACTCTCCAAAAGCCAGAACCGCCCCCACTGAAACCCCCAGAGAGCATATTGCAGCCAGAGCCGCATAGAAGGTTCCCATGCGGCTCGGCGTCAGAATATTGCCCGCCGCTACGGACACGATTACCAGGTTGGCAAGACCGTTAGTAATACCTGTGCTGGCAAGCAGCAAGCCGTGCATGATCAGGATATCCAGCAGAATTGAAAGAGTAATGTGGCGTTGGCTTGGATGAAATCCGGCGATTAGCAGCAGGGCAATAAAAGCGTTCAGCGCCAGATATACGGATACGCCCGCCTGATAGTACGCCAGCAGGCGGAAACTCATATCAAAATTGATTGGATCTATAAAAAGTAACCCGACCAATATCAGGCTTATGACCAGTCGATATACGTTGTAGATCCTGAATAGCTTTTCATGTTGCAGGCTCGGAGGTGTTGGGTTGGACTTCCCGAGCGTTTCGGCCGGTTGTTCTGGTGTCTCTGCTGCCATGATTTACTGGAATCCGCTGTTGGTCGGAGGAAATTCACCTCTCTGCGGGGTTATAATAGCCTTTTCATGGCAATGAGTTACAGGAGCCGATTTATGTCCGTGTCCGGAAACCAGGCAGCGACCGCGGTGTCTGCCAGAAAATTGCGGGTAGTGATGGCCCAGCTGGATTTTCTGGTGGGTGATATACCCGGTAATACGAAGCTTGTCCTGGAGGCAGCTCGGCGGGCATGGTCTGAATATCAGGCGGATATTGTGGTTTTCCCGGAACTGTGCCTGACTGGTTATCCGCCGGAAGATTTGCTGCTGCGTCCAAGCCTGGAAGTGCGGGTTAGCGAAGCTCTGGAGCGATTGCAGGCGGAACCGCTGGAACCGGTGATCGTTATCGGTGCTCCTCTGCGTCAGGGCGCGCACCTGTACAATGCGGCGGTGGTGATTGATGGTGGAGAAATTACGGGCAGATATTTCAAGCGTTTCCCGCCTAACTATCAGGTGTTTGACGAGAAGCGATATTTCTCGGAAGGGCAAGAGGTTCTGACACTTGATATCCGGGGCGTTCCTGTAGGCATCACTGTCTGTGAAGATCTCTGGAAGGACGGGCCGGTGGAGGACTGTGCCGCCGCTGGTGCTCGCTTGATCCTGAATCTGAATGCATCGCCTTACGATATCGACAAGCAGGCACGTCGTAAGGCGCTCCTGGAACGTAAGTCCCGTGAGAATCTGGTCAGTATCGTGTACGTCAATCTGGTGGGTGGCCAGGACGAACTGGTTTTCGATGGTGGTTCCATGGTTTTTGACCATTCGGGCGAGCTCACGGCAGAGGTGGCTCAATTCGAAGAGGGACTGTACCCGGTAGACTTCCTTTGTGAACATCATTGCCAACCTGTGTCCCAGCCATTGCCGGAAGAGCCGTCGTTAGAGGCCAATGTCTATAACGCCTTGGTGACGGGTGTTCGGGATTACGTGAACAAGAACGGCTTTAAATCGGTGGTACTTGGCCTTTCAGGAGGCATCGATTCGGCGGTGACTCTGGCGGTCGCTGCTGATGCACTGGGAAAGGACCGGGTCCGAGCGGTGATGATGCCGTTTCGCTACACCTCCAGCATGAGTCTTGAAGACGCCGAGGCTGAGGCCATTGCGTTGGGCGTTCAATATGACGTGTTTTCCATTGAGCCTATGTACGATGCGTTCATGGAAACCTTGGCTGCCCCGTTCGAAGGCACTACTCCGGACACAACGGAGGAAAACCTGCAAGCGCGCCTGCGTGGTGTCCTGCTGATGTCTCTGTCCAACAAGTTCGGTTCACTGGTACTGACAACCGGGAACAAGAGCGAGATGGCGGTGGGTTACTCAACCCTCTATGGCGATATGGCTGGCGGCTTTGACGTCCTGAAAGATGTGCCTAAAACCCTGGTATTCCGTTTGGCCAGATACCGCAATACGCTCGCCAAGGAAGAGATCATTCCCGGGCGGGTGATCACCCGGCCTCCGTCTGCCGAGCTGGCGCCCGACCAGAAAGACGAAGACAGTTTGCCCGGTTACGACGTGCTGGATCAGATTCTGAATCTCTATGTAGAGCGAGATTTCAGCGCCGACGCGATCATTGCAGAGGGCTTTGCCCGAGTTGACGTTGAGCGGGTTATCCGCCTGGTGGACATTAACGAGTACAAGCGTCGGCAGGCGCCGATTGGTGTGAGGATTACCGAGCGAGGATTTGGCAAGGACCGTCGCTATCCAATTACGAACGGTTGGAAGAGTGGTAAGTAACGCGGGCGCCCGGGATCAGATTCTGTTCTGATCTGACCCCGGTTTCTGGTCTTACTCGTCGCCCATGAGGCCAAAGGTGACAGCGTTCATCAGTGAACGATTTTCTCCTTTTAGAAGATTCACCTCGAACTCGCCACTGTCATTGAACGCCTCGCTGTCCGGGAAATTGGTGCGAAGCATGGCAACAGCATCCTGGGCTCCTTTGTTCAGATCAAGAAAACGGAACGTTTCCGCGAGGATAATGAGGGCTTCTTCGGTAACTGTGGCCGTCGGATAATTTTCGATGATGTATCTCGCCCGATTGTTGGCAGCGACATAAGCCTGGCGTTTGACGTAATAGCGGGCGGCGTGAAGTTCAAGTTCCGCCATGCGATTGCGCACGGCAATCATTCGCTGGCGGGCATCTGCGACGTATTGGCTATCAGGGTAGCGGCTCAGCAGTTCCGAAAAATCCCGAAAAGACTGCAGCTGTTCGCCTGGATCCCGGGCTGCCGCTTCGATAGGGAAGTAGCGTGCAGCAAGCCCGATGTCCAGGTTGTATGAAGCAAGACCGCGCATGTAAAGCGCGTAGTCCGCATGGTCGCTTTGAGGGTTAAGGCGCAGAAAGCGGTCGGCCGCCGCGCGGGAGCCCTCAAGATCCAGATTCTGGTAGCGGGCATAAATCAGGTCGAGCTGTGCCTGTTCGGCGTAGCGGCCAAACGGATAGTAAGTTTCAAGAGAATCAAGATTTTGCTCTGCCTCGTTGAAATTGCCAGAGTTCATGGCCTGGCGGGCGTTCTCATAATAGGTCTTCTCCGGAAGCACTTCTTCCTGCTTGTGGGAGGCGCAGGCACTGACCAGAACAACCAGTGTGGAAAGTAGCAGTAAACGAAGACCTGATCTCATTCCGGAATCCCGTATAATGTCGATTAATTCAAGGGCAGTCATTGTAGCGGGGAACGCTCTCCATGTGCAGAGGAACGCCCCGTTGTTTCAAGTAATCTGACCGAAACGTAACACACACAGGCCCTGGGGGCTTAATGTCATCTGAAAAACGAATCGTTGCCAATTTTGTTGTGCCGCCGGAATTGAGTGATCGACGGCTTGACCAGGCCGCAGCAGAACTGATGCCTGAACATTCCCGATCCCGACTGCAGTCCTGGATTAAAAGCGGCGCGTTGACGGTGAATGGTGAGGCGCGAAAGCCTCGGGACAAAGTGATGCTGGATGACCGGCTGATGCTCGATGCCGAGCCAGAGGCTCAGGTGAGCTGGCAGGCGGAGGAAATCTCTCTGGATATTGTGTACCAGGACGAGCACTTGCTGGTAATCAATAAACCTGCGGGCCTGGTGGTACATCCGGCTGCCGGACATGCCGATGGAACGCTCGTCAATGCGCTGTTGAATTACGCGCCTGAAGTCGAGAATTTACCCAGGGCAGGTATTGTACACCGCCTCGACAAAGATACGTCTGGGATCATGGTTGTTGCTCGCAGTCTCATTGCGCATACGTCACTGGTCGATCAACTGCAAACCCGAACCATGGGGCGCGAGTATGAGGCCGTCGTGGTCGGTACCCTTACCGGCGGTGCTACGGTTGATGCGCCGATTGGCCGTCATCCGCGGGAGCGCAAGAAAATGGCAGTGGTTGCCTCTGGTAAACCGGCGGTCACACACTATCGTTTGGTGGAGCGTTTTTCGGCGCACACGCACGTTCGTTGCAAGCTGGAGAGCGGGCGAACGCATCAGATCCGGGTGCATATGGCCTATGTGAAACACCCGCTGGTGGGCGATCCGTTATACGGTGGTCGACTCAGGTTGCCCAAGGGAACCACCGAAGAGCTCCGGGAGGCTCTCTCGGCGTTCAATCGTCAGGCTCTTCACGCCCGGCAGTTGACCCTGGAACATCCGGAAACCGGTGAAATCCTGACCTGGGAGGTTCCTTTGCCCGAGGATATGGTTGCGCTGATCGAAGACTTGCGCAAACACGCCCGGGAGTTGGATAGCCGTGATTACTGATGAGAGCGCCATCAAGCCGGACTGGCCTGTGTCGGGTAGCGTGCGGGCCATAAGCACCACCCGGGAGGGAGGTATGAGCAGGCCGCCCTGGGCCACCCTCAATTTGGGAGCGCATGTCGGAGATTCTCCCGCCAAAGTACAGGAAAACCGGAGAAGGCTCGCAGAGCACATACAACTGGATATCGATCGGATTGGCTGGCTTGATCAGGTCCACGGCACCGATGTTGTAGAGCTTACCCCTGAAAACATCGGGCAGATCAGAAAGGCTGATGCCAGCTATACCCGCCACCCGGGCATAGCATGCGCCGTCCTCACCGCCGATTGTTTGCCCATTATTTTTGCGAATATCGAAGGTACGGTGGTTGGCGCCGCCCACTGCGGTTGGCGAAGTCTGTGTGGCGGAGTCATTGAGAAATTGGTGAGCGCTATGGAGGTCGCGCCTGAGGCTCTGCGAGTCTGGCTTGGACCGGCTATCGGCCCAGATAGCTTTGAGGTCGGCCCGGAGGTTCGTGATGGGTTCATAGAGAGCGACCCGGATCTTGCTGTTGCCTTCAAAACTGAAGGCGCCCGCCCCGGGCATTTCATGGCAGATCTCTGCGCTCTTGCCACATTGCGGCTCAATCACCTCGGTGTTACAGATGTCACTGGCGGAGGGATGTGTACTGTTAACGATGCGGATCGCTTCTTTTCTTACCGCAGAGATGGGCAGACCGGTCGCATGGCAACCTTGATCTGGTTGATATAACAGGCTCAGCGCCCAGCTGAAGACCTCATCTCGCCGCGTTACTGCTGAAGTGCGTCCCGGGATTGCACAAAATCCAAACATGACGACCGTCAATTTTCTGACGAATACTCGGATGCCACGCTTGAAGTCCCTCCGCTTGCCCCTACATTAAATGTCAAAGCAATCGAATATCCGCCGCAAGCGGCACCACGGTATTCGCAGACATTTGGGGAATGAGCACATGAGAATCGACAAGCTGACCAGCAAGCTGCAGACCGCACTCGCGGATGCGCAATCCATCGCGGTCGGGAAAGATCACAATTTCATCGAGCCGGTGCACCTGATGCAGGCACTGCTGGATCAGGAGGGCAGCGCTATCAAGCCGCTGCTCAAGCAGGCCGGTGCAGAGCCGGGACGTATTCGCCAGGCGATTGCTCGGGAAATCGAGAACCTGCCGGAGGTCCAGGGATCGGCCGGTGACGTTTCCATGTCCAATGACATGGGGCGTCTGTTCAACATTTCCGACAAGTTGGCCCAGAAGCGCAAAGACCAGTACATCTCCAGTGAGCTGATGTTGTTGGCCGCCCTAGAAGATCGCGGCACTCTTGGCCGGGTACTGCGGGAGCAGGGTGTTGATAAAGGAGCCGTGGAAAAGGCAATTGATGAGGTCCGCGGTGGCGAAGCCGTCAACGACGCCGGCGCCGAAGAAAACCGGCAGGCTCTGTCAAAGTACACCATCGATCTTACCGAGCGGGCAGAGGCGGGAAAGCTGGATCCGGTGATTGGTCGCGACGACGAAATCCGACGCACGATCCAGGTGCTGCAACGGCGTCGGAAAAACAATCCGGTGCTTATTGGTGAACCCGGCGTGGGTAAAACGGCGATCGTTGAGGGGCTTGCCCAGCGCATTGTCAACGGCGAGGTGCCCGATGGTCTCAAGGACAAGAAAGTCCTGTCGCTCGATATGGGTGCCCTGATTGCCGGCGCGAAATTCCGCGGTGAGTTCGAAGAGCGTCTGAAAGCCGTTCTGAACGAACTTTCAAAGCAGGAAGGTCAGATCATCCTGTTCATTGACGAAATCCACACCATGGTCGGTGCCGGCAAGGCTGAAGGTTCCATGGATGCCGGTAATATGCTCAAGCCGGCCCTGGCTCGCGGTGAACTGCACTGTGTGGGTGCGACCACCCTTGATGAATATCGTGAAAACATTGAGAAAGATGCCGCTCTTGAGCGCCGCTTCCAGAAGGTGCTGGTCAGCGAGCCCAGCGAGGAAGATACCATCGCTATCCTGCGAGGCCTGAAAGAGCGCTATGAGGTCCACCACGGGGTGGAAGTGACCGATGGTGCCATCATTGCTGCCGCGAAACTGTCTCACCGGTATATTGCCGACCGACAGCTGCCGGATAAGGCCATTGACCTGGTGGACGAGGCTGCTTCCCAGATTCGAATGGAGATGGACTCCAAGCCGGAGGCACTGGATCGCCTTGAGCGTCGCCTGATACAGCTGAAGATCGAGCGGGAGGCCCTCAAGAAAGAGACCGATGCTGCTTCGAAAAAGCGTCTGACCGAATTGTCCGCTGTGATTACCGGTGTTGAGCGTGAATACGCCGACCTGGAGGAAGTCTGGAATACCGAAAAAGCGGCTCTTCACGGTTCTCAGAAGATCAAGAGCCGGCTGGAGCAGGCACGGATTGACCTCGAGAACGCGCGTCGTGCAGGTGATCTCGGCAAGATGTCGGAACTCCAGTATGGCCAGATTCCCGAGTTAGAGCGCCAGCTGGATATGGCCAGTCAGGCCGAGATGATGGAAATGAAGTTGCTCAGGAACCGGGTGACAGACGAGGAGATCGCCGAGATCGTTTCCAAGTGGACCGGAATTCCAGTCTCCAAGATGCTTGAGGGTGAGCGCGATAAGCTGATGCGCATGGAAGAAGCACTGCACGACCGGGTTATTGGTCAGGATGAAGCTGTTGAAGCGGTATCTAACGCGGTACGTCGCTCCCGGGCTGGTCTGTCTGATCCGAATCGCCCCAACGGTTCGTTCCTGTTCCTTGGGCCGACTGGTGTAGGTAAAACCGAGTTGTGCAAGTCTCTGGCCTCGTTCTTGTTCGATACCGAGGAGGCTATGGTTCGCATCGATATGTCTGAGTTTATGGAGAAGCATTCCGTTGCTCGGCTGATTGGTGCGCCTCCAGGGTATGTGGGCTACGAGGAAGGCGGCTACCTCACCGAAGCTGTTCGCCGTAGGCCTTATTCAGTATTGCTGCTGGATGAGGTGGAAAAAGCGCATCCGGATGTGTTCAACATTCTGCTGCAGGTGCTTGAGGATGGTCGCTTGACGGATGGGCAGGGTCGAACCGTGGACTTCCGCAACACTGTAATTGTCATGACCTCAAACCTTGGCTCGGACATCATCCAGCAGAAGGCCGGCGAGGGAAATTACGAATCCATGAAAAATGCAGTCATGGAGGTGGTAGGCAGTCACTTCCGGCCTGAGTTCATCAATCGGGTGGATGAGGTGGTGGTCTTCCATCCCCTGGCGGAGAATCAGATCCAGGGCATTGCCCGGATTCAGATCGAGTCTTTGAGCAAGCGTTTGAAAGAGCAGGATATGACGCTTGAGTTGGATGCTGCTGCGATGGAATTGCTGGCCGAAGTGGGGTACGACCCGGTCTACGGAGCGCGGCCGTTGAAGCGGGCTATCCAGCGTATGATCGAGAATCCGCTGGCTCAGAGGTTACTCAAAGGAGAATTCGTGCCAGGTGATGTGATCAGGGGGGAGGTGAAGGATCACCAGCTCGACTTTACCAAGGCTTGAGTCGAAATTCAGGGTCAGATGAAGGTTTTCATCTGACCCTTATCCCGACGTTACTGCTCTGCAGGCTCACAATTCTCTTCAGCTATCCGCTCAAACTCCGCCCGTTTCTCGGCGATCTCTTCCTCAGAGAGGTAGCGCTGCTCTCCATTTTCTTCAACCCGTATACGTGCATTGAGCTTAATCACATCCAGGTTGGAGCGCGCCGTCGCGCAGTTTGCGTCTCTCTGTTTTCTCAGGGCTTCTTCAGCGGCCGTTGCCTGTCGCTGTTCTGCTTCGGTTGCCTGCTGTTCCTGCTGGTTCTGCAGGCGTTCCTGAGGGCTTTGCTGATTGCCGGATGCATCCGCAGATGTGCCTGAACGAACGTTGACCCGTTCGGCCTTTGCGCCTGTGGGCTGCCGGTCGCCAAAATGAATAACACCGTTTTCGTCTGTCCATTTGTACACAGATGCGCCCATGGCGGCACCTGGTACAATGACCATTAATAAGGTCAGCGTCAGGATTTTTCTGTTCATGGCTCTACTCGCATACGTTCACTGCTCCCGGGCAGGTAGACAACCTGGATGAACCGGGCCCGTTTTTTCTCCGATCATTATCGCCTATCATGCCACCTGAGTTGAGGTTTTTCTTCCATCTGGTTCAAAACTTTGTATCGAAATTGTGTCGGGCATGACCGACCTTGGGCCAGTATAGGCACAGAATCCTGCAAGGGCTATTGACAGGGAGTTTCGCGCTGTCAGAATTACCGATTGCCTGAAGACTGGGGTCAATACGGCAGGCAATCCCGAGCGAGTAACCCCCGTTAATTACCACACTGAACGTGCCGCGCCTCTGTCGCGGGATGGTTGTTGCTTACGTGCAACCCGTTGATTGGCCGTTCTCCGCAACCCTCAGGAGGGCGGCTGGCCAGGAGACAACCTCTCAACACGGTGTGGAGGAGTAGCCGGTTCCGCTTTCACAAGAAGCAGGGATACCGTGAATCCAGGCAACCGGGCTCAGTCCCGGCTCATTCACTCGTAGAAGAGGGTAGAAAATCGTGGAGTTATTGTCTGGCGCCGATATGCTGATCCGGTCTCTTCAAGATGAAGGGATCGAATACATATATGGCTATCCGGGTGGTGCAGCCCTTCATATTTATGATGCGTTGTTCAGGCAGGACAAGGTCAAGCACATTCTGGTGAGGCACGAGCAAGCGGCGGTCCACATGGCTGATGGCTATGCCCGTGCAACCGGAAAGCCAGGGACTGTTCTGGTGACGTCGGGTCCTGGAGCCACTAACACCATCACTGGCATCGCCACCGCATTTATGGATTCCATTCCGATGGTGGTTCTGTGCGGGCAGGTCGCGTCCACCCTTATAGGTGAGGACGCTTTCCAGGAAACCGATATGATGGGCGTCTCCCGCCCGGTCGTTAAGCACAACCTCAGCGTTCGTCATCCCGAGGAGATCCCGGAAATCATCCGCAAGGCGTACTATATCGCCGCCACTGGCCGTCCCGGCCCGGTTGTTGTGGATATTCCCAAGGATATGACCACGCCGAATGAGCGGTATGAGTACTTATACCCGAAGAAGGTCAAGTTGCGTTCCTATAATCCCGCTATCCGCGGTCATGCGGGTCAGATCAAGAAAGCGGTCGACATGATGCTGGCGGCCAAGCGACCGATTATCTACGCCGGCGGCGGGGTAATTCTTGGCAAGGCGTCGGACCTACTGACCGAGCTGGTCCGGATGCTGGGGTATCCGATCACCAATACGCTGATGGGCATTGGCTGTTACCCGGCCAGTGACAAGCAGCACCTCGGCTGGCTTGGTATGCATGGCACCTACGAAGCCAATATGGCCATGCATCACTCGGATCTGATCCTCTGTGTAGGGGCCCGCTTCGACGATCGCGTTACCAATGCGACCGAGAAGTTCTGTCCGGGTGCTCGAATTATCCATATCGACATTGATCCCGCTTCGATTTCCAAGACGGTAGATGCAGATGTGCCGATTGTTGGGCCAGTAGACGCGGTGCTCAAGGAAATGTTGTCGCTGGTCAGGGAAAGCAAGGAAAAGCCCGACTCGGATGCGATTGCTTCCTGGTGGAAGCAGATTGACGAATGGCGGGCATTTCATGGCATGCGGTATGAGACAAGTCCCGATGTGATCAAGCCGCAGGAAGTGATTGAAATGCTGTGTCGTCTGACCAATGGTGAGGCATTCGTAGCTTCCGATGTTGGCCAGCACCAGATGTTTGCTGCCCAGTATTATAAGTTCGATAAGCCTAACCGCTGGATCAACTCCGGTGGTCTGGGCACCATGGGGTTCGGATTGCCCGCAGCCATGGGGGTCAAGTTGACCCATCCGGACGATGAGGTTCTGTGCATTACAGGTGAAGGTAGTATCCAGATGAATATTCAGGAGCTGTCCACCTGCAAACAATACAACCTGCCAGTGAAAATTATTAACCTGAATAACCAGGCGTTGGGCATGGTGAAGCAATGGCAGGATATGAACTACGAATCCCGTCATGCCGAGTCTTATATGGAGTCGCTGCCTGATTTCATCAAGCTGGCGGAGTCATACGGCCACCGTGGTGTCCGGATTGAAAAGAAGGAAGATCTGGAGACCAAGCTGAAAGAAGTTCTGGCAATGAAAGATGACCTGGTATTCGTGGATATCTATGTGGATCGGTTTGAACACGTGTATCCGATGCAGGTTGCCCGTGGTGCCATGAAGGATATGTGGCTCAGCAAAACGGAGAGGGTGTGATCATGCGTCGAATCATTTCTGTTTTGCTTGAGAACGAACCGGGAGCACTGTCAAGAGTTGTCGGTTTGTTCTCCCAGCGTAACTATAATATCGAAACACTGACTGTGGCCCCGACCGAAGATGAGTCCCTGTCCCGTCTGACTGTGACCACGTCGGGCTCGGATAAGGTGATCGAACAGATTACCAAGCAACTTAACAAGCTTATTGAAGTGGTTAAATTGGTGGATCTGACCGAAGGTGCCCATATTGAGCGCGAGCTGATGCTGGTGAAGCTGAAAGCCACCGGCTCTCAGCGTGCCGAGATCAAGCGTACGGTAGATATCTTTCGTGGCCAGATTGTTGATGTGACCAGTTCGGTTTACACGGTGCAGCTGGCGGGTGACAGCGATAAGCTGGACGGCTTTATTCAGGCCGTCGGCACTTCGGGCGTGCTGGAAGTGGTGCGCAGTGGTGTGTCCGGTATCGCCCGGGGCGAGAAGGTGCTCAGCCTTTAACAATTTCAAACAGGGTTTGAACATTTTGGCCCTCCGGGGTCATCACAAATAACAGAGGTTTCTCATGCAGGTTTACTACGATAAGGATTGCGATCTTTCCATCATCCAGGGCAAGAAAGTTGCCATCATCGGCTTCGGTTCTCAGGGGCATGCTCACGCTTGCAACCTGAAGGAATCCGGCGTTGACGTAACCGTGGGTCTGCGCCCCGGTTCTTCTTCAATCGCCAAGGCGGAAGCCTATGGCCTGAAGACCAATGATGTGCCTTCTGCTGTTGCTGCAGCCGACGTGGTGATGGTTCTTACCCCGGATGAGTTTCAGGCTCAGCTCTATGCCGCTGAAATCGAGCCGAACCTGAAGCAGGGCGCAACTCTGGCATTCGCCCATGGCTTTGCTATCCACTACAACCAGATTGTGCCGCGCAAAGATCTGGACGTTATCATGGTTGCCCCCAAGGCACCTGGTCATACGGTTCGCACCGAGTTTGCCAATGGTGGCGGTATTCCCGACCTCATTGCGATTTTCCAGGATGCCTCCGGCAACGCCAAGAACCTGGCTTTGTCATACGCTAGCGGTATTGGTGGCGGTCGTACAGGTATCATCGAGACGTCCTTCAAGGATGAGACTGAAACCGATCTGTTCGGCGAGCAGGCGGTTCTGTGTGGTGGCGCCGTGGAATTGGTCAAAGCTGGCTTCGAGACTCTGGTTGAAGCCGGTTATGCACCAGAAATGGCTTACTTTGAGTGTCTGCATGAGCTGAAGCTGATCGTGGACCTGATGTACGAAGGTGGCATCGCGAATATGAACTACTCCATCTCCAATAATGCGGAGTACGGTGAATACGTGACAGGGCCTGAGGTTATCAACGAGGAGTCCCGTGAAGCCATGCGCAACGCACTGAAGCGTATCCAGAGTGGTGAGTACGCCAAGATGTTTATCTCTGAAGGCGCTCTGAACTACCCGTCCATGACTGCGCGTCGTCGTCAGAACGCTGCTCACGACATCGAAGTCGTTGGTGAGAAGCTGCGAGGAATGATGCCGTGGATCTCCGCGAACAAGATCGTGGATAAGGACAAAAACTAAGCGGAATTCCGCCTGGTTTTGAAAAACGCGGCCCGGGTGGCCGCGTTTTTCGTATATACTCCGCCCAAATGCTTTCCGGAGTAGTGGGAATGACTGAAGAAAGAAAATCCGCCGAAGATAATCAAGCCCCGGAGTATGAAGTGGAGGCCGGGGAAGTGGTCGAAGAAGAGCTTGTTGAGGGTGCGCCAGTTCGTCGCAAGGGTATCTACCTCCTTCCAAACGCCCTCACAACAGCGTCTCTGTTTTCGGGCTTCTATGCCATAGTATCTGCTGCAAACGGCGTCTTTGATAACGCTGCAATTGCCATTTTTGTCTCGATGATCCTGGATGGTCTGGATGGTCGTGTAGCCAGGATGACCAACACCCAGAGCAAGTTCGGCGAGGAGTACGACAGCCTTGCCGATATGGTGGCTTTTGGTGTTGCTCCGGGGCTTGTTGCCTTTTTCTGGTCCCTGAACGCTTTCGATAAAGTTGGCTGGGCCATCACCTTTATCTACGTGGCCGGGGCAGCCTTGCGTTTGGCTCGTTTCAATACGCAGATTGGTTCGGTCGACAAAAAATTCTTTGTTGGTTTGCCAAGTCCTGCTGCGGCGGCCTGTGTTGCTGGCCTGGTCTGGTGCTTTCATCTTTTCGAACCGTCCACTTGGCTTACGTTGTTGACGATGTTCGTGGTTGGAGGAACCGGTGTTCTGATGGTCAGCAATATCCTGTACCGCAGCTTTAAAGATCTGGATCTTCGTGGCCGCGTACCTTTCGCCGCGATTCTTCTTGTTGTGCTGGTATTTGTCGTAGTCGCTCTTGATCCGGCTACCGTGCTCTTTACAGGGTTCCTGTTGTACGCCTTGTCTGGCCCGGTACGTGCCCTGTTTCGCGGTAAGCCGCGAAAAGCGGCTGATACTGCTGATTGACTTCCCTGTTCCCCGGACCTCTCTGGCGAGGTTCGGGGGCATTCTCTCCTCTTGCAGCGTTCCCTCTGATCTTTCTTGCCTAGTCTCCGCGATTCTTGCCCATGTATGGCGCGTTTGGCCTCGGTCTGCCTGGCGTTCCTAGAGTGCCGTGAACTGATCTTTTTCCCAAGACAGGTTCTTTACGACAACAGGTATACGTCGCGTCAGATAGAAGTTGGCATTACCAGGTTCGTTAGCTGCTATTGCCTGTCGACTTGATTTCCCGCAGAAGAGTCCCGGTATTGCCTGAAAAGCGACCGGTTTGATCGATATCTGAGCGGGGGAGTAGGGGGAAACCGAGATACTTGCCAATTAATTTAAAAACGTCGTTGACAGTTTCTCTGACGCCTGTAGAATGCGCATCTCTTTCGAGGGGAACGCCACTGAGGCGGTTCGGAAATCGAGAGATAACTGTTTGAAAGTGCTGAAGAAAATGAGTTTTA
>NZ_JAHKPI010000009.1 GCF_018860425.1 Marinobacter sp. F3R08 | reverse complement strand
GCTCGATTTCATGTTTATCTACCAACATTGCCGGCCTGATGCTCACAAGCCCTCCGGTAAGGATTTATAACGCCAGCCATAAGCGGCGCCCTGACAAGGGCGTCCGGTGGAGGGCCATCGGCCCGGAACAGACTTAATGGCCTTGTTATGAGTTTTAAGGGATTGGTACATGCTTGATCCAATACGGCGCAAGATAACCAAGAACCCCGCCCAATAAAGCCCCAACACCTGCAGCTTCCGCTTCTACTCCAAATACCAACCCCAGCATCGATCCTGCCAGAGCCCCAAAAATCAACTCATAAGCCCAGGCGTGCTTGAACACCTTTGGCTCAATGGTCGGTGCGGCAACCAAGCCGACAAACACACCAGCTGAACCAACCAAAGCCAGCCTTTGCCAATCCCCGAAATAGAAAATAAGGGAGACTGCCGAAAAAGCCACGCCGAAAAAGAGGATGGAAAACGCGACTACTCGTAACTTGGGCATAAATCCATTTTCCCCTCATAACGCCAGTGGTAATGGGCGCCGACGAAGCGCAGCGTAGTTGGCGTCCCGTTGACCACCTTGTTAGCTTACCCATGCTGAGTCGGTAAGGTGATATTGATCGTTTTCATCCAACACCATGTGGAATACTTTCGTGTAATTAGCTGTGTTCGAATCTTTGCAGTTTATTATCAGCTTCAATTCTGACGGAGCCTCACCACTAGTATGTGTATCCCACGTTAGCTTGTGTCTTTTTCCCGACTCAAAGTAATGAACAATACTGTTTTTGGGGATCTGCTTGATTTCAGGCTCTGTTGTGAAAAAGACTCCAGACGCGGGCTGCCCTGAGTTCAGGATATGAATATTAAACGTTTTCTTATCACCTTGAGTCATCCCCTTACCAGCCCCGGTAATAGTAAAATGCGGATGTGCCTCTCTGAGCGACCTAATTTCTTCTATTTCTAGGGATTTCAAATCTGCTTGGACTTGTTCTCTTGTAGCTTTCACTAACTCTTTATGCTGTTCAACGGATTTTTTCAATTCATCAGCTTGTAGCTCTAGGGCTCGTGTGTTTTGCCGCAACTCTGACTGCTGCTGCATGTACCCAAGAATCAGCCAAAACAACATTAACGGACCGAAGACACCCGCAAAAAAATCACCAAATTCATTAAGAGGTATCGTCGCTAGCTCAGAAAAGCTATTCCAGCGAAACAGACTGATTACTGCCACATATATTACGGTTATCGCTATGCCAAATTTGGTCACAAGCTTTCCTTGTAGCTAACGCCTGCATAAACGGCGCCCGACTAGGGCGTCCGGTGGAGGCCCTCCGGGCCGGAACGAATTTGATGCGCTGGTTAGGAAAGCTCCCGCTCCATATAGTGGGTCCCGCCTTCAGTTTTGCAAATCCTGAATCCTTTTCGCTCATATAGAGCCACTACTGGGTTTGCACAAAAAACACGGAGCCGAAGCAACTGAAAGCCTTCTTTCTGGGCGACTCCAATAGCGAAATTGATTGCCTGAGAGCCCACCTTCTTATTTTGCCAATCCGGGTCGATCTGAAGGTCGCGAATGTAATAGGCGCAACTATCATGACTCAACCGCAAGCATCCAATCGCACACTTATCTATAGCTATCTCGTAGTTCTCAAATTCCTTCCAGTTCGCATCGAATAGCGCATGGTCCCAGCGAATCCCAAGCTCTTTGTAGTACGGCTCCATGTTTCGAAGAGTCAGTTGCTCAACAAAACCCTTGTTTTTCGCTTGCCGGAATATGGGGTTCATTCGAGACTTCCTAACGCTGAAATAAGCGGCGGCTAAAAGCCGTCCGGTGGACGGCCGCCAGGCCGGGAACGAACTTGATTGGCTGGTTAAATGCCATAAGCACGCTCAACCTTTGCAACTCGGACCTTGAATTCGGAATACCAAGCTTTATGGCCCAAACGCTGGGCCTCAAGGTGCTCAGCATTTTGCTTCCAATTCCTGATCGCTTCCTCGCTGGCCCAGTACGAAACAGTGATACCAACGTCCTCGCGGGCTGACTCGATACCAAGAAACCCTTCCTGCTCGGCGGCCAGTTCGACCATTCTGTCGGCCATAGCACCGTAACCATAATCTCCATCCGTGCGGACAGAGCTAAAAATCACCGCATAATATGGCGGACTCGGAGTATTAGCGATCCCTGACATAACTTCCTCTTGGCATTTAACGCCGAAGCACAGCGGCGACCTTGGAGTGGCGACGAAGGAGCCACGGAAAGGGCGTCCGGCGGCCAACGGCCGCGTACTGATGCAATTTGTTATGAGTAAAGGTCATCGCCGACGGTTACCTTTGACGCGTTTGGGTGTAGAGAAATAATAGACAATTAAAGCGATTAGCAAGACCAGCGCAGCTACCAAACCCCACGCGAACCATACACACCCATCAGCACATTCCTGCTCCATGCCGAACAACCGTATAAAGCCCCGAAAAACCACGCGGAACAAACCATCTATCAAGATATCTAGCACGGAACACGCTCTTTCCGGGACATATTACTGACTCTCTCAACACTCATAACGCCAATATTCAGCGGCGGCTGAAAGCCGTCCGGTGGAGGCCCTTCAGGGCCGGAACGAACTGGAATGACTGGTTAGGCGCCGTTTGCACTGTGCCCCCGCAATCCCCAAATGGACAAAGCCACTGCCACTAGCGAGGTAATTGCAACGCTAATGAGCAACACGGCAACTGCTGATTCTGCCGCTGTGCCGGCTTGCGCACCCGATGATGCCAGTGGTGTCATTTGCCCTGCGCCCGTAAACGCACCAACTAGGCAGCCCAGCCAATTGGCATAACTGGAATAAACCCAGCCCCAGTACATAACGGAAAACTGGCAGGCCGATAGGCTGAATATGCTCCAGATGGCGCCGATTCCGACAAGTAATACACCACTCAGAATGCCTATAGTGTGTGCGGACAGTCCAAGTCTCGGGATTTGCATAGCAGGGAGCAATAAGCCGGTCACCAAAGCGATCAAGATCAGGATAAACCCATGCCGAATGATGCTTCGATTCATTTTACGGTCTCCTCTTAGAGACGCCTAACGCCTAGGCTTTGCGGCGCACCGGAGCGCCAGCGCAGGTGCGTCCGACAACAGCCTTTTGTTATGTGTTGTTGCTTTTCTCTCGCAGCAAAGAAAGTGAGATCCCTCCAAGCCCCCTGATTCGTTCACCACTAAAAGTGGTGGAATAGCTCATCTTGGCGGGGCTGCCTTGCATAAAAACAACAGCCCTTCTGGGGACGAACTTATCTGAGGTACTGTAGTGAGAATCTTCCTCGTAAACTTCGCCCTGCTCGTAGTAGAGCTCTATCCCTTGTTCTTGTTTTAAGACTTCTTCAACGATGCTCCTGTAATTCCCGTGCTGACCTTCCTCGAATCGGAGGATTAGGATAGCCGAAGACTTCTGCACTTTTTCATCAACAGAAAGTTCGCGGAAATTTGGGGTATGAGGATACACCTCGGGTTCCTCAGGAGAGTGATAGGCAGTTTGCTCAGAATCAATGCGCTGATCGATTAACGGTGCAAAAAAATAAAGCACCCAAACAGTGTACAAACCTAGAGCTGCAACGGTGAAACCGGCACCAAAGACAACGCCAGAAAGAAACCTTTTGAACATTCAACTCTCCATAAACACATAACGCTGAAGCACAGCGGCGCCACGACTGTGGCGTCCGGCGGCCAACGGCCGCGTACTGATGCGCCTTGTTAATGGCCGGTTACCCGGCAGTCTATCCCTGGCACCCGAATCCGAATGCCTTTTACCAAACAGCTTGCACTGACCCTAGCCCATGGCGCGAGGAACCAGAACACGGAACGCTCAGATTTTGCAGTATTTTGCGGGGAGATGAGTTGAACTGACGTGATCATTTGAAAGCAACTCCCTGCTCTACTACCTGATTCCTTCCTAGGCCTTGGCCTTTAACGCCGAAGCACAGCGGCGCCACGACTGTGGCGTCCGGCGGCCAACGGCCGTGTACTGATGCGCCTTGTTAATGGCCGGTTACCCGGCAGTCTATCCCTGGCACTCGAATCCGAATGCCTTTTTCCAAACAGCTTGCACTGACCCTAGCCCATGGCGCTAGGAACCAGAACACGGAACGCTCAGATTTTGCAGTGTTTTGCGGGGAGATGAGTTGAACTGACGTGATCATTTGAAAGCAACTCCCTGCTCTACTACCTGATTCCTTCCTAAGCCTTAGCCTTTAACGCTAAAGGCAGCGGCGTGTGTAACACGTCCGCTGACCTGACTTGTTAAAACTGGCCATTAGAAACCACCGGGCTTAGCCAGCCGCACCGCAACATTGCTGTGTTGCGGTCCAGTTTCACTCTCATGTTGCGAGCCGAAGATATTGACCCACTGCCCCTTAATCAGGAGCAACTCCCCGTTGCCATAGCTGTTCCCATTGCCCGCAGTGTAATTGCCAGCATATTCAAATAGGAATTGGTCGGGCGAGCCTGCGACTGGCTTGAGCTCATAACCCATCGACAACTCGTTTGCAGAAGCAAAGCCCATCTCCTCGTTCGATACGCTAACATTTAAAAGACTCGACTCGTTCAGAAACTTGGGCAAAAGGTCAAAGGGTTCGCTGCCGATTTTAGTGGCCTGGCATTCACAATACCGGATTTCCAACACCAGCGGCTTACTAGCGAGATAGTCTTCAGGGATCGAGTTCTCGGCAAGGGCAAAGCTAGGGAGAAAGGATAGAAAGAGCAGATTAACCCGCCAAATAGTTCGTGATGCGATCCGTTGCATGTGACCTCCTATGTTTTCGTTTTAACGCCAGCAATAAACGGCGCCCTGACAAGGGCGTCCGGTGGAGGGCCATCGGCCCGGAACGTATTTAATTGCCTTGTTATATTCAGAGATCCGCGCAACGACCAAGTGCAGCATCTAATGGACTGCCATCAAGGTCAGCGGCCAATCTCGCTAACTCTTGCGCGCGAACATCAAGCTCTGTTAACTGCTCACTGCTCAATTCTTTGAGTTCTTCAGGGCAGTTCTCAGAGTAATCTTTAAAAGCGTCGCTTTGTCGTGATCCGACAATCATCGTGCGGCAATAATTTATAATCTGAGCCTTCTGAGCAATATAGGCCCGACTAAGCACATCGAATGTTGCTGCATAGAGCATGACATTCTTTGGATCGACGATTGACGAAACTACAGTGTCAGCTATGCATTGCTGCTTCTTCGTTAGGGTCTCACCTTGCTCTAATTTTTTCTGAATGTTTTCTGCTGCCTCTTCTTCGCCGCAGCCAACCAGCATCAGAAGTGAAAGAATAACCACTAAATTCCGCATGATTCTCCTTATTTTGGGATTGAAATATAACGCCTAAATCAGCCGCCGCTATGCGGTCGGCTGCATTTATTTGTTAGCAATATGTCTACTCATATTGAGCTTGTGATTCATAAGAGTCTTCTTCACTAGTTCAATTGCATAATTTTCAGGCATATCGTAATCAATTAATGACGAAGCGATTTCTTCAATTGAATAGTCACCCGACTCCGCCATCTTCAGAATCTTTGTCCTAGCCTTCTTGTCAAAGTCAATGTTTTTCAGATTTCTTGATTTGTAGTGGACTTCCGATTCTAAATCTCGAATTCGGTGAGATAAGCTCCGCGTGTTGTTTAGTATTTCGGAGAGAATATCTTGTTCAGAGCGAGGCGGAACGTCTTCTTGCGGTGGGTTGTCATTCAAAGCATCTTGGAACTTCCCCTCAAACTGGGGCCAGTACGTTTCAAAAACTTGGTTCAATATGCGTTCGTCGAGAGCATCATCGTCAAGGCAGTCATTAATGGTTCTCGTTAGCTCCCAGACGCTACTTTTATCTGGAGTAGTATGATTAAACTGGCCCAAAGGATCTTGTAAGTCTTCTGGATTTAGGTCAATTAAGAATGTACACACTCTATTTGTGGTCAACCCTTTGGCCAACGCTCCGGTTTCAAACAATATCCAAGGCTTATTTTTGTTTTCTTGAGTAAGGCAAACGACGCCAACTGATACGTCTTTTAATTTGTCACTAATTTCAGAAAACCAAATCGCCCCTCTATCTATATCTCGGGTCGAGATCCAAGGTTGGGACGCTTGGATTACACATTTAAGCCAGTCACTCATGAGCTCAGCGACAGCCTTACTTCTCTTTCCTGACCAGCTTACAAATATCTTCATTTTCTCTCCATTGTTGACATCTTGGACTGCTAACGCCGCCAACACGGGCCGAGCGTAGCGAGGTCCCGCCCCAGCTTCGCTGGGGCGAAGTGCTTGGCATTGTTAGCGCTCCCCAAAAATTTCAATTTGCTTCTCAGAACGAGGGTAAATATATGCTGAACGCTGCTTAAACCAGCCCTGCCTCTCATAAAACCCGCCGTTACCCTCGGTGGCAACGAGCATTGTGGTAATAAATGAACTGAGACTGGCTTCCAGCTCCTTCAATATGCGCGTCCCTACCCCTAAGCCTTGATAGTCGGGAATTACAACGAGATCGACCACCCAACCATAAAATTCGCCGTCATCAACAGTTCGGCCAAAACCTACTAGCTCACCGTCAACGTACGCAAATCGACAGAAGCTGCTTTGGGCGAAAGCTCGTTCTAGACTTTCGGGCGACCGCCTTCCCCAGCCTGCTTGCTCGAATATCTGTGAGACGCGACTCCAAGAAATATTCTCTAGTGTTTTACTATACTCAATGTCCATATGGGTCTCTTCGGCCGCTAACGCCGCGTACAAGGGCGCGAGTTTACGAGCGTCCCACCGCCGCTTTCGGCGGTGTATTGGTACGCTTTGTTAAATGCCATATTCACGCTCTATTTTTGCGACGCGGACTCGAAAGTTCGAGTACCATTTCTTGCGCCCAAGCCTCTGCGCTTCCCGGTGCTCCGTATTCCTTTTCCATTCGGAAATTGACTCCAAGCTATCCCAGTAGGACACAGTGATACCCAGCCCCTCTCTGACGGATTCGACTCCCAGAAAACCGGGTTGTCTTGCCGCTAGCTCCAACATTCTGTCAGCCATTTCACCATATCCGTTGTCACCCTCCGTACGATGGCTACTAAAAATAACGGCATAGTATGGCGGTTCAGGAGTTCTAGCTATATCGGACATAGATCCCTTTGTGCATTTAACGTTCATGCTCAGCTGTGCCAGCTTGTCTGGCATCAGCTGGAGCTTCTTGTTGTACAGAGTCTGCATGTTACCCTTTAGGGCTGACTGATTCATGAATCACTTTCAACGTTCCACTTGAGTCGATTGAAACCGTACACGGCTTTCCCTTTTCGTCACACTCTTGGAAATAGATCGCTGAACAAGGTACGCGCAAATTGTACGTTACATTAAGCGACACACTCTTCTTGTTGGTCTTTTCCAGCAGGTTACCGTAGACGGAAACTGCCCAGCCGTTCCAATTGACCCTATGGATCGCTATGTTGTGTCGTTGACAGCAAGCGATAACCTTTTGCTCAGTCTCCGGCGTACAGTCGGCTCCCAGTAGTACAGCCCGCAAAGCCCCTTGAATGGAAACGAAATCCGGTTCTCGTTCATCTTCCGTACGGACCACCCATCTCTGTTCGCTCTCGTGTTCCCAATCTTTGTGCTTTGTAAAGAATAGGGAATCGCTAAACCTTAAGATCAGCGGCTCAAGCACGCTCGACAGACCCCGCTGCTTAACATCTTCCAAATACACTAAACCGTAGGGATCGGCCTCCTGAATCATGGGGCCAAACGATGAATCCAAGTATTCTACTTTCCCAGAGAACCGCTGCCGGCCGTTCGCCATGCGAGCAACCGCACGCCCGAGTTCCTCCTCATCTAAAACTAAGCACACACCCTTATGCTTATCGCCATACTGATCCCACATTCTCGGGCGCGCATACCCCCTTCTCAGTGAATCATCGCCACCTTCCGGGTGATCCCTAGAGCAGCACAGGACCAGCGACTTGTCTCGTACATATCTGGTCGCTTCACGAAACAACTCCGGATCGAAGCTCTCTTCTGCGGACCTTGCATAGAATTTAAACGGCCAATGTTTCGACTCACGTGGGTCATTAACATTAGTGAAAGGGCTCATCCGCAGAGAAAGCGACGGAAGGATCCAGTCAGTGGCTGTTTCTCCGCTCGTGTAGTGGTACACATACTTCCCTGACTCAAACATAAGTTTCGTCATTTTCTGTACAACGCCGAGGTAACCGGCGCCGGAGCGCTAGCGGAGGGCACCAAAAGCGCCACGCTTTTGGCGTCCGGTTGACCGCCTGGTTATGGCCTCGCATGCTTAGTCACCGTATGAATTACAAATTTTCCGCAAACCAAGCAAATGACGAGAATTAGTGAAATTTGGATGGGGAGGTTCGCGGCGAAATACCACCAGTACTCGCCAGATACCTCTTCCTTAGCTGCGACCAAGCGGTCTAAAAATTCCGGAGAGCGCTTCAATGCATTGCCCTCTTCTCGGGAAAGATCTGATATGGACCTGCCATCTAACGCTAATTCAATAGCCTCTTTATTAACGTGCTCTGTCAGTGCTCGCCCATAAGTTCCGCCTATGGCGCTGACAAACACTGCAAAAATTAGGCTGGCAAAAATGGATAGATAAACCTTCTTCTTCACTCGACTTCCTTGTGGTCATAACGCCAGTGGTAATGGGCGCCGACGGAGCGCAGCGTAGTTGGCGTCCCGTTGACCACCTTGTTAAGCATTGATCTGGCGAACAAAACCAGCTTCATCTCTGACACCAACTCGGTTTCCATCGGGATCGCTGATGTTGATCGTCCTACCCCAAGCACTTTCTGTGATGACTGCTTGGATGCCCCACGCTCTAATTTCCGACAAGGCGTCCTCTAGGTCTTCGACATTGAAGCTACCTTCTTTAGGTGACTTAACGCCATCCTTCGCTTTGCCTCCTTGCTCGATCATCAAGTAGCCATCGCCGTACTCAAGGCAGATAAGCCTAAAACCGTCTTCGTCTTTTTCGAACAGCTGACGCAAGCCAAAAAGATCTCGATAAAATGCCACGCACTCGTCAAACCTTTCTGTGTTCAGAATCATTCCGTAGCGGGCTATATTAGCGTGCATGAACTTTCCTTGTGCTTAACGCTAAAATAAGCGGCGGCCCGACAGGGACGTCCGGTGGAGGCCGCAGGCCGGAACGTACTTGATTGACTGGTTATATATTGGTGCTGCAAACTAATCCGTGAAATCGTGAATTTTATAATCAGAATACATAAATCCAAAACTCGAAATGTTACCAGTTAGCGTCACTTTATCTCCGATTTTCAGATTATACCAATCATTTTTTTCTAAACCACATATGCTATTGTCAAAAGAAGACTTAAATTCTTTGGCATAAAATATTCCCTCACAAAAAATATAACCTCGGACATGAAACCTGCTTCTTTTCCTTTCTACTGTAACCTCAACTATAGCTGGCTCTGAGTAAAATAAATGTCCGAATACCGGAATACCCTTATAAACAGCCATCGTGACAATCATAGGAATGCCAGCTGTAAATGCAAATACAGCAAACCAAATACTATTTTTCGTTTTGAAGTGTTTCCGGGCTGAAGACCCGTCGGTAAAAAGCCGAACTAAAGCCCATACTGTTAATGGAATCGAAATGATCAATCCCACCCAAAGAAGTGAACTCGAAATTTCTCCTGAAACAACCATTTTGGCTGGATAGGTCACGACAAAAATGACCAATAAAGAGGCTACTATCGCATGTAGCATTTTATCAGAAAGAGTCATCCCTCGACAGATTCCATAAGTTTTGCTCACAAGACAGTGAATATATAACGCTGAAGCACAGCGGCGCCACGTCAGTGGCGTCCGGCGGCCATCGGCCGCGTACTGATGCGCCTTGTTAATGGCCGGTTACCCGGCAGTCCATCCCTGGCACTCGAATCCGAATGCCTTTTACCAAACAGCTTGCACTGACCCTAGCCCATGACGCTAGGAACCAGAACACGAAACTCGCGGATTTTGCAGTGTTTTGCGGGGAGAAGAGCTGGACGGTGATAAACATTTGAAAGCAACTCCCTGCTCTACTACCTGATTCCTTCCTAAGCCTTGGCCTTTAACGCTGAAGCACAGCGGCGCCCTGACAAGGGCGTCCGGTGGCCGTAGGCCACGTACTGCTGCGCCTTGTTATAAATTGAACTCAAAAACATGCTGTTGCTTCAATAACTTGAAGCCTTGCACTCGATAAAATTTGTGGGTGGCATCGCGCTTTGAATTGCTGCGAACCCGAACGGTAACCCCGACTGACTTGGCCCAGGCGATAGCTTCCGCAACCAACATGGAGCCAATTCCTTCGCTCCGGTGCTGCTCATCAACTATGAGGCCAGCTATTTCAACAAATGGTGCCACTCCAACCCGAACCGCTAAATATGCGTGTAGCCAACCAACAACCGTTTCGCCTAAATCCGCTACCCATATCCGATGGCCGTCTGAGTTTAAGAGCAGAGCCAGCGCATCGCCAGATTGATGCTCTGGTTCAGTGGCGGGCGTCAGCACATGCGCTAAACGCTCAATCTCATGGTTATCTGCCAACACTGCCGGTCTGATGTTCACAAGTTCTCCGGAAAGGATTTATAACGCCAGTGGTAATGGGCGGCGACGGAGCGCAGCGTAGTTGGCGTCCCGTTGACCACCTTGTTATGAGATTTGCGACTTGGTGTCAGGTAGACAGTCAGCAAATTCTCTTTGAATAAGTGGCATTTTGCCACGCTGCGCACCACCGCCATGCAATATGACCAATAGCATTCCTACCATTACTGACACACCATTGGATATTCGGACCATCTGGTCGAGTAAAGGAAGTGGATAGCCTTTGCTGTGGCGGTGGATTGCATGAATACCGCCGTGGATGAACGAACTTAGAGGCTTCCAAGAGTACTCTTTAAATTCCAGCAGCATATTCACCGGTTCTTGAGGTGCTTTACCCTGTAATTTCTCAAGCATTTCACTGAGCATCGGAAGCCTATTCGCTTTATTAGCTGTCTCTTGTGTGAGCTCACTGGTCAACTTGGAAACGGCGGTGTCAGGAGCTGCGTAGAGAAGCCACATTGCCCTGACCAAAGCCTCATACTGAAGACGAACAAGTCCCGTCGCGGAGGTGAGATTGCCACCCGAAATCAGCATCTTCGCACTTTCAGCATGCTCGAATGCAATACTGCACATGACTCTACTAGCCATGACTCTCTCCGAATCATCAAAAGGAGCGAGCGCTAAAAACTCCAAGAGTCTGCTTTCGAGTTCAGCAGATCGTGATAGCAGACTATTTATCAATGGTGTCCCTACTCATAACGCCAGCCAGCATGCGCGGCTACGGAATGGAGGCGAAGCCGCAATGCAGTAGACGTCGCGTGCCTGGCCTTGTTAATTGCCAATGGTCACCCCCGCATCCAGAACCCAACAGCGATCATTGTGCGTGTAACCAATCTGACCATAGTACGAATTGGCTGCCGGTGCTGCGATGAGTATCAATTTGCAGAGCGGCCCCAGTTGCTCCTGGGTCAGTGACTGTAATCGTTTGCCTATTCCTGATTTTTGGTAGCTCTGATGAACTGCCAAATCTGACAGATAGCAGGCATAGTGAAAATCGGTGACGCTGCGGGCAATACCGACAAGCAAATCCTCATCCCAGGCACTCACGATGAGATTGGAATTGGAAACCACCCCCTCCATACAATCTCGGTCATGGGTTGGCCGACGCTCCCCGAGGGTAGAGTTCTCCAACAAACCGATGAAATGGTCAGTGGTAATGGGGTGATTCACCTTGAAGCTGATAGCCATACCTCTCCTTGGCAATTAACGCCGAAGCACAGCGGCGACCTTGGAATGGCGACAAAGGAGCCATGGAAAGGGCGTCCGGCGGCCACCGGCCGCGTACTGCTGCGACTTGTTAAATTTTAACTGCGACTAACCACCACCGGTCCCGTTTCTTCAATTTGGTTAGGGGTGTAGGGCACGTCTGCGATACCGAGGTATTCCATAATTTCCGATCGAGTTAGATTATTGGCCCCATTGCTTTTGAACGCGTATTGAACCCAGTGACCACCCTCTTTTTTCGACCGGACAGTAAACCCTTTTTGAACAAACCATGAGCCCGGATTTCGGCTATCGGGGCTATCTAATTCATTGAATCTCGTCAGGCAGACATCTTCATCCAGTGGCGTATTCAATTCGACCTGGAGCACGGTCGCAGGGACATTTTTCGTTAGCGTAATTCTGTGGACCTCCCGACCTTTTTTGATTAAATACTGCTCCTCTGTTGTTCGCTCCTGTGCGGAAATCTTATCGAGAACAGCGTCAATAACATCGTGGTCTTCACAGTCATGAACACCGAAGGCTTCGCGTAGGTCTTCTAAATTACTCATTGGGTCTACTCTGATTTGAAATTTAACGCTTGCAGCATGCGCGCCCACGAAATGGAGCCGAAGGCGCAATGTAGTGGGCGTCGCCGTGCCTGCACTGGTTAGCTTATCTCGCTGTGCAATTGTTTCCTTGCCATCGCCAAGACACGATCCGATCAGAGTCGTTTACTTCGAAGTAAGTTCTGCAGGAGAAGTTAAGTGTTTGACCGCCGGTTGTGGTGGAATTTCCGTAAACCGTGT
The DNA here is from genome assembly GCF_018860425.1 of Marinobacter sp. F3R08. Taxonomy (GTDB): domain Bacteria; phylum Pseudomonadota; class Gammaproteobacteria; order Pseudomonadales; family Oleiphilaceae; genus Marinobacter. The sequence goes on along the minus strand of NZ_JAHKPI010000009.1, from coordinate 7,916 downwards.
TTCCAATAGCGTTGTATGTCGTCGTGGTTTGAGTCGGCATCGTGTAACTGCCTGAACTGCTATACATATAAACAGTATTACCATTTGGCGCTTCAAAGGAGTTCTGCGGATAGCCCCATGATGCAACCAGGTGGTTTATATCGGATCCAACCCAAGTTTTGAGGATCTCCTCATATTTGGCCGTTGTCGCACATGCAGAAAGAAAGACAACCGTTACGACCAAAAATAAAATCTTAATTCTCATCACTCCTCCTCTAGAGCTAACGCTTGCATAAGCGGCGCCCGACTAGGGCGTCCGGTGGAGGCCCGTCGGGCCGGAACAGACTTAATGCACTTGTTAAAGGTTTTTGAAAGCTGCCGTCGCCTTGTAAGCTTGTACCAATTGGAATATCCCAAGCCCACAGAAGACCGCGGCTAGTGCACTCGACCCATCCATATCCAACTGTAAAAGCCCAGCCATCCCTATCGACAATACTCCGCCGACAATGTATTCAAAAGGCTCATAACTGTATTCAAACTTCAGTGACTGTCCATAAAGGCTAGGCTCAAAATCAACTGGTACTTGCAGTTCTTCCGATTTTTTTCTAGCGAACCGATTAACTTTGGCGCGGAAAAATGACCAATAGACGATTTCATTTCCAGGTAAAGCAATGACCCTGAAAGCCCTACCGCTTGTTCCAGCTGTGACTGGAGTAATGCGCAGACCAGTAACCTTTGAAAGATCACTAACCTTTATCGCCCCATCCAGAAACTGCCTCCGTGCCATGACTACTGATCTACCCTTTAACGCTGAGCTAAGCGGCGCCCCGACAGGGGCGTCCGGTGGAGGCCGAAGGCCGGAACAAACTTAAGCGACTTGTTATGTGGAAAAATACTCCGAGTCATTTTCGGCGCTTCCTTGGTTTTTTGGGAACCCGGGATTTGCCCTTTCGTTTGTTAAACTCTACACCAAAATCATGAACACGCACTCCCATCACAACACCGTTCATGAAATACAACACTGTCACGTAACATGCGACTAGCACAGCGCCAACAAGCAGGGCTACTGACTGCGGGAATAAACTTCCCGGGATCAAAAAACACAGCATGATCAAAACACATGCGGCAATTTTAACGGTAGTATCTTTGAACTTAGACAAATCCACCTTTCCACATAACGCCGCGCTCTGCGGCAAATTTGGAGCGCAGCGGAAAATTTGTCCGACAGCAGCGCCTTGTTATAGGCTTTTTTGATTAAGTTCATCAATACGTTCTTCGCAATATTTCACTTGGGCTTTATACCACCTAGATCTTGGATCTGATTCAAGGTCTTTTTGATATTTATCTTTTTCCTCTTGAAGTGCTTCCAATTCTACGAGGCTATGCTCTCGTTCATAATCAGCCTCACTAGAACCAAGCTCAAGAAAAACACCTTTATATTCTTCAATTACTCTCTCATGCCTCTCTTTTTCCCAGCCTCTAACACTTTCATATGGCGTAGCATGGGTAGTCTTTTTTTCTATCAATAGATTGATGAAACTTGATTTCAGCTTATTTCTATAGAGCTCTGATGCTTGCTTAAACTCCCCTAAATCTGCTGCAAGTTTTGCAGAAGGATTCTCGTTTAAAAGCTTTTTCGGAGTTGAATACTTCTGAAACCACTTGAGCGTAGGGCCTGACAAAGCATCAACAACCTCTTGAATTGACTTCTCAGCCCCTTCTGGCGTTTTGATCCACCAAGTGTGTTGCCTATGTCCAAAGCCATCGGGTGAAAGGTTGCCTAAGTAACCAATACCTCGGGGAAACGGTTCATCTTTGTGTTGGCAAGGTATCCAGTACGGGGTGACTAGAACATCAAAAAGTGGGTTTCCTCTGTGAGAGAAGTTTAAGCATACTACCCATACAAGCCTTTCATCTTCATCAGGGTACTTCCAATACGTAGGCGTACTAGTTTTCTTTCTGATAAATCCAATCTCTGCCATTTTTTCATCAAGTTTTGGCATTAATTGTTTTTTGAATTCTTTGTAGTCCATCCTAGTGCCTATAACGCCCACATAAAAGGCGAGCGTTAGCGAGTCCAGCCCACGTTTTTTTGTGGGCGATTTTTAATGTGCTTGTTATGTATTTTTAGCATGTTTTCCTTTTTTCAAAATTAAAAGTACAAATTTAATCAATAGAAATGCCGACAAGAACATTAGCAACCAAAATAAGATATATGCATAAGTAGTTTGATTAGCTGCCAAATCACAACTCCATTGGCATTCAACGGCATAAAACAAGGCTGATAGAAAACAGCCTATAGTAGAGATAATGATACTAAATATATATAAGGCTATTTTTCTCAATCACTATCTCCTATATACATAACGCTAATGGTAACCGGCGCCGGAGCGCCAGCGAAGGGAACCAAAAGCGCCACGCTTTTGGCGTCCGGTTGACTGCTTGGTTATGAACTTAGCCTTCATATCACCGCAAATCCTTTCGAGTGTTATTAAAGCTATTCCAGATCCAACCAGTCATCACCATGAGAAAACCGTCGTAAAATTGATTGAACTCGAAGAACTGGTTAGCGTCGCTAAAAAGGAAAAGTTTCCAAATAATCATCAGAACCCCTGCAACCATCAAGGCATAAGGTAGCAGTATCAAAAGAAGCTTTATCCAAACATTCATAACCCACTGCCAGATCTCTGAAAATTACGAGTTCCCCTGTTCGATATCACATCGGCCCCTTTCATAACAGCTAATTATACGAACGCGTTCGTATATCATCCGTTCGTAAAACTCCATTTAAAGTCACTCAAGAAAACACATAATTCTTCAATTAAAATAGTATCTTGAGCCCCGATTACCACGGCTACCGCCGGAGTTATACGCCCTCTTTTGAGCCACTCCAGTTCCTACCATGGGCATATAACTCCGCCATTCCTATTGCAACTTTTCAACCCTATCAGATAGTTACCTCCATTTCTCATGTGATTTTTTGTGTTTTGCGAACGCGTTCGTATAACTTCGCCAACATCAGTCTCTTGATTTCGAATCAAATCGGTATACTGTATATATAAACAGCACTCAAGGATGAATGGATATGGATATCCCTCCCCCGATTCCTGCGCAACCAACCCGTTTTTTGGATAAGGTCCGCAGTTTTATTCGCCTTCGAGGCATGGCGTACAAAACAGAGAAAACCTATCTGTTCTGGATCAAGCGTTTTATCCGCTTCCATGACCTCCGGCACCCTGAAATGATGGGCTCTGCGGAAGTCGAAGCTTTCCTGTCTCACCTCGTTTTACAGGCAAACGTTAGCGTCTCTACTCAGCGAGTCGCTTTGAACTCATTAGTATTTTTATATCGGGAGTTCCTGGGCCAACCTCTGGAAGATCTGAACTTTGAACGCTCCAGGAAGCCGGTAAAGCTTCCAACAGTATTCAGTGCAGAAGAAGCCAGGTCAGTGATGCGCAATCTGGAAGGGGACTACAAGCTTGTTGCCATGCTTCTCTATGGCTCCGGCCTGCGTATCAACGAAGCTCTGCGCTTGAGAGTCAAAGATGTTGATTTTGATATGCAGCAATTGATTGTTCGAAGTGGTAAAGGCAGCAAGGATCGAATTACGCTGCTGCCGGATCGCCTTGTTGAGTCGCTGCAACAACAGATTAATTCCGCGCTGCACCAGCATCAGGCGGATCTTTTGAAAGGGTTTGGCTCTGTTTATCTTCCGGCGGGCCTTGCACGAAAGTATCCAAACGCCAGCCAGGAGCCTGGCTGGCAATATATCTTTCCAGCTCAGGAGCTTTCGCGAGATCCTCGCTCAGGCATCCGCCGGCGGCATCACTTGCTGGACCGAACGGTTCAGAAACACTTTCGTCGAGCTATTCAGGCAGCAGGTATCCGCAAGCTCGCAGGCAGTCATACCTTTCGTCACAGTTTTGCCACACGTTTGCTTGAGGCCGGCTATGATCTCCGCACAATCCAGAAGCTGCTCGGCCACTCGGATTTGCGCACCACAGAAATCTACACCCATGTCGTTCGCAAGGGCGGCTTTGGCGTTCGCAGCCCGATTGACGAAGGCTTCTAACTCTCCCAGTTGCTCGCGGGAATTCGCTGGATATGGATGTGGCTGATGAGGCGGATGGTGGGCCGAACAAGGAACTGGAAACTGCCAACAATGAACAGCCAGATTGCCGCCTTCTCATACTCGGGAAACAGGAACAGGATGCTGCCCACCAGAAACCAGATGGCGATGAAGAAGTCGTTGATGATGCTGATCACTTCGTAGCGGCGGCGAATGATCAGTTCTTCGTGCCCAAACTTCAGGGTCAGTGGGCTGTCGGTGCGGTCTTCAACCATGTTACTCAGGATCTCCGGTAGGAAGGCGGCGGAATTCTCATTCCGCCGCGGCTGGGGTTATTGCATGTTGTTAAAGGCTGCGTCGGTTCTCGCCGCCAGGATAAAGTCGTTCTTGTGCAAGCCTTTGATTTTATGGCTCCACCAGCTCACTGCAACTTTGCCATATTCCAGCACAATAACAGGGTGGTGGTCTTCCTCTTCGGCCAGGTCGCCGATTCTGTTGGTGAATTCCAGGGCCTTCACAAAGTTTTTGAGTTTGTAGATCCTATGCAGCTGCTCTTCTCCGTCAATGTCCAGTATTTCCCAGTCCGGAACATCTTTGTGCAGCTGCTGCTTCTCTTCTCCGGTCGCCTTGGGTGCGTCGGAGCTGCAGGCTTCACAGCTATGTGTTTTCAGGTCACTCATTTCAACCTCCATGGCTGATGGCTGTATTACAAGCGTGGGTTGCACACGGCGCTTTATCAACCCTTCCCTTGAAATCCGGCCGCTTTCAGAATACTGTATATTTAAACAGTATTCTGAGAGTTTTGATCATGAGCGAGCTTCTGAACACGCTGATGCAGGATGCCCGTGTCTGGCAGGGACACCGGCACACCCAGACCACACAACCAGCAGAACCAACCGGGTATCAGGTTCTGGATAACCAGCTCGGCGGGCTGGGATGGCCCCGGGGCGCCCTGAGCGAATGCCTTCTGGATGCACCGGGTATTGGTGAGCTGCATTTACTGCTGCCGCTCATACAGCGGGTAGGCGGGGAAGGCAAAAGCGTGTTCTGGCTGAACCCGCCGCACACGCCCTATGCCCCGGCTCTGGCCCGGGAGGGCGTGAATCTGGACCAGGTGGTACTGATTCATACCGAAGATGAGGCCGATTTTCTGTGGACACTGGAAAACTGCCTTCGCTCACCGGTAACAGGGCTGGTGATGGCCTGGCCGGGCAAACTGGCCGCCCGGGAAGTCCGGCGCCTGCAACTGGCAGCCGAAGCCGGCAGCAACGTGTGCGTGTTGTTCCGGGAACGGCACTACGCCGAACAGAATTCTCCGGCCGCCCTGCGCCTGGAGCTGGAACCAGGCGATCAACAGGATCTCAAGGTGAAGGTACTCAAGCGCCGGGGCAGCTGGCCCGGGCAGTGCTGTTCACTGGCGATGGCCCAGCGGGCAGACCTCGCGTTCCGCGAAACCACCCGGGTAGTTCGGGGCCCCTGGTCGGGTTCAACCGGGTAATAACGCGCCATGCTCTGGCTGTATCTGCATTTCCCGCACCTGGTGCTGGACCATATTCGCCGCTCCCGTGAAGATCAGGGTGCCCTGGTGGTTGTCGAAGGTTCTGGCCAGAAAGTGATCCAGGCCTGCCCCGATGCCAGGGAGCAAGGCATCCATCGTGGTATGCGCCTGAAAACCGCCATCAGCCTGGCACCAGATCTGGGCATGGTGCGCGCCGATGAAACCCAGGAAGCCAGAATCCTGGAAGATCAGGCCCGCTGGCTGTATCGCTATGCCGCCCATATTGTGCTGGTACCGCCGGATGGCCTGCTGGCCGAAATTGGCAGCCTGCAAAAGCTGTATGGTGGGTTGCCTGCGGTTTGGCAAACGGTGGAACAGGGGCTGAATGAACGCCGGCTGAATGCCTGGATCGGGATTGGTTACACCCCTCTGGCCGCCCGTTTGATTGCCCGTGCCGGCAAGGGGGAATGCACGGCGGATAAAGGCCACATTCTGCGCGCCCTGAGCCAGATGCCTCTGCTGGCGGCGGAGTTCAATCAGAAGGCCTGCACCCGGCTGCAGCGTCTGGGGCTGAACACGCTGGGAGAAGTGTTTGCTCTGCCGGCTAGCGAACTGGCACGGCGGTTGTCTCCGGAACTGCTGGCTTACATCCAGAAAATCCAGGGCGCCCGGCCGGATCCCCGCGCACCCTGGCAGCCGCCCCACTCGTTCCGGCAGCAGGCGGATTTTGTGCAGGAAATTGAACATACCCAGGGCCTGCTGTTTCCGCTCCAGCGCATGCTTGCTGAACTGGAAGAGGATCTTTGCTGGCGCCAGCAGGATACCGACAGTCTGCGGCTGGTTCTCAGGCACCGGCATTCCGAACCGACCCGTTTGCAGATCCGCACCTCCGGTCCGGAGCACCGGGCCGACAATTTCCTGAACCTGATCCGCCTGCGGCTTGAACAGCACTCGCTGAGTGCACCGGTTATCTCCATGGCGCTGGTGGTGAAGCGTTTCCTGTCCCGGGAAGCGCCTTCCGGGCAAGACCTGCTGGGCGAAACCCGGGATCTGAACGAAGCCTGGCACACCCTGGTCAGCCGGCTGCAGGCACGTCTTGGGGATCAGGCCCTCAGGCAGTTGTCGCCCCAGGCGGATCACCGCCCGGAGCGGGCCTGGTCGGCCTCGGAAGTGCTGCGTAAAACCGGCACGCCGTTAGTACCGGCCACTGAGCTGCCAAGGCGCCCACTCTGGCTGCTGAACGGCCCGCAACCGCTGACTGAAGCGCCCGTCACCTGGTTTTCCGGCCCGGAGCGCATCAGTGGCGGCTGGTGGGATGGCCAGCGAGTGCACCGGGATTACTACATTGCCCAGTTGAACAGCGGCCAGCTGGCCTGGGTTTTCCGGGATGCCCGGGAAGGCTGGTTTGTGCACGGATGGTTTGGCTGATGTCCGGGCAGCCGTATGCAGAGCTGTACTGCTTCAGCAATTTCACGTTCCTGACCGGAGCCTCTCACCCCCACGAACTGGCCGGGCGGGCGCACGAGCTTGGTTACACTGCCCTGGCCATCACCGATGCCTGCTCTGTTGCCGGCATTCCCCGGGCCTGGGCCGCACTGGCAGACAGCCCGGTAAAACTCATTACCGGCAGCTGGTTTGAGCTGTCGGATGCACCCGCCGGCGCAATCCCACCCCGTTTTATTCTTCTGGCCCGTACCCGCAAAGGCTACGGCCAGCTCTGCCAGTTGATCACCACCGGCCGTCGCCGGGCCGAAAAAGGCCGATACCAGCTGTTCCACAGCGATATAGAAACCCACACTCTGGAAGACTGCCTGTGCCTGTGGCTGCCCCCCTCACCTACCGAGGCAAGTTCCGATCAAGCGCTGGCCGGCGGGCAGTGGCTGAGCCGCTTGTTTGACCCCCGGATCTGGATTGCTGCCGCCCGCACCCTGGAATCCGGCGAGGAACAACACCTTGCCCGCATACACTGGCTGGCTGAGCAGCTACGCATTCCGGTGGCCGCCGTGGGCGAGGTGCATATGCACAGCCGGGAACGCCAGCCACTGCAGGATGTGCTGACGGCCCTGCGCAATCACACCAATCTTGAGAGTGCCGGCCACTGCCTGTTTCAGAATGGCGAGCGTTACCTGCGCCCCCTGCCCGTTCTGCAACGGCTGTTTCCACAAACCTGGCTGGATGAAACCCTGGCTATTGCCCGGCAGTGCACCTTCGAGCCCGGCAGCCTGCGCTATGAATACGAACCCGACCTGGTCCCCCCGGGCGACTCTCCCGCCGGCTACCTGACACGGCTGACCCGCGAAGGCGAGCGTCGGCGTTATCCGGAGGGCACGCCGCTGCAGGTCCAGAACCTGATCTGCAAGGAACTGGGGC
>NZ_JAHKPI010000019.1 GCF_018860425.1 Marinobacter sp. F3R08 | reverse complement strand
GTTTAAGAGCAGACCCAGTGAATCGCCCGATTGATGCTTTGATTCAGAGGAAGGCGTCAGCACATGCGCTAAACGCTCGATTTCATGTTTATCTGCCAACATTGCCGGCCTGATGCTCACAAGTCCTCCGGTAAGGATTTATAACGCCGAAAATAAGCGGCGCCCTGACAAGGGCGTCCGGTGGAGGCCAAAGGCCGGAACGTACTTTATTGATTTGTTAGGCTTTTAGAATACAGCACTGGCTTTCTGAACCCTTGCCGGCCCTGCACGGAACGTTGGACTATGAGCGTCCGCAGCCACCATATGCTCTGTATTATCGTGAGCATCCAGCGCCTCTTGCGATGCCCATTTTTCGACAAGGATAAATTTATTCTCGTCATTGGAGTCAGCAAGCAACTCATACCGCAAACATCCAGGCTCTGCCTCGACCAGGGGTTTGAGCTCCTTGTAAGCCTCAATCTGCTCATTGCGCTTGCCAGGCATGACTTCGATGAACACTAGTAAATTGATCTCATCCACGAACATTTCTCCTTGATTACATCGGTCCTCCGATGCTTGTTTTGAGCCTAACGCCTAAATAACAGGCTAAAAATAGTGGGCTAAAATGGAGCAAAGCGAACAGCCCGCTGTTTTTATTCCTTGTTGATTTTCTTGTTAGGTGTTTTATCACCGTTATTAATTTCTAGCTTAACAATGAAGCCAAAATAAAATGATACGCAAACAATTAATGACTGCCAAACAAGTGCAAAATAATATTTTAAGGGATTAGAAGTAACACTAACAAAGTATTCCGATCCCATTGCGTGATATTTATAGCCACCATCTATCAGAAGATTAATCACTACAATTGCAAATACAATACAAAAAACTCGAGCCAAAAATCGCATTTTCGTATCAATTTTAATATTAAATTCCTTGCAGACTAGCTATGAACATAATAAACACCTAACGCCCACATAAAAGGCGAGCGTTAGCGAGTCCAGCCCACGTTTTTTGTGGGCGATTTTTAATGTGCTTGTTATGTATTTTTAGCATGTTTTCCTTTTTTCAAAATTAAAAGTACAAATTTAATCAATAGAAATGCCGATAAGAACAATAGCAACCAAAATAAGATATATGCATAAGTAGTTTGATTAGCTGCCAAATCACAACCCCATTGGCATTCAACGGCATAAAACAAGGCTGATAGAAAACAGCCTATAGTAGAGATAATGATACTAAATATATATAAGGCTATTTTTCTCAATCACTATCTCCTATATACATAACGCCTGCCTCATGGGCAAAGTGCAGTTGGCGACTTTTGTGAGTGTTTTTTTCACAAAAAGTGATAACTGTACTTTGTCCTATGCAGGCACTTGTTAGCTGCTTTTGCCAAGCACAAACTTTATGGTTCCCAGTAAGTTGGATTTGATAATTTTATCTTCACCCAATTTCTCGGTAATAGTAAATAACAAACCATCACTGAAACTGTTTAATAAAAAACCGGTGGTCTTATCTGGAAGTGTAATCACCAAGTTTTTATTACCCAATATGTTGTAAATTATAAAACTATTCACCTGACCAAGGTCTATTGTCTCCGTTTCATAATTATTTGTGATTACTAATTTTTCAGTATCTACTTCTATAAACTGCTTACTTGAATACTTATACGAATTATAAGTAGTGAAAATTAAGGTAATAAATGTCAACACAAAAATAATTATAGCTGTTTTGCCAAGGTTAACACTAGGAGTAGCACCAATCACGTTCCACAAAACTACGCCAACAAAAAATACAGGAAATAATGAAACATACCTAAGCTGAATTTTCAGAATATCAATAATTGAATCATTGTTTTGAAATTTCATCATTCCCCCTTCTCAGCTAACGCCAGTGGTAATGGGCGCCAACGGAGCGCAGCGTAGTTGGCGTCCCGTTGACCACATTGTTAGAGATTCGCTTCTCCAGTCTCAGATCCATTGGTGCCAACCATGAGAAGATACGCCCGAGATAGAATAGCAACCGCCAGAACCGTACCCATCCCTGCAGCAATTATTGATAGAACAGCCATTTCGGGGCCTAGCAACGCAAGAGCTCTGGGGCCATATGCTGCGGCTATAGCCGCAATCATCGTTAGTGTAATAGTGATTTGATACCCACGAGTAATTTTCCAGGATTCATTGAAAAATACTCCGCCCTCAACCGCTACCCCAGGCAAGGCCAGTGACAACCTCCCCATTAGCCAGCTTGCGCCGATCAAGCATAGGACCCAACCGATTCCCGGAATAAACAGCAATGGCAAGAATGGAATCGCCAAGAAGCTAAGAAAGAAAGCGTGGAGAAAGAACGACGCCTCTCGCTTGGATAAACTGGTAATTCCCCACTGAGGCACAGCGCCACTGCCCAATATCAGCACCCGATGAACAACCACAGCAAGCGCGGCCTGAACAATCCCGGCAAAAATGATCAGAAGCAATTCAGACAGAGGGCTGAGTTCAAATAAATACAGCAGGCTAATCAAGATAATGACGGAAAAAGGGAGAGCCAGCGCCTTCGAGAGTGGAGCAATGTTCCACAGGACATCCTTGAACGCTCCACCAAGAATAAAAGCCAATTTCACAAAACTTCCTTATTTGGATCCATGTTGCTTTAAGGCCGGTCAGCCTGCGAATTTCTAACGCCAGCATAAGCGGCGCCCGACTAGGGCGTCCGGTGGAGGCCTGTCGGGCCGGAACAGACTTAATGCACTTGTTAAAGGTTTTTGAAAGCTGCCGTCGCCTTGTAAGCTTGTACCAATTGGAATATCCCAAGCCCACATAAGACCGCGGCTATTGCACTCGACCCATCCATATCCAACTGTAAAAGCCCAGCCATCCCTATCAAAAATACTCCGCCTACAATGTACTCGAAAGGCTCATAACTATATTCAAACCTCAATGACTGTCCGTAAAGGCTGGGCTCAAAATCAACTGGCACTTGCAGTTCTTCCGATTGTTTTCTAGCGAACCGATTAACTTTGACGCGGAAAAATGACCAATAGACGATTTCCTTTCCAGGTAAAGCGATGACTCTGAAAGCCCTACCGGTTGTTCCAGCTGTGACTGGAGTTATGCGGAGACCAGTAATCTTTGAAAGATCACTAACTTTTATCGTCCCATCAAGAAATTGCCGCCGTGCCATGACTACTGATCTACCCTTTAACGCCGAAGCACAGCGGCGCCACGACTGTGGCCTCCGGCGGCCATCGGCCGCGTACTGATGCGCCTTGTTAATGGCCGGTTACCCGGCGGTTTATCCCTGGCACCCAAAGCCGAATGCCCTCTGCAGTGCAGCTTGCACCCAGCCTAGCCCATGGCGAAAGGAACCAGAACACGAAACTCGCGGATTTTGCAGTGTTTTGCAGGGAGAAGAGCTGGACGGTGATAAACATTTAAAAGCAACTCCCTGCTTTACTGCCTGAATCCTTCCGAGGCCTTGGCCATTAACGCTAAACGAAGCGGCGCGTCTCACGCGTCCGCCTTCCGTGACTGGTTAACCCTGTTTGACGCTCAGCACTACCCTGTCTGGAAACACCCTGGTTTCTTTCGATTCCGACTCAAAAAATATGACCTTTGATTCTCGATACCTAAGAACTGAGCCGCGTAAACACTGTTGTTGCCCCTCAAGACAAATAGCGTCGTCCTGCTTCGCTTTCACCTCATCGGCAGCTGTTTTTGAGTCAGTAACGATCGGCAGAAAAAACAATAGCATTAGAGGAATTAGGCTGAAGATCACATAGGGAACACTCTCAGTGTCCACGTACTTTTCGATTGATCGACGCGAAAGCTTCCTTTTACATGGAACATAGCATATCCCAATGATCCCAAGCCCAAACACCAAGTAGCTCAAGTTTTGCGAGTATGAGAAAAGAAGATACATCCCGCCTATCGAAAGATAGTCCAACGGTGAACCAATCATCTCGTAGTAGTTGACTCCAAATTCCTCTAGGAATGAGGCGTCGTAAATAAATCCAATTACATAAGATGCGGTCACTAGCAACGAAAACACTATCGCTAAGGCTTTAGGGAACAAACAAAACTCCTTATGGGGTTAACGCCATAAATAAGCGGCGACCCGACAGGGGCGTCCGGTGGACGGCCGCTAGGCCGGGAACGAACTTGATTGATTTGTTAAATGTCGTCGCGCCATTCGCTATGCTTACACACCCTATCGTACTCAAGCCATGGCAAATCGTGCGACACCCAGATATGGGCCTCTGGCTTCAAACCGGGATCATCGTCCAGAGTGGCGACCCGAACAATTACGTGTGGCTGCGCAGGCCTCTCGGCGACCAAATGAGAACCACAGCGCTTGCAAAAATGGCGCAGTTTGCCAAGAGATGATTCGAACGTAGAAATAGAATTCATGCCGCTGAGCCAACGGAAGTTCTCGCGCTTTACTCCCGCAGTGGAGGCAAATGGGGCCGCATGGGCTTTACGACAAGTCTGACAATGACAATGCACAATCGGCATATCCAAAGAGTCGATTTCGTAACTTATCTCGCCACACAAACAGCTTCCCTTCAGCCCCATAGGGGATCTCCTTTTGTACATTTAACGCCAACATTAAGCGGCGCCCGACTAGGGCGTCCGGTGGACGGCCGCCAGGCCGGGAACGAACTTGAATGACTGGTTACAAACTCACTCAAAGACCGGCCTCATAAAACTGCGCTCACAGCTTAGTACACAACGAATTTCTTCGGCGTATTTGAATGCGGCCTGGCAATCTGAGTCTTGGAACGAAGCCTCACGGTATTTTTCATAGGCTGCCAGAGACTCGAACGTGAATAGTGCGATGGCGATATTGTTGGCACCCTCGGAAGGCAAGAAATACCCATGGTGATGACCGCCGAACCTCTGGACCAGAGGTATCCACATCTTGGAATAGCGCTCGAACTCGGCGGCTTTGTAAGGATCTATAACGTACTTTAGGTAGCAGGTAACCACTTGAACTCCCTTTCAGTTGGCCTTGTAACGCTGAAGCACAGCGGCGCCCCGACAGGGGCGTCCGGTGGCCGTAGGCCACGTACTGCTGCGCCTTGTTATAAATTGAACTCGAAAACATGCTGTTGCTTCAATAATTTGAAGCCTTGCGCTTGGTAAAAATTGTGGGTGGCTTCGCGCTTTGAATTGCTGCGAACTCGGACGGTAACCCCCAATGACTTGGCCCAGGTGATAGCTTCCGCAACCAACTTAGAACCAATTCCTTCACTTCGGTGCTGCTCATCAACTATAAGGCCAGCTATTTCAATAAATGGTGCCACTCCAACCCGAACCGC
>NZ_JAHKPI010000020.1 GCF_018860425.1 Marinobacter sp. F3R08 | reverse complement strand
GGCTCTGGCTCTGGCTCTGGCTGTTGTTCTGCGGAGGGTTGTGGTTCAGGTTGTTGCACGGCTTCTTCGGGTTCAGGTGTCGTTTTCTCTGCCAGCGTGATGCGAATGGCGGGCGCAGTGTTAATCGCTGACTCACCCAGAGTGTTAAACGTCACCGTTTCTTCAGGAGCGGCCACCACCAGAGCGCCCAGGGTAATTGCGCAGGCCAGAATCAGAAGTACCAACCGTGACAGGGTGTGATGTCGGGTCATGCCTCCGGCTCCGTGAGTAACAGAATATCCACGTAGCCACCACGCTCAAGCAGCCGAAAGAGCGTTTCAAGATCTGCCATGGTAATGCTCTCGTCGGCAGCAATTCTCAGAGGCTGCTTTTCCTGCGGTTCGGGAAGGTGTGTGAGCAGGGCGTCCTTGGCAACAACTTCGCCAGCGATACTCCATTCGCCGTCTGCTTTAACCACCAGGTCGGCATGAGGCGATTGCTGGTCCACGGCTCGTGCCGTAGCCGGTAGTTCAGGCAGTGGAGTGTCCGCCAACTGGCCGGCAACGATGAAGAACATCAGCAGCAGGAAAACAAGATTGATCAGCGGCAGAAGGGCGTCTTCCACACGCTCCATCAGGCTCTTGCCGGAGGTAAACGGAGGGGGGACCAGATCAGTCATGGTGTTTTCGGATCAGTCCGTTTCCAATGAGTATCAATGCCATGGCTGGTCAGTTCGCTGAGCGTCCGGGTGAAGGCTCCGAGATTCGTCTGTGCGGTGGTTGCAAGATTGACCTCACTGACGCCGGCACGGGCAAGTTCCGGTAACAGTTGATCCAGGGGCATGGTCTGATCCTGCCATTGAATCAGGCCGTTGGCGGTCACGTTCAATACCGGCAAGGGTTCGCCAGTCACAGAACTGCGACTGGTGGTGTTGTTCGCCAGCTCCAGATAGTCCACGGGTAGCAACCTGCTGGTGAGCATGAAGAACACCAGCAGGATGAAGACCACATCAATCAGTGGTGTGATCCGGATTGGAATCGGACGGTTCGGGCGTGGTTCAACCAGCTGCATGGGCGAAGCGCTGGCCGTGGGTTGCTGTGTAGTCGTGGTCCGGGGTGTCTTCGCTTGAAGGGTTTTCCCGGCCGGGCTCAGATTCAATGACAGAGGCTTGGGTATCCTCGGCCGGCGTGACGTGGAGAATTGAAACGAGTGTGTTGTTGATGGTTTTGTGAATCCGACGCAGGCGGAACTCGATCCAGGCCGCCAGAGCTGCGAAAGGAATCGCGACCACCAGACCCGCGGCAGTGGTCGTCAAGGCCTCGTAGATACCGCCACTGAGTTGCGTCGCATTGGCTCGTCCCTCGGTGGCTGCCATGGCACTGAAGGCTTCCATCATGCCAAGCACTGTGCCCAAAAGACCCAGCAGCGGCGCTAATGCAGCAATAACCTCAATGATCTTCAGGGGTGCCTCGAAAGGCTCCAGAGCTTGTTGTGCATCCCGGATCGCGGTTTCGCGAATTTCACGATCGTCCCGGTTGTTTTTCAAGCCCTCAATAGTATTGGCCACAAGGTGGAGCAAGGGGTTCAATCTGCCCCATGCGCCGGCCTGTTCCCGAATAGAGACCGACGAAACCGACGCCGGATTTTGTTGCCAGGCCATTACGGTTTTTTTAAGTCTACCCGGCAGCCGGGGTGCGTATAGTGTGCCCAGAAGCATCAGATAAACAAAGGTAATGATACCTGCCAGGGCCAGTGTGAGAAGCACTACCATTACGGGGCCGCCCATATCCGTCAGTTGGGCCAGTGGGCTGGTACTTGCGAATAGGGAAGTGTCCGGCATGATAGTAGACTCTTTGACAGAATAACGTGGATCTAAATGATAGAGATTATCATTAGATTTGCAAGAGGTTAACCTGATAACGAAGAGCACTTTGTTACACTGTAAAGGGAAGTACGTACTACCAGCAGCTAAGAGGGTGGGAGGTTACGTCAGTTTTGGTCGTTGAAGCCGTCAGGGAGTTTGGATGTTGTGTTGATCAAACAATGGTTTGACAGTCTGGTCAATCGTGCGGTCTCCCTTGTGGTTGGCGCTATCTTCGTGTCGGCTCTTCTGGTGACAGTTTCCAACTTTCTGTTAAGCCGCTCGGAACTTGAACAGCAAGCCCGTAATCAGGTCGAAACGATCGCGAGCCTGATAGCAAAGGAGCTTGACGACAAGCTGGCCCTGCGGCTGGAGGCCCTTAGCCATGTTGCCCAGACTCTCACCATGTCGGGCGACGTTCTGGACACCCGGGCACGGGTTCTGATCCGGAGACAGACTGCGCTTGAGCACTTGTTTGATGCGGTTTTTCTCTTTGACGAGAACGGAACGATTGTTGCCGAGCACCCGGAGAAATTTGGACAGATCGGCCTGGATGTCAGTGGCCGTGAATATTTTCGCCGCGTTTCGTCAACACTCACCCCGGTGATCAGCGAGCCCTACCTGTCGCACTATCAGAAGAAGCCGGCCGTCATGATCGCCGCACCTGTGTTTGATCATCGTCAACGTTTCATCGGGGTTATAGGTGGTGCGATTGCTCTGGATGGTGACAACTTCCTTGATCAGTTCATCAACCTACGGATTGGCGCGACGGGTTATCTCGGGGTTTCCACCCGCAGCGGTTTTGTGGTGGTCAATCAACGGGATGGTGCGGCCATGTCGCCGGTAAGAGTGGCCAACCCGGTTCTGAGAGACGCCATGGAAGGGTTCGAGGGTACAGTGGAAGCCCGCGACAGTGGCCGGGAAAAGACCATTATGTCAGTGCAACAACTGACACAGGTGCCCTGGTTTGTGTCCGCCGTCTGGCCGTCTCGCGAAGCGCTGGCGCCAATCACCCGGACCGTAGGCGCCTTTATGTGGGTGCTGCTGCTGGTGATTCTGTTGATTGCGCCCCTGGCGCTCTGGCGTTTCAGGAGCTTGATGGCACCGCTAAAACTCCTGGGCAACCAGATTCGGGAACGGCATCTGGGCATGCGTTCTGAACCCGTGCACGTGTCCGGTGGCAAGGAGATCCGGCAGGTTGCAGAAATCTTCAACACGGTCATGGATGAACGTGATGACGTGCTGGTGTCGTTGGCCGAAAGAGAGGCGTTTTTCCGGTCACTCACCCATAGCGCCCCTATCGGCATCGTTCAGACCGATGTCCTGGGCCGGATTGAATTTGCCAATCCCGCCTTCGAAGCCATCGTTGGCCATCCCGCTGAGGAGCTCACCAACAGTTATCTGTCGAGCCGGGTATATGAGGCTGATCGGCTGGAGGCGACAACCGGTTGGAAACAGGCGATCAGGAGTCAGAGTATTTTCCGTGGGCGATTCCGGCTGGAGCCACAATCACCGGGCCAGGTGGTGTGGGGTGACGTGATGACGGCCGCGATTCAGACCCCTGAGAAGTCTCTGGGTACCATCACTGTAGTTCGGGATATTTCCCATGAACTGGCCGTGGAAGAGGCGCTGCGATCTGAACAGAAGAGGGCGGAGACCATTCTGGGGGTGTTGCAGGAAGGTGTCTTGATGGTGGACGTGCAGGGTGTTATCCGGTTTGCCAATGATGCTGCCTGCCGGCTCTTGGGCGCGGAGGGAGATTGTCTGCCCAGCAACTTTTTCCAGCGGGTCACGATCGAGGCTGACAAGCGGGAAATGACCAGAGAGGACTTCCTGGCTGCGGAAAATCTGATCAGCCTTTACGTGACTCTGCGGAATGCGTCGGGCGAGCCCTTCCCGATTGATCTTACGATGCTGCATATCCGTCAGGGGTGGGAAGACGAGCGCCTGGTCTTCGTGTTGCGAGACGATAGTGAGCGTCGCCGGCAGGAAGAGCGACTGTCCTGGGAAGCGACCCACGACAGCCTGACCCAACTGAAGAATCGCCGGGCATTCAATGCCTCGCTGATCAGCTGCCTGGGTGAAAGTCCTCGTCAGGGAGCCAGTTCGGTGCTGATGCTGATCGACCTTGACCATTTCAAACCGGTGAACGACGAAGGCGGCCACCTGCTTGGTGATGATCTGCTGAAGCGTCTCGCGGACCTGTTCCAGGATTCGGTTCGACAGTCAGACACGGTGGCCAGGCTGGGCGGCGATGAGTTCGGCATCATACTGCCCGCCTGCGGTATGGCCAGGGCCGAGGCGCTGGCCGAGCGAATACGTGCGGAGGTTGAAGCCCTGCGTGTTGAGCAGGACGGACGTATGTTTGGCGTTACCACTTGCATAGGCCTGACCGAGCTGAGTTCGCAGGACAGCGGTCCCAGGGAAGTTATGGCCCGTGCCGATGAGGGGTGCTATGTCGCCAAATCCCGCGGCCGCAATGCCGTTGTGGTGGTGCCGTCACCACCAGCCGGCGGAGATGCTGGCCTGCCATAGCAGGCGGACTGCGAGCGCGGTTAGTACGATGTTGAATATCAGGGTGAACTTGTGGTTGCTCAGGGATTTGAGCACATGCAGCCCGATCCATGTGCCGGCAAAGCCAAAGGCGATCATGGCGAAAATGAATGGCAGCCAGTCGAAGAACATAAAGCCTGCTGCACCGAACACCAGTGCCTTGGGTGCGTGCTGAAGTGTCATGGCCGTGGCGAACGTGGCGACGGTTTTAAAGCGGTCGGTGTGAATCTGTTTGATGAATGCGGCAACGAGCGGACCAGTGGCGCCGACGAACAGGCTGATAAAACTGGTCAACGCTGACGCCAGAAACACCCCAGGGGTTCCGAATGCCCCTTTCGGCAGACCCGGCCCCCAGCACAGGTAAAGCACGAACAGGGCTATGGTCAGCTGCCATACGTGCGCCGGAAGATTGACCAGTAACCAGGCCCCCAGCGCCGCGCCAGCCACGACCCCAGGCAGGAACGCTGCGATGACCCGCCAGTCCACATGCCGCCATGTCAGGGTTGCGCGTCCGACATTGGAGCCAAGCTGAATCATACCGTGCACCGGAATTATAGCGGTTGGCGGCATCCAGCTGGCCATCAATACCAGTAGAAGAACGCCCCCACCGGCGCCGAGGCTGGCGGTGATCATCGAGGTGATGGTGGAACTCGCCAGCAAAAACAGCGCGACGGAAAGGCTCAGACTCTCCGGTATCAGGTGGTCCAGAAAAACAGCTACTTCCATTCACAGAATTCCGTTGGTTTCAGGTAGGCCGTGCGACACAGCGCTTCGGTTGCCAGCTGGACATCGGCGACATAGTAGAGCGAAGCAAGGCCAAAACGGTCCCGGCCCAGATTATGGAAAATCAGGCCAAAGGCGATGTCACCGGCAGTAAAGCGTTCGTGGTTGGCGGCAAAATACTCCGCAGGCTGCGCCAGAAGCGGATCATCCAGCAGCGCCAGAACCCGTCCGGCGCCGCCATGATAAGCCTGGATCAGGAGGAGGGAAAATAACCGGTCTCGTTTCTCGTCGGGAAGGTGGCCGAACCGCTGCTGGAAAACCGGTGCCAGATTGCGGGCATTCTGGTTCATCAGGCGCAGGGCGCAGTCAATCTGGGCCAGTCGGTGCCAGACATTGCCGGGCGCAATTTCACAGTCCGAGAGTGCCGAGGGCGACAGTTGGAGTATGCCTCTGGCGTTTGCTTGCGAGTGGGCCCGGGCCTGCGCCCCGCTCTCGATCAGGATCTGACCTGCCAGATATCGTGGCAGAGCCCTGGGCAGGGTCAGACGGTTCTGGTTGTTGCGGTGGCCGTATACATACATCAATGCGTCGTGGAGGCTCTGGGGAGCCTCGCTGGTGGCGAAGGTCAGGTCGTCCCAGGCGCCCCAGATACGGTCGGCCGGCAAGGTGCCCAGGTAACGGGCGATTGCCTCACTGACATTAACGTGTGGCTGGTCGCAGGAAAGCGCGAAGGGATAGCCTGTCTGACCGGTGTCTCCGGCAACCCAATCCTCCACTCGGCCGCTCGCGTGCAGGGATTTCCGGGTTTCGTTCAGCAGGCGCTGGGTGGCTTCGCGGTCTTCTCCGTCACTGATCCAGGCCAGAAACCGGCCTCGCATGTCGAACAGGATGTGGCGATCGGCATCGGCGCAATAGCCGGATTCCCTGAGTACCCATCGGCGAATGGTCAGGATGTTCTCGAACACGCCCTGACTGACCCAGTACGGTGATGTCCGGATAACGCGGGTCCAGTCGCTGGTCTCAGCGGGCGTTGTCGCAGCGTTCTGGGCCATGGCAGCGCCTTCTGCCGTCACCATGACTATCAGGGCCAGGTGGCGTAAGCTCTTGAGAAAATTGACCATAGACGTTATACCCGTGACCTTCCTCAGGACAGAATAACAAAAGGGACCTGCCATGAAGCAATCTGAATACCTTCGTTTCGATGCAACCGCACTCGCTGATCTTGTCCGCAGGGGTGAGGTTACTGCAAGGGAAGTATGCGAGGCGGCGGTGGAACGGGCAACCCGGGTCAACGGCACACTCAATGCGATCTGTCATTCCCAGTTCTCCGAGGCATTTGAACAGGGCTTCCCTGAGCAGGCAGCCTTTGCCGGAGTTCCCCTGTTGCTCAAGGATCTCGCCCAGGAACAAGCGGGTCATCCCTGTACTTATGGCAGCCGGGGAATGCAAAAGAACGTTGCATCCCGGGACTCTGAGTTCGTTCGCCGGGCTCGCGAAGGCGGGCTGGTTATTATTGGACGGACCGCGACCCCCGAATTTGGTCTGAAGGGGGTCACGGAATCTGAGCTCTGGGGGCCGTCGCGCAATCCCTGGAATACTCAGCTTACGCCCGGTGGCTCCAGCGGGGGCTCCGGGGCCGCCGTGGCTGCCGGAATTGTGCCCATGGCTGGCGCCAATGACGGTGGCGGCTCGATCCGGATCCCGGCTGCGTACAATGGCCTGTTTGGCCTGAAACCGTCTCGTGGCCGCATTTCCTCCGGTCCTGACGTGGGCGAAGCCTGGACCGGTGCCTCCACCGATCATGTGGTCAGTCGGACGGTCAGAGACAGTGCCGCGATGCTTGATGTACTCAGTGGTCCGGCACCCGGTGATCCGTTTGTGATTCCCCTGCCGTCTGTGGCCTATGCCGAACTGATGCAGCGGTCGCCGGGCACTCTGCGGATCGGTGTGTTCACCTCGTCGCCGTACAACACGGAGGTGGCGCCGGAGTGTGTGGCTGCCGTTGAGGAGACCGCCCGGGTTCTTGAGAGCCTCGGTCACAAGGTTGAGTACGCAGCGCCGGAATTTGATGGTATGGCTCTGGCCCGTTGCTATCTGGGCCTGTATTTCGGCGAAGTGTCTGCGATGATGGTAAAGGCGAAAAGCCAGTTCGGTGCCAGTGACAGTGACTTCGAGCTGGATACTCGCCTGATCGGGATGCTTGGAGACACCATGCCGCTGTCCGAGTATGTCAGCCGACGCAGGCAGTGGAACGAGTTTGCGCGGGCGCAGGGCGCATTTTTCGGGAGTTACGATCTTTACCTCAGTCCTGCCACCGGGCAGTTGCCGGCCGAGATCGGGGCGCTGGAAACTCCACCGCATCTTAAATTTGCGGCCCGCATGATGCTGAAACTGAAGGCCGGTAAGCTGCTGCACCGTTCGGGTCAGGTCGACCAGATGGCTCTGGAGAGCCTCGCGCGAACGCCCTTTACCCAACTGGCCAACCTTACCGGAACGCCGGCCATGTCGGTGCCAACTTACTGGACTGCCGAGAGTTTACCGGTGGGCGTTCAGTTCGGGGCACCTCATGGTGGCGAAGCAACCCTGCTTCAGTTGGCTGCCCAGCTGGAAGAGGCCAACCCCTGGTTTGGCCACTATGAAAAGCTTGAGGAGGCGTTTTGAGTTTTCCGGGGGTTGTGATCCGGAGGGTGGAACTCCACGTTTATCTTTGCAGGCGGAACAGGCTATGCTGTTAGGCAGGAAGACCCCTTCTTCCTGATCGACCCTGATGGCATCGAGGAGGCGAGCGTATTATGAACCAACCGATGGCAATCGACGAACTGGTGTCCGTAGCACAGGCCGAGGCCATGGGGGAGCTTGATGCCCCGATGATGGCCATCGTTCTGTCCAGTGAACAAAGCTACGATTTGCCCATTAATTCTCTTGAAACTGATGCCGACAAGGCCCGCTGGGGTTTGATTCTCCGCGCCGCCCGCGAGCACGTTGAAGCGGATGCGGTGGCCGTACTCTATCCCGCCTGGACCACTATTCGTCACAAAAAACCGGAAGAGGAAGCCAAAGCGGCCGAGGAAACCGCACTGGAAGAGTCCGATGGCTCTGACGATTCCGACGGACCGATCGATACCCTGTTTGTGCAACTGCATACCAGGGACCATGTGTACTGGCGGGGTTTTGAACAGATTCGGGATCCCAAACATCAGCGCATCATCGGCTTCCGCCGGATCAAGGCGCTGTCCACCGATTATCGGCGAGACGAAGCTCCGTCGGTTGCGTCCTGGTTGAGCACCCTGTTTGAGCCCTTGCCCGAAGAAGGCGAGGAAACCACCGTCGACCGCGAACTGGCCGACCTGCTGGAAGAACCGGAAGTCAGCGCGGCGCTCTATCCGCGCCAGATGCGCGCTCTGCACTGATAAAATCCAGGCAGCCGGAGGCCCTTCTCCGGCTGATCGCTTCACCTGGTTTCGGACGCAGTCCGGTGCCAGGCAAGCGGTTAAGTAGGGATATCTACCCACACTGAGAATCATTCCCGTATTCGGGTTTGCCCACCGGATGGGCTATAATCGCGGGTTTTTAACGCTGCACCCACAAGGCGCTGACCGTGATTGTATTTGACCAGGTACAGAAGTCGTATCAGGTAGGCGGCCGGGCGATCCCCGCACTGCATCCTACCGATATGACCATTGAAACCGGCGAGGTATTCGGCATTGTTGGCCACTCCGGCGCCGGCAAATCGACGCTGGTGCGTCTGATCAACCTGCTGGAGCCACCCACCGGTGGTCGCATTCTGATCGACGATGAGAATATCACCGATTACGATGCCGCCGAACTCCGCGCGTTTCGTCGCAAAGTCGGCATGATCTTCCAGCACTTCAATTTGCTGTCGTCGAAAACCGTGGCAGACAATATCGCCTTCCCTATGAAGCTGGCTGGTATCTACTCGAAAGCCGAGATCCGGGACCGGGTTAACGAATTGCTGGCCCGGGTCAGTCTCAGTGATCACGCCAACAAATACCCGTCGCAGCTTTCCGGTGGCCAGAAACAGCGAGTGGGCATTGCCCGCGCCCTGGCCTGCCGGCCCACCATCCTGCTGTGTGATGAAGCCACCAGCGCTCTGGACCCGCAAACCACCCAGTCGGTGCTGAAACTGCTGGCGGATATCAATCGGGAGCTGGGCCTGACCATCGTGCTGATCACCCATGAAATGGACGTGGTTCGCCGTGTCTGTGACCGGGTTGCCGTGATGGATGCCGGCAAGGTGGTGGAAATGGGACCGGTCAGTGACGTTTTCCTGCACCCGCAGCATCCGACCACCCGGGATTTTGTGTTTGAGAGTGAAAGCATTGACCGGGATGAGCTTCAGGCAGACCTCAGCAAAGCCGACGGCCGGATTCTGCGGCTGACCTTCAAGGGCGAGTCCACCTACAAGCCATTGCTGGGCAGTGTCGCCCGGGAATCCGGTGTGGATTTCAGCATCCTTTCCGGGCGCATCGACCACATCAAGGAGACCCCCTACGGCCAGCTGACCCTGTCACTGGTGGGTGGTGATCTCGACATTGCCATGCAGGCGCTGCAAGCCGCCGACGTTCATGTGGAGGTGCTGCGCTGATGGAAGCCCTGTTAAGCAACGTAGACTGGAGCGAAATCGGCTGGGCCAGCTGGGATACCCTGGTGATGGTGGGTATGTCCCTGCTGTTCAGTGTGGTCATTGGCCTGCCCACCGGTGTTCTTCTGTTCCTGTTCGGCAAACGCCAGTTACTGGAACAGCCGGTGGCCTATGCGGTGCTGTCATTCGTGGTGAATGTGCTCCGCTCGGTACCGTTCATCATTCTGTTGATCGTAATGATCCCGTTCACGGTTATGCTGATCGGCACCTCTCTCGGCGTCGCCGGCGCCATTCCGCCTCTGGTGGCGGGCGGTGCTCCGTTCTTCGCCCGTCTGGTCGAAACCTCCCTGCGGGAAGTTGATCGCGGCATCATCGAAGCTACCCAGGCCATGGGTGCCAGCGTCAAACAGATCATCTTCGGGGCGTTGCTGCCCGAAGCCCTGCCGGGCATCATCGCCGGCATCACGGTGACAGCCATTACCCTGGTGTCCTATGCCGCGATGTCCGGTGTTATCGGTGGCGGCGGTCTTGGTGATCTGGCCATCCGCTTCGGCTATCAACGATTCCAGACCGATGTGATGGTTATTACAGTCGCGCTACTGGTCATTTTTGTTCAGGTTCTGCAGATGGTCGGTGACCGTCTCGTTCTGTATTTCAGTCGTAAGTAGGCTCGCTTCGGTGTAAGCCGCTGGCCGGAAAGCCCTTCCGAAAAACGCCCGTAAATACGTCCCTGTAGGGCTCGGTCGCGCCATCTCCGGCGCTCCACGTTTTCGGAAGGGCTTTCCGGCCAGCGGCCCAGAGCTTTCAGTTAAGTCATCACGCTTGTCATGCGTTAACAGGAGAATTGATTTATGAACTTCAAGAAAACATTCGCAGCACTGGCTGCAGCCGCTACTTTCTCTGGCGCCGTCGCCGCTGAAGAGCTATCCGTGGCCGCAACCCCGGTTCCTCATGCAGAGATCCTGGAATTCGTGAAGCCACAGCTGGCGGAGCAGGGTGTGGAGCTGGACGTGAAAGTATTCACTGATTACATCCAGCCGAACATTCAGGTGGACCAGAAGCGCATGGATGCCAACTTCTTCCAGCATCAGCCGTACCTTGACGAGTTTAATGCCGGCCGCGGCACCAACTTGGTGACCGTGACGGGCGTTCATGTAGAGCCATTTGGCGCATACTCCAGCAAGATTGATTCCCTGGACGAGCTGGAAGACGGTGCCGTGGTTGCCATCCCTAACGACCCAACCAACGGTGGCCGTGCGCTTTTGCTGCTGCAGAAAGCCGGACTGATTACCCTGAAGGATGAAAGCAAGATCACCGCGACACCCCGTGACATTGCTGATAACCCGAAAGACCTGGACTTCAAAGAGCTGGAAGCGGCAACCCTGCCTCGTATCCTGAACCAGGTGGATGTTGCCCTGATTAACACCAACTATGCACTGGAAGCGGGCCTTAACCCATCTGAAGATGCACTGGTGATTGAGGGTTCCGAGTCGCCGTACGTGAATATTCTGGTAGCCCGTCCGGACAACAAGGACAGCGAAGCCATGCAGAAACTGTCCGAGGCGCTGAAGTCTGACGCAGTGCGTGACTTTATCATGACGCAGTATGAAGGCGCCGTGGTTCCTGCGTTCTGATTGTCTGGAAGTGACGGAGCAGGTGGGTCTTCTTCTCACCTGACCGCATGACCAATAAAAAGGCCGGGCAGCGTGAGCTACCCGGCCTTTTTTCTATCGGCTGGTCTGGTGATCAGTCACCGCTCCAGTTAGCTTTCGGATCCGGTGTCATCCGCAGGTAGGATTTCACCGCCTTGTAGCCTTTGGGGAAACGCTGCTTGATCTCGTCCTCATCCTGCAGGGACGGTACGATGACCACATCGCCGCCACGCTCCCAGTTGCCCGGAGTTGCCACCTTGTGCTCGTCGGTGAGCTGCAGTGAGTCAATCACCCGCAGCACTTCGTTGAAGTTGCGACCAGTGCTGGCCGGATAGGTGATCATCAGTCGCACTTTCTTGTTCGGATCAATCACGAACAGTGAGCGTACGGTGAGGCTGCTGTCGGCATTGGGGTGAATCATGTCGTACAGCTGGGAGACCTTGCGGTCGTGGTCTGCAATGATCGGAAAGTTCACCGAGCAGCCCTGGGTTTCGTTGATGTCCTTGATCCACTCCTGATGCGAGTCCACCGGGTCGACACTCAGGGCAATAGCCTTGACGCCCCGTTTGGCAAACTCATCCTTCAGCTTGGCAGTCAGACCCAGTTCGGTGGTGCACACCGGGGTGAAATCTGCCGGGTGTGAGAACAACACTCCCCAGCCATCACCCAGCCAGTCGTGAAACGAAATTTCCCCTTCGCTGGAATCCTGTACGAAATCGGGTGCGGTATCTCCAAGACGTAAAGTCATCGGTAGTCTCCTCTGATTGTGGCTTTGACCACTTCGTTTGTCAGACCGGCCCCGGAATCGCCGGCTTGCTACGTGTGTATGTATCTATCCTTGGTGCTGACTGAATTAATTACAAGGGGCTCAAAGCCCCCGCTCTTGCTCTTTGTCAAAGTGGTCCCGGGTCAGTTTGAACACGACCGGGCTCAGCAGCAGCAGAGCGATCAGGTTTGGCAGTGCCATCATGGCGTTGAGCGTATCTGCTACCAGCCAGACAAAGCCCAGGTTCAGAGTGGCGCCAACGGGGATCGCCAGGATCCATGCAATCCGGTAGGGCACAATCGCCTTGACCCCGAACAGGAATTCAATACAGCGCTCACCATAGAAAGACCAACCAAGGATTGTTGTAAATGCAAAGACCGCCAGAGCAATGGCGACAAGATAGTTGCCGACGCCCGGAAGTGCCTCCTGGAACGCCATGGAGGTCAGTGCAGCACCGGATTCTCCGGAAGTCCAGGTGCCGGATGTGATAATCACCAGGCCGGTAATGGTGCAGATGATGATGGTATCAATGAAAGTGCCAAGCATGGCCACCATGCCCTGATTGATCGGGTTGCGGGTTTGCGCGGCGGCGTGGGCGATGGGGGCCGACCCCAGGCCTGCTTCATTGGAGAAAATACCCCGGGCAACCCCGAATCGGATCGCTGCCCAGACGGCCGCTCCGGCAAAACCACCTTCGGCCGCGATGGGGCTGAAGGCATGTTTGATCACGAGGGCGAGTGCGGCCGGGATATCGGCGGCGTTGATAGCCAGCACAACCAGCCCGGCGACAAGATAGGATATGGCCATCAAAGGCACCAGCGCGCTTGCAACATGGCCGATCCTGCGAATACCCCCGATCAGGACCATGCCCACCAGAACCATGAGGACCAGGCCTGTGACCCAGTGTGGCAGGCCGAAACTGGCTTGCATGACATCGGCTACCGAGTTGGCCTGAACGGTATTGCCAATGCCGAAGCCGGCGATTGCCGCAAAAACGGCAAACAGAACGCCGAGCCAGGCCCATTTGCTGCCCAGCCCGTTACGGATGTAATACATGGGGCCCCCGACGTGAGCCCCGCGTTCGTCCACTTCGCGGTAGCGGACGGCCAGAACCGCCTCGGAATATTTCGTGGCCATGCCGACCAGAGCGGTCAGCCACATCCAGAAAAGGGCCCCGGGGCCACCCAGAAACACCGCGGTTGCGACTCCGGCAATATTGCCCGTGCCAACGGTCGCGGATAGCGCTGTCATCAGGGCTTGGAATGGCGGGATTTCACCTTCAGATTCGGCACCTGAGGCACGGCGACCGGTCCACATCAGCCGGAAGCCGGCGCCAAGTTTCAGTACCGGAATCAGTTTCAGGCCCAGACTGAGAAATAGCCCGACACCCAGTATCAGGACCAGCATGGGTGGGCCCCAGACCAGAGCGTTTATCTGTCCTACAAACTCGGAAATAGCTTCCATGGGATCTCCCTCCGCCTGCCATGGATTAGTTTCAATGCTTTACCCGGATCGGGTATAACCGACTGAGTTTAGTCAGATAATTTTCTGTGTAAACTCATGGTTTGGCAAAAGTGGTGGATCCTCGTCTGATTGCCTATGCTCATAGTAACGGCGACCATCCAACAAGGGAGGCCCCCTGCCCATGCGTTCACTGAAAGTGTCAGATGTCATGTGGAATCATATTGAGCCGATCCGATGTGGTGCTCAGCTCACCAAAGTGGTGAAAGCGCTGCTGAACAACCATGTAACCGGGTTGCCAGTGGTGGATGAGAACCGAAAGGTGCTCGGATTTGTCTCGGAGCAGGATTGCATACATTCCCTTCTGGTGAGCAGCTATCACTGTGAAGGTGATCCGATAGTCGACGATGTCATGTTCCGGAAGCCGGTAACCATCTCGCCTGACATGGCCGTCGTTGATCTCGCCCAGAATCTAGGTGCGGGCAAGCCAAAGGTTTACCCGGTTGTGGATCATGGCAAACTGATTGGTATTGTTACGCGGACTGCCATTCTTGCGGAGCTTGCCCGCACCGGATGCGGGCTGGAACTGCCAAAATACGCCAGCGCCGAAGACTGATCCGCTAGTGATCGAAGACAGAAAACTCGGGGAACGCCAGCCTGCCATCAACCCCCGAAGGCACCGGGCTCAGGTACTGAAGCCCCAGACGAGGCTGAAGTCCATGGACGGCATGATTTCCGGCTCCTCCAGGGACTGGATGCCTAAGTCAGGCTTGCTGGTGTCCCGCTCGAAGGTGTCGGTATAACGATCGCCACCAGGCCCGAAGATGGCTTTCACGAAGGGCCCCCGGGCTCGTACGGGTCGGCGTGAGACCACGCCTACCTCGTTATTCTCCAGGCGTACCAGAGTGCCTGGCGGAAAATCACCCAGAACCTGCAGCAGGGCCTTGGGTATTGCATGGCGAAACTTGCCATCAGCAAGGGTTGCGACCAGCTTCCGGGCGTCGGCTACTTTCATGCGTTCCCGATAGGCACGCTTGGTTATCATGGCCACATAGCGTTCTGCCAGTGCCAGAATTTCCGCTTCGGGTCGTATCTCCGTGCCACTTAGCCCTTTCGGATAGCCGCTTCCGTCGGCTTGTTCGTGGTGTTGTGCAATGATGGTCAGCAGGAGCTTGTTGTTTATTCCGGCATCCTGGAGCGCCTGGATGCTGCGCTGCGGGTGTTTACGAATCACGCCCCTTTGCTGATCGTTCAATACGGTATTGGAGGCATTCAGCTTGTCAGCAATGGGGACCAGTGCAAGATTGGCCGTCAGGGCCGCCGTGGTCAGTACGGCGACTCTTTTCTCCTCCAGGCCAAACTGCCTACCAATGAACTGGCAGAGGATGGCGTAAAACAGGATTTGCTCATGAATGACCGGTCCGATTGAGTAAAGGTGGATCAGGGCCAGGCTGGCGTCCGGTGCGTCCGTGCAGATGCGTTCGATCATCTCGGCAAGGCCGAGCAGGCGCTTTTCTGCTGACGGTTCTGCCGCTGCAATAGCGTTGAGGGTCTCTTCCAGGGACTGAAGCAATTCCGGGTAATCCGCAAACGGGTTGCGTTCCCGGTGATCCTCGACAACTTCCTCCTGGGGCAGTTCGATCGTGCGGGGTTTGAACCGCCCGCGTTCGAACAGTTGCTCCAGCTGGGAATTGGTTTGAATCACATAGCCCTGACGCAAAAGCACATTGCCCTCTACATCGTAGACGTTCCAGGGCAGGGGCCTGCCGATGGTCAGGGCGCCGGGCGCAATTCGGACAAGTTCGGTCAAATCTAGGGATCTCGGATACAGGCTGTATGTGTAGCCAGTGTAACGCTGAATGCCAGTGCGTCTCCAGCGACGTGAACGGTTCCATCAACAGGAAACCGTGTGGTTTTACCTGGTTTTACGGATGGTACCCATCATTGATACAAAGAATGAGCGTGAGTCTCATGCTTTGTCTTTTTTGACGCCGTTTGTGTAAAGAATCGTTGCCTTGGAACGACCATCCAGGTCGGTTGAGCTATTCTGGAGTTCTGAATAGCTCTTTCCCCGGACGAAAACGCTTAATGTTGCATCGCCTTAAAACCGATTTCAGGTTATCCATTATTACTCTGCTGGCTGCCAGCGCGATATTGGGCATTACGCCCTTTGCCGCAATGCGTTTTTTGCAGGGCAATACGCTTGCGGGGGTTGTTGATGCGGCCATCCTGACCGGTATTCTGTTGACCCTGAGTTACGCGTGGGTAACGGGTGACACCCAAAGAAGCGGTGTGGTGTTTGCAGTGATTGCATGCGGTGGCGCAGTTACGGTGGGTACCCTGGTTGGCGAGCCGGGGTTGTTCTGGCTTTATCCGTGTCTGGTGACCACGTTCTTCCTCGTAAACCCCCGTCTGGCCGCGCTTTTGAACGTCGCCTCGGTTGTCACCCTGATGGTGCACGGCGGCGCCTTTCGCTCTGACGTCCAGATGTGGTCGTTTGCCTCAACGGCTCTTGTGGTCAGTGCTTGTGCTTTTGTGTTCGCCAACAGGAATCAGGATCAGCGGGAACGCCTGGAGCATCTGGCAACGATTGATCCGCTGACCGGTATCAAGAACCGGCGATCGATGGATCAGGAGCTGGATCTGGCCGCTTCAGAAGCTGAGCGGACTGGCCTGCCCTACGCCCTGGTATTGCTGGATATTGACCATTTCAAGAAGATCAATGACGAACACGGCCATAGTGTCGGGGATGACGTGTTGATCGAACTGGTCGCGCTGTTGAGACAGAACACCCGCAAGGCAGACCGGCTGTTCCGCTACGGGGGGGAGGAGTTTGTTCTGCTTCTGCCGGGCGTGGATGGCGTTGGGCTGAAGGCGGTCATGAACAATTTACAGCAGGTTTTGCGGAAGTACATGAGGGGGCCGGGCGGCCCCGTCACTGCCTCTTTTGGTGTGGCGATACTGCGGCAGGGTGAAAGCGTCGATAGCTGGCTGGTCCGTGCCGATGCCGCATTGTATGAGGCCAAGGAGACCGGGCGTGACCGGGTGGTATTCTCCGATCCTTACCGCGCTCCGGAGCTGACTGCCGATACGGCGTGAACGCCATCTGGCGCGTGCAGAAACAGTCGCCATCCCAGCAGAATGCTGGCAGACGTCAGCCCGCCAATCAGGCCTATCCAGAAGCCGGCGGCTCCCATGCCCGGCACCAGTGTGTCCGTAAAGGCCAGCAGATACCCCAGTGGCAGGCCTATCCCCCAGAACGAAAACAGCATGATGAACATCGGAATGCGGGTGTCCTTGTAACCCCGTAACGCGCTGATGCAGGTGATCTGAATAACATCCACAATCTGGAACAAAGCCGCGAACACAAGGAGCCTGACGGTGACTGCCTGCACCTCTGGGTCACTGGTGTAAAGCGCTGCGATCTGCTCGGAAAAGGCAAACAGCAGGGCAGCAAAGACCAGTGCCGTGGCGCCGGCGAGAATCAGCGAGCTGCGCGAGATCAGTCGTGCCGTGGCAGGTGCCCTGGCGCCTGTCAGGAAACTCACTCTTAGTGTCAGTGCCATACCTATGCTCAATGGCAGCATGAACAGCAAGGACACAACGTTTAGAGCAATCTGGTGACCGGCAACCACAATAGGGCCCAGCGGGACCAGAAACAGTGCGATCACCGAGAACAGGCTGGCCTCAACAAAAATGGTAAAGCCAATGGGCACGCCTATGCCGAGAATGTAGCGTATCCCCGCCAGATCCGGCTTCACCCGGTCCGCTATCAGATGAAACTGCCTGTACGCCCGGCTGCGATTCAGATACAGCAGCAGAGCAATGGCGGCGACACTGTTGGAAATGGCGGTTGCCCAACCACATCCGATGCCCCCCATGGCTGGTAGCCCCAGCTTTCCGTAGATGAAGATGTAGTTCAAAGGAAGGTTGATCAGCGTGCCCAGAACCGAGAACGCCATGACCACCCTGGTATGACCGAGACCATCCGTGAGGCCACGGAGTGCGGTGATCAGCAGTAATGCTGGCACCCCCCACGCGAACGCATTCAGATAGCCCTGGGTAATGCGGGCTGTGTTGGCCTCCAGGTTCAGGATAGCCAATATCGGATGCACCTGGGTGAGCAGCAGGATCATCACGACGGAGCCGATCGCCGCCAGGTAAATGCCCTGCCAGGTGGCGGGCATGATCTTGCCGACATCCCGCGCGCCGTTGTAACCGGAAATGATCGGTTGCAGTGCGCCGAGCATGCCCATAAAAAACAGGAACAGCGGCATCCACAGACTGCTGCCAATACCCACCGCCGCCAGGTCTTCGGCACTGGCGTGACCGGCCATGATGGTGTCAATCACGCCGTTGGCCATCTGGGCGATCTGTGCGATCAGGATAGGCCCGCCCAGTATGGCGAGGGTTCGCCATTCAGCCAGCGTTCTGGCAACCAGTGTCTGCCGGTGTTCCGGCAATGGCTGATGATTTTCATCCATAAGGTGTTATCCGCTGTTTCTGCACTGCAAGTTTCTCCCAAAACCGATAAAGTAGCCGCCTTGATCACAATAGATGGCAGTGGCGATGGGACTTCTGGTTTTTGTTACCGTTCTGTGGGCGTTCTCATTCAGTCTGATCGGTGAATTTCTGGCCGGTCAGGTGGACAGTGATTTCGCGGTGCTCAGCCGTGTTCTGCTCGGTGCCCTGGTGTTTCTGCCATTCACCCGCTGGCGTGGCGTGGCCTCGGGACAGAAACTGGGCATCCTGGTAACGGGCATGTTGCAGTTCGGTATTACCTACCTGTGCCTTTACCGGTCCTTCAGCTACCTGACGGTCCCGGAAGTACTTCTGTTCACTATCTTCACACCCATGTATGTGACGCTGCTGGATGATGCCCTGTTTCGCCGGTTTTCTCCGGTGGCGCTTCTGGCGGCGGCCATCGCAACCATTGGCGCGGGTATAATACGCTACGACGGGCTCAGTGAGGACTTCATTACGGGCTTTCTTCTGCTTCAGGTAGCGAACTTTACCTTCGCGGCCGGTCAGGTGGGTTACAAACATGTGATGCAACATTACCCCAGCAGTTTTCCTGCCTACCGCACCTTCGGCTATTTCTTTGTCGGTGCCTTGATTATCGCTCTGCCATCCTTCCTGATCTTTGGCAATGCCGACAAATTGCCGGCAACCCCGGTGCAGTGGGGCATCCTTGCGTGGTTGGGGCTTGCCGCTTCTGGTCTGGGGCTGTTCTTGTGGAACCGCGGGGCCTGTGTGGTTGATGCCGGCACCCTGGCGATTATGAACAATGCGCTGGTGCCTGCCGGCCTGATCGTGAATCTGCTGATCTGGAACCGTGATGCAGATCTGCTGAGGCTGGCGATTGGCGGCAGCGTTATTGCCTTCTCGCTGTGGATAAATGCGCGCTTTCATCCCCGGGCCCGACTGGCGGTTGCGACTCAGGAAACTTCGCACTAAGGTTTGGCGCACATCTGCCGTTACCCTCTTGGCAGGAAGATTTATGATGAATATCAATCGTATTCGTCAGATACTAATCGTCCGCCCCCGTTTCTATTTCGTAGATCAGCCCTGAGGCACAAGGTCCGTTTATGCGCAAGAATCTTCCGGTAACCCAGCGTGAAGTGAGAATGTCGAAAGGCGGACGGTTGATCACGACCACAGATACGAAAGGGGTGATCACCTACTGCAACGAAGAATTTGTGGATATCAGCGGTTTTTCCCGGGACGAGCTGGTTGGTCAGGCCCACAACATCATCCGCCATCCGGACATGCCTCAGGCCGTGTTCAAAGATATGTGGGATTACCTGAAGGCCGGTAAGGCCTGGATGGGCGTAGTCAAGAATCGCGTGAAGAACGGTGACCATTACTGGGTGAGCGCCTATGTCACACCGATGCGAGAGAATGGCCAGCTGGTTGGTTATGAGTCGGTCCGGGTAGAGCCGACCCGCGAGCAGATTGCCCGGGCTGAGCGTCTGTACGGCAAGATCTCTGCGGGTAAAGTGACGTCTTCTTTCAGCAACCGTGCGTTGTCGATGCTGCGTTCCGGCTGGCCGTTTCTGGTTTCGCTGGTACTCAGCCTCTGTGCCTTGCAGATCAATCAGCCCTGGCTGGCTGGCGGCCTGATTGTGGCCGGCCATGCTTTGGGGTTTGGTCTGGTGTTCAGCTCACTGTCGGCGCGCCTGCGGAAGCTTCTGGAGCTTCGGCCAGATGCTTTCCGGGATCCGATTGTCGCCCGTACCTACAGCGACGAGCGCGGGCTGTTCTCACAATTGTCCCTGTTACTGGTCAGCGAAGAGGCCCGGGTGCGCACGGCCCTGGCGCGCATAGAGGACCAGGCTGAACTCCTCTACGAACAGGCCCGTGCCTCCCATGGTTACATTAGTGATGGCGCTTCGGCTATTGCGCGACAGCGGGCAGAAACCGACCAGACCGCCTCGGCCATCAATGAAATGACGGCGTCGATACAGGAAGTGGTGGAATCAGTCACCAGCAATGCCCGGGAGGCTGAGGAAGCCAACCGTCTTGCCGGTGTGGGCAGCGACCGCAGCGCCGAAGCATTGGTAGCCATTGAAGAGCTGGTGACCCGGGTCAAGGGCATTGGTGTCACTATTGGCAAACTCGGTGAGTCCACCCACAGTATTGGTGAAGCTGCAAACCTGATTTCCGAGATTGCCGAGCAAACCAATCTGCTGGCGCTGAACGCTGCCATCGAAGCGGCACGCGCCGGTGAGCAGGGGCGCGGGTTCGCTGTAGTCGCGGATGAGGTGCGTTCCCTTGCAGGTCGTACCCGGGAATCGACTGTGCGTATTCAGGACATGATTGATAATTTCCGGCAACAGGTGGATTCGGCCGTTCAGGCTACCCTTGATGGTGAAGTCGTGGCCGGCCAGGGCCTGGATAAGGTACGCGAAGCCGAGAACTCCCTGAGGGATATCGTCACGTCCATTCAGTCTATTTCGGACAGTTTTATTGGTATGTCTGCGGCGTTTGAGGAGCAGAGCCAGGTGTCTGATGAGATTAACCGGCAGATTACCAATATTGCTGAGCTGGCAGACCATAGTGATGTACAGGCCGACTCTGCCAAACAAAGCAGCGACAGGCTCAGCGCCATGTCTCGTGGCCTGAAGGACCTGGTTTCCAGGTTTATCAGTAAAACCGGCTAGTTAGCCGTTTTCTTCCAGCCCCCAACCGGCCTGGCCCGGCTTGCGAGGGCGCCGGCACTGGTATCGTGGCGCCAGTGCTGGCAGAATCCCGCCCCAATTGCCCCGGCAGCGCCGTGGCTCTCCCTTTGAATAGACATTCCTCAGCCACAAGCACAGGAACACAACATGACACAGTCCAACTCGGTTTCGGGTAACGGTGCAGAGGCCGCTCGTGGCCTCTGGTCCTCCCGGTTGGCATTTATTCTGGCGGCAACCGGTTCGGCCGTTGGTCTCGGAAATATCTGGAAGTTTCCCTACGTTACCGGCGAGAACG
The DNA here is from genome assembly GCF_018860425.1 of Marinobacter sp. F3R08. Lineage (GTDB taxonomy): Bacteria > Pseudomonadota > Gammaproteobacteria > Pseudomonadales > Oleiphilaceae > Marinobacter. Next base: position 491,932 of record NZ_JAHKPI010000020.1, on the reverse strand, counting down.
GTGGTGGTGCCTTCGTGCTGGTTTACCTGCTGTGTATTGCCGTAATCGGTATTCCCATCATGATGGCAGAAGTGTTTATCGGCCGGAATGGTCGCCACAATCCCATCACCAGTATGCGCCTGGTGGCCGAGCGCAATCTCAGCGCGCCGGGCTGGCGCATCTCTGCCATCATTGGGATGATCGCGGCGTTCGTGATCCTTTCCTTCTATTCGGTGATCGGTGGCTGGGCGGCATCCTATGTAGGGCATGCTGCCATGGGGGATTTCACCGGCGGCACCGCGGACTCGATCGGTGATCTGTTTGGTGGTCTGCTGGCCAGTCCCGGTAAGCTGCTGCTCTGGCACACCATCTTTATGGCATTGGTCATTCTTGTGGTTTCCCAGGGGCTGAAACGTGGTCTTGAACGTGCGGTTACCATTCTCATGCCGGCCCTGTTTCTGTTGCTGCTGGTTGCGGTTGGCTATGCCACCACCACGGGCCACTTCGGAGAAGCGGTCAGCTTCCTGTTCACGCCAGATTTTGGCGCGCTGACGATCAACGGGGTGTTGATCGCTCTTGGCCATGCCTTTTTTACCTTGAGCCTGGGCATGGCCATCATGATGGCCTACGGGTCTTACCTGGGCCGGGATGTCTCCATTGGTCGCACAGCCGTCAGCGTCGCGCTCATGGATACCGTCGTCGCGCTGCTGGCCGGTCTGGCCATCTTCCCGGTGGTGTTTGCCAATGGTCTGGAAGCCGGCGCCGGCCCGGGTCTGATCTTCCAGACTCTGCCCCTGGCATTCGGCAATATGCCCATGGGCGGCCTGTTCGGCACACTTTTCTTTGTTCTGCTGCTGTTCGCCGCCTGGACCTCGGGTATCTCATTGCTGGAGCCCGTGGTTGAATGGGTTGAGGAAAAAACCAGCCTGGCCCGCACAGGCAGTGCAATTCTTGTCGGTGTGCTCTGCTGGGCGCTGGGGATTGCCTCGATACTGTCGCTCAATATCTGGGCTGATGTGACGCCGCTGGCCATGTTCGAGCGCTTTGAAGGCAAGACGGTCTTTGATCTTCTGGACTTCTTTACCGCGAACGTTTTGTTGCCGCTCTCCGGACTGCTGACGGCGGTGTTTGTAGGCTGGTTTGTCGCAAAAGAGTCTCTGAAAACCGATCTGGCTCTGGAAGGTGGTGCGTTCACACTGTGGTACAACCTGATCCGGTTTGCCACGCCCATCGCGGTTGTTATTGTGTTTGTTTACAACCTGATGTCGTGATGCAGGCGGAACCGGCCTGATGGCTGGCTGCGCAAATAAAAAGCCCGGCGGGTTGCTCCGCCGGGCTTTTTATTTTTCTGGCAGCACCGATATCAGTCGCTGCTTGTCTCCCTCAGGGCCTCGATGTGCGGGCGCACGGCTTTTACATCCGCTGCGGGCACATTGTTGACACTATCCATAGCCCTTATTGCACCTTGCATCATGGTCCGCATTTGAGCCTTCTGTTCGGCGGTCATGTTGGGGTTGTTCTCGATTTCTGCCAGGGCTGCGTTCATCTCCTGGACCGCGCCCGGATTCTGCTGTTCCATTTCAATGGCCATCCAGGCCTGGTAAACACGGTCTCCAGTTGCTGCCCAGTCTTCCAGGTTATCGAAACCGTGATCCTGCACCAGGTCTTCAAGCTGGCCATAGGCGTGGTGGCCTTCGATTTTCTTCAGGGAATCGGAAAGCATACTGGAGAAATCAGGGATTTCGCCGTCGTTTGATGACTCCATCTCATCACTGAGATCTTCAAATTCCGACTGCAGACTCTCTGCGGCCTTCAGGCTATCGATAAACGATGTGATTGTGTTGTCGGACAGGCTCTGGGCCAGGGCGTTTGCCGAGAACACGGTAAGCAGGGTAAGTAGTGCTGTAATTATCGCAGTGCGGGTGAAACCAGTTAATGAGTCGGACATAGGCATCTCTCCTTGTATGGCCCCCGGGCTCCTTGTGCCGAGGGCCATAAGAGAGTAGCGCTTACCTGTATTGGCTGGCAACTCCGGTTTCGGTTCCCGGATCAGAAGAAGAGGTCAGGCAGCCAGGTGGCAATTTCCGGGAAAACCATAATCAGGATAATGCCGATGATTTCCACAATGACAAAGGGAATGATGGATTTGTAGATATCCTTCATGGTGATCGACGGCGGCACAATACCCTTCAGGTAAAACAGGTTAAAGCCGAAGGGCGGCGTCATATAGCCGATTTCCATATTGATCACGAACAGGATGCCGAACCAGATGGGATCGAAGCCCAGGGATTCCACGATCGGCATGAATACCGGCAGGGTGATCAGCATGATGCCCACCGGATCCAGCACCATGGCCAGCAGGAATACGATCACCATCATGGCGATGATAATACCCCAGGGACCACCCGGGACCATGTTCATCAGACCCTCGATCAGTTCCTGGGCGCCCATGCTCTGATAGGCAGCACTGAAGGCGTGGGCCGCGAACAATATCCACATGATCATGCCGGTGAGCTTGAAGGTGCGGATGGCTGCTTCTTTCAGAATGCTCCATTTGAACTGGCGATAGACCGCCGCAGAGATCAGGGAGCCCAGAACGCCCATTGCGGCTGCTTCGGTTGGCGTGGTGAGGCCGCCAATGATGGAGCCCAGTACCATGACAACAACGCCAATCGGCAGGAGAACTGCTCGCAGGGCCCGAAGCTTCTCGGGCCAGGTGCCCCTCTCTTCTTTCGGAAGCGCGGGTGCCAGTTCCGGCTGCAGGTGGCAGCGGACCAGGATGTAAATCGCCGTCAGGACCATCAACAGGATACCGGGCATGATGCCGGCGGCGAACATTTTGCCTACCGAAACGCCGGTAATCAGGGCGTAGAGAATCATCAGGATGCTGGGCGGAATCAGTATGCCCCAGCCACCACCGGTATTGATCACGCCCAGGGCCATGTTTTTGTCATAGCCCCGCTCCAGCATGGAAGGCAGGGCAATGGTGCCCATGGCCACCACGGCGGCACCGCTGATGCCCACCATGGCGGCAAAGACTGCGCAGATTCCAAGAGTACCGAGTGCCAGTCCACCCTTGAGGCCGCCACACCAGAGATGCATCATCCGGTACAGATCTTTGGCCACCCCGGTTCGTTCCAGCACCATGGCCATGAATACAAACAGGGGAATGGCAACCAGGGTGAAGCTGCCCATGGTGCCCCATATCTGGGAAGCGACCATGTAGAAGGAGTCAAAGCCCCAGGTGAAGTAAAGGAACACCACCGACACACCACCCAGCACGAACGCCAGTGGCAGGCCCAGGAGCAGGAAGAACAGCAGAGCGCCAAAGAACAGGAGGGTCAGGGCTTCGATGCTCACAGCTGATCTCCTTCAGATCCGGTTTCTTGCGGCGTGTAGTAATCCAGGTTGAAAGCCACGGCGATGTCTTCCAGCAGTTTCACCAGTCCTTGCAGAACCAGCAACGCGGTACCCACGGGGATGGCAAGCTTCACCGGCCAGATGGGTGGATTCCAGGCGGAATAGGAGGTCTCCCAGCTGGACATGGATTCCTGGGCCATATCGACCCCGAACCACAACAGGGCGAGGGTGAAAATGAAGAACACCAGGGAGGTGGCAATGTCCAGGAACGCCCGCTTTCTGGGCTTGAGATGCGAGTGTAGAAGGTCAACGTTGACGTGGCCCCGATGGGCCATGATGTAACCGCCGGACATGACCGCATAAATGCCGAACACCATCTGGGTGAGTTCGTTGGTCCAAACGGTGGGTGAATTGAACAGATACCGGAACCCTACCTCAAGCAGCAGGAAGGCAAACATTGCGAAAATCAGAAGGGCTATCCACCGGCCGATGAAATCATTGAGACGGGTAACCCCTCTCATGAATGCGGCGATTATCACACTCATGGCACGCTCCCACGGGATGTTGGTTTGGTTCCGGGACTGAAGGGCCGGAGTCGGGGACCCCGGCCCTGGTCAGAGCAACGTGCTATCAGAGATAGCCAAGGTCAGCCAGGTAGCTTTTCAGCATATCGAGTGCTTTCTTGGCATTCTCGCTGCGCTTGCCCTCTTCATCCCACATGCCCTGGGCGGTGGCGACCAGCTTGTCCTGCACTTCATCGGGCAATACGTTGACTTGCACCCCATGCTCTGCAATGGCTTTGGCCAGGGTGGTACGTTCTTTGTACTGGTATTCGTTTGTGCGCACCCAGAATTGCTCGTCGAGGGCATCCTTGACGATTTGCTGCATGTCTTCTGGCAGCTTGTTCAGTGCTTTCTGGCTAACAATGATGACGTCGGTGCCGGCAATGTTCAGGGCAGGCTGCACATGGTATTTCGCGACTTCATACAGTCCCATGCTGAAAGCACCCTGGGCTGCGCCCCAGTGGGCTCCGTCGACAATGCCTGAGTCCAGGGCGGAATAGAGTTCGCTGCCCGGGATGTAGGAAGCGGCCGCGCCAGCCTCGGTCAGGAAGCTTTGCAGGGCGCCCGAGGAGCGGATCTTCAGGCTGGTGAAGTCTTCCCAGCTTTCAATCGGCTTTTTAACAACCATTTCTGTGGGATATACCTTATCAGTGGCCCAGTAGACCCCATGTTCGGCAGCTTCATCACGAAGCATCTGTTCGAAGCCCATGTTCTGATGAAAGTAGGCCGCCTCCCAGACGTTACGGAAGGCAAATGGAAGGCCTGAGGCAATTCCAGCCAGAGACACTTTGTCCTGTGCGTAAGACGGAGAAATCGTACCCATCTCAAGGATGCCGCGACTGACAGCGTTGAAGGTTTCTTTAGCCTTGAACAGGGCCCCGGCTTCATAGAGCTGGAGCTTCAGTCGACCGTCTGTGCGCTCTTCGAGAACCCGCTTGATACGACCGAGACTGTCCGTATAGGAGCTGCTGGAGCCGGGCCAGTGGGACTGGACTTTCCAGGTAAACGTATCCTGTGCAGCGGCGGGTGTGGCGACGAGGGCGGCCGACACGCCAAGAGTAAGTGCGGTGGCAAAGACCGTCAGTTTTCTTCGGGTGTTGGTAAGCAGAGTCATGGTTGGCCTCATTCGTTGTTGTATTTGTGACTTATTCAGTTTTTGTTTATGACCAATGGGTATTTCCGTGTTTCACTGTGCAGAATTGTTAACTGCATGGTGAATTGCGTTCTCTGAATCTAACACACGTCCGGTTTTTTGCAATAGGCGGTTAGCCGGTCGTTGATTGCCGTGTGTTAAGGAAGGCTAGATGAAGAGGGGGTGCCGGATAGAGTGGCTGCCCAAGCCGCTCTCAGGTGCCAGAGAGCAGGATCCCGCAGGGAGTACGCGCCCCGGCAACGCACTCCCTGCCCTTGTATGGCGGGAGGTCGCAGCGGGAATGGATGTGTGGGCGGATCCGTTGCGCGAGGAATCATTGATGCATTGGGAATCATGGCTGCATGAATACACATATCTCGCTTTTACTTTTCATTTTTGTTCTCTGCGGTGTTAGGGTGTTTTATCTAGTGAAATCACCTTTCGTTTATGTTGACTCAAAGCCGGAAGGCGTGACAAATTAATGGATCTGGAAGGCTCCAACACCATCAACAATAACGAGACAGTCCGGGGAGCAAGGATATGGGGCGGTTTGATCAACGGGTAGCCATTGTCACTGGCGCCGGCAGCGGTATTGGCCGTGCGACAGCCGTGCGCCTGGCGCAGGAAGGCGCTTCGGTGGTGCTGGTGGATATAGCGGAAGCTGGCCTGGTGGAGACTGAGAACCAGCTCCCGGAGAGGACGGCACGCCTGCGCCGGGTGGTGGATGTAGCCAGTGAGGACCAGGTGGCCGCGCTGGTGAAGGCCACCATGACGGCCTTTGGGCAGATCGATGTGCTGTGTAATGTCGCCGGCATTGCCAGCACCTCCGGAGGGCATCCGGCGGTGACCGGGAATAACCGCGCTGAGTGGGAACAGGTGCTGGCGGTGAATCTGGTCGGCACCATGCTGACCATCAAGCATGTCGCTCCGCACATGCAGGATCGTAATCTTGGTGCGATCGTCAATACCGCTTCCGTAGCCGGTATCCGGTCCGGGGCGGGGGGAAATGCCTACAGTGCTTCGAAAGCGGGTGTGATCAACCTGACCATGACCGCGGCCTGTGACCTTGGTGGCGACAATGTTCGGGTCAACGCCGTGTGTCCGGGGCTGGTGGAAACCGGTATGACCCGGGCGGTGTTTGATTATGCCCGGGCCAACGAGAAGGCTCACAAGCTGGGCGCTCGTTGTGAGCTGCGCCGGTATGGTGATCCTGAAGAAATTGCTGCGGCTATTCTGTTTCTCGCAAGCGACGATGCCAGTTACATAACCGGTCAGTCCCTCCCTGTGGACGGCGGCAATACCGCCTCCCTGAACCTCCCAGGAATGAAAGTGTTATGAGTGAGCACGAGGCCCTGTTTACCGATGGCAAAGACCTGCCCGGTTTTCACAGTCTGCTGGGTTATCGGCAGGTTTCCTGGGCAGAGAATGAAGCGGTTCTGGAGCTGGAAATACAGCCCCGGCACCTGAACCTGGGCGGGGTTATTCACGGAGGCGTACTCACCTCGCTGCTGGATATAGTGCTGGCTCAGGCTGGCACTTATTGCCCATACCCCGGCCGAATGCGCAAAGCGATCACCCTGTCTCTGACAACTACCTTCACCGGCCAATGTTCTGGCGGCACCATCCGTATCACGGGCCACAAGCGGGCTGGAGGCCGTCGTATTTTCAACAGCACCGGAGAGGTCCATGACCAGGAGGGTAACTTGCTGGCCATGGCCGAAGGCACCTTTCGTATCCGGTCTGGCAGCGATGGACCAGAGGGCGTTCCGATTTAACGAAACGGCTACCGATTCAATGACAACAACACCAAGAGGAACCGGACATGTTTGAGTTGTCTGATAAAGCGCAAAAGCTCCAGGCACAGTTGATCGAGTTCATGGATGCGTACATTTATCCGAATGAGCACAAATACCATGAGCAGCTGGAACAGGCGCAGAATCGCTGGGCGCCGGTACCCATCATTGAGGAACTCAAGGCAAAGGCGAAATCTGTCGGTCTCTGGAACCTGTTTCTGCCGGAAAGTGAATTCGGTGCTGGCCTGACCAATTATGAGTACGCGCACCTGTGTGAGGTCATGGGCCGCTCCTCCATGGCGCCCGAGGTATTCAATTGCTCGGCGCCGGATACCGGCAACATGGAAACCATTGCCCGCTACGGTAACAAGGAACAGCAGGATCAGTGGTTGAAGCCGCTTCTGGACGGTGAGATCCGCTCCTGTTTTTCCATGACGGAGCCGGAGGTGGCGTCCTCTGATGCCACGAATATTGCCTGCGAGATTCGTCGTGAGGGCGATGAGTATGTGATTAACGGTAAAAAGTGGTGGTCATCCGGTGCCATGACGACATCTTCCAGGATCGCCATCGTCATGGGTAAAACCGATCCGACTGCGCCCAGGCATCAGCAACAGTCGATGATTCTGGTGCCTCTGGATGCGCCCGGCGTGAAACTGATCCGGCCACTGACGGTGTTTGGTTATGATCATGCGCCTCACGGTCATGCCGAGATTCACTACGAAAACGTGCGGGTTCCTGCCAGCAACATATTGCTGGGTGAGGGGCGTGGTTTTGAAATCGCCCAGGGCCGCCTTGGGCCGGGCCGCATTCACCATTGCATGCGCACCATCGGTGTTGCCGAGCGCGCACTGGAACTGATGTGCCAGCGCGCCAATGCCCGTGAAGCCTTTGGTAAGCCGCTGTCCAGTTTCGATTCCATCCGCAAGGACATTGCCCGCAGCCGCATCGAGATTGAGCAGGCGCGGCTGATGACGTTGAAGGCCGCCCACATGATGGACACCGTTGGTAACAAGGTGGCGCGTCAGGAAATTGCGATGATCAAGGTGATCGCGCCGAGCATGGCGTTGAAGGTACTGGATCGGGCCATTCAGGTGCACGGTGGAGCCGGAGTGTCGCAGGACACCTTCCTGGCAGAAGCCTGGGCCAAGGTGCGCACTCTTCGACTGGCGGATGGCCCCGATGAGGTCCATCTGGATTCCGTGGCCAAGATCGAACTTGGTCAGTACCGCTGATTTTTCGCCCGTTGTCCGGGTGCATGAGCGAACAGGTCAAACCCTGTTCGTTCCACACGTGTTCAGCTCGAGGATCTAATAATGACAAATCCGCTGTTTGACATGACAGGAAAAGTTGCTCTGATTACCGGTTCCACCAAAGGTATCGGCCGTTCCATTGCGGAGGAAATGGCGCGACTCGGCGCACGAGTCGTGATATCCAGTCGCAAGGCCGAAGCCTGCGAGCAGGTGGCCAGTGAACTGAAAGCACAAGGCTTCGAGGCCATTGCAATTCCCTGCCACGTGGGCAGGAAAAGCGACTTGCAGAACCTGGTGGATAAAACCAATGAAGCCTGGGGCTCTATTGATGTTCTGGTGTGCAATGCGGCCACCAACCCGGTGTACGGAACAACCGCCGATATGACGGACGAGGCCTGGGACAAGATCATGGACACCAATGTCAAAGGCACCTTCTGGCTCAGCAATATGGTACTGCCGCAGATGGCCGTGAAAGGCGAAGGTGCTGTTGTGCTTCTGTCCAGCATTGCCGGTATCCGGGGTAACACCACCATTGGCACCTACGGTGTGTCCAAGGCCGCTGAAGCAGCCTTGGCACGTAACCTGGCGGTAGAGTGGGGTCCGAGAGGTATTCGCGTAAACAGCATCGCCCCTGGCCTGATAAAAACCGATTTCGCGAAAGCGCTGTGGGAAGATCCTGTGCGGGTTAAGCGGGCCGAGGACAAAACCCCGTTGCGCCGCATTGGCGATCCGGTTGATATCGCGGGCCTGGCGGTATTTCTGTCCACCAGAGCGAGTGCTTATATCACCGGACAGGTCATCGTCGCCGACGGCGGCGAAACCATCTGCTAGGACATCTTTCCCGCAGGCATGCCCGCCCGCCGGTCGCGGCCACTAAAAACGAAGGCAACCATAACCATGAGCATTACCCCAGAGCTGGTGGCCGTACTGCCAGCCCATCAGTTCGATGAAGCCAGCCTCCTTGGCTGGCTGCAGCATGTGATCCCCGGCTTCGGCTCAACACTGAATGTCCGGCAATTCCAGGGTGGCCAGTCCAATCCTACATTCTTGCTGGACTCCGACAGCGGTCAGTACGTGCTGCGCAAAAAACCCCCCGGAAAGACGTTACCCTCTGCGCACATGGTGGAGCGGGAATACAAAGTCATGCGGGCTTTGTCGGAGCACACCCATGTGCCGGTGCCGGCTACCCGGGCGTTTTGTGAAGACAGCAGTATTATCGGTACACCGTTCTATGTGATGGACTATCTGGAAGGTCGTATCGTCAGTCACCCGGCATTGCGTGCGCTGGACCGTCAGGAACGGATGCCGGCTCATCTGTCCGCTATCGATACCCTGGCGGCCTTGCATACGGTGGATGTCAAAGCCGTGGGGCTCGGCGATTTTGGCCGTGCGGAGGGGTATGTGGCGCGCCAGGTATCCCGGTGGACCAAGCAATACATGGCCTCAAAAACGGCTGACCTGGAAGCCATGGACAGGCTCATGGCGTGGCTGCCTGAAAACCTGCCGTCCACCGACGAATGTGCCATCGCGCATGGTGACTATCGTTTGGGCAACCTGATGCTGGCACCGGACAGACCTGAGGTAATCGCCATTCTTGATTGGGAGCTGTCCACCCTGGGGCACCCGCTGGCGGACCTGGCCTATTTCTGTCTGCCCTATCATTTACCTTCTGACCTGGAAGGCATGCGCGGATTGCAGGGTGAGGATCTGGAAGCATTGGGTGTTCCCGATGAGCAGGAAATCATCACCCGATACTGTCAGAAAACGGGGCGTGACGGCATTGCCGACTGGCATGTGTTCCTGGCGTTTTCCCTGTTCCGACTCGCGGCGATCGTTCAGGGCGTCTATGCCCGCGCTTTGCAGGGCAACGCCGCTAACGCCGACGCTCTGCAGGTCGGCAAAAGAGCCAGCATGCTGGCCGAGGCTGGCTGGCGTATTGCCAGCCAGGGAGGTCGATCATGAACGAGCCCATCGTCAAACGGATTCTGATCACCAACGATGACGGTATCAACGCTCCGGGCCTGAAAGTGCTGGAGCAGATTGCCCGCAACCTGGGTGAGGAAGTCTGGGTGGTGGCCCCGGAACACGACCGCAGCGGCGCGGGTCAGAGCATTTCCATCCACGACCCGTTACGGGTCTACGAGCATAGCACCAGGCGCTATGCAATTTCCGGCACACCGGCAGACTGCGTGCTCTATGCGCTGGCCCAGTGGTTCGGAGAAGCACCGCCTGATCTGGTGCTGTCGGGGGTAAACTGCGGTGCCAATATCAGTGACTCGGTTCAGTATTCCGGCACCGTTGGTGCCGTGCTCAGCGCCGAGCACATGGGGATACCGGCGATTGCTCTGAGCCAGGCTTTTCTGAGCCGCGAGGGGGTGGATTGGTCACCGGTTACCCGCTTTGGCGAAACCGTTGTGCGGCGATTGTGGCAGCCTGGCCAGTGCCGCGCCTGGAATGTGAATTTTCCCGCCTGTGATGCCGACGCCATTGCTCACGCGCGGTGGTGCAAACAGTCCAACGGCTCAATCCGGCGCGCGCGCCTGCTGGCTGGCCAGGATGCCCGTAGCCTGCCGTATTGGTGGCTGGGGTTCGATCGTAGCTCCCGTCATATCGTGGCACCCGATGAGGACGTCAGCGTGCTGCGGGACAAGGCGATCGCTATCACGCCGTTGCGTCACCGGGAACCTCTGCCCGGTGGTATCGAAGTGTTTGATCTTGCTGCGAAAGCGGCTCACTGAATCGAATCAAGGGGATCACAATAATGACATTTACCCGCCATCACGCCGTTTGGCCAAGAGAGCTGCCCAAAAGTCTGCAGCTTCCCCAGACCAGTGTGTTTACCAACCTGGAAATTTCGGCGCGACGTTATCCGGACCAGACCGCCATTATTTTCTACGATGCGCCTGTGACTTACCGTCAATTGTTCGATGAAGTTGAGATCATGGCCGGTTATTTGCAGTCCAGGGGAGTGCAAAAAGGCGATCGGGTGATGCTCTTCATGCAGAACTCGCCCCAGTATGTGATCGCCTATTACGCCATTTTGCGTGCCGATGCGGTTGTGATTCCGGTCAATCCGATGAACAGGGCTGCCGAACTGGAACACTTCATTGCCGATACCGGCGCCAGCGTCTGCCTGGCGGGCCAGGAACTGGTCGATTTTATCAGCCCGTTGTTGGAGACCACCGATCTCAACCATATTGTGGTGGCGTCCTATAACACGTACATCGCTCCGGATACTGATCTGGATTTGCCGGCCGAAGTGGCTGCTCCTCCATGGACGAGCGAGACGGAAGGTATGGTGAGCTGGGAGCACGCACTGGCACAGGCTTATGCGCCCTCTGCCCACACAGCCGGTCCTGAAGATCTCTCGGTGATTCCCTACAGCTCCGGTACGACCGGGGCGCCCAAGGGCTGCGTGCATACGCATCGCAGCCTGATGGCAACAGCTGTGCACCGGGCCTTCTGGAATCTGAGTACCGCCAATACGGTTCAGCTTGCAACCCTGCCGTTCTTCCATGTCACCGGCATGACCGGTTCCATGAACAGCCCGATATACAGTGCTTCCACGTCGGTGATCATGACCCGCTGGGACCGCACTACGGCCGCGCGTCTGATTGAACGATACAAAGTGACTGCCTGGGCCAACATAGTCACCATGGCGGTGGACTTCCTGTCCAACCCGGACATTGGACAGTATGACCTGAGCAGCCTGACCACCATCGGAGGTGGTGGCGCAGCCATGCCCGAGGCGGTCGCGGCCAAGCTCAAGGCCATGACCGGGCTGGACTACATTGAAGGTTATGGCTTGTCCGAAACCATGGCCGCGACCCACATCAACCCCTCGAATCGCCCGAAGCCCCAGTGCCTGGGTATCCCGGTGTTTGATGTTGATAGCCGGATCATAGATGTCGAAACCCTGGAGGAAAAAGGTCCCGGAGAGACGGGTGAAATTGTCTCCAACGGTCCTCAGGTGACGATTGGGTATTGGAAACGTCCCGCAGAAACCGAAGCGGCGTTCGTGGAGATTGATGGCAAGCGCTTTTTCCGCACCGGTGATCTGGGTTACTACGATGAAGAGGGTTATTTCTTCATGGTGGACCGGGTAAAACGGATGATTAATGCATCCGGCTTCAAGGTCTGGCCCTCAGAGGTTGAAGGTATGATGTACCGTCACCCCGGTATCCACGAAGTCTGCGTTATTTCCTCTCCGGACCCCAAGCGCGGTGAGACGGTGAAAGCCTGTATCGTACTGACCCCAGAGGCGGACAACCTCTCCGCAGACGACATCATCACCTGGTGCAAGTCGCAGATGGCGGCCTACAAGATTCCTGCGCTGATTGATTTTGTTGATCAGCTGCCGAAGTCGCCCACCGGCAAACTGATGTGGCGGGCGCTGCAGGAAGAGGAGTGGAAGGCCAAGGCGTGAAAGGTGGCTTGCCCGGCGTTCAGAAGGAGTGCCGGGCAAGCGGCTCTGGTTGTGGATGCTATCCGGGAAGACGAACGGTGCGACGGTTATCCCCGCACATACATGACCAGATTCTCTGCCACACAGGCGGGTTTTTCTTCGCCGAGGATTTCCACAGTTGTGCGGTAGGTTGCCAGTGTGCGCTGGTCGTCTACGTGGGAAATATTCAGAAGCTCCATTTTACTTCGGACCTGTGAGCCGGATGTTACCGCGGCCGGGAAGCGTAATTTGTTCAGGCCATAATTGATGCTGGCACTTTTGCCGAGCACGTTAATGACGTGCTGGTTCAGCAAGGGCATCAATGATGCGGTCAGATAACCATGGGCCACCGTGGTTTTCCAGGGTGACTCACGTTTTGCCCGCTCCAGGTCCAGATGAATCCACTGGTGGTCACCAGTGGCATCGGCAAATGCCTGAATCATCTCCTGGGTAATGGTTTTCCAGGGGCTGTAGCCAATCACCGATAGCGTGTGTTGCTCCAGGTCCTTCAACTCTACGGTCAGCATTGTTGTGCTCCTGACAGAAAATTCAGACCGCGTAGCCCGGATTCTTGCTGTCCAGGAGCCGAACCAGTGCCGGCCAGGTGAGGGCTGAGGCACTGCCCAGAGCCTGAGACTGATCCGCCGTGGTCTGGATGGCCTGTTGTGATGGGAGATGAGTGGGGCCGCAGCTTTGCGCCTTGACCTGGATCTCGCAGGATTTCATCAGGAAATACAGGAAGGTGAATGTTTCCGGCACATCCTTGCCAACCGTCAATACGCCATGATTTCGCAACATCATCATGGACTTGTTGCCAAGATCGCGAATCAACCGTTCCCGTTCATCCAGATTGAGAGCGACACCTTCGTAATCGTGGTAACTCAGGTGACTGAGGCAGAGCATGGCGGTCTGGCTCAGGGGCAGCAAGCCGTCCCGATGGGCGGATACGGCCACACCGTCCGCCGCATGCAAGTGCATCACCGAGCCGGCGTCTTCACGCCCCATATGAACGGCACTGTGAATGGTGAAACCAGCCGGGTTAACCCGGCTCAGACCACCGGAATCGACGACCTCGCCATCCTGATCTACCTTCACCAGGGAGGAGGCCGTGATTTCATGGAACAGAAGGCCATAGGGATTGATCAGGAAATGATGCTCCGGCCCGGGCACCCGTGCTGAAAGATGCGTGAACACCAGGTCATCCCAGCCGAACAGAGCCACCAGCCGGTACGCGGCTGCCAGCTCAGTACGAACATTCCATTCGGCTTTTTTAAGGTCTTGTTCAGTCGGCGCTTCGATTGTTGTCATTGTTATACCTCAAGTCCCCGGGATCACGGTTGCGGCTACTGAAGCCGCGCCGCGTATTGTTCAAGATGAAATTCGTCGTCGCCAAGCTGGTGATTGATCATCACCAGACGTTTCGCGTAATGGGCGAAGTTGTATTCCCAGGTCATGCCGATTCCGCCATGGGACTGGATGCCCTGCTCGGAAATGAACTGGCCACTGCGACCAATCACGTTCTTGGCGGCGGCCAGAATCTGGCGGCGCTCGTCGCTCTGGGGTTCGTCGGCAACGCTTGCCGCGAGAATCGCCATCGAGCGGGCCTGTTCAAGTTCCGACATCATGTCCACCATACGGTGTTGCAGTACCTGGAACCTGCCGATGGGCACCCCAAACTGCTTGCGCTGTTTCAGGTACTCCAGCGTCAGGTCACACGCAACTTCCATGGCACCAACAGCTTCGCCACACAAAGCGGCGATGGCGCGTCCGGCCTGATACTCGATCACTTCTGCGGCCTTGCCCTCTTCACCCAGCAGAGCGTCTGCGTTCAGCTTGACGTTGTCCAGCGACAGGTCACAGCCTTTGGAGCCATCAATGGTTGGGTAGATGCGGCGGTTCAGCCCCTCGGTATCGGCGCTGACCAGGAACAGGCTGATGCCTTCGGCATCGCGGCTGTCGCCTGAGGTCCGGGCAGATACGACCAGGACATCGGCACAGTGGCCGCCGATGACCACGGCCTTGTGACCGTTCAGAACGTAGCCGTCACCAGACCGCTCGGCCCGGGTCGCGACATCGTTCAGATTGTAGAAGCTCTGGGCCTCCTGCAGACCCACGGCAGCGCGCACTTCTCCGCTGGCGATGCCGCCCAGCCACTGTTCGTGCTGGCGGGCGTTGCCGGCCTGGCTGATCAGACCACCACCGAGTACCACGGACTGCAGATAAGGCTCTATACACAGACCGCGACCCAGTTCGGTCATGACACTCTGCACTTCAACGCCAGTGCCGCCAAAGCCACCGAGCTCCTCCGGGAAGGGCACGGCAGTCAGGCCCAGCTCACCGAGTTGTTTCCAGAAGTCTGCGCTGAAGCCAAGTTCGGATTGGCTGTACTCCAGGCGTTTTTCAAAACTGTATTCACCGCGCACCAGACGGGCCACGGTGTCCTGCAGCATCTGCTGCTCTTCATTGAGTCGGAAATCCATGGTTGTCTCCTTAAAGCCCGAGAATCATCTTCGACACGATATTTTTCTGGATCTCGTTGGATCCGCCGAAAATCGACAGCTTGCGGTTGTTGAAGTACTGGGCTGCCAGCGGTGCGGCGTTCTCGTCAGAAAGGAAGTCACCCTGGTAGTCCAGGTCCAGCTCCTCTTCCACGAACGGAATGGCGTAGGGACCAATCGCCCGACGCGCCAGATCGTTGATCGTCTGGCGGATTTCGGTGCCACGGACTTTCAGCATTGAGCTTTCGGCGCCGGGCATGCCGCCGCCTTCCACGGAGGCAACAATGCGCAGGTTGCTGATGGCGGCTGCCATCAGGTCAATCTCCACCTGGGCAATGCGCTGACTGAACGAGGCATCCTCAAGCAGCGGACGGCCATTCTTGATCCGGCGACCGGCCAGTTCCTTGAGATGTTGCAGAGCGGCCCTGGAAATGCCGATACCGGCCAGACCGGTGCGTTCGTAGGTCAGCAGATACTTGGCATAGGTCCAGCCCTTGTCTTCTTCGCCGACCAGGTTTTCAACAGGGACTTTGACGTCCTCGAAGAACACCTCGTTCACCTCATGTTCACCGTCCAGTGTGATGATGGGGCGGACGGTAATGCCTGGGGTATTCATGTCGATCAGCAGGAAGGAAATGCCCTCCTGGGCTTTCACTTCGGTATTGGTGCGCACCAGGCAGAAAATCATGTTGGCGTGCTGACCCAGGGTGGTCCAGGTTTTCTGGCCATTGACGATGTAATGATCACCCTCACGAACGGCACGGGTCTTCAGAGAGGCAAGGTCAGAGCCTGCACCCGGCTCGGAGTACCCCTGGCACCACCAGTCTTCGCCGCTGAGGATTCGTGGCAGGTAGGTTTGTTTTTGTTGCTCATTACCGAACTTGATGATGACCGGTGCCACCATATTTACGCCAAAGGGAACCGACCGCGGCACGCCATAGCGACAGGACTCTTCATCCCAGATATGTTTCTGAACGGGTGTCCAGCTCACGCCGCCATAGGCTTCTGGCCAATGGGTGGCATACCAGCCCTGTTCGCTCAGGATCTTCTGCCAACGCTGAAGGTCTTCTCTGGACAGACGTCGGAAGCCCTTCACCTTCGCAGCAAGATCTGCGGGCAGTTTCTTATCAAGGAACGCGCGGACCTCGTCACGGAAGGCAAGTTCCTCGGCGGTGTAGTTCAAGTTCATGGAAAACCTCTCTTGCTCAAAAGCGAAAACGTATACCGCATAGCAGAATATCCCCATGTTCCGAGATGAGGGTGGTGTCTGTCAATATATTTGCAAAAATGTATACCGCTAGGCGGAATTGAGGGGCTTCAGATCAGGATTTTCAGGTTGTGGCCGGGGATAGCTGACTGTCCCGGTGCCTGTTTGCAGGTCGTCGAGGCACATTGCGTGGTTTTAACGTGGGTTTGAGTTTGCATTGGGCCCAAAAGCCTATATGTTTGTAACAGACGAGCCGTTCAGATAACGACAGCAGACCTTGCATATGCCGAGTTATTCCATCAACAGAAGTACTCTGAAGATCAGCCTCATGGCTGTGCTGATCACCGGTCTGTTTTTGGTATTTCTTAACGGATCGTCCCATCCGGTCCTTGATCCCCAGTTTGACGATCACTTTACTCCGAGCCTCATTTCAGTTGACGGAGATTCTTCCTCGCCGGATGAATTCGTCTCGATCACCTCGCCCTTTCTGCATCCCAGTGTGGATTTTCAGGGCGTATTCTCGGCCAGCCTCGATTTTATTCAGCCGCCGCTCAGGCTGCTGAGCTACCCGGTATTGCCCCAGGGTCCCCCCGGCCTCGCCTGATTCTGACAAATACAGACAGCCCCTGTTTGCACAGGGCGCTCCAACCTGAATTCAGATTTACGAGGATTACACATGAACAGTGTATTCAATGCATTGCCAGTACAGGATCTGGCTCGTACCGGTGCGATACCAACTGCCAAACCACTGTCCCATATTGGAAGCGAAGACTCTGCCGTGCACCTTCTGACGGACTTTTCCGAACACAGATTATCTGTCCTGAGCTCTGATATGTCGGTCTCTGAAGCGAGGCTCTGGCTGAAACTCGCCGATACCTCCTTCAAGGTGGTCGAGAACCAGGCGGGCGACTGTCTGGGTATTCTGGCCATCGAAGATGTAAACGGTGAGAAGGCGATGAGTGTGGCCAACCGACAGGGTGTGTCCCTGAAGGATGTGAGGGTTCGGGACATCATGCGCCCGATCAGCGATCTGCCGGCGATACATTATCGCGATCTGCGGGCCGCAACAGTGGGAGACCTTGTCACTACGTTCCGTGAGGTTCGGGAGAGGTATCTCCTGGTGCTGGACGATGACCGGCATCAGCCGTCGCGTTCCTACCTCCGGGGCCTGGTGTGTGCCGAGCAGCTATTGCAACGACTGGATATGTCGATCGACCTGGGACACCGGGCGACCAAGTTCTACGAGATTGTCCATGTCGTGAATGGCGGCTTCTAGGCTGAGTGACGGCTCCGGTGTCGATCCGACACCGGAGCCATTTTCATCGAAAAAACCGATGCTTTTCTCCTAAAAAACCGTATTGAATTGGTGCGGTAATCACGTGACACTCTCTGCGACTTTCGTCATATCAAAGGACGCCCATGCAGGACGCCCACACATATTGCCGGATCCAGGGGTTACGCCTCGTTTTCATTCTGGCACTGGGCCTGGTTTCATTGCCCAGCCATTCCGCAGACACTGCGTCAGCCTCTCTTTTCTGTGAGTCGGCTTCCTGCCTGATTTTTCCGGATGTGACCAGCGATGGTGGTCCGGAGGGGGGCGTTTCCGATGGCAGCCACCTGCGGGACATTATCCTGCATCCAGACAGTATCCTTGCTGACAGTCGGGGCTTCTCCGGTCAGGTGCCCTGCGCCAGCTTTCCGGTGATGCCGCAGGCGCCGCCTCTTACCTGAGTGCAACAACCCTGAGGGGCGTGTCCGCCTTCTCGAACCAACCTTTCGATTCAATCGACTTCCATCACCTGGAGGATTATCCATGGCTATACGGAAGCTGCTGATCGCCAATCGCGGAGAAATAGCGGTCAGGATTGCCCGGGCCTGCAGCGAGCTGGGTATACGCTCGGTCGCCATTCATTCGGAAGCTGACGAGTATTCCCTGCACGTCAAGAAAGCCGATGAAGCCTATCAGATCAGTAAGGATCCCCTTTCGGGATACCTGAACCCTCATCATATTGTGAATATGGCGGTGGAAACCGGCTGCGATGCCTTGCACCCCGGCTATGGTTTCCTGTCCGAGAACGCCGAGCTTGCGGCCATTTGCGAACAGCGCGGCATTACCTTCGTCGGGCCCTCAGCCAAGGCCATTTCATCCATGGGCGACAAGACCCAGGCCCGGCAAACGGCGCTGGCCGCAGGCGTGCCGGTTACCCCGGGCTCGGAGGGGAACCTTGAAGATGTCGAGGATGCCGTCGGCCAGGCCGCCGACATTGGCTATCCGGTGATGCTGAAAGCCACGTCCGGTGGCGGCGGACGCGGTATCCGCCGGTGTGATAACGAGAAAGAGCTGCGCCAGAACTACGAACGGGTGATCTCCGAGGCCACCAAGGCGTTCGGCAGCGCCGAAGTGTTCCTGGAGAAGTGCATCATCGAGCCCCGTCACATTGAGGTTCAGATTCTCGCCGATACCCATGGCAACGTTGTGCACCTCTATGAGCGGGACTGCTCGATTCAGCGCCGTAACCAGAAGCTGATCGAACTGGCGCCGTCACCACAGCTCCAGGAGAGCCAGCGGGAGTATATCGGCGACCTCGCCAAGCGTGTGGCCAGGCAGTGTGGGTACGTCAATGCCGGTACCGTGGAATTCCTGCTGGATCACGATGGCAGCTTCTACTTCATGGAAATGAACACCCGCGTGCAGGTGGAGCACACCATCACCGAAGAAATCACCGGTGTCGATATCATCAAGGCCCAGATCCGCATTGCTGGCGGAGAGCCGCTGGGCCTGACCCAGGAAGAGATCAGTTACCGGGGATTTGCCGCCCAGTTCCGGATCAATGCCGAGGATCCGAAGAACGGCTTTTTGCCAAGTTTTGGCCGGATCAGTCGCTATTATTCGGCCGGCGGCCCCGGTGTTCGCACCGATGCCAACATGTACACCGGTTACGAGATCCCGCCCTACTACGATTCCATGTGCGCCAAGCTGATTGTCTGGGCCATGGACTGGGAGGAGTTGATCGCTCGATCCCGCCGCGCGCTCGGTGACATGGGCATCTACGGTGTCCAGACCACCATTCCTTACTACAAGCAGATTCTGGAGCACCCGGATTTCCAGGCCGCTGATTTCAATACAGGCTTTGTGGAGCGTAATCCGAAGCTGCTCGAGTACAGCACCAAGACCCGCCCTGAATCCATCGCTACTGCCATCGCCGCTGCTATTGCAGCCCAGGCGGGCCTGTAAAAGACACGTGGAGAGATCCCAATGACCAAGCGCAAGATACAAATTACTGACGTTATCCTCAGGGACGCTCATCAGTCACTGATTGCCACCCGATTGCGTACGGAGGACATGCTTCCGGCCTGTGAGTGGCTGGACCAGGCCGGCTACTGGTCCCTGGAGTGCTGGGGCGGAGCCACCTTTGATGCCTGTGTACGCTTCCTGAAAGAAGATCCCTGGGAGCGTCTGCGCACCCTGCGCAAGGCGTTGCCCAATACCCGTCTGCAGATGCTGTTGCGGGGTCAGAACCTGCTGGGTTACCGCCATTACGGCGACGATGTGGTTGAAGCGTTTGTGGCCAAGGCGGCTGAGAATGGCATGGACGTATTCCGGGTATTTGATGCGCTGAATGACGTGCGCAATCTGGAAACCAGCATCAGGGCCGTCAAGAAAGCCGGCAAGCATGCCCAGGGCACCATCTGCTACACCGTCAGCCCGGTGCACAATACCGATGCCTACCTGGAACAGGCCAAAGCCATGGCGGAGATGGGCGCTGACAGCATCGCCATCAAGGATATGGCCGGGCTGCTGACGCCGGCGGTAACCGCCGAACTGGTCGGCAAGCTGAAACAATCACTGGATCTGCCGGTATTCCTGCATTCCCACGCCACGTCCGGTATGGCGCCCATGTGCCAGTGGGCTGCGATGGAAGCGGGTGTTGATCATATCGATACCGCGCTGTCGGCCTTCGCCGGCGGGACCAGCCATCCGCCCACAGAGTCCCTGGTTGCGGCGCTGCACGATGCCGGTTTCGAGACCGGGCTGAATCTGGAGCTTCTGGACAAGGCCACCCGCCACTTCCGGGAAGTCCGCAAGAAGTACCACCAGTTCGAAAGTGCCTATAACGGGGTCGATACCTCAGTGCTGTTATCGCAGGTGCCCGGCGGCATGATGTCTAACCTTGCCAATCAACTGAAGGAGCAGGGTGCACTGGATCGCATCCAGGATGTGTTCGAGGAGATTCCCCGGGTTCGCAAGGACCTTGGTTTCCCGCCTCTGGTTACGCCTACCTCGCAGATTGTAGGCACTCAGGCCGTGATTAATGTCCTGGCGGGCAAGCGCTATGAGTCCGTCACCAATGAGGTCAAGAAATACCTTCAGGGCTGGTATGGCAAGGCCCCCGCCGCCGTGGACAAGGACCTGCAGCGTCGCGCGGTGGGCAAGGAAGAGCTGGTGGATGAGCGTCCGGCTAACCTGATTCCCCGGGAACTCGACGAACTGCGCAAACAGGTCGGGGAACTGGCGACCTGTGAAGAGGATGTGTTGACCTACGCCATGTTCCCGGATCAGGCCCGCGCCTACCTGGAGCAGCGCCGTGACGGCACCTTGCAGCCCGAACCGCTGGAGCCTATCCCGACCGGTCAGTCGGCCGGCAGTGTGGCCACCAGGTTCAAGATCAGCGTTCACGGTGAGAGCTACGACATTCATGTGACCGGCGCCAACCCTTCAGGCGAAAACGAACGTCGCTTCTATATGACCGTTGATGGCGTTCCTGAAGAAATCCACCTGGCGTCCCTGGGTGAGGATGGCGAGGGTGGCTCCCGATCAAGTGGCGGCCGCGCCATTGCCTCCAGAGAGGGGCATGTAACGACCAGCATGCCGGGCAATATTGTGGATGTTCTGGTCAGGGAAGGTGACGAGGTTCAGGCCGGTGATCCGGTGCTGATTATTGAAGCCATGAAGATGGAGACCGAGGTCAAAGCCACGATCGCCGGCACGGTCACAGGCGTCTTCATTGCCAAGGGCGACCGGGTAGCGCCGGGAGAGGTGTTGGTGGAGGTCGACTAAAGCCGCGAGCCTCTGAAATAAAAAGCCTCTCGGACCGAGGGGCTTTTTTTCAGCTCAAGGTTCCACGCTGATTGGTCAGCTGAACGCTGCAATACCGGTCTGACCGCGGCCGAGGATCAGGGCGTGGACATCGTGAGTGCCTTCGTAGGTGTTCACGGCTTCAAGGTTCATCACATGACGGATCACGTGGTACTCGTCGGCAATGCCGTTGCCACCGTGCATGTCGCGGGCAACCCGGGCGATGTCCAGTGCCTTGCCACAGTTGTTCCGTTTAAGCAGAGAAATCGCATCCGGAGTCACTGTGCCGGCATCCATCATGCGTCCCAGTTGCAGCACCGCTTGCAGGCCGATGGTAATCTCGGTCTGCATGTCGACCAGCTTTTTCTGGATCAGCTGATTGGCAGCCAGAGGCCTGCCGAACTGTGAGCGCTCCAGGGTGTAGTTGCGGGCAGCATGCCAGCAGAACTCGGCGGCTCCGAGAGCGCCCCAGCTGATGCCGAAGCGTGCTTTGTTCAGGCAGCTGAACGGGCCCTTCAGACCTTCCACGTTCAGGTGATTTTCTTCAGGAACGAACACCTCATCCATAAAAATGGAACCGGTTTCGGATGCCCGCAGGGAGAATTTGCCCTCGATCTTCGGAGTATCAAGGCCCTTTGATCCTTCACGCTCGATAACGAAACCGTTCACCTTGCCATCCAGTTTCGCCCAGACCACGCAGACGTCGGCAATCGGGGCATTGGTGATCCAGGTTTTGGATCCGCTCAACAGATAGCCACCGTCGACCTTTTTCGCGCGAGTTTCCATGCCGCCGGGATCGGAGCCGTGGTTGGGTTCGGTCAGGCCAAAGCAGCCCACGTATTCACCGGACGCCAGCTTGGGCAGGATACGTTTCTTCATCGCTTCCTGACCGTAGGAATAGATCGGATACATGACCAGAGAGGACTGAACACTGAGGGCGGAGCGGTAGGCCGAGTCTACCCGTTCCACCTCCCGGGCAATCAGACCGTAGCAGACATGGTTCAGACCGGGGCCGCCGTATTCCTCCGGCAGGGTGGCACCCAGCATGCCGAGCTCTCCCATCTGGTTAAAGAGGGTGCGATCGAACCGTTCGTGCCGGTTGGCCTCGGTGATGCCGGGCATTAACTGTTCATCACAGAAGCTGCGGATGCTGTCACGTACCTGACGCTCGGTTTCGTCCAGTTGGGTGTCAAAGCCCAGCAGATCATTCCAGGGTGCGGAAGCCATTTTGTGTTCTCCTGAACGCGAATATCGGGAGTCCGGTTATAGGGAGGCCGGACTAAATTGTGCTATCTTTGTGTTAACGGTGTTTCATTAAGCGAAACAGAGTTTTGTAATTGAGTGTTGGAAGACTAATCTGGGTGTGATGGAAATGCAAGCAGTGTCGGAAACCGGCCAGGGGCCTTTGGTATGAGTGACATACTCAAGTGGCTTGTCTCCCTGGCAGTGGTTACAGAGTTGGTGGCGATCTGCCTTGGGCACAGGGAACTGAGCGCCCTGGCGGGCGTTATGTTTGTCTGTGCTTTTGTGGCTGGTGCCGGTCGCCTTCAGGTATACGCCCGAACGCTTCTGGCAATTGCCCTGATTGTGGCGGCTGGTCTTGCCTGGCGTGGACTTCTGGATGCCGGGCATGTGCTGAAAGCGGCATCGGATGCGGCGTTCTACGCTGCGTTTCTGGGTAGTCTGGGCATGATGCAGTGCCTCGTGCGCCGATTCGAGGTGTTGCTCCGGATTCACGATGTGCTGCTTGGTGGCAAGCCCGCCCTGCTGTATCCCAAGTACGCCCTGGTCAGTTGTGGCGTGGCATCGGTTCTGAGTTTCGGGATGATGAATCTGCTGTGCGGAAGTCTTGCTGAGACCCTGCGCGAGCGGGGGATTACCGGTGAATCACGCCTGCAGTGGTTGCGCAGTGTTCTGATCAGTGCGCTCAGGGGATTTGCCCTAGTGCCTCTGGTGGCGCCAACCAGTGTGGCTGTCGCTATTCTTACCCGGGAATTGCCACAGTTGAGCTGGTCGCAACTGCTGCCATTCGGTCTGGTTGCGGCGCTTTTGATGGTGTTGATTGGCTGGATGCTGGAACAGCGCCGGTTCCGCGAGATCAGTAGCGAGCGTATTGCTGTCGAAGGCTGGCTGCCGGGCACCGGACGCCTGATGGTTCTTATTCTGTTGGTCTTCATAATGATGGCGGTCCTGGTGGCGACTACCGGCATCAAGGTGTCCGTGGCCGCTATGCTGGCCGTGCCGACGGTGACGTTGGCTTACATGCTATGGCAGGCGAGGAGTGTTTTGCCGGTCGTTCAGGAAGGCGCCGGCCAGATCTGGACCATGCAGAATGAAATGGCCATTTTCGCCGCTTCTGCGATCCTTGGCGTGGCTCTGTCTGCGGTCATTCCGGCCAATGCCCTGGCGGGCCTGGTTGTTACCGGCAGTGGTGTTTTCCTGGTCGCGGTCGTCGGTATGCTGATGATGCCGATGTTCTCCATGATCGGCGTCATACCCATCACCGTTCTGAGTGTTCAGGCGGGTCTGTTGCCACAACTGGTGGCCGATGGCATGAACCTTTTACCGGTTGCAGTTGCCCTGGTGATCGGTTTTTCCCTGGCGATGATGCTCTCGCCCCTGGGGCCTTCGGTTATGCTGCTATCCCGGTTCGGGCAGATATCCCGCTGGGTCGTGGCGTTTCATTGGAATGGCCTGTTTGCACTGATCACGCTGCCGGTGTTGTTGATTCTGACGGCACTGGTGGCCTGGCTGGCACCGGGGCTGTCCTGACCGGTGCCACAGGCATCGGACGCTCAGTAACCCCGATTGATATCGACGACCCCGGAAATGGCTTGTCCGGCGGCATGATCGCGGATCTTGCCGGTAATCTGTTCAATGGTGGCATCGCGCAAGGTCCGGGCCGAGATGTGAGGCGTGATGGTGATTTCCTGTCGTTGCCAGAATGGATGCGCCTCGGGCAAGGGTTCCTTTCTGAACACGTCCAGAGACGCCCTGTGCAGTATGCCTTCGTCCAGCGCACGAAGCAGGTCGTCTTCAACCAGATGCTCACCCCGGCCAACGTTGATCAGCACAGCGCCGGGCTGGAGTTGGCTCAATAACTCGTAATTGATGATGTCTCGGGTCTCATCGGTCAGAGGCAGGGTGTTAACCAGAACCCGGGTAGACGGCAGAAAGTCGCACAGTTGCTCCGGACCGGCATAGGTGCTTACCCCTTCCAGGCGCCGCGGTGTGCGTGCCCAGCCACTCACCTGATAATCCAGATCGGCGAGAGTACGTGCCACCCGAGTGCCAATATGGCCCAGGCCCATCACACCCACCGGCCACTCACTGCGCTTGATCGGGCGATGGATTTTCCAGACTCCCGTTCGCTGCTGTTCCCGGTAGGTTTCCATCTCGCGGCTGGCTTCCAGCAGCTGGTGTAGCACGTACTCCGCCATCTGCACCGCCATGCCGGCATCTTCCAGCCGCACGACCGTAAGGTGTTCCGGCAGGTTGGCAACGTTGAGCAGGCCGTCAATGCCGGCACCCAGATTGAACACCGCTTTCAGGTGTTTTTCCCGCTCAAACAGCGCTGCCGGTGGTTGCCACACAATGGCGTAGTCTGCATCAACGGCGGGTCCGTCAGGATCCCAGACGAAAATTTCTGCAGAGGGTAACTGCTGCTTGATAGGCACCGTCCAGCGTTCCGGCTTGGGGTCGCCTGCCACAAAAAGAATCTTCATTTTGCCTCCGGGGATCGCCACAGGGGGCGTTGGCTGTTAACGTGTTTTGCAATGCAGAACAAAATATCGGTAATACTGGTTAAAGTTGGTATCAGGTACCGCCATGCGAATCCTGCTTCGAATCATAAGCGAGAAGTGTTTCATATTTGGTACGAATTTTGAAAAGACTTTCTGGTACTTGATTTCTGCAGCGATTAAAATGATGCATCATTGACTATTCATCAGATTAATACACCGGTTACCACAGCGGGCGACGGGGTTGGAGGACGTCCCATTATGGCAGGAAAGAAGCAGATTTCACCGGAACTGACAGCAGCATCCAGTGACGGTGAGCCCGTAAAGCCGGAAAAAGACCGAAAATTCGTTGAGGCGCTGTCCCGTGGTCTGGATGTACTTCGCGCTTTCAGCCAGGGCTCGGTAATTCTGGGCAACCAGGATATTGCCCGGATCACAGGGCTGCCCAAGCCGACGGTGTCGCGGATGACCTATACCCTCACCAAGCTCGGGTACCTGAGCTACAACACCCAGCTGGAGAAATATCAGTTGAGTTCCGGGGTACTGGCGCTGGGGTATGCCTATGTGTCCAACCTCAAGGTGCGCCAGCTGGCCAAGCCCTACATGGACGAGTTTGCCCGCCAGACCAACATGTCAGTGGGGCTCACCTGCCGGGATCGCTTGCACATGATCTATGTGGAAAACCGCCTGCCACCGGAAGCGTCCCTGTTGCGCATGGACATCGGCCTGAAGCTTCCCATGGCCACAACCTCAGCCGGTCGCGCCTATTATTGCGCAATCAGCGGCAGGGCCCGTCAGGTGATTGATGATGCGATGGCCGCCAAATATGGCGATGCCTGGCCGGAGAAAAAGGCCGGTCTTGATCAGGCCATGAAAGATTACAAAGAGCATGGCTTCTGCCTGTCCATCGGCGAGTGGGACCGGAATATCAATTCTGCCGGTGTGCCTATCCATTTGCAGGACGGCACCATCATGGCCCTGACCTGTGCGGCACCGTCCTACCTGGTCCCCGTTGAAAAGCTTCGCGGTTCCATTGCCCACCAGCTGGCCATGCTGGCGGGAGACATCGAGTCACTGGGTGTCTGATACCGTGCGTTAACGAAAGGGTGAATCCAGAACCGCAGAGGAACCTCTGCGGTTTTTTTATGCCTGTAGTTTAACGAGTGGTTGAAACCGCAACGCAACTTGTATTAAATCGTAAGCATGTTTCGCTAGTTAAAATTATATTCCGGAAAATGCGAGGAGGAATCATGTCTGAGGTCGTTCGTTATAACCGAGAAGGAAATGTCGGCGTTATTACTGTGGATTATCCGCCGGTGAATGCTCTCGGTCAGGCGGTTCGTTCCGGCCTGCTCGCAGCCCTGGAGCAGGGCCAGAAGGATTCAGAGGCCAGGGCCTTGCTGCTGGTGTGCGACGGGCGCACATTCATTGCCGGTGCCGACATCCGCGAGTTCGGCAAACCCATGCAGGAGCCCACGCTGCCGACCCTGGTAAATACCTTTGAAAGCAGTGACAAGCCACTGATTGCCGCGATTCATGGTACCGCCCTGGGCGGGGGGCTGGAAACTGCGTTGAGCTGTCATTACCGGGTTGCGCTCAGCAGCGCGAAGGTGGGGCTGCCCGAAGTGAAACTGGGGCTGCTGCCTGGGGCAGGCGGAACCCAGCGACTACCGCGCCTGGTCGGCGCTCTGAAAGCCCTGGAAATGATCACTACCGGTGACTTCGTTGGCGCCCGGGATGCGTTGACCCTCGGTATTCTCGATGCGGTTGAAGACGGTGACGATATCCGTGCCGCAGGTCTAGCCTATGCCCGGAAGGTGGTTGATGAGGGCAAACCGGTACGCCGGGTTCGGGATATCACCGATAAGATTGCTGCAGGCAAGGGCAGCGACGTTTTTGAGCAATTCCGGGAACATCTCAATAAACGCGCCCGGGGCCTGTTCTCGCCCTTTAAATGTGTCGATGCCGTTGAGGCTGCTTTCAACCTGCCGTTCGATGAGGGTATGAAGCGCGAACGGGCACTGTTCATGGAATGTATGGAATCTCCGCAACGCGCCGGTCTGATCCATTCGTTCTTCGGCGAACGGGAGGTTTCCAAGGTCAAGGGTCTGCCCAAGGAAACGCCGGTTCGTGATGTGAAGAGCGTCGGCATCATTGGTGCCGGCACGATGGGCGGTGGGATTGCCATGAATTTCGTTAACGTGGGCATTCCGGTCACCATCGTCGAGGTACAGCAGGAAGCCCTGGACAAGGGTCTGGCTATCATCCGCCGCAACTATGAGAACTCCGCGAAGAAGGGCAAGCTGACTCAGGCGCAGGTGGAGCAGCGCATGGAGCTGATCACCCCGAGCCTGACCTATGATGATTTCCGGGATGTTGATCTTGTGATCGAAGCTGTGTTCGAAAACATGGCCATCAAGAAGGAAATTTTTGCCAGGCTGGATGAGGTGTGCAAGCCGGGTGCGATTCTGGCGTCCAATACCTCAACCCTGGATATCGACGAGATTGCCTCTGCCACCAAGCGACCGGAAGACGTGGTTGGTATGCACTTCTTCAGCCCCGCAAACGTGATGAAGCTGCTTGAGAACGTCCGGGGCAGCAAGACCTCCGACGAGGTCAAAGCCACGGTGATGGCGGTCGCCAAGAAGATCAGGAAGGTGGGTGTCATGGTAGGCAACTGCTATGGCTTTGTCGGTAACCGGATGCTGCACAAGCGCGGCACCGAAGCCATGTCCCTGGTGGATGAGGGGGCCACTCCGCAACAGGTCGACCGGGTGTTAACCGATCTCGGGTTCCCCATGGGCCAGTTCGCAATGTCCGATCTGGCAGGTATTGATGTGGGCTATCGCATCCGGGAAGAGCGGCGTAAGAGTGGCGAAGATGTTCCTGCCAGCTGGATGGACAAGCTCGCGGAACAGGGTCGCCTTGGTCAGAAGACTCAGGCCGGCGTATACCGCTATGAAGAAGGCAGCCGCAAGCCGATTCCGGATCCGGGGGTGGAGCAGCTGATCGAGCAGTTCCGCAAGGAGCAGGGCATCACACCCCGGGAGATCACCGATCAGGAGATCCTCGAGCGCTGCATGTATGTGATGGTCAATGAGGGTGCCAAGATCCTCGAGGAAGGTATTGCTGATCGCCCACTGGATATCGACATTGTCTGGATTTACGGCTATGGCTTCCCGGCCTACCACGGCGGCCCCATGTTCTGGGCCGATCAGGAAGGTCTGGACACCATTCTCACTGCGGTGAAGAGGTATCAGCAAAGCGTCGGTGGCGAGCAGTGGGAGCCGGCGCCTTTGCTTGAGAAGCTGATTGCCGATGGTCGCAGATTCGCTGACCTGTAACGTCATGGGCAGGCCCCGGGCCGGGCTTGCCCCAGTGCTGCAGGCCTTTAGTTTGCAGGTCAATTCGATGTCGGGTGACGGCCTCGCCTAACCCGATCTACATGTTCCAAAATTGAGGACATTGTTATGTCTGAAGCCGTTATTGTCTCAACCGCTCGTACCGGACTGGGTAAATCCTACCGGGGTTCGTTGAACAACACTCACAGTGTCGATCTGGCGGGTCATGTCATTAAACACGCCGTTGAACGTGCGGGGATTGATCCGTCCATTGTTGAAGATGTCATTATGGGTGCGGCCTTTCAGGAGGGCGCCCAGGGCCGGAATATTGCCCGGTTGGCAGCCATTCGCGCGGGTCTTCCGGTAACCACTGCCGGCTTCTCCATCAACCGGTTCTGCAGCTCGGGTCTGCAGTCGATCGCTCTGGCCGCTCAGCGGGTTGTGTCCGAGAAGGTTCCGGCCATGGTGGCGGGAGGCGTCGAGTCCATTTCTCTGGTGCAGAACGAGAAGATCAACAGCTTTCATGCCACTAACGAATGGCTGATGAAGAACAAGCCGGAACTGTATCTTTCAATGATCGAGACGGCGGATGTTGTGGCCAGGCGTTACAACGTCAGTCGTGAAGCCCAGGATGAATACTCCCTGATCTCCCAGCAGCGCACGGCGGCGGCTCAGCAAGCCGGCAGGTTTGATGATGAAATCGTTCCTTTCGATGCCACCATGCTGGTAAAAGACAAGGAAACCGGTGAGGTCAGTGAGAAGCAGGTGACCCTGACAGGTGACGAATGCAATCGTCCGACCACCACATCTGAAGGTCTGGCGGGTCTCGAGCCGGTGCGTGGGCCGGATCAGTTCATCACCGCTGGCAATGCCAGCCAGTTGTCGGATGGTGCCTCTGTGTGCACGGTGATGAACAGCACCTACGCCGAGAAGCACAACATCGAACCCATGGGGATCTTCCGTGGATTCGCGGTAGCCGGTTGTGAGCCGGATGAGATGGGCATCGGCCCGGTTTTCGCGGTACCTCGGCTTCTGGAAAGGGCCGGCCTGACCATGGACGACATTGATCTGTGGGAGCTTAACGAAGCCTTTGCGTCGCAAGTGGTGTACTGTCGTGACCGTCTCGGCATTCCCATGGAGAAGCTGAATGTGAACGGTGGTTCCATTTCCATCGGTCATCCCTTTGGTGTGACTGGCTCCCGTCAAACGGGTCATGCTCTGATTGAGGGCAAGCGTCGTGGTGCGAAGTACGTGGTGATCACGATGTGCATTGGCGGTGGACAAGGTGCCGCCGGCCTGTTTGAAGTAGTGTGAGGCCGGCAAGAACGCCGATGGCGTTATCGTATTTGATGAAGGGGGAAGCATGAACGAGCTGAACAGGAATTACATCAACGGCCAGTGGGTTACCTGGTCCGGTGACATGATCGACGTTCACGAAGCCGGCACTGGCGACGTGATTGCGCGGGTGCCTGCCTCTGGTGCGTCAGAGATGGAGCAGGCGATTGCGGCGGCGGACGCAGCGTTTGAGGCGTGGGCTGAAAGCCCGCTGGAAGAACGTATCAAGGTGCTGGAGCAGTTGCACAAGGGCCTGAAAGAGCGCCAGCCGGAAATTGCCGAGACCGTCTGCCGGGAAGTGGGCATGCCTATCAAACTGGCCACTCCGATTCAGGCCGGTATGCCGGCTGCGGTGACAAAGAGCTACCTCAAACTGTTGCCGGAGTTCGAATTTACCGAACAGTCCGGAAACTCCGAAGTGCAATATGCGCCGGTGGGTGTGGTTGGCTGCATTACTCCGTGGAACTACCCGCTGCACCAGGTGATCCTGAAGATTGTTCCGGCCATTGCGGCCGGTTGCACCGTGGTACTCAAACCCTCTGAAATCGCTCCCCAGACCGCGTTCATTCTTGCCGAGATTCTGGATGGCACCGACCTGCCGAAGGGTGTATTCAACATGGTGTGCGGTCTTGGTCAGACCGTGGGTGATACCCTGATCAAGCATCCGGATGTGCGCATGGTGTCCTTCACCGGCTCCACCCGCACAGGCAACCTAATCGCCCATGCCGCCGCGGACGATTTCAAGCGCATTGCCCTGGAAATGGGCGGAAAATCCGCCTCAGTCATTCTCCCGGATGCCGACCTGGCAAGTGCGGTCAAAGGTACGATCAACAACTGCTTGCTGAACTCCGGTCAGACCTGCACGGCGCTTACCCGTATGCTGGTCCCGGCAGACAGACACGACGAGGCCTGTGATCTGGCGGCTGCCGCGGTGGCCAAAATGACCCCCGGAAACCCGCTGGAAGAAACCACTCGCCTGGGCCCGCTGTCGTCGGCTCAGCAGCGCGACAAGGTTCTCGATTATATCAAGCTGGGCATCGAGGAAGGCGCCAGACTGGTTGCGGGAGGCCCGGAAGCACCCGACGGATGTGACAAGGGTTACTTCGTCAAGGCCACAGTGTTTGGCAACGTGAAGCCAGAAAGCCGCATCGCCCAGGAGGAGATCTTCGGGCCGGTTCTCTGCGTGATTCCTTACGAGGATGAAGCGCAAGCTGTTCAGATTGCCAACGGTACTCAATACG
The DNA here is from genome assembly GCF_018860425.1 of Marinobacter sp. F3R08. Lineage (GTDB taxonomy): Bacteria > Pseudomonadota > Gammaproteobacteria > Pseudomonadales > Oleiphilaceae > Marinobacter. The sequence goes on along the minus strand of NZ_JAHKPI010000020.1, from coordinate 460,972 downwards.
GCCTTTCAGGTGCGGTGTGGTCAGGCGATGATGCCAAGGCCAGGAAAGTCGCCAGTAAGCTGCGTACGGGTCAGGTATTCGTCAACGGTGGTGCGTTCAACCCCATGGCACCGTTCGGTGGCTTTGGCCACTCGGGTATTGGCCGCGAATTCGGGAAGTGGGGCCTTGAGGAGTTTCTGGAAATTCGCTCACTGCAGTTGTAAATGGTGACGGACTAGCCTGCCGGTTGGCGGGCTAGGCTTTTCCTCCGAGTAGAATCCGAACCGCCGTACAGGCATCCTCCAGCTCCGCGTCCCGGGGCTCCCGACCGCCGATAATGTCGCTGTACAGGCAGGATTCTGCCAGGCGAATCATGAAGTAGGACAGGCTGAAAATGTTCATCGGCGGTTTTATGTGCCCGGCAGACACCTGATCTTTGAGCATCCGGGTGTTGGTTTCCACAGTCCGGCTGTGCAGAATCGACTGGGACGAGGTGAGGATCTTCAAAGCGTATTCCGAGTCCTGGTTGATGAATCGTCGCAGCGGCTCGAAATGCAGGATGGAGGAGTTGGTGCGCCGGTAGACTCCGACAATATAGTCCACTCCCACGCCCGGCGTTTCCGCCAGCGCCTGTCGCCAAAGAGGCTCATAGAGAGACCAGAGGATCTCTCCGACCAGCAGATCCTTGTTACCCACCCAGCGAAACAGAGTAGCGCGGCCGATGCCGAGTTCATCAGCCAGCGGCGCCAGATGAATGCGTTCACCCTTCAGCCACATGCGACGTGCTCGCTTGAATGCGTCAGCGGGTGTTGCCCTGATTACGGTTTTGTCTGCCACTGAAACCTCGTGCCGGAATTTGCATTCATTTTAACGGGTAAACCCGGAGCCGGCTATCGACGCGGTTTAGCTGGCCTGTGATGGTTTTGTGAAGTTTCCGCCATACACTCTTTAAGTGTCCGTGATTCTCCCGTAAGCCCCGCTGTGCAAACTGTTTCAGAGGTCGGAACCGAGACCGGCCCTAATCAACTTACGGAGAGATCACTATGAAAAAGCTGAGCCAGGTATTTGCGATCACCATGCTGGGACTGATGGCGGCTTCCGTCACTGCCGATGAGATGAAGTCCTCGGATGATGGCATGAAAGAAGATGTCATGATGAAAGATAACATGACAGATAAGGCAATGTCGGATCACGGCATGGAAAAGGATGACATGTCAGGAGACATGGGGCACGGTATGAAGAAGGATGAAATGTCTCATGATATGAAGAAAGATGACATGTCTCATGGCTCTATGGATGGTGATGGGATGAGTGACATGAAGAAGGATGGCATGTCGATGAAAGACAGCGCCATGGAAGACAAGGATAAGATGTAGGCAGACCTTAACGGAGCCCTGTGCGCATGACGCGAACGGTATTGATTATCGAAGATAACCCCGGCATCGGCGAGCTGGTGCGCATGCAGGTGTCAGACCTGGGGATGAGTGCCATCCTTGTGGATCGGGGGGATACCGGTCTGGAGCGGTTCCGTGAGGGTGGCATCGATCTGGTAATTCTGGATCTGATGCTGCCCGGTCTGGATGGACTGGCGGTTTGTCGGGAGATACGGTCCTGCCGGGGCTATGTACCAGTGCTGATGCTGACGGCGAAGAGCACAGAGCTTGATCGGGTTCTGGGTCTGGAAATGGGTGCCGATGACTACCTGACCAAACCCTTCAGTGTGGCGGAACTGGCGGCACGCGTTAAAGCGCTGTTCCGGCGCGTGGATGCTTTGTCGCAAAGTGCCTCTGCAAGCGAGGACGCTGAAGAGGTTCAGGTGGGCGGGCTGCGCATTGATCCGGTTCGTCGCCGGGTATTTGTCGACGATCAGGAAGTGGAGCTCACCGCCCGTGAGTTTGATCTGCTCTGGCATTTCGTCTCTCATCGGGGACGGGTTTTCAGCCGGGCGCAATTGCTTGACGCTGTCTGGGGCTATAACCATGAAGGGTATGAGCATACGGTGAACACCCACATAAATCGCTTGCGCAACAAGATTGAGACTGATCCCTCCGACCCCGGGTATGTCCAGACGGTCTGGGGTGTCGGCTATCGGTTCATGGACTAATGATGACTCTGTCTGTGTTCCGAACGCTGTATGCCCGCCTGGCGATTGGTCTGTTTTTGCTGCTGTTGGTGGTGGGCGGATTGTTCACCTTTTTAAGCCTGGCCTCGGTGAGGGAGTATTCAGCGGCAGTAAATCAGCAGCTGAACCGGGATCTTGCCCTTAATCTGGTGTCTGATCGCAACCTGGTAACCGATGGAAAGCTCAACCGCGATGCCCTGAAACAGCTTTTCAAGCTGTATATGACGATCAATCCCAGCATAGAAATTTACCTTCTGGATACGGACGGCGATATCCTCTCCTATTCGGCTGACCCGAACAGGATCAAGCGTAACCGGGTGTCTCTGGAGCCCATTAAAACGTTGCTTGAAAGCCCCGAGCTCTACCCGTTACCCGGCGATGACCCCAGAAGCCATGACCGGCGCAAAGTCTTTTCGGTGACACCGGTACCGTCAGCGGACGAACCATCGGGATATCTCTACGTTGTTCTCCGGGGCGAAGAATACGACCTGGCGGAGAACATGGTGCACAGCAACCGGCTTTTGCAGATGGGGGCAGGCGCGCTGGCGGTCAGTTTGTTTGTTGGTCTGCTGGCGGGGCTTGTGTTCTTCCGGTTGCTGACACGCCGACTTTCACGTCTGACCGGGCAGGTGGAGTCATTCGAGCGCGAAATGTCCCCGGAGACGACCGCAGTAGTTGCCGGGAAGGGCGATGATATTGATTACCTGGCTGCCCGGTTTGATCAGATGGCACAGAGGATCGTTGCCCAGCTCGACCTTCTGAAGCAGAAGGATACGCAGCGCCGCCAGCTGGTTGCCCAGGTCTCCCACGATTTACGAACACCCCTGGCATCCGTTCAGGGTTACATTGAAGCGTTACGAATGAAGCAGGAAACGCTCGGTGCCGATGAGCGTGCCCGTTTTCTGGATGTGGCCCTTGCTGAAAGTCATCGGCTTGGTCGGCTGGTGGAGGAGCTGTTTGAACTGGCGGCACTGGACGCCCGTGAAAAGCAGCCGAAAGCGGAACCTTTTGTAATGGCCGAACTTCTGCACGATGTGGTGCAGAAGCATCAGCCGGAAGCCGAGCGTGCCGGCGTGGCTCTGTCGATTGTCTCCGTGGCGCCGCTCAGGGTGCTGGCAGACATCGCCATGACCGAGCGGGTGCTGGACAATCTGATCAGTAACGCCATCAGCCATTCCCCGACGGCTTCGGAGGTCACACTGAGTGTTACCGAAAGGGATGGAGGGGCCGAAATTACAGTGGCAGATGCGGGTCCCGGCATTGCCGAGAAAGACCTTGAGCATGTTTTCGAACCTTTCTACCAGGCCGCAGACGCTTCCCGCTCCGGGCACGTCGGGCTTGGTTTGGCCATTGCCCAGAGAATGGTTTCACTGCAGCAGGGACGACTCTGTGTGCGCAATGACAATGGCGCTGTATTCAATGTCTGGCTTCCACTGGCCGGCGCCAGCTCCGTGTCGGCCGGAAAAAATCCATAGCGTTATGAATTCGTAATATCTAATGAACGTTTTCGTGAATCCACGACGATAGGCTGTCGGTATGGAATCACGTAAAGGAGAAGTCTGATGAAACGTAATGTCCTGGGTCTGTTTTCTGCATTGGCACTGGTCTCCGCAGCCGGTCTTTATACGGCTCATGCGGCGGCAGAAAAGCCGGAATATGAGAAGAGTCGATTTGCACCGGATAACCCGGATCTGGCGGTGGCTACCTTTGCCGGTGGCTGTTTCTGGTGTGTCGAGGCCGGTTACGAAAAAATTCCCGGTGTCGTGGAGGCCGTCTCCGGCTACGCCGGTGGTGAAAAGAAGAACCCCAGCTATAAACAGGTCTCATCGGGGAAAACCGGTCATACCGAGGCTGTTCAGGTTTACTACGATCCTGAAAAAATGACCTATGAAGGGCTGGTTGCCGGGCTATGGCGGATGATGAATCCGACTGATCTGAACGGTCAGTTTGTTGATCGGGGACCACAGTACCGCCCAACGATCTTCTATCATAACTCCGAGCAGAAACGCATTGCAGAAGCCGCCAAGCAGGCGCTTGAGGCCTCTGGTGTTTATGACAAGCCGGTTCTGATTCCGATTGAACCGCTGGGGAGCTTCTACCCGGCTGAGGAATACCATCAGAACTATCACAAGACAAACCCGGTGCGCTATAAACTCTACACCTACAATTCTGGCCGCTACCAGTTTGTTGAGAAGGTGTATGGTGAAGATTACGAACTGGATTTCTCCCGCTTCCAGCAGGACGCCAGCGCGGCTGCCGGTGACGACATGATGTCCGGCGACCAGGGTGCCAAGGCGGAATCAGGGTCGATGGGGAATGGCTTTGATCCCGAGAGCTTTGAAAAGCCGGGTCATGATGTCCTGAAGCAGCGACTGAGCGACATGCAGTACGAGGTCACTCAGGAAGACGGCACCGAACCGGCGTTCAATAATCGCTACTGGGATAACAAGCAGCCCGGGCTCTATGTGGACATTGTTTCGGGCGAGCCGTTGTTCTCATCACGGGACAAGTACAAGTCCGGAACTGGCTGGCCCAGCTTTACCCGGCCCCTTACACCGGATGCCGTGGTTGAACATGAGGATAACTCGTTCTTCATGACCCGGACAGAGATCCGAAGCATCCACGCTGACTCGCATCTTGGCCATGTCTTTAACGACGGCCCCGCACCTACCGGACTGCGTTATTGTATGAACTCAGCGGCACTGAAGTTTATCCCGCTGGAGGAGATGGAAGAGGCCGGTTATGGCAACTGGATTTCCGAGGTGACGCCGTAATCCGGCCGCCATGCTACAGCCACAGATCCGCTATCCGGGTATCCCGACTGAAATGGTGAAGTATCTGGGCCTGTAGCAACTCGGCTGTGGCAATGGCATCAATCAACGCGTTATGGGCTGCGTAGTGAGGCAGTCCATAACGCAGCCTGCTGTCAGCCAGCCGGATGGATACCGGCTTCTTTCCCATCAAGCGCTGCCAGCGAGAAGGTTGGCGATCCGGGTGCAGGAAGGCTTCGATAGCCATGGTATCGAGCACCGGGAACCGGATTCCCTCGCCAAGTCGCCAACGCAGGGCGACATCCAGGAAAGATCGTTCAATATTGCGGTAATGAACTACCGGGATATGACCATTCAGATAGCTGAACAGCTCTTCCAGAATCTTCTCAAGGTCTGGTGCCTTGTCGATATCGCTGTGGGTAATGCCGTGAATCGTCACAGACGTCTGGTGCAACGGCAGCTTCGGGCGAACCACCCAGTGCCGTGCTTCTGTAAGCAGGATGCCGTCCAGCGTGAAGGGTACCAGCCCGATACTCACTATGGAGTGCTGGTTGGCATCAAGACCGGTGGTCTCGAAATCAATGGCTAACAGCCTGACGTCAGAAACCGGGGTGTCGGGTGACGGACATCCGCTCTCGTAAAACGCTTTCAGGATCGGTGATTTACTTTCTCTGGCCAGTGCCTGGTATTGCTCAGGCCAGGGCAAGCTGTGAACGTGCGAATCGTCAGAAGAGGCATCAGACATTGCGGGCCACCTGAGTGTTGTACCGGAATCTCAGGAATTTCTGGGCATTGTTGACGACCTGAAACGCATCCTTCAGATGGCTTCGTTCGAACGGCGACAGATCCTCCGGCCGAACATTGTTGTCTGGTTCCCGATTGGCTTCGATTGCCAGGGCCTGATGCCGGATCCGGACAATGGAAATAAACTCCAGCGCATCACGCAGATTGCCCAGGTCATCGTCCAGAAGAAGCTTGGTGTTGCCAATGGCTTTGAGGCGCTCGAAGGAATTCTGCGCACGGGAACCACACGCCAGGGCGTGGATCCGGATAAGATCCGACAGCGGCGCCGTTCCCCGGCGTTTAAGGTTGAACGTTTTCTGATGTTTACCGTCTTCCTCAAGCACAAAGGTCCGAAAGAAGCCGATGGGAGGCGTACGGTTCAGGGCATTGCGGGCCATCATCGCAAGGAAGCGCTGGCTGGTACTGGCTTTGTCGGCCACCAGGGCCTTCAGCTGCTCTGCGAACTCGGTTTCTCCGTGGATGCCGTCCAGATCGAAGAAAATATTGCTGTTTAACAGTGCCTCAGCCTTCGGGTTCTCGATCCAGTCGGTAAAATAGTCTTTCCAGACCCGCAGTGGTTGCCGCCACTTCTGGTTGGTGGCCATGATGTCGCCGGTACAGTATGTGTAGCCACATTCGGCGAGCCCATCGCTGACAAACTTTGCGAGCGCGAGGAAGTACTCATCGTGCTTCTCGGGCACAAAGCTGTCATCCAGAATCATGGCGTTATCCTGGTCGGTGACGACCAGCTGTTCGTCTCGTGCCATGGAACCAAGGGCCATAAAACAGTAGGGGACAGGAGCTGGCCCCAATTTCTCTTCACCCAGTTCCAGCAGTCGCTGGGTAAAGCTGCGGCCAATACCGGCCATGGCACTGCCGATCATGTGGGAATTGGCGTCTTCGTTCACCATACGAACGAAGCTGTCGCGGACATCCCGGCTGATTCGTTTCAGGCCTTTCTTGTCCTGTTGGTGATAGATATTACTGACCAGATACAGACTGCTCTGGCTTTCGTATTTCACAATATCCGACAGGGCGATCACACCCCGGACTTCATCCCCATCCATCACCGGCAGGTGGTGCACATTGTTGTGCAGCATGGTGAGCATGGCTTCGAAAATGAACAGATTCGAACGAATGGTGATCAGATCTTCAGACATGATCTCACTGATGGGGGTTTCCGAGGCCAGGGCTTCGCTGAGGGCACGGGTTCGCAGATCACGGTCGGTAATAATGCCCTTGAGTAGCGGCTTCTGGCCTTCCTCATCCGTGAGTAACAAGGCAGAAACGCCGTTTTCAGTCATGATCCGGGCGGCTTCCTGCAGCCGGACGGTGCAGGGGGCAGAAATGGGCTCACGGGATATCAGCCGGGTTACCTTGGAGGTCATCAGTTCGTTGGATTTTTCCCGCCGGGAAAGCGCAGAGCGCAGACGACTGCGGTCTTCAATCTCAACAAAGTCGGCGAAGTTGTCATCGTTTTCCCACAGATGCTGGAAGGTCTCGCCTGGTATTTTATACACCAGGGTGTCCTCCAGCGCCTTTGCCGGAAAGCGGACTTTTCTGTTCATCAGCAGGCCGAACTGACCAAAGACCTCACCTTCGCCAATCCGGTTGTACAGCTCGCCGGAACGCCGGTAGATCTCCACAGCGCCACTACGGACATAAAAGAGAAAGCTGCTTGCTGCACCAAACTCCAGGATCTGGGTGCCGGCTTTGAAATAGACCACCTCAATGCTTGCAACCACAGTGTCGAGAAGGTCATCGGCCATCTCGTCAAACGGCTGGTATTGTGCCATGTGATTGCGGATGTCGATGAGCTCGGCCTGCATAAGTCTCCCGGATAATTGGTGGTTGGTATTGTTGACTGGTGAATATAGCAGGGGTGTTGCGGACTAACCATTCGGCCAGCGACTGAGGCGGTATCGAAACAGGGAAGGGCGTTGCCTGAAATCAGGCCGACACAGGCTCCGGGAGCCTGTGTCGGCCTGGTTGGCCTGATCAGAAAGTGTCGTTGATCTCTGCGAAGCTAATGTCTTGCGGCAGCAAGGACGTTTCGATGAAATCAGCCTCGGTGTTGTCGGATATGTTGATAACGCGAATACCCGGATTGTTCACACGGGCATCGGCCAGCCAGAGTCTTCCTTCAGGGCTGAGCTCAATATCGCGGAAGTCCGCGCCGGAATAGCTTCCGACTGTTGTCAGGCTGGATGCACCCTGAGATGGATCAAAGCTTTGCAGGGAGATGGATTGATAACCGGCGTACTCGAGAATATACCCTTTTGTGGCGCTTACGATCACCGCATCACTGATCTGGGTGTTGATATCCTCATCTGCAATCATTGGCGTGATGGAGTAGTTCACCGGATCCACCAGATCGAGGCTGCTTCCAGCTGCTGTCGAGTAGGAGCCAATGTTGTTTACGATGACACCCGTCCCCTCAAGATACTGAATTCCTGATGGATTGGTCCCGATCAACGGAATACCCTTCAGAGCGTCCGTCGCATCGGCGTTGGTTTCGATTTCTGTGTCTGTGGCGGTATCGAATACGGCGACGTACGAGCGATTTGAAGGCTGGTAGCTGCCGTCGAGGCGTTGCAGGGTAATGAACAGCTTGCCATCCACGACGACGCCCGATGAGATGCCCGGAGCCCCGGTGGTGTCAGCAGGAAGATAATCGGACAAATCCAGGGTTTCACCGGTAAAGAACTCGGAAGCCTGAGTTGCCGAAGGATCTACAATCCAGACAGTGTCTTTGTTATACCGAAGAAGGTAGGCCTTGGTTTCGTTGACGAAGACCAGCTGATACGGGTTGGCACTGTCGGTTTCACCCTGAGCCAGGGCGCTTGTCTGCCAAATCTCGGTGGCCGGGTTCTCGATGTCGATCTTCAGCACCTGATCCGCCCCGAACTTTCTGAGCAGGAAGTAGTTCTGGCCGTATCCCTGCACCGAAATGTCGGATATGCCACTAAAGTAACCGCCAGAGGCGGTCATGCCGGAGTCATCAATGGCGGCAAGCTCTACCTCGCCAGAGGCGTAATCATCCGACGCTGTCGCGATAATGCCGACGCGAGTGGTGATGGTAAGGTCGTCAGAGGAAGACGAATCTCCCCCGCAGCCGGCAAGAATCAGGGACAGACCGAGAGATAAGGTAAGCCCTTTGGTCTTGAAATTGGAGATGGGGTACGTCATGGCAATTCCTTTTTTTTAGGGTAGTCAGAAAGTGTGTTTCAGGTTAACGAACCAACTGCGACCAGGTCCCGGGAAGCGGTTGTAATCCTGGTACAGTTCGTCAGAGAGGTTGCGGACTTCCAGAGCAAGCTCGCTTTGACTGCGGTTTTGCCAGATTCGGACCCAGCGTAAGACCGCATTCAAGGTCTTGCGTGGGTCGGCTGGCAGAATGTTGGCTGAGTCGTAGTAGAGCTTGTCGTCGCGCTGATAGGTCAGTTCGAACGTGAAGGGGCGCAGATGCCACTGACTTCCGATCAGCCATGACTCGTGGTAAATGCCGGGGAGTTGCTTCTGGTAGCGCACCCGGTTCGAGTCATCGGTATTTTCGGATTCCTGGAAGGTGGCGTTGCCGAACACGGACCACCAGTCCGCGATCCGGATTGAACCGTCCAGTTCGACACCGTAGATTTCCGCTTCCAGATTCACATAACGGCCAACCCCCCGCGCGTCATAGGTGGCAACGACCGCCGGATCGAGAGTCCGGAAATAGCCGGTGACTTCCGCATGCCCCCAGCCCCGGTCGGTGCGAAGTGACAGGTCGTAATCGAGCGACTCTTCCGGGTTCAGTTCGTCGTTGCCGACGAACAGGCCCTGTTGTCCATAAAGCTCCTGTAGCGTGGGAATTCGGATACTTCTGGCAACGTTGCCTGAAAGGGTCCAGTTGTCCAACACTATATGACTGAGACCCAGTTGCCACCCGGTGTAATCCGAGTTGGCGGTTGTTGACGTGACGTTGCCATCACCTTGCGCCAGGTTGGAATCGTCACGGGTTATGTAGTGGCGCAGCGCGGCCTGAGTTTGCCAGCGTCCATCGTTGGTTCGCCATTGATGACTGAGCGCCGACGCAATCTGCAGGCGGTCCCGGTTGTCTGGTGAGGTCGTGTTGAGCGTATTGATCTGTTTGAAATCAAAGTGACTGACATCGACACTGGTTGTCAGCGTGTGGTTGGCCAGTAACACGCTGACCGTATTGATCAGACCCAACTGACGAGTATCAGTGCTGACGTCGCTGGAGCCCAGGCCCACCCGGCCGGTACGGTTGTCATAGCGTTCGCTGATGTCACCAGCCACAAGGCGGTGGCTTGAGTGCACGGCGCCATCCAGCCAGCCTTGCTCCCGGTAATGAAGCTGCAGGCGAAGGGTTTCGTTGTCGAGGGAGGCGTTATTGTCCCGCCAGTTTTGAATGGTCGGGATTCCCTGCTCGTGGTGACTGTATTGGATCAGGGCGTCAACCTGACTGGTTTCGGAAAGCTCCCGGCCCAGTTTGGCGCTGAAGGAATCCTGTTCGAACTCTGCGTTGCGTCTTGTGGTTGTGCTGCCGTCGTTAGGGTTGAACCAGTCCAGAGCGTTGGGGTATTCGAAGTCGTTATCGCTGGACTGGCGGTCCAGCGATAACCAGTAGTAGACATCGTCGGTGCTGCCGCTTCTGTACAGGCCGGTTTGGAAGGTGTCAAAAGAACCGGCTCCGAGATTGATCCGTGTTGTATCCTCAAGGTCTTTGCCCAGGGTTTCCAGTACAACGGTGCCCCCGATACCGGTTTGCGCCAACTGGGCAGGCGCCCCGCTTGGATAGACCTGGATTCTTTGAATATCGTTAAGCGACAGCTTGCCGAGATCAACACCGCCTGTGACAGGATCGTTCAGAACCATGCCATCCAGAATGACCTGTACCTGACGAGAGGTTGAACCCCGGATCGAAATTGCGGATGAACTGCCAAGGCCCCCGCCCTGACGAATCTGAACGCCGGTCTGACTGCCCAGGACATCAGCGAGGTTGGCGGTTCGGTTGTCGAAGTCGTTACGATCAACAATACGCACAGGCCCGGTGGACTGTGACGGATCAATATCGGCTGCGTTGTTGATACGAGAACTCTCAACCACAATGAATGGCAGTTCGTCTTCCGCGTGCGTCACTGACGTTGTACAGAGCACAAGCATCACGCATAGAGTTTTTCGATACATCGAAGATAAGAACCCGGGCTGCGAAAGCTATAACGTTCAGCCAAAGAAACCGGCTTTGGCTGCGTGAATAGCTACCAAAGGAGGTTTAGCGCCCGTGAATCGAGGCAGCAAACTCCGTGTCTATGGCCCGCCGCCATGCAACACTGATAGCCGGTAGCAGGCCGGTCTCCGGGCTTGCGGCTGACGACATCGTCGGAGTAGGATGCCTTCCCGCAGTGACTTACTGCAGTGGCTGGCTCTGGGCCTGTCCTCTCAAAACCGCTTACCGTTGCGGGGGCAGCGTCGGGATTGCACCGATCTTCCCTGTTTCACTTGTCCTTCATGGCTAAGCTATTCTGCTCAGAGGACAAGCACCTGCTACGGATAGAAATCTCCCGAGAGTTTACGGTTCGGGTTATCTTCAGTCAATCGGACTGCAGGGCAGCGGTTGCCAGTCTCATGACCACACGCACAGGTTTGCATTGCATGGTTTATCGGTTTTTGTTGTTGCTGTTTCTGGGGATGGCTAATGCGTCTGCACAGACGTGCGTGGTTGATGCGATCAACCGCAATGTGTGCCTGACCGAGCCCGCCCAACGGGTTGTTTCTCTCTCTCCGGGGGCAACGGAACTGCTGTTTTCTGCAGGTGCTGGTGAACAAGTGGTTGCGGTGAGCGCCTGGAGCGACTATCCGGCAGAAGCTGAGCAGTTACCGCAGGTTGGAGACAGTAATCGCCTGGACCTGGAGGCCATTGTTGCTCTGGCTCCGGATCTTGTGGTGGCCTGGGTGGATGGCAATTCCCGCAGCCAGATGGACAGGCTGTCTGACCTCGGCATTCCGGTATTCTGGCTTGTGCCGCGGGAGTTCGAAGACATCGCCCTGGCGGTGGAAAATCTTGCGTTGCTGACGGGTTCGCCTGACGTGGGTCGCCAGCGGGCCGAAGCCTTCCGCAATGAGATTGCAAGTCTGCAGGCCAGGAGCGCCAACGCCAGACCGGTGAGCGTGTTCTATCAAATTTGGGAACAGCCGCTGATGACCGTGAATCAGGACGAGTTGATCAGCAAAGCCATCACACTGTGCGGCGGCACCAATGTGTTCGGCGAGCTGCCCCGGCTGGTACCCCGGATCAGCCGGGAAGCGGTTCTGGAGGCGAATCCCGAGGCAATTGTTACCGCCGGGTCATCGGAGGACAGGCAGTGGCTGAAAGCCTGGGAACAGTTCCCGGGACTTGCGGCAGTGGCCGCTGGCAATCTCTTTCTGGAGCCGCCGTCCCTGCTGGCCCGGCCAACGCTGCGAATGGCCGATGGAGCCAGGCATCTATGCCAGACCCTGGAGCAGGCCCGTGCCAATCTCTAGCCCCTACAAGCCTCTGCTCAGCCTCGCTCTGGCAGGCGTTCTGGCGGCTGTGCTTTCCGTCAGCATCGGCAGCACGGCCATGGGTGTTGACGATATCCTGCGGGTTATAGCCGGTAGTGGCACAGAATTGCAGAAAACGCTCATCCTGGAGCTCCGGCTGCCACGCACCCTGAGCGCCTTTGCGACCGGAGGGCTGCTCGCCGTCGCAGGGGCTCTTATGCAGGTGTTACTGCGAAACCCCCTCGCGGATCCATACGTGCTTGGCCTCTCGGGTGGCGCCGCGGTGGGCGCGTTGCTGGCAATGCTGGCCGGCACTGCCGGTTTTCTGGTTTCCGGCTCCGCGTTTGCCGGTGCCATGCTGGCAACCCTGCTGGTGTTTGGTCTGGCCCACGGAAGTGGCAGCTGGACCCCCTCAAGGCTGTTGCTCACCGGTGTGGTGGTGGCCGCTGGCTGGGGTGCCATTATTACTCTGATTCTTTCGATGACACCGGCCAGCCGGTTGCCCGGCATGTTGTACTGGCTGATGGGTGATTTGTCCCACGCCGCCACCCCCTGGCCCGGCCTCGTGATTCTGCTGGTGGTTTGTCTGGTGGTATTTCCCCTCGGACGGGCCTTGAACGTGTTGGCCCGTGGTTCCCTGCAGGCGGCGGCGTTAGGGGTATCGGTTCGGCCCCTGGAGTGGTCGATCTACCTGATGGCCAGCCTGTTGACAGCCACCGCCGTCACCATGGCCGGGTCGGTTGGCTTTGTCGGTCTCGTGGTGCCACACATGCTGCGGCTGGTGCTGGGCAACGACCAGCGGCTGATCCTGCCGGCCTGCGCACTGGCCGGTGGCACGTTGCTGGTGCTGGCGGACACCCTGGCACGGGTGGTCATCGCGCCGGAACAGTTACCCGTTGGTGTGATCACGGCGTTGATCGGTGTTCCAACCTTCCTGTACCTGCTGTACCGGAGCCGATGATGCCGTGCCTGACCACTGAGAAGCTGATCATCGATATCCCCGGCCGTGCGTCCGGCGTGCCCCTGAACCTGACTGTCGAGCCGGGTCAGGTGTGGGGCGTACTTGGCCCCAATGGGGTTGGGAAAACCACCTTGCTGCATACCCTGGCGGGATTGAGGGCGCCCAGTGGCGGGCGCCTGCTGCTCGATGGAATGCCGCTGGTGGATAGTCGACGCAAAAGCGTTTCGCAACAGTTGGGATTGGTGTTTCAGGATCGACAGGATGGTTTCCCGGCAACGGTTCTGGAAACCGCTCTGATCGGTCGCCATCCCTGGTTGTCACCCTGGCAGATGGAAAGTGGCGAGGATCTCGCGCTTGCGGAGCGGGCTCTGGAAGCCCTGGATGTCATCCATCTGAAGGATCGCCTGGTGAGCACGCTTTCCGGCGGCGAACGTCAGCGCGTAGCCATTGCTACCCTGATGACCCAGGAGCCGAAAATCTGGCTGTTGGACGAGCCCACCAATCACCTGGATTTACAGCATCAGACCTCTGTTATGAGGCTGCTGCGCGAGCAGGCCGCCATGGGCCGGGCTGTCTTCATGTGTCTCCATGACCTCAATCTGGCCGCACGCTGGTGCGATCAGATCCTTTTACTCTACTCCGATGGTCAGGCCTGTTGGGGCCCCGCCCGGGACATGCTGGTAACGTCGGCGCTGGAACGCCTGTTTGGTCAGCGCCTGCTTTGTGCCGAGTTGGATGGCTTCCCGGTGTTTGTGCCAGGGTAGCACCGAATCAATACGGAAAGCTGTAATGCCCTTCAGGCAGGAGATATACGATAGTTGTTGCAAAACTTCGCTCCACCAGTGTCAGAGCTTTCTATCCGACGCTCCCGGGGGCGGCTAAGCAGAAAGCATTTCTACGGTGCGAAAGCCATAAAAGTGCGGAAAAATCATAAAAACCGTTACTTGTGGCATGCTTTGCTCGTCGTTATGCTTTTTGTTGACTGCAATAAAGCTATACCTGCTTGTGAGTCCGGAACAACACAGAGTATGGCTTGAACACGCATTATCCCGATGAGGTGTTTCATCATGACAGTGGACGGACAACCGACACCCTTCCTTGTTGCGCGATGCCTCACTGCAGGCCCTCGCACACTCTGGCCCGTGGCGACACCGGGGCGGCAAGCCGGGCGTTGTTTGCGGAAATCCGATAGTCCCCCCGTCACAGCCCCTTCATACTCGTTGCCAAAAAGGCTGACGCCGGATTGTCGGCCAACACACCTTGCAGAGAGCAGTAACCATGAATCATGCCTATCGCGTCGTCTGGAACGAAGCCCTCAACGTCTGGATGGCGGTTGCCGAGATCAGCCGCCGCAAGGGTAAAAGCAAAGCCTCCGTGCTGCTCAGCGGCCTGCTGCTGGGGGCCTCGCCTGCGGGGGCGGTGGATGAAACCTTTACCGCATCTTCCGGGAACTGGTCGGTTGATGGCAACTGGGCGGACGGCTCGGCACCGGTTCCCGCAACGGACCTGCAGCTGATTTTTGACAATACCTCAGCCACGAATCTCGAGACGACCCACGACCTTGGTGGCCTGACGCTGAACAAGCTGACTGTTGTCTCGCCATTCCCGGGTAGCACTTTAATCAGAATCCATGCTGGTGACCCTGCCACCGACAGACTGGTTTTTGACGGTACCGACGCGGAAATCAGGCGTTCTGCGCCTGGCGGCGCTGCTTCCGATACCTGGATTCACACCAAACTAGAGCTCGGTACGACTGCTACGTTTACAGCCGATAATCCCTCATCGGGCGAGACGTGGCTATTGGGTGGCCTGTCCGGAAGCGGTGGCCTGACCGTCACCAACGGCATGATGCTGGGTCTCGGAAAACAGGGCGAAGGGCACTATAGCGGCGACACCACAGTGGAGCCTGGGGGCGAACTGGCAAACAGTGCCACCGCCCCCAATTCCCTCAGTGCCGCGTCCCGCCACATTATTGATGGCACTCTCCGGATGGCTAATTCCGGTGCCATTGGCAGCCTCGAAGGCGCTGGCACTGTACGCCTTCAAAACAACAGAAGCCTGGAAGTCGGTGCCCTGGATACCAACACGCTTTTCTCCGGGGTAATAAGAGAAGATCAATCATTCGCTCCTGGTAGTCTCACCAAAACCGGCACCGGCACCCTGACCCTGACCGGGGCCAACACCTACACCGGCGGCACCACCATCTCTGGCGGCACCCTGCAGATCGGCGACGGCGGCACTTCCGGATCTATTGCCGGCAATGTGGTCAACAACAGCTCACTGGTGTTCAACCGCGCCGATGACTCGACCTTCGCCGGCGCTATCAGCGGTAGCGGCACCGTCGAAAAGCAGGGCTCTGGCACCACCATTCTCACCGGTACCCATACCTATGCTGGCGAAACCCGTATCTCCAACGGCACCCTGTCGGTACGGGATGGGGGCAGTATCAGCCATGGTGCCGCAGGCATGTTCGTGGGCGATACCCTCGGCCAGACCGGTATCCTGGAGATTGGGGCGGGTGGCTCCGTAACGAGTGAGCGCTCCAATATCGGACTCGGGGGCATCGGGGTGGTCCGTGTCGGCGACAGCGGTGCGCAATGGCAGCTGACAGAGCAGCTCTTTCTTGGAATCCTGGGCGAGGGTACCCTGGAGCTCCACGATGGTGGTGACGTGGAGATTGCCAGCGAGCTGAATGTGGGCAATACCCCGGGCAGCACTGGGCAAGTAACGGTGGATGGCGCCGGGTCGGACCTCAAAGCGTCGCAACTGAACCTGGGACGAGATGGAAGCGGTGCCCTGACTCTGGCGCACGGAGGATCGGCTTCAGCAAATGAGGGTAATGGGAGTGTTATTCTAGGGGAGTCTATGGGTGGCAATGGCACCCTGAATTTTGGTGCTTACGACCTGTTGAACCCGACCACCGCCGGCACCCTGGAGGCAGATGCCATCGAGGTTCAGGATGGCTCAGGCACCCTTAATTTCAACCAGACCGACACCCTGACCCTGCCGGCAGATATCCGGAAGGGTGGCTCGATGGGCAGCGGGGTGGTCAGCGTCAACCAGCGCGGCACCGGTACCACCGTTCTCACCGGCACCAATACCGACTGGGGCGACACGACGGTCTCCGACGGCACCCTGCAGGGCAGCACCACCAGCCTGCCGGGCGATATCACCAACAACGCGACCGTGGTCTTCGACCAGGGCGTTGATGGAACCTATGCCGGCACCATGACTGGGACAGGGGAACTGACCAAGCAGGGTGCAGGCATTCTGACCCTGACCGGCACCAACAGCTATACCGGTGATACCACCATCATTGACGGCACCCTGCAGATCGGCGATGGCGGCACCTCAGGTGCCATTGTAGGTAATGTGATCAACAGCAGCTCGCTGGTGTTCAACCGTTCCGATGATTCCACCTTTGCCGGGGATATCAGCGGCACCGGCACTGTCGCCAAGCAAGGCACCGGCATTCTGACCCTGACCGGCACCAACACCTACACCGGCGGCACCACCATCAATGGCGGCGCGCTGCAGATCGGCAACGGTGGCACCTCCGGGTTTATTGCGGGCAATGTGATCAACAGGAGCTCGCTGGTGTTCAACCGGTCTGATGATTCCACCTTTGCCGGTGAAATCAGCGGCACCGGCACCGTATCCCAGACCGGCACCGGCACCACTATTCTTACCGGCACCAACACCTTTGCCGGCGAAACCCGTGTCTCCAACGGCACTCTGGCCGTGCGCGATGGCGGCAGTATCAGCCATGGTGCGGCACGTCTATACGTGGGCGATACCGCCAGCCAGACCGGCACCCTGGAGATCGGGGCGGGCAGCTCCGTGACCAGTGAACGTTCTTATGTCGGTATAAATGGTGGTATCGGGGTGGCCCGTGTCAGTGGTAGCGGCGCGCAATGGCGGCTGACAGAGCATCTTTATGTGGGTGCTTCGGGCGACGGAATCCTGGAGGTCAATGATGGCGGTGAGGTGGATGTTTCCGGCGTAACGTTGGTGGGTAATGGGCCGGGAGGAAGCGGACAGGTAACCGTGGATGGCGCCGGGTCGGTGCTCAGGGCGGAGGGGCTTACGTTGGGCATTTTAGAAAACGGCACCCTGACTCTGGCGAATGGAGGTATTGCCTCAATAAGTGACGGTAGTGCCCGGGTTAAATTAGGGTATAGCGGGAGCGGCCATGGCACCCTGAATTTTGGCGCCTACGACCTGTTGAACCCGACCGCCGCCGGCACCCTGGAGGCAGATAAGATCGAGATTTGGGATGGCTCAGGCACCGTCAATTTCAACCAGACCGACACCCTGACCCTGGCGGCCGATATCGTACAAGGCGGTGGAACGTCCAGCGTGAACCAGCGTGGCACCGGCACCACCATCCTCACGGGGGCCAATTCCTATTCCGGTGACACCACCATCTCCGATGGCACCCTGCTGGTCAACGGATCGCTCGACAACTCCCACATCCTGGTCAATGGCGGTGCCCTCGGTGGCAGCGGGTCGGTGGGTAATGTGACGGTCAACAGCGGTACCGTCACCCCGGGCAACTCCATCGGCACGCTCTCGGTGGGCGGCGACTGGACCCTGGGCACCGGCTCCACCTATCGGGTGGAATTGATTGGCGGCGGCAGTACCGCCGGTACCCACAACGATCTGGTGGATGTGGGCGGTGTCGCCACCATTGACGATGGCGCCCTGATTCATGTGACACCAGAAAATGGCACGGACAACGGGTCGACCACCTATGCAGACGGTGCCCGCTACACCTTGGTTCAGGCTGGAGGCGGCCTGACTGTCAACGGTCAGCAGGCCGTCACCGACGACTACGCCTACCTTAACTTCAGTACCGACCATGACGGTGATGCCTACTATCTGACCAGCAAGCTGCGACCTGTGACTCCTAAACCACCAGAGCCAGAGCCAGAACCGGAACCGGAACCGGAACCGGAACCGGAACCTGAACCTGAACCTGAACCTGAACCTGAACCTGAACCGGAGCCTGAACCGGAGCCGGAACCGGAGCCAGAGCCAGAGCCTGAGCCGGAACCTGAGCCAGAGCCAGAGCCAGAGCCGCCGATTGAGACCTTTGCCCTGGAGGGCATGAACCGCAATCAGACGGTGGCGGCAGACGCGGCGTTTTCCCTGGGAGCCGGGCAGTGGGTGTATGACCGGGTTCTTAATATGAGCGAGGCCCAGGCCATTGTCGCTATGAGCCGGCTGTCCGGAGAAATCCATGCCGGCACCCGCACCCAGCTGGTAACCAGTGCTGAACAGGTGCGCCAGGCGGCCCTGCAGCGCATGCATGCCGCCGGTGATAATGATCGGGGCCTGTGGTTCTCGGTGTTGGGACAGTCCCGGGAGCTGGAGGGGGGAAGCCAAAGCGCGTCCCTGGACATCGACAATTACGGCCTGGTGGTTGGTGTGGACAGTCGGTTGAGCAATGGCTGGCGTCTGGGCCTGTTTGGAGGAGGCAATTCCGGAGAGGTCACCATTGGCAGCCAGGAGGCTGATGGCGACAGCGACACCCTCTACCTGGGAGGGTATGTCAGCAAGCACTGGGATGGGTTCAATCTGAACCTGGGGTTGGGCTATGGCTGGAGCGAGGCCGAGACCGAACGAAGGCAGGTGCTGGGGCAAACCCTGACCGCTGAATACGATGTTAGCAATTTGCTGGCGTTCTCCGAGTTGGGTTACCGGCTGCCGTTCCAGAGCTACTGGCTGGAACCCTATGCTGGTGTGTCCTGGGTATCGCTGAGCAACGACAGCGCGCAGGAGCAGGGCGGCAACGCGGCACTGAGGATCAAGAGCGAGGACAGCGGCACCGGGTTCAGCATTTTGGGCCTGCGTGGCGGCACCGGGGTTCCCCTGGGTGAAGCCAGTATCAACCTCCACGGCTCAGTGGGCTGGAAGTACGCCTTTGCGGACCGGGGGGCTGAAAGCCGCCTGGCCTTTGTAGACGGCGGCAATGCCTTCACCATCCAGGGCACACCCTTGGCTCGCCATACGGCTGAGGTAGAAGTGGGTGCGTCGGTGCAGGTGTCACCGGATTCGACCCTGGGGCTCAGCTATCAGGGCGAGATGGCACGTGATGCTGACAGTCAGGGTGTAAGCCTGGACTGGACGCTTCGTTTCTGAGGCTCGTCTGTCCCCACATGGCAGGGGCGCAACCCGTTATTGGGTCGCCCCTGTTTCCACTAGCCGCAGAGTTTGCCCTGGTGTCTCACCAAAATGGTCCCGATAGGCCTTGGTAAAGTTGCTGACATGGTTGTAGCCCACGGCATGGGCCGCGGCTTTAACGGGTATGCCCTTTTGATGGATCAGTTCCCGTGCATGCCCAAGGCGCTCCCGCCGGAGGAATTCTTTGGGCGAGCACTGCGCAAGCGTATGAAATAATTGGCCCAACTGACGTTTGGAAATGCCGAACCGTTTGCAGATGTCGTCAGTCTTTAGGGGGAGTGCAAGGTGACTGCGAATGTAGGTCTTGAGATCCTCAAAAATGTGCTCTCCCCAGAGTGAAACTGTCTCTTCCTGGTTGGAATCCCTGGTAAGAACGATACGGCTCATCTCAGCGAGTATGGACAGGGATATTCCTTCCAGGGCGAGCTCCTGAAGTGAGTCTGGTCTGCAGGTTTGCGGCGAGAAAATATTGGCCAGAAGGCTGCGCAACCGGGATTGCACGGGGATTTTTCGGCTGACCACCCCGGTTTCCGGAAATGATGAAAAAGCGGCCAGATCGCCGGGCAGTGTGTCCCCCAGCCTATGATGGAATGTAGGGATGTTAACGGTTACGCCAATGTGCCTGACCGTCTGCCCGCCCCTGAGAATAATGCGTGTACCATTGTCCTGAACCCGGAAAAGAAGCCCGGACTGAGGCGTTATCGGGTGCTGCACTCCATCCGGGGTTTCCAGCAGCACCTCGCCCGTCAGTAGCAGAATGCTGCACAGCAGATTGCCGAGTTCAGTTTCGCCTGCATTGCTGTCGATAATGCACTCGTGTTGCACACGGAATTCTGATCGGTAGAGCTGTAGCCCGTCATTGAAGGCAAACATCTGAATGCGACCCAGGCCAGCTCCTTCAGGCAGAGGGAATTCCTGTGCTTCAAAGTCCCAGAGGATCTGGTGGCCGGGAGCGGAAGTTCCTGAAAAACGACGGGTATTGGTCATGAGGAGGGTGTCAGGTTTAGGGAGCCTTTAACGAATAAGATCAGCTAACGCTAACAGATCTACCCTCACGATCAAGCTGAATGATAATGAGACAGAAATGCGTTGTGCCCGAAATTGTGTTTTATTAATGTTGGTGCAAAATCAAAAGGTATCGAATGTTTAAGTACGAAACGCCTCCCTGGGGCGCCAGGTTAATTTGTTTTTCTTATTTTATTGTATCTTTTTGTATGTTGATTGCTTTTTATACTTATAATAATTGGTCTGGTAATTCTCCGGTTATATTTAAGTATGTTTTTTTAATGTTAGGTTTGGTGTTTTTGGTGCCTGCGTTAAAACCTGGAAATTGGAAAGGTTGGGTTTACTTTTCGGCGGACAATAATGGCTTGAGTTTCCCGGCTTCGTTTAATGAGTCTAAAAATAAGTTATCTCTTGGTGTTCCATGGGAAAATGTTGGCATTATAAAGAGTGAAACTTTGTATGGGAACGTAAGAGGAATTTCAATAGAGCTGAAGATCTCTAAAGATGACATTGAGTCACACTTTGGAGAAGTCGATCGTACAAATAAGTTTTTAGGTTTTGATCAAAAAAGAGGCGATTATTTTGTAGTTGCATACGCAAACAATGCGTTTCAACGTGTGTCAAGCGTGGTAGATTCGTTAAATGCAATTAAGCGCCAAAACCTATAACACGCAGGTCAAGCAGAGCTCGTAACGGTTGGTTCGGTTCAGCAGCACGTTTTAGCCAACAATCACACGTCGCTTGGTAAGTTGTTATGCCCTTGATAGGAGCCCGGAATGAGATTCTCGATATTGATAGGCGGTCTGCTTATGGCTTTCGTTGCTGCGGCTGCAGCCGCCGCGCCACCGGACTGTGTCATTGGGAAATATCAAGCCTACACGCAGACGCAGAAAACCTGGCAGGGCAGCGTCACCCAACTGGTTGTGGAGATGGCCCCGGAGTACGAAGACGTAGCTAAGTTGTATCTGGAAAACCAATTGCGATCGGTCGAACGCCGCGAGATTGAGGTGGCGTTCTTCGCCCATGCCGAGCCCGCCAAATTGCGCACACAAATGCCATTGAACAACTGGCTGAGCCTGTCCGAAGCGGACCGTCAGCGCATCGCTTCCGAGAACCAACGGTATGCACAACTCCGCGAGCAGGCTCGTGCCGCCCGCTCCGAGCCCGCACATCCTGACGGTAACGGTCTTCGCGACGTCATGCAGACCGAGGTCATGCAATCTCCTGCCTACAAGAAGCTAATGCAGAGGTATCTTGAGTCCATGAAAGCGGCTGAAGGTATCGAGTGTGCAAAGGCATAGCACCTCAACAAATCCAAATACCATAACAAGGTACCTTCTCAATGACGGGACCCGCACTGACTGCCGGCCTCTCACCGGATCATCTTCAAAACATCGAAGCCCTCCTTGACCGTCGCTATATTCAGCCGGGGAAATTACCCGGTGCCCTGACACTGGTTGCCCGGCGAGGGGAGGTTGCCTATGTGAAAGCTCAGGGGTTGATGGATGTAGAGCGCAACAAGCCGGTTCGCCGGGATACGGTTTTCCGTATTTACTCCATGACCAAGCCGATCACGTCTGTCGCCATGATGCAGCTATATGAGCAGGGGCGGTTCTTGCTGGATGATCCGGTACACAGGTACATTCCTGCCTGGAAAAACCTGCGCGTTTATAAGAGCGGTGTCTATCCCCATTTCCTGACGACACCTGCCTCCAGCGTCATGACCATTCGCGACCTGTTCACGCATATGTCAGGCCTGACCTATGGATTTATGAACCGCACCAACGTTGACGCAGCCTACCGGGAGCTGAAGCTGGATGGCAGCCGGAGTCTGACGTTGGAAACCATGGTTGATCACCTGGCGGAACTGCCGCTGGAGTTCTCACCTGGCACCGCCTGGAACTATTCGGTGAGCACGGATGTCCTGGGGTATCTGGTGCAGTTGCTGGCGGATCAGCCTTTTGATGAATACCTGCGAGAGCATATCTTCGAACCTCTGGACATGCCTGACACTGGCTTCCAGGTTCGTGATGACCAGCTTGACCGTTTCGCCGCCTGTTATCAGTACAAGGCCTGCGATCAGTTCATGCTGCAGGATGATCCGGAAACGTCTTCTTTCCGGCACAAAAGGGCGTTTTTGTCTGGTGGTGGCGGGCTGGTTTCCACCATTGACGATTATTTCCACTTTGCCCAGGCACTTTGTGAGGGCGGCGAGTTTCGGGGGCGGCGGATTATTGGTCGAAAGACTCTGGAATTCATGCGTCGCAACCACCTGCCGGACAATCAGGACCTGCCAGGCCTGTCTGTTGGAGCGTTCAGCGAAACGCCTTATGCCGGGAGCGGGTTTGGCCTCGGCTTTTCGGTAAAGACCGATGTCGCCAAATCCCAGACGAACGGCTCGGTCGGAGAGTATGGCTGGGGTGGTCTGGCGAGCACCAACTTTTTTATCGATCCCGTCGAGGAGTTGGTGATGATCTTCATGACGCAACTGATCCCCTCCTCAACCTACCCGATTCGCCAGGAATTGCGGGCCATTGTGAACGGGGCGTTGGTTTGACCAGCAGGTCCGTGTGATGGTTGTTTTACTCTCATAATTCCAGACCGGAGAACACTATGCATTCCCCCCTTGTGACAACCGACTGGCTGCAGGAAAACCTGGATAACGAACGGTTGGTTCTGGTTGACGCGAGTATGGCCACGGTCATTGGTAAGGCGCCGCTTGTTTATGACCGCCCTGTGTGGATACCGGGTAGCTGCCAGATCGACCTGGAGGGAACGCTTTGCGATACCGGGTCTTCCCAGCTCCACGCGTTTCCGACCGAGGAACAGTTCACGAAAGAAGCCCGCAGACTGGGCATTACACCAGAGAGCCAGGTGGTTCTGTACGATAACCAGGGCATCTATTCAGCACCCCGGGCCTGGTGGATTTTTCGGGCGATGGGCGTCAACCAGGTGTTTGTTCTGGATGGTGGCCTGCCGCAGTGGCTGGCCGAGGGGCGGGATGTTGTCTCTGAGCCGGTTGCCAAGGCCGGCACATCCGGCAGCGTGAGGGGCAACCTTGATTGCAGCCGGGTTCGGGATTCCGCTTACGTTCTTCGGCATCTGGAGGATGAGGGGGTAACCGTCATCGATGCGCGATCCCGTGCGCGCTTCCTGGCAAAGGCTCCAGAACCCCGCCCCGGTGTGCGCGGCGGACATATCCCCCATTCGCTCAACCTGCCGTTTACCGAAGTGCTGGACGGCTACCGGTTCAAGTCTTCCAGTGAGCTGGCCGCGACGTTTGCCGGGCTTGCACCGTCTCTTCAACCCGGTAACGGGCTCCAACTGGTGTTTTCCTGTGGTTCCGGTATCACCGCCTGCATCATTATGCTGGCGGCCGGGCTGGCGGGGTATGACCAGCTGTCGCTGTACGACGGCTCCTGGGCAGACTGGGGCAGCGACGAATCACTGCCCCTGGCGTCCAGCCACTCTCCCTATGGGCCGTAGCCAAAAATTGTCTCCTACTGGCTGTTTGCTATCAGTCCCGGCGTTCGCCGCGAACCGGATGTCCAAATCGGTTGATCTCCTGTTCCCGGATCAGATTCTGTTCGGCATCGCGAAGCTGTATCAGGTAAGTACCATCGGGGGTCTCCTCAACGGCAACCTTCACGCCAGGGCCAAAGCGTTTGAGCGCACGGCCGTAGGCCATGATGCGCATTTCCTCGGTGCTGTACTGCTCGAAATCGGCGCCCATGGGTTTACCCTGGTGGCGATGTTCGTGGTGATGCTCCCGGTCGTCTTTCCTGTAGTCGTCATCTGCAGAGGCAAGCAGAGGCGTAGCGCTGAGCAGGGCGGCGACAGAGAGAGCAGCAATGGTGGTGGTGGTCTTTTTCATGGTTGAACTCCTTGCTAGATGAAACCCATGACGCAGTGTCATGGTTGGTCGGGATCTATTGCAGCAAGGAAACGTCGCAGAATTGTCTCGGCCACCGGCCCAATTTGTCGCAACTTGTCGCAAGCGCCGGAATTGTGATGGTTTTTGACAAGATTGCGCCCAGAGAAGAGAGCGACTCCCCTATAATCGGGGCAGACGATACACACACGGAGTAACGAGTGAGCGACTCTCCCACGGTTCTGGTAGTCGATGATCATCGAGACATTCGCGATCTTGTCGGGCGCTATTTGCAGGAGCACGGCCTGCGGGTGTTGCTGGCGGATGGCGGCGATGCCATGAAGCGCCAGTTGAGACTGCACTCTGTCGACCTTGTTGTTCTGGACATCATGATGCCTGGCGATGATGGCCTCACCCTCTGCCGTTACCTCCGTGAGCACACGGGGCTGCCGGTGATTCTTCTGACCGCCATGAGCGAGGAAACCGACCGCATCGTCGGCCTGGAAATGGGTGCCGACGATTACCTCACCAAACCCTTCAACCCCCGGGAACTGCTGGCCCGTATCAAGGCAGTGATGCGTCGGACCACGGCGCTGCCTCCACAACGCAGTCCTATGGCAGGGCAGTGCCTGAAGTTTGAAGGCTGGACGCTGAATGTTGATCGTCATCAACTGGTTGATCCGGAGGGTGTCGAGGTTTCCCTGAGCACCGCCGAGTACAAGCTGTTGCTTGCTTTTCTGGAGCATGCCGGTCGGGTCTTGTCACGGGATCAACTCATGGATCTGACGCTTGGCAGAGAAGCGGATGCCTTTGACCGCAGTATCGACAACCACGTAAGTCGCTTGCGCCGCAAGATTGATCCGGATGCCCGCAGTCCCAGGCTGATCAAGACTATCTGGGGTGGTGGCTACCAGTGGATTGCATCGGTCGAGGGGGCAGAGCAATGAGGCTCTGGCCCCGGCGAGCCGGCGGACAATTGGCGCTGTTGCTGATTCTGGTGTTGTTGCTGGCACAGATCATCACCATCTTCATCCTGGCGGGCGAGCGCCAGGGAGCCTTGCGCAGTGCCAGCCTTGAGCACGAACTTCAGAGGGTGGCCGATGGTTATACTCTGGCAGATACCACCGATCCCGAACGCCAGCAGCGCATCCTGCGGGCGCTTTCCAGTGCCACCCTTCGGCTTTCTATTGATGCTTTACCCTACCTGTCTGAAGACCGGGCCTTCGGCATGACACGCCGGCTGGCTGAGGAGCTCGGCCTGCCTCCGGAGCAGGTGAGAACCGCCATGGGCTCTGGGGCAGGCGACTGCCTGCCGGATCGGGAGCTGGATCACGATAACCGCCGGGACCATGAGCGACACCACGATGCAGATGATGAACGTCACGAGGATGAGGAACACCGTGACGACGATGAGCATCGGGACGACCGCCATGACTGCCCACCGGTTCTGGGGGTTTCTCTGGAACTGTCTTCCGGGCAGTGGTTTAACGCCTGGGCTCAGCCCCCAGCGCCCTCATGGTTGTGGCTGAAGGCCACGCTGACCAGTGTGGGTATTACCGCCGTGCTGCTGATGTTGACGTTATTGCTGGCAATCCGTCGAATCATGCGCCCGATGAGTGAGTTGAGCCGTGCGGCTCTTGCCTTTGGGCGGGGTGAAAAAGTCTGGATACCGGAAAAGGGGCCGGAGGATGTTCGCGAAGTCACCCGCGCCTTCAACCAGATGCAGGACCAGGTTGGCCGGGCCCAGGAAGACCGTGCCCGGCTGCTGGCGGCCCTGGCCCATGACCTCAGAACCCCTATCACCTCCATGCGGTTGCGGGTGGAAATGCTGCCTGAAGGCGAGGACAGGGACCGTCTACTCGATTCGCTCAGAGAGATGCAGCACCTGGCCGAAGCCACCCTTGATTTCATCCGGGGCAGTACTACCGAACAGCACCGTCGCTATGATCTGGCCACCCTGCTGGACAGTCTTTGCGGAGATCTGCAGGAAATGGGGCTGGCGGTGCACTGCAATGACAGTCCGAGATGCGTTCTGCAGGGGCAGCCGGAAGCCGTCAAACGCGCTCTGCGGAATCTCATCGAGAATGCGGTCAATTACGGTGTGCAGGCGGAGGTGAAACTGGAAACCACAGACAAAGAAGCAGTGATCACCATCGTCGACCAGGGGCCGGGTATTCCCGAAAGCGAACGGGACCGGGTTTTCGAACCCTTCTACCGACTGGAACAATCCCGCAGCCGTGATACCGGCGGCGCTGGTCTCGGCCTGGCGATCGCTCGCACGCTGATTCGAAGCATGGGCGGCGACATTCGTCTTGCTGCCGGTCCGGAAGGTCGCGGATTGCAGGTGTCGGTGACCCTGATCAAAACCGGATAGGGCCTGTCAGAACAGCACTTCCGCTCGTGCAAATCCCAGCGAATCCAGGGTCTCGACGGCTGTATCCAGCGTCAGGTAACTGCACACCTGGTCATCGTCGGAGACCAGGAAAAAACTCTTCCCGTCTATCTCTTTGAAGAGCACAACCCACTTGCTCGCATCGGAAGGGGATCGCACGATCTTTACGGAGTCAACACGGTTGTCTTCCCTGAGTGCTTTAATTTCCTGTTTTTTCATGGCGTTTCGTTCTTGCTAACGTCCCTGACTGGTTCCTGAAAATAGCGATTCCGATGGGCTCCTCCCAAGGGATGTCTATTTTCCCTGTTAAAGGACTACAACTCAATCGCGTTGAGGTAACCTTGTCACTGCTTTTGAGGTCTAGGCCTGCCTGTGCTGTGAAGCAGGGCGAGCCGGAAGCCAGATACTGACACACAGCCCGGATTGGCCATCCGGTCGTTCTCCCAGAGTAAGCTGACCACCATGCAGCTCGGCAATTCTCCGGGCAATGGCAAGGCCCAGGCCCGCACCACCACCGAGGCGCTGATCCAGACGCACAAAACGGCTCAGTGCCCGTTCCCGCTCCCCGGCAGGAATGCCCGGCCCCTGGTCGCAGACAGTGATGTGGTACCCCTCTCCAGAGGGCGTGAGGCGGGTTTCAATGGCTGTATGGTCCGGGCTGTACTGGATGGCATTGGCCAGCAATGATCGCATCAGGGTGTTGATCAGAGCACTGTGGCAACACACAAGGGCTTGTCGGGCATCGTCCTGGAGGACAGGCTCAATGTCCTTTTTCAGGGCCAGTGGTGCCACGTCGGCGATGCTCTGCTCCACAATTGCTGACAGGTTGTGGTATTCGGGCGTGAAATCGGCACCGGAATCGACCCGGTTCAGCAATAACATCTGCTCCACCAGATGCACCATGCGATCGACGGATCGGATCAGATCCTCGTACTGCTCCGGGTTGTCCTCGCAGACTTTTTCCAGATTCAGGCGGAGTGCCGTCAGAGGGGTTCGGAGTTCAT
Source organism: Marinobacter sp. F3R08 (assembly GCF_018860425.1). Classification (GTDB taxonomy): domain Bacteria; phylum Pseudomonadota; class Gammaproteobacteria; order Pseudomonadales; family Oleiphilaceae; genus Marinobacter. Next base: position 433,373 of record NZ_JAHKPI010000020.1, on the reverse strand, counting down.
GAGCGGCGTCTGCAGAGAAGCGACGTTCCCGCTCCAGGGCCTGGTTGAGGCGCCTGAGCAGACCATTCACTGCCTGCACCAGCCCGGCGACCTCCTTCGGTGCCTGGCGGTCGTCCAGGGGGTGGATGTTTTCCGGTGCCATGTTGCGAACCGGATTCTCAAGTTTCCTCAGGGGCTGGAAGCCAACCTGTATGGATACAAGCACGGCAATTGCGAGCAGAGGAAGTACGACCAGGAAGGGCAGTACGTTGCCCAATGCAATTTCCTGGCTGAGTTCGTCCCTGACATCCTCACGCTGGGCAGTGCGAATCCAGAAGCCGGTCGCGGGATCCCGGAGGGTAAAGGTTCGCCATTGAAAACCCGTTACTTCCTGCCAGCCGAACCCCGGCTCCAGTCCTTGCGAATCATTGGCCCTGAGGGTGTCCAGAATCGGCTCCCTGTCAGGTGACCAGACCTCAAAGGCAATCTTGCGTTCGTATTTGTGGCCTGCTCCGCCCGGCAGAATTTCGTCTTCCTCTTCATCTCCCTGGTAGGCGCTCTCCGGAAGTTGCAGGGTTTTTGCGAGGGTGTGGGACAACTGGTCGGTAGACTGGGTAGAAGAAAGGTGTTCAACCAGCCCCTGGACAATGCGGGTGCTCTGGGCGAGCTCGGCATCAAAAACTTCTTCCAGCTGATGGTCGCTGACGAAGAAGCCCCAGCCGGCTGCAATCAGGGTGATAAAAAAGACGGTACTGGTGATCAGCAGGATCAGTTTGCGGGTCAGGCTCATTCCGGGGAAGCCTCCGCAGCCGCGTTACTGTCGAGCATGTAACCGACCCCGCGAACCGTGCGAATGGTTTGCTTGCCGACACGCCGCCGCAAGTGATGCACATGCACCTCAAGCGCATTGCTCTCGGCGCCCTGTTCCCAGCCGTATAGCTGCTCTTCCAGTCGGCGCCGTGTCGCGACCTGGTCGGGATGGCGCATCAGGTAATGCAGGATCTGGAATTCACTGCGTGGGAGGGCCGTGGTGGTGGTGCCCACCTGAAGCTTGCCTGAGTCTGGATCCAGTATCAGCCTGCCGACTTGCAGACCGGCGGTCCGGACGTTGGAGCCGCGTCGGGTAACGGCCCGGATCCGGGCCTTCAGTTCTGCCATGGCGAAGGGTTTGGTCAGATAATCGTCCGCTCCAGCATTCAGCCCCTGCAGTTTTTCATCCAGATCTGCGCGAGCGGTGAGGATGATAACCGGCGTTTCGACACCCTCGTTGCGGACCTTTTTAACGATATCCAGACCGTCCACCCTGGGCAGTGTCAGATCCAGAATGGCCAGTTCAAAGCTGTCGTTGAGCAGGGCGTTCAGGGCCTGTTGTCCGTCATCCAGCCAGTCGACGGTATTCTGCTCGTCGCGCAGCATGCCCAGCATGGTGTTGGCCAGGTGATGGTCATCTTCTACCAGTAGTATTCGCATCTAGCAGGAATCCGGTTGGTTTTCAGCTCAATGGTCGGTCGTTGGTTGCATTGTAATCGATACCGCCGGTTTTGCTTTTTCGATCCGAGGTGTGGGCGGTGCTTTCAGGCAGGGTTTTCAGCAGGAAAAGGCGATAGCGCCGGTTTTCTTCGATGGGTGCGGTCAGGGCTTCCAGCCGCCGGAGCATCGGTTTATTGCCCTTCGCTACCGCCAGTGCCATGGGTTCTGGCAGGATTCCCTTCTCCAGTCGATGGATAACGACGGCCTCATCAATGGCATGGACTTCGCCCTGGCTATAGAAGCGCGCTGAGTAGGGTGCTTTGTCCAGATACACAAGGTTGTGTGCCGTCATGCCGGGGAGTTGATCGACCCTGGCCACCAGATCCCGTTCGGTTTTCAGTTGCTCAGGGTGAATGGCAATCCAGCCACCGGCAGCGGTTCCTGTCATGGGTATCACCAAGACAGCGGCAAGAGCCGAAGCCGGCACTGGCCGGGTGAACCCATCGGGCCAGAGGCTCGATACCAGTACCGCGAGAAACGGTAGACCCGGAAGCACATAGGTCCAGAGAATATTGCCCGACAGTGTAAAAAAGAGGGCCGGACTCAGCGCGGACGCCAGAACCAGTCCACCAACGCCTTTTTCCCGAGGTTGCCATTGGTGCTGTGGGGTGCGTTTGTGCCAGCGGTTCCTTGCGAATGCGGCAATGGCGATCAGGCCCCATGGAAAACTGGCCGCGATCAGGTACAGCCAGATGGTGCCCCGGGTGAACTCGTGGGCGTTGCCATACAGATCGCCTTGCCAGCTACTGACCAGAAACCGTTTGATGTGCTCTCCCACGATAAAGTAATCTAGAAAGCCGGGTGTTTTCAGCTCGGCCAGGACATACCAGGGAACGGCAATAGCAAGGGTCAGAAGGGACCCGCGCAACCAGGGCAGTAACTGCCAGAGGGTTAGCCAGCGCCGGGTGAGGACAACCCAGAGAGATACCGGTAGCCCGGTCAGCACCAGGGCCAGCGGGCCTTTGGCAAGCAGGCCAATGGCAAGGCCCACGAAAAACAGCCAGCCCCACAGTTCCGGGCCGCCCTGGAGGCGGACAATCAGGCTGGTCAGCACCAGGGTGCAACCCAGGGCGAGGAACGAATCGGTCATGATGGTGCCAGCAGTCAGAAATCCGAGGGCAGTGGTCGCATAGATCAGAGCCGCCCAGAGCCCGGATATTCTGGATGCCTCACTGCCGCGATCGGGGTGCAGGTAGCGACGCAGCTTATAGACCAGAAACACGGTGACAACGCTGGCCAGCCAGGAGGGCAGCCTGCCGGCAAATTCAGTCACGCCGAGCAACCTGAAGGACATTGCCTGCGCCCAGAACGACAGTGGTGGCTTGCCCCAGAATGGCACGCCGTAATCAAACCAGGGTGTTATCCAGTCGCCGGTTTCGGCCATGATGCGGGCTATTTCTGCGTAGCGGGGTTCTGTGGTGTCGGCCAGGGGCAATATGGCCGTCAGGCCAAGCCGTACGGCCATCACCGTAACAAGCAGCCAGAGCAGGGTATTAATGTTTCTGGTCATTACCGGCCACTCGCAGTTGGGGCAGAATTGGTTGGGCGAACTCATCGCTGTCTTCCGCAACAATAAAGACCGGCCGCTGTTTGGTTTCCATGTAGATGCGTCCTACGTATTCCCCCAGTAGCCCGACACAGAGTAGCTGGACGCCAGAGAGGAAGGTGACCATCGCTATCATTGAGGCGTAGCCTGGGGTGGATATGCCCAGAATCAGGGCCCGGAGGACTTCCCAGGTGCCAAAAAGGCCGCCGGCGCCAGCGGCAAGCAGGCCGAGAACGAGGGCAAGGCGCAGGGGGCGGGTCGAGAAAGACGTGATGCCTTCCATGGCCAGATGCATGAGTTTCAGGTAGTTCCACTTGGTTTTGCCTGCCGCTCGCGGATCCCGATCGAATTCGAGAGTCACCGTCGGCATGCCGACCCAGGCGAACATGCCTTTCAGGTAGCGATTGCGCTCGGGTAACCGGTTCAGGGCATCTACCGTGCGGCGGCTCATCAGCCGGAAATCCCCGGTATCGACCGGTATTGACGCGTCACTGATATGGTTGATCAAACGGTAGAACACACTCGCCGTCATGCGCTTCAGCCAGCTCTCACCTGCGCGTGAGCGGCGCTTCATCAACACCACATCGGCCCCTTTCTGCCACGCCTGAACCATGCCGGGTATCAGTTCCGGAGGATCCTGCAGATCCGCGTCCATCAGTATCACCGCATCGCCCCTGGCGTTCTCCAGCCCGGCAGTGACCGCCGCTTCCTTGCCGAAATTCCGAGAAAGCTGGACCACGCGTATGCCGGGCTGGCGATGCCTTGCCCGAAGTAGTTGGGCAACGGAATTGTCATGGCTGCCATCGTCCACGAACAGAAGCTCTACCTTGCCTGTCAGTTGCCGGCATACCAGATCCAGCCGTTTCAGGAGTGTAGGGATAACATCGGCCTCGTTGTGGACCGGAACGATGATGCTGAGCATCGGGTTACTGAACGTTGATTGTCTGTTCTTCATGGAACACGAACCTCCGGGCAAAGAGATAGTTGGCAAAGGCAACCAGGCCGGTCGCAACAAGTTGGGCAGGGGCTACGCCGACACCTGCCGCCAGCAGCAGAGAAAAACCGAGCAGGTTCAGGGCCCAGCTCAATCCTGCTCCAGTGAGATAGCGCGGGAATGCGATTCGATGCGGCAGGTCGGAGCAGAATGCATAGCGATGCTGGGCAACATAGTTCGCCAACAGACCGAGGGTTGCTCCGATGGTTGTTGCGAGCAGGGCGGCCACGCCGAACCCGATCAGAATCAGCATGGCCGACCAATGGAGAAGAGTGGCCGTGCCACCGGCAAGCAGGAAACGGGGCAACCTGTCCCAACTACCTGACCGCAAATTCGGGAGTCTCATACAGCCTCACTTCAGCACCCGGGCGTTTCCGGAGGATTCCGGACCATGGTTGCGCACCTTACTCGGACATTCTTAAGCAAGTCTTAATCGCCCCTGTGGCAAAACCTTAAGGCCGTCTTAAGGTTTTCCGCCCGCCACCTTAAGGCTGATTTAAGACTTCCCTCCTAATCTGGCATACGTGATCAAAGCGCCCGGCAAAGGGGCCAAACTGGAGAGCCCACATGACAGACCCGTTGATGATGTCCACAAGTTGTCCCCCGGATTCCGGGGAGGTGGTTCCGGTTATCCGTTGTGCCGGTCGCTGGTTCAACGAGATCTGCCCGGATACGCCAATGGCCGGGACAGTGGCGGACTTTATTCGCCGCCGCTTCCTGCACGCCTACGGCGCGGAGCCTTCGCTACGTATACCGGCGCTTCTGGCACTGACCACCGCACAAGGAAGCCTGCTGGCGGCGGTGGGAGTGCGTAATGCAGCCCTGGAAAAGCTGTTCCTTGAAGACTACCTCTCGGTGCCGGTGGAGTCGGTGATGCCGGTAACGGGTGTCGAGCGCCACCGGATTGCAGAAATTGCGCACCTCGCCGGCGTTGAGGCCGGCGTCAGTCGCTTCCTGTTTGCTTCTTTGTCGGTCTGGCTGGATAGCGCCGGCTATGACTGGGTGGTGTGCACGGGCACTGATCTGCTGCGCAACAGTTTTCACCGGCTGGGCATTCCCACACAGGTTCTGGCGAAGGCTGATCCTTCCCGATTGCCCGATGATGGTGCCGGCTGGGGACGATACTACGACCATCATCCCGTGGTGATGGCGATCCGGGTCGCTGATGGCATGTCTGCTCTGCGGAGCGCCGGTTTGCTCAGACGGATTCAGTCTGTCGAGGCTGAGAGTGTCGAGGATAAGACGATGTCAGGAGGTTCCTATGGCCACATTGCCTGAACTGCTGGCACGTCAGGCGGCAATCCATCCTTCCCGCACTGCGCTCCGGGGGCCGGAGTCGGCCCTTAGCTACGCCCGGATGATGGAGGCTGCAAGGGCTCTGGCCGATCAGCTCACCCGACGGGGTGTGCGCCGGGCCGGCTTGTGCGGTGACAATTCCGTGGCCTGGATTCTCGCGGATCTGGCCTGTTTACTGGCGGATGTGGTCTGTGTACCGGTGCCGGTGTTTTTCTCGCAGGCCCAGACTGCCCATCTCACTGAGCGGGCGGGTCTGGACTGTCTGTTGTCTGCCGATGCCAGTACGGGCGGTGAACACCTGGGGCACGATGTGTGGTTGCGACACTTGCCGGTTACGGCCGCAGGTGCCTGGATGCCGGAGCAGACCGCGAAGATCACCTTCACTTCTGGCAGTACCGGTACGCCCAAGGGTGTGTGCCTGTCGGTGGCGCAGATGACAGCAACCACTCTCGCCCTGAAGGCGCATTTGGCCGGCGTCGAGCTTGAACGGCACCTGTGCATCCTGCCGCTGGCGACCCTGCTGGAAAACATCGCCGGAGTCTACCTGCCATTGCTGATGGGAAGCACCGTTACCGTCGCGCCCCTGGGGAGTCTCGGCATGACCGGCAGCAGTGGCCTGGAGCTTGATCGGCTGGTGCAGGGTATTCACGAACACCAGCCGCACTCGCTGATTCTGGTGCCGGAACTGGCGATGGCCCTGGTGGCCGCCGCAGAACAACAGCAGTTGAACAGTGATGCTCTGCGTTTTCTGGCCGTTGGCGGCGGCCGGGTCTCATCGGATTTGCTGGCCCGGGGCCGCGCCGCCGGATTACCCCTGTATGAGGGGTATGGGTTGTCGGAGTGCAGTTCGGTGGTGGCTCTGAACGTGCCCGGAAGCGAGCGCGGGGGCGCGGTAGGCAAACCGCTTTCCCATGTTCAGGTGAGGGTGGATAGCCGAGGTCACATTCTGGTTCGCGGCAACACCCACCTCGGTTATCTCGGCGATGAACCTGCCGGTGAGGAGTGGCTGGATACCGGGGACCTGGGCGCACTGGACCCGGCTGGATTCCTGTCTGTAAGCGGACGCGCCAAGAACCTTCTGATTACCAGCTTTGGCCGCAATATCAGCCCCGAGTGGCTGGAGAGTGAACTGACTCAGGCCATAGGGGCTCGTCAGGCGGTGGTGTTTGGCGATGGTGAGCCGAATCCTTCCGCGTTGCTGGTTGTACAGGATGGCCGTTCACCGGAGCAGCTGCGGGCAGGACTCGCCAGGCTCAATGCTGGTTTGCCGGACTATGCCCGTTTGTCAGCGGTGTACATCCGTCGTCAGCCACTGACTCAGGCCGAGGGCTACGTGACCGCGAACGGTCGACCCGTGCGGGATCGGTTCGAGGCCGATCTGCCAGCGCTGCTGGCAGGTGCTTTCCCCATTTTTGCACATCTTTCTGTTTCCCATACCGCTTCTTCAAACCCGCCAGGAGGATCTTTCATGGCATTTTTTGACCGACTGCAGTCCGAGACTGCCGAGGCCCGGGCCCATGTTACCGGTGCTCCGGTGATTGAGGCTATTCGCGAGGGGCGTTTTGACCAAACCGCCTACACCTGGTTCCTGACCCAGGCCTACCATCACGTAAAGCACACCGTGCCTCTGATGATGGCCTGTGGCGGGCGCTTGCCGGAGCGCCTGGAATTTGTTCGCAAGGCATTGGTGGAATATATCGAGGAGGAATACGGCCACCACGAATGGATACTGAATGATCTTGAAGCCTGTGGCGAAGACAAAGAAGCCATCCGTCATGGTGATCCGGATACCTCAATCGAGTTGATGGTGGCGTACCTGTACGACCGGATCAATCGGGGTAACCCGGCGGCGTTCTTCGGTATGGTTCAGGTGCTTGAGGGCACATCGATCGAACTGGCAACCCCGCTGGGCGAAGCCATCCAGAAACAGTTGGGCCTGCCGGATAAGGCCTTCAGTTACCTGTATTCTCATGGTGCCCTGGATCAGGAGCATTTCGAGTTCTTCCGCAATCTGATGAATGACATCACCGACCCCGATGACCAGCAGGCGATTATCCAGGCTGCGCGTATGGTCTATCGACTGTACGGCGACATGCTGCACAGCATTCCTCTGCCGGCCAATCAAAAGGAGCAGCGTCATGAGGCTGCATGACCGGGTATTCCTGTTGTTGGGCGGCACCGGTGGCATTGGCAAGGCGTTGGTGGATCCGCTGGTGATGGCCGGTGCCCGTGTGATTGTCGCCTCGCGGCATCCGGAGCGGCTTGGGCACCGTGAGGGGGTGTCCCCGGTCCATCTGGATCTGGCGGCATCGGATCTCGATCAGCAGCTGGTACGCCTGAACGACGCTTACCCGGATATCGACGGGGTGATCCATTGTGCCGGCCAGAACCGGTTCGCCAGCGTGGGTAATATGGCCATCAGCGAACTGGATGCCCAGATCACCGTCAATCTTCGGTCAGCGATGCTGTTGGCCCGGCATTTTGCACCGCGATTCGAGAAGGCCGGTCAGGGAGCTCTCATCTTTGTGGGCTCCACGTTTGGCAGTATCGGTTTTCCCGGTTACACGGCCTATTGTGCGAGCAAGTTCGGACTGCGCGGGTTCACCGAGGCGTTGCGGCGGGAGCTGGCCGATACCCCGATACAGGTGGTGTATGTGGCGCCCCGGGCTACGGCCACAGATATGAATCCGGAATCGGTGAACGAACTGAACCGGGCGCTCGGTAACACCATGGACGCGCCGGAAGCAGTGGCTGCGCAGATTCTTGCCGCGATGGAGAACGACGACCGTCGGCGCTTCCTGGGATGGCCGGAGAAGCTGTTTGTGGTGATCAACGGCATCCTCCCGAGGGTGGTCGACAAGGCGATGCTGAAACAATTGCCGGTGATCCGGCGGTTCCTGAATTCGGGGGTGTTGTCATGAAACGGGTGCTTCTGCTGGTGTTCTGCCTCGCTGCTCAGCCACTCTGGGCTGGGGCGCTGGAAAGTGAGCTGGCGGATATCCAGCATCGTTGGGCGGAAATTCAGTATCAGCTGCCAGACAATGAAAAAGAGGAAGCCTTTGAGAAGCTGTCCGGTGTCGCGGAACAGTTCGTCGCGCACTATCCGGATCGGGCAGAACCGCTGATCTGGCAAGGTATCGTCCTGAGTACCTACGCGGGGGCCAAGGGTGGCCTGGGTGCGTTGGGGCTGGTCAAGGCGGCCCGGAAGTCATTGGAGGCGGCATTAGCCATTGATCCAGAGACCCTTGAGGGTTCGGCCTATACCTCATTGGGCAGTCTCTACTACCAGGTGCCCGGTTGGCCATTGGGTTTCGGCGATGACGACAAGGCGCGGGAACTTCTGCAAAAGGCACTTGCAATCAATCCTGATGGTCTTGATGCGAACTTCTTTTTTGGCGATTTTCTGCTGGACCAGGGTGAAACGGGCAGGGCCAGAACCTATCTTCAGAAAGTATTGCAAGCGCCGGGCAGGACCGGACGGAGCGTCGCCGATGCCGGTCGGCGGGAAGAGGCCAGAAATCGCCTTCAAGCGCTCTGAATTACTGTTTCCGGGAAGAAGCCCGCTTCCTGTCAGCTTGGGCTACACTCTTATTGATGCAAGGGGGAAATCGTCCGGCAGGAGGATAGGGTGTCCATGGCGGCAAGGTCCGATATTGGGGTGAATGCCAGCTTTTTTCAAAAGCTGGCCTCGGGCGTTCCTGGCGTCCTGTTTATCTATTGGCTGAGCGCCGACGGAGAGTCTCACCGCTGCCCCTACATCAGTGAGCATGTGCAGGGGCTCTTCGGTATCGCCCCCACGGATCTGAATGAAAACGCGGATCCAATTTTTTCGATGATCCATCCGGAAGACTATGATGCCGTCGTGCAGAGTATCCGTGAGTCTTCAGAAACCTTGAGCGTATGGAACTATCGCGCTCGCGTAAGGCTGCAGAGCGGCGGTTACGAGTGGTTTGAAGTTACCTCGGAGCCGGAGCGACAGCCAGATGGCAGTACTCTCTGGTACGGCCAGTTCCACAATATCCAGCATTACAAGAACCTGGAGCAGAGCCTGCGCCAGAGTGAGGCAGAGTTCTCCTTTCAGGCGGGTTTCCAGCGCCTGATTGCACGCCTTTCCACGGAATTCATCAACCTGGGGTTCGGCACCATCGATCAGTGCATTGATGAGCTGCTGAGAACCATCGGGCAATTTTTCCAGGTAGACCGTGCCTTTCTGTTCAGCTTTTCCGAAGACTACGGCGTCATGACCAATACCCATGAATGGTGCAGGGATGGGGTAGAAGGACTGATTGATACTCAGCCGCAGATATCGACAGAGAAGTTTCTCTGGTGGCGAAAACAGATAGAGGGGATGGTCAGTGGCAGTCGGGTGGTGTTTATTGAGGATGTAGACAGGTTGCCCGAGGAAGCGGAATCCGAACGACTCTGGCTTCAGGAACAGGGGGTATCTTCCCTGTTTTCCGTACCCATTCGGGTTCGCGGACGGGTGACCGGATTCTTTGGCGTTGTCTCAATGCGGCGAAGAACCTGGCGACTCGATCAGGCCGATCTGTTGATTATCGTCTCGGGCCTGTTGTCCGGAGCGCTGGAGCGTAATCGCCTGGAAGAAGAATTGCTGAGTCAGTCCATTCGCGACCCGCTGACCGGTCTGCATAACCGTCGTTATCTGATGCCAAGGCTGGATGAGATGCTGGCCCGAAGCAATCGCCGTGGTGAACGCTTTGCTCTGGCCATATTCGATATTGATCACTTCAAGAGCATAAACGACTCCATCGGGCATCTGGGCGGTGATTACGTGCTTCAGCGCTTTGCTGCGATTCTGGTCAGCCATACCCGTTCAATGGATGTGGTGGTTCGCTTTGGAGGTGAAGAGTTCATTGTTGTGTTCAGTGCGCTGGAAAGCACCGATGTGCGGCGTTTCGTAAAGCGCATTCTGGAAGCCGTACAGGAGGAAGCGTTCGTTTTTGATGACGCGGGCATAGAGGTAACGGCAAGCGCGGGTGTGGCCGGGATTGACGAGTTTGTGGATTGCCCCGCTTCGCCCGATGCGCTTATTGCCGCGGCCGATCATCGGCTGTATCTGGCCAAGGAGGCAGGTAGAAACTGTTTCGTCGATGCATCAGGAACATTGCGCATATAAAAAAAGATCATTACACCTCATATTACCAAATGGTATATGCTTATACTTAAAGTGGCATTTGGATCAATCAGAGGTGACCGTGATGAGCAGCCCGATCGTTCAACATTTTTTTGATGAACCCACCAACACCTTCAGTTATGTGGTGCGTGACCCGGACAGCCAGGCCTGCGCCATTCTCGATTCGGTTCTGGATTTTGATTACGCTGCCGGCCGCACCGATGTGCGCTCGGCCGATGAGATAATCGACTATGTCCGCGGCAATGGCCTGACCGTTGAGTGGATTCTGGAAACCCACGTACACGCTGATCACCTGTCGGCCGCGCCCTACCTGCACGATAAGCTGGGCGGCAACACCGGTATTGGTGCCCATATCCGGGACGTTCAGGAGATTTTTGGCAAGGCGTTCAACGCCGGAACAGAATTCCAGCGCGACGGCAGCCAGTTCGACCGACTGTTCAGGGAAGGCGACACCTTTGCCATTGGCGGCCTGGAAGGGCGGGTGCTGCACACCCCCGGCCACACCCCTGCCTGCCTGACCTATGTCATTGAAGATGCCGCATTCGTCGGCGACACCCTGTTCATGCCCGATTACGGCACAGCCCGCTGTGATTTCCCGGGTGGTGACGCCCGCACGCTGTACCAGTCCATCCAGAAGGTACTGTCGCTTCCGGCAGAAACCCGTATTTTCCTGTGTCACGACTACAAGGCGCCGGGCCGGGATGAATATCAGCACATGACCACGGTGTCGGAGCAGCGCGAAGCCAATGTTCATGTCCACGAAGGCATCTCGGAGGAGGAGTTCGTGAAAATGCGAACCGAACGGGACGCCACTCTGGATATGCCACGGCTGATTCTGCCATCGGTCCAGGTCAACATGAGGGCCGGTGAAATGCCACCTGCCGAGGATAACGGTCAGGTTTACCTGAAAGTACCGATTAACCTGTTCTGAGATTCCCGATGAATCTGAAACGTTATCTCCCCGTTCTTCAGTGGGCGCCTCAATACGGGCGGGATCAGGCCACCAGTGATCTGGTTGCTGCGGTCATTGTGACCGTGATGCTTATCCCCCAGTCACTGGCCTACGCGCTGCTGGCGGGATTGCCTGCCCAGGTGGGTCTATACGCCAGCATCCTGCCCCTGGTGATCTACGCCGTGTTTGGAACCAGTCGGACCCTGTCGGTGGGGCCGGTGGCCGTGGCGTCGCTGATGACGGCAGCCGCCCTGTCGCCTCTGGCCGAAGCGGGCACGCCGGAGTACGTTGCTGGTGCGGTCCTGCTGGCAGTGATGTCAGGTCTGATGCTGACACTCATGGGCGTTCTCAGGCTCGGTTTTCTGGCCAATTTCCTGAGCCATCCGGTGATTTCCGGCTTTATCACGGCCTCCGGCATTGTCATTGCGGCCAGCCAGCTGAAGCATATCTTCGGGATTCAGGCCTCCGGTCACAACCTGCTGGAGATCGGTCAGTCCCTGTTGCTGTCGATTGGCGATACCAACCTGGCAACCCTGGCGGTTGGCATGGGTGCACTGGTATTCCTGTTGCTTGCTCGCAAGCACCTGAAGCCGCTCCTGTTGGCGTCAGGCCTGGCGCCGAAGATGGCGGATATCCTGACCAGAACCGCGCCGATTCTGGCAGTTGTAGTGACGACGCTGGTGGCCTGGCAGTTGCAGCTCGATGCCCAGGGTGTGCGACTGGTCGGCGATGTGCCCCGTGGCTTGCCCGAGTTCACTGTGCCGAGCCTGGATGTGGGGTTGTGGCAGCAACTGGCGGTTAGTGCCTTGTTGATCAGTGTTGTGGGTTTTGTGGAATCGGTATCGGTGGGGCAGACGCTGGCCGCCAAGCGGCGCCAACGGATTGACCCGGATCAGGAACTGATTGGCCTGGGGGGTGCCAACCTGGGGGCCGGTTTTTCCGGTGGTATGCCGGTAACCGGCGGTTTTTCGCGGTCTGTAGTGAACTTTGATGCCGGCGCTGAAACTCCGGCCGCTGGCGCCTACGCGGCTGTTGGTATTGCGCTGGCTACCTTGTTCCTGACGCCGGCCATTGCCTATCTGCCCCAGGCCACTCTGGCAGCCACCATCATCGTGGCCGTTATCACGTTGATTGACCTCCCGGCCCTGGGCCGGACCTGGCGTTATTCGCGCACCGATTTCGGTGCCATGCTCGCCACCATTGTGCTGACTCTGGCACACAGCGTTGAGGTGGGCATCATCACCGGGGTCGCCCTTTCTATTGGCTTGTTCCTGTATCGTACCAGCCGTCCCCACAGCGCGGTGGTTGGCAGGGTGCCCGGTACCGAGCATTTTCGCAATGTGCTTCGCCACGATGTGGAGCTGTGCCCGAAGGTGACCTTTTTACGTGTCGATGAAAGTCTGTATTTTGCCAATGCCCGTTTCCTGGAGGAGACGGTGATGGATCTGATGATCCGGGAGCCAGAGTTGACCGATCTTGTGCTGGTTTGCCCGGCGGTGAATCTGGTGGATGCCTCGGCGCTGGAAAGTCTGGAGGCGATCAACGAGCGTATGAAAGATGCAGGGGTCAGACTGCATCTGGCCGAAGTCAAAGGGCCGGTGATGGACAAGTTGAGAGGGACCGATCTGCTTTCCCACCTGGGTGGAGACGTGTTCTTGAGCACCTTTGAAGCCTGGCGGAGCCTGACCGACCTTGGCAAACTCGAGAAACAGGTCGCCTGAGTCATTCAGGTCCGCTTGCACCAGGGGTAGGGCGGGCGATTATGATGTCATTCCCGACCCGGTTACTGCGGTGCGATCATTATGGGCATGACTGAAAACCTTCTATCCACCAGCCAGTGGATCATTACGCTACTGCTTTTTCTGGTGATCCTTGTGCATGCGCTGCGTTCGATAGACTGGCAGGCGTTTCGCAAGGACAACTCACTCCAGCACTCGTTTTTTGGTGCCGCCGTGGTGCTCGGTTTTGTCTGGCAACTGCGGGCGGGCATTTCCCCGGGGCTGGCTATCCATGTTTTCGGTATCACGGTCATAACACTGATGCTGGGGTGGGCGCTGGCGGTGCTGGCGGGTTTGCTGGCCCTGATTATCACGGTCATCACCGGCCGCGAGCCTCTGATGATGTTCGCGGCCAACGGCCTGATCTCCGTGATGGTGCCGGCCATTGTCAGCCACGGCATCATGCTCTGGGAGCGCCGCCGGGATTTCCGGAATTTCTTCGCCTATATCTTTTTCTGCGGCTTTTTCGGGGCGGGTATTGCGGTGGCGGCGGCGGGTATCGTCATGTGCCTGATGCTATGGACCAGCGGCGTTTATACGTTCGACGAGCTGGTGCATGAATACATCCGGTATCTGCCCCTGTTCATGATTCCGGAGGGGTTTGTGAACGGTAGTTTCGTGACCGGCCTGATGGTATTTCATCCGGATCGACTCACGACGCTGGACCAGAGACGGTACCGATAGAGCCAGTCTGGTTCAGATACCCTCGCCGGGGTAAACGGCGGGCTCAAGAAGGTCTTTGGATTTTGCGGACGTCGCTCTTTTCTGCCAGTCATGAGCCCACCCAAGCACTCTGGTCGCCGGCATAGGACGGGCAATGCCGAAGCCCTGCACAAAACTGCATCCCATCTGCCGCAGGACCCGGGCGTGCTCCATGGTTTCTACACCCTCGGCCAGCACCGGGTGGTCGAACCGTTGAGCCAGGAAGATCACACTCTCCACGATGGCATGGTCGTTGGCATCTTCAAGCATGTTGCGAACAAAACTCTGGTCAATCTTGATGATGTCTACCGGAAGAGTGCGCAAATAGGTCAGCGACGAAAAACCGGTGCCAAAATCATCCAGCGCTACCCTCAGGCCAAGGTCCTGACAACGTTGCAGAACATTGCTGGCACGCTGCGTGTCCGCGAGGGCCGTTGATTCGAGAACTTCCAGAGTGATCTGCCCGGGCACAATTTCCGGATGGCTGCGCAGATAGCTTTCCAGATAGTCGGTAAAGCTGTGGTCCATCAGGTGAGCCGGGCTGATGTTGATGCTGATCGTCAGGTTTTCTCCTGCCTGCTTCCAGGTGTTCATCTGATAGATCGCTTCTTTCAATATCCACTGCCCCAGTGGCACCTCCAGGTGACTGTTCTCGACAATGGACAGGAAATCGCGCGGCGAGACCAGACCTTTATCGGGGTGGTTCCAGCGGATCAGCGCTTCAAATCCGAGAAGCTCAAAGTCGCAGAGGCGTACTTGTGGCTGGAAGAAAAGTTCGAATTCCTGGTTTTCCAGTGCCCGAGAGATTTCCATCAACTGGTTGCGTCGGTTCCGGCGATCCTTGTCCAGATCAGGATCAAAAAAGTGGTACTGATTGCGTCCTTTTTCCTTGGCCGAATACATGGCCTGGTCGGCATGGCGAATCAGGCCTTCGGCATCTGACTGGTCTTCCGGGTACCGGGTTATGCCCAGACTGGCTGTCAGGGTGAAGCTTTGTTCCCCGGACGCCAGCGGTTCGCCAATGCAGGCCATGATGCGCCGATAAAGCGGTTCGTGGTTGCCGTCGCCCTGAAGCAGGAGTACGAATTCGTCACCACCGATACGGGCCACAGTGTCGCCGCTGCGCAGTGCCAGGGTCAGCCGTTCAGCGAGAGTGCGCAGGGTATAGTCTCCCGCTGAATGCCCCCAGGTTTCGTTGATTGACTTGAAGCCATCAATATCCAGATAGCACACTGACACGCTGCGATGTTGCCGGTCAGCGTGACAACAGGCGGTGCTCAGTCGTTCTTCCAGCAACTGGCGGTTGGGCAGACCCGTCAGATCATCATAGTTGGCAGCCCGGTTCAGTTCCTTGGCGTGGTTTTTCAGGGCAGTGACATCGGAAAACGCTGCGACATGGTAATACTGTCCTGGCTTTTCCAGATGTACGCGGCTTATCGAGAGCAGTTCCACATACTCGTCGCCGTTCTTCCGGCGGTTCCAGATTTCACCCCGCCAATGATCGGTTTTCTCGATCGTCTGCCACATGGAGCGGTAGTACTCCCGGGAGTGACGGCCGGAACTGAGGATCGACGGGTTCAGACCAAGCACTTCCTGACGGCTATATCCGGTAATTCTCGAAAACGCAGGGTTAGCATCCAGAATCCGGTTGGCCGGGTCGGTGATCAGAATGGCTTCGTGGCTGCGATCGAACATGCTCGCGGCGATGCGCAGGCCCCGTTCGCTGTTTTTTCGGTCCGAAATGTTGTTCAGAATGGCAATAAAGCCCTGTTCACGGCCGATTGGAACGCAGTAGGTATGCACCCAATAGGGTTCACCCGCTTTCGTATAGTAAAGAACCTCCTCTTCAATGACCTCGGCACGACTCAGTTTCTGGTTGATTCGTCGGATGGTTTCAGAGTCTGTATCTGGTCCATACAGGACGTCCTTTGGAAAGCTTCCACGCACGTCCCGAAGCTGATACCCCGTATGTCGTTCGAAGCCGGGGTTCACCCATTCAATGCGGCCTGCATCATCGAGCATCACCACACAGTTGGGTGTCACCGCCGCAACCATGGCAAGGCGTCGGGGATCAATATCCGGGGAAGGGAGAGTCATTGTCGGGGATCTGTGCATGGGAGTCAGGGACTTGAACACCGGTCTGTCAATTTAGGAGCTCCCCTGCTTGAGAGGCCTTGCGAGATCATAAAAGCCAGTCCCGGATTCCCTGCCTTCCACGTTGCCATGACGGCAAGTAACTGGTCAGGCTCTGTGCGGATCCTGAAATCGGGATTGGTGCCACAGCATGCTACTGGAATAACTCTGGAAAACCATGGGTAATAGTGGGGCTGAATTGACGGGGGTCATTTTTTTGCCCGATCGTCATGGGTGTCTGTTAGCGCCAGCGAGAATGTTTCTGGAGTTTTCGTTGCAGGGTGCGGCGATGCATGTTCAGAGCCCGGGCGGTGGCTGAAACGTTACCTTCATTTTCGTTGAGGATCCGCTGAATGTGCTCCCACTCCATTTCTTCAACCGAGGGCGGCTCGGCCCGGAGGTCCGGTGGGGCATCAATGGGCTCGAAGCCGGCCAGCAGTTGGTTGACCGTCACCGGTTTACAGAGGTAATTGACGGCGCCCCGACGCATGGCTTCGACCGCCGTTGCGATGCTGCCATAACCGGTGAGCACCAGGATTTCCAGTTCCGGGCGCATGTCCAGTAGTTCTGGCAGCAATTGCAGGCCACTCTCGCCGGCCAGATTCAGGTCAAGCACGCACCGGTTGACCGGTCCTTCCATCAGGGCGTCTTTTGCTTCCCGATGCCCGTGGGCAAGCCGGGCTTCAATACCCTGGCGGCTGAGTGAACGTTGCAGTATCTGCAAAAAGGCGTCGTCGTCATCAATAAGCAACCAGGCCTGCTGTTCGTTCATGCCTGGACCTCCATTGCACCATTGGTGTCTTCTGAAATGGGCAGATCAATAATGATGGTTGTACCTTTCGCGCTGGCTCGGGCTTTCAGGGTGCCGCCAAGGCGCTGAATGGTGGCGTTGGACAGGAAGAGACCAACTCCGAGACCGCTATCCGAACTGACTATCTGGTCACCGAGCGTACCCTCAGGGGTGGATTCCAGGCCATCGCCATGATCCTCAACAACCAGTTCCAGACGATCGTCGGAACCCTCCCGGGCCGTGACAGCGACCCACGAAGGGCTGGCGGTTACCGCATTGGCGAGTACATTCAGTACAGCCTGATCGAGAGTGGCGTCTACGGCGACCGGGCAGTCCGGTGCCGACTGGTGCCATTCGATTGCGGCCCCTGGCCAGAGCAGTGTGGCGGACTCACGCAATCGTGAAACCCAGTTTCTCGCGGTCAGAATTTCCAGCTGTGCGGTCTTGCCCTGTATGGCCGCTGTGGAGAGCTGTTGAAGATGCCCGCTGCACAAAGCCAGTTGTGTTTCCATCAGCGAAAGATCCTCGGCAACCGGATCGTCGACGGGGACTGCCGATTTCATTTCGTCCACCAGCAGGGTCATGGTGTTCAGCGGTGTGCCGAGCCGGTGAGCGACAGCGGCGGCAGAAAGCCCGAGAGCGATGATCTGCTCGTCACGCAACCGGGTTTCCCTTATCTGGGCAAGCTGTGACTGCTGCTGACGCAGGCGGCGGGCCAGTGCTCCGACGACCAGAAGCAGAATGGCGGCAGTTGTGGCAAAGGTCACCCACATGCCGACAAGGTGCAGCTGAGCCAGATTGGTGCCGTGATGTTCATGGGTAACCGGGGTATGCCAGATCACCAGGGAGGTGTACACGCCCACACCGGCAACGGTTATGGCAATGCTCTGGCCCAGCGGCACAAGCACAATGGCAACGGCAATGGGTAGCAGTAACAGCGAGACCAGAGGATTGGTATAGCCACCGGTCAGGTATAGCCAGGCGCCGATCATAAGCAGATCGACGATCAGTACCAGGCTGACGACCTGTGTTGAACGCGGTGGTCGTCGGGTAAACCACAGCCAGGTGAGGGTGGCCAGCACCCCGTACGCCAAGGGCAGGATCACGGCTTCTGCGTGATGCGCCAGCGCCACCATGGTTTCCGCCACAGCGATCGAAATCAGCTGCAAGGCAACAATAGTCAAGCGCATGCCCAGCAGATAGCGGGCAGCCTGTTGAAGGCCGGTTTGTGAGTGGGTTCGCCATTCCATGGACTGCATTCTAACGGTTTTTCTGCCATCGGTATCCGGGGAATACCCTCATGGGGATGCGGCATTTGGTCTCAGGCACGACGATTGGGTGAGCTTTATGATTGTTGGCATCGAAACGGACAGATCAGGTTGAACTGCAATGGGAGTTGCCCGCTTCTCATAGCCGGCGGGTGACATTGTGCCCCGGGTGGAGCTAATGCCTTCACCCGGGGCTTTTTTTGAGGACGAAAATTGCTCTACCTCAAGTAGCGATATGGCCTGATGAACTAATATCTGGCGCAGGCTGGTCGGAGTCAGTGGTGAGAGAGCATCAAGGACATGCCCTGGCCTACCTCGACGTCCCTTAAGGGGGCTCTGCACTTTGCGATTTTAAGGAAAGGAGGCGCATTGTGAGTGAAGACCAGAATCCGTCAGAAAATCCCGAAAACGATCTTGCTTCTCGATTCCCGACTGCCTACACCATTCTTTTCTGTCTGATCGTTCTGATTGCAGCTCTGACCTGGATCGTTCCGGCCGGGCAATATGAACGGGCAATGAATGAAGAGGTGGGCCGTGAAGTTGCCGTTCCCGGGACCTACCAGACAGTAGACCCCAACCCTCAGGGCTTTGTGGATGTCATGCTGGCGCCAACCGCCGGTTTTTATGATCCGGACAGCTACGTTGCCAATGCCATTGATGTGGCTCTCTTCGTGCTTTTTCTGGGCGGTTTTCTGGGAGTCATGAACGCCACCGGCGCTATTGATACGGGCATTCGCAGTGCCATGCGACATCTTGAAGGCCATGAAATATGGATGATTCCGATCCTGATGACGCTGTTTGCCATCGGTGGCACAACCTATGGCATGGCCGAGGAGACGCTCGCATTTTATGCCATTCTCATTCCGGTGATGATCGCTGCCGGCTATGACGCCGTTACCGGCGTTGCCATCATTCTGATTGGTGCCGGTATTGGTGTGCTGGGTTCGACCATAAATCCGTTTGCCACTGTGATTGCGGCCAATGCTGCGCACATTCCGTTTACCGACGGAATTGTGCTGCGCTTCGTGATCCTGATTGGTGGATTGATTATTTGCGCGGCCTACGTGATGCGTTACGCCCACCGGGTCAGGCAGGATAATTCGCGGTCGGTCGTAGCGAAACAGTGGGCGGCGCACCGCAAGCTGTTCCTGCGAGGACATGAAGAGGGTTTCGAGCACGCCACGCTTACCTCCACTCAGATCATTGCGCTGATTATTTTTGTCCTGACCTTCGCTGTCATGATCTGGGGAGTGTCTTCCCAGGGCTGGTGGATGGCGCGCATGGGGGCTCTGTTCTTTGGTGCGGCAATTGTTATTGGGCTGATTGCCCGTCTGGGCGAGAAAAAGCTCACAGCCAGTTTCGTCGATGGGGCCAGAGATCTGTTGGGTGTCGCACTTGTGGTCGGTTTGGCAAGAGGCATCGTGGTGATCATGGATCAGGGCATGATCGCTGACACGATTCTCCACAGTGCTGAAACCTCTCTCGGAGGCCTGCCTGAGCTGGCGTTCATTAATCTGATGTTCTGGATTGAAGTGGGTATGAGCTTCTTCGTGCCTTCCTCTTCCGGATTGGCGGTGCTTTCGATGCCTATCCTGGCGCCACTGGCCGACTTTGCGAATGTCGGGCGCGATCTGGTTGTCACAGCGTTCCAGTCAGCCAATGGCCTGGTTAACCTCATCAATCCGACCTTTGCCGTGGTTGTCGGTGGTCTCGCCATCGGGCGGGTATCTTACGATCGGTGGATTGCCTTTATCTGGCCGCTGTTGCTGATTCTGACGGTGTTTATCAGCCTGGCCATCAGCATTGGCACTTTTCTTTGATGCCCTGGTAAAAGGAGCCTGGCATGTCCGAACCTACACTTGGTGTTCATTCCGAAACCGGCACTCTGCGGCAGGTTATTGTCTGTCGCCCCGGCCTTGCCCACCGGCGACTGACACCCTCCAATTGCGATGACCTGCTGTTTGATGACGTATTCTGGGTCAAGCAGGCCCAGAAGGACCACGATGTGTTTTCCGGCCTGATGCGGGCCCGGGGCGTCGAGGTGCTGGACGTCAATGACCTGCTGGCAGAGACTCTGGATAGCGCCGAAGGGCGGGCCTGGATCCTGGATCACCGTATTAACTGGAATCAGATCGGTGTCGGCATGGTTTCCGACCTGCGCGCCTGGATGGACCAGTTACCGGGCACCACACTGGCGGAATTCCTGATCGGAGGCCTGGAGGTCGGCGATCTGCCCTTCGATCCGGTGGGGCTGTTTGGCAACCACCTCGGGCGCTATGGCTTTGTGTTGCCGCCGTTACCGAATTTCCTGTTCACCCGGGATAACAGTGCCTGGATTTATGGTGGCGTGACCCTGAACCCCATGTATTGGCCGGCCCGAAAGCCGGAAACCCTCCTGATGGCCGGTATTTACAAGTTCCACCCCAAGTTCGCCGGCAAGGTCAGTGTGCACTGGGGTGACCCGCTGCAGGATCACGGACTGGCCACGCTGGAAGGCGGTGATGTCATGCCGGTGGGCAATGGTGCGGTGTTGGTGGGCATGGGTGAGCGGTCATCACCTCAGGCCATCGGTCAGTTGGCCAAATCCCTGTTTGACAGTGGTGCCGCTGAGCGGGTGGTTGCCTGCCAGATCCCCAAAACCCGTTCCGCCATGCACCTTGATACCGTGTTCACGTTCTGTGGTGGCAACGTAGTCACCACATTCAAGGAGGTGGCGGATGAAATGGTGTGTTACGACCTGCGCCCCGGAGAAGGCAAGAAGCACCTGGCCTTCCGGCAGGATCCGCGCCCGTTGTTTGAGGTCGTGGCCGATGTGCTGGGCTACAAAAAGCTGGAGATAGTGCCAACCGGGGGTGATAGCCCGGCCGAGCGTGAACGGGAGCAGTGGAACGATGGCAACAATGTGTTGGCGCTGAGTCCGGGGGTGGTCATTGGCTATGATCGCAATGACGATACCAACGCCGCCCTTGAGGCCGCAGGTATCGAGGTACTCTCGATACCTGGGGCAGAGCTCGGGCGTGGCCGTGGGGGTGGCCGGTGCATGAGTTGTCCGACGATGCGCGATCCTGTTTAACCGGAAAGGATAACCGTTATGGCTTTCAATCTGAAAAACCGTCATTTTCTGACACTGCGCGACTATACGCCGCGTGAAATCGGTTTTTTGCTCAAACTGGCAGCAGACCTGAAAACAGCGAAATATGCCGGTACCGAAGTACCGAAACTTCAGGGTAAGGATATCGCGCTGATCTTTGAGAAAAACTCCACTCGCACCCGCGTGGGTTTCGAAGTGGCTGCGTTCGATCAGGGTGCCCGGGTGACCTATCTTGGGCCGACTGGCACCCACATCGGCCACAAGGAATCGGTCAAGGATACTGCCCGGGTGCTGGGGCGGGTCTATGATGCCATTGAGTATCGAGGCTTTGGCCAGGCGGTGGTGGAAGAGCTGGCCCAGTATGCTGGCGTGCCGGTCTATAACGGTCTTACCAATGAGTTTCATCCGACCCAGATACTGGCAGATTTCCTGACCATGCAGGAGCATGTGGAAAAGCCTTTGCGTGATATCGCCTACGTATTTATTGGCGATGCCGCTAACAACATGGGCGACAGCCTGCTGATCGGCGGCGTAAAGATGGGGATGGATGTTCGTTTATGTGCTCCCAAAGCCTGCTGGCCGGGACAGGCCATCCAGGATGAGGCCCATGCCATCGCCGCCGAGACCGGCGCCAGGATTACCATCACCGAGGATATCGATGCCGCCGTTGCGGGTGTTGATTTCGTGTACACCGATGTCTG
This sequence comes from Marinobacter sp. F3R08, assembly GCF_018860425.1. Classification (GTDB taxonomy): domain Bacteria; phylum Pseudomonadota; class Gammaproteobacteria; order Pseudomonadales; family Oleiphilaceae; genus Marinobacter. The sequence continues at coordinate 411,458 of NZ_JAHKPI010000020.1, read as the reverse complement.
GGTGTCGATGGGGGAAGCCAGGGACAAATGGGCCGAGCGGATCGAGTTGCTGATGCCCTATCAGGTAAACGCGAAGTTGATGGAAAAGACGGGTAATCCGCGGGCACGTTTCATGCACTGCCTGCCGGCGTTTCATTACACTGAAACAACCGTGGGCAAAGAGATCCAGGCCGAGTTCGGTATCGATGCCATGGAAGTGACCGATGAGGTGTTTGAAAGCCCGGCCTCCATTGTCTTTGATCAGGCGGAGAACCGCATGCATACGATCAAGGCGGTCCTCGTCGCCACGCTGGGGAGCTGACATGCTGGTAGTTGCTGCTTTGGGTGGTAACGCCCTGTTGAGACGCGGAGAACCGCTGACCGCAGAGGTTCAGCGTAGCAACGTAAGAACCGCGGCTGCATCGCTGGCGGAGATTGTTCGTGCCGGCCATGATCTGGTGGTGACCCACGGCAACGGTCCGCAGGTGGGTTTGCTGGCTCTTCAGGGCGCCTCCTACAAACCGGAAGAGGCTTACCCGCTGGATGTCCTTGGCGCCGAGACCGAGGGCATGATTGGCTACATGATTGAACAGGAGCTGGAGAATGCGCTCGGGCATGACCGGCCGGTCGCGACTCTGCTGACCCAGATCGTTGTGGACCCGAAAGATCCCGCTTTTGCCAAACCGACCAAGTTCGTCGGACCGGTGTACGAGCGCGAAGAGGCAGAACGCCGGGCCAAAGGTGCGGGCTGGAGTATTGCGCCGGACGGCGACAAGTGGCGTCGAGTCGTACCGTCCCCCAAACCTCTGGAAATACCGGACATGCGCGTTCTGCAGCTGTTGCTGGAGCAGGGCGTGGTTGTGGTCTGCGCCGGTGGCGGCGGGATACCGGTTCTGCGTCTGGAGAATGGCAGTCTGATGGGCATCGAAGCCGTCATCGACAAGGACGCCGCCAGTGCTCTGCTGGCCAGACAGTTGGGTGCGGATGCGTTGCTCCTGCTGACCGATGTGGATGCGGTCTATCGGGATTTCGGCACCGATCAGTCGACACCGATTTCTTCCCTGACCACGGCTGAAGCGCGGGCACTCGATCTGCCTGCCGGCTCCATGGGGCCGAAACTTCTGGCGGCCTGTGAATTTGCGGAGGCCGGCGGGCTAGGCGGCATTGGCAGGCTGCAGGATGCCCTTGCCATCATCCAGGGGACTGCAGGCACTCGTGTGATGGCCGGTTCGGGCGACCGGTATCAGAAATAACATCCAGCCATTGCCATTCCTGGCGTTTTCTCAAACGCTAACCTTGATCACCTTGTGATGGCCACTGATTTCCAGAACGTCGGAGCCCCGGCACAGCGGTAATGAAAACCGCTGCCGGTGTCTTCGTCATTGTGGGACAGCTGGTCGATTTGGTGATGCCTCTCGTGTACTACACTTTGCTTCACAGTCGATGGATCTATCGGGTGGGCCAGAAGCGTTGCATTTCCACAAACAGGAATGAGGCACTCCAGGTTATAAGAACCAGTCCGGCCAATGCTTCGATTCCAGTGAGAAGGCGCAGGATACCGAAGCCTACTATGTCCCCGTAGCCAACGGTGGTGAAGGTGGTGAAGGAGAAGTAGAAGCAGTCGAGCAAGGTGCCATTGAAGTTGCCGGAAAGTTCGCCCCAGCCGTCGGTGTGGTGCATGACATAAAACGCAGTGGCGAAGATCAGGACCTGAAACGTGTGTATGGCAAGGATGCCAAAGACCGAGACAAGCAGGCGAAACTCGTGGTTCTGGCGCATCTTTGAAAGCAGACGGCTTAAAAGGATCAGGGCCTCATGGTGAATCAGAACGGTAACGGCGACGATCAAGCTGTTGATAAGCGCTGCGTTCAGAAAATTGACATGGTGTTCTGCTGCCAAGGCTGAAGGTCTCCGTTGTCTTGAGAGGGCGGTCACTGCGTTAAAATGACGCAGGGCATCAATAATGCGCGATCCGATTCGTTGTTCCGATTGTATAGTAGTCTGAACCTAACAGCCCGAAGGGCTTTATTTACCTTAGCTGGCCAGCAAGCAATGTCCAAACGACTCATCCCCGTATTGATTCTCGCTGTCGGTATTGCCGGCTTCATGATTCTGAAGATGACCCGTCCCGAGCCTGCAGAAGTCACGACCACTGAACGTAGCTGGCGTGTTCAGGTTCAGAAGATCGAACCGGGTACTCATACTCCGGTCCTGCCCTTGTATGGCGAAGTACTGGCGCCGGAGCAACTGACGGTAACGGCAACCCTGGCCGGTCGGATTGGCGCCAGACCGGTGACTGAGGGGCAGCGGGTTAGTGAAGGCGAGCTTCTGGTAGCGCTCGATGATGCCGACATTCAGCCTGCGCTGGCTCAGGCCGAAGCCCAGGTAAAAGACCTCGAAGCCCAGATTCGATCGGAACAGGTGCGTTACCGCAACGATCAGTCAGCGCTGGCCAGCGAGCAGGCCATCCTGGCAAATGCCCGTCGGCAGCTTGAGCGCACAGAGTCGCTGGTTAACCGGAATCTGTCGTCCCGGGAGGCGCTGGAAACGGCAACCGATGTTGCTGCCAGGGCGGAATTGACCGTCAATACCCGGCAACGGGCGATTGATGAGCACCCGGCGCGATTGCAAAGTCTGGAAGCAAAACTGGCCCAGGCGCAAGCGAGCCTGCTCAGTACCCGGCGGGATGCCGGGCGGGCCAGGATGACAGCACCGTTCGAAGGTATCGTTACCGATATTCAGGTGGCCGAGGGTGACCAGGTCAGCCGCAATGAGCCACTGTTGTCGCTTTATCCCGTCGATGGTCTGGAGCTTCGGGCGCGGGTGCCCGAGATGTTTAGGGCCGAGTTGCTGGATGCGCTGGCGCGTGGCAACACCCTGGCGGCCACCAGCGAAGGTGCTCAGCATCGGTTCCGGCTCTCGCGTTTTGCCGGTACCAGCGATCCTTCCGGTACCGAAGCCATTCTTGAGCTGGAGGGTGAAGCCAGGGGATTACGGCCGGGTGGCCTGCTGCCTGTGACTCTGGAGCGAGCGCCGCGTAGCGATACATTGTCGATTCCGTTCAGTGCCCTTTACGGTGCTGACAGCGTATATCTGCTGTCATCTGACGGCCGGATGAAGCGAGTGCGAATAGAGAGGATTGGTGAAGGGCGGGGCAGCAACGGCGAGCGTCGTCTGCTGGTGACCGGTGAAGCCCTGATATCCGGTGCCCAGCTGATTACCACCCACCTGCCGAATGCGGTGACCGGGCTCAAGGTCGATGTGGCTGATTCCGGAGCCATGGCGCAATGACTCGGAAAAAGGGCGTCATCGGCTTCTTTGTCCATCATCGGGTGGCCGCCAACCTGGTGATGCTGGTCATGCTGCTGGGTGGGGTTCTGGCGCTGACTCGCATGAATATCCAGTTCTTTCCCACCTTCGCCCTTGATGTCGTCAGTGTTCGCGTGGTGTGGAGTGGGGCGTCTGCAGAAGACGTGGAGCAGGGCATCACCAACCCCCTGGAGCAACGCCTGCGCAGCGTGGACGGTCTGAAAAAAATGACCTCCACATCGGCCCAGAGTGTGTCCTCCATTACCCTGGAGTTCGAGGAAGGCACCAACCCTATCCAGGCTCTGGACGATGTTCGCCAGCAGGTGGATGAATTCACCAACCTCCCCGCCGAGGCGGAAGAGCCCCAGGTGACCCGGATAGAACGTTATGAACCGGTCGCCCGGTTGTTGGTGTTTGGGGATGTCGATCGTAGCGAGTTACGACAGCTGGCCCACCGTTTTGAGGATGAACTGCTGCAGCGTGGTATCGACAGGGTGTCGATTCGCGGCTTGCCGGAGCAGCAGATCAGCATTGATGTGCCGGTAGAGCGGCTGGAGACACTGGGCCTGTCACTGGACCAGATTGCTGAACGGGTTGCTGCCATCTCACAGGACCTGCCCGCAGGAATGATGGCGCAACAGGATGCCGCCCGGGAACTGCGGGCAGTGGAACAGCGCCGAAGTCCCCAGGAATTCGAGAATATTCCGGTACTCAGTGGACAACGGATCCAGTTGAACCTTGGCGATGTCGCCGTCATCCGGCAGGAGTCCCGCGAGAGCCCGGTAACGTTGGACAAGGACGGCAAGCCTGCCGTTGAGCTGCAATTGCAGCGGTCAGAGAATGGCAACTCGCTGGCGGCGGCCAAGGTTCTGGAGACCTGGCTGGCGGATACCCGGCCGGTATTGCCACCGACGCTGGAACTGGAGGTATACGATGAAACCTGGCAGCTGCTGGACGATCGGATTTCGCTGCTGGTGAAAAACGGGCTGGGCGGTCTGGTGCTGGTGGTGTGCCTGCTTTACCTGTTTCTCCCCGGGCGTGTGGCCATGTGGGTTGCCATCGGTATTCCGACCGCCTTTCTGGCTGCGATGGGGGTGCTCTGGCTGATCGGTGGTTCCATCAACATGATTTCGTTGTTTGCCCTGATTATGGCGCTCGGCGTCATCGTTGATGATGCCATTGTGGTTGGCGAGGATGCAGACGCCCATGCGCGAATGGGGGAGGAGTCGATCTACGCCTCTGAAGGGGCGGCCAAGCGCATGGTATGGCCGGTACTGGCGTCATCCCTTACGACGGTTGCCGCCTTTATGCCTCTGCTGGTGGTTGGTGGCGTCATTGGCAATATCCTCGGTGACATTCCACTGGTAATGATCTGTGTGCTGGTCGCTTCGTTGCTTGAGTGTTTCATCGTGCTGCCGGCTCATCTGCGCCATGCCTTTGTGCCCCGACGCAAACTGAAGAAGGAAGGCTTGGAACCGAAAAAGCCAGGTCCTGTCGAGCGCTTTCGTCAGGGTTTCGAGCGACGATTTGATCAGTTCCGTGAGGGCAGATTCCGGCGTTTTTCCCGGTTCAGCCTCAAGCATCGTGGTGCCACGGTGGCCAGCGCACTGGCCCTGGCCATTGTGACCGTCGGTCTGCTGGCCGGGGGGCGGCTTGGTTTTAACTTTTTTCCGACACCGGAGCCGTCGGTGTTCTACGCCAACGCCAGCTTTGTTGCCGGCACCGACCGCGGCACGGTAGACGACTTCCTGAGCCAGATGCAGCGGACGCTCAATGAAACCGAAGAGGCGCTGGGCGGTGATTTCATTCTCCATGCTGTGACCACCCGTGGCGCCACTCAGGGTGCCGAGGGCAGTTCTCGCAGTGGAGACGAGCTGGGATCAATGATGATTGAGCTGGAGCCCTCAGACCGTCGCACCGTGCGCAATCCGCAGTTCATCACTGAGTGGCGCAGCCGACTGGAGACACCGGCCGGGTTGGATAACCTCACGATTTCTGAACGCCAGGCGGGGCCGCCGGGCCGGGATGTCAACGTCCGGCTGACCGGTGAGGATGCCGAGCGACTGAAGCAGGCTGCCGAGGAACTGGGCCAGGCACTTTCCACACTGCCAGGCGTGCTCGATGTGGAAGATGACATGCCCTGGGGGCGGGAGCAGCTGATATACCAGGTCAGTGCCTATGGTGAGGCGCTGGGATTGACCACGTCAGACCTCGGGCGTCAGCTCAGAGCGGCCTTTGATGGTCGGATTGCCCAGATCTACCAGGATGGCCGTGATGAAGTCGAGGTCCGGGTGCAGTTGCCCCGGGATCAGCGTGAGAGGCTGTCGACCCTTTCACGTATCACGGTCCGGGTTCCGGATGGTCGTTTTGTGCCGCTGACCCAGGTGATGAATCTGGATCACCGCCAGGGCTTCCAGGCCTTGCGTCACGCTGAAGGCCGATTGGCGGTTGAGGTAACCTCCGGGCTGAACACTCGGGTAAGTACCACGGATCAGGTTCTTACCAGTCTGGAAGCCGAGGCTCTGCCCGATATTGCCAGCCGCTACAACGTGCGCTACAGCTTCGAAGGAAGGGCTGCCGATCAGCGGGAGACACTGGGTGACATGCAGACCGGGCTGGTTATTGGCCTGGCGCTGATGTACGTGGTGCTCGCCTGGGTGTTCGCCTCCTGGAGTCTGCCGCTGATTGTGATGGCCATCATTCCGTTTGCCCTGGTGGGCGCGTTGCTGGGCCACTGGTTGATGGGGTTACAGCTGACCATCCTCTCGCTGTTTGGCCTTTTCGGACTTTCCGGGATTGTGGTCAATAACGCCATTATTCTCGTCGCCTTCTACAACCAGCAACGGAAAAAAGGGCTGAGTATTACCGATGCCCTCAATGAAGCCGCAGTGCAGAGAGTTCGGGCGGTCATGCTGACATCATTGACGACGATTGGCGGTCTGCTGCCGCTGTTGTTCGAGACTTCCCTGCAGGCTCAGTTTCTGATTCCGATGGCTACCTCGATTGCCTTTGGTCTGGGGCTTTCGACCCTGCTGGTATTACTGGTCATTCCGGCGCTTTTGTCCTGGCTGGAACAGTTCCGGGAATGGCGTGCAGAGCGGCGTGGCTCAATGGCCGGTCCCATCGGCGCTCCGGACTGATCAGTGAGCCGTTGAAGCGATTGGTCAAACTCAAGCAGACAGGAAGGATACAGTGGACTCTTTGCTTTCGGCCCGGGGCCTGAACAAGCAGTTTGTCAGTGGTGGTGAGCCAGTGTCAGTACTCACGGATCTTTCTCTGGAACTTGCCAGAGGTGAGTCTCTGGCTCTGACCGGTCGCTCAGGTTCCGGGAAAAGCACCCTGCTGAACATTCTGTGTGGCCTTGAAACACCGGATGCAGGCCGAGTGGAGGTGCTGGGAGAGAGCTTCGACAGCCAAAGGCCGGAAGCCGGGGGCAAAACCGGCACGCGCTGGGGCAATCTGCGCCGTCAGCAGATCGGTGTGGTATTCCAGGAAGCCAACCTGATGCCTGCCCTGTCCCTGCTGGATAATGTCCGTCTGCGGGCCCGGCTTGCCGGCCATGAACAGCGCAACTGTCAGGACTGGCTTGAACGGCTGGGCATTGGCGAGCTTGCGGCCCGGTATCCGGACCAGATATCCGGTGGTCAGCGCCAGCGGGCTGCTCTGGCCATGGTGTTTGCCATGAAACCCGCCCTGATTCTGGCCGATGAACCCACTGGCAGCCTTGATCGTCATACCGCAGGGGCTGTTATCGGACAGTTGTTCGAGTTGCAGGCCCGCCATGGCTGCGGCCTGATCCTTGCTACCCACGATCCGGAGCTGGCCGCCCGCTGCAGCCAGCATCTGGATCTCGGGCATCGGCCTGAAGTCTGAGTTCCCTGTGATTCTTCCGGCCGCCCTGTTCAGCCACTATCGCCGCCACCCACTTCAGCTGCTGGCGCTTGCCGCCATGATTGTCCTGGCAACCATGCTCTGGACCGGGGTCCATCACCTGACCAGCCAGGCCCGGGTGAGTCTCGACCAGAGCGAGTCGGCGGTGGCTGAGCGCCAGCAGGTAAAGCGCACAGACGGCGATCGTGTTTCAGTGGCTGACTTTGTCGAACTCAGGCGCCGGGGCCTGTGCGTGATGCCCTGGATGGAAGTGGCCGATCCGGATGCCGGACGGTTGGTTGGCGTCGATCCCCTGGCCGCCGGATGCTTTGGCGATCCTGGTCAGGACCAGGAGCCCTGGCAGCGGGAGCTGGATGGCCGGCCTTTCATGGACATCGCTGAAGCGGCTGAACTGGCCGGTCAGCACGGAAGTGCACTGTCTTTACTGGTGTCGGATGCGCACAGTGCGGCTGACCTCCCTTCAGGCTACCAGTTGGCGCCTTTCCGGGTTGGCCCTGAGACCGGAGAGCTGGGCGACAGTTTCCTGCTCAATCTGGATGCGCTGGGCGTTCTTGTGCTTTTGATTACCGCTCTGCTGGTACGCAGTGTCTATCTGCTCGGGTTGGCCCAGCGCCGCGACAGTTTTGCCCTGCTACATCGGTTTGGTGTTTCCAGGGGGCGTATCAACGGCCTGCTGGTGGTTGAAATCCTGCTGTTGGGCCTGGTGTGCATTGTGCCCGGGATCTGGCTTGGCCGCTGGCTGGCCATCGGCCTTGGCAGTGGTTTCGGGCGGGCGCTGGAAGGACTGTTTGATCAGCCCCTGTACGCCGGGCAGGGAGGAGGCTGGCTGAAGCCGATGGTGACTATGCAGGCGGTGGTTCTGGTGGCTTGCCTGACAGACGTCCTTCGGCCGCTGGGCCGGCGGCTCTCAGGAGGCAGCCGCGGGTTTGCCGGGCTGTTGTTGCTGATGTTGATCACCGGTCTTGCCTGGTCGGTTTGGGCGTCCGCCCTGGTCTGGCTTTTCATGGCCGTGGCCATGGTGTTCGTAGCGGCCGGGGCTCTGGCGCCAATGCTGATTTCCCGGCTCGCCGACGGGCAGGCCGGGCGTGACAAGGATCCACTGGCACGCTGGCGCCACCGGGAGCTGTCGGTGCTGGCCCGGCGCCTGGCCTTGCCATTGGTGGCCCTGCAGTTTGCCCTGGCTATGGTGTTGGCTGTTCAGGCCCTGGTCACTACCTTCGAGAGCACCTTCGACCGATGGCTGGCGCAACGGCTCGCGGCCGGTTATTACATTGAGGTGCCCGACGCTGTGGATCCGGGGCCAGTACTGGACTGGCTGTCGGAGCAGCAGGCGCTGGCATCCTCCGGGGTGTGGCATCAGGTGGTTCGGGGGGAGGCAACGCTGATGGGCACCGCCGGCAAGCAGGATACGGTTGTGGATGTGTTTGCGCTGGGTCCTGTTGGTCCTCTGGTGACCGGATGGCAACTGTTTGAATCCGTTGCCGAGCCCTGGCAGCGGCTGCGTCAGGGCCAGGGTCTGATGGTCAATGAGCAGCTCGCCCGGCGCCATGGAATTAACCCGGGCGCGACCTTGCCGGTGCAACTGGGTGGCGGGAGGTTAGATCTTCCGGTACTGGCGATCTACCCTGACTACGGGCGTCCTGCCGGTGAAATTCTGTTGGATGTTGCTGTGTTGCCGCCGGGTTTTGTTCCCGATTTCCAGAGCCTGTCGATATCGCCCGGGACCTTCTCTATTGAGGCGATCAAAGGCCAGTTGGAGCAGATGTGGCAGGTTGACGAAGTCGTCGTCCGGGACAATCGGGCCATTGAAGCGCTGGCTTCTGCCATCTTTGATCAGACCTTTCTGCTGACCCGGGCCATGACAGCCCTGACCCTGATACTGGCAGCGATTGCCTTACTGATGATGGGCTGGGTGTTTTTCTCCACCCGGGCCTGGTACTTCGGTCTGCTGGTGGTGTGGGGGCTTTCACGTCGACAGGCTTCAGCACAGCTGACACGCCTGGCAGTCGCCCTGACCAGCATGATTGCAGTGCTGGCTTTACCGCTGGGAATCTGGCTGACCTGGGTGCTGGTGCATCGTATCAACCCGCTGGCGTTTGGCTGGTCCCTGCCGATGGCCGTTTATCCGCCGTTCTGGGCAGAACTTGGGGTGCTGAGCCTGCTGGTCGGCTTCAGTATTGCGCTCCTGATGCACCGGCAGCTGCAAGTTCAGGCTTCCGCTCCGGCGAGCGCCAGTGCGCTGGCAGGAGGTGAACGATGAGGCGGCGTTTCTGGCTGTTTCTGGTCGCTGCGTTGGCGGGCTGCTCGGAACCACAGCAAGAAGCCGGGTTTGCCGGCCTGGCCGGTGTCTCGGAGAGTGATTCGGGGGTGGCGTTCCTGCAGCCTGGCCCCGGTGACCGCCTGACCTTTCCCGAAGATTTCGGGCCTCATCCGCAACACCGCATAGAGTGGTGGTACCTGACTGCCAACCTGAAGACTGAAGAGGGAGAGCCTCTGGGCCTGCAATGGACCCAGTTTCGCCAGGCAATCACACCGCGGCTGGCCGACGCTGAGCCTCCTGAGCCCGGCACCTGGCCTCTGGAAGCGGCCTGGATGGCCCACGCTGCCGTGAGCTTTGATAGCCAGCATTACTTTGGCGAGAGGCTGGCCCGAGGCGATGTTGGTCATGCCGGTGCCCGGGCAGAGCCACTGGCTGTGTGGCTGGATGACTGGCAGCTTGAGGCATCCGGTAATGACGCGTGGCAGTTGCAGGTGGCGGCCGATGGCTGGTCCTATGACCTGACCCTGCGGATCAACGGCAAACCCGTTGCGCACGGCGACAATGGGTTCAGTGCCAAGGCCGCCGATGGCAAGGGGTCCATGTATTTCAGTCTGGTGAACCTGCAGATAGACGGCACGGTTACTCTGGGCGATCAGGCGCTGGCGGTGACCGGACGGGGCTGGTTCGACCGGGAGTGGAGCAGCCAGTTTCTCAAAGCCGGGCAGCAGGGTTGGGATTGGTTTGCGCTGCACCTGGAGTCCGGAGACAAACTGATGGCCTTCCAGCTACGGGAAGAAGAGGGTGATTTTCGTGCCGGTACCTGGATTCCAGTCCATGGTGAGCCGATGTCGCTTGGCGCCGATCAGCTCAGGATGTCGCCATTAACGACCAGTGAGGGGTATCCGCGTAGGTGGCAACTGGCGGTGCCAGACGTCGGTCTGAATCTGGACGTGGCCGCGCCCCCGGGGGACTATCGGAATACCGGGCTCTACCCCTACTGGGAAAGCCCGGTCTCCGTATCCGGCAGCCATGGCGGGGTGGGCTACATGGAGCTGACCGGATACGGTGACTGAACCCCGGCCAGACCGAGTGGCTATTCGACGGCGTTGGCACCAATGCGGTGAATGCTGAGGTCGGCTCCGTTGAACTCTTCCTCTTCTGTCAGGCGCACGCCGGACACCGCATTGATAATTCCATACACAGCCAATCCACCGGCGAAAGCGACGACAACCCCGGCGATGGAACCGATGATCTGGGACATCAGGCTGACGCCGCCCAGGCCGCCAAGTGCTTCCTGGCCGAATATGCCGCAGGCAATAGCACCCCAGACGCCACACACACCGTGCAGCGGCCAGACACCCAGGACATCGTCCAGGCGTTCGATTTTTGCCTGGGCCCACTCAAACAGATAGACAAAGATGGCGCCGGCTACGCCACCGGTGATCAGAGCGCCAACCGGATGCATCAGATCAGAACCGGCACATACGGCTACCAGGCCTGCCAGAGGGCCGTTGTGGATGAAACCCGGATCTTTGCGGCCCAGCAGCATGGAAACCAGAATGCCGCCCACCATGGCCATCAGACTGTTGACGGCTACCAGGCCGCTGATGCCGTCCAGGGTCTGGGCAGACATCACGTTGAAACCGAACCAGCCAACGGTCAGGATCCAGGCGCCGAGGGCCAGGAACGGAATATTCGAAGGAGCAAAGGCGATAACTTTTCCATTACGGTAGCGCCCTTTCCGGGCTCCCAGGATAAGCACGGCTGCCAGAGCGATCCAGCCACCGACCGCATGCACCACAACGGAGCCGGCGAAGTCGTGGAAAGATGCACCAAACTGGTTCTCAAGCCAGCCCTGGAAACCGTAGTTGCCGTTCCAGATCATGCCTTCAAAGAACGGGTAAACGAAAGCCACGATCAGGCCGGAGGCAATCAGCATTGGATAGAATCTGGCGCGCTCGGCAATGCCACCGGAGACGATGGCGGGAATAGCGGCTGCGAAGGTCATCAGGAAGAAAAACTTCACCAGATCATAGCCGTTGGCAGCGGTCAGTTCGGCGGCGTCACTCATGAAATGGCTGCCGTAAGCGATGTAATAGCCAATAAAGAAATAGGCCACAGCGGAGATGCCGAAGTCGGTCATGATCTTGACCAGCGCATTGACCTGATTCTTGTGACGAACGGTGCCTACTTCAAGAAAGGCAAAGCCGGCGTGCATGGCCAGGACCATGATGGCGCCGATGAGGATAAACAGCGTGTTGGCGCTCTCTGTCAGGGTGTGCACTGCACTCGTGATGTCCACGGGGTTTCGCTCCTGATATTGTGTATCAGGCCTCTGATGGGCCCTTTTTGTTGGGTTGTGCATTCATGAGGTGCAGGATAAGCAAGATGTGTTCCAAAATAATGCACATTAAGAGTGGTTGGCAGGTTAGCGAGGTATGGCGAAGGGGTAACAGGTTCTTTGGTGAGATTATTGCACTAGATATGTGCGATATTTGAGCCGGCGCACCAATCTGGTGTGAGCTCTACCAGCTGATTTCGCCTGACGTGGCAGTGCTGGATTCGATGTCCAGGGGCGACTGCTCGTCGTCGGATTCCGAGTGGATAAGCTCCCGAAGCCGGATTTCCTGCTCCTGCAGCGGACCGGAAAGGTCGATGATGATTTCGACTCGGCGGTTCTTTGCACGATTGTCGGCGGAGCTGTTGGGCACCCTGGGCTGGGTATCGGCGAGCCCTGTAACCGACAGACGGGTAGGTTCTACCTGGTCTCGTGCTACCAGAACGTTGGCCACGGCTGCTGCGCGGGCGGCGGAGAGATCCCAGTTGCTGTAGAACCGGTCGGTACGGATGGGAATGTTGTCGGTGTGACCCTCAATGGTGAGATCACCCGGAATACCCTGAATGACCTCGGCCATGTCCAGCAGCAGGCCTTCGAATTCCCAGGTCAGCTGGGCCGACCCGGAAGGGAAGGAGCCTTTTTCTTCCACCCGGATCACGATGTGCCTCTGGTCTTCACTGACATTGATGCGGCCGTCAGTAATGGCAGGCTCCAGAACCTGCAGAATCTCGTCCATGGTCTCCTGCATCTGCTCGTCCATCGCGGATTCTACCGCCGCATCGGTCGGGCTTTTCAGAGTCTGAAGTTCGGGATTCTCTTCAGTGGTGGTCTGTTTCACTTCGTTGATCACGGTGGGCTCCGGTGGAGCCGGGGAAAACTTGTCGAATATCGGGCTGGTGCCTTTTGGAATTTCCAGAGACGGCACGTCGCGCTGCACACCGAAAGCTTTGGAGAGTTCGCCGGCAATCTGCTTGAATTTCTGGGCGTCGATTTCCGAGAAGGACAGCAGTAGCACGAAGAAGCACATCAGCAGGGACATAAGATCGGCGAAGGTGACAACCCACGCCGGAATCCCCGGTTTTTCTTCTTCAGGCAATTCGTCCATGGTCAGGCGCCTTCGGCTTCAGCCACTTTCTCGCGTTCCTTGGGCGGCAGATAACTTGAGAGCATCTGCTCAATGATGCGGGGGTTTGTGCCTTCCTGGATGGCCACGAGAGCGTCGATGTACAGCGATTGCATCCGGGCTTCTTCCGTCATTCGGAGGGATAACTTGTCCGCAATCGGTGTGGCAAACATCGTCGCAATCATAGCGCCGTAAAGAGTTGTCAGAAGAGCGACCGCCATGGCGGGACCGATGGATTTCGGATCCTCCATGTTTGACAGCATCTGAACCAGACCTATCAGGGTTCCAATCATGCCCATGGCCGGTGCAACGTCTGCCATGGCCGTGAAGACTTTGGCGCCGGATCGGTTGTGGTCAAGGGTCATCAGGCGCTCTTTGTTCAGAAGCTCCTTGATCGTTTTGCCGTCCTGTCCGTCTACCAGCATCTGAATACCCTGGGCAAGAAACGGACTGCTTATCTCCCGGCCCTCAAGACCCAGAACGCCTTCTTTCCGGGCCACGTTGGCAATCTCTACCAGCTCTTCGATGCTGGCCTGAGTTTCCGGCAATTTGAACTTGAAGGCCCGGACCGCTGCTTTGAAGGCTCCAAGGAATTGGCCAACACTGAATTTGGCCAACACCACGAACATGGTGCCCCCGACAACGATCAACAGGGATGCGGGGTTGATGAAAACCGTTGGCGAAACACCAAGAATAATGGCGGACGCAATAAGCAGCGTTGCGCCAGCAAGGCCGATGAGGGTGGCTAAATCCACAGCAACTCCAAGTAAGATGCAGGTGTTTCGATAGCAGGGGCGAGAGAATACCGTCAGTTCAGAATTTAATCAATTGGCGCTGACCTGGTTTTCGCGTTCTTCCTTCTCCTCTACCCATGCAGCATAGCGGAGTAGATCAGACTCCACCAATTTCAGACACATAGCGACGACGCCGGCGTCGTCCAGAAACCCGAAGCCGAGAATCAGATCCGGTATGACATCGATAGGGTTGAGGACATACAGCAGAGCCCCGGCAATGGCTGCGATGCTTTTCCAGGGCACGTTTCGGTAGTTGCCATTCCAGTAATCCCTGATCATGGAAAACATGAGCTTGATATCGGTACTGAAGCGGGCCAGCTTGCCGCTGCCTTTCACTTTGTCTTCAATCTTGCGCTGGCGTTCCAGCAGCTTTTCCAGGTCTGCCGGATTTACCTTGCCGGCCTCGGCATCCAGCTGCTTCCGGGCATTTTTCTGGTTGAACAGTGGCATGGACGGCGTTCCTTGATTGGTTAATGCCTTGATATCATCGCGCAGCCCCGACCAAATTCCAATGGCAAGGCCGCTATCGATGCTTGTACTGGGTTGGGCAATACCCCCTGGTGATCCCTGCAGGTCGGAGTTCACGGTGTTTTGTGTCGCGGCCGCTCACCCGTTTGCGCCAGAGCCGGAAACTGGCGGCTTTCAGTTCCCGACGCATGACTCTGATGACATCCTTTTCCCTGAGGCCGTACAGGTCCTCAATCGCCTCGAAGGGAGTGCGATCCTCCCAGGCCATTTCGATGATGCGGGAGAGGTCTGCAGGGCTGAATTCTTCGGGCATGGGCTGCTCCTGGTTGCAATTGTGTGTCAGGAGCTTACGTCCGGAAACGAGGGTCGTCTCACCGGGTGGTGTTACTGGTAGTGTTTGTGCAGTCGGGTCGGGATCTGGGCAAGCTGTCTGGTCACCAGCGCGTGCAGGGCGGTGGTGATCGGGCGGGTATCCAGTTCCGGTTCAATCACGTTCAGCAGATAGGCCACCGCTTCGGCTGTCGCGAGCTTGTGTTCCCCTGGCGCCTTGCGGATGGCGTAGGCGGAAGCCGGAGGGTGAGAGAAGTGAAAACGGGGCAGTGCGGCCAGTGTCGGATTCTGGTGCAGGATCCGGGCGGCCTTGCGCCAGGTGCCATCCAGTACTATCCAGTGACGGATGTGGCTCAGATCCGCCGATTCGAGCGCGCAGCTGCCCGGGCCGGGGAACAGCAGCGCCGAGCCCGGGGCGTGGACTTCTGTATCAAAGCCGGCCTGGCGGAACTCGGCCGGTGTCTCGCCGTGGACTACCTGTAACCGGGCAAGACACCGGGACAGGATGCGAACCGTGCCCTTTGCGTGACCGATCTCGCCCGGGTGCTGGAGCACGGACACCGGGGTGCTGTTCAACACCGGTGCGCAGGTGTCGCACACGCAGATATTGGGATGCACGTGGCAGGCGGGGCAGATTGGCCTGGGCAACGCCTGTTACCCCACGAATATGCGTTTTGCCAACCCGGCGCCGCGCCAGCCCCGAATGGCAAGGGTGCTGACCAGACCACCAATCATGGCACCTACGACACCACAGGTAAGGATGTCCTGACCGGTGAGATAGAGCCCGGGAATGTCGGTTTTCGGCTTCAGCCAGTCCTGTTCGAAACGCTCGGGGTTGTGATCCAGGCCGTACAGTTCGCCCCGCCCATAGCGGCAGAACCACGCGGTGGAGAGTGGCGTGGAGGTCTCGACGTAATCCACCTTGCCCCGAAGTTGAGGCAGCTTTTCATACATGACGTCGAGCAACTGGTCGGTGATCTTCTGTTTCAGGGTCTCATAGTCTTCGCCGCGCTTGCCCCAGATGGTGTCCTGCCAGGGCTCGAACATCTCCCAGGTGGTGGGCGCTACAATCTCGATGGTGGAGGTGCCCGGCCAGCGATTCTGGTAGTCCGGGTCCTTGGCCGCCGGGAAGGAAATGTACACGACCGGGAAATCCGTGTGTTCCGGGTCGTCCATGAATTGCTGCACGTTGCCATCGTGGTCGGCACTGGGGTAGATCCAGAAATTGGTTCTGGGCAGACCCAGTTCGTCGGGCGTGCCCTTCAGGCCGATGTACAGGCCGATGTGGGGCATGGACGGTATGATGTGCCGGCGTTTGCTTTCATACCCGACCTTCCTGGCGACGTCCGGCGGAAGCAGCTTTTCAAAGGTATTGATCACGCCCGCATTGCTGATCACCAGCGGTGCGCGGATGTCTTCACCATCGGCCATACGCACACCGGTCGCCTTGCCTTTTTCGATCAGGATGTCGGTAACGTCGGCGTAGGTGAACACTTCACCGCCCGGCTTCTGGATAACAGGGATTATCGTGTTCGCGATTTCTGATGCCCCGCCAACGGGATAAAAACCACCGTACAGGTAGTGTTTGGCAATCAGGGCGTGGACCATGAAACTGGACTGTCTGGGGGTGACGCCGCAATCGCCCCACTGACCTGTGATCGCGCCGATCAGTTCCTGATTGTCAGTCAGTTCACTCAGAACCTCCCACGTGGTCTTGTTGAAGCAGTCCGGCAAGGCAACATCCAGCCCTTTGTTAACAATGGAACTGAGCAGGCCGGGCGTCAGCTTGGAGAGTGTGTACCACTGCATGCCATCGGCCACTTTGCCCAGCAGTTTCAGGTACTGGTCGATAGCGTCCTGTTCGTCGGGAAAGGCCTGCAACAGAGAGAGACGCAGGCCTTCCCGGCCGGCTCGCAGGTTGATCACCTTATCGCCAAGGAAGAACCGGTCGTAGTTCTCATCCATGGGAGCCCATTCCAGCTTGCCGTCGGTAATGTAGTCGAACAGCCTGCGGCCAAGGGTGTGAGAAGAGCCCATATCGCCGATGTAGTGAACACCAACGTCCCATTCATACCCGTTGCGGGCGTAGCTATGGGTATAGCCTCCGGCGGTGTAATGCTGTTCCAGCACCAGCACCTTCTTGCCGGCTTTTGCCAGGCACGCAGCCGTGGTCAGGCCGCCAATGCCGGAGCCGATCACGATGGCGTCATAGGGACCTTTCAGGCGACTGGCCCGGTATCGGGTGCCGATTCGAAGAGTACTGGGTTTGAGTTTTCTGGAAGACGGACTGTTCACCACCATGCTTTTCCCCACATTTCCGGATTGGCCCATTTCTCTGGATTGTTCCAGGCGCGTTTATGGTTGTAAGTATCCAGATTGTAGGTGTAGAGCGTGAGTACGCCGTTATCATTTTCCAACTCTGCATGACGCCGGAAACCGAGGCCAATGAAATCGGTAAATGCCCAGTCCGGCGTTTCACCCACCAGTACTGCAATCTGGTGGGTGCCGTAGTTCCTGAGCTGACCCAGCAGCAGTGCGCCTTCACCGTGGGGCAGGTGTTCAAGCGTGTCGGTGATCAGTGCAAGGTCTGCGACCCGATCCAGAAACAGACTGGCATTCGGATCGGCGGTGTCCAGAGTACGGACGTTGACCCCGTCCTGGTGTTCCTGCCAGATCCGGGACATTTCGGTGGCCAGAGCGCCGCAGCTCAGCAGGCTGGCGGGAGAGCTGGTGTCGATGATGCGGGCCAGGGTTTCCCGCGCTGTGCTGGTGTTTTCGTTGTTCGTCATAGTGCTCATGGCTGTGTGCCTTTTACAACAGGGGCCAGTCTGCCGCATCTACTGTGTGTAATCCCACGGGCTGTTCCGCGTGTCCGCCCCAACGATCTACAAAGGTGCCAACAGGGTCGTATTGTTGCGTCTGCTTGTCGAGGTTGAACTGCCGCAGGCCTCGGGGGTCCGCGCCTACGCCAGCCAGGTACTGCCAGTTGCCGTAGTTGCTCCCCACATCATAGTCGATCAGCTGTTCTTCAAACCACGCTGCCCCGTAACGCCAGTCCAAGCCCAGTTCATTGATAAAACAGCTTGCTACCAGCTGCCTGGCCCGATTGCTCATGTAGCCGGTTTCCCGCAGCTGGTTCATGGCTGCGTTCACGATCGGATATTCCGTGTTGCCGTGACACCAGGCCTGGAAACGGTGGCCGTAGAAGGTGCCGTGTCGGTGCTTGCGCTGGACGCCATCCCGGCGAAACAGGCTGGCGCCATGTTTCAGAGCGTACCAGTAGAAGTACTCGCGCCAGAGCAGCTCAAACCACAGCCAGTAAGTGGACTCGTTCCTGGTCTCGCTGGCTTCGTACTCGGTGATGGTTTCCGCCACTTCGCGGACCGAAACACAGCCGTTGGCCAGCCAGGGCGAGAATTTGGAGGAGGCATCCCAGCTGTCCAGGGCATTTCGGGTCTCTTTGTAGCGATCAATGCTGTGATTGTCGTAGACAAACGCCTGCAGTCGCTTCAGGCCTGTGGCTTCACCGCCCACGAACTGTAACGGGTGCACGGGCTCCGATATGCGCGGGCAGGCGCCCCGGTTGTCCTCTGGGAAGCCCGGCGGCGGGGGTAAGGCGGTAAGCGTGCGAATCCTGAGCCGTTCTGAGCAGCGTTCACCGGTTTTCTCTACCTGTTTGCGGAATTGTGAGAAGGTTTCCGGCAGATCCTGCAAGGCCATCGGCAGCGAACCCTCGGTAAACAGACTGAGGGTTTCGAATTGCTGAAACAGGGTGTCTGGCAATTGTTCCTTGAGAGTTTGCCATTGACTGGCCTCCCGGGTACCGGGTAACCGCGAGCGGATTACCCGGCCAATTTGGTACGCATGGACCAGTGCCGGAATCACCGTCTCCGGTTCGCCATAGGCAATGTGCAGGCGCTGTCCCAGTGGTCTCAGGCTTCGCTCCAGTGCCATCAGGCTTTGCCAAAGGAAACGCCACCGATGATCCCCCATGGATTTACTCTGCAGAGGTCCGGGCGAGAACCAGCGCGGATCCACCACATACACGCACAGCAGCATGTCGGATTTCGACGCAGCCAGCAGCGTGCTGTTATCGTGCAGGCGAAGATCCCGCGTAAACCAGTAAAGCGTGCGCAACGTTATGGCTCCTCAACCTTTTGATTCTGCCTTCTAGATACGCTCAAGATTCAGAAAAGATTTTGAGCAACATGGTTATCACCAAGTCGAGTAGAATGATTCAAACACGTGAGGGCTGAAATGTCGCCGCCCGTTAACAGCGACCGAGTAATCAAGGAGCCGAAAGTGATCAAATCCCGTGCCGCGGTGGCCTTCGAAGCCAACAAGCCGCTCGAAATCGTTGAAGTTGATGTTGCTCCGCCCCAGGAAGGTGAGGTTCTGGTGCGCATTGTGGCCACCGGCGTTTGTCATACCGATGCCTACACTCTGTCGGGAGCCGATCCGGAAGGCCTTTTTCCGACCATTCTAGGTCACGAAGGCGGTGGCATTGTGGAGGCGGTTGGGCCAGGCGTGAAGAACCTCGAAGTGGGCGATCATGTGATCCCCTTGTATACCGCCGAATGCGGGGAGTGCAAATTCTGCACCTCTGGCAAGACCAACCTGTGCGGCGCCGTGCGTGCAACCCAGGGTAAAGGTGTGATGCCGGACGGCACCTCCCGTTTTTCCTACAAGGGTGAACCGCTATATCACTACATGGGTTGCTCTACGTTTTCCGAGTACACGGTGCTGCCGGAAATTTCCCTGGCCAGGATTCCCAAGGAAGCGCCTCTGGACAAGGTCTGTCTGCTCGGCTGTGGCGTGACGACCGGCATTGGTGCCGTGCTGAACACCGCCAAGGTTGAAGAAGGCGCTACCGTGGCCATTTTTGGTCTCGGCGGCATCGGCCTGGCGGCGATCATTGGTGCAAAAATGGCCAAGGCTGGCCGGATCATCGGTGTTGACATTAACCCGGGTAAATTCGACATCGCAAAACAGCTGGGCGCCACTGACGTAGTGAATCCCAACGACTACGACAAGCCGATCCAGGAAGTGATCGTCGAGATGACCGACGGTGGTGCCGATTACACCTTCGAATGCGTGGGTAACGTGAAACTGATGCGTGCAGCGCTTGAGGCCTGTCACAAAGGCTGGGGCGAATCCACCATCATTGGTGTTGCCGGAGCCGGTGAGGAAATCAGCACCCGACCGTTCCAGCTGGTTACCGGTCGGGTATGGCGTGGTTCGGCCTTTGGTGGAGTGAAAGGTCGCACCGAGCTGCCGGGTTACGTTGAAAAGGCCGGGAAGGGTGAGATTCCGCTGGATGTGTTCATTACCCATGAAATGCCTCTGGAAGACATCAACAAGGCGTTTGACCTGATGCATGAGGGCAAGAGCATCCGGACGGTTATTCATTTCTGATGGCCAGCAAGCTCAGATTGTTGATCGTTGGCGCAGGCGGCATCGGTGGCTACTACGCCGCCCGCCTGTTGCATGCCGGACACGACCTTGTTCTCACCGCGCGCGGTGCACACCTGGAGGCGCTGCGGGAACGTGGTCTGACGGTCCAGTACGGGGAGGAGGTCTGGTCGTTTCCGGTTCAGGCAATGGATCATTCGGGGGTGGTCTCCCGTTACCGGCCGGATGATTTTGATGTCGTTGTCGTCACCCTCAAATCCACAGCAAAGGAGGCAATGCTGGAGGAGTTGGGACCCTGGCTCGGCCACGGCAAGGTGCCTGTATTGTCACTGCAGAACGGAGTGGATAATGAGCCTGCCCTGGCATCGCTTCTGGGGGAACAGCGGATTCTGGGTGGCCTGGCGGTGAGAATCGGTGGGCACATTGTTCAGCCGGGGGTGGTTGAAGCGGAAGGGCCTGCGCAAATTGTCATGGGTGAATGGCCGCTGGCCGCAGCGCTGGATGCACGTCGCCCGTTGTTGCTGCAATTACAGACCGAACTCGAAGCGGCCGGTATTCCGACAACCGTTTCTGACAACATCCGGTACGAGCTCTGGCGCAAGCTGGTGATCAACAACGGCGTAAACCCGCTCTCGGCCCTGACCGGACTGGATACCCGGAGTCTGACTCATCATCCGGAGTTCCAGAAGATGGTTCACGGCATGATGGCGGAAACGGTGGCCGCGTCGAAAGCCGACGACGTCAATCTCGGACCCGAAGATCTGGACGAAATGTTCGATCTGATCAGTAACTTCAATGCCATCAAGACCTCCATGCTGGTCGACAAGGAAAAAGGCCGGCCCCTGGAACTCGACAGTATCGCCGGTGCAGTGCTGCGCCGCTGTGACCGTTTGGGCATAGAGGCTCCTTACACCATGACGGTCAATGCCTTGCTGTCTCACTCTCGGGACTAACGATCCGTCAGCTTCAGCTCAATCCGCCGGTTTTTTTGCAGTGCTTCCGCTGAGGTGCCTTCCGCCACCGGGAAGAACTCGCCAAACCCGGCGGCCGCCATGCGCCGATCCGGGACACCCTGGCCGGCAAGGTAGCGAACCACGGCAACGGCGCGGGCAGTGGACAGCTCCCAGTTGGAGGGGAACCTCGGGGTATTGATGGGCAGGATGTCAGTGTGACCGTCGATCCTCAGGATCCAGTCGACGTCGTCGGGTATTCTGGCGGAGACATCCAGCAGGATGTTCGCCAGTTTATCCAGCTCCTGCCGGCCTGCTTCGCCCAGCTCGGCAGAACCCGAGGCGAACAGAAGCTCGGACGGCAGCAGGAATCGATCACCGACGATCCGGACATTCTCATTACCGGCGAGAATATCCCGCAGTCGGGCAAAGAATTCCGACTGGTACTGTTCCAGCTGGTTAACGCGCTCGGCCAGCAGGGTATTGAGCCGTCGGCTGACCTGCTCCAGTTCCTGCTCTTTGTCCGCCGTCATCTGTTCCTGCAATTCCAGCGCTGAGGCGATCTGCCTGAGCTGTTCCCGCAATGAGGCGATCTGATTGGACAATCGCAGGATCATTGCCTGCTGGCTGGCGGACATCTCGTCTTTCTCATCAACGGATGCTTCCAGATTTGCCAGTCGTTCCGTCTGGGCTTCAGCCATGGCAGTCTGACGCATCAGTTGCTCGCGGGTGGATTCCAGCTGGTTCACCAGAGCGTCGTTGCGGTTCAGGCTGGCGCTGTAGTCATCCTGCAGACTGGCCATCTGGTTTTCCAGCGCGTCGGTCTTGCTCTGCTCAAGACCCAGAAGTTCCGATAACTCGGTCAGCTGGGCATTGAGCTGTGCCAGTTGGGTATCCCGGTCTGACAGGGTCTGGGAAAGGTAAAGCTGGCTGACCACGTACACCAGCAGCATGAAGATCACCAGCATTAACAGGGCGGAGAGCGCATCCACGTACCCTGGCCAGACGTTGGTGGTGCTTCGGCTTCGGCGCCTGGATCCGATCATGACAGGTCTTTCTCGTCGTCAACCCGATCTACCAGATTGGTAACGCCTGTGAGCCACTCTTCCAGGCCATCGTAGAAGCGGTTCTGGGCATGACCGGCCTGGATATCGAGGAAGCCGAGAATCAGTGAGCCGCCCAGGCCAAGCAGGGAAGAACTGAACGCCGTACCCATGCCCTCAAGAGGCGTAAGCAGGCCTTTCTGGAGCTCCGCAAACACCTTCCCGAAATCTTTCTGGCTCATATCCAGGCCGGTAATAACCTGGCCGACCGAGTTGATGGTGCCCAGCAGCCCCCAGAAGGTGCCCAGCAACCCGAGAAATACCAGCAGGCTGATGAAGTAGCGGGTGATCTCCCGCTGTTCATCCATGCGGGAATGAATGCCGTCGAGCACGGTTCTCAGTGACAGGGTTGAGAGGGTAAACCGGTCCCGCTTGGCGTCTTCCCCCAATTGGCGGGCCAGAGGCTTGAGCAGTCGGGGTTCCTGTACCACGGAGAGTCCCGCGTGGCCGGTGCGGAACTGTGCGATCCACTTCAGTTCCGGAAACAGGACAAATACCTGCCGGTAAGTGAGTGCAATACCAACGATCAGAACCCCGACGATCAGCAGATTGAACACCCAGTTGGCCATAAAGGCGGAGATCAGGGGTTTGTGGATCAGGGCGCCGACGATGACGACCACGCCGAGGAACAGCGTCATCCAGAAAAGCGTGTGTTTCGGGTTGCTCATAGCGTTGGCCAGCTTTTTTGAGATATTCCTCAAAACGTTAGCACAGATATGAGACGCTGTTGTGAACGGTAAAGGAAGTTTAATCGAAGGGTTTCGTGACTGACGGGACCGGATGAGAGCACTCATCCGGTCCCGGGATTTCTCGGGTCAGGCTTCCTGGAGAGCCTGTACCACGGCCTTTGCGGCACCCTCCGATGAGGCTGGGTTCTGACCGGTGATCAACTTGCCGTCCACCACAATGTGCGGTGCCCAGTCGTCACCCCGGGTGTAGGTGGCTGTATTGGCTTTCAGCATGTCTTCGAGGAGGAAGGGGACGACGCCGCTCAGGCCTACCGCGTCTTCCTCGCTGTTGCTGAACCCAGTCACATTTCGACCACCAACAATGTTCTGGCCCGGCTTTACCTCCACATTCTTGAACACGGCGGGCGCATGGCAGACCGCGCCAATGATCTTGTCCTGTTCATAGGTGCTTTTGATCAAGGCAACGGACTTGTCGTCGTTGACCAGGTCCCAAAGCGGGCCGTGACCACCCGGATAAAAAATGGCGTCGTACCCGTTCATGTTCACATCGGTCAGTTTTTTGGTGCTGGCAAGAGACTCCTTGGCGTGGGCATCCTGTTGGAATCGACGGGTGGTTTCGGTGAGTGCTTCTTCCGTCTCGCTGTTCGGGTCTACGGGTGGCTGACCACCCTTGGGCGACGCGATGGTGATGTCAGCACCCGCATCCCGGAACACGTAATAGGGCGCGGTGAACTCTTCGAGCCAGAAGCCGGTCTTGTGGCCAGTGTCGCCCATCTGGTCATGGGAAGTTAGAACCATCAGAATTTTCATGGTGTACGTCCTTTTGCATTGACGAGTGAATGGCACTTCTTGACGGGTCTGGAACAGAACCTTGTGTCATGGGTGACCAAATTCAACCGTGAGTACGTAATCCAGACTGTTGTGGATCTTGAACCGTCTATACTGGAGACTGATGATCAGACTGTATGAAAACGCCACGAGTTCTCAGACAAGGATTACAGGAATGCGCGTGCTTATAGCCGCCCTTCTGACAGCATTGATGTCCCCGGTCTCAGCCCAGCAGGGTACGGAAACCGTGGAGGCACTGACCGTTACCGTAGGCGTTAGCCATGCGCCACCCTACTGGATTGTTCAGGGGCACGAGCGAGCTGGCCTGTACGTGGAGATCTTCGAGGCCATAGCCGATCGGCTGGGGTGGGACGTTCGCTACCGGGAAGCGCCATTCAGGCGGATCTTGAGGATGGTCCAGCAGGGCGAGGTCGATGTCATGCTTGGCCCTACCCAGACCGAAGACAAAGCCAATCTAATGGAATTCGTGGCGCCTGCGTTTCCTCCTGAACGACGGCTGTTTTTCTATCTGAACGAAGAGCACAGTATTCAGCGCTATGCCGATCTTCATGACAGAGTGGTTGGGGTGCTTGAGGGCGCGTCTTATTTTTCCCGGTTTGACCATGATGAAGAGCTGCTCAAAGAACCGGCGCCCCGTTACGAAAACCTGATGCTGATGATGGAGAAGGGCCGGGTGGATGTTGTCATCGCGCCAGAGCTAGTCGGTTTGTACGTCGTTAAAAGGCTTGGACTGGACGCTAAAGTCTCACCGTTCTTTATGCCGGGTGAGCGCTCCTACATCGCAGTGGCAAAGAACTCGCCCGCGATTCAGTACGCGGACGATATCCGGGCCGCATTGAAATTGATTGAACTGGAAGGCATACACGAGGACCTGGTGTTGAAGTATATGGACCGGAACGCGGAATGATTCCCGAAGAGCCTGATCTGTGGTTTTTACCGCTGGGTGGCACCGGCGAAATCGGTATGAATCTCAACCTCTACGGGCACAATGGTGCCTGGTTGATGGTGGATTGTGGGGTTACTTTCCCAAAGCCCGGGCGTATGGCTGCCGATGGCACAGTGCATCATCGGGGTGAGCCTCCGGTGCAGATGGCCGATCCGGCCTTCATTGCCGACCGCCGTGACCGCCTGACAGGACTGGTTATCACCCATGCCCATGAAGACCACGTCGGGGCTGTGCCCTATCTCTGGCCTCTGTTGCAGTGCCCGATATACACCAGCCGGTTCACCGCCGAAATTCTGCGCCGCAAACTGGCAGAGTTCGATCTGCTGCACAGGGTGCCAATTATCGAAGTGGAAGCCGGGCAGAGTAAGCAGATCGGCCCGTTCAGTGTTCAATGGCTGGCGTTGACGCACTCCATTCCGGATCCGAACGCACTGATGATTCGCACTCCTGCCGGCAACATTTTCCACAGCGGAGACTGGAAGCTGGATGAGCAACCACTGGTGGGGCATGGCTATTCTGTCAAAACCTTTACCGACCTGGCACAAGAGGGTGTGAACGCAATGGTATGCGATTCCACCAACGCCACCGTGTCTGGTCATTCGGTGTCAGAGGCGGCCCTGCGTGCAGGGCTCCTTCAGGCAGTCCGTTCCGCCGAGGGGCGTGTGGTGGTTACCTGTTTTGGCAGCAACATTGCCAGGCTGCATACCCTGGCCTCGGTCGCACGGGAGACAGGACGTTACATGGGGTTGTTGGGGCGGTCCCTGATCAATATGAGTGGCGCGGCCAGGGCGGCCGGTCTGTGGGATTCGGCAGATCAGTTAATCAATTCGTCCCATCTGGGTTACCTGCCCCGGGCGGAAGTCCTGGCAGTGGCAACGGGCAGTCAGGGTGAACCGAGGACGGCGTTGCGCCGGTTGGCGGCTGGCAGTCACCCGGATTTCGAACTGGAGGCGGGCGATACGGTTATCTTCAGCGCCCGCGCCATCCCTGGCAACGAGGAACTCATCGAGGCGTTAATCACCAGGCTGAAGGCGCTGGGCGTCAAAGTCATTACCGCCGAGGACGCGGAATTGCCAATCCATGCCTCAGGCCATCCAGCCCAGGAAGAGCTGGAGTTGATGTACCGATGGGTCAGACCCGCCATTGCCATCCCGGTTCATGGGGAGGCTGAGCATATGGAAACCCATGCGGACATAGCTAAGGCAACGGGCGTACCCCGTGCTATGGTGGGTCGAAATGGTGATCTTTTCATGGTCCGGCCTGTCCCGGGTATACGTCGCCAGATCGCTGAAACCGGCCGTTTGGGCTGGCAGAAAGAGGTTCTTGTCAGAGTTGAATAAATCATTCGCGTCTACAGCGGGCAAACCCTTTGTCTTTTTGGTTGCCCTAATGTTTCAGGCGACTGCGGCTGCCTTGCCGGCCACCTCATGCACTACGCTGACGGTAAGCGGAAACCCTGAATACCCACCGTTGCTTTGGCGGGATGATGATCGTCCGGGATACCTCATTGGTGCGGTACCTGCGTTGCTGGAGGAAATCACTGAGCCCCTTGGCGTAACCATTGAAGTGAGAGACATCGGCTCCTGGGCCCGGGTCCAGCGCATGGCGCGCCAGGGTGACATTGACCTGGTGGCGGGGGCGTTCATTACCTCGGAGCGCATTGGTTATCTGGACTATCTGCTGCCTCCGATTACGTATATGCCGACGGCTGTTTGGGTTCCCTCGGGCCAGGAGTTTGTCTACCGGCACTGGCCGGATTTGTTGGGCAAGCGCGGCAGTACATTGATTAACAACAGTTTTGGTCAGAATTTTGACCGATATGCGGACAAGAACCTGAACATTGAAGGGGTGAGGTCAATTGAGCAATCCTTCCAGATGGCGCTGGTGGATCGGGTGGATTACGTGCTTTATGAAGTTTTGCAAGGAGAGGTGAAGCTGGAGTACCTTGGTCTTGCTGACGAGTTTGTTGCCCTGGAAACCCCGATTAGTCGTGAAGGTCTGTTTTTCGCCTTTTCCAAGGCATCGTCCTGCAACTCCTTCGAACTCAGGGAGTTGATTGCCGACGCTCTGTATAAACTGGTGAACTCGGGTCGGGTCGATGAATTGATCAGGCAGTACAAAACGATCTACAACGACGCATCGTGACAAGACCGCCCCGGTCGTAGCCACGTGGGCTATAGTAGGAGGGCAATTGAACACCAGTAATGGCTTGTCAGCAGGTTTGGCTGGCAAAAAGAAGTACTGCTGGGAAGGAGCCCTCAGGCGATGGTAGACGCAGTTACCCGGGATCAGCAAGAGTTTGTTTACAGACTGGCTCTGAGCCTTGCCCGGTCGACCATTGACCAACTGGATGGCAGTATCCACAAGTTCCTTTCCGAGCTTGGACACCGGCTCCGGGCAGATCGGTCTTATCTGATCATGTTCGACGACGCCACACAGACCATCTCCATAACCCATGAAGCCTGTTTGAATGGCGCGCCACCTCAGCGAGATGCTATCAAGCATACGCCTATGGCGCGTTTTCCCTGGCTCCTGGACCAGCTTCAGCGCTTCCCGGTTCTGGTGATCCCCGAGGTAGAGCAACTGCCGCATGCGGCGGAAGAAGAGAAACTGGAATTCCGTCGCGAAAGCATCCGAAGCCTGATGCTCGTTGGCTTGCAGCTAGAGGGGGAGAATCGCGGCATACTGGGTTTTGATTTTCTTGACTTGCCTACCACACGGGATCCAGAGACCGAACGGTTTCTCCTGCAGATTGCTGATGTCCTTGGGGCCTCGGTGCACCGACAGATCCTCGCCAGCAGTAATGTGCGCTTCGAGAACAGTCTTTACCGCTATTCCGAGCAGTTTCCCGGGGTCATATTCCAGTTCAGGGTATACCCTGACGGGCGGGCGACCTTTCCGTTTATCAGCGACAAAGTAAGCGATATGTTTGGGCTGACTGCGGATATGCTTCAGCCGGATGCGAGGCCTTTGCTGGATCTGATCGATGAACAGGACAAGGCATCTTTCTCGGAAAAGGTCGATGAATCGCGCAGTCAGATGACACCGTTCGAAACCCATTTCAGGGCCCTGAGACACGACGGTTCCACGGCCTGGATGGAAGCGCGATCGATGCCGGCCCGATTGGCCGATGACAGCATCATCTGGCACGGTTATTTCTATGATGTGACCGACAGGAAACGTTCCGAATCCGAAATCGAGCAGCTGGCGTTCTATGATGCCTTGACCGGTTTGCCGAACCGTCGTTTGCTCAGAGACCGCCTGGCGCAGGCGTTGAACAGTAGTACCCGAGACCAGAGCCACGGAGCCCTGGCCTTTATCGATCTTGATAACTTCAAGAACATCAATGATTCGGCAGGTCATCTGATTGGCGATGAGCTGTTGATACAGGTCGGGCAAAGGTTGCAGCAGACGGTTCGTGAATGGGATACGGTTGCCCGGCTCGGTGGGGATGAATTTGTTCTTGTTCTGAAGGGGTTTCCGACCGAAACGCCCAGTGCAGCAGCCTGTGTGGACAAGGTCTGCGAAAAAGTGCGGAGCGCCTTGAACGAACCCTATTGTCTCAATGGCATCGAATACACAGGGACCCCGAGCATTGGCGTCACCCTGTTCTTTGATCATGATACTTCGCTCGAAGAGCTACTGGGCCAGGCTGATATGGCAATGTTTCGCGCCAAAGAGGATGGCCGAAACTGTATCCGTTTCTATGACTCGATGATGCAGAAGAAGGTGTCTGAGCGGCTGGCCATGGAATCCGACCTTCGGTTGGCCGTGCGTAAGAAGCAGTTGGAAGTCCACTACCAGGTTCTGGTAGACCAGAATGGCCAGCCAGTAGGCGCCGAAGCACTCCTGCGGTGGTGCTGTCCGGGGCGCGGCATGGTGTCTCCCGCTGAGTTCATTCCTCTTGCGGAGGAGACCGGTCTTATCGAATCGATTGGCTATTGGGTGCTGGAAGAAGTCCTTTCACGGATTTCCAGCTGGAAAACGCTGAACAGCCCATTGGCCAAACTTCCGGTATCGGTCAACGTGAGTGCAAGGCAGTTCCATCTGCCCTCGTTCTGCTCCACTGTGATGGCGCTGCTAAGAAAAACCGGAGCCTCTCCAAGAAACCTGAAGGTGGAAATTACCGAAAGTGCGCTGGCTTACGATCTTGAACTGGTGGAAGAGACCCTTGGTATCCTGAGAAGCATGGGCATCAGGATCTCGTTAGACGATTTCGGCACGGGCTATTCATCCCTTGGTTATCTCAAACGTCTCTCGTTGGACGAACTTAAGATTGATCAGGGGTTTGTACGGGACATCCTGGATGATCCGAATGACGCTGCCATTGCAGAGACCATTCTGGCCCTTGCCTCGGCACTCAGGCTTTCAGCCGTAGCGGAGGGTGTGGAAACGAAAGGGCAGCTGGACCGGCTCGTCAGAATGGGGTGCACCCGGTTTCAGGGCTACTATTTCAGTCGGCCACTGCCTGCACAGGAGTTTGAGAGGTTCATCGAGAAAGCCGGACGAGACCGCCAAAGAAGGGCTTGGTAGTTCGTATCCTATCTGTATAAACTGGGTCCTGCCTTTTCCTACTTCAAATAACATCGAGAGCAGTATCTCTATGGCAATCTGGACCCATACCCCGAATCTTGAACACCTTGCCAACGCCAGCGCAAACACCGCGGTCAGCCACATGGGTATTGAATACCTTGAAATTGGGGATGACTATGTGAAAGGGCGTATGCCTGTTGATGAACGTACGGTCCAGCCGTTCGGCATATTGCACGGGGGGGCATCCGTCCTGTTGGCGGAAACCCTCGGCAGTATGGCGGCCAACTGCTGTCTGAAAGATCCGGAAACGGTGGCGGTTGGACTGGATATCAACGCCAACCACATTCGGCCGGTTTCGAAGGGCTGGGTGTACGGTACAGCAAGAGCCATACACATAGGCAGTGCGACTCAGGTCTGGGAAATCCTGCTTGAAAATGAAGCCGGTAAAACCACCTGTATTTCCCGGTTGACCATGGCGGTGACCAAGCGGCCCGGGTGATGGCTCCGGGTTTTGCTCAATGTTGGCTGCGCACCCGGAGACAGTGATTTGCGCCCCCTTTTCTATGGAGCAGAGGGGGGCGGGGATGGCTTGGTGACGATCAGTCCCTGTTCAACAAAGTCCTGAAGCCTGATGTCATAAGTGCCCTCCGGAACCTCCTTCGCAATGCAGTAGACCCTACCCGCCGCGTCCTCCGGGGAGGCCATCAAATCAACGACACGGTTCGGAGGCATGATGGTTTTGTCGGACTCTCTGACCAGCAGAACGCGGGGCTTAAGCTTGTGGGTCGGATCACTCTCCACAACAATCCCGACCTCGCCATTCACCATTTCAACAATTGAGCCTGGCGGGTATATGCCGATGAGCTGGATGAACTCATCGGCCAGTTCGGCGTCGAACTGAGTGCCGCGATGCTTGTGAATAATCTCCAGGGCGTGCATGGAGGCGCGGCCTTTGTCGTAAACACGATCACTGGTGATGGCATCGTAAGTATCCACCAGACCAATAATCTTGGCGAAATAGGGAATCTGATGCGCTTCCAGGCCACGCGGGTAACCTGAGCCGTCCATTCGTTCATGGTGGCTGAAAGCAACGTCGACGGCAGTGTTGAGTGAATGGCTGGTGCCCATGAGAATCGTGCGGCCGTGTGTTGTGTGGTGTCGCATCAACTCGAATTCGTTGGGGGTCAGGGCTCCCGGTTTGTTCAGTATTTCATCCGGAATCTTTGTTTTGCCAACGTCGTGCAACAATCCGCAAAGGGCGAGTGTTTCAATTTCACCTTGCAAGAGCCCCAGATGTTTACCGAAAGCGGCGGACAGTATGGCGACATTGATGCAGTGTTCGGCGGTGTATTCGTCCTGATTTTTGATTTTGGTAAGCAGCATTAGGGCGTTTTCGTTTCTAAGCACGCTCTCAACGCATCCCTTTACTACTTTGCGGGCCTTGTTGATGTCCAGCGTACGGCCCACCCTGAGGCCTGACATGATCGATTTTGCCGTCTCCTGAGCCTCTTCAAACCGAACCTTGCCGGCGATCATTTCACGGCCAGTATCGACCTTGTTGATGTAGGTTACCCGCTTGCGTGGCACTTTGGCGCCCTGGGCAGCCGGTTCGGGGGCGGGTTTGGACTTGAAGCGTCGCAGCAGTCCGGACAGTCGTTTGTTGCCGTTGCGTTTCTCACGAACGGAGTGCGCCTTCTGGATTCGTCCCTCAATGAAAACGAAATCGCACTGGGCCCGAAGCGCATCCAGCTCTGACGGATCCTTGATGACAAACCCCTGAATCAGAAAACTTGTTTCCTCCCAGGGACGATCCAGGCGGGTAACGTGCATACCAAGGGCAAGCTCCGATACATCCACCTGGGTTTCGATAATCTCCTGATGCCCTGCTTTCATCACGTGACCCCGTTTTTTCTGCACCATCTTGACGCAGTTTGGTGCGGATTGGGTGGTCTGAATTGAAAAATTTGGTTAATTCGTGTTCGTTTGGTGTGTCGGCGACGCTTGAGAAAGCATAGTTCATGCGCTGGCCGGTCACACGAATGACAAGGGGTGTTATCGCAGCGATAGCCTGGTCAAACGGGCTCAACAAAAGCGCGATAAACCGTGCGCCAGAGCAATGCCTGCTTGATGTTGATACACTGCCGGGCCACGACCGCAACTGAAACAGACGTTTGATGAATCTTCAGCCTGAACATCAGAACTGCCCCTGCGGGCACGGTAAAACCTACGCTGAATGCTGTCAGCCACTTCATCATGGTCAGCCTGCGTCATCTCCTGAGGCTCTGATGCGTTCCCGATACGCGGCATTCGTTCTGGGGCTTGCGGACTACCTGCGGGCAACCTGGCATGACAGTACACGGCCAGAGACGCTGTCACTGGAAGACTCGCCCGACTGGACGTTGTTGCAGATTCTGAATTCAGACCAGACCGGCGATACCGGGTCGGTTCATTTTCGTGCGATCTACCGAGTGGGCAGTGGCTGGGGGTTTCTCGAAGAAAACTCCCGGTTTGTCCGGGAACAGGGTCGCTGGTATTACCTGCAAGGCGAGACCAGCGAGGGCCAGTTAAAGCCCGGTCGCAATGATCCCTGTCCCTGTGGCAGCGGCAGAAAGTACAAGGCCTGCTGCCTGTAGGCAGGAGTTACTCAAAGGCCGGATCATGGCTGAACTTGAACTCCGGCAAGCCCCGGGAAATGTTCACGGCGACCGGTATGTGACCGGCCCGGTGTTACCCGCCCAGAGACCAACAGAGGCCCGATGAAACAACCCATCACCGGCTACCACAAGGACGAAGACAATCACTGGGTTGCCCAGTTGGCGTGTGGGCACAACCAGCATGTTCGCCACACACCGCCCTGGGTGAATCGGCCCTGGGTAGTGACGGAAGCAGGTCGGGCATCGATGCTCGGGTTTGAACTTGATTGCCGGAAATGTGAGGAGGATGCAGCGCCGGATGAGAGGCCCTGAGCTATACTGTGGTTAAAATATGACCACCTGTCTGGCAAGGAAGTTTGCCATGGTAAAGCGCCTGGTTGTCTGTGCTGACGGCACATGGAATCGTCCCGAAGAGGATCTGCAGAAAGATGTTCCCACCAATGTTCTGAGAGTTGCCAGAGCCATTCGCCCCATGGCGTCTGATGGTCGGCCCCAGCATGTATTTTACGACTGGGGCATCGGCTCATACCACAATGCTGTGGTCGGCGGTGTGACCGGGCAGGGCATCCACAAGAACATCATGGATGCCTACCGCTATATTGTTCAGAACTTTGCACCGGACACCGATATTTACCTGTTTGGTTTCAGCCGCGGCGCCTACACAGTACGTTCTCTTTGTGGATTGATTTACAACTGCGGGATTCTCAAGCGGCCTGATGCCCGGCTGATCCAGCAGGCCTTTGAACACTACAAAAAAGCAGGGGCCGCCTGGGCGCCGTCGGGCACCGAATCGGTAAAATTCCGCAAACAGTATAGCTACGAGTCCAGAGAGATCCGGTTCGTGGGGGCCTGGGATACCGTCGGTGCTCTGGGGGTGCCCTTTTCGCTGATGGGGCTGTTTGACCGCAAAGATGAGTTCTACGACACCAAGCTGGGCAGCAATGTCCGAATTGCCCGCCACGCGCTGGCCATTGATGAACGACGGGAAGATTTTGAACCAACCCTATGGGAACCGAAAGAGGGTCTTGATCTGCAGCAGGTCTGGTTCGCTGGTTCCCATAGCGATATCGGTGGAGGTTACCCGGCAGACGAAAAGGGTCTGCTGGCGTCCGACATCGCCCTTGACTGGATGGCGGGGCAGGCCAGGGATGCCGGCCTTGATCTGGAAGAACACCTGCAAACGGGGGTCACTCCGAGTCCCCGAGCCAAACTGCATAATTCACGCCGTCATATCTTTCGGTTTTCCAGACCGCTGGTCCGAAATCTGAAACCGAAAAACATTGAAACGATGATCCATACCTCCGTGGCGGAACGATGGCGGCTTGATGCCGGTTATCGCCCGCCCAACCTGCAAGAAATCGGTGTGATGGACTAGGTTGTCCGGTTGTCGCCAAGAGCACATGCGTATTTGCGTGCAAAGCGCTTGTCGGCCCAGGTCCCGTAGATGCGCGAAGCAATCTGGGTAATGCCGGGCCAAAGCAGGGGCTTGAACAGGAAACCGAAAGGCGTGTGGGACCAGGCGCGAACATTCGCAGGCAGGCCGATGACCCACTGCCCGGTCGGGGTCATCAGATGCAGGCGTTTCAGGAACATTTCACGGCTTGGCAACTCGGCGCTGCCGTCACGCTGCTGGTGAATATCTGCAAACACCAGGTTACCTCGCTGAAGTTTGCGTAGCGTGTTGATCTCTCTCGTGCATAAAGGGCATTGGCCATCATAAAACAGGGTGTCGTAGTGGGGTTCCATTGGGTCCTCCAGGGGCCAGACTCATTTCCCGTATACGACACTTCACTGCTTTTCGGATGTCTTTCGTTCGGTCGCCCCTCAAGACAACCAGGTTACGGCCGATACGCTATATAACTAAAACAATGGCGGAAGAACCGGTTGTTCAAAGGGGTACGGGCGTGGTGACGCGTCTGTTTCATTTCTTTTTAACAAACTGGAACAGATCATTTGCCAAGGTCTGTGGATAATCCGCATCAACAGCTACTTCCTGGGAGTCCGGTGTAATGAATATTCTGAGTCGGTTGAAAATAAGAACCCGTCTGCTCGTATCCGTAATGGTCCCGGTACTCCTGACCGCAGCAACCATAGCCTGGATTACGGTCAGTCAGATTCAGGCAGCTGGTGAAGCCGAGTTAAAGCGGCTTGAAAGCAATCTTCTGGATGCGCGGAAGGCAGGTCTGAAGAGTTTGATTGATGCCGCAGAAGCCGTGGTTCTGGAAGCCAAGAACGATCCATCGATGACCGACGAGGAAGCGAAGGAGGCAGCCGCGTCGCGTCTGCGTTCCATCCGCTTTGATCAAACCAACTATGTATTTGCCTATACCCGCGACGTTTATAACCTGGCCTATGCGCCAGACCCTTCCAAAGAGGGGCCGACCAATAATTCGACGCTGAAACGCCTGGTGGGGGATCTCTTTGCTGCAGCGGGTAAAGACGGCTTTTACGGTTACGACTGGATGAACCCGGCTTCCGGCAACGAAGAACCCAAGATGTCCTATTCCACCATTATCCCCGACTGGGACTGGATGATTGGTGCCGGTGTCTATATTACGGACATCGACCGGCAGGTGGCGGCCACCCGAGAGGACATAGAATCCGGTGTCGCCGAAACACTGGGTTTTATCCTTCTGGTAACGATTGTGGTCGTTGTGATTGCCCTTGTGATCGGTATTTTTGTCGGTCGCAGTGTGACCAGGCCGCTGAATGACGTCAGTAACATGATGCAGGAGATTGCCGACGGCGAGGGCGATCTGCGCCATCGTCTGCCAGATGAGGGCAATGACGAACTGGCTGAACTCGGCCGGCGCTTTAACGCCTTTGTCATCAAAATCCAGAACACCATGCGCGAAGTGGGTGCGACCACGGATCAGGTTGCTTCGGCGGCGGAAGAGCTGAGCCGGGTCGCCAGTGAGACCCGGGCATCGGTTCAGGAGCAGGGCTCCGAGACCGACCAGATTGCCTCGGCGATCAACGAAATGGCTGCAACCATTCAGCAGATTTCGGGCAATGCCAATGAGGTTGAGAGTGCAGCTTCGGACGCCGATCGCATGGCCCGTGACGGTGGCGAAACCATCAGCAGTGCCCAGGGTGCGGTGAACAAGCTCTCTGAGGAAATGGAAGACACCGCCTCAAGTATCAATGCCTTGGCAGAAAAGTCTGATGAAATCCAGCAGGTGCTTGACGTCATTCATGCGGTAACCGAGCAAACCAACCTGCTGGCATTGAACGCGGCGATTGAAGCGGCGAGGGCTGGCGAGCATGGTCGTGGGTTCTCTGTCGTTGCTGATGAGGTTCGTCAGCTCGCGAAACGCAGTGCTGAATCCGCCGACCAGATCCGCACCATGATCGATGGCTTTGTCACCGAATCCCGGGCGTCTGTTGAGCGGATGAGTCAGTCTCGCACGCGGTCAACCGAGACCGTGGAGCGGATAAATCATGCCACCGCGGCGCTCAGAACGATCGAAGCATCGGTTGGCCAGATTCATGATCAGGTCACGCAGATTGCGACAGCCTCGGAGCAACAGAGTCAGGTTGCCGAGGAAATCAATCAGAACGTTGTACGCATCGTGGATGCTGCGCAGCGAAGCGATACCGGCGTGACCCAGACCAACGAAGCCAGTCACGAGCTGGCGCGTCTTGGCGAGAGTCTCCGGGAATTGGTAGGGCAGTTTAAGGTCTGATCAGTCTGCCGCGGTTGTGTTGAGCAGTTCGCGTAATCTGCGGGAGCGTTTCGCTCTCGCGCAGACCGTTGCCGTCAGATAATCGGCATCAAAAGGCTTCAGGATATAGTCGTCACCACCGAGTGCGACACTCAGGGTTTTCTCGTCCGGATGAGTTTGTGAGGTGAGGAATACGATGGGGATCGCATCGAACTGCCGGTCCTCCCTCAGAATCGCGGCAAGTTCGGTTCCAGAGACCTCGGGCATCATGATGTCGAGAATAATGACGTCAGGTTTGGTCTCGCGGGCGACACCTAGGGCTTTCAGGGGTTCCTCAGAGGCGTGCACCTCAAGCCCGACCTGCTCCAGCTGGATCTTTGCGGCCTGCAGTGCGATGGGGTCATCATCGACAATCAGTACGCGGTATTTTGGTGTGTTTTTGCGTTCGGCAAACTCGTGGGCAATGTCCATCAACTGGCGTTTGCTGATTGGTTTGACGATGTAGCGGGACGCACCGGCCCTGAGTGCTGCGAGCCGCGTTTCCATTTCATCGTGTATCGAGAGAAACACGACCGCGGGCATTCGCCCGAGCCTGTTTCTCAATTGTCTGATGATGTCCGGGCCTGCCGCCATATTTTGGCCGAAGGCGACGTCCATAATGATCATGTCCGGTCTGGATAAGGTCTCGAAAATGTCAAGATAGACCGATGACGAAAAGAAGACTTCGGCGTCAAACCCGGCCTCAAGTAGCCAGGTAAGCATTTCCTGGGCGACCAGTTCATCGTCCTCCACGATGTGGATCTTGCGGGTTCCTGTTCGGGATGGCTCAGTTGTCTCTGGCGTCGGATGCATATCACAGTCGCGCATTGTGCCGACCAGTTGCAGCATCATGTGTTTCTTGGTGATGGTGTCCAGTGGGTGGGTGTACCAGTGCTCGGCGAGCGACAGAAGCTGCTTGGCCGCCACTGACACACAATCCAGCCCGAGAGAACCGGACGAGCCGGCCAGTTTGTGAACTTCCTGGGAGAGCAGTGTCAGAGTCGAGGTCATGGTGTCGAGCTCAGAGGGCTCGCCTCGAAAGGGAATCGACTCTATGAGGGCTTCCAGGCGCTGGAACGTTTCAGGCATTTTTTCAACGTATGCGTCCCTGAGAGCCTGCAGTTGCGCTCGCAGCTGGGAAAGATCCTTTTCTGGCATTAGCGTTGTACCGATTCTCCGAGAACAATAACCTTCCTGAACAGTAGTAAAAAAAAGACAAACATGCCAGCATTTGGCCTTTTATAGCCGGGCAAGCTAAGATTCGGTGGTTAAGAAAATCACTGCATAACAACGAAATAGAGGTTCAACAACAATGACCCGTTTGCTTAAAGCATTAATGGCGTCGGTGCTGCTTCTGACGAGCAGCGTCAGCTTCGCCGAAGACACTTATACTTTGCGCCTTGCGCAAACCTGGGGGCCCAACTCTCCGATACTGGGAGAGACTGTTCAACACATGGCGGACATGGCGAAAACCATGTCAGACGGGCGACTGCAGATTCGCATTGATCCGTCCAACAAACACAAGGCGCCCTTCGGCATTTTTGATCTGGTGCGCAATGGTCAGTATGACATGGGGCATACCGCGTCATACTATTACAAGGGCTCGATCCCCAATGCCATGTACTTCACCACCATTCCCTTTGGCCTGATTGCGCCTGAGATGTACGCCTGGTTCTATCATGGCGAAGGCATGGAGCTGATGCAGAAGGTGTATGAGCCCTACGGTATGCTGTCCTTCCCGGGAGGCAATACCGGCAACCAGATGGGTGGCTGGTTCCGCAAGGAGATCAACTCTCTAGAGGACCTTCAGGGCCTGAAGATGCGTACCCCAGGGTTTGCCGGTGAGGTGATGTCTGAACTGGGCGTTGCAGTCACCAACCTGCCGCCGGGTGAACTCTACACAGCCCTTGAGCGTGGCACTGTAGATGCCGTTGAGTGGGTTGGACCGGCTCTGGATTTCCAGATGGGTTTCCATCAGATCGCCAACTATTACTATTCAGGCTGGCAGGAGCCGGGAGCCGAGGTTCAGTTCCTCGTGAACAAGAAAACCTGGGATAGCCTGCCCAAAGACCTTCAGGAAATACTGCGGGTTTCGATGCGGATTTCAGCCTATGACATGTATATCCAGAGCACCCACCAGAGCGGTGTGGCCTGGGATCGCATGAAAGAAGACTATCCGGATGTCACCCATAAGGTATTCCCGCCGGAAGTCATCGATGCCCTGCGCACCACGACCAACAGGCTCCTTGCTGAGGCTGCCGAGGAAGATGAGCTGGCGAAGGAGATCATTCAGTCCCAGCGTGACTACCTCAAGCAGGTACGTCAGTGGACCAACATTTCAGACAAGGCCTACCTGAACAGCGTGGCCGAGGACTGAATTCTGAAAAAGGCGTTCTGAAGGTCTGAAGGCCGGAGCGCCATATCAGACGAGAGGCACCGGGGCTGGATAAACTCCGGTGCCTCTTTCTGTTTGTGTCGGTTTCTGGAAAAATAGGCCGCTCATTCTTTGGGCAGCGCCGATGAAACAGACACTGCTATCTCTGACCAATCTTTCCAAGCAATTCGGTGGCAAAACAGTACTTGACGGTCTGGATCTTGAGATCTTCGACGGCGAGTTCATTACTCTGTTGGGGCCGTCAGGTTGCGGTAAAACCACTTTGTTGCGCCTGATGGCAGGTTTTGAACATCCTGACGAGGGTAAGATCACCCTGGCGGGCGATGATCTCACGCACACCGCCCCGGAACACCGGCCACTGAATACCGTATTTCAGCATTACGCCTTGTTTCCCCATATGTCGGTATTCGACAACGTGGCTTATGGCCTGAAAATGGAGAAGCGTCCCAAAGACGAGATTCGTCAGCGTGTCGATGAAGCGCTTGCCATGGTTCAGTTGCAGGATTTCGCCCGTCGTAAACCCCATCAGCTTTCCGGTGGGCAGCAGCAACGGGTTGCGATTGCCCGTGCCGTGGTCAAACGGCCGCGTCTGTTGCTGCTGGATGAACCACTGTCTGCTCTGGACTACAAGCTGCGCCGAACCATGCAGGTAGAGCTCAAACGACTGCAGCGGGAGCTGGGGATCACCTTTGTTTTCGTGACCCACGATCAGGAAGAGGCGCTGTCGATGTCCGATCGTGTGGTTGTGCTCAAAGATGGCCTGGTACAGCAATTGGGAACACCCCGGGAGGTCTATGAGCGGCCGGCCAATCTGTTTACGGCCCGTTTTGTGGGCGAGACCAACTTTTTTCCGGGAACGGTGGATTCGGTTCAGGATGGTTTTATTTCGGTGGATGTTTTTGGGCTCAAACGAACCCTGCGCCGTCCGGATTTCCCTGTGCACGAAAAGCAGAGTTTGCACGTGCTGCTTCGACCGGAGGATATCCGGGTTCTGGAACCGGATAATGCGCAGGGTGTTGCAGGCAAGGTTGTCGAACGCAACTATAAAGGGAGTACTCTGGATTCGGTGATCAATCTCGACGACGGCACCGAAGTTCTGGCCAGTGAATTTTTTGACGAGGATGACCCTGCCTTTGATTATCGGCTCGGAGAACCGGTCAAAGTGAGCTGGGTTGATGGCTGGGAGTGGCTGCTTCCCCAGGAAGCCGGCCAGGGTGGCGACGCGGATCTGTCGACCGATGCGTAGCGTTATGCAGCAGCCGTTCAAAACGGCTGTCCTGATCCTGGTCTGGGGCTGGCTGTTGTTCCTGGTGTTGGCACCGAACCTGCTGGTGGTGGGTGCCAGTGTGATGACCCGGGATCCGGTTTCGTTTCTGTCCCTGCCCCTGAATCTTGATGCCTATGGGCAGCTGTTTGATCCCCTGTACCTGGAAGTATTCCTGCACTCGTTGTACATGGCCGGAATGACTACCCTGGTATGCCTGCTGATTGGCTATCCTTTTGCCTGGGCGTTGTCCAGGGTGGGCAGGCAGAGGCAACTGATATTGATCTTTCTTCTGATCGTACCCTTCTGGACCAACTCCCTGGTGCGGACGTACGCTCTCAAGCTGATCCTGGCCACCAACGGTTTGCTCAACAGCGCGTTAATGTCGGTGGGGCTGATCGACGAGCCTCTGCAGCTGCTCTATACCGAAGGGGCGGTCATTATTGGTCTGGTGTATCTGTTGCTGCCGTTCATGATCCTGCCGCTGTATTCGGTGTTCGAGGATCTCAAGCAGGAAATTCTGCTGGCCTCCCATGATCTGGGTGCCGGCCGGTTGTCCACCTTTGTTCATGTGATTGTTCCACTTACGTTGCCGGGCGTTCTGGCTGGTGTGATGCTGGTTTTGCTACCAGCCATGGGGCTCTTTTTTGTCCCGGATATTCTCGGTGGTTCCCGCAATCTGCTGGTGGGGAATGTCATCAAGAACCAGTTCCTCGATGCCCGTAACTGGCCCTTTGGTGCTGCGGCCAGCATCGTTCTCACGGTGACCATGGCGCTACTTATATTTGCGCACCGGTTGAGCAAGCAGCGTATCG
Organism: Marinobacter sp. F3R08; assembly: GCF_018860425.1. Lineage (GTDB taxonomy): Bacteria > Pseudomonadota > Gammaproteobacteria > Pseudomonadales > Oleiphilaceae > Marinobacter. The sequence continues at coordinate 371,652 of NZ_JAHKPI010000020.1, read as the reverse complement.
GCGAAGAGGGCGCGTGATGACTCAATGGCTACCCCGCACCTACCTGACCCTCATCTACATCCTGCTTTATGTGCCTGTCGTGGTGCTCGTGGTGTTCTCGTTCAATGAATCGCGTACAGGCTATGCCTGGGGTGGGCTCAGCCTGCGCTGGTATGAGGCGCTTTTCAATAACCGGGCCATGGTAAACGCCATCTGGAATTCCCTTTGGCTTGCCCTGTCTGCGGCAACTGTGTCTACAGTGATTGGCGCCCTGACGGCTTTGGCTCTGCATCGTTACAGGTTTCGAGGCAAAAAACTGCTCAACGGAATGCTGTTTGTGGTGATGATGTCACCGGAGATTGTGCTGGCCATTTCGCTACTGGCCCTGTTTCTGCTGGTGGGGTTGCAGCTCGGGTACGTATCCCTGCTGTTGGCCCATGTAACTTTTTGCCTGCCCTTTGTGGTAATCACGGTGCTGGCCCGTTTAAGCGGCTTTGACGATAGCCTGCCTGAAGCGGCACGGGACCTTGGTGCTTCGGATTTTACCATGACCCGAACCGTGCTGATTCCGGTGATCATGCCGGCGTTGCTGGCAGGCTGGCTGCTGGGGTTTACCCTGTCACTCGATGATGTCGTGGTCAGTACCTTCGTCAGCGGGCCCAGTTACGAAATCCTTCCTTTACGCATCTACTCGATGGTGCGTGTGGGTCTGAAGCCGGAAGTGAATGCCCTGGGCGCACTGTTGCTCGTGTTTTCACTGGTTATGCTGATGTTGTCTCAATGGATTCTGATAAGGAGTAAACGATGAAGAAACTGGCACTGGCCGGCATGCTGGCAGTGGGATTAACGGGTTGCAGTTCCGAGGAACCTCAGGTTCTCAACCTCTATAACTGGTCAGAGTACATGCCCCAGGAAGTGCTTGACCGGTTTACCGAGGAAACCGGCGTTCAGGTGGTCTACACCACCTATGATAGCAACGAAGCGATGTATGCCCGTCTGAAGCTGCTGGATGACAGCGCAGCCTATGACCTTGCGGTGCCGTCAACATACTATGTCAGCAAGATGCGTCAGGAAGGCCTGCTGCTGCCGATTGATCGCAGCAAAATCGAGGGCTTCGATAACCTGGATCCGGAGCTGGTCAATCTGGATATCGATCCCGAGAACAAATTCTCGGTTCCCTATCTCTGGGGCACTACCGGTCTGGCGGTCGACGCTTCTGATATCGAAGGTGAACCTGTGACGGCCTGGGAGGATCTTTGGGACGATCGCTTTGATGGCAGGGTAATGCTCACTAACGACATGCGGGAAGTCTTTCACGTTGGCCTGCGGGTGCTGGGATACTCTGGGAACAGTACCAACCCGGATGAAATCGAAGCAGCCTATGAAAAGCTCTCCGAGCTGATGCCTTCGGTACGCACCTTTAACTCGGATGCACCTCGCATGCCGTACCTTGAAGGCGAGACTGATGTCGGCATGATCTGGAACGGTGAGGCGGTGATGGCCAAGGACACGATGGCGTCTCTTGACTACGTCTATCCGGAGGAAGGCATCATCGCCTGGCTCGACAGCTTCGTGATTCCAAAGAACGCCAAAAACCCTGAAGCCGCCCATCAGTTCATCAGTTTTGTGCTCCAGCCTGAGATTTCCGCACTGATCAGCGAGGAAATCGGGTATGCCACACCGAACCTGGCGGCGCGGGCACTTCTGCCGGACGAAGTCGCGAACAACCGGGCAAGCTATCCGAATGCCACGGATATGATCAACGCGGAGTTTCAGACCGACATTGGTGACGACGCTCTGCAGGTATATGCCAAATACTGGGAAATGCTGAAGTCCGGGCGTTAAATGCTCTGGTACTTCATGGCATGAGTGAATACGGAGGCTGCGGTCTCCGTTTTTTTTGACCGGGGTTTCACAAAACTGTAATACATGGTGTATAACTTTCTGATAACCAATGGTTAGCAAACTTCTGAACTTGCCATCAGTAAGGACACGTTATGATCAAGCCCTCACGTTTGATACGGAACCACGCATTGTTGCTGTCTGCAGCGCTTGCCACTGCAGGCTTCTCGGGGAGCGCTCTGGCTGAAGAGCTGCGCCTGATCACCTGGGGTGGCTATGCCCCGGACGATGTTGTTGCCCAGTTTGAGGAAGAAACCGGCATCGATGTGCAGGTCACGCTGTCCAACAACGAAGATATGATTTCCAAACTTCGTGCCACCGGTGGTGCCGGGTTTGATCTGGCCCAACCGAGCCAGGACCGCATCGTTGGTGTCCAGCGCCAGTTCAATATTTATAAGCCCATCGATTTCAGTCGCGTGAACACGGATCAGCTGCAGTCATCGATGGTCAAGGCCACTCAGGATTCCACCGAGCTGGATGGCAAGTATTACGGGGTACCCTCGGTTTGGGGTACCAGCGGTCTGATTGTCCACAATGATGTGGCGGATACGGTGACCGACTACACCGATCTTTGTGACGCCGGCGTTGAAGGCCAGGTCAGCTATCGACTCAAGCGGCCAACCCTGATCGGCTTTGCCTTCGCTATGGGCATGGATCCGTTTGCGGCCTATTCTGATCGCGATGCCTACCAGGACATCATGACAAAAGTGGAAAGCAAACTGATTGACTGCAAGAGCAATGTGAAAACCTACTGGACCGGTGGTGATCAATTGCTGTCTCTGCTGCGCACAGGTGAGGTGAAAGCGGCTATGGCGTGGGATGCCGGTGGCTGGAAGCTGAATGCCGAGAACCCTGATATCGGATTTGTTGCTCCGGAATCCGGAGCACTGGGTTGGATTGATACCTTCGCCATCCCCCGTCGCAGTGAGAATGAAGAGGCCGCCTACAAATGGATCAATTTTGTAATGCAGCCGGAAATTGCCGCCCGTATCACCAATGCGTCGGGCAACTTTACCGCCTCCAAGGGTGCGGACGAGTTTGTGAAGGCGGATCTGCGGGACGCCTATCGAGACAGTTTCAATGACGCTGCGATCAGTAATATCAAATGGTATCCGCCGGTGCCGCCGGGACTGGAAACCATGGAAGGGCAGGTGCTGGACCGCGTCCAGGCAGCGAACTGATTCATATGGGAATGGATTCAGACCTTTTTTGTGAGGGGTTGGTCCGCCGTTTTGGCAATAATGCCGCGGTGGATCATGTATCCTTTGACGTGCCTGCGGGCACGTTTTTCTCCATTCTGGGCCCCTCAGGCTGCGGCAAGACGACCCTTTTACGAATGCTGGCCGGATTCGATAAACCTGACGACGGGAATATCCATATTCGCGGGCAGCGCATGAACGATGTGCCTCCGAACCACCGGCCGGTGAATATGGTCTTTCAGCATCTGGCCCTGTTTCCCACCATGTCCGTGGGTGACAATATCGGGTACGGCCTGAAGCGGCGCAAGATTCCGCTGGCAGAGCGCCGGAAGCGAACCGCACGGGTACTGGAACAGGTTGGCCTGCCAGATCTTGAACACCGTAACCCACAGGAGTTATCCGGTGGCCAGCGGCAGCGGGTGGCTCTGGCTCGCTGCCTGGTGCTGGAGCCCACGCTCCTGCTGCTGGATGAACCCCTCGGCGCCCTCGACCTGAAACTCCGTGAGCAGATGAAGGTGGAACTCAAACACCTCCAGAAGCAGTTCGGGACCACCTTCGTGTATATCACCCATGACCAATCGGAAGCCATGGTGATGTCGGATCAGGTCGCCGTCATGCGGGATGGCCGGTTTGATCAGGTGGCGCCGCCGGAGGAGCTATACCGGGAGCCGGAAACCCCCTTTGTGGCCGGCTTTGTTGGCGACAATAATCGCCTTTCGGGGGAGTTGTTGGCCGTTAGGGACAATCTGGCGGACGTTCGCCTGGATGACGGTACCCTGGTCCAGGGCAGGGTGGCATCGGACAATCTGAAGCGTGGTCAGAGAGCCGAGCTCTACATCCGTCCTGAGTCGCTCGTGCTCTCGGGGGATGCCCTCAATTCGGGTTATTCGGCGATGCAGGCCACTGTGCGTACCACTCTGTTTGACGGCGCCAATAGCCGGGTCGAGGCAGAGTGTGGCGGTCAGCCAGTCTATGCCCGGCTGCCGCAGGATGGGTCGGCGCCGAGACTGTCTGCCGATTCATCAATCCGGCTGGCCTGGAACCCGACTCTTGCCAGGGTCTTTGGAGCCGACAGCCTGTGAAGTCGTCTGTCAGCCGTTTATCTCTCTGGTTGTTGCTCACACCTTTCCTGCTATGGATCGTGTTGCTGGTGCTCTTGCCTCATCTGCAGATGCTCCGGGTCTCGTTCCAGGTCCGGGAAAGCTGGGACACCATTGCCTGGGGGGTTGAGCAGTATCAGAACTTCTTCACCGAGTCCTACTACTGGCGAACGTTTGTCCGTACCGGGGTGATGTCACTGTTCACCACCTTCCTGACCCTGCTGATTGCCTTCCCCATTGCCTGGTACATTGCCCGCCTTGCGCGCGGCCGGTCAAAGGGAATTCTGTTTCTGGCCTGTCTGATTCCTTTCTGGGCCAGTGAGTTAGTGCGTACTTACGGCTGGATGATTCTGTTGCGCGAGAGCGGCCTGTTCAGTTCCTGGCTTCAGGCTCTTGGTTGGGCGGATGGCCCCGTGGAGATGCTCTACAACGATGTCGCGGTGATCGTCGGGCTGGTCTACAACGGGCTCTTGTTCATGGTGGTTCCGCTGGTTACAACCCTGGACGGTATGGATGAGAACCTTGTCGAGGCTGGCTATGATCTGGGCGGTGGGCACGGAACGGTGCTGCGCGAGATTGTCGTTCCCTGGGCGATGCCGGGCATCGTGTCTGGCTGTATTGTTGTGTTCATGCTGACCCTCGGCAGCTACCTGACGCCAATATTGATGGGCGGCAAGGACAGCGCCTGGTTTACTGAACAGATATTCACGCAGTTCATCACCCGCTTCAACTGGGAGCAGGGCGCGGCACTTGGCGTTCTGTTACTGGTGCTGTCTTCGGTTATTGTCTGGTTGGGGCTGAAGATCTCAGGCCAGTCGTTGCGTAAGGTCATGGGGTGAGATCATGATTCGCTCGGTTCCCCGGTCCCGCCTGTTTGATGGTTTATATCTGGCCTATCTGGTGGCATTTTTTGTTTACCTGGCGCTGCCCCTTCTGGTTACGGCGGTTTTTGCGTTCAACGATGCGCCGTTTCCCTCCCTGCCCTGGAAGGGCTTTTCTCTGGACTGGTTCTTTGCCGATGGCAGTGAAGGGCGCACCGGACTGTTCCATGATGATGGCCTTCTTACTGCACTCTGGGTCAGTGGCAAGATCGCCTTCTGGGTGACACTGGTAAGCGTGGCTCTGGGGTGCGTCAATGCCGTTCTGTTTGAACGGGTGCAGTTTCGTGGCAAGGAATTTCTGTATCTGTTTATGTTGCTGCCGCTGGTGATTCCCGGTGTCATTTTGGGGGTGTCCATTCTGGTGTTCTACAGTGGCATGGCCAATGATGTGTCCGCGGCCTGGGGCATCGAACTGGATCTGTTCCGGCCTGGTATGACCCTGGTGGTGATGGGGCAGGTAGCCTTCATCGCGACCCTGAGCACCTTGGTGATCGCCGCCCGTCTGAGAAAATTTGACCCCCAACTGGAAGAAGCTGCTCTGAATCTGGGCGCTACGCCACTGGTGGCATGGTTTACCGTTACGTTGCCTTGGCTTTTGCCATCCATTTTCGGAGCCGCTGCCATGGCATTTCTGATGTCCTTTGAGAACTTCAATACCACCGTTATGCTCACGGGCAGTGATACGCCCTTGACGGTGGCCCTGTTCAACCGCCTTCGGGAGGGGTCAACGCCTGTGCTCAACGCGGTGGCGCTTATGCTGATGGTCGGTTCTGCCTTGTTGGCACTGCTGGTGATGGGGCGTTCTTCACGCTGACCGGGTGGCGCCGCGATGACATGAGTGTCCGGAATTCCCGGGGACTGGGCTATAATCAGATCTGGTTTCACAAAAACGCAGGTTTCCCATTCTGATGCCGCTGATTAGCCTGCTACGTCTGCTTACAGTGCTGTTTCTGGCACTTGCAACTCCAGCGCTGGCCCATGGCACATCGCAGCCAGTAACTCAGGGATGGGAGTATCGCTGGGGTGATTCGCCCTTCAATGCCGCTGGGGTGCCAGAATGGGTGTTGGAGGAAGCGCCCGAAAAATGGAGAAGCATTGGTTTTCCCTCCAATCCACCCGGCCGGGATGGCCGTGAAAATATCTGGTTTCGGGTAACTCTTCCTGTTGGCGATTGGCAAGAACCGGTCCTGTACATTTTCAGCGTTGATCTGATCGTCCAGGTCTGGGTCGATGGCGAAAACATATACCAGTACGGAGCGTTCGATAACCAGGGGCGGGGCAAGTTTGAAGGCTGGCCCTGGCATAGTGTTGTGTTGCCAGAGAATTACCGGGGCAAGCCAGTGTATTTCCGGGTGTTCTCCAACTATACGGACATCGGCCTATGGGGTGAAATCTCCATTATGGATCACCCCGATCTCGTAGTGTATGTCCTGAGAAATTCCCTGGAAGCCCTGGTGATCGCAGGGTTTGCCACGTTGATTGCCTTGCTGTCTGTGATTTTTGCGCTGCTGCAGACAGAAAAGAGAACCTTTGCCAGCCTCTCCCTGTTCACCATCGCCTCCGCTTTGATGCTGGTTTCCGAAAGCCAGGCGAGTTTGCTGATTGCCTACAAGCCCTTGATGTGGGACTTCCTCGCCGCAGGCTCCTATTACGTGCTTCCGGTGGCCATGGCCCTGTTGCTGGAACAATGGTTGGCCAGTCATCGCCCCTGGGTGATCAACCTGATCTGGAAAGTCCATCTTGTGTACCTGGCTGGGGCAATGCTTGGCGCCCTGACTGGCGTGTTTGATTTATCGTCGACGTTTCCGCCCTTTGATGCCTTGTTTCTCGCCTCTCTGATCATCATCTTTGCCGTGGTGCTGCGCAGTATCCGTCTTATGCTGCTGGAACAGAAGATTCTGTTCCTGGCTTTCGGTTTTTTCTGTGCGCTGTTGATTGCGGATATGGCCGTGGCTCACGGGGTGATTCCCTGGATGCGGGTTCCTGTCAGTTGGGGGATGCTGCTTTTTTCTCTGGCAGTGGTGATTATTTCATTGTGGCACTACGCGCGGACACAAGAGGCACTCAAGCGATTGAACGTGTCACTGGAAGAACAGGTTGCTGAACGTACCGAGAAAGCCGAGGCTCTGGCTCGCCGCGAGCAGTCCAGGGTACGGATGCTGACCTTTGAAAACGAGAAGAACCGTATTCTGAGCGATGTGATAACCGAGTTGCAGGACTGCCTGGGACTCACGCAGGCCTTCACGTTGCTGGTCAGGGCGTTTCCGCATCTTTGCAGCCCTCTTGAGGGCGCATTTTATCTGCGGAGCCCGGATGACCGGTACTATCGGGAGTCAATCTGGGGGTTCGACAGCCCGACTTCGCTACCTGAATTGTTGGAGGTCAGCGCTGGCCTCCCCACACCCTCGAAACTGCCGGAACTCAAACCGTGGCAGGGTACTGAAGGCGAAGCGCAAGACATTGATTGTGGCACTCTGTGTTTCTGGCTGACGGTGGAATCCGCCAGCGAAGGCAATGTTACCGAGGGTATTTTGCTGCTAGAGGGTGGTGACGTCTTCGGAAAGGTAGCGTCCGAGTATAGTGCGGCACGCTTGTTTTCGGTACTGGAACAGGCAGTTCAAAGAATCAGTATCACGCTCTCAAGCATTGCTCTTCGGGAAGAGCTGCATAAGTTTTCCTACGAGGATGCTCTCACCGGATTGAAAAACCGTCGCTACTTCGATCAGCTGTTTCAGCATGAAGGTGCGGTTGCACAGCGCAACGGCTTGCCGCTTTCATTGCTGATCGTCGACATCGATCACTTCAAGCGGTTCAATGATACTCACGGTCATGAAGCCGGGGATCATGCCCTGAAGATAGTTGCGGGCATTCTCCAGAAGGCATTCCGGGAGAGTGACATTGTATGCCGGTATGGCGGTGAAGAATTTGTAGCTGTTATGCCGGGAGCGGCATCGGATGCCGCCAGGGACAAAGCCAACCAGCTCTGTGCCGCAGTCAGGGAGGTGCCGATTGTCTATCGGGGTCGGGATCTTGGGGTGTTGACGGTTTCTGTGGGTGTTGCCAGCTGGGCTGGCAGTGACGAGGAGCCGATACAGATCCTGACGTTGGCCGACAAGGCGCTCTATCGCGCCAAGGAAGCCGGCCGCAATCGGGTCGAACCGTCCGATTAGACGGTCATACCACCAGAACCGGGCATTTGGCGTGGGTTGCCACCCGGTGGGAAACACTTCCGAGGAACATACCGTCCTTGTCGCTATTGGTGCCTTTGGTGCCTACGACGATCAGGTCTGCTTCCTTCTCCTGAGCAAACTTTATGATCACCTTGGAAGGCTTGCCGGCTTTAACAAAGCCCCGCACCTTGGTAGCGCCATGGTCTTTTGCCACTTCCTTGGCGTGATTGACGACACCCTTCGCATACTCTGAAAGTACCTTGTCGGGAATATCCATATCTGCGGGCCGCCCGATCGAGAGTGACGCCTCGAACAGGCTGTGGTGCTTGTATACGCAGATAATAAAAATCTCGACGTCAGGAATAAGTTTCTGAAGATCAATGGCCTTGTCCAGCGCCTTGAGTGACGTTTTGGAGCCGTCCACCGCGACCAGGATTCTTTTAAACATGGTTTTCTCCTTAAGATTCCGGTCCGTTCATCAATCTCTGAAGGCCACGTCACGCAGGAACAGGGCGATGTCCGGGAAGGCGATAATCAGGCCTGCTGCTGCAATAAGCATGAAGATAAACGGTGGCGTTCCTCTGATCACTTCAAGGTAAGGACGTTTGAAGATGGCTATTGCCGTGAATATGTCGCAGCCGAATGGTGGCGTGGCGGAACCAATAGCCACCTGCAGGGTGATCAGTACCCCGACCAGAACAGGATCGAGCCCGGTGGATTCGATGGCCGGTGCAAAGATCGGTGTCAGCACCAGAATGACCACAATGGGGTCTACGAACATACAGGCGATGAAAAAAGCAACACAGATCGCGACCAATACCCCGACCGGGCCGGCTTCATTTACGCCAACCGCCTCGAGAATTGCCTGAGGAATCTGGGCAAAGGAAATGATCCAGGAAAACCCGTTGCCGACGGCAACGAGAATAAACACCACCGCGGTAATCAGGCCCGTTGATTTGGCAATCTTGTAGATATCGTTCAGTTTCAGGGAACGGAAAACGACGAACTCCAGCAAGAACGCATAGAGTACGCACACCGCGGCTGCTTCGGTAGGGCTGAAGATGCCGCCGTAGATGCCGCCAACGATAATCACAGGGAACATCAGAGGCCAGAGAGCGTCTCTGACAGACAGAGCCCGTTGTCCCCAGGTCGCCTTTTCCTCGGTCGGCACGTCATTCTTGTAGGCGTAGATCAGGCAGTAGATCGAAAACATGACCAGAATCATGAGGCCGGGCCCGACACCGGCGATGAACAGCTCTGCAATGGAGGTCTCCGAAATGACCCCGTAGATAATCATGCCGATGCTGGGAGGAATCAGGAAGGCGATATCACTGGCGTTGATAATCAGTGCCAGGGTAAAGGGATCCGAGTAGCCTGCTTTCAGCATTTTGGGGCGTAGCGGAGAGCCCACAGCCACAACGGTAGCCTGAGTTGAACCGGAAACCGCGCCAAACAGAGTACAGGAAGTGGCGGTACTGATAGCAAGGCCGCCCTTCACATGGCCGATGAAGGCCATAACCATATTGATCAGCCGGTCGGCAGACTGGCCACGGGTCATGATGTCCGCGGCAAGAATAAACATGGGAACAGCAATCAGGGAGGCGGGTCGGATGCCGCCCATCATTTGCTGGATGAACGTGCCCATCTGGCCGAAGCCATCAAACATCATTACAAATCCGACCACAGCGCCAGTGATCAGCGGAACCATCATCGGGAAGCCCAGCAGCAGCAACCCGATCATGATCAACATCATTATAGTTGCCATGATTTCTTATCCTTCCTTAACGTCAGCTGCAGGGTTCATACTTCCGATTCAGTATCCGCGTAGCCGTCCACGACCCCGGTCGAGAGGTACACGTCCTTGCTGGTGAAATTCTTGATGGCCGTCAGGAAATACTGAATGCCGGTAATGGCAAAGCCGACCGGTGCCCAGATATAGATCCACCAGATTTCAAAGCCCAGAGCTGGCAGGATACGGCCCCGACTGTGCAGGGTCTGGATGTACTCGAAGGAGTAATAACAGAGAAATAGCATGACCACGGACGTGAACAGGGCGATGAAAATCATCAGCACCTTCCGTCCCTTGGTCGGTACGGCATCGTAGATGGCGGACATTCGTATATGTCGGCCGTGCCGGGCGGCATACCCGATACCTGCGAACGTAATCAGGATGATCAGGATTCGATTGATTTCGCCGGAAAAGAACAGGCCTTCGCCAAACACGAAGCGGGCAATGACGTTCACGCAGGTGTTCACGGCCATGAGAATGACGCCCATCGCCAGCATGACAGCTTCAACCTTGCTGATCCAGACGTCGATTGTTCCCAGAAATCCGGGCAGGCCGGACTCGTAGATGCCGGTATCGTCTTCAAGATCCGGAGAATTCTCGGACATGGGGTCTGCTCCAGAGAATGTCGCTCCCGACCGGTAGGAAGCAGCGGCGGGGCGGGATTAGCACAACGTCCCGCCGGCAGGTGCCGGCGGGAGAGGTGACTTCAGTTTCAGTTTTTCTGAACGTTTTCCAGGTCTTCCTTGAACTGGTTCAACAGTTCTTCACCGCTTTCGCCAGTCATTTCGATGAACTTCTCTTCCACCTGAGGCGCACGGGCCTTGAACGCTTCGATCTGCTCGTCATTCAGGCGAGTAACCGTAACGTCATCGCTGGCTTTCTGGATTTTGGCGAGGGCTTCATCGGCCAGTCCGTCAATGTGAACAATGATTTCTTCAAATGCGAAGTCAGCCGCATCCTGAACCAGCTTCTTGTCTTCGTCTGACAGGCCGCTGTAGAAATCCTGGTTGGCCATCATGGCTGTGGTGAACCAGCCGTGTTTGGTGAAAACAAGGTTCGGGGAGACTTCATACAAGCCGCCGGACTCGATCCAGAAGATCGGGTTTTCCTGGCCCTGGATCATATTGGTTTGCAGGGCACCGTATACTTCGCCCCAGGGCAGCGGGGTCGGTGTAGCGCCAAAGGCCGAGTAGGTTTCAGACAGAAGTGGGTTGGTCATGACCCGGATTTTCTTGTTGCTGAAGTCCGCAGGCTCGGTAACGGGCTCGTCAACCGTAACAACCATTTCCCCTTCCGGGTACATCTTCAGAAGCTCAAGACCTTTCTCGGAGTATAGCTCGGGGAAGTCTTCGTTGATTGCATCACTGGACCGGAAGAACTCGATAACCGTATCCATGTCAGTGGGCATGAGGTAGGGGATAAAGAAAATCTGGGCTTCCGGGATCAGAGAGCCGGTAAAGCCGGGAGACTGGTTAACAAAGTTCAGGATGCCAGCCTGGGTCTGTTCCATGATGTCATCAGATTCGCCCAACTCGCCGAAGCGGTATACCTGCAGGGTGTGATCGGAATTTTCCTCGATGTATTCCTTGAACTTGTATGCGAACACATCCTGAACGTCACCTTCATACTCTTCGTGGGCATACCGCCAGTTAGCGGCATTCACGGAGTTTGCTGCGGTCATGGCCGCAAATGCGAACGCTGAAATTCCGGCCAGTTTCTTGACCTTACTCATCCTGCTCATCGGGTTTTCTCCGTTCGTTTTTTTCATGAAGTGTATTGTTTCGTTATTAAAGACTGGCAAAACAAAGTGGTTTTCGCAAGAAAATGGCCAAAACAATAACGGCAGGAGTGGCGTTTTCCGGGTTTTGCAAGTTCATGAAATTATGGTCTATTCATGTTCGCAAGGCAGGTTTGGAGAAAAATCCGGAACTCGCTGACAACCCGTTCGAGGCTGTTTTCCAGTCGGTGACCGTCGGGAAGGATCAGGATCGGAAGGCCCTGTTCGCGCGCCAGATCGAGCACAGGAATCACCGGCACCACGTCGTCATCCCAACCGTGGATGATCTGACAGTGCCGAGCCCGGATGAGCGGACTGGATTGCGGGTATCTGGCCATTGCCAGGGCTGGCGCCAGCATAAAACAGCCCAGGGTCGGGGTTTCGGTGCTTGTCTGGGCACACACCCAGCCCCCCATGCTGGAGCCGGCAAGAATGGTCTTGCCCGGGCTGGCATCGTATTTCGTCATGGCCTCGCGCATCTGTGCAAGACGGGTAGCAGGATCTTTGGTGCTTCGGTGGTCAATCGCATGGGCCTGAACGTTCGCGAAGCGTTCGGCCTCCTGTTTCATCGCCTGAACTTTGGTGCTGCCAGGCCCGCTTTCCAGGCCGTGTGAGAGAAAAACGTGAATCGGGGAATCAGTCATTAGGCCGTTGGCTCCCGTTCTGAAGACTGTTGTCCCCGAATGATGGGCAGCCGTACCGATTCTGTCCAGCGCGCCGAATTCGGCGTGCTGGAAAAGGCCACTACGAGGTTCTGGTCTGATTCAGGATGTCCAGGGCGTGTCGGCGTTTGCCGGGGTCGTAGATATCGACGGTGAACATCAGCTCATCAATCTCAACGGTTGAGAGAATCTGTTCAAGCTGTTCCCGCAGGGAAGCCGCATCGCCCAGTAACTGCAACCCGAGAAAATCCTTTACGCTGGCTTGCTCGCCGGCATTCCACAGGCCTTCCATTGAATGTACCGGAGGTTTCATCCAGAGCGGCTGGCCCCGGAACAATGCGAGGATACGCTGGTAGCTGGTTGTCGCCAGATACCTTGCCTCTGCCATGGAGTCGGCCGGAACGGCCGGTAGTGCCAGCATGGAGTAGGGGGTTTGGAGCTGTTCCGAGGGCTGGAAACTGTCTCGATAGACTCTCAGTGCCTCCCGGTACAACCGTGGTGCGAAGTGTCCTGCAAAGGCGTAGGGCAGACCCCGCACGGCGGCAAGCTGAGCGCTGTAGAGGCTTGAGCCCAATAGCCAGATGGGCACGTTTGTGTCAGCTCCGGGAATGGCTTTGATGGGCTGGCCGGGCTGAAGCGGGCCGAGCAATGACTGCAGTCGGGCTATCTCTTCCGGGAACTGTTCCGCGCCCAGACCATCCCGCCTGAGGGCTCGGGCAGTTACAGGATCTGTGCCGGGTGCCCGGCCCAGGCCAAGATCAATGCGTCCCGGATACAGGCTTTCCAGGGTTCCGAACTGTTCGGCAATGACCAGTGGCGGATGGTTGGGCAGCATGACACCGCCGGAACCGACCCGGATAGTCTCTGTTTGGCCTGCGATATGCCCGACAAGGAGTGAGGTGGCGGAGCTGCTGATGCCTTCCATATTGTGATGCTCGGCCAGCCAGAACCGTTTGAAACCAAGCCTTTCAGCCCGTTGGGCATAGGCCACGCTATTGGCCAGCGTGGTGCCTACCGAGTCGCCCTCGCGAACAGAGGCCAGTTCGAGAAGTGAGTATTCAGGACAGTCAGGCATGGAGCTCCCGGTGCAAAAGTGGAATGCGCGAGGTAGCAAACATGGTGTCGGCAGGCGCCTGTTTCAAGATGAGCCGGAACCGGGTTCAGAGATCGATCCCGATCAGCGGATTATGCGGTTTCAAGCGGCCGGTGCAAATACCGACGATTCTCATGGCGTTGGGGTGCTCAGTTCAGTGGCAGGCGCGCATTCGTGTGATTTCTGCGATAGCATTTACGGCCCCTTCAGCCTTCATGTTTTTCGAGTGTTGTCATGCGACTGATCCTGAGCCGAAAGGGATTCGATTCTTCTGCCGGCGGTTGTCCCAGTCCGGTTTTAACGGATGGGTCCCTGTGTGTATTGCCCATTCCGGACCCTCAGTCCCGAATCCGCTATGACGATGTTCTTTTCAAAAACCGCAGATTGGGCAAGATCGTCAGGGATCTTACGGGGGGGCGGATTCGTGGCCGGCATGGTGCGCACCTGGATCCGGACCTGGTGGCTGATGCCTATCCGCGTGAAGCAGGTTGGCGGCCGGTATTGGGTCAGACCGGTGCTGCACAGGGGCATCTTCGGAATCAGGGGGTTGCGGCGGGTGACCTGTTTCTGTTTTTCGGGGTGTTCAGACACGCCGAAATGCATGATCGCTGCTGGCGGTTTGTGCCTGGATCACGTCCTTTCCATGCCATTTGGGGCTGGCTGCATGTTGGTGGTGTTCATGCCATTGACCAGCTGCCACCGGATGCCTTGCCGTGGGCGAGGTATCATCCACACTTCCACGGCCAACCGGACACCGGCAACACGCTCTATGAGTCTTCTTCTGGCGGCCAGTGGCCTGTCGGAACGCACATCTTCCCTGGAAGTGGTGTTTTTCCGAAGCTCCGGGATGATCTGATACTGTCCGATCCGCAAAGCCGCCTGCCCACCCGGTGGCGCCTGCCCTCGGCGTTCTATCCCGGTGAAGATCGTCAGCCCCTGAGTTATCACGGCAACCAGAACCGTTGGGCTCTGAGCGAGCCATGTTGCTATCTGAACTGCGCCGCCCGGGGCCAGGAATTCGTGCTCGACCTGAAGGCCTATCCTGACCTGACTGACTGGCTCGCCGGTTTGCTCAGAGTCGGGCGGGCCGATGAGAAACTCGCCGGTTATTGATCTGTCCGGGTGATAATCACTTAAGATAATAGAATAACGGGTCGCAGGGAGAGGGCAATGTATCGGTACAGTCTGGGTGATAGGCGCTGGCAGTTTGCCACGCTGGCTGAGTTGATGGCCAAAGCCACGCCGGCACGGTCCGGTGACCGGCTGGCAGGCCTCATCGCGCACACCGCCGAGGAGCGAGTGGTGGCCCAGATGGCGCTGGCGGACTTGCCGTTGAAGACCTTTCTGACCGAAGCGCTTATCCCCTACGAGCAGGATGAAGTAACCCGGCTGATCCTGGATGACCATGATCCCGTGGCGTTTGAGCCTGTCTCTCATCTGACCGTCGGCGATTTCCGGAACTGGCTGCTCAGCGATCTAGCCACGCCAGAGATGCTTGTGAGAGTCCGGGCGGGGATTACCCCGGAGATGGCTGCGGCTGTGTCCAAGATCATGCGCAACCAGGACCTGATTCTGGTGGCGGCCAAATGCCGGGTTCAGACCGCTTTTCGCAGCACTATCGGCTTGCCAGGCAGGATGTCTACCCGGCTCCAGCCCAACCACCCTACCGACGACATTACCGGCATAGCGGCCAGCATTCTGGATGGTTTGCTCTACGGCAGTGGCGATGCGGTTATCGGGATCAATCCTGCCACAGACAATGTGGCCCAGAGTGTCCGGCTTTTGCAATTGATGGACGAGGTGATGCACACCTACGACATTCCCACCCAGTCCTGCGTGCTGACCCATGTGACCAATACCCTGGAAGCCATCGAGCAGAACGCTCCGGTGGATCTGGTGTTTCAGTCCATTGGTGGTACCGAAGCCACCAACCGCAGCTTCGGCTTCGATCTTGCAACCCTCGCCGAGGCCCGTGATGCAGCCCTTTCGCTCAAGCGCGGTACCGCCGGCAATAACGTGATGTATTTCGAAACCGGTCAGGGCAGTGCACTGTCTGCGGATGCCCACCACGGGGTGGATCAGCAGACCTGCGAAGCCCGGGCCTATGCCGTGGCCCGCAAGTTCGAGCCACTGCTGGTGAACACCGTGGTGGGCTTCATCGGCCCGGAATACCTGTTTGATGGCAAGGAGATTACGCGGGCCGGACTGGAGGATCATTTCTGTGGAAAGTTGCTGGGCCTGCCCATGGGCTGTGACATCTGCTACACCAACCACGCCGAGGCGGATCAGAATGATATGGACAATCTGCTTACCTTGCTTGGCGTAGCCGGCTGTAATTTCATCATGGGCATACCCGGCTCGGATGACATTATGCTGAACTACCAGACCACATCCTTCCACGATGCCCTGTACCTGCGCCGGGTCCTGAATAAACGACCGGCGCCGGAATTCGAACAATGGCTGACGAAGATGCAGATTTTCCGGGATACCGAAGGCAAGGTGCCTGCGGAGGGCTTGCCCGAGGCCTTCCGGGAAAGCCTGGCCCGTTTACCGGAGGGGCCGGGTCATGACTGAGCACCAACCGGTTGTAACCGAGAATCCATGGCGTCGGCTGTCGGCCTGGACCGATGCCCGTATTGGACTGGGGCGCGCGGGCGTAAGCTTGCCCACCCGGGAAATGCTGGCGTTTCAGTTGGCCCATGCGCAGGCAAGGGATGCGGTGCATCTGGCGTTGGATACGGAGCGTCTGATGGCGGATCTCAGTGATCTTTCCGGACGCAAACCAGTCCTGTTAAAGCATGCCCCGATTCATCTGCAAAGCCAGGCGGTGGACCGATTGACCTACCTGCAGCGCCCGGACCTTGGGCGCAGGCTCAGCCAGCCGTCTTGTGATGCGCTGGATCGCTTAGGCCATACCGGTGAGTCGCCCGTCGATCTCTCCCTGGTGATTGCTGACGGCCTATCGTCTTATGGCGTGCAGCAAAATGCCGTTGCTTTTCTGGATGCGCTGCTGACTGACCTTGAGTCTGATGATCAGTCCTGGGAATTGGCGCCACTCGTTGCTGTCTCCCAGGGCCGGGTTGCCGTTGGTGACGACATTGGCCAGAGACTCAATGCCCGTTGCGTGATTGTGCTGATCGGCGAGCGCCCCGGCCTGAGTTCGCCGGACAGTCTCGGGCTTTACCTGACCTGGGCGCCGGGGAGCGGGCTGACTGATGCCAGTCGGAACTGTATATCCAACATCCGGCCGGCGGGACTGTCTGCAGAAGAAGCAAGCCGGCGGCTGATGTATCTGCTCCGGGAGGCCCGTCAAAAAAAGCTGTCCGGGGTGTCGCTCAAGGATCGGTCAGAAGAACCTGTCATTGATCAGGGGATCGGAAACTTCCTGCTACGCTAAAGATAGCCGCTGAATCATTTATGAAAGGAGAATCCTTTGCAGCAAAGCGCGTTCTATGAAAATGACACCACCCTTGCCCAGTACCTGGAGTTTCACTTTGGCGAGCGGTGGCATGGCGAGGCCAACTTCCCGAAGGCTCTGGCCAATGCGGCCATGGTTGCCATGGACGGCCGGCCCCTGGAACGCGCGTTGGATATTGGCTGCGCTGTTGGTCGCACCAGTTTTGAGCTGGCCCGGCACTTCGGGCATGTGGATGGCATCGATTATTCCAACGCTTTCGTGAGTAAGTGTCAGGAGATGGCCCGGGACAAGCGCGTGCGCTATGCCCGCCCTGAGGAGGGTGCGCTGGTTAGCCTGGAGGAGAGAACTCTGGAATCTCTGGGCTTGGAAGAGACCGCCGAAAGGGTGGCGTTTCACCAGGGCGATGCCTGCGATCTGCAGCCTCAGTTCAGTGGCTACGATCTGGTGCTGGCGGGCAACCTGATTGATCGGCTATACCAGCCTTCGCTGTTTCTGGAGACGATTCACGAGCGGATCAACGAGCTCGGGTTGCTGGTGATTGCCTCGCCCTACACCTGGCTCGAGGAGTACACGCCGAAGGAGCATTGGGTTGGCGGGGTAACCAGGAATGGTGAGGATTTTTCGACCTTTGACGGTCTCAAGGAGATGCTGGCGCCTCACTTCCGACTGTTGTTTGAACCCCGCAGTCTGCCGTTTGTCATTCGGGAGACCAGGAACAAATTCCAGCACAGTTTTTCCGAGCTTACCGTTTGGGAAAAAGTGAGACAGTAGGAGTCTGGGGTAATTATGGATAGCCTCCGGGCTGTCATCAAACTGTCACCGGAAAAGCCTAACCTGAGCCTCTATCAGGACGACATGCATTGTGTTGTGCATCGTGTGAATGCTTTAACCGGGGACTTCCCCGGTTTTTTTATGCCTGAATTAAAGGATCTGACAGGATGAGAGTCATTGCGTTTTATAGCCTGAAGGGGGGAGTGGGCAAGACCTCCGCGGCGGTGAATATCGCTTACCTTGCGAGCCAGGCAGGTTATTCAACCCTGCTCTGGGATCTTGACCCCCAGGGAGCATCCAGCTGGTATCTGGCCGGTGCCGATCGGGTCAAGGGCCACAAGTTGTCTCAGTTACTGAAAGGTAAAACGCCCATTGCCGAATTTATTCATGAGAGTGGCTATGACAACCTGGATTTCATCCCTTCGCACACCAGCTTCCGAAACATGGATGTGAAACTGGATCAGGAAGACGGCAGCAATCTGATTAAACAATGGCTGGCACCACTCTCTGAAGAAACCAGTCTTGTGGTTCTTGATTGCCCGCCTTCATTGTCGAGACTCTCCGAACAGGTGCTCAAGGCCGCAGACGAGGTGTTTGTGCCGGTCATTCCAACCTGGCTTTCCCTGAACAGCTGGAAGCAGTTGCTGGAGTTTGCAAAGGACAAAAAACTGAAGCCGGGCAAGCTGCACCCGTTCTATTCCATGGCGGATCGCAGGAAAGGGCTGCACCGGGAACTGATAAATTCGCAGGATGACGTTATGCCTAAAGGCCTGAAAACGATCATCCCGAATGCCAGTGTGGTTGAGAAAATGGGAGAGGAGGGCACGCCGGTGGAGTTGCTTGCCCCCGGCTCCGTCGCAGCGGATGCCTATCGCCGGCTATGGCTCGAGATTCATCGCCTGCTTTGACCACCAGTGATGGGTTCAGCCCCGTGAAAGCTTGTCCCTTCGCTGTGAGCGCTCCAGCCGGCGGTGGCTTTCGTTTCGCTCTGAAAGCACCTTCTGGACATAAAGGATGTGCTTGCCGGCGAGCTCCCGGGCCTCTTCTGCCCGTCCCCCGGTGATCGCTTCAAACAGCATTCGATGTTGCTCTACCAGTCCCTGGCGAGCTTCTGCTTCCTTCTGGTACATGCCGTCGATGTTGGTCACAACGTTACTTTTCAGCATATTGAACAGATTGCGGATGGTGTGCAGCAAAATAACGTTGTGGCTGGCCTCGGCAATCGCCAGGTGGAAACGGGCATCGGCCGCGCCCTCAGCCTCCAGGTTCCGGTCAGTGTCCGTGCTGTAGCAGGCCTGAAGCTCCTCATAAGCCGCTTTCAGGTGGGCCTTGTCCAGCTCCGTAGCTCTTAATGCCGCGTAATAGGCGCAGTCTGCTTCCAGGGTTCGCCGGAATTCCAGCAGGTCCCGTTGCGCTTCGGGCCGGTTTTCCAGCAGGGGAATCAGTGGGTCGCTGAAGCTGCCGCCCAGAGATTCTGTCACGAAATTGCCGCCACCCTGACGGCTCACCAGCAGACCTCTGGCAGTCAGACGCTGAATAGCCTCCCGCAGTGATGGCCGGGATACCCCGAATTGCTCGGACAGCACCCGCTCGGGAGGTAGTCGTTCGCCCGGTTGCAGGGTGCCCTCCAGAATCATGGTTTCCAGTTGCTCCACGATGGTATCCGCCAGTCTCCGGGGTGCGATGTGTCCGATGCCCATTGCAATTCGACTCGTTGAAGGAAATAAAAATATTGGTATTACCAATACCACAGGCAGTCTCAAAGGCCAAGCCCGGAACGACTAGATGGCTTATAGAAGGGCGGTCATCGCTGAAAATCTTTGACATTCACTGGCCGTCTCGAATAACGTATCTTATTGCCAGTGTAAATTGGTATTACCAATTATAACAATCTGTCGGTTTGAAACCGAATTGAGGCAGAAGCCAATGAGCGAACTGTTTTACGATGCCGCACCGAACGCCACTCGTGTGGCACCCGGGCGTAAACCACAACGGGTATACCCGGATAAACCGGAAGCGGTCACGCTGTTCGGGACCTGTGTAGTCGATCTGTTTTTCCCGGAAGCGGGGTTGGACGCCATTCGCCTGCTTGAGCGAGAGGGCATCCGTGTGGAGTTCCCCCAGGAACAGAGCTGTTGTGGTCAGCCCGCCTGGACCTCGGGCTACCGGGAGGAAGCCCGGGCGGTGGCCCGCGCCCAGCTGGATATTCTGGATCGTTCGGGGTTGCCGGTGGTGGTTCCGTCAGGCTCCTGCGCCGGCATGTTCCGGCATCACTATCAGGCACTTTTTGCCGACCAGCCCGACATGCTCAAGCGGGTGCAGGCGCTGGCCGAGCGCACCTTCGAACTGACCGAATTCCTGCTGTACGTCTGCAAGGTTCAGCTGACGGATAATGGCGCGCCCCGGAAGATCGCCCTGCATACTTCCTGCTCTGCCCGCCGGGAAATGAATACCCACCTGCACGCCCGCGAGCTTCTGAAGCAGCTTGGCAGGGTGGAGCGGGTTGATCATGACCACGAGAGTGAATGTTGCGGATTTGGTGGCACTTTCTCTGTGCGAATGCCGGAAGTCTCCGGCGCCATGGTGAAAGACAAGACCCGTTCTTTGCTGGATTCCGGTGCGATTGAAATGGTCACTGCCGATGGTGGCTGCCTGATGAACATCAACGGCTCTCTGGAAAAACAACGGGAAGCCTTCCGCGGCCGGCATCTGGCCAGTTTCCTCTGGGAACGGAGTAACGTCCCCGGCAAAGGAGGCGTTGCATGAGTCGGCGCATTCCGGTCACTGAGCTGACTCCGGATTTCAGGGGCCGTGCTGAAGAAGCGCTGGCAGACGGGCAATTGCGCAACAATTTCCGTGTTGCGATGGATTCGTTGATGTCCAAGCGTGCCAACGCGTTTCAGGACGCTGACGAACGTGAAGGCCTGCGGGAGCTTGGGAATCGCATCAAGGCCGGCGCTCTGTCCCATCTGCCGGATCTGCTGGAACAGCTCGAACAGACGCTGACAGCCAACGGTGTCAAGGTGCACTGGGCCGAGACGCTTGAGGAAGCCAATACCCTGGTGCACGGCATCATCGAGGCGCGACAAGGTCGTCAGGTGGTGAAAGGCAAGTCCATGGTCAGCGAAGAGATGGAAATGAACGACTACCTGGCGGAGCGGGGCATCGAATGCCTGGAATCCGACATGGGGGAGTACATTGTCCAGCTCGATAACGAGAAGCCCTCCCACATCATCATGCCGGCGATTCACAAGAACGCCCGGCAGGTGTCAAAGCTGTTCCACGACAAGCTCGGCGAGCCGGAAACCGAAGACGTCAATCAGCTGATTCAGGTCGGTCGGCGGACCCTTCGCCAGAAATTCATGGACGCGGATGTGGGAGTTTCCGGTGTCAACTTCGCCATCGCTGAAACCGGCACGTTGTTACTGGTCGAGAACGAAGGCAACGGCCGCATGAGTACCACGGTGCCGCCGGTTCATATCGCGGTGACGGGAATTGAAAAAGTGGTCGCCAACCTTCGGGACGTGGTGCCGCTGGTATCCCTGCTGACCCGTTCGGCTCTTGGTCAGCCCATCACCACCTACGTGAATCTGATCTCCGGCCCTCGTAAACCAGACGAGCTGGATGGCCCGGAGGAGGTGCATCTGGTGCTGCTGGATAACGGCCGCAGCGGCGCTTTCGCCGATGCCCAGATGCGTCAGACACTCAACTGTATCCGCTGTGGCGCCTGTATGAATCATTGTCCGGTTTATACGCGGGTGGGTGGCCACACCTATGGTGAAGTCTATCCGGGGCCCATCGGCAAGATCATTACACCACACATGGCGGGGCTGGATAACGTCCCTGATCATCCCAGTGCCTCGTCGCTGTGCGGTGCCTGTGGCGACGTCTGCCCGGTCAAGATCCCGATCCCCGAACTGTTACAGCGGTTGCGCCAGGAAAATGTGAAGAGCCCCGAGCAGCCGCAACAGGTAAAAGGTGGCGGCGCCAAGTTCTCCCGGACGGAGCGCTGGATCTGGCGCGGATGGCAGACACTGAACACCCGGCCGACGCTGTATCGGAGTTTTCTGTGGGCGGCTACCCGTTTCCGGGCGTTGTCGCCAAAAAAGGCTGGTCCCTGGACCGAGAATCACAGTGCGCCCGTGCCGGCTCGCAGGTCCCTGCACGACCTGGCGGCAGAGCACCTCAATCAGAAGGGAGGCCGGCCGTCATGAGTGCCCGTGCGAACATCCTCGGTAAGTTGAGAAACAGTCTGGCAGGCACAACGCCCCGCCCGGATGAGTTTGATGAACGTCTGGTGACCGAGCCCTGGCGTTATGCGTCGGAAAACCGGATTACCCGTTTGCGTAGTCTGATGGAAGCGGTTCAGACTGAAGTACATCTTTGTTGCTCTGACAACTGGCCGGAACTTGTGGCCGGGCTGTTGGCGGAACGGGGCATCACCAACCTGTTGTGCGCGCCCGGGAAAGAACATGGCCGGGCGTTGCAGACGCATTTTGAGGCGACCGAACAGAATGTCCGGCTGATGGCCTATGATCGGCCGGTGGAGGCCTGGAAAGAAGAACTGTTCCGGAACGTTGATGCGAGCCTGACCGGCACGGTGGGCGGCATCGCCGCAACCGGAACACTGGTGCTCTGGCCTGATCGCCATGAACCCCGGCTGATGAGCCTTGTGCCGCCAGTGCATATCGCCCTGCTCAAGGCCAGTGAGATTCACGACAATCTGTACGACATGATGGTGGCCCAGGATTGGGCGGCCGGGCTGCCCACCAACGTTTTGCTGGTCTCCGGCCCGTCCAAGACCGCAGATATTGAACAAGTGCTGGCCTATGGTGCCCACGGTCCCCGTGAGCTCATTGTGCTGGTTCTGGAGGATGTATGAGCTTTTCTTCAGCGGTGCTGGCAGAGATCCGGCAATGTATTCCGGATAACCGGGTTTTTGATGACCCGGTTTCCACCCTCGCCTTTGGAACCGATGCCAGTTTCTATCGGCTGATACCCAAGGTTGTGGTGCGCGTTCAGGACGAAGGCGAGGTGATTGATCTTCTGGCGCTGGCCCGTAAACACCAGGTGCCCGTGACGTTCCGGGCCGCCGGTACCAGCCTCTCGGGCCAGGCGATCAGCGACTCCATTCTGATCGTGCTGGGTGATCAGTGGAACGGCCATGACATCCGCGCCGAGGGCCGTCAGATTCGACTTCAGCCCGGCGTCATCGGTGCCCAGGCCAATGCCTGGCTGGCGTCCCGCGGCTACAAGATCGGACCGGATCCTGCCTCCATCAACGCCTGCAAGATTGGCGGCATCGTTGCCAACAATGCCAGTGGCATGTGCTGTGGCACCGCCCAGAATAGCTATCACACTCTGGCCGGTATGCGCCTGGTACTGGCAGACGGGACAGTGCTGGATACCGAGGATGCAGAGAGCGTGTCGGCGTTTCGCGACAGTCATGGTGAGTTGCTGACGGCTCTGGAAACACTGGCCAGCAGTACCCGGCAAAATCCTGAGCTGGCGGAGCGTATCCGTCACAAATACCGGTTGAAGAACACCACAGGGTTGTCTCTGAATGCCCTGGTGGACTTCAAGGATCCGATCGACATCCTCACGCACCTGATGGTGGGCTCGGAAGGCACGCTCGGTTTTGTCAGCGCAGTCACCTACAACACGGTACCTGAGTACCCTGACAAGGCGACGGCTCTGCTGGTGTTCCGGGATGCGACGAGCTGCTGCCGCGCGGCGTCCGTGCTCCGGTCACAGCCGGTGGCTGCAGTGGAGTTGCTGGACCGTCGCAGTCTCCGCTCGGTGCAGGACAAGCCCGGCTTGCCGGACTGGATTCACGGGCTGTCGGAAGACGCCTGTGCGCTGCTGGTGGAGACCCGGGCAGCAAGCTCTGACGTTCTCGATGAACAGCTGGCTCGCATTGGTGAGGCGCTGGCGGAATTTCCGCTGGAACAGCAGGTGGACTTTACCCGGGATGCCCGCGTTTCCGATCAGCTCTGGGCGATTCGTAAAGGCACCTTCCCGGCAGTGGGCGCGGTACGGCCGAATGGCACCACGGTTATCATCGAGGATGTGACTTTTCCCATCGAGCAGCTTGCAGAGGGGGTTACCCGCCTGCAGGCACTGTTCGTAAAACATGGCTATCACGACGCCATCATTTTCGGTCATGCCCTTGAGGGCAACCTGCACTTTGTGTTCCCCCAGGGGTTCGGTGATGCCGATGAAGTCGCCCGATACCAGGCGTTTATGGATGACGTGGCGCAACTGGTCGCGGTGGAGTTCGGCGGTTCGCTGAAGGCTGAACATGGCACCGGGCGCAACATGGCGCCCTTCGTCGAGCTGGAGTGGGGGCACGACGCCTGGCAGTTGATGTGGCAGATCAAGCGGTTGCTGGACCCTGACAACCTGCTGAATCCGGATGTGGTGCTGTCGGAGGATCCGCAGATTCACCTCAAGAATCTGAAGCCCCTGCCGGAAGCCGATCCTCTGGTGGACAAATGCATTGAATGTGGCTTCTGCGAGCCGGTCTGCCCCTCCGAAGGGCTCACATTGTCGCCGAGGCAACGTATCGTGCTCTGGCGGGACATTCAGGCCCGCCGGCGGGCCGGCGAGGACACCGGAGCACTGGAAGAGGCGTATCAGTACCACGGCCTGGATACCTGTGCGGCCACCGGTCTTTGTGCCCAGCGATGTCCTGTGGGCATCAATACCGGTGATCTGGTGCGTAAACTGCGCAGTGAGAAAGCCACCGGCCAGAGCGTTGCCAATCAGTTGGCCCGGCATTTTGCAGGTGCGCTCAAGGCGACCCGGTTTGTTCTTGCTGGCGCATCCACCGCTGAACGTTTGCTCGGGGCGCCATTGTTAACCCGTCTGAGCGCCGGGATTCGTAAAGTCTCTGGCGGTCGGGTGGCCCAATGGGATCCGAGTCTGCCCCAGCCGGTGCGTTTTGTTGCGCCCGCCCAGCCCGCTTCAGGCGATGGCAGGCCCAGGGTGGTTTATCTGGCCGCCTGTGTGTCCCGGACCATGGGCCCGGCCCGGGGTGACAAGGCACAGGAGCCGTTGATTGATGTGACTCGACGGTTGCTGGAAAAAGCCGGATACCAGGTGGTGTATCCGGATTCCGTCGACAGCCTGTGTTGTGGTCAGCCCTTTGCTTCCAAAGGCTATCCGGAGCAAGCCGCCAATAAAAGAAATGAACTGATTTCGGCGCTGTTGAGGGCCAGCCGGAACGGCGTGGATCCGATCTACTGCGACACCAGTCCCTGTACCCTGCAGATTCGGGAAGCAGCTGCTGAGGCTGGCCTGAAGGTTTTCGATCCCGTGAAGTTCATCCGCGAGCATCTGCTGGAGCGCCTGCACTTTGAGCCTGAACAGACATCGCTTGCGGTGCATGTAACCTGCAGTACCCAACATCTGGGTGAAGCTCAGGGTCTGATTGATATTGCCCGGCGCTGTAGCACGAAGGTTGTTGTGCCTGAGGGTATTCACTGCTGTGGCTTTGCCGGCGACAAGGGCTTTAACGTACCGGAACTGAATGCCCATGCCCTGCAAACCCTGGCTGGGCAGACCGCCGGGTGCGAGGAAGGGATATCCACCAGTCGCACCTGCGAGATTGGCCTCAGCCGGCATAGCGGGATTGATTATCACGGCCTGGTGTACCTGGTAGACCGGGTCACCAGGTCGCGAGCAACCGGGTAGCGGTTATTTCATCTCGAAGCCGCACTTGCTCAGGAAGTCGCGCATGTGCGGACGCAGCTTCGAGGTGAACAGCGGCTTGAGCTGTTCGGACCAGGTGGTGTCCTTGTTGCCGCCGGTCCGCTCCCGGTAGTAGTCATTCATGGTTTGATCGAAGCCGGCGACCAGTTCATCGTCCATTTCATCGGTATAGAAATCTTCCCTGAGAACTGCCTCGACCGGCAGCCTGGGCTTGACCTCCGGGTTCTGGTCCGGGTAGCCCAGACACATGCCGAAGACCGGGTACACATGTTCCGGCAACCGGAGGATCTCACTGATCTGTGCCGGGTTGTTGCGTATGCCGCCGATGTAACACAGGCCCAGCCCTTCGGATTCCGCCGCAACAGCAACGTTCTGCGCCATCAGGCTGGCGTCTATGGTGGCAACCAGTAACTGCTCGGTCATCCCCCGGATCACCTCGGCTCCGGCCCGATCCGCGGCAGCGGTTGAGCGTTTCATATCCGCGCAGAACACCAGGAAATCAGAGCAGTCGGCGATGTAGTTCTGGCCACCGGCCAGCTCCGCGATCTTCTGGCGGTTGTCCGGATTGACCACATGGATGACCGAATAGGCCTGCACGTGGTTCGAGGTGGCGGCGCTCTGGCCGGCACGGATCAGTTCTCTGAGCAGTTCGTGAGGAATTTTTTCCCCGGTGAATTTACGGATAGAGCGGTGGGACTTCAGTAGTTCTATGGTTGGATTCATGTCGGCTCGCAAACAGTTCAGGCCTGAGGCCAGAAAGAGATGAAAGGGAGAAGATTACGATTTTTCTCTGTACGAACGCAAAAGCCGACGTCATCCATTGGGTCATTGGCCATGAAATACGGGTGGACGCTTTGCGAGAAACGCAGACACGCCTTCGGCAAAATCCTCCGTACGGGTCATATCAAGGAAGGCCGCCTTTTCTGCTTCCATATGGGCTGCCAGCTGGTTGCCGTTGGCCCGGTCGGTTAGTTGGCGGAAGGCGCCAAAGGCCCGGGTTGGTCCCGCGGTGACCTTTGCTATGACGCTGTTCAGCAGGCTTTCATAGGCGCCCGCCGGGGCCAGCTCGGTGACCATGCCCCAGTCTCGGGCTTCTGCAGCGCTGAGAGTGCGTCCCAGCAACATCAGTTGCGCTGCCCGACCGGCGCCGAGTTTGCGGGCCAGAAACCAGCTGCCGCCACAATCCGGAACTGCGCCAATGCCATTGTAGGCGACGAGGAATTTGGTGTCTTCGTGAGCCACCACCAGATCAGCCATCAGGGCGAGGCTCATGCCGGCGCCAGCAGCGACGCCATGCACCGCGGCGATCACCGGGGCATCCATGCTGCGCAGAAGAAGGATGGCCGGATTTACCGCATCCAGAATGGTGCTGATGGTTTTGCCAGCCTGCCCGGAGGTTCCGGCCATGCTGGAGACATCACCGCCTGCCATAAAGGCACGACCCGCACCGGTGAGGACAATACAACGTACTCCTGACCGGGTTTTCAGGTCCTGAACAGCAGCAAGAAAGGCTTGTGCCAGAGGTACATTAATCGCGTTCAGTGCTTCAGGCCGGTTGAACGTCAGCGTTGCCGCCCCGGTTTCAGAATCAAATTCGGTGGTAACCAGAGTGTCTGTCATGGTTGCTTTTCCTCCCGTTTCGGCAGGCCTGAAGACCAGGGTTCTGCGTGCTCATTGTTATTTTCTGTCTGGTATCAGGGTAGAGAAGTTTGCCTAATGTTGCCTGAATGAACTACGTTTAATCCGGATCGGGGTTAACCCCGGCGATAAGAAAAAACAAAAATTAGAATCATCTTCGGGCGTGAGATGGGTATTCACAGGGTGTGTTCACTGGCCTGTGTGCCCGGCGTCAGGGGTGCCGGGAGGTAACGTGAGCATCCTAGAGATAAGCAACCTTTCTCTGTCGTTTGGTGGTGTACGGGCGTTGCAGAACGTCAGTTTCCGTGTGCCAGAGAACACCGTAACAACCATTATCGGCCCGAACGGTGCCGGTAAGACCTCGCTTTTCAACTGCATCTCCGGTTTTTACAAACCGCAGCAGGGAACCATCCGATACCAGGAGCAGCTACTTCCGGGGAGTGTCAAACCGCCCAGGCGAGCGGCACTTGGACTGGCCCGAACCTTCCAGAATATTGCCCTGTTCCGGGGTATGACCGTGCTCGATAACATCAAGCTGGGCGCTCATGTCCATATGAAAAGCGGCCTGCTCAGTGCGCTGGCCTATTTTGGCCCGGCCCGGCGTGAGGAGATGGCCGTCCGCAAGGAAGTGGAGGAGCGGATTATCGATTTTCTGGAAATTGATCATATCCGACGCCAGCCTGTGGCGAACCTCTCTTACGGCCTGCAGAAACGGGTTGAGCTGGCCCGGGCGTTGGCTATGCAACCCAAGGTGTTGATGCTGGACGAGCCGGTGGCCGGCATGAACCGGGAAGAAAAAGAGGACATGGCCCGCTTTATTCTCGACATTCGGGAAGAGTGGGGCGTCACGGTACTGATGGTTGAACACGATATGGGCATGGTGATGGATATCTCAGACCATATTGCCGTGCTGAACTTTGGTCAGGTGATTACCGAAGGTCTGCCGCAGGACGTGCAGAACAACCCTGAAGTCATCAAGGCGTACCTCGGCAACAGCGATATCGACAGCCTGCGCAAGAAGCTCAATGCCGAGGAGGAGGCCGCCTGATGGATTGGTTGTTCTTCGGTGAAATCAGTCTGGCCGGGCTGGCGATGGGCGGGCTGTATGCGCTGATCGCCCTCGGCTTTGTGATCATCTACAAGGCAACGAGGGTCATCAACTTCGCCATTGGCGAGATCATGATGTTTGCGGCCTACCTGTTCCTGGCATTTGCCGGTGGTATGGAAATGTCACCATGGATTGCCCTGCCGCTGGCAGTCATTGGCGGCAGTATTCTTGGTGGCGTGATCGAGAAGACCATGATCAGGCCGATGTTGGGGGAGTCGCCGATTTCCGTCGTGATGGTGACGATCGGTATCGCCAGTATCCTGGTAGGTCTGGTGGAATTCATCTGGACGGCTGACCCTCAGCTGTTGCCCAATTTCCTGCCTCGCGAGCCGGTCTTTATTGGTGAATTGTACCTGGCGCCCAAAATTGCCTACGGCTTCCTGATTGCTTCTGTCCTGTTGATCATCTACCTGCTTTATTTCCGGTTCTCCAGGGGTGGCGTGGCTCTGAGGGCAACCGCGTCGGATCAGGCGGCGGCCTATTCCATGGGCATCAATGTGCGCCGGGTATTCAACATGGCGTGGGTGTTTGGCTCCCTTGCCGCATCGCTGGCTGGTGTGCTGGTAGCAGCCACCGGTGGGCTCAGTCCGCAATTCGGGATCATCGGCCTGAGTGTCCTGGTGGTGGTGATTGTCGGGGGGCTGGACAGCATTCTCGGTGCCCTGGTGGCTGGTGTGTTCATCGGCTGGCTGGAGACAGTGGCGGGCGCCTATCTGGGAGGCGAGTACCGGATGCCGGCGACGTTTCTGGTGCTGGCGGTAATCCTGGTGATCCGTCCTTATGGCCTTTTTGGCACCCACGAAATAGAGCGAGTGTAAGATGCGCATCGGTGACGCAAAACAGAGTTATGAGGCCGATGAGGCAATCTGGACCAGCCCGACCCAGAAGGTTTGGCTGGGGCTTTTCCTGCTGATTCTTCTGATATTCCCTTTCATTGTGGACTCCTATCTGCTGTACCTGGGGTGTCTTGTTGGCATTGCCGTTATCAGTACCACCGGTCTTAACATCCTGACCGGTTTTACCGGGTTGATTTCCCTGGGGCAGGCCGGGTTCATGGGTGTCGGTGCGTACACTGTTGCCTGGCTGTCGATCAATACCGCCCTGCCATTCCCGGTGACACTGGTGCTGGCTGGCCTTATGGCCGCCGCCGTCGGCATTCTGGTCGGCCTGCCCTCGCTTCGCGTCAAAGGCCTGTATCTGGCCATTGCTACCCTGGCGGCGAGTGTATTCCTGCATTTCATCTTCGCCGAGTGGGAAGCGGTTACCGGGGGAATGGGCGGTCTGAGCCTGGAGCCTGCACACCTGTTCGGGATGAAGTTCCAGAGTGATTTCATGATGTATTTCATCATTGTGCCATTGGCAGTGCTGATGGTGCTGGCAGCCCGTAACGTGTTCAGGACCCGGATTGGCCGCGCCTTTATCGCTATTCGTGACCGGGATATTTCCGCGGAGATCCTGGGGATTAACCTGCTGCGCTACAAACTGATGTCGTTCGCGCTCAGCTCGTTTTATGCCGGGGTGGCGGGCGGGCTGTTCGCTTATTTCTACCGCGTGGTTACGCCCGAGAGCTTTCCGCTCTCGATGTCCATTTTCTATCTGGCGGCGGTCATCGTGGGCGGTATGGGCAATCTGCTTGGGGGCATTCTCGGCGCGGCCTTCATGACTCTGGTACCGGAAGCCCTGAAACTGCTGACTGCCGCGCTGACCCCTTTCTATCCCAACGCTCCGGTGTTCATGTCGCCGATGCTGGAAATCATTTTTGGTGCCCTGATCGTCGGTTTTCTGATATTCGAGCCCCATGGCCTGGCGGAGATCTGGCACCGTATCCGCCGTTTCTTCCGGCTGTGGCCGTTTCGGAATTGATCGTGTTTGAGCAAGCTTTTTAACCGTGCAACACCAACAACAAGAAGCAGCAAGGAGAAGAAACATGTTCAGAAACATCCTCGAAAAAGGTCGCCGGCTTGCCGGGCTTGGTAGCCTGGTCGCTGCGCTGACAGTCGCCGCCCCAGCGATTGCACAGGATAAGGAGCCCATCGTGTTTGGCGGCTCCATACCGCTCTCCGGCGTCTTCGCCTTCGCCGGAATTCATATCCACGCGGGTCTGACTGACTACACCAGCTGGATCAACAGCCAGGGAGGCATCAATGGACACCCGGTGGAATATGTCATGGAAGATACCGCCTACGAGGTGGACCGTTCGGTCGCGGCCTTCAAGAAGATCTCCGGGAGCAGTTCCCCGGCCACTTATTACGGTGACAGCACCGGCTTTATGAAGGCCATTGCCTCGGAGCTGAACAGCCAGGGCAACACGCTGATGAGTGGCGCGTCGTTCGCAACCGTGCTGACCGACAACGAAAACTATCCGTACCAGTTCATTCCCGGGCCCAACTACAGTCAGATGTTCGGGATCATCCTGGAATATATTGCCTCTCAGGGTGAGGGCGGGGACATGCCGAATGTGGCGTTTGTCTACAGCGATACCGAATTTGGCAAGGACCCGATAGAAAACGGCAAAGCCCGTGCCGCCGAGCTGGGCATCGAAGTGGTTGAAGAAATTGTCACCAAGCCCGGTAGCGTGGACGTATCTGCCGAGGTGTTGAAGCTGCGCCGGGTGCGTCCGGATTACGTGGTGTTCCACGGCTACGTGCTGTCACCGATCAACGAGTTCATGGTGCAGATGCGCCAGATGGGTCTGGACACCCAGTTCATGGGCACTTTCTGGTCTTCGGACAAGCTGATCATCGACAAGATGGGGGCCGATGCAGACGGCTACATGGGCGTGATGCCCTACAACTACTACGACAGTGAAGAGAGCGGGCCAGTGCTGGATGCCCTCCGGGCCCAGGCGGAGAAGAGTGACCCCGAAGCCGGCTACCGTCCTACTGGCTACATGCAAGGCTGGTTTAACGCCATGGTCTGGACCGAAGTGGTCAAGCGTACCCTGGACGCGGGTAAGGCACTGACCGGAGACAACATGGCAGAAGCGCTCGCGTCCATTGAGGACTGGGATACCGGTGGCATTATCGGCATCCCGGTCACTGTGCGGGACATGTCGTTCCCGGTTGGCCGTATCTGGCGAGTGAATGCCGAGGCAGGCCGTTACGAGCCGGTTTCAGACTGGATTCACCTCGACTGAGGGGCTGTATGGAAGCCTTACTGGAAATTGACAACATCGAGGTGGTCTACAACAAATCGGTGCAGGTCCTGCGGGGCCTGTCGCTGAGGGTGCCGGAGGGTGCCATTGTGGCGCTCCTCGGTTCCAACGGCGCCGGCAAATCCACCACACTGAAAAGCGTCTCTGGCCTGCTGACTCTGGAAGACGGGGAAGTGACGGCCGGTGAAGTGCGTTTCAGGGGCAAGGATGTAAAGGGCACCCCTCCCGAGAAGCTTGTGCGTAACGGCCTTTTCCATGTGATGGAAGGCCGCCGGGTGTTTGAAGACCTCACGGTAGAAGAGAACCTGATTGCCGCCACCTACGCACTCAGTGGCAGCAAGCCGTCCCTGACCGACAGCTACGAGCTGGTTTACAACTATTTCCCGCGCCTGAAGGAGCGCCGCAAACAGTTGGCAGGCTACCTGTCTGGCGGTGAGCAGCAGATGCTGGCCCTCGGGCGGGCATTGATAGCCCAGCCGGATCTGATCATGCTGGATGAACCATCACTGGGCCTGGCGCCCCTGCTGGTAGAGGAAATCTTCACCATTGTGGCCCGGATCAATCGTGAGCAGGGCACGGCCATTCTGCTGGTGGAGCAGAATGCGGCGGTGTCGCTGGCGATTGCCTCCTACGGTTACATCATGGAGAACGGCAAGATTGTGATCGACGGGCCGGCGGAAAAGCTCACCGCCAACGAGGATGTACAGGAATTCTATCTGGGTGTCGGTGGCAAGGAAGGTGAGGCCCGCAGTTATCGCGATATCAAGCACTACAAACGCCGTAAACGGTGGCTGTCATGACAACATCTTCCCTACCTGACCTGACCCTGACCCAGATGCTGCGGGCCCACGCCAAAGAGCGGCCGGATGCCCTGGCGCTCCGCCAGAAAGACTTTGGTATCTGGCAGGCCTATTCCTGGCGGGACTACTACGAGCGAGCACGGCATTTTGGCCTCGGACTTCGCGCCATGGGGCTGGAGCGAGGTGGCCATGTGGCCATCATTTCCGAAAACCGGGTGGAGTGGGTGATCGCCCAGATGGGCATTGGCCTGGTTCGGGGTATCTGTGTGGGTGTCTATCCCACCAGCCCCTGGAATGAAGTGGCCTACGTTCTGGAGCACAGCGATGCAGAGTTTGTCGTCTGTGAGGATCAGGAGCAGACCGACAAGGTGCTGGAGGCCTGGCCGGATCTGCCAAAGCTGAAGCACTGCATTGCCATCGATATGAAGGGCTTGCGTTCCTACCCGGAACCGCCTGCCGCGTTTGATGACATTGAAGCCCGCGGAAGGCAATACGAGGAGGCGCATCCCGAGCTGGTGGATCAATTGCTGGATACTCAGCAGATGGATGATACCGCTCTGATGATCTATACCTCCGGCTCCACCGGCCGACCCAAGGGTGCCATGATCAGTTGGCGGAACCTGCATGCAGCCGCGCCGGGACTGATTGAGCTATTGGGTGCCGACGAAAACGGATCCAGTCTCTCCTACCTGCCGCTATGCCATGTGGCCGAGCAGGCGTTTACCAATATTGCGCCGGTCTATGTAGGTAGCACCGTCAGCTTCGGTGAGAGTCTGCGAACGATTCAGGAAGATTTACGGGAAATTGCGCCGACCTTTTTCCTGGGCGTACCAAGAATCTGGGAGAAACTGCACTCCTCCATTTACATCAAGATCCAGGAAACCGGGCGGGTCCGGCAGGCGTTGTTCAACTGGGCGCTCAGGGTGTGCTCTCCCATGGCGGTCAAGCCGCGGTCGCAATGGAATCTGAAGGAGAGGTGCACATACAGCGTCAGTTACTGGCTGGTACTTCGTGCGTTGCAGAATTTCATCGGCTTGCGTCGATGCACGATCGCACTCACCGGTGCGGCCCCTATTTCGACAGGGATCCTCGAATTCTTCCGAACCATCGGTATCCCTCTGGTGGAAGTCTATGGCCAGACTGAAAGCACCGGCGTTGCCACCGCCCAACGTCCTGATGATGTGCATCTGGGAACCGTGGGTGCAGCTATTTCCGGTGTCGAGGTGAAGCTCGGAGAGTATAACGAGATCATCATGCGCGGTGGCAGCATGTTCCGGGGCTACTACAAAAATGAAGAGGCCACCGTCTCGACCCTAAAAGACGGCTGGCTGCATACCGGCGACGTGGGTGAATGGCGAGACGGTCAGCTCAAGATTGTGGACCGATTGAAAGACATCATGATCACCGCTGGTGGCAAAAACCTGTCACCCACGGAAATTGAGAACACCATCAAGGCCAGCCCTTACATCAAGGAATGCATTGTTATCGGCGAAGCCAGGAAGTTTGTTTCCGCGCTGATCCAGATTGACTTTGATACGGTGGCCAAGTGGGCGGAACAGGAGCGGATTGCCTACACCACCTTCCGGAGCCTGACCGAGCAGGAGCGGGTGAACGCACTTATTGAGGCTGAGGTGAACAAGGGCAACGATCGGTTGCCACAGGTGGCGCAGATCAAACGCTTCCATCTGCTTGGCAAGGAGCTGGACCACGACGACGATGAAGTGACGGCCACCATGAAAGTGCGCCGGAGTAACATCTACGAGAAATATACAGACGTGATTGAATCGCTTTACGCGTAACAGAGGCTGGCGTCAGAAACGGGCGCCTTCTTCCACCCGGACCCGCTCGAGGTAGTGGGTCAGGGCTGCGCTTAGCACCGCGAAGATCAGGAACAGCAGGATGCCCTTGGGCACCAGGGCGTGGATTTCCGGATTGGGGGCGGTGCTGGCGGTCACCAGGATCAGTCCCAGGATGTTGCGCGCCAGGCGCATGGTCAGCAGGGCACAGAGATACCCGGACTGTAATGCCGACTCAGCACCCTTGATTAACCGGCCGAAGGCAGGCATCAAATGCACGGTGTTGAACAGCAGACCAGAAAAAATAAGTAATTGAATAACGCTGTAAATGGTCATGACCAGAGACTACCAAACGACACTGCTGGTTAAGAAACGGGCAAAATTATCGCTGATTGAGCGAATTTAATCCAGTTCAGGGCCGGGTTGCGTTTCGGCTTTTCTTTCTTGAGGATAGGGGCAAATACTCGCTGGTACATCAAAGGAGGCATTCCATGTCACTGAAAGATGAACTGATCAGAAAAACCGAAGCGCAACTGGAAGAATGGGAGAAGCAAGCAGATTCCCTGAAAGCGAACGCCAAAGCCAAAGAAGCTGAGGCTGAGAACGAAAAGGCCAGCGCGGATATCCAGCAGAGTGCCTCGGATACCTTGCGTTCAATCGAAGACAAGATTTCTGATGGCCGCAAAAAACTGAATGAGTTGAAGCAAAGCGGAGAAGACAACGTAGATTCACTTCGCGAGCAGTTGTCTGATCTTATCGGGCCGGGAGACAAGCGTTAAGGCTGCATGGATCGGGGTAGTCCTACGTATGACCCGTAGATCCTACCCCTGATCAAGATGCTGGTCAGGTTCTGTAGGCATCAAGCTGTGATTGCAATTGTTCGGTGAGGTTCTTCAGTACCTCTGCTGCGTCATTGGTTGATGCCGCGTTCTGTTGGCTACTTCCGGCCATCTGGCGGATGTGCTCCAGACGCTGATTAATGTCCTCTGAAACCTGACTCTGTTCTTCGGCTGCGCTGGCCATTTCGATGTTTGTGTCCCGGATACCACGGACACTTTCCCTCAGGGCCTCAATCGCCTCGCCGGTTTCCCGGATCATTTCATTGGCTTCAGAAGCGTACTTGCTACCGAGATTGATCACTTCGGTGACACTGCTGACACCTTCCTGCAGGTGTTGGATCTGGTCCTGGATCTCCTTGACGGATTCCTGAGTGCGGCTCGCGAGATTGCGGACTTCGTCCGATACAACCGCAAATCCTCTGCCATGCTCACCGGCCCGTGCAGCTTCAATCGCCGCGTTCAGGGCAAGCAGGTTGGTCTGTTCTGAGATGTTTTCAATCACCGCCAGGATGCTGCCGATATTGTCGGAGGCGTCTTTCAGAGAGGCACTGGTCTGAACGGAGCGCTGATTATTATCGAGCTGGCTCTGAATGGTGGCCGTTGTCTGACCAATCAATGATTGCCCATTCTCGGCCAGGCCATCGGCATCCCTGGCAATGCTTTCTGCCCTGGAGGCACTCTCGGCAACGTTCTGTGCCGTTGCCGTCATTTCGTTCATGGCCGTGGCTACTTGCTCTGTTTGTTCTGTCTGGCTTGTGACCACAGAGGCGGAATCAGCGGCAATGCGTTTCAGATCACCAGAGGCGTTGCCCAGGCTTTCCGAGAACTTCTTTGTGTCTTTGATGGTCGCCTGCAGCCGGTCGAGCAAGCGATCGAAACCCTGAGCCATCAGACCCAGTTCGTTTTTGCTTGTGGAATTAAAGCGGACGGTCAAATCCCCTTCACCGCCGGCAATATCGTTGATTGCTTCAATCATTTCCCGCAATGGGCGGGAAACCACCAGTTGCGCCAGGAAACTCAGACAAACGATAAGAACGAGCCCGCCAATCAGGATCGCAACGATGGCTCCGAGGGTTTGAGTGCGGACCATGCCAGAAACCTCGTCCTCGGAATAGCCGGCAACGATCTGATAGCCCCAGGGCTCGAAAGCGGTCCGGTTCAGCATCCATGTCTCAGGTTGTGCGTCCAGAATGTCCTGTAACTGCTCGGCCGGGATTGTGTCCGAGTGCATGCGGAGTCTGTTCTTGTCGTCGAGAAGGCCAATGAACCCTTCGTCAAGCAGGCGAGCCGAGGTGATGGCTTCCTGGAGCTCCTCAAGATCCGCCGAGTAACCGACATACCAGATACCAATGATCTGGCTGGAGCTGTTTCGAATCGGGCTGTAGGCCGTCAGATAGGGATTTCCGAGAATATCCACCTGCCCGAAGTAGGCTTCGCCCCGACTGATGGCCTTGCCAGCAGCGCCACTCATATTGAGCTTTGTTCCGATGGCCCGTGATCCGTCATCTTTCTTGACGTTGGTTGATACCCGGATGAAATCTTGCCCATCGCGCACGAACAGAGTGGCGGTGCCACCCATTACCGTTGTTACACCATCAACCAGGTCAAAATTGTTGTTCACGAGTGTGCTGCCGAGAAACAGGGCGGGTGTTGGTTGTCCGGCAACGGTTTCCTGACCGTTGACGGTTGCCTGCCCCAGCCGGTTTCCCCTTTCAATGAGCAGGTTCAGAGAATTATGAACGCGTTTTGACATCAGATTGTCGGTAACGGCCAGAATGCTGCTGATCTCATCCGTCAGATCATCACGGTTCTCGAGCACCTCTGAGGTGATCGAATTCTGGGTATCAATCGCAATGAAAGCACTTGCGACCAGCGCAATGACAAAGAGAACGATGGATATGGAGACGATAAACAGCTTTCGGATGGACATGTCCACTCCTTTGATGGGGGTCAGCAGCCTGTACAACAACGATTAGCCTGGGTGGAGAAGACGCGATACCTTTCAGATTGTATTAACGGCAAGAATTGGGGAGCCGTTAAGTGCCAATGGGCATAAGGATATAGCGGATAGTTTTTCTGGAGTGTAAGACTCATCTGCCCAAAAGATCCGGGGGCAGGTTTCGGCTGGACGCGTTTGCACAGGATCGAATCGTTGGGGCGCTCATGCCAGACAAATACGGTAACGGGTGACGCCTGCACCCTCTTCCCTGATCCACTCAATCCGATGGCCGGTGATTTCACACAAGGCTTGCAAATCCTGACGGCCGGTAGGGTCATCGGCAAGAAATTCGACCTGTGTTCCGCTGGGAAGGTCTTTGGTGCGTTTTTTGAATCGTAGAATGGGAAGAGGGCATACCAGACCGATTGCATCGATCTGGTATGCCTCTGATTGCTCAGTCAAGGCGGACACTCTCGGCACTTGTCTGGTCTGCTGAGGACCAGCCAAACTGGTTCAGAACAGCGGGAGCTGTATAAGCAATAACAAGTGCTGCGACAAATGCAGAAATCATGACCTTCATGATGACGAGTCTCCTTTGCCTTGTTTGGCCTCGACTTCCGCGACCCACAGGTCATGGTGCTGGCGAGCCCACTCAAGATCCACCTGGCCGTTGCCCATGGCGTCGTATGCACCTTCCATTCCGACTGTGCCGATATAGATGTGAGCGATGATGGCCAGCATCATCACAAACGCGACGATCGAGTGCCAGAGGTTGGCGTATTGCATCTCCTCATGCGGAGTGAGATTGGTTGGCAAGCTGGTGCCCAGAACGCTGTTCACGAACCCGAAGGTGTCGGAAAACATCGGGATCTGGAACGGAAACAACAGTGACAATCCGGACAGAGAGACCGAGGCGCCGAGTAGCATCACTGTCCAGAAAACAACCTTCTGCCCCGCATTGAATTTCTTTGCATGGGGGTGAGATTTGGTGAAGATGCCGCCACCCACTTTGATCCATTGCCAGTCCAGCTTATTGGGAATGTTATGTGTGACCCACATGATGAACGTCATCACCAGTCCCAGCATAAAGGCCCATGCGATGTTGTTGTGCAACCATTTGGAGCCAGCCGC
Source organism: Marinobacter sp. F3R08 (assembly GCF_018860425.1). Classification (GTDB taxonomy): domain Bacteria; phylum Pseudomonadota; class Gammaproteobacteria; order Pseudomonadales; family Oleiphilaceae; genus Marinobacter. The sequence continues at coordinate 333,793 of NZ_JAHKPI010000020.1, read as the reverse complement.
GAGGGTTGCAAAGACCTCTGGTCCCAGTACTGGGATCAGGAAGCTACGTCCCATCAGGGTTAGTAGGCCGGTCAGGCCCAGGGCGATAAAGGAACCTGCCAGCAGCCAGTGCCCAAATCGTTCGATGGCTTTGAATCGCTCGATGGTGGTGCCAGCGGGTCCGCCTTCGATCATGATTTTCCCGCGCACCAGATAGAACACCAGAAGCAACACGATAAGCCCGAGAAGCGCGCCGCCGCCATAACGGATGACGGGGCCTTCACGCAGCTTGTACCAGGGCATGCCGCCGTCCTGAATCAGAACGTTCGCCGCCGGTCCGCGGGACTGTGTACGGATATCGGTCTCGTTGTAGCGAATACCGCGCCAGTTTTCGGCGTCAGAAACCCCGCCCCGGCTACCCAGTTGATCTGTGGTCGGTGCTGCGTTGGCCGGATTGCCCGTGTTCTCTGAGCGAAAACGTTCGTCAACCTTCATCTGTTGCTGACGAGCCATGATATCTTCCAGGGTCTGCGCGCCCCCGGTAGCGGTGCGATCAACCTCGGGGGCATCCTGTGCCCAGGCAGGATTAATCAGCAGCATCACCAACATCAGACTGGCGACACTCAATAGTCTTTTAGTCATCAGAGCACTCCAGCGGAAATCTACAAGAAGAATTTACTGCCTCGTTGCATGCCAGGGCCCAAAGGGCCCTGGCATGCACAGGTCGGTTTATGCACCTTTCTTCTCGTAAGCTGTGCCCCATCCCCAGGCGCCGGAACCGAAACCACGATTCACCACACGCTGGCGATAGATGTCCGCCACCTCGTTGCCGTCGCCGGCCAACAGGGCTTTGGTTGAGCACATTTCCGCACAGATCGGCAGTTTACCCTCCGCAATACGGTTGCGACCGTACTTGGAGAACTCGGTAGCTGAATTGTCTTCCTCAGGGCCACCTGCACAGAATGTGCATTTGTCCATCTTGCCGCGGCTGCCGAAGTTGCCCGCTTGCGGGAACTGGGGCGCACCGAACGGACAGGCATAGAAGCAATACCCACAACCGATACACAGATCTTTGGAGTGCAGCACTACGCCGTCTTCGGTCTGGTAGAAGCAATCCACCGGGCAGACGGCCATGCAGGGCGCGTCTGAACAGTGCATGCAGGCTACCGAGATCGAACGCTCACCAGGCTTGCCATCTTCGATGGTGACCACGCGTCGGCGGTTAATGCCCCAGGGGACTTCATGTTCATTCTTACAGGCCGTTACGCAAGCATTGCATTCGATGCAGCGTTCGGCATCGCAAAGGAATTTTGCGCGTGCTTGTCCTTCAAGTGCCATGGTCTACACCTCTTGTTATGCCGGCATAATCGAACACAGGGTGGCTTTGGTCTCTTGCATCTGCGTGACCGAGTCATACCCGTATGTTTGAACAACGTTTGTAGATTCACCCAGAACGTAGGGGTCAGAGCCCTTGGGATATTTATCCCTCAGGGATTTACCTTCCAGGTGTCCGCCGAAGTGGAACGGCATGAAGGCGACACCTTCGCCAACACGTTCCGTCACCAATGCCTTGACCTTGATGCGACCGCCTTCCGGTCCGGATACCCAGACGTCCTTGCCATCGCGAATGTTCAGGTTGTTCGCATCCCGCGTATTCACCTCAATGAACATTTCCTGCTGTAGTTCTGCCAGCCAGGGGTTGGAGCGGGTTTCGTCACCGCCACCCTCGTACTCGACCAGACGGCCGGAGGTCAGAATGATGGGGAAATCCTTGCTGAAGTCGTTCTTCTGAATGGACTCGTACAAGGTGGGGACACGCCAGAACGTCTTGTCGTCGTACGTGGGGTAGTCTTTGACCAGATCGCGACGAGTCGTGTACAGAGGTTCGCGGTGGATGGGGACCGGATCCGGGAAGTTCCAGACCACGGCCCGGGCTTTGGCGTTACCAAAGGGCGCACATTCATGCTTGATGGCTACGCGCTGGATACCGCCGGAAAGGTCGGTCTTCCAGTTTGTCTTGGGCCCGGCGACCGCGTCGATGCTGGCGCGCTCTTCAGCGGTCAGGTCACCGTCCCAGCCCAGATCCATCAGCATCTGCATGGTGAATTCCGGGTAGCCGTCCTTGATATCGGAATTCTTGGAGTAGACGCCGTCGGCCAGCAGGCTTTCACCATTGCGCTCAACACCGAAGCGGGCGCGGAAGGTCAGGCCCCCCTTGGATACCGGCAATGACAGGTCATACAGGTTGGGCGTTCCCGGGTGGTTCATCTCCGCGGTGCCCCAGCACGGCCACGGCATGCCGTAGATGTCGCCATCGCAAGGCCCGCCATTTGCCCGAAGCGTGGTCCGGTCGAAGTGATGCTGGTACTTCATGTGTTTCTGAAGCCGCTCTGGCGATTGCCCTGTGTAGCCGATGGTCCACATGCCGCGGTTGAATTCGCGGGTGATGTCCTCAATTGAGGGCTCGTCGCCTTCAATGGCAATGTTGCGGAACATACGATCGGTAAAACCGAATTTGTCCGCAAAGAGCTTTATGATTTCGTGATCGACTTTGGAGTCAAACAGCGGCTCTACAACCTTTTCACGCCACTGGATTGAGCGGTTTGAGGCCGTGACTGAACCGTAGGTCTCGAACTGGGTCGTTGTCGGCAGCAGATACGCACCGTCTTTACGGTCGTGCAGTACGGCTGACACCGTCGGGAAGGGATCCACGACGACCAGAAGGTCGAGTTTTTCCATCGCCTCCTTCATCTCGAGCATCCGGGTCTGGGAGTTGGGCGCGTGGCCCCACAGCACCATGGCCCGGGTGTTATCAGGCTGATCCAGGTTTTCCTTGGCTTCCAGAACACCATCAATCCAACGAGATACAGGAATACCCTTCTCGTTCATCATGGCTTTGGATTTGCCGTTTTTGTCCCAGGTTGCGAACCGGCCTTTCAGATAATCCAGGTCTTCTTCCCAGACTCTTGCCCAATGGCCCCAGGCACCTGCGCTCAGACCATAGTAGCCGGGCAGGGTGTCTGCCAGAACGCCCAGATCGGTAGCGCCCTGAACGTTATCGTGGCCACGGAAGATGTTGGTGCCACCACCGGCAACGCCCATGTTACCCAGTGCCAGCTGCAATATGCAGTAAGCGCGGGTGTTGTTGTTGCCATTGGTGTGCTGGGTACCACCCATACACCAGATAACGGTGCCCGGACGGCTGTTGACCAGGGTGCGGGCGACACGCTCCAGTTGCGCTCCCGGTGCACCGGTTACACGCTCCACTTCTTCCGGATTCCAGCGTTTTACTTCTTCACGGATCTCGTCCATGCCGTATACGCGGGTGCGGATGAACTCTTTGTCTTCCCAGCCGTTTTCGAAGATGTGCCAGAGAATACCCCACACCAGGGCAACGTCTGAACCCGGGCGGAAACGCACGTATTCGTCGGCATGTGCAGCGGTACGTGTGAAGCGTGGGTCGCAAACGATGAGCGGGGCGTTGTTTTCTTCCTTCGCTTTCAGGATGTGCAGCAGCGATACCGGGTGCGCTTCGGCGGGGTTGCCACCAATCAGGAAGATGGCCTTGGACTTGTGGATGTCGTTGTACGAGTTGGTCATTGCGCCGTAGCCCCAGGTGTTGGCTACGCCAGCTACGGTGGTGGAGTGACAGATCCGGGCCTGGTGATCGACGTTGTTGGTGCCCCAGTAGGCGGCAAACTTGCGATACAGATAGGCCTGTTCGTTGTTGAACTTGGCACTACCGAGCCAGTAAACCGAGTCAGGTCCGCTTTCGTCGCGGATCTGCAGCATCTTGTCGCCGATTTCATTGATGGCGGTGTCCCAGGAAATCTTCTTCCACTGGCCGTCGACCATCTTCATGGGATGTTTCAGACGACGCTCATTGTGAGCGTGCTCGCGAACCGCAGCCCCCTTGGCGCAGTGAGAACCCATGTTGAAAGGGCTATCCCAGCCCGGCTCCTGACCAGTCCATACGCCATTTTCAACCTCGGCTTCAACGGTGCAGCCGACCGAGCAGTGCGTACATACCGATTTCTTGCGAACAACTTCGCCGCCGCCAGTCGAAGGGGTCGCTGCTTCAACCCGTCCCGACGTCAGCGACAATGCCGCCATGCCACCCACTGCAACGCCGGAGGCCGCCAGAAATTGACGACGATCCAGAGTCTTGGCAGTGAGAGATGAAAGCAAAGAGCCTGCACGGGGGCCTTTCGCTACCCCGTTGGTCTTCTTCCGTAACATGTCTCATACCTCTCTCATTTTTATTCTCGTTTTTCTGGAGGTGTGATCATTCAAGAGCATCACGCAACCTTGAATGAATCACGCTTCCTCAAAAGCGAGCCGATTCGAAATATTTGCGTGTATGTTCTGTGTCACGCAGGCCACGGCTTTTCGGGACGTCTTTGGTGACGACCTCGGCTGCGGCGTTCGGTGCAACCGTCATTGCAACGGCAGCCGGAGCTGCAGCTGCGGCCATTTGCAGGAAACGGCGACGGCTGTTTTCACGCTTCGGGTTGTCCATCGGACTTCTCCCCCTGGGTTAAGAGATCGTTCAGATCCCGGTTACTGAATTGCAAAAGCGTCTGTCTCTACACTTATGAAGGCCCGCCCCAACGATCCCACAGGTGCGTAGAAGACCGCGCTTTGCGCTTCTTCCAAATCTGTAAAAAACAAGGCTGCCCACTTGGCTATATGGGCTTCGAAAAACGCTTTCTGCGAAGAAAGGCCGCTATCGCAGGGAAACTCGCCGGTAATGATGCCCGCCATGATCTCGCACAGCGTGCCGATATGATCTTCGGGCTCTTTGACATCGCTGCGGGCCTGGATGCCACGGGACATTAAATCCGTGCGCAGCTCTGCCAGGGGCTTCTCGTTCAGAAATCCGGTGAGGTAATAGCTGGCGTATGGCAGCAATTCGCCACGGCCGAGGCCAACGAACAGGTTGTTGTACTCCCGCTCGGCATCGAAAGGATTGGTGCGTTCGGCAAGTGCAGCCAGGTTTCTGGAGGCCGCTCCCAGAGGGGTGTCGTCGCCCTGCAAAGAGGCCAATCCTTTTAGCAAGTCAGCCGAAGGCGGGCCGGCAAGCAGGACGCCCAGCAGCTGATAGATCTGGGCCCGGGCACGATCCTCATCGGTGATCGAGCGCGGACACTGGATTTCCGCAGTGTTACTCAAATGGTGTTCCTTCCAATTATTATTTGCGGTCTGTCTCACTATTCTAGTTCATATTCAGGAATAATTTCCTCAAATACGTGTCTGTTACCGGCTAGCCTGATGGCATTCTGTCAGTGGTCAAAACGCATCCGGGGTCGATAGCGCGGTTCCGGCGTTTCCTCCGACTGGTGACTCTCGTTCTGAATCAGCGAATGATCCGGAAACTGTGCCCGTGGGGCGGTGTGTTCGGAGTCAGCGCCAGCATCTGGCTCCGGGGTTTCAGCGACTGGCTGAACAACGTCTGGGCTGGGGGTGTCCGTTGGGGGTTCAGTCTGGCTCTTGAGCACGCCGTCGGCATCTCTGGCTTTCTCAACCAGGCCCTGGCCTACCTTGTACACGGTTTTCACGGTCTGACCGGCCGTGGAGGCCAAAGTGTAGTCCTCGTCGTAGTCATTCAGTCCGTCCAGTACCGCAAGAACCGGGTTGGATCTCCAGAGTCCTCGCAGGGCCTTGCGGCGCAGGAGTTCTGGAATCTCTTTTCGCATGAATCCGGTGATGTCTGTGCCAAGCTGGATGCTTTCCGGATCAGGAAGGCCGTATTTTTCCAGCAATTCGTGTTCCGGCAAGGCCTCGTTGATGGCAAGTTCCTGCTGTTCCGGCGTCGGCTCTGACTCAGTAACCGCAGGCGGAGACTGCTCAGTGCGCTTACCGGCTTCGGCTTTTTTACGCGCCCAGCGCTGCAGACGTGATTCGGCCATTACTGAATTCTCGGCTTTTTGATGTTTGCGGGAGCGCGGAAAACATCACTTTCCTGACGTATGCGGGGGTCGCCTTTGGCATCTTCAATGCCATCGACACGAATCTCGTCACGACGTCGTTTCTTGAACGGTTCTTCGATGTAGTGCTTGTCGATGAATTCCTTGATCCAGGCCGCCATGGACTCTGGAATCGGGACCGCTTCAACGATGCTCTCGCCACTGTCCAGAGCATCCAGTGCTTCGTGGGCGCTGGCCGTGATTGTGCTGACAACCCATCCGGAAGGCGACTGGCTCGTTACATCTCTGTCCAGGATAATCCAGGCCGAAGGGACGGCCATGTTCAGGGATACCAGATAGCCCTCGACATCGGCACGGAACAGCTCCATGGTGACCGTGCCCGCGTGAAAGTCGACAATCTCGCCCTCGCGAACCATTTCTTTCCAGAAGGCATCCGGTGCTCCCGGGATCACGGCAACCGGTTGCCAGATGTCACGGGCCCAGCGGGTCACGCCCGGTGACCTGCGAACAACGGCGCCGACCCTTAATTCGCGTCTCCAATCCTCTGTCCGACTGTTCATGCTTATTCTCTTCGTGTTATCGCTTAAAACTAACAGGAGCCAGACAATTATCCAATTGTTCAAAAGTAAATGCCTGTGGCATGCTCGCAAAGCGATACAACTGCGTATACGTAGAAAAACAACGTAAGAGTCAAACTCCTGATGACGGCAACCAAGACCCTACTGTTATGTAGCTGTGACAAATCACAGTCTTTCAACCCGCAGACACTGCAGAAGGCCGCGGCAGCCGAGCAGGTAATTGCAGTGGATCAACTGTGTGGCAAGGAAATGAGTATGGCCGCTGAGCATCTGGCTGCCAACAACGATGTGCTTATTGCCTGCGGTCAGCAAGCCGCTTTGTTCGAGCGACTCGCCGAGGATGTATACGCTGAGATTCAACATTCGGCGCCGCTCAGTACTATCGATATCCGGGATCGGGCGGGTTGGAGCGCGCCCAACGCGAACCCGGGGCGCATCCACGCCAAGCAGGCAGCCCTGATCGCCGCCGCCCAGCTACCGGCACCGATAGCCCCGGCGAAAACCATTCAGTCCAGCGGAGTGTGCTGTATTGTCGGTCCGACGGAATCGGCGATAAGAATGGCAGAGCTGGTTCAGGATGAGCTGGGTGTCACCTGTATTGTTAGTGATGCCGGTCCCATACAGCTGCCGTCCGCCGCCTACGATGTTGCCAAAGGGCAGCTCACAGGAGCTTATGGCGCGCTTGGTAATTTCAGGCTGGAATTTGCCCACTTGCAGACCCTGCATCCGGCCGGGCGAGGTGAACTGGGTTATGGCGAAGCAAAACCCACCGCCCGCAGTGAGTGCGATGTGTTTATCGACCTTCGCGGCGGCGCGCCGGCGTTTCCCAGTCATGAAAAGCGCAATGGTTATTTCTGGGCTGACCCGGACAAGACCGGGGAATTGGAGCGAATTGCCCTGACAGCCCGGGAGCGGGTTGGAGAATTCGAGAAAACCGTATATTTCAGGCTCGAAGAGTCCCTGTGCGCCCACTCGCGGGCGAACAAGCCCGGATGTACCCGATGTCTGGATGTGTGTCCCACCGAGGCCATTTTCTCGGCCGGGGACCACATCCAGATTGATTCGGATATCTGTGCCGGGTGCGGATCCTGCGCTGCGGTCTGTCCCACATCTGCAGTGACCATGAATGAGTCCCCGTTTGAGGCCCTGACCAGGGCCGTGGACGTGATGGCCAGGGTCTACCGCGAGCACACCAACGAGTCTCCCCGCCTGGTTTTCCATACGCTGGGCGCTGGCACCGAAGCCATTGCCAACCTGGCCCGGTACGATGATGGCCTTGCGGATGATCTGATCCCGATGGGGCTGGAGCACGTTGACCGGATTGGCCATGCCGAAATCATGGCGGCGTTCGGAGCGGGCTGCGCCGAGGTTCTGATCCTGGCGGATAACGAGACAGACCGGCGGGCAGTGACTGCAGAAGTCGAGCTCGCCCAGGCCATGCTCAAAGGGACCCACAACGCCCCTGGCCGGGTGCGGGTTATTTCCGCTATTGAGTTGTGCGCCGCCGGTGACAATGCCGGACGAGTGAGCGAGCCGGTGTTGCTGGTCGGGGGGCGCCGTGACATCACGCGGGTGACGGTTGCCGCGATGTCCGAAAACGTCGAAGAGCCGATTCCGCTCCCCGTGGGAGCACCGTATGGCGCGATAGCCATCGATTCCGATAAATGCACTCTGTGTCTGGCCTGTGTATCGCTATGCCCAACCGGTGCCCTTGGTGACCATCCGGATCGTCCGGAGGTGCAGTTCACGGAAAACGCGTGCGTTCAGTGCGGTATCTGCGACAGCACCTGTCCGGAAACGGCCATCACCCTCAAGCCTCAGCTGGATGTGTCCAAGGCGGCATTGAGCGCCCGGGCTCTGCATGGTGAAGATCCGTTCGAATGCATCAAGTGCGGAACGCCGTTTGGTGTTGCCAGCACGATTAACCGAATCGTCGAGAAGCTCGAAAACCAGCACTGGATGTATAAGAACTCTGATAACGTTCAGCTCATCAAAATGTGTGACGACTGCCGGATCAAAGCCCAGTTCCACGGGGACGGCGCACCTATGGCGGGCGGTGATCGTCCCCGGATCCGCACCAGTGATGACTATCTGGACAGCTAAAAACAACAGGACACAGCATGGTTGAGTACACCGAAGTAGGAAAAAAACCGAACCTGATCGGAACCGATGCCCCCCGGCCTCAGGACAAAAACCCCAGGGGTGTTGATCGGATCATTGCCATCGCCTCGGGCAAAGGTGGCGTTGGCAAGTCCACCGTGTCGTCCAATCTGGCCGTTGCCCTGGCTTCAAAAGGTCTCAAGGTTGGTCTTCTCGACGCCGATGTGTACGGCCCGAGCCAGCCCCGCATGCTGGGCGTTTCCGGCCGTCCTTCCAGCCCGGATGGCAGTACCATTCTGCCCCTGCGCAATCATGGCGTAACGCTGATGTCTCTCGGGCTGATGGCGCCGGATGATGAGGCCATTGTCTGGCGTGGGCCGATGTTGATGGGCGCCCTGCAACAGATGATGAATCAGGTGGAGTGGGGACGGCTCGATGTGTTGCTGGTGGATCTGCCACCGGGAACCGGCGATGTTCAGATGACCCTGAGCCAGAAATTCTATGTTGCCGGGGCGGTTGTGGTCTCGACGCCTCAGGACATTGCACTGATGGACGCCCGCAAAGGCATTGATATGTTCAAGCGGATGGACGTTCCGCTGTTCGGTCTGATTGAAAACATGGCCTCGTTTATCTGCGATGGGTGTGGCAAAGAACATCATCCGTTCGGACACGGTGGCGCGCGGGCGGAGGCTGAAAAACTTGGGTCCCCATTCCTTGGCGAGATCCCGCTGGATCTCGATATCCGGATCGGCTCCGACGGTGGCGTCCCGATTGTGGTGTCGAAGCCAGACAGTCCTCAGGCGCAGGCTTTCCAGCGTATTGCTGATGAAATTGTTGCTTCTGACCTCTACGCCCGGGCTGTTCAATGATCGAGTCACCCCAGTTTCCGCCGTTACTCACCGGAGAAGTGGTGCCAAGGCATACGGATCCGTTTGACAAGGCCGTCAGCCGGGCTATCGCAGGTGTTGATTCAGGTACGGTATTTTACTCCGAGGCGGCAGATACCTTGCGGGCCGCCCTGGTGCTAGCGCCTGAAACGCCTCTGGAAGAGGCGATTCAGGCGGTCTATGTTGCCGAGATCGGGCTGGCTGAGAGCCTGGGCGCGCTGGCCCCGCCCGAAGTGCCTGTGCACTTTCAATGGCCCGACCGGATCAAGGTTAATGGCGCCCTCTGCGGCAGTGTTCGTTTCGCAGCGGATGTTTCGGACCCCATGGCGCAGCCCAACTGGCTGATTGTTGGCATCGAGGTGCCGTTCAGCAGTATGAGCAGCGAGCCGGGAGAAAGTCCGAACGAAACCTGTCTCTATGAGGAAGGCTGCGTCGATATTGCCCCCATGGCGTTGCTGGAGAGCTGGTCCAAGCACACGTTGCTGTGGCTGACCTACTTCATGGACAGCGGCTTTGAGCGTGTGCATAACGAATGGCGGCCACGCTGTGACACTCTGGGCAAGATGATCGAACAGCCCCGGCCGGGCATCTTTGTTGGCCTGGATGAAAAAGGCCGGATGCTGTTGCGTCAGGATGTCATGACCGAGACATTGAGCTTGATTGAATTCGCGGAGCACCTATGAAGCTGGCCCGAACCCTGCAGCTGGATATATCGGACGAAAACGTCTTTGAAAAGCCCGCACCCAGTGGCGAATGGGCGATCTCCGGCGGTTTCGAGTTTTCCAACTGGACCGACGCAAACCTGACCGGCAAGGCCCGTCAGGCATTCAGCAATGGCTGGTACAGCGTGGAGTCTGGTGGCCGTGCCAGTTTCGTTGGTGTGTGCAATATCACCGAAGCCGAACTGGAACAGTTACGCACGACGCTGGCCCAGACGTTTGTCGACCACTACGGCGCGCCCAGTATCGACGCAGCCTATCCGGTCGCCTGTGAAGAGATCGACCAGATGCGCAGCATGTGCGAGGACTTCGAGGACAACACTCTGCTGATGGTCAGTCGTACGCTGACCGAGCTGGGAGTCGAGGAAACCTACCGCTCCCGTGCCCCGCAGGATGCGTCACTGGAGGCCTTTGCGGTTCACGGTAGTGTCGACTGACTAGAGCCCGAAACTGCCGTAGGGAATGAAGCGTACGGGAGTTCCCGGTTCGATCTGCCGGGCGCTTTCATCCAGTTCCACCAGTCCCTCGGACCAGGCCAGACCGGTGACCCGGCCGGAACCTTCTGAGCCGAATACCTCAACCTGACCATCCCTTGTCCGTGCCCGAAGCATCTCACTGCGTCCGGGTTTTTTGTTCTTCGAGAAGTTGGCCGGCATGACATAGGCCTGGGGTTCGAACCATTCCCCTCCGGCCAGTAATGCCATGGCCGGTGCGCCAAATCGCAGGGCGCAGACCCAGGCCGCCACCGGATTGCCTGGCAGACCTAACACAGGCGTTCCCTGGAACATGGCGAGTGCCAGAGGTCGGCCAGGTTTGATGGCGATGCGCCAGTTGCTGATATCGCCGTGCGCTTTCAGCATTTTCGATACATGATCCTCGTCACCGGCAGAAACACCGCCGCTGGTCAGGATCAGGTCGCACTGTTCAGCGCCTCGCTCCAGGGCCGCTTTGACCTCTTCGGCCCGGTCCGGCGCATGACCCAGATCCACCAGTTGATAGCCGAGTTGTTCCACCAGGGCACTGAGCATAGGGCGGTTGGCATCGTAAATCTGCCAGTCGGTAACCGTTGAGCCGACTGGCTTCACCTCGTCACCCGTAGACAAGACACCAATACGGAGCCTCTGATACACCTCAACGGATTCGACTCCGACGCTGGCCAGCACGGAAATCTGGGTGGGCGTCAGACGCGTACCCGCCGCCAGAATCCGATCCTCGGCCTTGATGTCCTCACCGGCTTTACGTGCATTGGCGCCCGCTTTCAGCGTGCCGTTCAGCTGCAGGTGACCATCGATAACCTCACAGTCTTCCTCCAGGACCACGGTATCCGTACCCGCCGGAATAACCGCGCCCGTCAGAATCCGGATAGCATGACCGTCAGGCACGATGCCCGTGTAAGGCTCCCCGGCCGCACTGCGGCCATCGACGAGAGGCAGGGTGCAGGGCACCTCGGTTAACGGCCCTGCAAACGCATAGCCATCGACCGCGGAATTGTTACTTGGCGGATGAGCGCGAGGTGCATGGACATCACGCGCCAGTATCCGCCCATTGACCTGTGACAGCGGAACCGGGCGATCGACCCCCACCACAGGGTGCAGGCGTGAGCGCAACCGTTCCAGAGCCTCGTCGACGGGTGTCCAGTTGACGCCGGGGGGCAGGGCAAAACAGTCATTGCGAAGCGGGTTCATTGCTTTACCGTTATTGTGAGTACTGTTCATGTTTGTTCAGCATTCAGAATGAAGTCAGCCATGCCGGGGACATCGTCCGGATCAAAAATGGGGCCGGGAAAGTCGGCGGCATAGTCGGCGGCCAGAGCGATAATGTTGGCATCTTCCGGGTACAGGGGGGGGCGGGAGTTTTCCTGCCTGTGTATCTCAATTTTGGGGTGCGAATGGCCCTTGAAGCCCTCGACCACCACCCAGTCAGAGGGGCCCAGACGGGTCAGTAATTCGTCCAGCGTCGGCTCTTCGGCGCCGCGGAGCTCATGCATGATGGCGAATCGCTGCCCGCCAGCCAGGATAACCTCGCGCGCTCCGGCATCGCGATGCTTGTAGCTGTCAGTGCCGGGCTGGTCTATGTCGACCGCGTGATGGGCGTGCTTGATCGAGTTGACGGTTAATCCTCTGGCGGATAACTCGCGAATCAATGCGCTGGCCAGAGTTGTTTTCCCCGAATTTTTCCAGCCTACGATGCCGATAACGTTCACTTCAGATGTGTCTCCGCCCAGGCCAGATCTTCCGGCGTATTAATGTTGAAAAAGTCGTTTTCAGCAAACACCACCAGTGTCTCTCCCTGGGCCTGTGTCCACTGACGAATCTTGCGAACACCGTTGTTCAGGGCGGAGCGCAGATCGTGCCGCAGTGCGACCTGCCAGCGGCCAAAGGTCGGTTGAGGCAATCGCCCGCGTTCCGGGTCCGGGGTGGCTGCCAGTACCACCGGAGTATCATATTCGGCCAGTCTTGCAGCCAGATCCCGAGGAAAGCATGGCGTATCCGCAGCGACGCTGATCAGCCATTCATGACCCTGCTCGGCGGCCCAGTCCATACCCGCGAGCACGCCAGCCAGAGGACCCGGGAAATCACCAATCGAGTCGGCCACCACGGGCAGGCCCAGATCATCAAACCGGCTCAGATCCCCGTTGGCGTTCAACACGACAGCGTCGACCTGTGGCGTGATCTGATCGATGACTCGCTCGATCAGTGACTGATCGCCCAGCATCAATCGTCCTTTATCACCACCGCCCATCCGGTTGGCCTGGCCGCCGGCCAGAATGACGGCACATTCAGTCATGGTCAGCCCCTTTTCGACGCAATTTCCTGTCTTCATCAGGAACCTGCGACAAGTCCTGGTCGAACACCAGGCGGTGCTGTCCGCTGAGGCAGGTGAATTTCTTGCCGCGCATCCGTCCGATCAGCGTCAGGCCCACCTGGCGAGCAATATCGACACCCCAGGCGGTAAAGCCGGAGCGGCTGATCAGGGTCGGAATGCCCATGAGCGATGTCTTGATGACCATCTCCGAGGTCAGCCGCCCGGTGGTGTACAGGACTTTGTCGGCCGCGGAAACGTTGTTCAGGTGCATCCAGCCTGCGATCTTGTCGACGGCATTGTGACGACCGACATCCTCCATATAGGCAAGGATTTCCCGGCCCTGGCACAGGGCTGTACCGTGAATGGCGCCGGTTTCCATGTACAGGCTGGGCGTGTGGTTAATCTGGTACGAGAGATCGTAAAAGGTGCTGGTGTGCACCGGTGTGTCCGGTAATGAGAGGCCTTCGAGCCCGGCCATCATGTCACCAAACACGGTGCCGACGGCGCAGCCGGAGGTCCGGGTTTTCTTCTCCAGTTTGTCTTCGACATCGGTTACGCCCGCTGTGCGCACCACGACGACTTCAAGCTCTTCATCGAAATCGATCCCCGTGACCTGATCGCTCTGTTTCAGCATGCCCTGGTTCAGCAGGAAACCGAGCGCCAGGTACTCCGGGTGATCACCGATGGTCATTGCCGTGACGATCTCCTGACTGTTCAGGTAGATGGTCAGGGGGCGCTCTTCGATGACACTGATCGACTTTGATTGACCGGTTTCATCAACACCATCGACAGTACGGGACAGTCGAGGATCTTTGGGATTGGGGAACAGAAGGTTAATGGTCATTTTGTTATAGCCGTTTCATGGACGCCGCAGAACCGAATATTGACGGACAATGGCAGAGATTAGCCTATTTGGCATTCAGGAAAAACAGAGGCTGCCCCCCAATAAAAAAACCCCGGTATTACCGGGGTCAGGTCGGGTCAGGGTAAACGGGGCTGAATCAGAAGACCCAGGCCCCTTCGGACTACTGCGCGTTCGGGAAAAACAGCTGTTGTCCGTCCACCTTGAAGTCAGCAATTGCCTGCTGGCCATCGTCAGACAGCAGCCAGTCATGCCATTTTTTAGCCAGCTCGTGCTTCAGATGCGGATGCTTCTCTTGGGACAGCAGCAAGCTCCCATACTGGTTGAACAGAACCTTGTCGCCTTCAAAGAGCAATTTGAGATTCTGGCGGTTTCCAAAGGCCACCCAGGTAGCGCGATCCGACATTACATAGGCATCCATGGCGGCGGCTGTGTTGAGTGTGGGACCCATACCGCTGCCGAGTTCCCGGTACCATTCGCCATCGGGCTCAACGCCGGCGTTTTTCCAGAGCCGCAATTCTGCGCGATTGGTGCCGCTGTCATCGCCCCTTGACGCAAACGGAGCTTCGGCCTCGGCGATCGCCGCGAAGGCTTCGGCAGCGTTCGTTGCTGCGCCGATATTGGCCGGATCATCAGCGGGGCCAATAAGCACGAAGTCGTTGTACATGACGTTGGCTCGCTCAGTGGCGAAGCCATTTTCAACAAAACGCTTCTCACCTGCGGTATCGTGTACCAAAAGGCTGTCGGCGTCGCCCCGGCGAGCGATTTCAAAGGCCTGGCCAGTGCCAACAGCCACCACCCGAACTTCGATACCGGTGCTGTCTTCGAACTTCGGCAATATGGATGCGAATAACCCGGAGTTTTCGGTCGATGTGGTTGAGGCCAGGGTGATATGGTCCTCGGCACAAGCACTGAATGCCAGGCCTATACTTGCTATACCCGCCAATACCAGGTTAAGCGTCTTTTTCATCTCGTTTTCTCCTATTGATTAGAAAAGCCGAACTACTCGACCAGTTCTCCTGCGATATACGCCTGTGCCTCTCGCGACACGGGCTTGTCAAAGAAGGTTTCTGAGGGTGTGTGCTCACGGAGGATTCCGCCTGACAGAAAAAGAACATCGGCAGCGAGGCGCCTGGCCTGGTGCAGGTCGTGGGTGGTCATCACGATACGCGTACCCCGCTGATGAAATTCCCGCACGGCCGCTTCTACGGCTTTGATGGCCGCCGGGTCGAGTGCAGCGGTGGGTTCGTCCAGGAACAGTACCTGGGGTGAAAGCACCCAGGCGCGTGCCAGTGCCAGACGCTGTTGTTCACCGCCGGAAAGTACGCGCGCTGGCGTGTTGCTGCGGGCGGTGAGGCCAAAACGCTCAAGGGCATCGTGTGCCAGTTTCGTGCGCATTTTCCGAGGCACGTTATTTACCGCGAGGGCATGAGTCAGATTGGCTGTGGCTGACCGGCGCAAGAGTACGGGGTGCTGAAATACCATGGCCTGGCGGGGGCAATGTTCGCCGGACCATGTGACCTGACCCCGAGTCGGGACCAGGAGGCCGTGAGCGAGGCGCAACAGGAGACTCTTGCCGGCGCCATTTGGACCCATCACGAGGGTAGGGCCAAGGCCTTCAAGGGTGAATGAGCAAGGGCCCAGCAGTACCTCGTTGCCTTTGCTGAACATGACGTCATCAAAGCACAGCGCCGGCGGTGAAAGGATGGACGACGCGAGTCGCGGAACCTGGAATGAGGTCATCCTACTCGCCTCCTGGTCAGTTCGCCTACCAGATATGCCCCGGCGTTAATGAGCATGACCAGCCCGAGCAGAACAATGCCCAGCCCCAGTGCCAGAGGCAGGTTGCCCTTGCCGGTTTCCAGTACGATGGAAGTCGTCATGACCCGAGTGACACCTTCAATATTGCCGCCAACCATCATCACAGCGCCTACCTCGGCACTGGCGCGGCCAAAGCCGGCAAGCAGAACGGTTAATAGTGCAAATCGGGCATCCCACAACAAGGTGGGCATCATTCGTGAGCGCGACATGCCAAGCGATACGAACTGCTCGCGGTATTCACCCAGGAGGTCTTCCACCTTCTGGCGTGAGAGCGCGGCCAGAATTGGCAGGACCAGCACCACCTGTGCAATGACCATGGCTCCGGGGGTAAACAGCAGGCCCCATTCTCCCAGGGGACCTGCCCGCGAGAGCAGCAAATACACCATCAGCCCGGCCACCACGGGAGGCAAGCCCATGAGCGCGTTAAGCACAACGATCATCCCGCCACGTCCGGGGAAGCGCCATAGGGCCACCGCAGCGCCCAGAGGAAAACCCAGCACCGCAGCAATCAGGACGGCGAGAAGCGAAACCTGTAATGAGAGCGCCACGATCCCGAAGAGTGAGGCGTCAAAATTGACCAGCAGCGACAGCGCCACATAAAACGCATTATTTTCCACAGACGCGTCTCCTTGATGTTGAGCATCGTGGCGTTTCTAGCTACGCTTTGCACAGCCTGTCGGAAAATATGCAGCAAAAAACAGCCTTGTGCTCTTCCCGCGTTGCAGGAGAAATTGATGTCCCTTCCCGCCTACCTCACCACGGCTGAAGCTGCCGAGTATTTGCGCCTGAAAGAGCGCAAGGTTTACGACCTGGTCAGTCAGGGTGTTATTCCCTGCGTTCGGGTAACGGGGAAGCTGTTGTTCCCGCGCCAACGCATTGATCTGTGGCTCATGAACCATCTGGAGGGCGACGATGCTGTGAGTTCGCCGATACCGCAGGTGCTGGCGGGCAGTCAGGACCCCCTGCTGGAGTGGGCAGTGAAAGAGAGCGGTGCCGAGCTGGCTCTGCTGTGCCAGGGAAGTGGTGATGGCGTACAGCGGCTGGTTGACCGGCGTGCGATGGTCGCTGGTATGCATATCTGGCATGCCGATAATCAGCGCTACAATGATCCGGTGACTCTCGGGTTGAGCGGCATGCGCGACCTGGTACTGATTCGCTGGGCAAAACGTCAACAGGGCCTGCTTCTGGCAGCCGATAATCCACACGGGCTAGTACGGCTTGAAGACATTGCGCGCCCTGGCATACGGGTTGCGCATCGCCAGCCGGATGCCGGTGTTAGCCATCTACTGCAGAGTCTGCTGGCAAACCACCGCATTGATGCCAGGCAACTTACGTGGGCCGCTCATCCGTCACTCAGTGAAGACGATCTCGCTTTGGCCATTCGCCAGGGCGAAGCGGATGTTGGTGTGGGCATAGAGGCTGCAGCGCGGCGCCAGGGACTGGCCTTTATCCCTTTGCAGCAGGAGCACTTTGATCTGGCCATGCGCCGGCGGCACTACTTTGAGAGGGCCATACAACGTCTGCTCGCGTTTGCTGCCAGCGAACGCTTTGCCCAGCGCGCCGAGGCGCTGGGCGGGTACGATATCAGTGATCTGGGCAGCGTTATCTACAATGCGTGAATAGCGCCCATAGTAAAAAACAGGCGGAATAATGACGTCTTCAGTACCAAAAACGCTGATAAGGGATGCCGGCGGAGCACTAGGTGATCTTGGCACCCTGATTCCTCTGGGGCTGGGGGCTATCGGGTTGGCGGGTCTGGCGCCAACACCGGTCCTGCTGGGATTCGCCCTGTTCTACATTGCAACCGGGCTGTATTACCGACTGCCTGTACCGGTTCAGCCCATGAAGGCAATTGCGGCATTGTTGCTGACCACCCAGGTGACATCGCAGAGCCTGGTGGCCAGTGGTGTCCTCATCGGGGCAATCCTTCTGGTGCTGGGACTGACTGGCTGGATCAACGGTGCGGCCCGTCTGATCCCTCGCTCGGTGTTAAGCGGCCTTCAGTTGGGCCTGGGACTGATGCTGGCTCAGATGAGTCTCGGTTTAATGGCCACCTCACTACCCCTGGGTATTGTCACCCTGGCGATTCTGGCGATTACCCTGAAACTTGTGCCGAACTGGCCGGCGGCGCTGACAGGGCTTGTTGGGGCTATCGCATTGGGTCTGGTGCTGGGGGCACCCGGGCTCATGCTTCCGGTTGCCGATCCCGTTGTTTTTTCATGGTCCGGGTTCCCGGGCGTTGATGACTGGAAACAAGCGTTTTCTTCGCTGGTGTTACCCCAGTTGGCCCTGACGCTGACCAATGCCGTTGTGCTGACGGCATTGGTGGTTGGCGATTACTTCGGCCAGCCATCGAATCGTGTCACGCCGGCCGGGTTGTCGATTTCCTCCGGACTGGCCAACCTCTTTCTGGTGCCTCTTGGCGCTCTGCCTATGTGTCATGGCGCAGGTGGTGTGGCTGCGCATCACCGCTTCGGGGCCCGCACAGGCATGGCACCGATCCTGCTCGGAACAGGTTTGATCCTGGTCGCTCTTGTGCCCGGTGGTCTTGCGATGATTGCGGCCATTCCAATAGCCGGTCTGGGGGCTCTGTTATTTGTGACGGCTGCCGAGCTGGCTTTGTCCCGGCGCCTGTGGAAGGCCAAACCGTCGTGCTGGCCTGTCATAGTGATCACTGCATTGATCACCGTGTGGGTTGATCCATTTTTCGGATTGCTGGCGGGTGTCGCTTCTGAGACGCTTCGGGCCGCGTGGCTCCGGAGGGCCGGTGACGGTTCTCTTCAGGATTAGCGAAGCCTCCCGGGTCACAACACGATTGCGCGTATTCGGTGATGTTCGCAGGTGACAGCATCCTCCTGGTTGTCCCCGGAACAAAATGAATCGAGCTGGTGCAACCGAGGCTCGTGGACCCAAATTGGTGCTTTTACTGGAAAACCTTAGAAAGCCGGGCAGTAAAAAGCACGCGTAATCAATGCTGTAAAAAACCTGAGCAATTGGCCAGCTTTTTGCTGGGTTTTCCGTCTGGTAAACGATCCAAACGAAAAGCACAACGAGCCAAACACTCAGGAGAGTATCCATGAAACTGAAATCGAGCCTGGTACTTGCTGCCACACTCAGTCTGTCCATGCCCGTCATGGCAGAAGACCCGATGAAAGTGGGCTTTGTCTATGTAGGCCCCATCGGGGACCACGGCTGGAGCTATCAACATGATCAGGGACGTCTTGCGCTTGAAGAACACTTCGGAGACAAGGTCGATACCACGTATGTTGAAAACGTCAGTGAGGGCGCCGACGCAGAACGGACCATCCGCCGTCTGGCCCAGGCCGGCAATGATGTGATCTTTACAACCTCCTTCGGGTTCATGAACCCGACAGCCCGGGTTGCGAAGGAGTTTCCGGATATCACCTTCCTGCACGCAACTGGCTACAAACAGGCAGAAAATCTGGGTACCTATCTGTCAGTTACCTACGAGGGTCGTTATGCGACCGGCACGGCTGCCGGCCTGGTCACTGAAACCGACACCCTGGGCTACATTGCCTCTTTCCCGATTCCTGAAGTGATTCGAGATATCAACGCAGTCTATCTTGGCGCCAAGGAAGTAAACCCGGATATCGAGCTCAAGGTGGTTTGGGTGAACACCTGGTTTGATCCGGCCAAAGAGGCGGATGCCGCCAATGCCCTGATGGATCAGGGGGTGGACGTGCTTGTCCAGCATACCGATAGCCCGGCGCCGCTGATCGCGGCAGACAAGCGAGGCAAGTGGGGTGTCGGTCAGGCTTCCGATATGCGCAAGTTTGGTGGCGATGCGCATCTGCTGTCCGTGGTCAACGACTGGGGCCCGTACTACATCGACACGGTGCAGTCGGTTATGGATGGTTCATGGGAACCAGCCGATTATTGGGGCGGTATCTCTGAAGATATTATCCAGGTTGTTGGCATCTCCGACCGTCTGACGGAAGAGCAGCGAACCAAGGTTGAATCGGTAATTGATGCCATCGACAAAGGCGAGTTCCATCCGTTCACTGGTCCTCTGAAAGACCAGTCCGGCGAGCTTCGGGTGCCTGAAGGCGTGACCATGACCAAAGAAGAGCTGGCGACGATGGACTGGTACGTTGAAGGAATGACTGCGACGCTTCCGGAGTAAACGGGGGCGCTTCACAAAAAAACCGGCGGGTGCCTAACCCGCCGGTTTTTTTTGATTCCCGGCCAGAATCAGCCGTTATCGAGGAGTTGCAGGACGCTTTCCTGCACGTTCCGGGTTAACTCGGCCTCGTCCAGGCCGCAAATCTGCCCATCGTTCACGATGCGCCGGCCCTGCACAAAACTGTCTCTGACGTGCACCGGCTCACCACACATGAGTGGTGACATCAAAGGAACGTGTACCCCTGCGAATCGGGGTTTGTCGATATCATACAACACCAAGTCCGCCGCTTTTCCAACGGCCAGGCGACCGGTATTCTCCAGGCCAAGAAGGTCTGCGCCACCCTGGCTTCCCCACTCAAGAACCTGTTCCAGTGTTGTAGCATCAGGGCCGTTCTGAGCCCGGTGAATCAGCCAGGTCAGGTTCAGTTCCTGCAGCATCGATCCGGATTCGGCAGAGGCCGAACCGTCTACTCCCAGGGAAATGGGCACACCCGCTTCCGCCATCCGGATTACCGGCGCTATCCCGCTGCCAAGGCGGCAGTTTGAGGTGGGACAATGGGCGATGCCGGTCCCGGTGGCGGCAAGCCGCTCGATGGCGTGGGTGTCACTGTGGACCAGGTGCGCGTACCAGACGTCCTGTCCCAGCCAGCCGCAGGATTCCGCATAATCGATCGCGCTCTGACCATATCTCTGATGGGCCTGGATCTCGTCGAAGTCCACCTCCAGCAAGTGCGAGTGCATTCTCAATTTGTTTTCCCGTGCCCACTGCGCCTGAGCTTTCAGACCTTCCGGTGAACTGGAGTGGATCAGGCTTGTTGGCGCCACAACCAGTTTTTTCATGGCGTCGGGCCCGGTCTGATGATGTTTTTTTCGGGTTGTGTCGAGACGCTCAATGATCTGGTCGATGCTTTCCGGCTCGATCCTGTGTTCTATCATGCCTTCATGGGAGCCGGTTTCCGTGGCACTGCCCCGGCACAGAACCATCCGGATGCCAAGCTCCTCGGCTGCCTGCCAGACGGCGTCTTCCAGCTCCGGGCTGGTGGTGCTGTGATAAAGGTAATGGTGATCGGCGCAGGTGGTGGCGCCGGAACGGATCAGTTCATACAGTCCCAGGCGAGCGGCATGGTACATAAGTTCTGGCGTCACTTTCGGCCAGAAGCGGTAGGGTACGCTGCTGAGCCAGCCTCCAAGATCCTGATTCAGCCCTTCCGGTACGCCTTTCATGATGGACTGGGCAAGGTGATGGTGAGTGTTTACCAACCCGGGCCAGACCACACAGCCAGACGCATCAATGACGGTTTCCGGATCCTCCGGTGTGGGAGCCAGGGCGTTACCCAGCTCGGTAATGTATCCACCCCGGATGCGCAGGTCCCGGGCATCCGGAAACCCGGTAGACGCGACTGCGACGGCGTTCTTGATAAGGTAGTTCAATGGTTGCTCCTCTTGGTGTTCAAGAGCAATGTCCCGAGGTGTTGCCGGTATCGCGCGTTCCTCTGACCGCTTCTACTCTTCTGAATGATGGTTACCCTGGACTGCAATGCAAGATTGCGTCCATTTGCTGACCGGTTGGTCAGAGAAGGAGGCTGGCTCACTGGCGGCGGTTTTTGTGCGCCTTTCTGGTGCGCAACATCCGAAGGCTGCACTTGAATGGTTCTCCTGAAGCCTGCCCTGATACGTCGTGCAGGCCCAAGCCCCTGAATTTCAAAGCGGTTGCAGAGACAGTCGTATGGCACAAATGCTGCTTCTTTTTGCATGGCAGGTCAGATTCCTTAGGGGATAGCCTGCGAGTCTGAGTAGAAGCAGTCAGGAATCGCCAGATGAGCGAATTCGGGTCATTGCTCAGTCGTCGACCGGAAGTGCCTGCAGGCGCGGTTGGCGGCGATGGCCATGTACTGCCTCCCGCATTTCCGCCCTGTTTGCCTCCGGAAACCGATCCATTTATTGACGATATGCCGGGAGGTACAATGACTCACACTGCAGAAAAATACGCGCTGAAAGAACTGAACCTGGAAACGACCTTTGGAGGTATGGGCCGGGAGGTTGAAGGGGACATACCCGTTATCGATCTGTCCGACTTTGAGCGCCGCCGGGAAGAGATTACCGATCAGCTTTGGCAAGCCGCCACCGACGTGGGTTTTTTCCAGCTGTCCAATCATGGGCTTGAACTTGATCTGATCAAGCAGGCTTTCGCTTTGTCCGAGCGATTTTTTGCGTTGCCTGAAAGCAGCAAGCAACAGTATCCGCTGAAAAAAGGGCTGAATTCCGGTTGGGAGTTCAGGTCACAGGTACGGCCGTCCACTGGAACGGCGGATGAGAAAGAGTCGTTCCAGATTACCCTTCCACACATGGATGATCTCTGGCCGAACCAGACGGTGGTGCCGGAATTCAGCCGGGTGATGCTGGATTTCGAGAACCGCGCCTGGCAGCTGGGTATGACCGTGCTGTCGTGTTTTGCCGAGCGTCTCGGGTTTGAGCGGGACTTCTTTACCCGGGCCCATGATCGCCGTCTGGAAGATTATCAGAGCACACTCCGGTTGCTGCACTATTTGCCCCTGGCCGACGACGCTCGCCTGGATGAATCCATCTGGCGCGCCGGGGCCCATACCGATTTTGATTGCCTGACCATGGTGTTTCAGCAGGAAGGTCAGGGTGGCCTGCAGGTTAGCCCGGGCAAAGACGCCGAGGGCAAGGGCGATGACCGGGAGTGGTTCACTGTGACACCGAAAGAGGACCGGATAACCTGCAATATCGGCGACATGCTGATGCGCTGGAGCGATGACCGCCTGAAGTCGACCCTGCACAGGGTCAGGATGCCGAAAGAAGGCGACTACAAGGGGCCTCGTTACAGCATGGCGTTCTTCTGTCAGGCGAACAAAGAGCAGATTATTCAGGGGCCGGAAAAGAAATACCCGCCGATCTCTGCACGGGACTATCTGTTGCAGCGGATCCAGGCCAACTTTGATGCTGCAGAGAAGGCGGCCGAAGCCCGGAAGTGATCGGGATAGAAGGTCCCAAACCAAAAAGGGCCTCCTGCGGGAGGCCCTTTTTTCAGGGAAATGTCAGGGTTGGTTGTGCTGCAACCATTGCCCCAGTTGCTGGCGTTCCTCGTCCGTCATGCCGGTCAGGTTGCCCAGGGGCATGTAGTGAGAATCGACCGCTACCTGGCGTACCTTGTCGGCGTGCATGGCCAGCAGCGACAGGTTCTCCAGTTTGATGCCCGCTGGCGGCGCCTGAAAGGCCGGATGGCCGGGGCTGGTGGCATGACAGGCCACACAGTGGGTGTTGATGAGAGCGGTTGCGACCTCATCACTGACCTCCGGGTGGTCTGCCGTATCCAGCGTGGTTGCCGGGGCAGGGGCCACAAGCCAGATCAGGGCAACGGTGAGCACGGCGGCGACCGCCAGTATCCAGGGCTGGTTGATATCCCTGTGACGGAGGTTGAAGTAATGCCGGGCGAAGGCCGTGATGAACCCGATGGCCGCCAGGATTGCCCACCCGTGGGGATTTCCATACAGCAGCGGGTAGTGGTTGCTGATCATGATGAAGATGATCGGCAGCGTCAGGTAGTTGTTGTGGGTCGAGCGCAGCTTGGCGAGCATGGCCAGGCGTGCGACCTTTTCGTTGGCTTCTTCGCCTGCCCGGACTGAGGCGACCAGCGCCCGCTGTGAGGGAATAATGCCAAGAAAGACGTTCGCCACCATGATGGTGCCGATCACCGCCCCGACGTGGATAAACGCGCCCCGGCCTGAGAACACCTGAAACAGACCCCAGTCGACGAGAACCAGAATGCCGAACAGAATCAGCGCAAACGCCTTGCCTTTGTCAGCAAGAGGGCTTCGAATCAGGGTCTCGTAGATGGCAAGGACCACGGCAATGGTGCCGAGGCCAATTGCGATGGCGGCACCGGTACTGAGATCGGCCTTGGCCGGATCGATCAGGTAACCGGGAGAGCCCATGTAGTAAACAACAAACAACAGGGCCAGACCGCTGAGCAGGGTTGAATAGGCTTCCCATTTGAACCAGTGCAGTTCCCGTGGCATTTCCTTCGGCCCCAGTCTGTACTTGGCGATCTCATAAAAACCACCGCCGTGAATGGCCCACAGGTCGCCCTTGATGCCCTCTTTTTTCTTCCATTCCGGTGGTTCCCGCAGGTGATTGTCCAGCCAGATGAAGTAAAACGATGCGCCGATCCAGGCAACGCCTGCGATAACGTGAAACCAGCGGACCAGAAGGGACAACCATTCGCTGAGGTAGGCTTCCATGGCTCAGGCTCCTTGCGTGAGGTAGGTGGTGGCAGCGTCAGTTCCTGCTGCCTGGTGGCGTAGTTCACCGGCCACGATGGTGGCGGTGATGGCCCGGTCGTCCCCCAGAATCATCAGATTGAAGAGGGTTTCGAAGGGCGTGTGTGTGAATTGCTGCTTCATGGCCAGCTGAGGTGTTCCTCCCGGATCAAGGACGACGAAGTCGGCATGGCGCCCGGGTTGGAAACTGCCGGTCTGCTGGTCCTGATGCAGGACCCGGGCATTGCCGAGTGTGGCTAGGTAGAACGCCTGCCAGGGCGTCAGGGGCTGGCCGCGAAGCCGACAAACCTTGTAGGCCTCGGCCATGGTAGCGAGCATCGACAGGCTGGTGCCTCCGCCAACATCAGAGGCAAGACCGACCGAAACCCCGGCTTCGCGGGCTTCCCGGAAGTCGAACAGTCCGCTGCCCAGAAAGGTATTTGAGGTGGGGCAGAAAGCGATGCGGGTGCCTGTCTCGGACAGTCGTTTGCGGTCGACATCATCGATGTGAATGCCGTGAGCCAAAACGGTGTGATCGCCCAGGAGGCCGTAGTGATCGTAGACATCCAGATAGCTGGAACGCTCCGGGAAGAGTTCCCGGATCCACTGGATTTCGCCGGTGTTCTCCGCCCAGTGTGTCTGCACCATGACATCCGGATGCTCAGCGGCCAGCTTGCCGGCAAGTGACAGCTGTTCCGGCGTCGACGTGGCGGCAAACCGGGGAGTGATTGCGTATCGTTGCCGTCCGCGCTTGTGCCAGGTTTCCAACAGCGCCAGGCTGTCGTCGTAGCTGCCCTGGGCGGTATCCGTGAGGTTCTCGGGGGCATGGCGATCCATCATGGCCTTGCCAGCGGTCAGAGCCATTCCCCGTTGCTCTGCCGCCTCGAACAGAGCATGCACCGATTCCGGGTGGGAGGTGCAGAACACCAGCCCGGAGGTGGTGCCGTAGCGCAGCAGCAGGTCGGTAAACCGGTTGGCTTCAGACCGGGCCCAGTCGATATCGCTGAATCGGGCTTCGTGGGGAAAGGTGTAGGTTTCCAGCCAGTCCAGCAACTGGGCACCGTAACTGGCCATAACCCCCAGCTGGGGCATGTGCACGTGAGTGTCGATAAACCCCGGCAAGAGCAGCTTGCCCTTCCAGTGGGTTACTTTGGTGCCTTCAGGCAACCGGTGCAGCCATTCGCTGGCGTCACCGGCTGCCAGCACCTTGCCCTGGTGCACAATCAGGAGGCCGTCTTCAAAGAAGGCCACGCTGCCTACCGCCGGCTCCAGTTCATTGCCCGGGTCCTCCAGGAAATGGAGCACCGTGCCCCGGTGAGCCTCGCAGCCTGCAGGAAGGTGTGGATCTGTCACTGTGCTCATCAGCTACCCCGATACGTTGAGTAGCCCCACTGGTTCAGCAGCAGGGGAACGTGGTAGTGGGCGTCCGGATCGCTGACGCGGAAATCCAGGCAGACCTCGGGGAAAAAGGTGTCCATTCCCCGGCCCTGATACCAGTCGCCGGTTGCAAACCGGAGCTGATAGTGGCCGGCTTCAAGAGTGCTATCGAACCAGTTGATCACGCGGCCATCGGCATCGGTCGTCCCGCTGGCAATGGCCGTTTGATCCTGGCCATCAACCCGGTAGAGGCTGACCGCTACACCGGCGGCAGGCTGGCCGCTGCCGAGATCAAGAATGTGAGTCGTTATGGGGCTTTTGGCGCTCATAGCAGTTTCTCCAGTCGCAATTCGGTAATCCTGGCCTGTTCTCTGGCCGCGTTCTCAAGTTCTTCGGCGCGGCTGTTGGGCAGGCGGGCTTCGAGCAGTTCCAGCATTTCGCTGGCGGACTTGCCGGAAGCGCAGACGATGAAAATGAAACCAAACCTGGCCAGGTAGGTATCGTTACCGGCCTTCAGGCGTTGCAGAATGTCCTCGGACGCTGTGCTGGCGCCGGCCTGTTCGCCACTGGCCAGGGCTTTTGTGCTGGCGTACTTTGCGCGCAGGCTGTCGACGTCTCCGATCTTTGGGTGGGCTTCAAAGGCGTCGAGCCAGTCTTGCTCGGTCAGTTCTGACCAGAGTTCATGGCTGCGGGCGAGCAGGGCTTCGGCACTGGCGTAGGGGCGGGCGTCGAGCATGCCCTGAATCCAGGGCTTCGCCGCGCAGCAATCCCGGAACCGGGCTTCGGCTTCGTCATGGTGCAGGGCGTTGAGTGTTTCAATGGTCATTCGTTGTCTCTTTCGCATCGGTGTTCTGAATCAGGCCCCGCAGTTGTTGCCAGGGCAGGCCCCGTCGGGCGGAGGCTGTCTGCCGAGGTGTGGTCAGGGCCAGCAGTTCGGCACTGATCGAAACGGCGACTTCCATCGGCCGTTTACCGGGGACATCGGGGTGGCCAACGGGGCAGCGGAGGGAATTGATGGCATCGGCACTGAAACCCCGGTGGTCCAGACGCTTGCGGAACCGATCGGCCTTGGTGTCGGAACCGATCAGGCCCAGGCTTGCGCAATCGCCGGCGGTGAGCAGCGCGCGGCAGAGATCAAAGTCCAGCTGGTGGTTGTGGGTCAGGATCAGAACCTGTTTGCCGGAGCACAGATCGGGTGCATCACTGACGGGATCATCGGAATGATGAATATGGACATTGGCTGGTACGTCGGATGGAAACTGATCCAAACGTTCGTCCACCCAGGTGATTCGCCAGGGTAACTCGGCCAGGATGGTGACCAGTGCCTTGGCGACGTGGCCGGCACCGAACAGCACCAGTTCCTGCTCAGACCCCGGCTGCGCTTCCAGCAGCACCGACACGCTGCCGCCGCAACACTGCCCCAGGCTGGCGCCAAGCGGGAAGTGCGCCAGATCGCTGGTATAGTCCCGACGGGCGAGCCTTTCCCGGGCCTGCTGGCAAACCCGGTACTCCAGGTGCCCGCCGCCAATAGTGTCGTAACTGTGTTCACCGGTGACCACCATCTTGCTGGCGGGCTCCCGGGGAACCGATCCGGTCACGCCCAGCACCGAAATCAGGACGTAGGGCTCACCCCTCGCTTCGCAGTCTGCAACGGCCTGATACCAGAGCTTTCGACGTCCCATCATGAGGCCTCCTGTTGCTTGCCGGCCCAGGCCTGGCTTGCAGTGACGGCATTCAGCACGCGCTCCGGTGTGGCGGGCGTGTCCAGGGGCGGGCTGAAGCGATAGTCGGTGAGGCTGGAGACCGCATCACGCAGGGCGCTCCAGACGGCAATGCCGAGCATCAGTGGCGGTTCCCCGACGGCTTTGGAATGAAAAATCGTGGCTTCACGATTCGGACTGTCGGGCAGCAGAGTCACCCTCAGATCCGGGGGACAGTCCGAGACCGCTGGAATCTTGTAGGTGGCGGGACCGGTTGTCAGTAGTTGGCCGTCATCGCTGTAGACCAGTTCTTCGGTGGTCAGCCAGCCCATCCCCTGGACGAATCCGCCTTCGATCTGGCCAATGTCGATATCGGGATTCAGGGAGCGTCCGGCATCAAACAGGATGTCGGTGCGAAGGACCCGGTACTCGCCAGTCAGGGTGTCGACCACCACTTCGGAGCAGGCGGCGCAGTTCGAGTAATACAGGAACGGATGCCCCTTTCCGCTTTTCGGGTCATAGTGGATCTTGGGTGTGGCATAGAAACCGGAGGAGGACAGCGGTACCCGGTTCATATAGGCCGCCTGGACAAAGGTTTCCCAGGGCATTTCCAGATCGCCGATCTGCACCTGGTTATCCGAGAACCGGATAGCGTCTGGCGAGACCGACCAGTTCCGGGCAGCAAACCCGGTCAGGCCTGCGAGAATCTTTTCACAGGCGTCCAGTGCCGCCATGCCGTTCAGATCGGAGCCGGACGAGGCGGCGGTTGGCGAGGTGTTGGGCACCTTGTCGGTGCGTGTGGCCGACACTTTGACGCGCTCCAGATCGACCTGGAAGGCGGACGCAACCACCTGTGCCACCTTGATATAGAGCCCCTGGCCCATCTCGGTACCGCCGTGATTTACATGAATGCTGCCATCGGTATAGATATGAACCAGAGCGCCCGCCTGGTTCAGGTGCTGGGCAGTGAAGGAAATGCCGAATTTCACTGGCGTCAGTGCCAGGCCGCGTTTGAGTACCGGGCTGGACTGATTGAAGCGGGTGATGTCCGAACGCCGCTCCCGATAGTCTGAACTGGCTTCCAGCTTTGCCAGAAGTTCTGGAAGTACATGTTGCTCGATGGTCTGGTCGTAATGGGTGACGTCCCGTCCGGGGCGATACAGGTTGCGCTTACGGATATCCAGCGGATCCTGGCCCAGATGGCGGGCAATATCATCCATCGCCTGTTCG
This sequence comes from Marinobacter sp. F3R08, assembly GCF_018860425.1. Classification (GTDB taxonomy): domain Bacteria; phylum Pseudomonadota; class Gammaproteobacteria; order Pseudomonadales; family Oleiphilaceae; genus Marinobacter. The sequence continues at coordinate 305,385 of NZ_JAHKPI010000020.1, read as the reverse complement.
ATGATCATCATGCCCTGTGGTCCGCCAAAACCCCGGAATGCGGTGTTCGAAACGGTGTGGGTCTTGCAGCGGTGGCCGGTGACCCGGGCCTGATCCAGATAATAGGCGTTATCGGCGTGGAACATGGCACGATCAACGATGGCATCGGACAGGTCCGGTGAGTAACCGCAACGGCCGGCTACCATGATGTTGGCTCCCAGGATCAGGCCCTCATCATCAAAACCGATGTCATAGGTGTTGAAAAAGTCATGCCGTTTGCCGGTCTGGATCATGTCGTCGGGGCGTGACAGACGGTACTTCACCGGTCGGCCGGTTGCATTGGCCAGCAGGGCTGCAACGCAGGCGACCGGAGCTGCCTGGGTCTCTTTCCCGCCGAAGCCGCCGCCCATCCTCCGGACCTCGGTCTGAACCTCGTGAATGGGCAGCCCCAATACCTCAGCGACCAGTTTCTGTACCTCGGAAGGGTGCTGGCTGGAGGTGTGAACGAACATACCGCGGTCTTCGGTGGGTTCTGCCAGACAGGCCTGGCCCTCCAGGTAGAAGTGCTCCTGTCCACCGACGACCTGTTCGCCGGTCAGTCGGTGAGGTGCCTCGGAGAGTGCTTGATCCGGGTTGCCCCGGACCTGGGTCTGACTCGGGCGGACGAACAGTTCTTTGTCCAGGGCCTGATTGACGGTAATGACGGCGTCCAGAGGTTCGTATTGCACCTTCGCCAGCTTCGCTGCCTTGCGTGCAGCTTCGTGGGAGGTTGCAGCGACGGCGAACAGGGGCTGTCCGATAAATTCCACAATGTCATCCGCAAGTACCAGATCACCGGGAAACACCGGGCCGATGTCGATATGGCCCGGTACATCGCCGGCAGTAATCACGGCAACGACCCCGGGATATGCGCGGACAGCCTCCAGATCCATGGACAGTATCCGGGCATGGGCCTGTTGGCTGTGGCCGACCGCCGCATGCAGGATGCCTTCCGGCATGGGTAGGTCGTCAATGTAGCGGGCCTGACCACTGACGTGTTTCCAGGCGCTGTCGTGCCTGGCGCTGTGTCCGGCCAGCCCCTGGGCAGTGTGGGCGGGCGTGGGTGTGTTCAGGGGCAGTTTACGCATAGTCGGTCACCGTCAGTTGCTCGCGTGGAAGTGAGTCCGAAGACAGCCAGGCGCGGCGCAACAGATTGCCGGCAACCTGAAGCCGGTAAGAGGCCGAGGCCCGGACATCACTCAGGGGTGAAAAGTCGCTGCCAAGGGCATTCATCGCAGCGGCCACGCTGTGGTCATTCCAGGGTTGCCCCCTGAGCGTCGTTTCCGTCTTCAGTGCCCTGGCGGGCGTGGCAGCCATGCCACCGAAGGCCAGACGGCAGTCACTGACCACACCGTCGGTTATGGTCAGCCGGAAGGCGCCCAGAACGGCAGAGATATCATCGTCCAATCGCTTTGAAACCTTGTAGATGTGCAGGGTCTCGTTGGTTTTTGGTGCGGGAATCCGTACAGAGTGAAGGAATTCGCCCGACTTCAGGGCCGTCTTTTTATAGCCCAGGAAAAACTCTTCTGCGGGCATCGAGCGTTGTCCGTCCGGGCCATCCAGCACCAGGATGGCATTGAGTGCGATCAGCGGTGGCGGCATGTCGCCGATGGGCGAAGCGTTGGCAATGTTGCCACCCAGGGTGCCCCGGTTGCGGATCTGCAGTGACCCGAGGCGCTCGAGCATAGGGTCAAACGCTGGCCAAAGCTCGCACAATGAGGCCCGGAATGCCTGGTAAGTGGTGGCCGCACCGATCACCAGTTCGTCGCCCTCCAGAACACAGCCTTTCAGCTCCGGAATACGCTCCACACTGACAAGATGATCGAGGGAGGCCAGTTGCTGGGTAATTTCCAGTGCCAGATCCGTGCTGCCGGCAACCAGCCTGGACTCGGGATAGGCGCGGCGCAACGAACGCAGGTCCTCAAGGGAGACCGGCGCGTCGTACCGGGCACCTCCGGCTGCTTTGATGGTGATGTTGTTCTGGTGAATCCGGCTCAGGGCAGATTCCGACGATCCGGGGGCCATTCCAGCGGCCGGGTGCTCAGTATCCGGTGTCCATTCTTTCACCATGGCATCCTGTCCGGCCTCTATGATCGGACGGTAGCCGGTACAGCGACAGAGATTGCCGGACAGGGCCTCAAGAATCTGTTCATGGCTGACCGTGCCGTCCTTGCGATTGGCATGCAGGGCCGTCAGCGACATCACGATGCCGGGCGTGCAAAAACCGCACTGGGCACCGTGCTTTTCCATCATGCCCTGCTGGACTGGATGGCGTGGTTCCTGCTGGAAGGCTTCGACAGTAATCAGTTCTTTGCCATGAAGGCTTCCCAGCAACGTGATGCAACTGTTGACTGCGTCGTAATGGGTGCGGCCATCCTGGTCAGCGGTTCCGGTAATGACCGTGCAGGCACCGCAGTCGCCGGAGGCGCAGCCTTCTTTGGTGCCGGTAAGGCGCATTTTGGTGCGTAACCATTCCAGGATGCTCAAATTTGGGTCGAACTGGTCAACTTTTTCAATTCGGCCGTTCAGAAGAAATTCGATCACGGTTCTCTCCGCTAGCAGGCTATTTGCGGTATTTCGCGGCACCCCATTCCTCTGTTGAGGCGGGTTTTCCACAGCGTCTGCAAGGCTTTCTGCAAAAAGCTGACCAACTGGTTCATTTAAGGGTTTTTTCGTTTTTATTAACTATTGGCAAGCATATTGCTCGCATTTGAAATGTTGATTACTTGGTCAGTTTATTATTCGGCTGGCCAGGCATGCATAACGGAATAAGAGGCTGTGTATGACTGCGGCGTTGCGCCTGAAACTGGAAAACATCGTCAAGGAATACCCGGGTTGCCGGGCCAACGATGGAATTGACCTCACGGTGGAAGCCGGAGAGATCCATGCGCTTCTGGGTGAAAATGGCGCCGGTAAAAGCACCCTGATGAAGGTGATCTATGGTGTTGTTCAGCCGGATGAAGGCCGGATGCTCTGGAATGGCCATGAAGTCAGGGTGAGCAGCCCTGCTCAGGCGCGGAGTATGGGGATCGGTATGGTGTTCCAGCATTTCTCCCTGTTTGAAACCCTGACCGTCGCTGAAAACATTGCCCTCAGTCTGCCTCCTTTCGAAGCCCGGGATCGTAAGCGCCTGGACGAGCGCATCCGTGAAGTTTCAGAACGCTATGGTATGGCGCTGGATCCCCGGCGCTATGTCAGTACCTTGTCTGTCGGGGAGCGTCAGCGGGTGGAGATCGTCCGTTGTCTGATTCAGGAAAGTACCCTGCTGATTCTGGATGAGCCAACATCGGTGCTGACCCCCCAGGAAGTGTCGTCACTGTTTGCCACGCTGAGGCAGCTCGCAAGCGAAGGCTGCAGCATTCTGTTTATCAGTCACAAGCTGGAAGAGGTGCGCAACCTGTGTCACAACGCCACGGTATTGCGCCAGGGTCGCGTGAGCGGTGACTGCCGGCCGGCGGAGGTGTCGGCGAACGATATCGCGAGATTGATGGTTGGCAACGATACGCCGATCTCAACCCAGGTGCCTGCAGCTGAGCCCGGGGAAGTACTGCTCAATGTCAGTGCCCTGGAGTGGAAGAGCAACGACCCGTTTGGCACCAGTCTCAAGAAAGTGGCCCTGGAGCTGCGCAAGGGTGAGATTGTGGGCATCGCCGGAGTTGCGGGTAATGGCCAGGATGAGTTGCTCAAAGCGCTGTCCGGAGAAATTCTGGTGGATACCGGCAGAATCAGCCTGGGCGGCGAGAACATTGAAAACCTGGCGCCGGATCAGCGCCGGGATCTGGGGGTCGCGATTGTTCCCGAGGAACGCCTTGGGCGAGGAGCGGTTCCGGATATGACTCTGGCGGACAACGCTCTGCTGACCGCCTCCGGTCAGGGGTTGGTGGAGCGGGGGTTGATTCGCTTCGGGCGGGTCCGGGAGTTTTCCCGGGAGGTGATCCGGCGTTTCGGTGTGCGTTGCAACGGAGAAAACAGTACCGCTGGCAGCCTCTCGGGAGGCAACCTGCAAAAGTACATTATTGGCCGTGAAGCGTTACAGAACCCTCGTTTGCTGGTGGCGTCGCACCCTACCTGGGGCGTTGATGTCGGCTCTGCTGTGGCTATCCATGAAGCGTTGGTCCAGCTGAGGGATGAGGGGGCCGCTATTGTCCTGATCTCGGAGGATCTGGATGAGCTCTACCAGCTCTGTAATAGGCTGGGCGCCTTGTGTGACGGGCGGCTTTCACCGCTTGCACCTACCTCTGAACTGAGCATTGAACAGCTCGGGCAATGGATGGCCGGAGAGTTCGAGTCTGCGGAGGTGAGCGATGTTGCTGCTTGAGCGTCGTCCCGTTGATTCCTCTTTGATGAAGTGGGCGTCGCCACTGCTCGCCCTGATACTGACCATCATTACCGGCTTCTGCCTCTTTCTGTCGATGGGCAAGGACCCTGTGGAAGGTCTGAAGTTCTTTTTCATTACACCGATCAGTGACCTGATGGGGCTTGCCGAGCTCGGGTTGAAAATGGCGCCGCTACTTCTGTGTGCGGCAGGTCTGACGGTCTGCTATCGGGCAAAGCTCTGGAACATCGGAGCGGAAGGGCACTTTCTGATGGGGGCGTTGGGTGCCAGCATCACGGCTGTCTGGCTGGTGGATGCCGACGGTTTCTGGGTGCTGCCGGTGGTTCTGCTGTCGGGAACCCTGGCTGGAATGTTGTGGGCAGCGGTTGCGTCGGGACTGAAAACGCACCTGCATTGCAACGAAATTCTCACCACCATCATGCTCAATTACATCGCACTGAATCTGCTGCTGTATGTGGTGCATGGACCTCTCAAAGATCCCTATGGTTTTGGCTTTCCCCAGTCCGTGATGTTTGCTGACTCGGCCCTGTTGCCAGCCTTGATTCCCGGCACACGGTTGCATCTCGGGCTGGCGTTCGGATTGCTGGCGGCGGTTGTGGTCTGGGTGCTGTTTGCCCGCAGTTTCATCGGATTTCAGCTCAATGTGGTAGGTCAGGATCATCGGGCCGCCGCTTTCGCCGGGTTTGGAGCCCGTCGTCTGACCTGGTTTGCTTTTCTGGTGGGTGGCGCCACCGCCGGCCTGGCCGGGGCCTCGGAGGTCACTGGTCCCATTGGTCAACTCGTGCCACAGGTGTCTCCCGGGTATGGCTACACCGCCATCATCGTGGTTTTCCTTGGTCGTATGCATGCCCTGGGCATTGTGGTTGCCAGTGCGCTGCTGGCGCTGACCTTCATCGGGGGAGAAATGCTCCAGATCGCCATGAATATGCCCAAGGCTGTTACCGGTCTGTTCCAGGGATTACTGCTGTTCTACCTGCTGACCTGTGACGCCTTTATCCACTATCGCATCCGTCTGAAACGGCCGGCGCGGCAAACCACCATGGCAGCCAAGACTGCCTCCGGGGAGGCCTGAAATGGAACTGCTGACGAACGTGCTGGCTGCCACTGTTGTTGCGGGAACTCCGCTGTTGCTGGTAGCCCTGGGTGAACTGATCTGTGAGCGCTCTGGAGTGCTGAACCTCGGGCAGGAAGGCATGATGCTGATGGGTGCCGTCGCCGGATTTGTCGCGGCCCTGACCAGTGGCAGTCTGGTGGTCGGTGTGGCGGCTGCGGTATTGGCCGGGATTGGCATGTCGCTGCTGTTTGCGTTCATGGCGGTGTCCCTGGCGGCCAATCAGTACGCTGCCGGATTGGCTTTGACCATTTTCGGTACCGGGTTAAGTGCCTTCCTTGGGGCCGGCTTTGTCGGTCAGTCCATTGACGGCTTCACCCGTGTCGCGATTCCGTTTCTGAGCGACATCCCGGTGCTGGGGCGTGTCCTGTTTGATCAGGATCCACTGGTGTATCTGTCCCTGATTATCTTTGCCGGTGTGGCCATTTTCCTGCGCCACACCCGTGGTGGCCTGTTGTTGCGGGCAGTGGGTGAAGACCCGGAAGCCGCCAATGCCAATGGCCTGAAAGTGCTGGTTGTACGCTATCTGGCAGTGGCATTCGGGGGTGGCATGGCCGGCCTGGCCGGTGCGTACCTGTCTCTTGCCTACACCCCACTCTGGACTGAAAACATGACGGCCGGGCGAGGCTGGATAGCCCTGGCGCTGGTTGTATTTGCTACTTGGCGGCCCGAGCGAGTTGTGTTGGGCGCCTACCTGTTCGGGGCAGCCAGTATTCTGCATCTGGTTCTGCAGGGCCTCGGCTGGAAGAGTTCTACCGAACTGCTGGCGATGCTGCCATACGTAGTCACGATTCTGATGCTGATTCTGTTGTCCTGGAATCCGGCCCGAACCCGTTTGAATACCCCCCTTTCCCTTGGCCAGCCCTATCGGCCAGGACGCTAACAATAACGATCCACCGTGCACCAACAATGTATCAAAAAGAATGTAACCTGAGAGGTAAGACCATGAATGCATTTCGTAAAACACTGATTGCTGGCTGTGTTGCTGCAGCTTCTTTCGCACCCGCAGCCCATGCTGAGAAATTCTTCGGCAGTTCCAGCATTTCCATTCTGCAAAGCAACCAGTATCAGGGAGTTCAGTTCGACGCCGGTGGTAATGGTGGTTTTGAGTACGAAGCCACGTATTTCACCTTTGAGAACGCAACGGCTCATAACTGGGGAAGCACCTTCTTCTTCATCGACCGTGATCAGGGTCAGGGCGATGTGGAAGGCTCTGACAACGTCTACGGGGAATTTGCACCCAACCTGAGCACCAGCTGGCTGACAGGCGCGGACATGAGCTTTGGTCCGGTCAAGGACGTAACTCTGGGTGCCCAGTACGAGTTCGGTGGTAGCACGCAGGTCAACAATTACATGGGTGGCTTGGGGCTGGTGTGGGATCTGCCTGGCTTTATCTATTTCAATACCTCTGTTTACTACGTTGATAACGAGCAAGTCAGTGACGATTACCAGCTGACCGTTACCTGGGGCGCGCCGTTGCAGGTGGGTGCTGCACTCTTCCTGATCGACGGCTACATCGACTGGTCCACTGCGCAATCTGATCACAAGTCCGAGTTCCAGTTCACACCCCAGATCAAACTGGACGTGAGCAACTTCTGGGGTGCGCCGGGCGTGCTTTATGCCGGTATTGAGTACCAGTACTGGAACAACAAGTACGGTCTTGGCGATACCCTGATTGACGATCAGAGCTCCGTCAGTGCTCTGGTGAAATTCCACTTTTGATCCTGTACAGGAGTCCGGCAGAATCTTTCTGTCGGACTCCTGAACAAATGGACAACAAGTGAGAGGCTCATGACAAACGATTCTGCTGCAGAAAGCTCCGTTGCGGTCAAAAAGGACAGCAAGGGAAAGAGCCGGACGTATCGCCCGGGAAGGATCCGGGAACGTAACCGGGAAAGGATTCTGATTGCCGCCGAAGAAGAGTTCGCTCTGAACGGCTACAAAGGTACAACGATCCAGAATATTGCCGAACGGGCCGGGCTGCCAAAGTCCAACGTGCTGTATTACTTCAGCAACAAGAAGCGCATGTACGGGGCCATGTTTGACGACATTCTCGCGCGCTGGAACAAAGTCTTCACCGAGATCAGTCCGGAAGATGACCCCGCGGAAGCCCTGGCGACGTTTATCCGGAACAAGGTGGAAATGTCACGCAAGTATCCGCTGGCGTCCCGGTTGTTTGCTATGGAAATTATCCAGGGCGCACCCTTCCTGCTTGATCATCTGCGTACCAATATGCGCGAGTGGGTCCGGGGCAGGGCAGAGGTGATCCAGTCCTGGATCGATGACGGACGTATGGCTCCGGTTGATCCTGTGCAGCTGATTTTTCTGATCTGGTCTTCAACCCAACATTACGCCGACTTCCAGGTGCAGATCCTGATGGTGGAAAACAAAGCCGAATACGAGAAGCGTGACTTCGACCATGCGGCGGAGTTTCTGACCGGTGTGATCCTCCGGGGGTGTGGTCTTGAGAGTCCGAAATGAAAGCATGTGTTTCATATCCAAGGGATATGCGGGGCTACGGTGAACATCCGCCCCATGCCCAGTGGCCCGGAAATGCCCGGGTTGCGGTTCAGTTTGTACTGAATTACGAAGAGGGTGGGGAAAACTGTGTGCTTCACGGTGATGAGCACTCGGAAACCTTTCTCTCTGACATCATTGGCGCCGATGCCTACCGGGACCGGCACATGAGTATGGAATCCCTCTATGAGTACGGATCCCGTGCCGGTGTCTGGCGTATTCTGAAAGAATTCCGGAAGCGGGAACTGCCGCTGACCATTTTCGGGGTCACCATGGCGTTGGCCCGTAATCCGGACGTTGTTCAGGCGTTCCTGGACGACGGCCACGAAATTGCCTGCCACGGTCAGCGCTGGATTCATTACCAGGACATGAGCGAATCGGAAGAGCGCCGGTACCTGGAGCAGGCGATCGAACAGCATGCCCAGCTAACCGGGCAGCCCCCTCTGGGCTGGTATACCGGTCGGGACAGCCCGAATACACGCCGGCTTGTCGTGGAGCAGGGCGGCCTGGAATACGACAGCGACTACTACGGTGATGACCTGCCATTCTGGACCACCGTCGAGACCAGCGCAGGCGAACAGAAACCCCATCTCGTGGTGCCCTATACGCTGGAGGCGAACGACATGCGTTTCTGTTCACCTCAGGGCTTTAATTCCGGAGAGCAGTTCTTCCAATACCTGAAAGACAGCTTTGACGTGCTTTATGAAGAAGGTGCGGAGGCTCCGAAAATGATGTCAGTTGGCCTGCATTGTCGGGTTGTCGGGCGTCCGGGCCGGTTCCGCGCATTGCAGCGATTTCTTGATTATATCCAGCAACACGACCGGGTCTGGGTGTGCCGGCGTATTGATATCGCCCGTCACTGGAAGCAGGTGCACCCTTACCAACCCGATTGATACCGGAGTGTTCGAATGACCGATGCTGTTGTGGCCCCTGTTGTGGAAGGGCCGGAGTTTACCCGCCTGGGCCTGAATCTGGCAGATCGCAGTCTGGGAGCGGAAGTGACCCGGGTGACAGATGAGTTTTTTGCACCCAGGGATCGCATGCTGGACCCGGCACAGCCTGTATTCTATCCCGACCGCTATGACGACCATGGCAAGTGGATGGACGGCTGGGAAACGCGTCGCCGCAGGACAACCGGTCACGACTGGTGCATCGTGCGTCTGGCCATACCGGGCGTTCTGATGGGTGTTGATTTTGATACCAGCTTTTTTACCGGAAATTTTCCTCCGGCGGCCTCTCTGGAAGCCTGTTTCAGTCCGGACGGCGATCCGGATGAACACGCCGGCTGGCAAGTGTTGGTGCCCGCGACCGGGCTGAGTGGTAATGATCACCGGTTTTGCGCCATTGAATCCGATCAGCCCTGGACACACCTGCGCCTGCATATCTACCCGGATGGCGGACTGGCACGCCTGCGCGTCTATGGCAAACCCTTCTGTGACTGGGAAATGATGCTGGCGGACGGTGAGAGCCGGAATCTTCTGGCTCTGGAATATGGCGCAGATCAGGTGGCCTGGAGCGACGCCCACTACGGCGAGCCGCGCAAGTTACTGCGACCGGGGCGGGGCCTCAACATGGGCGATGGCTGGGAAACCCGCCGGCGGCGTGAGCCCGGTAACGACTGGTGCATTCTGGCCCTCGGTCACAAGGGTATTGCTGAACGCATAGAGGTGGATACGGCGCATTTCAAAGGCAACTTTCCAGCCGCCTGCTCCATTCAGGCGGCCTGCGTGGAGGAGGGGGCCGGCACGGCACAGTCTCTGATCACCCAGAGTATGTTCTGGCCAACCTTGATGGATCAGCAGCCGTTGACGGCAGACAGTATCCATCAGTTTCAGGCGCTGGAGGATCTTGGCCCGATTACCCATATCCGGTTCAACAGCATTCCGGACGGTGGCGTCAGTCGCGTTCGCCTGTTCGGAAAACCCGTGTCATGAGACAGTCCCGACGCCTTGTTGCCGAGCCTTTGACCCGCGAATCTTTCGCTCCGTTCGGGGATGTGATTGATACCGATGGTGCCGAGTCTTTTCCCATTAACCGGGGACGTACCGAGCGTTTTCATGCCTTGTCCACTGTGACGCTTTCGGGTGCTACAGACCGGGGCATTCTTTCGATTTTTCGTGGCCAGCCTCTTGTGCCTCTTGAGATAGATCTGATGGAGCGTCATCCGCTGGGCAGTCAGTCGTTTATCCCGGTGAACCATGTCGACTTCCTGGCAGTCGTCGCACCGCCGGGCGATTTTGATGAAACCGCCGTGCGGGTTTTCCTGGTTAAAGGCCATCAAGGGGTCACATACCATGCGGGCACATGGCACGCGCCGTTGCTCCCTATGACGTCCGATGCCGATTACCTGGTGGTCGACCGTCAGGGACCGGGTCAAAATTGTGACGAGATCGACCTGCAACAATCCATCATACCCATTCTGGCCAACCGTTAAGGTATCCCCGTGTCAGACTCGCTATCCAACTTGAACCCGGTGACCGCGCGACGAGCAATCCGGGTCCTGCGTCCCGATTCTCCCGACCAGGCGGTCAGTCTGGCCAGGCAGTTCAGTGCGTCTTATACCGCTGGAGGTACCTGGCTCCAGCCAACCCATGAGCGGGATCAGTGTTGGCCGGAAACCCTGGTGGCACTGAATTCATCCTGGCCGGGCTTCCGGGGGCTGGACGCGGGGCCAAACGGGCTGACCGTGGGTGCGCTGACCTCGCTGGCTGAACTGGCACGGCAGGCCCTGATTCGGGACTATCTGCCGCCGCTGGCCATGTTTCTGAACCGGGTGGCGGGACCGGGTGTCCGGACCCTGGGAACGGTGGGCGGGAATCTGATCGTGGGTGGTGATCTGTCTGCCCTGGCAATGGCGCTTGATGTTCGGGTGGACGTCATCAACCACACCGGCGAGCGGGCACTGCCATTTTCCCGGTGGTTGAGGGAGCGGGCATCGGACGATCTGTTGCGCGGCTTTACGATTCCGGATTGCAGGGGTTGGCGGATCTCGCTGGAAAAACTCGGCTATCGGGAAAGGTTCAGTCCGACCCGCGCGACCCTGGCTTGTGTTCATGATGGTGATCGGGTGCGTCTGGCGGTATCGGGTGAAGGCGGTCTGCTTCGCCTGGTGGCGACGGAAACGTTTGTTAATGATCGGGCTGATCTGGCATCGGGTGATGTCGGGGCGGTGATCGACCGCGAATTGGCCGCTCATGGTTGGCAGGACGCCCATCTGCGGATGGCGTTGCGACGAATGACAACGGAGCTTCTGTCGGAGGTGGCTCTTGGAACTTAAACCCCAGCCCGGTATGGCGGGAACCGGTGTTCTTGAACGTATAGAGGGGCGGTTTGGCTACGCCACGGACCAGCACCACCTTCCCGGTTTATTGCACGGAGCCATCCTGCGCAGTCGGCACGCGCATGCCCGTCTGCTGCGGGTGGATACCTCCCGGGCCCGATTGATGCCTGGCGTCAGAGCGGTAGTGACGGCGGCAGATGTGCCGGGCCTGAACCGCTTCGGCATTGTAGTGCGTGATCAGCCTGTGTTGTGTGAAGACCGGGTCCGCTATGAGGGTGATGCCATTGCGGCGGTGGCCGCCGATACGGTGGAGCAGGCTCGGGCGGCGTTGGAGGTGATTGATGTCGACTACGCGCCCCTGGCGGTCGTCGATCAGGCTGAAACGGCAGAACAGATGTCTCCCCTGCATGGCGAGAGCAACCTTCTGGCCCGGGAGGCCTTCGAGCGGGGCGATACCGACGCAGCCTTTGCCCGATGTGAGGTGATCGTGGAGCATCATTATCAGACGCCCCGGCAAATGCACGCGTTCATGGAGACCGAGGGTGGCGTAGCCATTCCGGATAACAACGGTGGTGTGATCTTTCGGGTCGGTTGTCAGTCAGGCCACCGTGATGCCGAACAGCTGGCCGACATTCTCGGACTCAAACCCTCTCAGGTTACGGTGGAGGCAACCCCGACGGGGGGCGCATTTGGTGGTAAGGATGAGCTGACCATTCAGCCGGCGGCCGGCATCCTGGCCTTACAGACCGGTTCCCCGGTTCTGATTCATCTGGATCGTTTCGAGTCCTGTCGCACCGGAATCAAGAGACACCCTGTGTCGATGATCATGACCACCGGGTGTGACCGCCAGGGCCGGATTCTGGCCCACCGTGTCGACGCGCTGCTCGACACCGGTGCCTATGCAAGCCTGGGGCCGGCAGTGCTGGAAAACTTCCTGGATCATGCCACGGCGCCCTTGTACCGGATCGAGGCGTATTCTGTTTCCGGTCGGTTGGTTTACACCAACAATGGCGTTTCCGGAGCCTTCCGGGGATTTGGCGGGAATCAGGCAACGTTTGCCGTGGAATCACAGATCGACGCCCTGGCCGAAAAGCTGGCTATGTGCCCGATGGAGCTTCGCAGAATCAACCTGCGCACGGTTGATGAGCCCGGAAGCCGGGGTCAGGTGGTGCGCTGGACTGCACCGCCGAGCAATGTTCTGGCCGAGGCTGGCGCCTCCCCCCTCTGGGCGCCCGCGGGTTCCGATCTCCGCAGGCGTTGGCTGACCGGTACCGGTATGGCGATGGGGGCTCAGGGTAACGGACTCGGCGACGGTCTGCCTGACAGTGGCGGCGGCCGGGTGAGTCTGACCGCTGAAGGCCGGATTCGTCTGGAATTTGGCTTCTCCGACTATGGCCAGAACCTTGCCGAAGCGATCACCTGCCTCGTTTGTGAGACCCTGGGTTGCGTGGCCGGCGATATCGACGTGGTGCTGGGGAACTCGCGGGGGCCGGATTCCGGTCCCACCAGTGCTTCGCGCAGCTCTGTTCTGATTCATGGTGTCCTGGCTGACATTCTTCCCCGCTGGAACGATTGTGTGCGGGATCAGGCCGCAGCGCTGACCGGTCTGCCTCGTGATCAACTGCACAGCGGCCCGGGAGGCTTGTTCGCCGGGGGGCGCCAGGTGCTGAGCTACAGGGAACTGGCTGAAAAAGGACAACCTGAACAGACCTTGATTGATGCCAGTCAGGCCTTTCCTGTTGCTCCGGAAGGAAATCAACCCGTGGGTCGTTACCTGCAGTTGCAGATTTCGACGGTGGCCAGGGTTGCCGTAGACCGCCTGACCGGTCGGGTCCGGGTGACTGATCTTCACCACATAACCGCGGCGGGCCGTGTTATCTACCCTCCCGGCTATCTCGGCCAGATTGAGGGAGCCGCCATCATGGGGCTGGGCATGGCGCTCAGCGAGGACATGCCGACCCGGCAAGGGCACTACCTTGCTGACAACCTGGACCAGTACATAATTCCCACCATGCAGGATGTGCCTGACCAACGTGTGGATGTCCTGGATAACACGCCAACTACTGATCGCTTTCCGGTTCGAGGAGTTGGAGAACTGGGTATTGAGGCGGTGGCGCCGGCCATCTGCTCGGCGATTGAGGCGGCCACCGGTATCCGGGTCCGGCACCTTCCGGTGGATGCCGGATACCTGTTGGCCGAGCTTTGTGCCCAAGAGGAAACCTGTTCATGACCCGACATACTCAGCCGGAACCCTGCGCGCCGGAGCAAGTGACGTTTGAACTGAACGGCGACGTTATTTCACAGTGGGTATCGCCGGCAACGACGTTGCTGGACATTCTGAGGGGCTCCGGGCGGATCACCTCTGCCCGTGCCGGATGTCGTATCGGCAGGTGCGGGGCCTGCACGGTGTTATTGAACGGTCAGGCTGTTCCCGGGTGTCTGGTGATGGCCTGGCAGGTCTCGGGAGGCACGGTGGAAACAGTTGAAGGTTTGGCCGAAGACCCGGATTTCGTCCAGGTAAGAGACGCCCTGGCGACCGAAAGCGCGTTGCAGTGTGGCTATTGTACGCCGGGTATCGCGGTGTCGCTGGTTTCAGGTTTGCGTCAGCAGCAGAACGGCGATGTTGTTGATCTTGAAGAGGCCGTGACCGGCAACCTGTGCCGATGCACCGGATACGGTGGTCTGAAACGTGCCATTGCTGTGCTTACAGAGGCGAGTTCTGAAACCTAGGGGGTGCTATGTCCAGTTTTGCAATCTGTCATGCCGCGATCTTCACTGTTGACCCGGACAATCGGGTGATTGCAGATGGTGCGCTGGTGGTCGAAGACGGTGTGATCCGCCAGGTCGGCGAGTTCAGGGAAGTGACCATCCCGGAAGGCGTAGAGGTGATTGATGCCGGCGGCCATGCCTTGCTGCCTGGTCTGATCGACTGTCATTCCCACTCCAGCCTGATGCGTGGAGTAACTGAAAACATGCCTCTGATGGAGTGGTTGCCCTGGTATCAACTGGAGCACCGGGCCATGACCGAGGAGTACGCTTACCATTCCGCCCGCCTCTGCTACCTCGAGGCCCTGCAGTCCGGCATTACCTGCGTGATGGATATGTTCCGGTACATGGATCGCTGCGCGGATGCGGCGGCGGATCTGGGGCTGCGGGTGCAGCTGGCACCTTACGTGGCTGACAGACCTGGCAAGGACTTCTTCTCGACCCGGGACGAGAACCGGCAACTGATCCGGTCTCACCATGAAAGTCAGAATGGCCGCATTCGTGTCTGGATGGGGCTGGAACATCTGTTTTACTGCACGGAAGATGCCTACCGGGACGCCGCCCGATTAAGTCGTGAGTATGGCGTGGGCATCCATACCCACTGCAGTGAGCAGAAGGAAGAAGAGCAGGCAGTCACGGCCGAGTTTGGACGTCGATCTCTGGCAATGCTGGATCACTACGGCATTCTTGGGGAGCGGACCCTGCTGGCCCACTGTGTGTGGCTCAATGATGAGGAGATTGCACGGGTGGCGGATACCGGCACCAGCATCGCTCACTGTCCGGTAAGCAACGCCAAACTGGCCAGCGGTGTGGCCCGTGTGCCGGAAATGCTGGCGGCAGGTGTCACCGTGGGCCTGGGTACCGATGGGCCGGTCTGTAACAACAGCCTCAGCCTGTTTGAGGAAATGAAGTTTGCCTCCCTGATTCAGAAGGCAACGCGGCTGGATGCCACGGTACTTCCTGCCGAGCAGATTCTGAGAATGGCAACGATCAACGGAGCCAGGGCACTGGGCCTGGATCGGGAAATCGGCTCCCTTGAAGTGGGCAAGAAAGCCGATTTGCTGTTGCTGGATCTGGGGGGCGCCAATATGGCACCGGTGTCGGTGAACGAGCAGGGAGGAAACCTGCTCTGGAACCTGGTGTTTGCGGCCGGTCCGGGCAATGTGTCCGGTGTCTGGGTGGACGGGCGGCAATTGCTTCGCCGTGGTGAAGCGGTGCGAGTCAGCCAGCAGGCGGTCATTGCCGATGCCCAGCGGCAGGGTCTTGCGCTGCATGAGGCCTGTCGGAAACTGGCCCACACACGAATGTCCATGGTCTGACAGCGAGCATATTCAGGAGATCACGATGTCTGCATTACCCATTATTTCCCTGGCCGGCCTGCGCAGCGACGACCCGGCTCAGCGTCGGGCCACCGCCGCTGAGCTGGGGCGGGCCTGCCGGGAAGTCGGCTTTTTCTACGCTACGGATCACGGAATCCCACAGGCGGTCTGCGAGGATGCGTTTACCCTGGCAAAGGAGCTCTTTGCGCTGCCGATCGCCGATAAAGAAGTGCTGTCGATCAAGCGCTCACCCCACAACCGCGGATACGTGGCGATGGCGGATGAGAAGCTGAATCCGGAGTCTGGTGCGGATATGAAGGAAGCCTTCAATATCGGAACGGATTTTCCGGAGGATCACCCGGATGTCGTGGCAGGAAAACCGTTTCGCGGCGTCAACTTCTGGCCCCCGATCGACGGCTGGCGTCAGCGTGCACTGGACTATTTCAACCACTGCCTGGAGCTGGGAAGAACCATTCATCGTGGTTTCAGTATGGATCTGGGGCTGGATGAAGAGTTTTTTGCCCGGCATCTGTCATCGCCGATTGCCACCCTGCGCATGCTGCACTATCCACCGAGCGCCGATACCAACACCCGGGAAGACGGTGGTGCCGGAACCCACAGTGACTACGGCAACATCACCATTTTGGCGACGGACAAGGTGGCCGGGCTGGAAGTGCTGAACCGACAGGGCGAGTGGATTCAGGCCCCCCACGTGCCGGGAGCCTTTGTCTGTAACATCGGTGATTGTCTGATGCGCTGGAGCAACGACGTTTATGTCTCCACCCCGCACCGGGTCAGGCCGCCTGCGCAGGAGCGGTACTCTATCGCGTACTTCCTGGAAGTAAACCCGGACTCCGTTGTGGATCCCCGGGATGTCGTACCGGACCAGGCGCCCAAGTATCAGCCGATTACCTGTGCGGATTATCTTGCGTCACGGTTGAACGCAACCTACGAGCACCGGGAACCGGAGTGATCAGGACGCTGTCCGCATCACGCTGACGTGGGCAGCGACAACCTTCCAGCCATCCGGGAACCGTGCCCAGGTTTGCATCTGTCGGCCCTGATCGTCTGTTTGGCCATCGCTGAACTGCGTGCTGACGGTCGCAAAAGAGTCACCGAAGGTCGTCACCAATGTGCCATGGAGGGTGCGCCCCGGACCTACCGGCTGGCAGAGCCGGCGATAAGCCTGGATGGCTTCAGCGCCATAGAGATTTTCTGCCACTCCGAAGCGAATGGTGAATTCGGATGTCCAGAAGTAGCTGTCGAGAACGTCAAGATCATTATCCAGAAGCGCTTTTTCATAAGTCTCAAAGGCGTCTGTGACGGCGGCTACAATGTCTGGGGCGTTAATGGTCATGTCGGTCATTGCTGAACTCCGTAGGTTATGAGGGTAGCTCGGAAAGAGACTCGAGCCGTTGTATCAGGCTTTGGGAATCGGTGACCGCTCCAAACACGCCACCCTGCATCTGAATCATCTTGATGGCATGGTCATGGTTTGCCTGGTCGGTGGCGCCACAGCAGTCTTCAACCAGCACGCACTCCAGACCCCGATCATTGGCGTCGCGCATGGTGGTGTGCACGCAGACATCGGTGGTAATGCCCGTAAGTACCAGATTTCTGATGCCGCGGGTCCGGAGTATCAGCTCCAGGTCGGTGGCATAGAATGAGCCTTTGCCAGGCTTGTCGATGATCGGTTCTCCGGATTCTGGTGCCAGTTCCGGAATGATGTCCCAGCCCGGCTCACCCCGGACCAGTATGCGTCCGCAAGGTCCCGGGTCACCGATACCTGCGCCAATCTGCCGGGAGCGCCAGCGTTTGTTTTCGGGCAGGTCGCTGAGATCAGGGCGATGTCCTTCGCGGGTGTGAATCACCGGCATTCCCAGTTGCCGGAATCGGGCCAGTAGCCGGCCGATCGGTTCAATGGGGGCGCGTGTCAGCGAAAGGTCATAGCCCATTGTGTCGACATAGCCACCCTTACCACAGAAGTCGGTTTGCATATCGATGATGATCAGGGCTGTATTGTGTCTCGTCAGGTTGTTGTCGTAGGGCCAGACATAGGGGCGAGAGTTCAGGGTTGCAGTCATCGCAGGTTACTCCGGAAGCGTGTTTGATAGGGCCAGGGCGGTGAGAAGCTGCTCTGATGTCGCCGTGGCACCGAACATTCCGCCTTGCATTTCGGTCATGCTGAAAATGGCATCCCGGTGGCGGGTTTCTGTGGCGGCCGTGCAGTCTCTCAGGATCAGTGTTTCCAGCCCCCGGTCATTGGCGTCACGGACGGTGGTGTGCACACACACATCGGTGGTCAGGCCTGCAAACACCAGGTGGGTGATCCCCTGAAGCCGCAGTACGTGATCCAGGTCGGTGGCGTAGAAGGCGCCCTTGCCGGGTTTATCGATTACGATCTCATCCGGCGTTGGAGCAAGTTCCGGAATGATTTCCCAGCCGGGTTCGCCGCGCACCAGAATCCGGCCCAGTGGGCCGGCATTGCCGATGCCGGGGCAGACCTGTTCGCTGCGCCACTGCTTGTTGACGGGAAGGTCTGCCAGCTGCGGCCGGTGACCTTCACGGGTGTGAATGACCAGGGCGCCTGGCAGCGCGCGGAACGCTGCCAGTACCCGCTGGATTGGTTCGATGGTGGCCCGGGCGGGGGTCAGATCGACGCCCTGGGAGTCGATGTACCCTCCCGGGGCGCAGAAGTCCTTCTGCATGTCGATAATCACCAGGGCCAGCCGGTGGGGGGCCACCGGCGCGATGCAGGGCCACGCGTAGGGCTGTGCATCGGGAACCGTGACAGGGTGGGGCGTGGTCACTTCAGACGACCTTTCACGCCGTTTACGAGGAAGTCCATCTTCTCGGTTTCTTCCAGGGTCATGACGTCACCTTCTTCAACCAGCACCGTGCCATCCTGAGCGATAACCGGGCCAGCCCAGACCTGGAACTCTTCGTTCATAATGGCTTCCTGGCGGTCCAGTACCGTTTGCTGATCCTCATCGCTTACTGCGCTGCCGAAATCGCTGAGTTTGGCTGCGCCAGTCAGGAGGTCGCCACGCAGGTGCTCGGATTTCCAGGTGCCGTCTTCTGCCGATTTGACGATGTCCACCATCATCGGGCCCCAGTTCCAGACCGCACCCACCAGCCAGCCTTCTGGTGCAAACTGGCTGGCATCGGCGTGATAGCCCACGGAGTAAACGCCACGGCGCTCAGCAACCTGCACGTAGTTGATGGGCGAGTCAACGTGACCGGTCAGTACGTCAGCGCCGTCGCTGATCAGCGCTTCTGCGGCTTCGGCTTCTTTGGTGGGGTCGGACCAGTTCGAGGTCCAGATCACCGAGGTTGTCACCTCCGGGTTCACGCTCTGGGCACCCCGGGTAAAGGCATTGATGTTACGCAGTACCTGAGGGATCGGGTGGGCTGCGATAAAGCCCAGTTTATTGGTTTTGGTGGTCAGGCCAGCGGCAACACCGGACAGGTACATGGCCTGATCAATTTCGGCGAAGTAGGTCATCAGGTTGTCGGACGTCTTGAGGCCGCCGGAGTGGGCGAAATGTACCTCAGGATACTTCTCCGCTACTTTCAGGGCATGATCAAGGTAGCCGTAGCTGGTCGGGAAAACCACTTCAACACCGGAGCGAACCATGCGCTCCATGACACGCTGAACATCGGCATTCTCTGGAATGTTTTCGAAATGGACGGTTTCCACATCGTCCATGTGTTCTTCCAGATAGAGACGGCCCTGATCCTGGGCGTAGTTGTATCCATAGTCAGATTTTGGTCCAACGTAGATGAAGCCGACTTTGGTGTCGGCAGCAGCCTGGACACTGACTGCGAGGATTGAGGTGGCTAGCAGGGTGCGGATCGCTTTTTTCATAATCATTCTCCGTTTAATGGTTTTTAAGTCGGTTATCGGGCACTTTGGAATACCACCCTGAGACCGGCCGGCATACCGCCACCACTGGCCCGCAGGCCACGGTAGCTAAGCATCAGCACGCTCAGGGGAATCAGATAGGGAAGCGTTGCCAGAAGGTAGGGCGAGATGGGCACCCCCCAGGACTGCAGCTTCAGATTCAGGGCTTCAGAGGCCCCGAACAGCAGCGCTGCCGGCAATGCGTACCAGGGGTTCCAGCGGGCAACAATCACCAGGCCGACGGCCACCAGCCCCCGGCCTGCGGTCATGCCCTCTACCCAGTTGGCGGTGTAGTCCACAGCGAGCGCGGCACCGGCAAAGCCTGACATCAGCCCACCGAAAGCAATGGCGGCTAACTGGTAGGGCACCGGGCTGTGGCCCAGATTGCGAGTGATTTCCTGGGATTCGCCGGTAGAACGCCAGCGCAGCCCGGTGCGGGTGCGGAACAGGAAAATGGATATGGCCGGAATCGCCAGCAGTGTGATCAGTACAGTAGGTGTTATGGGGCCCAGGAACTGGCCCAGCAACGGAATGTCGCTGACGAAGGTATGATTCAGGTTGCCGAGGGTGTCGATCTTGTTGCCCACGAAAGGAATACCGTAGTAGGCACTGAGCCCACCTCCGAGAATCAAAACGGCTACCCCGCTGGCAATCTGGTTGGCCCGACAGCCAAGCACCAGAATGGCGTGAACCATCGACAGGGCAATGCCCGCACCGCATGCGGCGAGCACGCCCAGCCAGGGATCGCCGCTTATGGACGCCACCGCGAAACCGGTCATCGCCCCCAGCAGCATCTGGCCTTCCACCCCAAGGTTGATAACGCCGCTGCGTTGAGTCATGGCTTCACCCAGAACGACTGCCAGTACCGGGGTGGCACTTCGAAGGGCAGCAAAGAGCAGGGTCAGCAGTTCAGTTACAAACGATTCCATACAGTGTCCTTTGAATAGCTGTCGGGCCTGGCGCGATCAGGCCTTGGGGCGATTGGGCCACAGGCTGGCAACAGCCAGCACGATGATGAACAGCAGCGCCTGTAGAATATCGGCGCTGGCCTTGGGGAGCTGGGCGTACAACTGGAGCGAGTCGGCAGACGCCAGAAGGCCACCCATCAGCACCGATAACGGGATAATGCGAAGGAAGTGCTGGCCGGCGAGCCAGGCAACCAGGAAGCCCGTCATGCCGTAGCCGCTGGCAAGACCGTCCTGCAGGCGGTTCTGGATCACCGAGGCTTCGGCGATACCGGCGAGGCCGGCCAGCAGCCCGCCGATGGCCATCACGATCAGCACGTTGCGTTCATAGGAAATACCGGCGGTGGCGCCGACGCGCGGATTGCTGCGACTGACCTGGAGACCGAGTCCCCAGCGACTGCGGGTCACCAGAATGTGAAGCATGATGGCCGCAACCACTCCGAATATCAGTCCCATGTGAACCCGGGTATCAAAGAACTGGGGCAGGATGGCGCCTTGCGGGAACTCGATGGTGGCCGGCCAGCCCAGTGAATTCGGGTTCTTCCAGGGACCATGGACTACAAAACTCACCAGTAACACGCCCACGTAGTTCAGTAGCAGGGTTGAGATGGTTTCGTTGACACCAAGACGGGTCTTGAGCAATCCGGGAATGACGCCCCAAAGGGCGCCGCCTGCCATGGCGCCCATCAGCATGAGTGGCATCAGCAGCCAGCCGGGCTGGTCAACGGCGGCCAGCACAGCGCCGGTGCCGAACAGGGCGCCAAGGTAGAGCTGACCCTCGCCGCCGACACTGATCAGACCGAGTCGGGCAGGCAATGCGACGGCCAGTGCCGTCAGCAGGATGGGAGCGGTCTTGACCAGGGTCTCACTGAATGAATAGCCATCGCCGAAGGCCCCCATGACCATTTCCTGAAACAGGGATATGGATTCCCGGCCATTGATTGCAAAGAACGTCAGTGCCGCCAGCACAAACGTGGCCGCCATGATAAGCACTGCGCCGGTGGGGCCTCTTAGCAGCCGCAGCCCGAATCTGACGGCCGGTTGGGTGGTTATTGTCATGATGCAATTCTCGCTTGAGGTTCAGCGGGTGCCGGGTCAGCGGTGGGAAGGTGTTCTCCGGTCATGGCCCGGCCGATGTCGAGGCGATCGAACTGGTCCGGGTTGAACAGTCCCGAGATGCGTCCGCCCTGAAGTACGGCAATCCGGTGGGCGTAGGACATGAGGTCATCGAGATCCTCTGAAATCCATAGCACGGCTGCGCCCTCGCGGGCTTTTGTGAAAAGAGCCTGATAAATGTCATGGGCCGCACCAGCGTCCAGTCCCATGGTGGGGTAAGCTGCGACAATCAGATCCCTCGGGCCTTCCAGTTCACGCCCGACCACCAGTTTCTGAAGGTTGCCTCCGGAAAGTTGTCCGGCGCCCAGCGCCGGATTGTCAGGACGAACCTGATAACGGCGGATGATGTCCCTGGTTTTTTCCTCTTCCGGGCCCCAGGCAGGAAAGAAACGCAGTTGCCGGAAATGGGACAGAGCCACGTTGACGGTCAACGACAGATCGCCGGCCACCGCGTTCACGGCCGGTTGCTCAGGTATGTATGCAACCCGGTCAGAGGTTTTCGGGGCACGGCTGGCGGACTGGAGTACCACGCCATCAATAATGACTTCGCCACGGGAAAGCGGGACCAGGCCAACCAGCGCGTCTGCCAGCAGATGCTGGCCGTTACCGGAAACCCCGGCAATACCAAGGATCTCTCCCGGCCCGATATCCAGGCTGATGTTGTCAATGGACTGGACGCCATGGTTTGCATGGAGCCCACGAAGACTGATTCGTGGCGGCTTGCCAGCGAGGTCGGGGTCCCGATGTGTGTCGATGTCGGAGCGTTGACTGCTGTCTCCCATCATCAGGCTGACCAGTGAGGCCTCACTGCAGTTCTCTCTGGTCAGAGCCTGTACCATTTTGCCGGCACGCATCACGACCACT
Organism: Marinobacter sp. F3R08; assembly: GCF_018860425.1. Lineage (GTDB taxonomy): Bacteria > Pseudomonadota > Gammaproteobacteria > Pseudomonadales > Oleiphilaceae > Marinobacter. The sequence goes on along the minus strand of NZ_JAHKPI010000020.1, from coordinate 283,189 downwards.
CTGTGGGCGCAGGCCATGACGTCCTGCATTTTGTGGGTGATCAGAACAATACTTCTTCCGGCTTCGGCCATTTTTCGGATCAGCCCCCAGAGTCGTTCCGCTTCCTGTGGTGGCAGAACCGACGTTGGTTCATCCAGTATCAGAACCTTGGCATTCAGATTCAGCACCTTGACCAGTTCCAGCAGTTGGCGCTGGCCCACGGATAGATCGCGTACCAGGGTATTGGGGTCCAGGCCGGGCGCGAGTTCCTCCAGGTAGGCGAGTACGTTCTGCTGAGAGGCGCCTTCGCCAAACAGCCGGCGGAACGTCCAGAAGGGTGGCCTGGGATAGGCCAGTAACAGGTTGTCCAGCACCGACAGTGCCGGTACCAGATTGAACTGCTGGAACACCATGCCGATGCCCAGTGACATGGCCTTCTGCGGGGAGTCGATGAGAGTTTCACGACCGTTGACAAGAATGCTGCCTTCGTCCGGCGTGTAGAGCCCGAACAGCATCTTCATCAGGGTGCTCTTGCCGGCGCCGTTTTCGCCGAGCAGCGCGATGACTTCTCCCTCGCGGATGTCCAGGGAGATGCCGTCATTGGCCGTGACCTCCCCGAACCGCTTGGTGATGTTGTAAAGCTGAATCTCCATGGAACCGTGCCTTGGCTACAAATCTTTGTTGTATACAAGGGTGCATGGTTCATGCCACGTTGACGAAGAGGTGCATGGTTCTGGCAAGGAAGACACTCATATTCCTGTCGCGTGTTGGAAAAGTACAAGAAAACAGAAAGTTGATGGCGACACGATGGTGCGTTGATTGATGGTAATGCATTATTTTGGTGCGATCCTGGGTTCTCGGTGGTGTGCCATAGTGATTGAAATTCAATGGGACTTGGATAAGATGTATGCAACGAGATGACAAGGAAAGAATCGTGAGTGAATCATTCAGGAAAGGAACCACAGGCAGCATCTACCAGACTCTGCGTCAGAGCATCATGAATCTGGAGCTATATCCTGGTAGCCGGGTTACTGAAACCGAGCTGGCCCAGCACTTCGGAGTGAGCCGAACTCCGGTTCGGGAAGCGTTGCAGCGCCTGGCGGTGGAAGGCTACCTTACGATCCGTCCCAAGCACGGCTGTTATATCCGCCAGCTCGACGTATTTGAGCTGGCGGAGTACTACGATGTCCGGGTTGGTCTGGAATTGGAAGGTATTGCTTTGATGGGGCAGCGTATTCCCTATCGGGAGGTGGCGCAGCTGGCGGAGGATTGGGATCCCCAGCAGGCCCGCTATGGCATGTCTGGCTCCGAAGAGTTCAAGGACGCCGAGGAACTGTTCCATATAAGGCTGGCCGAGCTCTGTGGCAACCCGATTCTGGTGCAATACCTGCGAGACGTTAACAATCATATTCGGATTGTGCGTCGTCTGGGCCTGCCGGACCAGGACAGTGTCATGCAGACCTACCGGGAGCACCATGAGATCTGCCAACGTATCCTGGCCAATGATCTGGAAGGCGCAACCGTAATGTTGCGGGCCCATATCCACGAAAGCCAGGCGAAGAGCCGGGAAGTGACCCTGGCCCAACTGCAAATGCGCCGGCGTGAGCGGGGCTTGGGGACCGATGCCGGTACGGCCTCTGCAACGCCTGGCACGCTTCCTGCTCATTAGCTTCCGACATCATCTAAACATCATGTGAGAGGAAGCGTAATGAGCGGATTTGGTGGTTTGAACAAGTCCCCGAACGGGGTGGTGATCGGGCTGGTGCAGCTGCAATTGCCAGATGTGGCCACCCCGGAACAACTGGCAGCCCAGACCCGCCGGGTATGTGAGCTGGTGGGGAAAGCCCGTCGGCAGTCTCCGGTGATGGATCTGGTGGTATTCCCCGAATACTGCCTGCATGGTCTTTCGATGAACATTGACCCCGCCATCATGTGTGATCGTGACGGCCCGGAGATGGATGCTTTCCGGGAAGCCTGCCGAGAGCATGACATCTGGGGCTGTTTCTCCATTATGGAGAGCAATCCCGGAGGGAACCCCTACAACACCGGTGTCATTATCGATAACACCGGCGAGGTGCAGCTGTTCTATCGCAAGCTTCATCCCTGGGTGCCGGTGGAACCGTGGGAACCGGGCAACCTGGGAATCCCGGTCTGCGATGGACCCAATGGCAGCCGTCTGTCACTGGCTATCTGCCACGATGGTATGTTCCCGGAAGTGGCGCGCGAGTGCGCCTACAAAGGGGCGAACATCATGCTGCGGACCGCAGGATACACGCCACCCATCCGTCATGCCTGGAAGATCACTAACCAGGCGAACGCGTTCTGCAATCTTATGGTCACTGCCAACGTCTGTCTGGCCGGTACAGATGGTACCTTCAACTCCATGGGTGAGGGCATGGTGGTCAACTTCGATGGCGTGCCTATGGTGGAAGGAAGTGGCTTTGCCGACGAAATCATTACCGCGGAAGTGCGGCCAGATCTGGTGGACGAAGCCCGTATTCACTGGGGTGTCGAGAACAACATTTACCAGCTCGGCCATCGTGGGTATGTGGCGGTAAAGGGTGGTGCCGGAGATTGCCCGTACACCTTCATGCAGGACATGGTGAGGGGCGAATACCGTTTGCCATGGGACGGTGATGTCAAAGTGGTGGACGGCCGGGACTTTGGTTTCGCCCCTCCCGAGCGCAAGTATGAGTCCGGTCAGGAGTAGCTTCTGATTTGATGACCTGACGGGCCGGGAGTTACTCCCGGCTCTGCAGCCTCTGCACAATATCATCCGTGCTTGTCACCTCACCGAACTCGTAGGCAAAGGTGGTCAGCGCGACCTTCTGAACCTCGTCTGCAGTAACGGCCCCCCAGCCAAGATCGGGATAGGGCATGGCGGCGCTGGCATCGCTCAGCGCGATAACCTTGTATTCCCGGTGAACGGCGTCGCGTATGGTGGTGTCACAGCAAACATTGGTGACGGTGCCACAAACGATCAGGGTATCCACATCCCGGGAACGTAGAATGGTGTCCAGATCGGTTCCGTGAAAGCCGCTGTAGAAGAGCTTGTCCACCACCACATCTCCGGTCAGTGGCGCAAGCTGCTCGATAATCTCAACCATGGGGTTGTCACGCGCCAAAACCTCGTCGACATCCGGATACATATCGCTCATGCGCCCGGTGTCACTGCCGTCACCGCGAACGATGTGACGCAGATAGACAACGGGGACGCCGTTCTTCCGGCAAACGTCGGCCAGTTGCTGAATTCGTGGCGTGATTGCTGTTGTCGATGGAACGTAAAGATCTCCGTCGGGCTCACAGAAAACTCGCTGCATGTCCACCACAATCAGGGCGGTACGACCGGTGACGACCGGCCAGGCGTATCTGAGTTTCGGCATGTTCAGGCTTCCTGTTCGTGGCTCGGGCTCTGTTCGCGATGAATGGCATAGGGCCCCCAGGCTTGCCGTACCGGTACCATTTCCACCCGATTGATATTGATGTGGTCGGGCAGGTTGGCGATGTGGGCAATCTGCTCGGCAATGTCCTCGGCGGACAACGGCACGGTTCCCTCGTAAACAGAATTTGCTGCGGCCTTGTTGCCGCTATTACGAACTACCGAAAACTCGGTTTCGGCAATGCCAGGTGCCAGATCGGTGACGCGCACCCCGGTGCCCAGGAGGTCACAGCGCAGGTTGTAGGAGAACTGTTTGATAAACGCCTTGCTGGCACCGTATACATGGCTGCCAGGATACGGCCACTCACCGGCAGTGGAGCCGATGTTGATGATATTGGTACCGGCCCCGGTCTCAATCAGTGTGGGCAGCAGGGCATGGGTCACATTGACCACCCCGGTAATGTTGGTGTTGATCATGGTGTGCAGGTCGGAAAGCTGAACATCCTGCATGGCAGCCGGCGCCAGTGCCAAGCCGGCGTTGTTGACCAGGGTATGAATCTGACGAAAGCCTGAGGGCAGCGAGGCGATCGCCTGTGCCACCGCTTCGGCGTCCTGGACATCCAGTTTCAGAGGATGCACCGGTGTCAGGCATCCAAGCTCATCGGCCAGCGCGTAAAGGCGTTCTTCCCGGCGGCCGCAGATAACAATGGACCAACCGTCGGCGGCAAACCGCCGGGCCGTGGCGGCGCCAAAGCCGGAGGTTGCACCGGTGATAAACAGAGTCTTGCTCAAGGTATTCTCCTGGTGATCGGTAGGGTGTCTGTTCTGCGCCGGATCAGGTGCGCTCTTCCCGTATAAACGGTGTCCCCAGAGCACCGGGCTGACTGTTGCTGTCCCGCTTTGATGCTGCTACCCAGATCATGACACCAAGGGTGATGGCGTAAGGGGCCATGAACACAAAGTATTGTGATAGCTTGATGCCGGAAGCGGCCAGCTGAGGGATCAGCGCTTCAATGCAGCCAAACAGAATGGCTCCGGCCAGGGCTTTCCAGGGCGACCAGCGAGCGAAAATAACCAGTGCGACGGCAATCCATCCCCGGCCTGCGGTCATGTTCGAGATCCAGAGTTTGGTACTCAGAACGGCAATGAATGCCCCAGCCAGACCAATCAACGCGGCGCCGATCACAATAGCAGCCAGTCGGTAGCTTAGTACCGGGATGCCCGCAGCGTCTGCTGCCTGTGGATTTTCGCCTACGGCACGCATGCGCAGTCCCGGCGTGGTGCGATTGAGGGCCCAGACGGAAACCAGGAAAATCACGGGCACCAGATAGACCACGGGATTCTGAATGAAGAACCGGCCCAGGTAAGGCAGCTCGGAGAGTGGCCAGAATGCGATGGTTTCCAGTCCGGGCACAGGCTGGTTGGTCCAGCCCATCAGTGTTCCGGTCAGAGTTGTCAGTCCCTGGCAGAAGAACACCAGTACCAGACCCGAAATCACCTGGTTCATGCGCATGACCAGAACCATCAGGGCAAACAGCAGGGAAACCACGCTGGCGGCGATCATGGCCATGATCAACGCGAGGGCGGTATGTTCAAAGGTCAGGTAGGCGCCGATGCCGGCAACGGCACCAACCAGCATCAGGCCCTCGGCGCCGAGCGCAAGAACACCGGATTTTTCAGTAATGATCAGTCCCAGTGCCGCCAGGGCAAACGGGACAGCAAATTCAGGGATGTTACCCATCCAGCTTGAAATCAGGTCCATGATCAGTCCCCCCCCTGTACGCGGCGAATACGATGACGAATAAAGAAATCTGAGGAAGCGACGCAAATCACCAGTACGGCCTGGATCAGTTGCACCATGGCAAACGGGATCTGGTAGAACACCTGAAGGCTTCTGCCAGCGACGAACAGGGTGGCAATCAGCAACGCGGCGCAGGTGGCGGCAATGGGATTGTTCCGGGCCAGAAACGCGATCAGAATCCCGGAAAAGCCATAGCCCACATAAAAGGAGTGGGTGAGGCGTCCTTCCTGGCCCGCAGCGACCATAAGGCCAGCCAGTCCCGCCAGGGCTCCGGAAAAGAGCACTGCCATCAGGATGGTTTTGGCAACAGGAACCCCAACGGCACTGGCGACTTTCGGGCTCTTGTCCACGAACCGCAGATAGAGACCGGCGCGGGAGATGTTAACGAACCAGAGTACGAGCAGCGCTATGCCAATGGCGATGGGAATTGACAGGCTGAGGCCATTTCCCAACTCCGGCAGAAGCTCGAAGCTTTCATACTTGGGGGAGTAGGGGAACGCGTCCTTGGGGTCTTTCCAGGCTCCGTACATCAGGTGCAGCAATACGTTGATCGCAATGTAATTGAGCATCAGGGTCGAGACAATTTCATTAACCTGCAGTTTGAGCCTTAGAAGCACCGGGGCAACTGCCCACAACAGGCCGCAGGCCATGGCGGCAGCAATCATCAGTGGCAGGCGCATACTCGGGGCACCGATATCCCACATGGTGATGGCTGTGGCGCCGATCGCTCCGAAGATCATCTGGCCTTCCAGACCAAGGTTCCAGAACTTGGCCCGGAACGCCAGGCAGCCGGCCAGGCCCACCATGATCAGCGGTGAGGCCTGGAAGAGCACGGAGGTCAGGCTCTGACTATCAAACAGAGTGAGGATCACAAACTCGTTCAGCAGCTCGCCAGCCGGAACCCCCGCGACCACGAGGATGGTGCCGGAAATCAGCAGGCCCAGGATCATGGACCCGGCCAGAATCAGTGCCTGCCAGTGCCAGGCCATCTGCTGGCGGACTTCCAGGGTGTATCTGCGCTTTGTGAGCGGTCGTTGTAATGCAAAATCAGACATGGTTCACCATTGCTTGGCCAATGGCCTGACGATCGGCAGGCTGTGAAAACTCGGTCACGATACGTCCGGCGGACATGACGCCGATCCGGTCCGCCATGGCCATGACTTCGTCCAGATCCTCACTGATCAGGAGAACCGCTGCGCCACTATCCCGGGCCGCACGCAAGCGCTCCCTGACAGCTTCGGTCGCTTTGACGTCGAGGCCCCGGCTGGGACTGTGGGCCAGGACGAGCTTGGGGGGATGACTGAACTCCCGGGCGATGACCAGCTTTTGTGCGTTGCCCCCGGAGAGCAGTGCCGATTTCTGTTTCAGCGAGCGAACACCCTGGACATCGAACTGTCGAACGGCTTCCGCCGCGTCAGCTTCGATGGCTCCGGTTTTCAGATACCAGAACGGGCCGTATCGACCGGAATGGATGTCGCCCAGGGCAAAGTTGTCGGCGATAGAGAGCGGGCCGGCAAGGGCAGAACCATAACGGTCTGCAGGGATGGCGGCGACGCCGATAGCGCGGCGCCGGGCCGCATCGAAGTCCGCCAGATCGCCTTCGCCAATCAACTCCATGGTGCCTTCGACACCCTCTGGAATGCCCATCAGGGCGTTGGCCAGTTCGCTTTGTCCGTTACCGCCGACGCCGGCGATACCGTAAATTTCTCCCTTGTTCAGGGTCAGGTTCAGGCCATTCAGGGCCCGGTGGCCACCGGTGCTGGTGAGACCTTTGACGTTCAGATAAGGTTCACCGGGCGTCCGTTGCTCCACAGGAGCCGTCTGCTCCGGTGCTGATTCGCCGACGGTCAGCTTCACCAGTTCATCTACGGAAACCGAATCCGGCTTCAGGCTTTTAATGGTCCGGCCCGAGCGCATGATGGTGACCTGATCGGCATAGCGCAGAACGTCGTTCATCTTGTGGGTTACAAGGATGACCGCAGCGCCCTCCCGGGCGAAGCCGCGCACAGTGGTGAGCAGGTTTTCGGCTTCTTCTTCGGTAAGCACGGCGGTCGGCTCATCCAGAATCAGAATCTTGGCGCCGGCCAGCAGTACTTTCAGAATTTCCACGCGTTGTTGTTCTGCGATGGAAAGTTGATCAATACGGGCGTCGGGATCAATCCCGAATCCAATTCGCTCGGCCATGGCACGGATGTCGTCAGACACCCGGCGCAGGCGTTCCCGGTAAAGCCCGCTGGTCTGGATATGGCTCAGGTTCAGCAGGATATTCTCGGCAACGGTGAAGGGGGTCACCAGCTTGAAGTGCTGGTGAACCATTCCGATGCCGAGCTTGGCGGCTTCTTTCGGGCCTTTGAGTTTTACCGGGTTGTCATCGATGAACAGCGATCCGCCTTCCGGGCCATAGAGGCCGGCCACGATGTTCATCAGGGACGACTTTCCGGCTCCGTTTTCGCCGAGCAGGGCGTGAACTTCGCCCCACCTGGCGGTGAAATCAGCGTCGGACAGGGCCTTGAAACCGTCGAAGGTCTTGCTGACGCTGCTCAGCTGGATCGCGTTCTGTTTACTCATTGCTGCGTAATCACTCCGTCAACAAACCAGTCCATCTGCCACAGGGCGCCATCGGATACGACTTCGCCTTCTGCCGCGCGAACGGTGCCGTTCTGATCAGTCAGCGGGCCGGCATAGATCTCCAGCTCGCCATTCATCAGCTTCTCGCGGGCGGCCATGATCTTGGCTTCTTCTTCCTCATCAACGTTCGGCCCACAGCAGGCGATGTCGGTGCCGCCTTCTTTCATGGACAGCAGCGCACCATGAGGGGCTGGTACCCAGTTACCGGCGATGATTTTTTCCAGTTCGTTCTTCAGGAAGCGATCCCAGACCCAGACTGACGAACAAACCGTAGCCTTCGGTGCGAACTCGCGGAAATCACGATGGTGACCTGTGCCGTAGACGCCATTTTCCTGGGCAACCAGTTGCGGTGTCGGGGTGTCTACGTGCTGGCCGATGACATCGGCACCCTGATCGATCAGGGCCTTGGTTGCGGAGCGCTCTTTGGTGGGGTCATTCCAGGCGCCGGTATAGACCACGGTAACGGTTGCATCCGGGTTCATTTCACGGGCACCCATGGCGTAGGCATTGATAGTCCAGTTCACAACACCGAACGGGTTGGCGGCGACGAAGCCGAGCTTGCCGGATTCAGACGCTGCGCCGGCTGCCATGCCACAAAGGTACTGACTCTCGTAGGTACGGCCGTAGTAAGACAGCAGGTTGGGGCCGTTGGTGGTGCCAGAACCGTTCAGGAAGGCCACGTCCGGATAGTCTTCAGACAGTGATTTGAACGTATCGGAGTATCCGAAAGCCGTACCGATGATGATGTTGGCGCCGCGCTTGATAAAACGCTCGACGGCCGGCCGGATGGCCGAGGCAGATTCAGGAACGCTTTCCACGTACTGAATCTTGATATCCATCTCATCTTCCAGGCGCTGACGGGCTTCATCAAAAGCCTGGGTCCAGCCGCCGTCATTGGTCGGAGAGATATAGAGCATGGCGATCTTCGGGTCACTCTTGAGAGTGAAGCCCTCGGCGTGAGCGGTGTTCAACAGGCCCAGGAAACCGGCCAGTGCAAAGCAGGCACTGAATATGAGTTTTTTCATGTTGGTACTTCCTTTGGTTGGGAGAAACGGTTCTACATCATGTGATTGATTCGGAAAACGTTACCTTCCGGGTCCAGCAGTACAGACTGGTACCAGTTGTAATAGGTGGTGTAGGGCTCTTTGATGAGCGTTGCACCAGAGGCGAGAGCTTTGGGAACGTACTCGTCCACCTCTTCCTTGCTGTCCACATCAATGTTCAGCAGGAACTTGCAGCCTTTTGTGTCCGAGTAATCGTCGAGCTTGAGCAGTTCGTAGGCATCCAGCGCATTGAAACCGATGCAGGAACGCCCTGTGTCCAGGCCGCGGAAGATGGGTGAGCGGATCTCCGGGATTTCCTTGAACCCGAACAGATCCCGGTAGAAAACACTGAGAGCTTCTATATCTTTGGCGAAAACATTGACGTAAGAGAGCGTCCCCATATCAAGCTACCTCCTGGGTGCCACCAAAGGTGGTCTGTTTGACGAATTTGGATTTCAGGTGGTCACCGGAGCTGACAGCCGGGTATTTGCCTTTGCCAGCTTCGTCCAGACAACTGGGCAGACATTCGATCATGGCGTCGTAGTTTGGCTGGTGGAAAAAGACAATGGACTGGCGCGGCTCGGCGGTCTCGACGTCCAGCGGCGGATTGACAACACGGTGGAGGGTCGAGATCCACTGGTCATTGGTCCATCGCATCATGAGGTCGCCAATATTGACCGCGAAACTGCCTTCCACATAGGGCACGCTGACCCACTCCCCGTTCTGGTTGCATACCTGCAAACCGCCCGGTGAGTTGTCGGGTTTGACAATGGTCAGGCTGCCATAGTCGGTGTGGGCTCCTGCACGCATCTGGCCAGCTTCAATGTTTGTCCCCATGTTGGGGTAGCTGAGGGTGCGCAGCATGCTGATTTCTTTGTCGATCTTGTCGTCGAAGAAGTGCTCGTCCAGCTTGAGGGAGAGGGCGAAAATACGCATCAGCGAACGGGCCAGGTCGCTCATGGCATCGAAATAGTCTGAGTAGGCTTCTCTGAAGCCTTCAACGGTTTCCGGCCACACATTCGGCGCAAAGTGAGGACCTGCGGCAGCGCCCCGGTGGTATTCGTCGTCCGGCACGTCTGTGGGCCCGATGGAAAAGGATTCTTTCAGGTCTCCCGGCGCTGCTTCTTCCATCGAATAGGACAGGCTTTCTTCGGCAATGGCACTATAACCGCGCACCATATCAGGGCTGGGACGATCCACTTTCCGCTTTTCGGCCATGGGCTGGTTGAAAAACTTGCGGCTCAGTGAATAGACGCGATCCACCAGTTCGCTGGGAATTCCATGGTTGGTGATGACCAGGAAGCCAATATCCTTACAGGCCCTGTCGACCTCCTTCGCCACCTGGGCCTTGCCTTCAGGGGTGCCTTCGAAATAAGGGGCTAGGTCGATCGTTGGTACGTGTTGCAACTGCATGGCACAACCTCCTTCAATTCAGTTTTGCGAGAAGGGCCCGGATAGAAAAAAACAAAGGAGTCGTTCTCGCTCGCTGATTGACGTAGCAGCAAGCGTGCCATTTTTCGATTTTGTTAAAAAACAAGCAGTTAGCTATTTGTGAAAAATTGATCTGGATCAAATGGTCTAAATTAGAGCGTATGGTTCTAATTTGAGCCCAAATTAGGGGCAGGAGAGTTGCGGAGGGCGTGCTGCGCTCCGCTCAGCGGGGGCGGACGCCGTTAAGAATGATGGTTTCGAGGCTAGTGAGGGTTTCCTGAAAGAAGTCCGGGTCTTCCAGCGTTTTCCCTGCAACAGCCTCTACCTGTACGCGAAAGTCGGCGTAGTGCTGGGTGGTCGCCCACAGCGAAAAAACCAGGTGGTAAGGCTCTACGGGCGCCAGCTTGCCCTGATCAATCCAGGTCTGGATAACTTCTATTTTGTTCTCGACCAGATCGTGCAGTGGCTGTTGCAGTTCGGTCAGCATTAATGGCGCGCCCTGCATGACTTCCATGCAGAACAGCCGGGATTCGGCGGGGTGATCCCTCGAAAACTCCAGCTTGACCCGAACGTAATCCCTGATGGCCTCTATCGGATCCTGCTCGACCGTGAATGCCCGGAGCGGTTTGAGCCATAAATCCAGAAGCTCCCGAAGTACGCTGACATAGAGTTCTTCTTTATTACTGAAGTAATAGAAGAGGTTGGTCTTGGATACATCGGCCTGAAGTGCAATCTGGTCGATACTGGCGCCGTGCAATCCGTATTTCGAGAAGGTGCTTAGCGCAGCATCCAGAATAGTTGCCCGCTTCTTCTCGCTATTGCGCATCCGTCTGTTGAGCGCCGCAGCGGAAGGAACCCGTTGTGGCTTCCGTTTGCCCTCACTGGCTGTTTCCTTGCCCTTTCTTATGACGCTCACGTAGTTCTCCGCTGGATTGACCGGACGCACATTCTAGCACCGGATTTCCCGGTGAATAGGCCTTTTAGACGCTATCAGTCGGTTTGCCCCAAAAACGCCCGCAGTGCACAAACCGAGTGCTCTATTTCAGACCAAATGGTCTGAAATAATCAAAGAAAAAATCATAGATAATTGATTTAGCGCAATAAAACGCATTGTGGCCGGCATTATGCGTTGTTGTTGGGGAACGTGAGTCACAGGTGGTGGCCCCCGAGTGCGCCACCAGACCGGAAACATCAAGGAGAACCCATGAGCGAACAGATGAATATCGGCGTCTTCATTCCCATCGGCAACAATGGTTGGCTGATCTCGAAGAACGCGCCTCAGTACATGCCGACGTTCGAGTTGAACAAGGAGATTACCCAGAAAGCAGAGGGCTACGGCTTCGACTTCGCGCTGTCGATGATCAAACTGCGTGGGTTCGGCGGTGAAACTGAATTCTGGGAGCATAATCTGGAGTCGTTCACCCTGATGGCAGGCCTTGCTGCTGTCACCAGCAAAATCCAGTTGTTCGCTACTGCGGCAACGCTAACCATGCCGCCGGCCATTGTTGCTCGCATGGCTTCCACCATTGATTCCATCTCCAATGGTCGTTTCGGGGTGAATCTGGTGACAGGCTGGCAGAAACCGGAATACTCCCAGATGGGGCTATGGCCGGGCGATGAATTTTTCGGCTCCCGTTATGAGTATCTTGGTGAGTATGCCCAGGTACTGCGCGATCTCTGGGCGACTGGCCACAGTGATTTCAAAGGCGAGCATTTCCAGATGGATGATTGCCGTGTCAGCCCCGTACCGCAGGCTGACATGAAAGTTATCTGTGCCGGGCAGAGTGAGGCCGGGATGGCGTTTACCGCCAAATATGCCGATTACAACTTCTGCTTTGGTAAAGGGGTGAACACGCCAACTGCCTTTGCGCCAACCGTTGAACGCCTGGTGAAGGCTACCGAAGAAGCCCAGCGGGAGGTCAGTTCCGTCGCCCTGTTCATGGTGATTGCCGACAAGACCGATGAGGCGGCCCGGGCCAAGTGGGAATCCTACAAGGAAGGTGTCGATGAAGAGGCGGTGGCCTGGCTCGGTGAGCAGGGTGCCGCGGACAAGAAGTCCAAATCCGATACCAACATCCGTCAGATGGCGGATCCGACCTCCGCAGTGAACATCAATATGGGCACCCTGGTGGGTTCCTACGAGAACGTCGCACGCATGCTGGATGAAGTGGGTACGGTCGAGGGTGTCAGTGGGGTGATGCTGACCTTTGACGATTTTGTTCAGGGCATTGATGACTTCGGAAAATACATCCAGCCACTGATGAAAACGCGGGTACATGTCAACCAGCAGTTGGAGCAGGCCGTATGAGCATCGCCACGGAGAAATCGGGCTACGCCCTGAATACCGGTGCGGAACCGGTACTGGAATTGCCGGGAAAACCGGAACCCCTGAATGTCCGCGCCAGTGAGTCGGCGCTGGTTGTGGTGGATATGCAGAATGCGTATTCCACGGTTGGTGGTTACCTGGACCGGGCCGGATTCGATGTTTCCACAACCGGACCGGTCATCAAGCAGATCAGGAAAGCGATCACTGTGGCTCGGGCGGCCGGTATTCCGGTGATTTTCTTCCAGAATGGCTGGGATCCAGAGTACGTGGAAGCTGGTGGCCCCGGTTCCCCGAACTGGTACAAATCCAACGCCCTGAAAACCATGCGCAAAGAGCCGGAGCTCAATGGCAGCCTTCTTGCCAAGGGCACCTGGGATTATGACCTGGTGGACGAACTCCAGCCGCAGCCCGGCGATATTGTCATTCCCAAACCCCGTTACAGCGGTTTCTTCAATACCTCGTTTGACAGCGTTCTGCGCAGCCGGGGCATTCGCAACCTGATCTTCACCGGTATCGCGACCAACGTCTGTGTTGAATCGACCCTGAGAGACGGCTTTTTCCTGGAGTACTTCGGGGTAGTTCTGGCGGATGCCACGCACCAGGCTGGCCCGGAATTCGTCCAGCAGGCTGCGCTGTACAACATTGAAACGTTCTTCGGCTGGGTGTCCAGCACTGAAGATTTCTGCCAGACCTTCGGCGGCGCCACAGGCGACGCGGAAACGGCTCAAACTGAATTCACCACTGCATAAACGACGGAGATAGATCATGCCAAAGACTTCCATTATTCCCGAAGGTTCAGGAAAACCACTGGCTCCTTACGTCCCTGGCTCCATGGCTGATGGCGTTGTATACGTTTCCGGGACTTTGCCGTTCGACAAGGACACCAACGTGGTTCATGTCGGCGATGCAGAAGCCCAGACCCGGCACGTTCTGGAGATCATCAAAGGCGTTGTTGAAGCTGCCGGCGGAACCATGGACGACGTTACCTTCAACATGATCATGGTTACCGACTGGGATAACTACGCGGCCGTGAACAAGGTGTATGCCGAGTATTTTCCGGGAGAGAAACCGGCCCGTTACTGCATCCAGTGTGGCCTGGTAAAGCCGGATGCCTTGGTCGAAATCGCAAGTATTGCGCACGTAGGTAAATGATGACGGGCACCGCAAACCCACTGTACTGGGAAAGTCACGGCCCGGCCGACGGTGAAACCGTCGTGCTGAGTTCCGGGCTTGGGGGGTCCAGTAATTACTGGGCCGCCCAGTTGCCAGCGCTGACCAAACGATACCGGGTGCTGGTCTATGACCACTTCGGCACCGGTCGCAGCCGGGGCGACCTTCCGGAGTTCTACACGGTTGAAGCGATGGCCGCAGAGCTGGGTGGACTGCTGGAGCAACAGGTATCCGGGCCGGTGCATTTCATTGGTCATGCACTGGGTGGGCTGATCGGTCTGGAACTGGCCCGACGGTCCCCGGAGATGGTTGCCAGCTTGCTGTTGATCAACGCCTGGTCAGAACCCAATGCGCATTCCCGGCGCTGCTTCTCGGTGCGCAGGAAGTTACTGCTGAATTCCGGGCCTGAAGCGTATCTGGAGGCGCAGCCTCTGTTCCTGTTTCCGCCGGTATGGATCGCAGCCAACAGTGAGTGGCTGGAGCAGGAGTCTTCCCATGCGCTGGCCAGTTTCCCGCCTCCGGCAAATGTTCTGAGGCGCATTGCGGCGCTTCAGGCCTGGCAGCCAGCGGCGCAGGAACTGGCCGAGGTACGTGCGGAAACGCTGGTGCTTGCTACCCGTGATGATTCACTGGTGCCCTGGACCTGTTCCCAGAAGCTGGCTGCGCGTCTGCCCAATTCCGGCATCCGGCTTCTGCCCGAGGGTGGTCACGCCGTCAATATCACCGAGGCTGAGCGGTTCAATGAACTGATGCTGGACCACCTCAGGAAACACCGTTTGCCCGCAGAGGCGTTTAACACTCAGGAGGCCCTATGAGCCAACAACTTGACGACAAGGCCCTTGGGCAACTGTTTACCGAGGCGCGTACCCACAATGGCTGGCTGGATCAGTCCATTCCGGATGAGACGCTTCGGGCATTGTACGACCTGGTGAAAATGGGCCCGACATCGGCCAACTGCAGTCCGGCCCGATTCGTGTTTGTCCGAAGTGCTGAAGCCAAAGAAAAGCTGGCAGCTGGTCTGTCCGGCGGTAATCTGGAAAAGACAATGAGTGCCCCGGCCACGGTGATCGTCGCTTATGACGAAGAATTCTACGAGCGTCTGCCCGAGCTGTTTCCCCATGGCGATGCCCGCAGCTGGTTTACCAGCAGCCCGGATATGGCGTACGAAACCGCATTTCGTAACAGTTCGATGCAGGCTGCCTACCTGATACTGGCGGCCCGGTCGCTGGGCCTGGATACCGGGCCGATGTCCGGTTTTGATCCCGGCAAAGTCAATGATGCGTTTTTCGCGGGAACCCCCTGGAAAGTCAATCTTCTGATCAACCTGGGCTATGGCAATCCGGAGAAGGTCTACGGACGCTTGCCTCGCCTGGAATTCGAAACCGCGTGCCAACTGGTCTAAGGAGAGAATGATGAAATCTCAACCGCAACTTCGTGAGGTGCTCACCATGCCGCCGCTCGTGGACAAGCAGTCGTTCCGCAATGCCATGTCCACCCTGGCCGCTGCCGTCAATGTTGTCACTACCGATGGGCCGGGAGGCCGAGCAGGATTCACGGCTACGGCTGTCTGCAGCGTTTGCGACGAGCCGCCTACCCTGTTGGTGTGCCTGAACCGTGGCGCATCGGTGTACGACACCTTTCAGCAGAATGACAGTATCTGCGTCAACACGCTGGCGGATCATCAGTCCGATTTATCGAATCTGTTTGGTAGCAAAACCTCCATGGATCAGCGTTTTGCCGGTGCACAGTGGAGCACCGCGGTTACCGGAGCACCGGTGCTGGAAGACGCGCTGGTGAGCTTTGACTGCACCGTGAACAAGCGGGTGAGCGTGGGTACCCACGATATTCTGTTCTGCGAGGTTGTGAACGTTCGGCAACAGGATGAAGTCGGTGGCCTGGTTTACTTTGATCGGGGCTACCATCGCCTGAAAGGTGAGTGATGAGGAGCGGTTGCTGTCCGGTAACCGGCCAACCGGACAGCATGGACGGTCAGGCCATCAGTTGTTCCGCCATCCGGTTCTGTTCCTCAATGATGTGAGGCAGAGAACGGGTCAGCAGGTGGCCCTCTTCAATCACCACACGACCATTGATGATGCTCCATTGCACGCGCGGTGGTGTGCAGAACACCAGCGAGGCCAGTGGATCGCTCTGGCCGCCGGCCATGGCAATATCATCGGTGCGAAAAGCCACGATGTCCGCGCAATAGCCCGGCTGAATTCTGCCCAGGGCATCTCCCCGGCCGAGCACTTCCGCGCCACCACGGGTAGCAATCCGCAACGCTTCCCGGGCGGTCATGGCGCCGGGCTCCTGATCCCTCACGCGGGCTGACAGCATGGCCAGGCGTGCCTCATCCAGCAGGTTGCCACTATCATTTGAGGCGCTGCCATCCACGCCGAGTCCCACCTTCACGCCGGCATCCAGCATTTTCCGGACCGGGGCAATGCCTGAGGCCAGGCGCATGTTCGAGCAGGGGCAATGGGCGACGCCGGTGCCAGTCCGGGCGAACAGTGCAATGCCGGGTTCATCCAGGTGCACGCAGTGAGCATGCCAGACATCTTCCCCGACCCAGCCCACGTCTTCCGTAAACTCTGTAGGGGTCATGCCATAGCGTTCCTGACTGAAGGCGAGATCCTTCCAGTTTTCCGCGGTGTGAGTGTGTAAGCCCACCTTCAATGACCGGGCCATGGTGGCGGCTTCACGCATCAGGTCGGTCGTTACGGTAAATGGCGAGCAGGGTGCCAGTGCTACACGCGCCATGGCGTCCGGGCTGTGATCATGGTGGGTCTCCACGACTCGCAGCATGTCCCGGAGGATGGCGCTTTCGTTCTGCTCCACCAGTTCATCTGGCGGCAGTCCGCCTTTGCTCTGACCCAGACTCATGGCGCCTCGTGCGCCGTGGAAACGAATGCCCATTTCTGCGGCCGCCTGGAAGCTGTCGTCCAGGGTGATGCCGTTGACATGGAGGTAAGCATGATCGGCAGCCGTGGTGCATCCCGATAACATCAGCTCCGCCATGGCGGTCCGGCTGGCGGCCCGCTGCATGGCAGGAGTGATGTTTCGCCAGACTGGAAACAGGGCGCTCAGCCAGTCGAACAGCTCGCCATTCTGTGCTGCGGGCAGCGCCCGGGTCAGGGACTGGAACATGTGGTGATGGGTATTGATCAGACCCGGGATCACCACATGGCCCTTCAGATCTATGGTGCGGTCTGCTGCATCGGGGCAGTAGGCGGCCGCACCGACCGCTTCAATACGGTTGTTGCGGATCAGAATATAGCCATTCTCAATCTCTCTGTCGTCATCGTCCATGGTGGCGATAACGCGGGCGTTCTTCAGTAACAGGGTTTCCGTCATTGCTGGCATCGTCTCCGTGCTAAGGGGTGCCACTTGGTATGCAAAAGTGATGCCTTACTTGTTGCTGTAAAAGCCTGACTTTATGGTCAGAAAAGTGGCATTGCGCCCTTATTTGATGCAGTGGATCTGGGAAATGTCTCAATAAGAGGCCTTTTAGGGGGTATTTTTTATGGCACGTCAGTTGCAGATTACCTGACCAATTGGATAACAAAGAATGATGTGCCGCAGGAGAAAATATGCCGGACGAGACCCAGGAAATACCCGTAATTGATTTTGAGCGGTTCGTGAACGGAACCCGAGCGGAGCGCAACTCGGTGGCTGATCAGATGCGTAAGGCCAGTCAGGATTGGGGGTTTTTCTACCTGTCCGGGTGTGGCATGCCCCGCGAGCAGCTGGAAGCCGCATTCTCCGGTTCGAAGGCGTTTTTTGAGCTGCCAGTGGAGGAGAAGCAAAGGGTCGCCTGGCAGAACCCGGAGAGTAATCGAGGCTATGTCGGGATCAAGCGGGAAAAGCTTGACCCCAAACGTCCGGGGGATTTGAAAGAGGCATTCAATCTGGCGCCGGAAAGACCCGCTCCTGACAGCCATAAAAATCTCTGGCCCGCCGGCTATCCCCAGTTCAAGACGGTTATGACCCGGTTCCTTGCGGAGTGCATTGTTACCGCCGATCGGGTTCTGGAAGCCTTTGCGCTCGCTCTGGGGCAGCCGGAGGATTTCTTCAAGACGGCCCACAACGAACACGACCATACCCTGCGGCTGTTGCATTACCCGCCATTGCCCGAAGGGTTCGAACCGGAAGATGGTGAAAGTCGTGCTGGAGCCCATACCGATTACGGCAGTATCACCCTCTTGTTCCAGGATGATGTTGGTGGACTGGAAGTCTGCACCCGGGCGGGAGAGTGGATCCGGGCGACGCCGATACCCGGCACCGTTGTAGTCAATACCGGTGATCTGATGCACCGCTGGACGAATCATGTGTTCTGCTCCACACCCCATCGGGTAAACGTTGCACCAGAGCATCGTCATCGTGATCGTTATTCGATTGCCTTTTTCTGCCACCCCAACAAGACGTCGGAAATAGCCTGCATCGAGAGTTGCGCAACCGATGACAACCCTGCGATCTATGAGCCCATCTCCGCAGGGCAGCACCTGAATGAAAAACTCACCAACACCTACGGGGCCCAGGCCCAGAACTGAGGAATGACCATGAAACAACTGAAGAATATTGCGGCGGGGCTCACCCTGTCGTTCGGTGCTGCCGCCGGTTTCGTCCAGGCAGAGGAACTGACCCCGGTTTCCGTTGCCACAACCTGGTATGCCCAGGCCGAACACGGTGGATTCTATGCCGCAAAAGCCATGGGGATTTATGAAAAGTACGGACTGGATGTCACCATCAAGATGGGTGGCCCCCAGGTGAACAATGTGCAGTTGCTCATGGGTGGATCGGTGGATTTCATCATGGGCTACAGCCTGCAGTCGCTCAACGCCGTTAACCAGGGAATCCCTCTGGTAACAGTCGCCGCATTCTTCCAGAAAGATCCGCAGTCGTTAGTGGTTCATGAGGGTGTTGGCAATGACTCTCTGGAAGCTATGAAGGGCAAATCCATGCGTGTTCCTACCGCAGGACGGGTTGCCTACTGGCCGTGGCTGAAAACTGAATATGGTTACACCGATGACCAGTTGCAGGCCTACGACTACAGCTTCGCTCCGTTCATCCAGGATGATCAGACGATTCAACAGGGCTACGTAACCAATGATGGTTTCTTCCTGGATCAGGCCGGGGTCAAGGGAAAAAGCCTGCTTCTGGCCAACTATGGCTGGGAGGCCTATGCGGCGACGCTGGACACCACGGCTGACATGATCGAAGAGAGCCCGGAGCTTGTGCAGAAGATGGTTGCCGCGACAGCGGAGGGCTGGAAGGCCTATTTCGAGAATCCGGCTCCGGCGAATGCCCTGATCAAGGAAGACAACCCCGAAATGCAGGATGCGTTGCTCGCATACAGCCATGCGAAAATGCAGGAAGAGGGTATTCTTTTGTCCGGCGCTGCCGAGGACGGTCGTTACGGGATGATGACCCTGGAGCGCTGGCAGGCATTCTTTGAGGATATGGTTGAAGCAGGCACCCTGCCGGAGGATCTGGAGTGGAAAAAGGCGTTTGATCTGTCCTATATACAATCGGTCTACGCCGACTGATCAGCGTACCCGATAGTATGAATCAGAAGGACGGCCCGAAAGGCCGTCCTTTTTTACATCTGGCTGGCTGCAAATTCCGCCAGGGCAAGCGCAACGCAACCAGGCGCCGCGACCTGGGGAACGTGACCGGTATCCAGAGAAACGATCGATGCGCCCGGGACCAGTTGCTGCATTCGCCGTTGCACCGGCAGGATCACGGAGCGGTCTTGCTTCGCCTCGATGTACAGCCTTGGCAACTTTCCAAAACGGGCGTCAGTCCAGTGAGGCACCAGCATCCGGCTGCCCTCGGCCTGGGGATTGAAGCGGGGAATTGCCTGCTCGGCAATGGACTCACTGACGTCTTGCAGGAAAATCTGGCGTATGGCATCTGCCGGTACGCGGGAAACCTGCCCGTTGTCTTCCCAGGTCAGAAACGGGCCAATGCCGGAGGCTTCAGGGTACTGTTCCAGCATGTCACTGACGATTTGGCCAAAACCCGTACCGGGAGGCAGCATCATGCCCGCCAGGTAGGCAACGCCAATGACTCGTTCAGGAATGGCTTCTGCCAGTTGGGTTGCAACGGCACCACCCCCGGAATGCCCCACCAGTAGCAGTGGGCCTTCGACCTTCTGGAGCATCTCTTCCAGGTCTGCGACGCACTGGCTGAGAGAGGCGTCGGCCGGGTTGCCCAGGCGGCCTCCGCAGCCAGGGAGATCCGGAGCCATAACGTTGAAGCCCTGCTCTTTGAGATAAGGGGTGATGGTTTCCCAAACCCAGCCGCCGGCCCAGGCGCCATGAATCAATACGGCGGTCGTTACTTGTTCAGGCATAGGTCCTCCGGTACATGTCCATCAGGTGGGCTTCAACCGTTGTGGACGGGTAGTGAGGTTGCTCACCCTCGGATAGGCAGGTAGGCAGGCAGGTGACGGTGTGGTCGGGGTTGCCGCTGAAGAAAAACGGTATCGAGTAGCGTTCAGCGCCTGACGTATTGACGACCCTGTGAAGCGTTGAGCGGTAACGATCATTGGTCCAGCGGGCGATCATGTCGCCAAGATTGACCACAAACGTGCCGGGGATGGGAGCCGCGTCTATCCATTGGCTCGTGCGGGCATCCCACACCTGAAGTCCCGGATTGTTGTCTAACAACAGGACCGTGATACCGCCAAAATCTGTGTGGGCTCCGCACCCTTTTTCTCCCGGGGCCGGGTTGGCGGGTTGGGGCGGGTAGTGCAGTAATCTCAGTGTGGATAAGGGTTGGTGGCAGAAGTCCTCAAAGAAGTCGGCTTCCAGATCCAGGGATAGTGCCAGCGCCTCCATTATGCGAGCGCTGAGCTGATTCATGGCATTGAAGTATGCGGTCATTGTGTTTTGGAAACGGGGTAGCTCGTCCGGCCATTGGTTCCCGCCCTGGTTAAACCGGCCGGCCTGCACGCGCGGATCGGTGTCGTCCAGCTCTTCGCCTATGTAAAACCCTTCTTTCAAATCCGGGGGTGAGCCTGGTTCCAGAGTCTGTCCCTTCATTGGTTCATAGCCCCGGTTCGCCCGGGAATGGGCTTTGTTGATTGCCTGCTTGCTCTTCTCGGGCAGGTTGAACAGTGCCTGTGACTCCCGGAATACCTGATCGATCAGTTCCGCGGGAATGCCGTGATCGCGAATATAGAAGAACCCGGTGTGCAGGCAGGCCCTGGTCAGAGCACTCGCCAGCGCCTGCCGTTGTTGCCCGGTACCTGCCAGTAGCGACAGGTCGATGATGGGTAATGAACCGTCTGTGTCATTTGTGCTGTTCATGGTTTGACTCCGGATTGCGAAAGCTAAAGCTGTCCATATGGTCAGTAATTCACAAAGCGTGCCAAACAGGAATTGTCCGTGAGTGAGCGGGTGCCCGGAAATACCACGGTCTTCGGGATTTCAGATGCCTGGTGCCGATGCCCGGAATGGCTTCATATCAGGGCGTTTTACCATTTCCTGCACCAGATTCGCGCGCTCCAAGGTATCAGACAGTGCCCGTCTGATCATGACCGGAGCGCCGTGCGGGCTGCGCCTCCTGCAGCGCCACTGGCCCGGAAATTGGAATGTTTTCAGAGGTAAAGGTGAGTTTTTAACCAATTTGTGCGGTTGCGGTCACAATCTGGCCTGCCCTTTGCTACTCATTTTAAAAACCTGACCGAATGATCAATAAAGCTCGGATAGACAACCACCGTAGGAGAATACTCATGCACAAAGGTTTCACACGCTCGATTCTGATCGCGGCTTCGCTGGCCGGCGGGTTAATGGCCCAGGCAGCATTGGCGGCCGACAAAGTGGTTTATCAGCTGGATTGGCTGCCTGGGGGGGATAAATCCCCAGTGTACGTTGGTGTACAGGAAGGTTTCTTCGAAGCCGAGGGGTTGGAAGTCAAAATCGCCAGCGGTCGGGGTTCGACTGATGCGATCACCAAGATTGCTACCGGCCAGGCCGACATCGGCAGCGCCGATATTGGCGCACTGATGGCCGCCAAGGCTCAGGACGATAGTCTGCCGGTGACCGCCGTCTATAGCATTTTTAACCAGGCGCCCCATGCGTTCTTTACTCTGAAGAAGACTGGCATCAGTGAGATGGCGGATATGGATGGCAAGAAAGTCGCCACTTCGCCATTCACGTCGTCCAATGCGTTTTTGCCACTGGTGCTGAAAGAAAACGGCATGGCTGAAGACGCAGTTAATCTGACCAAGGCCGATCCGGGTGCTCTGGGGCCGATGCTGATGAGCGGCGGAACCGACGCCATCATTGCCTGGGTCACGAACATTGCCCTGTTTGCAGACCAGGCAAAAGAGACCGGTAACGAGTTGGTGGTCTTGCCATGGTCCGATGCCGGTCTGGAGCTGTACTCGGCATCTGTGGTAGCCAGCGAGACCTTCCTGACCGAGCGCCCCGACGTGGCCAAGCGCTTCCTGAGAGCTTTTGACAAGTCTCTGAAATTTACCAGCGAGAACCCGCGCAAGGCGGCCGAAGCCCTGCACAGCATGGTGCCGGAAGTGGATGTAGATGTGGCGACCGGCCAGATTGATGACACCATGAAACTGATCATGAACGACGTCAGCACGCGTGATGGCCTGGGTGCCCTCACTGAGGAGCGTGTGGCACTGACCTGGAGCTGGGTGGCACAGGCCGAAAAACTGGCCGATGACGCACTGGACCCGGAAGTCATCATTGACCGGACCCTGCTTGAGGCGCTGTAAGCATGACCGAGCCCGCCACTAATCGTTCGTTCGTGCGACTCTCCGGAGTCGGTCACCGCTACGATCCGAACCCTGCGATTCCGCCTGCGGTTACCGGTATTGAACTGGACATCCGCCGTCACGAATTCGTGGCGGTAGTGGGACCTTCAGGCTGCGGGAAATCCACCTTGCTGCGGATGATTTCCGGGCTGTTGACCCCCAGCGAGGGTGAGGTCTCGGTCTTTGGAAAGCAGGTTTCCGGACCCCGGGACGACGTCGGTATCGTATTCCAGAAACCAACGCTGTTGCCCTGGCTGACGGTCCGCAAGAACGTGCTGTTTCCGCTCAAGCACAAATTTGGACGTTACGGTCGTGACGATGAGAAGCGTGCTGACGAGTTGTTGGCCATGGCGGGCCTGGAAAGTTTTTCGAACAAGATGCCGAACGAACTGTCCGGCGGCATGCAGCAGCGGGTCGGCATCGTCCGCGCGCTGCTGCTGAACCCGGATATTCTGCTGATGGACGAGCCTTTCTCGGCTCTTGATGCAATGACCCGGGAGCAGATCGGGTTCGATCTGCTGAAGATATGGCAGGAAAACCCCAAGACTGTGCTGTTCATTACCCATTCCATAGCCGAAGCCGTGTTGCTGGCAGATCGGGTGCTGGTCATGAGCAAGCGGCCGGGTACCGTGCTTGAGGTAGTGGATGTGGATCTGCCTCGGCCACGCACGACCCATACCATATCCGAACCCAGGTTCGGCCAGTTAACTGAGCGTCTGAGGAAGCATATCTATGAGCCTGAAGCTACCTGAGGGCAGGGCAGGCCGCTCCCTGTTGACGGCCGCGCCCTGGTTATTCTTCGTGGCGCTGATCCTGTTGTGGGAATTGATCTGCCAGGGATTCTCGCTGCCGGCCTATGTGCTGCCCGCACCGTCGGCTATCGTCGAGGCCTTTTTCAATGTGGAGATGAGCCGCTGGTTTACCCATCTGTGGGCGACCCTGCGGGTGGCGTTGATGGGTTTCGTAGTCTCCATCCTGGTGGCGATTCCCATTGCCATTGCGATGATGCGATCGGAGCTGCTGACGCGCACTCTTTTCCCGTTGCTGGTGGTGGTTCAGTCCACCCCGGTAGTGGCGGTTGCGCCACTGATCATTGTGCTGATGGGTTCCGACGATCCGTCACGGGTGCTGATTACCTGCCTGCTGACGTTCTTTCCACTGGTGGTCTCGACGGCTACCGGCATCAACGAAACACCCGAGGAGCTGGTTGAGCTGAGTCGCTCACTGGATGCTCCACTGCGCCGGGAAACCTGGCAGATCCGGATACCTTACGCCATTCCGCATATATTCAGCGGCCTGCGTGTAGCCATTACCCTGGCCATTATCGGCGCTGTGGTGGCGGAGTTTGTTGCCGCCGAAGAGGGGCTGGGGTACTTCATCCAGTTCTCGACGTCGTTTTTCCGGATTCCGCAGGCGTTCGCCGGGCTTTTCTTCCTGGCCGTGGTCAGCTTGTTACTGTTCAAGTCGGTGCAGTGGACGCAGCAGATTTTCTTCCCCTGGAGCCTGCCTAAAAAGTAACGCCCGGCAGGCCCATATGAGGTAAACGATATGTCTGAGTTAAACGCCTTGAGTGATGTTGATCTGTCCATGATGCATCACGTGCTTGAAATGGCCGAAACCCTGGCCGAAGAGGGTGTTCATCCGTTCGCTGCCCTGTTGGTGGATGGCGCGGGAAACAAGCTGATGGAACAGGGCAATGCCTACCTGCCGGATCAGGATATGACCGGTCATGCTGAGCGGGTACTGATGACCCGGGCCAGTAAGGCCTGGCGTCCGGACTTTCTGGCCAGTTGTACCATGTATGTATCCGCAGAGCCCTGTGCCATGTGCGCCGGTGCCGCCTACTGGGCGGGACTGGGGCGTCTTGTCTACGGGCTCAGCGAGCACCGGCTGAAGGGTATAACCGGTAACCATCCTGAAAACCCGACCCTGGATCTGCCCTGTCGTCTGGTTTTTGAATCCGGGCAGCGGGACGTTGAGGTGATCGGGCCGGTCCTGGAAGACGAGGCTGCGGAAGTACACGAAACCTTTTGGCAGACACACGGCAAATGAGGGCAAGGGTCATGACAGCAAGTCGGGTAACCGTGGTTGTTGATTCCCGCTACGGCAGCACTCTGGCGCTCGCCCGTGCAGTGGCTGAGGGGGCTGCTTCAGAAGGCGCCGAAGTTCGTCTATGCCGGGTGGCGATCGATGAGCCCGAGTTCAGTGTGGATTCTGAGCGCGACGATTTTATTGCGGCACAGGCCGAGTTCCGGGCTCTACCCAGAGCCACTGCTGATGATCTTGATTGGGCCCGGGGCATTGTCTGGGGTTCTCCCACCCGATACGGGTTGATGAGTACACCGCTCAGGGCGTTTATCGACGAAGTGGCGCCCCTTTGGCGCCAGGGTGCATTGATCGGGAAAGTGGGCGCCGCGTTTACGTCCACTGGCGGTATGCATTCCGGCAACGAGATGACCTTGCTCTCGTTATTGTTGCCCTTCATGCAGCACGGGATGGTGTTGGCTGGGGTTCCGCACAGTGTTCCGGAACTGGTGCAGACAGAAAAGGGAGGGTCGCCCTATGGGGCGACAACGGTAACCGGATTCGATGGGACCCGGGGCGTTGATGAAAATGAACTCGCCATTGCCCGTGCTCTGGGTGCCAGGGTAGCGAGACTTTCGGGCTGGGTAACGCCCGAGCCTGCATCCGTGGAACTTGCGGCCTATTCAACTCAGGCCGCTGGAACAGTGTAAGCGTGACGTTGTGTTGTCCTTTTGCCGCCTTCGGGCGGCTTTTTTTGGTTTGTTCAAACGTAGAGCAGTTGGACAGTCTTTGATTCAATATGGTGCATCCGAAGGTTTTTTTGAGTTGTGTAAGACACTGAAAAATAGAGATAAAAAGTTACTTTCCATGTGGCATGGCGGTTGCTTCTAAAAACCTGAACAGTTGGTCAATTAAAAGAGGCGTCAACCGCCTGAATCAGGAGAGTATCCATGAAGACGAAACTGAGTAGCGTTCTGGGTGGTTCGATGATGATAGCCGGCCTGGTCGCCTTCTCGCCGGTCTCTGCGGACGAGTTGGACAAGGTCGTATTTGGAACCAATTGGTATGCCCAGGCCGAGCACGGTGGCTTTTATCAGGCGCTGGCGACAGGGCTTTACGAGGAGCATGGCCTGGATGTGGAGATCCGGATGGGTGGCCCGCAGGTCAACGGGACCCAGCTATTGGTAACCGGCCGCTATGATCTGCTCATGGGCTATCCGATCGGCAACATCAATGCCGTTGAAAAAGGGCTGCCCGTTATGACGGTCGCCGCCTCCATGCAGGGCGACCCCCAGTCTCTGGTGGCGCATCCCCACGTTGAATCCATTGAGCAGATCAAGGAAGAAGGCCTGCCCATTTATCTGGCAACCCATGCCCATTCCACCTTCTGGCCATGGCTGAAGGCAGAGTACGGATTTGAGGACGATGTTGTACACGCCTACACCTTCAGCGTTGCCCCGTTCCTGACCGACGAAAACATTGTTCAGCAGGGCTACCTGTCGTCGGAACCGTTCGCCATCCAGAAGGGCGGGGTTAAACCGAACGTCTTTCTGCTGTCTGACTATGGTTACCCTCCTTACGCCACCACCATCGAAACCACAACCGGCATGATTGAAGAGAAGCCAGACGTGGTTAAACGGTTTGTTCAGGCAAGTATGGAAGGCTGGCAAAGCTACCTGGAGAACCCGGAACCGGGTAACAAGCTCATCATGCAGGAAAACCCGGAGATGACCCCGGAGCAGATTGCCTATGGCATCGAAAAGATGAAGGAGTATGAACTGGTGACCGGCGGCGACGCAGGTACTCTGGGGATTGGTGTGATGACCGAGGAACGTTGGACGAAAATCAAGGATTTCATGGTTAGTGCAGGTCTTGCGTCCGCCGACCTTGATCTCAGCAAGGTTTACACCCTGGATTTCCTGCCCGATGAGCCGGTGCTGCCGTAAGCATCGAACCCAATCCTGATGCCGGTCGGTGACGCCATCGACCGGCCCTGGAGATATCAATATGACAGCGAACAAAGTAACGCCGCTGAACCCGCTCCGGGAACCGGAGGTTGAAGCCCCGGTGCCGGAGGCAGTCGCTGCTGGCCGACCGGTTCTGCAGGTGGACGGAGTCAATAAGATCTATGGCAATGGTACGGTCGCCCTCAAAGGCGCTGATCTGACCATCAAGCAGGGTGAGTTTGTCAGCCTCCTTGGGCCGTCTGGCTGTGGCAAGAGCACTTTGCTCCGGATCATGGCGGGTCTGGGCGAAGTGACCACCGGTACGGTCAAATGGTGGGAGCAGGATTACGGAGTGGTTGGCAGCAAGGGCCGGAAACTGGCCTTCGTGTTTCAGAATGCCACGCTGATGCCCTGGGCCAGGGTGCGCAAGAATATTCGCCTGCCACTGGATCTGGATCGTGCAGGTAATGCACCGGAAGTCGAAAAAAAGATTGATGACGCCCTCGATATGGTGGGCCTGAAGGGCTTCGATGAGAGCTTCCCGAGGGAGCTTTCCGGTGGTATGCAAATGCGGGCGTCCATTGCCCGTGCCATGGTCACGGAACCCGACCTGTTATTGATGGATGAACCCTTCGGCGCCCTCGACGAAATGACCCGGAACAAGCTGAACGACGATGTGCTGAAGCTCTGGAAAGAAAAGGGATGGACCATTGTCTTCGTGACTCACAGTGTTTACGAGGCGGTGTATCTGTCCAGCCGGGTTGTGGTCATGGCAGCGCGCCCCGGACGGATAGTGGACGACATCGAGATTGAAGAACCGTACCCCCGCTCTCCGGATTTCCGGGTATCCACCGAGTTTGCGGGGTATTGCCGTCAGGTGTCGCAGGCCCTCGAACGAGCCAGTGCCATGGGCGAGCGCAAAGAGGGGAAGGATTCATGAAAACACCATTGATACAGAACGAGCGTTTTGTTCAGGTTGCTGCCCCGCTGCTTGTGGGGGTATTGGTACTTCTGATGTGGCAATTAACGGTGGTGGCGTTTGAGGTTCCGAAATACATTGTGCCCAGCCCCGTGGATATCGGACGCTCGCTGGTATCCGATTTCAGTTCGCTGTTTAACGCCCTGATGATGACTCTCAAAGTCACCTTCCTGGCCTTTGCTATTTCGGTGGTTCTGGGGGTGGCGGCCTCATTGCTGTTTGTGCAGAGCAAATGGATCGAGATCAGTCTGTTTCCCTATGCGGTGCTGATGCAGGTAACCCCGATTGTGGCCATTGCGCCATTGATTATCATCTGGGTAAATGACACCACCTGGGCCCTGACCATCTGTGCGGTGATTGTGGCTATTTTCCCGATCATCTCCAATACCACACTGGGGCTGCGCAGTGTTGATCCGAACCTGTTGAGCATGTTCCGGATGTACCGTACCAGCCGCTGGCAGGAGCTGGTGCGTTTGCGTATTCCGAGTGCCTTGCCCTATTTCTTTGGTGGCTTGCGCATCAGCTCCGGCCTGGCGTTGATTGGCGCGGTAGTGGCCGAGTTTGTCGCCGGTACGGGCGGTGCCAAGGCCGGCCTTGCCTACATGATCCTGCAATCCGGCTACAACCTGCAGATCCCCAAAATGTTTGCAGCACTGATCCTGATCACCGTGACCGGAATTCTGTTGTTCGGGCTGATGGTCTGGATGTCGGATCGGGCACTGCGTAACTGGCATGAGAGTGCATTGAAGGTCGAGCACTGACGATGTCGAGCACTACTCCGGCAATGCCGGCAGCGGGTAACGGTTACGCCTGGCGCAACGGGTACCTGCTGGTGGCCTTTACCGCACTGGCCTGGGGGATTAATTTCCCCATCATGAAGATGGGGCTGGCCTACAGCCCTCCGCTGTTGTACACGACCTTGAGGATGGTCCTGGGAACGATCACCATGTTCGTGATTGCCCGCATGATGGGCATCCTCCGGATGCCGCACCGGGCGGACATGCCCGTGGTTTTCTCGGTTGGCATTCTTCAGAACATGGGGTTTATCACCCTGGTGACTCTGGGCATGCAGTACATGCCTGCCGGTCGGGCTGCGATTCTGGCCTATACCTCGCCAATCTGGGTGGTGCCGGCCGCAGCCTTGTTCCTCGGAGAGCGACTGACCCTGTTCAGAGCGCTGGGGACCGGGCTTGGGCTTGCTGGTTTGCTGGCCATATTCAACCCACTGACGGTCGACTGGCATGCCGAGGGAATGGTAACCGGAGGTGGCTTGATTGTTCTGGCAACCATGGTCTGGACGGCAGGGCTGATTCATGTCCGCCGGCATCACTGGCGCGGAGATGTGCTGTCGCTGATTCCCTGGCAGTTGTTGTCGTCGGTAGTGCTGCTGGTGCCTTTGTCTCTGTTGCTTGAAGACGCGGCTACTATCCGGTGGGAGCCGGCGTTTCTGGTGAATATCTTTTTCAGCGGTGCCATCGCATCGGGGCTTTGTGTTGCAGCCCAGGTAGGCGCAATCCGTTCCCTGCCGGCGGTAACCATGTCGTTGAGTTCTGCGGCGGTTCCGGCGGTCGGGCTGATTTCCTCGGCCCTCATCCTGAATGAGCAACCAGGAGTTCCGGACCTGGTCGGTTTCTGTCTGATTGGTCTTGGCATTCTGTTGGTGGGGCTGGCGGACCGGCGCCAGGCAAGGAAGGCGTTCAGAGGTCAGTGTTGATAACCGCCTGTACTACGTAACCGCGAGGAGCCCGGCGAAGTGTCATTATGGTTCGCGGGTGTGCGAGTGATCGTGAGGTCCATTGCCTGGTGCTTAACCATTGGGGGTCACGGATTCTGCCCTTAGAAAGTCAGTCAGGTAGCGGGTTGCCAGCGTGATGCCGCGGAACGAAGGTGTCAGAGATATCAGCTCAAGGGGCTCTGGTTTTGCGTCTTCAAAAACGTGACTCAGCGTCTGTTTCTCAAGCTCATCGGTGCAGGCCAGTGTAGGCAAGCACGCTATTCCGAGCCCTGCTCTTGCTGCCTCTTTAAGAACTTTCAGGTCAGAAGAAACCAGAGCCGGGCTGGTGATGGTTCTGATTGTTGACTGAAACGTCCACGGTTGAATAATACGCCGGTTACTCCAGGCAAGAAGGTGCTGATCTGTCAGATCCTCCATTCGCATTGACTGGATGTTCTGCGCGAACTCGGGGCTGGTGTACAACCCTTGTTGCAGCTTCATAACAGGACGGGCTACAAGGTTTGCGGAGTCTGAGGGGGCCGACTGAAAACTGAGGCAGAGATCGAAATGACGGTGCGACAAACCGTGCAGGTTGTCGTCCAGGTGTACCTCGTATCGAACATCCGGATACTGTTTGTGAAAGCGACTGAAGACGCCGAGCAGCCACTTTGACAGGATTGTCGGGATCGCAATGCGAATAGGCCCGCTCGGTTTGTCTGATATGGCCCAGGCACTTACTTGGGCCGCCTGAGCTGCATCCTGCATGCTGACGGCGTGCTGATAGATCTCTTCGCCGATGGATGTCAGCATCAGCTTTCGGGTATGGCGATCAAGCAATTGGACACCAAGCCGGTCCTCCAATTGTTTTATGCGTCGGCTTATACTTGACGTTGCCACCCCCGCTTCCATTGCGGCGGTGGAATAGCTACCGAGCTCAACGACAGCAGCGAACCAGCAGAGTTCTGTTAAAAAGTCGGCATCATGCACAGCTTTGTCCTTACTCCAAACTGATGGTTCCGGGGTGGATTGAAGCCTGTTTGGGAGCGCTTCTCATTCTATGGTACGGTGCTTCGACGTTCGTGGACAATGGGGCGGGCGGTTAGCCCCCGCCCCCCGGCTGAACAAAATTAAAACAAGATGATCCTACAATGCACAATGAAGATGTAGTGGCCAGGTGGCAACACGTGGCACCGAGGAATACCAGATCGCGTATTCTGATTGTTGATGATTGTTCGGACGACGTTCGCCCGGCCCTTTTGGCCATGAGTGCCAGGGAGTGGCATGTGTCAGTAGCCAATGATGCAAGGCAGGGGTTAAGGCGGGCGCGCCTTCTTCGCCCCGATCTCATTCTGCTTGATGTTCATATGCCTCACATGGATGGCTTTACCTTCTGCAGATTGTTGCGTGAGGACGAGGTTACACGCTCAATACCCGTAATTTTTCTGACCTCCGCAGGCGCACTCGACGAGCGCTTGGAAGGACTTCAGCTGGGTGGCGTTGATTACATTGTCAAGCCT
Organism: Marinobacter sp. F3R08; assembly: GCF_018860425.1. GTDB lineage: Bacteria > Pseudomonadota > Gammaproteobacteria > Pseudomonadales > Oleiphilaceae > Marinobacter. The sequence goes on along the minus strand of NZ_JAHKPI010000020.1, from coordinate 252,472 downwards.
TATGAGCCACTGGAAGTTCTGGCGCGCATGCGGGTTCATCTCCGGTTACGGCAAAACAGCCCTGCGGTCCGGGCAGAAGGCGACTCCGCGTCGGAAACAGATGATGAGATGGTGGTGCGCGCAGCCATCAAGTTTCTCTCACAGAATCTCGGTGCGCTTCCTTCGTTGCCAGACATAGCCCGAACTGTAGGTACCCACGACAAGCGCTTATCGAGACTGTTCCGGGAGCACATGGGGATGACGGTCTTTGCATGTGTACGTGAAATGCGACTTAAGAAAAGCCAGGAATTATTGAGCGATACAGACATGAGTGTTCAGGAAATTGCCGAACGGCTTGGCTTCAGTAGTGCCGGTAATTTCACAACGACATTTCGAAAACAGAAAGGCCTTACGCCCACGGAATTCCGCGAACAAATAAATGGCCAATAGACTCCTGCATCCATACTTTTTACCAGTTCTGATTATCTGGCTGGTTTGCCATTCGGGCTTCGTGGTTGCACAGGAGAGGGTTGATGTCTGTGCTTCCCCAGAGATGAAGCTAATCGGGCACGCGAATATCCTGGAAGACGCCACTGCGGAACTTGACCGGGAGAGTGTCGTGGCTCTGGGGGATGATGGCTTTTATGACATCAGCCAACGAGCGCCGTCCTGGGGGCATACCAGCTCGGCTGTATGGCTGGATTTTCGTTTGCAAAATCGCAGCGACTCTCACTGTGAGCGGTGGCTGATCGTGGGGGAGCCAAGACTCGAAAATATTCAGGTGTATGTCGGGCAGGATGGTTCCTGGAGGCAAGAACGAGCGGGCAGCGCCTATCCTCTGGAGACGTGGTCCGTGCCAGCCCGGCAACCGCGCTTCAAGATGATTTTTGAACCTGGCACGGAAAAACGGCTTTTGATACGAGTGACCAGCCGAAGCTCGCTGTTGATCAATCCTCAGCTCAAGGATGAGCAGTCCCTGATCAAGTCTGTGACAGACAGGCAATTGATCGATGGCTTTGTTCTGGGAATGATATTTCTGGTTCTCGCTATTGCATTTGCTGTTGGCTATGTCACACGATTTTATCTGCTGTTAATAAATGCCTTTGCGTTACTTTTCTATTCTCTGGTAATTCTCGTTGTTAATGGCTATCTGATTTACACGCCATCGCTGTTGCCCTGGACGCGGGAGTTAATCGGACTGCTGTCGTTCGGTACTGCCTCATTTTACTACCTTTTTTTCTATGTTCTCTTCCGGGTGAGGCGAATGGGTACAGGGATGAATGTGGTCTTTGCGGTTTACACCTCGGTCGTCGCGTTTGTTCTTTTTGCCGGTGCCTTTGAGGAGCCCCTGGCAAAGTCCGATTTGTACTCTTTTCTCAGGTACGGGGGGTACCCATTGGCTCTCGTTCTGACCCTGGCGGCCATAATTCGAGGTGTACGCCTACCCTGGTTTGCCTGGCTGTTCAGTATCATGATGCTGATTCAGGGAGCGCAGTGGGTCTGGTGGCAGATGGGTGACCATATATGGAGGTTCGGCGATGACGAGTTTGACTTGATCGCCGCCTCGGCTCTGCTGGCTACGCTTTTGAGTGCGCTGATCTTTGCGGTTGTGCGGTTGCGTCGACATGAGCGGGAAGCTGTTGCCGAAATTTCTTTCATGCAGCATGCGGAAAATGAGCGCCTTGAAAAGCAGGTGGCGCTGCGAACAGAACAGTTGCGGGAGTCCTTGCAGGCCCGTAGTTCACTGTTGGCCAGGGTGAGTCACGATTTGCGGGGGCCTCTGAACAGAATCGTCAATACGGCCCGGCAACTAAAGGCAGAAGTCGTGCCTGGCGAGATCAGTAAAGTCGAACGCATCGCGCTTCAGCAGATCGAGTTTATCGATGATCTTCTGCAGTTCTCGAAAAACGAACTGCATCAGATGGAGCTTGTTCTGGAACCGGGCTATCTGTTCGGGTTCTTGCGGGAGATTGAGGATGAAGGCGCTTTCCTGGCGTCGCGCCAGGGAAACCGGCTGAGTTGTTCCCTGGCTGATGACCTGCCTGCACTGGTACAGGCAGACTTTCGTCAGCTGCGTAGAGTCCTGATCAATTTGCTGAATAACGCTGCCAAGTTCACCCGTGATGGTTCTATCGTGCTGAAGGTGGAGTGCCTTGAGCGGAAAGGGAAACAATGTGCCTTGGCGTTTTCCGTTCAGGATACCGGGACGGGATTTCCTCAGGGAAGTGAGAAACATCTTCTATTGCCGTTTCACCGGGGTCTGAATGCCAAACAAGCGGAGGGCCATGGACTGGGGTTGTCAATTGTAGGCGACCTGTTGGAACAGATGGGCGCAAAACTGGTTATGAGTAGCCAGGAGGGAAAAGGGAGTACTTTCCGTTTTGACCTGTGGCTGAACATGGCTTCTGAAGATGAGATTGATAGTGTCTTTACGGAAAGTCATCTGATGGTAACTGGTGGTGGCGGCCATCGCCTCCTGGTCGTGGATGACATCGAGTTTGCCAGACTGTTCCTGGGGGATCTTTTCGCTGGATACGGTTTTGAAGTAAGTCTGGCCGCGAGTGTTGACGAGGCCCTGTCTATACTGGCAACTGACGAGATTGATCTGGTCATTACAGACCAGTTCATGCCGGATGTCGATGGTTGGGCTCTGCTGGACAATATCCGTCGTTCGAGTCCTGGGCTGCCTGTCCTGCTCTATTCCGCCCATCCACCCAAAAATCGTGATGATGCGCGGGCTTTGGATTTCGATGCCACCCTGATAAAGCCCGCGAGCTCGGAAGAACTGCTGGCCTGTGTGGAGCGTCTTTGTGGGGAGTGGCCGCAGGCTAGACTGAGCTGATCCGGTTTCGTCCCTCATCCTTTGCATGGTAAAGATGCCGGTCCGCCTCGGCGACCAATGCTGCTGGCGCTGTTTTGCTATCGGGAATGGCGCATGCGACGCCAATGCTGACGGTAACCCGATCACTGATGGTAGACGCAGCATGGGGGATGTTCAGCTCCAGGACTGCGGTACGAATTGCCTCGGCAATAACCCGGCCACCGAAAGCGTCCGCATGAGGCAGGATACAGGCAAATTCCTCGCCTCCATACCGACTGGCGATATCGTGTTTGCGGTGCATTTGAAGTTTGATGGCTGTGCCAACCTGCTCAAGCGTCACGTCGCCTGCGGGGTGGCCGTAATGGTCGTTGAACCTCTTGAACATATCAACGTCGATCAGCAACAGGCAAAGAGGTTCCTGATACTGGATGAGCCTTTGCCATTCGGCATGTAGAACCTGGTCAAAGCTTCGTCGATTGGCCAGGCCCGTCAGGGCGTCGAACTGAGCCATTCGCTCCAGTTGCATTCTCTGACGTTGAATCAGAAGATGATTGCGCACTCTCGCCCTGAGAATGGCCGGACTGAAGGGTTTCGCTATGTAGTCGATGGCGCCGAGCCTCAGTCCAAACTCCTCATCTGCTTCTTCATCCAGAAGTGTAAGGAATATGACAGCAATGTCTGCGGTTTCGGGGTTCTGTTTCAGTCGGCGGCACACATCAAACCCGCTCATATCAGGCATCTTCACATCCAGCAGGATCAGGTCTGGATGCACGCTAACTGCCAGTTCAAGCGCTTTCTTGCCATTGGGCGCTGTGATCGGGTGGCATAAATCCTCGATCTCGGCGGCGGCAAAAGCAACGCTCAGAGGCTGATCGTCAACAAGAAGAACGGTTTGTCGGCCAAGGCCTGTGCTTTTCTGGTCATTTCTTTGATCGGAATTGTGAGTCATGACGTCGGATGCCTGGATTCTTCTTTTGCCTGCCTTGATTCAGTGGTTTTGAAGTGCCGACGCAGTACCTGGTCAGCATCCAGCGTTGCTTGGTGGATCTCCTGTGCAAGCTGCAGCGCGGACCTGGTGTCATTGTCCCGAATGGCTTTTGATAGTGCTTTGCCCAGATCCCTGAGCTGATTCAGGCCGACATGACCCGAAGTACCGATCAGGTCGTGAGCGTCTTGCCGGAACGTGCCGGTTTCGTTTTTTGCGGCATGGGCGTTAAAGGCTTCCCCTCGCTGACGACAGTCCTCAATGAGAAGATCCAGCATGTTGTCAAAGCGCTCAGGTGTTACAAGGCTTCGCAGGTGCTCCAGGGGCCGGGGGTCGAGTATGTCGCTGTTCGGGGGCATTGGGGCACCATCTGAGTCGATGGCCGGGGCATGTGTCGTTTGCGGTGCTGTTTCCATTCCGGTTGCAGCCTGTTGCTCAGCCAATGTATTGAGGAGCCTTTGTATATCAAACGGTTTGGATACATGAGCATTCATGCCGGCGTCGGCACATTTTTTCACATCCTGAGTGCTGGCGTTGGCGGTCATGGCGATGATGGGGATCGCTTTAAAACGCGGGTTTTCGCGCAGCTTTCGTGTGGTGCTGATCCCGTCAAGTTTCGGCATCATCATGTCCATCAGGACCATGTGGTAGGTCTGGTCCGGTGCCGATTCAAGGAGCTCCAGCGCCTGCTGGCCATCGCTGGCTTCATCAACGAGGATGCCTTCATCCATCAAAAGCTCTTTGGCCACGACCCGGTTTAGCTCGTTGTCATCTACCAGTAACAGGCGCAATCCCCGAAGATTTACGGCATTCACCGGGTTTTTTTCATTGTCGGCTGATGGCAGGCATTCGTGCGTCCCGGGGTGGCGAACCTTGACCCGAAACCAGAATCTGCTTCCCTGACCTGGTTCACTGAAGACCCCGGTGGTGCCTCCCATTAATTCCGCAAGATTGCGGGAAATGGCGAGGCCCAGGCCAGTGCCGCCGAAGCGCCGGGAAATGGAGTTGTCCGCCTGCTGAAACGGTTGGAACAGAGATTCGGTCTGGTGTTTGTCCAGACCAATGCCCTGGTCTGTGACTTCACCGTACAGATAAACCGATTGGTCTTCGTGCTCCTGAACTTCCATCCGGAGGTTGATCTGTCCGTCGTCACTGAACTTGATCGCGTTATTGGTGTAGTTGAGAAGAATCTGTCTGATTCGCATAGGGTCACCCACCAGAACGGCAGGGCAGTCGTGTGCCTTGAACTCAAGTTGTAAACCCTTCTTTTCCGCTGTTTCCGCGAGCATCTCCCGGACATCATTCAGTAACTCCCCGGGTGAGAAGGGAACGTTCTCAGGAGTAACATGTCCTCCGTCGATTGAGGAAAAATCCAGTATGTCGTTGATGATGCCCAGCAGGTGCTGACCGGTGCGCAGAATTTTCTCGATACGATCCTTTTGGCGTGGCTCCATCGAATGTCGAAGGCTGATCTGGGCAAGCCCGAGAATGGCGTTCATCGGAGTTCGGATTTCATGACTCATTGTTGCCAGAAAGTTGGCCTTGGCCTCAGCGACTTGTTCGGCCAGCTCGCGAGCCCTGGTGCTGGCGGCAGCTTCAGCCTCCAGTTGATCAGCCCGCTGCATGTTGTCCCGGAACACCTCCAGCGCCTTTGCCATTTCGCCGACTTCATCCTGGCGCTCGGTGTGACGAATAGTCTGATGGTAATTGCGGCTGGTTAACTGCTGCATGGCGCGAGTGAGGTGACTGATCGGACGTGATACCCGGGTGAAGGCCAGGTAGGCGGAAAAGCCGACGGCGCTCAGCAGAACCAGGGTGAATAGCAGCGTCGTGTTGGTGATCGTATTCTGTGTGTCCTGATTGAGGCTGAGCGAATCATCCTGAAAGTTTGAAATGGTTCTGTCTTTGAGGTTATCCATATTCTGGCGCATGGCGTTGAGCTGAGGCTCAAATTCCTCCTGAATGATCTTGAGCGCCTTGTCGCCACGCCATCTGGCTGCAGAGTCAATGATGTCGTCGGCCAGCGAGAACAGGGCCTGTTCCTGGGTTTTCAGGCTTTCGAACTCTGGATTAACCCCATTGAGGAGTGGAGAAATACGCCTCAACTTGGAATTGAACTGTGCGCGCCGAGTTGCCAGGTGCGCTTGCGTGGCTCGCATTTTTGCCACTTCCTGTTGGGTCAGGACGGAGAGAACCATTTTGCTGGAATCACTCAGGTCCAACAGGGCCGCACTGATCAACAGGGAGGCCTGGGCATCTTTTTCAAGAAGCGTCTGGTAGTTTCGACTGACTGTGTAAAGGCTCGTCATGGAGTAGAGCATGATGATGACCGCCAGCGCCCCGAGGAGCGTGACCAGCATAACGATCTTGCTGGTTAATCTGAGGTTGCTGAAGGGTTTCATTGTCTTGTTCCAGTTGGACGGGGCGATTCGGCCAGTATAAGCTCGACGCGTTCTACTGCCTGCGCATTGGTGATTCGCCCCATCAGATGGTCGCTGATAACTTCGTAAAGGGCATTTTTCACCGGGGCGGGATTGGCATTGCCCATGGCAATTGACCCCATGATTGTCCGTCGCATGTTTGTTGCTCGCATGTCGTTGATCGCTTTTCGGCCGCACTGGTTGAACCCGGCTCGCGGCACGTCGACTCTCGCGGGTGCCGCACCGGTAGCAATATTGAGATCGCGTTGCAGGTCAATGCTGATGAGTGTTTTGACAACAGCCTCCCGCGTTTCGGGTGTCGCCGGGTAGTTTTTGAAAAATATATACTGGTCGCTATTCAGGAGCATGACCCCCTGGGTGTCTGGGAAGCGAAAGCAGTCGAAGTCCTGCCCCGGCACCAGTCCGTGGGCACTGAATTCTCCGTTAACCCAGCTTCCCTGGGCCTGAAGCAGCGCTTTGCCAGTGCGGATGAGGTCGGTGGCTTCATTCCAGCTGCGCTCACCCATTCCCGGATCCAGGTACTTCCTCAACAGGCTCATGCGTTCGAAAATGCGATGGAGAATTTCAATGTCGCCGGCATTGGGGTTGAGGTGGATGAAGGTCCGGCGGTAGAACTCCGGGCCTCCCGCTCCGACGGCAACCAATTCAAACAGAAGCGTGTGCTCCCAGGCTTCATGGCCAATAACGATCGGGATGAGCCCGGCGCTTTTGGCCGTATCCAGTATGGTAATCAGGTCGGCCCAGGTGTCGGGCTCAGTCAGGCCAAGACGCGTGAACTGTTCATGGTTGACCCATAACCAGTTGGTGGAGTGCGCATTGATAGGGGTGGCAACCCAGTGGTTCTGGTATTTGGAAAGGTGTTGGATAGCAAAAGGAATGACTTCGTCCCATTGCTGTTCCTCGGCAATATCATCCAGGTTCACGAGTTCTCCTGAACGTGCCCAATCGCGGATGTCATAACCGATGGCTTGTGCTGCCATCGGTGGTTTTCCTGAGGCTACCTGTTGGCGTAGTACATTGGTAAACCGGTCGGTGCCGCTACCACTGACGGCCTGCTCATGAAAAACAAGCCCCTGCTCGTCAAGATAGTGCCGGATAGTATTGATGCTGTTCCGTTCACCCGGGGATACCCACCAGTGCATGACATCCACCCGGGTTTCCGGAGGATGGTTGGCCGATGCGACGTTGCAGTAAAGAAGGGTGAAAAGGATCAACAACGGGATAGGGCGCATCAACAGATCCAGAGGGTCAGGTTTTGGGTCTCAATGCTAATTTTGAAGTAAATGGCTCTGGCCAACAAATCTAGAACGGGATTTTCACCCCGTTGATCCATTTAAGAGTGCTCTGTCTGTCCGCTCAGATAAAGGTCCCGGTCTCTCCATTGAGTGTTTGATAGGCCTTGCCGGGTATGGCGTGGTCGGTGTTTTCCTGCCTCGGCTGCGTGTTCTTCAGGGTTTTAATGCGCGGATATCCGGTGTTTTTGAGCTCATCCAGTTTTCGATTTCATGATCTGTCTGGTGTCTGGTCGAGGTGAATATAATCTCGCCAGCCAGCTTCTGCTGGTCGTTAGTGTGCCTTGCATTCCGGCGCAGAATTCAATGATCAGGAAGGTTCTTTATGCTTCGTCCGGATACCAGTCAGAGAATTGTTCGGTTATTCCTCAGCCTGTGCGTGTTGAGCTCCATGGTTTTTTCCCTGGGAGCTCATGCGAACATTGGTGTCAGCAAGACACGGGCTGATGGTTTTACCGGCACACCTTATGTCGGCGATATTGATGGTTTCCGGATACGGCTGAGCAACAACTTCGAATCAGGCAATATCACGGGTGTGAGCTTTACAGACACAATGCCTGCGGGTTTCAGAGTGGCTGGGGCCGGAGTGGTGTCTCAGGTCTGTGAAGACGGAACGGGTGACCCGGAGGCGTTTGTCGGAACCGTTTCCGCTGCGCTGGGCAGCAACACGATTGAGCTGACTGGTGGCTCTATTCCGCCAAGAAACGGTGGTGGCGAGGCAGGGTACTGCGAGATCGTCGTTGAAGTGACGTCGACTCAAAGCGGTACGGGCACCAATACGCTGCCCGCGAGCAGCATTAATGGAACCCATGATGGTAATGCGGTAACCAACGCGGATGCGGCTCAGCAGTCCCTCAACTTCCAGGCATTGCCTGCGCCGACGATCAGCAAGAGTTTCAGTAGCAGTACTGTGGTAAAGGCGGATGAGGCAACACGTCTGACCATTACGATTTCTAACAGTGCATCTCAGCCCCTGCCGTTGAATGGCGCCGGAGACAGCCCGGCTTTCGCCATTCGTGACCAGCTTGGAACTTTCGGTTTGGCGGTGGCGCCAGATCCTGATGTACAGATCAGCTGCGGCGCGAACCCTCCTGCCTTTTCGCCAGCCGCTGCAGATACCACCATTACAGCGGTTGGCGGTGAGGTGCCAGCGAACAGTTCCTGTGAGCTGAGCGTTATGGTCGTGGCTGATGGCGTCAATAATGCCTATTCAACGAACGTGACCAACACCATTGATCGCACGAATGACTTTGGTAACCAGCGTGGCCTTACACCGGCTTCCGATGCTACCGCAAGCATGAGCGTAACCTCGGCGTTGCGTGTGGAAAAAGATTTTTCTCCCGCCACGGTTTCAGCCGGGCAGGAAGCCATCCTGACTATTCGCCTGACGAATGCTAGCCCGCTGAGCGCGCTGGATCTGGGTGCTTTTTCAGACGACATTGATGGTGCCGACAGTAATTTGCTGATCACCTCGGCCCCGACGGTTTCCTGTACCGGAGGATCAAGCCTGACGGGTCTGACGGGGCAGGGTACTGAGATTCTCGAATATACCAGCGGAACCTTGCAGCCGGATAGTAACTGCCTGATTACGGTGCCCTATACCGCGACTCTGGATGCCGCGGGCACAGCCCAGAGCTTTACCAATACGATTCCTGAGGGCGGCGTCGCAGTGACAAGCCCTGCGGATGTGGTCAGTCAGCCGGCGGTAGCGTCGGTTACTGTGGCGGACCGGTTCCGTGTTGAAAAAAGCAGCAGCCCTGCTGAGGTGGCGCCCGGGAACCCTGTGCGCTTTGATGTCCGGGTCAGAAATTTCAGCACTCAGCCACAAACGGTAACCGTGACGGATAACCTGCCAACCGGTATGGAGTTACTGGATTCAACCGAGTCGTATCCGGATCCCGTTTTGAGTGGTACGGGATGTTCTAACCTGGCGGTCGGTGGAACCCAGGCGAGCCCTGAATTCACCTTTGATATTCCTTCCGGCACGGCGGGCTCTCCGGCTGCGTGTTCGGTGCGTTTCTGGGCCATGGCCCCGGAAAGTGCTGAGGCGGGTGCCATTGTTAACACGATTGGCGGGGGAGACGTGTGTAATGGCGGCGGTATTTGCAGTGATACATCAGCTTCTGCCAGCTTCAGTAACAGTGGTGCCACACTGTCGGTTGAAAAAACGTTTGATGAGAGCTCCAAGCCGGAGGGTTCTCCGGCAACGATGACTCTGACCCTGGTGAACCTGTCTGCGGATCCGGTGACCAACATCACCCTGACAGACAATCTGCCGCTGGGAAGCAATGGCACTCCCATGTTGGTGGCTTCACCCAACAATGCGTCCAGCACCTGTGGTGGCGTTATCAGCGCATTGCCCGATAGTGATCAGGTGGTGCTGACGGGGGCCGAGGTTCCTGGCCGTGCGGATCTTGGTGTCGGTGATGCCGGGCGCTGCACGCTGACAGTCAACGTTACGGGTGCTGCGGGTTCGTATGTCAATGAACTGCCAGCGGGTGCGGCGACGGGTGATGAAACCCTGCCCGACGGGACGTCACGACAAGTTCAAAGCCCCGGGCCGGTGAGTCGGAATATCAACTTCCTGTCGGCATTGAGTGGCAGCAAGTCCTTTTTCCCCAATGTGATCCAGTCGGGTGGTAGCTCAACGGTGACTATCCGGTTGACCAACTCCCAGCCAGGTGTGCTGGAGGACGTCAGCGTTGTCGATAACCTGCCAGCAGGTATGCAGGTGAGTTCGCCGGCCAATGCCTATACAACGTGTGCGGGTGCCACTGTTATCAGTGCAGTGGAGGGCAGTGGTAGCGTCAGCCTCAGTGGGGCGGAAATTCCACAAGGCAGTTGTGATCTGCTGTTTGACGTCACGGCCACGGGCGGCAGTGACTGGGTCAATACCATCGCGCCGGGTGAGTTGACGGCGTCTGGCGGGGTGGAGAACGTAAACCCGATCAGCGCCACGTTGCAGAATGGCTCGGGCGGCGCGGTGATCGTTTCTCTGAACCATGCGACGCCTAGCCTGTCGGCTCCCGGAGCCGCCACGCAGCTTGTGATCACCTTGCTGAATAATGGCAGCCTGGATCTCAGTAATCTGAATCTGGAGAGCTACTTTACTGATACCGGCCTGGCTTCGGGCGCGTTGACCGGCGAGCTGATTGCAAGCACCGCGAATGCGTCCACAACCTGCACAGATGGTGCTGTCAGTGCCGTACCTGGTGAGACCTCACTGGCTCTTGTCGGGGCCAGTCTGGCGGCCGGGGACACCTGCACGGTCACCGTTGATGTGACAATGAACAGAGCGGGCACCGTGACCGCAATAATTCCTGCTACCAGCGTTACATCAGCGCAGGGAATATCCAATGCGGATGCCGCATCCAGTAGCCTTCAGACCAGCACCGGTCTGGGTGTGGTGAAGGAATTCACTCCCAAGGTTGTCTCCCCGGGGGAAAGCTCGCGTCTTCGTGTCACGTTGTTTAACCCGACGTCGCAGCCAGTTGAAAATCTGTCACTGGTGGATGCATTTCCGGCAGGGTTGGAGGTTGCCTCGCCGTCCAATGAGGTGACTACCTGCGGCGGAAGCCTGGCCAATACTACAGACCAGTTCTCTATCACTGGCGGTACCATTCCGGCGGGTTCAAGCGCCGAGCCGGCCAGTTGTTATCTGGAAATTGATGTGGTTGCCCCGGCGCAGGGGGATTACGTCAACGAGATCCCGACGGGTGCAGTGACCGGCGAAGTGGGTGGTGCTCCCGTCAGCAATAACGAGCCTGCGCAGGATACCCTTCGGGCGAAGTCCGCCTTGAGCGTCCATAAGGCGATTGAGGGGCTGACCCTGGATGCTGGTGATCCTGCCGGTTTCAGCACGGGCACAGCTCAGGGTTCGGCGGGCAATCCCTACCGTCTGACAATCAGCATCACTAACCCCAATAATGCAGCTCTCAGCGGGCTGGCCTTCACCGATACCTTGCCAGAAGGATTGGTAGTTGCGACTACCCCGAATGCCACGAACGGCTGTGGAGGAAGCGTGAGTGTTACGCCTTCCGGGACGGATGTGCGCCTTGCGGGCGGTTCCCTCGTTGCAAGCGAAACCTGCCTTGTTGCCGTGGATGTGCTGAGCAACGTGCCAGGAACCTATACCAATACGATTACCACCGGAACCGTAACGACAAACGAGGGCGTGACGAACGACGATCAGACCCGTGCGCAAATCGTGATTTCGTCGGCGCCGACAGTCGCCAAACAGTTTGAGCCAGCGGTTATTCCGCAAAACGGTGTTTCCCGTCTCACGATTTACGTCAACAATCCCAATGACGTTGACATGACGTTGACTTCAACCTTGACCGATAACCTGCCGGTATCTCCCGGGCCGGTGACGGTTGACGCAACACCTGATGTGGGCGGTACCTGCCCGGTTGCAAACGTCACGGCCACTGCGGGTGCTGGCCAGGTAAGCCTGGCGAGCGGAACAGTAGTTCCAGCCGGTGGCTGTACCGTTGAAGTGAATGTGACTGCGTCGGCCGCTGGAGAGCACACCAACACAATTGAGGCTGGCGCTCTGCAGACCGACCTGGGTGACAACCCGCAAGCGGCCTTTGGCACGCTGAATGTCAGCACACTGGGTTATGTGTCTGGCCGGGTGTATCTGGATAATGATCTGACCAATGGCGATGTCTTTGCGTCGGGGCAGGATACCCCGCTGGCAGGTGTCACCATTGAGTTACGTGATGGCAATAGCTGTGCCGGTCCGCTGGTTGCGGGTATCCCCACTTTGCAAAACCCGGGGCAAACCTCGGCATCCGGTAGCTTCCTGTTCAGTGGCCTGCCGGCTGGCACCTATTCGGTCTGTCAGCCCGAACAGCCCACAGGGTCACTTAACGGTGATCCGGTGACCGGCAGCATTGTTACCCTCAATGGAAGCACCGGCACAGCCGGCGTAGCGTCCAACCCCGAAACCGCGTCGGTGAAAAGCCAGATTGTAAACATTGTGCTGAACGAAAATGGCGCGGGTGAAGTCAGTGGCTCCGTGGGCAATCTGTTCCCCGAAGTGGCACCTTCGGATCTGGGGGGCACGGTCTTTATTGATGAGAATAATGACGGCGTGCGTCAGGGCAGTGAAAGCGGGATTGCTGGTGTCGAGATTGTACTGAGTGGCACCGACTGGCAGGGGCGATCCGTCGATCGCACAACGACCACCGATAATAGTGGCAATTACCAGTTTGAAGATTTGCCGCCGGGTACCTACAGCGTGACGGAGCCGGATCAGCCGACCGGCACCGCGAATGGTAAAACCAATGCCGGAGCAACGGGCGGCACGGTGTCCGGGGTAGATGAGACTCCGAGTAGGATCAGTAATATCGATCTGCCACCTGCTACCGTCCTCGAAGGTCTGGATTTTGGCGAGCTGGCAACGGGTCGAAGCATCTTTGGTCGGGTATTTCTTGACCGGAATGCCAGTGACATCTACGACGAAGATGACTCGGGCCTGGAGGGTCAGCGCATTGAGCTTTCGGGTGTCGATATCAATGGTAACAACGTTGATGTCGTGAGTCTTACCAATGCCGACGGGACCTTTGCCTTCACTGAACTCCCGGCTGGCGTGTATACACTGACTCAGCCGAATCAGCCCGGAGGAACCAGTAATGGCGTGACCATAGCCGGTTCAGCGGGCGGTGACGCTACGCTGCCAGAGGTGATCCCAAGTGCTATCGCCAACATTGATCTGACGGCCCAGAATATATCCGTTGGTAACGACTTTGGGGAATTGGTAAATCCGGCATCGCCGGGCCGAAGTATCTCAGGTCGGGTGTTTCACGATCTTGATCGTAACGCCCTCTACGACGGTGACGATGTCGGCCTTGGCGGTCAGACCATCGTGCTGTGGGGTGTGGATAACGACAATAATCCTGTGAACGCCACCACCGTTACCGCAAGTGACGGAACTTATATCTTCACGGGTTTGCCACCAGGTCTGTACCGACTGACACAACCGGACCAACCTGAAGGGTTGCAGAACGGTACCACCATTGCCGGATCGGCCGGTGGCCGGGTAACGGACGTTGATGTAACACCCAGTGTTATTCACGATATTGATCTCCGGAGCCTGTACTCATCGGATGAGAACAACTTCTCCGAATGGAGTGGAACCGATTCCGGTGATCGCTCTATCTCTGGTCGGGTGTTCCATGACAAGAACATCAACGATGTCTTTGACGGCACTGATGCCGGCCTTGGAGGGCAGCGTGTTGTGCTCACCGGCATTGATGAGGATGGCAACGCTGTCAGCGAAACCCGCACCACCGAGAGCGATGGCTCCTATCTCTTCGACGGATTGCCACCGGGTGTGTACGAAGTAACCCAGCCTGATCAGCCCGAGGGGCTTCAGAACGGTGCCACTATACCGGGTTCTGCTGGCGGGCAGGCGACAGAGACAACGACCACGCCGAGCGCCATCCGGCAGATTGACTTGACCAGCCAGTTCGCGTCAGTTGAAAACAACTTCGCCGAATGGACTGATTCAACCTCGGGTAACCGTTCCATTTCCGGTCGGGTTTTTCATGACCGGAACATCAACGATGCATACGACGACAATGACACGGGCCTGGGTGGTCAGCTTGTTGTGCTCTCCGGAACCGATGAGAATGGTAATTCCATCAGCGACAGCCGCATCACCGAGAGTGATGGCTCCTATGTCTTCGACGGATTGCCACCGGGTGTGTATCAGGTGACACAACCGGATCAGCCCGAGGGATTGCTGAATGGTACAACCATTCCGGGTACCGCTGGCGGCGAAGCCACTCCGGTATCAACCACGCCCAGTTCGATTTCAGTCATTGATTTGACCAGTGTTGCCCGGTCGGATGGAAATGACTTCGCCGAGTGGACCATCCCTTCGCTTTCCGGGCATGTGTGGCGAGATAGCAGTCACGACAACATCTTTGATCCCGGCGAAACCGGCGTTCCGGGATGGCCTGTAGAGCTGTGGCATGACGGCGTTGCAATCGCCGAAACGGTTACTGATTCGACCGGTGGCTATGAATTCAGCAATCTGACACCTGGCGAAGGTTACGAAGTGCGCTTCAGGCATCCTGATAGCGGCTATTACTTCGGTCGCCCCGTTCCGAATGAAAGCGGGGAAGAGTTTGCCCTGGGTGTCATCAGTCCGAGCAATCCGACGGGCGCGGATAACACGACGGGCCTGCTGAGTGAGATGGTGATTGTTGGTGGACAGGATATTGTTGAACAGAGCCTGCCTCTGGATCCTGCCGGTGTCGTCTATGATTCCGAAAGCCGCACGCCGGTTTCCGGCGCGACGGTGCGAATCATCGGCCCTGCAGGCTTTACGGCTGAGGATGTGCTCCAGGGTACGCTGGAACAGGTCACCGGCGATGATGGTATCTATCAGTTTGTTCTGCTTGATTCCGCTCCTTCGGGAACCTACACACTGGAATTGACCTCACCACCTGGGTATCTCTCAGGACTCTCTGATGTGATCCCTGTTTGTGACAACACGCTTTCTGTAAGGTCACTGACTGATACGGTGCTTGTTCAGACCAACAATCAGGCACCTGATAATCAGGCACCTCTGCACGACCCACTGTCCTGTGCTACCGACGCGTCAGTTCTGACCGGCGACGCAGAAGGAACCCGGTACTACACGAGTTTCGAGTTCAGTGACGGCGTTATGAGTCTGGTGAATAACCACTTGCCGGTTGATCCGATTCCGGACAGCGCGATTGCCGTCACCAAGACGACGCCAAAAGTCAGTGTTACCCGTGGTGAGTTAGTCCCTTACACGATTACCGCGACGAATACGCTGTCTGAACGTATCACTGATATTGATGTGCAGGATCAGATACCAAGTGGCTTCACGTACGTCAAAGATTCTGCGCGCGTCAACGATTTCGCTTATGAGCCGGTTGTTGAGGGTCGTCTTTTGACCTGGCCGGGACAATCTCTCAGCGGTAGTGAAGTTCTGACCATCAAGCTGCTTCTGGTTGTCGGGTCAGGTGTCGGATTCAACGACTACACCAATACGGCCTGGGCCTCCAGCCTGCCGGTATCCAGACGTCTGTCTGATGTTGCGTCGGCCGTTGTTCGGGTTGTTCCGGATCCGGTTTTCGACTGCACGGACATTATCGGCACCGTATACGACGATCAGAACCGCAATGGCTATCAGGATTCTGGTGAAGGTGGTCTGCCCGGGGTGCGTCTGGCCACACCGAGGGGATGGCTGATAACCACGGATGAGCATGGCCGTTACCACGTGGCCTGTGCCGATGTGCCAAGCGAGCTTCGCGGCGGCAATTTCATCATCAAGGTGGATGAGCGGACGCTACCAAGTGGTTACCGGATTATCACCGAGAATCCTCGTGTCTTGCGTATCACGCAGGGTCGGATGACCAAAGCCAATTTCGGGGCCAGCATCCACCGGGTTATTCGCCTGGATCTGGGCAGCGATGCCTTCAACTCCGACAACGAACTGAACTCCAACTACCAGACGCGCATGCAGGAAGTATTGGACCTGCTGCATGCCGAGCCATCAATACTGCGCATTGCTTATCGCATGCCGGTGGATTCACCGGTTGATCAGGCACGTGAGCGCATAGGATACATCCGCGACTGGATTACAGAGCGCTGGGAACCGGACGGTTGCTGTTATGACCTGCAACTTGAGGAAGAAATTGTGCCGGCGACTGACAGCGTGGAGGTGATCCGATGAAGGCTTTTAACTGGAAAATGAGCGCTGTTGTTGCGCTGATGTTTACGCCTCTGCTGGCACTGGCAGAGGAACGTCCACAGGAATGTGGTATGGAGGATGGGTGTGGTTTGCAGGGGCCCCGGGGGGCCATGCAGGACGAATCGCAAGTGCAGCGTCGTCCTTTTACTACAGGCTTGCCGGCCGTGCCCGAAGATTCTGAACGCGAATTGCCTCGCGAGCGGCTGATCCTGTGGCAACTGCCGGGTGATGTTCTGGCAGAGCGCACGCGGTTGTTGGGCGTCAATGGTGAAATAATCAGCTCGGTCATGCTGGATGATGACTTGCCGGTGGTGCGCTTTGAGTCCGGCCGGTCGGTGATTCCTGAGCCGGACAGTGAGGCGCTTCAGAAACTGTTGGATCGCCTGGCTGACAAACGCAATCTGCGCATGCGCTTCATTGGCCATACCGATCCACAGCGATTGTCGAAGCGGGCACAGGAGATTTATCGTGATAACTATGACCTCGGTCTGCAAAGGGCTCAGGAGGTGGGTGAAACATTCCGCCAGCGCCTGAACCTTGGCAGTGATCAGCTTGAGTTCTACAGCCGCGGGCCGGACGAGCCTTTGGTCAGTAACGACACTCTGGCAGGTATGGCGGTCAACCGCCGTGTGGAAATCGAGATCTGGTATGACGAAGTGACTCCGGTGGCGGCTCCGTTACCGTTAGTCTGTTCCACCGGTTCGGTAGCCTCCGATGAGTTGGCACCCTTCCGTATCAGTCTGGACGGTCAGCAGCAGGATGCCTCGGAGCAGCCAGGTAGTGCTGATGACCAACGCTGCGTCGACGTGGCGTTGGCCCGTGATCTGTTGCAGGTGCGTTATGACAACCTGTCGGCGAAGCCTCGCCTGAACGTGGTGTCTGGCCCTCGCCTGGCGCATGTCGGGGAGCCTGTGGAGTTTCGTGGCTACAGTAACTATCTGCACTGGATAGATCGTGCTGAAGTGCGGATCCTGGGGCGCAGAGGTGTGTTCTCGCAGCCTGATGTGTTGGCGACAGTCACTCTGGATGAGCACCTGGAAGGTGAATGGGTGCCTACCGGTGAGCTCCCCGAGCGAGTGTATTACCAGCTCAGGGTTTACGATACCGAGGACCGCTTCGATGAAACCAGTGTTCGGTCGCTGAACGTGTCACATTCACCGATGACTGACGAAGAAGCCGAGGATGCGAAAGCAGATCTTCTGGCGGGGTACGGCGAGAGCCGGTTGCAGCGCCACCGCATTCCGGTAGCCGGCGGTACCGTCACAGTGAACGGCAAGAAAATCAAGTCGGATCAGCAGGTGTATGTAATGGGACGGCCGGTACCGGTTGACCAGAAAGGTCACTTTGCCAGCAGTCAGATCATACCCCGAGGGTTGCACAGCGTAGAGGTTGCGGTGCTGGATAACGAGGGCAAGGGGCGTATCTATCGACGAGATCTGCGTCTTCCGGCCAAGGACTGGTTCACCGTGGCCATTGCCGACATTACCGTCGGTCAGCAAAACACCACCGGACCGGCCCGTCTGGTGACCGGCGAAGACCGCTATTACGACGACAAACTCTATGTCGACGGCCGACTGGCGTTCTACACCAAAGGTAAGATCGATAATAAGTACACGGTGACCGCGAGTGTTGATACCACTGAAGAATCCTTCAGCAGCATTCTGAGCAACTTCAACGACAAGAACCCCAGCGAGTTCCTCCGTCGTATGGATAGTGATCAGGGGTGGACAACCTTTGGTGACGATTCCACGCTGGTTGAGGATGCACCGACCCGAGGCAAGTTCTACCTTAAAGTGGAAGACGGAAAATCCCATGCGATGTGGGGGAATTTCCGGGAAGAGATTCGGGCAACAGAGTTAAGTCAGATCGATCGTAGTCTCTACGGCGCACAGCTTCGTTTCAACAGCGATGATTACACCGCTTTTGGCGAACGTCGTCTGCAGATTGAAGGGTTCGCGGCTCAGCCGGGTACGGCGTCGGCACGTGAAGAGTTCCGTGGTACCGGTGGCTCGCTGTACTTCCTGAAACACCAGGATCTGACTGAAGGTAGCGAGCGGGTACGTATTGAGGTTCGGGACCAGGATTCTAACCTGGTGCTGTACAGCCAGGATCTGGTTTCGGGCATTGATTATGATGTAAATGCCCTGCAAGGGCGGATCATCCTGTCCGAGCCGCTCTCCAGCACCGTTGATGGCAGTCTTCTGGTGCGATCTGGTGGCAGCCTTAGTGGCAATGCGGCTTATCTGGTGGTTGGCTACGAATATTCACCTGGCGTCGATGAACTGGACGACATCGCCGTGGGCGGACGGGCAGCTTACTGGGCTTCTGACTGGGCACGTATCGGCGTGACGGGCAGTCGGCAGGAGCAGACCGGTAGCGATACACAGGAGTTGGCAGGGGTTGATGTGCTGTTGCGCCAGAGTGACAGCAGCTGGATCAAGCTTGAATCGGCGCAAAGCACTGGCGACGGTTTTGAGCAGTTTACTTCCTTTGATGGTGGTTTTGGTTTCAGCAGCAGCGTGGTGGGAACCACCTCAGATGCCCGCGCCCACCGGTTGGAAACCGCATTCTCCCTGCGCGATCTGGGCAGTGAGAACGAGGGTGGCGGTACCTTCTACTTCGAGCAACGGGACGCTGGCTTTTCTGCACCAGGGCGTTTAACCAGCCTGGATACCCAGCAGGTTGGAGGTAGCTTCACGGCGCCGGTTGGCGATGATACCGAAGTGATCGTTAAAGCGGATGAGCTGGATGAGGACGGCGGTACCCTGAAGCGCTCGGCTGAGGCTGCGATTGCTCACGATCTCGATGAGAACTGGCAGCTTTCCGCGGGCATTCGGGCGGATGATCAGGAAACCCAGGTAGGCACCAACGACGGGAGTCGTAATGATCTCCTGGTGCAGGCGTTATACCGGGATAACGAAGACTGGTCGGTGTATGGCTTTACCCAGGGAACGCTTGATCGCAGTGGCACTCGCTCGGCCAACAACAGAGGCGGTGTAGGTGGTCATTATCGTATCAACCCCCGCACATCGCTCAGCGGTGAAATCTCCGACGGTAATCTGGGTGTGGGAGGCAAGGCCGGGGTTAATTACGATGCGTCTGACCGCACCAACCTGTACCTCAACTACGAACTGGACAATGATCGCACCGATGATGGCTTTGGTGGCCGAACCAGCCAGATCGTAACCGGTGCACGTTCGCGCTGGACCAACACGGTGAGTGTATACGCGGAGCAACGCTATCAGGACGCGAGCGAACAAAGTGGTCTGATTCAGGCCTATGGACTCGACTTTGCGCCGAATGATAACTGGAGCTATGGCCTGAACACGGAGTTCGGAACCATCAACAGTGAATTAGGTGATGAACTCAGACGGCGGGCTCTAGGTGGTAAAATCGGGTATAGCGGCGAAGAAGTGCTCTATGCCGGTGCTCTCGAATACCGTGAAGACAAAACCGATGCTGAAACCCGTGATGTCTGGCTGATGCGCAACAATTTCAGCTACAGGATCAACCCGGAATGGCGCTTTATCAGTAAGCTGGACCTTTCGATTGGCAACTCGACCCTGGGTGACTTCTTTGATGGTAACTTCGTTGAAGGGTCTGTCGGCTATGCCTACCGCCCGGTATTCAATGACAGGCTTAACTTGCTGACCAAGTATACTTACCTGTCTGATCTGGCACCGTCTGAACAGTTGAGCAGTTCTACTGGGAGCACCATCGATTATTCACAGCGCAGCCATGTTTTTGCGATCGACGGTATTTACGACCTGACAGAACGCTGGAGTGTGGGCGGACGATACGCTTATCGCTTGAGCGAACTGCGCATGAGTCGTGATGACTCAGCCGAATGGTTCGACAGTCGCGGGCAGCTTGCGGCCCTTCGCCTTGACTGGCACGTTACGCGTAAGTGGGATCTGATGACCGAGATTCGTCGACGTGATGAATATGCGGCTGACGATACCCGCACCGGTGCGTTGGTCGGTGTCTATCATCACTTTGGCAATCATTTGAAGGCCGGTCTCGGTTATAACTTCAGTGATTTCAGTGACGACCTGACGGATATGTCGTTCCGGACTCAGGGTTGGTTCATTAACGCTGTCGGTAAATATTGATCGATTGATCTCCTGGAGCTAAATAAAAACCCGCGCACAGATCCTGTGGCGCGGGTTTTTTATTTCTTGGGCTTCGCCTTTCCGGGACTGCCCGGATTCTCGTGGCAGTACGAAGACGTTAGCTGTGGTTCAGAAATTATATTGCGCAGCGAACATCAGGCGGTTGGCATCGCCCTCGTCACCGCTTACTTTTTCTACCTGGAACCGTCCGTACTCTACGCCCAGCATAACGCTCTTCACAGGAGACCATTTGTAGGTAACAAAAGCATTTGTGTTGCGTTCATGCTTGTCGGCAACGGTTAATCCATCCGCTACCGCATCGTCCCAGTCCATTGTGGTCATTCCGTACACGGCGCTGAGTGATCCTGGCCCAACCTTGATTGTGGTGCCGAGATTGGCGCTGTAACCAACGATGGTTTCAACATCGCTCCCGTTCATGTAAGCGTCTTCACCGTAGTAATTGGTGCCAGAGCGCCAAAGGTAGCTGTTAGCCCCATCCGTATAGTTGACATTACCCTGAATGCTTACGGTATCGGTCACCTGGAACCTGGCTGCGCCGAAGACAGCAAAGCCCAGGGCAGAATCATCGTTGGTGCCGGTGTCGTACCCGACTTCCTGAATGAGCGCAGCAGAGGAGAACTTCAGTGCTCCGGCTTTATTTTCGTAACGCGCAGTCAGCGTAGGCAGGCCGCTTTTGGTGGCCTGATCAAGGATGTTGGGCTTTGGGTCTTCCACGGCGATGGTAAGGTTTCCGTGGATGTAGCGTACTTGTGCGGTTCGGTTATAGAGGCCTGCGTTGCCGGCGACGCCGTCCATTTCGAGTACGGACGTGTTACCAACAAAGCTGTTGTAGTTGGACCAGGTCCGGCCCATTAGCCAATTCCCATACTGCCCATAGGCGTGGCGCAAGCGAAGTTGGCCACCGCTGGTGCCACCCCTGAAATCACCTTCCAGGTTAACCATGACACCATTGGTCATGCGTGTGCGAATGCCCAGGCGGGATTGAACGGCATCAGCTCCAAAGTATCCGGAGGCTTCGTTGTCTTCTGCGGCGCCGGTGTTGATCTGGCTGAAGTCGCCGGAACGGGTGCCACTGCTTCTGCTGATGTCTTCGTTAATGTCGTAAGACGCGTTCAGCCGTGCGTAGCCGTAAATATCGATCTTGGCATTTTCCGTTTCGATCTGGAGTGCGCTTGCGGTATTTGCCAGGCCAAGAATGAGAACGCCGGAAAATAATTGTACTGAAGAGGACAGTTTGTTTTTGGTCATCTTTGGTGCCTTTGTCAACGTTGTTTTTGCTGTTGCCGCAGGGCAGTGGCACGGTATGACGCAATTAACCACCACCCGGATCTCGCGGGCGGCAGAAATTATCAGTGTGGCATCAGGCGAACAATTACCTAAATTGGATTGCAGCTATGCCGCAAATCTATAGATCGATATCTGTTTTAGTCATTACTGCGATGTTACGCCTCGGCCAGGCCATAATCGGAGGGCGCGCTGATACTGTCCAACGCGTTGTTGCCAAACAGCGGGCGACCTTCCCAGATGCCGTCTGCGACCTGAAGCGTGACCTGATTCATGATGATTTCGGCGAGCTTCAGGGTGGCCAGGGAGGGAGGCAGGTCGCGCGGCGTTGCAATGGCCAGCGACCGGTGAAGTTTCGGCGTATCAATCGGGATGGCCACGACTTCTTTACGCATCACCATTTCATAGACCGAGGCGTAAGACAGTACCGTATAGCCCAGCCCACGTCTTACCAGATCCGTTAACAATGGCCACGCGTTAACCTCAATGGCCAACTGGAGTTTCTTCTGGTGTTTCACGGCTTCTTTTTCCATGAGTTCGCGCAGGCCGTGCTTTTCTTCCGGCATGACCAGGGGTAACTCAAGCACCTCTTCCAGGGAGATGCTTTGACGCAGGGCGAGTTTGTCTGTGGGGGGAGCAATCAGGAAAAAGCGCTCTTCGATGAGTGGTGTGTGCTGTACATGCTTGTGCTTGCCGTGGTTGTAGGTGACCGCAAGATCCACACGATGCTGTGACACCATTTGCTGCAAGGTGCCGCTCATAGCGGATTTGACGGAGAGCCTGACACGGGGGAATTTTCGGCGGAACTCGCTGATGAGGCTGCCGGAAAACGTATCGGCTGCGGTAGGTAACATGCCAAGAATAACCTGCCCGGTGACTTCACCCGCAATAGCGGCCACGGAAGCCTGGGTACGCTCCAGATCCTGAAAAATGGCCATCGCTTTTTCGTACAGCAATTCGCCTGCGACGGTGAGCGCGACCCCACGGCCGTGCCGCACAAACACCTCGGCGTTAAGGGCCTCCTCCATCAAACGGATTTGCCGGCTCAGGGCTGGCTGGGCAATGAACAGTTTTTCCGAGGCGCGACTGAAGCTGCCAACCTCTGCAATGGTGAGAAAGGTGTTGAGTTGGCGCAGGTCGATCTTTAGCTGAAATGACATAGGGTGTATTCGCCTGAAGCGGTTGCTGGTTTTCCTCAGGATGTCGCTGTCTGATGGCAGCGCCAATAAGGTATCTAATAATTAAATAGAATATATACAAAGTATATAATAGTGGCATTTTTTTTGTGATGGTATCTTGCGCGCTCAATCCAGAAAGCCAGTTATGGAACAAGCGTTATGAGTAGAGCCGGTCTGAGCCTGGCAACTGCACGCGGTGGGCTAGCGACACAGTGATAAAAGGAGCGACGTTACACCGTCTGCGCTCGGGTCTTGCCTACCTTGCCCTGTGTTTTGGCGCTCTGGCGTTCCTGCCCGGTAGATCTGCTGTTGTGGCGTTGCTGGCTTGTGTCGTGATTTTTCTGGGGTGGGGGCAGCTACGCCCGGTCGCCCGGGTGATTGCGTCGCTGATCCTGCTGGTCGCTGTACTGGCTCTGGTGGTGAATCCCGACGTTCTCGCCAGTGCGGTTCAGCGCATGGCCGGAATCACCGGGCTGATCCTGGCGGTGATGTTGCTGTCGGCGGTACTCAGTACCTCGAAGGATTTGGCGGTGATTTCCCGAAGTCTGTTCGGTGGCCGTGCGGCGGCCCGTTATCTCGGGTTGAGCCTCGGTACCGGGGTATTGGCGATCCCACTGAACTTCGGATCGGTAGGGTTGGTCGCCACCATGATTGGTAAACAGGTACAGGATGGTGGTGATGATGCAGCCACCCGAAACGCGTCGCGGGCGGTCATTCGGGGATTTGGTGCTTCGCCGATGGCGTCGCCATTATCGATAGCGGTAGCGCTGACGGTGACCTTGTTACCGGGGCTGGCGAGCTGGACGCTGCTGGTATGGAGCATCCCATTTGCGCTGAGCTATCTCTTGGTCGGGGTATGGTTTCGGGAGACCGAGTTCGGTGCTTCGTCGGTGTTGGGCGTGACGGACGACTCTGGAGTTGGTGAGGTACACGCATTCTGGCCGTGGGTGCGGTTTGTAGGATTGGCGCTGTTTATCTCGCTGGAAGCCTATGCACTCAATACCCGAGCGGGCCTGACCTACTCTCAAGCGGTAACCCTGAGCTGCCTGACCGTGATTATTCTTTATCTGGTGATCACGCGTCTGGTTGTCGGGACTGTCAACCTGCCGTCTATGGCGAACGTCTCCAATGAGTTGGCGATTATGGGTGGTGCGTCTTTTCTGGGGGGCGCACTGACAGTTACCGCGCTGAGTTCGCTGGGCAGCGATTTTGCGCTGCCAGGCTGGGCGTACGCCGTCGCGGTAACCTGCATACCGTGGTTGTTTTATGCCGGTGGGGCGGTCGGGGTCAATCCCATTTTAACAGCAACGGTTTTCGGGGGTGTGTTAGGTCCTATCTGGCCAGAGTCCTCTATTCTCGGACTTGGTATTGCCATGGTCACGGGCTGGGGGGTCACCATTGCCGGCACCCCCTATTCGGCAAACGCCATACTGCTTGAGCGATTTACCGGCTATGACGCGCGGACGGCGTCCTACGGCTGGAACCTGTCTTATTCGTGTTTTTTCCTGGGGCTCAGCAGTTGCCTGAGTGCAATCGTGGTGGCCGTTTCGGCCTGATCGTTATAGCAGCTCTTCAGGAACATTGATTTTCATTAACTGACTGCCGATTTGATGGGTGGTCGTCGTCAACGTATCGAAAGGTGGAGGCCATAATGGCGCTTGATCAAGAAACTCTGAACCAATTTATCGACAGTGTGCGCCGTTATGTACGGGACCGCCTCGTACCCCTGGAAATGCAGGTTGCGGAAGAAGATCGCATTCCTGAAGAAGTGATTGAAGAAATGAAGGATATGGGCCTGTTCGGTTTGTCCATCCCGGAAGAATTCGGTGGTCTGGGTCTGACGATGTCGGAAGAAGTCGCCATCATCCAGGAAATGGGGTACACCTCACCGGTCTTCCGCTCGATGTTCGGCACCAACGTGGGTATTGGCTCCCAGGGTATTGTGATTGATGGCACCCCGGAACAGAAAGCCAAGTACCTGCCCAAGCTGGCCACCGGCGAGTTGATTGGTTCTTTTGCGCTGACCGAGGCTGATGCCGGCTCCGATGCGGGCTCAGTAATGACCAGTGCCCGTCGCGATGGCGATGACTACATTATTAATGGCAGCAAGCGCTTCATCACCAACGCTCCCCGTGCCGGTGTGTTCACCGTGATGGCCAGAACGGGTACTCGCGAAGAAGGTGGGCGGGGCGTGTCCGCTTTCCTGGTGGACGCCACGTTGCCGGGTATTTCTCTGGGTAAGCCTGATAAAAAGATGGGGCAGAAAGGAGCGCATACCTGTGATGTGATTTTTGAGAACGTTCGGGTGCCAGCGGATGCCTTGATCGGTGGTAAAGAAGGTCAGGGTTTTAAAACCGCAATGAAAGTGCTGGACAGAGGGCGTTTGCACATCAGCGCTCTGAGCGTGGGTACGGCCAAGCGCCTGATTGATGAAAGTGTTACCTACGCCACCCAGCGCAAGCAGTTCGGTACGGAGATCAGCAATTTTCAGCTGGTGCAGGCGATGCTTGCGGATAGCCAGACAGAATACTACGCCGGAAAATGCATGGTTGAAGCAACCGCATGCTCCTACGATGCCGGTGAATCGGTGTCGCTGAATGCTGCCAGCTGCAAGCTGTACTGCACGGAAATGGTTGGCCGGGTTGCCGATCGGGCCGTGCAGGTTCACGGTGGCGCCGGCTATATCAGTGAGTACTGCGTCGAGCGTTTCTACCGGGATGTGCGGCTATTCCGCTTGTACGAAGGTACCTCTCAGATACAGCAGCTGGTAATCGCCAAGCAGATAATCCGTAACGCCCAACACGCGCTTTGATCGAGGAGACTGTTATGTCAGGCCCATTGTCGGGTATTCGAGTACTTGATTTGTCCCGTGTTATGGCGGGGCCGTGGTGCACTCAGATCCTCGCTGACCTGGGTGCGGAGGTTATCAAAATCGAGCGTCCCGGGTTGGGTGATGACACCCGGCACTGGGGGCCTCCCTGGTTCAAGGACTCGCAGGGTAATACCACTAAACAGTCGGCCTATTATCTTTCCGCCAACCGCGGGAAGCATTCGGTGACGGTGGATATCGGCAGCCCTGAGGGTCGCGTACTGATTCAGGAGTTGGCGGCAGAGTGCGATGTGCTGGTCGAGAATTTCAAAACCGGCGGGCTCGACAAGAAAGGCCTGGGTTACGCAGATCTGTCCAAAATCAATCCAGGGCTTATCTACTGTTCGGTCACCGGGTTTGGTCATACCGGTCCGATGGCTGCGGATGCTGGCTACGATTATCTGATACAGGCACAGTCCGGGTTGATGAGCATTACCGGTGTTCCTGACGGTCAGCCCGGCGCAGGCCCGATGCGGGTAGGTATGGCGGTCGCCGACCTGACCACCGGTATGAACGCCGTGATTGCCATCTTGTCGGCTGTTCATCACCGCACGAATACCGGTGAGGGGCAGCATCTCGACATGGCGTTGCTGGATGTTCAGGTCAGCTGGATGGCGAATCAGGCCCAGAATTATTTCTGCAGCGGCAAGGTGCCTGGTCGTACGGGAGAGTATCACCCCAACCTTGCACCCTATCAGCCATTCCCCACGAAAGACGGAAAGGTGATCATTGCGGTCGGAAACGACGGTCAGTTCCAGCGTCTGTGCAAGGCACTGGGCCAGCCGGAGCTGGCGGAAGATCCGCGCTTTGCCACCAACCCGCAGCGTGTCCTCCACCGGGAAGAGCTGGTGGGAAAACTGTGTGAATTCACGCGTACCAGAACCAGCCGGGATTGGATGGATTGCCTGGTCGGCGTACATGTTCCCTGTGGCCCCATTCAGAATCTTGCCGAGGTCTTTGAAGACCCGCAGGTGCAGGCCCGCAATATGAAAATTGAGCTGGAGCATCCTCAGCTGGGCAAAGTGCCGGGCATTGCTAACCCGATCAAGTTCTCCAAAACCCCGCAGGTCTATCAAAAAGCGCCCCCGTTGCTGGGTGAAGATACCGATGCGATTCTTGAGCGCGTGCTTGATAAGTCGCCTGAAGAAATCGCGTCGCTGCGGGCCAGGGGTGTTCTCTAGGTTAGTCGTAAAACTCTTTCAACTTTCTCCATCGCCAGAAGCCGTCGCGCAAGCACGGCTTCTGCTATTCAATCTCACAGGAGAGCCTCACTATGGTGGTTTCCTATCGCCGAGTAGACGAACTTGCTGTTATCACGATTAATAACCCACCGGTAAATGCCCTTTCACACGGCGTCCGCAAAGGCGTTCTTGACGCCATAACCACCGCCCAGGCAGACGACTCCAAAGCCGTTGTTATTGTGTGCGAAGGTCGCACGTTTATTGCCGGTGCTGACATCAGCGAATTCGGCAAACCCATCGAAGCGCCGTCTTTGCCTCAGGTTAATGCGGCGATTGAAGCCTCGGCCAAGCCGGTGATTGCGGCAATTCATGGCACTGCCCTGGGCGGAGGCTTTGAAGTGGCGCTGAGCTGCCATTACCGTTGCGCGCTTGATTCGGCTGCGGTCGGGCTTCCCGAGGTCACCCTTGGGCTGCTGCCCGGCGCAGGGGGAACCCAGCGAGTGCCCCGGCTAATTGGTGTACAGGCGGCGCTTGATATGATCACCAGCGGACAGAAAATTGCCGCGGAGAAAGCACGTGCGTTGGGGCTGATTGATCGCGTGATCGATGGCCCTCTTGAAGAGACCGCACTGGCTTACGCTCGTGAGCTGGTGGCAGCGGGTGCCGGCCCCCGGCGTGTCAGCGATACCTCCATTCCGGCTGAGAGTTTCGATAGTGACGCGTTCGAGGCCTATCGCAAGGTGCTTCGCAAGCGTAAGCGCGGGCAGGAAGCGCCACAGCGCATAGTCGATTGTATCGAAGCTGCCATGGCGAAGCCGTTCGATGAAGGGCTGGCTTACGAACGCTCCCGATTTGTCGAGTGTTGTGAGTCGGAGCAATCGGCGGCATTGCGGCACATGTTCTTCGCTGAGCGTCAGGCGCCGAAGGTGCCGGGGCTGGGTAAATCCATTGCTTCTCGAGCTATTGATCGCGTAGCTATCATTGGTGCCGGAACCATGGGTGGTGGAATCGCCATGTCTTTTGCCAATGCGGGTATCCCGGTCACTTTGCTGGAGCTCAATCAGAAGGCTCTGGATGCTGGACTGGCGCTGATTGGCAAGAATTACACGACCACCGTCAGCAAAGGCAAACTCTCGCAAGAGCAGGCAGCTGCGCGTCAGGCATTGATCGCCGGCACCACGGATTATGAAGCGCTGGCCGATGTTGATCTGGTGATCGAAGCGGTTTTTGAAAGTATGGATGTCAAAAGACAGGTATTCGGTCGCCTTGATGAGGTCTGCAAAGAAGGCGCGATTCTGGCGTCGAATACCTCATACCTGGACGTCAACGAGATTGCGGCAGCAACCTCGCGTCCTCAGGATGTCGTGGGATTGCACTTCTTCAGCCCGGCAAACGTTATGCGGCTGCTTGAAGTTGTCCGTGCGGAAAAGACCGCGGAAGACGTGATCGCGACCGCTATGGCTCTGGGTAAACGCATCGGTAAAGTACCTGTGCTGGCCGGCGTTTGCTATGGCTTCATTGGCAACCGGATGTTGCGGCAGTACGCGCGTGAGGCCCAGCTTTGTATGATAGAAGGGGCAGAGCCCGAGCAAATCGATCGCGTACTGACCGGGTTTGGCATGGCCATGGGCCCGCTGGCCGTGGGTGATCTGGCCGGTCTGGATATCGGCTACAAGGCGCGACAGGCGCTGACGGATGAACAGAAAGGCGACCCGCGCAGCTACTGTATTGCAGACACACTGGTTGAAATGGGACGACTGGGGCAAAAGACCGGTGCCGGGTACTACCGTTACGATCCCGAGACCCGCGCCCGCTCAGCGGATCCAGAGGTTCTGGCTGTCATCGAGGAGCAGGCCGGGCAGCAGGGCGTGGAACGTCGTGTGCTCGGCGATGAGGAAATTCTTGATCGGCACCTCATGGGGTTGATCAATGAAGGCTTCCGCATTCTGGAAGAAGGCATTGCCCAGCGCCCGAGTGACATCGACGTCGTATATGTGCACGGTTATGGGTTCCCTTCGTACCGGGGCGGGCCCATGTTCTATGCCAGCCGTCGCGGCCTGAGCGCGGTGTATGAATGCATAGAGCGTCTTTATAAGAGTACCGGCGAGGCGCATTGGGCCCCCGCCCCATTGCTGAAAAAACTGGTCGAGTGCAACCTGACTCTTGACGACTGGATGGCCGGAAAAGACTGAGTTCAGAAACTCGGAACCGGGGCAGGGCGTAGCGCTCAGTCCCGGGATTTTCCGGATGCAAGCGGCTTGCATAGTCCATTCGTCACTGTCATTATCCGCCGCTTCGAACAACTGTCCGATTATCGAACGGTTGCTGGAGCTAATTAAGAGGGGATGAGTCAGGATGAGTCACCACAAATCAGATGCTGCCGGTGCAGACAAGGAATTCCTGTCTACATTTGCGCGCGGACTCGATGTTATACGGTCCTTTGACACCGATACGCCATCGATGACCTTGTCGGCAGTGGCGGAAAAAAACAACCTTTCGAGGGCTTCTGCGCGTCGTTTTCTGCTGACGTTGCAAAAGCTCGGCTATGTTTCCCAGGATGATAAAAAGTTTGGCCTGACCGCCAAGGTCCTGGAACTTGGCTATTCGTATCTGGCGTCGCTGGATTTCTCGGAAACCGTTACACCGATCATGGAAGAGGTCTCCTATCAGTTGGGTGAATCCTGTTCCGCTCTGGTGCTCGATGGTGTCGATATTGTCTATGTCGCCCGAATTCCCCGTCGTGGTTTGATTCCGATGAACCTTCAGATCGGAGCGCGTTTACCAGCTTACGCCACGTCCGGAGGGCGGGTTCTGATGGCTTCGCTGCAGAGCCCTGAGCTGGAAGATGTCATGGAAAAAACGCAGTTTGAACAACTGACCGCTTACACCAAGGGGCCGGAGGCGCTCAGAACCGAGTTGAGCAAGATTCGCTCTGATGGCTATGCGATTGTGGATCAGGAACTCGAGCTGGGTATGAGGGCGCTGGCTGTGCCGGTGTTTGATCGTCGTGGTACGGCCCGGTTTGCGCTGAACTCCAGTAGTCATGTCAGCTCGGTTTCGATGGAGCACATTGTCAGTGAGTATGTACCCATCATGCAGCACGCTGCCCGAAAACTCACCGAAGTACTGCCCTGAACGCTTACCTGAATGCATTAGCCCCCGTTGAAAAGGGGGCTGTTTACCTTCCTCCTGCGCCGCTTGAAGGCGTCTTTTCCTGATTCGGCTCTGTGCTGTGTTCTGCTCTGAAAATCTCAATGATGGGGTGGGGTTAGCGACACTCGTTGCTTTCATTCGTCCTGCTGCGCGTCTTTTTTCGCTGAAGGTGGTGGATGTGTATGGGGAAAAATCTTGCACCTTGTTCGCGAATATGTGAGATTACGTACCCGCGCAATATGCGAACATAAGTTCGATAAACGAACATTTATCTTTGCTGAGTAGGATAACCATAAAAATGCTGAAATTCGTGAAGAGTCGTGTAAGAAACAAGTTCCTGTACGCCCTGACGGCAGTATCGCTGTCCTGTGGTGGGTTGGTGCAGGCGGATGAATGGCCTGAGGACAACATACGTCTGGTGGTTCCCTATTCTGCAGGTGGTACAACGGATCTCCTGTCTCGGAAGGTTGCTGATCTGCTGCAAAAAGAGCTGACGACCGTGGTCGTGGAGAACCGTCCAGGTGCCGGATCTACCGTGGCGACCGGCCAGCTGGCGCGCGGCGGGCGTGGTTCCGATCATATGCTGTTGATGGCATCTCCCGGTCATACCATTGGCGCCTCCCTGTATCCGAACCTTCGTTATGATCCGGTGGCTGACTTCGCCTTTGTGCGCAACGTGATTAATATTCCAAACGTGATGGTGGTGCCGGGTGATAGCCCCTACAACACCGTCGCTGAATTTGTTGAGGCTGCCCGCAAGCAGGAAATGTCGTTCAGTTCGCCGGGTATCGGCAGTTCGGTTCACATGTCTGGTGAGCTGTTCAAGAACCTGACTCAGACCCAGCTTGTTCACGTGCCTTTCCGCGGCTCGGGTGAGGCGCTTCCAGCCCTTCTGTCCGGCGATGTGGATGTGGCTTTTGAGAACATGCCAACGGTTTATCCCCATATTCAATCCGGCAAACTCAAGGCGTTGGCCGTGACCACACCGAGTGCGTCCGAGTTCTTGCCAGACGTACCAACAATGCAGGACGCGGGCAAAGGCTATGGTCTTGAAACCTATGAAACGTCTGCCTGGTTTGGTCTGATCGCGCACAAGTCGTTTCCTGAAGAAGGGATGGTCAAGCTTCAGGCGGCACTGGATAAGGTCATGGCCGGCGAAGAGTTCACGAAGTTCCTGCCGCAGTTTGGCGCAGAAGCCGGAACCGTTGTGGGCGACGACTTCCGCCAGTTTGTTCAGGGCGAAGTTCAGAAGTGGTCTGACGTTGCAGAGAAAGCAAATCTGAAACGTTGATCCAGGCTGCGTTCGGGGCGGAGCTTACCTACCGGTAAGCCCGCCTTTTTCTTTGAGACAGATCGTTATACAGGGCCTAATCATGGAAAAGTCTGAACTGCAATTTGCCGCAGCCAGTGAATCCCATTATGGCAGGTGCAATCCGAACTCGATTCTGGGGGGCACTTTTTCTATTCTGGCATTGGGCTTTTTGTTCTACGTAATCCCCGCGTTCATCGAGATACCTGCTTACATGCAGCACCCGCTGCTGTCACCGCGATTCCTGCCTCAGCTGGCGGGTTGGCTGGTGTTGGCGCTGTCTCTCCTGCTGATGATTGATGGCCTGATAAAACCACCAAAACGCAGTGAGACGGATGAGTTTCGTCGCGGTGTTCCCATCATGCGCCAGGTTCTCATGGTCGCCGCCGGTATTGTCTACGTGCTGTTTTTTGAGGAGCTCGGTGCCATCGGCAGCGGTGTTCTGGCCAGTGTTCTGCTGTTCCTGGCAAGCGGATTGCGCACTATCTGGGTGTATGCCCTGGCAATTATTTTTCCCGCTGTTGTGACTTTGCTGTTTATTTATGTGCTCAACGTTCCTCTTCCTCCTGGAACGCTTTGGGAGTCGCTCTCACTGATCTGAACCGCGCTCCTGATTCTCAGGAACGCACGTCGATAATGGCGTTCGTCTGTTCTCAGGTATTACGTATTTGGGTTGCTCATAATGGAAAACTTTTCTGAAGTACTGGCCCTCTTTCTGAGTGTCGATAATTTTCTTGCCATTGCGGCTGGGGTGCTGGTTGGCGTTGTGGTTGGTGCTATTCCCGGGCTGACGGCCACCATGGCGGTAGCTCTGGCGTTACCATTTACGTTTTCAATGGAGCCGGTCACTGCCATTCTGCTGCTGGTTGGTATCTATAAAGGCGGGATGTACGGTGGCTCGATTACGGCCATTCTGATCCGTACCCCGGGCTCTCCTGCTTCCGCCTGTACGTTGTTGGACGGCTATCCCATGGCGCAGCAGGGCAAGGCCAAGAAGGCCTTGAAAACGGCGCTCTATTCATCGGTCGTGGCGGATATGATATCCAACGTTGCTCTTATCTTCTTTGCGTCTTATCTGGCGAAGATTGCGCTGAACTTCGGGCCTCCCGAGTATTTCTGGCTGATTTGTTTCTCGCTGACCATTATCGTTTCGGTATCGGGTAGTTCGGTGGTCAAAGGCTTGATTGCGGCTGGTCTGGGTATCATCGTTTCCACCATCGGTCTGGATGCGGTATACGGTACCCAGCGACTGACTTTCGATAACTACAACCTGATGGACCGGGTTTCCTTTATTCCTTTGTTGATCGGCCTGTTCGCCATTCCTGAAGTGATTGAGTTCTATACTTCCAAGGTCGCTCCGCACATTCGTACCGCGGTCAGTGGGGCATCGCTGACATGGAAAGAGTTCAAGGGGCTGTTGAAAACGATTGTCCGCGGTAGCGTTATCGGCGTTATTATCGGTGCGATCCCGGGCACCGGAGCCACCTCGGCAGCGTTTATTTCCTACAGCGAAGCCAAGCGAACGTCACCCCGGAAAGCGAACTTTGGGAAGGGTGAAGTGGAGGGTGTGGCAGCAGCCGAGTCGGGTAACAACGGTGTGGCCGGCGCGACATTGATTCCGCTGCTTTCACTGGGTATTCCGGGCGATGTGATCACGGCTATCATTCTGGGAGCCTTCATGATTCATGGCCTCACACCCGGCCCGGTTCTGTTCCAGGAAAACCTGACGCTGGTCTATGCGCTGTTCTGCGGCATTATGGTGAGCTCATTCGTGTTGGTGTTTGTTGGCAACGCGGCGATTCGTTACTTTTCTCTTATTGCCGATATTCCCAAAACCATCCTGTTACCCATCGTGCTGATGTTCTGTATTTACGGGGCTTATGCGGTCAATAACAGCACTTTTGATATTGGCCTGATGCTGGCTTTCGGTGTTCTCGGTTTCGTGTTCAACCGGACGGGCATCGCCGCGGCACCCTTCCTGATAGGGTTTATTCTCGGTCCTATGTTTGAGGACAACCTCAGGCGGACCATGCTCATCAGCAAGGGAGATCTTTCGATCTTCTTCCGGGGGCCGATTACCTGGGTGTTCATCCTGCTTACCGTAGCTTCCCTGATTTTTGCGATTCGTCGCTATTGGGTGGCCCGGAAAGAAGATGCGTTAGCGTGATGACGTTGGCGTGATCTGAAAAGGCAGGGGGCGAGCTCGCCCTGTGTATGACTGACGAGCCCCGGTATTACCGGGGCTCGTTGCGTTGGGGCTTATACCCGTTCGATCAGGGTCGCAATTCCCTGACCAACTCCGATGCACATGGTGCACAGAGCGTAGCGTCCACCGGTACGCTGCAACTGGTAGGCGGCGGTCATCATCAGGCGTGTGCCGGACATGCCCAGTGGGTGCCCAAGGGCAATGGCGCCACCATTCGGATTCACCCGCGGATCGTCGTCGGCAACGCCAAGCTCCCGCAGGACGGCCAGCCCCTGGGCGGCGAAAGCTTCGTTCAGCTCGATCACATCAATGTCCTGGATGCCGATGCCGTGCTTTTCCAGCAACTTGCGGGTGGCCGGTACCGGGCCTATCCCCATGATGCGCGGTTCAACGCCAGCGGTGGCCATGCCCAGCACTTTCGCCACAGGCTTGAGGTTGTGTTGCTGCACTGCGTCGGCGCTGGCCACGAACATGGCGGCGGCACCGTCATTCACTCCTGACGCATTGCCAGCGGTAACGCTGCCGCCTTCGCGGAACGGGGTGGGCAGTGCGGCGAGCTTGTCGAGGGTAGTGCTGCGGGGATGTTCGTCAGTGTCGAATACCAGCGCTTCCTGTTTACGACGAGGTATCAGAACAGGCACGATTTCTTCGGCAAACACACCGTCGCTCTGGGCTTTGGCGGTCTTTTGCTGCGAGCGCAGTGCGAACAGATCCTGATCTTCGCGAGACACCTTGAACTGTTCGGCAACGTTCTCGGCGGTTTCCGGCATGGAGTCCACACCGTATTCTTTCTTCATCAGCGGGTTCACAAAGCGCCAGCCGATGGTGGTGTCCTCGATTTTCTGATTGCGGGAGAAGCCGCTGTCGGCTTTACCCATCACATAGGGCGCCCGTGACATGGATTCGACGCCACCTGCCAGTACGAGATTCATTTCACCACTGCGAATGGCGCGAAAGGCCGTGCCCACTGCGTCCATGCCGGAGCCACACAACCGGTTAATGGTAGTGCCTGGTACTGAGGTAGGTAGTCCGGCGAGCAATGCTGACATGCGCGCTACATTGCGGTTATCTTCTCCGGCCTGGTTGGCGCAGCCCATGATGACTTCGTCGATGGCGGCCGGGTCCAGTCCGGGAGCCTCTGCCAGCAGCGCTTTGAAGATCTGAGCGGCCAGATCATCCGGGCGCACACTGGCCAGGGTACCGCCAAAGCGGCCGATGGCCGAGCGGCGGGGATGGCATAAAAATACGTCAGTCATAATAAACCTCAATGTTGGCCGGCATGGTGGGCATCGGTGCGTGCTTTCAGGCTGCGCAGGATTTCCAGCTCTTTTGCCGTGGGTGCAGGGGTGGTTCCGAGTTCGTCGGCGAAGCGGATTTCCCAGCCGGTCGCGTTGATCACGTCTTCACGGGTCACACCCGGATGTAACTGGTGCACGACCAGTTCTCTGGTTTCCGGATCTGGTTTGAGAACGCACAAGTCGGTGATGACGACGGTTGGTCCCCGACCAATGTTGGGAACGTTGTCCCGGGCCTTGCCGTCACGACCGAAGCCGACCGTCGTAAGAAAGTCTACGTCTTTCACAAAGGTGCGTTTGGAGTGTTTCAGGGTGATAAACACTTCTTTTGCG
Organism: Marinobacter sp. F3R08; assembly: GCF_018860425.1. Lineage (GTDB taxonomy): Bacteria > Pseudomonadota > Gammaproteobacteria > Pseudomonadales > Oleiphilaceae > Marinobacter. The sequence continues at coordinate 217,279 of NZ_JAHKPI010000020.1, read as the reverse complement.
TTGGTGGCTATTTCCGGTGCGCCGCCACCTCCGGGCAGGCGGACTTTGGGCGCCCGATAATCGCCAATCAGTGTGGTGTTCAGGTTGGCGTAGCGGTCAATCTGGGCGGTGCCCAGGAAGCCAACACTGATGTGGCCGCCCTGGAGCCAATAGCGAAACATCTCCGGTACAGACACGGTGGTCAGGGCTGACTGACACAGCTCTCCGTCGCCGATGGACAGGGGTAATACATCGGGCCTGGTCTGAAGGGTTCCGGATTCATAGATCAGGGTGATATCCGGCGCATGTGTCAGGCGCGCCAGGTTTGCGGCTTCGCTGGGCAGGCCGATGCCAACAAAGCAGGTCATCTCGCTGGTCAGTGCGCGGGCAGCAGTAACGCTCATCATTTCTGAAGACGTAAATTCAAGGCTCATCACGCAGCTCCTTTCTCAAACACGTTGGCTTTCATCCAGGCCTGGAAGGCCTCCCGGTCTCGGGCAATGCCGTCCCAGTCTTTGTAAAAAGCGTTGTCGCGGTCGTAGTAGCCCAGGGCGTAGGATGGGCTGGCCCCCTTCGGTGCCTCGGCAATTGCCGTAATGGCCCAGGATGGAAGAACACAGGCATTCACGCCGGCGTTGAGGTCATCGACGATTTCCTCAACGGTGACGATGCTGCGACTGGCGGCCAGCACCACTTCCTTCTGAATACCGACAATGCCTTCGATCAGTACGTTGCCGTTGCGATCAGCGCGCTGGGCATGAATTACGGCCACATCCGGACGGACGGAGCGCACTGCGGCCAGGCGCTCACCGGTAAATGGGCAGTCGATGAACTCGATCTGGTCATTCACCTTGGGCAGATCGCTACCTATATAGCCGCGCAGCACCGCGAAGGGCAGACCCGCAGCGCCGGCATCGTAGGCACAGGCCATCGCTGCGTGGCTGTGTTCGAGAATTTCGATACTGTTGGGCCAGTCGTTTTCCAACGCATCACGAAGACGATGCAATGAGCCGACCCCCGGGTTGCCGCCCCATGAGAAGATAAGTTTTTTCGCGCAGCCTGCCCCGATCATCTGGTCGTAGACCAGATCTGGCGTCATCCGGATCAAGGTGAGATCACGCTTTTTCTGCCGAATGACCTCATGTCCGGCGGCGAATGGAATCAGATGGGTGAACCCTTCCATCGCCACGGTGTCACCATCGTGAATGTGCTTGCTCACCGCTTCACGGAGAGAGAGAAAATCAGCCATCGGAGATCCTCATAGTGGTTGATGTTCGCTATCTGAACATAAGTTTTATATGCGAACATGATCGCTTGATTCGATTTACATCGTCAAGGCCAAATGTGCCCAGGCGCAGGGTGTCGGTCCGTTGTTCGCACTGCGAACATGCTGATAGGATATTCGCCCAGATGAAAACACTGAAAGGGTCGAGAATGGATGAACCTAGCCTTAAGCCCGGAGACCGGGATTTTGTAAGTGCCCTGGCGTCGGGGCTTGAAGTGCTGCAAGCCTTCGATGGTGAGTCTCCGCGCATGACGTTGAGCGAAGTTGCGGCGCGTGCCGGTATGGATCGTGCCAAGGCCCGGCGTTTCGTTCTAACGCTGCACGCTCTTGGATTTGTGAAGCGAGTGGGGCGCCAGTTTGAGCTGACACCCAAAGTTCTGCAGCTGGGTTACGCCTATCAGGCTTCCAACCAGTACCGCGCGGTGATCGAGCAGTACCTGGGCGAGATTACGGCGGAATTGGGGGAGTCCTCGTCACTGGCGGTGCTTGATGGCCAGGACGTGGTTTACGTGGTGCGCTCATCGGCCCGCCACAGGTTGATGGCCATTACTCTGTCGGTCGGTACGCGGTTGCCGGCTGTCTATACATCCATGGGCCGGGTATTGCTTGGTCAGCTGACGGATAAGGAGTTGGACAGCTTTCTGGAGAGTGTCGAGCTGCACCCCGCCACGCCCAATGCCATCAGCGCCAAGGAGCCTATGAAAAAGGAAATACTGAACGTTCGGCAACAGGGTTTTGCCATTGTCGATCAGGAACTGGATTCCGGTCTGCGTTCGGTTGCGGTGCCGGTATACACGAGCAGCAATGTGTTGCTGGGCGCGCTTAACATCAGCACCAATGCGGCGAGGGTGGACATGAAAACTCTGATGACGGTCTATTTGCCCCGGTTGCAGGATGTTGCGGCGAGAATACAGAGAATCACGCAATAGTCAGTGCCAGTGCAACGCCATGCTTGCTCTCATTCTAAATCGCTCTCTGGACTCTCTGGACTCTCTGGACTCTCTGGACTCTGTGGGCTTGGGAGACTCAGGCAGAACTCCGGGCACCAAGGCAGTGGGCCTGTTCGGAATTGCAGCTTTGCCCACCCTTCTGGTCTAGAATAATGCGTGTTAATTGTGGAAACGTTAAGTAGCAAACGCTGGTACGTAAGTGCCATAACTTAATAATTACAGTAACCCGCCATGAATCTGTCTGATATTGACCTGAAGCTGTTGCGAGTTTTCCATGCGGTCGTTGAAGCTGGTGGCTTTACCAGTGCCCAGACAGTGCTCAATGTCAGCCCTTCCACGATCAGTTCGCACATGAGTCAGCTGGAGGCAAGGATTGGTTTCGTGCTTTGTGAGCGCGGCCGGAGTGGATTTCGGCTAACCACCAAAGGTGAGGCTTTTCATCAGAATGTACTGGCATTCTTCGGAGCCGTTTATGCACTTGAAGCCAGTGCCGAAGGGCTTCGTCGGGGCACTATTGAAAGTGTGCGTATAGGAATAATTGATAATCTGGTTACTGACAAAAACTGCCCGCTCCACAAAGCACTTGGCGATCTTTTTTCCCAGCCAGACAGCGCCATTGAACTGTCCATTCAGGTGCTTTCGCCCCAGGACATTGAGAGGGAATTGTTGGAGCAGAACCTGGACATAGGCATTGGGATTTTTTATCAGTCTTCGCAGAGTCTGGATTACCGCCCTCTTTATCAAGAGAGGGATGTGTTGGTGTGCTCCGGCAGTAACGCCCTTGCTAACCTGAAAGATCCTCGTAAGCTGGCCCAGGAAATTACGTCGGCGCCCAAAGTTGTTCGCAACTTTATGCAAAAACAGGAATTTCCATTTATTGGGGACGACGATAACAGTGTGATCGCTGCGGTAACGAATGTGGAATCCGCGGCTTTTATGATTCTGAATGGCCCGTTCATTGGTTTTCTGCCCTACCATTATGCTCAGCGGTGGATAGCTTCTGGTGATCTGATGGGGCTTCTCCCTGATAAATTTATTCGTTATTCACAGGTTTCCCTGGTCACGCGAAGAAATGACCTGCAGAGATCTCCCGTTCTTACCAATTTCATTCGTCGCCTTGAAAAAGAGCACAAGGTGCACCGTCACATTGCGAGATGATCTGTTTCGGTGCGAAACCCTGGCTTGCTTCAGGAAAACCGTAGTAAACATGGAAACACCGCTATTTTAGCGTTCCCCGCGAATACCTAGGATCGTTGTCATGAACGAAATGGTGACATGTTCGTTCACCCCGACACTGACTCTGAAAAGGATTCGTCATGAAACGTTCCATCACTTCGCTTGCAGCTTCATGCATTATCACTCTGAGTGCCACTCAGGCGGCCACCGCTGAAGATCTTGCCCATGTTACCGCCGGACACCTGATTGCTCTCGATATGGCGCCATTGTTTGTAGCGAAAGAATCTGGTTGTTTTGCCAAGCATGGTCTGGAAGTGGAGACCCGTTTTTTTGCCAACCCTGGGGATAACAGTGCTGCCCTTGCTGGCGGAGCTATCGATTTCAGTACCAATCCCTTCACTCTGGCGTTCTTCGCGGCCAATAGTGGTGTGCCCATCCGGGTTGTCAGCGCAGCCGGTGGCTGGGGTGTTATGGAGGTAGTTGCAGATGGTGATCTGGGGCTAAATTCCATGGAAGACCTTCGTGAGTATATCGAGTCTGATGGTCCTCGATTGCGAGCAGCAGTATTGCAGGGTGACACCCTGGAGCTGATTTTGGTCGCTGAACTGGAGCGTATGGGGTTGGATGCCGATGCACTCGAGTTTGTGTATTTTGATGATCTTCTGGCGATGGTGGAATCTTTCCGTAGTGGCAACACGGATATTCTCAGTCATATCAAGCCCTACACCTCAGACATGGTTGCTAGCCGCGGCGCCACGGTCATTACCAATAATGCTGAAGCATGGGCTACCAAGGCTCCTAATACGGTTGTCAGTGTTCTGGACAGCACTCTGCAGGAACGGCCGGAGTTGGTTGAAGGCTATCTGAGAGGCCTTCGTTGCGCTGCTGATATCATCAACAATGACCTACCGACGGCTCTGACCTATCTGGAGGATGGCAACTACTTCCGTGTTTCAGAAGGCGCACTTGAACAGGCATTCGAGTCTGCACCTGAACCCATCAGTTTCGATCCCGATATCGAGTCTGTACAGAGAGTATTGGATGACCTTGAAGGTCTGGGCTATATCAAGCCGGGTACAACTGCTGACAGCATATTCCGCACAGCCATGATCAAAGAACTGGAGCAGGAGTAATGTCTACCCCGGCATGGGACAAGGCGGCCCCTTGGGTGGTGGGTGGGATTTCTGTGGCCTGTGTCATCGCTGCATGGGAGATTGCAGGCGTAGCCGAGTTGCCGGTGACTACCGTGCTGCCGCCTCCCAGCCAGTTTATGGCAATGGTGATAGAGAGTGATTTCCGGATAGGGCTGGGGTCGCAGTCCGCCACACTCCTGGAATCTTTATCCTCTACATTCGGGCGGGTGTTTGCTGGCATGTTATTGGCCTTTGTTGCGGCAATCATCACCGGTGCAGCTATCAGCCTGTCCCGGTTCACCACCTGGTGTGTCAGCCCTTTTCTCTATCTTCTGGCACCCATTGCGCCTATCGCCTGGATACCCACTGCTATCGTGGTGTTCGGTATTAACAACGCCACCGCGATCTTTATCGTCTTTATGGGGGTCTACTTCATTCTGACCATAGGCACACTCGCTGAGATCCGGCGAGTGCCGGCAGAGTATGGAATTGTTGCGGGCAATCTGGGGGCTAGTCGTTGGCAGCAGTGGCTGTTCGTGGTGATGCCAGCCATTCTTCCGGGTGTTTTTACTCTGCTTCGGACAAACTTCATAGCAGCCTGGATGGCCGTATTGGTAGCCGAAATGGTTGGGCTTCGAGATGGGCTTGGCGCGATCATCATGATGGGCCGTAACCTCTTCAATAATGAACTGATTATGTTTGGAATGCTCGTTATTGGAGTCTCTGGCTTTGTTGTAGATCGTAGCCTCGCGCTGATTGGAAACCGGATTCTCTGGTGGAGAGTGTGATGGCGGTAGCAACGGAGAGTCAGGAGCCCGTATTCAGGCTCGATGACCTGACTGTGAATTTTCGTGGGCAGTCCGGCCCTGTGCCCAGCCCTTTGCAAGGGCTGAATCTGGACATACGTGCGAATGAGATAACAACGATTCTGGGCGCATCTGGCTGTGGCAAGAGCACGTTGCTGAGAACGCTTGGGGGCTTTGTTATCCCAGAGGATACCGGAGGGGTGCTTTACAAGAAGCAATTCCTGACCGGACCGACAACCGACATCGTTATGATCTTTCAGGAGAATAACCTTTATCCCTGGCTGACCGTAAAGGGGAATGTTCGGTTTGGTCTGCGGTTTCGCAAAAACGCACCCGAGGATCTCGATAAAGCTGTCGCTGACATGTTGAGTAACGTTGGGCTTTCGGATGCTGCGCGGGCATACCCCCATCAGCTGTCAGGCGGCATGCGCCAACGCACAGCCATTGCCCGTGCTCTGATAACGCGCCCGAGAGTGTTGCTGCTGGATGAGCCTTTCAGTGCCCTGGATATTAGTCTGAAGCGGCGGATGCATTCGATGATTCATACGCTGCAGGAAGAAACCGACATATCGATGGTTATGGTGACTCATGATGTTGAAGAGGCCATTACTGTGGGAGACCGGGTCCTGGTCCTTGGCGGGAATCCGGCGAATGTTCTTGTGGATGCGGACGCGAGAGGGCCGGAAATGCGGGATCGCTACTCGAAAGAATATCTCAACCTGCAGAAAAAAATAGAGGAAGTCATCTTCTAGGGGGCGCGTTATGAACGGTATTCACGATATGGGAGGGCTCCACGGTTTTGGGGCGGTGACTGTGGATCCGGATGAACCGGTTTTTACCAGTCGCTGGGGGAGTCGAATCTTTTGCATGACGCAGGTTATTGACACCCTGGGCGTCTGGAACCTGGATGAACATCGTCACGAAATTGAACTGATGGCGACGGAAGCCTATCTCTCGGATACCTATTACGGCCGCTGGATGTTTGCCATGGAGCGGATTCTCGAACGCCGCAATATTCTGAGCAGGGAAGAAGTGGATCATCGCGTTCAAGAAATTGCGAGCGACAAGCGCCAGTTTACGCCGGTCCAGTCTGCCGGTCGCAACTGGCCTTTGGCCGAGGGCGATAAAGTACCTTGGGGTGCATGGCGTAAGGAAAAAACCGTTCAACCGGAATTTTCGGAAGGGCAATGGGTGCGGGTGAGAAATATTCACCCTCCGGGCCATACCAGGGTTACCAATTATACCCGAGGCAAAGCCGGAGAGGTTTTTCGGGTAAATGCTCAGGCCTGGGTCTTTCCGGATACCCGTGCGCATTATCGCGGTGAGAACCTGCAGGCGGTGTATACGGTGCGTTTTGATGCGCAAACACTCTGGGGCGAGGAATATGCCGAACCCAATTCATACGTTTATATCGACCTTAGTGAAAATCACTTGGAATCGATTCAGGAGGATTAGACATGGGTCATAAACATGCGCACCCGGAAAAGGCCTGGCAGGCCATTCGCACGGAGGCCATCGAGAGCCTGCTGAACGAAATCAATGTGTTGTCATCGGATGATGTCGACCGGGTCGTTAAGCACTATGAAGAAAATGTGGGGCCAAAAACCGGGGCCAGAGTTATTGCCCGTGCCTGGGTCGACCCGGAGTTCAAGAAACGGTTGTTGGCGGATGGGCTGGCGGCCTGTGAAGAGCTTGGAATAGGCGGTCCTGAGACGGAACTGCTGCACGTGGTGGAGAACACATCAACGGTACACAACGTAGTGGTCTGTACCCTCTGCTCATGCTATCCGTGGCCAATCCTGGGGCTGCCTCCAGTTTGGTACAAATCCAGTGCCTACCGCTCACGCCTGGTCAGAGAACCACGCAAGGTGCTTTCCGAGATGGGCGTTGTTTTGGCTGACGAGATCGAAGTCCGGGTCTGGGACAGTGTTTCCGAAATCCGCTATCTGGTTATGCCTGAACGTCCTGAGAATACAGAGCAGCTGAGCGAAGCCGAGCTGATTGATCTTATCAGCCGTGATCACATGATTGGGGTTGCCCGCGACATCACGCTGAACAGTCAGGAAAACTAACATGCAATCAGACACACTCTTAACTGCCTTGCGCCAGACAGGTTTTGAAAACCTGACCTTTAATACGCCCTGGTCTGCGCGATTGTTTGGTATGACGCTGGCGGCCAGTAACAAGCAGCTTTTCACCTTGCAGCAATTCCAGACAGCGTTGATCGATCGGATTCGTGAGCAAGAAAAAGACGGATGCATCACCACCGATGAGGATTATTACAGCTGCTGGCTGGAAGCCTTGCAGGGTCTTCTGGAGGCAAAAAACTTATGGCAGGCGGATCAGCTCATGAAGCGGGAAGCCGAGGTCGTTGAGGCGGCGCACCACCGGCAGGAGCATCAACGGCAAGGCCAACATATTATTCGACCCGAGGCTGTCAAATGACTATCCCAGGTGATCCTTACGATTTTCCGATTGAAGGTCCGTTACTGCCGGGTAAAACCGCATTGATGATTATTGATATGCAACGGGATTTTTGTGCCCCGTCGGGCTACATGCATACCCGTGGCGGTGATCTGGGGCCGGCACGGGCGATTATTCCACGCATTGCGGCGGTCCGCGAAGCGTGTTGGAAAGCGGGGATAGAGGTTATCTATACCCGGGAAGGGCACCGCCCCAACCTTTCCGATCTGCCCCGTTGCAAGCGTATGAAGACAGCGTTGGCCGGCGCAGAGATTGGCAGTCAGGGGCCGCTCGGCCGGTTGTTGATTCGCGGGGAGATTGGCTGGGACTTTATTGACGAGTTACAACCGGAAGATGATGAAATCGTCGTTGATAAGGCGGGGACGGGGTCGTTTCACGGCACTGATTTGCATCACATTCTTGGCACCAGGAAGATTGAGAACCTGATTATTACCGGGGTGACCACGGGGGTTTGCGTCAATTCTACGGTTCGTGAGGCCTCTGACCGGGGCTATAACGTGCTGGTGCTGGAGGACTGCTGTGCAGAGCCGGATCAGAATACCCACAATATCGCCATTCAGCTATTGAAGGTTGAAAGTGGTTATTTATCGACGATCTCTGACTCAGTGAAGTTTCTGTCGGCGATGCCTCAGGTATCCAGTCAAATGGATAATCCGAACGCGAAACCATCGGAGATGCAAAGATGAAACTCCTTTCGCTAAAGCATAATCGCAGTATCACTGTAGCCGCTGGATTTGCGTTACTTGCGTTCTCGGGCTTTGCTTCCGCTCACCACCCCATGGGCGGGGAGACGCCATCGACGCTCTGGCAAGGACTGCTATCCGGACTAGGGCACCCAATTATCGGCATGGATCACCTTGCCTTTATCGTCGCCATCGGTTTGCTGAGCGCTTTTGCTCAACTTCGCTCGCTCCTGTTTCCAATGACTCTGGTGGCAGCAACAGCAGTGGGTGCCGCCCTGCAGTGGAGCGGAGTGTCTCTACCGTACGTGGAGTTCCTTGTGGCGCTCTCCGTTATAGTGGTCGGGGTTTTTCTGCTACGTACCCCGGAACATCTGAAAGTCGCAGGGGTGGCCGGCTCATTGGCGGCGGTTTTTCACGGCCTTGCCTACGGTGAATCTATTATCGGAGCAGAGCCCGCACCCTTAGGTACATACCTTTTGGGCCTGAGTCTGATTCAGATGGTCATTGCGGGGACGGCCTTTATTTTAGGTGGCCTGGCGCTGCGCAACGGCTCGGTAGCGTTGTTGAAGATCCGTAAGTTTGCGGCAGCTGCGATAGGGTGCATTGGACTGGTAGCGTTGTCGGCTGCTGTTGGGGGCTAGCCTGGCCCGCGAAATCCGGACAGCTCCGAAGAGTACTTTTTAAAATTCCGACAGAGCCAGCTCCATTTCCTGTGCGAATTTTGCGGCGGCTACGGGCAGAGCGCGATCATGATGCATTCCCATAACAAGCTTTCCCACTGGCAGCCGGCGGTCGGTTAGCGGTAACGCGACGAGGTCGTTTGACTGCGACAGGTCACTGTTCTCACTTCGCGGTGAAATGCCGATATCAACCTGAAAGCAGACGCCGCCGGCCAGTCTGGCGAAGTTTCGCATCATTTCGTATGAGTTCGACTCAAGAGCGGGTTCGATATTAATCGATGAATTGGCGAGAAAAGTGTTCAGCAGCACCCGCCCCCCCAGCGAGGGGGCGGGAAGGGCTACCGGGTAGTCCAGGCAGTCCAGAACTCTGACCGACTCCTGCTGGGTGAGGGGATGATCGGCAGCTACCAGGGCTCTGACCCGCTGCTCTACAACCATCAGGGGCCTGAACTTGGCTTCCGCTGGTGGGTTCAGTGCCAGCCCGAGATCGGCTTCAAAGTTCAACACCCGCTGCATCACCTCTTCCCTGCCGCATACGGTTGTTCTAAAGGCAACCTTCGGGTATCTGCATTGAAAGTCTGCGATCAGACGTGGAAGAAAGTCTGCGCTCGCAGCTTCAATCACCGCCAGCCTCACTTCACCTCGCCGGAGCCCGTTCAGGGCTTCAATTTCCGACCTCATTCGTTCAGTTTCCGCCATCTGGCTGCGGGCATAGACGACGAATATTTCCCCTGCAGACGTCAGCCGGACACCTCGTGGCAGGCGCTCGAAAAGCTGTGCGCCCACTTCACGTTCGATGTCCAGGATTCGTCGGTTAACCGCTGAAGAGACGATGTTCAGGCGCTCTGCCGCTTTGCGGATTGAGCCGGCTCTGGCCACTTCGTCAACGTAGTGAAGGTAACGGGTGTGCTGCACGCTGGAGGTCTCTTTGTGTGGATGGTTACCGGGCAGGGCGCCTTGGGTTCGGCGCCTGGCATAGTGATGCCTTTTGAGCATCACTATGAGCTTAAAACATCGCTTGTCAAGCTCACTGGTCGATCTCTATTGTGGTGTTGATTCACGGTATTCCCGTTGCATATGAGAGGCAGACATGAAAAACGACCGAATGAACGCAGGCGTAGTAAGGCCGATCCTGATGATGTGGCTGACAGTTCTTTTTACAGTGGTTTCACAGACAGCCGCTGCAAGCGATCTGAAAGACGTGACACTCCGGCTGAAATGGGTGCATCAAGCTCAGTTCGCCGGATTCTATGCTGCGAAGGAGAAGGGCTTTTATGAAGAGGCCGGGCTCAATGTCGAGATTCGTCCTGGCGGTGTCGACTTTCCCGCTGTGCAAATGGTTGCATCCGGCAGTGAAGATTTCGGTATCACCGGTGCCGATCAGATCTTGCTCGCCAGAGAAAAAGGCGTACCGATTCAAGCCGTAGGAGCTGTCTACCGGAAAACACCGTTTGCCTTGTTCGCACTGGCGGACTCGGGTATCGAAACGCTTGAAGACCTGCAAGGAAAGCTCGTGGGTGTAAAGCTCGGAGGCAATGAGGAGTTGACCTATCGGGCGATGGTCCAGGCTGCCGGTCTGAATAAGACGGCGATAAGAGAGATCCCGGTTAAATACGATCTCAGCCCTTTGTTGAACGGTCAGGTTCAGGCGTGGCCTGGCTATGTCATTAATGAGGTTATCTCAGTGGAGGAGAAGGGGCATGACGTGAATGTTATCTCCCCCGAAGACTACGGCATCAACTTCTACGCCGATACGCTGTTTACCCGTAATGACCTCATGGAGTCCGATCCGGCAGTGGTGCAGGCGTTTGTGCGTGCCAGCTTCCGAGGCTGGGCCTATGCCCTGGAGAATCCGGAAGAAGCGGCCCGTTTTGGTCTCGAATACAGCGACCGACTGAACTTTGAGCACGAGCTGGCAATGATGAAAGCCAGTATACCTCTGCTTGCTCCTGAACAGCCCCCGCTGGGCAATATGACCGAAATGGCATGGCAGGATCTACAGGAGCAATTGCTATCCCTGGGGTTCCTGGACGAGAAACAGGAACTTGGAGATGTCTACACAAACGAATTCCTGGAACAGGCTGAATAATGCAACCGAACGCGCTTCATGCTTCGGCGGACTCTCCTGGCGGTGACGCCCTGTCGGGAGATCCGCTCCTGACCCTGAAGAACTGCAGCCTCACCCTGAACGATACGCACATATTGCGCAATATTGACCTGGATATCAGGCAGGGTGAGTTCGTATCGATTATCGGGCCGAGCGGCTGCGGGAAGTCCACCACGCTCAGGCTGATGCTTGAACTACTCAAGCCGGATGCGGGAGCCAGGGGCGATGGGGGGCAGGTGACGTTCCCGAAGGTTAAGCCGCGCCGTGGCATGGCATTTCAGAAGCCGGTTCTCATGCCCTGGCTGACCATTCGGGCAAACGTAGAGCTGAGTCTCTCTCTGGGGCCGCAAAAAACGCCCCAGAGCCTTCGCAGGGGCAAGGCTGAAACCGCTCTTGAACTGGTCGGATTGCTGGATTACGCCAACTATTACCCGAAACAGCTGTCCGGGGGTATGCAGCAGCGCGTCGCACTTGCCCGGACACTGGCGGCTGAACCGGAATTGCTGTTGATGGATGAGCCGTTCGGGGCGCTCGACGAGATGACCCGAGACACCCTGAATCTTGAACTGCTCAGACTCTGGGAGAACCGGGCAAACGGACTCAAGAGCATTGTCATGGTTACTCATTCGCTGCACGAAGCGGTCAGTCTGTCCGATCGGGTGGTGGTGCTGAGCAGCCGTCCTGCGGGAATACGGACCATTATTGATGTGCCGCTGCCGAAGCCACGAAGCGCCGGTTTTGTCAGCATTGAGGAAACGCCGCTGTACCAACAGACAATCGCCAGGCTGCGACGGGAGCTGCATAGTGATGACTGATGTATCCAAACGCCGGCCCCTGGAGATTCTCAAGCGTTACGACGCACTGTTGTACCCGTTGGTGTTTATCAGCCTGCTGCTTGTTGCCTGGGAAGTGTCCGTCGATGCTTTCGACATCCCGGCCTACATGCTGCCGGCGCCGTCTGATGTGCTGGATGCGATGGATTCGGCCTTGTTGCACCATACATGGGTAACGCTCCAGGAGACTTTGTGGGGCTTTTTGATTGCGAACATTGCCGGCTTTTTTGTTGCCGTCATGTTTGTGCATTTCCGGCCTGTGGAGCTAGGCCTTTTCCCCGTGGCCATTGCCCTGAAAACAACACCTTTGGTGGCACTGGCGCCCTTGCTGGTGGTTTGGCTGGGCACCGGCATGGCGTCAAAAATTGCAGCGTCAGCCCTGATCTGCTTCTTCCCTGTGTTGATTAACAGTGTAAAAGGCTTGCGATCCATCGACGCCGAGAGTGATGAGCTTTTCCGGACCTATCAGGCCAGCCGGCAGGAAATATTCTGGAAGCTACGTCTGCCGGCCAGTCTGCCGTATGTCATGTCGGCCCTGAAAATCTCCAGCTCGCTGGCGGTAGTCGGAGCGATTGTTGGTGAGTTTGTGGGGGCAAACGCCGGGTTGGGCTACGTGGTGTTGGTATCGTCTTACCATCTGGATACCGACATCATGTTCTCCGCTATTTTTGCTGCAGCCTTTATCGGGCTGGCTTTTTTCTGGATTCTTGAGGCGATCGATCGCCGTTTTATCTTTTGGCAGCAGGAAGGAGCTGACTGATGCATTGCCATATCCATACTATCCCGATTGATCATCCCGGGGATGTGAGTGCGCTCCGGATCGCCCTCGACAACGGCGACATCCTGGCCAGTGAGGTTATTGCCATACTTGGCAAGACCGAAGGCAACGGTTGCGTGAATGATTTCACCCGGGCTTACATGTCGAGTGAACTGAAGGCGTTGTTCCGGGAGTATCTCGGTAATGAGCGGGCAGCGACCATTTCCATGGTTATGTCAGGGGGGACGGAAGGTGTTCTGAGTCCTCACCTGACGGTAGTGAGCCGCACGGGCAAGGCATCGGCGGATTATCGTCGAACGGACGGTAAAAAAGCCTTTGCTGCCGGTGTTGCAAGAACGCCTGTGATCACCCCGTCGGCCTTGGGCCGCGAGGAACAGATTCGTCTGGTATCCGAGGCAACCAGAGCCGCTATGGCGGACGCCGGCATTGTTGACCCGGCAGATGTTCATTTTGTTCAGGTAAAATGCCCGTTGCTGGTGTCTTCTGACCTTTCAGACACGGAGGGGAGCACCATTACCACCGAAACCTATAAATCCATGGCCTATTCCCGGGGGGCATCGGCACTTGGCATTGCGATAGGCCTTGGCGAAAACGGGTTCGCAGATGCGGCCGCCGCTGCCGGGCTCAATTGCACGGATTTTCAGAGTTACTCTGCGGTTGCTTCTGCGTCCGCGGGTGCAGAACTGGATTGTTGTGAGGTGGTTGTACTGGGTAACTCCCCTGCGGCTGAGGGTGACCTGTTTATATGTCACGATGTTATGGCTGATGCGCTGGATGCAGGCGTGCTTGAGCGAGCGTCTCAGAGCGCCAGGGCGCTTGCACCCGAAGGGTTCGACATTGTTCAGATACTTGCAAAAGCCGAGGCCGATCCCAGCGGCCGTGTTCGGGGCTATCGCAACACCATGTTGGACGATTCGGATATCAATCACACCCGTCACGCCCGCTCTGTGGTCGGTGCGGTGCTGGCCGCAGCGACGAGCAACCCGATGATCTATGTGTCTGGTGGCGCTGAGCATCAGGGGCCGCCCGGTGGTGGCCCGCTTGCACTGATTGCCCGTCGCGCCGTGGATTAGGCGCGACGGGCCGGCTTCACAGATCGATGACGATCTGATCCTCTGACGGGACAGCGCAACAGGTCAGCACCTCGCCTTTGGCGGGAGTGATCATCGGTTGGCGCGGGTAATGCACATTTCCGGAAATCAGCCGGGTCGCGCAGGTGCCGCATTTGCCCGAGCGGCAGTTGTAGCTCGGCGTCAGGCCAGCGGCCTCGGCGGTTTCCAGGAGCGTACCACTGTCATTGACCCATTCTGCCCCGACGCCGGATCTGGAGAAAATGATGTTTGCACGTTCAGGAAGTCTGGCTGTCGGAATGGCCTTCTCCGGTTGATCAAGTTCGCCGGCGCCGAAGAACTCATAATGGATATGCGAGCGGTCGACCCCGATTCCGCGTAACCCCGAATACAGTGACCTCATAAAGCTCTCAGGACCGCACAAGTAAAACTGGTAGCCGCCAAACGGGAGAAACCTGACGAGAGCATCCATGTTGAGCCGCGACTCGATGTCGTGTGTATCCCCGAGTTTGTCTTCCTGCCTTGGTGCGCTGTATGCAGTGAACAGGTGAAGCCAGTCGTATCGGCGGGCCATTGCCTGGAGTTCGTCCCGGAACACCTGACTGGCACTGTTCTGGGTGGCATGGATAAAGTAAACCGTGCGCTCAGGCGCGCCGTCTTGGAAGGCCGTTATCTGTGCGTCGAGCATGGCCATCATCGGTGTGATACCGACGCCGCCGGAGAGCATGACGACCGGCTGGGTACCCTCATCCAGAACAAAGTCGCCCGCAGGTGTGCCGACCTCGATGACATCTCCATTGTCGAATCGATCGTGCAGGAGACTGGAGGCCAGACCATCGTCCTCACGCTTGATCGAGAGGCGATAGTCCTTCCCGTTGGGCCCTTGCGAGATCGTGTAACTGCGCTGAATCTGCTGGCCTTTGTGCTGAAGCTTTATTGGCAGGAACTGGCCCGCCGCATGCGGCTCAATCGGGCCACCGTCGGCAGGCGTCAGATAAAACGAGGTGATGGTGTCGCTCTCTCTGAGTTTCGAGTCGATCTGGAAACGCCGGTAACCACCTGTTTTGAGAGCCGCCAGATACGCTTCGTTCCAGATCCCTGTGGTATTGAGACCAGGCCATTGCTCGGAAACAGTCGCGTTGGCGGGCACCGCCTCGGTGGCGTACCACATCTCCTCTGGCACCACGTCAACGATACGTTCTGCGCCCTCGAACAACCTGACGCGGTCGGAACTCCAGTCGATGGTCCCTTGTCCGGTCAATATTATTGCCTCCCCCGTTTTGAAGTCCGGCACGAACAAGCTGACTCGTCCATCACTCTCAATGTTGCCCAGTGTGTTGAAAAAGCGATTGCCGGAGAAGTCGGGAAAGGAGAGCGCGCCGTCGTCGTTGATGCCGAGAAATCCCGGCCGACCGCCCCGGTGCGATGCATCGATTCCAGCACTCCCTCCGTCAAGTGCACCGGCTGCGCGGGAGGCGATAAAAAAGGTGTCGGCAGACTCGATAATCCGGCGAACCTTCGGATCACTGATGTCAGCGCGCTGACGCGTTGCCGCCGGGAGTTTGCCCCGGGTAAGGGGTAGGGAGCGGGTTTGAATGTATTGCGGGCAGTTCCCGAAGCTCTGATCAACCACGATGGTCATCGCGTCAGTCGTGGAATGTTGTATCCGACCGTTAACCCGGTTGCGGCGTCGGTTGGTCAGATCAATGCCAACCATGCCAATGCTGGCGCCGGGCGACCGATCCAGGCCGAGTTCGTTTGAAAGAACCGGGGCCCGTTTCACGGCAAGCGTATTCGCAGTCGGAGAGGCCAGGAAGCCCGGTGGTCCGAAAGCAGGAACGCACCATGGACGACCGGTTTGATCGAGCAGCCCCATAAACAGCATTGGCAGATTCTCAAAGAAGTCACGGTGCTGCTGAGGCATCTCGGGGCGCACAAAGCTCTCCGCCTGCTTCAGCCACTCACCCGACACATCGGCATGCGTCTGTACGGCACGCTCACCGGCATGAAAGACACTGGGAACCTGTGACATGGGGCCTTCCTCGGTCAGGCGTTTTCAGGGAGCGGGGTACGGGCCATGCCAACGAAACGGTCCTGGCTCTCGATTTTTTTCAGCCATGCCCGGATTGATGGGTAATCGTCCAGGCTCACACTACCCTCTGGTGCATGGGCGGTATAACTGTAGCCGGCCACATCGGCAAGTGTCATGGCCGATCCGCTGAGGAAGTCCCGGCTTGCCAGAGTTTGCTCCATGACTGCAAACAACCGATGCGATGCAGCCTTGGCAGCCTCATGATCCAGTGTTGCATTGAATACCACCGCCAGTCGCGCAGCGCAGGGGCCATAAGCGATTTCTCCGGCGGCCACTGACAGCCAGCGCTGGACTTCAGCGGCGGATGCGGGACTATCGGGTAGCCAGGTGTCATCCGTGGAGTAGGATTTCACCAGGTAGATCAGAATGGCGTTCGAGTCCGCTAGCGTGAAGCCGTTGTCGTCGATGGCGGGGATCTGTCCAAACGGGCTAATGGCTAAAAACGGAGGTTCCTTGTGTGCCGCATTGGCGACATCGATGTCTATGACCTCGTAAGGAAGGTCAAGCAGCGCCATCATGAGCTCAACCCGATGGCAGTGGCCGGACTTTGGATGTCGGTACAGTTTGATCGGAGCAGCATGGGTTGGGAAGTTAGTGTTCATCATTGGAGTCCTGCAGGCGAAGAATGGAGAGTTTTTGCGCTCAATGTCGTTAGGTGTTAATAAAAGGTAGGGCTTTCCATAAAGATGCGGTAGACCGTAATTTTGAGACATCGCCTTCCATTTTATGGATACCTCAGGCAGGAACAGAGTTGGGCCGGGTATCCTTTTCCCGCGATCACGCCCAGTTCCTGTTTGGACATCTGAACGTCAAAAGCGATTGGTTACTCTATGCCTGACAGACTAAAAACGATGGCCATGCTGGTGAAAGTCATTGACGAAGGCAGTATCTCGTCAGGTGCAAGGGCGTTGAGAATGCCTGTTGCAACCGTCAGCCGTCGGATTTCAGAACTGGAAGCCGATCTGAAGGCAGAATTGGTGTTGCGCTCCCCTCGAGGGATTACGTTAACCGATACCGGAACCGCCTACGTGGCGGCCTGCCGGAGGATTCTGGATGAGGTGGCTGAAGTTGAGCGTGATGCGTCAGGCGAATTTTCTTGTCCTCGTGGAACCTTGACGCTGACAGCTCCAATTGTATTCGGGCGCATGCATATGTTGCCGGTGGTCACGGATTTCCTGCAGAACCATCCGGACATCAATATCCGGCTGCAACTCGTGGATCGCCAGGCGAACCTTGGCGAGGAGCACATTGATATGGCCGTTCGCATTGGTTTGCTTCCAGACAGCAGTCTCATCGCGCGTCAGGTCGGCGAAGTACGACGTATCGTCTGTGCAAGCCGGTCTTATCTGGATGAGCACGGAAGACCCCAGACGCCACGTGATATCGAAGGGGCTCCGTGCATCAACTTTGATCAACAGTTAGCTGGCCAGACATGGCCATTCGAGGCTGGAGGGGAGGCGCTTCGGATTCCTGTCGACACCCGTTTGTGGGTAAATACGGCTGAAGCCGCCATTGATGCGGCCGAGGCAGGACTTGGCTTTACGCGGGTGCTTTCCTATCAGGCCGCGCCAGGGCTGGAAGCCGGGCGCCTTGAGACCGTTTTGCCGGATTGGGAAGCAGCGCCTTGGCCGATCCATTTTGTATATGAGCAACGGGCTCTGATCCCCCAGAAGCTGCGTGCCTTCATTGATTTTGCTGCGCCACGTATCGCACGCCGGCTTGGTTAGTCTCGTTTCTCCAGCGCTCGGCGGGTCAGGGCACGGGGTGCTGCAGACCGCCTTCCCTCACCCAATCCCGTTACCGCCTGTTTGAACAACCTGATAGAAGCTATAATCTCGGGGCCATGATCGTTTGATCCGGCAAGTCAACTATAGAGGGGATGTGGGTTTGCTGCCGGATAGTTGTCGTTGGGTAAGTCGGTGTTTTGCCCTTATAGGGATTTTGCTGTGGGCGTTACCGGGCTGGAGTGCAGAACGTCTGCTGGTGCTGGAAGACGGCATGGCGCAGCCGTTGGACAGCTTTGTGTCGCTGTTGCAGGATCCCGGCGGTGAGCTGACGTTTGAGCAGGTACGCAGAGAAACCAACGCTTTTGAGGCAACAGAGCCAGGTGACCTCCATCAGGGCTACACGCCTGACGTGTTCTGGATGCGAATTGAAGTGGCGTCCCGCTCGAGCCGGCGTCTGGACCGAATACTTGAGTTTACTTACGCCTATCTGGACGACATTCGCCTCTATCGGGTGAATCCCGATGGCACGTTTGAACGGATGCGGTCAGGGCGTACCCTGGCGCCGGCAGATCGAGTTGTGAGTCATCGCAAACCGGTGTTTCCTCTTTCGTTTGAGCCTGGGGAGCGGGTGACGCTGTATCTGCGGATAAGCACCCATGCCAGCATGACTCTCAACGCCCGTTTGGCGCCGACCTTTACCTTCTACGAAGACAGTGATCAGGAATATGTCTGGCTGGCATTGTATTTTGGAATGCTGGTGGCGTTAGGGGCTTATAATTTCCTGCTGTTTCTTGGTACCCGCCAACGTTCTTTCCTGTTGTATTCGCTGTTTGTTTTCAGCTTTGGTATCGCCGCCTCCAGCATGAATGGCCTGGGGCCTTTGCTGTTGTGGCCCGGAATGGTCGGGGAGTGGGGTAACCGCATTCTGCCAACCGGGTATACCCTGGCCGCGACCCTGGCGGTGATGTTTGCCCGCAGCTTTCTGAATATGCGCCGGATTGCTCCGCGCTGGGACCGGGCGCTGTTGGTCCTGGCAATCTGTTGGTGGTCTGGGACTCTGGTAACACTGCTGGTGCCAGTGCAGGACGCTCTGAAGATCATGTCAGCGATGGGCGTGTTGACCACCGTATTCCTGATAACCAGCGGCATTGCAGGTATACGTTATCGCATTCCGGCGGCCCGGATATATTTGCTGGCCTGGTTGATGCTATTGGTGGGCGCAGCGTTGCTGTCGGTCCGTAATCTGGGCTGGATCCCGTCCAATTTTTTCACGGTGTACGGCCTGCAGGTAGGCTCCGCCATTGAGATGGTCCTGCTGTCCTTTGGCCTGGCGGCCCGGTTTAACGAGCTCAAGCGTCAGAAGGAGAGGGCTCAGCGCAAGTTGGTGCTATCACTGCAGCGACAGGAGCGTGAACTGGAACAGCGGGTTATTCAGCGTACGTCAGAGTTGGAGGTCGCCAAGGCCGAACTGGAACGCCGGGTAGTGAAAGACCCGGTCACCGGGCTCTACAATCGTTATGGCCTGATGATTCATCTTGAAAAATACACACAGCGGGCGTGTCGGAGGGATGAACTTCTGGCGGTGATCCTGATCGATCTGGATGGCTTTAAGGCGGTGAATGACCGGCACGGCCATGAAGCGGGGGATGTCTTGCTGGCGGCCATTGCTCAGCGCTTGCAGAAAGAGGCGAGGGAAAGTGACTGCGTGGCCCGCATGGGGGGGGACGAATTTGTGGTGGTCACCGAGAACGTTGTCTCGGAAGCCAGCGTTCTGGAAATCGGCCAGCGGTTACGCGAAACCATCACGCAGCCGGTAACTCTGCCTTCGGGACAGTCGGTCCGGGTTGGCGCCAGCGTGGGTATCTGCACTGGCCGGGGTGGGGAACAGTCCGGCAATGACCTGATTCGAGGCGCGGATGAGGCCATGTACCGGGTTAAAAAGACGCGAAAAAACGACGTTTGTCTGTTGGATTAGGAGGTGGGCACAGCCAGCATTGTCAGATGGGTTACGCCATGTTCGCAATCAGGCTGCGTTGATATCTAACAGATCTTTGGACAAGGGCCGAGAGCCCCCGGTAGGTTTCCGGGGGGCTCGACTCTAGTCAGCCTCTGGCTAAACTCTCACCAAAATACGCCCACCCTGACTGAGTATTCTGGATTCAAGGTTGAATCTATGCGTTGACCTTCTGGAAGGTACTTCCACATCGGGCAGAGACGCCGATATCCAGGCACAAAGCCTGCTCCAGTTCATCTGCTCTCAGCGACTGCTTGGCCCGCTAACGCGCCCATGACGACTGCGCTCAGTAAACCATTTCCTGACAGATAACCGCTGTCTCCCGCGCCAGATACGCCCCGAGCTGCTCCGCCTGCAGCAAACAAATTAGGAAGTCTCTCGCCTCGCTCATCGAGTACTCGGCCATTGGCAAGTATCTCAAGTCCGCCTTGAGTATGAAAAAGTGCGCCGGTCACTTTGATCACATGGTAGGGCGGCACTAATTCCTGAACTGCAGGGAAGGTTCGGCCAAAGCGGTCTGCGGTTCCATTCGTCTGCAGCGTTCGAATCTCATCAAAGACCTGGTGAACGTCTGCTGACGGGAGTTGCAGCTTTTTTGCCATATCATCTATCGACTGGAAAACTTTCACGGCTCCCGCGGCATGTGCATTACGATAGTCTTCGAACTGCAGGCATTGCTCATGAATGCGCTCGTCAAAAACGTTGAAAGCGACGCCTTCAGGTTGAGAGAGAACCTTTGCGGCCTGCTCGGAATAGCCACCATGTTCGTTAGAAAATCGTTGGCCGTGCAGATTAAGCTGAACGCCACCCTGCATCATGACCGCCCACGAAATAAGAGTCTGATGCGGCCACGCGAGAGATCCATGGCCTTGATAAGCTGCAAGGTCTTTCAGGCTGGCATTCAGGGCTTTACCCCATAGAATTGCCTCACCTTGATTACCTTCATGGCCGTAATACAGAGCACTCTTCATCTTTGGAATGTGTTGGCCGATCAGTTCGGGATTACCTCCGTATCCATTGCATGCGAGTAACAGGTTTTTGCAGCCAATCGTTTCGATGTTGCCGTCAGGACGTTGATACGAGATCCCATGAACCCGTTTTTCTTTATCAATATGCAGGGTGGTTACCCTTGCTTCAGTCAGGATCGGAAGCTCTGCCTTTTCTGCTGCGTTCAACAAACACGCCATAAGCTCTTCACCGGTACGCCGTGGAGTGCAATGCATTCGCATGCTTGTATGGCCCGGATAAAGAAACCCCTCAACTAATTCGAAAGGGATGTTATGTTCATCCGCCAGCCACTCAATCACTTTTCCAGAAGCCTCCGCCAACGCCTTTACAATTGCTGGATCAGATTCGTGACCGTTCTTTCGGGCAATGTCCTCAGCCATTTGCTCAGGGCTGTCTTGAACACCTGCGGCCTTCTGAAAGCGGGTGTTGGCTGCGGGCACGAAGCCAGAGGACATGAAGGTGCTGCCTCTCGGAGTGTCATCGCGCTCAAGAATCACGGTTTCTATTCCGCGAGACATTGCAGCCAGGCCGGCGACAAGACCGCAAGCACCACCACCTACAATCACCAGTGGAACTTCGAGTTCAAAATCTATTGAGCTGCCATCTTCTCTGACATCTGCCATGGATCAGCCCTCCCGAAGCGTTTGCTGTTTGACAGCGTCGAAAATCTCTCCGGCTGTCGCTTGCCAAACCCCCGAATGGCTCATTATGTATTCCAGTACCAATTCCAGGCTGCGGATACGATGCGGCTGGCCGATTAACCAAGGGTGAATGTTTAAAGCTAACATTCGCCCCCCCTGACTATTGGACTCTTCCAGGAGAAAGTCGAAAGCATCTTTAACTTGTTCTACCCAGGAGTCTTCCGAGTGCAGGTTCTGGCCAATGATGAATTGATCCTCAATCTCAGTGGACAGTGGCATCATGGTCAGTGGGCCGCGTTCGGTGTCGAAGCGGTAGGGCATGTCATCGTTTACCCAGTCGCAACAGTACTCTATGCCATTTTCTGCCAGCAGTTCCGGCGTGTTCCAGCTTTGGTTTTTTGCTGGGCTCAGCCAGCCGCGAACCGGTGAGTCTACGAGACGTCGAAGAGTGTCAACAGATCGTTTTACTATCTCGGACTCCTCTTCGATATCCTGGCCACCATAGTGAAGGTGATCCATGTTCCAGCCGTGACAGATAAATTCGCCACCGGCTTCTTCGAGTTGTTCCATCAGGTAGGGGGTTTCGAGGGCCAACTGACTGTTGATGGCAAAGGTTGGTTTTATATCGTAACGTTCGAAAGCCTTCAGGCAGCGATAGATACCCACTCTATTGCCGTAATCCCGCAACGTGAAGTGGCGCAGATCCGGGTAGGGCATGGTCATGCCGTTGGGTACTTTGAAAGGTTTTCCCCGCTGATTCAGAGGATAAAACTGCAGCGAAGTGTTAATCCAAACGGCCAGCGTTTTGCCATTGCCCCACTGAACAGGCGGTCGATCGGTAAGCATTGACCATTGGAAACGGTTGTGGTCGTGGCCATAGGAACGTTTTGAATATTCAAGATAGTTCTTGTCGAGGGTCATTTTGCAAGCCTCTTTTTGTTCTCAATGTCCGCCAGCGTGGAATCGTAATGATGAGTTATGTAGTGCTCGGCAATCTCTCTGCCGGTGGCAACCCAAACGTCGCTGTGTCCAGTGATGTATTCCAACGCCTCCTCAAAAGCTTTCATCCGATGAGGGCAGCTAACCTGATAGTTGTGCGTTGGAATGCACATAACGGTACCTGATTCTTTGCCTTCCTCGTAAAGGCGATCAAAGTGCCGCTTCAGCATCGTGGCGTAATGACGAGGCTCTACTTTGTTAACGGCGTATACGATGGTGTCGTTCATTTCCAGGGAATAGGGCATCGAAATGAACTGCTTGCCATTGCGAACACGGACCGGGGTGGGTTGATCATCGTGGAAGAGATCGCACGTATAGAAGCCTGCTTCGTTCCCAAACAGGTCTGATCCTGCCTCAGCAAATAGATCCAGGGTTCGCTCGGAATGCGACAGTGCTGGAGCCAAATACCCTGCGCATTTTTGACCTGTATGCCTATGAATGGTTTCAATAGAGTCGCGAATCATTTCACGCTCTTGTTCTTCGCTTAGGCCATAGGTATATCGGGTGTTGTAAATGCCATGGCTGAACAACTCCCAGTCTCTGTCGCAAACCATTTCAATGATTTCTGGATGGTGCTCACACAAAGCCACCGAGAGGGACACTGAGCCTCGGATGCCATACTTGTCCAATAAATCCATCTGTCGGCGATGGCCGACCCGGTTTCCATAATCGCGAATTGTATAGCCAGGTAAGGCCGGGCTTGGCTGTGGCCAGGCCTTTCGGTGAGGGTTGTTTGGTGGGTCAAGCTCGTAAAATTCAATGTTGGGCGCAACCCAAAAAGCCACTTTTGCGCCATTGGGCCATTCGATTTTGGGGCGATTATGGTAGGGCCAATAATCGTACACTCCCAGACTCTCTTTCATAACATTCAGCCTCTTGTTTCCGTGAGTCCATAGCGGCGACCATGTCCTTGGATGGGGCCGCCGCGTACAGAATCAGCAGGTCCGCTCAGTCCTTCGGTGCGGCCGTTTCGTCCAGCCAGTTCAGGACGTCATTAACCTTCATCACGTCGGCGTATTTGAGGTGCAGGTCTGTCAGGTTGGCGTAGTGGTAACTTTCATGCTTGTCCGCGACGCATTCCTCAGGGACGATAGTTCGGTACCCGCGCGAAAGGCTTTCAACTGCAGTTGCCCTGATACAGCCGGAGGTTGATCCACCGGTAATGATGACGGTGTCGACCTGATGCCAGACCAGCAGAGACTGCAATGGGGTCTCGAAAAACGCAGAAGGCATCCGTTTGGTGTAGATCACGTCCTTGGCCGTGTCTATGTCAACGCGCTCGTCGAAAGCAGCTCGATCAGACCCATATTTAATATTCTGAAGCGAGTCGGGAGTGTCGGTGCGCGTGCCCCATACACCTGCGTCTTCCGCCGAGTCCAAGAAGGATACGTGGGTCCATACAACGGGCCACCCCAGAGCACGGAATCGCTTGGCAAGCTCGTTTACGTACTCCAGCTGACGAGGATCTGTCTCGTAGGCTGTTTTGTACAAGTCTGTGCGTGTGTAGGACTTTTGTGGATCTACGTTAACCAGTACCGCTTTTTTGCCGAATCCAAAAGGAACCCTCTGTGGGTTTTGCATCACCTCGTGGAAAATTTCTTTTGCAGTTTTGTCTGTGGTAATCATGTTAGCGTTCCTGAATTCTGTTGAGTTCCGGTTTCAGCGTGAAGAGTCTTCGTATTGTTGCCCTAATTCCAGCATATCTTTGGTGCCCAGATAATCGTTGAGCTGCTGGAAATCCAGCATCCGATCCCGGAAATTATTGGTCGTACCGTCGCGCTTGAGAGTGTCAAAGAAATTGGATGCCATGTGCGTGAATGCACGCACCAGCGCTCCTGGGAATATCACCAGAGAAAACCCCATGTTTTGAAGCGCTGAGGCATCTTGAAGTGGAGTGTCTCCCCCCTCAACCATGTTCGCCATCACGGGTGTTTTTCCTTTGAAAAGACCCATAACGAGGTCAATCTGGTCGGACGAGCGGATTCCTTCCACGAAAATCAGATCGGCTCCTGCTTCATGATAAGCCTGAGCGCGTTCCAGAGCTTTCTCGATACCTTCGGTCGCTATGGCATCAGTTCGACCTATAATCAAAGTCTGATCGCTTAACCTTGCATCCAGGGCGGCCTTGATTTTGCCTACCATCTCGCCCTTGCTTACCAGAGTTTTACCGCGCAGGTGACCGCACCGTTTTGGATAGGTTTGGTCTTCCAGTTGAATTGCATTCGCGCCAGAACGTTCTAGCAAGCGTACGCTTCGCATGACGTTTAGTGCATTACCAAACCCCGTGTCACAGTCGACAACGATCGAGATATCACTACGTTCACGAATGTGGGCAAGCGTGTCGTTTACTTCAGTTAAACTCATGAGCCCGATGTCGGGGCGTCCAAGTTTGGTGTAGGCAAGACTGGCACCGGACAAATAAACCGTATTGAAACCCGCCTGTTCAGCCAAGGATGCGCTTAGAGCATCGTAAACGCCGGGAGCCACTACAATGTCAGGGCCCTGCAGTCGGGTTTTGAGGCTGGTGTCAGCATTGATTGAATGTGTATGAAGCATGATTGTTTTATTGACCTATTGACCATGTTGGAGTGATGCGGATGTATCTGGATCCGTGGAACGTGATTAATTTCTGATGTGTCTCATCGCCGGATCTCAGCCAGATCATTCCAGACATCCTGGCGCACCAAAACGTCATCCCGAACTTCAAATCTATCGATGAAACGAACGTTTTTGAAGGCGCTCCCGTCCGGCAGTTCGCCAGCCAGAGTGCCGATGACGAAGACTTGAATAGCTTCCATTTCGTAGGCAACGGTAACGGAATCCAGTGTCTTCTGAACAAAGCGATAACGGCTCTGAGACCACTCTACTAATTGATTCAGAGAGGAGAACTCGGCACTTCCGGGGAAAGTCATTACAAAATTGTCGCTTAGGTAACTTTGTGCTGTATCGAGCTGGCGCTGCTCCATAGCCGTCAAGTAGCTTTGTACTAAAAGCGAGGGGTCTTTTGTGCCACTGCCTGGTTTTCTGATCTCACCGCCGCGGGAATAATCTTCGCTATTGAATTCGTTAATCCAAACGGAAATGGCTTCCGGCTTGGCTTTGGTGATGCCTCCGATTACTGCCGTGAGAGCCTTGGATAAGCGTCCCTTCAGTGCATCGCTGTAGCCCGACAGCAAGTTGACCTGTAACATCGGCATTGGAAATCCTCTTCTTGAGTGAAGACGTTCTCGGTTCTTGTTTGACTGTTTTCCTGTTCTATTAATAATACATTTATATGTGCTATTCCTGTGAGCTGTCAAGTGTTGATGGCCGGGTAATCCTTGAGGTAGATCATATGGCGACATCCTTACAAGTGAGCGGCCCTGGTGGCACGAAGTCTCATCAGCTGTTCCTTTTGTTGAAAGATGCTATTTCTAGCGGGCGCATGGCTCCGGGTACGAAAATCCCTGGGGAACTCAAGTTGGCGGATGAGCATCAGGTGTCGCGTGTGACGGTGCGTCGAGCCCTGGAAGCCCTGACTGCTGAGGGGCTCATAATGCGAAAGCCAGGTGTTGGAACTCTGGTCTGTGAGCAGCCGATTGGAGCCACGGTGATGACTGCGAGTGTATCCAACCTGCTTCCGAACATTTCGAAAATGGGAGAAAACTCGCGCGTTCGCCTGTTGGAGTTTGGCTACGGGAATCCTCCGGAGGGCGTCCGTGAGCGGCTTCGTTTGAATGGGAATGATCGCACCCAGAGGTCTATAAGGGTGCGACTGGCTGAGGAAAAGCCGTTTTCATACCTGACTACTCATGTTCCAGAGCGCATAGCTATCAGTTACAACGAAGATGAGTTGGCAACAACACCACTGTTTAACTTGCTTGAGCGCAGTGGTGTCCATCTGGATCACGCCACACAAAGCATCTCCGCCACTCTGGCAAATAAGGATGTCGCGGAGGCACTGGGTGTTGCTGTGGGGTCGCCGCTAATCTCGTTGACCCGAGTGGTTTACGATAAAGAAGGAAAGGGTGTGGAGCATCTCCATGCTTTGTACCGCCCGGACCGCTACCGCATAGAAATCGATTTGTGTCGTGCCGATGGTGAGGACGGCCGGTATTGGCAGCCCCTGGCGCCAGATCAGACCTGAGCGCTGTAGGGAGCCGGTCAGGTAAAAACGAACTTCATCTAATCAGTGACAGTTGACATCATCTGAAATCTTGTTATACCTTCATCTGTATCGTAAATAATACATTTAATGATCACAATAAAAGACAGCCCGATAGGCCCATGGCGGTAACGGCTGACAAGGATCTACGGATCAAAACGATCACAGAATGAGAGAAGGGCAATGGCAGGTAAGACACTGTTTGACAAGATTTGGCAGGCCCATGAAATTTGCCAGAATGAAGAAGGTCAAAGCTTGTTATGGGTCGACCGACACTTGGCTCATGAGGGTTCTTTTCACGCGTTTAATAAGCTTGCTGAAAGAAACCTTCCAGTTCTCCATCCCGAATGCACTATCGGCATTGCCGACCATTACGTACCTACCAATAGCCGCAACCTAATCGCAGTTCAGCCAAAAGTTCGAAGTGTCATTCAACAGCTGATCGACAATACACGTCGCCATGACGTGACGCTGATTGGTTTGGATGATCCGCGCCAGGGGATTGTGCATGTAGTCGGCCCTGAGCAAGGCATTACACAGCCTGGATTGTTGATGGTTTGTGGTGATAGCCACACATCTACACACGGAGCACTCGGTGCTCTGGCATTCGGAATAGGTGCTTCGGAAGTGGCGCATGTTTTGGCTACGCAGACGCTTTGGCAAACGAAACCAAAGCGGATGCGCATTACTGTGTCCGGAACCTTAACTCCTGGTGTAACTGCCAAGGATATTGCACTTTCTTGGATTGCAAAGTTGGGAGCTGATGGTGCACGTGGCTACGCCATTGAATATGCGGGTGACGTGGTTGAGGAATTGAGCATTGAAGCTCGTTTGACGCTTTGCAATTTATCCATAGAAGGGGGCGGCCGTTGCGGGATGATCGCTCCGGATGAAAAAGCAATTAATTATGTTTCCGGGCGGGCATATGCTCCGAAAGGCAAGGATCTGGAACTCGCAGTCGAGTACTGGCGAACTCTCCGCAGCGACGATGATGCCGAGTTTGATCGCGAAATTGTATTAAATGGCGAAGATATCGCACCGACCGTTACATGGGGAGTCTCGCCGGAACAAGCTCTGCCGATTGATAGCGTTGTTCCTGACCCTGCTGTTGCTGATTCTGTCTCAAGCGCCCGCCAGATCCAGGACAGTCTGGACTACATGGGGTTAACTCCCGGCCAGAAGCTAACGGATATTCAGGTTGATAAGGTTTTCATTGGTTCATGTACGAACGCTCGTCTTGAAGATCTTAGGGCGGCTGCAGATGTTTTGAGGGGTAAGACGTCCAAGGTGCCAGGAATCGTCTCGCCGGGTTCAACTTTGATCAAGGTTAAGGCCGAGGCAGAGGGTTTGGATAAGGTTTTTACAGACGCTGGGCTGGAGTGGCGTGAATCGGGTTGCTCGATGTGCGTGGGTATGAATGGTGATCTCATTGCCAGCGGAGAGCGTTGTGCGTCCACAACGAATCGAAACTTTAAGGGACGACAAGGGCCCGGCTCGCGAACGCATCTAATGTCGCCAGTGATGGTCGCTGCGGCGGCGTTAACAGGACATTTGTCTGATATTCGAAATCTGCGGAGCTGATTGTCCATGAAACCTATCAACAAACTGTCATCACTGGCGTGCCCGATGGCGCTGGAGAACGTCGATACCGACCAGCTGATTCCTGCCCGTTTCATGAAAGAGTCCCGGGATGCCGGATACGGTGGCTTTTTACTTCATGACCTGCGCTTTGGAGATTCGGGGGCACAGAAAGACTTCATCCTTAACCATGTAGATGCATCGAGCTCACAAATTATGGTGGCCAGACGCAACTTCGGTGCAGGTTCGTCTCGGGAAGCGGCTGTCTACGCACTGGCTGACTTTGGCTTTCGGTGCGTGATAGCGCCGAGTTTCGGAGACATTTTTGCTTCGAATTCCGTGAATAATGGGCTATTGCCTGCCTTGGTTTCTGAAAAAGACTGTGAGTATCTACTTTCGGCTTTGGGCGGGGAGTTGCGTCAAGTGTCCGTGGATTTGCAAGAACAAAGCATAACGCTTGGCAACATTAAGGTTCCGTTCGATATCAACCCGACCTGGAGGCTTAAGCTGCTGAATGGATGGGACGACATCGACCTGACTATGGCAGAGACGCCAAAGATAAAACGTTTCAGAGAAAATTATCTGCATCAGTACCCCTGGCAGGGGTAAATCGGGCGGCACGAGGCCCACTTTCATTACGATAGAAAACAAACACGAGAGGTTGCAATGAAAATTAAGAATATTGTTATTACTGCTGGAATGTCCATGCTTTTCTCTGCAGTTGCTATGGCAGAGCAGGAGATCAAAGCAGTTCACGCCTTCCCCTCGTCCCTGATTTATTCTCAGAGCTTTTTGGATTTTGTTGAGAAGGTCAACGAAGAAGGCAAAGGAATCATACAAATCCGTGTTCTTGGCGGCCCCGAAGTCATTGGCCTCTCGCAACAGCCTCAGTCAGTTGTAAATGGTGTGGTTGACATGGCTTACACAGCGGCAAGCTTTTATGCGGGAAAGATTCCTGAACGCGACGCACTGATTTCTTCCAACACCAACGCCATTTATGCTCGTGAGTCGGGCGGTATCGACCTGTTGAATGAAATTCACCAGGAGAAAATGGGTGTGTATTACCTCGGATGGTTCGATAGCGGTGTTAACTACAACCTCTACACCATTAATGAGCCAAAGCTGAATGATGACGGAAGCCTTGATATGTCGGGTATTCGTCTGCGCAGTAATCCAGTATACGACGCCTTTTTCACCGACTACCTGAAGGCTCAGCCGATAAGCCTGCCGACCACCGACGTATATTCGGCTCTGGAGCGGACTGTGGTTGATGCGACTGGTTGGACTCAGATTGGTATGAGCGACCTGAACTGGGACAAGTTCCTGAACTACCGCATCGATCCTGCATTTTACTCCACCGATATGGGTGTGATCATTAACCTGGATAGCTGGAATGAGCTCACGGATGACGCAAAAGAAGTCTTGCAGCGCGTTGCGATTGAGCACGAGCGGGAAAGCGCAGAAAAGTTTGCCAGTGTTTCCGCCGAGCAGCAGTCTGAGCTCGTGGACAATGGTATGACTCCGGTTGTTCTGAAAGATGATGCGGCCGCCCGTTACCTTCAGGCGGCGAAAGATGCGTCATTGAATCGGATGCGCGTTCGCATGGAGCAGCATCCAGATGGCTTGACGCACTATGATGACCTGGTCGAAAAGTTCAATAAGCCAGCTGCAAAATAGTCCGGATTCGCCCGGCTTCGGCTGGGCTATTTCCAATTTTGATGACGAGTACTCCTATGTCTCCCGTTGTTCGTCTCTACGACAGGTTCGTCGATGCTCTGGCAGTGATCTCTGGATTGATGCTGATCTGGTTGATGATTGCCGTGGTTCTGTCGGTTCTAATTAGGAACGTTGGCGCACAACCGCCGGCCTGGTTGTTTACTTCAACCGAATACTCAATGTTTTACCTTACTTTGTTGGGGGCGCCGTGGTTGGTTCGTGAAAAAGGGCATGTGTTCGTAGAAATCGCGATAACCCGCCTTCCTCCGTTACTGCTGAGTGCGTTATCTCGGATAGTTATGTTTATCTGTGCGGGGATCTCGCTGGTGTTGGCGTGGAAAGGTTTAGAGCTGGTTATTTCCAATATTCAGGATGGTGATTACGACGTTCGCTTTTACTTCATCCCAATGTGGATTTTCACGATTACCTATCCAATTAGTTTCTCGTTAATGGCCGTGGAGTTCACACGTTTTATTTTCTCCAAGACGCCTTTCCATAGCGCCGAAAACGGGGACGTTTGATATGGCTTGGTTTGAAGCACTGGCTTTCCTTCTTTCTGTTGTTCTGGTTCTGATGTTGCTTGGCGCACCGGTTGCCTTCGCCTTTATAGGGGCGAATTTGGTTGGCGCCTGGGTTTTCATGGGGGGCGACTCGGGGTTGACCCAGGTCCTCAATAATGGATTCGGAGCCCTTTCTTCCTTTGGGCTGGTTCCTATTCCTCTATTTCTTCTTATGGGCGAGTTGTTTTTCAGAACTGGTCTCGGCATGAGAATGTTCAATGCTATAGACCAATTGATGGGGCGCGTGCCTGGCCGGTTGTCTTACGTGACCGTAGTCGGTGGGACGGCCTTTTCTACGCTTAGTGGTTCTTCGATGGGCTCGACCGCTTTGCTGGGCTCATTGCTGGTGCCAGAAATGGAGCGCCGTGGCTATAAGCGGTATATGTCCATAGGACCTATTTTGGGAACGGGTGGCCTTGCCATCATTATTCCTCCATCCGCGATTGCAGTGTTATTGGCGACGTTGGCAAAGATTGATATCGGTGATGTGCTGATCGGTGGGATTCTTCCAGGCCTGATATTAGCGGGGTTCTATGTGGTCACCATTTGGCTCAAGACTAAATGGAATCCTGATGCTGCGCCGGCATACGATGTGGAGCCCGTGCCATGGGCTTTAAAGCTGAAGTTTTTGGCTCGCGATATTTTGCCAATGCTGAGCATAATCATAATGATCGTAGTCATGATGCTGACCGGATTCGCAACCCCCTCAGAGTCCGCAGCATTCGGTGCGTTGGGTGTTCTTGTCTTGGCAGCCTGTTTCAAAGGTTTGTCTATTGAGACATTTAAACTGTCTGTGATCGGGGCTCTCAAGGTAACCCTGATGGCTTACTTGATAGTTTTCGGGTCAGCAACCTTTAGCCAGTTGCTCGCTTTCTCTGGTGCATCGAGTGGTCTGATCCAGTGGGCGATCGGGTTTGATCTTTCCCCAATGCTTATGTTGCTTGCGATGTTTCTTGTGTTGCTGGCGCTTGGCACCTTTATGGAAGCTATTTCCATTATGATGATTACAGTGCCTTTTTTCTTTCCACTGGCAGAGTCTCTGGGTTTTGATCTGATCTGGTTCGCGATAATAACGTTGGTTGCTTTGGAGGTGGGCTTCTCAACGCCTCCCCTCGGGCTCAACCTGTTCGTTATGAAAGGTGTTGCGCCGCCGGGCACCACAATGAAAGAGATCTATCTGGCATCTATCCCCTACATCATCTGTTCGTTGGTGTTGGTCGGATTGATGGTGTTGTTTCCCTCAATAGTTACGTGGTTGCCAAGCCTCTCTTTCGAGTAACCATAAATCGATACTCACTCCTGCCATGATGCAGGGGTGAGCTTTCGGGAGCGCTCAGATCAGTTCGTAACACCTAAAAAATACTGGTTTAACCGGCCCTCTAGCTCTTTGTTGAAATGCTCAGCAGATTTCATGTGTTCGTACATCAGATCGCGGGCTAACTCCGCTTTGCCTTCACGGAACGCCTCAATAAGCTGTTTGTGATAGGCAATGTTAGCGCAGGAGAACTCGCGTTGCTCCGGCAGCGCGGATTTCTTGAAGATTACCAAGTCACGGATCATGTCGTTCACGAAGCGACCAATGAATGCAAGCATGGCATTGCCACAGCGCTGAGCCAGAAGAACATGAAAATCAAGTTCAGCAATGCGTTGAGACAAGCGTTCGTCGAACGTTTCTGGTTCTTCCTCGCATTTTTCAACCAATTTGACGAGAGCGTTTAAATCGTCCGGACTCAAGCGAGGGGTTGCCAGCATGGCAATTTCTGGTTCTACGAGGGTGCGTAATGCGTAAATGTCAGGCCCGGAAGGCTGCTCAAAATGCAAAAAGTTCCGGAGAAGCTCGCTTGCTTTTTCGTAGGGTACCCGCTCAAGAAGGGCGCCACCATTGGGGCCGGTGCGAATGGATACCAGGCCTTGGACCTCTAAAGACTTTAAAGCTTCGCGAACCGTCCCCTTCGAGCAGTCAAACTGCTCCATCAATTCACGTTCGTTGGGAAGACGATCTCCCGGTTGCATCTTGTTCTGTGCTACCCAGCGCTTAACCGACTCTACTATTTGATCTGACCGCTTGATCCTTTTGGGAATCCGTAGGCTCTTATCAATCATCAGGTTTGGCTGTCTCCAAATTAAAACATCATTTTGCCACAGGGATGATTTTTTTACGATCCGGTTGAATTATTGTATTTATTAGTATAAATATACCGACCATATCACCGCTATCGTGAAAATTGTGGCGGTTCCTAGTGAAGTCATTTCCACATCGGAGGTTTATATGTCGAATTCATCGGGTTTTAACTGGGAAGATCCGCTGCTCCTTAGCCAGCAGCTGAGCACTGAGGAGCGCCAGATTTCTGAGGCGGCGAGGGCTTATTGCGAGCAGAAGTTACGGCCGCGCGTGTTGACGGCTTATCGCGAAGAGCGGTTTGATCGTGAAATTCTGAATGAAATGGGTGAAATGGGTTTGCTTGGCGCTACCGTAGCAGAGGAATACGGTGGGGCCGGGTTGAACCATGTCGCATACGGCCTGATTGCCCGCGAAGTTGAGAAAGTTGATTCTGGCTATCGTTCCGCCATGAGTGTTCAGTCGTCTCTGGTTATGTATCCGATCGAAGCCTACGGCTCAGAAGAGCAAAAGAAGAAGTATCTGCCGAAACTGGCGAGCGGTGAGATGGTTGGATGTTTTGGGCTTACTGAGCCGGATCACGGCTCTGATCCAGGGTCTATGAACACGCGTGCCAAAAAAGTTGATGGTGGCTACGTGTTGACTGGTTCAAAGATGTGGATCACCAACAGCCCAATTGCCGACATTGCAGTGGTATGGGCAAAGTCTGAGGCTCACGACGGAAAAATCCGCGGTTTTATCGTTGAGCGAGGTGTTGAAGGCTTCTCTACTCCCAAAATTGAGGGCAAGTTGAGTCTGCGCGCATCCATCACCGGAGAGATCGTACTGGATGAGGCTTTTGTTCCTGAAGAAAATCTGCTGCCCAATGTAAGCGGGCTCAGGGGTCCGTTTGGTTGTCTGAACAAGGCTCGTTACGGCATCGCATGGGGAGTGCTGGGTGCGGCAGAGTTCTGTTGGCATGCAGCCCGCCAGTACACGTTGGACCGCAAGCAATTCGGTCGACCACTTGCGGCAAATCAGCTGATTCAGCTTAAGCTGGCCAATATGCAGACAGATATCGCATTGGGTTTGCAGGCTGCGCTTCAGGTTGGGCGGTTGATGGATAGCGGTAACTGGGCGCCTGAGATGGTCTCCTTGATTAAGCGAAATAACTGCGGCAAGGCGCTGGATGTGGCTCGCCTGGCTCGCGACATGCACGGTGGTAATGGAATCGCCGACGAATTTGGCGTAATGCGTCATATGGTGAATCTGGAAACCGTAAATACCTACGAGGGCACCCATGATGTCCACGCCTTGATTCTCGGCCGTGCTCAAACTGACATTCAGGCGTTCTTTTGATCACGACAATTAAAAGGGCGGGGCTCTTCTGCCCCGCCTGGGAGGATCATCATGCATAAGCCCCTAGCGGGTATTCGCATTCTAGACCTTTCTCGAATTTTGGCAGGCCCCTGGTGTAGCCAACATTTGGCAGATCTTGGGGCTGAGGTGATTAAGGTTGAGCATCCCGGCCGAGGTGACGACACCCGGGGGTGGGGGCCGCCCTACCTCAATGAAGTGCATGAAGCGGCGTACTATCTCTCGGCCAATCGAGGCAAGCGCTCTATTGGGATCGATATTGCTCATCCTGAAGGGCAGGCTTTGATTCGAGAGCTGGTGTCTTCGTGTGACGTCCTGTTGGAGAATTTTAAAGTTGGTGGTTTGAAGCGCTATGGGTTGGATTACGAAAGCCTTAAGCAAATCAAGCCTGACCTGATTTACTGCTCCATTACCGGTTTCGGACAGAACGGCCCCTATGCAAACCGTGCGGGGTACGACTTTTTGCTCCAGGGGATGGGGGGCATGATGGAGATCACAGGAAAGCCCGATGATGAGCCGGGAGGTGGTCCCATGAAAGTGGGAGTGGCAGTGGTCGATCTGTTCACGGGCATGTATGCGGCCACCTCGATTCTGTCTGCCTTGTTGGGGCGCAATCGGACGGGAGAAGGCACTTGGATTGATGTTGCCTTGATGGATGTCCAGGTAGGGGTGCTTGCCAATCAGGGACTAAATTATCTCACCTCTGGTAAGTCACCAAGCCGTCTTGGTAATTCGCACCCAAACATTGTTCCCTATCAAGCGTTTGCGACTGAGGACGGGCATATCATTCTGGCAGTCGGAAACGACTCGCAGTTTCAGCGTTTCTGTGAGGTGGCTGGTGTGCCTCTGCTGGCCTCTGATGATCGTTTCGCTACAAATCGGAGCCGTGTGCAAAATAGACAGCTTCTGGTTCCACAGATTGAGCGCCTTCTCCGTGCCAAACCCTCCAAGTTCTGGCTTGAAGTGCTTGAACAAGAAGGTGTCCCATGCGGACCAATTAATAATATTGAACAGGTCTTTGCTGATCCCCAGGTCCAACACAGAGGGATGAGGCTTCAGATGGAGCACCCTGAAGTTGGTGAGATGAGTTTGGTGAGCAATCCCGTTCGGTTCAATGACAAACATTTGAACGCTGATGCTCCTCCTCCCAAGCTGGGCGAACATACTCAAGACGTGCTTTCTCGATTGTTCCCGGATCGTGAAGACTATATCGAATCGCTTCGCTCAAAAGGCGTGATCAAGTAGATCGGTACTTTTCTGAGCTGCAGCCAGCTGGCTGCAGCTTCTGGTTAGCCCTACGACCTTTCGTTCCCTCATCGCTCTTCTCCAACTCTGCATTTCTATCCCCCCTCATGTTTACTGGTAGGACAAATGCGCCTACAAATAAAGATCATTTAATTGTATTGAAAAAAATACATCTACGTGTATTCTTGGGTCTGTATCAAAAAAAGAAAGAAAGCAATCAGGAGGTTCACCTACTAAGCGGGCTTTTCGGCCGCGCAAGGCTAGTCGGTCTACTTCTTAGAGCCAAAACAATGAACGCCAACGAGACCTACTTGAGGGGACTTTATGAGTAAGAACGTATCAAGAACATTTTCCGCCGTATCCTTGGGCGCCGCGTCGCTGCTGGTTGCCTCAACTGCCAGTGCTTTCGACTTCAAGGTAAATGAGACAGATGTAGACGTTTACGGTTACGCCAAGCTGGACGTCATTTATGATGTAGATGCAAATCTCAACAATGCAATCATTCGCAGCAATATTAAGATGGATGGCGAGCCTGGTGTTGATGGCCACACTACCTTGAGCGCTAATCAGAGTAGGCTGGGGATCACCACGACGACGATGGTTGGAGGTCACACTCTTAAGACTAACATTGAAGGTGATTTCTACGGTGGTGGTGGTTTCACTGGAGGCGGTGGTGAGTTCCGTCTTCGCCACGCTTACGGTGTGTGGAACGGTATCCTTGCCGGACAGACCTGGAGTAACTTTGGCAATGTGCTGAGCTGGTTTCCGACAGTAGACTTCAATGGTCCTCTGGCTACAGGTGGTGGCCGTCAGGCACAAATTCGTTACACCACGGGTAATTTTTCATTCTCGCTGGAGGATCCCGAGGTTGGCGGTTCTGCGATTTCGGAGGGAACCAATCAGTATCGCATTCCTGATTTAACTGCTCGATATCAGGCTGCTGCGGGCCCGGTTAATTTTGCAATTGCAGGTCTGGCACGGTTCCTTGAATACGATGCTGAAGGCTCCTCTGTGAGTAACCCTAACTGGAGCGATGACTCCGCGACAGGTTGGGGCGTAACGCTGGAAGCGAACACCAAGCTGACCGACGCTATCACGGTCCGGGGTTCTCTGACCCATGGTGATGGCATTGGTGGATATCTGTATCTCACCCCAGCGTCGCAAACTGGTTATGTCGATAATCAGGGCAACCTGGAAACGATCGAGGCGACCGGTGGTGGTGTGAGTTTGAGCGTTGCAGCTGGTCCTGGCTCATTCAACCTGGGTTATGGTGTCGTGGTTACGGATCTGGACGACGCTTTTGCTGAGGGTGCCGTTCAGGGCTCAGCCGATGAGCGCTATTCCAGCACGTTTGTGAACTATATCTGGTCTCCGTATGACCAAATCACCTATGGCCTGGAAGCTGGTCACCACGTTGCTAAGCAAGTAAATGGTGAAGATGGTGATGCGGTTCGCCTGCAAGCCATGGTGATGTTTGGGTTCTAACGCAGTTCCCGAGTAGTCGGAATTCTTCTTTTGAGTTGTTGCTCTGCACTTTTTGCCCCGGCGGTCCCTCCCCGGGGTTTTTTCTTGGTTCAGATTGGGAATTTGACGTATGCGACTGTCCCTGCACTTGTCTTGGCATCAAAAATTGAATGTTCTGATGATGGCCACCCCTATAGGGTTATCCCTCATCGTAGGCGTCGTGATCTGGGGGCTGTCGGAAGTATCGTCGTCCTATCGTGCCCTGTATCAGGTGCTGGAATACAAAGATAAATCCGGCGAAATGTTGTTGGAGTGGAGCGCTGTTGAGAAAGAGATTGCGACCATGGGAGCAGCCGATATTGAGCGTATAAAGCGGGATTTATCCTCCCTGGGAGAACGCTCCGAGGGATTGGTCGATAGTGCAAATAATCTGGGGGACTCTGTATTGGTGGGCACCGCCAGGGAGATTGCGGCTGCCACAGTAACCTATCTCAAATTGCGCGCACAGTGGCTGGAGTATTTGCAGATTCTCGGCTTCTCAGACAGCGACGGTGTCAGAAAGACGCTAGAGGAGGCCATTGCTGAGTTGGAGGGATTATCTATTAGCGTACTTGAACAGCCTGTAAAAACTTTGATTGCTGATGCCCGGCAGTACGCAGGTACTCGAACGCCTTTTCTGGCCGATCAAACCAGAAAAAACCTCGAGAGTCTGGGCGCATTGGTAGAAAAATACGGATGGGAGGACAGTGTCATAGGTGAGGCCGTGAGTCAGTTCGGCCTGGTGTTTGATCAAACCCAGATTGTAGTGTCAGAAATTCTCGACATAGAACAATCATTGCAAATGACAAGCGAAGGTTTGCAGAGGGTGCTCGAGGCACAGAGCGAAAGAATGCAGGAAGGTCTGATTCAAAATTACATTGTGGTCGCACAGGATGCGAAGAGTTCGGCGAACATCGCAAGCGTAGCGACAGCACTTTTCTTCGCCCCAGTTTTGATGGTGTCTTTGATTCTTATTTCCCGCACCCTGGTCGGACGTTTGAACTCTGTTGTGGAGCTGCTCTCTCGGGTGTCGGCTGGAGACCTTACTCAGCGGCTGACGTTAGGAGCAAATCCTCGCGATGAGTTTAACCGGTTAGGTGCAGCAGCCAATCAAATGATTGAGGATGTTGGAATTCTACTGAGAGACTCAATCCGTAGTACCGAAGCTTTACTTGAGGTTCGCGCGGAATTATCGAGGACCACAGAGCGGCTCAAAAGAAGCAGCGAGTCTGTCGAGCAGCAAACTGAGCAGGCGGCGACAGCAACCCAGGAAATATCAGTGACTGTCAATGATGTTGCACGCCGAACTGCAGAAGTTGGTGAGGCGATGCAGAAAACGAATGATACCGCCAAAGTGGGCGAAAAGAATATCGATCAGAGTGTTGCGAATCTGGGGGAACTGTCGGGCCTGATTCAAGATTCACATCAACATTTGGCGTCACTGCATCGCGCTAGTGAACAGGTCACTGGAATCATTGATGTAATAGATGGGCTTGCGGGCCAGACTAACCTTTTGGCGTTGAATGCAGCGATCGAAGCTGCGAGGGCTGGAGAGGCTGGCCGGGGATTTTCTGTCGTTGCAGATGAAGTCCGTACCCTCGCTCAGAAAACAGTCACGGCCACAAACAATATATCTGACATTATCAGTGAACTGAACCAGGCGACATCGAGCATGGATAAGCAGATGGAGGACGGTGTCCAGGCTGCCAGCCAGAGCGCAGGGCAAGGCACCGAGATTTCAAGAACCATCACGCAGATTGTGTCTTCTGTGGATGAACTCACCGCTGAGATGGACCAAGTGGTTGTGGCGATAGAGGAGATATCGGCTACCACTGAAGACATCGCCCAGAAAGTGGACTTGGTGCGTGAGCAGAGTATGGAGTCTCGGGCGATCAGTCTGGAGCTTGAGCGCCAGAGTACATTGCTGTCAGATCATGCGGAGCGGCTTCAGTCGAGCAATAGTCGATTTAGTATTGACTTGGTGTAGCTAGTGGAAGCGGGGAGATATCACTTTCATGAGCAATGCCGTCGTACTGGATACGCCTCGACAGGCGAGAATTAATCTCGTATCGGTTTGCGTTGGACTAACCAGTGCCTTCGTGGTTCAGACCATGTTGATGATCGCTATTCCGCTAACAGCCATTGAGCGGGGAGCCAGCCCGGGGTTGATAGGGGTTATTCTTTCGGCACCGTATTTGTTGCCTCTGTTGTTGGCTATACCTCTTGGAGAGCTGATAACCCGTCATGGCGGAAGAAGAGCGATCGTCATAGGGAGTCTGGGTATGATGCTCGGCGCCTGGGCTACTCTTGCATGGCCTGGATTGTCAGGTCTTTTTGGAGCTCAGTTGCTGGTGGGGATGGCTCACATGGTGATGATTCTGGCAGGCCAGACAATCGTTGCTGGGCTGGGTGAAGGGAAGGTCCTGGAGCGGTACTTTGGATGGTACGCGACGTGCCTTTCGGCAGGGCAGCTGGTCGGGCCCTTGGTGGCTGGTTGGCTGTTAGACCATCATGGTAGTCAGATTGTTTTCCTGATAACTGGCTCTATTGCAAGCATTGGGGTTTTCAGTGGTTTGATTCTTACTGGAAGTGCCCGGACCGGCGCACCCCTTAAGGGGGCAGACAGGGGCTATCGTGTTCAACTTCGACTACTCCGGAGGAATCCCGGAGTTCAGGTCTCCATTGCTCTGACGGTTGCTGTTGTATTCGCATTGGGCGCGTACGGAACCTTTCTGCCTGTCTACCTGAATCACCAGTCAATGTCC
Organism: Marinobacter sp. F3R08; assembly: GCF_018860425.1. Lineage (GTDB taxonomy): Bacteria > Pseudomonadota > Gammaproteobacteria > Pseudomonadales > Oleiphilaceae > Marinobacter. The sequence continues at coordinate 177,848 of NZ_JAHKPI010000020.1, read as the reverse complement.
GCAACCTCGATTGGCGCTCTGTTAAGCCTGCGAGCCTTGTCGGCGATGATGATTCGGCCATTCACATCGGCAGTGATTCAGGTCATGGGCGGGAGAGTGAAGTCCATGTTTGTTTCTGCTTTGCTTGTCGCATTTGCTCTTTTGGTTACGGGCTTGGTTCAGGGGGTGTTTGCCTTGGGGCTCCTGGTAGTGATCGTTGGTATTGGTTCGGGCATATCTCAACCCTTGTCTATGGTTGTATTGGCCGAATCGGTCTCACCAGGGCAGCGTTCTGGAGCGCTCGGGATGCGTTTAATGGGGAACCGTGCACTTCAATTCCTCGCGCCACTCATTCTCGGGCTTTTGGCTGATTTTTTACCTTATAGCATCACCTTCATTATTGCTGGGGTATTGTCTCTTTTGTTGGTTGGTGTGATGGCCAGCCGAGTCCCTTCGTATGTGAACATGAGGTCACAGCCGTTGGAGTAGGCGGGCCATAGTTATAGGGTGGCGCCAATAGAGTCAGTTTTCGCCGACTTGAAGGGGTAGCGCCCTAACTCCCCGAGACACCCGAATAACAAAGGCCTGCGTTCCAACGCAAGCCTTCGGTAATCGTAGGGATCGTTTGTCGACGGGTTTATGCGGTCATCGATTCTTCGGTCGCGGTTCTTTGTGATGCACCGTTCTGATAAGCACCGATTTGATCAGCCAGGTACTCGGCATCTTGCCTTACCCCTGAAAAACGACCTGACCCCCAGGTGTGCAGCCAGCCAAGACCAAGAAAGTACAGACCGGCTTGGTTGGTAACTCCTCGATGATGCTTCGGGTGGCCTTCGCCGTTGAATACGGCTGCATCCAACCAGCCGAAATCCGGGCGGAACCCGATACACCAGATGATGCTGGTGATGCCATATTCAGCCAGACTCAAGCTGGTGCGTTCACGCTCTGGTTTCCAGGTGGGAATGTACCTGGAAGGGCCCGCTTCGGTTTGAATCCCTTGTTTTTCAATCCAGGCATCGATGCGTTCGTTGATGCTGTTCAGGGTTTCGTCGGCTTTATCAAGGTTTTCTTCCAGATTGGGTTGGAACATCAGGTTTTCACCGTCGAAATCGGTCATTACTCCCAGCAGTTCCATTCCTTCCTGGGCAAACTTGCGCAGATCAATATCACGGCCGCCGTTACGACCTGTCACGTAGTGATTGGTGTTGCTGCGAACATTTTCACCCAACGGGTGCTGGTCAACCGAGATTTCGTAATACCCCATTTCATCAAGCCATTCAACGACGTCCTTACCTCGATATCGGCGCGCCACCCTTGGTGCGTTGCCTGTGGCAAGAATGACCTTGCGACCGGCAAGGTGCAGATCTTCGGCTATTTGCGAACCGGATTGCCCTGAACCGACAACTAATACCGCACCCTCTGGAAACTGGTCACTGTTCTTGTATTGGGCTGAGTGCATCTGAAATACCGATTCGGGAATGCGTTCGGCCATGCGCGGAATGACCGGCACGTGATAACCGCCAGATGCGACGACGACCTGGTCAGCGGTGTAATTACCATCTGACGTCGTGATGTGGTAAGTCCCGTTGGTGTCGGTTTCGACTCTTTTCACCGCCACACCTTCGCGCACCGGAGCGTCGACCTTGGCGACAAAACGTTCCAGATAGGCGATGGTTTCCTCGCGAGTCATAAAACCTTTCGGGTCATCGCCGTCGTAGGGATGGCCAGGCAAATCGCATTGCCAGTTTGGCGTTACAAGGGTGAAGGAGTCCCAGCGTTCGTTCTTCCAGCCGTGCATCAGCGTGTTCTTTTCCAGAACCAGGTGGTCAAGATTGAGCTGTTGCAGTTGGTAACTCATTGAGAGGCCCGCCTGACCGCCGCCGATGACCATGACTGAATAGTGGTTGTCGGTATGAGTAGGTTGTGTCATTACGTGCTCCAGAATATCAGTTTGATTGGGGACAGACGTCAGGAAATATCGAGAATCTCAACTTGCTGTTTGTCCGGGTTGTCGAAGCGGGCTGCTTTCGCCTTGAGTTGCGCCAGTTGATCCATGGCACTTGAGCAGAAGTAGCCGTATTTCTGTTCAACACGTTGGCTGGCGGAGTTAAGTGCCAGTTCCGCCGTGGCGATAAATTCTGAGACAGGCATGGTGGTGCCTTTGCGGAAGTGTTCGCGCACGACCGTTGAAGGTGAATAACAGTTGTCCTGAGAGTTGTCGGGCCAACGTACATTGAAGTTGATTGCAGGCATGTTCGGTGCTCCTTTGGCTTTTGGGATTTACTGCGGTTTAAAGCCTGTTAAAGGGGTGTGGCTTAAGTCTCGGAAGAGCTGGCGCTGATTGGCGTGCGACACCCAAAGCTGCTGGTCCGACATGATTGTTCCAATTGCTGCTGCGCTGATTTCCCGCTGCCTGAAAAGCTCAAGTAACTCTGGCAGCTTGTCGCTGTCTGTGGTCAGCAGGTACCCGAAGCTTGGAAATGCGCAAAGCCAGTCTGTCCACGGGATGGCGTCTGGTTTCGGGATTGCCTCAAGATTGATCTCTGCTCCGACACCTGAGCTTTCCAGGAGCATAAGTGCGGTCCCGAGGAGTCCTGCCTGGCTGATGTCCTTGGCTGCGAAGGCAAGGTTGCGCTCAGCAATCTCTGGTAAAAGGGCAATGTCTCCGCGCAACTGTTCTGATGACGCGTCAGTGGCAGCGTTCCAGTTGAGGTAGGGTTCGCGAAAGTGGCCGCGCTGGTCGATTGCTGCGACCAGGATGTGACCGGGTCGAGCAGCGAATGCGCTCAGTAATCTGTTTGCGTGGCCCAGAATGGCGACGGCCAGCTGAGGCTGAGCAGCTCGCAAGTTGGTGTGGCCCCCAACAATCGGGACGCCAAAGCTCTCAGCGGCGGCGGCCATTCCCTCTGAAATACGTTGTGCATTTTCCTGACTCTTGTCCCAAAGGGCATTGACCACGGCTCGCGGCCGCCCACCCATAGCGGCGATATCGCTGATGTTGACCATTACACCGCACCAACCGGCAAACCAGGGATCTTGCTTGACGAACTCGTTGATGAAGCCCTCAATGGCCATCAGGGTGAATCCTGTTGCGTCTGGAATGGCCGCTGTGTCATCTCCGTTGGGGTGCCAGTTTTGCGGCAGCGAAGGCAATGTCGGGGCTATTGCAGCAATATCCTCTTTATGGCTGATCCCGGTGTACTCGCTTACCTTTTCCAGAATGTGTGAGAGTTCCATCACCAGGTGCTCCGCTCCGTGGCGACGGCAGGCGCTTGAGTGGTGACAAGTTCCAGCAACCCGGGAGCGATGTCGTCGATGTAGTCCGGGGTGTAACCGCGCACCACAAATCCGCTGACAGGATCGTGGCAGGGCGGGTAGTAATCGAGATTGGCTTCCATGACAACGTGTGCCCGGCCGCACACGGTTTCCTCGCCAAGTCGGTCCCAGTGGAGATGACGGAATAGTGCTTCGTTCTGAGACTGGACTCGTGCAAAGAAACGACGGCAACCCAGGGCATGCGCACTTGATACCGCCAGCTTGATCAGCGTTGAACCCAGATGCCCGCAGTTGCGAAAGCCCGGATCGACCGCAAGCCTTGAGCCGTGCCAGGTGTCTGGGCCGGTTGCGTGAATACGAACAGTACCAACGACCTGTTCATGCCAGCCGCCGTATCCTCCCAGAGCCACAAGCAACTGTGCCGATTGATCCGTGACATCGCGATCGTCGTGTTCGAACAGGGTTTGTTCATCGCAAAATACTCGTCTGCGCAGTGCATAAGCCTGCTCTACTTCCCAATCCTGTGTCGCCCATTTGATGGTGTATTCGGAGTACGCTGAAAGACGGCTTGAGGTATCCATAGTGAGTGCTCCGTAGTGTTACTCGTACTCAGAAAGGGTCGAGCAGGCGCCGCAGCGGCCGCAACCTGCCTTAATATCACTGGAACGTATTCCGGCCCGCCTCAGACGCTTACCCAGCGGCGCCAGAATGGCTTCCATAAATTCGCTGCCGGGAGGGTTGAGATCTTCCAGAGGGGTTCCGGTGATGGGCACAAAGGGCACCACAAAGGGGTAAACCCCGATATCAATGAGCTGGTCGCAGGTCTCCAATATGGCGTCGCTGGTGTCGCCAAGGCCAGCCAGGATGTAGGTGCTGACCTGTCCTCGCCCAAAGACCGCAACCGCCTCGCGGAAGGCGATCATGTAGTCGTCAATGGTGACTTCTGCCTTGCCCGGCATCAGCTCATTTCTGATAGCCGGGGTAACGACCTCAAGGTGCATGCCAAGGCTATCCACGCCAGCTTCCTTCAGTCGTGCGTACCAGATGGGGTCTTTGGGCGGTTCACATTGTGCCTGGATGGGGATATCAACCGCCGCCCGGATTGCTTCGGCACTTTCTACGAGAACTGCCGCGCCGCGGTCGGATGTTGCAGGCGTTCCCGTGGTCATCACCATGTGCTGTATGCCGTCAAGTTCTACCGCTGCTTTGGCGACTTCCGCCAGCTGCTCGGGTGTCTTGTGAGCAATGGTCCGACCGGCACGAAGCGACTGCCCGATCGAGCAGAACTTGCACGCTTTGCGTCGGCTTTCGTAGCGGATGCAGGTCTGCAGCACGGTTGTTGCCAGAACGTCCCTGCTGTGAAGGGTCGCAATGTGCGAATAGGGAATACCATCGGCCGTCGACAGATCGTAGAAGCGAGGTTTATCCGCAAAGGTGATATCGGCTATGGGGATTTTGTTTTCGAGCAGTGTGCTGCCTGTGTCTCCGGTCTCAACGCTGAACGGTGAGCGCCAGGCGGACTGGGTATGGATCGGCACCATAAGGGTAACGCCATCAATGGTGACCGCCTGATGATCGGAAGGGCCGGCACCTCCGCGACGACTGACATGCTCCTGTTCCGGGCCGTTGAGACGAAGCCCGCGGTTCTGTAGCTCAGTAATCAATTGCTGGCGACGGACTGGCGTGCTCGTGGACATCATCGACTCCTTTTGAGTGTTCAGGGTCTGCTTTGGTAGCGAGAGGGTGGCTGTAACGGGCCGGACTGTCGTTTATGGCCAGGCTCAGTAGTTCCGGGCGAGCGTAGTGACCGACAGAGTCCATCATCCGCTTGCGTTTGGTAATCAGGTTGAAATCAAGATCGGCGATGACCAGGCCTTCGCCGGTCGTTACGGGTGGCGCCAGGTGCTTGCCTTCGGGTGAAATGATTGCGGTGTTACAGCCATCACGCAGAGCTTGCTGAAGTTTTTCGTCGGTGGTGATGGACTCAATCTGGTCATCATGTAGCCAGCCGGTGGCATTGACGACAAAACAGCCAGACTCAAGCGCATGGTGGCGTATGGTGACTTCGATCTGGTCAGCGAATACGGGGCCGACCAGAGAGCCGGGAAACTGACTGCAGTGAATCTGTTCGTGCTGGGTCATCAGGGCATAGCGGGCCAACGGGTTGTAGTGCTCCCAGCACGCCAGTGCACCCACGCGACCTACTGTCGTGTTGGCAACTTTCAGACCAGAGGCATCGCCCTGTCCCCAGATCATTCGTTCGTGGTAGGTCGGAGTAATCTTTCGGCGTTTCAGTGCGATGCGGCCGTCGCCATCGAAAATGATCTGAGTGTTGTAAAGCGTTCCATGGTCCCGTTCATTGACGCCAAGCACAACGACCATGCAATGCTTGCGGGACCGTTCTGCGATCGCATCGGTAACCGGGCCTGGTACAACCACCGACTCCTGATAAAGGCGCAGGTGCTCTGCACCGCAGGCTACGGCAGGATAAACGAACGAAAAATAAGGGTAGTAGGGAATGAAAGTCTCCGGAAAGACGATCAACTCGACGCCCTTTGCGGCGGCCTCATCTATCGCATTGAGTACCTTGGCCAGCGTGCCGTCACCGCTCCGGAGATCCGGAGCGATTTGAACGGCAGCGGCACGAACCACTCTGGAATCGGTCATGGCCGCTGCTCCTCTTACATGGTCCAGGTGTCAATAATCAGCGCATTGTCACGCACATGGAGGAGTTTCAGATCCAGCACATCCAGAGGATTGATTGGACGAATGCCTTCGATCAATGACGGCTCGCCATGGCCGTAAAGTGCTTGCAGAGCAAAGCGGCAGGCATAGACCTTGCCGCCCTCGGCCATGAATTTCTGCAATTGATTGGTGTAGTTCTGATGGCCCGGAAACGCTTCGTCGCCGATTGTTGGGAAGCCCCGCTGTACGCCGAGTGTTACGCCTGGGCCGTAAAGCAGAATAGAGGTCTCGTAGCCTTTGCGAAGCAGGCGGGTTGCTTGCAACATATTGACCAGGCCAATAGAGCCTTCAAAGGCCACCGTGTGGAATGTAACAAGCGCTTTCTCGCCTTTTTTGGCTTGAACATCTTCGAAGACCTTTTCTTCGTAGTCGACAAAGTAGTCGCCGGCTTTATGCGGTGGTTGGGTTACTTTAGGCATGGTCTTACTCCGTTGTAGTTGGTAATTCGATAGGATCAATGCAGATTGATTTATCCTGTGTCGCAAGCCTTGATCTGCAATCGATATGCCATTTGATTAGATGGTGTAGCAATCAATATGCAATCAATATCCAATCAAAGATCGGAGACTAAGTGCGCATGCGAAGAATATTTTGAGGAGTGTCCGGTGAGCGATGAGGTGTTTGTCCGGCGCTCTCTGCCAGCCCGTGTAGTGGTTGTCCCGTAATGGGGCGGGCGCCTGCTTTTGGTGCGCCATAATGCAATCAATTATGAATATTGATTGGTTATTTTATGCCTGAAACTAGCGTAAGCTTCGTCCATTGACACGGGTTGGCGGCTAAGGGGCTGATATCAAATATGGATGTACATGAACTTCAGCGATGGCGGAGTCGGCTGGAATCAGACAGTGGGTTGCCGGCTTATAGATTGATCGCAGATATGATCAATGAAGATATTGAAAGCGGGCGTTTCCAGGCGCGGGACCGGTTACCTCCTCTTCGGGATCTGGCCAATGCCCTGGGAATCAACTACACCACTGCGGCCCGCGCCTATAATGAGGCGAAAACCCGAGGCCTGATAGATTCTCATCCTGGTTCTGGCACGTTTGTTAAAGGAAAGGTCGCGTCGGTGTCGCCCAGCCGGGGTGGTTATGAGATGACCATGAACTTAATGATCGAGCCCGCAATTCCCACCCTTGTGGAGCAGGTTCGGGATAGCGCCATGTCAGTTTTAGCGAGGCAGGATCTTTACTCCATGCTTCGTTATCAATCGTTCGGCGGATCCGTCCAGGCACGTGAAGCTGCGTTGAAATGGCTGGATCAGAGTCTCAGCCACGCGGTGCCCGAACAGGTGCTTGTCTGCCCCGGTATACACAGTGTGCTGGTGGGTTTGCTGAGTCATCTGGCTCGGCCCGGTCAACAGGTGTGCGTTGAAAGCCTGACGTATCCGGGGCTCAAGGCTATTGCTGCGCAACTGGGATTGACTCTCTATTCCCTGGCGCGTGACTCGGATGGTCCGCTCGTGCGCCCATTTGAAGAAGTTTGCAAACAGGGCGGGGTCGCCGCTCTCTATCTGAACCCGACCATTCACAATCCGACAACGACGGTCATTCCGAAGGGCCGCAGAGAGGCTCTGGCTGACGTTGCGCTGCGCTACAGCATTCCCATCATAGAGGACGATGCCTACACGTTGCTTAATGAGGAGTCAGTCGTTTCCGTTGCGGACCTGGCACCGGAACTGACCTATTACATCATGGGGACGGCTAAGTGCTTTGGCCCGGGCTTGCGTTCGGCATTCGTCCATGCGCCAACAAGGCGCGATGCCCAGCGGCTGTCAGGAGTCATGCGTGCGTTGTACGTTATGTCGAGCCCGTTGGTGGACTCCCTGGTCAGTCATTGGATTCTCGATGGCACCGCAGAGGCCATGCGTAAAGCCGTCCGTCAGGAGGCTATTGGTCGCCTGAGGCTTGCTGAACAGTACCTGGGAACCCAGAGAATTCAGTCGGCCGAGGGTGCTTTCCATCTTTGGCTCAGCCTTCCCAAGGCCTCCAACTGGAACCCGTCTGAACTGGCGGTGCAGCTGCGACAAGAGGGTGTGAGCGCTGTTGCAAGCGCGGCCTTCAGTACTGACAACAATCCGCCAGACGCGCTAAGGCTCTGCTTCGGGGGGCCGATTAGCCGTGATCAATGGGAAGAAGGGCTTCAATATGTTGCGGATATGATCAACCAGCCGGCCTATCTCTCCTCATTGACGACCTGATCTGGTTGCTACAGATCAGGGCCGTTTCGATGTGCGGCTGGTGCCAATGGTCACAATCGAAAAGAGTGTAAAAACCGGATGGAGCTTCAAAGCACATGCACAGTAGCCGCTTGAGAGGCAGTGATTTTCAGATCAATTGGCGTGGTGAGCCAATCCGGCATGCCGATTTTTTTGCGTCATTCAAGGAGACTGATCGCGTCGGCATTGTGACTCCGCATCGAACGGAAGGCCTCGGTGCGATGAACCTTATTATGGCCTGCGTTACTGCGTTTTATGACCGCTACCGGGAAAAGGGTGCAGAATTTTACGCGTATCCGGACTTCTTTACTTTCCAGCAGGAAACTCCATGCGCCGACTACTGCATGTTTGACATATGGCCGTACCACAAAAACGTGGAGGTTCAGAACGATCCACAGAAGGTCGTTGAAGCGATTACAGAGCGGGGAATAACCGTTTTGCTGGTGCCTGAACAGGCAGATCACGAAACAGAAATATTGCCCGTTGAAATGGAAAGTGCCAAAAGGACGATCAGGCAGTGCTTTCAATATTCAGAGACTGGCAAGACAATGTCGGCCGATCTTGCCATTGAGTGTCAGAGTAGCCCGTTACGGGATTATGCAATGGCTGTGCTTGATTCTCTGTCTGAGGCTGATGCCCCGCCAGAACGTCGCAGGCAGTGGGAGCAAAGGCTGGCTCAGGATGTGATTTGTCAGACATTTCGCGAGCTCGATCCTGTAAACGCTCTGTGGCGTCTGTAACTACATAAACCCTGGATCGCTTGGGACCTGCACGGAGTGTTAAAAGAGAAGGGGGGCATGAAAAATGGCCCGCCCGAGAGGATTCGAACCTCTGACCTCTGCCTCCGGAGGGCAGCGCTCTATCCAGCTGAGCTACGGGCGGATGAAGTTGAACGCGTGATGCGTCAATTTCGAGTGCGCAATCTTACGTGTGCAGACGGCCGGTGTCCAGCCCCTGACGGCCGCTGGTCACTTTCAAGCTCCTTTTCGCACAACCTGAGGTTATTGCGGATTGCCGCTTTCCGGGGTGTCGCGTAATCTCTCCGGCCGATCAAACGCAACAGGAAGCTTCTGCCGTGGCATTTTCCGAATTTTTTCTGGTTGGCGAACTGGACCCTTCCATGTTGCTGATCGGGCATTATGATGCCTGGGCAATTGCACTGTCCCTCCTGATTGCCATTGGTGCTTCCTACATGGCCCTGACTCTCGCAGAGGCGGCCATGCGCAGTAACTCCCTGACGATGCAGCGCCTGCATCTGGTTACCGGAGCGGGCTCGCTGGGGTTTGGTATCTGGTCCATGCACTTTATCGGCATGTTGGCTTTTGAACTCTGTACGCCCGTCAGTTATTCGCCCGGTTTGACGCTCTTCTCTGCCGTTCCCGCTCTGCTGGCTGCCTGGGTGACTCTGAATATGCTGTCACGCCATTACATTAACGGCCCCCTGTTGCTGGCTGGCGGACTCGCCGTGGGGCTGGGCGTTGGTACCATGCACTATGTCGGCATGGCCGCGATGACTCTGGGGCCGGCACTTCGTTACGATCCCTGGCTGTTCGCTATGTCTATTGTGGTCGCTGCGGGGCTGGCAACCTTGGCGCTCTGGATCAGTTTTGGCCTTCGCAAGCGATTGGCACTCCGGGGAATGACAATTCGCCTGATGGCTGGTGTGGTAATGGGGCTGGCCATTGCGGGTATGCACTACACCGCTATGGAGGCCGCCCGCTTTGTGGGCGAGGCCGATCCCGATTATGTGATAGGCGATAGCAATCACTATTTGCTGGCCGTGGCCATCGGCGTGGTGACAGTGCTGGTTAGTATCTGTATTGCTGGTGTGAATTCTGTGGCGCGTTATCGTGCGCTTTTGAGGCGCAGTGAGGAAACCGCCAGTCAGTTGCGAGCGGTGTTTGATACCGCGGTGGATGGCGTTGTCCGGATTTCTGACAGAGGCATTATCCAGTCATTCAACCATTCAGCAGAACGGATACTGGGGTATTCGGAAGCGGAGGTTGTGGGCAGGAATGTCAGCATTCTTATGCCTTCTCCCCATCAGGAAGTGCATGACAGCTATCTCAAACAATACCTGCGCACGGGTCAGGCCCGTATTATCGGTTCTGGCCGGGAAGTCTTTGCACTCCACAAGGACGGTCATGAAGTTCCGATCCGTCTTGCCATTGGAGAGTCCAGGCTGGGCGGAGTGAGCACGTTTGTCGGTTTCCTGACGGACATCACAGAGCGCTACCACATGGAAACCGACCTTCGGCGGGCCAAGGAGCAGGCAGAGCAGGCGGCGGAGGCCCGTAGCGCATTTTTGGCGAATATGAGTCACGAAATTCGCACCCCGATGAATGCCATTATTGGTTTCACCGATCTGTTGTCCGAGACCCGGCTAAGTACTGAGCAGGCCAAAAATCTGAACATCGTCCGCAATTCAGCGCGCTCTCTGCTGTCACTGCTGAACGATATCCTCGATACCGCCAAGTTCGAGAGTGGTGCCATTGAACTGGAGCAGCGTAATTTCTCACTGCTGAAAATCTGTGAGCAGTTGGTCGCCACCCAGAAATTAGCGGCAGACAGGAAGGGTGTCCAGCTGTACCTGGATTACTCCTCCGGGCTGGGCCATTTCTTTTGGGGTGATGGGCTCAGGGTTCAGCAGGTGGTCCTGAATCTGTTAAGCAATGCCGTGAAGTTTACCGAAAAAGGGCAGGTCACATTGCGGGTCTGTCGTGGCTCTGCCGGGGATGGGGTGAAACTGACGGTTTCGGACACCGGCATTGGAATTCCGCCGGATCGATTGGCCAGAATCTTTGAGCCCTTCTCGCAGGCGGACTCAAGTATGACACGCCGCTTCGGCGGCACGGGTCTCGGTACGACCATCGCACGCCAGTTGGTTGAGTTGATGGGCGGTGACATTCACGTGTCCAGTACGGTTGGTGTGGGTTCCTGTTTCGCAGTCCACCTGCCATTGAGGGAGGGGCCGGCGGAGGTCGAAGTGCCACCGCTGGTAGCCTCGGTGCCGGAGTTGCCGCCTTTGCGGATACTGGCGGCCGATGATGTGCCGCAAAACCGGACTTTGCTCGAAGCGCTGTTCGACTCCGGAACGCATTATCTGGTGTTGGTAGACAACGGTGTGGACGCTGTAAGTCAGGCTCAAACCGGCGTATTCGATCTCGCGCTGCTGGATGTCCAGATGCCGGTCATGGATGGTCATCAAGCCTGTCGGCGTATCCGGGCGTGGGAGCAAGCGAATGGCAGTTGCCGGTTACCGGTCATCGCTTTGACGGCAGGGGTTCTGGAGCAGGATCGCCAGCTGGCACTGGAGGCTGGCATGGATGGTTTCGTTGGCAAGCCACTTAACCGGGCGGAGCTATACACTGAGATATCGCGTGTACTGGCTGGGCCGGCGGGTGCACTGTCAGGGGCGGCCCATGACCGGGAGTCCAGTGCCGGTGAAGTTGTGAATCTGCGCCAGGGGAGCGACCTTTGGGGATCGCCTGGCCTGTATCGCCAGGCTTTGCAGCGTTTTTTGGCCGATCCGGAGAACCAGGTGCAGGCTGTCGCTCGACGGTCGCAGCTGGGTGAAGACTCCTGGGCTCAGGCCGTGCACCGGCTAAAAGGGCTGGCTGGCAATCTCTGTCTGCCAGTATTGTTTGACTGGATATCCGAGGTTGAGGCGGCGCCGGGAGCGCCAGAGGGCGACATTGCCGGGCAATATGAGGCGCACCTGTCGCTCATCAAGTCGGTTGTGGCCACCATGCCCGATTCCGGGGGGGGCGAGTCGGAGGATGCCAAGGCTGAACTGGATCCTCTGAATAAGTCTCAAATTGAATCACTGATTCATCAATTACACCAGGGAGAGTTGCCCGAGGATGCGGTTGAGTCGGTGCTTTCCCAGCTCCCCGGCGGGGTTCGCGCCGGGCTTGAAGATGCCATGGAAAATTTTGAACCGGAGAGGGCCGCCGGAATCCTTGAATCTTTTATGCAGTCCCAATCCGGAACGGTAAACAACGATGAATGACCATCCCACGTTGCTAGTTGTCGATGATGAGCCCACTAATTTACAGGTTCTCAAGAACCTGCTCGGTGATGACTACCGTCTGTTGTTTGCACGAAACGGTGATCGAGCCTTGCATCTAGCTACGAGTGAACTGCCAGACCTGATTCTTCTGGACGTTATGATGCCCGGATTGTCCGGGCACGATGTCTGCCGCCAGCTCAAGGCGAACGCAAGCACCGCTCCGATTCCGGTGATTTTCGTAACGGCCATGTCTGAGGTGGATGATGAAGCGCTCGGTTTTGAGCTGGGTGCGGTGGACTATCTGACCAAGCCAGTCAGCAAGCCTGTTGTGCAGGCACGAGTCCGTAACCATCTTTCCCTGGTTCGCGTCGAAGAACTGCGCCAGAGCAGGCTTTCCATTGTCCAGCGGCTCGGACGAGCAGCCGAATTCAAAGATAATGAAACCGGCCTGCACGTGATCCGCATGAGTCTGTTCTCCCAGATTATCGCCCGAAAAGCCGGACTGGGCGAAGCCTATGCAGAAGACCTGCTCAATGCGGCACCCATGCATGATATCGGAAAGATTGGTATTCCGGATGCGGTCCTGTTGAAGCCGGGTCGACTGAATGAAGACGAATGGAAAGTGATGGCCAGCCACGCCGAAATTGGCGCCCGGATTATTGGGGAGGACGGCTCGCGCCTGTTGGGTATGGCTCACGATATAGCGCTTTACCATCATGAAAAATGGGATGGTACCGGGTATCCCAGGGGCTTGAAGGGAGAGGCGATTCCCATTGAGGCAAGAATTGTTGCCCTGGCGGATGTCTTTGATGCCCTGACCAGTGAGCGTCCATACAAAAAAGCCTGGTCAGTGGAGGCGGCCACCGACCTTATACGTGAGCAGAGCGGGAAACACTTCGATCCGGCGCTGGTGGCGGTTTTCTTCGAGTGCCTGCCGGACATACTTGAGGCCCGCGATCAGTGGAGGGAAACGGCTGATCAGGAAGAGGCGGCCCTGTCATAGCATGGTCTGAACCCCGGTCAGTCGGGTTGCGTTGGCCGTAACGTGATCAGTGCGTTCTCGTTGCTGAACGTTACATCCCCCTCCTGAATGGTTACCTGGAAGCTCATGTTGCGGGCCGCCAGATCAGCCAGGGCCTTGGTGCCAGCTTCTGGCAAGTCCACGATGGTGAGATTGTCGAAGCGGGCCAGCGATGCCCGGTGTTTCTCGCGCCAAAGATCCACAGCGCGTCCACCATAGGTGTACAGCAGAACCTGACTGGCGCGGTTGCAGGCTTTGCGCAACCGGTCTTCCTCGGGCAGTCCGAGCTCGATCCAGAGCTCAATCTCGCCTGTCAGAGTTTTCTGCCACAATTCAGGTTCGTCATCCGTGCTCAGTCCTTTTGTGAATTCCAGGGTATCGCTGGCGTTCAGGGCAAAGGCGAGCAACCGGATCATCACGCGCAGATCGGTTTCAGACGGATGCTGGGCGATGGTCAGGTGATGATCTGCATAATGATGCCGATCCATATCGGCGATGTTCAACATCGCCTTCAGGATAGTTGCTTTGAGCGCCATGGGCTTCCTGCATTGGTGTGGGGGGGCGTCAGTATAATGCAATTCGTCCCCCGGGTAAGTTTAGGCGCATGTTGATGTTGCGAGGTTTTTGATAATTCGGGGTCTGTGCATCATCGCAATGGCTTCTGGTTATTCGTGAACCTGTCTGCGAGTCTTGAGTTTCGCACCCATGCGCCGGGCTATCGTGTGGACGACATTAAAGGCGATAAACAGAAAGGCTACAACACACACGATCGTTGGGCCGGTTGGCGAGTCAAAGTGATAGGAAAACCGTAGGCCGGCAACACTGGCGCACGCGCCGATAACGGCGGCCATCAGTGCCATAGTCTCTGGGGTTCGACTGAACCGTCGCGCGGTTGCAGCAGGAATAATCAGCATGGCGACGATCAACAGAACGCCTACCACCTTGATGGCGACTGCGACGACGATGGCGAGAGCGATCGTCAGTACCAGCTCTTCCCGCCGAGGAGAGATGCCACTGGCAAGCGCGAGGTCCGGGTTCAGGGTCGACAACAACAGCGCTGACCAGCGATAGCCCACAATGATCAGAACCAGTAATGCGCCGCCCCAGATGATTGCGAGGTCGGTTTTTCCCACGGCCAGAATGTCGCCGAAAAGGTAGGCCATGAGGTCAATGCGAACTCCCGACAGAAATGAAACGGACACCAGCCCTACAGCCAATGCAGAGTGGGCCATGACCCCAAGAAGAGTATCCATGGCGTAGCCCCGCCCACTGAGGGTTGAAACGATAACGGCCATCAGTAAAGAAACAAGAAGCACGCCTGCGAACATTGGCGTTGAAAGTGTCAGCGACAGAGCGACACCCAGCATCGCAGCGTGAGCGGTAGCATCCCCGAAGTAGGCCATGCGCCGCCAGACAATGAAACATCCCAGAGGGGCGGCCGCGAACGCAACGCCGACGCCAGCCAGTGCCGCCCTGATCATGAAATCATCCAACATCACACCGCCTCCCGGACTGGCCCCGACTCGTGGTGGTGGCTTCTGTGGCTGTAGAACGCCAGTGTATCGTCGTCCCCGTCGAAGCCGAACAGCGCCTGGAATTCGCTGGAGGAGCCCACGGTTTCCGGCTTGCCCTCGCAACAGATAGTGCCGTTGAGACAGATGACCCGCTCTGCTCGTCGCATAACATACTGAAGGTCATGACTGACCATGATGACGGCGCAATTGAGTTGCTGCCTTATACCATCGATCTGTCGGTAAAAGGCGGCAGCACCCCGGTGGTCCAGACCTTGCGTGGGTTCGTCGAGGAGCAGCAGGTTAGGTTTCTCCAACAGAGCTCTTGCCAGCAACACTCTCTGTAACTGGCCGCCAGATAATGACATGAGCTGTTGGTTCAGCAGGTCGGGCGCACCAGCGTTCGCCATTTGTTCGCGAATATCGGCCAGTGGTGAGGTCTTTGGTAGCTGCAGGAAGCGTTTCACTGTTATAGGCAGTGTTTCATCGATATGCAGGCGCTGGGGGACGTATCCGATCGATAATCCCGGCGATCGGGTTATCTGTCCGTGCGACGGCGCAAGGGCACCGATGAGCGAGCGCAGGAATGTCGATTTCCCAGACCCATTGGGGCCAATAATGGTCACGATCTCGCCCGGATCAACCCGGACATTTATGTTTTCGAGTATGGGTTTATTGCCTATCCGGATGGAGAGTGCACGGGTTTGAAGCAGCATCAGGTTTCCTCTGCGTAAGGCGTCCGGTAGATCAGAATGTTCGATCTTTGCGAGCTGGCTAAACGCGTGGTTTTCAAATTAAATGATATGTTATAACATAACATTCTTCAGGTCACCCTTCGCCGCGGCTAACGGGGTATTACCCGTTTTAAATTTTACAGGAGCTTCCGAATGTTTCGCCCCGTGTTGTTAACAGGTTTTGCCAGTGCACTTTTACCTGCCCTCGTGTTTGCGAACCCTCCCAGAGTGTCGGTTGATATTGCGCCTGTTCATTCCATTGTAAGCCAGGTCATGGAAGGGGTGGGGCAGCCGGATTTGCTGGTTCAGTCAGAAGCATCGCCACACGGTTATTCATTGAGACCGTCTGAAGCAGAGGCGTTGTCGGAGGCCGATGTCGTTTTTTGGGTCAGTAACGAATTGACGCCGTGGCTGGAGAACTCGTTGGCGAATCTGGCCGGATCAGCAACAAAAGTCGAACTCCTTGAGCTGGCAGCTACCGTCAAACACGAGTATCGCGAGGGTGCGACGTTTGAGGCTCATGATCATGCAGGTGAGGGGGATCATCATGACGAACAGGAAGAGGGCCATCACGATGATGAAGGCCATCACGATGATGAAGAGCATCACGATGAAGAACATCACGCGGAAAGTGAGCACCACCATCATCACGGTGAACATGATCCTCATGCCTGGCTCGATCCGGTCAATGCGAAAGTCTGGGCCGAGGAAATCGCCAGAATACTCTCGGAACATGATGTACAAAATGCCGATATTTACCGTGAAAATGCCCGGTCGTTCGGGCAATCCATGGACGAGCTGAGGGCATCTCTCGACGAGCGGGCCCATAACCTTGAGGGTATTCGGTTCATTGTTTTCCACGATGCCTATCAATATTTCGAGCGGCGTTTCGGGCTGACAGCAGCCGGGGCCATTGCTTTATCTGACGCCTCCGATCCAAGCCCGGCCAGGATTCGGGAAATTCAGTCCACCGTGACCGAACTTGGTGTGACCTGTTCTTTCACTGAACCCCAATTCAACCCGGGTTTGCTCGATACCGTGTTCGAGAATACCGAGGTTGAAACCATTGGCGTAATGGATCCTCTGGGCGCTGATATCGAGGTTGGCAGAGGCCACTATGTCAACCTTATAAACGGGGTGATGACGAGTCTGGAAACATGCAAGCCTCGGAGCTGAACCCGGTCCTCAGGCGCCGGGCCCTGATGCACGGCTTCGAAAAATGGATTCCATGATTCGTCTCACATCGAATCAGCGCAAGGTTCTTGAGGTGCTTGAGCAGACTGGCAAGCCCATCGGCGCGTACGCAATCCTGGAGAAGACCGGCTTTCGGGGGGCCGTTCAGGTATACCGGGCGCTGGAGAAACTGATTGACCTTGGGTTGGCGCAGAAACTCGAAAGCCTGCATGCGTACATTCGCGTGTCACCTAAAGACGAGACGGAACTGACTGCCTTTGCCATCTGTGACCATTGCGGTCACATCCATCAGCTAACGGAAGCCAGGGAGATCAGACAATTACACGAGTGCCTGGCTCAGATGGATTTTGCCGTCTGTCGGTCCGTCATCGAAATCCACGGTGCCTGCTCGACATGCGTCAGTAGCAAACGAAACAAGTAGTAACGGCAACTCGGCCTCCCGATTTGCCGTTGAACCGATGATTCACCAACCGGATGTTGATTCACTATGGAAAAAGAGTTGCCCGACGTTGCTTCCAATGAAACGCCTCAGATCCAGGCCCCTTTAGAGTGGGTGGGAATGAGCGGAATCGATGTTCCTGTGAACCTCGCGGAGCAAGGGTGTGCTGGCCCTCTCCATGCTGTTGTCGATGCCCGTGTCAATCTGCCGGTTGCGACTGTAAAGGGTATTCATATGTCGCGCCTCTATCGGATACTGGATGATGCATCCCGGCAGGAGGTCATGTTGCCTGAGCACCTGAAAAGCCTGCTTGAGCAGATGGTGCATAGCCACCGAGACTGTCATACCGATAGCGCAAAGTTGTGTCTGGACTTCAAGCTCCTCGCCCGAAGACCGGCGCTTCAATCACCGGATTTGGCCGGCTGGAAGGCGTATCCTGTCCGAATCGAGGCGACGCTGATCCGTGGTGTTTTTAAGCTTAAAGGTTCGATCACCGTTGAGTACTCCTCCACCTGCCCATGCTCGGCCGCCCTGGCTCGACAATTGATTGCGCAGTTTTTCTGGGCGGATTTTCCTCAGGGCGATGCCCTGGCGCGTGAAGACGTTGTCGCCTGGCTGGAGAAGAAGGCAACGCTGGCGACGCCCCATAGTCAGCGCAGTGAGGCAAGCGTCAGCGTCGACATCCTCGCCTCGGCGCCGACCTTTGGATTGATGTCCCTGATAGAGCAGGTGGAAAGCGCTCTGAAAACGCCGGTACAGACAGCGGTCAAACGCGCGGACGAGCAGGCTTTCGCCTTGCTCAATGGACAGAATCTCATGTACGTCGAGGACGCCGCACGCCGAATCCAGAGTGCGCTCTCCGGCCACTTCACTAACGTTCGCACTCATGTCAGGCATCTTGAAAGCCTGCATTCCCACGATGCGGTCGCCTCTGCGGTATAACCAGCACTCTCAGATTCGTCGACTAGTCAAAGCGTATCACTTCGAAATCGGATAGAGGTTCATGGAGTCGAACAGTGAGCACAGACACCATTCAGCTATACAACAGCCTTACCGGCCGCAAAGAGCGACTGAAAACCGAGCTTCCCGGTCGGGTGACACTGTATGTCTGTGGGCCAACCGTCTATAACTTTGCCCATATAGGCAATGCGCGGCCAGCGGTGATTTTCGATGTGCTGGCCCGACTGCTACGCCAGGATTTTCGCTGCGTTCTTTATGCCCGAAACTTTACGGATGTGGACGATAAGATCAACGCCGCAGCGGCTGCCGAAGGTGTGCCGATTGAGACTGTCACTAATCGCTACATAAAGGCCTACCACCAGGACATGAAGGCGCTGGGCATCGAGGCGCCGGACCTGGAACCTCGTGTCACCGAGCACATCCCGGCCATTATCGAGCTGATCCAGACGCTGATTGATCGAGGCCACGCCTATGTGGCGCAAGGGCATGCGCTCTTTGACGTCTCTTCCTACCCTGCCTATGGGGCGCTGTCCAGGCGTAAACCGGAGGACATGCTGGCTGGCGCGCGTGTTGAGGTGGCGCCTTACAAGCGAAGCCCGCTGGATTTCGTTCTCTGGAAGCCATCCGGCGCTGATCAGCCGGGGTGGGAAAGTCCCTGGGGATGGGGGCGACCCGGTTGGCATGTGGAATGCTCCGCCATGATTGGCGAGCACCTGGGCAAGACCATTGACATTCATGGGGGTGGCCAGGATCTCATCTTCCCTCACCACGAAAATGAGATTGCCCAAAGCACTTGCGCCACTGGTGCTCTCTACTGTCACACCTGGGTCCACAACTCCTTTGTTACTGTCGACGGACAGAAGATGTCGAAATCCCAGGGGAATGTCCGGTTGGTGCGGGACCTTCTCACTGAAGCTTCAGGCGAAGCCATTCGGCTGGCACTCCTGTCCACACACTATCGCAACCCGCTTGACTGGAATGATCAACGGCTGGATCAGTCCCGGCGGACCTTGACGCGTTGGTATAAAGCCTTGGCCAGAGCAGAGGCTCGTAAGCAAACAGTATGGGATGAGACCAGGCCAGACATGCAGCTGCTGGCGGCGTTAAGGGATGATCTGAATGTATCGCGCGCACTGAAACGGATGCACGAACTCTGTCATTTGCTGGAGCAGACAGAAACCAGCCAGGCGAAGGAAGAGCTGGCATTAACCTTCAGGGCTTCTGCGGCACTGCTGGGCCTGCTGCAACAACCGGCCATGGAAGCGCTGGAGAGATTGCAAAGTAACACCGTTGAAAGCACGAAAGGGAAACTCCCGCCCGAGCGTATTGAGGCGTTGCTGCGTTTGCGGCAGGAGGCCCGGCAACAACGTGACTTTGTTCGCGCGGATGCGCTACGCAACGAACTCGAGGCCGCGGGCGTGGTCATTGAGGACGCAGCGGCGAGCCGTGCACTGTCGGGAGTGAAGCGTTCATGACTCAGGGAAACGTCTCATCTTCACGTCATGCCGATCTGTTGATTATTAACGGCACTGTGGTGACGCCGGGCGGAGCCGGGTGCCTCGATATTGCCTGTGTTGATGGCCGCATCGTCGCAATGGGTGCATTGCAAAACCAGTGGACAGCAGATACCCAACTGAACGCTCGTGGTCTGCATGTACTGCCAGGGGTCATCGATAGCCAGGTGCATTTTCGCGAGCCCGGGCTAACCCATAAAGAAGATCTTGAAGCCGGCACCCGGGGTGCTGTGTTGGGCGGTGTGACCGGTGTTTTTGAAATGCCCAACACTCATCCGCTGACACTCTGGCGTGAAGATCTTCAGGCTAAACTGGACGCCGCCAAAGGCCGAGCCTGGTGCGACTACGCCTTTTATATTGGTGGCTCAGAGGTCAACGCTGAACAGTTGCAGACCCTGGAAGCCCTGCCCGGCTGTGCCGGCGTGAAAGTCTTTATGGGGAGCTCTTTTGGTGATCTGTTGGCTGACAATGATGCGGTATTACGCAGCATTCTGCGCCACGGGAACCGGCGTATGGCCGTGCACGCCGAAGATGAAACCCGCCTGCGTGAGCGCAAAGCCATTGTGGAGGCCAGCGGGGATGTATGCCAACACTCCGAATGGCGTGATGTCACAAGCGCACTCAACGCGACACAACGAATTGTGGCCCTGGCTGAGGCGGCGGGGCGGCGCTTACATGTTCTTCACGTCTCAAGCGCCGAGGAAATGCAATACCTTGCCCGGCATAAGCGCCGGGTCACGGTGGAGACGACGCCCCACCACCTGACCATGGCGGCACCGGAGTGCTACCAGCGCCTGGGCAGCCTGGCGCAAATGAACCCGCCGGTGCGGGAACAGCGTCATCAGGAGGCCTTGTGGCACGCCATCCGTGAGGGGGTAGTCGATGTTATCGGCAGTGACCACGCGCCGCATACCCTGGAAGAGAAAGCGCAACCCTATCCCTCGTCGCCCAGTGGTATGACCGGCGTGCAGACGTTGTTGCCGGTGATGCTCGATCACGTGCATGCCGGACGTCTCAGCCTGCAACGGCTGGTGGACCTGACCAGCGCAGGGCCGGCCCGCATTTTCGGAATCGAAGGCAAAGGGCGTATCGCCGTGGGCTATGACGCCGACCTGACTCTGGTTGATCTCGCCGCCCAGCGGAGCATTTGCAATGAGTGGATTGCCAGTCGCAGTGGCTGGACCCCGTATGACGGTAAATCCATCACTGGCTGGCCCATCCACACCGTTATTCGTGGCCAGATGGTAGTGCGTGATGAAGCGCTGGTGAGCCGCCCCCAAGGCCGGCCTATCCGTTTTCTGGAAACCTCTGAAGCAAACTCTGCTTTGGTTTAAGTGAACACTTCTATTGAGAGAAAAATGCCATGACCACTGATTCCTCCAATCCACGACAACCTCGCCCGGTGAAACTTGCTCCCAGAACATCGATTGAGCAGGTAGAAGAAGGGCACGAGCTTGCACCAACGTTTGATTCGAACGGCCTGGTGGCCTGCATAACCACCGAGGCCGACAGCGGTGAAGTCTTGATGCTGGGCTACATGAATCTGGAAGCTTTGGAAAAAACGATCGTCACGGGTGAGGCCCATTACTGGAGCCGCAGCCGAGAGGTTATCTGGCATAAGGGAGCCACGAGTGGCTTGGTTCAGCGTGTTGTCGAAATGCGTGTTGATGACGATCAGGATGCCATCTGGCTCAGAGTGTCGGTGGCTGGATCCGGTGCCAGTTGCCACGTGGGCTATCGTTCCTGCTTTTACCGGCGGATTCCGGTTGCGGAAGAACGGAACGACACCGAGGCCCTGGTGTTTGTTGAGCACGAAAAAACATTCGATCCGGTTGATGTCTATGGCGATGCGCCCAACCCCACCAAGCTCTGAGATGAACCGTGTGGCCGGGAACCTGTCCTGCTTATAGCTGAGCGGCAAGGTACGGAATCGCTTTCAGGATAGCCGCTTTGAGCGCTACGGGCTTCCTGCATTGGTGTGGGGGCATTAGTATAAGGCACTTCTTTCCCCGGGTGAGTGTGGGCGCATGTCGATGTTGCGTGGTTTTCTGATTCTGGTGCTGTTTTTTATTCTCGGTGAATCCATGCGAGTGCTCCTGGCGCTCCCGGTCAGTGGTGGTGTGCTGGGAATGGTGGCCATTACCTTCACGCTGATGGTGAAGGGCAGTGTGAGTGATGACCTGGCTTTGGCCAGTCAGGGACTGATCTCGGTACTGGTGCTGCTGATTATGCCGGGTGTTGTGGGTGTGTTCTTTACCGCTGATCAGTTCTCCGGGCAGTGGTTGGCCGTTGCCGTGGCTCTGCTTGCGGGCACTTTTCTCAGCGTGCTGACGACCCTGGTGTTGATGAAGCTGGTGACGGCCGGGGGCGTGGAACATGACGAGTGATCTGTTTACGCGCTTTCAGGGGCTGCTTGAGACGCTTGCTGTCACGCCCATTCTGGCGATCGGTTTGACGCTGGGCGCCTTTCTGGCAGGTAACTGGCTGTTTGCCCGGATAGGCAGGCCGTTGTGGCTGCCCCCCGTGCTCTTGTCGGCGTGCCTGTTATCCGGGGTGATTGCGATTCTGGCGGTGGATTACCAGGATTACCAACAAGGTGCCCTCTGGCTTACCGTTTTGCTTGGCCCTGCCACTGTGGCTCTGGGGATTCCGCTGTACCAGCAGATGCACCATATTCGGGCCATGTGGCGCCCGATTGTGGTGACATTGCCAATTGCTGCGACGATGGCGGCCGTTTATGCCGTGGTGATTGGCTGGGCATTCGGCGCCACACCGGAGGTGCTGGCGTCACTGGCGCCCAAATCAGTAACGGCACCGATTGCCATCGGTATTACCGAGCAACTGGGTGGTTCGGTGCCATTGATGATGGGCGGGCTGTTGATTACCGGTGTGGTGGCAACCCTCTTCGTTGACCTGCTTGCGCGCCTTTTGCCGGTCAGGGATGAACGCATCCTTGGTTTTGCACTGGGCCTGAACGGCCACGCGGTTGGCACGGCCAGGGCTTTCGAAATCAGCCACACGGCAGGTGCGTTTGCCTCTCTGGGTATGGGACTTACCGGTGTATTCACGGCCCTGGTTCTGCCTCTGGTATTCCGTCTCTGAATGGCGCCCCACAAGAGGTCATTCACCTGACGTATAACCCCATGTCGCAATTTCGATTGCTCTAGGTGTTTTCCGAGACTAGCTTGTTGGCCAGGCATTCGGCGTGCTTCTGCGCCGATGTTCCGTGAAAATTCCTAAAACAGCGACGGAAAACGCGATGAAAAAACTGATTGCAGCATTTGTCGGTTCCATGGCTCTGGCGTCGGCGCCGCTAGCGCTGGCCGCTGACGCGACCAAAGAACTGAAGATGGCGTATGACGCCGACCCCGTGACCCTGGATATTCATGAGCAGTTGTCTGGTGGCATCCTTCAGTTGTCCCATATGACCTTCGATCCACTGCTCCGCTGGACCAAAGACCTTGGCTTCGAGCCGCGTCTGGCAGAAAGCTGGGAGCGGATCGATGACAAGACCATGCGTTTCAAGCTCCGTGAAGGCGTCATGTTCCATTCCGGTAATGAGCTGACTACAGCGGATGTGAAGTTCACCTTCGACCGGCTGAAGCAGAGCCAGGACTTTAAGGCGATCTTCAAGCCGTTCAGCGCTATCAACGTTGTCGATGACTACACCTTTGAACTGGTGACCAGCGAGCCCTACCCGCTGCTGCTGAATACGGCGACGTATATCTTTCCGCTGGACAGTGAGTTCTACAGCGGCCAGACCGAAAGCGGCAAGGACAAAAGCGAGATTCTCAAGCATGGCAATTCGTTTGCCTCCGAGAACCTGTCCGGTACTGGTCCCTACACAGTGACCGAGCGTAAGCAGGGTGTCCGTGTCGAGTTCGAGCGCTTCGACGATTACTGGGATACCGAATCCCCGGGTAACGTTGACAAGATCGTGCTGACGCCGATCAAAGAGAACAACACCCGGGTTTCTGCCCTGCTGTCTGGTGGTGTTGATTTTGTCGCCCCGGTTCCGCCCAATGACCTGGAACGGATTCGCAACGACAAGAACTCCAATCTGGTAACCATGAGCGGTACCCGAATCATCCTGTTCCACATGAACCAGGAGCGGGTAGAGGCCTTCAAGAATCCGAAGGTTCGTCAGGCTATTGCCTACGCCATCAACCAGGAAGGCATCGCGGCCAAGATCATGAAGGGCTTCGCCACGCCGGCGGCCCAGATGTCTCCGGCAGGCTACCAGGGCCATAATGACTCCCTGGCACCGCGCTTTGATGTCGCGAAGGCTCAGGAATTGATGAAGGAAGCGGGTTACGAGGATGGCTTCACCATCACCATGATGGCGCCGAACAACCGTTATGTGAACGATGACAAGATCGCTCAGGCGGTGGCCGCCATGCTCGCCCGTATCAATATCAAGGTCGACCTGAAAACCCTGCCGAAGGCTCAGTACTGGCCTGAGTATGACAACCGCGCCGCGGACATGATGATGATCGGCTGGCATGCGGATACTGAGGACTCGGCCAACTTCTATGAGTTCCTGACCTTCTGTCCGGATGCCGACAGCGGCGCTGGCCAGTACAACGCTGGCAACTACTGTAATGCGGAAATTGACGCGCTGGTCGACAAAGCCAACGTTGAGACAGATCTGGACAAGCGTGCCGCCATGCTTCAGGAAGTGGAGCAGCGTCTCTACGACGATGCGGCCTTTGTTCCGCTGCACTGGCAGGATCTGGCCTGGGCTTCCAAGAAGAACGTGAATATTGAGCCGGTGCTCAATGTCATGAACTTCCCTTACCTGGGTGATCTGGTTGTTGAGTAATCGCCTCTGATGGCCGGCCGGCGCGGGAGTGATCCGGCGCCGGCCTTTTATTTGCAAGCCTTATCCGGAAGCTTTCCATGTTAGCGTTTTTGGTTCAGCGAATTTCCCAGGCATTTCTGGTCATGTTCGTGATCAGTGTTATCGCCTTCGCCATTCAGGATGGTCTCGGAGACCCGCTTCAGGAAATGGTGGGTATGTCTGTCTCCCAGGAGGAGCGGGAAGCCATTCGTGAGGAACTCGGGCTGAATGACCCGATGGTGGTGCAGTACCTGCGTTTTGCGGGCAATGCCCTGCAGGGTGATCTGGGAAACTCCTATTTCTACAGCAAACCGACCCTTGAGGTGATCGCCGAGCATCTGCCGGGAACCCTGGAGCTGGTGATCGGTGCCAGTCTGATTATCGTGTTTTTGTCCGTGCCCATCGGTGTGTATGCCGCTATCCGACCGCAGGCATGGTTATCCAAATTCTTTATGGGTGTCAGCACCGTGGGAATTTCCATCCCGGTTTTCCTGACGGCCATTGTGTTGATTCAGCTGTTTTCCATTGGTGTGACGGTGAGCTGGTTCCCGTCTGACACCGGCTGGGGGCAGTGGCTGAATGATTTCTTTAGCACCGAGGGTGGCTTACCGTCCTATGGGCGGGGTGACGACCTGATCCACCTGTTCGGTACCTGGGAGTCGGGCTTTTTCTCCAGCGGGGGTCTCATGCACCTGGTCCTGCCGTCGGTGTCGCTGGCTTCGATCATGTTGCCGCTGTTTATCCGGCTGATCCGCGCCGAGATGATGGAAGTACTGCAAAGCGATTATGTCCGTTACGCCCGTGCCAAGGGCCTGAGCGCCGGGCGCATCAACTTCCTGCATGCCCTGAAAAACACCATGCTGCCGGTGATCACCGTCGGTGGTGTACAGATCGGTATCATGGTGGCCTACACCATTCTCACGGAAACCGTGTTCCAGTGGCCCGGCGTAGGGCTGATGTTCCTGGAAGCGATTACCCGCAGTGACATTCCACTGATCGTGGCCTACCTGATGGTTGTGGGCCTGATCTTCGTGGTCACCAACACTCTGGTGGACCTGATCTACGGACTGGTTAATCCCACCGTCAAACTGACAGGAAAGAAAGCATGACAACGGCAACGGTTTCCCGCTGGGACCGCTTCCGCGAGTCCTTCTTCTGGTACAGCTTCAAACGCGACAAGGTAGCGATTGTCAGCTTTTCCGTGCTGCTGCTGATGGTCCTGGCCGCGGTATTTGCGCCATTGCTGGCTCCGGCAGACCCGTACGATCTGGCGCAGATCAATATCATGAACTCCGAGCTGCCCCCGGTGGGCATGAGCGGTGCGGACCCGGCTTTCCCGCTGGGTACGGATGCCCAGGGCCGGGATCTGCTGTCCACCATTCTTTACGGTACCCGGGTGTCCCTGATGATTGGTTTCGGGGCAGTGGTGCTGCAGGCTTTTCTGGGGATTCTCTTCGGACTGATGGCCGGCTACCTGGGCGGCAAGGTCGACGCGGTACTGATGCGCATCGCCGATGTTCAGCTGTCATTCTCCACGTTGATGGTGGCGATTATTGTCGGTGCCGTGTTCAAGGCCAGTTTCGGTAACCTGATGTTCGGTGAGATCGCCATCTACATGCTGATCTTCATCATCGGTGTCGCAGAATGGCCCCAGATTGCCCGAACCGTGCGTGCCTCGGTGCTGGCGGAGAAAAAGAAGGAATACGTCGACGCCGCGAAGGTGATGGGTTTTGGCACCCGCCGGATCATGTTCCGGCACATACTGCCCAACACCCTGTCGCCGATCTTCGTCATTGCCACCGTGCAGATTGCCAATGCCATTATTTCCGAAGCGGCCCTGTCGTTCCTGGGGCTTGGCATGCCGGAAACCCAGCCCTCCCTGGGCTCGCTGATCAAATCTGGCTTTGATTACATCCAGAGCGGCTCCTGGTGGATCACCCTGATCCCGGGCCTGGTGCTGGTGGTGCTCGTGCTGGTCATCAATCTGTTGGGTGACTGGTTGCGGGATGTGATGAACCCACGGCTGTACAAGGGGTAACACCATGGCACTGTTGGAAGTAAAAGATCTGGATGTACGTTTTGCCGTGCGTGGTGGTGATCTGACCGCGTTGCGAGGCATCAGCTTCAGCCTGGACAAGGGCGAGCGGCTGGGACTGGTAGGGGAGTCCGGTGCCGGTAAATCGGTGGCGGCCTTTTCCATTCTCAACCTGATCGCCCAGCCTGGCTATATCGCTGGCGGGCAGATCCTGTTTGAAGGCAAGGATCTGGCGGCCATGAGCGAGCGGGAGCTGCGCAGGATCCGCGGCAATCGCATAGCGATGATTTTCCAGGATCCGATGATGACGCTGAACCCCGTGCTTACCATCGGCACCCAGATGGTCGAGTCTATCCTGGCGCACCGGAGTATCAGCAAGAAAGAAGCGCGGGCGATTGCCCTCGACCGACTGCAGAAGGTGCAGATTCCTTCGCCGGAGAAGCGCCTGGACCAATACCCCCACGAGTTGTCCGGGGGCATGCGTCAGCGGGTAATTATCGCCATCGCGTTGTTGCTTGATCCGGAGATCATCATTGCCGACGAACCAACGACGGCACTGGATGTGACCATTCAGGCGGAGATTATGGATCTGCTGTTGAACCTGTGCGAGCAGGAAAATGTGGCCCTGATGTTGATTACCCATGATCTGGGTGTGGTCTCCCAGGTTACCCAGCGGATGCTGGTCATGTATTCCGGGCGCATCATCGAGCAGGGCCCGACCCGGGAAATCATCAACGATGCCCAGCATCCCTACACCCAGGGCCTGATCAATGCGCTGCCCCAGATGGGTGAGCCGGGAGAGCGGCTCTTTCAGATACCCGGTTCCATGCCGTCATTGAAAAACGTGCCCACAGGCTGTCCGTTTCACCCCCGCTGCAACTTCGCCACCGAGCAATGCAAACAGTCGATGCCGGAGTATGTGCGCTCGGGTAACGTGAGTGTCGCCTGTTACGAAGTTGCCAATCTGATTGAGCAGGAGAAACGCATGCAGGAGGCGGAATCATGACCTCCCCGTTGGTAAGTATTCGCGGCCTTGAGAAACGCTTTGACCTGTCTGGCAGCTTGCTGGAGCAGATTACGTTTGAGGGCGGTCGTTTTCGTCGCAAGCAGGAAGCCGTGCACGCCATCAATGGTGTCGACCTGGATGTGCACAAAGGTGAGGCGCTGTGTGTTGTGGGTGAGTCCGGCTGCGGCAAATCGACGGTAGCCCGTACCGTGATGGGGCTGCTCTCGCCCAGTGCCGGAGAGATCCACTACGACGGCCAGCGTATCGATAACCTTGAGCGCAAGGACTCGCTGCCGTTTCGGCGCAAGATGCAGATGATCTTTCAGAATCCTTATGCCTCGCTGAACCCGCGTATGACGATCCAGCAGACCCTGGAAGAGCCGATTCGTTTCCACCATCCGGATTGGTCGCAGTCCCGGATTCGCGACAAGATCCAGGAGGTGATGCAGTCGGTGGGCATCGACCCGGACTGGGGCAGTCGTTTTGGTCATGAGTTTTCCGGTGGCCAGCGCCAGCGGATAGCCATTGCCCGGGCACTGGCCGTAGATCCGGAGTTTATCGTTGCGGACGAACCCATTTCTGCCCTCGATGTCTCCATCCAGGCGCAGGTTCTGAACCTGCTGATGGATGCTCAGGAAAGCCGGGGGCTGACGTACCTGTTCATTACCCATGATCTGGCGGTGGTGGAGCATTTCGGCACCCGGGTGGCGGTGATGTACCTTGGGCGGGTCTGCGAGCTGGCGGACACCAAAACACTGTTTGCCGCTCCGAGACATCCTTATACCCAGGCGTTGTTGTCTGCCATTCCGAAACTGGAAGATGATCGGCCCAATCACATCCGTCTGAAAGGTGAAGTGCCCACGCCTGTGAACCTGCCTTCAGGGTGCGTGTTCCATGGTCGTTGCCCCTATGTCAATGAGCGCTGCCGGCAAGAGGTGCCGCAACTGATAACCACCGATAGTGGTACTCAGGTTGCCTGCCATGCGGTGGAAGAGGGCCGGTTGTAACGGTGGCGGTGCGATGGGCTATGATGCCTTCAACAGAACTCGCTTCGATACAACATTCTACCCTCAGGGGACTCCATGGAAGTACGCTGGTTGGAAGACTTTCTGGCGCTGGCTCGAACGCGCCATTTCTCACGTGCTGCCGAGTTGCAGCATGTGAGCCAGCCTACGTTCAGCCGCCGGATCAAGCTGCTGGAAGAAGCCATGGGCAGCACTTTGATCAATCGCCAGACCCTGCCACTGTCACTGACACCGGCGGGGGAGATTTTCCGGGAGCTGTGTGAGCGGGTCACCCGGGATGTCCGGGATACCCGTGAGCGTGTTTCTGCGCTTGAGGCAGAAGCCTCTGCGCGGATCAGCGTTGGCTCCACTCAGGGCCTGTTCTCCCACTTCTACCGGGGCTGGGCCAAGGACACGGGTATCGCTGAACGTCTCCAGCTGAACCTTAATGCCACCAGCTGGGTCGGCGAACAATTCCTTGAAGCTCTGGACAGTGGCGAGTGTGACCTCGTGCTGTGCTACTGGCATACCGACCTGCCGTGGCGTGGGCGGTTGGCGGCAGACAGCTATGAATGGCTGGTGCTGGCCCGTGAATCGCTGGTGCCCGTCAGTGTCGTTGACGATGACGGGCACCCACGGTTTGCATTGCCGGGTGGCCCGGATCAGCCGGTACCTCTCATCGCGTATCACAGGCGTGGTTTCCTTCAGTCGGCGATTGAAGGCCATCTGGTGCGGCGCAAGCTCACGGCCAATCTGTTGCCCCTGAATGAAAATACCCAGTCGGCCAGCATCAAGGCGCTGGTCAAACAGGGGTTTGGTATGGGCTGGCTGCCCAGGCGCATGACGGAAAAAAGTGAGCAGTTTGGCAGTCTGGTACGGGCGGGTGATGAAAGCTGGGACGTGCCGCTGGAAATCCGCCTGATCCGGCGGAGGGATGCCCGCTCGGACGATCTTTTGACGCTCTGGAAGAAACTGGAAGATGTTTATGCCTCATGATGCCCTGCTGGCGCTGCAGACGGATCACCTTAAAGAAATACAGCTCCGATACGAATTGGCGTTGGCCGCACATGGTTTCGACAGTTTGCTGATCGCATCCGGCGCTGCTCCGTACCGGTATGGCGATGATCAGGCCTGGCATTTTCAGGGCTATGGCCCTTTTCTGCACTGGACAGGACTGGCCGGCCGCGAGCATTGCTGGCTTTTGATCAGGGCAGGGCATAAGCCTGTGTTGTGGTTGTTTGAACCGGTGGACTTCTGGCACGCGAGTCCGTCATTGACGGAAGAGCCGTGGCAAGATTTCATTGACGTTCGCAGCAGTGCCTCCCCGAAAGCCCCGGTGCTGGAGCATTCGGGCAAGCTGGCTGTCATTGGTGATCCGGTCGTGATCGAAGGTGTCACGGGAGAAGCAAATCCTGAGGGGTTGCTCAGGGAGCTGGATGAAACCCGTGTGCGCAAAACCCAATACGAAATCGAATGTCTCGCGCAGGCCAATAGACTGGCATTGAACGGTCATGCTGCGGCCCGAGAGGCGTTTCTCGACGGTGAAAGTGAGTTCGGTATCAATCTGGCCTATCAGCAGGCGACTGGTCAGCGCGAAGCCGACGCGCCTTACCCGAGTATCATCGGTCTGAACGAACACGCAGGGATTTTGCATTATCAGTACTTCGATACTCGGCCTCGGGGACAGCCCCGGAGTCTGCTTATCGATGCTGGCGTCCGTTTTCGCGGCTATTGCTCTGACATCACACGCACCACCGCTGGACCTTACGAGGAGCACTTCGCCGCCCTGATTCAGGGGCTTGAGCGATTGCAGTTAAGGCTCTGCGGCATGGTGGCACCTGATGTAGATTACATCGACATACATCGTAAGACCCATCAGGGCATTGCGGCCTTGCTATCCGCGACCGGGCTGGTGTCGAACCTGGACGACAGGGATATTGTCGAGCAAGGTATCACCCGGGTTTTCTTTCCACATGGCATCGGTCATTTTCTGGGGGTTCAGGTTCACGATGTGGCCGGAAAGCCAACGCCGCCCCCGGAAGACTCGCCTTTCCTTCGTCTGACCCGCAGGCTGGAGCCCGGAATGGTGGTGACGATCGAGCCTGGACTCTATTTCATTCCCTCGTTATTGGATCCCCTGCTGGCGGGGGAATTGGGCCAGTACCTGAACCAGCCGCTGATCAGCAGGCTGAGAGGTTGTGGTGGCATCCGCATTGAGGACAACCTTGTGGTTACGGAAGACGGTTCCCGGAATCTGACCCGTGAGCTGTGAGCTCGAATCACAAATCGTTGCACAGATTTAAATCAGCGGGCTTGCATTTCGTGA
The DNA here is from genome assembly GCF_018860425.1 of Marinobacter sp. F3R08. Classification (GTDB taxonomy): domain Bacteria; phylum Pseudomonadota; class Gammaproteobacteria; order Pseudomonadales; family Oleiphilaceae; genus Marinobacter. The sequence goes on along the minus strand of NZ_JAHKPI010000020.1, from coordinate 147,037 downwards.
TGTTAATGACAATAATTATCAATACCTTTTATTGTCATGGGTGAGACATTGCTATGTACGTTTGCCTTTGCCACGGCGTAACCGATCGCGAAATTCGGGAAGCGGCTGATAACGGCGTTTCCTCAATGCGCCAGCTCGGAAAGGAGTTGGGTGTAGGAACCCAGTGTGGACGCTGCGCCTGCACTGCCCGGGAAATCCTGCGTGAGTGCCGTGCGCCTGACTATCTGGCCATGGCCAATATGCTGGCGCAGCCTGCATAACCGATTTGATTTTTCGTTTCTGTTTTTCTCTCGCCTGATAAGGGGCTATCCTGAGAGGCTGATTCATCCAGCCATCAGGGAGCCCGACTATGAAAGGCGACAAAAAGGTAATCCAGCACTTGAACAAGGTCCTCGGCAACGAGTTGACCGCGATCAACCAGTACTTTCTCCATTCCCGCATGTACAAGGACTGGGGTATCTGCAAACTGGCGGACAAGGAGTACGAAGAGTCCATCGATGAAATGAAGCACGCAGATCAACTGATCGAGCGTATTCTGTTTCTCGAGGGTCTGCCCAATCTTCAGGATCTCAACAAGCTGCTGATCGGAGAGAATGTTGAGGAAATGATTTCCTGCGACCTCAAGCTGGAAGAGATCGCTCACGCTGACCTGAAAGCAGCCATCGCCTACTGTGAAGAGATCCAGGATTACGCCAGCCGTCAGCTGTTCCGCAGTATTCTCGATAGCGAGGAAGAGCACATTGACTGGCTGGAAACTCAGCTGGAAATGATTTCCCAGATGGGCATCCAGAATTACATCCAGCTTCAGTCATCTGCCGCGGAGTAACTTCAGACAATGGACCTGTCCTGCTTTAAAGCCTACGACCTGCGTGGCCGCGTGCCGGATCAGCTGAATCCGTCGCTGGCTGAAAAAATCGGGCGCGCTTACGTAGAAATCACCGGCGCAAAAAAAGTGATCGTCGGTTACGACATTCGCCTCTCCAGTCCGGATATCGCCGAAGCGCTGAGTTCCGGTTTGATGGCGGCTGGAGCGGATGTTTTCGATATCGGCCTGTGCGGTACCGAGCAGGTGTACTTTGCCACCAGCCACTACAAGATGGATGGTGGCATCATGGTCACCGCCAGCCACAATCCCAAAGACCACAACGGTATGAAAATGGTCGGCCCTGAATCCAGGCCGATCAGCTCCGACAACGGCCTGAACGATATCCGTGACAGAGTGCTGGAGCCTTTTTCAGACGCGCCCGAACAGGGGCGTTACGAAACCCTGGAGGCGATGAGCGCTTACATTGACCATCTGTTGGGCTATGTGGATGCGACATCTCTGACGCCGATGACCATCGTGGTTAACGCAGGTAATGGCGGCGCTGGCCTGGTGATTGATGAGCTTGAACGGCATCTGCCGTTCGAATTCGTGAAGGTACATCATCAAGCCGACGGCCATTTTCCAAATGGCGTTCCCAATCCCATCCTTCCGGAAAATCGCGCAGCCACCGCCGATGCCGTTATCAGGGAAGGGGCTGCCATGGGCATTGCCTGGGACGGCGACTACGACCGATGCTTTTTCTTCGACGAGAACGGCCGCTTCATCGAGGGCTACTATATTGTCGGTCTGCTGGCCGACCAGTTCCTGCGTAAAACCGGCGGCGGCAAGGTCATTCATGATCCGCGTCTGACCTGGAACACGCTCGATCTGGTTGAAGCTGCCGGTGGCGAAGCCATAGAAAGCAAAACCGGTCACGCCTTCATCAAACAGAGAATGCGGGATGAGGACGCCGTCTACGGCGGTGAGATGAGTGCCCATCACTATTTCCGTGATTTCGCCTACTGCGACAGCGGCATGATCCCCTGGCTGCTGGTCGCCGAACGTCTTTGTCAGTCTGGTCAGACCCTGTCATCCCTGATTGACGCCCGAATCGAGGCCTACCCGGCCAGTGGCGAAATCAATCGCACCATCAATGATCCGGCGAGGGTCATTGCAGCGATTGAGGCCAAATACGCCATCGGCGCGAAGAGCGTCAGCCACGTAGACGGTGTCAGCATCGAGTTCGACGACTGGCGCTTCAACCTCCGGATGTCCAACACCGAACCGGTTGTGCGTCTGAACGTGGAGTCGAGGGCGGATATTCCGTTGATGGAAGAAAAAACGGAAGAATTGCTCGCAGAAATGCAGAGGTTGAACGAAGAGGGTTAGCACTGCAGCCCGGGGCCGGTCGGCCCCGGGCTGCAGTGTCAAGGCAAGGTCAGAGCCAGTCGTTCAGCATAATCCCCACACCAAACCGCTGGATCCGGTGGTTATAGTCGATCAGGCTTTCTCCATAGCCGTTGTAGTACTGGAAGAAGCCCTTGATCGTATCTCCCATCGGAAAACTGTAGCCGAACTCCACTGACGTTTTGTTGTCATCGGATCGCAGGTTATTCATCAGGCGCAATGAAAACGTTCGGTCCTCGCTCAGCTTGTAGACCGCATAGTAGTTAGCGTGCCCCAGATAGCGCTCGATATCCTCGTTGTCATCATTGTTGTTTTCCGGAATCCGGTACCAGGGTTGAACCATGAAAAGCCAGCGATCATAGCTGTAGGCTGCGGACCCCATAATCCGGTTCCAGCTGCGGGATCGGGGCTCTGATTGTCCGTTGGACTGGTGGTTGAAACCGATAGTGAGGGCATTCAGGCGACCCGGCCCGAGGTCCCAGTCAACTTGATATCGGGCAAATATCTCGGGTTCATAGTTGGTTTCTCTGAACGGCGCCGAATCGTCCTGGTTGTAGACTTGCCAGAATGACGTCTGCGTATAGCCAAACCAGAGGGTTGTTCGATCATCCAGAATTCCGGTCAGCAACGGAACCTTGAAGCTGATCTGGTACTTGGCCTCTTCACGTTCCAGTTCATAATCGTATCCCGTGGCGCCAAGTCGGGGACTGAGTGGTGTGTCGTTCGGGTCTTTCACCCAACTGGCTGGCAGGATGTAGGTGGGGCGATGCCCGACGAAACTGCCGGAGAATGAGAATATGGCCTTTTCTGCCGCCACGTAGCGGTCGACCAGGGCCGCCATCACACCTGAGTCAGGATCACCTTCCGAGCCATTGCCGGCAATGGCATCGATGTCCTCTCCGTTCGGCGCCAGTTTCGCCACGCTCTCCTCGGCTTGTTCTTTGGCACTTTCGGAGGCCTGGGCCTGGCGCTCTGCCGGCTTATAAAAATTGTCGAAGCAGGCCAGTCGTTTAATTCCGTCGGCAATCAGCGCACATTGGTCGGGCGAATCGATGGCTGGGGGCTCGTTGGTCTGCGCCACCACCGTGAGGGGCAGCGACAGCAGCAAAGAGATCGTGATAGGTGCCGTTGGTGGCGCCGAGACCTGTGAGGATGTCATGATCAATGTATCTCCTAGCTGGCGGTCAGACTGAACCAGGTGTTGGCAATGCTGTAAATCCATACGCCGACCAGGGTGACGGTCAGAAGCGAGAAAATGACTTTGTGGCGAAACTGGTTTCCGCTCTCTGTGGACGCAATCCAGCGGAGGTACATCAATCCGATAAAACTGAGAAAGACTCCCAGACTGGCGAAGGCCGGGATCAGTAACCAGGCGGCACTGATTGTTTGACCTTCGTTGGTCTGACTGGAAAACCATCCCATTGATGCGAGCAAAACAGCGAGCGCCGTAAATTCAGTGATCAGCAGTGGTTTGCGCAGGGGATGAGGGGAAGTCGGTTCCGTATTCGTCATGGAAACAGGTCCTGAATGTTAAAACGTCGGCAAACGCCATGGTAACCGGATTGTCCGGGAAACACTCTTCGACTTACGAAATCGCAACTAAAATGGTTGAAATCAATTTATGATTTTGCTGTTTGGTTTTTTTGCCAGGTTTCAGTCGCTATAATGCGGCAACCGAAGATTATAACGCTCAAATGCGAGGTGCATTGTGAAGATGAAGAGAGTCCTGGCTGCAGTATTAGTCGGTTTCGGCCTGACAGCTGGCGCCGTATTGGCAAGTGTCGAAGATGAAATCCGTGCACGTATCCAGCCGGTGGGCGAAGTATGTCTGCAGGGTGATGAGTGTGGCAGTGCCGCTGCTCCGACCGAAACGGCCAGTTCCGGCCCTCGTTCAGGTAGTGAAGTTTATGATGCGGTCTGCATGGCGTGTCATACCACCGGTGCTGCTGGTGCACCTGTGATCGGCAATACGGATGCCTGGGCGCCTCGTATCGACAAGGGCCTGGAGACTCTGGTCAGTCATGCCCTTAATGGCTTTAACGCCATGCCTGCCAAAGGCGGCTGTGCGAACTGCGCCGATGAAGAAATTCAGGCCGCTGTCGAGCATATGGTCGCAGAGAGTCAGTAAGCTGAGTCTCTGAATACAAAGCCTCCGGACTCCGGGGGCTTTTTTGTATCTCCGGTGCGCAAGGGTTTCAGCGCTTGGGCAAAGGCCGCGGTTTAGAGGCCGAGGTCGCCAATCAATGCGCTGAGCGTTGCCTTTCCTTTTTTCTGGTTGGCTTCGACATCCAGATCGCCGGTACCCTCCCATTTAAGGTCTTCCTCCGGAAGTTCATCCAGGAATCGGCTCGGAATTGTTTCCAGCTTTTCCCCGTACTGTTTGCGGGTGGCTGCGTAGGTCAGGGTGAGTGTTTCCCGGGCCCGGGTGATGCCCACGTACATCAGGCGACGCTCTTCCTCGATATTGCCTTCCTCGATGCTGCTGCGATGAGGCAGGATTTCTTCCTCGAGCCCCATTATGAAGACATGGGGAAACTCCAGGCCCTTGGAGGCGTGCAGGGTTAGCAGCTGGACCTTGTCGCTGTCGTCATCCTCTTCCCGTTGTTCCATCATGTCCCGGAGGATCAGTTTGGTGATGGCATCTTCAATGCCCAGCTCATCGGCCGTGCCCTTGCCATCGTCGAGCATGCGCTGGATCGATTCCACCAGGTACCAGATGTTCTCCATGCGCCGCTCGGCCTGCTTTGGCGTACCGGAGTGCTGGTGCAGCCACTCTTCGTATTCGATGTCTGTAAACAGTTGCTTGATAACGGGAATCGGATTCTCGCTGTGCAGTCGTTCACAGGTCGCGTCTACCCAGTGAGCAAAGCGCCTTAGCCGGTCCAGGCCCTTTTCAGTGACATGGGTCTCGGCGCCCATGTCGCCCAGTGCCTTGAACAGGCTGACATTCCGGGAGCGGGCATAGTGGCTGAGCTGCTCAAGGGTACGCGGGCCGATTTCCCGGCGCGGCACGTTGACGACCCGCAGGAAGGCGGCGTCGTCATCCGGATTGATCAGTAGGCGCAGGTAAGACATGGCATCCTTGATCTCGTTCTTCGAGAAAAAGGACTGGCCTCCGGAGATGCGATAGGGGATCTGATAGGCCTGCAGTTTCATTTCCAGCAGCCGGGCCTGGTGATTACCCCGGTACAGTACGGCAAAGTCCCGGAAGTCGAGGCCTTTTTTCAGCTTCTGATCCAGAATCTCGGTGGCAACCCGGTCCGTTTCAGCGTCCTCGTTTCGGCACCTGACAATCCGGATTTCCTCGCCGATGGTGTGATCACTCCACAGGGCCTTTTCAAACGCGTGGGGATTGTTGGCGATCACAGTGTTGGCGCCACGCAGGATTCGGGCGGTGGATCGGTAATTCTGTTCCAGTTTAACGACCTTCAGGCTTGGGAAGTCTTCCTTGAGCTGTGCCAGGTTTTCCGGTCGGGCGCCGCGCCAGGCATAGATCGACTGGTCGTCATCGCCCACCACGGTAAAAGCCGCCCTCTCTGCCACCAGCAGCTTCACCAGTTCGTACTGACACACGTTGGTGTCCTGGTACTCATCCACCAGCATGTAGCGGATTTTACGGCGCCATTTGGCGAGAACGTCTGGCTGTGAGCGGAACAGCATGACCGGCAGCAGGATCAGGTCGTCAAAATCGACCGCGTTGTACGCCTTGAGGTACTCGTTGTATTGCTTGTAGATGATCGCAATGCGTTGTTCCCGCTCATCGGCGGCCTTGCTCAGGGCTTCTGCCGGGCCGCGCATGGCGTTTTTCCACGACGATATGGTCATCTGGATATCGTTGAGCTCATCACCAGCCTCGGCACTGGCCTCCCGGAGCATCAGATCCTGCATCAGGGCTTTGGCGTCTTCGGCGTCGAAAATGGAAAAGCCGGGGTGGTAACCGAGATGGGTGTGCTCCTCCCGGATCATGTTGAGGCCAAGGTTATGAAACGTGGATACGATCAGCCCACGGGTCAGCTTCCGGTCAACGATCCGGCCAACCCGCTCCTTCATTTCCCGGGCAGCCTTGTTGGTGAAGGTGACGGCAGCAATATGACGCCCGGGTATTCCGAGTTGCTCGATAAGGTAGGCGATCTTGCGAGTGATCACGCTGGTTTTTCCGCTACCGGCACCTGCGAGTACCAGCATGGGGCCATCGGCATAGCGGACTGCTTCGCTTTGTCTCGGATTGAGCTTGTTCACAAATAAGTGGCCAGACCGGAACGAAATGGGGATAAAGGACGTGAGGGTATTCTACACCAGACAGAGTTGGTGTACCTTGGAGATCTATCGACTATGATTAACAGAATGGAATCGGTTGTTCACGCATAAATGGATCCTGCTTGATGACATTGCCACTGGAAACCATGAGGCCAGGAGAGTTAGGCCTATTGGTTCTGACACCAGATTACGCGGATTTTCTCTGGCTGAAAGCGCTTCTGGCGTATGACGTCGAACTCAGTGCGGACGTTACCTGGTGTCCTGATCTGGTTGACTGCGACGATCTGATCCGTAATGCCAGTTTTGATGTTGTCGTCTGGGATTGCGTGTTTCATGCCGGGTCCGAAGCCTCTTTCCTGCAATACCTGGCTGTCGCCGGCAGTGAAAAACCCGTATTGGCCCTGAGTGCCGAGCATTCTCGCGAACGTGCGCCCGACCTGCTCGCGGCTGGTGCGGCGGATTACCTCTGTCGTCAGAACCTGGATCAATGGAGTTTCTGTCGGGCTATCAAATGCCTCTGGTATCGGGATCGGTTGTCCGAATCCGCTCACGGTCAACTGGGTCGTGAGGTTGCCTCCGGCTTTATCAACCGGGATCTGTTCTTCGATCGTCTTCAGCAAGCACTTTTGCGGGCTGAGCGCGCGAGCCACCGACTGGCGCTGTTGCATCTGAATATTGATGATTTCCGCAGCATTAATGAATCGTTCGGCTACCAGAAAAGCGACCAGTTGATGATTAAACTGGCCGAACGACTCCGGAGTTCCCTCCGGCGCGTCGATTCGCTGATGCGTATCGGGGGAGACGAACTGGCCATTATCATTGAAAAGGTCGAGGATTCCCTGGATATCACCCAGATTATCCGCAAGGTGGTCAACGCCCTTGATGAGCCGGTTACGATTGATGGCCAGACGGTGGTCGTCAGTGCCAGTCTCGGCGTCGCAACCTATCCGGAAGCTGGCGACAGCCCCGAAAATCTCCTGCGCCGCGCCAACCGTGCCATGTTTGAAGCCAAGCGTGATCCGGGTACCAGTTATCGTTTCTACGACCGGCAGTTACATATTTCTGCGGGTTACCAGCTCCGGCTGGAAGCTGATCTGCGCAACGCGCTCCGGGCCAATGAACTGGAACTTTACTACCAGCCCCGGATCGATCTGGCTACCGACGAGCCCCGGGGTGTTGAGTGTCTGCTGCGCTGGAATCATCCGGAACGTGGGTTGGTGGGGCCAGACGAATTCATTCCGGTGGCCGAGCGTAGCGGGCTGATTGTGCCCATCGGTTACTGGGTGATCGAGCAGGCCTGTAAGCGCCTGCAGGAGTCATCCGAACTCGGGTTTCCAGGTCTGGTGTTTGCCGTCAATCTGTCGTTCCGCCAGTTTCACGACCGCAAGATGACCGAAACCATTTTCAGGATTATCTTCAACGCTAACGTGGATACCAGTCTGCTGGAACTGGAGCTGACCGAGAGTGCCATGATGCATGATCCGGAATACGCCCAGCGCTGCCTGCGGGAACTGAACCAGTTGGGCATCAGTTTTGCCCTTGATGACTTTGGCACCGGCTTTTCCTCTCTGAGCAATCTCCAGCATCTGCCTATTTCTCTGGTGAAAATCGATAAGTCATTCGTTCAGGAGCTCGGTAATTCGGCAGATGCAGAGCACATTATCCGGGCCATTATCAGTCTGGCGCACAGCCTTCAGATCAGCGTGGTTGCAGAAGGCGTTGAAACCGAAGGTCAGCTGGAATTTCTGCGCCAACAACATTGTGATGAAATCCAGGGTTACTACTACGCCAGACCCATGCCCTGGGCGGATCTTGTGCAATTCCTGAACAAGCGGGGTCAGGCCGCTTGCCTGCAGCAGTAACCCGCTGTACCTTTGCTGGTTTATTAGCAAAGCATCAGACAGAGGTTGCATGAACAGTATCTCCAGGCGTATCGCCGACGAGCTCGGTGTCCGCGAGCAACAGGTTAATGCCACCGTCGCCCTGCTCGACGAGGGTGCTACCGTCCCGTTTATCGCCCGTTACCGGAAAGAGATCACAGGCTCGCTGGACGATAGCCAGCTGAGGAACCTGGAAGAGCGTCTGCGTTATTTGCGGGAACTGGAAGACCGCCGTGCCACCATCCTCAAGAGTATCGAAGAGCAGGGTAAGCTGACCGATGAACTCAAGGCCAGTATTGGTGAAGCGGATACCAAGAACCGTCTGGAAGATCTCTACCTGCCTTACAAGCCCAAGCGCCGGACCAAGGCACAGATTGCCCGGGAAGCGGGCCTGGAACCTCTGGCCGATGCCCTTTATGAAGACCCCACGCTAGATCCCGAGGCCACCGCCCAGGCTTATCTGAATAAGGATGCTGGCGTGGAGGACACCAAGGCTGCGCTGGACGGTGCCCGTTACATACTGATGGAGCGCTTTGCCGAGGACGCCGAACTGCTGGGTAGCCTGCGGGACTTCATCTGGCAGGAAGGGCAGCTGAAAGTGACCGTGGTCGAGGGCAAGGAAAACGAAGGTGCCAAGTTCCGGGATTATTTCGACCATGTGGAGCCTCTGAAAAAAGTGCCTTCTCACCGTGCCCTTGCCATCCTGCGGGGCCGGAACGAAGGCATCCTTGGCTATACCATTGTGGTTGGTGATGCTGAAGACGATCGTCGGGCACCCCATCCGGCAGAGCAGCGTATTGCTGCGCGCTGGAATATCCGCGACAACGGCCGCGCTGCCGACAAGTGGTTGTCGGAAGTGGTGCGCTGGACCTGGCGGGTTAAGCTTTCCACCCAGATTGAAACCGATCTGATGGCTCAGGTGCGTGAGGCTGCGGAAACCGAGGCCATCAACGTGTTTGCCGCCAACCTTAAAGATCTTCTGCTGCTGGCGCCGGCCGGCCCGCGCCCGACTCTGGGGCTGGATCCTGGGCTGCGAACCGGCGTCAAGGTGGCCGTTATTGACGGCACCGGCCAGGTTGCCGGGCATGGTGCCATTTTCCCGCATGCTCCCCAGAACCAGTGGGACCGCTCTATCGAACAGCTGGCAGTCTGGTGCCGCGAATATCAGATCGAACTGGTCGCGATTGGCAATGGCACAGCGTCCCGGGAAACCGAGAAGCTGGTCGCCGACCTGAGCAAGCGTTACCCGGAACTGAAGCTGGCCCGCATTGTGGTCAGTGAATCGGGTGCTTCGGTCTACTCGGCCTCCGAGTTTGCCTCCAAAGAACTGCCGGATCTGGATGTCACCATCCGTGGCGCAGTTTCCATTGCCCGCCGGCTGCAGGACCCATTAGCCGAGCTGGTAAAAATCGAACCGAAATCCATCGGGGTGGGGCAGTACCAGCATGATGTATCCCAGGTGCAGTTATCCCGGAGCCTCGATGCCGTGGTGGAAGACTGTGTAAACGGCGTTGGTGTGGATCTGAACACCGCGTCCGCGCCATTGCTGGCCCGGGTGTCTGGCCTGAATCAGACCATTGCCCAGAACATTATCGAGTTCCGTAATCAGAACGGTATATTCCGCAACCGCAAGCAGCTGCTCAAGGTCACCCGGCTCGGGGACCGCACGTTCGAGCAGGCTGCAGGCTTTCTGCGCATTGCCGGTGGCGAGAACCCGCTGGACCGGTCCTCTGTTCACCCGGAAGCCTATGGTGTGGTTGAGGCCATCGCAAAGCGGAATAACCGCAAGGTGGACGACATAATCGGGGACGCCGCTTTTCTTCGTGGTCTGAATCCGCAGGATTACGTAACAGAACAGTTCGGTTTGCCGACGATCAAGGACATCATGTCGGAACTGGAGAAGCCGGGCCGTGATCCTCGCCCGGAGTTCCGGTTTGCCAGCTTTGAGGAGGGTGTTGAAACCCTCAGTGATCTGAAGCCGGGTATGGTGCTGGAAGGCTCGGTGACCAATGTCACCAACTTCGGAGCCTTCGTGGATATCGGGGTTCATCAGGACGGTCTGGTACACATCTCCGCGCTGTCCCACACCTTTGTCAAAGACCCTCGCGAGGTGGTCAAGGCCGGGGACATCGTCAAAGTGAAAGTGATGGATGTGGACATTCCGCGCAAGCGAATTGCCCTGACCATGCGAATGGATGATCAGCCGGGCGAAAAAAATGAAGGCAAGCCAATGGCTGCCAATCGCTCCGGAGCCGGCCGCAAAGCGAGTAACCGGAACGACAACAGTGGTAGTTCCGGACAGAAATCTCAACAAGGTGCCATGGCGGGCGCGTTGGCTCAGGCGCTTGCTTCGGCGCGCAAGGGCAGCCGTTAAAGGGTTTACAATCTTTTCACCGGTCGGTTTATGCTCACAGGGCGAAAAACCGGCCGCAGCAGGAGTCGACCATGGCTGAATCCCGCCATTCCGTATTTCGTCAGTTCGCTGCCAGCGACTGGGATGGATTTCTTAAAGGTGTCGAAAAAGAGGGGTTGCGGGTGGATCGCAACGGCTTCGTTGCCCAGACCCCGCATCCGGAAGCTCTGGGTTCGGCGCTGACGCATCCGAGAATTACCACGGACTATTCGGAAGCCTTGCTTGAACTGATCACTCCTGTGTTCAACAGCACAGAAGGCATGCTGAAGTCGCTTCGGGATACCCATGCCTTTGTACAGCAGAACCTTGGCGATGAGGTTTTCTGGGCCGCCAGTATGCCCTGCGAGCTGGACGGGGATCAGAGTATTCCTATCGCAGAGTACGGAAGTTCTAACATCGGCCGCCTGAAACACGTTTACCGGCAAGGCCTGGCAGCGCGTTACGGGCGCATGATGCAGAGCATTGCGGGCGCTCACTATAACTTGTCGTTACCCGACAGCTTCTGGGAAAAGTGGCAAGAGTTGCTCGGTAACGAGGACAGTCTGAAGGATTTTAAATCGGACCAGTATTTCTGGCTGATTCGTAATTTCCGTCGCCGAAGCTGGCTGCTGATGTTGCTGTTTGGTGCCTCACCGGCGCTGGATGCCAGCTTTGTTGCTGGAGTCAGCCACGATCTCGATCGATTTGACGAGCGCACCTGGCACGGTGAATACGCCACCTCTTTGCGTATGGGTGATCTGGGTTATCACAACAACGCGCAGGCGTCCCTGAACATCTGTTTCAACGAGCTCAGTACCTACACCCAGACTCTGGATCGTGCCATCCACACCACCTGGCCGGCCTATGAGGCCATTGGTACCCGTCGGGGTGAGCAGTTTATCCAGATCAATACCAGCATCCTGCAAATCGAGAATGAGTACTACAGCGCTGTGCGCCCAAAACGTACGACTCAGCGGGAGGAGAAACCCATTCAGGCTCTGGAGGCCCGAGGGGTAGAATACATTGAGGTTCGATGTCTGGACCTTGATCCTTTCTCCCCGGTTGGCGTGAATGAGGCGCAGGTCGACTTCCTGGATCTGTTCCTGCTGGATTGTCTGCTATCCGATTCTCCTCGTATTGGCGATGAAGAGTGCGAGCGCCTCGATGATAACTACAAAGACGTGGTTGCCAGCGGGCGACATCGCGAATTAACGCTCTGCCGTGGTGGGCAGCGAACGCCGGTTTCAGAAGCTGCGAACGACATTCTGTGTCAGCTGGAGCCGCTCGCAGAGTTGCTTGATAGCTGGCGGGGGGATGATACCTACCGGCGCGCCCTTGCTGCGCAGCAAGGAGCCTTGACGGGGGAGTGGACGGTGCCATCTGTCCGGGTGCTTGATGCGATGCGTTCCTCCGGTATGGGACATCGGGAGTGGGGGATGGAGATGGCGCGTCAGCATCAGAACAGCCTTCGGGAGGAAGGCCTCGACGCCGATGTTCGTCAGGCGTTTAGCGCCATGACTGCCGAGTCTCTGTCCGAGCAGGCACAGATGGAGAATGGTGAAACTCTGCCATTCAGTGAATTTCTGGAACAGTACTTGCGCTCCTGAGCGCTGAATCGGATCAGGGTCGCAGGAACCTGCGGACCTGACTCACAGAAACCGAACAAAGAGTTGTCTCCCTCCGATCCGGCTGTTAATTTTTGTGTCAACAGGATCGGGAGAGATCGTTATGGCAAGGGATATCAAGCTCGGCTGGAGTGCGGAAGCGCTGAACAAGGCTTACCGCCAGGGCTACATGGCTGCCAACATGGGTATGGAAAAAGCCCGCTGCCCCTATCGGGGTGAGGTCGTCATTGCGGCCTGGGAAGCTGGCTGGGATGATGCCGATCAGGCGGCCCGGGATGACCGGGACCAGGCAAACGATCTGTTTTCACAGATCGCCTGATGCAATGCCCGGTTTGAGTCTTACTTCTGCACCACGAACTCCGTAAACAGGACACCGGCAATGTTCTCGCCGGTTTGCTGTTCCTCCAGTACCGCATTAATCCGCTGTTTGGCTTCCTCTCGCAGAGCTTCCTGGCCTTCCATTGACGTGAGGCGGTCGGTGTCGGTCTGCTCGCCGAACAGCATCACCAGCTCGTGCCTCAGACGTGGAATGTGAGCTTCAATGGCAGGCCGGGCGCTGGCGCTTTTGGCTCTCAGGCTGATGGTGGCCTTCAGGTAAGTCGGTTTGCTGCCAGGGGAGCCCACATGGGTCACGAAGGGCGGATCCATGCTGATATAATCGGTCACTCCACTTTCTTGCTCGGCCACTTCCTCTTCGGTGCTTTCCTCGCCCAGAGAAACGGCTGGAAAAGTGATCATGACAAATAAAAGGAATAAAAGCGTCAGGGCAGATTTTGGCTGGCGTGTCATAGGCTTGAAGTTGGTCGTGGTTTAGGGTTTAGTGATTGGCTCTGTGTCGAGAATAGCAGGCCCGGTGCCCGCTTGCAGTTTCAATTCACAATTCGAGGTGTTCTTTTGACCCGCAGATGGCTTTTCGGACTTATTTTCCTTGTGTGTGCTGCACTTCTGGGCGTGGCGTTTTATATGGAGCATGTGATGGGGCTGGAGCCCTGCCCATTATGCTGGTTGCAGCGTTTCGGATTCATGGGCGCCGGTCTGGTGAGTTTTCTGGCCTTTCTCCAGGGTCCCAGAGGATTCGGTGTCCGTATCTATGGCTTTTTTCTGATGCTGACGGCTGGCGCCGGTTTGGGCGTTGCCGGGCGGCAACTGTGGTTGCAGAGCCTGCCGGCGGATCAGGTGCCTGCGTGCGGACCCTCGGTTGACTACATGCTGGAAGTCCTGCCCTGGTTAGACGTCCTTTCTACCGCGCTCAAGGGCACCGGAGACTGCGCCGAAGTGGTGTGGCGGTTCCTGGGGCTGAGTATCCCGGCCTGGACGGCTGTGTTTTTTGTGCTGCTGGTCATTGTCGGTCTGATTCTTATGTTCCGCGGGCAAAATTCCCGGGAGTGGATCCAGAGCTGAAACGGTTGCGGGGGACAGCAGCCATGGGGTAACTTGATTCAGACGTAATACGTTTCAGAGCAGAAACAGAAGTAGCGATTACAAGCGGAGAACAGGCGTCATGTTGGAAAATTGCCGAAATGCCAGGGAGCGCTGGGGTGGCGTCAGCGAACTGATTGATCGCTGGCTCAAAGATCGTCAGGAGCTTCTGGTTCATTACTGCGACCTGTCCGGAGAAAGTGATTTCTCGCAGACCGAGGCGCTGAAAGAGAAATTTGTACGCCTGTGTGAAGTGCTGGTGGATTATGTTTCTACCGGCCATTTCGAAATCTATGAGCAGCTGGTCCGCGAGGCCAGAGAGTTTAACGATGGTGGCCTGGAGTTGGCTGCAAAGGTTTATCCCAGAATAGAGACGACCACAGAGGTGGCCCTTAATTTCAACGACCGTCTGGACGGTCGTGAGTTGTCAGAAGAGGACATCAAGGCGCTGTTCGAAGAGTTGTCGAAGCTGGGAGAAACTCTGGAGACACGGTTTGAGATGGAGGATTTCCTGATCGAGCATCTCCATAACGCCCACGCCGGTAAAGTGGCCTCTGTCTGATAAACGCATGAAATAAAAAAGCCCCAGCCGGCAATGCCGGCTGGGGCTTTTTTCTGCATCAACCTCAGGATTCCGGGTTGATCTCCAGAAGCTCGACATCAAATACCAGCGTTTCGTTCGGGCCGATGGCACGGTTTCCACCGGGTCCGTAAGCCAGCTCGGACGGAATGTAGAGCTTGTAGCGGGCGCCAGCGCTCATCAGCTGAAGACCTTCGGTCCAGCCCGGAATGACCTGGTTCAGGGCAAAGGTTACCGGTTCGCCACGCTCCCGGGAGCTGTCGAAGACTTCACCAGACAGCAGTTCACCGGTGTAGTGCACCTGAACGGTATCGGTGGCTTCCGGTTTTTCGCCATCACCCTGTTCAAGTACCTCATACTGGAGGCCGGACTCGGTTGTTTCCACGCCCTCGCGCTCAGCATTTTCCGCCAGGAAGGCTTTGCCTGCGTCGAGGTTTTTCTGGGCCAGTTCTTCCATCTGCTTGCCTTGCTCTTCCTGCAACTGCTGCTGGTAAGACATCAGGGCTTGCTGGATTTCCTCGCGACTCATGCGCTTGGCTTCGTCATCGCCGGCGTGGCCATGCTGGATGCCCTGGAGGAACTGATCCATCTGCAGGTTGGGCAGATCATTGCCCATACGCTCTCCCAGTACCAGACCCATGCCGTAGCTGACCTTCTGGTCGGTTGAGTCCAGATCGGGTTGTTCAGGCGCTTCGGGGGGCGTGGAGCAGCCAGCGACCAGGCCGGTCACTGCCAAAGCAAGGAACATCTTCTTCATTGCATCATCCTTTAACGTCGGTACCCGGGGCAAAGCCCCGCATTGTGTTTGTCAGAGTGGAAACGGTAACGGGTTCCGTCATCAGATGCCACTGAACATGTGTTAAGAAAGCGGACGTGTCAGCCTAACTGCCGTTGGTTCCGGCGGATGGCGGCCCCAGAGAGAACGGAGCATTATAAGGTGATTGCCAATCGGTCTCCGGTTCCTGGGGCTGGATACGAGGGAATGACTTGTCGCGACGTTCGATAGCAAGAGTATTCCAGCGGCCCTGCTCAGGAGGCTGGTCGGCATAATGCCAGTTGCCATCGGTATCCTGCCATTTGAACACTATTTCGGGTCCATCGGTTGGAATCGGCGAGGGGACCAACCCTTCGAATGCGGGAATGTCCGGTTGTTCCTCTTCGGCCACCGGTTCAGAGACCTGTTCCGGATCGTTCAGACCGAAGAAAATAAGAAGTAACAGCAAGCCGAGGGCTGGAAACGAGAGCCGTATTAGCCATTTCATCATCATGGCTGGCGGTCTCCCGTGGAAAAGTGGGCCAGAGTGTTAACCAGTGTATTCAACAGCGGGCTGGCACAGTCATCCACGGAGGATGTCGGGGCAGCGGCCATCAGATTTGTGATAATCAGCTCTTTGCGTACCTGCATTTCAGCGTGTTCCGGGTTGTCAGTCATAAGCGTTCGCCAGCTCAGGGCCAGTTCGATCTGTTCGGCTTCAAGTTCGAGGCCAGCGATGCCGGTACGGAGCTTTTGGCAGTTGTCGGTGTTGCCCGGCAGCGATTTTCTTGCGCTGCGTAGCGCAACGGTTACACGGTCGCGCCACTCTGTTACCGTAGCGCCTTCGATCCCGGTGAAGACTCTGCCAGAGAGCGCCAGCCAGGCCGCGCATAGAATCCGCGTCACGCTCCAGCCCTGATTCTGAAGCGCCAGGCAGGCACCCTGAACGTCAGGAAGTTTCCAGAATACCAATGCAAAGCGCCAGAGTGGGTTCTCCAGTTCCAGATCTGCCGGCAATTGCAGCGGCGGAATCGAAAAATCCGGGATGGTAGCCGAGCAGATCGACATAGGCGCCGTGCCTTCCCTGAACACTTTAAGTTGATAAAATGAAAACATGCTAACGATAACCGATCTCAGTTTACAACGGGGCGGCGTCTGGTTGCTAGAATCCGTCAACCTTACTGTCCAGCCTGGCCAGCGAGTTGCTATCGTCGGTGCCAATGGTGCCGGCAAGTCCAGTCTGTTTCAGCTTTTTTTGGGACAGCTGGCGTCAGAGCAGGGAACTGTCTCTTTACCTGGTGGTTGTCGTATCGCTCATATGGCACAGGAAGTGGAAGCCACAGAGCGCAGCGCCCGGGACTTTGTACTCGATGGTGATCTTGATCTGCGCCGGCTGGAACGTGAGCTTGCCAGAGCAGAATCTGACGGGGACGATCACGCGGTAGCCCGCATACATGGCGAGCTGGATGTGCATGAGGCCTGGTCTGCGGCCCGTCGCGCCGAGGCGCTTCTGAGAGGACTGGGCTTCGCTGACCCAGACGCGGACCGGCCGGTGTCCGCATTTTCCGGGGGATGGCGGATCCGCCTGAACCTGGCCCAGGCCCTGATGCGGCCTTCCGATCTGTTGCTTCTGGATGAGCCAACCAACCACCTGGATCTGGATGCCTGTCTGTGGCTCGAAAACTGGTTACGACGGTATCGGGGGACACTGCTGTTTATCTCTCACGATCGTGATTTTATGGATCGGGTTGCCACTCATGTGGTGCATTTCGATCGGCAAAAACTGGAGCTTTATACGGGTAATTACTCAGCCTTCGAGGGTCAGCGCAGCGAACGGTTGGCCCAGCAGCAGGCTGGTTTCGAACGCCAGCAGGCCCAGATTGCGGAAATTCAGCGCTTTATTGATCGCTTCAAGGCCAAGGCGACCAAAGCCAGGCAGGCCCAGAGCCGGGTCAAGGCGCTGGAGCGTATGGAGCGTATTGCGCCGGCTCATATTGATTCGCCGTTTAACTTTGAGTTTCCGGTGGCGGAGAAAGTCTCCAATCCTCTGCTTTCAATCCGAAATGGTCAGGCCGGACACGGTGACACCACCATTCTGAAGGGTATTAATATTACCTTGTTGCCTGGCAGCAGGATTGGCCTTTTGGGGCCTAACGGAGCGGGCAAGTCCACGTTAATGGATGCGCTTCGGGGCGAGGGCACACTTCTGTCCGGAGACCGCACTAGCGGTGAGAATCTGGCTATCGGTTATTTCGCCCAGCACCAGCTGGAATCCCTCGATCTGGATGCCAGTCCCTTTCTGCACCTGCAGAGACTGTCGCCCAGAGCTTCAGAGCAGAGTATCCGGAACTTTCTCGGTGGTTTTGATTTCCATGGCGATGAGGCTCTGAGTGCCATCCGATCGTTCTCCGGTGGCGAAAAGGCCCGGGTAGCGCTGGCGGTTATTGCATGGCAAAAACCGAACCTGCTTTTGCTGGATGAGCCCACTAACCATCTGGATCTGGAAATGCGCCAGGCTCTGACTATGGCGCTACAGAATTTTGACGGTGCCATTGTGGTGGTCTCCCATGATCGACACCTGTTGCGGAACACGGTGGACGAATTCTGGCTGGTCAATGATGGTAGGGTGACGGAATACCAGGGGGACCTGGAAGACTACGAGCGTTGGCTCGCGGACCGCCGAAAAGATGAAACCGAAGCGCCGAAACGAGTGCCAGACGGGCAGCAGGCTCCACAAGAGAGCACCGAAGCGGTTGGTGAAAGTGCGGAGGACCGTAAAATCCGCAAACGGGCGGAGGCTGCGCTTCGCCAGAAAATCAGCCCCTACCGCAAGAAACAGGCTGCCCTGGAGAAGGATATGGACCAGCTCCAGCAGACACTGTCGGCTCTGGAGGAGCAACTGTCGGACACAAGTCTGTATGACGATAATAACAAGGTGCGTCTGAAAGAACTTCTGGGCGAGCAGGCCGCTGCGACGGCCCGCCTGGAAGAAGTGGAGGCGCAGTGGCTGGACGTCAGCGAAGAAGTCGAATCCCTGGAAGAAGGGTTGGCCGGCTGATTGCGGTCAGCCGCCGGTCAGTTCGAGAATCAAATCCTGTTTGGCCAGATAATCCCGCTCGTTTTCAAGATCGGCCAGAGTCAGTGGCCTGTCATCCAGCCAGCCCGGTGGGAACTCGATCACCAGCGTGTCGGGGCGTGCAGACAGAGTGAATGTTGGGGGTTGCTCCATATTGCGCGGGTGTTGAATCAAAACGGCCAGCCTCACCAGTACGCAGAGGTAGCGGAGTCTTGCAATGTCTTCCGTGGGCAGTCCCTCGAAAATCGCTGAGGAAAATTTGCGCCGATGGCCCCGTACCAGGGTGGCAAGGTCTCGCTGGAACTGTTGGGTGAAACCGGGCAGGTCCGAGTAACGTAGCAGGTAGGCCCCGTGTTTATGATACTGGCTGTGGGAAATGGTCAGGCCGATTTCATGCAGGCGGCAGGCCCAGCGCAGGACCTCTTCGTCTGCGGGTGTGTTGAGACCCCAGGAATTGGCAACCTGTTCCCAGGCGGCAATAGCTGTTGCCTCGACTGCCGCACCATGTTCCTGATCGACGTGATAGCGCTCCTGCAGGGCGGAAATGGTGCGTTCCCGCACATCCTCATGCTGTATCCGACCGACAATGTCGTAGAGAAGCCCTTCCCGCAAGGCGCCGTCTGCGAACGACATCTCCTGAATGCCCAGGGACCGGAAGGCCCCCATCAGAATGGCGAAGCCGGCCGGGAAAATGCTCTGGCGGTCCGAGCGTACGCCCAGGTCGCCGAGTTTCTCCGTTTTGCCCATGTCCACCAGGCGCTTACGAAGTTCCTGCATGGCCGCGAGGGTGATAGTGCCATCGGTGATTTTCAGGGAGGCGAGGACACTGGCGATAGCCTTGATAGACCCTGACGAGCCCACGGCGCTCTGCCAGCCTGCAGAACGATAGCGCTGCCGGATGTTCTGCAATTCTTGCTCTGCGTGGGTTACCGCATTGTCCATTTGCCGACGGCTTATTTTGCCATCGGGGAAGTAGCGATTCCGGAAGGACACGCAGCCCATGTGCAGACTTTCCAGTGCCTGGGGCTCAAACCGCTGTCCGATGATGAACTCTGTGCTGCCTCCGCCGATGTCGATGACCAGCCGCCGACCGAGGTCGTCGGACAGAGTATGGGACACACCGAGGTAAATCAGGCGGGCTTCTTCGCGGCCGGCAATAATCTCTACGGGGTATCCCAGAACCTCTTCTGCTCGCGTCATGAACTGATGGGCATTGCGGGCCACCCGAAGCGCGTTGGTGCCGACAATCTGCACCGCTTCCGGGGGCATCCCCTTGAGCCGCTGCGCGAACCGGCCCAGACAAGCCAGAGCGCGCTCCTGAGCGTCGTCGGTCAGGCGGTTGTGCTGATCCAGACCGGCGCCGAGCTGGACCTTTTCACCCATTTTCTCAAGGGTACGGATCTCTCCATGAACCAGTCGGGCAACCACCATGTGGAAGCTGTTCGAGCCCATGTCTATCGCTGCGAGTACCTCGGGCGAGGAGGCGGTGTTTCCGGCGGTGGATGCGGCCGTCACGTAGTCGGAATCCTTTTGGTGTGAACGTGCGAGTTACTATAAGCGAAATCCCTCAGACCTGTCAGTAACCGGAGAGCCCGGTATTGGACCGGAGCAACACCTGACTCATTTCAAGGTGGTGGATCTACCGCTTCACATCGGACTGATCAATCGCGTAAAGTATGCGTTACCGTGATTTGGGTGAAAGGTTGTCTGCAAACCACGGCAGCCTTCAGCGACAGTCAACAGCACCTGTGCCCGGTATCGTAATAGTTTACGGAAATGCCGTCGCGTAGCAGCAGTGCATGAATCAGGAAAACGTAATGAGCGGAAATATCGTAAATGTAACCGACGCTTCTTTTGAGCAGGACGTACTGCAGTCCGATGTCCCCGTATTGGTGGACTACTGGGCTGAGTGGTGTGGCCCCTGCAAAATGATTGCGCCGGTGCTTGAAGAGATTGCCGATGAATACGACGGCAAACTGAAAGTCTGCAAGCTCAACATTGACGAAAACGAGCAGACACCGCCGAAGTTCAACATCCGTGGTATTCCCACGCTGATGCTGTTCAAGAACGGCAACGTGGATGCTACCAAGGTCGGCGCCCTGTCCAAGTCTCAGCTGGCGGCTTTCCTGGACAGCAATCTCTGATCGCTGTCTGATCGCCAGAAGCCGCCCCTGAACGAAGGTTTACGGGCGGTTTTTTTATGGTTGTTCAGTCCCAGCCCTGGGATCGTTCCAGATCGGCCTCTTTTTGCTCCACCCAGTGCTCTCTGTCGGCAGTAATCTCTTTCTTCCAGAACGGCGCCGAGGTCTTCAGGGCGTCCATGATGAACTCGCAGGCGGCAAAGGCGTCCCCGCGATGGGCGCTGCACACCCCTACGAACACAATCTGATCGCACAGCGCCAGTCGTCCTACCCGGTGAATGACCCGGGCCTTGCGAACGTCCCAGCGTTCCGAGGCCTCATCAATCAGCCCCTGGATTACCTGCTCAGTCATTCCGGGGTAGTGCTCCAGGTAAAGCCCCGTTACACCTTGCAGGTCGCCGTTGTCGCGCACCAGACCGGTAAACGTCGCAATGGCACCCGTGCCGGCGCCGCTGTCACGCAGAGCGGTGTATTCAGCGCCAGGATCAAAGTCTCCATGCTGAACTGAAATCATTTCACCCTCCGGTTACCGGCGGAAAAAAAGCCAATTCATCGCCTGCGGTTACCGCCGAGCCCGGTTTCGCCATGGCCTGATTGATCGCGATCATCACCGGCTGGTCACCCTGTAGCTGACCCCAGGGGCCGCCCCGGGCTGCCAGCTCCGTGAGCACATCGCCCGCAGTCAGGCCTGGCCTGGCGTCGACGGCCAGATGTTCTGTTTTCAGTTCTTCGCGCAGCCTGGCAAAGAAACGTACGGTAATCGTGTTATCACTCATGGTCAGCTCAACAGTTCCGCAAACGAATAGTAGGTTAGCAGGTCGCCGGGGCTTACCGTGGTATTTTCGGGCACCACTGCCAGACCGTCTGCCCAACAGGTCGAGCTCAGGATGCCGGAACTCTGGTTGGGGTAGGCGGCAACCACCGGTTCTGATCCTCGGATTTCTTTTCGGGCCCGGACAAACTCCCGGCGCACTGACGTCGAAGAAACGGAAAAGTTTGCAGGTATGCGCTCTCCGAGAAGAACTCTATCGCTACGTCCCTGGCGTTTTCGTAGGTAGGGCATGCCCACCACCAGAAACGTGACCAGCACAGACCCCGGGTTACCGGGTAAACCCAGTACCGGTGTGCCGCCGATGGCACCAAAAGCCACGGGCTTCCCGGGTTTGATGGCCATGCGCCAGAGCGACAGGCTGCCGGATTCCTCCAGCACCGCACGCACGTGGTCTTCTTCACCCACAGACACGCCGCCGCTGGTGATGATCAGATCGGCGCATTCGGCCGCACGCATCAGCGTTTGGCGGGTCGCTTCACGTTTGTCCCTTAGCGTCTCGCACAGGACAACCTCGCAGCCGGCCTGGGTGAGCAATCCTATCAGGGTAAAGCGGTTGCTGTTATAGATCTGTCCCGGCCCGAGGGGCAGTCCGGGGTCTACCAGCTCGTCGCCAGTGGAGAGAATGGCGACTTTCAGTCGCGCCAGGACCGCCACCCGGGCAATGCCCATGGACGCCAGCAGTCCCATCTCATTAGGACGCACCTGTGTGCCTTTGGACAGCGCAAGGTCGCCCGTCGCCAGATCCTGGCCCCGGCGACGAATATTCTGCCCCGTGGTCACCCCTGCCTGGACAAGTATGCCGGCGTCGGTCACTTCAACCCGTTCCTGCATTACCACCGAGTCTGCGCCTTCGGGAATCTCGGAGCCGGTGAAAATGCGGGCGGCGGTGCCCGGTGCCAGCGCCTGCGGAGCTTCTCCGGCGGGAATTCGTGCCGAGACTGGTATCGCCTGCTCGCCATGCAGATCCTGTTTGCGCAGGGCGTAACCGTCCACTGAGCTGTTGTCTGCCGGTGGAACGTCAGCCGGAACATAGTGGTTCTCGGCCAACACCCGGCCCAGGGCGTCGGCGAGGGCGACAGTTTCAGTTCTGGTTACCTCTGGCGCTTCCGACAGCAGGTGTTCCAGGGCCGCTTCCAGTGGGGTGAGGTTTGGGTTAGCCATCAATTCTGAACTCCGATCGGGATGTCTTCTCGTCTCAGCGCTTGGCGCGCTGTCCAATGACCTCATTGAGTCGCTGCATCGGCTTCTCGGGTTTGCGCAAGACCAGCGCCGAAAAATTGCATGGTGTATGCCGACTGTCCAACTGGCTGAGCAGGATGCCGTTCCAGCCCGTGCGGCAGGCACCGGTCGAACCAGGCAGGCAGAAAATAACCGTATGGTTCGCCATTCCTGCGAGTGCTCTTGACTGCACTGTTGATGATCCGATTTCAGCGGCGGACTGGCGACGGAACTCCTCGCCAAAACCTTCAATGGTTTTATCCAGCAGAGGCGTTATTGCCTCCGGGGTGCTGTCTCGTTCCAGCAGGCCGGTGCCGCCGGTGATGATTACCACATGCACGCCCGGGTCCGCGATCCAGTTGGATACCAACGCCCGCACCAGATAGACATCGTCCGGCAGGATTCGGCGGGCGACCATGTGGTGCCCGGCCTCAATCACGCTGTCTTCAAGAAACTGCCCGGAGGTGTCCTGCTCCGGGCCTCGTGTGTCGGAAACGGTCAGTAGGGCAACATTAAGGGGCGTCAGTTCGGTGCTGGGTACACTGCTCATGGAAAGTGCTCCGGATTTATTGAAAAGTTCCTGTACGTCAGTATCGCTATCGCGGGCTTTTATTGGAAGGGAGTAACCCATCAGGGGGAGGCCCGGGGTGGGCCGGTAGCGGCCCGCTTGTGTATGAAATTGGCGTTAATTTGTTCAGTGGGCTTGACATTCGCCAGTCAGGTGGCCGATGATCGCTCTTGCCCGGCGAACGGTTGTTCCCACTCTCTGGCCTCAGTACCTTTATTCCGGACTCCATCTACACCGGTTGCTCCAACAGGCCAGCACCAAGTTCAGCGTTTATTCGATCAATACGTTCAGGGGCACCCCTGTCATTTTAATATTCGTTTACTTCCATTCCTGAAAATCCAACAAACTATGAATCTTACTGAACTCAAGCAGAAATCCGTGCCCGAATTGCTCGATATTGCGCAAGAGATGGGCCTCGATAACCTGGCTCGTTCGCGCAAACAGGATGTGATCTTCACCATTCTGAAGAAGCATGCAAAAAGCGGCGAAGACATTTACGGCGATGGCGTACTGGAAATTCTGCAGGACGGCTTCGGCTTTCTCCGTTCCGCTGATGCCTCCTACCTGGCGGGTCCCGACGATATTTACGTCTCTCCCAGCCAGATTCGTCGCTTTAACTTGCGCACTGGCGATACGGTTGCCGGCAAGATCCGCCCGCCAAAAGACGGCGAGCGCTATTTTGCCTTGTTGAAGGTCAGCGAGATCAATTTCGACAAGCCGGATAACGCCCGAAACAAGATTCTCTTCGAGAACCTTACGCCGCTGTTCCCGGATGAGCGTCTGCAGCTGGAGGCCGGCAACGGCAGTACCGAGGATCTCTCGTCCCGGGTACTGGATCTGGTGGCTCCGATTGGCAAGGGGCAGCGCGGCCTGATCGTGTCTCCGCCCAAAGCGGGTAAAACGCTGCTGATGCAGAGCATCGCCCAGTCGATCACCCGCAACAATCCAGAGTGCCACGTGATGGTGCTGCTGATTGACGAGCGACCTGAGGAAGTGACAGAGATGCAGCGCACCGTGCGCGGCGAGGTCATTGCTTCGACGTTTGACGAGCCGCCGGCCCGCCACGTTCAGGTAGCCGAGATGGTGATCGAAAAGGCAAAGCGCCTGGTCGAGCACAAGAAAGACGTGATTATCCTGCTGGATTCCATCACTCGTCTGGCCCGGGCCTACAACACGGTCATTCCGTCTTCCGGTAAGGTTCTCACCGGTGGTGTCGATGCTCACGCCCTGGAAAAGCCGAAACGCTTCTTCGGTGCGGCCCGAAATGTGGAAGAAGGTGGAAGCCTGACCATCCTGGCGACAGCACTGGTAAACACCGGATCCAAGATGGACGAGGTGATTTACGAGGAGTTCAAGGGTACCGGCAACATGGAGATCCATCTGGATCGCAAGATTGCCGAGAAGCGGACCTATCCCGCCATCAACATCCGCAGTTCGGGCACTCGCCGTGAAGACCTGCTTATGACTGAGGCGGATATTCAACGGGTCTGGATTCTGCGCAAGCTCCTGCACTCTATGGACGATGATACAGCGGCCATCGAGTTCCTGCTGGATAAGCTCAAAGACACCAAGACCAACGACGAGTTCTTCCAGTCAATGAAGCGTCGCTGATTCCTTCCTGATAAGGGCGCCTCTGGTTGCGGGGCAGGCAGAGCCGGGGATAAGCTCCCCGGCACGCCGAGAACCCATCCATGGGGGCTCAGCATTGCCATCCCCGGCTTCGCCATTCATGCCAAGTGCGCGCATCTGAAGGGTTCAGGGAGAGTGCGTCGCTTTCCTTTTTCTGGTCTGCTAGAGCAGTCCAGCGACCACCGATCTCCGTAGTACTGGCATATCGAAACGGAGCAACCGATGAAATACAACGACCTGCGAGACTTCATTGACCAGTTGGAGAAACAGGGTGAGCTGAAGCGCATCACCGTTGAAGTTGACCCTCATCTGGAAATGACCGAGATCTGCGACCGCACCTTGCGGGCAGGCGGCCCTGCGTTGTTGTTTGAAAATCCCAAAGGCTATGACATGCCGGTACTGGCCAATCTGTTCGGGACACCGAAACGGGTAGCGTTGGGTATGGGGCAGGATGATGTCAATGCGCTTCGGGATATCGGTAAGCTGCTGGCGTTTCTCAAGGAACCGGATCCCCCCAAGGGCTTCCGTGACGCCATCGAGAAGTTGCCCCTGTTCCGCCAGGTGATGCGGATGAGCCCCAAGGTGCTGCGTTCTGCGCCCTGTCAGGATGTGGTGATCGAGAAGGATCAGGTGGATCTGTACCAGATTCCGGTCCAGCATTGCTGGCCGGGAGATGCCGGGCCACTGGTCACCTGGCCTCTGGTGATTACCCGCGGACCGCATAAGGAACGTCAGAACCTCGGGATATACCGGCAACAGGTTATTGGCCGTAACCGGCTGATCATGCGCTGGCTCAGCCACCGAGGGGGTGCCCTGGACTTTCAGGAATTCCAGAAGACCAACCCGGGCAAGCCCTATCCGGTTGCAGTGGCACTGGGTGCTGATCCGGCGACGATTCTGGGGGCGGTGACACCGGTTCCTGACACACTGTCGGAGTATGCCTTCGCTGGCCTTCTGCGGGGCAGTCGGACGGAGCTGGTTTCCGCTGGTCTGAGTGATCTGCAGGTACCGGCCAGCGCTGAAATTGTTCTCGAGGGGTTTATCTACCCGGACGATACCGCTCCGGAGGGCCCGTTTGGTGATCACACCGGCTATTACAACGAAGTGGACCACTTCCCGGTGTTTACCGTTGAGCGAATCACCCATCGGAGAGATCCGATCTACCACAGCACTTACACTGGTCGCCCACCCGATGAACCTGCCATCCTCGGGTTGGCTTTGAACGAAGTATTTATCCCGATTCTTCAGAAACAGTTTCCGGAGATCGTTGATTTCTACCTGCCGCCGGAAGGTTGTTCCTACCGCCTCGCAGTCGTGACCATGAAGAAACAGTACCCCGGCCATGCCAAACGGGTGATGATGGGCGTATGGTCTTTCCTCCGGCAGTTCATGTACACGAAATTCGTGATAGTGACTGACGACGATGTGAATGCCCGCAACTGGGAAGATGTGATCTGGGCGATCACGACCCGCATGGATCCGGTCCGGGATACGACTCTGGTGGAGAATACGCCCATCGACTATCTGGACTTTGCCTCTCCCGTGTCCGGACTGGGCTCCAAGATGGGCATGGACGCCACCAACAAGTGGCCGGGGGAAACCACCCGGGAATGGGGTGAGCCCATTACCATGACAGACGAAGTGAAACAGCGGGTGGATGAGTTGTGGGACACCCTGGGCATTGAAAGTCCCGCGTCCCGCCCCGACTGATATGGGCACGGAGCGCAGGGTGGCGATGCTTGCGCCTTCAGGGCTGGTCTTCACGGTGATGCCCGGAAACGATTTACTTGGCGCCGCTGTACGGTCAGGCATTGATGTGCCTGCGGCTTGCCGCAACGGGGTATGTGAAATGTGCGAGGCCAGACTGCTGGCCGGCAGTGCGATCAACACCCGAAACCAACAGACTATAAAGGTCGGCGAGCGGCTGATGATGTGTCGGAGCATCGCGCTTACAGACCTGGAATTGGAGATGTCCGCCGTTATGGCAGCTGGAAACAATCAGCCTGGCAAGTATCAGGCAAAGGTCGTGGACGTTAGTTCCATCAGTCACGATGTTTATCGCGTTGAGCTGCAGCTGCCTCGGCGTCGGGACGTGTCGTTTCACGCAGGGCAATATCTTTCGGTCAATTTGCCGGACGCTGATCCTTGCTACTTCTCTATCGCCAGCAGTCCATCGGAGCCGAATATCGAGCTGCATATTCAGGCGTCGCCAGAATGGCTGTCGGCCCAGAAAGTCATTGATGCCCTCACATCCGGCGATGATGTAACCCTGGTTCTGCCTCACGGCAATGCCTGCCTGGCATCAATGCCCGTGAAACCGCTGTTGCTGGTGGCCGCCGGCACCGGTTTTGCTCAGGTTAAGAGCCTGGTGGATTACCTTCGGGGAACTGCCTACGACCAGCCGGTTAAGCTCTACTGGGGGGTGCGACAGCATGAGGATATGTACCTTCGGGCACTGGCGCAGCAGTGGCAGGACGAGTGGCCGAATTTCACGTTTGTACCCGTGATAGGGGACGATGAGGATAATGACTGGGCAGGACATCATGATCAGCTCGTTCGGGCTGTTCTTGCGTCCGGCATGGACTGGGAGAATGTGGAAGTGCACGCAAGCGGGTCGCCCGCTATGGTGTATGCGATGATGGATGCCTTGATAGACGTAGGGCTGCCAGAAAATGCCTTCTTCTCTGATGTGCTGGAATACGCCCCCAGATCCTGACGCAGACGCGAGGTCCGACAAAAGGGCCAGATAAGAGGCTTATCTGGCCCTGGCGTTATGCCCTTGGCATTGGCAGTTCGGGCAATCCGTTATCCTTGGCCAGTCCCTGCATAAGTAGTTTGACGCTCGCTTCTTCCTCTCCCATGTGAGCATTCAGGCGGCTCAGTTCCGCCAGTGCCTCCCGACTGTGCTTCAGCCGGAGACTGGTTTCAAAATACTCTCGGGCCTTGCCCCACAGTTCATTGCGCAGGCTCAGGCGTCCGAGTGCCAACAGCAATTCCGGATTGTTGGGACGATCTTTAAGCCATTGCTCAGCCAGCAGCAATTGTTCGTCGGGTTTCTGGCCTTTGACCCTCCCGTAGAGGTTGATCAACTCATCACTCCAGTGGTTGCGCAGCACCTTGCGTAACAGGGTTTCGGTTTGATCCTCGTCGCCAAGGCTGGCGAGCAGGCGGGCGTAGTCACGGATGGTGTGTTCGTCGCGGCGCAGGAACCCGGGGAGTTCGTCCCAGAGCTTCGTCAGCGACTCTGGTGAAGCCTCCGGATCTTGTTTCTGCTGGCGCCGGCAATCCTCTGCAGCACGTTCCAGCAGGTTATGCCAGACCTGTCGTTCCAGATCATTGAGCTCCGCTTCGGTAAGCACGCTTCGTTTGCGCAGTTCGGGCAGCAACCGGGACAGCTCGCGCCAGTCTTCCAGGCGAAGGTAGGTGTTTTTCAGTAGCTTTAGAACAAAGGGATGGTGCGGTGACTGCTTGCGCAGGCGAATCAGTGTGGCCAGAGCCTGTTCAAGCCGGTTGCCTGCCAGTTGCAGTTGGGCCTGAGTGATGCCGACGGCCATGTCGGAACCCGGCGTACTGTCGAAAGCCTTGCGCAGTAAATCGTCCACGGCTTCGTGATCGCCTGACTCGAACGACGCCTGGGCTGCGGCAAGATAGTTGATCAGCGGGGTGTCGGCATGACCGGCTGAGGCGGTTAGCAGTTTTCGGGCCCTCGGCCAGTTACCCTCGGCCAGGGCGAGAAGGCCCTGGGTGGTCCGTCGCCGGGCCCGGCGCTCATTGCCCCGGGCAAACCAGCCTTTCACTACACCGGTGCTGGTCCTGAGCCTGCGGAAAAGGTTGAGGGTCAGTACCGTCAGCACAATCAGGGCCACGATAAGCCCAAGTCCTACCCAGAAATTGGTTTCAATCAGATACGGCCCGAGGCTGATGCGGATGTACCCCAGATCGTACTGCAGGCCAAGGGAGAGCCCGGTGCCAAGCAGCAGTGCCAGCAGGATGATCAGTAGCAGGAGGATCATGAATCATCGCCTCCGTTACTGTTTCCGGCGTTCTCCTCGCCGTCATCATTGGTAGAGTTTAGGCGGCCGGCCAGGCGTTCTTTGAGCAGGTTCAGCGATTGGCTGATATCGGGCAGTTCGGGGTCCACATTATTCTGTACCAGTTCCGCCAGGGCTTCGGACAGGGCGGTCACCCGCGGATTGCTGGTGCTGTACCAGTCATCGATGGTGGCCCTGGCCTTGGCCAGTGCTCGCTCATAAAGCGGCTGGTTGCCCCGCAACACTGCCATTTCTGCTTCTTCCAGCATGAGCTGGAGGTTGAGCCGGGCATAGGCGCTCTGATCTGGTGACAGAAGTGGCTTGACCGGCTCGTCCATACGACGGACAACCACCACCTGCATCAGTGTCGATTTTACCTTGTTCCAGGCCCCCGCTATTGATCCTGGTTCATTGGTGGCCTCTTCCTGAGGCTCAGTGCTGGCAATGAAGCCGGGAGCATTTTCACTGATCAGGGCCTGGTCGGTGAGCTGGTGAATACTGTCGATGGCGGCTTCGAGTTTCAGATAGAGTCCGGTCCGGTCGACGTCAGTGAGGCCTTTGAGTACCATGATTTCACGGGCCAGCTGCTGGCGAACCGGGTAGACGCCGATGTCGTCGGATTCGGCCAGTACCTCATCGGCGCCCTCCAGGGCCGACATGGCGCCGCGAATATCTTTTTCAATCATCAATCGCTGATTGGCAATGCGAAGAAGGTATTCCGCCTCGGCAAGCAGCCAGTCGGTGCGCGTTCGGTTTCCGGCCTCCAGCAACTCCCTGGCGTTGTGATCAATCTGGCGTTGCTGGGTGGCAATCAATTCTCGCTGGCTGGCCAGTTTCTCGTCGATTGATTGCAGGCGCTGGTTC
This sequence comes from Marinobacter sp. F3R08, assembly GCF_018860425.1. Lineage (GTDB taxonomy): Bacteria > Pseudomonadota > Gammaproteobacteria > Pseudomonadales > Oleiphilaceae > Marinobacter. The sequence goes on along the minus strand of NZ_JAHKPI010000020.1, from coordinate 117,559 downwards.
TCCTGGCTGCCACGTTTACCATATCCATCTTCGAGCTTTGCGGTGTCCTGTTGCAGATTCTGAAGTGTCTGCATCACAGCCTGATGGTTGTTCCACTGCTGCCAGCTCCAGAGTGCCAGGACAATAGCGATGATCAGTGCAATGATGGCGACCAACCAGATGGGCCAGAGTTTCTGGCGAGCAGGTGGTTCTTTGGAAACGGGTGCGGGCAGTTGATTCGTTGTGTCTGTCACGGGCGTCCTTACTTAAGCTTTTCCGGAGCCACCGTCTCGGCCGCTAAGTTGCTCTGCAACCCTGGCCACGATGTCGTTGTCGGTAAGGCTTCCTGGTATACACGGATTTCTGAAACCCGCTGCCCGGGCCTGTTCGGCAACCCGATCTGCGGGAACTATCAATACGCTATCGTATAGATTATGGCTGCTATTCGCACATAGTGCGATGAGATTGTTCAAGGTTTCTCCCGAGAGGGCCACGATGGCCTCCGGAGCAAAGGTCTCCAGGGTGGCCCGGACCCGTTCTTTCGGGTGATTCGGGCGAAAACGCCGATACAGGGGGAGGAGGGTAACCCGGGCGCCCCGGGCTTCGAGGGTTTCCCTGATGAGCTCCCGCCCGGTTTCTCCGCGGGCAAGCAGAACCCGTTCACCTTGCAAATTTTGCAGTGACGGCAGCGCCAGTAGTGCCTCGCTGTTCCAGCCTTCGGGTGGCCTGCGTGGACTGAGTCCTTGTTCTGCAAGCACGGCCGCTGTGCCGGCGCCAACCCCGTACCAGCGAATGCCCGTTGGAATCTGGGGCCACCAGGTGTCCACCTCTTCGAGTAGCTGTCGGGCAGCGAAAGGGCTGACCGTAATCACATGGGAAAATTCGGCCAGACTCAGGATGAGTGTGCGGCGCTCTGGTGTTTCCGGCAAAGGCTCCCGGTCAATAAGGGGCAGAATCTGCACATCGGCGCCGGCCGAGCGAAACTGGCTGGCCAGGCGCGAAGCCTCGGGTTCGGGCCGGCAGATGAGGATCCGCCGACCACTCAGATCAGGTTGGTGTGTGGCCATAGATTTCAGCCAGAACCTTGTCGGCACCCAGAGCCAGCAGGTCTTCGGCCAGTTCCCGGCCCAGCCGTTCGCCTTCAGCGCGGGGAGCCCGGCCCTCGACCCGGAAAATCTGAGTGCCATCCACTGCCCCAACCAGACCACGTAACCACAGGGTGTCGTTATCTTCGAGCAGCGCGTAGGCGGCGATTGGTACCTGGCAGCCTCCCTCCAGGCGGCGGTTCAGTGCCCGCTCTGCCTTGACCCGATCAGAGGTGTCCTTGTGATTCAGAGGCTCCAGCATGGCCAGGAGGTCGTGATCCTCTAACCGGCATTCAATACCGAGAGCGCCCTGACCGACCGCTGGAAGCGAGACGGTGTCCGGCAGGCAATAGCGGATGCGTTCGTGAAAGCCCAGGCGTTTGAGTCCGGAACTGGCCAGCACGATGGCGTCATATTCTCCGGCATCAAGCTTGGCCAGGCGGGTATTGACGTTGCCGCGCAGGACACGAATCTGCAGATCGGGGCGGTAGGCCCGGAGCTGGGCTTCTCTGCGCAGGCTTGCGGTGCCTACCACTGCGCCCTGGGGCAGGGCGTCAACGTTATCGTACTGGTTGCTGACAAACGCGTCTGTGGGATCTTCCCGTTCGCAGATGGCGACCAGTCCGAGCCCTTCAGGGAATTCCATGGGTACGTCTTTCATGGAGTGCACAGCCAGGTCCGCGCGGCCGTCCAGCATGGCTTCTTCCAGCTCTTTGACGAACAGGCCTTTACCGCCGATTTTGGCCAGCGGCACGTCCAGGATCTTGTCTCCCTGGGTCTTGATCTTGACCAGTTCCACGGTGATGTTGTCGTGCAGCCTTTCCAGTTCGGCCTTGATGAATTCCGCCTGCCACAGCGCCAATGCGCTGCTGCGGGTTGCAATGCGAAGGATTCGTTTGGACATGGCACTCACAGTCGGTTCGGGAAATGTCCGCCAAGGTTACCTTGTGATGGCCTAAAAGTCCCGTGGATGGCACCTCTGCAGGTGTCGGGGTTCAGCCAGGTTGATACTCGTTCAGCCATTGGCGAACGTTGCTGGCATGGCGGCGGCTGACCGGTAGCTCGGCCCGGTTATCCCTGAGCGCGACCAGGTTGTGACCATCGGGTGTCCGTTTCAGCCCCTGGATAAAGCGGACACCGACCAGTGTGTTCCGGTGAATTCTGAGCAGGAGACCGGGGAAGCTGTTTTCCAGTTCCTTCAACGTATAGTCGCACACCGTCTCACCCCGGGTATGGTGGATCGTGACGTATTTCTGATCCGCTTCGCAGTAGAGGATTTCCGGCAGATCAATCAGCTCGGTACCGCGATGAGTGCGCACTGCCAGCTGTTCCAGGCTTTGCTCCGTCTGGTTATTGAGAGTCTGCAGTTGCACACGGTTGACCCTGCCGGCCCGAGCGAGGGCGTCAGCCAGAGCTTCTTTGCGCACCGGTTTGAGCAGGTAGGCAATGGCCTGAACGCCGAATGCCTGAATAGCGTAATGGTCGTAGGCGGTGCAGAATATCAGTGCAGGCGGATTGGCCAGCTGGCTCAGGCGACCGGCAGTTTCCATGCCATCCATGCCGGGCATGCGAATGTCGAGCAGCAGGATGTCCGGCTCACATTCTGCGACCTGCTGCAGGCAGCTGTCGCCGTCTGCGGCCTCACCACAGACGTGGTACCCGGGAATCGCTTCAACCAGCCTTCGGATGCGTTCCCGGGCCAGGGGTTCGTCATCGGCGATCAGAACGCTGCGGGTATCACTCATGGTTGTTTCGGTTCCCTGTTGTCATGGAGTTTCATGTCGGGCGGGTTTCCTGTCCGCCTGCCTTTTTCCTCGGTAACCTCAAAGTAACGGTATATACATCATTCTGGTGGCTGTTCTTCAACACTGCCGGTTCGCCGAACAGGGCCCGGAGCCGGGACTGGATGTTGGTCAGGGCCATGCGGTTGCCATTGTGTTGCTGGTCATTCTTGTCGGGCTTCGGGTTCTGTACCAGCAGGTAGACAAAGTCGCCTTTAGACTGGGCTTCAATGCGCACGGTGCCACCTTCCGGGCGCGGTTGAATGCCATGGTAAATGGCATTTTCCACCAGTGGTTGCAGGCTCAAAGGTGGAATGGCCTGTTGCTCAAGGCCTTCTTCGATCTGCCACTCAAGATTCAGGCGGTCGCCGAGGCGCAAGGATTCTATCGCCAGATAGCGCTGGCACAATTCCAGTTCTCTGGCCAGTGGGATCAGCTGGTCGCCGGTTCGCAGACTGGCGCGGAACAGTTCCGAAAGATCCAGCACGGCTTCTTCTGCCCGTTCCGGATTGATGGCGATCAGGCTGGCGATGGTATTCATGCTGTTGAACAGGAAGTGGGGCTGTATCCTGGCCTGGAGTGACGCCAGGTGCGCCTGCATTTCTGCTTCCCGCTGCTGTTGCCACTGGTGCTGCAGGTAAAAATAGCGAAGCACCATCAGCACAATCAACAGAGCCAACAGCATTTTCTTGGCTACGCCCTGCCAGACGGCCACGCCAGTCTGCGGATGCAGCACGCTGTCGGCAAACAGGCTGAACGCCAGTACATCCAGCAAGACGATAAGTGCAATGGCCATCGTGGCGCCGGACACTGACATGCGGGCAAGTCTGGTTCGTAACAGACAGATCAGGGCGACGCTGGTGAGTGTGGTCCACTGGACAAACAGTGACAGCAAACCGAAGTAATTCCAGTCGATCCAGCTTCGGTCTGCCTGCACGATAGCGAGCACCAGAACCAGCAATTCACTGGTGATCAGCAGCAGAAATACGGCTCGCACCCGGCACAGATCGGGAACGAAGAAGTCGTTCGCTATCACACCTTTGTCCCCGTTTCGGGGTGTCTCCTTTACCCGGGTCAGAATGCTATACTCCCGCCACGTTCAATTTATCCAGTTCCCGCCAGATAATGCCGGGCTGTCAGCAGGAAAGATAGACCATGACGGATCAGAAAAAGTCTGACCAGACCACAAGCTCTGAAAAACCCTGGGGCGGACGCTTCAGCGAACCCACCGATGCCTTCGTGGAAAAATTCACCGCATCCGTGGGGTTTGACCAGAGGCTGTACCACCACGACATCACCGGTTCCATCGCCCATGCCACCATGCTGGCCGAGGTTGGTGTTCTCACTGATGAAGAGCGGGACCAGATTATCGAAGGCCTGAATGGCGTGAGGGCTGATATCGAGGCCGGCGACTTTCAGTGGTCTGTGAGTCTGGAAGACGTTCACATGAACATCGAGGCACGCCTCACCGACCGTATCGGCATTACCGGCAAGAAGCTTCACACCGGTCGGAGCCGTAACGATCAGGTGGCTACCGATATCCGCCTTTACCTGCGGGATGAAATCGATGTCATTGCCGAAGAGCTGAAACGCCTGCAATCCGGGTTGCTGGATCTGTCTGAGCGGGAGGCGGATACAATCATGCCCGGTTTTACTCACTTGCAGACTGCACAGCCGGTGACTTTCGGACACCACTTACTGGCCTGGTATGAAATGCTGGTGCGTGATGCCGAACGCCTGCAGGACTGCCGGAAGCGGGTGAATGTGATGCCTCTGGGTGCGGCGGCGCTGGCCGGTACGACCTATCCTATTGATCGGGCTATGACGGCCAGGCTGCTGGGCTTCGATCGGCCGACCGAGAACTCCCTGGACTCGGTCAGCGACCGGGACTTTGCCATTGAGTTCTGCAGCTTTTCGGCACTGCTGATGACTCACCTGTCGCGGTTCAGCGAGGAACTGGTTCTCTGGACGTCTGCCCAGTTTGATTTCATCGACCTGCCGGACCGGTTCTGCACCGGCTCCTCAATCATGCCTCAGAAAAAGAACCCGGATGTGCCTGAACTGGTCCGGGGCAAGACCGGCCGCGTTAATGGCCATCTGATCAGCCTGCTGACCCTGATGAAGAGCCAGCCGCTGGCCTACAATAAGGACAATCAGGAAGACAAAGAGCCCCTGTTTGATACCGTTGATACCATCAAGGGCTGCCTGAAGGCCTATGCTGACATGATTCCGGCCATTCGCTCCAAGGCTGACAACATGCGGGTAGCGGCCAAGCGCGGTTTCTCCACGGCCACCGACCTGGCCGATTACCTGGTGAAAAAAGGCGTGCCGTTCAGGGATGCCCATGAAATTGTTGGTAAGTCCGTGGCCTTTGGTGTGGCTGAGGGGCGTGATCTGTCTGAAATGACTCTGGAAGAGCTGCAGCAGTTCTCCGATCACATTGGCGCGGATGTCTTTGAAGTCCTGACCCTTGAAGGTTCTGTTCAGGCCCGTGATCACCTCGGTGGAACAGCGCCGGACCAGGTTCGCGCGGCGGTTGCCCGGGCACGCGCTCAGCTGGACTGAGCCTGACGCCTGATACGGGGCTGGATGGCTAGCCGCCAATCCGCCCCGTGGTCAGATCCACCGCCGCCGGGGTGAGTTCGGCCAGGGGGCGAGGGCGGAACAGCCGGTAACCCTGGCCGTAATGAATGCCCAGGGTACGGACCTTGCGCAGTGCATCCTCGTTCTCGATAAATGTTGCCACTGTGACCTTGCCGGCGGCCTCGGCGATCCGGTGCAGGGCTTCGAGCATGACCTGCTGTACCGGATCCTCATCCAGTTTCTGAACCATTCTTCGATCCAGCTTGATGATGTCCACTGGTAGCCTGGCTGCCAGGCTGTAACTTTCGACGGAGGCCCCGGCGCCGTCCAGGGCAATGCGCAAGCCTGCCTGGTGCAGCGCGTCACACAGCACCGCAACGTCATCAGGATATTGGGTGGCGTGAGCCTCGCGAACTTCCAGGCAGAAACAACCAGGATCAAACGGTGATTCGCTCAGGATTCCGGCCATGAAATCGGGGAAGGTATCGTCCAGCACGCTGGCCAGCGACAGGTTGAAACCGCAGTATTTCAATCGTGGCTGCAGCAACGGTTGCCTGGCGAGCCAGTTCAGGGTTTGCCGGATTACCTGGCGGTCCAGCCGTTTGGCGAGGTCAAAACGCTCTGCAACAGGAAGAAAATCGTGGGGCTTGAGTGTCGTTTCGTTTTCTTCCGATGTCGGAATGCGGCAGAGAATTTCAATATGGTCACCCCAAGTGGGGCTCGCCACGGGTCTCATAGCCTGGTATTCGAGAATGAGATGTTGCTTGTCCAGTGCTTTGCGGATCTGCTCGACCCGTTTGCCGGCGGTTGAATCGTCGGCCTGATGGGCCGCAGCCCTGGCAGCGTGGACCCGGTTGCGACCGGACATTTTGGCGGTATGGCACAGGTCTGCCGCCTGGCTCAGCAACTGTTCCGGGTCGACGGGCGTGTCGTCGTCGAGAATCAGCAGGCCGCCGGAAGCGGTGGTCTGCAGCTTCTGGCCCTGCCACTCGAAGACAAAGTTACTGATCAGCTCAAGGGTCTCCTGGGCAATTTTTCGGGCTCGCGCTTCCGGACAGTTCTCAATGAACAGGGTGAAGGTGTCTCCGGCCAGGCGGGCCAGGGAGTCCCGCTGACGCACGCGGACACCGAGATTGCCGGCCAATTCCCGCAGATAGCGGTCGCACGTGCCACTTCCTGCGAGGTCGTTAAAGCGCTCAAACTCATCAAGGTCAAGGTAGAGCAGGCTGTCACAGGAGTCCCGGCGGGATGTGTGCCCCAGGGTTTTGAGTATCCGGGCGATGAATGTCTTGCGGTTCATCAGGCCGGTCACCGGGTCGTGTCGTATGCGATATTCCTCGCTTGAGGCATGGTTCAGTTTCGGTTGGATCCGTCGTGCCACGTGCACGGCGCCGGTCACTTCGCCCTGGTCGTTGGTCAGTCGCTGATAGTGGAATTCATGCACTGGCAGCTCACGGGATTGCTGGGCCATGGGCATTTCGACCACGAAACTGTCGCGTTCGAAGGCTCGATGCCAGAGCCGTTCCATCAGTCTGCGTTCGTTTGGAAACTCTTGCAGGAGGTCGCTCAGGTTATCGCCTGCTTCGGGTTGCCGGTCGAACGTCTCGGAAAACTGTCTGGCCCAGGCCTCATTGAAGTGAAGCAGGTTGAATGAAGCATCAACGGCGACAACCAGATCGGTGGTGGCCGTGGTGGTTGCAGAGAGAATAGTGCTGGCCTGCTGGCGAGCTCTGTCCAGTTGCATGTCGGCTGTGCGGTTTACCAGGGTGCCACCGAGTCGTGGAATCCTGCCTTCCTGTTTCAATGCCCGACAACTGAGAGTTACCCTGCGCTGATTCTGGCGCGAGGTGATAATGTCAAGATCAAGGGAAAAGGCCTCGCCGGTGCGCAGGCAGCGCCGGAACATCGCGCGGACCCTGGCTTGCCCGGTCTGGCAGTAGAAAAGCGCCTGTTCGGGGGTGATGTCGGTGCCGGCTTTCAGCTCAAGGAGCTGGAACATGCCCTCGGTCCAGGTCAGTTCATTTGTTTGTGTGTCCAGTTCCCAGGTACCGAAGCCGGCACCTTTCTCGGCTAATCGCAACAGACGAGGATCTCTGGTGGCACTGTCGCACAGTGTTATCGTGGCGCTCGCTGCCTTGTCGGAATCCCGCATATCAATCCGGAGGCTCAGGCAGGCCGTGTAAAAAAAACCTTCCTTGTGCCTGAAGGTCACTAACACATTCTGACCGCGTTCAATCCGGTGCCGGTTAGCTGGGGCGAAGGGATCATCCTGGCGTGAAGCCAGAATCCGGTGCACCGGTTGACCCTCCAGTTCACTGCTCTCATAGCCAAGAACGGCTTCGGCCTGATGGTCGGCGAAAAGCACTTTGCCTTCATCGTCGATGCGTAAGAGGGTCTTGCGTTCGGTCGCAGGAGCCTGCTCCGAGCGGTAGCGGCGGATGATGAATTCTTTCACAGTGGAAGAGCCTCGCGGGTTCTGCAGCTTTTATTTTTTTAAAGGTTTTGCCACGATGCCAATATCATACTCATACTGAACCTGAAAAGAACCTCTCTGCGGAGTCGCCTTGACTGCCCATGCTGCCCCGATTTCCCTCGATTTTGAGGAGGGAATAGATCGCAAGACTCTCCGGTGTCTGAGAGATCGGTTTCTACTGGTCAATCAGCAGCGCTGGAGCCGTGCTCATTCGGCGCTACCTTATCGCCAGCAAATGGTGCTGGAAATTCTGCCTCTGGTTTTCCATCTCAACCATCCGGCATTGCCCGGTTACCTTGACCGCGATTGCCCGTATGGTCTGAGCAATTACCAGCCGTCACCGACCACGATCAATGCGGCCCGCCGATTGGCCAGAACCTTTACGCTGAAGGATGAGGGCAAGCGGAAACCGGATCTGGACGCTATTTTCCTGATGGGCAGCCCTGGAACTCTGGGACATTCGGTGGCCAGTGATTTTGATGTCTGGCTCTGTCATCGCAATGATTTGTCGGAGCGTGGAATTCGTTGCCTCGAACGCAAAGCCGAAAAACTGTCCAGCTGGGCGGAATCCCTTGGTGTGGAGCTTCACGTTTTCGTCTTCTGTGCCTCGGACTGGCGGGCCGGACGGCAGCGGGCAGAGGTGACTGGCGAGAACTGTGGTAGTGCCCAGCACTTTTTGTTGCTGGATGAGTTCTACCGAACCAGCATTCATCTCGCTGGTGCCTGGCCCATGTGGTGGCTGATTCCCGCAGAGCAAGAGGCAAACTATAACGAGTGCATGCGCAAGTTGGTGGATTGCCGGTTTGTGCGGTCCGAGGACTACATCGATTTCGGGCCGGTGCCGGCGATCCCGGAAGCAGAGTTTCTCGGGGCCGGTGTCTGGCAGTTGTACAAGGGGATCGATGCGCCATGGAAGTCTATTCTTAAACTGCTTCTGATCGAATGCTATGCGAGTACCCGCGGCGAGGCCTTGTTATCCAGCGAGTTTAAACGGGCGGTTTTCCGGGGAGAGACTGATGCGGACGGTCTCGATCCTTATTTGATGTTGTACGATCGCCTGGAGGAGTGGCTTGCCGGTCCCGACAGTGCCGCCCGGCTGGATCTGATTCGTCGGAGTCTGTACCTGAAAGCCGGTTTGCCACTGACCCGGTCGGAGTCGGGGCAACAGTGGCGTGCCCGCTTGCTGCGTCAACTGGTAGAACGCTGGGGCTGGTCCGAGAACATGCTGACAGAACTGGATGAGCGTCAGCGCTGGCGGGCTGAGGATGTCACCATCTTGCGCCGCATTGTCGTCAACGAACTCACCCACGGTTACCGGTTGCTCTCTAAAATGGCCAGGGATCACGGTGAGCGTGCCGCTATCAGTGCTAACGATATCAACCTGTTAGGACGCAAGCTCTATGCCGCGTTTCAACGAAAAGCAGGCAAGGTTGAACTGATTAATCCGGGTTTGGCGCCCTCGTTGGCTGAGGAGAATCTGGCGTTCCATCATCAGTCGGAGCAGGGCGTAGATGCGGATGGCTGGTTGTTATACCGGGACCTGGAAGACCCGGCCGATGCCTTCTGGCAGCCCGTTATCCGACGCTCGGGCAATCTAGCCGAACTGATGGTGTGGTGTTACTGCAACGGTCTGCTGACCCGCTCTACACGTCTGAATGTGCGTTCCGGAACCAGTATTGCCTCGGTCAGCGAGTTACGGGAAATGCTGGATGCTCTTCGTGCGTTCCTGCCATTTCCGATTGCGTCGGCTGACCGAGCGGCATTGTCCCGGGGTGTTCGGCCTTTAAGAAATCTGCTGCTTGTGAACGTAGGCGTTGACCCGCAGGCGCACCTCACGGAAAAGGGGCTTCACAAACTCAGTTCGAGACACGATTCGCTGGGCTTCAGTGGTGGCCGGGAAAATCTGGTGATCAGCATTGACCAGATAACCTTCAACAGCTGGCATGAGGTCAGCCTGCAGCATTACGCCGCCGGCGACACCCTGATCCAATGCCTGAAAAATGTTCTGGCCTCTGTAGCGGCAAGTCCTGCCGAATTGCCCGACATTCAGGTTCACTGCCACAATCGGGGGCACGGCTCGGCTATTGCTCGTCGGGTCAAGGAATTGTTTGCCGATGTTCTCCGACCCTTTTTTGCCGGAGGTGCCGGGCCCCATCCGTTGCGCTACGTGATCGAGATGGATCGACGCTACTTCCTGTTGCAGTTTAATGGTATCGAGCCGGGATTCGTGGCACTCGAGAGCTTCGAGGCGTTGATGCAGCACCTGGCGTTGCCTCAGGATCGTTATCTGCCCGTGGTTTTCGATCGTTACGCGTTGCAGGAAGAAATGGCTCTGAGGGCCGTGTGCCTGGCCAGTGAACCGGATAATATCCAGGTGTTCTACCTCATTCAGGGAGAGCGGGCCCGGCTCTGGGTTGTTGACGAGTTAGGCTCGGTGTTCGGTTGGGAGCAGGCGGTGACCAGCCGAAGGCACCTGCTGGCGCCGGTGCTACGTTTTCTGGACAACCTCGTCGAGCGACGACTGTTGCGCAACGCAGATGCGTCAGGTGTTGTGGCTGGTGTTCAATGCTATGAGGTTGTTCGGCGTGACGGGGCCTGGCGTGCGGAGTACCGGCCGGAATCGGACTCGGGTATGCCATTGGCCGGACTGGAAGTGCATGCTGTTGGCATTCAGGAGGGCGACAGCCGTCTGCGCTTTGATATTTTTTGTGGTGATCAGGAGTTCAGCGTTCAGGAGTACGGCGATCAACTCATCCCCGCCGTGGCGCATTATATTCGTTCCCTGCGCCAGAACGATGAGCATTACCCGGTGTATCTGACCGATGTCCATCTGCCCCATGACCTCGCACCTCAGGGTTATCAGCAGGACATACAGACCAGTCAGTATCTCTATTACCGTTCGGTGCTGGAGAATTCCCTCAATGCGCAACTCGCCGGGGCGCGCTGACCTCGCGGCCCGGGGCGGGTGTCAGGTATACTGCGACCATAGTGAACTCAGGGGTAGTAGGTATGCGAGCTTGGACAACACCGTTCATCGTGCTGATGCTGGCTGTGATGGTCAGTGGGTGCGGTCAGAAAGGACCGTTGTACCGCGATGACCAGGGTCCTTCAATGGCATCCGGAACGGAACCTGTTCAGGACCAGCAGGACCGGGAACAAAGCAGCAACTAGCGCACTGACCCCGCTTAACGAATCAGGAATCTCATGGATTATTTCAATTACCGCGACGGCGAGCTTTACGCCGAGGATGTGTCTGTATCTGCCATCGCTGACCGTTTTGGAACGCCGGCTTATGTCTATTCCCGTGCAACGCTTGAGCGCCATTACCGGGCCTATGATGATGCCCTGCGGGAGCATCCACACCTGGTGTGTTACGCCGTAAAAGCGAACAGCAATCTCGCGGTGCTGAACGTATTGGCCCGGCTCGGTGCGGGGTTCGATATCGTTTCCGCCGGTGAGCTGGAGCGGGTGTTGCGGGCCGGAGGCGACCCGTCGCGGGTGGTGTTCTCGGGCGTTGGCAAGCAGGAGTGGGAAATGAAGCGGGCGCTGGAGGTGGGCGTGCGTTGTTTCAACGTGGAGTCCGATACCGAACTGGATCGCCTGAATGCGGTGGCGGGCGAGCTCGGGGTGAAGGCGCCGATTTCGCTGCGGGTGAACCCGGATGTAGACGCCGGTACCCATCCCTACATCTCCACGGGTTTGAAAGAGAACAAGTTTGGAATCGATATTGCGGAAGCCCCGAAGGTATACGCCCGCGCCGCCGGTTTACCCAATCTTGAGGTGAAAGGGGTGGATTGTCACATTGGCTCCCAGCTGACCAGCGTCTCGCCGTTTCTGGATGCTCTGGATCGGGTGCTCGACCTGATTGATACCCTGGCAGCCCAGGGTGTGCATATTCATCACCTGGATATGGGTGGAGGGCTGGGTGTTACCTATGACCAGGAGCAGCCGCCGCAGCCGTCGGATTATGTGAAAGCCCTGGCTGAACGTTTGGGGAACCGGAAGCTTGAACTGATTCTTGAGCCTGGCCGGTCCATTGCTGCCAATGCCGGCATTCTGGTGACCCGGGTTGAGTTTCTGAAATGCACTGAGCACCGGAACTTCGCCATCATTGATGCCGCCATGAACGATCTGATCCGTCCGGCGCTGTACAGTGCCTGGCAGGCGATTATTCCGGTTGCACCGCATTCGGACGGCGAGGAAAAAGCCTGGGATCTGGTTGGTCCGGTTTGTGAGACCGGAGACTTTCTGGGCAAGGACCGCAATCTGCGCCTTGAGGCGGGCGATCTGTTGGCGGTTCGCTCTGCCGGCGCTTATGGTTTTGTCATGAGCTCCAACTACAACACCCGAAACCGGCCCCCGGAACTCATGGTCGATGGTGACCAGGTGCATGTGGCGCGCCGCCGTGAAACTCTTGAAGATCAGCTCGCGCCTGAGAGCTGCCTTCCGGAATGAGCGGAGACGAAGAAATGAGTCAGCAGCGTCGGAATCAGGGTCCCATGCTTCGTTTTACCAAGATGCACGGGTTGGGCAATGATTTCATGGTGGTGGATGCGATCAGTCAGCCCTTTCGCCTGGGCCCGGACATCATTCGGGAATTGGCCAACCGGAACTTCGGTATTGGCTTTGATCAGTTGCTGGTGGTGGAGCCACCGGGTCTGCCCGATGTGGATTTTCGCTACCGCATTTTCAATGCCGATGGATCAGAGGTTGAGCAGTGTGGCAATGGTGCCCGCTGCTTTGCGCGTTTTGTGCGCGACCAGCGCCTGACCAACAAAACCCTGATTCGGGTGCAGACCGCCAAGGGTGTGATTGAACTGCGGGTCGGGCGCGATGGCATGGTTATGGTCAACATGGGGGTGCCCGAGCTTAACCCGCCGGCCATTCCCTTTGCGGCTGACCGTCGCAAGGATGTCTACACAGTGGATGTTGATGGCCAGACTGTGGAACTCAGCGCCGTGTCCATGGGTAACCCGCACGGCGTTATGGTGGTTGAGGATGTGGAACAGGCGCCCGTGGAGACTCTGGGGCCCAGGCTGGAGCGGCATCCGCGATTTCCGGCCCGGGCCAATATCGGCTTCCTGCAGATTCTCGATCGCACGCATGCCCGGTTGCGGGTATTCGAGCGAGGCTCGGGAGAGACTCTGGCCTGCGGCAGTGGTGCCTGTGCTGCTGTTGTTGCCGGCTGTTTGCGAGGACTGCTGGATTCCCGTGTCGAAGTAGAACTTCGGGGCGGCAAGCTGGTTATCGAATGGCAGGGTGAAGGGTCCCCTGTTATGATGGAAGGGCCTGCGGCCAGCGTATTTGAAGGGCAGCTGAGGCTGCCGGGTGAGTCTGGTGGTCGCCGACGCAGGCATGGTCGCCCCCACAAACCACGATCCTGACAGGCAGGAGAACGCCATGACAGAACAAACGGCCCGCCAGAAGGCCGGTGAGCTCACCCGGGAAGAGGTGGCGGATTACCTGCGAGCCAATCCCGATTTCTTTGTCGAACAGGACGAACTGTTGCGCAGTCTGACCCTGCCCCATGACAGTGGCCGCGCCATTTCCCTGGTTGAGCGGCAGGTACATCTGTTCCGGGAGCAAAGGGATACACTGCGTCGGGAGCTGGTGGAGCTGGTATCCATCGCCCGTCACAACGACCGGCTGTTCGAGAAGAGCAAGCGTTTGTTGCTGCAGGTGATTGAGGCGCGAACACTCAACGATATGGCCGCGGCCATCGATGACAGTATCCGGGGTGATTTTGGTCTGGATGCCGCCTCCGTGCTGCTGTTCACCGACGTCGAGTTGCCCGAGGCATCCCAGGGAGCTTTGCATGTGGTGAGCCCATCGGTTGCCCGGGAGCGGTTGGGCAGCCTGCTGGAAGGCGAGCGGGCCGTTTGTGGCCAGTTCCGCGAAAGCGAGCGGACATTTCTGTTCCCGGACCGGGAGGAGCCGATTGCTTCTGTGGCCCTGATGCCCCTGAGACATGATGAGCTGGTTGGTGTGTTTGCGGTGGGTAGTTGCGAGTCAGGTTATTTTGATCAGAGCATGGGGTCGCTGTTCTTGAGTTATATCAGCGATACCCTCAGTCGCTTGCTACCGCCCATGGTTCAGCGCCATACCTCGGCTGCTGCGGTCACTGATATGGCAACGGAGTCCCGCTAGGGTGTCCGGGGTTCCGGAAAGTCCTGCGGTGTCCGGTGAGTTGTCCGGGCCGCTAACAGACTTTATCCGGTACCTGGCTTCTGAAAAACGTCACTCCCCCAGAACCTGCGAGAGTTATCAGCGAGACTTGCTTCGTCTTGCAGGCTGGCTGGCCCGAGCTGAGTTTTCCTCGTGGCAGCAGGTCACCAACCATGATCTGCGACGCTATGTGGCCACGCTCAGTGGTGAGGGCTTGTCTGGCCGGAGTATTGCACGGCACCTTTCCGCGATACGGCGCCTGTACCAATTTCTGCTCAGGGAAAAGCGGGCGTCGGATAATCCCGCACTGGATATACGTGCGCCCAAAAGCGCCCGTCGCTTGCCACGGGTGGCGGACGTGGATCAATTAAATTACCTCCTTGATGGCCAGCCGGATGATCCTCTGGAAGTTCGGGATCTGTGCATGCTTGAATTGATGTACTCCTCTGGATTGCGGCTGGCGGAACTCGCGAATCTGAATCTCGATACCGTCGATCTGCGCAGTGGTGAAGTCCGGGTGCTCGGCAAGGGTAACAAGGAACGGTTACTGCCTGTTGGCCGGAAAGCGGTAGCGGCCGTTCAAGCGTGGCTGCCAATCAGAGCTGCACTGGCTAACGACGGAGAATCTGCCTTGTTTGTCAGCCAGAGGGGCGATCGACTCAGTCACCGCAGTATTCAGGCTCGACTCAGTCGCTGGGGGGTGAGTCGCGGAGCCGACCAGAAACTTCATCCACATCTGCTTCGACACTCGTTTGCCAGCCATATGCTTGAGTCCAGTGGCGACCTGCGTGCGGTTCAGGAATTGCTGGGGCACGCCGACATTGCGACAACCCAGGTCTATACTCACCTTGATTTTCAACATTTGGCACGGGTTTATGATCAGAGTCACCCCAGAGCCCGCCGTGATAAGTATCATGGGAAACCCATTGATGAGAGTTCCTGAGCCCCCCAAAGGGCGGGGTGGGCTTTTGCAATCATTAACTGTACAGCAAGGATAGAGGCGGGAGCGCTCCATGGCATCGGATCAGTCCTGGAAGGAAAAATACCTTCAGGAACTAGAGTCTGCAGATAATCGGGAAAAGCAGTGGCAGGCGGAACGAAATACTCTTGAGCGCATGTTGGTGCGCACCTGCTTGGCATCCGAAGGACAGGCGCCGGAACTGGATCGTTTGCTGGTCCGGATACGACAGGACCTACGCAAGAATCGGGTGGATGTGGATACCTGGAAAGAACTTCAGGACCAGATCGACCGGCAGGTTGCGCTGCTTGATGAGCAACCTCCTGGCAATGACCGGATTCCCCCGGTGTCTTCCGACTCTGTACGGGAACCCGCTCCGCAACCTGCGATGGCCCCGCAGCCGGAAAGCTCTGGCCAGGAAGAGACTGTGCCTGGCCACGACCACGATATTCAGGACCATGTCCAGAGGTTGCGTATTGCCCGTCGGGTGGGGCAGTTGCTGGGGCACCTGCTCACCCAGGTTTCGCTGGAGCCGGAAGCCGAGACCAGGGCCAGGGCGCTGCAGCAGTCCCTTCTGACCAGCAACGACTGGAACGAGTTACGAGATGGGTTGAACCATGTTGCTGAGCTGATCATTGCTGCGGTTACCCGCAGCAAACGCGAGTTTGAGGCCTTTCTGAAGCGTCTGGATGAGCGACTGGTGGTTCTGCAGGAGCATTTTTCGCTCCAGTCCTCGGCTCAGTCCGGCCGGCTGCACGCATCCGAAGCTCTTGATCGCGAAATTCGTGATGAAATTGAGCGGGTAGGGCAGCAATTGCAGGAGAGTGGCAATCTGAAGGACCTCAAGAAGTCCGTCAGCCTCCACCTTGAGTCCATTGGTCAGGCGGTGGGCCGTTTCCGGATTCAGGAGTCGGAAC
This sequence comes from Marinobacter sp. F3R08, assembly GCF_018860425.1. Lineage (GTDB taxonomy): Bacteria > Pseudomonadota > Gammaproteobacteria > Pseudomonadales > Oleiphilaceae > Marinobacter. Next base: position 101,618 of record NZ_JAHKPI010000020.1, on the reverse strand, counting down.
GTGAGCGCGCTCTGGCGGATCAGCTCGAGGCGATGCAAAAGAAAGTCGCGGCAATGGAGGCTCATTCCGAGCAGATGCAGGAGCAGGTTCGCACGGAAAGGTTGCGCGCCATGACTGATCTGCTGACCAAATTACCCAATCGGGAAGCCTGGCAGGAACGGCTTTCCTTTGAGTACAACCGGTGGCAACGCTATAGCTATCCACTCACAGTGGGTGTGCTGGATATAGATCTGTTTAAACGGATCAACGATGGATACGGCCACAAGGCCGGCGACCGTGTGCTGCAGCTGGTAGCAAGGGAGTTGAGAGATCGCCTGCGGGCCACAGACTTTGTGGCCAGATTTGGCGGTGAGGAATTCGTGGTGCTGTTTCCGGAGACCAAGCCGGCGGACGCCCGGATGGTGGTCGATAAATTGCGCGAGCATGTCGGCAAGCTGCCGTTTCATTTCCGCGGAGAGCCGGTGACGGTGTCTTTCTCCGCTGGCCTGGCAGGCTTTGCTGACGGTGACACCGAAGAGTCGGTCTTTGACCGTGCTGACCGCGCCCTGTACCAGGCCAAGGACGCGGGCCGCGATCAGGTCGTTATCGGCGGTCAGTGACGCATCATTGCATCCAGCTCGTCGATGACCTCTGCCCAGTCACTGTCTTCCTCAAGGCCTTCCTCGAGGAAGTGGGATTGGCTTTCGGACCATATAGGCGCATCCTGGATTGCAATTTCGCTCGGCAAGGGTGAGTTCCTGGCAACGAAATCCTCAATGCTGTTGGCATCGGAGGCCAGGCCAAGTTGCTCGAACAGAGTGCTGAGGGTGTGTTTGCTGGTATCCATGTGGATTAGTCTCCGATTGGCTTTTTGCCTGAATGAAATCAATGGCGTTTGCAGGTATTGTTCCCTGAAATGTAGCGGAACCCTTGAGGATATCCAGTGAAGGTTACCCTTGCCTTTCTACTATGCTGCCTGTTGGCGCTGTTTCAATCCCCGGTTCGCGCGGATCCCCCGCAAGTATCGCCAGCACCTGTGCTCGGGCAGCAGGAATTGGCCTGGCTGGATGATCAGGAACGGTTCCGGATCGGCATTCGCGGCGACCAGGTGCCTTTGGTTTTCGATACCGGTAACGGTGTCCTTGCCGGCACCTATATTGACTATCTTGCCCAGTTGTCGGAAAAGCTGGGCATTGCCATGGAGCCGGTTGTTCTCGAAACCGGTCGGGACCATGGCCCGGTTCAGAATGAGTTGTCTGCTGATGCTGTTCTGACGACCCGGATGCCGGGAATGCCGGTAGTGCCAGGTAAGCGCTTTACTGACCCTCTCATGACACTCACCTATGGTCTGTTTGTCAGCGCCGGAGATGCCGCCATTCGAACCCTTGCTGATCTCGAGGGTACGCGCGTTGCCGTGGTTGAGGGCGATCCCAACCAGTACCCAATGCTTGATTCTGTGGAAGAATTCACGCCCGTGCCCGTGACCAACGTCAGCGAGGCAGTGGGTCAGATTCTTTCCGGGCAGGCCGATGCCTTTCTGGCGCCAGTGCCGGTGGTATCGGACTATCTGCAATCAGCAATGGTGAATGGTATCGGGCTGTCGCTTCTCCTCGACAACAGCCCGGTGGATGTGGTGTTGCGGCTGGATACCGACCGGGATCTTCTTTTCCGGGTGCTGAATAAGGCTATCGCGGCAATAAGCCATAACGAACATCGTGCCATTCGCCAGTTATGGCTTCAGGCAGACCAGCCGGCGATGGAGCGCAGCGGACTCGAGTTGTCCGCCTCGGACATTGACTGGCTTGAACACCATCAAGATTTGAAGGTTGCCTTCCGTGCTGACTGGCCTCCGTTTGAATATACTCAGGATGATCGCTCCACCGGGCTTGTTCCGGATCTCCTGACAAGGCTTGAAACCGAACTGAATGTCCGCTTTACACGCACCGTGGCTGAGAGTCGGCTGGCTGCTGAGGAACAACTCAGATCCGGTGAGGTGGATATTTTGCCGGGCTTGTCCCGGACACCCCGGACAGAAGAGGCGTTCCTTTTTACCCGGGCTTATCTGACGGTGCCAATTGCGCTCGCTATCCGGGATGATGGCCGATTTATCGGCGATCTGCGTGAGCTTCGCAGCGAACGTGTGGGTGTCGTTAACCGGCATGCTGCCCATGACTACCTGCTGATCAACCATCCGAATCTGGATCTGTACCCGGTAGATACCGTCGAGGAAGGGCTTCTGGCGCTGTCAAATGGCGATCTGGATGTCATGGTTACACACATCCCCGCAGTCAGTTACACCGTGGCCAGACTGGGACTGTCGAATCTCAGAATTACCAGCATCACGCCCTACCAATACGATCTGCGCCTGGCGGTGCGTAAAGACAGCCCGGAACTGCACCGGGTACTGAACAAAGCTCTGGGCAGTCTTGAGGCCAGCGAGACAGAATCCATCTACAACCGCTGGATTCATCTGGATATCGAGCAGGAAACCGATTACACCGTGGTGCGACGGGTGGTGCTGATCGCCGTTCTGGTGGTACTGATCTTCCTGTACTGGAATCGCAAGCTATCCAGGGAGGTTGATGAGCGCATCCGTTCCGAAAATGCGCTGCGCCGGAGTGAGGATGAATTACGGGCGGCCAAACTGGAGGCGGAACGCCTTGCACGCGAAGCGGAAGCCGCGAGTCTGGCGAAGAGTGAGTTTCTCGCGAATATGTCCCACGAAATACGGACGCCAATGAATGCGGTGATCGGCTACAGTGATCTGCTCAGCAATAGTGTGACCGACCCGCAGCAACGAAACTATCTGGACGCTATTCGGGCTGGCAGCCGTAGCTTGCTGATGTTGATCAACGACATTCTGGATCTTTCCCGAATCGAGGCGGGCAAGATGCGGCTGGACTATTCCGCAGTGTCGGTGCGTCGTCTCCTGGATGATGTTCGGCACATTTTTGACCTGCGGGCCCGCGAGCAGGGCATTACTCTGGAAGTGAGCGTCGATTCACAAATGCCCGGAGCTATGATGCTGGATGAGACTCGTCTCAGGCAGGTTCTGTTTAACCTGGTCGGCAATGCCATCAAATTCACCCATGAAGGTGGTGTGACGGTAAGGGCAACCGCGACGCCTCTCAGAACGCAGCCTGCAACAGAAGAGACGGAATCGTCAGAACGCCAGTGTTATGAGCTGACGGTCACGGTCAAGGATTCCGGTATCGGTATTCCGCAGGATCAGGTTGAGCGGGTTTTTGATGCATTTGAGCAGCAGGAGGGGCAAAACACCCGGAGATACGGGGGGACTGGTCTCGGACTGGCAATCAGCAGGAAACTCGCCCGGATGATGGGTGGCGAACTGGAAGTGGAGAGTGAGCCGGGCACCGGTTCGGTCTTTACGGTTGTGCTGCCACGAGTGAAGGTCACCGGAGAGCAGGCGGAAGATGAGGGGACGCCGAAAGAATCGGATCGACTGCTGGCCCAGACACTCAGTATGCAGGAGCGGGGTTGGCTCAAGGAGCAGCTGGCCGCAGACTTCGGTGACGAATGGCAGGCAGTAAGAGAAAGCGGTGATCCGGAACAAATGAAAGACTTTGCCCGCCGGGTGCTGGCCTGGGGCCAGCGTTTCCGTTCACGGTCCGTCACCCGCTATGGGGAAAAACTACTTGCTGACGTCGAGGCTTTCAATCTGGACGCGGTCAATAGTGCCCTTGAGGCGTTTCCGAAGCTGCTCGGACGCGAAGGGTAAGTGTGTGTCGGATGCCTCAGAGGCAATCGAACTGCGAGCGCCGGTCGAAAGCGACCGAGACCATGTCATAACCGGAATCTGACAGCTGTTGGACCAGGTCGCGGTCTTTCAGCAAGGTCATGCAGACCTTGTGCACACTGGCCTGAAGCTGTGCTGACGCCACCTGATTTGAGGCAAGGCGGAAGTCCACAATCAGGTATTTGCGATCGATGGCGGTGTTTGCAGGAATGTCTTGCCGTTCGACACTCTCGTACCCTATGTACGTTGCCTGGGCTTCCGGGAATACCTGGCTCATCAGTACATCGAGGTTTTCACCATGGGCGAGGGGTGTCGATAGCAGCAGGGCGGCGGCAGCGAGACGAAAAGGTTTCTTGGTAGTCATTGGAGGTCGCTCCCTGGTGACGATCCGATTCAACTGTAACCAAATGTAAACTTTGGTTACAGTTGATTATTGCAGAGTCTGTCGCATTTTGCGCGGTATGTAATATTAATTTTTCAATCTTTTGCAGTGTCGATACAGCGACTGACGGATTAACAGGCTCCCGGTGTGCCACTCGATCAACTATGATGTGAGAGAGACGAACATTAAGAGGAAGACGCATGTTTCAGCTTGTCTTTAAAGGGGATTGCGTTCCCGGAACGGATCAGGAAACGGCGCGCAACAATGCCCGAACGCTGTTCAAGGCCTCTCTTGAACAGGTTGATCGCATGTTCAGTGGCCAGCCGGTTGTTATTCGCAACAAACTGGAGGAGGTTCAGGCTGAAAAATACCGTGCGGTCCTTGAAAAGCACGGCATGGTAGCCTTCGTGCAGCCCATGGCCGACCCCCGGCCTGCTGCCGGTGAGGCGCCTCAACCGCGGCCCGCAGCCCCGAAAGTCCAGCCACAGGAGCAGGCGGTGCCAGTTGCTCCATCCAGGGAGGAGAATCCGGGTGAGGTTCCGGAAACCGAGCCTGGAGATCGTCTTCCGGTGGCGGGCGAGAAGGTGGACGCGATTCTCTCCGGCACAGGTTTGAGTCTGGACCCGGTCGGGGTAACCCTGGCAGAGCCAACTGAAGCAGAACCACCGATGTTCCAGCACCTGGAAGAGTGGAGCCTGGCGCCGCCTGGCGTCGATCTTGGTGTGGAAAGTGATCTCCCGCCCCCGATAGTGCCTGATGTGTCCCATCTGTCACTGGCGGACGAAGATTCCAGCGAGCCGAAATGACCGAATCGTGAATCGGCGAATCTGTTGGGGTCGGATCGCCCCATGGCTGCTAATTGCGACGCTGCAGCTTCTGGTATCACCGGCACCGGCTGAGGAACGCCCCAGGGTCGGCCTGGTGCTTAGTGGTGGCGGCGCCAAGGGTATGGCTCATGTTGGCGTATTGAGAGTGCTGGAGGAAATGCGGATCCCGGTTGATCTGGTGGTTGGAACCAGCGCGGGGTCTGCAGTTGGCGCACTGTACGCCAGCGGCATGCCCGTCAGTGACATCGAACAGCGTTTTATCGGTATGGACTGGTTGTCGAGCTTTCGGGATGATCCTGGCCGGGTCTACAAGCCTGTAAGGCGCAAGCAGGATGACTGGCGGTTTCCGGTAGTTCCCGGCATCGGTGTGCGCGCTGATGGACTGCGTGTCGGTGGTGGCCTGATTGCCGGTCAGAATCTTGGTTTTATCCTGAACGAGCTGACCCGCAACGCCTCTCTGGTTGAAGATTTTGATCGCCTGCCGATCCCATTCCGCGCCGTTGCCACAGATCTGGAAACTGGTGAACAGGTCGCTATCGGTGACGGCAATTTGTCCGAAGCCATCCGGGCGAGCATGAGTATTCCCGGGGTTTACGCCCCGGTGGAGCTCAAGGGGCAGTTATTGGTTGATGGTGGCGTAGCGAATAATCTGCCAATCAGTGTTGCCCGTGAAATGGGCGCCGACGTCATCATCGCCATCGATATCACCGACAGTCTTCTGAAAATCGATGAGCTGCGGGGTGCCTTCTCCGTTGTCGGGCAGCTTACGACCATCATGACCCGAAGAAATACGGATCGCCAGCTGGACCTGCTGGCGACCGGCGATATCCTGATACGCCCGAACCTGGAAGGATACACATCCGCCGATTTCTACGATGCTCCGGTCCTGTTTGAGCTTGGGGCCAGTTCGGCGCGAGAGCATGGGGTCGAGTTGCGACCACTCTCTCTATCCCCTGATGCATGGGCTGTCTGGCGGGGCAACCTGGCAGCACGGGGTGCGAGCGCAAACATCGTTTCACGTATCGAGATAGAAGACAGCCGGAGACTGGCTCGTGACTTCCTCAAGGAACGAATTCGCCAGCAAACCGGCGAGCCGCTGGATACCCGGCAGCTGGAGGCAGATCTAAAGCGCATATATGGTCTTGGGTATTACGAAATTGTGTCCTACTCGACGTCGCCGTCGCCCACGGGAACGGTCCTGAGTATCCGGGTCCAGGAGAAGAGCTGGGGGCCGGATTATCTGTCTTTTGGCCTCAATTATGAGGACAACTTTGACGGTAATACACGCTTTAATCTCGCATCCTCTTTGCGAATGACCGAGCTGAATGAACTGGGTGGGGAGTGGCAGACCGGTGTCCAGCTGGGCACAGAACCCTGGGTTAGAAGTCAATGGTACCAGCCTCTGGACTATGGCTATGAGCGGTTCCTGGAGCTTGGGGGCGAGTACTACCGGAATACAATCAGCCTTTTTGACGCCTCCGGTGACCGCGTCTCGGAGGCAGACGTGACGTTCCGCAAAGCGGATCTGGCATTGGGTATGGAAATCGGAGGCAATGCCGAGATCCGACTGATCTATGCCCGGGGTTACGCCACGGTGGATGAACAGATAGGCCAGCCATTGGCTCCGGAGGAGGCGGTGCATCAGGGAGGAATCGCCGTACAACTGGTTCATGATTCGCTGGACGATACGTTTTTCCCTGGTGAGGGTGCTTTTGCCGGAGTTCGGGGGCGCTTTGAACGCGAGGGCCTGGGATCAGACCGGAAATTTGATTCGGTGACCGGCCTGGTATTGGGCACGGAGAGCTGGAAAGGCCTGACGTTAACAGGGCTGCTTTATGCCCATGCGGTAACGCGCGGTACGCCAGGCGTCGAAAATGCGGTTCGTCTTGGTGGTTTCCGCCGACTGTCGGCTTACGCACCGGGAGAGATTACCGGAGACAACGCGTTAATGGTTTCAGCTTACGCCAGTCAGACCTTTGGTGGGCCGCTGGTGCCCTGGTTCGTTGGTGCCGGGTTCGAGGCGGGTAACGCCTGGGCGTCGCTGGAGGCGGCCAGCTGGGACAGTTCGGTCAAGTCTTCCAGTGTGTTCGCCGGCGTGGATACCTTTCTGGGCCCGGTGCAGCTGGCAGCGGCCTATAATAACGAATCCAACTGGACGGCCTATCTCAATATAGGTTTCTCGTTCACCCAGCTTTTCTATTGAGCGCCTTCAGGCGGTTTTGTTGCCGGTCGTTTCTATGGCGGCAAGTACCTGCTGGCATTGTTGAAGGGCATACCTGCTCAGGATCTCTGCGAGGCGGTCCTCGTCACGATCCTTGATGGCGCTGATAGACTGTTCCATGTGTGACAGGTTGTCTTCGAGAATCCGGTTACCTCCCTGCTGAAAGGCGACAAAGGCACAGCGTTTGGCGGATGGCCAAAGGTCATCAATTGCAGAAACAATGAAGTAGTTATCGGCGTAGACCAGGGACGCCTTGGTGTACTCAATACCCAGTTCCAGGAACGCCATCAGATCGTTTTTTTCGTAGCAGGTCCGCATCCGCTGATTCAGGTCTTCCAGTTGCGCCATGTCTTCCGGTTTCCAGTTGCGCACCAGCTTTCGTCCGGTGTGGGAGAGATAAAGCTCCAGGGTTTCGTACAGGCTGCGGACAAAGAATTCGTCCAGCGGGGTTACGAAGGCCCCCTTGCGGGGTACATTGCGCACCAGATGCCGCTTTTCCAGCAGCAACAGGCCCTCCCGGATGGAGCCATGGCTGACGTCCATGTGCTTTGCCATAGCGCCCTCGTAGATCCGTTCTCCGGACCGAAGCTGGCCAAAGGCAATCAGATCCTCGATGTGGCGCGCAACTTGTTCAGTCAGTGTTTCTCTGGGTTTGAAGACATTCATTGGGATATGTCGCTACTGCGTACTTGCTGAATCGTTCCGGCATGGTCGCACATCGTGTATTCCGGAACCAGAGGGCGGACAGTCTATAGCAGCGGCGCCAGCAGACGCACCGCTCGGCAAGCCAGGCGGAACAGGATTGAGCGCTCCTTATAATCTCTCTCGGTCATCAGACGCGAGCCATCCAGATCCTGTTCCAGCATGGATTCGACACTGCGGATAAAGTGCGGTGCGGTGGTAATGGCCGTGATCTCGAAATTCAGTCGCATGGAGCGGTTGTCCATGTTGGCGGTTCCCACGGCGGAATACCGGTCATCCACCAGAATGACTTTCTGATGCATGAACCCTGGCTGGTAGCGATAGATGCCGATTCCGGTCTTGCAGGCCTGGACCAGGTAGGAATAGGCGGCCAGACCAATCAGGCGGCTGTCCGATTTCTCAGGTATCAGGATTCTCACATCCACGCCCCGAAGCGCCGCAAGCTGCAGCGCATTCATGATCTGGAAGTCCGGCACGAAGTAGGGCGAGGCGATCCAGAGGCGTGTTCGCGCGTTGTTGATACAATTCAGGAAAAACAGTGTGCAGGTTTCCCAGGTATCGGCTGGTCCTGTCGGCAGCACCAGTACCTCATCGGTTCCTGGCTGGTTGTCGGCCGGTTCCCAGTCAAGGGCGGGCATATCATTGCTGGCCCAGGTCCAGTCTTCCAGCCACGCTAGCTGCAGGCCGGTCACTGCCGGACCTTCAATCCGGCAATGGGTGTCTCGCCAGGGCTCCTGATCCATGGCGGTGCCCAGATATTCGTCCCCCAGATTAATCCCGCCCACAAAGCCGACTCTGCCATCGCAAACCAGCAGTTTACGGTGGTTCCGGAAATTGATCTGGAATCGCCGTCGGCGGATGTTACCGTTTCCGAATGAGGCAACCCGGGCGCCAGCTGCGGCAAGTTGGTTCAGATAGTTGCGTGGCAGCCAGACGCTGCCGATGTCGTCGTACAGAAACCAGACTTTCACACCCTGGGCCAGCTTGCGTTCAAGAATGGACTTGATCCGACGACCAACCCGGTCTGAACGCACGATATAGAATTCCAGAAGAATATAATGTTCGGCGTCTTCCATGGCTTCAAACAGAGCCTCGAATGTTGCCTCTCCATCCCTGAGCAGAGTGCATCGGTTGCCGTCAGTAAATGGCTGCCGCCCGAGTCGGCAAAGCACCTGCAGTTCGTCTGTGAAGCGGTCACTGCCTGGAATCGGAATGGAGGTGGTCTGCTGTTCGAACCGATTCAGGAGACTGGTCAGCGATTCATCGCCGAGGCGGCGGGCCCTCAGGTAACCTCCAAAACGATAACGCCCGAAAAGGATGAACATGGGGACCGAAAGATAGGGTAGTCCGATCAGTGCAATGATCCAGGCGATGGCCCCCTGGGTGGTACGGTAGGTCAGCAGAATACGGTAGACGCAGGCAAAGGCGGCCAGGTAAATGGCGCCCACCGCAATCGCGACCAGCGACACGTCGTTCATTATCGGTCTCCGTCGGGAGCGCCTGGCCCCGGGCTTGCGACTCTCTGGGTTGCAAGATGCCGCGCCCGGTATTCAGCAGGAGAAGTTCCGGTCCAGCGTTTGAACGCCCGGCTGAATGCACTTAGTTCAGAGAATCCCAGCAGGAAGGCAATTTCGCCCAAAGCGTAATGATCCCCCGCTACATATCTTAGTGCCTTATCCTGCCGGACCTGCTCCACCAACCCATGAAAGCTCAGATCTTCCTTCTTGAGCTTTCGGTACAGCGTCTGGCGGCTCATGTGACATTGGCGGGCCAGACTGTCGGCATCAATTTTCTCGGTTGCCATCTGTTTTGAAATCAGCCGGCGAATCTTGCGGCCGAAGGAACGGCGCGTCTGCAGTCTTGCCAGCAGTGCGTTGACCTGTTTCAGGACCGCTGAGTAGACATAGGGGTTGCGGCGGGGAATCGGATGGCCAAGATGACGGCTGTTGAACGCGAGGCGGGTAATGTCGCAATCAAACCGGACTGGACCACCAAGGAGCTTCTCATACTCGTCCGCGTACGCAGGTGCGGCGTGGGCAATCTCAACCCACTCCGCCCTGATGCCAGGGTGTATAAAGTGCCGGGTGCGGGTAATGGCTGCTGCGAGGGTTCGGTCCATATCCTGCCGGCAGTAGTGTTCTCTCGCATCCGCTTGCCAGCAAAGGATCGCCTGGTCTGCAGTCTGTTCGAAGCTTAGAAACACGGATTCATTGATCAGCCGGTGCAGGCGCACATATTGGGTAACGGCCTCACCCAATGTGTCGCAATTGAAAAACACGTGTCCAACCAGCCCCATCCGCTCCGGATCGACGACCTGTCCTGCATGCAGTCCGACTCCCGGATCGCCTGTTGCCAACTCGGCATGCTCCCAGAGCCGGTAGTGGAGATCTGCGGTTACACGCCTGTCCGGGTCGGTGAGTTCCACCATCGTCAATCCGGTCAGTTGCTCAACGCGCGCTTCATTGAGCACGCCCTGGCGTTCAAGGTAATGAGCCAGGGCCAGCGTGCTGGAGGCAGCGACCTGCGGAGCACTGGTGGGTTCTGATTGTGCAGATGTCACGTTGTTCGGCCCGATAGTTAACGACCTGTCACGATGGATGGTACAAAATGTCAAGTGTTTGCAACCGCCTGTCAACGGTTACCCGAGGCATTAACGATAGCATCAGAATATCAGGTTGATGCAATGGAAAGGCAAACAGGAGGAGTCTTATGGAACACGAAATCTTCATCCCCCATACCGAGCTTGAGCGCAAAAACGTGATTGAGCTGGCGGAATATCTGAACAGCATCTTCTATTGCTGATTCTTCGGACGAAACGTCTATGACCTCTTTGCCGGGCTCTGCCCGGCTTTTTTTCGTCTTTGGAAAATGACCGCCAAAACCGCTACTTGCTCGCAACTCTGGCAGTGGTAATGTATCCGCTTTGAGAATGCAGACCAATCCGGAGACTGATCACCCATGACTGTTGCCCTGAATCACCGTATTACCGGCGAAGGCTCGCCGCTTATTCTGTTACACGGGTTGTTCGGATCCCTCGACAATCTGGGAGGCATAGCCCGGCGTCTTGAAGATCAGTGGCAGATTCACGCGCTGGATGAGCGCAACCATGGCAGCTCGCCCCATACGGATACGATGGACTATCCGGCCATGGCGCGCGATGTGGTTGCCTATATGGACGAACAGGGTCTGGACAAGGTCAGTTTGCTGGGGCACTCCATGGGCGGCAAGGTGGCTATGCAGGTGGCCCTGCAGTCGCCTGAACGCGTGGATAAAGTGATTGTGGCCGACATTGCACCGGTTTCCTACAAGCCCCGTCACGATGCCATTCTGGAGGGGCTGAGCACCATCGATCTGACCGCTGTGAGCTCCCGCCAGGACGCTGACAGGCTGCTGGCCGGATTTGTTGAGGAGCCGGGTGTACGGCAGTTCCTGTTGAAGAATCTTGAGCGCATACCCCGGGAACAGCAGGAAGAAGGTGGTCCGGTGTTTCGCTGGAGGCTCAACCTGCCTGTTATCGAGGCCTGCTACGAAAATCTTGCCAAGGCGCCTGAGGGCGATGGCCCGTTTACTGGACCGGTCCTGTTTCTCAAGGGAGCGGATTCGGCCTACATCCAGGAGAAGCACCGGGAGGCTATTGAGGGACTGTTTCCCGAGGCGCAACTGCGCATAATTGAGGGTACTGGTCACTGGTTGCATGCCGAGAAAGCAGACTCTTTTACGGCTTTGTGCCGCCGTTTCCTGAATGCCGACGAGTGACCGGTCCGGGCCACTGTATTTTCCCGCTCGCGGGCCCGTCTGCTAAGGTAATCCGATCGAGGCATCGGTAATGGGTTCGACGACAGGCGGGGAGAGAGTATGAAATGGATGGTAGGGTTGCTGGTTGTGTTCCTGCTACTTGGCAGTTTCCTGCTGACGCCCTCGCCTGTCGACAGTAAAGCCTGGAATCCACCATCGCCACCACCGATGACAGGGCTGATGGCACCGAACGAGCGTCTTCGGCTTGCAGATCTGTTGGCCAGGGGCCAGGTTTATGGCCCCGAGGATACTGCGATCAGTGAGGATGGGGTGCTTTACACCGGAACCCAGGACGGATATATCGTGCGGGTGTTTCCGGATGGCCGGGTTGAGACCTGGCTATCCACCGACGGACGACCGCTGGGTCTGGTGTTTGACCGCAACGGCAATCTGATTGTTGCGGATGCCTGGAAAGGTCTCCTGTCCATAAGCCCCGATGGAAACGTGACAGTACTGACCCGGGAAGCAGAGGGCACCCTGTTCCGCTTCACCGACGATGTCGATATTGCCGATGATGGTCGGATCTACTTTACCGACGCCAGTTCCCGGTTCCGGCAACCGGAATACCTGCTGGATCTGCTGGAAATGCGGCCTTATGGACGGTTATTGCGTTACTCCCCTGAGACCGGAAAAACCGAGGTTCTGCTTGGTAACCTGCATTTTGCCAATGGTGTGGCGGTGTCCCCGGAGGGCGATTACGTACTGGTTAATGAAACCTGGAAATACCGTATCCTCAGGTACTGGATTCATGGCCCGCGAGCCGGAGAGGCCGAGGTGTTTGCCGATAACCTGCCAGGTTTTCCTGACAACCTGGCGGTGGATGATGACGGACGCTTCTGGGTCGCTTTTCCTACCTTGCGTAATCCCAAGGTCGATGCCATGCACCCGAAACCCTGGCTGAAGGATCTGGTAGCGAAACTGCCGGACAGCTTCAAGCCTGCGCCTCAGGACTATGGTCTGGTGGTCGCGTTTGACCGGAATGGCGAGGTTATTACCAGTCTCCATGACACCCGGGGGAGCCATTTGCAGGAAATTACCTCGGTTAATCCCCACGCCGGCCACCTCTACTTTGGTTCACTGCATAACGACCGTATTGGACGACTCCCGTTTCAGGCGATTCCTGGCCTTGGAGAAGGTAACTGATGGAGCACAATGACATTGTCTGGGATCTGCCGGATCCCTTTGTAATTGATATCACGGTGCGGGCGGAGGATACCGACCGGCTCGGGCATGCCAACAACGTTGTGTACGTGCGGTGGCTGGAAGACGTCAGCTGGGCCCACATTGAAAGGCTGGGCATGACCTGGGCGCTGCATGAAAAAACCGGAAAGGCGATGGCTATTACCCGCACCGAGATTGATTATCTGGCATCCGCGAATACCGGGGATGCGTTGTTGCTGGGGACCTGGCTGACCGGGTATGACGGCCGGTTCCGATCGGCCCGGCAATTCCAGCTGGTGCGACCGGTTGACGGAAAAACTCTGGCGAGGGCAGTATCAACTCATGCCTGTGTCGATTTGAAAAGCCAGCGGCCTGCCCGTGCGCCCAGGGAATTTGCCGAGATTCTGGGCGCTGCCGTTGTCGCGGGTGGTCAGCCGCTGTAGGCTGCCAGCGCTCTTTTGTGCTTTACTTCTGCTAGTCCAACCCCGTTTGAACAGGTGTCCGGAGATCTTCATGGAAATGACTGCCGATCAGAATGCTGAATCCAAGATGCGCCATGTGATCTACGATCGCTTTGGAGATCGCGATGTCCTGCAGGTGGTGCGCTCTGACATCCCGGCCCCGGCCGATGCTCAGGTGCTGGTCCGGGTGCATGGGGCAGGGCTTAATCCCATTGACTGGAAAACCCGCAAGGGGCTCGGATTTGCCGCCCGGCAGATCGAACATTCGCTGCCCTGGACGCCGGGTTACGATGTTGCTGGCGAGGTGGTTGCGGTTGGTGAGAATGTCACCACCCTGGTTCCCGGTGACCGGGTCATGGGGATGATCGGATTTCCCGCCCGTGGCGGTGGCTATGCGGAATACGCGCTGGCTGCGGCTGATGAACTGGCCATCGTACCGGAAGAGTTGGATCTGGTGACGGCGGGTGCTTTGCCGCTGGCGGCATTAACTGCCTGGCAGGCGTTATTTGAAATGGCGAAGCTGGAATCCGGACAAAAGATCCTGATTCACGCTGGCGCTGGCGGTGTCGGACATTTCGCGGTCCAGTTTGCGTTGGAGCGTGGCGCTCATGTCATTGCCACGGCTTCGGCCGGTAACCGGGATTTTCTGGCCGAACTCGGGGTTCATGAAGTGATTGACTATCGCACCACGGATATTGCTGAAGAGTGCTATGGTCTGGACGTGGTGCTGGATCTGGTTGGTGGCGATACCGGCAAACGCTCACTGCATACCCTGGGCGAGCAGGGTGTCCTGGTAACCATACCCACGGTCACCGCCGACGATATCATCAGCGTTGCGGAGGAAATGGGGTTACGCGCCCATGGCATGACCGTGCGCCCGGACGTGTTTCACCTGGATGAAATTGCCGAGCTGATTGAAGACGGCGATGTAAAAGTGCATATCGAGAAGGCGTTCCCGATGGAGGATGTCGCGCAGGCCCACGAACTCATCGAGGGTGGGCACGTACGCGGCAAACTGGTCTTAGACTGTCGCTGAGGGAGCGCTGTCACCGGATGGATCGTTATCCGTCGGGGCTACCTTTTCGTCGGACAGTTCTTCCTCGCTGTCCTTCTCTTTTCGTTCCTTTCTCGCCTGGGGTGGCACCAGGCTGATCAGGCTCCAGTTGTCTTCCGGCTTCAGGTTTTCCATGCTGAGAACCGGTGCGACGTGGTCTTTGCTGTTGAAGGTGAACAGCACCAGAGCCTGATTCTGGTATTGGTTCAGAAACTCCTCATAACCGAATTCCTCACTCAGCTGAGTGGTTTTCATGGTATAGCCCTGACTGACCAGGCTGGCCAGTTTGGCGTAACTCACACCGTCGAACAGGCCCCTGGTCATCTGGATTTTCTCGGCGGTCTGATGTCGGGCCTTTTGATCCTGATCGCCCTCGGCGAGGCTGAACACGCAATTGTTTCCGAACCAGTCCAGGAAATGATACGTGGCCAGGGAGTTCATGTGCTTGTAGGGGGAGATGACCAACAACTTACCAATACCGGTCAGGTCCAGATGGGTGGACGCGTGCTCGGACACCGGATTGCCGAAGTACACCTGCAGGTTTTCCATGCGTGCCTGACGGACGTTTTCCCAGTTGGTGTCGGCCAGGGTCACCGGCACCTCGTATTTCTTCAGGGCTTTGCCGATCATCCGAGCTACCGGGTTAGCTCCCAGGATCAGGAAGCCGTACTCCGCCGGTTCGGCAACATTCAGCAGGCGCGCAACCGGGCGCGCAGTGATGCTCTGCAGTGTGACGGTGGCAATAATGAGCATGAATATCAGTGGCACCAGAGCGCCGGCACTTTCATACCCGAGCTTCTGGAGCTGGAAGGCAAACAGTGCTGATACGGCTGCGGCGACAATCCCTCTGGGGGCGATCCAGCTCAGGAAGAGCTTTTCGCGCCAGTTCAGGTTGGTGCCGATGGCCGACAGGAAAATACTCAGCGGACGGGCCACCAGCATCAGCAGGGCCAGCACTGCCGCCAGGCCCCAGCCAAGCTCGGCAATGGCAGAAAATTCCACTCTGGCAGCCAGGATAATAAACAGGGCAGAAATCAGCAGAACGCTCAGTGATTCCTTGAATTCCAGAATGCTGTCGATGGGCACCTGCTTCATGTTGGCCATCCAGATGCCCATGACGGTCACGGTCAGCAATCCGGATTCATGGGCCATCTCGTTGGAAATGGCGTAGACGCCGAGCATGAAGGTGAGGGTGCCGGCGTTATGCAGATACTGGGGAATCCAGTGTTTGCGCAGCACGATGCCATTGAGGTAGCCCGCGACGGCGCCGATCAGGAAGCCCACCGCAAGGGTTTTGCCGAAAATATACATTGAATGGCCAAAGACATTGCCCTGGCCCCAGGAAACAATCCCCTCGAATACCAGGACGGCCAGCAGCGCCCCTACCGGATCAATGATGATGCCTTCCCAGCGCAGGATGTTGGCCAGTTTCGAGTCCGGGCGCACGGAGCGCAGCAGTGGTGCGATTACCGTCGGGCCGGTAACAATGGAAATCGCACCGAACAGCAAGGCGACGGCCCAGGAAACGTCCAGTAGCCAGCGTGCGGCCAGGGTACCGATGACGCAGGTGACAATGGAGCCTACAGGAATCAGGTTCCGAACCATCTTGCCGTGACCGCGAATTTCCTCGTAGCGCAGGGTAAGGCTACCCTCAAAGAGGATAATGGCGACAGCCAGGGAGATGACCGGGAACAGCAGGTCACCGAACACCGCTTCCGGGGCCAAAAAGCCCAGAACCGGCCCGGCAGCGATGCCGCCTGCCAGCAGAAACAGGATCGCCGGCATGCGAACCCGCCAGGCAAGCCACTGGCAGAACAGGGAGAGAACGCCAATGCTGGCAAGGAGCAGGACAGTGCTGACAGGCATAATGGTCTCAGTTCCGTTGATCTATTGGTTGGCGCGCCGGGCAATCCGGTTAAGAAGCCTGGAGGCCGCAAAAAAACCGAAGCTGGCGGTCACCGGGCTGGCGGCGCCAAAGCCGGAGGCGCAGTCCAGTCTAACCGGGCCGTTGGTGGCCGGTTTTTGCAGGCAGACTTCGCCGTCTCCGGCAGGATACGTCAGCTGCTCCAGTGAGTATACGGCCTCAATGCCAAAGCGACGCTTTGGGTTTCGGGAAAAACCGTATTCCCGGCGCAAAAGGTTGCGTACCTTGGCCAACAGCGGATCCTGGGTGGTTTTACTGAGGTCGGCGACCTGTATCTGGGTCGGGTCGATCTGGCCACCGGCGCCGCCGGCACACACCAGCGGTATTTTCCTGCGCTGGCAATGAGCGATCAGTGCGGCTTTGGCCTTGACGCTGTCGATGGCGTCGATCACGCCGGTCATGTCTTCTGTGATCAGCTCACCGACATTCTTTGTCGTCAGGAAGCCAAAGTGCACCCGGATATCGGCCTCCGGATTAATGGCCCGCAGCCGATCGGCCATGACATCGGTTTTGGTGCGCCCATACTGCCCCTCCAGGGCATGGAGCTGGCGGTTGGTGTTCGACACACAGACGTCGTCCATGTCGATCAGGGTAATGGTGCCGATGCCGCTGCGAGCCAGTGACTCAGCGGCCCAGGATCCGACACCGCCAAGACCGACGATGGCTACGTGGGCATGGCGAAAGGCATTCAGGGCCCGTCGACCATAAAGTCGTTCAATACCACCGAAGCGGAATGCGTAATCGTCGGCGTTCATGATATCCCCGTGCTGGTCCGCCGAGTGGTCGGACTGAATCAAAGTGCGCAATTGTAACCCAGTGATCGCACCGACAAAAAAAAGCCGTAAAAAAGCCACGCGGAGCGTGGCTATAAAAAGTATCCGGTCGGGGACAGGGAGTCGGCCAGGTCGGAGACACGCTGGCCGGTGTCCGGATCAGGAAGCCCAGTGTTGGTCTGAAAACGCCATCAGGCTGTCCTTGCCGCTCTGGATATCGCCCAGTAACCAGTCAACTTCCGGCAGCAGTTTTTCAAAGTAGAAGCGGGCGGAGACCATTTTGCTTTCCAGAAGTGGCTTGTTGCCTTCGCCGGAGGCGAGTTGCCGGCTGGCAACACTGGCCATCCGGGACCAGAGGTAGCCGATAACCGTCAGTGCCATCAGACGCAGGTAAGGGGTTGCGGCAGCACCCGCCTGCTCCGGGTCGTTCGGTGCGTTGCTGGCAAGCCACACGGTGGCACTCTCCAGTGCCTTCATGGCATTTTTCAATTCCTCCCGGTGCGGCGCTTCCGGGTTTTCCCTGAGATACCCGGTCAGTGTGCCGAACAGGGTGCGTACCAGCTGGCCACCTTTCAGTCCGAGTTTAAGCCCCACAAGATCCATGGCCTGGATACCGTTGGTACCCTCGTAGATCCGGGCAATACGACCGTCCCTGACCAGCTGTTCCAGCGGCCAGTCGGTGGTGAAGCCTGAGCCACCAAGTACCTGAAGGCCGGTATTGGCGTTGTTGAAGCCTTCGTCCGTGAGGAAAGACTTCACGACGGGGGTCAGCAACTGAACCAGATCATCGGCGGACTCCCGCACACTTTCGTCAGGGTGGGCGACCGAGAGATCAAGCTGGAGACCGGTAAACAGTGCCAGCGCACGCATGCCCTCGTTCAGCACCTTCTGGCGCATCAGCATACGCCGTACGTCCGGGTGCACGATGATCGGATCAGCCGGATCATCGGGGTTTTTGGGGCCGCTTAATGAACGGCTCTGCAAGCGCTCACGGGCAAAGCCCAGGCTCTCCTGATAGGCCATTTCCGCAAGCCCAAGACCTTGCATGCCGACCATCAGGCGGGCCTCGTTCATCATGGTGAACATCGCGCGCATGCCATCATTAGGCTCGCCGACGAGCCAGCCCCTGGCGCCCTCGAAGTTCATGACGCAGGTGGCGGAACCCTTGATGCCCATCTTGTGTTCGAGACCGCCGCAGAACGCGGGGTTGCGCTCACTGGAATCCGGCAGAAATTTCGGAACCACGAACAGAGAGATGCCCTTGGTGGTATCCGGAGCGTCGGGTAGCTTGGCCAGAACCAGATGAGCAATGTTATCCACCAGGTCGTGTTCGCCGCCGGTGATCCAGATCTTGGTGCCTTCGACGGCATAGCTGCCATCGTCGTTCGGGGTTGCCCGGGTACGGATCAGCCCCAGGTCCGTGCCGCACTGGGGTTCAGTCAGGCACATGGTGCCCGTCCACTCGCCGGAGATCAGTTTCTCCAGATAGATCTTTTTCAGCTCGGCGGAACCGTGGGCATGCAGTGCGCTGATGGCACCGTGGGTAAGGCCCGGATACATGCCGAGGGAGAGGTTGGTGGAGCAAACCATTTCATCGACCACAAACTTGAGCGTGTGGGGCAGGCCCTGACCACCATACTCCAGTGGTGCATCCAGTGCGGTCCAGCCACCCTCGACAAATTTTCTGTAGGCGTCCTTGAAACAGGCAGGTGTTGTCACCGAACGGGTTTCAGGATCGTAGATGCAACCTTCCCGGTCGCCCGCCTGATTGGTGGGCTGGATGACTTCAGCCGCCAGTTTGCCAGCTTCCTCGATGACTGCGGAAATCAGGTCCGGGGTGGCGTCGGCGTATGTTTCCAGCTCATGGAGCCGGTCTGCGCCCAATACATCAAACAACAGAAAGCGAAGGTCATTCGCCGGAGCCTGGTATTGCATGGTTACTCTCCTCAGTATGCTGTTTTTAATGTGAGCTTTGCCGGGGGCGGCAGCGCTCTGGAAAGGCTTTGAGTACCAGATTCATACGCCCGTTTTAATAGGCCGGTTCACCGTTCGTGCAGTCCGGACGATAGATTTTTCGTATGTCCTCTGAACCGAGGAGGTATTTAATGAAACGAGTCGTGATAGCCGGAGTGTCCGGTGCAATTGGTGGTGCTTTGGCCACCCGGTTGATCGAGCGTGATCCCGAGGTCCGAGTCATCGGCTTGTGTCGCAATCCCGAGAGGGCTCCGGAGGCTTTGCATGCGCATGGGCGCAGTGCGGTGCTGGCGTGGGATGCCGAGGGTGAAAACGCGGCAACAGCGGCGGCTGCGGCACTGGAGTCGATTCTGTCCAGGGAGGAGGGGATTGATACCTTTATTTACGCCGCAGGCCTGCTCCATGGCACTGATATATTCCCGGAGAAGCGCCTTGAGGATTTGAGTGCAGCAAGTCTGGCACGGTCGTTTGCCGTGAATGCAACCGGGTTCAGTATGCTGGCGCAGGCGCTGTTGCCATGGCTGCGACATCGGGAGTTCAAGCGGGTCGCCGCCATTTCCGCAAAAGTCGGATCGATTACCGATAACGGGTTCGGGGGCTGGTACGCCTATCGAAGTTCGAAGGCGGCACTGAATATGCTGGTGCGCAACCTGTCCATTGAGTTGCCGCGTCGCTGCAAGCCGGTTGCCTGCGTTTCCCTGCATCCGGGCACCACAGAATCTGCGTTGAGTGAACCCTTCAGTCAGTCCCTGGCAAAACTGAAAGTGCACAGCGCAAGGGCAACGGCCTGCAACCTGCTGGATGTGCTCGATGCTGTCGTTGATGAGGACAATGGGCGATTTTTGAGCTGGGACGGCTCAGAGCTGCCCTGGTAGCGGGAATGGCGCAGAGAATCGTCACAAAAAAGGGGGCGCTCCATGGTCGTCCCCTTGTTTCCGCGTCCCTGGGTCAGCGGATAAACGGATTCAACATTCGGGTGAATGTTCCTGTCAGTTTCACAGGCGCGCTGAGGACGGAAAGAGTGATGCAATCCTCACAACCAACGGCCACAGGTTTGTGTTCATCCTTGTCGGTCAGAACGACAAAATCCCACTGGTTGAACACCCCTTTCTGGTCAGCAAATGCCCCCTGCAAAACGATGGTCGTCTCTTCACCGCGGTGAGTGTGGGCCGGTGCTTTGCCGCCTGCGGCGAGTTTTTGAAGAACAACCTGCTCTTTCTGACCAGGGAACCGGTCCGTGATATCCAGGACACTGACGTCGCCCAATTGCCGTTTCCACGGCAGGCTGGCGAGATTTTCGCCAAGCAGTTTCTGCAGCGGGTTTACTCTCGGAGCGGGCGCTATTTCAGGTTCGTCCGTTATTGCAGTCTCATCGTCAATCTTTGACAGAATGCTGTCGAACATATCGTTCGACATGCTTACCTTCGGCTGCTGTTCCATCATTACAGCACCAAGACTGTTCAGCGTATCCACGCGACTGCGGCAAAGGGGACACTTGTCCAGGTGAAGCTTGATGCAAAGCGCATGGGGCTCGCTCAGATTACCTGCGGCGTACTCCATCAGGCTCACGCTGTCGGGATGGTGCCGTGTCATACGTTCTGGTCCTGCAAAATCACTTTCAGTTTGTTCAGCGCCAGGCGAACCCGGCTCTTGACGGTTCCCAGTGGAATGTCCAGTTCGTTTGCAACCATCTGGTGCGACTTGTTTTCCATGTAAACCTTGGCAATGACGGTAATCTGCTCTTCCGGTAAAAGGCTCAGAGATTCCCTGACCCGTCGCTCGGACATCAGTCTGTGCAGGGAGGTCACCGGCTCATTTTCATTCTCACCCGGGATCTGCCACAAATCTTCAGTCTCAACCGGCATTTCCGCACTGGTACGCTGCATTTTCCTGAGCATATCGATGCGCTGGTTCCGGGCGATGGTGAATATCCACGTTGACGCTGCGGCCTTGCGCCAGTCATAGAGGCAGGAGCGCCTCCAGATGGAGACAAACACTTCCTGAACCAGCTCCTCTGCATGACTCGCCATGCCGTTTGCCATGGCGTAATACTTGATCTGGGGGCCAAAATGCTCAAACAGGGCGTGATACGCTTCGCGATCCTGATGTTTGCCCACTTTTTGCAATAATTGACTCCATGGATCCTTTCGGCCCTCGGAACTGGCTGGTGTTTTATCCAGTGTGGTCACCGGATGCTCCTTGGCAGTCGCATGATTTGAGCTTGTTGTGTTCATCATTCTATGCACTCGTCCCGGGTTTGTCAGTCCCAGGATTTACGCACCGGTTTGTCCGTTGGATCAATTGGCCTGAACAAAACAGCCGTGCTGCAGGCAATTATTCTTCGAGGTAGGTGTATCCATCCAGCCCGGCGGACAGTTCGGCCAGCAACGCCGACTGGGTGTCTGGTGCAAGGGTGGAGGCCGCAAATTTACGCCGGTAGGCTTCCAATAACGCGTCAGGTTCGAAGTTTACATAGCGCAGTACCTTCGCCACGGTATCGCCGGTGATGGTTTCACTGATGCTGTGGCCTCCCTCAGCAGTCAGGCGGACATCCACAGAGTGGGTGTCACCGAACAGGTTGTGCATGTCCCCGAGAATCTCCTGATAGGCGCCTGTCATGAAAAATCCCATCAACAGGGGTTCGCCTGTTTTCGCCTCCGGAAGCGGCAGGGTGGTTTCGGTGCCCTGACCATCCACGTATCGGTCAATCCGGCCATCGGAATCGCAGGTGATGTCCTGTATCACCGCGCGCCGGGTAAGCGGGCGGTTCAGGCCGTTGACCGGCATGACCGGGAAAATCTGATCAATGCCCCAGACATCGGGCAGCGACTGGAACAGAGAGAAATTTACAAACAGCTTCTCGGCCAGTTTCTCGTTCAGCTCGTCAATGATTTCCCGGTGGGCCCGATTGCTGCTGTCGAGCTGATCCCGAAGCAGCCGGCAACATCGGGTGTAGAGGGTTTCGGCATTTGCCCGCTCCTGAAGGGAGAGCACACCGTGGGCAAACTGGGCGTGAACATCGGCCATGGCATGCAGTACGTCGTGATAGATCTCGGCCAGAGAGCGCGGTGTGGCGCTGTCCTGAAGGCTTTTCAGGTCTCGCCAGAGATCGTGCAGAGGGGCGGGCGCCTTTTCGTCTGGCTGTTGTGGCGTCCGGTTCTCCGGGGCTTCGTGGTCGATCACATTGGTTACCAGCACCGAATGATGGGCCGTTAGCGCTCTTCCGGATTCGCTGATCAGATCCGGGTGAGGAATACCATGACGATCACACTCCGCCTGCAGGACATGCACGACGTTGTAGGCGTATTCATAGACACTGTAATTCATGGAGCAGCTGCTGCGGGAGCGGGTGCCTTCATAGTCCACACCCAGGCCGCCCCCGATATCAACGGTACCGACAGGTGCCCCCATCTGGCGCAGTTCACTGTAAAAGCGCGCGCATTCTCTGAGTCCGGTCTGGATGTCCCGGATATTGGCAATCTGGGAGCCAAGGTGAAAGTGCAGCAGCTGCAAGGTATCAAGTGCCCCGGCTTCGCGCAGGGTATTCACCACATCCAGCACCTGGCTGGCGGACAGACCGAACTTGGACTTTTCCCCACCGGTATTCTGCCAGTTGCCCTTGCCGATGGTTGCCAGTCGGGCCCGGACCCCGATCAGTGGCGATACCCCCAGGCTTTTCGCTTCCTCCAGAATGAGTGGGAGCTCGGACTTTTTTTCCACCACAATGAACACCCGGTGACCGAGTGCCTGACCAATGAGGGCAAGACGAATGTATTCCCGGTCCTTGTAGCCGTTGCAAACGATCACTGAGCCCGGTTGTTGCGACATTGCCAGCACCGCCATCAGCTCGGGTTTGCTCCCTGCCTCAAGGCCGATCTGTCCTTTTGAGGCTGCAGGCTCGGAGGCCAGTAGTTCCTCAACCACCCGGCGCTGCTGGTTGACCTTGATCGGGTAAACCGCGGTGTAACGACCTTGATAGGCGTGTTCATCCGCCACTTTGTTGAATGCGTTGCACAGCTTGTTGACCCGGTCATGGAGGATATCGACGAAACGCACGAGCACGGGTAGCTGAACTCCGGATTCCGTCAGCGTGCGGGTCAGCTCCGGGAGATTGATCCGTGCCGGGCTATGGCCCCGGTCGGGCCGGATCAATACCTGGCCTGCATCGTTGACACCGATGTAACCGTCACTCCAGTGGGCGATGTTGTAGACCTTGTGGGCCGGGGTGGCACTGGCTTCGCTCATGCTTGCTATCCTGTCAGGAAACACTGGCCGGCGGGGGATCTGTACGGGGCCGGCCTCTGGCCGACATTGTATGGATTCCCACCCCGGGCTAAAAGAACCGGGTGCGGAAAATATATGGCTGGCTCCTGCGATTATCGCTTTAGCTCATGATAGGGCAGCCCTACAATACGCCTTTTAACAAAGGCCAAGGCCCACAACGGGAGGCATAAATGACAGCGCTCAATGATGGCTGGTTCACCGAGGTATTCCAGGACCAGGGAACCGCGTTCTCCCTGGACGTAAAAAAGAAGCTTCACGAGGAACAGACAGCGTTCCAGAAACTGGAGATTTACGAGACCAAAACGTTCGGCAATCTGATGGTACTGGATGGCTGCGTGATGCTGACCAGCCGCGATAACTTCCTGTACCACGAGATGATGACGCATCCGGCTCTGTTCACCCATCGCGATCCGAAAAAGGTGGTCATTGTGGGCGGAGGTGACTGTGGCACCCTGAAGGAGGTGCTCAAGCACCCGGGTGTTGAGGAAGCCTGGCAAGTGGAAATCGATGAGCGGGTCACCCGGGCCTCCGAGAAGTACTTCCCGGAGCTGTGTGAATCCAATGGCGATCCACGCGCCAATTTTTTCTTTGGCGACGGAATACAATGGATTCGAGACATTGAGCCCAGCAGCCTTGATCTGATTATCATCGATAGCACCGATCCGGTCGGTCCCGCCGAAGGCCTGTTTGCCCTGGACTTCTACCGTGATGCCATGCTCGCCCTGCGCGATGGTGGTCTGATCGTGCAGCAAAGCGAATCCCCGCTGTTGCATACCAGTACCATCATCAAGTCAATCCATGAGGACATGCGCAAGGCGGGATTTGATCACGTCCAGACCCTGCCATTTCCGCAGCCGGTGTACCCAACGGGCTGGTGGAGCTGCACCATGGCCGGCAAGGACAAACCGGTACGGTATTTCCGAGAGGAGGATGCCGAGAACCGTCCCTTTGTAACCCGTTACTACAACCCGGGGGTCCACCACGGTGCACTGGCGATGCCTCAGTTCATGGTTGATGAGCTGGAGGATCATGTTATTCCCGGCGAGGGTTAGGCCAACGGTTGCGAACTGAAGCCGATATTCCCTTCGGCTATGAGCGACCGACTGCTTTGGTCCAGACGTTCTCTCCGGGGACCGGGGCATCGGCTAGACTTGTGAGGCAGTAAGCGCTGATTGGTAATAAGGATCTGTGTCAGGAGGGGAGCCATGATGGTGCGACAGGGTGAGTCTGAGAAGAACTGGTTCCGGTCTGAGCGGCTGAGTTCGGTAAACGGTGCCTGGTATTTTGAGACCCGAGAGGGCTCAATTGAGGGACCTTATGAGAACGAGCTCGAAGCGCTTCTGGAACTGCGCGTCTATGTAAAAAAGGCGGAGTATAGTTCGTATTCTGCCTAGGCAGTCAGGTCGATCAGGCTCACACAAGCAATAAAAAAGGGGCGCCCGCAGGCGCCCCTTTTTCGTTCGTGGTATCAGCGCTTATTGCTTGCCGCTGACAAATTCCGGATAGGCTTCCATGCCACACTCGGACAGATCCACGCCTTCGTACTCTTCTTCTTCGCTGACCCGGATACCCATCACTGCTTTCAGGATGCTCCAGACGATCAGGCTGGTTACGAAAACCCAGACGAAGATGGTCAGCATGCCGACGAGCTGACCCATGAAGGTCGCGTCTGCATCGGACAGAAGAACCGCGAAGACGCCCCAGATACCAACCACACCGTGTACAGAGATGGCACCGACCGGATCGTCAATGCGCAGCTTGTCCATGGTTACGATGGAGAAGACCACCAGGGTGCCGCCGATAGCGCCAATGATGGTGGCCAGCAGAGGAGAAGGATCTGCAGGCTCTGCAGTGATGGCAACCAGGCCAGCCAGGGCGCCGTTCAGGGCCATGGTCAGGTCAGCTTTGCCAAACATCAGGCGAGCGACGATCAGGGCCGCAATCAGACCACCAGCTGCCGCGGCATTGGTGTTCATGAATACGTTCGCTACTTCGTTGGCTACGCCGATACCACCCAGCTTGAGGGTAGAGCCGCCGTTAAAGCCGAACCAGCCCATCCACAGAATGAAGGTACCAAGTGTTGCCAGCGGCAGGTTGGCGCCCGGGAACGCACGGATTTCACCGTTGGCGCCGTATTTGCCTTTACGGGCACCAAGCAGAAGAACGCCTGCCAGGGCTGCTGCTGCACCGGCCATGTGGACGATACCGGAGCCGGCGTAGTCACTGTAGTTCAGCTCATACATACCGAAGACCGCGTCGCCGTTCCAGGTCCAGGAACCCTGCATCGGGTAGATGAAGCCACACATAACAACGGCAAATGCCAGGAAGGCCCAGAGCTTCATGCGCTCAGCCACGGCACCGGAGACGATGGACATGGCTGTTGCAACGAAGACAACCTGGAAGAAGAAGTCAGACGCACCGCTGTATTCACCCATGTCGCTGAAGCCAGCTTCGGTGGATGCGGCAATGATGCCGGCGATGGCTGCATCGTCCATTTGAGCGACAGTTGTGACGCCGCTCAGGAAAATACCGCCGCCGTACATGATGTCGTAACCGCAGATGAGGTACATCGTACAGGCAACGGCAAACAGGGAGACGTTTTTGGTCAGGATTTCAGTGGTGTTCTTGGCGCGTACCAGGCCGGATTCCAGCATGGCGAAACCAGCGGCCATCCACATGACCAGGGCACCACAAATCAGGAAGTAAAAGGTATCCAGCGCATACTGGAGTTCAAAAATGTGATTGAGATTGCTTTCCATATGAAGCCCTCCGCACGAGGCTTTTCAGGTTATAAGTTTTTTTGCGTTGGCTGTTCAAAAATCAGAGCTGGTTCAGACCGCTTCTTCACCTGTTTCGCCAGTCCGGATCCGGATGGCCTGTGCCAGTTCAGTCACGAAGATTTTGCCGTCACCAATCTTGCCGGTGTTGGCTGCTTTGGTGATGGACTCGATGACCTGGTCCAGCAGGTTGTCGCCAATGGCAACTTCTACCTTCACCTTGGGCAGAAAATCCACCACGTATTCCGCGCCACGATAGAGTTCTGTATGGCCTTTCTGTCGACCGAAGCCTTTGACTTCAGTGACGGTTACGCCTTGTACGCCAATCTCGGATAGTGCCTCACGGACATCATCCAATTTGAAAGGCTTGATGATCGCTGTCACAAGTTTCATTGCTTTCTCCTTGGTAAAGCCGTCCCAACAGTGAGGGCCCGCCGGCCTAGTGTTGAGCTCGGGATGCTGCCACCTCGCACACCTATTGTGCGGATTGTGTACGGGAGCTTTAGCATCGGGTATGCCAACGCAAAAAAATACTTTTAAAACATTGGTTTACGATATCCGCGTACCAGAATGGCGCAAAGATGTGCACCAAAGTGGGGCGGTTGGTTGATCAGTGAGCCAAATTGGAGCGGGCTCGCCTGACCGTTCGACCATTATTATAGGATCGATCGCCTACAGTATGGCAGGGGCTGCGGTGTGATACACTCCCGCGGAGCGGTAACAGGTCTTCTCTTTTAGTCGAAGCCGCATCTTTCAGGAATTTGTGAGGTAACGTGTGAAAGGTCCACAGGATATTTTTACTCAGCTGCAGGGCCAGTTTGGCCAGTTTGTTCCCGATATGGCCCGCGCTGCGCGCGAGGATTTTGAAACCCAGGCCCGGGCAACCGTGATGGCTGTTCTTTCCCGCCTGGAACTGGTAACCCGCGAAGAGTTCGATGCTCAGCAGGCAGTGTTGTCGAAGACTCGCGAAAAGGTGGACGCGCTGGAGCAGCGGGTTGCCGAGCTGGAAACTAGTCTGCAGGAAAAATAGACCCCGGCAGAGCCCGGCAGGATGCCGGGTAATCGTTATTGGAATAACCATGGAAGGTTGTCATGCTTGCTATTGTTCACTCACGCGCCTCAATTGGCGTGTCTGCCCCCGCTGTTACTGTTGAAGTTCACCTTTCCGGCGGCTTGCCCGCGCTCTCGATTGTTGGTCTGCCGGAGACCGGAGTTCGAGAGAGCAGGGAACGGGTTCGCAGTGCTCTCCTGAATGCCGGATTTGAATTTCCCGCCCGCCGAATCACCATCAATCTGGCGCCTGCCGATTTGCCCAAGGAAGGCGGTCGCTTTGACCTGCCGATCGCCCTTGGAATCCTGGCCGCCTCGGGACAGATTCCGGCACAGAGCCTCTCTGACTGTGAATTTCTGGGTGAACTGTCTCTGGATGGCGCATTGCGGCCCCTCAAGGGTGTTCTGCCGGCCGTGCTGGCTGCCAGACAGGAGCGCCGGGCGTTGCTCGTGCCGCAGGGCAATGCCGAGGAGGCGGCCCTGGCCAGCCAGGGTGATGTGCTGGCGGCCAGTCACCTGCTGGTCGTGTGCGAGCATCTGAGTGAGCGAGCCCGTCTGGTGCCGATTCCCAGAACGTCGCTGGAACACATACCAGACAGCGCCGGTGATACGCCGGATCTCTCGGACGTCTGTGGTCAGCGGGTGCCAAGGCGGGCCCTGGAGGTGGCTGCAGCAGGTGGTCACAATCTGTTGTTCTTTGGCCCTCCGGGAACCGGCAAGAGCATGCTTGCCAGCCGTTTGCCCGGTATTCTCCCGGGGCTGGATGATGCGGCTGCCATGGAGGTGGCCAGCGTGCATTCGGTGGCAGGTTTTCCGGTTCGTGCGGGGGGCTGGCGCGAGCCACCTTTCCGGACGCCTCATCATACCGCATCGGCGGTGGCGCTGGTTGGCGGTGGTAGCAGCCCGAGACCGGGAGAAATCTCCCTGGCTCACCGGGGCGTATTATTTCTGGACGAGCTGCCGGAATTCGAGCGACGAGTGCTGGAAGTCCTGAGGGAGCCGATGGAAACCGGTGAGATCTCGATCAGCCGGGCTGCGCGCCAGGTGACTTTTCCGGCTCGGTTTCAGGTTGTTGGCGCGATGAACCCATGCCCCTGCGGGTATGGTGGCCACCCGACGATTGAGTGTCAGTGTACGCCGCAACAGGTGATGCGTTACCGGTCGAAAATATCCGGGCCTTTGCTGGATCGTTTTGATCTGCATGTTGAGGTTCCGGTGCAGGGTGGCGATGTCCTGATGCAGCAGGGCGGTGACGGCGAGACCAGCGCTACCGTCCGCAAGCGCGTAGTCGCAGCCAGGGCTCGACAGAAAGAGCGGGGTTGTCTGAATGCAGCCCTGGCAGGGCGGGAACTGCACGACGCCTGCCGACTGAACCGTCAGGGTGAGCTGCTGCTCTGTGGTGCGATGGAAAAGCTGGGGCTTTCAGCCCGGGCGCTGCACCGGATAATTCGGGTGGCCAGAACCCTTGCGGATCTGGAGGGCTGTGAGGCGCTTGCTCAGGGTCACCTGGTTGAGGCGTTGGGATACCGCCAACTGGATCGGCAGCAGGGACGGAGCTCGGTGGTTTCGGCCTGACGGAGCCACTCTGGTAAACTGTCGGTCACGACCGTTTAACAATACCCGCTACCTGTGGTTAAGGATTGCAGATGACAGACCAGAATGAACCGCAAGACCCCAAAGACGCGTCCGCTGAATCCCCTGTTACCACTCGACGGGGTGTGCGCAGCTTTGTTTTGCGCCAGGGTCGGATGACCGAAGGACAGAAAAAAGCGTTTGAGCGAAGCTGGCCGAAGTACGGTCTGACCCGGGAGCACGGAATGATCGACCCTCGTCAGGTGTTTGGGCGGGACGCCGTGCTTAATCTGGAAATTGGTTTTGGTATGGGACGATCGCTGGCAGAGATGGCAGAAGCGGCTCCCGAGCAGGATTTTATTGGCGTTGAAGTTCACCAGCCGGGTGTTGGCGCTCTGCTCAAAGACATAGAAGATCGCGGACTGGAGAACGTCCGGATTTACAGCATCGATGCGAACGATGTGATCGATCTGTGTTTGCCGGACGCCTGCCTGGATCGGGTTATGGTGTTTTTCCCGGATCCCTGGCACAAGAAGAAACATCACAAACGCCGGCTGATTCAGCACGAGTTTGTCCAGCGGGTTCGCCACAAGTTGCGAGTCGGCGGCATCCTGCATCTGGCGACCGACTGGGAGAATTACGCTGAACACATGATGGAGGTGATGAACGAGTCTGAAGGCTTTGCCAATACTCAGGCAACTGGAAGCTACTCACCGCGCCCCGATGACCGCCCCATCACCAAGTTCGAAAAGAGAGGTGAAAACCTGGGGCACGGCGTCTGGGACCTGTTGTTTCATCGGACCAACTGATCGCCGGTCAGATGAGATCAGTGATTTGCCAACGGATGGCGCCTCGCCGCCCTGATAATTACCAGTCCGGCAATGCCCAGGGTGAGCGCTGTGAATTTGATCAGCGCGCAAAGGGTCGCGGACAGGCTGATCTCGTCGGTGGGCGGGTTGAAGTTGTTCAGGAGCAGTATGTTCTCCGCACCATCGCTGAGCCCGCCAGTAACGAACAGGGCACGAATCCATCGTGCTACCATTCGCTCCCGAACACCGGGCCGGTCTCGTGTGAAATGCCTCGTCAGATGGATGAGGGCCAGCATGTAGGCCGGGATGAACAGGAAGTCCAGCCACAGTGAAACCTTCGCCCACGCGGCACCGTCACTTCTCCAACTTCGAAGAATGGCATGGGCCTGATCTGCGGTACCGGCCAATTGATAGCTGACGATACCCTGGGGCGCGGAGGCAGTCTGCAGCGGCTGATTAATCATAAGCAGGGCGAACAGCAGCATTGCCGCCACGACGAGGCTGACTTTCAGGCTTTTGGGATAGGCTGCCATTCCTTGTGCGGGATCCATTACAGAAAACGCTCCAACAGGCTGTTCAGGTATCTCTGGCCGAGGTGAGTTGCCTTGAGCCGGTCCATCTCCAGCAGCTTTTCATTTCGCAACACTGCAAGTTGTACCCCAACTGTTGTCAGGGGTAAACCCGTTCGCTGAGAAAAAAGGCTTTCCTCTACTCCTTCACTGAGTCTCAAGGCATTCATCAGGAATTCCAGAGGTAGATCCGCGTCTGCGATAACGTCACTGCCGGCTGTGCGACTGCCGATCCGGTTCAGATAAGCGTCGGGCTGACGGGTTTTCCAGTATCGCCTGATCGTGCCATCAGCGAGACTGATCTTGCCGTGTGCACCTGCTCCCAGAGCCAGATAATCCCCGAACGTCCAGTAATTCAGGTTGTGTTGTGAGGCCATGCCATCACGACACCAGGCCGAGACTTCATAATCCTGATAGCCACTGTGATGGAGGAGGTTCGCCCCTTTGCTATAGATTTCCCAGAGCCGGTCGTCGTCTGGCAGGTCTGGCGGTCGGCTGTAAAACTCGGTATTTGGTTCGAGGGTCAATTGATACCAGGACAGGTGCGGCGGGTTGTAATCCAGAGCAGTCTGGATATCCAGCAGCGCCTGGTCTGGTGTCTGGCCCGGCAGGCCATGCATCAGGTCGATGTTGAAATTGTCGAAGCCGGCCTGGCGCGCAGCACGAATGGCACGATGGGCGGCGCCGCTGTCATGAATGCGACCCAGAGCGGTCAGGTGATCTGGATGGAAGCTCTGGACTCCGATAGACAGCCGGTTAATTCCGGCATTGCGGAACGCCTCGAAACGGCCGGCTTCAAGCGTCCCCGGGTTGGCCTCAAGGGTGATCTCGGCATCGGGGTCAAAGGTGAGCCTTTCCCGTAAACGACTGAACAGGCGATGGTAAAATTCCCCGCTCATAAGGGAGGGCGTGCCACCACCAATGAACACCGTCTTTATTGGTCGGTCTGCGGCGAACGCAAGATCCTGATCCAGATCTTCAAGCAGAGCTTCAAGATAGGCAGACTCTGGAATGGTCCCGCTAAAGGCGTGGGAATTGAAGTCGCAGTAAGGACACTTTCGCACGCACCAGGGCACATGGATGTACAGGCTCAGCGGCGGACACACCGCCGCCGGCCGGTGGCTGATCATCGGCTCAGGGCCATGCACCCGACTCAGGCCTCGGCCCGGAGCTGATCCAACAGTATTCTCAGGGCACGTCCACGGTGACTGATGCTGCTTTTTTCGGAACGGGATAATTCGGCCGCACTGCATCCGTGTTCCGGTGCCAGAAACACCGGATCATAACCAAATCCGCCGTCGCCTCTCGGTGTTCTGAGAATTGAGCCCGGCCAGCGGCCATGACAGATGACTGGCGTCGGGTCATCGGCGTGGCGCAGGTATACCAGCACACAATGAAACTGTGCCCCTCGTTGCTCGTCAGGGATGTCGGTCATGGCTTCAAGCAGGGCCTGGACGTTGTCGGCGTCGGTTGCATCTTCGCCGGCAAAACGGGCCGAGCGGACACCGGGGCGGCCCCCTAGGGCATCCACGGCCAGGCCACTGTCATCCGCCAGGGCTGGAAGCCCGGTTTCCCGGGCGGCGTGGCGAGCCTTGAGAATGGCATTTTCGACAAAGGTGACCGCCGGCTCCTCGGCTTCCGTTACACCAAGCTCTCCCTGGGCAACCGGTGTCATTCCCAGTGGGGCCAGTAAGTCGGTTAACTCGGCAATTTTGCCGGTGTTATTGCTGGCGATGACAAGTCTGCTGGTCATAGGGCGTTAATCGCTGAACAGTGTGTGGGCAAATCGAATAGCCAGATCCTGCGGATACCCGGCAGCGCGGGCAGTGACATTGAATGTCATCAGTTCACCCGAGGAATATTGGTATTCGGCTATGAAGTATACGGAATCGCCCTCCTGAATCCTGCGGAACGCCAGAAAACGAACCTGCTGGATATCATTGGACACCTGGCCTTCTACCTGGCCGCTTACCGGGGACATGGTGCCGTCGTCATTTTCCTTCATGATCGAAATATTGACGATGCCAATGCCCTTGCTTCGCTGAAGGTTGTTTGCTTTGGCGACCTCTGGTGCCAGGAAGGTACTGGGCAGCACGCTCCAGAGCACTGTGTAATCACCGAAATCCTTTGAGCCCGCCTGGGCCTGGATGCTGATCAGGCCAATGAGCATGGCGGTCAGCATGTTGCGGAATACTGAAATGTTTTTTGCGATCATTACTCGGTCTCCCGTGTGATGCGGTAAATGGCAATCTCGCCCAACAGGTTAGGCCACAGGCGTGCCAGCCAGCTGTTCTGATGCTGGCCGTCTACCACGCGCCGGCTTTTGATTCTGATACCTTTCTGGCGGCACAAAGCCTCAAAATCCTTGAAGGTGCACAGCCTGATGTTGGGCGTGTTATACCATTTATACGGGAGTGCGTCGGATTCGGGCATACGGCCGTTCAGCGTCAGTCCCCAGCGCAGTCGCCAATGGGCAAAGTTCGGGAAAGTCACTATGCCTTCGCTGCCAACCCGCAGCATCTCATCGAGCACCTTATCTGGTCTCCGCACCGCCTGAAGCGCCTGGGTCATCAGGACGACATCGAAACTGCCATCGTCAAAATTGCCGAGGCCCTGAGTGTCCAGATTCTGTTCAATAACCGCAACGCCGCGACTCATGCAGCTGGTGATATGAGCCGGATTTATTTCAAGGCCAAAGCCGCTGGCGCCGCGCTCCCGTTGCAGAAAGTCGAGCAGCGTGCCGTCACCACAGCCCAGATCCAGAACATGGTGGCCGGGCTGAACCCATTGTTGAATGATTTCGAGATCCGGTCTCATGCGCCAACCTCCCGTGCCACGCGGTCCATGTAGGCATTGAAAATGTCGGTGTATCTCGGGGTCGGGATCAGGAAAGCGTCATGGCCCCAGGGGGCATCCACCTCGGCATAGCTCACCTTGCGGCGGGCCCCTATCATGGCATTGACCAACTCTTCCGAGCGGGCGGGGGTGAAGCGCCAGTCAGTACTGAAGGAGAGCACGAGGTATTCGCACGTGGCGGCGGCAAGCGCCCGGGAGAGGTCACCGCCAAACTCGTAGGCCGGATCAAAGTAATCCAGAGACCGAGTCATCAGCAGGTAGGTATTGGCGTCGAAGGATTCGGAGAAACGTTCACCCTGGTAACGCAGGTAACTCTCTACCTGGAATTCAGCGTCATAGCCAAACTTGTAGGCCTGATCCCTCAGCTCACGGCCAAATTTTTCGCCCATGGATGCATCAGACAGATACGTAATATGGCCAACCATCCGTGCCAGCATAAGGCCGCGGCGAGGAACGGTATCAAAATCGTAGTAGCGACCGTCGTGGAATTCCTGGTCTGAGGTGATGGCCTGTCGCGCCACCTCGTTAAAGGCGATGTTCTGGGCAGTCAGTCGCGGAGTGGAAGCAATAACCACGGCATGCCGAAGGCGGTCCGGATAGTCCAGGCTCCACTGCAGGGCCTGCATGCCGCCAAGGGAGCCACCGACAACCGCTGCCCAGCATTCGATTCCCAGCCGGTCGGCCAGCAATGCCTGGCTTTTGACCCAATCGCTAACGGTAATCACGGGAAATTCCGGGCCAAAGGGTTTGCCGGTCCTGGGGTTAACGCTGCTCGGGCCAGTACTGCCGTGGCAGCCTCCGAGGTTGTTCAGGCTGACAACAAAAAACCGGTTGGTATCGATCGGTTTTCCGGGGCCGATGCAGCTGTCCCACCAGCCGGGTTTCCGGTCGTCGGTGGAATGGTATCCGGCGGCATGATGATGTCCGCTCAATGCGTGGCAGATGAGGACTGCGTTGCTCGCATTGTCGTTCAGGGTGCCGTAGGTTTCCACCACAAGGTCATAGTTTTCAAGGGTCTGGCCGCAGGCCAGATCGATGGGAGCGTCGAAATGATAGGTTTGCGGGGAGACAATCCCAACAGAGTCCGCAGGCAGGGAATCGGGCATCGGCGCGAGTGGTTCCTGGTTCGATCCAAAAGTGTCTGGAGAAGTAATGACAAAGCCATCACGAGCCCAGCAGTTTAAAGCCGGGGCGTGATGGCTGCAACCGCCTGCATGGTCGCTCTTGCGGGGCTTATATCGCCCCGGAGATGTTCACCACTTTCTGTTGGATCAGGGTCGGGGCCGGCATGCGGATCTGGCGTTGCATGGCGTCGGCCAGTTCCAGTTGTCTGCGCAGATCGGCAATAGTGTTGGTCAGGCGCTGACGCTCGGTTCGGCTGTCCTTGTCATTGCGGACCATATCGCGGAGGCGTCGGATCTGATGCTCAAGTAACTGCTTCTGCTCCATGGAATATTGCATGATCGGCAACAAGGCTTCGGATGGCCACCGTTCCACGTCCTGTCGGACCCGGGCGTGCAAGGTACGGGCTTCTCCTACCATGACATTGTGGAACCGGCGAACCAGAACGGATTGCTCGGTGAGCAGGTTTTTGGGGTTGACCCGGAAACGCCGGGCTTTCTTGCGTAACTCACGAATGGCAATGACGTGGCGACCGGCTCGAAGCGGAATTGGTTCCAGGTGTCGGGCCCGGCTGTCGTCGTTGTAGCGACGATAGATGGCGCTCACCATCTTTTCTGCCAGATTTCCCTCGCTCAGCAGGTTGGTCAGATCGTTTTCAAGTAAATCAAAGAACTGATCCATTGCGCGGTTCATACCCGCAGTGGTCCAGCTCTTCGACATACTGGTGCGCACGCTTTCCGCATGGGCCTCGAAACGATCCTCGTCCACCAGCTTCTTCAGCAGATCGCCCTGGGAGTCCATCAGGCGCCGACTTGAGCGCAGAGTGATGAGTTTTTTGTAATAGAATTCGTAATCTTTCTGGGCGCGCTCTGCCAGTCGGGAGAGGGCGGCTTTGTCCATGGTGACTCCGGCACAGGCCTGAAGTTCCTCTTCCAGGGATTCCAGACGATACTGCATTGCCGCCTGGCTGTTCTGGAGCATGCCGAGAAGATCATTGATCAGGCTCTGAGTGATCAGCTGCTCCTTGTGCATCAGGATGCGCTGAATAATCAACTGCTCAAGCTGGCCGATATTGGACCGTTCAAACAAGTCGTTGTCGTCCTTGACTCTTGCGAACAGCCCCTGTTTGGCAGAGACCGGGATTACGTCATGCTGGCGCATGCCCAGGTGGTCAGCTGTGTAGCTGCGCACCCTTTCTATGGCTTCGTGAGTGTGGCGCTCTCCCTGAAGGTCGTCCCACAGCACGTCAATCTTGTTCAGTACGGCAAAGCGCCCGGCACGATGGTCTGCGTGCTGGGTGTCGATGTGTTCTTTCCAGATGGTCATGTCACTGGCAGTCACGCCAGTGTCGGCGCTCAGTACAAAGATGACGGCATGCGCGCGGGGCAGCATGCTGATGGTCAGCTCTGGCTCTGAGCCCAAGGCATTCAGGCCCGGAGTGTCAAGAATTCGCAGGCCGCGCTCGAACATTGGGTGGCGGATGCTGATCTGGGCATTTCGCCATGCGGGTACGAGCACATTGCCCGGATTGTTACGGTCATGCTCCAGCATGCCTTCGTCGAAGCCGAGTCCACGGGCCTCTTCAGGTGGCACACTCTTGACCCGGGCCACTTCGGCGAGGACTTCCCGCATGATTTCAGGGTCGCGCTCATCCAGCTCATGTTTGACCCAGCGGTGTGGCTGCTTGCGCAATTGCTGCAGGGACATGTCACCAGTTCGGGTTTCAATGGGCAGCAGGAGCAGATAATTCTCGTTGGCGCTGCGATCAAAGAAAAGCTCGGTGGGGCACATGGTGGTGCGCCCTGCCTGGGAAGGCAGCATGCGCTGGCCATACTCGGAGAAGAACAGAGCGTTTATCAGCTCGGTTTTTCCACGGGAATATTCCCCGACAAACGCAATGGTCAGCTCATCTTCGATCAACAGTTCCAATCCGTGACGGATGCGGGAGCTGATATCGTCGGAAAACAGGTTGTTATCCTGCAACCATAGTCGATACCGGCCGATCTGTCGGATCAGCTCTTTTTTCCAGTTGTGGTACGCCTCTACCTGCTGCGACAGAGTTCCCTGTTGGGTCATCGGATTATCCTTCTGCACGACTTCCGGGAATCCCGGTCAACACGGGGTGCTAACGGGTAACGGATTAATTGGCGTTAATATTAGCCTGTTCTGTCCATGTTTGCGGCAGGGTTATGGCGAGGGGTTAGGTAAAAATACAGAGGGGATCCTGCAAAAGACTGCAAAATCAATAATTTGAAGATGCAGTCTTGCAATGATGGATTTCGTGGTCAAGTGTTACAAAATGTATATTTGAGACATGGTTTACAGGCCCAGGCCAATGGCGCCAAGCCCTGCTGCCATTTTCATATGGTCGATGACCACTGAAATCACGTTCAGAATGAGGAACACGATGATTGGTGACAGATCCAGGCCGCCCATTGAGGGCATGAGGTTGCGTACCGGACGCATTACCGGCTCGGTGATCTGGGCAACCAGTTGTATGGCGGGGTGTCCGCTGCCGGGGGCGATCCAGCTGACCACCACAACCGCAATCACTGACCAGAAATAGATCTTCACGATCAGATCCAGCACGCTCAGTACGGCCCAGACCAGAAGTGTGATCGGATTTATGGCTGGAATACCACCGCTCAGGGCAATGAGTATCAGGAAAAAGGTGAGACCCTGAATGAGTACCGCAAGAACCAGTGAGGCACCATCCACACCTCCCCAGCCCGGAATAAAGCGCCGGAGCGGTCGCAGCAGGGGATTGGTTGCCTTGACCGCGAACTGTGAGATCGGATTGTAGAAATCCGCTCTCGCTAATTGCAGCAGGAAGCGAAGCAGTACGATCGTCAGGTAAAAGGTGGATGCGATCATCAGGATGGTGATCAGAATATCTGCCAGCATGAAGCCGTGTCTCCGTTGTCGGTTACTGTTTGCCAGCCAGTTCTTTGGCCATTTCTTCCGAGCGCTTGAACGCTGCCTGGTATGCCTTGGACACCAGATCACGCATGCCACCGTCTTCAAAGGCATTGATGGCCTGCTCGGTGGTTCCGCCAGGAGACATCACATTGCGTTTTAGCTGGCCAGGGTCGTGTTCGCTTCGGGCGGCCATCTCTGCGGCTCCTGCCATGGTTTGAATGGCCAGCTCTCTTGCGGTTCCGGGTGCAATGCCCGCGTCGGTTGCAGCGTCCTCAAGAGCTTCGAGCATCAGGAAGAAATACGCCGGGCCGCTCCCGGAAAGGGCTGTGACACCGTGCAAAAGATTTTCGTCTTCCACCCAGAGCGCTGAACCGATGCTCTTGAACACCGATTCGACCGTTTCTTTCTGTGCTTCCTGAACCTCATTGTTCGCAAACAGGCCGGCAGCGCCTTTGCCGACCAGGGAGGGTGTATTGGGCATCACCCTGACCATGGGCAGGCCACCGCCCAGCCAGCCGTCCAGAGTGTCAGCCGTCAAGCCGGCGGCAATGGACACCATGAGGGGGCGGGTGTTCTGGACTACCGGTGCAATGTCACGGCAGACATCCGCCATCACCTGGGGTTTTACCGCGAGAACTACCATTTCGGCTTGCTGTGCGCAGTAGCGATTGTCTGTGGTTACGCTCACGCCGAAACGTTTGCGGATTGTTTGCAGGTGCGCGTCATCCGGCGCGCTGACCCAGATGCTGCCAGCCTTGTAGCCGCTATCCAGCATACCGCCAATGATGGCGCTGGCCATGTTGCCGGCGCCA
Organism: Marinobacter sp. F3R08; assembly: GCF_018860425.1. Taxonomy (GTDB): domain Bacteria; phylum Pseudomonadota; class Gammaproteobacteria; order Pseudomonadales; family Oleiphilaceae; genus Marinobacter. The sequence goes on along the minus strand of NZ_JAHKPI010000020.1, from coordinate 63,838 downwards.
ATAAAAGAAATGGTGGGTGATGTGCTCAAGGTTAACTCTCCGGTTGATCGTTTAAGCGTCTGGTTCTGATCATAACAGGAACCGGCCGGCTCAGCTCTTTGCCGGGCGTGTGCCGAAAAGCGCGGTGCCTACCCGGACCCAGGTGGCCCCTTCGTCAATCGCGACCTCAAGATCTCCGGACATACCCATGGAGAGTGTGTCCAGCGGGCCTGCGTCGGGATGATCTGTGCGTAGTTGTTGCAATGTCTTGGCCAGCTTCCGAAAGCTTGATCTCAAATCTGCTTCAGGCTGATCCGGGTCCGGAATGGCCATCAGCCCCCGTAGTGTCAGGCCTGGTAGTTCACCGACCGCGGCCACCAGGTCTGGTAGCTCCCCGATCGTGCAGCCGGATTTGCTGTCTTCTTCATTAATGTTGACCTGAAGGCAGATATTCAATGGTGACAACTGAGGATTCCGTTGTTCGCTGAGCCGACGGGCAATCTTCAAACGGTCCACACTGTGGACCCAGGCAAAGGCAGAGGCAATCTGTCGTGTCTTGTTGGATTGAATCGGGCCGATGAAGTGCCACTCGATGCCCTCAAGGTCAGCCAGCGCGTCTATTTTGTCGAGCGCTTCCTGAAGATAGTTTTCACCAAACGACAGTTGCCCTGCATCGTAGGCCTCACGAAGCTCGCCGGGAGGGCGGGTTTTGCTGACGGCGAGCAGGTGCACAGCCCCCGGCTCGCGGCCCGCGTGCAATGTTGCTTTTTGTATGCGTCGGGTTACGCTCCCGATGTTGTCTGCTATGCTGCTCATAGTATGAGAATGCCACGCTCGGTCTGTCACTTTGTACGGTGACACGTTACCCGCAGGTCACTGAAATGCCAAGTGAACCACGTCGGGGCGCCACCGGGTGGGAGCTGTCGGGATAAAAGAAAAAGCCTTCCGAGGATTTCTATGGATATTACTGAACTGCTTGCCTTTTCGGCGAAACAGGGTGCGTCTGACTTGCACCTCTCTGCCGGTCTGCCACCGATGATTCGCGTTGATGGTGATGTGCGTCGCATCAATCTGCCGCCTATGGAGCATAAAGAAGTCCATGGCCTGATCTACGACATCATGAATGACAAGCAGCGCAAGGACTACGAGGAATTCCTGGAAACTGACTTTTCATTCGAAGTTCCTGGTGTTGCCCGTTTCCGTGTTAACGCATTTAACCAGAATCGTGGTGCAGGTGCGGTATTCCGGACTATTCCCTCCAAGGTGCTGACCATGGAGGATTTGGGAATGGGGCAGGTATTCAAGGACATTTCCTCGGTGCCTCGGGGGTTGGTGTTGGTGACCGGGCCGACCGGTTCCGGCAAGTCCACCACCCTGGCAGCGATGATGGACTATATCAACGACACCCGTTACGAACATGTCCTTACCATTGAGGACCCCATCGAATTCGTACATGACTCCAAGAAATGTCTGGTTAACCAGCGTGAGGTCCATCGGGATACCTTGGGCTTTAACGAGGCATTGCGTTCGGCGTTGCGGGAAGATCCTGACATTATCCTTGTAGGTGAGCTCCGGGATCTGGAAACGATTCGTCTGGCGCTGACGGCGGCTGAGACAGGCCACCTGGTCTTCGGAACACTGCACACCACCTCTGCCGCCAAGACCATTGACCGGGTTGTCGACGTGTTCCCTGCGGAAGAAAAGTCCATGGTTCGGTCGATGCTTTCGGAATCGTTGCAGGCGGTTATCTCCCAGACGCTGATGAAGAAAATGGGTGGCGGGCGGATCGCGGCACACGAGATCATGATCGGTACCTCGGCCATTCGTAACCTGATCCGGGAAGATAAGATCGCCCAGATGTACTCGTCGATTCAGACCGGGGGCTCCCTGGGCATGCAAACACTTGATCAGTGTCTGGAGCGGTTGCTGCAGAAAGGACTGATCTCCCGCGAAGCCGCGCGGGCGAAGGCGAAAATGCCTGACAATTTCTAACAAGCGTGCTTCCTGGGCTGGCAGCGTTGGCACCAGGAGCAGAAGGGAAACCATCTGACTCCCCGGATAGAGTTTGAAAACAGGGTGGGTGTCAGAAAATGGAGGCTGTGTAAAAAATGGAATTCGAAAAGCTGTTACGGCTGATGGTGGAGAAAGGGGGTTCGGACCTGTTCATTACGGCAGGTGTGCCACCGAGCATGAAGGTGAACGGAAAAGTGCTGCCGGTTACCAAGAACGCATTGACGCCGGAACAGACCAGGGAGTTTGTCTACGGTGCAATGAACGACAAGCAACGCGCCGAGTTTGAGGAATCCCACGAGTGTAACTTCGCGATCAGCGCCCGGGGCATCGGACGTTTCCGGGTTTCCGCGTTCTTTCAGCGCAATCTCTGTGGCATGGTCTTGCGGCGGATTGAGGTGAAGATTCCGCAGATTGATGATTTGTCGTTGCCGGAGGTGGTTAAAGAACTGGCCATGACCAAGCGTGGTCTGATCATGTTCGTAGGCGCAACGGGCACGGGTAAATCCACCTCACTGGCAGCCATGTTGGGACACCGGAACAGAAACAGCCGCGGTCACATCATTTCCATTGAAGATCCGATCGAATTTGTGCATCAACACCATGGTTGTATCGTCACCCAGCGTGAGGTGGGTATCGATACCGACAGTTTCGAGGTGGCGCTCAAGAATACCCTCCGGCAGGCACCTGATGTGATCCTCATCGGCGAGGTGCGGACCCGGCAAACCATGGAGTACTCGGTGCAGTTTGCTGAAACGGGTCACTTGTGTCTCGCCACGCTGCACGCCAACAACGCCAACCAGGCGTTGGATCGGATTATCCAGTTTTTCCCTCCTGAACAGCATAACCAGATCTGGATGGATCTGTCTCTGAACCTTAAGGCTATTGTGGCCCAGCAACTGGTACCGACGCCGGACGGCAAGGGGCGGAAGGCGGTTATCGAGGTGCTGATCAATACTCCGCTGGTCTCGGATCTGATCCGCAAGGGCGAGGTGCATCGGCTGAAGGAGCTGATGTCAAAGTCCAATGAATCCGGTATGCAGACTTTCGACCAAGCCCTGTATCAGCTGTATGCAGAAGGCTCAATTACGTACGAGGATGCTTTGGCTCATGCGGACTCTGCGAATGATCTGCGCCTGCTGATCAAGCTGGGTGCGGATGCCCAGGGGGCGGATAAGCTGTCCTCTTCTGTCGACAAACTTACCATCCAGGATGACTGATCGTTGGAGCATTGCTGGACTGGCTGGCAGAAAGTTAGGGGGCTGAACCGTTAGGGATGGCATTTGAGGACAGTAAGGGGTGGTGCGTATACTCCGCGCGTTTCAAAAAGGAGATACCATGCACCACCGTCCTTCAATGCTTGCACGAGCTGTACGTTTTACCACTGTCGCCGCACTCGCGACGCCTGCCGGAGTCCTGGCGGGTGGGTTTTCTCTCAACGAGCAGAGCGCCAGTGCCATGGGCACTGCCAACGCCGGTGCCGCAGCCAATCCTGAAAACGCGACCACGGTATTGTTTAACCCTGCGGGGATGAGTCAGCTGTCCGGCACCAATGTTTCGTTTGGTGCAGCGATTCTTGATATCGATGCCGAGGCCAGGTCAGGCACGGCAAGCGCGACCGACACCCTCGGGCGCCCGGTTACTGGCAGTACAGGCGGTGACATTGCCGATCCAGCGATTCTTCCCAATATTTATCTCACCCACGAAGTAAATGACTCGATAGATGTGGGCTTTGGCATTCATGCGCCCTATGGCTTGGCGGCTGACTACGACGATGATTTTGTGGGTCGTTACTTTGCGGACGAGACTGAGTTGACGGTTATCTCTTTCTCTCCCGCTATCTCGGTCAATAACGGGCAAGGTCTGTCCATGGGTGCCGGCATCAACATCATGTATGCGGAAGGGCGTCTGACGAAGTTCCAGGATTACTCGGGTATCTACGGTCGCTGGCAGCAAGGTTACTCGGGCCTTGATTCGGCGCTTGGAGCTGCCTCGCCAGAAGATTTTGGTGTGCCCGTACCATCAGGGCTTGAGGAAGGCTATGCCGCCATCGAAGGTGACGACATCGCGGTAAATTTCCGCATTGGTTTTCTTTACGAGTTGTCTGAGAGAACCCAGTTCGGCCTGACTGCCCAGACGGGTACAGAGTTCAATCTGGATGGTGATGCGAACATATCCAACTTTCCCGAAACAACGGCAGTGGATCTCTCTGCCATCGGTCAGGGGACGCAGGCTTTTCCAACCGGTGCCCAGAGTGGTGTGAGTGAAGATGTCCGGGTACCTCTGGCCATACCTGAGAGCATCACGGTTGGCGCCAGGCATAGGTTGACACCGGAAGTAACTCTTCTTGCTGGCGCCACTTACGCAAGATGGAGCCGATTCGAAGAGCTCGATATCATCAGCCGTGAGGGAGGAGCTGGTTCGATATCTGCGGCGACAGGTAATGAGGTCATCACCCACATCACCGAAAAGTGGAAAAACACCTGGCAGTTCAATGTTGGTGGTATCTGGCAGGCTACTCCAGAGTGGGCTTTCAAGGCCGGTTACGCGTGGGATGAATCGCCTGTGGACAACTACCTTACTGCACGAATACCGTCAAGCAATCGTCATTGGTTGACGCTGGGCTCGCAGTGGAAAAACGCGGATAGCGGCTGGACGGTTGATGCCGCCATCGGAACGCTTATCTTCACTGATGACCCGCGTGTAGACGAGTTTGTCTATTTGCATGAGGCGCCTGAGCAACAGGATCCTTCCTCTGGAGCATCAAACTACAAAGGGGAATACGATCTCAGTGCCTGGAGTGCGTCCATCGAAGTCAGCAAGGCTTTTTAATCGTTTGCCCATCGGTTGACCTGCCCGCAGGCGGGTCAGCCAACCACCTGGCCACGGTAGATCACCTTCTTCTTCCGTGGCGGGTTCATCTCTCCTGTACTGCCTTCATTGGCTGATGTTGTTGGCGCATCGGCGATCACCTGGCCCCGATAGTTGCGTTTCAAGCCGTCGTCTTCGTCTTCGGGTTCGATGTTCAGTTGTGGAACCTGCTCCGTCAGGGTTTTCCAGGTGCGGGTCAACTGCGTTGAGCGAGTCTTTCGCGCGTAGTCGGCCAGCTGTTTTTCGAGATGCTCTTCTGTGAGGTGAAGTTTGACGCCGAATTCTGTGTGAATCTGGCGGCGGCACTGGTGAACCAGTTTAAGTACACTACGGTCCATCAGCCAGCTACGTTCAGATGCCAGAGAAGTCATGGTTTGAGCCTCGGAAATAGATGTCACAACATGGCGCTGCCCAGATTGCTTGATGAGGCAGTACGCCGACGGGGATTCTGAAGCGAATATCGTGCCGTAACCGCTGCCCGGTCAGCCAGCGGCCTGTTTTCTCGGGGGCTGCTGGCAAGTCGCCAGGGGGGAAGGGCGCGGTCGAGCGTTTGTCGGGGTGTCTCGTTGTGGTGCGTGACAGAGCCTCCTTGCTCTGTTTTGGGGCGCCCTAGTGAGCTTCGTCCCAGTTATTCCCGACGCCAGCTTCAACCAATAAGGGAACGTCCAGTTCGGCTGCTGCAGACATCCGTTTCACCAGTCCGGCCCGGATTTCGTCAACGACGGATTCCTTTACTTCCAGAATCAGTTCATCGTGAACCTGCATGGTCATGCGGGCGTCGTCGGCATGTTCTTCAAGAAGCCAGCTTTCCACATCCACCATGGCGCGTTTGATGATATCCGCAGCAGTGCCCTGCATGGGGGCGTTTATGGCGGTGCGCTCGGCCGCCTGCTGCAGCTGCTTGTTGCGGGCGTTGATTTCCGGAAGATACAGTCGGCGACCGAACAGGGTTTCTACGAAACCCTGTTCGTGAGCCTGTAGACGGATGTTATCCATGTATTTCAGAACACCGGGGTAGCGTTCGAAATAGCGATCGATGTATTGCTGGGCGAGTTTGCGCTCAACGTCCAGTTGCCGCGCCAGACCAAACGCGGACATGCCGTAGATGAGGCCGAAATTAATGGCTTTCGCACTGCGGCGCTGATCTGACGATACGTCCCCCAGATCGACTCCGAATACTTCCGATGCGGTAGCCTTATGGATGTCCTCACCATTCTCAAAGGCTTTGAGCAGGCCTTCATCACCTGAAAGGTGCGCCATGATCCGGAGCTCAATCTGGGAATAGTCGGCAGCCACCAGTTTGTAACCCTCGGGTGCGATGAAGGCCTGGCGTATACGGCGTCCCTGTTCGCTACGAATGGGGATATTCTGGAGGTTTGGTTCCGACGACGATAACCGGCCGGTGGCGGTGACAGCCTGATGGTAAGAGGTGTGTACACGGCCGGTGCGGTAATGAATCAGCTCCGGCAGGGTGTCCGTGTAGGTCGACTTCAATTTGCTCAGGCTGCGATGTTCAAGAATCAAGCGAGGCAGTTCGTGTTCGTGGGCCAGTTCCTGCAGAACCGGTTCTGCCGTTGATGGCGCGCCCTTGGGGGTTTTTTTGATGACCGGGAGCCCCATCTTGTCGTAGAAGATTGCTTGCAGTTGTTTGGTGGAGCCCAGGTTAAAGGTCTCGCCGGCAACCTCGTGGGCTTCCTTTTCGAGTTCTCCCAGGCGTTCTGCGAGTTCCTGACTGTGCCGGCGCAGAGTGCTGGCACTGATCAGGGTTCCGCGCTGCTCCATACGGGAAAGCACCGGAACCAAGGGCAGGTCAATGTCCTCATACACCGAAGCCAGCCTTCCGGTTTCTTTCAGTTTTGGTTCCAGGGTCTGGTGCAGACGCAGGGTAATGTCCGCATCTTCGGCGGCATAGGGGCCAGCCTTTTCAAGTTCGATCTGGTTGAAGGTGAGCTGTTTTGCGCCTTTGCCTGCAATCGACTCGAAGCTGATAGTCGCCTCGCCCAGATAGAGCATTGCCAGACTGTCCATATCGTGGCGGGTAACCACAGAGTTCAGCACATAGGATTCCAGCATCGTGTCCTTGGCAATGCCCTCAAGAGAAATGCCATGGTTGGCCAGAACATTCTTGTCATATTTCAGGTTCTGGCCGACTTTTGCTAATCCGGGATCTTCAAGCAGAGGTTTGAGCTGGTCCAGAACCGTTTCACGGTTCAGCTGCTCGGGAGCGCCCATGTAGTCGTGTGCAAGGGGAATGTAGGCGGCCTCGCCCGGTTCGAGAGCGAAAGAAACACCGACTATTTCGGCATCCATGTACCGGAGGCTGGTGGTTTCGGTATCGAAGGCAAAGAGTTGCGCCGCCTTCAGGCGCTCCAACCATTGATCCAGTTCTTTCTGATCAGTGATGATGCTGTAGTTCTTTTCGGGCGCTGGTTGCCGGGCGCCGGCCTGCGCCTGCGCAGATGTGGTGTTGTCGCTGGTTTCCAGCTCTGCGACCCAGGTCTTGAACTCGTATTCCCTGAACAGCTCCAGCAGTTGCTGATCATCCTGTTCCCGAAGTTTCAGATCTTCCAGCCCGAAATCCAGCTCTACGTCGGTACGGATAGTGGCCAGTTCCCGGCTCAATGGCAGGGTCGTGGTGGCTTCGCGCAGGTATTCCCCGATCTTTCCCTTGATCTCACCGGCGTGTTCGATAACGTTGTCAACGTTATCATAGCTCTGTAGCCATTTTACGGCGGTTTTCGGGCCGCACTTGTTCACTCCGGGAATGTTATCAACCTTGTCGCCCACCAACGCCAGATAATCAACAATTTGCTCCGGAGTGACTCCAAACTTTTCCACAACACCGTCCCGATCCATCCGGGTTTCGGTCATCGTGTTAATCAGGGTCACGTGATCGCTGACCAGTTGTGCCATATCCTTGTCGCCGGTGGAAACCACTACATCGATGCCTTTGTTGGTGGCTTCGTCGGCCAGTGTGCCGATCACATCGTCGGCCTCTACGCCGGTGACCATCAGCAGTGGCAGGCCCATGGCTCTGACGATCTGATGAATGGGTTCGATCTGGCAGGCCAGATCTTCTGGCATCGGTGGCCTGTTAGCCTTGTACTCTTCGTAAAGATCGTGCCGGAAGGTTTTACCCTTGGCGTCGAAGACCACGACCATTTTAGAGCCGGGGAAATCCTGTTCCAGCCGCCGGATCATGCTGATCACACCTTTAATGGCGCCGGTAGGGTGATTTTTGCTTGTGATCAGTGGAGGAAGTGCATGATAAGCACGGAAAAGATAGGACGAGCCGTCCACAAGAACCACGGGTGGTGTGTTTTTGCTGGTCATGTCAAAACAGGTCCGGAATCTGATTGAAGCGTGGGTTGGCTTATGCAACTCTGTACTGGAATTGATGGACGAAAGGGTACCACGAAAATGAAACGAATCACCTGCCCGGCTTTGATGCTCGCCAGCTTGCCTCTGGCTGCGTTGGCACAGGAAAGTGGTGCGCTGGATGAGACGCCGGTGGCAACGCCTGAAGAGCCGGTGGTGATCTCTGATTACCAGCCGGAAAGTCAGGGGCCGCAAATTGTTATCCGCCCCGGAGAGAAAGAGGTGTTCTATGAATACCGGATCAATGGCCAGCTAATGGAGATCAAAGTGGTACCGGAAGTCGGGCCCGAGTACTACCTCGTGCCTGCAGATGGCGGCGGCTGGATCCGGGAAACGGACTCTGACATGTTGGTGCCCAGCTGGGTGATTTTCCGCTGGTAGACCCCAGCCAGGTCAGGCTCGCAGCTGCCATGCGCTTCTCGCTTTTAGTATGAATATTCTAATTTTAGGGCGTAACTTGGTTTCTGAGATTGAAGGAAGACCCTGGTTGCATTGGCTTTAACGGGGTCTTGGAACTTTCAGGAAGCCAAGGAGAATCATCATGGGTAAACTCAAGTCTTATCAGGAACAGCTTCAGGATATCGTAACCAAGGGCATCAACGCCGCCGAAGAGCAACAGAAGAAGCTGGCTTCCAAGCCGTTCGACTACGCGGAGAAGCTGGAATCTGAAGCGCGGGAATACAGCGTAAAAACACTGCGCAAGCGTTATAACGGATACAGCGACAGCCTGTTCGAGCAGCTGCGCAGCCTGAACAGTCGTTTCGGTAGCTTTGCTGGTGATCTGGTCGCCAAGCTTGAGAAAGAGGCTGCAGAAGGTGCAGATGTTGTAGCTGAGGCTGCTGATGATGTGTCTCTCGCTGCCGGGGATGCCAAGAAGGCGGTTGAGCCGAAGAAGCCGGCTGCACGCAAGAGCACTGCGCGCAAAACCACGTCTACTGCCAAGAAAAGTACCGCTTCTGCCTGAGGCTAAGGCAGCGTTTCACTGAAACGGTAAGTGATACAGAAGGTCGCCAGGTAAAATCGGCGGCCTTTTTTATTCTGTGGCGAGATCGGGCGAAGAGTCAGTTTTCGGTTCGGGTATGATCGAGCGGTAAGGTTCGTGCTTTGCCCGTGACCTCTTCCAGGCGTTCAATTTTGGCCTCAAAGGCCCTGCGCATAAGTTCGATATCTTGGGACTGTGAAGTGATTTCCCGCTCAATGTCACGAATCTGGGCTTCCAGCCGCCGGATCTTTTCCAGGGTGGTTTCGGGGATCTCACGGCCGGCCCGCTCCATGTCTGCGGCCCGGCTTTGTTCGTTATCCAGTTGGCTGGATATCACTGAAATATTGCCGCGCTTGAGCTGGATCAGGCCCTCAAGCTCCCGAACCTTACGGTGCATGGCTTTTACTGCCTGGTCAGGGTGACTGAAGCGTTTGAGCAGTTGCCTGTCTCTTTCGAGCTGTTCGGCGAGCGCCTTCTGTCGTTCTTCTTCCGCTTCACGGGCGGCAATCTCGTCTTCGGTAGGCGCAGGAGGGATGGTTTCTATCACTCGGCCATTACTGCTTAGGATGTCATAGCCCCGTTTGGTGGCTTCCTGAGGGATGGTGCTGCTGATGACGACCTGACCGCTTTTATCCGTATAACGGTACATGTTGGCCGCTACCTGGGCAGAGAAACCCAGGGTCAGCGCTAATGCCGTAGCTTTGACAGACAGTAAGGTCAGTCGGTTGGCCATCACTCAGACTCCGTAACGATCACGATAATCGGCTACCTTTTCGGCGTGCCCGGAAAACTCCGGATTGGCTTCAAGATAGTCCAGTATCTGCTCAAGGCGAATGATGCTCACCACCGGGATGCCGAATTCTTGCTCAACTTCCTGGATGGCGGAACGTTCGCCATTGCCTTTTTCCTGACGATCTAATGCAATAAGCACGCCGGCCGGTTCGGCTCCTGCAGCCCGGATGATATCGATGGATTCCCGGATAGCTGTGCCCGCAGTAATGACATCATCCACAATCAGCACTTTGCCCTGCAATGGTGCGCCAACGATGTTGCCGCCCTCTCCATGATCTTTCTTTTCCTTGCGGTTAAACGCAAAGGGTTTGCTGTTACCGTCTGTAGCCAGCGCCATTGCGGTGACAGTCGCCAACGGAATGCCCTTATAGGCAGGTCCGAAAATAATGTCATACTCAAGTCCGCTGCGAGCGAGCGCAGCGGCATAGGCTTTGCTTAGCTGGAGCAGGTCGTCTCCGGTATTAAACAAGCCAGCGTTAAAGAAGTAGGGGCTGGTTCGGCCCGACTTGAGAGTGAACTCACCAAAGCGTAATACATTTCGGCGGATGGCAAATTCGATAAATTTTTGCTGATAGTCGTGCATGACAAGGCTTCTGGCGGGTGTTGATCTTTAATTAGCGCGTAAAAACGGTATCATACACACAAACCGAATCAGGGAACACGTATGCGGGTAGTATCAATCAGCGTCAACGGCCTCGCCCAGGCTGTTGAAAATGGCTTTTTCGATTGGCTGGTGGAGCAGGACGCTGACGTGGTCTGCGTCCAGGACCATCGGATGCGGGCCTATGAGATTGAGGACTACAACCTGATCCCAGAGGGGTACGAGGCCTATTTCATTGATGGCGAGAAAAACGAAGATGGGGGTGTCGGCATTTACACGCGTCATTTTCCGAAGGCCATCATGTACGGTTTCGCCAATGAGCAGGCTGACCGGGAGGGCCGGTTCATTCAGGCCGATTTTGACAAGGTTTCTGTCGCATGTGTGTTGGCGCCCTGTGCTCTTGGTCGTGAAGAAGAGCTGACCGGCGAGGACGATTTGACGGTTCTGGACCACAAGGACGAATTTCTGGAGTCCTTCGGGTTGCACATGCAAAAAACGTTGCGCAAACGCAGACAGTTCATTTTGTGTGCAAACCTCCAGACTGCGCATCACGTTACCGACGCGAGTCCTCTGTATCACAAACTGGATTTTTCCGGTTTCCTGCCCCACGAGCGTGCCTGGCTGGATCGCCTGTTTGATGAAATGGGATGTGTCGACGGATTTCGCGAGATCAACAAACAGAGCAACCAGTTCACCTGGTGGCCGGAGCAGGCGGAAGGGTCTCGTAAGAATGCCGGGATTCGGGTGGATTACCAGCTGTTGACGCCGGGAATCCGGAAAACCATTGAGGATGGTTGGATTGACGACTCGGTTGAGTTCTCCGATCACGCGCCGGTGATCATGGATTACGATATCGAAATCGGCTTCTGAAAGTCAGATAGTGCCAGAGCAGTAACGGGTTCGGAGGGGAAAGGCTTCACCCTCCGGACACGCAGACACCAAGCTAAGCTTCAGCCTTCCAGCGCCGCCTTCTGAATTTCAAATAACTGCTCAATTCCCTGTTTTGCCAGAGTCAGCATGCTGTCCAGTTCTGACTGGTCAAAAGGTGCACCTTCCGCCGTTCCCTGAATCTCAATAAAGCCGCCCTGGTCGGTCATGATCACGTTCATGTCGGTTTCGGCTTCGGAGTCTTCCGGGTAGTCCAGATCCACCACTGGTGTGCCCTTGTAAATGCCAACCGAAAAGGCTGCGATCATCTGCTTGAGCGGCGATTTCTTCAGACGCTTCTCGGCGACCAGGTGGTTCAGGGCATCCACCAGTGCCACGCAACCGCCGGTGATGGCAGCGGTGCGGGTGCCGCCATCGGCCTGGATGACGTCGCAATCGATGGTGATGGAATGTTCACCGAGGGCGGTCAGGTCGACGGCCGCACGCAAAGACCGGCCGATCAGGCGCTGGATTTCGACAGTGCGACCTCCCTGTTTGCCGCGGGCGGCTTCCCGGCCCATACGGCTGCCGGTGGAGCGGGGCAGCATGCCGTACTCGGCGGTGATCCAGCCTTTGCCTTCGCCCCTCAGAAACGGCGGGACCTTGTTTTCGACAGAGGCGGTGCAGATAACTTTGGTGTCGCCGAACTCCACCAGGACGGAGCCTTCAGCGTGGCGAGTGTAGTTGCGGGTGATTCGAACATCTCTTGGTTGTTCGGGTGTTCTGCCGCTTGGACGCATAGTATTTCCTGAAGTCAGTATTGAATGTCCGGGTGCGTGACCCGGTCGAAGATTTGTCGAAAAGGCCGAGAAGTATATCACGTTGGCCCCGGGCTTTTGTTGGGTTCGCCGTGGATGTCAGGAGCCTGTTAAACTCAGGGGCTGATGATTAACCAAGAGCGGAGCCGACATGATCCGAAGTATGACCGCATTTGCCCGGAAAGACGTTCAGGGAGACTGGGGTACGCTGACCTGTGAAATCCGGACCGTGAACCATCGGTATCTGGAGCCTTCGTTTCGCCTGCCGGAGGCGTTCCGGGAACTCGAGAACCGGTTTCGGGAGGCGCTGCGCAAGCAGTTGAAACGGGGCAAGGTGGATGTGTCCATGCGTCTGCAGCCGATCGAGAAGGCGGCCCAGAGCTTCGAAATCAGCGAGGAAATGGCCCAGGCGGTTAACGAGGCGGCAAACCACATTAATCGGATGCTGGATAACCCTGCCCACATAAATGCTCTGGATATTCTTCGCTGGCCGGGCGTGCTCTCGGTACAGGAACAGGATTACAGCCCGGCGAAAGACGCGGCTGTCAGTCTGTTCGAACAGACGGTTGCCGAGCTGTCTTTGGTCAGGGAGCGTGAAGGTGAGCGGTTGCGACCGTTGTTTGAGGACCGCCTGAAAACCATGGGCGATCTGGTGTCGAATGTGCGCACACGAATGCCGGCATTGCTTGAGGCCCAGGAGCGCACGCTCCGGGAGCGCTTCGAGAAAGCCAAAGTGGAGCTGGATTCCGAACGTGTGGCCCAGGAGATGGTCATGCTTGCCCAGAAGAGCGATGTGGCAGAGGAGCTGGACCGGTTGGATGCTCACATTGGCGAAGTGTCCGATACTCTCCGGAGCGAGGATGCCATTGGCCGGCGCCTGGATTTCCTGATGCAGGAGCTGAATCGAGAAGCCAATACTCTGAGCAGCAAGAGCATTGATGCCGGCGTGACTCGCATTGCCGTGGACCTGAAGGTTCTGATCGAGCAGATGCGGGAGCAGGTGCAGAATCTGGAGTGAGGCAGGAAGCCTGGGTTGGGTGTTTAGCCCTGTTCCAGGCTGTCCAGTCGGGCCGGCAACTCGAACACCAGTTTTCGTTTGTTTAACGGACAGTCGAACTCCAGATAGCAGGCCAGTAGTTGCAGGGGTGGTCCACCCGCGCGACCGTAGAGCCGGTCACTGATGATCGGGTGGCCCAGGCCAGCCAGATGCCGGCGGATCTGGTGTTTTCGCCCGGTTTCGATACTCACCTGTACCAGGGAGGTCTGATCAGCTTCGTTGGTGGCCAGTGTAGAAACCCGGCTGACGGCCGATTTGCCTTCAATGGGGTTGTCCACGAGTTGATCCTGGGCGTCTATCAAACCAGTCACCCGGGCCCGATAGCGCTTGGTCATGGTTCGGGCCGAGAAACACTGGGACAGTGCGCCGGCGGCTTTCGGGTCGTGAGCAATAAGCATCAGGCCTGCGGCATCCGCATCAAGGCGATGGATCAAGTAGCATGGCCGGTCGAGATTAAGCTCTGCCAGCCTGAGCAGGCTGCAATGGTCCCCCCACTGGGAACCCTGAGCAAGCAACCCGTGAGGCTTGAACCAGACGGAGTAACGTTCTAGATCCTCCAGCAGAACCGGATCTTCCGGCTTTCTTGCCAGTACCTTCTCATCGTAGAACAGTTGCAGTCGGATGCCCGGCTTGAGTTCTTTGGTCGCTCGGCGCAACCTCAGGCGCTTCCCCTTGTGAGTCCACCAGCAGGCACCTTTGGTCATGGCGTCTTTGATTTTCTGGCGAGAGAGTCCGGGAGATGCTTCGCTCAGGGCGTCGACGGCTTTTGCTGTCGTCTCGAGAGTAATATCGATGGTGGTTCGCATGGAATCTGTCATTTATTGAGCGGACGATGCGGTAAATGGTATCAGCTGGCGTCCCGTTGGGGTGCGGTGTTTTTTCAAAGTCCGTATAATTCGCGGTTTTACCGGTCGGAACAAGCGGCCGTCGCGTTCAGGTTTGGAGTTTTCGGCTTATGAGTCAGGCAGTTGAGCAGGGTACCCTGTACGTTATTTCTGCGCCATCCGGTGCCGGCAAGACCAGCCTTGTAGCGGGCATGCTGCGTAATGATCAAAAGCTCGGTGTTTCCGTCTCCCATACCACCCGCACAATGCGAGAGGGTGAGCAGGACGGCGTTAACTACCATTTTGTCAGTCGGGACACCTTTGAGTCGATGATCTCCCGGGGCGACTTTCTGGAGCACGCCGATGTCTTTGGCAACTACTACGGAACGTCCCAGGTCTGGGTGCGGGAAGCGCTGGCGAGAGGGCAGGATGTTATCCTCGAGATCGATTGGCAGGGCGCCACCCAGGTTCGTCGCCTGATTCCCGAGTGCGTCAGTATTTTCATCGTGCCACCGTCCCCGGAGGTATTGCGTGAACGACTGGAAGGGCGGGGTACTGATGCGCCAGAGATCGTGGAGCGCCGCCTGGCAGAGGCCGAAGAGGAATGCTGCCACGCGGTGGAGTTCGATTTTCTGGTGGTCAATGATGACTTCAATGCTGCCCTTGCGGATCTGCTCGCCATTGTCAGGGCCCAGCGCCTTCGAATGGAGGCCCAGCAGGCCAGGCACCAGGCGTTGCTGGCCGGATTGTCCGGTCCGGGCTGATACGGAGTTTTTCTGTATACAAATTGAGCCGGCCGAAGTAAACTGTGCGGTCTGCTAAAACAGTCATTTTATTTGTCGGGGAAGTTATGGCACGAGTTACCGTTGAAGATTGTCTGGAAAACGTTGATAACCGCTTCCAGCTGGTAATGCTGGCTACCAAGCGTGCCCGTCAGCTCGCTACCAAGGGTGCCGAGCCGATGGTGGCTGAAGAAAATGATAAGCCGACGGTGATTGCCCTGCGCGAAATTGCCGAAGGTAAAGTTACTCGGGATCTTCTCAAGGAAGGCGACGACGAGTAAGTTGTCTGTGGGCAGGAGAGGTAATTGACTGTCTGCATGCGAGAAGCATTGAAATCTGTCCCCGCGGTTTTATAGTGTAGCTATAGAACGTTGCTGGAAGGACTGAGGAAGGACCCGGATGCGTGCATTCGGGTTTTTTTGTCCCTGAATTTCATGAAGTCGTGGAGGCGCGGTGTCGGCAGAGGCTACGGTTGAAGGACTGGCTCGAGAGCTCAGCTCCTATCTCGATACCAATCGCATTAATCAGGTGCGGCGCGCCTACTATTATGCCGAGCAGGCCCATGAAGGGCAGATGCGTAAAAGCGGCGACCGCTACATTACACACCCGCTGGCCGTTGCTCACATCCTTGCTGATCTCAGGCTTGACCATCAAAGTCTGATGGCGGCAATGCTCCATGATGTCATTGAAGATACCGGCATTCCAAAAGATGCGCTGGCGGAACAATTCGGTGACGATGTTGCGGAGCTTGTGGACGGGGTCAGCAAGCTGACCCAGATTGAATTCCGTTCCCGGGCTGAAGCCCAGGCTGAGAATTTCCAGAAAATGACCCTGGCCATGGCCCGGGATATCCGGGTCATTCTGGTGAAGCTGGCGGATCGACTGCACAACATGCGAACCCTGGGCCCCATGCCCTATGAAAAGCGCCAGCGCATTGCCACCGAGACGCTCGACATCTACGCGCCAATCGCCAATCGTTTGGGTATGCACTCCATCTGCACCGAGCTTGAGGACCTGGGGTTCACGTCCTTGTACCCCATGCGTTCGAAGTACATCTCCAAGGCCGTGGATAACCTTCGTGGCAGCCACCGGGAAATCATAGAGGATATTCGAGGCAAGCTTGAGGAAAAGCTGGAAGAGCGAGGCCTGCCAGGACGGATTCTGGGCCGGGAAAAGCACTTGAACAGCATCTACAACAAGATGAAGTTCAAGCAGAAGTCGTTTCATGAAATCATGGATGTGTATGCCTTCCGGATTATCACTGATACCGAGGATGACTGTTATCGCATCCTCGGTGCTGTGCACAGCCTCTATAAACCTCTGCCGGGTCGGTTCAAGGACTACATCGCCATGCCCAAGGCCAATGGCTACCAGTCCATCCATACCACGTTGTTCGGCATGCATGTGAACATTGAGATCCAGATCCGTACCGAGGAAATGGAGCATATTGCCAACAATGGTATTGCGGCTCATTGGATGTATAAGAACGAGCCCAGCAGTGTAACCAGTGTGAATCAGGCGAGGGTGGACCGCTGGGTGAAAGGGCTCATGGAAATGCGCGAGCGGGCCGATGACTCCATGGAGTTTATCGAGCACGTGAAAGTGGACCTGTTTCCTGATGAGATTTACGTGTTCACCCCCAAGGGCCGGATCATGGAGTTGCCCAGTGGCGCCACCCCGGTGGACTTTGCGTACGCGATACATACCGATATCGGCAACGCCACTGTGGCCTGCCGTATCAATCGCAATCTCGGTTCCCTCAGTCAGTCGCTGCAAAGTGGCCAAACCGTGGAGATTATTACGGCACCCGGTGCCCGGCCCAACCCGGCGTGGCTCAGCTTTGTCGTAACCGGCAAGGCACGTAGCAGTATCCGCCATGTGCTAAAAAGTCAGAAGCGCGCAGAATCGTTGGATCTGGGGCGTACGCTGTTGAAAAAATCCCTGAAAGGGTTTGGTGCCAAGCTGTCGGAGATCAGTGATGGCCAAAAGCAGGCCGTTGTTAATCATAATCAGGTGAACAGTTTTGACGATCTGATCAGTGACATTGGCCTGGGCAACCGGATGGCCTACCTGGTTGCTCGTCAGCTCGCCAGTGGTTCCGGGGTTGCTGAAGCGGAGGACGCGCCCCGGGATATTGAGGGTGGCAACCACATTCCGGTGACCATTCGTGGCACTGAGGGCCTTCTTGTACGGTTTGCCAGCTGTTGCAAGCCGATTCCCGGGGATCCGGTTGTCGGGGTGATGGATTCGGGTAACGGTATGGTGATTCATTCCGATACCTGCTCCCGGCTGCCCGAGGACGATGAGGGCGTGGCACGACTCACTCATCTGAAGTGGGCCAAGGATATAACTGATGAGTTTTCTGTCGAGCTGCGGGTTGAACTGGAGCGCCAGCGCGGCGTGATTGCCGAGATGGCCAATGCAGTGGCTATGGCTGACGGCAATATCGAGCGAATCAATGTGGAAGAGCAGAATGCCCGGTTTGGCGTTGTCAGTCTTGTTGTGCATGTACACGGACGCCGCCATCTGGCACGGGTCATGCGCCGGATCCGAAATATCCGTGCGATTACCCACATCAGTCGGGTAAGGCACTGAGCTCGAGCATGGCCTGGTTGACAGGCGTGCGGTGCAAGCGCGACGATTGGCGTTTTGGATGAGAGGAAAGTGAGTGTCATGACCAACAAATCCGTAATTCAGACCGAGAATGCGCCACAGGCGATTGGCACGTACTCCCAGGCGGTAAAGGCAGGGGATACCGTGTACCTGTCTGGCCAGATTCCACTGGTACCCGAAACGATGGAAGTGGTGGCTGGTGACTTTTCCGCCAAGACCCGGCAGGTGTTCGATAACCTGAAGGCTGTCTGTGAAGCCGCGGGTGGTGAGTTGAAGGATATTGTAAAACTGAACATCTACATGACAGACCTGGCGAACTTCGCCACGGTGAACGAGATCATGGCTACCTATTTCCCGGAACCGTATCCGGCCCGTGCAGCGGTGGGTGTCGCAGCCCTGCCCAAGGGCGTGCCCATTGAAATGGAAGCGGTCATGGTGCTCAGCTAGGGTCTGCTCTCACCGGGATTGCGAAAAAGGCGGCTCTGGCCGCCTTTTTTAATGCCGAAGTGTCAGCCCTGGTCGATCATAGCGCGGTATCCGGCCCGGTAGTCCGGGTAGCGGAATCGGAACCCGGTGCTCAACAGTCTCTTGTTACTGCAGCGTTTACTGCCGGCGCGTCCGCCTTTGCGAGCATCCGGCTGTGGCTCGGCGCAAGGGGTCTGCTGTCGTACCCAGTCCACTACCTCGTCTAGCCTGACAGGCTCGCAATCGCTGGCAATGTAGCAGGACTCCAGTGTCGCCCCTGAAAGTGCCACTTTCACCAGATGGGCTGCCGCGTCTGCCGCATCCTCTTCATGAATGCGGTTGCTGAAAGGTGCCGGTGTCGCTGGATTCATGCGTCCTTCCTGAACCTCCTCAAGAAAGCGCCGTCGTGATGGTCCATAAATGCCGCTGTATCGGATGATGGTCGCTGGATGGCCGCTTTCCAACGCGGTTTTTTCACCGGCGAGAATCTGCTCACCGCTGAACCGGGCGGGGCTGGTAGGACTGGACTCATCCACCCAGCTGTCGTCATTCTGTGAATAGACACTGGTGCTGCTTACAAAGAACAGATGTTTGAGAGGGCGATCGTTCAAGGCAAGTAGCAAGTTCGTCAGGCCTGTCACGTAGGCGTCGCGATATCCCTGCTGATCGTAGCTGGAGGGCGTGAGGCAATAGAGGATGATGTCGAGATTATCCGGCAGCCTGCCGGTAAGAGTGTCTGGCCGCGTCAGGTCTGCGCCTATCCCCTGAATGCCCTCAGGAACACGCGCAGGGTTTCGGCGCAGGCCGAAAACCGTGGCTGAGGTGTTCAGCCGGCTGGCAATGGCACCACCGAGTTTGCCGCAACCTGCCACCAGAATTCGAGGCTCTTTACTACGTTCAGTGATTGCCATAGACAATTTCAATCCTTATGCTTTACCTCATAAATTAGTGGAACTTCGACCCGCATTTTTCTGACCGGAGCTCACCATGACTCTCACCGAGTTACGATACGTCGTTACACTGGCCCGCGAAAGGCATTTTGGCAGGGCTGCAGAGCGTTGCCATGTCAGCCAGCCAACGCTCAGTGTTGCCGTTAAAAAGCTGGAAGACGAGCTCGGTATTCCCCTGTTCGAACGAAGCAAAAGCAGTATCCGTGTGACCGAAACCGGGCTACGTATTATTGAACAGGCCCAGCGGGTCTTGGATCAGGTAGGGCTGATCCGGGATATGGCCCAGGACGGCAAAAATCAGCTTAATTCGCCACTGAAAGTAGGTGCCATCTATACCATCGGTCCCTATCTGTTCCCGCACTTGCTGCCGGAGCTGCGGCGTGCCGCACCGGAAATGCCGCTTTACATCGAAGAGAACTATACCGCTACCTTGAGACAAAAACTCCGGCAGTCTGAGCTGGATGCCATCATTATTGCTCTGCCGTTTGAAGAGCCGGAAGTTGTCACGTTGCCGCTCTATGACGAGCCATTTGTGGTTCTGCTACCGGCTGGACATCCGTTGGCCAGTAAAGATGAGCTGACCGCTGACGAGCTTGCCAAGGAGCAATTGCTGTTGCTCGGGCCGGGCCACTGTTTCAGAGACCAGGTGCTTGAATCCTGTCCTCCACTGGTAGAAGCGGTGACGCACAGGGCGAATAACGGGTCTCCGGCTCTGGTAACCGAAGGCAGTTCCCTTGAAACCATTCGCCACATGGTCGCCTCCGGTCTGGGTATTACAGTGTTACCACTCTCGGCTGCTACGGCCATGCAGTATCAGGAAGACATCCTGGCGGTGCGGCCATTTGCCTCCCCGGTACCGTTCAGAACGGTGGCCCTGGCCTGGCGGGTCACCTTCCCGCGCCCCAAGGCTATTGATGTGCTCTCACTGGCGGCAAGCCAGTGTCGGGTAATTGAAAAGGCGAAAACAGATACACCGGTTGTGGCCGAAAGCGCCTGAGTTTGCCTATGACGTCACTGGATGACATTCCGGTCACCCAGCTCAAGGGCGTAGGAAGCGCCCTGGCAGAGAAGCTTGCCAAGCTGGGAATTACCTCCCTGCAGGATCTGTTGTTCCATTTACCTCACCGCTACGAGGACCGGACCCGGGTTGTGCCGATGGGCAGCCTGCGAATTGGCGATGTCGTTGTCGTCGAAGGGGAGGTTATGAAAGCCGACCTGGTGATGGGGCGCCGGCGCAGCCTGCAGGTGACTCTCCGGGACAGCACCGGCTTTCTGGTGATGCGTTTCTTTCATTTCAACGCCGCACAGAAGAACCAGTTGAGCGAGGGCTCCAGAGTCCGCTGCTTTGGCGAGGTGCGTCCGGGGCGCGCCGGTTATGAGTTCTACCATCCCGAGTACCAGGTAAATCCGCCGCCCATGCCGGCGGAAGGTGAGGCGACCCTGACGCCAGTGTACCCCCTGACCGAGGGGATACAGCAGCCCAGAGTGCGCTCGCTGTGCCAGCAGGCTTTGGGCTATCTTCAGCGGTTCCCGATTCGAGACTGGTTGCCTGAGAACCTGTTGGCCGAGTACCAGCTTCCCGGGATTTCGGAAGCTGTCCAGCTCGTGCATTCTCCGCCAGCCAATGCGTCGGTAAATCGGCTGATGGAAGGGCGTCACCCGGCGCAACAACGCCTGGTGATGGAAGAACTGCTTGCGCATCAGCTGAGCCTGCTTCAAGTGCGTGATCAGATTCAGGCCCGAGAGGCACTACCACTTCTCCCGACAGGGGATTTGCCCGAGCGTTTCCTTGATGCCCTGCCGTTTGCGCTCACCGGTGCCCAGCGCCATGTTCTGGCTGACATCCGTCAGGATCTGAGTCAGCCGCTGCCTATGCTCCGGCTTGTTCAGGGAGACGTTGGCTCCGGCAAGACCGTGGTGGCGGCGTTGGCGGCTTTGCAGGCTATTGGCTCCGGTGCGCAGGTTGCCCTGATGGCGCCTACCGAAATCCTTGCCGAACAGCATTTTCAGAATTTCCTAACCTGGCTTGAACCCCTTGGCATTCGCATTGCGTGGCTGTCGGGGAAGGTGAAAGGTAAAGCCCGGGCTGAGGCGCTGAAAGAGGTTCACTCTGGTGACGCCCAGGTGGTTATTGGCACCCATGCGCTGTTTCAGAGTGATGTCGAGTTTCATCGCCTGGCCCTTGTTATTGTGGATGAGCAACATCGTTTTGGCGTTCACCAGAGGCTGGCCTTGCGGGAAAAAGGAGTTGGCGGCTCACTGGCACCTCATCAATTGATTATGACGGCGACTCCGATTCCCCGTACTCTGGCTATGAGTGCCTATGCAGACCTGGACACCTCGGTTATTGACGAGCTTCCACCTGGACGGAAGCCGATTGACACGATCGTGATACCGGATAGCCGCAGGGAAGATGTGATTGAGCGCGTCAGAGGCGCTTGCCGGGAGGGGCGACAGGCCTACTGGGTCTGCACGCTGATAGAGGAATCCGAAGCCCTGCAGTGTCAGGCCGCCGAGGTCACCGCCCAGGCGTTGGGCGAGCGATTGCCAGACCTGAAAGTGGGATTGGTGCACGGTCGACTGAAGGCCCAGGAAAAGGCGGCCGTGATGGGGCAATTCAAGGCTGGTGAGTTGGACTTGTTGGTCGCCACTACGGTGATTGAAGTCGGAGTTGATGTCCCCAACGCGTCGCTGATTATTATCGAGAATCCGGAACGTCTGGGCTTGGCCCAGCTGCATCAGCTTCGGGGGCGTGTTGGTAGAGGTGAGCAGGCCAGTTTCTGTGTTTTGATGTACCATCCGCCGTTGTCAGACAATGGCAAGGCCCGATTGCAGGCGCTCAGGGATAGTCAGGATGGTTTTTTTATCGCCGAAAAAGACCTGGAGATTCGCGGCCCTGGAGAGGTGTTGGGTACCAGACAAACCGGTATGATGCAGTTCAGGCTGGCGGACTTTGAGCGCGATAAGGGGTGGATTGAACCGGTTCGGGAAATGGCGCCAGCTCTGATGGCTTATCCGGAAAATGTCCAGGCCCTTGTCCGTCGATGGCTTGGTGAAAGGACCCGCTATGGCGACGTTTAGAAACGTGGCTTCATCACGAAAAATCAGGAAAGGCGGTTGGAACTAGAGCTCAGTCAAGCTCAGGGTCATTTCTTTGGCCTATACTGGACTTAGAGTGGTTTTCACGCTTTGGTTATCCGACGGAAAACAGCAATATTCGGGAGAGATTTATGGAATTACCTGTCTCAGTTCAGCAGGCTTTGGGTGAGACCGCTGCGGGTGTATCCCTGAGGGATGCGAGTACCGCGAGCCGAAAAGAACTGTTGCGGATGGCGTTGCTCACTGATGAGCAAGGGAACCTTCAGGTAATTTGTCGCAAGGACGATCTGATTGATCTGGAACAGTTAAACAAACAGCTTGGCCGTGATTTTCGACTGATGAAGCGTCGAGAGCAGGTGAGGGTAAGGGAACGGACGGGTCTTAAAGCGCTTCCTGCATTGCCTTCACTGACAGGCTGGCCGACTCTGGTCGATAAACGTGTGGATGAACTTTCTGCGGTCGCGTTGGAGCTCGGCGAACAGAATCTGGCGATGGTTATGCCGGCTGAGGATTTTCAAGCTCTTACCGCAAATGCCGATCGCTGTTCTCTCGCCGTTGCCCTTGAATCCATTTCGGTAAACTACGATGACCACGACAAGGATCGGGACCAGTTCCATTCGGCCATCAAGAAGTTCACCGGCTTGAGAATAAAACAGCGTCTTGTAGACACGCTTGAGTTGCCACCGTTACCTGAAACGGCGCAGAGGATCATTCATCTGCGGGTTAACCCCAATGCAGTCATGGGAGACCTGGTCGATATTGTTGAGAGTGATCCGAGCCTGGCAGCCCAGGTCGTCAGCTGGGCGTCCTCTTCTTTCTATGCCGCCGCCGGCCAGGTAAAGTCGGTGCATGACGCGGTGTCTCGGGTACTCGGGTTTGATTTGGTTATGAACCTTGCCATGGGTCTTTCGTTGGGGCGGGCGCTCAAGCAGCCTCAGGATCACCCCGAGGGCTATGTTGATTACTGGCAGCAGGCAATCTGGCAGGCCCAGTCTGCAGGCATTCTGGCCAGTATGATGCCCCGTGGTGAGCGTCCGGTATTCGGTCTTGCCTATCTTGGCGGGCTGCTTCACAACTTTGGTCTTCTGGTTCTGGCACAAGTGTTCCCGCCTCATTTCAAGCTGGTGTGCCGTTCTCTGGAAGTGAATGCTGATATCGATTCCTCGGTCACCGAGCATTATCTGCTTGGGATTACCCGGGAACAGATCGCGGCCCAGCTGATGGAAAATTGGGGTATGCCGGACGAAGTCACACTCGCGATCCGGTATCAGAAGAACCCATCCTATGAGGGCCATCACAGTGTTTATGCCCGGTTGTTGTGGCTGGGTCGACAACTGTTAACCGCCAGAGGCGTAGCGCTGGGTGCGGGTGGAGACGTCAGTCAGTCCGTTTACGATGAGCTGGGCCTCAATCGGGAGCAGGTTGAGGAACAGTTTGATGAGCTGGTTAATAACAAGGACAGCGTTATGGCGATGGCTGGCATGATGAGCCAGTAGCTAGCGGATTGTCCGAATCGTAAAAACGCCTTCAAAAAAAGCCGGCTCCGAGGCCGGCTAGTTCACCCGCTATACAGCGTAGAGTCGTCCAAGCTTATAAGGAGAAAACAACGTCAGGTGGCACCTTCCGCAGAGAACAAGTGCCTCCTTGTTTTAAATGTAGCTCTTAAACGAAAAAAGAAAAGTCGATCGTTGTAAACCAGGTGGAACGAACCGCGAGTTGGCTTCTCAAACCAGCCGGCTGGTTGATTTTTACAGGTTGAATTGTCCTTTCTGCAGTGCCTTGCCAAACAAAACACGGACAACCAGGTTTGCCCCGGATGGTTTGAAGTGGGGTGACTGACCTTACGTTGAGAAAGACTGGTGTCGAATGGCCGTTGCCGCGCGGCGAATCCTATCGGCGTGCTTCTGTTCCACCTCAAACCGTTCTTTGTCCATTTTATCCACAAATTTCGTATCGGTTGCCTGCCGCGCCCGATGTGTTGGCATGTGTTGTAATTGGTCGTGAACCTCCTGGAACACGTTGAATGGTGCTTGCCCAAGGAGTTCGGGAGCAACGTGATCCAGGAGGCCCTTGAGTCTCAGGCAGGCTTCCGAGTATTCGATCTGATCTTCTTCAATCGCCATCGCGATAACATGAATGCTGCGGATCATGTCTTTCCGGCGATTCACCTGAAACTCTTCGGCTTTCGCTTGTCGCTTGCGACTTTCAGAAAGCAGTCCCATCTGGCTTCGGATAAACATCACTAACAGAATGATAGCGATCAGACCGGCGATTATCAGACTCCACTGCAGCCACTGTGGCATTGTCGGTTCCTTTTCTGGTTCAGACCCGTTTGTGTTGGCGTTCTGGACCCCAGACTCTGACAGCAACAGGTTGCCCGTTCAATACGAAGGTAGCGGAGAGTGGATCAATTCGCCTGTCGACAAGCATCGGGTTGGCGAGGGTAGGGAGAGCGAGGAGGAGAACGCCGGCTTTCAGACAGAAAGCCGGGAAAAGCCTTCAATGACCACAACGAGCTATAGCACGTTGGCTCTGCGCCGGGCCAGCATAAGACCTGCCAGGCCTAAACCGAGTAACGCCAGACTGCCCGGTTCCGGAACGGAGGCTTGTTTGCCATACAAATTGACATGCGAGAGTCCACCGCCCGTGTGTTTGCTGAACATTGAACCGAAGAAGAAGTCCCAGGATCCCGAAGATGCGCCCGGTTGGAGTTCAAAGACAAACCATTGATCATACGTTTGACCGGTTCCGAACTTAAACCCGATTGCCCCTTCAGAGAAGTCATCCCAGAAAGCCTGGTCAAAACTCCAGGTACCGTTCTTGCCACTCTGATTTTCCTGAGTGTAGGCCAGTGAGTAAGGGTTTGTCCCGTCTGTTAAGCTGGCTACACCATAATCATTGCCGGCAGGACCAGTAAGAAAAATATCCTTCGAGGGATTGCCTGTAATGTTCCCGCTTCCCGATGCCAAGCAGGCGGCCGCCTCAGTGTCATCAATCTGCATGTAGTTTTTCGATGGGTCTGTATTGCATGAAAGCATTGCGCCCAGAGTGCTCGCACTGTAGATGGTGCCAGTCACTGCCAGCCCGAAAGTAAAAATGATTTGCTTTTTATTCATGGCGCTCTCCGGATGCCTCAATGGCATTTTCAATAATAGAAGCAAAAGCAGGTCTTGGGCCAAAACTCAATTAGCCTTCATTATCAAGTGCGTAGGTTTTTTTGTTTCCGGCTAGGAATGTAGCGGTGTAAATAAAGCTGACGATCAAAATAGAAAATGGTGGGCCCAGCAGGACTCGAACCTGCGACCAAGGGATTATGAGTCCCCTGCTCTAACCAACTGAGCTATAGGCCCGTTCAGCGAACGCTGTTTTGAAAGGTGTTTCCGGAAGGGGGAAACAGAGCGGGCGCCATTATACCGGTGAGGTGAGGCGCCCGCTACTGTTTAGGGAATTATCCCTGATTGCCCTGATCGTCGATAAAGCCGCGCAGGTGATCGGAGCGTGACGGATGACGCAGTTTGCGCAGCGCCTTGGCTTCGATCTGACGGATCCGCTCCCGGGTAACGTCGAACTGTTTGCCGACTTCTTCCAGGGTGTGGTCGGTGTTCATCTCGATACCGAAACGCATCCGCAGGACCTTGGACTCGCGAGCGGTCAGGCCTGCAAGCACGGAGCGGGTGGCTTCGCGCAGGCCTTCCGCGGTAGCAGAATCCACCGGGGAGAGGGCCTGGATATCTTCAATGAAGTCGCCCAGATGGCTGTCTTCGTCGTCGCCAATCGGGGT
Source organism: Marinobacter sp. F3R08 (assembly GCF_018860425.1). Taxonomy (GTDB): domain Bacteria; phylum Pseudomonadota; class Gammaproteobacteria; order Pseudomonadales; family Oleiphilaceae; genus Marinobacter. Next base: position 37,969 of record NZ_JAHKPI010000020.1, on the reverse strand, counting down.
TTCCATGGAGATCGGCTCTTTGGCGATCTTCAGTACCTTGCGGATCTTGTCCTCAGGCATTTCCATACGCTCGCCCAGTTCTTCCGGTGTCGGTTCGCGACCCATCTCCTGCAGCATCTGGCGGGAGATCCGGTTGAGCTTGTTAATGGTTTCGATCATGTGCACCGGGATACGAATGGTGCGGGCCTGGTCCGCAATAGAGCGGGTGATGGCCTGACGAATCCACCAGGTTGCATAGGTAGAGAACTTGTAGCCGCGGCGGTACTCGAACTTGTCGACAGCCTTCATCAGGCCGATGTTGCCCTCCTGGATCAGATCCAGGAACTGCAGGCCGCGATTGGTGTACTTTTTGGCGATGGAGATAACCAGTCGCAAGTTGGCCTCAACCATTTCCTTCTTGGCGCGGCGAGCCTTCGCTTCGCCAATGGAGACGCGACGGTTGATTTCCTTGATATCGGCAACGTCCAGATCCACTTCGGTCTGAACGTTCTGAATCCGCTTTTGCAGACGAACAATTTCGTCAATGCGCTCGGCAATCGGTGCAGCGTAAGGCTTCTTGCTCTTGGTGATTTTGTCAGCCCAGTCCAGGTTGGTCTCGTTACCCGGGAATGACTTGATGAAATCCTTGCGCGGCATTTTGCACTCGCGGACGCAAATCTGCATGATTGCGCGCTCGTTTTCACGCACCAGATCATTGGTGGAGCGAACCACGTTCACCAGCTCATCAAACGCTTTGTTGGCAAGCTTGAACGGTGCAAATACCTGGCCCAGTGCGTTCAGGGCTTCCTGGGTTTTCTTGTCGGAACGGCCCAGCTTGGCCAGTGCCTTGTTTGCGGCATCCAGCTTTTCGTTGAGTAGCTCGAAGCGGAGACGGGTTTCTTCCGGATCCGGCCCGTTTTCGGTTTCTTCTTCCGAGGAATCTTCGTCATCGTCCGAAGAGGAATCGGAATCGTCTGAGCTTTCGGTGGTGGTTTCCTCACCCATAAACGGTTCGGCGTCGTCCGGATCGAGGAAGCCCGTTACGATGTCACTGATGCGACCTTCGTTTTCGAGAATGCGGTCGTAGGCCTGAATGACCGTACCGGCGGTGCCCGGGAAGTGGGCAACAGCCGCCATCACATCACGAATGCCTTCTTCGATACGCTTCGCGATGACGATTTCGCCTTCGCGGGTCAGCAGTTCGACAGTGCCCATTTCACGCATGTACATGCGCACAGGATCGGTGGTGCGCCCGGCATCAGTCTCAACGGCGGCCAGTGCGGCGGCGGCCTCAGCGGCTGCTGCTTCGTCAGCGGTGGAGTCGCCCTCGGTCATCAGCAGGGTATCGGCGTCTGGAGTCTCCTCCGTGACCTGTATACCCATGTCGTTGATCATTCGAATAATGTCTTCGACCTGATCCGGGTCGGCGATGTCTTCCGGGAGGTGGTCATTTACCTCGGCGTAAGTCAGGTAACCTTGTTCTTTGCCTCGTGCAATGAGGTCTTTCAAACGTGATTTTTGCGAATTGCCTGACATAGACACCCTGTGAACTCGCTTCTAGAAGGAAAAAAGTTAAACAGCCATTATAGCTGTCGCTCAGTTGCTCTGCCACCAAGGAGCTTTCGCCCAGTGGTTAGATGGTGATCAGTGCGTCAAGTTTCAAGTGCTGCTAGTCCCCGGTGCCACCACTGAGGGCTCTCAGCTCCTGTCGTTCCTCGGTTGAGAGGTTCGACAGATTTCGTAATAGTGTGGCAAGCCGCTGTTGGCGGGATGCCTCTTCGTTCGGGCTCAGGAGCTCTCTTGCGGCGGCGAGAGTGCTTTCCCGCGCCGGAATATGCTCAATCCCGTCAAACAGGTGGTAAAACCGCTCGCGAGCGGTTTTGTCCAGCGCCAGCGCTTTGACCAGCGTTTTCTGATCCCGGATGACTTTTGCCAGGATCCAGTCAGCAAAGCTCCGGGCCTGATTGAACTGCCGGGAGCTGCGGGCCAGTTCATTCACCTCGGTCGCCAGGTCTGGCGCTTCCAGCAGGGCGAGACAGAGAATGCTGTCTTTGCTGAGTTTTACATCAATGCGATCTTCGCTAACCCGATTCCGTCGCTCGCCGTTCCAGTTTCCTTTTTGCCCCTGATGACGGTTTTGCCACTGATTACGGCTACCGCAAAGCCGGAGCATTTCATGCCACATGGCATCCCGAAGGGTGCTTCTGGGCATTTTGTTAATCAGAGGTTCAACTCTGGCTCTCAATTCCCCCCGATGTTCCGGCAACTGCAGATCCAGTCCCTCGCTCTGCCGGTCAAAAAGGTACCGGGACAAGGGTGTGGCCCCTTCAATGCGCTTCTGGAAGGCATCGGGCCCCTCCTTGCGTACAAGGGTGTCCGGATCCTCGCCCTGGGGCAGCATCAAAAACTGAAGATGGAGGCCATCGGCCATCAGTTCCAATGCATTTTCCATCGCCCGATCGGCGGCCCGGAAGCCGGCCTGATCGCCGTCAAAACAGAACACGATGTGCCGTACCTGTTTCAATAGGGCCGTCAGGCTGTCCTGATTCGTCGCCGTGCCCAGTGTGGCGACAGCATCGTGTATGCCGTGCTGGGCCAGGGCGATGACGTCCATGTAGCCTTCAACCACGAGCAACTTGTCGAGTTGCCTGATCGCCTGCTTAGCTTCAAACAGACCATAAATCTCGCGGCTTTTATGAAATACATCAGACTCCGGAGAGTTGATGTACTTCGCCTTGTCGTCTCCAAGGGTGCGGCCTCCGAACGCGACGGTCCGGCCACGGCTGTTGCGAATCGGGAACATTACCCGGTTTCGGAACAGGTCTCTGGGACGACCATATTTATCGGAAACCGTACCGGTTTCGAGCAACGGGCCCTGCAGATCCTTGCTGGCTGCTTCATAAAGGGCCGCACCTGTCGAGGGCGCAAAACCTACCTGGTACAGCTCGATGATCGCCTTGTCCAATCCTCGTTCAAGGAGGTAGTCCCGGGCATAGGTGCCTTGCTGCCCGTTCAGCGCTGACTGGTAAAAGCGGCTGGCAAAGTCCAGGGCGTCGGTTAATGTCCGTGCCTGCTGGATTTCCTGCTTGGCTGCCCGGTCGTAGGGGACTTCCAGTCCCACCCGCTTGGCCAGTTCTTCGACTGCCTCGGTGAAACCCAGGCCATCAAACTCCCTGACAAAACTGATTGCATCGCCATGAGCGCCACAGCCGAAGCAGTGATAAAAGCCCTTGTCAGGCCGGACATTGAACGAGGGTGTTTTCTCGTCGTGGAACGGACAGCAAGCCTTGTAGTTGGCCCCAGCTTTCTTGAGTGTAATGCGTGAACCGATCAGTTCTGCCAGGTCAATGCGATCCAGCAGGTTTTCAACAAATTGTTGAGGGATCAGTCCGCTCATGGGGGCTCCACATCAGGCCGTCATCGGAGTTGGCCAATAGCCAAAAATGCCGCCGAAGCCAGGCCTCGGCGGCATTTTTGAGTCGCTCTGTGCAGCCTGCGGCTGTACAGGCAATCAGTGCTTTGCAGTCAAGCGGCGTCGGATGAAGCTTAGTACAGACGCTCGAACTTGCGCTGTTCCCGCTGAAGCTTCTTGAGATGACGCTTAACGGCAGCGGCTGCTTTACGCTTGCGAACAGCGGTCGGCTTCTCATAGTGCTCACGACGACGTACTTCTGAAAGTACACCCGCTTTTTCGCAGGAACGCTTGAAGCGACGCAGTGCTACGTCAAACGGTTCATTCTCTTTCACTTTAACAGCTGGCATTCGGAAATCACCTACCTGATAGATTCGGTTTCAATTTTGTCCGCCTGGCATAGCCAGACCGGTTCTCGATCCCTGGTCAGATTGGCTAAAACTCGACCAGTGCATATTTTAGGGCGGCAATGATAGCGCCTGCCTTATGGCTAGGTCAATGTTTGTTCGATGAATCTGCCAGTGGGTTTCGGGTTTCTGGTAAAATACGCCCCGATTTCATTTCTGCCAACCAATGTGGCCCGACATTATGCTGATTCTAGGTATTGAAACTTCGTGCGATGAAACCGGCGTAGCCCTGTATGACACCGAAGCAGGGCTGCTGGGTCATGCCTTGTTCAGTCAGATCGACCTGCACGCGGATTACGGCGGTGTGGTGCCTGAGCTGGCGTCACGGGATCATGTCCGAAAACTTCTGCCGCTGTGTGATCAGGTGCTGGGCGATGCCAATAAAAATCGGGCGGATATAGATGGTATAGCCTATACGGCCGGACCGGGGCTGATCGGCGCGCTCATGGTAGGTGGTGCGGTGGCGCATTCGCTGGGCTTTGCGCTGGATGTTCCTGTTCTGGGGGTTCATCACATGGAGGGGCACCTTCTGGCGCCTATGCTGGAGGAGAATCCCCCGGCTTTTCCTTTTGTCGCACTGCTGGTTTCCGGTGGACATACCCAGTTGGTGCGGGTTGATGGCATTGGTGAATATGAAATGCTTGGTGAATCGGTGGATGATGCCGCCGGCGAAGCGTTTGATAAAGCCGCCAAGATGCTTGGTCTGGACTATCCGGGCGGCCCCCGGGTGGCTGCGCTCGCAGAAAAAGGCACCGAAGGCCGTTACCGGTTTCCGAGGCCAATGACCGACAGGCCAGGTCTGGATTTCAGTTTCAGTGGCCTTAAAACCTTTACGCTCAATACCGTGAACGCGGCACGTGACGCTGACGGTCTGGATGATCAGACCCGGGCAGATATAGCACTGGCCTTTGAAGCTGCCGTGGTCGACACCCTGACGATCAAATGTCGTCGGGCTCTGGAACAGACAGGGTGTAAACGGCTCGTCATTGCCGGTGGTGTCAGCGCCAACAAGCGATTACGGGCCGGCCTGGAAAAAATGACGGGCAAACTCGGGGGTAACGTATTTTACGCACGTCCTGAATTCTGCACAGACAATGGCGCGATGATCGCTTATGCGGGAGCACAACGATTGAAGGCCGGGCAGCAGGACGGGGAGAGGATTCTGGCGGTGCCTCGCTGGCCGATGAACACTCTGCCACCAATCAATCAGCCAAGGGCGTCCGGACTGGTGGACTGATATTCAGAGGCCGGCTTCCTGACCCTGGGCGAGCCGGATAAGGTTGTTGCGGTGGCGAACCGCAATCAGGATGGCGAGCAGGCCAAACAGAGGCAGAGTTTCCGGTTCCAGGAAGGCGCTGATCAGCGGGCCGCTGGCAATGGCCACAAGGGAGGCCAGAGCAGAAATACGCCAGCGCCAGACTACCAGGGTCCAGATTGCGGCCATGATCAGGGTTGTGAGCGGAGCCAGAGCCAGGCCTGCGCCGAGTGCGGTTGCGACACCCTTACCGCCTTTGAAACGGTAGAACATGGGGATCATGTGGCCTGTTACGGCGCACAGGGCAACGACAGCCTGAACGATAACCGAAAGGCCCGCTGCATGGGCCAGCCATACCGGAATCCAGCCTTTGGCAGCATCCAGCACAAGAGTCAGTAGTGCCGGTGGCCAACCGCCGGTGCGGTAAACATTGGTGGCGCCCGGATTGCCAGAACCCAGGGCTCTGGGGTCCGGCAGCTTCCAGAACCGGCACACCGGCAATGCAAACAGCACCGAGCCGGCCACGTAGGCGGTGGCGCAAAGCAAAACCGTTAACACCGGATCACTGAGAAACATGTTGTAGGCTCGGAAGCAAAGACGTATCTGCCAATGTGTGCGAAAATGCCCGCGCTGAAACCGCGGGTGTGTTTGTTCACAGTATCCCCTGGTTGTGCGTTATTCAATCATCAAAGAGTGGAAGAACCCTTGTCAGACACGGTATTTATCGAAGGATTGGTTGTAGAGACTGTGGTCGGAGTTTATGACTGGGAGCGGGAAGTGACCCAGAATCTGGTGATTGATCTGGAGTTGGCCTGGGATAACCGGGTGCCCGGGCGCTCTGACGATGTCGCTGATGCACTGGATTATGCGGCGGTCAGTGACCGGGTCGGGTCATGTCTTCAGGAACTCAGGCCAAAGCTGCTTGAGTATGGGGCAGAGACTCTGGCGGGCGTCTTGCAGGATGAATTCGGGGTGGGCTGGTTACGACTGGTCATTCGCAAGCCGGGTGCCGTGCCTGCTGCCCAGTCGGTGGGTGTTCGGATCGAGAGAGGGGCGCGGTAATGGCAGAGGCTGTCAGGGTGTATGTCAGTATCGGCACTAATGTGGACAGAGAACGTTATGTGACGGCTGCACTGGATGCCCTTGCAGGATGGTTTGGTGAGCTTGCGATTTCCCCGGTGTATGACAGTGAGGCTGTCGGGTTTGACGGGTCCCCTTTTCTGAATCTGGTGGTGGGTCTGGAGACCAAGTGGTCTGTTGCTGAGCTTTCCCGTCGCTTCAAGCAGCTGGAAGCGGAGAATGGCCGGCGCCGGGATGTGCCGAAATTCAGCGCTCGAACTCTCGATCTCGACATACTCATCTACGGTGATGCCGTCGGCCGGGTAGATGGCGTTGAACTGCCAAGGGGAGAAATCCTCAAGAACGCATTCGTGCTTCGGCCACTGGCGGATATCGCACCAGAGGACGTACATCCCGTTTGCGGAAAATCCTATGGTCAGTTGTGGCGGGAATACAACACCGGCCAGAAGCTCTGGCCAGTGGATTTCAGCTGGCAGGGTCGGCAGATATCAAACGTTTCCGTTTGAGCGGAACAGTTCAATAAGGTGATCGGTCGAGCTGTCGCTGGCCGGCCTGTCACTGTTATCGCCAAGCAGGCGCGGAAGAATGCCTTTTCCCAGCTGTTTCCCCAGCTCCACCCCCCACTGATCAAATGAATTCACATCCCATATCACTCCCTGTACGAAGGTGCGGTGCTCGTACAGCGCAATAAGTGCGCCTACAGTTTCCGGGGTTACCTTTTCCATGGTCAGTGTGTTGCTAGGCTTGTTACCCGGGATCACCTTGTGGGGTGCCAGTTGTTCAACCTCGGCTTCGGATCTCCCTTCCGCTACCAGCTCCGCCCGGGCTTTCTCCAGTGATTTGCCAGCCATCATGGCTCGGGACTGGCTGAGGCAGTTGGCGAACAGGTCGGCATGATGGGTTGCGACCGGATTGTGAGTTTTCAGCGGGATGATGAAATCCGCCGGAATCAGCCGGGTGCCCTGATGGATAAGTTGATGGTAGGCATGCTGGCCATTCGCGCCAACCCCGCCCCAGATAATGGGCCCGGATTGCCAGGCCAGGGCAGTGCCATCGCGAGTCACGCTCTTGCCGTTGCTTTCCATGTCCAGCTGTTGGAGGTGGTCTGGCAGGCTACGAAGGTAGTGATCATAGGGCAGGATGGCGTGTGTTTCGGCGTCCCAGAAGTTGGTGTACCAGATGCCAAGCATGGCCATGATCACGGGCAGATTCTGAGCCAGTGGCGCTTCCCGGAAGTGCTGATCCATGGCGTGGGCGCCCGCCAGCAGAGCCCGGAAGTTCGCCATTCCGACGGTGAATGCAATGGGAAGGCCGATGGCAGACCAGAGGGAATAGCGGCCGCCCACCCAGTCCCACATCGGGAAAACATTGTCCGAACTGATGCCAAAGTCCTGTGCAGCGGGCACATTGGCGGTCACCGCCATGAAGTGTTTTGAGACAGCCTGCTCATCAACGCAATGCTTGAGAAACCATTGCCGGGCCACTTTGCTGTTTTCCAGTGTTTCCTGGGTCTGGAACGACTTGGACTGGATCAGAAAAAGCGTGGTTTCCGGATCGGTCTGACGGAGTGTTTCGCAGATTTCGGTGCCGTCGATGTTGGCCACGTAATGACAGCGTATGCCGGCTTTCGCGTAGGGCTGAAGCGCTTCCCCCACCAGCTTTGGACCCAGGTAAGAGCCGCCGATGCCGATGCTCACAACGTCAGTGAAGGGCTTGCCGGTAAATCCGGTGCGCCGCTGGCTCAGCACATCGTCGACCAGTGTTTCCATGCGTTTGAGCGTGCGTTGAACCTCGGCAACCACGTCCTGTCCGGCTACCGTGATTGCGTCGGATCCCGGATTCCGCAGCGCGGTATGCAGGGCAGGGCGATTCTCGGTGACGTTTACCGGCCTTCCCTGCAGCAGAGCCTCCCGCCTGGCCTCCAGATTGCAGCTTTTGGCCAGCGCGAACAGAGTCTCCAGTACCTCATCGGTGATTCGGTTCTTGGAATAATCGAGGAACAGTCCTGCACCTTCGGTAAAGTAACGCTTTGCCCGCTCGGGATCTTCACTGAAAAGATCCTTCATGAGAACGCCGTCGAGACGTTTCCGGTGCTCCTTCAGTCTCTGCCATTCGGGTGTCGAGGTCAGTACTGCAGGATGAGCGGGCATCAGAGTCTCCTTTTCTGTTGGCTTACCGGGTCAGGGACAGGTTGTCTATCAAACGGGTTGTGCCCAGAAAAACTGCGACCAGAAGCGTAAGATCCGTGTCGTCGGTCGTGGCAGGTCTGAGCGTCTGGCTGTTGACGATATTGAGGTAATCCGGCCGAAGCCCTGCGCCCCTCAAACGTTCCTCCGCTTCACTTTCCAGAGCCTCGAAGTCTGTACGACCATCGGTGATTTTTCCGGCCGTGGCTTGCAATGTCTGATAGATGGCCGGCGCGATCTTTCGTTCGTCCGGGGTCAGGAAGCCATTGCGTGAGCTTTTTGCCAGGCCGTCGTCCTCCCGTACAGTGGGGGCACCCACTACGTCCACAGGCATCATCAGATCCCGAACCATTTTCCGGATGACGGCAAGTTGCTGAAAATCTTTCTCGCCGAACACCGCGAAGTCCGGCTGTACCATATTGAACAGCATAGTGACTACCGTGGCAACGCCCTCAAAATGGCCGGGCCGGCTGGCACCACAGTGGCCATCACTGACATCAGGCACAACAACCTGTGTCTGCTTTGCCAGCCCTTCCGGATAGATCTCTTCGGCGGCGGGTGCAAATACCAGGGTGTTTCCGGCCAGTGACAGCTTTTCCTGGTCCTCGGCCAGGGTCCTTGGGTATCTGTCGAGGTCTTCGCCGGCACCGAACTGCATCGGATTGACAAAGATGCTGGTGACAACAACGTCCGCCATCTCCGCCGCTTTGCGAACCAGTGATATATGGCCTTCATGCAGGTTGCCCATGGTGGGAACCAGGCCGATGGTTTTACCCTGCTGACGATAGCCGCGGAGTATGGTTCTGAGTTCTTTCAAAGAATGTACGGTTCTCATGCCTTGAACGTATGCTCCTCAGCGGGAAATGTGCGATCGCCGACGGCCTTCACGTAGGCCCCGATCGCCTCCTGAACAGAGTTCGTCTCGGCGAGGAAATCCTTCACGAAGCGGGGCTTGCGACCGGTGGTGATGCCCAGCATGTCATGGAGGACAAGGATCTGCCCGTCGGTATCCGCGCCGGCTCCAATTCCGATAACAGGTGCCTTCACGGCCTGCGCGATGCGGGCGGCCAGTGGCGCGGGGACGCATTCCAGCAAAATGACATCTGCGCCGGCAGCTTCAAGTTCGCAGGCGTGCTCGATCATCATTTCTGCGGATTTCTCGTCACGGCCCTGAACCTTGTAGCCGCCAAATTTGTTGACGAATTGCGGCGTAAGGCCGAGATGTACGCAGACAGGGACGGCTCGTTCGCTGAGTGCGGAGATGGTCTCCTTCATCCAGTCGGTTCCCTCGAGCTTGACCATGTGGGCACCCGCCCGCATCAGTTCTGCGGCATTTTCCAGGGCGGCGTCCACCGTGCCGTAACTCATGAACGGCATGTCGGCCATGATCAGCGATCCGCGGTTTCCTTTGGATACACAACTGACGTGATACACCATCTGATCCATGGTAACTGGCAGGGTGCTGTCGTGGCCCTGCAGGACCATGCCCAGGGAGTCGCCAATCAGAATCACATGAACACCCGCTTCACTGGCGACCTGAGAGAAGGTGGCGTCGTAGGAGGTGAGGGCTGCGAAGGCTTCGCCCTTCTGCTTGAGCTCGCGCAGGGTATTGATGTTAACAGCCATAAAATCCTTGCCTTTTGGGTGGATGGGCCCGGGCGCGCCGGGGTGCCGACCTTGAAGTGTTAAGGGTAATCCGCCGGTGGAAGCTTGCGCAAGCTGTTGTCGGGGCATTGGCTGCGCAGTTTGGCGATAGGTGTTCCGTCAGGCAGAGCCAGATCGGCCTTCAGGTCCAGAAGGGGCTGGAGTGCAAAGTCCCGGTTAGCCAGTTCCCGGTGCGGTACGGTGAGGCGCTTGTCGTTCAATACCTGGTTGCCATAAACCAGCAGGTCCAGATCAAGCGTTCGTGGTCCCCAGTGCCGGATTCGCTCCCGGCCGTGGGCCTGTTCGATGACCTGAAGCTGGTCGAGCAACTGATGAGGAGGCAGTGAGGTCCTGAGCCACACCGCACCGTTCACAAAGTCTGGCTGATCCTGTGGCCCCACTGGCCGGCTTGCATAGAAAGGGGATTGGGCCACCAGTACGGTGCTCGGCAGGGCAGCCAACTCGGACACAGCCCGTGCGAGTTGCGCCGCGGGTTGTTTGAGGTTGCTGCCGAGCCCGATAAACGCATCTGTCGTCATTGTTGCGCGGGGCGAGTGACCGGTTTGCGGCGGCGCCGGCGCTTTTTGGGCGCGTCGCTGGTCAAGGCCGACAGCATCCGCTCCTGGCCGCGTTCACCCTCTTGCTGGAATTCGGTCCACCACTGACCAAGCCCAGGCTCTATCTCGCCAGACGCCTCGCGAACGAGAAGAAAATCATAGGCGGCGCGGAATCGAGGGTGGGTCATGGTAGCGAAGGCTCGCTTGCCCTGACGGCGGGGCAGGCGCATCTGGAGTTCCCAGATCTCTTTCATGGGACCTGAGAAGCGTTTCGGAATAGAGGTGGCCTGCACCTGACGCCCGATGACTTTCCCAATGGCACCATGCAGCGCAGGTTGAACCGGGTCGCCATTGTCCTGCCGACGGTTCCATTCTGCCTGGAGTGCCGGCCAGAGCATGGCAGCAAACAGGAAATAAGGGGTGACTGATTTGCCCCTGGCAATGCGTGCGTCAGTGTTCCTGAGCGCCTGCCGGATGAGTTCATCCGGCTCACCCTCTTGAATAGCCCTGACGGTTTCCGGAAACAGAGGCTCCAGCAGGTTGTAGCGGGTCAGCAGATCGTAGGTGGCTTCACCATGACCCGCGGAGAACAGTTTGAGCACTTCATCAAACAGACGGGCCGGGGGGATGTGGACCAGCAATGGTGCCAGCTCCCCGATAGGTGCTTCGGTTTCCGGTTCAATGTCAAAACCGAGTTTGGCGGCAAAACGGATGGCCCGAAGCATGCGCACCGGATCCTCCCGGTAACGGGTCTCCGGATCGCCAATGAGGCGAAGTTGCCGGTTGCGAAGATCCTCGATGCCATTGGCAAAATCAATAACGGTGAAGTCGCGGATACAGTAGTACAGGGCGTTCACGGTGAAATCGCGACGCAGCGCGTCTTCTTCCTGGTTGCCGTATACATTGTCACGCAGCAACAGACCGTGCTCGCTGGTTTTGCGATCGTCATCGTCGGTGTCGGTATCCGCTTCGGTGGCATTGCCCCGGAACGTGGTCACCTCGATAACTTCACGGCCAAACACGACGTGAACTATTCTGAACCGCCTCCCGATCAGTCGGGAGTTCCGGAACAGGTCATGAACTTCCTCGGGGGTGGCATTGGTGGCGATGTCGAAATCCTTGGGCTTGCCGCCCAACAGGAGGTCTCTGACTCCACCACCGACAAGGTAAGCATCATAGCCAGACCTGTTCAGACGATGCAGAACCTTTTTAGCAGGTTCGCTGATATTCGAGCGGGAGACGTCGTGTTGGTCCCGGGGGATCTCCCGTCGCTGATAGGTGCGAGCTTTCTTTTTTCCGTTGCCGGGCATGAAGGAACGGAGTTTGTCGACAATTCGTTTAGGCATTGAAATCCGTGGTTGCGATGAGCAAAAACCGAGAGTTTAACGGTTTGAGCGGGATTTGCACATGTTTGCCGTAGATAACCGTTTCGTGGCCCAGAAAATCAAAAGGCGGATCCGTTCTCACGAATCCGCCCTCAAAGCGTTGACGATCTGCATTGTTTTTGTTTTTTTGCCGGGATTTTCTTGATTTTTGTACCCCACTGCATATCCCCAAAACGGGGTATTTCAGCAGTGCAAACGGAAAGCTTTGAATACACAGAGCGGTCAGAGACATCGAGCGGGTCTGGGGTAGCTGCAGCGTTACCTCTAAGGCAATTCTTCTCTACATCTACAACTCGCACGTGCCAGGGGACCACTAAAAAGCAAAGTACCCAAAACACTCAGTTCGCTAACGTTCTATTTTTGTTTTTGTTACCGAACGCTTCCTGCAGCTTTTTGTTTTTGTTGTTGGCGCTGCCTTGTCACTCTTGTTTTTGTTGTTGTGCGCTTAATAGGTTGCAGTCCGTGTGCCAGTTTTGAGATTTGCTTTATTAACAGTGAGTTATGATTTTGTGGGGCATAAGTGTTACCCCGTATTCCGGTAAAGTGTTACTGAGATCACGTTACTTTCGTCAGGAGTGTTACTGACAGGAACAGGGGGTAACAACTGAGTCGGGGTTCATACTATTGTGTGCTTAGTTGCCTGAGGATTTTTTGCGCGGAATGCCCAGACGCTGGCGGCGCTCCCAAAGCGATTTTCGGCTGATGCCCAGTTTTTGGGCCAGCTCTGTCTCGCTCATGCGATCCTGATTCTCCAGAACGAAGTGCTGGAAGTAGTCTTCCAGAGAGAGATCGTTGGATGAGTCCACTTCTCGGGTGGTGGGTTGCTCATGATTGCCGTCGACCAGGGTTTGCGGGATGTGTTCGTCGCTTCCTTCGCTGTCGAGGTCCAGCAGCGCCGGTGTAATCAGATCACCGTCACAAAGGATGGTGGCGCGCTCGATGGCGTTTTCCAGTTCCCGCACATTGCCCGGCCAACGGTGGCGCTCGAGGGCGTGCATGGCTTCAGGGCTAAGATTGAGCTCGGGTTTCCCCATTTTCTCACCCCGGCGTTTCAGGAATCGACGGGCTAGCCCGAGAATATCGCTCAGGCGTTCGCGCAAGGGTGGAATCCGGATCTGCATAACGTTCAGGCGGTAATACAGGTCTTCCCGGAATTCTCCGGTTCGCGTCATGGCTTTCAGATTTCGGTGAGTCGCGGCAATCATCCGGACATTCACCGTGCGGCTCTGGGTGGAGCCAACTTTGCGGATCTCGCTTTCCTGCAACACCCGTAGCAAGCGGGCCTGAGCTTCGGCTGGGAGTTCGCCGATTTCATCAAGGAACAGGCTGCCTCCATCCGCGGCCTCAATCAGGCCGGTTCGTGCTGAAACTGCGCCGGTGAAGGCACCTTTTTCATGACCGAACAGTTCTGATTCAATCAGGCTTTCCGGGATCGCCGCACAGTTGACCGAAATCAGCGGCTTGGCGGCACGTGGGCTAAGCAGGTGCAGTGCCCGGGCGGCCAGTTCCTTACCGGTCCCGGATTCGCCCTGAATCAGGACGGTGGTTTCCGTCGGGGCCACTTTCCGGATCAGAGTAAATACTCGCTGCATTGGCTCACACTGGCCGAACATGATGTTGGCGGGATCACTGCTTTCGGGTGGTTTTGTGGGTGGCGTCGGGTCATCACCCGTGCTTCGGGCCGAGGGCTTGCGGGCAAGGATATTCTCTACGGCAGCCAGCATTTCATCGTGATCAAAGGGTTTGGCGATATACTCGACAGCCCCCATCTTCATGGAATCCACGGCTGATCGCAGGCTGGCATAGCTTGTCATGATCAGTACCGGCGTATTGGGCGCGCGATCGATCAGTTCAGTGCCCGCAGCGCCGGGCAGACGCAGATCTGAAATGATCAGGTCAAACTGATCCGGTTCGTGATTTTCTTCGGCTTCCTCAACGGAGGCGGCATCGGCAATCTCGTAGCCGGCATGCAACAACAATTTGCGCACTGCCGAGCGAATAATGTCTTCATCTTCCACGATCAGAATGCGAGGCATAACAGTATCAAGACCTTTGGTTCTGGCTGATGGCAAGGTTGCCGGTTTCTGGTTCGTAAGCTGGCAGTCTTAGCCTTACGCAGGTGCCCCGGCCGATGTCGGCGTTTGCGGGGCTTTCCACCTGAATGTTGCCATAGTGTTCTTCAATAATGCTGTACACCAGAGACAGGCCCAGGCCTGTCCCTTTATTGGGGGCTTTGGTGGTGTAGAACGGTTCGAAGATGTGATCCAGCTGATCTCCGGGAATACCAGAGCCGTCATCAACCACTTCGATGATAGCGGAGTAGCCATCGCCATTTCCACCGACCCGGATAGTGCCGCCTTCGGGAGAGGCGTCACGGGCGTTTGCCAGCAGATTGACGAAGACCTGAACCAGTCGCTGCTCATCACCCAGTACTTGCATGGATGGCGGGCAGTCGTTGATGTAGTGAATACCCATACCTTTATCACTGAGGGACAGAAGGTTGATCGATTCCTCGACACAGCGATGTATTGACACCGGTTCGTAGCGGTTTGCCTGGGCATGATTGCCGGTGCGGGCAAAGTTCATCAGTGATTGCAGGATGGTGGATATGCGCCGGGTCTGCTGCTGGATCTGGTCGGCAGTGTCGAGAATGTCGGGGTTATCAGTTTCCAGCTTCAGGTTCTGGGCCAGTGATGAGATGCCCGTCACCGGGTTTCCGATCTCGTGAGCGACACCCGCGGCAAGCCTGCCTACCGATGCCAGTCGTTCGCTGTGCATGAGTTCGTCTTCCAGCAGTCGGGTCTCGGTCTGGTCCTCTACGAGGATGATGCTGCCGCCTTCGGTGTGATCCGGGCCGCTGAGGGCCGCTTTATGCAGGTTGAGCCAGTGCGGCTTGCCACGCAGATCTAACCGGTGTTTGTAGCGATGCAGCTCCTGGCCCTGGTTGAAATCCTCGAGGAGTAAATGCCAGTGCTCGGGCAGCGCCATTAACCGGGCACCGACAACATCGTCAGCGGTAATGCCGGTGAGCGTCTCCATGGCATGATTCCACATCAGAATCTCCCCGTCTTCACCCACGGAACAGGCAGGAATAGGCAAGTTCTGGAGGGTTTGACGGTAATGCCGGCGCAGGTTGTCCAGTTCGCCGGCAAGGCCCGTCAGTTGGTTCTGGTAATCTCCCAGTGCGCGCTCGACGTAGCGGATGTCCTGGGCGGTGCCACCCTGGGCCATAGGCTTGAAGCCAAGGTGGCGCTTGACCATATCCCGGGCCACGGAAGGGCCGAGCAGGCCAGACAGATTGATCTCTACCTTGTCCCGGAGTCGTCGGAGCTGGTACGGGCGGTATTCCACATTGGGTAGTTTGAGCTGACTGAGTGCCCGCTCGACTTCCCGGCGGGCCACACCATAACCCAGTGGTTCCGCCAACTGCCGGACAAAGTCACTGGATGAGGTGGCCAAAAGTTCGCGACGTTGCGGGCGTGACAGAGCGCCCAGTGAGCACGCCTGTGCTGCGCTGTTCTCCTCACTGGTACTGGTGCTGAGGATGGAAATCAGGGCGAAGACGGAGATGTTCGCGGTCAGGCTGACGAACGTGAAGATGTGCCAGTTGCTGTAATCCGGCACCAGCGGTGCATCAAACCAGGCCAGCAGGTTGGCTGTGTGTGAGAACGGCAGTACCAGCGTGATCACCCAGATCATCAGCCCGACAATTAAGCCGGCAATAAGGCCGCGCCGATTACCTTCCGGCCAGTAAATAACGCCAAGTGCACCGGGCAATAGTTGCAGGGTGCCAGAGAGAGAAATTGCGCCGAGAATGGACAGGTCGAGGTTTTTACCGACGGTTTCGTGAAACAGCAACGCGAGGAAGATGATCACCGCGATGAGCAGGCGCTTGATCGATTGGAGCCAGCGATAGATATCGCCTTGGTCCTTCGGGGTTTTGAGGGGCAGGACAACGTGGTTCAGTGCCATACCTGCCAATGCCAGGGTGCTGACGATCATCAGGCCGCTGGCTGCAGACAGGCCGGCAATATACATAAGGAGGGTCAGCGCAGGGCTCTCGAGTGCCTGGGCCGCACCAATAGCAAAGAAACCAGGCCCAGTGGTGACCGACAATTCCTGACCGCCCCAGAGTATCAGGGGGACTGGCAGGCCAAGCAGCAGCAAATACAGAGGGAGCCCCCAGCTGGCCTTTGCCAGGGCCTTGGGTGACGGGTTTTCGCTGAACGTCATATGATACATGTGCGGCAAAACCAGAGCAGCGGCAAAGGACATCAGCATGAGTGCCCTCCAGCTGCCATCGTCAATGGTCAGTGCCATGGGTGTGGCCGGTGAGGTTCGATTCTCGAGCCAGTGCTCCAGGCCGCTCATACCATCGAAAACACCAAAAAGGATTGCCCCTCCGAGCACCAGCAGCGCGACCAGTTTGACCAGTGAGTCAAAGGCAATAGCGAGCACCAGGCCCTGATGGTTGTCTGAACTCTGATCACGACGTGCTCCGAACAACATGGCGAATAACACCACCGTCATGCTGAACATCACGCTTATAAGTTTGGGCGACGTATCCGGTGCCAGAATGCTGGCCGAGGTGGCGACGGCCTGGATCTGCATGCTCAGCAAGGCAAGAATCGCGCCTCCGGAGCACAGGGTGACCAGGGTTCCGGCCCACTGACTGCGGTAGCGATAGGCGAAAAGGTCGGCGAGAGACGTCAGTTGATAGGCACGTCCGATTCGCATAACCGGATTCAGAAGTACCGGCGCCAGGAGGAAGGCACCGCTTATGCCGAGGTAATAGGCCAGGAAACCGTAGCCAGATTCGGCAGCCATGCCAACTGCCCCATAGATCGCCCAGATGCCGGCGTATACGCCCAGGCTGAGTACGTAAACCAGGGGGTGGCGAACCCACTGTGAGGGGATCATGCCTCGCTCAGTGATCCAGGCAATTCCGAAGAGTAAAATGAGATAGAGCAGGCTCGCCAGCAGCAGACCGGGTGCGCTAAAACTCATTGGGATCCCGCCGCCATTCCAGCCAGAAACCGATGGCAATCAGTGCGGACCAGATAATGAATGGGCTGTACCAGACGTTCCCGGGCGACGTCCACCAGTCAAGAATGTTGGGTGAAAATATATAGATGGCCAAGACCAACAGGAAGACCAGACGGTAGATATACATCAGGCATGCTATCCGCGCTGAGGTGTGAGAAGGGCTTTATACCATGTCCCTCACTGGGATGTCAGGTGGATGGCGTCCCTTCGCCAGTTCCTCTGGCCCCATTCCAGCAGTGATTCCACGGAGCCACTTTGCAGGGCCGGTGGCGGCTTCTGGCCAAGTGCCGAAAGTGCCCTGAACAGGTTCTGTACCGGTAATTCGTTGTCGATCGCCGGCGCGTGGGTTTGCTTGCTGAGTTTCTGGCCCTGATCGTTAAGTATGACCGGGATGTGCAGCCAGCGGGGAACGCGGGCATCCAGTGCCCGGAAAATCTGTTGCTGTTGGGCCGTCATCTCCAGCAGGTCCGAGCCGCGAACCACGTCTGTGATTCCCTGGTCAATATCATCAACTACCACAGCAAGCTGATAAGCGTAGAATCCCTCCTTGCGGAGCATCACCGGATCATCAACCTCGGCCGTCACGGTCTGGTGTTGCAGGCCCAGTAACAAGTCCTGCCAATGGCAGTCTTCATCCTCCAGTGCAAAGCGGATGGCGTAGGGGCGGTCATCGGACATCCCCT
This sequence comes from Marinobacter sp. F3R08, assembly GCF_018860425.1. GTDB lineage: Bacteria > Pseudomonadota > Gammaproteobacteria > Pseudomonadales > Oleiphilaceae > Marinobacter. The sequence continues at coordinate 20,335 of NZ_JAHKPI010000020.1, read as the reverse complement.
TGCGATTCCGGCATTGATTGGGATGTCGTCCCTGATGGGCCTGAAGCTCCTTGCGTGAGCACTGGCAGCGGTAGGCCCATCCACCGTCGAGGAGTTGGTCAATGGCGGCCTGGTAGGCATCGTGTCGTCTGGACTGAAATCTTACCGGCTCATCGGGAAACAGACCGTGGGCCTCCAGGCTGGCGAGGATCTGGCCAGTGGCTTCCGGAGGTTCTCTAAGCGGATCCAGATCTTCAATGCGAATAAGCCATTGGCCGCCCTGACTGCGGGCTTCCAGGAAGCTGGCAAGTGCCGTGACCAGTGAACCGAAATGCAGTGGGCCGGTCGGAGAGGGCGCAAAGCGACCCCGATACGGAAGATTGCTCATGGTGGTCAGTCAGCCGGCAGCGCCAGGGATGGCGCAAGACCGGCAGCTGTCAGATGTTGGCTCAGATGCCGGTCTGGCGTTCGCGAATCTCGGCCAGAGTCTTGCAATCAATGCACATAGTAGCGGTCGGACGGGCTTCCAGGCGGCGAATGCCGATCTCGACACCGCACTGATCACAGAAACCGTAGTCATCTTTGTCGATGCGATCGATGGTCTGGTCGATTTTTTTGATCAGTTTCCGCTCCCGGTCCCGGGTGCGCAGTTCCAGGCTGAATTCTTCTTCCTGGGTTGCGCGATCGCTGGGATCGGCGTAATTTGCGGCGTCTTCCTGCATGTGGTGCATGGTGCGGTCGACTTCTTCCATCAGCTCCTGCTTCCATTGCAGTAGCAGATCCTTGAAGTGCTGCAGCATTTCGGCACTCATGTACTCTTCACCCTTCTTGATTTCATAAGGGGTGAAGTTGGTAAAACGTTCGCGTGGTTGTTCCGCAGTCTTTGCCATTGAACCCGGCCTCTTGTCTGTACTTCACAAGAACGCTTTGCTTCCCTCCGCTTGAGCCCCCGTGGCTGAGCGGTTGTACCCTGGATGAAGCATTCGTCCTGAAACGGGAATTTGCGGAAAATAGCAGATTAGTCACGGGGGTGCCAGCCTTGTGACATCGACTTTTGTACGGAGATCACATGAAGTTTCCAGAACCGTTGGTTGAAGGCCGTCTGATTCGTCGCTACAAACGCTTCCTGGCGGATGTGCGTCTGGCGGATGGCTCGGAAGTAACTGCCCACTGCCCGAACACAGGATCCATGCTTGGTTGCCAGCCTGAGGATGCTCGGGTTTGGCTCAGTGCCAGCGATAATCCCAAGCGCAAACTCCGGTTTACCTGGGAGCTGGTGGAAGCCGTGCCCGGGCAGCTGGCCTGCGTAAATACCGCAAGGCCAAACAGCCAGGCCCGCGAAGCCGTTCAGAATGGCACGGTGGTGGAGCTGGCCGGTTATCCGGATTGCCGCGCCGAGGTGAAATATGGTTCGGAAAAAAGCCGGATTGATCTGTTGCTGTCTGGTCATGACAGCGGACCGGACGCCTGGGTTGAAGTCAAGAATGTCACGCTGGCGGAGAACGGTCAGGGTTTTTTCCCGGACGCCGTGACGGAGAGGGGGCAGAAGCACCTGCGAGAGTTGATGGCCCAGGTTCGGCAGGGTGATCGCGCAGTGTTGTTTTTCGTGGTCAATCACACCGGGATTGAAACCGTTCGACCGGCCGATCATATCGACCGAAAATACGGTGAGCTGCTGCGCGAGGCGTGCGATGCGGGTGTTGAAGTGATCGCTTATCGTTCCGACCTGAGTGCGAGTGATGGCTCACCCACGGGCGTATTGACGCTCACCGAATCGGTGCCGGTTATTCTGGAAGTCTGATCTCGATCTGGCCTTCCTGTTCGCGTAAATCCAGTTGGGTGAGTACATCACCCTGGCACGGTCCCGTGACGCACTCTCCGTCTGATGGCTTGAAGAGGGCGCCATGGGTGGAGCACTGGATGAACAGATTGTCCGTGTCCATGAAACGGCCCGGCATCCAGTTCAGCTCCACGCCCAGGTGGGGGCAGATATTGAGATAGGCCCTGGGTATGGCGCCATCCAGGAACAGGAACCCTGTTAACGGCATGCCCTCCGGCTCACGGGCTTTTTCCCGGAGCCGGAACTCTACAAATTTGCCGGGTAGTAGTTCTGACACCGGACACACAGGTTGCCATTGATGCTGGTTGCTGGTCATTTCGGAAGGATGGCGTAGCGCATGCGGGTCCCGTGATTCAGAGACATGACAATCTCGTCGGCTTGCAGGCGGTGTGGAAAATAGCACCCGGAAATCTTGGCACTGGCAATGCTTGCGCCTTCCATCCTGGACTTTGAGAAGTCCACGCCCCGCAGATCCGCGCCGCGAAAGTAAGCGTGGCGAAAATCCAGCCCCTTGGCATCCATTCCCCGCAAATCCAGCCCGCGGAAATCGCCGTGGGCGAAGCTGGGCGGCTCTGCAAGCTTTGCTTTCTCCGCGTTGAACGCCGGCATGTCCTCGCTACGAAGAATGTCATAGAGAGGGTGACTGATCTGTTGTACTTCGTGTTCGCTTCTGTCGTCCATCTAAAACCTCGCGCTGGCCAGAAAACTCGTGTTGTCCTTAACGTGCGGTGGCGCCGGGAATACCCAGATGCTGCCGGATCCGGTCGGCCACGGCCTCAGCCACATGAGCCTGGTCGGTATGCAGATGAATCGTGTGACTCTTCTCCTCGACGGTCAGTGGCTCAAACCATGCTTGCTGGGCATCCAGCAGTTCCTCGGTGGCTTCGGAAGCATCACCTTTACGGTTGCGGATCCACTCCCGGCGCAGGTCTTCGGGCGCCTCGCAGTGAATCAGTGTGAACGGAACCCCCTGGGCTTCTGCAACTGATGCCAACAATGAACGTTCTTTCTCTTTCAGACTGGCGGCATCGACAATGACCGGTAATCCGGCTGCAAGAACCTCGCTGGCAAGCCCGGCCAGTCGCTGATAGGTTTTCACCGTTGCGGCTTCGGTATACAGGTTGCCTCCTGTTGGAGAGCGGGAGCTTTCCAGCGGTGTCAGTCCATGCAGGCGTTTGCGCTCAACATCGGAACGCAGACGTATAAGCCCCAGTTCGTTCGCCAGGGCGGCGCTGACGCAGGTCTTGCCGCTGGCGGACAGGCCGGTTGTCGCGAGCAGATAGTGGTTGGGGATGGTGCCGTAATCTTCCGCCAACTGGGCGTAGTCGCGATAGCGTTGCATCAGATCGGCTTTCTCGTCGTCACTGAGAGCCGGATTGCCCATGGTAAACAACGCGATCTTGGCGCGAACCATGGCGCGATAGGCCTTATAGAGGGGCAGCAAGGGCAAGGCCTCGAAGTCGTCCCGGTATTCCAGATACGTGTTCAGAACCTGGTTGGCCAGAGCGCTTTCCCGACGGGATTCCAGATCCATCAGCAGGAAGGCAAGATCGTTGATGACATCGATCCAGCGAAACGGTTCGTTGAATTCGATGCAGTCGAAAACCGTCACCTCATCGTCAAAACGGGTGATGTTGGCCAGATGGAGATCGCCGTGGCATTCCCGAACCATGCCACTGGCGCGACGACGGCCAATCAGATCCCGGTGACGCTCGAAGGTGGATTCGGTCCAGGCCTGAAGGTTGTCCAGCTGCATGAGCAAGTCCGGGCTGTCAATCAGCGGGCGGATCTGGTCAAAATTCTCCTGCATGGCGGCAAACACCGCTTCCGGTGTTCCCAGTGGTTTTTCATCGGGCACGGGCGGCAGCTGATCGTGGAATGCGGCCACCTGGCGTGCGAGTCCGGTCAGTAAATCAGGCGCCAGTTCGCCTTGTTCCTGCTGGCGATCAAAGAGTTGGTCCTGGCGGAACTGGCGCATCTTGATGGCGTATTCGAAAGCGTCACCTTCGCCACCCAGGACCGGGGATTCCGGTGTCCCGGTGATGGGTACTACCTCCAGATACAGTTTCTCGGCGAGGCGTCGGTTGAGTCTCAGCTCTTCTTCGCAGAAATGCTTGCGGCGCTCGAGGGTGGAGAAGTTCAGGAAACCGAAATCCATGGGCTTCTTGATCTTGTAGGCGTAATCACCGGTCAGTAGCACCTGGGATATGTGAGTTTCGATGACCTGAAACCCGTCGACAGGGTGCTCGAACAGGTCTGGATTCTGCAGTGCCAGAATCAGATTGCCTGGGGATGTCTCACTCACAATGTTCTCCTCACATTCCCTGAACTTGTTGATTTTTCTTGCCCTATCATAACGGCCAGATTACAGAAATAACACACAGATGGCCTGCCTTCCTTGCGGGTGCCTTCGCTATAATCGCGCCATGAAAAATACAAAAGCTGCTTCCCGACCCAGACGAAAGCCTTCCCGCCGGTCTCCAAACAATGGCCGCCGGCCCTGGTTCTGGCGATTCGTATTCCGGTTATCTGCAATCAGTCTCGCTCTGCTGGCGGGCTGGATGGTTTATCTCGATGCTGTTGTGACGTCCCGTTTCGAGGGGCGGCGGTTTGAAGTGCCTTCAAGGGTGTATGCGCGTCCGCTTGAATTGTTCGACGGTGCCAGTGTGAGCGCCGGCGCGTTAGAGCGGGAACTGAGCCTCTCCGGTTTCCGGAAAGGGGATGGAAAGAAAGCGGGCAGTTATCAGCGCAGTGGTAATCGATTCTTGATCAGCACCCGTGGCTTCTCCTTTCCTGATGGTGATGAGTCCAGGCGCAGAGTTTCTTTGACAATTTCGGGTGACAGGATTCAGGGGTTTTCGGTAATTGAGGGCGACAGAGCTCCGATTGTCCGGCTCGAACCCGCTCAGATTGGTGGTATCTATCCGGCGCACAAGGAAGACAGGGTGCTGGTCCAGCTGGACGAGGTGCCGGCTTTGCTGCCGGCCACTCTGATGGCGGTGGAAGACCGTAATTTTTACGATCATTTCGGTATTGCACCGCTCTCGATCGGCAGGGCCATGCTGGCCAACATCCAGGCCGGACGAATCGTTCAGGGTGGTAGCACCTTGACCCAGCAACTGGTGAAAAATTTCTTCCTGACACGCGAGCAGACTCTGCTGAGAAAGGCTAACGAGGCTCTGATGTCCGTGCTTCTGGAGCTGCACTATGAAAAGGATGACATTCTGGAGACCTATCTGAACGAGGTCTATCTCGGGCAAGCCGGTACTCGCAGCATTCATGGTTTCGGTCTGGCCAGCCAGTTCTATTTTGGCGAGTCTCTCAAGGATCTGGATGTGAGCCAGATCGCTTTGTTGGTGGGGATGGTAAAAGGCCCCAGCTACTATAACCCGCGCCGCCACCCGGAGCGTGCAACAGAGCGACGGAACCTGGTCATTTCTGAAATGGAGCAGGCTGGACTGATTGAATCAGGACGGGCAACACGGGCTCGCCAGCAATCTCTGGGAGTCAGTGAGCGACCTTCGTACTCGGAAAATCGATACCCAGCCTACATTGATTTGGTCCGACGACACCTTGCTCGTGATTACAAGGAGGAAGATCTGCGCAGCGAAGGGCTGCGGATCTTTACCACTCTGAACCCGGCTATCCAGTTCGCTGCAGAGCATGCAGTAACGGACACTCTGCCCAGACTCGGTGGTGGCCAGGGTGCCGAATCGCTGGAGGCGACGCTGGTGGTAACCTCCAAGGATTCGGGGGAGGTGCTGGCTCTGGTGGGCGGTCGTGATCCGCAGTTTGCCGGGTTCAACCGGGCTCTGGATGCTCATCGCCCGATTGGCTCTCTGATCAAACCGTTCATTTATCTGGCAGCGTTGCAGCAGCCGGATAAATACACCCTGACCACGCCGGTGCTGGATAAAGGTTTCACCCTGGAGTTTGATAACGGTCAGCGCTGGCAGCCCCAAAATTACGATAGGAAGGAGCGTGGAGAAGTGCCTCTGCATGAGGCCCTCTCCCGTTCCTACAATCTACCCGCGGTTCGTGTCGGTCTGGATATTGGTGTAGATGAAGTGCGAGAAACATTGACGGCCTTTGGTGTCGATACCAATATTTCGCGGTATCCGTCTATGCTGTTGGGGTCGGTTTCCATGAGCCCGGTGACGGTTGCTCAGATCTATCAGGGGTTGGCGACGTCTGGCTTCAACACGCCACTTCGGACTATTCGTGAGGTGACGGATGCCGGTGGTGAGGCGTTGTCCCGTTACAGTCTTGAGGTTGAGCAGGTCTCTGACCCTGCGACAGTCCATCTGGTGCAATACGCCATGCAGGAGACTATGCAGGAAGGCACGGGCCGCTCCGTCTACAACACGGTGTCACAGCAACTGTCCCTGGCAGGCAAGACCGGGACTACCGACGATGGGCGGGATTCCTGGTTTGCGGGATTCAGTGGTGATCTGCTTGCTGTTGCCTGGGTTGGGCGCGATGATAACGGCCCCACATCACTGACCGGAGCCAGTGGTGCCCTTCCGGTGTGGTCAACGTTCATGGCGCAGGTGCCCCAACACGGCTTTTCGCCGGTGGTTCCGGATGGCGTGAACTATCACTGGGTGAGCTCCGAACAGCAGGCACTGACAGACGAACACTGTGAAAATGCCCGTCTGCTGCCCTATATTGCAGGCAGTGAACCCACGCAGACAATTTCGTGCTCCGGAAGTCTGGAACGGCGTATCCGGGGCTGGTTTGAAGGACTGTTTCAATGATTGACCGAACTTTGTTCAGGGCCACCCTGGTTTCCGCGCTGCTGTCAGTAGCCGGCTGTGCTTCCGGGCCGGGAGGGGGGATTTATGTGCCAACCGATGCTGATCCCTCCACGGCGCCTGAGCCCCCCCAAACCAGTTCTGGGAGTGAAGAGAGCGAAGCTCCGGTCTGGCGAAAGAGCGAACAACCGGAGACGACGCCCGAAACCAGAGACTCTTCCCGTTCCGGTTCTCCAAGTTACCGGGAAACCGGCGACGGGCTCTCACCTGCGGCGCTCAGTCTGGTGCGCGAGGCCGATCAGTTCTTGACGCAAGGCAACGTATCTGGCGCCATCGGCCGGCTGGAGCGGGCGCAGCGGATTGCACCCCGGTCTGCGGAAGTGTATTTCAAACTGTCCGAAGCCTATGTGGCAGGCGATCAGTTAGGCTCTGCAGAGCAGTTTACCCTGAAGGGCTTGTCACTTGCGGGAAGTGATGTCCGGCTGCAGAGAGCCGGTTGGCTGTTGCTGGCGGATATCCGCCGGGCGCGCGGAAATGTGGCGGGTGCGGATCAGGCGGAGGCACGGGCAGCGGCCCTCTAGCTTTATCTGTACAAAGCCAGAAGGCCGGCTATCAGTTACAGTCCTGCGTTCTTTAACCGGTTTGCATGCTGCTTGAATACGGCCTTCGGATCGGTTTCAAACAGACTGTGGAGCCCGAGCGCCTGATTTACTTCATCCAGATGGTTCATGAAGTAGTTGTCCCGGATAACTTTGCCGAAGCGGCTGCTGCATCGGCCGACCAGGCCATCGTTCTGACTGAAGCCGAAGGCCAGGCTGGTTGTGCCCAGCAGGGCGTCCGATGGATCCAGTACATTGGTCAGGACGCCGGTGCCACCCCAGGAGTAGAAGCGAACGCCGTTTGCCGAGTAGGCGCCCTCACCGCAGCTTGTGGTTGGAACCCCGTCTGGTGCAAAGCTATTGAATTCGGCACTGCCCTGAGTGGTCAATGATTCAAGGCTGGAGCTAAGGTCTTGATTGTAACCTCCACCTGAGAGCAGATCGATAAGGCTCCCGAGCGCATTCCCCAGGTTTGCGGCCAGGCTTTCGGCGGGAGAACCATAGATCAGATCTGCAACCGGTGAGCCCTTGTGGGGAGAACCGACTGAGGTCACAGAGGCGACCAGGTCGGGCCGAACCCTGGCAATGTAGCGGGCAGTGGGGCCACCATGGCTATGGCCAATCAGATTAACCTTACCGTGTACTGCAGCGATGGCCTGCACCTGGGGTAACAGCGCTTCACCACGGGCGATGGTGCTGTCCAGCGCGGGGACCTGGGTGGTGTAGACATCGGCGCCGTACTTGCGGAGATTTTCTGCCACGCCATACCAGTAATCCACGCCGGCAATGGCATCAAAGCCAAACATGCCGTGTACCAGTACAACCGGGTATCGGGTATCTGTATAGTTTGAAGGGGTAGAGTCCCACCACCAGGCGGCAGAGGGCGCAGACCAGGCCACAGTCAGGGCCAGGGCTAGTGCTTGGATACAGAGTTTCATTGTCGTTCCTACAGTTTGTTGTTGTGTTTGTTATTCAAACTGCGGCTCAACCTAACGGGTTGCTCCAGAGACTTCGTTCTCATACTGCATCTGCACCAGGACAGATTGAGTGCTTCCGTGCGCTGACTTGATTCTTGTCTTTGTTAGATTGGTGCCGTCAGAGCATCTCGGTAGAGACCTGAGCAACTTTTAATCAGCGGTGATGTTAAGTCAACGACAGAAGATGCCGCTAAGGTATGTTCGCTTTGAAAGTGTGACGCCAGTCACGCAGGTGGCCCCGCAGGGCATATTGTGACCCGCGGGGCAGAGGAGGGGCAATCAGGTTATCAGAGTGTGGCCATCACCTTCTTGGCCGCCGATAAGGTATCGGCTATGTCTTTTTCTGACAATGCGGCCGTGGTGAAGCCGGCCTCAAAGGCTGAAGGAGCCAGATAGATGCCTTCCTTCAGCATACCCTGGAAGAACTTCTTGAAGCGCTCAACATCACAGCCCATCACCTGGTCAAAACGGGTGACAGAGCTTTCCTCTGTGAAGAAGAACCCGAACATGGCACCTGCGCTCTGAACCGTCAACGGGATGCCAGCGGCATCAGCCGCTTCTTTCAGGCCATCGCGAACGGCGTTGGTTTTTTCGGTCAGCCGATCGTGGAATCCAGGTTCCGAGATCGCATTCAGCGTTGTCAGGCCAGCGCTCATGGCCAGGGGGTTGCCGCTCAGAGTTCCTGCCTGGTAGACCGGGCCGAGCGGCGAGATGTGCTCCATGATTTCCCGTTTGCCGCCAAAGGCACCAACTGGAAGGCCGCCACCAATCACCTTGCCCAGTGCCGTGAGATCCGGGGTAACGCCGAAGAGTCCCTGTGCACCGCCCAGGGAAACCCGGAATCCGGTCATTACCTCATCAAAGATAAGCACCGTGCCGTGTTCGTCACACACTTCCCGAAGTCCCTCAAGGAAGCCCGGAACCGGCGGAATGCAGTTCATATTGCCGGCCACGGGCTCGACGATAATGGCAGCAATCTGATCACCCATCTCCTGGAAGCATTCCCGAACGCTGTCCATGTCGTTGTAGGACAACGTGATGGTGTGCTCGGCCAGGCTGGCGGGAATGCCGGGTGAATTCGGTACGCCCAGTGTGAGTGCGCCGGAGCCTGCTTTTACCAGCAGTGAGTCCACGTGACCGTGATAGCAGCCCTCAAATTTCACGATCTTGTCGCGACCTGTGTAGCCCCGGGCCAGTCGAATGGTGCTCATGGTGGCCTCAGTGCCGGAATTCACCATACGCACCAGTTCGATGGATGGCACCAGTTCGCACACTTTCTTGGCCATATCGGTTTCAAGAGCGGTGGGTGCCCCATAGCCAACGCCCAGATCAACCTGGGCGTGCAGGGCTTCTTTGATGCGCTTGTCCCCGTGGCCAAGAATCATGGGGCCCCAGGAGCCGATGTAGTCGATGTAGCGCTGGTCGTCTTCATCGTAAAGATAGGCGCCCTGGGCGTGCTTGAAGAAGATCGGCGTACCACCGACACCGCGAAAGGCCCGGACAGGAGAGTTTACACCCCCGGGAATGTATTTCTGGGCCTGTTCGAAAAGGGTTTCGGAGTGCGTCATGATTCTGGGCTCCTGTTATTCCGGAAGTGAAAAAAGTGGGTGGTGGCTTGCGAACAGGCGTTCAAAGGCTTTTGCCCGCAGTTCAATGTCATCCGTGGTGCCGCCAAACAGGCCGCCGACCACGGCAAGCATGTCGGCTCCGGCACGAATCAGGGGTTCACCGTTCTCTACAGTCACGCCGCCAATGGCGGTCAGTGGGCGCCCGAAACATTTTGCATCGGTCAGCACCCGGGGAGGTGCGGCCGGTGCGCCGGGTTTGGTTGACGATGTGTAAAAGCGGCCGAAGGCCAGATAGTCTGCGCCTGCCTCCAGCCCGGCCTGAGCGAGTGCCAGATCAGCGTGACAGGTAATGCCGATAATGGCTTGATCCCCTAGCAGGTGGCGGGCGGCTTGAAGAGAGCCATCCGTCTGCCCCATGTGAACACCGGCGGCGCCCACGCGTTTCGCAAGCTCCGGGTCGTCGTTGATCAGCAGCGGTACACCAGCATTCCGGCAGGCCGACTGAAGGTCAGTGGCCTGAGAAAGCCTTTCGGCCATCGGCGCATGTTTCTCGCGGTATTGTACCATGATTGCGCCGCCCCGAAGCGCGGCCTCAACCGATTGGATCAGGATGTCGGGCGGGGTGAGCACACTGTCGGTGACGGCATAGAGCCCCGGACGAAGCCCTTTGCTCATCGCTCCCACAGTATCCCCCGATCGGGTACTGGCTGCCCCTTGCCAACTTCCAGCGCGTGCAATATGGCACGCTGGACGTAGTTCTGAGCCTGGGAGATGGCGGCGCGGGGAGACAGGCCGGAAGCTCTTCCAGCGGCAATGGCGGCCGCCAGTGTACAGCCTGTGCCATGGTACTCGCCGCCGATACGTTCCACTTCCCAGTGCATGGGTTCAGGGGCATGGTTGTAGAGAGTATTGGTAATGTGAACGCCGGTACCGTGTCCTCCGGTGGCCAATACTGATTCGCAGCCGCCTTTCAAAAGGTTGTCAGCGGATTGCTCAGGATCTTCGCTGCCCCCTAGCATGGCCAGCTCGATGCCGTTTGGCGTGATCATTTCTGCCAGGGGAAAGAGCTTTTCTTTCATGGCGGAAACCAGCTCATCGTCGGCCAGATCACCGCCACCTGCAGCCTTGATGACCGGATCAGTAATCACCGGTAGGGCTGAATGATCACGGATAAAATCCACCAGCACATCCACAACCGCGGCATTGCCCAGGGCGCCGGTTTTGATGGCATGAATGGGCGTGTCTTCTGAGAGACAGCGCAGTTGCTGGCGAATCAGGTCAGCGGATACAGCTTCAGCGCCATACACGTTGCGTGTGTCCTGCACGGTGAGGCAGGTGATAACCGGCAAAGGATGACAGCCCAGTGAGGTGACTGCCTGGATATCAGCCTGAATTCCAGCGCCGCCGGATGGGTCGAGGCCGGAAAGAATCAGAACCTGGGGTCGGGTATAGCGTTTAATGACTCAGCTCCTCAAAACGGTTTAACAACTGCAAGGATAACAACGGCCAGCAGAATCAGCACCGGCAGTTCATTGAACCAACGGTAAAAGACATGGCTTCTGGTGTTCTGGTCGTCCCGGAAAACCTTTACAAGGTGTCCGCAATAGAAATGGTAAATGATCAGTGTCGCGACCAGTGCGAGCTTTGCATGCATCCAGCCCTGGCTGAAATAGCCGGAAACATTGTAACTGATCAGCCATACCCCGAAGGCAATCGTTGCGATCATCGATGGCGTGGTGATGCCCCGGTACAGCTTGCGTTCCATGATTTTGAAGCGCTCACGCCCCGGCTCATCCTCACAGGCCGCATGGTAGACGAATAGCCGGGGCAGATAGAAAATACCGGCAAACCAGCACACCAGGGAAATAATATGGAAGGCTTTCACCCACAGCATTTGTCAGCTCCGTCGATATTGGTAGTAACTTTCGATGTCGGATTTTAGCACCACGCCATAAACCCGCTGGATCATGGGTGCCACGTGACGTTGTACGTAAAGAGCCTCAGCATTGGTTGAATCAAACTCATCCAGAGCCTCTTCCAGGGTGGCTTGATATTGTACCGGCGCAATGTCCCGACGGTTGGCAGGAATATCCATCAGGTCAATGGATTCCGGTGGGGTAATGTCTTCCTTGATGACCAGCTTTTCCGTATCTTCGAGATACCTCGCCAGATCAACCGCCGGGAGCAGAGCTGTGGGACCACTGCTTCCTTCGACTATCAGCCATTTGGGTTCGGATTTCAGAGCCTTGCGGGCTTCGTCGGCCGTCAGTTGCCGCTCAGTGCGCAATATACTGCGATCCATTATGGCACCAACCGACACCCGTCGCAGGGCCTGAATAACTGGTGAGTTCTGGTAGCTGAGGCCCTGATTTTTGAGAATGGTCAAGAAGAGTGATTTTTTGCCAAAGGCTTCACTGGTCACCAGGCTCGAAGTGGTAATAATCAGCATGCCCGGAAGAATGATGTTGGGATTTCGCGTGAGTTCCATCAAGGCCATCAGGGCCGCGAGTGGGGCCTGGAGCACGGCGCCCATCATGGCGCCCATTCCCAGCATGGCGTAAAAGCCAACAGATGATGCGTGCTCAGGCACAATCTGGGCACCAATCAATCCCATGGCGCCCCCCAAGGTTGCTCCCATGAACAGGGTGGGGCCGATCACGCCACTTGGCATGCCAAGACCAATGGACAGAGAGGTTACAGTCAGCTTGGCGACGCCTGCTCCTAACAACAGCCAGAAGCCAAGCTGTCCGTTGATAGTTTCGTTTACTGTATCGTAGCCAACTCCCATGGTTTCCGGTACGAGAATGGCAAACGGTACCATGAGAAGGCCCGCCGCGCTGATGCGAAGAAGGATTGGGCGGTGGGTGTGTTTACCCATGGTATCGACCAAATGTATAAACAGCGCCGCTGCAACGCCGATAATCACGGCAATTGCCAGAATCCAGGGGATTTCCAGCAACGAGTTCATGGTGAGTGCCGGGACGCTGAACGCCGGTTCTGCACCATACACCGCCTGGGTAACAATCGCTGCGCTCACTGCCGCCAGAATAATCGGCGTGAAGCCGGCAATGGTGTACTCCATCATCACCACTTCCATAGCGAAAATGACGCCGGAGATCGGGGTGTTGAATGAGGCTGAAATCGCTGCTGCGCAACCGCAGGCTACCAGTGTCCGGATGCTGTTGTTGGGCAGCTTCATCCACTGTCCCATCAGGCTGGAAAACGCTGCCCCCAGGTGAACGGCCGGCCCTTCCCGGCCCGCCGATTGACCGCTAACGACAGTCGCTACTCCGGAGATGAACTGAACGATTGCACTGCGAACGGATATATAACCCTGATGATAGTTCAGGCGTTCCATGACATGAACGACCCCCACTTTTCGGTCATGGATCGCCAACTTATGCATCAGTAAGCCGAGACTGAGCGCGCCGATGAGCGGCAGGAGGCCGCGAGTGAGTATATCCAGTTGCTCGAAGGTTTCGGATCCATGCCCCGGGAGGAAATGTTCCAGGGGCCATTCAATGGCAAGGCGAAAGACCAGGATTACGCCGCCGGTAATCAGTCCCGAGAGCAGTCCCAGAACTGCCAGTTGAGGCAGCGCGTCGACGCCGGACAGTCGACGTCGGAAAACAGGAATCATGTGTTCGGTAATCTGGTGCCAGATTTTCTGCATGAGGCCGGAGTTCCGATGAAGTTCAGTGGACTGTCAGAAAGAATCTGACATCATTGTAACGGTCGTCCCAAGGGCTGCAATAAGTCATTGGTTTATCATGGTAGACTACGGCGTTAAAGCTCTTAATTCTGGTACCACGTCGCTGGAGAAAATGGTGATTAAAGTAGGCATCGTTGGTGGCACCGGCTACACCGGTGTGGAACTGCTGAGAATCCTCGCGGTTCACCCTGAAGTTTCGGTCAGTTGCATCACTTCGCGTTCCGAGGCCGGCATGCCGGTAGCGGATATGTACCCGAATTTGCGCGACCATTATGATTTGGCGTTCTCGGAGCCGGACATAGCCGCGCTTGAAGCGTGCGATCTGGTTTTCTTCGCCACGCCTCACGGCGTAGCCATGAGAATGGTCCCGCAACTGATGTCGGCCGGTGTGCGAGTGGTTGATCTGTCAGCCGATTTCCGGTTGAAAGATCTGGACGTCTGGGCCACCTGGTATGGCATGGCCCACGAAAGCCCGGAATGGGCTGAAAAGGCGGTTTATGGGTTGCCAGAGGTGGTGCGTGAAGAGATACGAGCAGCCCAGCTGGTTGCTAACCCGGGTTGTTACCCTACGGCTGTACAGCTGGGATTCCTGCCTTTGCTGGAGCAAGGCCTGGTCGATCCTGCCCGCTTGATTGCGGACGCCAAATCTGGCGCCAGCGGTGCAGGTCGTCAGGGCAAGATCGGCATGCTGCATGGTGAAATTGGTGAAAGCTTCAAAGCTTACGGCGCCTCTGGCCATCGCCACCTGCCAGAGATTCGCCAGGGCTTGTCTGTCGCTGCTGGCAACGATGTGGGCGTGACCTTCGTTCCTCATCTGATCCCGATGATCCGCGGCATTGAAGCGACACTTTACGCCGAGCTAAGTAATCCAACGGATTTCGATCGGCTTCAGGCCCTGTTCGAAAAGCGGTTCGCTGATGAACCATTTGTCGACGTCATGCCTTTCGGCAGCCATCCTGAAACCCGGAGTGTGCGCGGAGCAAACCAGTGTCGTATGGCGCTGCACAGGCAGGAACAGAGCAATATTGTCATTGTCTCTTCCGTTATCGATAACCTGGTCAAAGGCGCCGCCGGACAAGCGGTTCAGAACATGAATATCATGTTCGGTCTGAAAGAGACCATGGGGCTTGAAGCCCCAGCGCTTTTGCCTTGATGCCCAAGGGAAGATTGTGAGCGAACACCGCAAACCGGCTGAAGAGTATGTGGTAATCCGCCATCGTCCGGGCTATCGCTTGCGCAGAACGGCTATCCTGCTTGTGTTCACCATCATCGCTGCGATCGCCGGGTATGCTGCAGGACTGTCCCAGAGTGGTTTCCGTTTCTCCAGTGTTGAGCAATCAAACCAGTTGCTGGAGAGCGAAGTCGAAGAGCTCAGGGAGGAGTATCGCGAGGCACGGCAACAGCTGATTATCCTTGAGCGTGGACGGGCTGTTGATGAACAGGCGCTGAACCAGGCGAGGAAAACTATTGTGAGCCTGGAAACCCGGATGGCGTCACTGCAATCGGACCTGACTTTCTATAAAAATATCATGGCGCCGTCAGAAACCAGTAAAGGTTTGCAGGTTGACAGTTTTGCCCTGGTTCAATCCCGTAACAAGGGTGCCTATGACTTCAAGTTGGTATTGACTCAGGTTGGTAACAACAAGAGTTACATTTCCGGTGTTGTGGCGGTCAACGTCATAGGTTTGCGCGATGAAGAAAAAGAGGTCATCGCCTTGCGTGATCTCTCAGAGGACATAGCTGATCTCGGTGTGAAATTCCGTTTCCGGTACTTTCAGGATGTTGAAGGTTCCCTGATTTTACCGGAAGAATTTAAGCCGCTTGAGATCCAGGTGGTGGCTCAGGCTGAGGGGAAAAAATCCTCACAAGCAGAGCGCACCTTTAACTGGAACGATTTAACGGAGAACTGACATGCTTGGCAAGAAAAAGCAGAAACCACGGCGTCCCACCGGCCATTTTGATACGTTGATTTCCTCACGAACGACCATTGAAGGCGATGTGCTTTTCAGTGGTGGGCTTCATGTGGATGGTCGGATTTGCGGCAAGGTGGTTTCGGACGAAAGCGCCGACGCGGTACTCAGGATCTCGGAAGTAGGTGAGGTGACTGGCGATATCCATGCGCCCCACGTCATCATTAACGGTTCGGTGAATGGTGATGTCTATGCATCAGCACATCTTGAGTTGGCAGAAAAAGCCTCTATCAATGGTAGTGTCTACTACAACCTGATCGAAATGGAGATGGGGGCGTCAGTTAACGGCAATCTGGTGCATCAGCGGGAGTCGGCAGGGCTGCTTTCCAGGGATCCCAAGTCGGAAGACTCTGTTGGGCAACAAGCACTTGCAGGTGATCATGCCTCGGGGCGCGAGGTGTTAAGCGATGCCAAGGAATCCGAATAGTTGATTGTTTTAGTCAGGAATACCATAATCGCCTGAGTTGTTCTTGATAAACCGGAGGCGAACTTGAGCGCAGTTCAGCAACACATGGCCACACCACTGTTTTTCAGTGACAGTGCCGTTGCCAAGGTACGTGAGTTGATTGAGGAAGAAGAAAATCCGGAACTCAAACTTCGCGTCTTTGTAACCGGCGGGGGCTGCTCCGGATTCCAGTATGGCTTTTCGTTTGATGAGAGCCAGGATGAAGAAGACACCGTCATTGAACGTGATGGCGTCTATCTCCTTGTCGATCCGATGAGCTATCAATACCTTGTGGGCGCCACGATTGATTATCAGGAAGGTCTGCAGGGATCGCAGTTTGTTGTCCAGAATCCGAATGCAAGTTCTACCTGTGGGTGTGGCAGTTCTTTCTCGATTTAATCTGGAAATGAGTCAGGCGGGGTAAATGGCTCCGAGAATACGAAAACCTGCTGCTCCGGTTACGTCTGGCAGATTTCCTGGCCGCCCCTCGATTGTCTGCTTGGCCAACCATGCAAATGCCACAGGCTCTACCATTTGAGGGTCTATCCCTAGTTCCGACGTCAATGAGAGTCGGGCGTGTGGCACGGCCTCGGCAAGTTCTCTTATCAAGAGCGGGTTTCGCGCACCGCCTCCGCAGACGTAAATTCGAAGGTCCGTGCTCTCAGGCAGTTGGCGAGCGATGCTGCTAACGGTTAGTTGCAGTAACGTCCTCTGGATATCTTCGGGAGGCGTGCCTGGATGGCGGCTTACCAGTGTTTTAACCCATTCAAGATTGAACCGCTCTTTCCCTGTGCTTTTGGGAGGTACTCTCGGGAAATAGGCATCTGAAAGCATGTCATCAAGAAGGTCCCGATTGACAGAGCCCTCACCAGCCCAATGGCCATCACTGTCAAAAGGAAGTCCGGTCTGGTCCATGCACCAGGCGTCCATCAGTGCGTTGGCTGGGCCCGTGTCGAAACCAGTCACAGGCACGAGAGGGCTGGCAGGGAGCCAGGTGATATTGGCGATGCCCCCGAGATTAAGAATGCACCGGTTCTCGCTGTCTGAGCTGAAAAAGGCCTTGTGGAAAGCCGGAACCAATGGTGCGCCCTGGCCTCCGGCGGCCAGATCCCGTCTCCGGAAATCAGCGACCGTGGTGATTTTTGTGATTTCAGAAACCACAGAAGGGTTGCCGATTTGAGTTGAGAAAGGAGCCGTGCCGGAGGGCTGGTGGCGAATGGTTTGCCCGTGGCTGCCAATGCCGACAATGGTCGCCCGGTTAAAACCGCTCGCCTGAATAACTTCTTCCGCTGCCTGGGCGAACAGTTTCCCTACCAGAGTATCGAGTTCACCGATTTCGTCGGGTGTGGCCTGATTCTGGCTGGCCGCGAGAATGCGGTGTCGAATCTGGTCAGGGTAGGGGACTGTCTGTGATGCATGGATCTGGACAGTGTTGTGCGGGAATGACACCAACACGGCATCAATGCCATCCATGCTGGTGCCCGACATCAAACCGATCCAGGATTCCATTCTTGGTTCAGTCGTCCGAAGCGAGAGCGACTTGCTGGTAGCGCTCACGGAAAACGTCAAACTGTGCGACGCGTTGGTTGGTGAACTGCTTGAATCTCGCCATCTCGGACGGCGGTATGGGCTTGGCATCCGGCAGTTTGACAGTGCGTGAGTTCCGCGGCGAACCATTGACCCTGAACTCATAGTGCAGGTGCGGGCCGGTGACCATGCCGGATGAGCCAACATGGCCAATAGTCTGGCCCTGCTTCACTCTGGTTCCATTCTTGATGCCTTTGCCAAGGCGACTCATATGGGCATAAAGAGTAGTAATGTTGTCACCATGTTGGAGTACAACGGTACGTCCATAACCTCCTTTCCAGCCAGCAAATTTCACGCGCCCTGAGCCGGCTGCCTTAATTGGGCTTCCTGGAGGTGCTGCGTAATCGGTGCCCTCGTGAGGTCGAACAACATCCAGTACAGGGTGGCGACGCTGCAGGTTGAAGGGAGAAGAAATCCGGGCATTGATCGGGGTTCGCAGAAATGCTTTGCGCATGCTCTTGCCGTCAGGGGCGTAGTAATCGCTGTCGCCCTCGCTGTCGGTGTAAAGCAGGGCCAGGTTTTCTTCGCCACGATTTACAAATCTCGCGGATAGAATTCGGCCGGTGTCAAACTTCTCGCCGTCGAGGTAAAGTTCTTCGTAAACCACTTCAAATTGGTCGCCCTTTCGGACATCGTAAACAAAATCAATGTCCCAGCCGAAAATGCCAGCCAGCTCCATAGTCAGGCGGTCGTTAAGCCCAGCTTCACGAGCTGCCAAATACAGAGAGCCGTCAATCGTGCCAGAGGCAAAGGCGGGACGGGCTTCCGGTTTCCGAAGTTGGGTTTCGCCGGTAAAATTCTCGCCGTCTTTAGCAATTCTCAGGGTTTCTAGTAGGTTTCGTTGCAGTTCAACGGCAGCAAGTGAGCCGTCTCTGGTCGTCGCAAAACGGATGGTCTCGCCAGCGTACAGCCGTTGAAGCTTTTCAGCCTCTCCCTCGCCGTGAATAACAGAGAGCATAATGCCGTCATTGAAGCCGGCCTCCCTGAACAACGAAGAAAGCGTGTCTCCGGACTTTATTTCGAAGGTTTGCCAGTCGAGCGTTGCTTGTTCGGGAGCGGCAGGTTGTTCCGGCGCGGAGAAGCCGGGTTGATGATCTATCTTGGCCGTAACATCGGGTTCAAGGCCTTTCGAGTCCGCCGCTTCGGCTGTTGAGTCGGGCGTTATTGCTTGTAAAGGTGAGGCGCCTGAGTCGGAAACGCTCCCTTGCTCCAAATCCAGAGCGTAAGACATTCTTTTCGCTTCAACATTACTGCTAGGGCTCATAAGAATGGCTGCAGTAACAACAACCGTAGCCGCGGCAGCAATAGTAATGTGTGTTTTCGGAAACATGGTTAGCACGTATCGCACCCGTTTTTAATCGGTATTCCGGCAGCTTGTATCAGCCATTTAAAGCCGTTGTTCAAGTATAGTTCGTCAGATTACCGTATAAAATGCATGCGGGACAGTGTGGAACATTACGGTCGCGGTTCCATCCTCCGGATTTCTTTTGGCTGCATTGTTATAATATGCCGCCCTGTCACGCCTGTTTTGATCAAAATTTGGTCAGAGGAGTTTAGCAGGAGGGCGGGTAACTCACAGATTTCTTTTGTTGGGCTCTGTAACTGGGAGAGCCTTTTCAGAATCAAAACGGGGACGTGTTGTTCATGGCATCCATTGATGAAGCGTTGGCGATAATCAAGCGTGGCGTAGACGAGCTTATTCCGGAAGATGGGCTTGTTGAAAAGCTAAAGGAGGGGCGTCCTCTCCGAATCAAGGCGGGTTTTGATCCCACAGCGCCCGATCTTCATCTTGGGCATACCGTTCTTATTAACAAGTTGCGGCAATTCCAGGATCTTGGCCACGAGGTTATGTTTCTGATCGGGGACTTCACCGGCATGATCGGCGACCCGTCCGGTAAAAGTGTGACACGCCCTCCTCTAACGGAGCAGCAGGTTGCAGAAAACGCGGTTAGCTATAAAGAGCAGGTGTTCAAGATACTGGATCCCGATAAAACGCGCGTGATGTTCAATTCCGATTGGATGAGCAAGATGACCGCCGCCGATATGATCAAGCTTGCCGGGCAGTATACCGTTGCCCGGATGCTGGAGCGGGATGATTTTACCAAGCGCTACCGGGCTGAGCAGTCGATCGCGATTCATGAATTTTTGTATCCGCTGGTGCAGGGTTATGACTCGGTGGCCATGAAGGCAGATGTTGAGTTGGGTGGAACTGATCAGAAATTCAATCTCCTTATGGGGCGCATCTTGCAGAAGCATTATGGTCAGACTCCTCAGGTCATTCTCACGATGCCAATCCTGGAGGGATTGGACGGCGTTCAGAAGATGTCCAAGTCTCTGGGCAATTACGTGGGGGTGAATGATTCACCGGGTGAGATGTACACCAAGCTGCTGTCCATGCCGGACGACCTTCTATGGCGTTATTTTGAGTTGCTGAGTTTTCGGCCGCTGGCGGAAGTGGATGAGTTTCGTGAAGCTGTCGAGGGCGGGGCGAATCCGCAGGATTACAAAAAACTGCTGGCAGAAGAATTAATTGCCCGTTTTCATGATGAGGAGGCCGCCAGGTCCGCCCACAAGTCTGCGGGTAACAGGGTGGCTCTTGGTGAGATTCCGGAGAATGTACCAAGGATCGAGGTGGCTTTGGATGGGCAGGCTGAAATGCCGATGGCGTCAGTTCTGCGTTTGGCCGGCCTGGTAAAGAACGGGGCAGCTGCTCGGGATGTTCTTGGGCGCGGTGCGGTCTTTGTTGATGGCAAGCAATTTGAGGGCGATCGTCTGTTTAAAGAAGGAGATGATTGTGTGGTGCAGGCTGGCAAGAAGAAGATTGCCAGGATTCTGATCGTTGCGTGATCGATTTGTGGTGATTCTGAATTTTTTTCCGGATCATCGTTGACACCTCTGAGCAGG
>NZ_JAHKPI010000015.1 GCF_018860425.1 Marinobacter sp. F3R08 | reverse complement strand
TCGCCGAATTCGGCGAGTCATTCGGCGAATTCAGCGAAAAGAGTGGAAAACGGCAAGACGCGCGAATGCATCAGACAATGGAGTCCGACCAGAAGAACGCGCGGCAAAATGAGACAACGTCATGGATAATTAACCGATTAGAAAACGTCTATTAAAACCCAGAGTAGCCGAAGCTGGAGGATAAGAGAATAGGAAGCGATAAGCGGCTAGGCGTAAATACGGACACCGGGACTCATGGGCCAAGCCAGGGCTTTACCTACTTTCTGTTAAGCGACTGGGGCGGCTTCCACCTTGCCCAAGGGTTTTATTTTCACCGTGAATGAAGCAGGTTAAACTGCCGGCCCAGCTCTCAACCCGGAACCTGAAATGGCCCGCTTCACCGAAATCGGCACTGCAATCATCCCCGGCAAAGGAACCCAGTTACGCCTCTTACAGCGCAACGAGGAGTTCTCCATCAAGATCGCCGGCACCACTGGTGAATTGATGAACAGCCGGATCCACGGCTCGGAAGATGCCCTGGCCACCCTGGCATGCGAACGAATTACCGATCAACCCGCACCCCAAGTCCTGATCGGTGGGCTGGGTATGGGCTTCACCTTGGCAGCTGCGCTGGCCACTCTGGGTGACGAGGCGCAGGTGACAGTGGCTGAACTGGTTCCCGAGGTGGAAACCTGGAATCGCGGGCCCTTGGGCGCAGCCGCCGGAAATCCGCTGACCGATCCCCGAGCCCGCGTGCACATTGGTGATGTCGCTGAGCTACTCAGAACCAGTGACAGTGAATGGGATGCCATCCTTCTGGATGTCGATAACGGCCCCGAAGGCTTAACGCGCAAGGAAAACAACTGGATCTATTCACCGGAAGGTATTGCGGCAGCCCAGAGAGCCCTTCGACCAGACGGCATCCTCGCCTACTGGTCAGCAGGCCCGGAACACGCGTTTACCGAGAGACTCCGACGTGCCGGCTTTGCCGTCGAGCCTGTCACTGTGAGGGCCCTGCGTCCCGGCAAAGGCGCCCGCCATGTTATCTGGTTGGCGTGGTAAACTTCCGAGCCAAACCCTCTGTTCTGTTTTCGAGAAAGCGTATGTCACTGAAGTATAGAGTCATCCCGGTCACTCCTTTCCAGCAGAACTGCTCGCTGATCTGGTGCGAGGAAACTGGCAAAGCCGCCGTTGTCGATCCCGGCGGTGATCTCGACCGGATCCGCGCCGCCGTGGATTCAGAAGGTGTAAGCGTCGAGAAGATTCTGCTAACCCACGCCCACATTGATCACGCCGGCGGCACTGCCGAGTTGTCAAAGATACTGGGCATCCCCGTGGAAGGACCGCACAAAGACGACAATTTCTGGATTGTAGGCCTGCCCCAGCAAGCCCAGATGTTCGGGTTTCCGACACCGGAAGTCTTCACTCCCGATCGCTGGCTGGAAGATGGCCAGCGGGTCACTCTGGGTAATCAGACCCTGGAGGTGCTGCACTGTCCCGGGCATACTCCGGGCCATGTGGTTTTTTATCACAGGGAGTCTGGTCTGGCACTGGTGGGCGATGTGCTCTTCCACGGATCTATCGGTCGCACTGACTTTCCTAAAGGAGACCACGCAACACTGATCCGTTCAATTCGCGAACATCTGTTCCCGTTAGGGGATGACGTTGCATTCATTCCCGGACACGGACCTATGTCGACCTTTGGTCAGGAGCGCACCACTAACCCTTTCGTGTCCGACCATCGCGGCTGAGCCGGAACTGTTCGATGGCTTTTCTCAGACTTTCCGCCATGGCCAGCAAGTCTCCTGCTATACCCGCGGTCTCCCTGGCATCCATGGAGGTCTGTTCTGCCGAGCGACTGATTTCAATCACGTTCTGATTGATGGACTCAGCGACATCGCTCTGCTCGTTTGCCGCGCTTTCCATCTCCTGATTGAGCTCTGTAATCTCCCGAACGGCAGCAGCAATATCCTGCAGCTCCGACTCCACGGTCAGGATGGCAGAGACCTGAAGCCCGGCCTTCTTCGAAGCATGATTCATAATGGCCACACAATCGGCCACTTCGCTCCTCAGTCCATTGATCGTTTGCCGAATCTCCTCCGTGGAGTGCTGGGTTCGCGAAGCAAGCGCCCGCACCTCATCGGCAACCACCGAGAAGCCGCGCCCCTGCTCTCCGGCCCTTGCTGCCTCAATGGCCGCGTTGAGGGCCAGCAGGTTGGTCTGGTCGGCAATACTGGAGATCACTTCCAGCATATCCGACATCTGGCCGGTGCGCTGATCCAGGCGTTCAATTCGATGAGCACCCTTCTGAACTTCACTATTCAGCGCTTCGATACCTTCCACCGCCTCACGGGTCAAACTCTCTCCCTTGCAGGCCGATTCCGCCGTGTCCGCAGACTTCCGGGTCGTGTGCACGGCATTTTCCCGGACCTGAACCGCAGACGCCGCCATTTCGGTGGTGGCGCTGGCCACCTGATCGGTATTATCACGCTGATCCAACACCTCCCTTTCCGTCGTGTCGGCTTTACCGGCAATGCTTCTGGCAGCCTGCTCAACCCGTTCGGCGTTATCCATCACCGTATTCATGCTTTCACGAATCTTCGCCATCATTCGATTAAAAGCATGTGAGACAGAGCCGATTTCATCATTGCGCGTAACGTCCAGCTCGATGGTCAGATCCGAGTTACTGGAAATTTCGTCCATACGGTCGTGGAGTCGCCGTAAACGCGAGAACACCAATCGGCTCAGTACTGCTGCCATCAGGAAAAACACCGCAGCAAAGATGGCCACCTGGATGCTACCACTGGTCAGCAATTGTTGATGCAGACGAGCATCGCTCTCAGCCAGTGAGTACTCCACGCGAATAGCGCCAAGCACGTCCCCTTCGTTCGCCTGATGGCAGCCCAGACAGTTCACCCCCT
Source organism: Marinobacter sp. F3R08 (assembly GCF_018860425.1). Classification (GTDB taxonomy): domain Bacteria; phylum Pseudomonadota; class Gammaproteobacteria; order Pseudomonadales; family Oleiphilaceae; genus Marinobacter. The sequence continues at coordinate 543,240 of NZ_JAHKPI010000015.1, read as the reverse complement.
GATAGTTCGCCCTTGCAATCACCGGCTCAATCAGTGTGTACACCCGACCGTCTTCGTTACTCGAATAAGACTCGACTCTCTCTCCCGCCAGCGCTTTCTCATCCCGGGGCTCTCTTTCCTGCTCCGAGGCATTGCCGACCCCGAAGGTGCGATTCAGATGGTCACTGCGAATCACCCTCACATCCAGCACATCCGCCGGCGCCATTACCTTGTCACGGAGAACTTCGCGGTTAGCAATCGTGCCGGTCACCATCATGGTATTCAGCCCGTCGAAATAAGACTTTGCCAACCCACCGACATACCGTTGACTGAATTCTTCCATGTGGTCACGTTGCGAATCAGCACTGTAAAGCACAGAAAATACCAGAATCAGCAAGAAACCTGCCGCGAGTGCTGCCAGAAGCAAAAAGCGAATGGAACGGTGTTTTTTCATGGTAACCCGGCACAAGGGCCACTCAACGGGTGGCCTGACAATTGTTTTGCCTTCTAATGGCGACGATTAACTGTCGTCAAACTTTATAGATATGTGCCAATAATTTCCTGACGCAGATCAGATTCACAATCAGTCACTTCCATTCACGGGCACCCGACACTCAACAGAGTTGGCCTGAAAGCTGCATTCCCAGATGACAGGTATTTGATATTCCCAACGCACACCGCTTGGAAACCGCACGCGGTTGGCCAAAGGAGGAATCCCACTCATGTCACTGCTGACCTCTCTGATCCAGGCGAGCACCCAATTCCAGCTGGCCATGGAAAAGCGCCAGACACCTCCCTCAGGCACGGAGAGCCCGGCGGGCAAGGTCCAGACAAATACCCCGGAAACAGAACCCAGCTCTGGCGATGACCGTTTCACCCCCTCGGAGAGCAGCGCGGCAAACCTCGCCAGCCTCAAAGCCCGCCGGCTCGCCATGGCCGACTACAAACAGACAGTAGGGCAGGACCTTGCCTTTGTTCGGGAGACGTTGCGGCACAAACTTGCCGAATACAACCTGCACCCGGCAACAGCATTGAACGTGAGTAAGAATGAAAGCGGTAACGTTGCGGTAGACGGAAAAATGATTGACAGCACCCGGGCACAGATCGAGAAAGACCTGAACGTGAACAAGAACTTCACGGAAGCATTCAATCGACTCAGCGTTAACGAACCCACGCTGCACTTCATGGACAATGCACTCAAGCTAAACCAGGCCTACGGGGTGAACAATCCACTACTGGATACGCTGATCAGTGAGAATCAGCAGTTCAATGGTCTACAGGACCTGGTCCACCGTTACGATACCCTGCGGCGCTCGGTCAGTGCCGAGCAACTGGAGGCCGCGGGAAATGCCCGGGAGTACGCCTTCAACCTGAACGCCCGGGCCTGACATCAGGACAAGTAATGGCGATCAGGCCTCAAAAGGCGCCGGATCCCCTTTCCCGACACGGGTAACCGCCGGAGCGTCGCCGGTAAAGTCCACCACAGTGGTCGCTTCCATTCCACAGAAGCCACCGTCGATTATCAAATCCAGCTCATGCTCAAGGGTTTCCCGAATATCGTAGGGATCCGTCATAGGGTCCGTTTCGCCGGGCAGAATCAGGGTGCTGCTCATAATCGGCTCACCGAGCTCCCCCAGTAGCTCCTGAACAATCGCATTATCCGGCACCCGCACACCGACAGAACGGCGCTTCGGATGCAGCAACCGCCGGGGTACCTCACTGGTCGCATCGAGAATGAACGTGTAAGGCCCCGGAGTAAAATTCTTCAGGAGCCGGTACTGGGTGTTATCCACCTTCGCATAAATGCCGATGTCTGAAAGATCCCGGCAAACCAGCGTGAAATTGTGTTTGTCGTCCAGTCGGCGAATCCGTTTGATCCGGTCCGCCGCCTGCTTGTCTCCCAGGTGACAGCCAATGGCATAGGCCGAATCCGTGGGATAGACGATCACGCCGCCACGGCGAAGAATATCCACAGCCTGGTTAATCAGACGCTTCTGCGGCGTCTCCGGATGAATCTGGAAAAGCTGACTCATTGATTCTCTCCCTGAGCGGTCCGTGCCGCCATCACCGGATCCTTCTTGGACCCACCCATACAATTCGGAGACTCCGGCGCCGCCTGGCCGGTTACCTCCCACTCCTCCGGTGAGTACAGATGTAACGCCAAAGCGTGAACCTCACCAGCCAACTCCTCGGCCAGCACCTTGTAAATCGCCTGATGCCGCCGCACCCTCATTTGCCCCTCAAAAGCTGGCGACACCAGGGTCACCTTGAAATGGGTTTCTGAATTTGGCGGCACACTGTGCTTGTGACTCTCATTCTCCACCTGAAGAACACGCGCATCGAAGGCGGTGTTCAGCTTGGTTTCAATGGCATTCTGGATTTTCATGTTTCTGAACTCCTGCTGCGCAGCCGAGGATAAAGGGGCAAATGGCACACGGTTAGAAGCGGGTGCGAAAATGGCCGCCACCAACACCCTTAGTCTACTACATATAAAGGACACACCCGAGAGCCTTGACAGCATAAAGCCAAAGCGCCACATTCCCATCCCGATTCCAAAACCCCCAGACCTCATGCATCTGTACATCGCCGAAAAACCAAGTCTGGGCCGCGCCATCGCCGCCGCCCTCCCGGGCCCTCACCAGAAGGGCCAGGGCTGGATACGCTGTGGCAACGGCGAAAACGCCGCTACCGTAAGCTGGTGTATCGGCCACCTGCTGGAGCCGGCAGAGCCCGCCCGATACAACCCTGCCTGGAAAAAATGGCGCCAGGACGACCTCCCCATGTTTCCCGAAAAGTGGGAACTCATGCCCAAGGACAGTGTTCGGCAGCAGCTCAACGTCCTGGAATCCCTGATCCGCCAGGCTGATACCATTATTCACGCGGGTGACCCGGACAGGGAAGGCCAGCTACTGGTCGACGAAGTCATCCGCTACTTCGGCACCAGCGCACCAGTGCACCGCATTCTGATCAATGACCTGACTCCGGCCGCAGTCGCCCGGGCCATCCAGAGCCCCAGGGATAACCGTGATTTCCGGCGTCTGTCGCATTCGGCACTGGCAAGACAACGCGCTGACTGGCTCTATGGCATAAACCTGACCCGCTTTTACACACTCAGTTACCAACAACAGGGAGAACAGGGCGTGTATTCCGTCGGCCGGGTGCAAACCCCTGTGCTGGGACTGGTAGTAGAACGCGACAACACGATCGAGAATTTCCAGCCCAGGCCCTATTACCGGATTGAAGCCCGTTTCAAAGCCCAGGAAGAGGAAGCCGACCAGCAGTCATTCACCGCCCGCTGGCAGCCAAGCGAGCAGTTCCAGGATTATCTGGACGACGAGAATCGCCTGTTAAGCCGGGAAATGGCAACACAGATAGCCGAGAGCGTACAAAGCCGGCCCGGCACCGTCACCGAATCCCGTTTCCGGGACCGGCCGGAAGCACCGCCGCTGCCGTTTTCCCTGTCGGCTTTGCAGATTGAAGCAGGCCGGCTGTTCCGGATGGGCGCCAAGGACGTGCTTGATACCGCCCAGAACCTTTACGAACGCCATCAACTGATCACTTACCCACGTTCCGATTGCCGCTATTTGCCCGAAGGGCATTACGATCAGCGTGAACAGATAGTGCGTGCCATCGGCCGGGTAGCACCAAACCTTGAGAAAGCCTGCCAGGACGCAGATCTGACCAGGAAAACCGCGGTCTGGAACGATAAACAGGTCGACGCCCACCATGCCATCATTCCGACCAATCGGCCCTCTGCCAATGGCAAACTCAGCACTGCAGAAGAAAAGATTTACGGACTGATTAGCCGGTATTATCTGATGCAATTCGCGGCCGACGCGATCCACCGCGAGGGCAAGCTTACGGTGCGAGTGGCAGAACACCAGTTCCGTGCCACCGAAACCGCTATTCTGGCACCCGGCTGGAAAGCGCTTGAGCTGAAACTCCGGGAGGCGCGCAAGGAACCGGAGAAGACGCCCCTGCCAAGACTGGAAAAAGGTGAACCGGTATTTTGTGAGGACAGCAGCCTTACTGAGCGGAAAACCCAGCCGCCCCAACATTTCACTGATGCCACCTTACTCTCGGCGATGACCAACATTGCCCGGTTTGTGACTGATACCGAACTGCGCAAAACTCTGCGGGAAACCGATGGCCTGGGCACTGAGGCGACTCGGGCGGCCATCATCGAAACCCTGTTCAAGCGGGACTACCTCTACCGTGACAGCCGCCAGATCCGAGCCACCGACAAAGCCAAGGCATTGATCGGCTCTCTGCCCGAATCGGTCAGTAAACCGGATCGAACTGCGGTGTGGGAAGCAAACCTGGAGAGCATTCGCCGTGGCGAGGGGGACCCGAGAGCGTTCCTTGAAAAGCTGAAAGAAGAAGTTCGCAGCTTTATGCAGAGGCCTCAGGGGCAACCGAATCAGGGTACCAAACAGAGTGGGACAGCCTCACCAGAGCCCCACTGCCCCAAATGCCGAGCTCCAATGCTGGAGCGGGACGGAAAATTCGGTCGTTTCTATGCCTGCACCCGTTACCCGGATTGTCGCGGGACCCGACCTCTGGAAGAGGCCAACCCACAGGATGGGACCAGTCAGATGCCGGTGCCCTGCCCTCATTGTTTCTCCCCCCTGGTACGACGAAAAGGTAAAAAAGGCTGGTTCTGGGGCTGCAGTAATTTCCCGGGCTGCCGACAAACACTTGATGACGACAACGGAAAGCCTGTCATTCACTTACGCAAATCTACATAACGATACTGAACGCGGATCCACATTTTGTGATACTTGAAATTGGTAGCAGAGGATTATCTGATAGTCCCTGCTCTTTACCAGGCATGAGAGCAACACTCCGGGGGGAGGCTTAATGCGTATTGCTTTGCTTGAAGATGAAACTGAACAGGCACAGCACATCCAGTCGATTTTGTCTGAGCGCGGGTATCACTGCGACAGTTTCCCTACTGGCCAAAACTTTCTGAGCGCGGTTCTGCATCGCAGTTACGATCTGCTTGTCCTTGATTGGCAGATTCCGGATATGACCGGCATAGACGTACTCGAGAGTGTTCGAGCCCAGTTGAACTGGCCTATTCCTGTGCTCTTTCTCACCCAGCGGGATAGCGAGTCTGACATTGTTCGGGCTTTAGACGCTGGCGCTGACGACTACCTGGCCAAACCAGCCCGATCGGCGGAACTGGTTGCGCGCATTAACGCCCTGGCAAGGCGCTCCAACCCGGACAGCGAGAAGGAAGTTCTCCGCTATGGCCCGTTTGAAATCAACACTCAGCAGAGAGTCATTGTGCTTCACGGTGAGGAACTGACCTTAACTGACAAAGATTTCGATCTTACCCTGTTCCTGTTTCAGAACCAGGGGCGGCTGCTGACCCGAGAAATGCTCCTTGAGCGGGTTTGGGGACTCACGAGGGACATCAATACCCGGACAGTGGACACCCATATGAGCCGCCTTCGTCGCCGGCTTGGTCTGAACCCGGAAAACGGCTTCCGCATCAAGACAATTTACCAGCGAGGTTACCGCCTGGAGACCATGAAGACGCAAAGCCAGGCGCTCGCTGGCGAAGAACGGGCCAAGGCAGCTAATGACTGACAGCCCGAACGCTCGATTGCACACACTGCTATTCATGTTTGCCCTGCTTTTCTGTACCACACAGGCAGGCGCCGAGCTGTCCGTAACACGGGGCTCGGCAGGGCATTCCGTCACCGCATCCGTCAGCTCAACAATGCCCGAGTGGATCTACACATTAAAACCCGGCGAGAGCTACTCTGAAGTGGCAATCGAGCTCCTGGCCCCCAATTTCCCGGCCAGCCGTCTGCTCCAATACAACAGAATTGATAATGGTGCCACACTTGATGCCGGCGACAGACTTCGAATTCCTGTGGCCTGGCTGAAGAGGCAGCCTCAGCCAGCTCGCACCACATCGATAACCGGAACCGTCCACCTTATTCCCGGAAACACCGGTCGAAAAACGCTCCTTGCGGAAAACACCCTGATTCGCGTCGGTGATGAAATTCAGTCATCCGCCGGAACAGCGACCATCGAACTCGCCGACGGCTCGGAAGTACGGGTGTCTCCGGATTCACGGCTGATCTTCAACCGGCTGACCCAATATGGCAAAGCAGGCATGGTGGATACGCGTCTAAGGCTCGACAGGGGCGCGATCGACACCCGGGTAAAACCCGTGATGGAAGGTGGCGCCCGATTCGAAATTGAAACGCCATCGGCAGTAGCTGCCGTTCGAGGAACCGCATTCTCACTCCAGACATCACCCGAGGGCACACACCTGCAGGTCACTGAAGGCAATGTGGACTTCGGAGCGCCGGGCAAAACCCGTCGCATTCCGGCTGGGTTCAGTGCCAGCCTGTCCACCACCCCCAATACAGGCTTGAGCATCCGTCGCTTACCGCCCGCACCGGCCCTGAATCCCGTCCCGGAGAAGCTGACCAAACTGCCAACCACGATCACCTGGCAGGACAGTCGCGCTCCGCTTCACCGCCTCGATATCTTCGAAAGCGAGACGGGGCGCTGGATGGAAAGCCGTAAGCTCACAGGTAACCGTTACGATATCAACCGTCTGGACAATGGCAACTACGAAATTCACCTGGCCGCGCTCGACACCCTGGGTAACGCAGGTATGCCCCGGATCATCCCGGTTGAAGTCGATCTGCAGGCCAGGGCCGCCAGCCTGGACGTGCCTGCCGAAGGTGAAACGGTAAACGATGACATGCCCGAGTTCCGGTGGACACTCAATGGCGATAACGAAGTAGCTCGATTAGAGATTGCCGACGACGAAGACTTCCGGAACCTGATCGCCACCAGCGAATGGGCACCAGAGAGCACTGCCCTGCCCTCACGCCCGCTCGGGCCTGGCCAGTATTACTGGCGGGTTGTTACCGAAGCAGGCGGCAATTCAGTCGCTACCACGCAACCGCGTCAACTTATCGTAAATGGCACCCTGCCACCGGTTCGAATTATCAGCGTAAACTACATCGACAGTCAGGTAAGGATATTCTGGGAAAAGGTGATTACCGCGACAGACTACCGCCTGCAGCTCTCAGAGGAGCCTGGTTTCACTAACATCATCAAGGAAGCAACCTTGTCTGATACCACGGCAGCCTTGCGTCTTATTCCCGGAAGACGGTATTTTGTGCGCCTGAAAGCTCTTTCCGATGGCCCGATGCAAAGCCGCTGGGGACCCGGGCGGGAGTTGTACCTGGACTAATCCGTTGATCGACCGAAACACACAGCAGGGCTCATGAACCGGGATTGGCTGCGAATCAAAACGACACCCTGGACTCTGGGCCTGATACTGCTGGCATTGCTCCTGCCTATCCAGACAACCGAACTGCCTCAACGTCTTGACTACTGGCTATACGATCAAGCCATAACGTCGAACCCCCTGAAAACCCCGGACGAGGTTGTGCTGATTACCATTGACGAAATCAGCCTTGATCGTCTGGGCCGCTGGCCCTGGCCCCGGAAGCTGCACGCCGAGCTGATTGACAAGCTTGCACAAGCAGGCGCAAAAACCATCGTGTTCGATATTCTGTTCTCTGAACCGTCGCCGGATGACCAATACCTGGCCGCACAGATGCGCCGCCACGGCAACGTCATCCTGCCAGTCTATCTATCCGCCCCCACATCCCGACACCTGTTGAGTGAGCAACTGCCCGTCGGAGTTCTGTCCGAGGCAGCCTCCGGGCTCGGCCATGCTCACGCGGAACTGGATAGCGACGGGGTCGCTCGTGGCCTTTACCTGTTTAATGGCCTGGGGCAGCAACTCTGGCCGAGCCTTGCTTTGGCGGCTACCGGAGCCAAGGCACAACGCTCGGGGTCCGACGATGCGCCACCCTACATGAATATCCGGGATCAGTATCGGGCCGTGCCTCTTGCTGGCGGCGCGGGTTCACTTCGCTCCTATTCCTTCTCGGAGGTATTGGCCCAGCCGCACTCCCCACAGCGTTTCAGGGACAAAACGGTCTTTGTCGGTGCCACAGCCGCCGGTTTTGGGGACATATTGCCGACACCATTCTCTGGCCTGAGCCGTCCGATTTCCGGTGTTGAATTTCACGCCAATGTCTTTACAGCCAAAAAGCAGGGGCTACTGATTCGACAGGCACCCCAGTGGGCCTCCGCGCTCTCAGCTATAGCAACCATACTGATACTTGCCCTGGCTTTACCTCAAATGCGCCCGGCACGCACTTTGCTGGCCTGCGCAACCGCCCTGGCCGTGCTCACCGGCATTTATCTGTTCATCCTTCTGGCAATGAGGTGGTGGGTGCCCTTTGCCAGTACTTTGCTGGTTCCTCTATTGGCATTCCCGGTGTCCAGCGGTCTTCGACTCGCCATGACCAACCGTTTCCTGAACCGACAGCTGGACGATCTGGCGAAAAGCCCACAGGTTTCCCTTCCCGCGCCCTCCGACCGGAACCCCACTCAGCTTCTGGAGCACTTCAAGGCACTCTTCCGACCCGCTGGGTGGCTTCTGTCCGAAGAAGGCGAGACGCTTTCTGCCCGACAATTATCAGAGGCCGATATTCCGGACAACCTGATTCCGGGCCACTGGTCCCACGTCAACAATTGCAGCTGGATCAAGCTCCCGCGGGCCGGCACCCATTATTACCTGGGCCTGATGCTGCCGGATGGCCTCGGACAGGAGGTTATCCAGCACTACCTGCGCAGACTTCAACTTGAGCAAACTGCACCTGCGGATTCAGGCGCCGGGCCGAACGAAAATATTTCAGCTCGAATCGAGAAGGTCCGCATTGCCACAGACCGACTGAATCACTGGCAACAGTTTATCCGCAGAAGCTTCGAACGCATGCCGGACGGTATCATTGTCACCGATGAGCTCGGGGTGATTCGCCTGGCCAACGGTCATATTGAAAAATGGTTCGGCGAACCCATGCCCAGTCTTGCAGGTCTGCCCCTGGTAAAACTCCTTGAGGGACATGATCCGAGAGAAATACCGCCATGGCACGAAACTGTTTCCGAAACACTGACCCTTCAGCAGAGCCGGACAGTAGATCTGAAACTCGGCGATAAGGACTTCCTGATTCATTTTGCTCCATTTTCACTGCCCGACAATGACCAGCAAGGCATCATCGCCAACATCTCCGATATTTCGGAACTGCGGGAACAGCAACGCCAGTATCGTGAAGCCATTGATTTCATTTCCCACGACGTGCGCTCGCCACTGGTTTCCCAGCTTGCTCTGATCGAACAGTTGAAACGGGACCCCAGCCACATTGAGAAGGATCAACTGGAACAGCTGGGGCGGCTGGCCCGGAGAAGCTACCACCTCGCCGAGGAATTCGTGCAGCTGGCACGGGCGGAGCAGCTAACAGAAACCCGATTCTATGAGTGTGAATTCCTGGCGATCGTTGAGAATGCCCGGGATAGCGTCAGTGAGCAGGCTATCGAGAAGCAGATTCGCCTTCAGCTGCATGACAGCGAAGATCTCTGGCTCAAAGGCAACGCAGAACTTCTAGAGCGGGCCGTTATCAACCTGCTATCCAATGCGATTCAATACAGCCCTCGCGGATCAGACGTCAGCGTTCAGGTTTTCCGCGCTGGCCATCAGGCCTGCCTGACCATTGCAGATGAGGGCTCAGGAATCGATCCGGAAGAGCTGCCGCATCTTTTTGACCGCTACCGCCGTCAAAAAAGCACTGAACTGGCTGGAGTGCATGGCACCGGGCTCGGCCTTTCTTTCGTGAAGACCGTCGTAGAAAAACACAAAGGGGACCTGTCGGTCTCATCGACACCGGGCGAGGGCTCAACGTTCACCCTAAAACTCCCGGTTGCCGACCCACTGGCCTGATGTATCAGATCAAGGAGCTGACCTCATGAACGGATGGATTTGCTGACAACATCCGAGGGCTCACTGATCAGCCCGTTGATATCCTGAACCTCGATCGTGAAATACCAGGTTCCAACATCAAGCCCACGTAGCTCGTAAGACATTTCCGCCTCAACCTGAGCATTGGGAATAACGACCTCTTGGCTCAGTTCTCCGGCATCCTGTCCGTAACGAATCACATATCGATCCAGTTCACCCATCGAGATGCTCTCACCGTTAACACGGGTCAGCGGAGCGCTCCAGCTCAGTACAGCGGAACGCTCAGAAGAGGCACCAGCACCACCACAGCCTGTGAGACCAACGCCAAGAAAGAACGTGGCGGCCCAGAGCTTTGACACTTGAATAACGCGATTCTTAAGCATTTGGAACCAATCTGTCGTCGACTTTGACAAGGCGCAAAAACGGGCACGATTATCAGTGTGATGACAATTATTTTCCTAGTTAAGAAAATGTCAATTTTCCATCAGGGAGGTTAATTAAAGCAGGGAAGAAGCCATTGATCGAGTGGACAATTCGACGTGAAGAAAATATCGAAAGCGGTATTCGGAATGCTGGAGAGGTCTACTAACGGAAAACACACAAAAAAAGGCCCGCGAACGCGGACCTTTTTTAAGATGGTAGCGGGGGCAGGATTCGAACCTACGACCTTCGGGTTATGAGCCCGACGAGCTACCAGACTGCTCCACCCCGCATCAAAACTGGTTGTTTACCGGAAAGCCCCGATCAACGTGCGCGTATATTAAGGACTGAATAAATCGCTGTCAATCAATATCTTCAAAAAGATCAGTTCGGTACTGCAACGGTTGGGAGTCTCCATTCAGGTCGTCTCGGAAGAGCCCCACCTCATCAATGGCTTCCTGGACCGGACGAAAAGAGCGGCGATGTTCGGAGGTGGCACCGAGACGGCGCAGGGCTTCCAGATGTATGGGAGTCGGGTAACCTTTGTGCTGCGCGAGACCAAACCCCGGAAAGCGTGCGTCAAGCGCCTCCATCTCCCGATCACGGGTTACCTTCGCAATAATGGAAGCAGCACTGATGGCTTCGACCCTGCTATCACCCTTGACTACCGGTTCGGAGGCCCAGTGCCATTTCGGGCAGCGATTGCCATCCACCAGAACATACTCGGGCACCACGGCCAGCCCTGAGACTGCACGTTCCATGGCGAGCATGGTGGCCTGGTAGATATTGAGCCGGTCAATTTCGTGAGCTTCACAACGACCGATACTCCAGGCCGTTGCACACTCAAGAATTTGATCATAAAGTGCGGCTCGTCGCTTTTCGGTAAGCTTCTTGGAGTCAGCCAGGCCCGCAATCGGACGATCAGGATTCAGAATCACCGCAGCAGTCACTACCGCACCAATCAACGGCCCCCGCCCAACTTCGTCGACACCCGCCAGCAGAGGACCAGTGTAGTGACATTCAAAGGGCGGCAGCGGAGTCTTGGCCATCAGTGTACGCCCCGCTCTACCAGTTCTGAAATTGCCTCTGCAGCTCGTTCATCGGCACCCTGTTTCAGCGTATGGTGTAACTCGGTAAAGGCTTCTTTCAGCCGCCCCCGTTCATCATCGTTGTCCAATCGTTCAAGCACCGCCTCACCCAGGTTTTCGGCCGTGGCATCATCCTGCAGCAGTTCCGGCACCAGTTCGCGCCTGGCGAGCAGATTCGGGAGTGCAACATGGGGCACCTTCACCAACCTGGACAACAGAGCATAGCTGAATCCGCTCAAGCGATAACCTACCACCATTGGCTTTTTCAATAGCATGGCTTCAAGCGTCGCAGTTCCAGAAGCCAGCAGAACCACATCCGAGGCAGCCATCACGTCCCGGGACCGGCCTCTCACAATGGTGACTGGCAGCTTAACGTCCAACGCTTCGACCAGATCCCGCACCTGTCGCTCACGATCCCGGTTAACGCAGGGAATCAACAGCTGGAGATCCGGGCGCCTTTCCTGGATCCAGCGACAGGCTTCCAGGAACAGAGTCCCCAGCCTGCCAACCTCCCCTGCTCGGCTACCGGGAAGAACGGCAAGCACGGACGCGTCACGCTCTATACCGAGCGACTCTCTCATTCTGACGGTATCGGGCTCCAGAGGGATGCGATCGGCCAGAGGATGCCCTACAAACGCCACTGGCACCTGATGCTCCTCGTAAAACCTTGCTTCAAAGGGGAACAGGGTCAGCATAAGGTTGACCGATTTTGCGATCTTGAAAATCCGTTTCTGACGCCAGGCCCAGACTGAGGGGCTGACATAATGAACAGAAAGAAGACCGGCCTCACGGCACCGTCGTTCGATGGCCAACGTGAAATCCGGGGAATCGATACCAATCACCACATCTGGAGGCGTGGCAAAGAAATAGTCCAGCAGGCGGGCTCTAATCCTGAATAACTCCCGGATTCGCCCCAGGACTTCTACCAGTCCCATGACAGAAAGACGCTCCATTGGCACCAGGGAGTGAAAGCCTTCGGCAATCATCTCCTCACCGCCAATCCCGACAAACCGAGCCTGGGGATAGCGCTGGCGAAGAGATCGGATCAGGCCCGCCCCAAGAATATCGCCCGATGCCTCACCGGCTATGATTCCAAATGTGATTTTGCGATCGCTGATGGTCGCGTCAGATAGATCTGTCACCGACAGGCTCCAGCCGGTTAGCGGATGATGCCGCGATGAGCCCCACGCAGGGAGCTTATGAGGGGCCGTATTTCTGCAATGTCAGAATAGGATTTCTCGAGTTCTTCCACAGCCTGCTCGGTGGTCAGTCCCTGGCGGTAGATAACTTTGTAGGCTCGGCGCAAAGCCAGCAATACATCCTTGCTGAACCCGCGACGTTTCAGTCCTTCCACGTTCATACCATGGGGCTCCGCTGACTGGCCACTTGCCATCACATAAGCAGGGATGTCTTTCAGAACAATGCTGCCACCCGCGGCCATACTATGAGGCCCAATATGGCAGAATTGATGCACCATGGTGCCGCCCCCCAGAATGGCATAGTCACCAACACAAACATGGCCGGCAAGCGTCGCACAGTTGGCCAGTATGGTGTTGTCACCCACGATGCAATCATGGGCTACATGAACATAGGCCATCAGGAGGTTGCCACTTCCAATGCGGGTTTCACCGCGATCCTGTACGGTGCCGCGGTGAATCGTGCAATTTTCACGAATGACATTATTGTCACCGATCACCAGGGTGGTGTGCTCTCCCGCGTACTTCTTATCCTGGCACTCTTCGCCAATACTGGAAAACTGAAAAATACGGTTCTTACGACCAATAACCGTGGGGCCCTTTACAACCACATGGGAGAGAATCTCAGTGCCCTCTCCGATCTCCACGTCCGGTCCAATGTAACTCCAGGGCCCAACAGTGACGTTATCACCGAGCCTGGCTGACGGGTCTACAATCGCCTGAGGATGGACACCCGACCAGTCATTTGTCGCCATCAAACTTCTCTCTCAGCGGTCAGAATCTCTGCCACGCAGACGACTTCGCCGTCTACCAGCGCGCGACACTCGAATTTGTAGATACCCCGTTTACCGGAAACGAATTCCGATTCCATACGCAGTTGATCACCCGGTAAAACCGGACGTTTAAAGCGGGCCTTACTGGATCCGGCAAGGTATTGTACCACTCCGTCAGAAGGTTTCCGGCCCACTGTCACAAAAGCGAGAATACCTGACAGTTGAGCCATAGCCTCAATAATCAGTACACCCGGCAGGATCGGATTCTCTGGAAAGTGGCCCTGAAAGAACGGCTCGTTAAACGAAATATTCTTGTAGCCCTTGATCGATTTTCCCTTTTCGACCTCCGTTACCCGATCCACCAGCAAGAACGGGTATCGGTGTGGCAGGTATTCCAGAATTTCGTCGATGTTCATCATGTTGATCGGCCTCAGCCCTCTAATTTCTTTTCCAGTTCTTTGACCCGTCTCGCCAGAATGTCCAGTTGGCGGAAGCGCACAGCATTTTTGCGCCACTGACGGTTAGTATCGGCGCTGGTGCCCGACGAATAGACTCCGGATTCCCGTATGTCACCGCTCACCAGGGTCATGCCTGTTAAGTGAACCTGATCGGCAATTTCCAGATGCCCCGCCACGCCGGAAGCCCCGCCAAACACACAATGCCGACCAATTCGGGTACTACCGGCTATTCCTACCATCGCCGCCATGGCGCTGTGATCGCCGATCTGAACGTTGTGAGCAATCTGTATCAGGTTATCGAGTTTGACTCCGTTACCGATAACAGTGTCGTCCAGAGCACCACGGTCAATGGTCGTATTGGCCCCCACTTCCACGTCATCTCCAAGAACGACCCGACCAAGCTGCGCGATCCGGTGCCATGCGCCTTTCTCATTTGCGAAACCAAAACCGTCAGAGCCAATGACGGCTCCACTGAGGATGTGGCAGCGCTTTCCAACCACTACATCATGGGCCAGGGTCACCCGGGGCCGAATCACCGTCTGCGCACCAATGGTGGTTCTGGCGCCAATAATCGATCCGGCGCCCACGACCACCTTTTCCCCAATGTCAGCGCCTGCCTCGATAACGGCATTGGGGCCAACGCTGACGTCATCACCAAGTGTAGCCGAGGGATCCACGACCGCGGTCTGATGAACGCCCGGCGAAGCAACCGGCATCGGATCGAACCAGTGGCTCAGGCGAGCATATCCGAGGTAGGGGTTGTCCAGTAACAGGACGTTGGTCGGAGCATCCTTCGCCGAAGCGGGAGATACAATAATTGCAGAGGCGCGTGTATCTGCCAGGTATCTGCCGTATGACGGATTCGCCAGGAAGCTGATCTGACCGGGCTCAGCGGCCTGCAACGTCGCCAACCCCGATATCGTCACATCAGGGTCACCCCGCAGCTCCGCTCCCAGGGCATCGGCAATATCCCCAAGGCGATAGGAACTTTCTGTCATTGCATGCTCCCAAGCAACGATCAGGGCACCGGGGTGCCCCGTCACAAATTAACGGTTCAGTTTTTCCAGAAGCTGAGAGGTCAGGTTCATTTCCGGTTTTACATAGACAACAGCTTCACTGGGCAGGATCAAATCAAGATCATTCTCGTCAAGAAGCTCCTTGACAGCTGCGTCGACCTCGGGGCGAGCCTGCTCCAGAAACGCCTGCTTGCGCTGATTAACGGTTGAATCCAGGCGTTGCTTGAGGAAGTTGAACTCCTTGACCTTTTCCTGAAACTCACCGGACAGCTTGTTGCGCTCGCTCTCATTCATCATCGCACCGTCCTTTTCCAGACGCTCCTGGAGCTTCCGGGCCGCTTCCTGAGCCTCACGGACTCTGGCTTCATCGCCCGCAAAATCCTTCTGAAGCGATTCGCTGAAGGTCTTGGCGTCGTCAGAAGAGAACAGCGCCTGACGCAAATCGACCACACCAATCCGTGTGTCGGCCATTGCCGGGAACGAAAACGCCATGATCAGAGCAGCGAACATCATCAAAAATCGGGACATTAGTTTTCTCCTGGTGTTCATCCGTAGACGGTTATTATCCATGCTTTAGAAGGTCTGGCCCAGTGAGAACTGGAACACCTGTGTGTCGTCGCCAGCCTCATCGTTCAGAGGATAGGCCAGACTGAACGCGAGTGGGCCAACGGCAGTTATCCACTGGAAACCAACACCGACAGCCATCCTGACTTCACCCAGCTCTGGGTCAAAGCCTCGATCCGTATCAAAAACCTGACCGGCATCCAGGAACAGAGCTGTTCTCATGGAACGGGTATCACCGGCAAAGGGTGTCGGGACAATCAGCTCAAGGCCAGCTTCAGTCAACAGATTGCCACCAAACGCATCCGGATCCGTGAGATCGTTCTCGTTATTGGTTGCTTTCAAACCAAGTGAGTTGGCCTCATATCCACGAACGGATCCATAACCACCGGCATAAAAATGTTCGTAGAAAGGCATCTGGGTGCGATCGCCATATCCGTCTCCGTAACCCACTTCGGTGCGTGCACGGATTACCCAACGATTGTCGTCAGTAACCGGATAGTAGAAATCGGTTTTATGGGTTGCCTTGTAGAACGTCAGGTCGCTACCAGGTACCGCAACGTCCAGTGACAGGGAGTGACTGAAACCCGAAGTGGGCAGCACGCCGCGATTCAGAGTGCTGCGACTCCAGCTACCGAACAGGAAGTAATTGGTGAATGAATCACCTTCGTCCTGGATGAATTCCGTCACTTCTTGCGAGGTGTACAGACCTTCTTTGAGGTTCGACTGGGTCACACCGGCGCCAAAATTCAAACGGGTATTCTGGTCTATCGGATAACCGAAAGTAACGCGGCCTCCGTATTCGTCCAGGAGGAATGAGGAGATATCTTCCTCTTCATAATCTGTTTCCCGGGCGAAAAGGCTGAACCCACGGCTCACCCCGTCAACGGTATAATAGGGATCAAGGTAGGAAACGTTGGCGCTCTTCACCGAATCACTGACATTGACACCGAAAGATACCCGCTTACCCGTACCAAAGAAGTTGTTTTCAGAGACACTGGCACCGAGAATCACACCGGAGTCCTGGGAGAAACCGACAGATGCAGACAGACTGCCGGTCGGCTGCTCCTCAACGGAATAGTTAACATCCACCAGATCATCCGTTCCAGGCACAGGAACCGTTTCGACATTTACAGCCTGGAAGAAGCCAAGCCGCTCGAGCTTGGTCTTGGAGAACTCGATGCGATCAGAAGACGCCACACCGCCTTCCATCTGTGTCATTTCCTGGCGAAGCACATCGTCACGGGTAGACACGTTGCCATCGAAATTAATTCTTCGCACATAAGCCCGCTTGCCTGGTTCCACAAAGAAGGTGACAGCAGCAGTATTGTTCTCGCCGGGCTCAGGAACGGCATTGACGTTGGCGAACGCATAACCTTCCCGGCCAAGCCGGAATGCCAGCGATTCCGAGATTGCGGTCATGCGGGATCGGGAGAATACATCGCCCTCCTGAACCGGAATCAGTGAGCGCAGCTCCGATTCATCCAAAATGAGGTCACCACGAAGGTTGATCTCGGAAATGGTGTACTGGGGCCCCTCATTCAGGGCGATGGCGATGAAGACCTTTTGCTTGTCCGGCGATATGGAAACCTGACTGGATTCGACGTTGAAATCCAGGTAGCCCCGATCAAGATAGAATGACCGCAAGGATTCCAGATCGCCACTGAGACGCTCTCTGGCATACTTGTCCGAGTTGGTAATTGAATTCCACCAGCTCGTCGTCTGCAATTCGAACAGGTCCTGCAGTTCCTCATCGCTGAAGTCCTCGTTGCCAATGAGGTTGATGTGGTGAATCGCAGCAACAGAGCCTTCGCTGATATCCAGCTGAATCGCAACCCGGTTCCTGGGCAGCTCCTCCCCGGTCGCCTTCACCCGGGCGTTGTACCGCCCCTGGGCAATGTAGGAACGCAGGATCTCGAGCTCAAGACGTTCGAGAGTCGCACGCCGGAATACCTGCCCCTCCTGGAGCCCTGCACCCGCAAGAGCATCCATCAACATCTCGGTCTCAATATTCTTGTTACCCTCAATCTCGATAGTGCTGATCGAGGGCCGTTCACGAACCGTCAGGATAAGCACACCCGCATCGCGGCTGACCTCTATATCGGTAAACAGTCCGGTCCGGAACAGGGATTTGATAGCATCAGCCAGCTCTGTCTCATCCACCTGTTCCCCAATATTGACTGGCAAGGCGGAAAAAACAGTACCTGCAGATACCCTCTGAAGGCCTTCCACCTCAATATCCGCAACAGTGAACTGATCAGCAAGTGCTGGCTTCAGGCCGGACACGGCTACAGCGAGGCCAACGGCAACACCTAGAAGAGAACGTCTCATTCAAATATTTCGCCTGGTTAATGCGCGTAAGGAGCCCGCAATTCTCACAACCGCATCAGGTCGTTGTAAAGAGCAAACACCATTAATGTGAGTATCATTGCCATACCAATTCGTAATCCAAACGCCTGAGCCTGCTCGGAAAGCGGCTTTCCCCTGATCGCCTCGATGGTGTAGTACACGATATGACCACCATCAAGTACAGGCACTGGCAGCAGGTTCAGAATACCCAAACTCACGCTGAGATAGGCAAGAAAACGCACGAAATCCTCGAAGCCGGAACTTACGCTGGCCTCAGCCACCCGGGCAATGGTAATCGGACCACTGAGATTGGTGGGTGACAAAAGCCCTGTGAACATCTTCTTGATCGCTACCAGAGTCAGGCGGGTATCCGCCCAGGTTTCGCTGAGAGCAACCGGGAGTGCCGCAAAAGGACCGTAACTGACATCACGCAACACGTCCTCCGGCCACGTAATAGCTTCCACGCCGGCACCAACAAAGCCAATTGTCTCACCGCTCTCTGCGTCTCGGGCTTCCGGCGTCACACTGACAGAACGCTCAGCACCATTGCGCGCAACCGTGAGCTGAAGCGTCTGTTCCGGAGCGTTGCGAATGGCATCGACAAGCTCGAACCAGTTACTGATCGACTCACCATTAACTGCCAGAACCCGATCGCCGGGCTCCAGACCAGCGGACTGAGCCCGCCCCCCCTCAGATACCTGCCCCAATACAGGGGGAATCGTTGGGCGCCATGGCGTGATCCCGAATTCTGCCAGAGGATTCGGCGTGTCATCACTCAGACGCCAGCCAGAAAGTTCTCCACTGACGTTACCGCGGACGCCGCCATCGGATACCTCCATTGAGATCGAACCCTGCTCCCCGGCCCGTTCCAGGATACGCATATTCACATCACGCCAGGAATTTACCTGGTGGCCGTCTACTGCATGGATCTCCATGCCTTCGTGCAATCCAGCCCGCTCCGCCACACTCTCATCGGCTATTTGTCCGATAATCGGCGCGACATGGGTAACCCCGACCACACTCAATAACCAGTATGCAAAAACAGCGAAAATAAAGTTGGCAACAGGGCCGGCCGATGCGATGGCAATGCGCTGAATCGGCGGCTTGGAGGTGAAGGCCTGATCCCTTAGTTCCTCGGGCACCGGGCCTTCGCGCTCGTCCAGCATCTTCACGTAACCACCAAGAGGAATAGCGGCGACTGCAAATTCAGTCCCATGCTTGTCGTACCAGGAGAACAGCGGCTTCCCGAAGCCTACAGAAAAGCGAAGCACCTTTACGCCACAGCGCCGGGCAACCCAAAAATGACCGTATTCGTGGAGGGTCACCAGGATGCCCAGAGTGAGCGCGAGTGCGAGGACGGTTTCAATAATCTGCATAACGTTCCTGATTGATGGCTTCAGCCGGACAGCTTTGTAGTGCGACTATCAGACAGTTAACAGATCTATCTGTTCCCTTGCGCGGGCCCGTGCTTCTTTATCTTTCGCAAAGATCATGTCAAAGCTGTTCGCTGGCTCAACCACGGTCGAGCTCATGGTCCGCTCTATGATAACGGGGATATCTGAAAAACACAGGGTGCCCTGCAGAAAAGCAGCGACAGCAACCTCGTTGGCGGCATTAAGAACGGCCGGAGCAGTGCCACCTGCCTTAAAAGCTTCCGCCGCCAGACGCAAGCACGGGAAACGTTCCAGATCAGGCCGTTCGAAGTGAAAGCTCCCAATGGCGAACAGATCCAGGGGCGCAACACCGGCATCAATGCGCTCCGGCCACGCCAGACCATTAGCGATCGGTGTTCTCATATCAGGACTGCCCAGTTGGGCAAGTACAGAACCGTCGGCATATTCAACCATGGAGTGAATAATACTCTCAGGGTGAACATGCACCTCTACGCTCTCCGGAGTTGTATTGAACAGCCAGCAAGCTTCAATCAACTCCAGGCCCTTGTTCATCAACGTTGCAGAATCCACTGAGATCTTTTGCCCCATGGACCAGTTGGGATGGGCACACGCCTGGGCCGGTGTCACTGTCCGGAGGTCATCAGCGGAGTGCTCCCTGAAGGGACCACCCGAGGCTGTCAGCAGAATTCGTGTGATGCCAGCCCCGCCAGGATCTCTAACTTTGTCGGCCGGCATGCACTGGAAAATCGCATTGTGCTCGGAGTCAATCGGCAGCAATTCAGCTCCGGCCCCGGCCACCGCATCCATGAACAGTTTGCCGGACATCACCAGGGCCTCTTTGTTCGCGAGCAATACCCGCTTCCCTGCCCGCACCGCCGATAGCGTCGGCGATAGCCCCGCCGCACCAACAATAGCTGCCATCACGGTATCAACGGCAGGGTCAGACGCCACCTCGCACAGCCCATCCAGCCCGGCCAGGACCTTGGTGTCAGGAAAATCCACCAATAATTCCGACAGAACCACAGCGGCCTCAGGATCGGCCATCACCGCCACCTT
This sequence comes from Marinobacter sp. F3R08, assembly GCF_018860425.1. Lineage (GTDB taxonomy): Bacteria > Pseudomonadota > Gammaproteobacteria > Pseudomonadales > Oleiphilaceae > Marinobacter. The sequence goes on along the minus strand of NZ_JAHKPI010000015.1, from coordinate 523,103 downwards.
GGGACGGAACTCACGGCACAGCACTGCAAGCTCTTCGGCACGGGTGCTGGCGGTCAGCGCATGGATCGAAAATCGCCCCGGATGGCGCCGGACGACGTCAAGGGTGCTGAGACCAATGGAGCCGGTAGCTCCCAGAACACTGATAGAGCGGGTTTCCATAATCACCACTGCCCGGCTGTAAGCCAACCCAGTTGGGTAATGATCAGAGCAAATACCGGAATAGCCGCAGTCAGACTGTCGATCCTGTCCATGATCCCCCCGTGACCAGGGAGCAATTGACTGCTGTCTTTGATACCCCGATGCCTCTTGAACATGCTTTCCAGCAGGTCACCCAACACCGAAACCAGGCCAGTAACCAGGCTCGCAATCACCAGAAGCAACGTCTGGCCTGCTCCTGCGGAAGCCATGAAACTGACCAGCAAGGCGAAGGCTCCCACCGCAACCAGGCCGCCCCAGACACCCGCCCAGGACTTCCCGGGACTGACACGAGGAGCAAGTTTGGCTTTGCCAAAGGCCCGGCCAGCAAAGTAAGCACCAATATCGGCGACCCAGACGACACAGAACACGTAGAGGATGAGAAGCAGGTTATTGGTACTGTCACCGAACTGAAAGCCGCCCGTACGCAAGTGATTAAGGCCCACCCAGGCCGGCACCAGAACGAACAGTCCCATAAGGGCCCTTGCCAGAAGGCTTCCCCATTTTTCGGAACCCGCGGGATAACTGCGAACCAGAAGAAAACAAACGCACCACCAGAGCAGGGCCAGCCAGAGCACTGAAACAACAGGTACGTTCAGCAGCCCATAGAGAACAACAGCCGTCGCGAGGGCATAGCCTATCCTGCCAGCAGGGTTCCCAATGCCGGACATATTCGCCCACTCCCAGGCCCCTACTGTGATAACGGCACCGGTGAAAAGCGCAAACCCCAACGGCGGGAGAAAGAAGATCCCGCCAATAGCGATGGGAGCAAGGATCAGTGCGGTGATGATTCGGGTTTTTAACACGATTAACGTCGCTCTCGTTCGTTATTGTTGTAGAGCCTTGGCCGCGATCTGATCATCTGTCTGGCCAAAACGACGCTGTCGACCTGCATATGCCTGCAAAGCCTTCAGCATTTCTTCCTGCTGGAAGTCCGGCCAGTAAACGGGAGAAAAGTACAGCTCTGTATAGGCCAGGTGCCACAGTATGAAATTACTGATTCGCTGCTCACCAGCGGTTCGAATCATCAGGTCAGGCATTGGCAGATCACCAATACTAAGGTGCTGCTGGATCAGGTCATCCGTTATATCCGATGGCGCCAACTGCCCGGCCCTGACCTGCTCGGCCACTTGACGTGTCGCCTGGGTAATATCCCAGTGACCACCGTAATTGGCAGCAATCACAAGCGTCATTCGGGAATTATTCCGGGTCAGCTCTTCCGCCGCGTCCATTTGCTCTCGAAGAGCCAGGCTGAAGGCCGTGCGGTCACCGATAATTTGCAGCCGGATATCGTTTCGATGAAGCTTGCGTACCTCACGTTCCAAGGCAAACATGAACAGTTTCATCAGAGCCGACACCTCTTCCTTGGGGCGACGCCAGTTTTCACTGGAAAAAGCAAACAGGGTCAGAACTTCAATACCCTCGCGGGCACAGGTTTCCACTACTGCCCTGACTGCATCCACACCCGCTCTGTGACCTGCTACTCCCTTAAGACGACGGCTCTTGGCCCATCGATTGTTCCCGTCCATGATGATGGCCACATGCCGGGGCCGGCTGTCTGCCGACACCGGAATCTCTGCGGATACAGTTCCCGTCATGAAATCCCCTGTACGGCCGGAGCACTTTAACGCCCCGGCCTTTCAATTCGCTTACAAGTGACCCAGGCTGGTGGTTATACCGCCATCAGGTCCTCTTCTTTGGCCTTGAGCATCTTCTCGACTTCCGCAATGTAGCGATCCGTGAGCTTCTGGATCTCATCCTCGCCCTTGCGCTCGTCGTCCTCGGTAATTTCCTTTTCCTTCAACAGATCCTTGATCATGCTGTTGGCGTCACGTCGAGCATTGCGGACGGATACCCGACCGTGTTCAGCGTCAGCTTTTGCCTGCTTGACCATTTCCTTTCGGGTTTCTTCGGTCAGCATCGGCATCGGGATACGAATAATATCACCACTGGTTGCCGGGTTGAGGCCAAGATCGGAGCTCATAATGGCTTTCTCGATGGTCGGCATCAGGTTCTTTTCCCAGGGAGAGACCGTCAGTGTCCGGTTATCCTCGACATTCACGCTCGCCACCTGTTTCAACGGTGTTTCCTGGCCATAATAGTTCACCATGACACTGTCCAGGATGGAGGGATGGGCCCTGCCAGTACGGATCTTGTTAAACGCCGAGTTCAGAGACTCAAGGCTCTTTTTCATTTTCTTTTCGGCTTCTGCTTTGATGTCGTTAATCACGTCAGCATCCTCAATTCGTTCGTCATGTCATTCCGGAATCTGCCCCGTTCACGGGGGGCCGGATAGCGATTTATTCGATCAGTGTACCTTCTTTTTCACCGGTCACGATTCGAGTCAGTGCACCTGCGCGGTTCATGTCGAATACCCGAAGCGGCATGCCGTGATCCCGAGCGAGGCAAATCGCTGTGAGATCCATCACACCCAGCTTCTTATCCAGAACCTCGTCGTAGGTAAGGCGATCGTATTTCTCTGCACTGCTGTCCAGATGCGGATCAGCTGAGTATACGCCATCCACCTTGGTGGCCTTGAGTACGGCATCGGCCTCAATCTCAATACCACGCAGGCAGGCAGCGGAATCCGTCGTAAAGAAGGGGTTACCAGTTCCGGCACAGAAGATCACCACATCCCCATCCTTGAGATCCCGAACCGCACGGCGGCGGTCGTAATGCTCAACAATCCCGCTCATTGGAATCGCGGACATCACACGGGTCCGGATATTAGACCGCTCCAGGGCATCACGCATTGCAAGGCCGTTCATTACCGTGGCCAACATTCCCATATGGTCACCGGTTACCCGGTCCATGCCGGCCGCATTCAAGGCCGCACCACGAAACAGGTTACCACCGCCGATCACAAGGCCAACCTGAACGCCGATACCAATCAGCGCGCCAATCTCCAGTGCCATGCGGTCGAGAACTTTGGGGTCAATACCGAAATCGTGCTCTCCCATCAGGGCCTCGCCACTGAGCTTGAGCAGAACACGTTTGTATCTGGGCTGGGTTTTCGATGATGTCGGCATGATGATCCCCTTTTCGTCTGTTGGCTGCTACCCGGTGTGATACCCGTTGCAGGCTTGTATCTGACATACCCCTCAAAAAAGGGGTATCTCAGATACAAGCCCGCCACGAGAGCCGGGAAACCCCGGCTAACGTGGCAGACTCAGGTGATGCAGTGACTGGACGCCTGCTGCATCAAACGAAGGATCAGGCCTTGCCTGTGCCAGCTGCAGCAGCAACTTCGGCAGCAAAGTCTACTTCTTCCTTCTCAATGCCTTCACCCACTTCGAGGCGGACAAAACCAACCAGTTCGCCACCGGCGGACTTGATCAGCTCGCCTACGGTCTGGTCAGGATTTTTGACAAAAGGCTGCTCAACAAGGCTGTTTTCCTTGAGGAACTTCTTGATCCGACCGCCCATCATCTTCTCGACGATTTCCGCGGGCTTGCCTTCCATATCCGGCTGGGCCTTGATCACTTCTTTCTCTTTCTCCAGCTCTTCAGCCGGCATCTCTTCAGGCTTGCCAACACGCGGATTAACGGCAGCAGCGTGCATGGCAATATCGCGAGCCACTTCAGGATCGCCAGCAGTCAGAGCAACAACGGAAGCAATCTTGCTGTTGCTGTGGACATAGCCACCAACAACCGGGCCTTCAATCTTGACGATGCGACGTACGGTGATGTTTTCGCCAATCTTCTGAACCAGAGCTTCACGCTTCGCTTCCAGATCGCCTTCCATCAGCTTGCTGACATCTGACTCACCCTTTTCAAAGGCAACGCTCAGCACATCATTCGCAAAGTTCAGGAAGTTGTCATCCCGAGCTACGAAGTCCGTCTCAGAGTTAACTTCCAGGATGTAAGCAACGGTATTATCGTCAGAAATCTTGATCAGTGACGCGCCTTCAGCGGCAGTCCGGCCGGCTTTCTTGGCAGCCTTCAGACCGGAAGACTTGCGCAACTCTTCGATTGCAGCGTCAACACTGCCCTCGGCTTCCACGAGTGCTTTTTTGCACTCCATCATGCCAAGGCCCGTGCGCTCACGCAGCTCTTTGACCATTGCAGCGGTAATTGCAGCCATGTTCAATCCTCTCAACTGTTCCGAATTCGGTGGGGAAGCGTGCCCGAAGTGACTCGGGGCACGCCTTACATCTCAAACGTGAAGGTAAAACATTACTCAGCGGCGGGAGCAGTGCCTTCAGCGTTTTCGCTGACTTCTACGAACTCATCAGCGCCGGCACCGGCAGACTGTGATGCTTCGAGGCAGGTGTCAGCAACGGCCTTCACGTAGATCTGGATCGCGCGAATGGCGTCATCGTTGCCCGGAATCACGTAATCAACACCGTCCGGATCACTGTTGGTATCGACCACACCGATAACAGGGATACCCAGCTTGTTGGCTTCCTTGATGGCGATACGCTCATGGTCAACGTCAATCACGAACATGGCGTCCGGCAGACCACCCATATCCTTGATACCACCGATGGAGCGCTCAAGACGGTCCATTTCACGGGTACGATCCAGAGCTTCTTTCTTGGTCAGCTTGTCGAAGGTACCGTCTTGGCTCTGGGCTTCCAGGTCACGGTAGCGACGGATAGACTGACGAATGGTCTTGTAGTTCGTCAGCATGCCACCGAGCCAGCGGTGGTTAACGAACGGCTGACCGGAACGCTCGGCCTCTTCCTTGATAATCTTGGCCGCGGCACGCTTGGTACCAACGAACAGGATCTTGTTTTTGCTTTCTGCCAGCTGCTGAACGACTTTCAGTGCGTCATTCATGGCAGGAACAGTCTGCTCAAGGTTGATGATATGAATCTTGTTACGGGCGCCGAAGATGAACTTCGACATTTTCGGGTTCCAGTAGCGAGTCTGGTGACCGAAGTGAGCACCTGCTTTGAGCAGGTCACGCATATTTACCTGAGCCATGATAATTACCTTTTTAGCTTCGGGTTAGTCCTCCACGTATCCGATTACCCCAACCTGACCACCCTTAATAAAGAGAAGCAGGCACCCTGGGATAACGTGCCGACACGTGTGTGAATTTTCCGGATTCGTTTCCGGCGGGCGCGTTTATATCATAAACGGGCGACCAAACGCCATTATTTTTGAGAGCTCACTTCCTTGTACCCGGGCAGCTCGCCCCTTAAAATGCCGGTTTGGCACAAATCAACGGGAAGCCCAATGCAGGTATCGATCAAGACTCCGGAAGAAATCGAAAAGATGCGCGTCGCAGGGCGCCTGGCGGCAGAAGTCCTCGAGATGATCGGCGAGCACGTCAAGCCCGGCGTATCCACAGAAGAACTCAACCGGATATGCCACGACTATATTGTTAACGAGCAGGACTGCATCCCGGCACCGCTCAATTACAAAGGGTTCCCGAAGTCTATCTGCACCTCGGTCAACCACGTCATATGCCACGGCATCCCTTCCGAAAAGAAGATCCTGAAAGACGGAGACATTCTCAATATTGATGTCACGGTCATAAAGGATGGCTACCACGGCGACACCAGCAAGATGTGGATCGTGGGCAAGCCCAAGCCAGGTAGCGAGCGTCTGATCCAGATCACCCAGGAATGTCTGTATAAAGGTATCGAGCTTGTAAAGCCGGGAACCCGCCTGGGCGACATCGGGCACGTCATTCAGCAACATGCTGAGAAACACCGTTACTCTGTTGTTCGCGACTACTGTGGTCATGGCATCGGCGCAGTGTTTCACGAAGAGCCCCAGGTAATGCATTATGGAAAACCGGGCACCGGGATGGAGCTGCAGGAAGGCATGATCTTTACCATCGAACCGATGATCAATCAGGGCAAGTACCAGACCAAGCTGTTACCCGATGGCTGGACTGTCGTGACCAAAGATCACAAGTTGTCGGCACAATGGGAGCACACCATTCTTGTGACTGCAGATGGCCACGAGGTTCTCACCAAGCGAAAGGAAGAGTCCTTCTAAGTGGACCAAAGCGAGCTGGAATTACGCATCAGTAACGAACTTTCTCCGGTAAAAGCCGCACGGGAGCTGTTGGAGGGGAGATACAACGCCGATGCCGAGGCCTTCCGGCAGGGTGCCGATGTTCGCGCTCTCGTACACTCAAGAGCTGACACCGTCGATACTGTTCTCAGACTGATCTGGAACCGTTACCCCTTTGCCAGCTCGCCCGATATTGCCCTGATAGCAGTGGGTGGTTATGGTCGTGGAGAACTTCATCCTCATTCCGACATCGACCTGCTTATTCTCACCCGAAGCGGCATAGAAGACAGCTGGCATGAAGACCTCGGTGCCTTCATCACTCTGCTCTGGGATCTGCGACTGGACATTGGCCACAGTGTCCGCAGTATCGACGAGAACAAGGCAGCGGCCCGTGAAGATATTACGATTCTGACGAATTTGCTGGAAACCCGCACCATCGCCGGCCCCGATGTGCTGCGCGCGGAACTGAGCGAACGAGTATACTCCGACGACATCAGCACGGATCGCGATTACTTTATCGCCAAACGCGAAGAGCAACAGCAACGACACGAGAAATACGGCGACACCGAATACAACCTTGAACCAAACGTTAAAGGCTCGCCGGGCGCTTTACGTGACATCCAGACCATTGGCTGGATCACCAAGCGACATTTTGGGCTGCAGAATATTGCAGACCTGACCCGATTCAGCATTCTCACCGAGGAAGAGCACCAGATCCTGTTGCAGGGCGAGACCTTCCTTTGGCGGCTGCGATATGGCCTGCAACTGCTGGCAGATCGCAATGAAAACCGACTCCTGTTTGACCACCAGCGCGCCCTGGCCGAGATGCTCGGCTACAAGGATGAGGACGAACGACTGGGCGTTGAATTGATGATGCAATCATACTACCGCACAGTTCTCGCTCTGGCAGAGCTTGCCGATGTAATCCTGCAATATTACGACGAAGCGATTCTCGGGAGCCCTTCCGAAGACTCTATCCAGCCGATCAACAAACGCTTCCAGATTCGAAACAACTATATTGAAGCGGTTAACAATCAGGTTTTTGCTTACGCTCCCTACGCCATCATGGAAATCTTTGTGCTGATGGCGCAACACCCCGGGATCAAAGGCATCCGCGCAACGACCATCCGGTCCCTGCGTGCGCACCGGCACCTGGTCGATGATGCCTTCCGAGCTGACCTTGCTGTCACCACGTTGTTCATGGAACTGCTCAGAACGCCCCATGCTCTGGATCAGACCCTGTCTGCCATGAAGAAATACAACGTACTGGGCCGCTACCTGCCGGAATTCGGCCAGATCATCGGCCAGATGCAGCATGATCTGTTTCACATTTACACTGTGGATGCTCACACCATGCGAGTCATCCGCAACATGGTACGGTTGAGCGGTGCCGATGCCCGCACCGAGTACCCCCTCGCCTCACGCCTTATCCACCGGCTACCGAAACTGGAAACCCTCTACATTGCGGGTCTATACCACGATGTAGCCAAAGGCCGGGGCGGCGATCATTCGGAACTCGGTGCGATCGACGCCGAGGCTTTCTGCGAGCGACATCACTTAAGCGAACGAGACACCCAGCTCATTTCCTGGCTGGTGGAAAATCACCTGTTGATGTCCATGACGGCGCAGCGTAAAGACATTTCCGATCCTGACATTATCCATGGCTTTGCCCAGGCAGTACCCAGCCAGGCGCACCTGGACTACCTGTACGTGCTGACCGTGTGTGACATCAGCGCCACCAACCCCAAACTCTGGAACACATGGCGCGCCTCCCTCTTACGCCAGCTTTATATTGAAGCCAAACGGGCCTTGCGCCGCGGTACGGAGACCCCCATTGACCGGCAGGAATGGGTTCGCGCTACCCAGTCCGAAGCCCGCGAGATCCTGCATGCCCAGAACATGACAGATGACCAGGTCGATGCCATCTGGGACACCGTGGATGAGGACTACTTCCTCCAGGATTCCACTGTCGACATCGCCTGGCAAACCGCGGCGATCATCCGCCACGGTGACAACCCTGATCCACTGGTTCTCATCCGGGATACCAGGGGCGGCCCCACCGATGGCTACTCCCAGATCATTATCTACATGAAAGATCGGGTTGCGCTGTTTGCCGCAACGACTGCGGTACTTGAGCAGCTGAACCTGAACATTGTGGACGCCCGCATCAGCTCCAGCGAAGGCCCCTACTCGATCAGCTCCTACGTGGTACTGGATGAAAAAGGCCAGCCTCTGGGCACCGACCCCGCGCGCAAAGACCGGGTGCGTTCGCGCCTGATCGAGGAACTGGATGACCCCGAGGACTATCCGGACATCATCCACCGGCGCACGCCACGACAACTGAAACACTTCGCTTTCCCGACTGAAGTTACGCTATCCAATGACACCATCAACCAACGCACGGTGATGGAAGTAATCACACCCGACCGCCCCGGTCTTTTGGCGCGAATTGGCCAGGTGCTGCTTGAGCATCGAGTGCGCCTGAGCAACGCCAAGATTGCCACTCTGGGGGAGCGGGTAGAGGACGTTTTCTTCGTAACAGACGAACACGGCGAACCCATCCAGGATCTGGGCGTATGCCGGGCCCTGCAGCAAGATCTCTGTAAAATGCTGGACGACATTCAATGAATCCGAATCTGGACAGACTCCACCCCTATCCATTTGAAAAACTGGCCAAATTAAAGGCCGGCATCAGCGTACCTGATTATCTCAGGCCAATTTCTCTCGGCATTGGAGAGCCCAAGCATCCATCGCCAGACTTCGTTAAGCAGGTCATTGCGAACAATCTGGACAAACTTGCCAATTATCCGACCACCCGGGGCATCGACGAACTGCGCGAAACCATCGGTCAGTGGGCCACCCGTCGATTCAATCTGACACCGGGCAGTCTCAGTCCGGCGCGCAATATCATGCCGGTCAACGGAACCCGCGAGGCCATTTTCTCCCTGGTACAGGCAGTGGTGGACACCAGCAAGCCCGGGACAGTTGTCAGTCCCAACCCCTTTTACCAAGTGTACGAAGGCGCGGCTTTCCTGGCCGGAGCCACCCCGGTGTATCTGGCCTGCGATAGCAGCAATGGCTTTATTCCGGATTTCGATTCGGTGCCCGCATCCACCTGGCAGGAATGTCAGGTACTGTTCCTGTGTTCACCTGGCAACCCCAGCGGCGCCGTAATTCCCCGGGAAACACTGAAAAAAGTGATTGATCTTGCGGATCGTTACGACTTCATTGTCGCCTCCGACGAGTGCTACTCCGAACTGTACCCGGACGAAGGAAATCCGCCGGAGGGCCTGCTGCAAACCTGTGCGGCTATAGGCCGCGACGACTATGCCCGCTGCGTTGTGTTCCACAGCCTGTCCAAGCGCAGCAATCTTCCCGGTCTGCGCTCAGGATTTGTGGCCGGCGACGCCAACATCCTCGAAGGCTATCTGAAGTACCGCACTTATCATGGTTGCGCCATGCCAATCCACAACCAGCTGGCCAGCATCGCAGCCTGGAGTGATGAAGATCATGTGCGGGAAAACCGTGCGGCTTATCGTGCCAAATTTGAAGCTGTCGTACCCATTCTTCGCGAGGTGATGGACGTGGATTTTCCGGACGCCGGATTCTACCTGTGGCCTGCGACCCCGATGGATGATGAATTTTTTGCTCGCGAGCTGTCGGCTCAACAGAACGTTCACGTGCTTCCCGGGCGTTATTTGTCCAGAACTGTCGACGGACATAATCCTGGTGAGAACCGGGTCAGGATGGCACTGGTGGCGCCGCTGGAAGAGTGTATCGAGGCAGCGCAGAGGATAGTTGAATTTGTGAAGGCAAATCAGGCATGAAAATCTACGGCATCAGGAACTGCGATACGATCAAAAAGGCCCGGAAATGGCTTGACGAAAAAGGTGTCGCCTACGAATTTCACGATTTCAAAAAGGATGGACTGGACAGCCAGACGCTGTCCCTCTGGGAACAAAAGGTAGGCTGGGAAACCCTGATTAACCGCCGCGGGACCACCTGGCGCAAACTTCCCGAGGAGGTTCGTGATACCATTGACGCCCAACGTGCCCACGAGATCATGCTGGAAAACCCATCCATTATTAAACGCCCTGTCGTTGAGAGAACCGAGGGCATTTCTGTGGGTTTCAAAACAGACGAATGGACGGCATGGCTGGCCTGAACCCGGGTCAAACGCGATTTTAAATTCTAACTCCCGGGACAGAAGCATACCTGCTTCTGCCCCCACACTCTAAACAGGAGCAACCATCAGATGAGCTTTGCATTTGGTATCGGTATCGGCACCCAGAACAATCAGGGCGAATGGCTGGAAGTGTTTTACCAGCAGCCGGTCATGACACCTGACAACACCCTGATGGACGTCATCTCCAACGCCCTTGATTACAACAGCGGCAACCAGGCAATCAACGTCACTGCTGAGCAGCTCAGTCAATTCGCCAACGCTCTGCGTCAGGTTGGCCAGACCGAACAGGCCGCCCTGGCCGAAAGAGCAGCAAACAGCAAACGCCCGGTAGTGGTGACCGTTCTGGAAACCGATGACACGGCCTCCAGCACCCCGGAGGTTTACCTCAAGCTTCACCTTATTTCCCACCGTATGGCAAAACCCCACGGCCTGAAGCTGGACGGCATTTTTGGCCTGTTGCCAAATCTGGCCTGGACCAACGAAGGCGCTGTTGACCTGAACGAACTCTCCGATCGCCAGCTTCAGGCGCGCCTTGAAGGACGCACGCTGGAAGTGAAATCGGTCGACAAGTTCCCGCAGATGACCGACTACGTGATTCCCAAAGGTGTCCGGATTGCTGATACCTCACGGGTTCGCCTCGGCGCGTACGTAGGCGAAGGCACCACCGTCATGCACGAAGGCTTCATCAATTTCAACGCCGGTACCGAAGGCACCAGCATGATCGAAGGCCGAATTTCCGCTGGCGTCATGGTGGGCAAGGGCTCCGATCTGGGCGGTGGCTGTTCCACCATGGGCACGCTGTCCGGTGGCGGGAACATTATCATTGCCGTTGGCGAAAACTGCCTGATCGGCGCCAACGCCGGCATCGGCATCCCACTGGGCGATCGTTGCAAGGTTGAGGCCGGACTCTATATTACCGCCGGCACCAAAGTTGCCCTGCTGGATGACAATAACGCACTGGTTGAAGTGATCAAGGCCCGTGACCTGGCCAACCAACCAGATCTCCTGTTCCGTCGTAACAGCCAGACTGGCGCGGTGGAGTGCAAAACCAACAAAACCGCCATTGAGCTGAACGAAGAACTGCATGCAAACAACTGATTCCCCTACCCTCGACCTTGCCATTGACCTGATCCGCAGGCAGTCCGTCACACCGGAAGATGCCGGTTGCCAGGAACTGATGATGTCACGACTGGCCCCTCTCGGCTTTGCCGGTGAGAACCTGCGCTTTGGTGACACCGATAACCTGTGGGCCCGTAAAGGTTCCGGTGGGCCTGTACTGGCATTCGCTGGTCACACAGACGTGGTACCCACCGGTCCGGAAAAGAACTGGACCTACCCACCCTTCGATCCCGTGATCAGAGACGGTTTTCTTCATGGTCGTGGTGCAGCCGACATGAAAGGCAGCCTCGCTGCCTTCGTGACCGCATGCGAGCGATTCATCGAAAAACATCCGGATCACAGAGGTTCCATAGCCCTGCTGATCACGAGCGATGAGGAAGGGCCGGCCCAACACGGCACCGTCAAAGTCGTTGAAACGCTTGAGGCCAGGAACGAGAAAATCGACTGGTGCCTGATTGGCGAACCCTCCAGCACCCGTGAGGTGGGCGATGTCATCAAGAACGGACGCCGGGGCTCTCTGCACGGCTACCTGACCGTTCATGGTATCCAGGGCCATGTGGCCTATCCCCATCTGGCCGAAAACCCGGTTCATTCTGTGGCTCCGGCCCTGGACTCTCTGGCGAAGGAATTCTGGGATAACGGTAACGACTTTTTCCCGCCGACCACGTTCCAGATCACCAAACTGGAAGCAGGTACTGGTAGCAATATTGTCCCCGGGGAATGCCTCGTGCACTTCAACTTCCGCTACTGCACCGAGAATACCGCGGAGAGCCTCGAGGAACGCGTGGTGGCTATCCTTGATAGTCACAACCTGAAGTACGACTTGCAATGGCACCTGAGTGGCCGCCCCTTTCTGACCGACAAGGGTGCCCTGGTCTCAGCAAGTCAGGATGCCATCCGCAAGGTGACAGGCCGGGACACCGAGCTTTCAACCTCTGGAGGCACCTCAGATGGCCGCTTCATTGCGCCGACGGGCGCACAGGTGGTCGAGCTTGGCCCCATCAACGCAACCATTCACAAGGTGGATGAATGCGTGAAGGCGGAGGACCTCAACACGCTGTCTGAGATTTATGAACAGATTCTGGTCGAACTGCTGGCCTAGACAGCAAAACCTCTGATCAGAAGAACAAAAAAGGGGGCAGATGAACGCTTCACTGCCCCCTTTTCTCAGTAATGAGGCGGGGGCGTCTCTTCCTGCTCAGATTTGATATTGGACGGCGAGACATCCTTCAATTGCTTGTGTAGCAATCGCTTGGCCTCCCATAGCTCCCGGATATCCATTTCCTGCTTGGCAACCTGCTCACTCAGGGTGTTGATAACATCATCCTGAAAGGCCAGACGCGTTTCCAGCTCGTCCAGTCGGGTTTCCAGATCATTCTGGTTCATTGGGTATTGGCACTCCCCTTGGTAGATCTGTCGAAAATGTGATCGATAACACTGCTTACCCCGTTGCTTGGTCAGCACTCGGGATAATCTGGTATGATGCCGCTTTTGCCCGTCGGCGCTCCCGTTTTTCGGGGAACTGGCGGTTTTCACCGACCGAATGTGTGATTTTACCCGACATCCGGTTTTTATCGTTAGCGTTACAAGAACGGAGAAATTTCAGTCAATGCGTAATCCATCCAAAGCGATCCTTGTTGCTCTCCTGATCGCCATCCCCGCACCGCTGGTGCTTGCCCTGTTGCTGTCGTTTACACCCGAGCCACTTCGCCTGATTGCCATTGGTGAATTTGTAGAGGCTCTGGGTAGCAACCGTGGTATCGCGGCCTACATCATCGCTCTGATTGTTTTCGGTGTTACAGGATTTCTCGCCGTGGCATTTGCAGCCAAGCAGCCGGTCAGCCAGAGAAGCACCTCCCGGTCCAATAGTCCTGCAGCAGACCCGAACTACGACGACGATAATGACGATTTTGACGAAAACAGCCCTGAGGGTGATGAGGAAGGCACCGTCAAATGGTTCAACGTCAAGAAAGGTTTTGGCTTCATCGTGCGCGAGAGTGGCGATGAGGTTTTCGTGCACTTCCGTGCAATCCGCGGCCGTGGTCGCCGGGTTCTGCGCCAGGGCCAGTTGGTGCGCTTTAGTGTTGTTGAGGCGGACAAGGGGCTTCAGGCCGATAATGTCTCCATCCTGAGCGACTGAATCGCCCACTGATAACGAAGAGGCAGCCTATGTGGGCTGCCTCTTTCAGTTCCAGACTACCTGTTGCTCGCCCCGATGGTCCAGGCGCCACCACTTTTCGTCTTCTACCGACTCCCCTTCTTTCCAGTCTCCGGGACTGCAGCGAATTTCCCTATCCATTGCACGCCAGGCGCTGCGTGCGCAGTCCAGATCGCTACCCCAGGGCAGTGTTGTTCCTTCAATGACCAATGACGTAAACCGCTTGCCGAACGCCCCCGGATAAAGAGATATCCGCAGCCTCTCACTCTGATAAAAACCAGAGCCTTTGACCACGCCTGACACCTCATCATCATTCAGGGCCAGCTCGTCCAGGTGACTCTCAAGCCACCGGGAGACGGCACCCGCCTCCAGATCACGAATGTAAATTTCCAGATCCTGCACCCGCTGAATCTCCATCCTGCTGATTACAATGCAGCACATAGTGAACCGGCCCGGGCCGAGCTGCAACCCAGCGTTCCAGTTCCCGTCTCAAATCGTCCGTCGAAAGCTGACGCAGTTTGCCGGCTGACTTACGCTCATGCCACGCCACTTCCACAGCGGCCCGGTGAAGCCGTATCTCTTCCAGAGACGCTTCGATGTCCTCCAGAGACTCCTTCCTGGCCAGCGCAACCAGCGATTGACGTCTAAGGGTGTCTGCCTGCCCCGCCAGTATAACGGCTTCGGCAGGCCCTCTTTTGGCAAAGAGGTTCAGACGAGCAGCTGCCCTCTCCAGCCACTGGAGCATGCCACCTGGCAAGCTCACACAACGGCTCCTGCGAGACGCAGCGAACCGGATAACCGATCGAGGGATTTCGACATTCCACTGTTTCTCAATGGCCGCCTGATGCGCGGTCAGAATGGCCTGACGCTGCCCCGTGCTGGAGGTCGGCATGTCAAAGGTATCAAGGGTTCGGCCAATCCGGTGTTGCAGTAGTCTGGCGCCAGAATCTTCGCCCGGTTCCCCGGGCCCAAGCAGCAATATGGGGCCCGCCCATTGAAGCACCAGCGCCGGCGCAAGACTGTCCGGAAGATCCATCAATGCAACCAGATCCGCTGGCGAAATGTTGTCCAGCACCAATACCGGCCAGCGTGAAGCATCTCCACCGGGGCCGTCTCCCTCAGAGCGCACTGGAAGAATCGGCAGATCGCTGGCCATGATCTCTGCTTCACGCCTCAGATCCAGCTCTATGTAATCCTGTTCCAGTGAAGGCAGCAGCGACTGGAGCCATGCCGTTTTGCCCGACCCACGCTCGCCACGGACCCAGATCATGGCTGAGGAAGAGGCCGCCAGGCTAATAGATACATCCTCAGCAAGCTCAATCCATGCGGAATCGGTAACGACCACCGGTACTCTCTGATCATCATCTATAGAGGGTGACTCCTGCTCTTCCGACAAATCCGGCCAGCGGGCGACCAGCTCAAAGACTGCCACGTAGGCTTTTTCCTGCAGTCGCTCCGCGTGGCGAACGAGAGTCTCAAGTAGTTGCGACCAACCCAGCCATGGCGACCCACTGGTTTCCCGGGCCGAAGCAAACCAGTACATCAACTGGGATGATAGCTGCCCTTCGCCACCAACTTCGGTCACAATGGGCTGTTCGCATTGAACAGTGCGGATGAGTTCGTCCATATCCACGCCCCAACCCCGCAGGAAACGGGTTACCTCTGGTGCAGAGTCCAGCAGCGCAAGCAGGTAGTCTTCAACGGTAATCACCGAGCCACCGCGACGCTCAACGCTCTCACGTGCTCGTAATAAAGCGGTCTGACACTGGGGTTCCAGGCATCCTTGCCAATCTTCCATCAAACATCTCCATGTTATGAATGCATCGTCCTGATGCGAAATCCGTGTTGCGAGTCTTTATCGTATCACTTCCGGCGTCCGGACGGTCTGTCCCCCGCCGGCCTCACCAGGAGCCTGTGTTCTCCATGCTGAGCCAGGGTTCCCGGGGCGGCAGCGCTTCGCCTTTTTGCAGCAGTTCGATAGAAATGTTATCCGGGGTGCGGATAAACGCCATATGACCATCCCTCGGCGGGCGGTTTATCGTCACGCCATTGGCCTTGAGGTGCTCACAGAGGCCATAGATATCATCAACACGATAGGCCAGATGGCCGAAGTTCCGGCCGCCGGTGTATTCCTCCGGATCCCAGTTGTACGTGAGTTCGATCATCGGGGCCCTGTCTTCACGGGCTCGAGCTTCATCTTCCGGCGATGCCAGAAAAACCAGAGTGAACCGCCCCTTGTCACTGCTTTTCCGATTGATTTCAACCATTCCAAGCAGGTCGCAGAAAAAATGGAGGGTCTCGTCCAGATTACTTACCCGGATCATGGTGTGCAGATATTGCATGAGGACTCCTTCAGAAGATTGATTGCGAATTCATCGCCTCACCTTGAGGACAGTTTACGGTATTCTGGTCCCATGAATTCAAAAACAGCGCACGACCGCACGCTCGAACTGACCACGCCTGCTGTCCGACACCTTGCCTGGCTGTGCCAGGCACCTCAGCTTTTGCAGTCGCCACTGACTTTTGAGCCGGCCCACTATCTCTCTGACGATGTTACTGACAAGCTCATTGCCTGGGATCGAAACCCCGGAGAAGCTCCGGCACTTTTGCTAGAAGCACCGCCGAGGCGGCTTGGCTTCTATGTCGAGCGACTCTACCAGATGTTGCTGGAAAACCTGCTGGGTTGGGACATTCTTCTGCAGAACCGGCAAATCCAGTCGAACGGGCGCACCATCGGAGAACTGGATTTCGTGGTGCACAATCGCATCGACAATTGTATAGAGCATCACGAAATTGCCATCAAATACTATCTGGGTGTCCCTGAATCCGGAGAGCAAGCTCTGTGGTACGGCCCGAATGCCAGTGATCGTCTGGATCTGAAAACCGATCGGATGTTACACAAGCAGAGCCAGCGAACCCTGCTCCCGGAGGCCCGGAGCTTGCTTGCCGAAGCCGGCATTACCGGACCAGTGACGCCTCGCATTTTCATGCCCGGATACCTGTTCTACCCCGCCACAAAAAATGTTGTCGCCCCCGGCTATGTCCCTGCCCATCATCTGCGCGGGCAATGGTGCTACCTTCATCAGATCAGGCCATCGGACATTTCCGGTTGGGTGATACTGAACAAACCCCACTGGATCGGCCCCTGGTGTCAGGACGGGCCGCCAGATACAGAAGCCGTGACGGCGGCACTGAATACGATCAGGCGCCACAACGTACCCCTCCTGTTCGCAAAAGTCGAACTTGCCCCGGCCAGTGGGCTCTGGCAGGAAACCCGACGATTATTCGTGGTACCAGACGACTGGCCAAAAAACGATCATTGATGATTGTCTTCCTGGCCCGGGAACCTTGTCGCGCATAAAGAGTTGACCGGCATTTGATTCTGCTTCACCCTAATTTGGTCTCATTATGCAACCGGAGAAATCACGTGAGTGAATACCAAAATCGAGCCGTTGTGCTCAAGCAGCGCCCACAAGGTGAAATTCAGCAGGACGATCTGGTACTCGAAAGCCGCCCGGTCCGATCCCCGGAGGAGGGTGAAGTCGTTGTTCAGGTGCTCTGGCTGTCACTGGACCCTTATATGCGCCCTCGCATGAACGACGCCAAAGGTTACATGGACCCTATCGGCATCGACGAACCCATCGTCGGCGAGAGTGTTGCCCGGGTGGTAGAGTCCCGCTCAGATGCCTTGAGGGTCGGTGATCTGGTCACCTGTTATTCAGGCTGGCAGGAGTACGTTACTTTTCCTGCCAATGCGCCGATGGTGTATAAAATCCAGCAACACGACAACGTTCCGCTCCAGGCCTTCCTTGGCGTGGCCGGAATGCCCGGCCGCACCGGCTATTGCGGTCTGATGCACGTTGGCAAACCGCAAGCGGGCGATACTGTGGTTGTTTCTGCAGCCTCCGGTCCGGTGGGAACCGTTGTTGGCCAAACGGCAAAATCAGAAGGTTGCCGCGTCGTTGGCGTTGCCGGCGGGCCGGAGAAGTGTAATTACGTGGTCAAGGAACTCGGCTTTGATGCCTGTGTTGATTACAAGGCGGGCAACCTGGAGGCAGACTTGAAAGCAGCCTGCCCTGATGGCATCGACATATACTTTGAAAACGTGGGAGGCGCGGTCACAAAAGCTGTGGCTCCGTTGCTTAACCCCGGCGCGCGGGTCCCTATCTGTGGCTATGTCTCTGCTTACAACGCTACCGATATGGCCAGTGTCGAGACCCCGTTCCACGTACTCAAAGCACTTGATCCGGTGCCCGAGCACCGCTTTTTCCTGGTAACCGAGTGGCAGGACCAGCATCAGGAAATCACCGATATCCTGGCTTCTCGGGTTGCTTCCGGTGAATTGAAATACCGGGAAACCGTTGCCGAAGGCCTGGAAAACGCCGTTGATGCCTTCAAAGGCATGCTCAAAGGCAAAAACTTCGGCAAGCAACTGGTTCACATCGCTGATTGATTGACTGAACGAGGTGCGATGGATCCTGTGATCAGGCCGAGATGTTCAGGAGAACTTTTCCAATGTTCCTGTTCTCGGCCACATAGGCCATCGCCTCTTCCGCATCCCCGATCGACCACTTGCTATCAATCAGAGGCTCGATCTGGCCAGCAGCCAGCAGTGGCCAGACATGCCGGTAGAGCGCCTGCATCATCGCTCCTTTGTCCTCAACAGTACGGGAACGCAGAGTAGACCCGATCAGGCGCTGCCGTTTGATCAGCATGGTGCCCAGATCTACCTCGGCCATCCGCCCCCCCATCAGCCCGATCAGCACGATCCGGCCATCAACATTCAGAACCCGCTGATCTTCTGCAATATAGCTGCCCCCTACCGGGTCCAGCACCATATCGACGCCACCCCAGGAGGTGACGGCATCCACAAAGGATCCCTCATTACGGTTCCAGACGCCACTGGCCCCGAGCTTCCGGCAAATCTCCAGTTTGGTGTCATTGCCAGCAGTTGCAAAGACCGGGTTACCAAAAGCGGTAGCCAGCTGGATCACAGCGGTCCCAAGACCACTGGCGCCCGCATGCAGAAGCACACGCTCCCCAGGCTTCAGCACGGCTTCGTGGTAGAGGTTGAGCCAGGCTGTGGCAAAAACCTCCGGAATCGCCGCCGCTTTTTCAAGAGAGAAGCCCTTGGGTACCGGTAACACCTGCACCGCCGGCACCACGACCCGGGTTGCGTACCCGCCACCCGTCAGCAAGGCACACACCTCGTCGCCAGGCTTGAAATGGGTAACGCCTGATCCAACCGAGGCAATCCGGCCACTGACCTCAAGCCCGAGGATGTCTGACGCTCCCGGGGGTGGCGGATAGACACCAGCGCGCTGCATCAGATCCGCTCGATTAACAGCGCTCCAGACAACATCAATTTCAACGTGATCCGCCGCTGGCTCTCCCGGTCCTTCCCAGGAATCCCAACTGAGATTACCCCCGGCTACCTTGATTGCTTTGATCATGTGTAACGTCTCAGCCTTGCTCGTGTGGGCTCAGGATACCCTATGTTTTCCGAGCATTGCACAAATGACGTCAGGCAGCCAAGCAATGGCGTCCCGGTTGATCAGGTAGTCATGCTGAGGTTGGACAACCACACGCTCTGATAGGGTTTCAGGGTGATTGAACCGGACAAATCATCAATTGCCATTCCGGAAATCAGATCCTGCCAGTGGTCGGTCCCGATCAGATTAATGTCACTTAGCGCAATCTGCTGAGTTTCATCACTGATGTTATGAATGCAGAAGATTGATTGATCTCGGCGCATACTCTGACGCCAGAAGCCGAACAGCTGAAGACCGAGATGCAGGGTGAACTGAGTAGCATTGGGATGAAATGCTGGCTGCTGTCGGCGAATAGCAATCAGACGCTTGAGCTCGTTGAACGCTTCACTGTGATGGCTCAGAGGGTCCGCCAGCTTCTTCTCCAGATCATCCAACTGCCACTGACTGCGATTGATGGACCGCAGCCGGCCGGTGTGCTCCACCCGCTCCAGATCATTTTCCGTCGCCAGCAGACTGTGGATATAGAAGGCAGGTATACCTTCAAGTGCCAGCATCACTGTGTGGGCGCAAATAAAACGCTGCACTTGCCAGTGATCCCGCCCCGATTCGGCCGTACCCTGTAGCGCATCGTAAAGGGCAATATTGATTTCATAGGGCTGATCCCGGCCATCCGGTGTCCGTCGATACGACACTTTCCCACCAAAAGAGTCCATGGTATTGATCAGCCGCTGCTTTTCTTCATCGCTCAGCAAACCGTCGGTCGGTCGCATGCCGATACCGTCATGGGAAGCAATAAAGTTCAGATACGTGGTGCCCATCTGCGCCGGCGGCATACTCATCAGCCAGGTTTTCAGGTGCCTGCAATCACCGGTCACCAGCGTATTGATCAGCAGGGGCGGCAGAGAAAAGTTATAAATGACATGGGCTTCGTTGGCATTGCCGAAGTAGGTCAGATTCTCCCGGTTAGGCACATTGGTCTCGGTAATGACAACCGCATCAGGGCTATGGTGCTCAATCAGCAGACGCAGGATCTTGATCAGTTCGTGGGTTTGCTGAAGATGAATGCAGGGCGTGCCTGGTTCCTTCCAGAGAAAGGCAACCGCATCCAGCCGGAACAGTATGATCCCCCGCTCCAGATACTTCCGGATAATAGCTGCAAACTCGACCAGCACCTTCGGATTGGCAAAATTCAGATCTACCTGGTCTTCACTGAACGTACACCAGACGTAGCGCTCGCCGTCGTCGGTCTGTACCGGGTTCAGAAGCGGCGAGGTTCGGGGACGCACCACAGCACTCAGATCATCCCGGGGGTTGCCTTCAAAAAAGTAGTCCTTTCCAGGCTCAATCCGTTTGCGAAAATTCTCGAACCACCGGCTACGGGCCGACATGTGGTTGATGACCAGATCCGCCATCAACTTGTAGTCACCGGCGATGCGTTCAATATCCTCCCAGTTTCCGTGTGACTCATTCACCGCCAGGTAGTCCATGACCGAGAAGCCATCATCGGAGCTGTAGGGAAAAAACGGCAGTATGTGCACCGACGACACCGTATCGGACAAGCAGTCGCCCAGAAACCTGTGCAATGTCTGCAGGGGCTTTTCATCCGCACGCTGCACCGTGTCAGCATAGGTGATCAGCAGCACATCCTCTTCGTCCCAGTTGTTCCGGTGTGCCGGCGGAGGCGTCTGGTCAGGCTCCAGCCCCATGGTGGCCAGCAATTGATCCGACAGACTGTCCCAATCCAGTTCCGGATAGACAACTTCCAGCATGGAAACCAGTTTGGCTTTCAGAGGCTGGGTCATGGCCGAAACTCCTCATTGTCCAACTCTACAGCCTCCAGCAGCTGCTCTTTGATATCAGGAATGGCACTGGTGACCCGGTTCCAGCTCGGAATAAACGGCGTATCCATCGGGTTATCGAGGAAATAGGCACCGGCGCGCATCACGTTCTGGGCAAACAGCTCCACCGCTTTTTCTTCCTTGTGCCGGTCGAAGCTCAGTCCATTGATGATGGCGTCGTTCTGATAGGTTTCCACAAAATCCAGTGCAATCCGGAAATAAGTCGCCTTGAGGGTACGAAACTTCTCGTTGGAGAAAACCTCGCCATTGGTCGCCAGCTTACGAAACAGCGCCTTGGCGATGTCCATGCTCATTTTAGACAGCCCCTTACTGGCATCTTCCGGGGACAATTCCTGGTGTTTGTGATCGTAAACATCGGCAATATCAACCTGACACAGCCGGTTGGTGGCGTAATTGCGTTTCATTTCCGAAAGTACGCCGATCTCCAGTCCCCAGTCGCTGGGAATCCGTAAATCATTGATTACATCTGTGCGGAAAGAGAACTCCCCTGCCAGGGGATACCGGTAGCTGTCCAGATAGTCCAGAAAGTCATTCGGACCACAGACTTTCTTCAGAGCGCGAATGAGTGGTGTTACCAGGAGCCGGCTTACCCGCCCGTTCATTTTTCCATCGGCCACACGGGCGTAGTACCCTTTGCAGAACATGTAGTTGAAGCCTGGGTTGGCGACGGGATAGATAAGACGAGCAACGAGATCTCTTGAATAGGTGAGGATATCGCAGTCATGCAATGCGACGGACTTGCTGACCCCCGAGGCCAGAACATAGCCAAAGCAGTACCAGACATTGCGTCCCTTGCCCATTTCCGTCGGCGCCAGATTCTGCTCGCGCAGCTTGAGGTCAATCTGTCTGAGACGGGGGCCGTCGTTCCAAAGGACCTTGAAGTTCTGTGGCAATTCCGCGAAATACTCGAGGGCATGACGGTATTGCTGTTCATTGGCACGATCCAGGCCAATAACAATCTGATCCAGATACGGCACCTTGCCCAGCTCGTGGACAATATTCTTCAGGGCCGGGCCTTCCAGTTCGGAGTACAGCGATGGCAGTACCAGTGACATGGGCCGGGCCTTGCGAAAACTCATCAACTCCGCTTCCAGATCCTCCACCGGACGCCGAACAAGGTTATGAAGGGTTGTGATAATGCCATTCTGGTAAAAGTCGCCCATGGCGGCTCTCCTTTTCAGTATCCGTACTCAACCAGGATATTGAGTACGCACTCATTCCAGCCTTCTGGGCCGGGTTTGAGGGAGCGCATGGCGTGCTTTGCCGCGGGTAACTGCACCTGTTCGCTGTTTACGCCCCGGATCACCACCGGAATATCCACCGATTCCAGCATTTGCTGATCGTTGGGGCTGTCACCCAGGGCAATAGCGACCAATGGCTCATCGCCATCCTGCTCCCGATATTGCTCTCTGTATTTATTTAGCAAGAACCGGGCCCCATCGGCCTTATCAAAAACACCCATTGCATGAAGAAACCTCCCACCGGCCACCAACCGCAACTTCTCCTCAGCGAGAGCCGTCTCGAATATCTCCAGCTCGTCATCCGTTCCCTGCCATATCAGCGGCTCGGTTCCATGCCGCTCCTTCGCACGTCCAGCGGCCGCTATCGTCAGGCCGGTTTCCTCTGCCAACGCTTGCGCCGACATGTCAGCAAACCCCCAGAATCGCGCACCCTTTTGCCGTTGATCTTCAAGTACCTCGAGAACCCGCTCACGGGTTGCACCAAAATTCACCACTTCGTCAGTTGCATTGCCAAAGGCGCCCACTGGAATGACCACCGCTGCACCGTTTTCGACGATAAACGGATCGGTATTCCCAAGCTCCTCCCGCAGTGCCCTGATTTCCGGCAAGGTTTTACTGGAGTTAAGAACCAGCGGAATACCCGCAGCTCTCAGCTTTGCCAGAGCCGGAGCCGCCGCCTGCCAGCAGTAATCATCGTGATCAAGCAAAGTACCATCGAGATCAGAAAAGATGAGTAAATGAGGCCTTGTCATGCGGGTCTCCGTTATTCAGCGCGAAACGTCGGCAAGCCCAGGGAGTGATTCTCGGCCACCTCGATAAGGACATCCGCCCTGCCCGGCATTTCGGCCAAGCAGGCCCGGGTCACACGCTCGTAGTGCATAACGAAGCGGGTAATGTCGTCATCCGACATAATGCGCAAATTCTGTGCATTACTGTTGGCCTCGCTCTTTTTTGGTGCACCCATGGTTTTCTGGGCCAATTTCTGCTCTTGCAGACGGCGCCACTCCAGAACGCATTCCATAGAGGGAGCCTTCAGCATGACCAGGCAATCAGTCTCACCAAAAAATGGGCGATACTCGCCTTTCAGCTGCTCATTTACATAAGTGCGCCAGATCCTCTGTGGGTCCTCCTCTGCTTCCAGGCGGTTCAACGGCTCATCAAGCGCGTCATCTCTCTCTGGCAGCGCGCCCAGGCACCAACCCTCCACAAGGATTATTTCGGCGCGGCCACTGAACGCAGGCCAGGCTTCCGATGGAACCCGGTCATCCCTTGATTTGTCGAAGGACGGAATTGGCGTTGTGCCCCCCGGACCAGCACTTCGCAAACGGTGCAGAACCTGTTGTCCGAGCGCTACATCATGAGTACCCGGTACACCGCGGGTTCTGAACAACGGATGTACCCGCTCGGCAAGGTCCTGGCGTTCAGCTCTGGTAAGGTAGATATCATCGAGGGAAAAGTTGGCCGTAGAACGGTTACGGTGTCGAGCCAGGATTTCCCGCAAGAACAGGGTAAGTGTCGATTTCCCCGTCCCCTGGGCCCCGTGAATGCCAATCACAACCGGCCGCTTTTCCGTATCATGGAGAGCACAGATCCGGTCTGCCAGCGGCACTATGGTCTGTTCTACCGTTTCGGCGTAGGTATCGGGCAGCCCCTCCTGTTGAATCAGGGCTCTGACGGTTTGTTCTAACAAGGGATCAGACACGTTGGATTTCCGGTTTTAACAGATGATTGATGAGAAACAGCAGCAGAATTCATACCAATGGGAGTATAGGCGTTTTATGAGCAGCAACGAGTTTCGAGTAGAGCATCGTTACCTGGAGCTCCCGGACAGTTTCTATACCCGGGTTCAGCCCTCGCCTCTGAAAGATGCAAACATGGTGTGCTTTAACCACAAGCTGGCTGAACAGATGGGCTTTCACGCCGGTGATGAGTCAAACTGGATCGGTGTGGGCGCAGGATCCGAGCTACTCGAGGGCATGGACCCGGTCGCCATGAAATACACCGGCCATCAGTTCGGCGTCTACAACCCGGAGCTGGGCGACGGCCGGGGCCTGCTGCTATGGGAAACCGTCGGGCCGGACGGCCGCCGCTGGGACTGGCACCTCAAAGGCGCCGGCATGACCCCCTATTCCCGTTTCGGCGATGGTCGGGCCGTGCTTCGCTCCACCATTCGCGAATACCTCTGCAGTGAAGCCATGCATGGTCTCGGAATTCCCACCACCCGGGCGCTGTTCATGGTAAGCGCCAAAGATCCGGTACGCAGGGAATCCATTGAGACCGCAGCGGCACTCGTGCGGGTGGCCCAGAGTCATATCCGCTTCGGTCACTTTGAATTCGCCGCTCACCACGAAGGCCCGGAAACGGTCAAAACGCTGATCGAGCACGTCATTGCGCTGCACTTCCCTCATCTGATTGGCCTGCCGGACGACGAGCGCTATACCCGCTGGTTTGAAGAAGTGGTGGAACACACCGCCCGGATGATCGCCGACTGGCAAGCGGTGGGTTTCTGTCATGGCGTGATGAACAGCGACAACATGTCGATCATCGGCGACACCTTCGATTACGGTCCCTTCGCGTTCCTTGATGATTTCGATGCCGGTTACATCTGCAACCACACCGACCAGAGTGGACGCTACGCCTACAACCGCCAGCCTCAAATGGGCTTTGAGAACTGCCGGTTTCTCGCTACCGCCCTGTTGCCCGTGATGGAGGAGGACGGCGTACGCCGTGCTCTGCGCCGCTATGAGGTGACCTACAACGAACGGTTTTTGCAGAACATGCGCGACAAGCTGGGCCTCGCCAACGAGGACTCGGACGACCTGAACCTGATCATGGACACCTTCAGCATGCTGCATGAGCACCAGGTGGACTTCACCGCCTTTTTCCGGTCCTTGTCCAGGCTCCATAGCAAGGGCTACGGCCCTGTACGGGATCTTTTTGTGGATCGCAGCGTGGCAGATCAGTGGCTGGAGCGTTACGAGGAGCGACTTCTGAATGAATCCCGCGCCCACGATGAGCGGGAGTACGCGATGTGTAAGGTGAACCCAAAGTACGTGCTGAGAAACTACCTGGCCCAACAGGTTATCCAGGAAGCTCAGAACGGGGACTACGAGCCCATGAAATCGCTGCTCAAAGTTCTGGAACGGCCATACGATGAGCAGCCGGAAGACGAAGCCTATGCTGCTTTACCACCCGATTGGGGCAAGCACCTGAATATCAGCTGTTCCAGCTGACAGAGAGCGAATAGCCGATCATAAAAAAGGGTCAGATGAGCATTTCATCTGACCCTTTTTCATCTCATCCGGACTTCAGGATTTCAAACTGCCTTGGCAGCGATAATCTTTTCGTGCCATTCGGCGGGTCCGGTCTGGTGCACAGAAGAGCCACGGGAATCGACGGCCACCGTCACCGGCATGTCTTCCACTTCAAACTCATAGATGGCTTCCATACCCATTTCCGGGAAGGCAACCACTTCCGCGTGCTTGATCGCTTTGGACACGAGGTAGGCTGATCCACCGACTGCCATCAGATACACCGCACCGAACTCCTTGATGGCGTCGATAGCCACCTGTCCGCGCTCCGCTTTACCGATCATACCGGTAAGGCCGGTTTTCTCGAGCATGGTGTGGGTAAACTTATCCATGCGGGTCGCTGTGGTGGGGCCGGCAGGACCAACCACTTCTTCGCGCACCGGATCAACCGGACCCACGTAATAAATGAACCTGCCCTTCAGATCTACCGGCAGCTCCTCACCTTTCTCGATCATGTCCACCATCTTTTTGTGGGCAGCATCGCGACCGGTCAGCATCTTGCCGCTCAGCAGAACGGTTTCACCCGGCTGCCAGTCCTTCACGTCTTCCGGAGTTACAGTATCCAGATTGACCCGGCGCACATTGTCGCCCACTTCCCAGGTGATCTCCGGCCAGTCATCCAGGCTCGGCGGCGTCTGCAGTGAAGGGCCGGTACCGTCCAGGGTAAAGTGAGCGTGACGGGTTGCAGCACAGTTCGGGATAATTGCCAC
Organism: Marinobacter sp. F3R08; assembly: GCF_018860425.1. Lineage (GTDB taxonomy): Bacteria > Pseudomonadota > Gammaproteobacteria > Pseudomonadales > Oleiphilaceae > Marinobacter. The sequence goes on along the minus strand of NZ_JAHKPI010000015.1, from coordinate 496,860 downwards.
CGGCTTGTTGGCCGCGTGGGTCGGGTAGTCCTTCACTTTCACATCCAGAACCGTGGTCAGGCCGCCGAGACCCTGGGCACCAATACCCAGCTCGTTAACCTTGTCGAACAGTTCCAGGCGAAGTTCTTCTGCCCGGCTGGAAGCACCGCGCTCTTTCAGATCATGAATATCGATCGGATCCAGCAGGGATTCCTTGGCCAGTTCCATGGCTTTTTCAGCGGTACCGCCAATGCCAATGCCCAGCATGCCCGGCGGACACCAGCCAGCGCCCATCTGAGGCACCATCTTGAGCACCCAGTCCACGACCGAATCAGAGGGGTTCAGCATCGCAAACTTGGACTTGGCCTCCGAGCCGCCGCCCTTGGCAGCAACATGCACTTCAACCGTATCACCCGGAACGATCTTGTAATGGATGATGGCCGGCGTATTGTCTTTGGTGTTCTGGCGCTTGCCGTCCGGATCGGCCAGCACGGATGCGCGCAATACGTTATCCGGATGGGTATAGGCGCGGCGAACGCCTTCATTGATCACGTCATCCAGTGGCATATCGCAGTCCCACTGAACATTCATACCAACGTTCACGAATACCGTCACAATGCCGGTGTCCTGACAGATTGGGCGATGGCCCTGCGCACACATGCGCGAGTTGATCAAAATCTGGGCCATGGCATCCTTGGCCGCCTGGGACTCTTCCCTCTGGTAGGCCTCATAGACGCCCTGGATGAAATCCTTCGGGTGGTAGTAAGAAATGAACTGCAGCGCGTCCGCTACGCTTTCAATCAGGTCGTCCTGGCGGATTACGGTGGTCATAGGCGCCTCATCAGCTTGATATCGTTATGTCGTGTCATCAAAAATCAGGAGGCGAGAGTTTACCAGAAAATCCGATATGGCGAGCGATTCGACAGCTGCGAAGGTCTTGTAAAAACCGTGAAAAGCCAAACCGGAAAAAGGTATCATCCTAATCAAACTAAAATAACATCCAGGAGACACCGTGGCTGACCTCATACTCACCGAAACCAAAGACCGGATTCTCATCGTTCGACTCAACCGGCCAGAGCGCAAGAATGCACTCACTCACGCCATGTATACCGCCCTTGGTGACGCTCTCGAACAAGCGCGGGACGATGTCGAGATCCGTTGTGTGCTGTTCGCGGGAAGCCACGAATGCTTTACCGCCGGGAACGATCTGGGCGAATTTGCCGCCGGACTGCCCGGCGAGTTCGAACAGACGCCGGTCGGCCGCTTCCTCTTACTACTTGCCAGCGCAACCAAACCCGTAGTGGCGTCGGTGAATGGTGCGGCCGTTGGTATCGGCACCACCATGCTACTGCACTGCGACCTGGTCTTCGCCGGGACTAACACCGCCTTCCAGATGCCTTTTGCCAGCCTTGGGCTATGTCCTGAAGGAGGATCCAGCCTGCTGCTGCCCTCCTGGATTGGCCGGGTGCGTGCAGCTGAACTCCTGATGCTGGGTGGAACATTCTCCGCCGACGAAGCTTTTCGTCTTGGTCTGATCAATCGCGTCTGCCAACCTGAGCAGACCGAAGCTATTGCACTCGAAGCCTGCCAGCGGTTGACAACAAAGGCTCCGGCAGCCATTCGCGCCACCAAATCGCTTCTGAACCAACCGACCATGGAAGCTCTCAGGAAAACCATGCTTGAAGAGGGATCGGTGTTTTCGAAGCGACTCAAATCCCCCGAAGCTGCCGAAGCGTTCAGGGCCTTTATGGAGAAACGTCAACCGGATTTCTCTCGCTTCGAATAATCCTCGATCACGCCACGTTTCCCCGGTTGCCGGAATTCGACAAACGGTTAACCGGCAACTATTTTTCACAATGACCGAACTCCAACCGTGCGGGGAGGATTCAATCCGTCAGAATCACACTTTTGGCTGATCAACACTTGCCATACTGTCGCTATAGTCAGAGCTACAGAAATTGGCTTACAGCGCTGGCTACAATTTCGGACAACAGTTTAAGCAGGACAGGCCACTGACAACGGGCTTACCGGATCAGACCGGCCCCGTCAGCTGCCGAACATAACGACACAACAACAGGAAAAGGTTCCACCCATGTTCAAGAAAACTCTAATAAGTCTTGCCGTGGCGTCTTCCGTTGGACTTACAGGCTGCTTTGATAGTGGCGAGACGGGGGCGAATGCTAATCCGGACTACCAGATTGAAGATACGACGATCGATACATCGATCGTCCGCCCGGTTTACGACCCCAACCCGATTTCAGTCGATCCGAAATTCCCGATCAACGCAGATCTGATTCTGTTGCTGGGCGCCACCCAGAGCGCCAATTACGATTTCACAGGACTGTCTACCGGTACGTCACCGGCGGATGACGCAGTAAATGACCTGTCAGGTTTCTCCACTTCCGGTGCCTTTACCCTTAAGTTTGACGGATCACTGAATCCAGTATCCGTTCAGGCCGGTGCAACTGTCTTTCTGTTACCGCTCAATGTGAACGACGCCATTGAAGGTCTTTCGGATGCCTTGCCCAACACCAATCCATCGGGCATTGACCAAGCGAATCCTTTCGATCTGGCTTCACTCCCCAATTTCCGCGCTGACGTGGTGAGCATTGACGGTGGAAGTAATAATGCAATCAGAATTGTCCCTCTGGAACCACTCGCGGAAGGACAAAAATACCTCGTCGTAGCAACTGACAACATTGTTGGTGCCGACGGCCAGCCTATTGAAAGGTCGGTTCAGGACGTCAACCTGGCGAATGGAGTGTTGGGTAACCCGGCCCTGGCCAACGTACAATCAATTCTTCAGGCTGCCGATGCTCTGGCGAACGGGTTCCTGGCCCAGGCGATTCCACAGGACACTCCAGCATCAGCGCTGGCGTACACGTTCACTACGAACTCCGATACAGACGTGTTGCGCGCAATGATGGCGCCAGCCGCGTTCGGTACGGCTCTCGGTCAGAAGATCGGCTTTACAGCCCAGCTGAAAGCCGTCCGGGATAATTATCCCGAACTGAATTTCTCCGAACTGACAACCAAGTTGGGTGAAATCGCGACACTGGCAGGCCAACTCGGTGCCGGACAACTTGATCCTGCAACGCTTTCAGCTCAGGAACTGGCTTCCATCACTGCACTGGCAACCATCACGCCGCTCACCGAACCGGCGGATCTGCAGGCGGCGATTGGCGCAGAAGTAGGTGATACGCTTCACATGCCTGTGCCCCGTCCTTCATTTTTTAATGCCCCAGAACCTGCGACTAACCTCGCCACAATCCAGGCACTGGCAGCAGACCCAACCAACGCCATTGCCCAGGCAGCCCAACAGGTACAAGTTTCTGAAGGGGCCATTGCTCTCCCGTATTTCCAGTCATTGCCAGGCGAAACCGGTACAGGCATTGTGACAGGCAGCTGGAGCGGCAGCACAAGTCTTGAGGCGGACCTGAATGAAAACCTGGCGCCAGGCCAGACCGTCTTCTCGTTCTTGCGGGACATCGACGGCACCCTGAACGTTAACGGTTATTTCCCGTTCCCGCAGCAGAACGCAACCACTACAGTGCCCGTGGTCGTTTTCAATCCCTCAACCGAATCTCGTCCTGCCGCATGCGTTGATGGCACGAAACCGAACGGTGTGACCATTTTCCAACACGGAATCACCGTGGATCGAAGCGTTTCAATGCTCCCGGCGATTCTGCTGGCCCAGAGTGCATGTCAGTCAGTAGTGGCTGTCGATCAGCCTCTTCATGGGTTGGCTGGCGCGACTTCAGGCACCATAGCCGGGCTTGCGCCTCTGGATGCAGAAGCGCTCATCGCAGACGTGGAAGCAGCCATTGGTGTACTCAACCCCAGCGATCCAAACCAGGCGGCCGTTATTGCGCAACTCAACGCCCTGATTTCAGCTGACTACATCGGCGAGCGTCACTTCGGCTACACCGCAAATGCCTCTCTGCAGGCGGTAGAAGCGCCTCTGACCGACATCTCATCAGGCAGCCTGTTCATCAACCCGCTGAATATGATGAACAGCCGCGACAACCTGCGTCAGGGCGTTGTTGACCTGCTGAATGTTGCCGCGTCAATCCAGACGTTTGACATCAACAAGGACTTCGCCCCAGGCGACCTGGCTGGCGTGCCAGTGAACTTTATCGGCCACTCCCTCGGAGGCATTTCAGGGACCGTTTTTGCCTCTCTGGCAAACGATCCAACTCTGAACGCAACCGTGAACGGAACCTATGCGCAGGCCGGAGCTCCACTCAGTAGCTTTACGTTCCCGACTCTCAGCTCGGTGGTTCTCCACAGCACCAGCGGCCAGGTTACTCGTCTGATCGAGAATTCGCCGGCATTCTCCGGCCAGGTTCTGGGCGGACTTGCCAATGCTGGTGTGAACCAAGGAACTTCAGACTTCGAGAGTTTCTTCTACGTGTTCCAGTCCATTGTTGATTCCGGAGACCCCGTAAACTTCGCGAAGTCCCTGGGCAACTCCACGGGTAATTTGCTTGTCTCGGAAGTTGTTGGTGACACCACCGTTCCCAACGAAGCTAACGAGAATCCGCTAAGCCCTGCCTACTCCGCACCGCTGACGGGCACAGAGCCTTTGATGGCACTGCTGGACCTTGGCGCTGGCGGCTCCAATCTCGCAGATGGTGCTGACCTGAACCTGCTGCAGGCAGGCGACACTTCAGGATCCAGCACGCCGGTTGCGGTCTTCTTCGACGGCAGCAACCCATGCTCCACAGCGAATCACAGCACCTTTATTGCCCCTCAGGCGCCCAACGATGCCTGCCCGGGTGGCTTTGCGGTGACAAGTGCCGCCTTCTCGGTCATGGTCTCTCAAACGGCCCAGGCTCTGAGCGGTCTGTCCGTACCAGCAACGCCAAGTAACATTGACGCTCTGGGAACCAGTCCAACTCTGGCCAACTCTCTGGATCAGGACCAATAATCTGCAGCGGAACCTGTAGACCCTGAAAAAAAAAGCCCCGGCATCGCCGGGGCTTTTTTGTTCTACTCCAAACGTCAGTCCGTAGAGATCACGGTTTCACCTTGCGGCAACAGATTGGCCTGGATGTCTTCTTCAGCGAAGAACAACTGGCGGTATTGCTTGTTGGCATACTGCTCACTCTGATCACTGAAGTACGGCGACATGGCGTCCGTGGATTGCGAATAACTCACCAGGCCGTAGGCCTCCGGTCCGTTGTCAGTGAACTCCAGCCCGAAATGCCAGCTAGTACCTCTGGCCATCAGCCAGCCATCGACACCGCCTGTTCCGTCCGACAGCCCGCCGGTATTATCAATTGTGGACGGTGCTATACGTGGGAAGCGGGTGTCTTCCAGGAACGGATCTGTCACAACACCGATCGCATTGAAGGCCCCATCAATATTGCCATCACCGCCATGCCAGGGAATTGGCTGCATCTGGAATACCGGCGTCCCACCTGACCCGGGAGCAACACCACCCGAAGCGCGGTAATATTGCACGTCCTCCAAAGCCGCGCTCGGCACAATGCCCTGAGACTGTAAAGCGGCCACGCCTTCTGCAAGGGCCAGAAGCATGGTATCGCTTGCAGTCCCGGCATTCTCCAGGGATGGGTCCGCAGGCGTGCCTACAGGATCTGCCGGACTGAATGGCGTGGTCAGATCCGAGTCCATATCGTTACGATAGTTGGCCATAAACACCCTGAAAATATGGGCTCCGACACTGTCGCGATTATAGAGGCCATCCCAGTTGCTCAGGGACTGGCACCAGGACGCCAGATCGACGCCATTCACCGGCGTGCTACCAATGGCATCACATCGCTGCAGCAGTTCCGGCAGGAACTGTTCTGAATACCACGCCCGATTGTTCCAGATAACGCCAATCAGCTCTTCCGCGCTGAACTTTCCATCCTGCCCAGCAGGAAGCGGCGCATCCGGGAACCCCGGATCCATCAAATTCTGGAGCATCTTGATACCCAGCCGGGTACGAGCATTGACGGGCGCCTCTTCATCACCGAACAAGGGTGAGAAACCCGTCAGGAACTCGTCCGGATTTGTGGACCAGTAGCTACTATTGGAGTTCTGGACCCAATCTGATCTCACAAGCTTTGGCTTCTGCTCATAAGGCGCCAACGGACCGCATGCAGTCTCGACCCAGTCTTCCTGCGAGAGCCTGCCATCAAGCAGTGTTACGCCCTGATCAAACAGTCCGGCGTAAGCGGCACTGCCAGCTCTTCTGAAATTCACGAGCGCGATGGCTTTTTCGGAGAGGTTCGGTACCGAGCTGCTGTCGATGTAGAACGCATTACCCTGGTCATCCGCATAGGTTGTGTTGGTCCAGAGTGTAGAACCACAGTTCTTGAACACACTCTGGAACTCCTCAAGATTGCTGGCTCGGCTCATTCCCAACCAGGTATCAAGAAGACCGCCTGTATTGGCATTTGCGTCACGATAGGTGTGAGCCACCATTGAGGCGGTATTCAGTGCACCGTTCTCGCCCCAGGCTGGTAGTTGGCTACTTACTGCATTGGCAGCAATCATCGGACCGTACTCGGAGAAATAGAAAGTCCTCTCCAGCACAATCGGGTCTGGCATCCCCATATCGACTTCGATCTGATAGGTCTCTGTGGTGATTGGTTTCTCAACTCCGTCCTTAACGTACGTCAGGTTGTCACCATCCTTGAGCACCAATTCATACCAGGTAAACCGGCGGCTGGTTGTTACCGTGTGAGACCAGGCAAGGTTCTCATTAAAATTGATCAACGGAATCGCCGTGCCCAGCAAGCCAGCGCCATGAACATTGAGATAACCTGGCACGGTCATCTGAACCTCATAGAGGCGCCGGTGCCCGGTATATGGGAAGTGCGGGTTTGCCAACAATGCACCGCGGCCCTGCTCGGTCAAGGTACTACCAATACCCCACGCGTTGCTGGCGAGCCCCATATCCGAAAAGTTGGTCTGTGACTTCGCTCCTGCTTCTGCTGTCGCGACCACACTCTTGAGGAGCTTGTTAACGTCCTCGACGTTGGCAATCGAGCTGACCGGCGCAGGAGCCGGACTTTCTCCAGGGGGAACTGCCAGGAAAACGGCGCCAGTTGCGAATAAGGCGCCGCTGGCGTACTGGCCGACAATGCGATAATGAGCCAGCAAATCCACTGGCGTTATCGGTGTGACCCAATCCTGATCAGCGCATTCTGCAGGGAAGTCAGAGGCATCGCTTTCATTGACAAAGCGATTATAACCTTCAGTAAAGCCCTCAATAAGGGCACGGCTTTCCGCAGTCAGAGTCGGGAACTCAGCCTCGGCACCAGAGTAAATTTTCTGAGCCTTGTAGCTGAAATCATTAACAATGTTGATACCAACACCAAATCCCGCATCCGGCCCCGGCCCAAAATACTTTGCCCTTTCGCTTCGGGCCTTAACGACCGCCTCAGCCAACATACAGACGTTGTCCTGCGCTTGAGCATATCCATGCCCGAATGCAGCGGATTTCAGGTCTTCAGCGATGATGTGAGGAACTCCTCCCGTGGTTCGACGGATGGTCGCCTCAAGCTGGCCATCAGCCGGGAAAAGCTTGGGGTCTACCTCAGCCTGAGAGGATTCAGACGAACTGTTACCATCGAAACAACCGGCCAGCAGAGCGCTGCCAAGCATTGCGGCCGTGAACCCGAGGGCATGACAGCCACCCGGCATTTTCCTGAGCTTCATAGTGTATTCCTTATATTTGTTCACTACGGTTCCACCGTTCCCGGTGACATGTTTAAAACTAGCAGAGCCCTCCTTTTCAACCAGATGAAACTGAATACTTATTCACTTTTTTGTCTTCTGTAGAAACTGATCGTTATCTGCCCCAAGCATTTTCCCGATGCGGAGGGTTGCCGATGGCGTTTTCTCGAACTTGATCGGAAAGCCGATCTGCGGCTGTTGGGTGCCATCTCCTCTGTCAACGCCTATCACCATATCTCTTGCCTTGAGCTGAGGGTGCTCTGCCGCTTCTGAAATAGTCAGTACCGGCTCCACACAGGCGTCCTGATCAGCAAAGATTTCCCGCCACTCGGCGAGAGGTTTTGCAGCAATGGTTTCTTTCAGAACCGCTTTCAGGTGTTGCTGATGCTCAGGATTCTGGCTCATGGCGAGGCTCGTAACATCAGAGATGCCGAGGGTATGGAACAGGCGGGAGGCGAACTGGGGTTCGAGGCTACCAACCGACAGCCAGCGGCCGTCGCGGGTTTGATAATAATCGTAGAAGGAGCCTCCATTCAGCAACCCGCGCTCCGGCTTCTGCTCCTCGCCACCGGCGAGGCAGGCTGCACCCGACATGGCGTTCAGCGCGAACGCCGCATCGGTCATGCTGATATCAACAAACTGCCCTTCTCCGGTCTGTTGCCGATGTATTACCGCAGCCAGAATACCCATAACCGCATGATGGGACCCGCCCGCAACATCAGCAATCTGGATCCCCATGGGTGGTGGACCGCTATCGGCACGGCCACAGTGACTACTGACCCCTGACAGGGCGAGGTAATTGATGTCGTGGCCTGCCCGATCCTTATAAGGGCCTGTTTGGCCGTAACCGGTGATTGCACAATAGATGAGCCTCGGATTGACCGCTTTGAGAACGTCGTAGCCAATACCAAGCCTGTCCATCACGCCCGGGCGAAACTGTTCCACCACAACGTCATATTCCCTGATCAGTTCCAGGACTATCTCCCGGCTCCCTGCCTCTTTGAGATTGAGCCCAAGCGACTTTTTGCCCCGATTCAGAAAACCATGAGCCGTACTCACGTCGCCATCGTGGGGAGGCATTACGCGGGTCAGCTCCACTCTGTCGGGCGCCTCCACACGCAACACTTCCGCCCCCATATCCGCCAGCAGCATGGTGGCGTATGGGCCAGGCAACAAGGTACTGAAATCCAGAACTTTCAGCGACGTCAGAGGACCCGACATGATGATCTCCTTTTTATTATCAGAATTGTCCGAACAGCGTTCGTTTCCTTCATGCTGCCCGGTTTTGTCATCGGGGCCAACCGCCGGTTCCGTCATTTCGATTGACCGTTTCTACCAGGCAGTCCATTCAGCGTCAGTTGCATTGTTCTATGGGGGTTTTATGATGGGTTCTGTTTCTATGGAATGGCGAACGTGATGTCCGATCTGACAGTTTCGAAGCACTTTGTTCAGGCTGCTTTAGTAGGTGCCGAGAGACTTGGTTTTGATACCCGGAAAATGCTCCGGGACGCCGGAATCTCTCCAGATCTGCTACGTATAGAAATGGCCCGCGTAAGCAGTAACCATTTCAGCCATCTCATGCAGGTGCTCTGGAACCGGATGGAGGACGAGTTCATGGGGCTTGGTCCGAGACGTGCACGGACCGGAACCTTTGCCACTATGTGCGCACTGGTGATTGATTGCCCTAACCTGGAATCCGTGTACCGTCAGGCCTTTCAGTTTTCTCGTCTGTTTGAGCCAATGGTTTCAATGGAGCTTGAGATTGGCGAGACCAAGGCCCGCCTGGTTACGCAAATAGAAGGCGAAATTAACGATCCCAGTTTTTTCCTGCGTGAAAGCATACCAGTGATCTGGCACCGGCTGGGCAGTTGGCTGATTGGCCAACCCATTGAGCTGGAGAGAGCTGAATTCGACTATTCCCGACCAGCCCATGGCGACGAGTACCGGCACATTTTCCATTGCCCGCTGGCGTTCGAGTCCGACAAAACCGCCCTCACGTTCGACAAGCGATTCCTGTCGGCGCCAGTCATTCGGGACAAGCCGGAGATGCGGCAGTTTTTGAAGACCTCTCCGGCAGACTTGCTCTCCCGGCCAGACGAGAGCAATACTTTCACCGGGCGTATCCGGGCTCTGATCGGGAGAGATTTATCCAGGCCGCTACCGGATTTTGAATGGATTGCAACCGAACTGCACACCAGCCCCCAGACACTGCGGCGTCGGCTGAAGCAGGAGAATACGTCGTTCCAGGAAATCAAGGATCTGTTGCGCAGGGATATGGCAATCTACTACCTGAGTCGACAGGAACTTCCTATCAACGACATTGCCGCCAGGGTCGGTTTTACCGAGCCATCAACCTTCCACCGCGCATTCAAGAAGTGGACCGGTGTGACGCCCGGCGCATACCGCGAGGGCGAACGCGGCAATGTCATTTGCTGAATCAGGACCCGGAGGGCGCCTGTACCGTGCGAATCAGGTGCCCCAGAGTCTCAGCGATTTCTTCTGCCCGGTCCCTGTTTTCAGCCAGCTGCAGCAGGCGGGAACCGTCCCGCGGGTCGTAAACCCAGCAGGTAGATACCGTCGCTTCGCAACGCCATTCAACCTTCGGGTTGATACCAAATACCGACATCTGCTCTGTGCTACGCAGTATCCGGCCATCTTCAGTCCGTCTGATTTCCTGAATCTGCAGTTCATCGCCCTGGGTGCCAAGACGATATTCAACCTCTGCGGGCCGATCCAACCTTACGACCGCCTTATCACGGCGCCACCCGGCCAACTCCAGCAGGCTGTTGATATGCAACGTCAAGGCCTCACGATCTGAATCGGCGAGGTACAGTTTGCGAAGGGAGTCAACACGGCCATCACCTGCAGGCTCGATAACCGCCACCCGCTCGCTCTCTCCGGCACTCTGGGGTGCCAGAGCACTTTCCTTTCTGGTCTTTTCGATCGAGGTAATCAGCTTCAGGGATTCCTGATAGTGAGGCCCCTCAGTTCCGACCTGGCTGACGTAGGTTTCCAGAGCCGACTGAGCTTCATTCAGGTGAGAGGACTGCAACATCACCCTGCCCCGGTAAAAGTAATAGTCGGCCGGTTTTTCGCCTTCCAGTTGTTGCAACCGGTTCAGATACTCAGCGGCATCCCCCCAGTTCTCAGCCATTACGGCCTCTTCAGTGGCCAGCATGAGCCTGCGGGTTTCATGCTCCGGTGCCAGCGCAAAGGCCGGGCCAGCCAGGAAAATGGAAGCCAGAACGGCTCCCCGGGCAAAGCGGCGATATGTTCCAAATGATACTGCCATGGCATTTACTCCTGCTGGTTATCTGCACCAATCGCCTGATCTTGTGTGTCCATTTCGTTGTCTTCAGTGTTATCCGATTCTTCACCGGCATCGACTTCAGCCTGATCCATAATGCCTTTTGGCAATTCTTTCTTCACCCGAACGCCAAGCTCGACAAAGCGGTTCGCCTGGGAAATCAGGTTGCCGCGTCCGCGAGTCAGAGTATTCATGGCGGAATCGTAGGATCCCTGGGCAGTATGCAACTGGCTGCCCAGGCGTTCCATCGCTTCTACAAACACTCTAAGTTTGTCATAAACCGCGCCGGCGCGCTCAGCGATTCGCCGCGCGTTCTGACTCTGGCGTTCGTAACGCCAGATATTTTCGATCGTTCTCAGCGTGGCCAACAGGGTGGTTGGAGTTACCACAATAATCTTTCGCTCAAAGGCTTCTGCGAAGAGGTTCTCGTCCTGCTGAAATGCTGCCACAAAAGCGGGTTCTATCGGCATGAACAACAACACAAAGTCCGGAGAGTGCAGACCATTGAGCTGGCTGTAGTCCTTTTCACTGAGGGTACGGATATGATTTCTCACAGCCTCAACATGCTGTTTTAACGCATCCTGTTTTACCGCAGAATCCTCATCCTCCGTTATCCACTGCTGATAAGCTACCAGTGAGACTTTGGAATCGATAATCAGGTTACGGTTGTCCGGCAGATGCACGATGACATCCGGCCGGAACAGCTGGTTATCAGCGTCCCGATAACTGCCCTGGGTATCGTACTCCGCTCCTTTTCGTAAACCGGACTTTTCCAGCACCCGTTCCAGGATCAACTCACCCCAGTTTCCCTGTACCTTCTTGTCTCCCTTCAGCGCGCGGGTCAGATTGGATGCTTCCTCGGTAATCTGGCGGTTCAGATCCTGCAGCGACTTGATTTCACTCCGCAAGGCCTGACGGTCCCGGGTTTCCGTCGTGTATACGTCCTCAACACGCTTCCTGAAATCCTGCAACTGGTCACGGAACGGACTCAGCAAAGTGTCCAGGCTGGTTCTGGTCTGTTGACTGAACCGCTCATTCTTTTGCTCGAAAATCTTGTTGGCAAGGTTTTCGAACTCCTGTTTCAAGGCATCACGATTACGCTCAAGCAGCTCCAGCTTTTCACTGGCGGACCGGCGCTCCTTTTCGATCGTCACTTCCTGTTCCCGCAACGCAACCCGAGCCTCGCCCAGCTCCCTTGAAGCGTCGTCAACCCTCACCTGAAGCATCTGGCGCTCAGTCTCAAGCTGTCCCAGTCGTTGTTTGCGGCCTTCCAGATCTGATTCGAGACCTGCAAGCCTGCTTTCAAGACCGGATGCGTGTTGCCGCCAATGCTCGATGTCCGGTTCAAGACGGCCGGCTTTGTCGCGCAGGTTCGAAAGCACCAGTTCAAGCTGCTCCCTGCGCTGGGCCTCCATAGCTTGCTCGTGTTCGGCGTCAATCAGGGCTTTTTCGGTGGTTGCTCTTGAAGCTTCCAGCGCCGCCAGCTCAAGAGCACGTTTGCGTTTCTCGGCAACGGCTTTCGCCAGAAAAGCAGACATAACAATGGCCGCCATAAACAACGCAACCATCAACCCAGCCATCAGGTCGGGCCGGGACAACATCAATTCTGTGACGGCTTCAGGCACCGCGTACTTCTCCTGTTGGGTATCCGTGGTTTGTAAACGGTCTGGATATTCCAGCTGCAGAACAGTCTAACCCAGGAACGGAACCTTTTCCCCGGGACCCTGTCGGTCTATTCAGAAGTGCGGACAGGGACCACGACTGCTTGGCAATAACTGAATGCGCGGTCATCTGCCTATGGACGCCCAACGTAATATCGTCTACAAGGTTAAAATGGGTAACTGACACGCAGTTATTACCTTTTGTTAACCACCTGCCGGGCCAGAAACAGATCAGAACGGACGACCGATCATGCTTAAAGAATTGTGGCGAAAACTGGAAGCGGAGTTTCTCCATGATGACGGCTGCCGGCAAGAAAACCATTCAGGCCTGTTCGACCAGCGACCAAACGTCGACAGCGCGTCATTCACAATGCGCCCTCATATCACCCATACCGGTGAATTTCATCTTGAGCGCCTGACCAACCTGCTGAAGGCCCGGTATGGCAAAAATTTCGGAGTGCCTTCAAACGAAAACGGAAGCGACGAGGTTATCCGGGAACTGATCAGTTATGCGGCTCGCATCCAGGATCAGGACGTACAACGCGAGCTGTTACTGTTTTACCTCAACTGCTCTCCCCTGATTCAGGAATACCTTCGTTCAGAAACGGTTCTGGGTGAAGGGAATATACTTTCACGCTAATCACCGCGCTCCCCTTAACCATCTGTAAATCAAACACACAGGTGAGATGCTGTATACTTCGCCTCCTTATTACGCCTATTTCACACGCACAGACCGTCAAAGCCCTCCAAACTCGGGCGTGACAGTCTGCCAGCTCAGGGGTTTTTCATGGGTTTGAACTGTTTTCGGGCTGGACTGCCTAAGCTCTCCGTAACCACACTCGCAGGGATTTTTCTGCTGGCGGGGTGTTCGGCGGACCGCTATTTCATGGTTCCCAAACATGACCTGAAGGAACTCGGTACATCCATGAAGAGCCAACGCGCGACTCTCGTTACCATGGAGGAAAACGCAGCCGTTCGGCATGAACAGGTCATCGCCCAGAACCAAACCACAACGCAAACCATACTGGATGCAATCGCCACCCAGGTTGAAAAACCGGAGTGTCCGCCAGTGCGGATCCAGAACCAGTGTTCTGCGGCTGAGACATCGAAAGGCCGGGCCGACCGCCTCAGGGGTAAAGTCATAGTCGGCGAAGTGGAAAATTTCTATCTGACCGGTCCAGAGTTGATCTACAAGGCCCGTATTGACAGTGGTGCCGAGACCTCCTCGATCGACGCACGCAACATTACCCGGTTCGAGCGGGACGGCAACAACTGGGTTCGGTTTGATGTACCGGTTCCGGGAACTGACACCTTCGTGACACTGGAAAAGGAGATCTCCCGCCGGGTTCGCGTCATTCAGGCCAGCGCGGAAGAAGCAGAGCGCCGGGTCGTGGTTGAGCTTCAGTTCTTTATCGGCGACCATCAACAGGTAGCCGAGTTCACCCTGGCCGACCGAACCAACCTGACCTACGAAGTTCTGATCGGGCGGAACATTCTGCGCGACGTGATGTTGATAGACGTTGGCAAGGAATACGCCACCGATCTCCCCGAGTCCATCCGCAAAAGCAATGGGAACGAATCGTGACCAGCCGCTCTCGCCTGCCGTTTTACATCGCTGTCCTCCTCCTGATTACCGCCGGCATCTCTCTTGCCGTCTGGAGGCATATTGAACTTGGGATTCCCTGGCTGACAGGAGAGCAACGCCCGGTCTGGATGATTGAAGCCAGAATTGATTTCGACGCTGGCGACGGTCCTGTGCTGGCCAGCCTCAACATTCCCGAACAGCCTCCGGGATTTCGCATTCTTACCGAACAGGCAGCATCGCCTGGCTACGGTTTCTCCATCATTGATAGTTCAGGCAGCCGCCGTGCAGAGTGGAGCAAGCGAGAAGCCTCCGGCCCGCAAACTCTCTATTTCAAAGCCCAGTTCATTCCGGATCCAAATGCCCAGTCGTCGATCCCGGCCCGCGAACCGAATACCCCCAGAACTTTCTGGGAAGAACCTCAGGCAACCGCCGTTCAGGAAATTCTGGATCAGGCCAACGCCAGATCAAGCACACCAGAAAGCATGACCCGCGAGCTGATCCGACTGATGCAGCCGGACACCCGGACGCAGAACACAACGTTACTGGTATCGGAAGAAAACTATCTGGATCTTCTGGTCGACATGCTGAATCACAGTGGCATCGCCGCCAGAATTGCCGATGGCCTGAGACTCGAAGATGCCCGTCGCCGGCAACAGCTGATGCCTTATCTGCAGATTTACAACGGCGAACAGTGGCTTACGTTCAATCCGACAACAGGCGAGCAGGGAGTACCTGACCACCTCCTTCTATGGCGTCAGGGCTCAACGTCATTGCTCGACGTGGTTGGCGGAGAAAACTCCGACGTACGCTTCTCCATGCTCAGGCAGACGGTACCCGCCTTGCAGCTGGCAACCATGGAATCGGCCTCGGGTGGTCTTGGCTTTCTGAGCTTTTACGAGCTGCCAATCGAAGAACAAAGCATGTTCCGGATGCTGTTACTGTTACCGCTCGGTGCCCTCATGGTGGCCTTCATGCGGATTGTGATAGGCATTCGTACCTCTGGCACCTTCATGCCAGTACTGATCGCTGTGGCCTTCGTCCAGACCACACTGGTACCGGGTCTGATTGCCTTCCTGTCAGTCGTAGCCATTGGCCTGCTGATGCGCGGCTACCTTTCCAGCCTCAACCTTTTGCTGGTATCGCGGATCTCCGCGTTGATCATTCTCGTGATTTTCATCACGGCCGGCCTGAGTATCATCGGCTATCAGATGGGATTCAACACAGGCATGACGGTAACCTTTTTCCCGATGGTTATTATTGCCTGGACAATTGAGCGCATGTCCATCCTGTGGGAAGAAGAAGGCGCTCATGAAGTTCTGGTTCAGGGTGCCGGCAGCCTGTTCGTCGCGATCTGTGCCTATCTCCTTATGAGTGCCCCGCTGGCAGGCCATCTCACCTTTAACTTCCCTGAGCTGCACCTCGTTATTCTCGGTCTGATCCTGCTGATGGGCCAGTACACCGGTTACAAACTCAGCGAACTGAGGCGCTTCACGCCGATGAAGGCATACGACTGATATGAACTGGATAGCGCCGCGAACACTCAAGAGGCTGGGAATGCTCAATATGAACCAGCGCAATGTCGATTACATTGCCCGGTACAATGAGCGCTCCTCCTACCCGCTGGTAGATAACAAGCTGAAAACCAAACTGGTGGTTGCTGAGTACGGTGTAAAAACCCCAAGACTTCTTCAGATTGTGCGCCAGCAGCACGAAATATCGCACTTTCGCGAGATGGCAGAAGACCTGGAGGGGTTTGCCATAAAGCCAGCAAAAGGTTCTGGCGGCAAAGGCATAACCGTCATTACCGGGCGTGATGGGGAAGACTACATCAAGGCCTCTGGCTCGCGAGTGGATTCGTCATTCCTTGAACGCCACCTGACAAACATTCTCGCCGGACTCTATTCGCTGGCAGGCACACCCGATGTCGCCATCGTCGAGAATCTTGTCGAGTCTGCGCCTTCCCTGGCCAGGTATTCTCATCAGGGCGTTCCCGACATCCGGATCGTTGTTTTCCGGGGCTACCCCGTTATGGCCATGCTCAGGCTTGCGACAACCGCATCAGACGGCAAGGCCAACCTGCACCAGGGGGCAGTCGGTGTTGGCCTGGATATAGGCTCAGGAAGAAGCCTGAATGCCGTTCAGTTCAACCGTCCCATTACATTGCACCCGGACACCGGTCTGGCACTGGAGAATATCCAGATCGAAGCGTGGGACGAAATGCTGGAAATGGCGTCACGATGCTATGAAGCCACAGGGCTGGGCTATATGGGCGTGGATCTGGTGGTAGATGCCAATGAAGGCCCGCTGCTACTGGAACTGAATGCCAGGCCGGGGCTTGCCATCCAGATGGCGAACGGCAAGGGTTTATTGCCCCGTCTCCGGACAATCGAAGCGCTCAAGCGGCCACACTTTACGCCACTGGAACGATCCCGTTTCGCCATGGAGAAGTTCGCCAGCTTCTGAGATCCACCAACCAGACACAAAAAAACCGGGGCCGAAGCCCCGGTTTTTCGTTTCAGTCCACCTTCAGGTGAGCTCACCTCTCGCGATCAGGAGTTGACGCTCATGGCTGAGGCCCTTGAGCAGCCCCCAGGTCATAATGAGCAGAACCACCGTAAACGGCAGACCCGCGCTGATTGCGGTCGCCTGAATAGCACCCAGGGCATCTTCACCGCCACCGAAGATCAGTGCGGCAGCGATCGCACCTTCAGCAACTACCCAGAAAACGCGTTGAGCTGTCGGGGCGTCGGTCTTGCCACCAGCAGTAATGCTGTCAATAACCAGCGAGCCGGAGTCTGAGGAGGTCACAAAGAACACCAGTACCAGAATAATACCGACGAACGACAGGATTCCGGTCAGCGGCAGATTTGCAAACATCTGGAACATGGCCAGCGAGACTTCCGTCAGACCGTTCGCAGCCAGTTCACCAATACCTTCCTGAATTTGCTCCAGGGCCGAGCCACCAAAGGTGCTCATCCAGACTACGGTAATGACGGTCGGAACGATAAGTACTGCAGTGACAAATTCACGCACCGTGCGGCCTTTCGATACGCGGGCGATAAACATACCTACGAACGGTGACCAGGAGATCCACCATGCCCAGTAAAAGACAGTCCAGCCCTGGAACCAGGCTTCGTCTTCACGACCAAAAGGATTACTCAACTGCAACACGTTGCCAACATAGCTGGACGAGGTTACCCAAAGGGTTTCCAGCACAGTCATTGTCGGACCAGCAAAAATAACAAAGAACAACAACAGTCCCGCCAGGCCCATGTTGATGTTACTCAGTACTTTTACACCGCCATCAAGGCCACGAAGTACTGAAATCAGTGCACAGGCGGTAACACCAACAATAATCGCCATCTGGACATTGGTTCCGCCACCTGTGTCGAACAGGTAGTTCAAACCGGAGGCCGCCTGCTGCGCACCGAAACCGAGTGACGTCGCGAGACCAAAGATGGTGGCTACAACGGCAAGAACATCAATGATGTGACCAGGCCAGCCCCAGACCTTGTCTTTCAGCAATGGGAAGAAAGCCGAGCGGATAGTCAGCGGCATGTTTTTGTTGAAGGCAAAAAACGCCAGGGAGAGAGCCACGACCGCATAAATGGCCCACGGGTGCAGACCCCAGTGATACATGGTTGCGCCCATGGCCATATTACGGGCCTCAGGCGTGTTGGCCGCAACGTTGAATGGCGTCTCGTACCAGCCTGTGTAGTATGCGACAGGCTCAGCAACCGCCCAGAACATAAGACCAATACCCATGCCCGCGGCAAAGAGCATGGAAAACCATGACAGAGTGGAAAACTCGGGTTTGGCATCCTGACCGCCGATACGGATTTTACCCATCGGCAGAACAATCAAGGCCAGACACACCACCACAAAGATGTTGGCACTGATCAGGAAAAACCAGTCAAACGTCGCGATAATGTCCCATTTTGCCCCATCAAGCAGTTCTTTTGCCTGCCCGGGAAACATCAGGGTGCCTATCACGAACACAACAACCAGTATCGCCGTAATCGGAAATACCGGTGCGTGGAGATCCAGCCCGAACGGCGTAATATTGTCCTGGCCGGCCACGTAGTCCGTCTGATATTCGTCTTTAACTACCTCGCCCACGTTATGGCGCCTCCTGATTTGGTAAGTCGTTTATTCAGAATCGGATTTTCAAACGTTACAAGCGCGTCATGATAATGTTTTGAACTCAAAACATCAAAGCGCAGTATTTTTGCGATAGCAGACTAAAGCATAGATCAAACAACGTGCCCGGCCAGCCAGAGCGGCAATCAATCGATTAGAGATCTATATAGGTGCGGTTATACTCAAGCATCATCACGATCGCCCAGCTTTTACAGGACTCAGAGGAACCCATGGAGAAAACCAAGACCATTCCGCTTCGCTATACTGTCTACGCCTTGAGTATTGCGGGCTTTTTTATCTCGCTGGCTCTGGCTCTGACCCTGGACGCGAGCTATCTCTTCCCGGCATTTTTTGGTGCCTTTGCCGCACTCGGAACCTACGACCTTCTTCAGCGAAAACACACCGTTAGCCGTAACTACCCGATCATGGCCAACGTCCGGTATCTGCTCGAATCCATCGGTCCCGAGATCCGGCAATACTTCATCCAGTCAGATACCGAAGAACGGCCATTCTCAAGAGAACAGCGCACGATCGTTTATCAACGCGCCAAAAATGTTCTCGACAAGCGCCCATTCGGCTCGCAGCTGAGCATGTACGATGAAGGCTTCGAGTGGATGAATCACTCTCTGGTCCCGACCCGCCTTTCAAACAGCGATTTCCGGATACTGATCGGAAAGAATTGTGACAAACCCTATAGTGCCAGCGTGTTCAATATCTCTGCCATGAGCTTCGGCTCGCTTTCAGCCAATGCCATTCTCAGCCTGAATACCGGGGCCCGAATGGGGGGCTTCTACCACGATACCGGAGAGGGCTCTATTTCCCGTTACCACCGCCAAGCCGGTGGCGACCTGGTCTGGGAGATTGGCTCTGGCTATTTTGGTTGCCGCCATAAAGATGGCTCGTTCAACGAAGACATGTTTCGAGAGAATGCCGCTCTGGATCAGGTGAAAATGATAGAGCTCAAACTATCTCAGGGCGCCAAGCCCGGTCATGGGGGCATCTTGCCTGGCGCCAAGGTAACACCCGAGATCGCCGAAGCGAGAGGCATCTCTGTCGGGGAGGACTGCATTTCTCCTGCCAGCCATTCGGCATTCTCCACCCCGGTCGGGATGCTGGAATTCATTGATCGGTTGAGAAAACTGTCCGGAGGCAAGCCTGTAGGAATCAAGCTGGCCATCGGTCACCCCTGGGAATGGTTTGCCATCGTTAAAGCCATGCTGGAGACCGGCAGAAAGCCCGACTTCATTGTTGTGGATGGGGGCGAGGGAGGTACTGGCGCAGCGCCTCTGGAATTCATTAACCGGCTCGGCATGCCGATGACCGAGGCGCTTCTGCTGGTTCATAACACACTGGTGGGCACCAACCTTCGCGAAGATATTGCCATCGGCGCAGCTGGCAAGATTACCTCGGCCTTTAATATTGCGCGCACCCTGGCACTGGGCGCTGACTGGTGCAATGCTGCCCGAGGCTATATGTTCGCATTGGGCTGCATTCAGGCGCTCAATTGCCATACCGGACGCTGTCCAAGCGGAGTTGCCACTCAGGATCCCAGACGCGGCAACAAGCTTGACGTTGAAGACAAGAGTCAGCGCGTATACAACTTCCACAAAAACACTCTGGATGCACTCCAGAATCTGCTCGAAGCCTCTGGCCTGGGCCACCCCTCAGAACTCGGCCCCGAGCATATCGTCCGACGGATCTCCAGGAATGAAGTCGAGTCCTATATGGGACTGTTTTCCTTCCTTGAACCCGGCGCCCTTCTTGACGGCAAGACCGGCCTTCCGGTGTTTGATAAATACTGGGAAATCGCCCGGTCAGATAGCTTCGAACCGCCCGAGTTTGTCCTGAAACTCCGGGAGACCAAGCTCCGCTGAGAAACTGACATCAAAATCGCCGCAGGTTGTTTATTTTTTCAATGGGCTGGTGTAGACTTCGCTCCCGCTAAGCCACTGAGAATACTCTCAACTTTCTGGGTGGCGAACAGTGAATCGGGGCGTAGCGCAGCTTGGTAGCGCACTTGCATGGGGTGCAAGGGGTCGTAGGTTCAAATCCTACCGTCCCGACCAGATTTATCAAACACTTAGCCCGGTCTCGAAAGAGCCGGGCTTTGTTGTTTCTGGAAAGCTACCTTTCCCACACCCGTCTCGCATACCTCTTGGATATGCCTGTGTGCGGAGGAGTACGTGATATCACCTCACCCGTCCCTGCAACACCTGTGAAGACGAACCATAACCTTGCCAAACCGCTTACACGCGACGCTCCCTATCCCACCCTATAAGACCATCCTTCAATTCACAGCATTACTCACGAAGCTCCTGCACCTTTATCCGATGCCAACATCGAACAGAGTTAATGAATCATCGTACCTCACTACCTTAACCCCACACATCTGCGCACCACCGTCAGGTTCAGCCTGGAGTGATCTGAGCTGTGACGATGGCCACTTGAGGAATCGCGTTGATTTTGCGGCCGGACCGG
This sequence comes from Marinobacter sp. F3R08, assembly GCF_018860425.1. GTDB lineage: Bacteria > Pseudomonadota > Gammaproteobacteria > Pseudomonadales > Oleiphilaceae > Marinobacter. The sequence goes on along the minus strand of NZ_JAHKPI010000015.1, from coordinate 476,021 downwards.
AACAACTGAGGTTATCAGCAGTATCTCGACTCTAACCACTGATGAATTACATTAGCGCCGCCAGCTACTTTAAAGACATCGCTGCCTGCAAGTGTTTTTTGAATACTCAAACGGGAACGAGATCACCACCAGTATTACCGCAACCGGAGCGAGGGGCTATCAGACATCTTCGACTGCATTGGCGGGCAATTCTATAGTCCCGAAATGCGAGATAGAACTGCAGTTCAGGATCGAGGCTTGTCAGCCGTCTACAACGGTCCGTGGACAGCGGGAACCCCCTCTTGGCCCGCAACGGCCGCCCTGGCGTGACTAACCAAAGAAAAAAGAGGGGGATGGAGGTTGATTAGTAGCCCATGACGTGGGGCAGCCACGTGGCTAGACCCGGAACAGCGATTAGCAGCAAGATCGTAGCGATAATTGGCAGCAGGAAAGGCATTATAGCCTTGACCACCTGGCCATAGCGCAGCCTTGTAATGCTCACCATCAAGAATAGTACTGTACCAAACGGCGGAGTGATGACTCCCACCGAAAGCGCGATCACCATGACAATGCCGAAGTGCACGGGGTCTAGCCCAGCGCTAAGCGCTGCTGGTACGACAATCGGGGTAAAAATCAGGATGCTTTCGATCACCGACATAAAGCAGCCAATCAGCAAGAAGAACAGGGCAAAACATATCAGCAGCATAATCGTGGGCATATCGATGCTCGCGACCTGACCTGCCAACGCCTGAGGGATACCCATACGGACCAGTATCCAACCGTAAAAGCTGGATACAGCAATGATCAGCAGGATAACAGCACTAAACATCAAAGTGCGGTTGAACGCGTCAAACAGATCTCGCCACTTCAATTCACGGTAGATCAGCCCACCCAAAATCGCCGCGTAAAGCGAAGCGATAGCACCCGCCTCTGTGGGAGTGAAGATGCCGCCCCAGATGCCGCCAACGATTATCGCAGGCATCATCAACGGCAAGATTGCCAGCTTACCGGTGCGCACGACTTCTTTTGCATCGAACGGAGTAGGCTTGGGCATCACTACCCTACCGGTTGCGCCTAGAAATACGGTCATACCCATCAGCAGCAGCGCCATTAGGATGCCTGGCAGCAGACCTGCCATAAACAATCCGCCAATACTAACGTTGGCTAACCAGCCGTAGACTACCAGCGCAATACTGGGCGGCAGTATTGGCCCGATTACACTGGATGCTGCGGTTATACCCGTAGAGTAACCAAGCTCATAGCCGCGCTCTTTCATCGCTTTGATTTCAATACTACCAAGCCCGGCAGCGTCGGCCACAGCAGTGCCTGACATGGTCGCAAAAATTGAGCTCGCAACTACGTTAGCGTGACCCAAGCCACCTTTGGTAAAGCCGACTAGTGCCGTGGCAAAGTCAAATATACGCGTAGTGGTAGAGCCAATATTCATGATATTAGCTGCCAAAATAAACAACGGAATGGCCAGCAGCGTAAAGTTATTAAGCGTTTGAACCATTTTTAAGGGCAACAGCTCCACAGGCAAACTGCCCGTACCTGTAACCATTAAAGCAATGAACGAAGTCACACCAATGGCAACAACAACGGGTAAGCCAATCACCATGAGAACTAGCAACCCACCGACAAAAATCAGGAGTTCAGTCACGGCTAATCCACCTCTTCTTCATGATGCGATTCCAACCACGCTACCGGACCACGCAGGGTCTGCCACACAGCTATCAGCGCTATGCCCACAAAACTAAAAAAGATACCGTAGTAGAGATAGCTGAAACTAATACCAAGAGACACAGTGGTATTATTGGAGCTCACAGCCGACATAATCCATGCGCCCCAGGCGCCGAGAGAGAAAAAGCCGACGGAGATCAGTGCAGTGAGTCGATACTGCATATTTTTAGCAAACCCAGACAGCCTATTGCTAAACAAATCAACAACAAGATGCTCGCTTCGCACCCAAGCGGATATTGCCCCAAAACCAATCGCGTAGATGGCCAACATAGGCGCCATCTCTTCGGTCCAGGGCATGCCCGCTGCTACCAAGTCACGGGCAATTACGGACGCCACAATCAGTAGTAGCATGGCGACCATCAACGCCACACCAATCCCGTCACATAGACGGGTTACCCAGCGCAGCGTATAAAAAACAATACGATCTGGCCCACTTTTGGGCATTACAGCGTTATACACAGGATAATTCCCCAGACTATAACTAACGTTTTTGCCTCTTATGGAAACACAGCGACGACCCTTTATAGGCCGACGCTATTCATTCCAACCGTGTATTACTCGCTTTCGTCACCCAGCGCATCGTCGCGTACGCCGTCTTTCATTTCGGACATCACACGATCAATTGCGGGTAACGCGGCTTTACGGAAAGGCTCAACGTCAGGCCGGATAACGGTCATACCTTTATCCTGCAACTCTTCCAGGTAAAAATCGTCGAGTTCTTTTTCCCGATCAGAGCCAAATTGGCGGGCCACTTCGACGGCCTCCTTAATCAGCTTCTGATCCGTCTCTTCCAAACCACTCCACCAACGCGTACTCGCTACCCAAGCCCATGGATACTGCACGTGACTAGTCATAATAACGTAATCCTGCACTTCCCAGAGGCGGCGAGTGTAGGGTGAAGAGAGCGAGTTCTCATGTCCGTCAACTTGGCCCGTTTGCATGGCGAGATAAATTTCTGGCGCTGGAACGTTCACCACTTGAGCACCAACTTCCTTCCAAACTTCCATCCACACTGGCAGCGCAGGCAAGCGCAAGCGGAAGCTCTGGAGATCATCTGGCGAATCAATGGCCTTGTCGGCCGTCATGTGCCGCGGACCGCGGTGCTGGGTACCTAAATATGTGAAGCCCCCTCTGCTCTCCCCTTGCTTGATCATCGCTTGACCCGAAGGACTCTCCATATAGGCGTCCACTTCATCCCAAGTAGTGAAAACAAAAGGAACAGAGATAACGTCATACTCAGGTGCATACTGCTGACGCCAGTTACCGGCGGTTAGTGCAATCTGGGTTTGGCCAAGGTTGAGTAATTCCAAGATAGCGTTCTCGCCGCCCAGCGACCCCGCTAAAAAGGGGCGCACCTCAAAGCGGCCCGGGGCCTGCTCTTCTAAATATTCAGCGAAGCGTTCTACCGCAGCGCTTTCCGATCCGCCTTCACTCATGGTGTTATTAACCTGAATTTCGATCGGGGCTGCTAAAGCGAGGGGGGTCGTCGTTAAAATTCCAAGAGTAGCCAGTGTGGCAAACAGTTGTTTCCGCATAGGATCAATCTCTAACGTTGTTATTGGATGTTTGATTCTTCTCAAATGCTCTTATCGTTTCGCTCTCGTAGGCGAGGCTCATTTGATATTGAAGCAAACAATCAAGTGGCTCAAGTCGGCACTGATGAAGGCATCCTTCGTTAAAGACGATGGTTGGAGCCGCCCTCCCGATGCTGGGGCTGCACTAAATATGACCCGGCACACCTCCTGCCAATACCAGATGCTTAAAGGTCATGTCGCTCGGTCAGCACTGAATCAGAACCTATGATTCTTCGGAGTTAATTGGCTTGCTCTTCTGAGTAAGGTGGTCCACTAGGTGTCGGGCTGTGACATGCAAAGAGGTATACCGACGCATACCAATTACCAATTCGCGCTGCGCCCAAGGATCACTAAGCGGGATACTTTTAAGCTGCAAATCACCCAGATCACGGTAGATCGTTCGCTCAGGCAGCACACCAACGCCCATACCGTGGTGAATCATGCGGCAAATAGCGTCAAAGCTACGTACCTGGATACGCATTCGAAGTGTTTTGGATACCAGGTTAGCCTGCTCATACAACAGTGCTTGCAAAGAAGCATCCTGCTGCAAGCCAATAAAATCGTATGCCAGCGCTTCATTAAAGGCGATGCTTTCACGTCCAGCCAAAGGGTGGTCAAAGGGGGTCATTAAAACCAGCCGATCCTGTCGGTACGAAACCTGCTGAAGATCAGGCGCCGCCACATGCCCAGCGAAAATACCGATATCGGTAAGTCCTTCGCGCACAGCGGTAATGATATCGCTGCTTACCCGCTCTTCCAGGTCAATTTTAATTTCGGGGTAAAGGCGAGAAAAAGCACTGAGATCCTGCGGAAGAAACGCAATGATAGCCGACGTATTAGAGTGGATTCGCACGTGGCCACGGACGCCTTCGCCATATTCGCTTAGTTCGGCCTGCAGTCGCTCCATGTTATCCAGAATATTCCGAGCATGGTGCAAACACGCGCGGCCCGCTGGGGTCAGTTCGACACCCCTGGGGCGGCGATAAAATAATGTAGTGCCCACCAACTCTTCCAGGTCGCTTATACGTTTGCTTACCGCAGCGAGTGCAAGATGCTCCCGTTCGGCAGCAGCCGTTAGGCGGCCTTCGTCTGCCACAGCAATAAAAAGTTGAAGAGTGACGAAATCGAAGCGACGCATAAAACAAACTCCTGAGAGGTAACGTGCATATGCTAGCGCACACCTTCGTCAGTCACGAACCCTTTGTTGCCGATTGCCTGATTGTGGGCCATTCGAGGCTAACTCATACTGATGATTAACAATAACATCATCGATTAGAGGATAGCTTTATGAATGCTTCCGAAGAGCGCCAACTTCCACTAAAAGACTTAAAAGTGCTCGAGCTTGGCCAGCTGATCGCAGGGCCTTTCGCGACCAAACTTTTAGGAGAATTCGGAGCTGACGTAATCAAAATCGAACCTCCAGGAACCGGCGATCCACTTCGGAAGTGGCGTATGCTTGAAGAAGGCACTTCGCTATGGTGGCATGTGCAGACCCGCAACAAGCGCTCGGTGGCAGTGGATTTACACAAAGAAGAGGGGCAGGCACTCGCACGCAAGCTCGCCGCCGAAGCAGACGTGGTAGTAGAGAACTTCCGCCCAGGAACACTTGAAAAGTGGGGACTTGGTTGGGAAGTGCTTTCGGCACTCAACCCTCGACTAATTATGGTACACATCTCCGGCTACGGGCAGACAGGGCCTTACCGCGATAAGCCCGGTTTTGGCGTGATTGGCGAAGCTATGGGTGGACTACGTTACCTCACTGGCCGGCCGGGGGAACCGTCAATGCGAGTTGGCGTGAGTATCGGCGATTCGCTTTCAGCCCTCTACGCTGTAATCGGCACACTGTTAGCGCTTCAGGAACGTAACCGAAGTGGCCAGGGCCAAGAAATTGATGTGGCACTGTATGAGTCAGTGTTCGCGATGATGGAAAGCCTGTTACCAGAATTCGATGCCAGCGGTAAGGTTCGCGAGCCCAGTGGCAGCGCGCTGCCCGGCATCACTCCTTCTAATGCCTACCGCTGCAAGGGAGGCGATTACGTTCTAATTGCGGGTAACGGCGACAGTATCTTCAAACGTTTGATGGGCGTGATCGGCAGAGAAGACCTGGCCCGCGACGAGTCGCTGGCTCATAACGACGGGAGAAGCAGACAAGCCGAGATGATCGACACGGCGATTCAGGCTTGGGCGGAAAAGCACACTCGGGATACCATTCTTCAAGCCCTGGATGATGCCCGTGTGCCGGCAGGCTACCCCTATACCGCAGAGGATATCGCCCACGACCCTCACTATCTGGCCCGGGAAATGATTCAAACCTTTACTCGCCCCAACGGAAAACCATTAAAAGTACCGGGCGTTCTTCCGAAGCTTAGCGCTACCCCTGGACGCCTCGGGGATGGCGGACCCGCCCTTGGTCAACATACTGACAGCGTATTGGATGAGCTGGGGATTGATCAACAAACGCGAGACAAACTGCGCCAAGCAGGAATCATCTAAGGAGAGCGTCATGAACCAGCCATTATCCTGTCCCTCGAAGGTAGAAATTAATGAGGTTGCCCCCCGGGATGGCCTGCAGATTGAAGCGCGATTCGTGCCCACAGAAGAAAAAATCCGCTGGATTGATGCGCTTTCTGCCACGGGTCTGCGACGTATAGAAGCGACTTCGTTTACTTCACCTAAAGCGATCCCCAATCTCAGGGATGCCGCTGATGTCATGACCGCCATTCAACGCCGGGAAAATGTCGACATGACGGTTTTGGTGCCCAACGTGAAAGGGACTGAACGGGCACTCGCTTGCCAGGTCGACGAAATTAATCTCGTTATGTCAGCCAGCGAAAGCCACGGCCGGGTCAATCTGCGCATGACACCGGAGCAATCTCTTGAGCAATTCGCGAATATTCTGAATGTCAGTGAAAGCAGCGGTGTATTTATCAATGCTTCGCTTTCTACCGCGTTCGGTTGCCCATTTGAGGGCGAGGTGCCCGAATCGCGAGTACTGGAACTAATTGAAAAACTGGTTGCCCTGGGCATTCAGGGCATAACACTGTGCGACACCACCGGTATGGCCAACCCGGCCCAGGTAAAACATCTCTGCGAAGCTGTGCTCAGTCGCTGGCCAGAAACACCGTTCACGTTGCACTTTCATAACACGCGCGGTATGGGACTGGCAAACGCGCTGGCTGCATGGCAGGCTGGCATCAAACGCTTCGACGCTTCTCTGGGTGGGATGGGCGGCTGCCCCTTCGCCCCTGGTGCAACAGGCAATGTATGCACCGAAGACCTTGTTCATATGTTTGAAGCCATGGGCGTAGACACCGGTGTCGATCTGGACGCACTGCTTGCGGTGGCTTCCACTCTCCCCGACCTCATTGGCCACGACGTACCCGGTCAGGTGGTGAAAGCAGGAAAATCGACTCGTCGTTATGCAATACCAGCAACCCATGTCTGAGATTTAGCCCTGGGTAAACCTATCTAAAAGCGTGCATTTTTAGACTGCTCAGCTCTCACCTTTCGGTGAGGGCTGAGCTGAAGACGTTTTTCGAACGAACCGGAGTGCTGAACCAACGCTTCGTCGAAGGACGCCTAATTCCCACTGCTACTTTTCTGCTCCACAAAACTGTACACCTCAGCCGTTGCACCGTTCTTTATTGGCACGAAGTGCAAGGAAGACCTCTTCTAGCCAAGCCCTGCCCCCCAGAACCCCGTGAAATATGGTTTCTAGCATGACGTCATCTCTGGTTGGAATTGTTAAACTGAGCATCTGCGAAAACCGCAACAAGATTAAATTGAGAAACAAGCTAAACCGTGATGTTTAATACAGTAGCCCAGTGTCCCAGTACCTGCATTACAGCTCATCAATGAGCGGCCCCAAACAACGCGAGGGTCGCACATGATTTTCGGAATCGCCTGGTTCGCCATGATGTAGCTTGGACTGACAATGGTCTCGCTGGTGGTTCTGGTGGTGTTTTTCCTGCGTCGGAAACACGGTGTGGAGCGTAAAGAAGAAGCGACCAGCCTCAAGAAGCGATCTGAAGCTCGCCGGCACGTGCCGGAAAAGAATAAGGGCATGCCCACTGCAAATGACGGCGTTCGTGGACCGGCTCGAATCAAAGCCTTGCGGCAGTATATGGATACCATGAACGACGACCTGACATTCATTTCGGCAATCCATCCCACAGCAAACGGTGCCCCAAAGGGGGAGTGGGTGATTGCACCAGGAGCTCACCCAACCGCCGGATTCTCTACATTCACGGTGTCTCCTGGATCGCCGGCAGCCCCAAAAGCCACCGTGCGAGAGCGGGCGACAAGGTGTAGAAAATAACTTCAAATCCTACCGTCCCGACCAGATTCCGACAAAAAGCCCGAACCGAAAGGTTCGGGCTTTTTGCTGTCTGACGCCTAGCCAACCAACAATTTAGTGACCTCAATCCGTCCCCGGGCCAGCTTTAGTTTGCCTTTTCGCTCAAGCTCTTTCAGAAGCCGGCTGACCACCTCTCTGGCCGTGCCCAATTCAACAGCCAGCTCTTGATGGGTAATCGTGATGACGCCCGGCCCAGCCCTGGCTTCAAGCCATTGCACAAGGCGCTCATCCATACGCCTGAATGCCACCTCCTCCACCAGCAGCATCAGATCATTCAAGCGACGCCCGTATGATTCCATAATACCAAGCCGGAAATCTGCAGACTGATCCATCAAGCGGTCGAACAACCTCCCAGGCACCATATACACCTCGGCATCTTCCTCAACCACCGCCTCTGCCCTAAAAACATCGCCTGTCATGAGGCAGCCTATTGAGAGCGTGCATATGTCGTCTGCTCCCATCCGATACAGCACGATGCTGTTTCCGGACAAACCTGTCATCTGAACTTTGACGGTTCCATCGAGCACCAGCGGAAGCCCCTGGCAAGGATCGCCGGCCCGGAAAAGAATGGTTCCCTGCGTAACGCGAACCGGCTGCAATCGGCTCAGGGCATCACCCCGGAGACCTTCAGGCAGCTTCTCCAAAATGCTGTGTTTAATCATCGGTCTTTCCATAGAGAGCGAGAGTATCTGATCCAGAGCCCGGTTCTTTGTGACTTTATCACTGAACAATCCGAATGCAGGCGCTAAGGTCAGCCTCGACCGTTCATAACACCCAAGGAGATTGAATCATGAATATTAATATGGGATCTGCGGACCGTAGCATTCGCGCCATTGTGGGTATTGTACTTCTGGTCCTTGTTTTTGTCGGCCCACAAACACCCTGGGGCTGGATAGGCCTGATCCCCCTGGCAACCGCTCTAACAGGGAACTGTCCTGCCTATTCGCTACTGGGCATCAGGACCTGCAAAAAGCAGTAACCATTCAGATGCAGAAAACCGGGTTGGCCAGGGTATAAGTCCCTGGCCGCAACCGCCGCGTATAACAATCATCACAAGCAAACCCTCAGAAACCGCAACGCCAACGACCAACTACCTCACACGTCGACCTCCCCTTTAAATTGATCCAGATCAATTAACGACTGGAATCCGGAAACAACTTCCACCAATATTCTGCCGTTTTCAGCGTGGGCCAAACCTCTCGGGCAAGTCGAGTTCAAGAGCTCGCCTTCCAGTGCGGGGAAACTTACCCATATTGGTTAGCTAACTACCTGTAAGCTTGGCACCAAACTCTTGGCGCGCAGCTTATATGAGGTTGAGAAATGAAAAGAAAGAACCACTTACGCACTCTTGGCGGGTTAATGGCGCCGGCCCTGCCACTACTTCTGTCGGGATGCAGCTCTGCGCTCATGGATCCCAAAGGACAGATTGCAGAAGAGCAGCGGCTTTTGATCATTACCGCCTTTGCGTTGATGCTCATCGTTGTTATTCCCGTCATTGTCATGACGCTGCTGTTCGCTTACCGATACCGCGACGGAAACAGCGAGGCATCATACAAGCCGAACTGGGCCCATTCCACCGCGATTGAGGTGGTTGTCTGGCTGGTACCGTGTCTGATCATTCTGGCACTGGCCATTCTCACATGGGTGACCTCCCATAGTCTGAACCCCAAGAGTCCCATCCCGACAGACAACACTCAGAAATCTATAGAAATCCAGGCCGTCTCGCTGGACTGGAAATGGCTCTTCATTTATCCCGAACAAGGCATAGCCACCGTCAATGAAGTGGCCTTCCCGGTCGACAAACCCATCCACTTCAGAATCACCTCCGGCTCTGTCATGAATTCTTTCTGGATCCCGACACTTGGCACTCAGATCTATGCCATGGCAGGAATGGATAGCAGCCTGCACCTCATCGCGGATGAAAAAGGCAGTTTTGACGGCCGTTCCACCAACTACAGTGGCGCCGGATTTTCCGAAATGACGTTCAAGGCGCACTCCCTGTCCCGGAAGGCTTTTGAGGATTGGGCAGCAAAGGTCAGGGCCTCGGGCGATGCTCTGTCTTTCACAGGCGAATATCAGAAACTGGCCGAACCTTCCACGTCTGTCCCGGTTCAGTATTTCTCGACAGTGACACCAGAGCTTTACAACCACATTCTCGACAGCTTCCGCAAACCCCACAAGCGGCGCTCAGAGCATGGTGAAAACAGAAACGCGGTATACGGCGACCCCGTGAACGCAGAGCCAGGGGAGTAAGACTATGTTCGGAAAATTAACACTGGATTCAATCCCGTTTCATGAGCCGATTATCATGGTCACGGTTGCGGTTATTGCCCTCATTGGTGCGGGGGGCGTCGGCTGGATCAGCTTCAACCGGAAGTGGGCCTATCTGTGGAACGAATGGATCACCTCCATCGACCACAAAAAACTCGGGATCATGTATTTTCTGGTTGCCCTGATCATGCTCATTCGTGGCTTCTCCGATGCCATCATGATGCGCACCCAGCAGGCCATGGCCGCTGGTGGCGCAGAAGGCTATCTGCCACCGGAGCACTATGATCAGATCTTCACCGCTCACGGCGTAATCATGATCTTCTTCGTCGCCATGCCGATGGTTATTGGCCTTATGAACCTGGTGGTGCCTTTGCAGATAGGTGCTCGCGATGTGGCCTTCCCGTTCCTGAACAACCTGAGCTTCTGGCTGTTCACAGCGGGCGTGATTCTGGTGAATGTGTCGCTGTTCGTCGGTGAGTTTGCCAGGACCGGCTGGCTCGCCTATGCGCCCCTTTCCGAGGCCACCTACAGCCCGGGAGTCGGGGTCGATTACTGGATATGGGCGTTACAGATATCAGGAATCGGTACGACTCTCACCGGGATCAACTTCTTCGTAACCATCATGAAGATGCGCACCAGGGGCATGACTCTGTTCCGCATGCCTATTTTCACCTGGACCTGTCTGGTTGCCAACGTGTTGATTGTGGCGGCATTCCCCATACTCACAGCAACAATCGCCCTGCTGACACTGGATCGCTACCTGGATTTCCACTTCTTCACCAATGATCTGGGTGGCAATATGATGATGTACGTCAACCTCATCTGGGCCTGGGGTCATCCCGAGGTGTACATTCTGATTCTGCCCGCGTTCGGGGTCTTTTCCGAAGTCATTTCAACCTTCGCCAAGAAACGTCTGTTCGGTTACAACACCATGGTCTGGGCAACACTGTCCATTGGCATCCTGTCATTCGTTGTCTGGCTGCACCACTTCTTTACGATGGGTGCCGGAGCCAATGTAAACGCCTTCTTTGGCATCATGACGATGATCATCGCAATTCCGACCGGTGTGAAGATTTTCAACTGGCTGTTTACCATGTTTCGCGGCCGCCTGGAGTTCACCTCCCCGGTACTGTGGACTCTCGGATTCATTATCACTTTCACCCTCGGCGGCATGACCGGTGTGATGCTGGCAGTGCCGGCGGCGAATTTCGTGCTGCATAACAGTCTGTTCGTGATCGCTCATTTTCATAATGTGATTATTGGCGGTGTTGTCTTCGGGATGATGGCCGGTTACACATTCTGGTTCCCAAAGGCGTTCGGATTCACACTCGACGAAAAGTGGGGTAAACGCTCGTTCTGGTTCTGGATTACCGGCTTCTACCTGGCCTTCACGCCACTGTACATCCTGGCCTTCTATGGCGCGGTTCGCCGTATGCAGTCCTATGCCAATCCGGAGTGGCAGCCACTGATGATCGTTGCCTGGGTTGGCGCGGTCCTGATCCTGTGCGGCATTCTATGCACGGCAATCCAGCTGTACGTCAGTATCCGTGATCGCAGGGACAACCGTGATGTCACCGGTGATCCCTGGAATGGCCGCACTCTGGAGTGGGCAGTACCCTCCCCGCCCCCCTACTACAACTTTGCCCACCTGCCGGAAATCCATTCGATTGACAGCTTCTGGGAAGACAAGCAGAAGACTCAGGGCAAGGCACAGCTGGCCAATCCCGAGACCATCAAATACAGCGATGTCCACATGCCGCGCAACACGGTTGCCGGTCCGGTTATCGGGGCCTTCAGCATCGTGCTGGGCTTTGCCCTGGTCTGGCATATCTGGTGGCTGGCCGGCGTGGGCGCCTTCGGAATCTTTGCCGCCTTTATAGCCCGGATCTTCAATGACAATACCGATTACTACGTCCCTGCCGACGAAGTAAAGCGGATCGAAACCGAACACCATAACCAGCTGCAGCTGCAGATGCAGGCGTAACCATGACAACCAATACCATGACCAACCACGATTTTCCGATCAGCGGCGACCACAGTGACCACGAGCATCACGATGCAACTGGCACGAAAATGTACGCCTTCTGGATCTATCTCATGAGCGATCTGATCATCTTCGGCTCACTGTTTGCGACATACGCTGTGCTGCATAACGGCACAGCAGACGGGCCGATGTCCGGAGATCTGTTTGAACTGGATTTCGTTCTGATCGAGACATTCCTGTTGCTGCTCAGCAGCTTCACCTTTGGCATGGCCGTGCTGGCCATGAACAAAGACCGACTGCAACAACTCAAAGGCTGGCTGGTCGTCACCTTTCTGTTTGGTGCCGGCTTCGTCGGCATGGAAATCTATGAATTTCATCACCTGATCATTGAAGGCTTCGGGCCGGATCGCAGCGGCTTCCTGTCCTCTTTCTTCGCCCTGGTTGGAACCCATGGGCTGCATGTCACTTTCGGTCTGATCTGGATGCTGATCATGGTCATTCAGCTTTCCTGCAAGGGCCTGACCGACAGGACTCGCCCGCGTATTCTCTGCCTAAGCCTGTTCTGGCACTTCCTGGACATCGTCTGGATCTGCGTATTTACCTTTGTCTACCTGATGGGAGTCCTGTAATGAGCACTTCTGCATCCCACGACACCGGAAGTCACGGCAGCGTAAAGTCCTATACCACGGGGCTGATTCTGTCGATCGCTCTGACACTGATTCCCTTCGGCATGGTTATGCAGGGCGGATTCGAGAAAACCACAGTGGTGATGAGCATCTCTATTATGGCGGTGCTGCAGATTCTCGTGCAGCTCATCCTGTTCATGCACATGAACCTGAAGACCCGGGAGGGCCGGGAATCCGGCTCATTCGTGTTCTTTACCGCCTTGATTCTTGCGTTGTTAATTGGTGGCTCGGTATGGATCTTGTATCACCTCAATCTCAACTTGATGTAATGCGGGGCACGTCGGTAAAAGACGTGCTCAGGCAGTTCATCGCACTCACCAAGCCCGGCATTATTTTCGGCAATTCTGTCTCGGTGATGGGCGGCTTCTTCCTTGCCGCCCAGGGTGAGTTCAATCCGGGCCTGTTCGTTGTAACGCTGGTCGGGCTGGCTCTGGTTATAGCCTCTGGCTGCACATTCAACAATCTGATTGATCGCGACATTGATGCGCGGATGGAGCGCACCCAAGATCGACCCATGGTGCAGGGAACCATAACCCCGACAACCACGTTGGGCTTCGCCACCCTCCTCGGTCTGGCCGGGTTCACTTTGCTGCTTGAGATCAACCTGCTTACTTTCGGGCTCGCCGCCTTCGGATTTAGCATCTATGTCGGCGCCTACAGCCTGTACTTCAAACGTCGCTCTGTGCATGGCACCCTGATCGGCAGCCTTTCTGGAGCCATTCCTCCGGTGGTCGGCTACTGCGCTGTCACCGGTGCTTTCGACGTAGGAGCCCTGATACTGCTGGCGACTTTCAGCTTGTGGCAAATGCCCCATTCCTACGCCATCGCCATCTTCCGCTTCCATGATTACGAGCGAGCCGGGATTCCGGTGCTACCGGTCAAGGAAGGGATAAGGACCACCAAGCATCACAGTCTGGCCTACACGATAGCTTTCACTTTGTCTGCACTGAGCCTGACGGTGGCCGGATACACCGGCATCGCCTATTTCATAGTAACGTTGATGATGGGGCTTTACTGGATAAAGATCGGTGTGTCGGGCTATAGCACAATTGAAACGGTCAAATGGGCCAGAGGCAGTTTCGGGTTTTCTATCCTGACCGTGTGCACCATAAGCCTGATGATGGCACTCAGCGGCCACCTTCCCCCTAGCCTCCTATGACCGAACGCTCTGTATTGAGCAATACCTTTGATGGTGATCCGAATACCGATATGGGGTTTAATTCAAACATAAAAAAACCGGCACAGTGTCGCTGTACCGGTTTTTTTGCAGATTTACCAAGACTTTATTTGGCCGGCGCGTTCAGCACCTCAAGCACTTCTTCCAGCTCAGTAATCATCTGTCGGATCAACTGCTTATACTGGGAGGTATCGTCCTTTACCTCATGACTGCTCAGCTTCTGCTTGGCTCCACCAATGGTATAGCCCTGATCGTAGAGCAGGCTCCGGATTTGGCGAATGGTAATAACATCAGCACGCTGGTAATAACGGCGGTTACCCCGTCGCTTTACCGGCGACAGCTGTGGAAACTCTTGCTCCCAGTACCGCAGGACGTGCGCTTTTACCGCGCAAAGATCCGCCACTTCACCAATGGTGAAATAACGTTTCCCCGGAATCGTGGGAAGCTCATTGTTATGACTGGGTTCCAGCATACGCCTCTACTTTTTGCTTTAGTTTTTGCCCCGGACGAAACGTAACGACACGCCGTGCACTGATAGGAATTTCTTCACCGGTCTTCGGGTTCCGTCCCGGCCGCTGCTTCTTATCCCTCAAATCGAAGTTACCAAAACCGGACAGCTTCACCTGCTCGTTGTGGCTGAGAGCGCCTCTGATCTCATCGAAAAAAGCTTCTACCATTTCCTTGGCTTCGCGTTTGTTCAGGCCTAATTCCTCGTACAGCCGCTCTGCCATTTCCGCTTTTGTCAATGCTGCCATCTCTCAACTCCTCAGTGTTGCCCCCAACTCTTCTTTCAATGCGTCGATCACACCGTTGAAAAGCGAATGCACTTCATCCTCGTTCAGTGTACGTTCCGGGTGCTGCCAGAAGAGACTCAGAGCGAGGCTTCTGTTCCCCTCACCCAGACTTTCACCTTCATAGACATCGAACGCTCGCAACGTAGTCAGCTGTTCACCGGCATGCTTTCTCGCTACACGCTCTACATCAGTGAATGCTACTTCGCTTCCGATAATAATAGCCAAATCCCTACGAACTTCCGGGAATTTTGAAATTTCTTTGAAATTAGGCACATATCCGGCAACGATTGAATCCAAGAATAGCTCAAACATCAGGATCGTGCCATTAAGTTCAAGATTTTTCTGAACTTGTGGGTGTAAGGTACCAAGCCAGCCCACGTGCTCACCGCCACGCATCAGCTCCGCTGTCTGCCCCGGATGCAGGGCTGGATGCTGAGCCCCGATAAAGTCGATCTCAATACCTAGCAAACGGAACAGACTCTCCAACTCTCCTTTTACATCAAAGAAGTCGGCAGTTCTGCGACCGTTTGCCCAGTTTTCCGGGTACTGATTGCCGACAACGACGCCTGCGAGCATTGGTTTCTGATCAATCCGATCACCCTCCTGAAGGAAACGGAGACCCGTTTCGAACAGACGAATGCGCGGTTGCTGCCGGTTCTGGTTGTAAGCCACGGTTTTCAGAAGGCCACTCCAGAGACTCGTGCGCATGACCGAAAGGTCAGAGGAAATCGGATTCGCAAGAGCTATTCCCTGCCGATCAGGATCAACCAGTTGCTGTACTTTTGGATCTACAAAGCTGTAGGTCACAGCCTCCTGATAGCCGTGATCCACAAAGAAGTTGCGAATGGCCGAGACCGGGCGAACGGCCTCCTGCTCTGGACGGAGACCGAGAGAACCGGTTGGTTCGGTCACAGGCAGGTTGTTATAACCATAAATGCGACCGACTTCCTCAATCAGGTCTTCTTCAATGGCTATATCCGGACGGAAGCTGGGCACGCTTATCCGCCACCCGTCTTTCAGAAGCTTACCAACACGCAGACCAAGCCTGGTCAGAATCTCTTCAACAGTCGTTCGGTCAATCTCCATACCCAGAACGTCGTTAAGACGCGGGGCGCGCAGATCAACAGTCCGGTCTTCAGGTAGATCCTCATCGCTGCTAACCTCGACAATCTCGCCGGGCTCACCGCCGACAATCTCCATCAGCAAGCGGGTTGCCCGCTCCATGGCGTCGCGGGCGAGCTTGAAGTCAACACCCCGCTCAAAGCGGTGAGATGCGTCGGTGTGAAGACCATAATGACGGGCCTTCCCTGCCAAAGTAATCGGGTCAAAATAGGCCGACTCCAGAACCAGATCGCGCGTTTTCGAGCTGACGCCCGAATGTTCACCGCCCATCACACCGGCAATAGCGATCGGCTTTTCATGATCAGCGATCACCAGAGTTCCCGGGGTCAGCTCGACCTCCTGGCCATCCAACAAGACCAGTTTTTCCTCGACCCGCGCCATACGGACAACAACCCCGCCATTGATCTCGTCACGATCAAATGCGTGCATGGGCTGGCCAAGCTCCAGCATCACGTAATTCGTAACATCCACAGCTGCGTCAATGGAGCGGATGCCCGAACGGCGAAGCTTTTCCCGCATCCACAATGGAGACTCGGCCTGCAGATTCACATTTCGTAGAATGCGGCCAAGATACCGGGGGCAAGCCGCAGGCGCCTCTACCCGGATGTCGGGAACCTCGGAGTGCACCGATTCCACCGGTTCGATAGCCGGGCTGTCGACCAGCATACTGTTCAGTACACCTACCTCCCGCGCAATGCCTTTGATCGACAGGCAGTCAGCGCGATTCGGTGTCAGGTCCACATCGATAGTGACATCGTTCAGTTGCAGGTAATCCGCAACGTCCTGGCCGACCGGAGCATCCGCCGGAAGCTCCATCAGGCCATCATGACTTTCTGAGAGCCCAAGTTCCGATTCAGAGCAAAGCATGCCCTCGGAGGGCTGTCCGCGCAGCTTGGCTTTCTTGATCTTGAAGTTTCCGGGCAGAACCGCACCAACCACCGCAAAGGGCACCTTGAGACCTTCGCGGACATTGGGAGCACCACAGACTACCTGTACTTCAGAGGTGCCGTCGCTCACCTGGCAGATCCGCAGCTTGTCGGCGTCCGGATGCGGCTGCACCGACTGAACGTCACCAACGATCACGCCACTAAACTGACCAGCGACCGGCTCGAAACCGTCCACCTCCAGCCCGGCCATCGTAATCTGGTCCATCAATTCCTGGGTACCGATTTGCGGATTAACCCACTCGCGCAGCCACTGTTCACTGAATTTCATGGTTATTGCCTTGTCCTGATGCGGTTATGCCTGTTTGGTTGGATGCCTGGCGTCGTCTGTTAACGGAACTGACGCAGGAAGCGCAAGTCGTTCTCAAAGAACATCCGCAGGTCGTTCACTCCGTAGCGAAGCATGGCCAGGCGTTCCACACCCATGCCAAATGCAAAGCCACGGTACTCCTCAGCATCAATTCCGCAATGCTCGAATACCTTGGGATGAACCATTCCGCAACCCATGACCTCTAGCCACTTGACGCTGCCATCAGCTTCCCTTCCCCACTCGATATCCACCTCAGCGGATGGTTCTGTAAAGGGGAAGTAAGAAGGCCGGAAACGCACCTGAAGATCCTGCTCGAAAAAGACTCTCAGGAATTCCTCAACGGTGCTTTTAAGGTCTGCGAAACTGACGTTCTTCTCCACAAGCAAACCCTCTACCTGATGAAACATCGGGGTATGGGTCATATCCGAATCGCAACGGTAAACGCGGCCCGGGCAGATCATGCGGAATGGCGGCTTGCCCGCTTCCATCGTACGAATCTGGACCGGCGAGGTATGCGTTCGCAGCAATGTGCCCGGATTAAAGTAGAAGGTGTCATGCATGGCGCGAGCCGGGTGATGCCCGGGAATATTCAGTGCCTCGAAGTTGTGATAGTCGTCTTCGATCTCCGGCCCCTGCTCCACCGTATAGCCAGCCCGTGCAAAGAAGTGTTCGATTCGCTGCAGAGTTCGGGTAACCGGGTGTAACCCACCAAGGTCATGACCACGGCCAGGCAAAGTCACATCAATGGACTCACTGGCGAGCTTCTGCTCAATGGCGGCACGCTCAAGGTCGCTGCGCTTCGCATTGATCGCCGCTTCCACCTGCCCCTTGGCTTCATTAATCTTCTGGCCGGCAGCAGGACGTTCCTCGGCGGAAAGTTTTCCCAGGGTTTTCGCCTGCTGGGTAATTACACCCTTCTTACCAAGATATTCAACACGTAGTTGATCAAGTGCCTGCAGGCTGTCAGCGCTATCGACCGCCGACAAACCGTCCTGAACCAACTGTTCCAGGTTTTCCATTGACCCTGCTCCAAACCAGAAATGGAAGTGCTAAAAACGAAACCGTACAAACAAAAATAGGGGAAGAGCGCGCCCTTCCCCTATCAGGAGGCGCCGTCATGATGTCATGAGGCGCCCATATCGATCAGCAATCGATGAAAGAGCTAAGCAATCACAGGGACGCTTTGGCCTTCTCAACAACGGCAGCAAACGCGTGCTGCTCGTTCATAGCCAGATCGGCCAGAACCTTACGATCGATTTCAACGTTAGCCTTTTTCAGGCCAGCGATCAGACGGCTGTACGACAAACCGTTTGCGCGGGCACCAGCATTGATACGGGCAATCCACAGAGCGCGGAAAGCACGCTTACGGTTACGACGGTCACGGTAAGCATACTGACCGGCCTTGATAACCGCTTGCTTGGCAACACGGAATACACGGCTACGAGCACCGTAGTAACCTTTGGCCTGATTGAGAATCTTTTTGTGACGACGGCGTGCGACCACACCACGTTTTACACGAGCCATACTTTAATCCTTCTACCTTTAAACCTTTGCAGGAATCATTTGCGGCTGAATCAGCACGCGGTCATACGCTTGATAGACGCCACATCAGACTTGGCAATCAGCTTGGTACCACGGAGCTGACGCTTACGCTTGGGGGTCTTCTTGGTCAGAATATGACTGGTGAAGGACTGCTTGTGCTTGAAGCCAGTGGCGGTTTTCTTGAACCGCTTGGTAGCTCCGCTTTTCGTTTTCATCTTAGGCATTTTTAAAACTCCGCATTCTATTTTTAAGTAAACAATAACGTGTCCCTGAACGACAAATCCCCCGCGTGCGCGGGGGACAAGCACCCGATCAGGTTCACTTCTTCTTGCGGGGCGCCACTATCATGGTCATCTGCCGGCCTTCCATTTTCGGCCGCATCTCAACCGTTGCCAGCTCATCAATATCCGTTTCAATGCGAGACATGAGCTTCATACCAATTTCCTGGTGTGCCATCTCACGCCCACGGAAGCGAATAGTGATTTTGCCGCGGTCCCCGTTTTCAAGGAAACGTACCAGGTTGCGTAGTTTGACCTGATAATCCCCCTCTTCAGTTCCTGGTCGGAACTTAAGCTCTTTGACCTGCGTCTGCTTCTGCTTTTTCTTAGCAGCCGCCTTGGCCTTCTTCTCGTCGAAGATTTTCTTGCCGTAGTCCATTATCTTACAGACGATCGGATCGGAATCCGTAACCTGGACCAGGTCAAGAGACGCCTCTTCAGCTTGCTTAATGGCGTCCTCTATTGGCACTACACCGACCTGATTGCCTTCGGCATCAATAAGTCGGACTTCGGTTGCGTCAATATTCTCATTGATCGGCGCCTTTGGTGTGCGCCCACCCCGATTCGTTCGCTGTTTAATAATCAGATCTCCGTCTTGGTTCTGCCTTTGCGTTGAATGTCATCAGCCAGCAGCTGTTCAAACGCTTCAAGCGATAGGGTTCCCAAATCTTCACCTTTGCGGGTACGTACGGCAACCGCGTTATTTTCGATTTCCTTGTCACCTACAACGACAAGATAGGGAACCTTGTTAAGAGTATGCTCGCGAATTTTAAAGCCGATCTTCTCGTTTCTCAAGTCAGCATTAACCCTATAACCCAAAGAATCCCATTTTTTCTCCAGATTCTGACAATAATCACGCTGATTATCGGTGATATTGAGGATAGCTACCTGAGTCGGCGCCAGCCAGGTCGGGAATGCACCTTCGTATTCTTCAATCAGGATGCCAATAAAACGCTCAAAAGAGCCCAGTACTGCCCGGTGCAGCATAACCGGCGTTTTCCGCTCGGAGTTATCCGCAACATATTGGGCGCCCAAGCGGCCCGGCATCGAAAAATCGACTTGAATGGTGCCACATTGCCACACCCGACCGATACAGTCTTTCAAAGAGAATTCGATCTTGGGGCCATAGAACGCCCCTTCTCCCGGTAACAGCTCCCAGTCCACACCTTCACGATTCAGCGCTTCTTCCAGGGCAGCCTCGGCCTTGTCCCACACCTCATCGGAACCAACCCGTTTTTCCGGGCGGGTAGACAGCTTATACTGAATCTCGGTGAATCCGAAGTCAGTATAGATCTCGTGCAGCATTTCAATAAAGGCTGACACTTCCTGCTGAATGGCGTCCTCTTCACAGAAGATATGGGCATCATCCTGAGTAAAACCACGAACACGCATCAGCCCATGCAGCGCGCCGGAGGCCTCGTTGCGGTGACAGGACCCGAACTCCGCCAACCTGAGCGGCAGATCCTTGTAGCTTTTCAAGCCCTGATTGAATATCTGCACGTGGCAAGGACAGTTCATGGGTTTGATTGCGTAGTCGTGCTTCTCCGACTCTGTGGTAAACATGTCATCCTGGAACTTGTCCCAGTGCCCCGACTTCTCCCACAGGCTCCGCGATACCACCTGCGGCGTCCTGATTTCTTTGTAGCCATGCTCCTGTTGCTTGCGGCGCATGTATTGCTCGATTTCCTGATACAGTGACCAGCCATCCGGGTGCCAGAAAACCATGCCAGGCGCTTCTTCCTGCATATGGAACAGACCGAGCTTCTTGCCGACCTTACGATGGTCTCGCTTCTCGGCTTCTTCCAGACGGTGCAGATACGCCTTGAGGTCTTTTTTATTACCCCATGCCGTACCGTACACTCGCTGAAGCTGCTCATTGCTTGTATCACCACGCCAATAAGCGCCGGCCACCTTGGTCAGCTTGAAGGCTTTCAGCTTGCCAGTACTTGGAACGTGAGGACCGCGACACAAGTCGACGAAGTCACCCTGACGATAAAACGACAGATCCTCTTCGCCGGGAATATCCTGGATGATACGGACCTTGTATTCCTCGCCCATATCTTCAAAAAGCTTGATCGCCTCGTCACGCGACATGATGGAGCGCGAAACCGGAAGATCCTGCTTTGCCAGCTCTTCCATACGCTTCTCGATCCGCGCCATATCCTCATTGGTGAACGGACGGTCGTATTTGAAGTCGTAATAGAAACCGTTGTCGATGACCGGACCGATGGTAACCTGAGCGCCCGGAAACAACTCCTGAACAGCCATTGCCATCAGGTGGGCCGTTGAATGCCGGATAACATCTACGCCGTCCTCATCACGCTCGGTGACAATTGCCAGTTCGGCATCATTCTCAATACGATAACTGGTATCCACAAGCTGACCATCCACTTTGCCGGCAAGTGCGGCTTTGGCAAGGCCAGCGCCGATGTCGGCGGCAACGTCATGAACGGTTACGGGTTCGGCAAAACTGCGATGACTGCCATCGGGCAGGGTTACAACGGGCATGAAGAGCTCCTTTAGTTACTCAGCGGTGATCTATACCAGAGACCACATGTTGACGGCACAACGCGAAACAAACCGCGGGCCGAATCGAGCGGAATTCTAACAGAAAAAAACCCGGCAGGTTAATGCCGGGTTTTTTTCGACTATGCCGAGGTTCAGGCAGGTTGCCCTGCTTCCTCTTCCCTGGCTCGACGGCGTAACTGACCGAACGCAAGGAGTCCCAGCAATACCAGAGCAGGAATGAACATCAATTCCTTGGGTGGCCGATCCAGCTCAACCTGAACTGACTCGATGGTCCACCCAAACTGAATGCCTGCTTCTTCAGCCGGGCTGCCGAAGCCAACGAAATCTACCGCCATATTGTCGCCATCCGGGCTAAGCTCCAGGCCTGCGTCCATCAGACGCTGTTCAGGGCTTTCTCCGCCAGGAATCTCGAGACGCAGATACGTTGTCACGTCGTCACCATCAATGCTCATGCCCGATGCCTTGAGCACAATTGGCTTATCGGCCGGTACGCTTTCGACATATTCCATGATCTCAGCGCCGGGGCGGTCCTGCGTTGGCGGGTACACCATGTCCCACCAGAAGCCTGGCCGGAACATGGTGAAGGTAATCAACAGCAACAACAGGGACTCCCACTTGTAACTCTTGGTGAACCAAAAGCCCTGGGTCGCTGCAGAAAATACCAGCATGGCCGTTACCGCACTGAATATTGTCACCAGCAAATCAAACCAGCCACTTAGCCCGATCAGCAACAACTGGGTGTTGAAGATGAACATGAACGGCAGGATCGCTGTACGGATGTCGTAGGTAAACCCCTGGATACCCGTTCGGATGGGGTCTGCCCCGGATATTGCGGCGGCGGCATAAGCCGCCAGCCCCACGGGCGGCGTGTCGTCCGCAAGGATGCCGAAGTAGAACACAAACAGATGCACGGCAATCAGGGGTACGATCAGGCCATTCTGTGCTCCGAGGGTAACGATCACCGGCGCCATCAGTGTAGACACCACAATGTAGTTGGCGGTCGTTGGCAATCCCATCCCAAGGATCAGACTGATAACAGCCGTGAAAACCAGCATCAGCAACAGATTACCGCCCGACAGAAACTCCACGAATTCGGTCATCACCAGGCCGATACCGGTCAGGGTAACCGTTCCCACCACAATGCCGGCGGTCGCCGTTGCCACACCAATACCCACCATATTCCGGGCGCCAGTGGCCAGCGAATGCCCCAGATCGTAAACCCCGTCCTTGAACGCACTCAGGAAGTTGCCGTGCTTGTAGAAAAAGGCCTTCAGTGGGCGCTGGGTAATCACGATAAATATCATGAACAACGTGGCCCAGAATGCAGACAGCTGCGGTGAGAACCGTTCAACGGTAAGACACCACACCAGCACAACAACGGGCAACAGGAAATACAGACCGGTCTTGACGGTAGGCCCTACTTCGGGGAGCTCGCCCATTTCTTTTTCAGGATCATCTTCTTCAAGTTCGGGAAAACGTGTGGCATACCCCACCAGGCCGATATACGCCAGCAAAAGCATAGGCGCCAGCACCCAGATAGCCGCGCTGCCAAGGACTGATTTCATCCAGCCAATGCCGTAATAGACAGCGAGGGTCAGCACAATCAGGCCGAGCAGAATGACCACCCAATTCAGCATCCGCTGGGCAAGGGTTGGCTTGTTCAGACGCTCAATACCCTGCATCTTCAGCTTGCAGGCCTCAAGGTGAACGATATAGATCAGTGCAACGTAGGAAATGAGCGCTGGCAAAATGGCGTGCTTGATAACCTCCAGATAGGAAATACCCACGTATTCAACCATCAGGAAGGCCGCAGCCCCCATGATCGGCGGTGTCAGCTGGCCATTGGTAGAGGCGGCAACTTCAACCGCACCCGCTTTGGTCGCCGGGAAACCAACACGCTTCATCAGAGGGATAGTAAACGTTCCGGTGGTTACAACGTTCGCGATAGAAGAACCGGAAATCACGCCACTGAGACCACTGGAAACCACCGCAGCTTTCGCGGGGCCACCACGCATGTGGCCCAGCATGGCGTAGGCGACCTTGATAAAATAGTTACCCGCTCCGGCCCGCTCCAGCAAGGCACCAAATAATACGAACAGGAAAACAAAGCTGGTCGAAACCCCGAGAGCCACACCAAACACACCTTCCGTGCCAAGCCACTGGTGCGATGCCAGTTTATTCAGGCTCACACCTTTATGGGCTATCACATCCGGCATGGAGGGACCGGCAATCGAGTAGGTAATGAAAACGGCAGCAACAATAGTCAGAGGCAGACCCAGTGCACGCCGGGTCGCTTCAAGCAGCAGTACAAGACCGATCAGAGCAACCCACAGATCCTGGGTTATAGGTGCCCCCGGGCGGGTTGAAAGCTCTTGGTAGAAGACATAGAGATAGGAGGCGCAGAAAGCAGCAGCGAGCGCCAAAACCCAGTCAAAAACAGGCACGAAGTTAACATGCCGGCCCTTGATCATCGGAAAGGCGGAAAACGCCAGGAAAACGGCAAACGCGAGATGAATAGAACGCGCTTCCGTGGAATTAAAGATGGCAAAATTGAAAATATAAGGGAGTGGCGATGCAATCCAGAGTTGAAACAGCGACCACACCAGGGGAACGATAAACAGAATCACCGCGGCATACCCACTGGTAGCCCTGCCCCCGGTTTCAGTCTGCAGGATCTGATCTACATTATTGCCACCACCAGCACCAGCTCCGTTAGCCGGATTGCTCGTTGCCATAAATTAGTCCCGTCACGTGAAAGATTAGTCTCTGAGAGAACGACACAGCGGGTTGTACCCCCGCTGTGTCTGAGTGCAGACAGATCAGTCGATCAGGCCGGCTTCCTTGTAGTACTTGGCTGCACCCGGGTGCAGCGGTGCGCTCAGGGCATCAGAAACCATCTCTTCCTTGTTCAGGTTCGCAAAGGCGGGATGCAGACGCTTGAAGCTGTCGAAGTTTTCAAACACAGCCTTTACTACAGCGTAGACAACATCTTCTGGCACATCCGTGGATGACACGAAGGTTGCCGCAACACCAAATGTGGTGACATCATTATCACTACCACGATACATGCCGCCAGGGATAACAGCCTTGCGATAGTACGGGTTGTCGTCAATCAGCTGCTTGGTCGCTGCATTGTCTACATTGACCAGGACGCTGTCACAAGACGTTGTCGCTTCCTTGATCGCTCCGGAGGGGTGACCCACGGTGTAGAAGAAGGCGTCGATGTTGCCATCGCACAGAGCCTGGGACTGTTCGGCAGCCTTGATTTCTGCAGCCAGTGAGAACTTGTCCAGAGTCCAGCCCATTTCGTCCATCAGAACTTCGGCGGTGGCACGCTGGCCAGAGCCCGGGTTACCTACAGATACCCGCTTGCCTTCCAGGTCTTCAAAGCTCTTGATACCGGAGCCTTTGCTCGCGACAACGGTGAAGGGTTCCGGGTGCAGTGAGAAAACCGCACGAAGGTCCTTGTTAGCGCCGTCATCCTTGAACTGGCTGGTACCATTGTAGGCATGATATTGCCAGTCAGACTGGGCGACAGCCAGGTCAAGTTCACCCTGACGGATAGCATTCAGGTTGTAAACCGAGCCACCGGTACTCTCTACGGAACAACGAATTCCGTGCTCTTTACGATCCATGTTTACCAGACGACAGATAGCACCACCGGCCGGATAATAAACACCTGTTACACCACCGGTGCCGATGGTCACAAAGCGCTGCTCCTGAGCGGAAACGGCAGATGAAGCCGCACCCAGGCTGACTGCGGCAGCGACAGCAAACGCGGAGGCTTTGAGTTTCAGTGTCATGTGAGTTCTTCCTTTTTTCTGTTCATTGTAATGAGTCGCCCGCCAGTGAGGCGGGCAGAACATACGGTCAACGTAAAACATAGACCACTTCACACCATAAATAAAGCGTGGATTAGCCCGCTAACCATTTGAGCAAACAACAAAAAAGCCCGCATTGCGGGCTTTTCTGCGAGTCAGCGCGAATATTATTTCGCAGCGCGGGCTTTGGCAACCATCTGATCCGGCCTGAGCAGGAATCGGGCCAGCGCCGGCAGCAGCCAAATGGCTCCAACCATGTTCCAGAGGAACATAAAGAACAGCAGGAAGCCCATGTCCGCCTGGAATTTGATCGGAGAAAATATCCAGGTGACAACACCAAGGCCAAGAGTTACGCCGGTAAACATAACCGCTTTACCGGTGGAGCGCAGGGTCTCGTAGTAAGCCTCCTGAAGCGTCTTGCCTTCAAGCAGGTATTTCTCCAGCTTGCTATAGATGTAAATGCCGTAGTCGACACCGATACCAACACCCAACGCAATAACCGGCAAAGTCGCGACTTTGATACCAATCCCGGATACCGACATGATCGCCTCACACAGGATCGACGTCAGACCCAAGGGTATTACGATACACAACACCGCTCTGATCGAACGGAAGGTTACGAAGCACAACAGACTCACCACACCGTAGACCAACATCAGCATTTTGTCCTTGGCGCCCGAGATAACCTCGTTAGTCGCAGACTCTACACCGGCATTACCCGCAGCGAGCAGGAATCTGTGCTCATCCGTGCTGTTATTCGCGGCGAACACTTCTACCCGCTCAACAACGGTTTCCAACGTTTCTGCCTTATGATCCTCAAGGAAGACCAGCACGGGCGTCAGACTGCAATCGGTGTTGATCAAACCGGCAGGAGCTTCACGGATAGAAGCGTTGATGATGGTCTGGTTGCGAGAGATCTCGTACCACTTCCAGTTGCCCTCATTCAGAGCTTTGGTCACCACCTTGGAGACATCCGCCAGGGATACCGACGACTGAACGCCCGGCGTGTTTTGCAGCTCCCATTGCAGAGTGTCCATAGCCCGCAGCACGTTGTACTGGGTGCACTGCTCTTCCGGGGTTTTGACCATTACCACCAGCACATCAGCACTGGTTGAGTAATTATTGATGATGTAGGCATTGTCTTTATTGTATCGGGAATCCGCTCTCAGCTCGGGTGCCCCCTGATCCAGATCACCAATCTTGAGGTTCTGCTTGTAATAAAGTCCAAGCCCCAATCCGATCACTGCAATCAACAGCGATATCGGCGCCACACCAGGGTGAGAAAAGTAGGACAGCACCCGCCACTTCCTGTCCTGCTTTTCGCCATGATTCTGCACATGACGAACTCCGCCTTTGGATATTCCGATGTACGACATGATCAGAACATGCAACACCAGGTTGGTGAGGATAACGAACGCCACACCAATACCTGCAGCAACCGCCAGATCGCGGATAACATCAATCTCAATAAAGAACAGGGTCAGGAATCCGAAGGCGTCCGAGATCAGAGCCAACATGCCCGGTATATAGAGAGCACGAAAAGCGAGGCGTGCAGCAGTTACCGCATCAAAGCCCTTGGCCGCCTCGACGGCCATGGCATTCACAATCTGAACACCGTGGCTGATTCCAATGGCGAATACCAGGAAAGGCACCAGAACGGAATACGGATCCAGACCATAGCCCAGGAGACGCAACGTACCCAGCTGCAGAAATACTGCAATAATCGAGGTAAAAACGGGCACCAGAGTCCCGGTAACAGAGCGGGAATACCAGAACAGCAGCAGCGTGGTCAGGAGGATGGTAATCCCGGCAAACCAGGCGATAGAACCAATCCCTTCAATCAGATCGCCGACTTTCTTGGCAAATCCAACGATGTGGATCTCAATATTGGGGTTCTGTTCTTCGTATTTTTCCCGAATTTTTTCTTCGAGCTGGCGAGAGAATTCGCCGTAGTCCAGAGCCTCACCGGTTTCAGGATTCGTTTCGTACAGCGGGGCATAAACAATCGTTGAATTGAAGTTATCAGAGATCAGACGCCCGACCTCATTAGAGCGCAGCACGTTCTGGCGGAGTTGCTCGAGGCTGTCACGAGAACCATCGTACCCGTCAGGAATGACTGTGCCGCCCTGGAACCCCTGTTCGGTGACCTCAACCCAGCGGACATTCGACGTCCAGAGAGACTTAAGACCGGAACGGTCCACGCCGTTGAGATAAAAAACTTCATCGGTGATCTGCTTCAGGGTTTCCATATACTCCTGAGTAAAGATGTCACCCTCTTTGGACTCAACAGCTATACGAACAAAATTACCCAGATTCTCCAGGTCATCCCTGTGCTCAAGCATGTTCACGATGTACGGATGCTCTAGCGGGATCATGCGCTCAAAACTGGCGTCGGGCTGAATCTTGATGGCGTTGTAGCCAAGAAACAGCGTCAACAAAGTGAAGGCAACAAGAATGACTGCTCTATTGTTAAAGATCAGTCTCTCGAGAAAGGGTTCCGCCTTGGGCGTGGTCAGGTAGTGCTCGCCCTTGTCATGCTTAGGGTTGGACATTCAAAAGCCCCTCTATTGTTCGTTCGGTTGTTGCCACATCAGGGCGTTATTGAAGGTTTCTTCCACGGGCGTCTGTGATTTTCACGCCACCTTCGCCGACAATCAGCAGGTCTGTTCCTGAAATGGGCACGGCACTCATAACGCCTTCGCGATCACTGCGGAAATGTTCACGGAAGGATTCGGCGCCGTTGGTGCTCATCAATACCGCACCGCCATTACCTACCAGGGTAATACGGCCGTCTTCTGCAATAACACCGTCGTTGAGGGTAGCCCCGGCCGAATTGGGGACTGTTCGCCAGTTCTTGCCCAGGTCGGATGAAAACAGCATGTTGCCCCGCAAGCCAAAGGCCAGTATTTCGTTCACCTGGCCGGTGCCGATTACACCAAACAGAGAACCTTCATAGGGTGCCTCACGGCGTTCAAAGGTTTCGCCACCATCGACAGAAACATGTATTTGACCGGCCTCACCAACCACAACCAGGGCGCCGCCTGTTATCCGGGCAATACCATTGAGGTGAAAGTTCTGCCGGTTATCAAGCTTCGGCGCCCAGTCTTTCCAGGTCTTACCACCGTCCATCGTGCGCAGGAACATGCCATAGGCGCCGACAACGAAACCGCGATTCTCGTTCTCAAACCAGACATCCAGTAACGGATTAACCGGACCGATGTCCTTGTCTGCCTGAATGTTTTCGAGGGCAAAGTAGAGATCGTCCAAAGCCCACTCGAGATCCTCTTTTTCATCCTCAGGCGCACTGTCAATGCGCGCCTCCATAGCAGCAATCTGGTTTTCCTGACTCTCTATGGCCAGTTCCATGGCCCGAATGCCATCAATCTGCAGACTCCAGGTGGCCCCGGCATCGCTGGTATGGAGGACAACACCACTATGACCGACGGCCCAACCATGGGACTCGGACCCGAAATCAATCGCTGTCAGGGTCGCAGACACAGGAACCTCACCCTGAACCCAGGTTTTCCCCTCATCATCTGAATAAATGATGTGGCCGCGCTCTCCGACAGCCACGATACGCTCTCCAATCCGGGTCGCGTCGGTGAGAAGATTTTCCGGAGCCAGATCCGTCGAGCGGGCCGGAGTTTCGATGATATCTGCAAGCGCAAACGCTGCCGGGGCAGCCCCGATCATGGAAAGTCCAAGGCAGGCAACGCCCAGTGTCTTGCACATCAACCTTTTAGCCATTCAGTTTGCCTATTGTGTTGTTTTTGCTGTGTTTCTGTCCGCTAAAGCCGGGAATAACGGTGGACATACCGGCAACGTTCCGATTGCAGGCATGTCGTGTCGTCATGTCCCATGGGCGGAGGCGTCCCCCTCCACCACCAGTGTGCTAGCGAACACTTCTGCGACGCAGGGACGCCGGCGAGAAGTAGCGCTTGTTCGGGACATCATCGGTGAATACGCGGGTATTCGCCTCTTCAGTATCCAACCCGAGAACATGATAACGACGGGCCTGAAGGTCATGATAGACGTCAAGAACAGTCCACACACCCGGAAGTTCATAATAGTTTTTCGGCAGCCCCATCGTGACACGCCAAAGCTCACCGCGGCCATCGTACTGATCCAGCAGAACCGTGTTCCAACTATCCTCATCTATGTATAAGCGGCGCTTACCATAAATATGACGCTCACCGTCTTTCAGTGTGGCTTCAACAACATGAACGCGATGGAGCTCCCAACGGGTGAGATCAGGATTCAAATGGGAGATCCCGAGAATCTCCTCGTAAGGCGTCCCTTTCACACCGATCAGATAGTTGTTGTAGGGAATATAGATTTCCCGCTTGCCCTCATAGCTCCAGTTGTAACGATCCAGTGCTCCGTTGAAAATATCGGTATCGTCTGCCGTGCGCAGATTGTCGGCCGCCGCAATCGGAGAATCGTAACCAAGGTTCGGCGCCCGGCGTACCCGGCGTTGGCCGGCGTTGTAGCCCCAGCCATTCCTCGGGTTGATTATCTGGTTCAGGGTTTCATGAATCAGAATAGCACCACCGGCAAGCCGGGGCGGGGACTGGGTAAACGAAAGGTAGTAGAAGATCACGTTGTCCAGTTCAGCTTCACCACCTTCCGGGTTGTAATAATTGAAGAAGGCTTCCTGCTGGGAGGTGACCAGCGAATAATCACCGTCAGTCTGAACTGCCACCTCACTGGAACGCCGGGTCACAGAAATGCCGCGCCACCGGGTCAAATGATTCCAGACCGCTTGCCAGGCTTTCTGTTCATCGTTGCCATGCAGGATCGGAAAAGGATAACCACCAAACGCGCCATCGAGACCTTCACCCTGACCAACAATTTCTGCGCTTACCGCGTTCTCACGGGTATTTTCAGCCACCCAATCGGGAATCGCATGGGTTCGGCGCGACTGGTAAACGGGCACCCTGAAGGTTGTCGGATAGGTTTCCAGCATCGCCTTCACACCATCCGTGAGGAATTCCTCATATTGATCCATATTGGCAGGCGTGATGGTGAACAGGACTTCGTCATCCGGGAACGGATTGATGTGATGCTGCCCGCTGCCCTCATAGCCGGGAGGCGCCTCCGTCAATCCTCCGGTCCAGGCCGGAATGGTTCCGGCACTGTTGCCGGCCTTGGGCGAGCCAAAGGGGGTCAAGTCCTGTCCCAGGCGGGCCGCTTCACTGGAGGAAACAGCCGCCCACGCAGATGGTGACACCACGGAAAGAGCCAGCAGGCCACCGAGAATCGCATTTTTGTTATATATCATTTGAAACCTTAGTGCGTCTGGAAGCCTCTGCGGAGGCTTTTTTATTGTTGCCTGATGGAACTTCAGACCTTATTCCAGATTACTCGATCCCAGACTAAAGTCTATCGACCGAAAGTGCGATTTTGTATCTGAATTCAATCAGCAAGACTCTTGTGTACCACCTCATAAACATCCCTGGACAAGCCGGATTTTTCGCGAATACGTTCCAGGCCAGACTTCATCTGAGCGCTGTAAGATGGAGCAAACTTCCGCCACCGAGTCAGCGGCGTTACCAGACGCGCGGCAATCTGCGGATTACTGTCGTCCAGCCGACAGACCTGTTCAGCCAGAAAGTCGTAACCTGATCCATCCGGATTATGGAACGCGGCCAGATTCTGACCCGCAAACGCGCCGATCACAGACCGGATCTTGTTGGGATTTTTCCAGTCGAACGCCGGATGCTCCAGCAGAGCATGGATGTCCGACAACTGCCCGGCCTGGTCACTGGCCGCCTGCACGGAGAACCACTGCTCAACGACCTGAGGGTCATCACGAAAACGATCGTAAAAGTCAGCCAGTGCTTGCTGGCGATCCGACTCAAAACCGGAATTGACCAGAGCCCTTAAGGCGCCCATGCGATCCGTCATATTGTCGGCGGCGGCCAATTGCGCGACCGCCAGGGCCCGCCCTTCCTCGTCATTGATTGCCAACAACCAGGCCAGAGCAGTGTTGCAAAGGCTGCGACGGGCAATAGCCTCCGGAGTTACCTCGTAGGGACCACTACCCTGATGACGACGATAGCAAGAGAGCAGCTCGTTTTTCAGGGCACCGGCCAGATGCCGCAGCACCCTCTCACGGGCCCGATGGATCGCCGGCACATCGGCATTATCGGCCAATTCGATGAGATACGCTTCAGAGGGAAGCTGCAACATTTTTGCGACCAGGGCCTGATCAAGACCTGTGTCGGAAATCAATTTGCGATATGCGTCAACCAACCTCGGTTCGATTTCGGCATTTTCAGGGGCGCCAACCAACGACTGGATAACATCGACCGCCAGTCTCTGCCCTGCATCCCAGCGATTGAATCCGTCCGGATCATGATTCATCAGGAAGAGCAGCTGTTCACGAGTCCAGGAGTAGTGAACCCGAACCGGTGCGGAGAAGTGCCTCAACAGGGATGGAACGGGCCTGGACTCTATTCCATGAAATTCGAAGGTATGAACCGCTTCGGTGAGCTCAAGTACCCGCTCCGTCGGCGCGTTTGCCTGACCCGACTCAAGCTGAAGAGCCAGAGGCAGTCCATCTGGTCCCAGAAGACCAAGTGCAAACGGAATGTGCTGGGGCTTTTTATTGGTCTGCCCAGGGCTATCGGGAATGCTTTGTTCGATGGTCAGCCTGTACACACCGGCTCCCGCATCAAAATCATCCGACACGCTCAAAACCGGTGTTCCAGCCTGCTCATACCAAAGGCGGAATTGGGTCAGATCACGACCGGAAGCATCTTCCATAGCTTTCACAAAGTCATCGGTTGTTACAGCCTGGCCATCGTGACGCTCAAAATACAAATCACTGCCTTTACGGAACATGTCCGGCCCTAACAGGGTATGGATCATGCGTACAACTTCCGCCCCTTTTTCATAAATGGTCAGGGTGTAGAAATTGGAGATTTCCATATACGAGGCCGGCCGCACCGGATGCGCCATGGGCCCTCCGTCTTCCGCAAACTGAGCGGTACGCAGCAACGTCACATCCTCAATCCGCTTCACCGTCGGCGACCCCATGTCGGCCGAGAACTGGGAATCCCGAAATACGGTAAAGCCTTCTTTCAGGCTGAGCTGGAACCAGTCACGACAGGTGACCCGGTTACCCGACCAGTTATGAAAGTACTCGTGGGCAACGATGGCTTCAATACGCTGGAACGCCAGATCCGTAGCGGTTTCCTGGCTGGCCAGCACACAAGAGGAGTTAAAGATATTGAGCCCCTTGTTTTCCATCGCCCCCATGTTGAAGTCATCGACCGCCACAATCATGAAGATATCGAGGTCGTACTCACGACCATAGACTTCTTCATCCCAGCGCATAGACCGCTTCAGGGAGTCCATGGCATGTTCGCACTTCTCGGCATTGCGGGGCTCAACGTACATGCGCAGGTCGATATCCCGGCCCGAGCAAGTCGAAAACGTATCCCTTTTTTCTACCAGATCCCCGGCCACCAGGGCAAAGAGATAGCAGGGCTTGGGAAACGGATCCTCCCAGGTGACAAAATGCCGGCCGTTTTCCAGCTCCCCTTTTTCAACATCATTACCATTGGAAAGAAGAATCGGATAGTCCGCCTTGCTGGCTTCAATGCGAGTACGAAAACGGGCCATTACATCCGGACGATCCGGGAAAAAGGTGATGCTGCGAAATCCCTCAGCCTCACACTGCGTGCAGAACATACCGGAGGATTTATACAACCCTTCCAGGCGGGTATTGTTCTGAGGTTCTATCCAGGTCACCACAGTCAGCGTGAACTGGTCAGGCACAGAGCCGACCACCAACTGCTCACCCCGGTCCTCGTATTCGCTCGCAGCCAACTCCACATCATCCAACGCGACGGATTCCAGCGTCAGACGATCACCATCCAGCGCCAGCGGGGCTGCCACCTCATCGGATTCGGGATTACGACGAAGCCCGAGCTTACTATGCACCCGGGCTCCGTCTTCAAAAAGCTCGAACCTCAAGTCTACGGTGTCGACCAGATATGCAGGTACCTTGTAATCGCTAAGGTAAATGGTCTGAGGCTGGCTGGTGCGCATTGGTTTTCTCCAGAGTCGCGGCCCCCGGTGCTGACACATCAACCCCGAAGGCATGAAAAGAGTGCCGGGTAAGGCGTTATCAGCCTTCTATGACCCGGAAACGGACTTCATAACCGGTGTACTTCCGAATATTGATCACACCGGTATTCAGAATGAGATATTGCCCCTTGATCCCCTCGAGAACTCCTTCCACTTCCGGCAATTTATCGAGGTTATGGGTCTTGATCTTGGCTGGCCAGACCTGCACAGGGTAGCTCAGGCCAAGCCCTTGCTCGTCAACTTCACGGATCGCCTCCTCGCCGTGGCTCTGCCTGAGCCGTTCAAGGTCGTCTGCGATCAAACCAAGTACTCGACGACGCTCATCCGTCAGATCCAGTTCGGGAACATCTCCCTTGAGCATCGCCCGCCAGTTGGTCCGGTCAGCAACATGAGCCTTACAGGCCACTTCCACCAGCCCGGCAATATATCGGGTTGCAACCCGCACCATTGGTATTGCGTCCACTGCCCCCTGGTCGATCCAGCGCGTAGGCACCTGGGATCCACGGGTAATGCCGACCTTGAGACCTGACGAATTGGCCAGATACACCACATGCTCTACCATGCAGTGGGTCTCGCCCCACTCCGGCTCTCGACAAGTGCCAAGATGATAGTGGCACTTTTCCGGGCTCATGATGCAACTGTCGCAGGCCGCAAGTTTACGGAAACAGGGATAACAGAAGCCCTGATTGAAACTTTTATTGGTCTTCCGGTCACAGTTGATGCATCGGATCACGCCATCGAAATCCAGCCGCAGCGACTTACCAATCAAGTCGTTCATCGGAATTCGGGCATCACCAACGGCAATGGTATAGGCCACCGGATCGCCTGCCTCTGCCGGCATTTTCCGGAGCCGGCCGGTTACGTCAATCAGCTCACTCAAGATTTGACCTCGACATACTGATCGGGATCCACATCGCCGTTAGCCTGCCTGCGCTGGACAGAGGGGTCACAGGCAGTTCCGGCCTTGACGCCCCTGTCGAGATAGCCGGTACGCTCCTCTTCAGGAATGTTGTGGAGATTTTCGTAATAGATCACCGCCTCGAGGCTGATTTCACGCTGCTCGGGCGTCAGCTTGCGACCATCAGGCCATTTGCCGAGCTCAATTGACTGCCGGAGGCTCCGGTACACATTAGGATCCAGTCGCTCGATCAGTTCTTCGTATGTCATCCCGCTCTCCTGAAATAATGTTCATTAAAAATGTGGAGGAACCGTTTGACAGAATCAAACGATAATGATTATCATTACCTCACCAAATGACGACGGTCGTATCATTTGGTCTCTCTCATCAGGAGCTTAAAGCTCTTTTAATGCCCCGCCTCTGGCGGGGCTTTTTTATGTGCCTCACCTGCCTTTTACGGGCAAAACAAAAGCAAGGGCCAGTCCGGCAACAAAGCCTCCCAGATGCGCCTCGTTGGCCATGCGCCCAAGCCCGAGCATTTCCGGAAGCGGCGTAAACCCGATCACCATCCATACAACCGCAAAGGTAACCAGCGCAGGCGGAAACTGGAACCTCGGCACAGATCGCTGGCTAAGCCAGCAATAGCCCAGAATTCCATAGACCACTCCGGATAGCCCACCGAACAGAGGACCGGAAACAAAATACTGCAAGCCGTTAGAGATCAGACTTGTTACCACAAACAACGCAACCAACCGGGCCCGGCCGTCGAACCACTCTATCTGACTACCAAGAAACCAGAGCATGACAGAATTGAAAATTATATGGGTCCAGCTGAAATGCAGGAAATCCGGTGTCACCAGCCGCCAGATCTGACCACCCAAGAGAGTTGAAGTCAGAGCCTCAAGACGGTCAGCCAGGGTGAACCAATCGTAATCACGCGGATCAATCATCATCAGGCTGGCCGCCACTTCGTTCTGTCCCATGGCGGTAAGCCAGACCATCACAACCGCAAATACGATGATACCAAGCACCAGAGGCGCATGACGTGGTGAAGGCTGCCAGCGCCCCCCGACAAACACCGGCGAACGGTTCTGTTGATCCACGGCAGCCCTGAGCTCGGGCTCCGTAATGAAACGGTCCAGGGCTGCAAGCACAGGCTCTGCGTGAGCTGGATCCTCCAGCCAGAGCACCTGAAAACCACCTTCCTCGGTAATGCGATGAGCAACACCCTGCCCGTTCAACCACTGGCTAAAGCCCGCCAGGTTTACCGTGGCATCTAACTGCTTTACTCGATACACCGCTTACCATGCCTCCAGAAGTGATTCAGCCGTCTTGCACGCTTTAACGCGCAACGCTGTCTTCGGTATGGGGATAGCCCGGCTGCTCCGGCCGTTCCACATCTACCCAGACAAACTTGTCCCGGGAAAGTGCCCTCTCGCCATCCATTCTATAAGCCACCAGCCGACCGTACTTCACCGCGCTGTAGTCTATGCAGGCAACGTTGGACCTCAGTGGCGCTGGCTCCCCCTCCATCCAGTAATGCCCGACAAACACCGGCGGCGCATCCAGAGGATAGCTGATCAGCTGCTTCCGCTCTTCTGTCGTCAATACCCGTCTTGCCACTTCTGGTGGCAAAGGGTCTGGCTGGAACACAACGTCTGCATAGGTATGAGGATTATCAGCCCAGAATTTGGTACGGAAAAACTCACGAACATAGCCGTCACGACCGCTAATAGCCATCCCCTCCGGCAATCTGAGATCCGTGCCCCTCAGCAGGGTATCCATGACCTGCCCCGCGAAGGATTCGATAGCAGCAGAGGCGTGCAGAAAATCCTCGTCGATGCAGGCGCCGCCCTGTACCCGCTTGAATTTTTCGATCAGATCCCCGTCCCAACAGGCGTGAACAACCCGGAAATCCTCGTCATCGATAAACAGCGGTATGGTATAGAACCATTCGAGGAACTCGTTCCACTCATACGGATACGCCTCGAACTGATCGAGTGTCTCCCGGATCAGGCGGTCGTGACGGGCGTTGTGTTCACGCAAAAAGGTTTTGCCACTGCCCGGGCGGGCCCGCGTGCAATAGCCAAGGGCATTGTACTCATGATTGCCCATAACAATGCGGGCCGAACCATGCTCCACCATATCCCTGACAAGGTGAAGAGACTCACGAATGCGGGGACCCCGATCAATGATATCGCCAATAAAAATCGCCTGACGACGAGGATGCTGATAGATCCCATTAACCTTGCGATACCCCATCTGGTCCAGCAATCTGACCAACGTGAGGGCACAACCATGAATATCACCAATGATGTCGTAACCGCGATGAGCGGTCGATTTTGTTCCAGCCATGATTAACTCGCTGATATTTCACTGGCCCAGCCAAGCTTGTCACGGCAGGTGGCGTAGAAATTATGGTCGGTGGGATGAATCAACCGGATCTTGAACGGTTTCTTCGTGATTCGAATGATATCACCCGGTGCACAGGCGATGTTCATCTGACCGTCAAAGCTGATTTGCGGATAGGTTTCATTGGTCTCTCCGATCACCAGTTTAATCTCACTCTTGCCATCGACAACGATCGGCCGGCTGCTCAGAGTGTGGGGAAACATCGGTACCAGAACAATGGCATCCAGCTTCGGATGCATGATCGGGCCTCCAGCGGACAGCGAATAGGCGGTGGAGCCCGTCGGCGTTGAAACAATAAGGCCGTCTGAGCGCTGACTGTAGACAAAATGACCATCAATAAACAGATCAAAGCCGATCATCCGGGTAGATCTACCAGGATGCAGCACCA
The DNA here is from genome assembly GCF_018860425.1 of Marinobacter sp. F3R08. GTDB lineage: Bacteria > Pseudomonadota > Gammaproteobacteria > Pseudomonadales > Oleiphilaceae > Marinobacter. The sequence goes on along the minus strand of NZ_JAHKPI010000015.1, from coordinate 439,118 downwards.
CATCATTCAGGGCCGTGCCGAACCCCAGAGGCTGCCCGTTGCGCTCGACATTACCGTCCAGCAAAAACCGGGTCTCTTCCATGTATTCGCCTTCAAGCACCTTGCCGAGGCGATCCTCAAGGTCGGAAGGGGAAATGTCGGTCAGAAAGCCCAGACGGCCACGGTTCACCCCAAGCAGGGGAATCTTGGACTTCGCCAACTCGCGAGCAGCACCCAGAAGACTGCCATCACCGCCGACCACAATGACCAGATCACAAATTTCGCCAAGAAGTTTCTTGCTTGCCACCTGCAGGCCGTGCCCGGGCAACATGCTGGCCGTGTCTTCCTCAAGAATGACGTGATAATTGTTTGCGATCAGGTATTGCTTGAGCTGGCGTAGTGATTCAACCACTTTCACGCTGCCCATTCGGCCAATCACACCAATGTTCCTGAAATGATCCATGAAGCTTCCTGTGGTGTCGGGATGCGGCGGGGACCAACGCAAGCGTTACCCCGGTGACAATCTGGCGTACAGTTTAACGAAAGTCACCCGGATTCTGAAAAAAGTTAGGAATCCACCCTAGCTCTGGTGTTTCTCGCACCGGTCATCGATGCCAGACCGGAACTCCGCTGGCTGACTAACCCGAAGAATCGGCTCACCACAACACTTTCCGTTTTCGTCGGTATGAGAGCAGACAGGATTCTCATAATGTTCGAGCCATTCCAGATAGGCGGGCTCATTCATACCACAGCGTTCTGCGGCATAGGCAGTGGGGTTACTAAAGTATGTTTCAACGTCTTTGAATGGCAACGTCACATGACCCGCACCGGGCTGATAGGCCACCAGGAACACCGTCTGACGCTTCAGATGATCCAATATGGAGCCTTCGGGCGGTTCGCGGTTGCGCAGTTCATGGTTTTCCTCCTCAAGAGCGACGATTTTCTCGTCTCTCAACTCCAGCTCTCGCTGGCGCCGCTCCAACTGCTCCCTGAGCAACAATAATTCCGCACCCGCGTTTGAATCTTCCCGTTGCTTTTTTTCACCATCGGCAGCTATCTGCTCCTGCATGGCAAGATATTGTTCGTTTCGTTCCGACAGGCGTTTTTTAAGCTGATCGTTACTCAGACGTTGTCGTTCGTATTTCTGTTCGAGATCGGCAAAATCACTCCGCAGCCCCTGAATCTCCAGGCGATGCTCACGCTGCATATCCGACAAGGCATCACGGTGAACACTCTGGAGGGTTTTGATTCGTAGACGCTGCTCCCGGATCAACTGCGCCAGGCGAGAACGATCTGCCGCTGCTCCGGACTCCTCCCGACCATTCGTATCCTCAGCCTGATCACTGAGAATCGGGATATTTTCTTCCTGGGCCGATTCCAGTTTCCGGAATTTGAGACTGTTGGCCGCGACAACTTTGCGGATTATCTGGAAATGATTGTTCCCGGGTGTCATGTCCGGGTCCCACAGATCCTCCTTGAACTTGGGATCAGGGCATTGGCTCCTGCAAACCAGTCGGATCGCGCCACCACCCATATTTGGCCCTTTGGCGCCTCGCCTGGCCAGATCTTCAATCGGCAAGTTCCAGTGACTATCGGCACGGCCCTCCTCGTCAAACCAGATCCGGAAGAAAACCAGAGCCTGAACCAGAAGATCGCCACTCAGCTCAACCAGCACAGCCCTGACATCGGTTCCGGCGAGATCTGAAAGCCCTACATAGCCATCCAGGAAGGCCCCGAATTCAGTGGCCCGCATCTCGCGGGCCACCCGATTCCCTTCCAGAAAGAACACCGCCGAATATCCATCGGTTGCCTGGTCGGCAGACACCATTGCACGCTCTCCAAAATCATCGACTCGACAGTACCAAGGCTATTAGTCTAGCCAGACAATCGTTTCTGCACATGGAAAAACTGCAATGTTTTGTGATCGTGTTTACGCTTACAGTTCTGCCGCCAGGCGACTACCCTGATTGATCGCTCGTTTGGCATCCAGCTCTGCCGCCACATCCGAACCACCAATCAGATGAACAGGAATTCCGGCTGCCTCAAGATTGCCTTGCAGCTCACGCAGTGGCTCCTGCCCCGCACAGATGATGATGGTATCCACTGGCAGCACGCGGTCCTCGCCCTGCTCTGCCCCTTTAGGCGTGACCGTTATGTGCAGTCCCTCATCATCGATTCGACGATAAGTCACGCCCGGAACCATCTGAACCTGACGATTTTTCAGGGAGGTGCGGTGAATCCAGCCTGTGGTCTTGCCCAGGTTCTTTCCGACCTTCGACGCTTTGCGCTGAAGCAAATAGACTTCACGGGCCGGCTCCGGCACCTCTGGCTCAACGCCCTGAATTCCACCCCGGTGCTCAACACTCAGATCCACTCCCCATTCACGCATGAAGTGGTCGGTATCCAAGGCAGCGGACGTGCCCTTGTGGACGATAAATTCAGAGACGTCGAAACCAATGCCCCCGGCACCGATCACCGCCACTTTCTGACCAACCGGTTTGCGTTCCAGCAGGGCGTCCAGGTATCCGATTACTTTGGGGTGATCAATCCCTTCGATCTCAGGGGTGCGAGGTTTGACGCCGGTCGCAAGGATCACCTCATCAAAGCCTTCGGCCTTTAGATCGTCAGCGCTGACCCGCGTGTTCAAGCGCACGTCTACCTGATGCTTATCGAGCATTACGCGGAAATAGCGCAACGTTTCATAAAACTCTTCCTTACCAGGAATCAACTTGGCGACGTTGAACTGGCCACCAATCTCGCTGCCGGCATCAAACAGGGTGACCTTATGCCCCCGCTCTGCAGCCACCGAAGCAAACGCCAGACCCGCGGGGCCGGCACCGACGACGGCGATGGATTTGGGCTCAGCCGTTTTCACATAGGTCAGTTCCGTCTCGTGACAGGCCCGGGGATTGACCAGGCAGGACGTCAGCTTGCCGCCGAAGGTGTGATCAAGACATGCCTGGTTACAGCCGATACAGGTATTGATCTCATCAGCACGATCCTCCGCTGCCTTCAGAACCAGGTCGGCATCCGCCAGGAAGGGGCGAGCCATCGACACCATATCGGCGTCACCTTCTGCCAGAATTTTCTCGGCCACATCCGGCATGTTGATCCGGTTGGTAGTAACCAGAGGAATGCTGACCTCCCCTTTCAGTCTGGCCGTTACCTTGGTAAACGCCCCACGGGGAACCGAGGTGGCAATCGTTGGTACCCGGGCTTCGTGCCAGCCGATGCCGGTATTGATAATCGTTGCACCTGCCTTTTCGATTTCTTTGGCCAGATGCACAACCTCATCCCAGGTGCTGCCATCTTCGATCAGATCCAGCATGGACAATCGATAAATCAGGATAAAGTTCTCGCCCACCCGCTCACGAACACGGCGCACAATCTCAATGGGAAGACGAATACGGTTTTCGTAACTGCCCCCCCAGCCGTCGGTTCGCTGATTGGTATGGGAAACAATGAACTGATTGATGAAATATCCTTCCGACCCCATGATCTCAACGCCATCATAACCGGCGCGCTGCGCCAGCGCGGAGCAATCCGCATAGTCCTGAATCTGCTTTTCGATGCCGGCGTCATCCAGCTCCCTGGGCTTGAACGGGTTGATGGGCGCCTGTATCGCTGAGGGCGCAACAAGTTCCGGAGAATAGGCATAACGACCGGCATGAAGGATCTGCATACAGATTTTGCCATCCGCTTCGTGCACCGCGTCGGTGATAATCCTGTGCTTGTCAGACTCTTCTTCGGTGGTCATTTTGGCGGCGTGCTGGAATACCCCGCCTTCAACGTTCGGAGCAATACCACCGGTAACAATCAGACCAGCGCCGCCACGGGCACGCTCTGCATAGAATGCGGCCAGACGCTCAAATCCATTTTTAGCTTCTTCCAGGCCGGTATGCATGGAACCCATCAGCGTGCGGTTACGCAGCCTGGTAAAACCAAGGTCCAGTGGCTCAAGAAGGTTCGGATAGTTTGCAACGCCTGGAGTTGTGCTCGCAGTCATGTTCGGTCTCCTCATCGTGATCTACGGCGGGACGCCCCAAACTGCGAGGGCCCCGTTCATTGTTGGGCCTTAAACTACTCGCGGTTCTTGCCATCGACAATATCCCAGAATAACATTCTGTTATCTTGGGATAACATGTCAGACAAAAGCTTCGATGATCGAACAGAGACCCGCCCCGCGGGAAAGCCGGAACTCACTGGGAGACATCAGCGTTCTATATGTTTCCGCGCTCATGCGTGCGGCACAAGCCGAGGGCGCCAACAGCTCAGAACTCGCCTCCCGTTTTCAACTTGACCACCAGACACTGACATCTCCGGAAGCGCGGATCAGCATTCCACGGTTTATGCGTCTGGGGCATGCGGCGATCAATCAGACCGGAAACCGGGCTTTGGGACTGAGGATGGGGGCATTATCACGCCCTGTCGATGCCGGTATCGCGGGCCTGGCCGGAGAAACCGCCGATACCGCCGGCGCCGCGATCACCACTCTGATTCGTTACGCGCTACTGACCAGCCGAAATAGCCGCGGCGTTCCGATAGTCAGGCCGGAGAGCCGGCAGGCGTTGTTTTATTCAATACGCCCTTACAACGATTTCAACTATTTTGTGGTGGATTCCGTCCTTGCGGCCTGGACTCAGTTTCTGCGCACTATCACTGGCCGATATAATGTTCTGGAACGAGTCACGATCGAATACCGGTCTACTGGCCAGGACGAGTTATTCGAACGCTGGTTTCGCTGTCCGGTGCAGTTCGGAGCAGAAAAAAACAGCCTCACTGTGCGACAGGATATCTGGGAGAGTGGTAATCAGCAGGCCCAGCCGGCCATGCATGAAAAACTTTCAGAGCTCTGCGAGCAGGAACTGCAACAAATCCGACGAGGATGCACGACAGGAGACAGGGTAAGAAACCTTCTCACACCTTTGTTCCGGGGGGAGACTCCGAGCCTGGAAACGATTGCGATGAAAATGGGGGTGGCACCGTGGACACTTCAGAGACAGCTGGCTGCCGAGGGGACAAAATTCAGAGAACTGATGGATGAAACGCGCAAGCAGTTGGCTCGGGACTATATTCGTGAAACGGATACATCACTGGCGGAAATTGCCTGGCTTCTGGGATTTGCCAATCCTGCAGCTTTTCACAAAGCCTATCGGCGGTGGTTCAGTCTGAGCCCTGGGGAACACAGGAAGCAAATCAGGCTCCTCTGATAGCGGAACAGGTTCTTTTCAACTTTACCCGGTACCTGTCCTGGGCGCCCGTTAGAGTTCCATGGCATCGTCCCAGCCAGTATCGTCTTCGTATTCTTCGAACTGACTCTCAATTCGCTCTTCTTCATAATCCTGCATCATAACCATCCTGTTCCTCGACTTTCCGGAGCAGACTAGAACATCGAAATGACAGAATGATGACAAGCAGTCCGACCCTGGCGACCGAAAAGAGGAATCAGAAATTCTGGAGCACATCAGAGAAAACGGAGGTAAACAGAAAAGAATCAATCGAAGGATAAAAATGGCGGAGCGGACGGGACTCGAACCCGCGACCCCCGGCGTGACAGGCCGGTATTCTAACCAACTGAACTACCGCTCCGCGCGGGTTATCACCATTAGCTTTTCAAGCTCTGCAATCAGTGTCATGACTGCGCTGTGACAACGAGGGCGAATTATATAGACGCACTCAGCTATGTCAACGCTTTTTCTGAAAAAAATCAGAAAGGCCTCTGTTACATCGCCTCAACCATAGCGTTTTTGCCCTGAGCCGTTTTCCGATATCCGATGGGCGTCATCCCGGACCAGCGCTTGAAGGCGCGATAGAACGTACTGGGCTCAGAAAAGCCGGTGAGATAAACAATCTCATCAATGGATTCATCAGTTGTTGCCAATAGCCGACGAGCCAGACGATAGCGAAAGTCTGCAAGCACCTGGTTAAAGCTGGTATCGGCCTCACTCAACCGCGTACGCAGAGTTCTGGGCCTGATGCCAAGACGCTCGGCCACCGCATCCAGGGAACTCCCTCCGCTATCCAGCAGCTCTGCCACCACCCTCTCCACCTGGCCCACGATATCTTTCTTCTCCAGCCGGGCTACCTGCGCAATGGCAAACCGTTCGTGCAGATCCAGGAGCTCCGGTTCCGCATGCGGAGAGGCGTGGGACAGGAGCTTGACGGGAAAATAGAGGCGACTTTCCGGCGCGCCAAAGGTGACGTCGCACCCGAATACCTCACGCACATGATCCTGCCCCTCATTCCGCTCGTGCTCGAACTCAATACAAGAGGGGTGGAAATGACTATCGGTAATTGAGCGGAAGAAGGTAATCAATCCCAGCACGAAACATTCGTTGAAGTGCTTCAGCCGGCGAACATCATCAGACGCCGTATCCAGAACCATACAGGCATGATCACCCTCAATGAAGAAACCGGTATTCGCCGCGTCACTCAACAGGCGCTGATAGTTCTGCGCCCGCCGCAGGCCCTCACCGAAGGTAGGACTGCTCAGAAAGAGGTATTCCAGCACCTGACCATTGTAGGCAGGCAACAGCTGCCCCAGATGCAGCCCCACATCTGGATCTCCGGAAACGTCCTCGACGGCCTGCCAAAAAAAAATCTGGGCACTGTGGGGTGTTCGGAGTTGCTCGGTATAGACATAGTTTTCATCGACGCCCAGACGACTGAAAATGGCACCGGTATCGATTCCCTTCTTCTTCATCGCCTCATAAATCAGGCGCAACATCAGTCCCGAGTCACGAAGTTCCTGCATAAAATCCCATTTTTATATTTTTCGATGACCCCGTGGGCCGGCAGGTCCGGCGCCAGAAAACTCCAGGCCAGTGCCGGATCCGGCGGGGGTTGCCAGACTTCAGAGGTTTGTCAGACTCATAACGCCTATAAACCATCCCTTATTAGACATTAGTCTTATATTGAAGCATATCAGTCCACAGGCATCGAGTCGTACCAGATTGCAAAAAAATGCCTACCCTTTACGTCACAGCTTTCAAATCAGGCGGTGCCTGAGTGAACCCTACGGGCCCTGAAGGAGAAGACCAATGCCAGAGAACCTCGTTTACCACAACTCTGCACCCGCCTTGCTCCCAATGTACATCAGAACGCTACGGCGAAAACAAAAGCCTAAGGGTGGGCCCATCAGCATCCCGAACCTCTCCGGTAGCCTTTTAGGCGTCAGCACCGCAGGCAACAATCTGAAGCGCTACCAAGAGGTGTGCGGCTTCCTGGCTCACAGCCACCTGCCCGTCACCTGGCCTCACGTTCTGGCCTTTCCTTTACACCTGAAACTTCTGACCGAGAAGAGGTTTCCCTTGCCACTGCTTGGCCTGGTGCACCTGAGAAACACAATTACCCAGCACCGCGCAATCGGCATCGGGGAAAACCTGGATTTTTGCGTACGCCTGGGAAATACCGAGGAAAGTGGCCGGGGCCTGGAGTTTACTCTGATCACTGAGGCCCGTTCGGCCGGCAAACGGGTTTGGGAAGAGGCAAGTACAATGTTGTTTCGTCAATCAAAGGCAGAAAACAGCCCTGCGGAACCCAAAACACCACCTGAGCTGACGCACTATCCAAATACAGAGAAGCTGGAAGCACCCGAGTCCATTGGGCGACGATATGCCCGGCTTTCAGGTGACAGCAACCCTATCCACATCCACGCCCTTAGCGCCAAAGCATTCGGTTTCCCAAGAGCAATCGCCCACGGCATGTGGACGCACGCCCATGCGCTTGCGCTACTGGAGCAACAAGCGAGCTGGAAAGGCGGGGCTTTGCGGATTAGTTGCAACTTCAAAAAGCCGCTGTATTTACCCGGATCAGCCCAGTTGAACTGGCTGACGGGGGACAAGCGCTGGGACTATCAGGTACTTAATGCCAACGGCAGTGCCCCCCACCTGATCGGGCGAATCGATTGGCTCTAGGGGGATTCACTATCCTGTGCGCAGGGCGAACCATGAGCGCCGGCAACGGGCAGGGTAAAGTAGAAACAGGCGCCACCATCCTCCGGGCGCTCAAATCCAATGTCACCGCCCTGGGCCTGGATCAGGGAGCGGCAGGTTGATAGGCCTATCCCCATCCCCTCATCCTTGGTTGTGAAGAACGGCAGGAACAGCTTCTCCTCAGCATCGTCGGACAAGCCGACACCATGGTCGCGCACCTGAATTCGTACACAGGTTCCATTGTGCAGACTGGCCGTCACTTCTACCGGAGCTTCCGAATCAATGCTGCTCGTAGCTTCCAGAGCATTACGTATCAGGTTCAGTGCGACCTGTTGTACCTGGATCGGATCCGCAAGAACGTCCGGTATATCTCCGAGAACCGAAACTTCAATGGCACCTTTGTTGTTGCGCATATCCACCTCCGCGAACTGCCGGGTATCTTCCAGCAACGCAGAAACTGACAATACTTCCTTGCCAGTGGCCGGCTTTTTCATGAACCGGCGGATCCGGCGGATAATCTCACTGGCACGGTGGGACTGGGCTTCGATCTTATCCAGGGTCTGCTGAAGCAGATCCACATCCAGGCTCGGCTTTGACATCATCCGCTTGGCGACACGGGCGTAATTCGTGATAGCGGTCAGAGGCTGATTTACCTCGTGAGCAACGCCGGCAGCCATTTCCCCCATGGTGGTCAGGCGGGATGTGTGGGCAAGCTGGTCACGCTGCTCCTGAACCAATTGCCGGGCGTCTTCAAGCGCCTTTTCGTTATCCAGCTCCGCGGTAATATCCCTGAACACTACAACAGCGCCATGCAACTCATCGGAATCCAGCTTGGGCGTCGAACGATACTCTGCCGGGAACCCTGTTTCGTCCGCCCGCATCATCCGGATATCTCTCTGGCTCTCTGCCTGACCCTGCCGACACGTAGCCTTTACCGGCAGGCTGTCCGGATTGTCTCCGGCCGTGGCGAAATGAGTTTCAAAAAAATTACGACCTATCAGCTCTTCCACAGGACAGCCAACGATCGATGCCGCCGCAGGGTTGGCAAATTCAATAATGCCGTTCTCGTCGAGACCGTAGATGCCTTCACTGATGGAGTTGAGAATCCGTGCCTGATCACTCTGCAACTCGCGATTACGGGCATGCAGCTCCCGCTCGAGACGAATGACACTTGCATGGGTTTTTACCCTGGCGATTACTTCCTGGGACTGGAAGGGCTTGGAGATGTAGTCGGCTCCCCCAAGGGAGAAACCTTTCACCTTCGCTTGCAGGTCATCCAGAGCAGACAGGAAAACAACAGCACAATCCGCCGTCTGAGGATCCGCTTTGAGGCGCTCACACACTTCATAGCCATCCATCTCCGGCATCATGATATCGAGGAGAATCACTTCGGGCTGATGGCGATGGGCAAGGTCGAGGGCCTTGTCGCCTTCATTGGCAATGAGCAGCCGGTAACCTTTGTCTTTCAGGGTCTCATAGAGGACTTTGAGGTTCTGCGGATTATCATCCACAAGCAGAACCGTCACCTCCGAGTTCTCGCTGACAGCTTCAGTCATAAATGTCGGGCCGGTTAATAACGTAGCCTTATGATGCCGCCGGGATTACCCTGCGTCGATAAGGTCCTTTACGGACAGGACCATACGAACGAGATGTGCCAGGGAATGTGTACCCATTTTATGCATAACACGGGAGCGGTGAATCTCCACCGTGCGCTGACTGATTTCCAGCTCAATGGCAATGACCTTGTTGGCCTGACCGGCAATCATCCGATCCATAATCTCGTGTTCCCGGGGCGTCAGGCTCTTGATACGGCGAATAATCTCCTGCTTTTCATCCAGGGATTTACGCTGATCCAGATCCTGCTTCAGTGCCGCCTCGATTTTTTCCAGCAGCGCTTCTTCGCGGTAAGGCTTCTGGATGAAGTCTACTGCGCCCTCTTTCATGGCATCCACGGCCATGGGAACGTCGCCGTGGCCGGTCACAAAAATGATCGGAAGAATAGAGTGCTTTTCATTGAGTTTTTTCTGGAGCTCCATGCCATCCATACCGGGCATGCGGATATCCAGCACAATGCAGCCCGCCATCTTGTCGGAATACTCTTTCAGAAACGCAGTTGCACTTTCAAAGGTTTTGACCGGCTTGCCGTCGGATTTCAGCAGCAACTCCAGAGAATCCCGGACTGCTTCATCGTCCTCTACCACGAATACGGTTTGCTGGATATCAGTCATCAGTGTGTTCTCTCCTGTCCGTTTTCTTATGATCGCCGGTCAGTGAATTGACGGGTCTTTTGGGTCCTCACGAGCATGTTCCTGACGCTCGTGCTCCCTCATTGATTCAAGCCGTTGCTGGATAATGCCAAAAACACTCTGCTTCGGGTACCGGCCTTTATCATCGGCCTTGCCCGCCGGCTTGCCAAGCAGAAGGGTTATGGCTTCCTCAACACGGGCAACGGCATAGACCGAAAACTGCCCCGTACGCACCGCCTGCACAACTTCGCTGTCGAGCATCAGGTTCTGCACATTGGTACTGGGCACAATGACGCCCTGGCTGCCAGAGAGTCCACCCTTGAGCTGGCAGGTTGTGAAAAAGCCTTCGACCTTCTCGTTGACTCCGCCAATGGGCTGAACCTCACCAAACTGGTTGACCGACCCTGTAATCGCGAGATCCTGTCGTACCGGAATACCGGACAGGGACGACACCAACGCACACAGCTCAGCGAGCGAGGCACTGTCACCGTCCACCTCACCATAATTCTGCTCAAACGTAAGACTGGCCGACAGATGCATCGGATCGTTGACCGCAAAATGAGAGGCCAGCCAGGAACTCAGGATCATCACACCCTTGGAGTGAATATTACCGCCGAGTTTCACATCGCGCTCAATATCGATGACCGCGCCATCTCCATAATAGCAGGTCGCAGTGACACGGTTGGACAAGCCGAACTCGAAACCACCTGTAGACAGCACTGACAACGCATTGACCTGACCAACACAATTGCCGCTCGTTGTTACGAGCGTGGTGCCATCACGGATCGAATCATAGAATTGGTCCCTGATCCTGCTGCTGCGATATTTTGCACTTTCCAGTGCTCTCTCCACGTGGAGGTCCTGAATCAGTCTGGCGCCGGCCTGCCGGGCCCAGAAATCCGATTCGCGGAGAAGATTCGCAATATCTGCCGCGTGCAGTGACAGTCGGTCCTGATGCTCAGCCATCCGGGCGCTGTGCTCAATGATCCTGGCAACCGCCTTGTTCGAACAGTGCAGCAATTTCTTCTCGCTCACAAGACTGGCGATAAACTTGGCGTAGAGCAACTGGCTGGCATCGGAACGGTACATCTCATTCTCGAAATCCGCTGTCACCCGGAACAGTTCGGCAAACTCGGAATCGTACTCCTGTAACAGCATCCAGGTTTCACGATCACCGAACAAAACAATTTTCACATCCAGTGGAACCGACTCGGGCTCGATGGAGATGGTTCCTGAAAGAGTGAGCTCTCTCTCCAGGGAGTTAATCTGTATGGATTTTGATCGCAAGGCGCGCTTGAGTCCGTCCCATACGAAAGGCTGTTCCAGAACCTTGATGGCATCCATCAGAAGGTATCCGCCATTGGCCCGATGCAGGCTGCCGGGGCGAATCAGAGAGTAGTCCGTGAACACGGAGCCCTTGAAGGTAACGTTCTCCACATACCCAAACAGATTGTGATAGGTGGGATTGTCCTCCACGACAACCGGCACTTCATTGGTCTTCTGGTGCACCAGCACATTGATCAGATACCGGCGAGGCATTTTCTTGTCGAGGGAGGCGTAGGCAATCGCAGCCTGCTCCTCGTTATCCTCAAGAAAGATGTCCAGATTCTCGACCAGATCCGCCCTTACCGCCTCGAAGTACGCCAATACCTCGGGAAGATCCTTGTATTTCTCGACCAACTCATCAATCTGATGACCGGAAATGCTCTCCAGGGTCTCCTGGTTCAGGGCTTGCTGTTTGTCAGCGTACTCCTGCTCCCAGTCGGCCAGTTTGCGCAGCGCCTGCCGGAGCTTTTTCTCCAGTTTGTTGATCGAATCTTCAAACTTGTCTCGTTGCTCATCCGTCAGAGCCTGGAAAGATTCCGCCGTATGGGGCTCTTCACCGTTCATGGCAACCAACCGGTAACCACCCGGCGTAGTTACCGTCAGGTTGACTTTTTTTCGTCTGGCCTGTGCTGCGACCTTCTCCAACTCGTCTTCCTGCTTCTGTCCGTACTCGTTCTTCAACTGCTCAGAACGCTCAAGAAAACTATCGCTGTCAAAGGTCTGGGGAATCACCTTTACCAGGCGACTCATCAGCTTTTCCATGTCCTGCTTGAGCTGTGTCCCCTTTCCGGCAGGAAGCTGGAGCAGTTTCGGTATACGAGGCTCCTCGAAATTAGCCACGTAGCACCAGTCATGACTCTGCTGATCCGTATCCACATGGTGCTCAAGGTAGCGCAACATCATGGTGCGCTTACCCAGGCCATTACGGCCAACGGCGTAGACATTGTAGCCGCCGTGGGGCATCGCCAGAGCGAAACGCACAGCTTCCTGAGCGCGGTTCTGGCCAACAATTTCAGCCAGCGGCTCCAGTTGCTTGGTGGTTTTAAACGGCAGATCCTTCAGAACACATGCTTTGTAGAGCTGGTGCAGAGACAGTGACTTCAAGGTTAGGTCCTGTAACGATTAACACATTGGCCGATCATTGTAGATTCTGTGGTCAGCTCTGTCGCGTGCAGCAGGAAGATTTCTGGAATTGCGCACAATGCGCAGCAATATGTTGACCAGTTCACATTTTCGCAATCGGTTATTTTTCAGGCAATCTATGCGGAACTACACTTCGTGGTCCAATCCCAAATCCAATGCAAGCAACGGACGGCAGCGTATGACCCATGATTCCGCAGAGCGCAGAATCAAGAACCGCTACCCAGCTTCCTGCCTGAAGGTCCAGCTTCAGGAACGTGGTTTCTTTCGCCGAGGCAAACAATCCACACCGGTTACCTGCCTTGATCTCAACCGCTACGGTATGGCAATACTGTGCCCAAGGCCGCTGGAGCCTGGAGTCCGCCTGTACATGGATTTTGATGGCAAATACATCAGTGAATCCCAGGTTAGTGCCCGCGTGGTGGAATGCCACCCCTATCAGACCGGTTATCGCGTCAGCGTTCAGTTCAGCTATTGCCTGGATAACAAGAGATATTCACGAACCGTCGACAACGCTCTGTCACGGATTGAAGGCATTTACAACCGATTTGCCAGCTAAGCCGGCTCCTCCGCTTACACCAATCCCGCATCCAGACTGGCCGCCACATACATTCCGAGCTCCCTGCACTGGTATTCGAAAGCAACCTGGTACTCTCCCCTGCAAATAAGGGGCTCCTGAATCCGCTTCCAGCGCAGACCTCTAGTAATACTTTCAATCGCCCGGTTGGTGCCTGTGCCGTCGTGGCCGGCCCGGATGAAGTAAGCAAAAGGCAAACCCTGGGTTTTCTCCAGGCAGGGATAGTAACTGCGATCAAAAAAATCCTTCAGGGCCCCGCTCATATACCCGAGGTTTTCAGTCGTGCCGAGAATGATGGCATCACAAGCAAGAACATCCTCAGGGCCAGCATCCAGTGGCGCGAGGACAGTTACCTCAACATTCTCAATGTCTTCGTGACGGGCACCCTGCACTGCTGCGTCCCGAAGGGTGAGGGTGTTCGGGGATGGCGCATGGGCAACGATCAGTAATCTCTTTTTTGCGTCCATACCTTGCCCCATGTGTGGCTGAAGAATGGCAGATCTGAGCGATCATTGGATATCTATGCATTCTGCCACCAGCGGCTTTCTGAATTCCAGCATGGCCCAATCAATTCTCCCGATAAAAACCAGTGCGAACGAATCCAGGAATCACAAGCACAGATGTTCACTTTCCGTACAGCACAGAGATGAAATCTGGAGATCTGTTACGCGCACTTTCAGGCGATCTGAATCGATACTTTGCAAAGACTTCTGCTTAGCATGTTTAAACTGCACAGGAGGAAAAGTCGATGCAAAAAATCAACGCTTCAAAGCTACACAAACTCTATCGCCGGATGAAATACAGAAACTGGATCAGAAGGCAGCTGCAGCAAGCTGGCGGTGCCGACTACCTGAGACGACTTGAGACCGATATTGGCGCTGCACCGGGGCACTTCAGGCGAGAACTGGAGGAAACACTGATATCTGGAGAGAGAGCCGAAAAAGGCGCGGATGCGACAGGCGTCAAGTTACGCCTGCCGTCCATGCCCATGTCGCTGATCAAGACTTAAAGCAATTCGCCGTTGGCTTCCGCCGGTGCTTCTTCAGCGTCTTTCTTGGAGACCGGCTTGGGCATCAGCTTGTCCCGAACCTTGGCTTCGATCTCGTTAGCGATGTCCATGTTCTCTTCCAGGAACTTGCAGGCATTGGCCTTGCCCTGGCCAATCTTGTCACCGTTATAGGCGTACCAGGCACCGGACTTGTCAACAAAGCCTTCCTTGACCCCCATATCCAGGACTTCTGCCATGTGGTAGATGCCCTTGCCGTACATGATCTGGAATTCGGCCTGTTTGAACGGCGGCGACACCTTGTTCTTGACGACCTTCACCCGGGTTTCGTTACCCACCACTTCGTCACCGTCCTTCACCGCACCGATACGACGGATATCCAGGCGCACAGAGGAGTAGAATTTCAGGGCGTTACCGCCAGTCGTCGTTTCGGGAGAACCGAACATGACGCCAATTTTCATACGGATCTGGTTGATGAAGATCATCAGGCAGTTGGCGTGCTTCACGTTCCCTGTCAGTTTCCGCAGCGCCTGTGACATTAGTCGCGCCTGCAGACCAACATGGCTATCGCCCATTTCACCCTCGATTTCCGCTTTCGGCGTCAGAGCGGCAACGGAGTCAACGATGATGATGTCAACCGCGTTGGAGCGGACCAGCATATCGGCGATCTCCAGAGCCTGTTCGCCGGTGTCCGGCTGGGAAACCAGCAGATCATCGACATTGACGCCCAGCTTCTCGGCGTAAACCGGGTCGAGCGCGTGCTCGGCATCCACAAACGCACAGGTTTTTCCTGCCTTCTGGGCTTCTGCAATTACCTGAAGGGTAAGTGTGGTCTTACCGGAGCTCTCAGGACCGTAGATTTCGCAGATCCGACCATAAGGAAGGCCACCAATACCCAGAGCAACATCCAGGCCCAGGGAACCGGTGGAGACCGCAGGAATCGCTTCGCGGGGCTGGTCGCCCATTTTCATTACAGCGCCCTTGCCGAACTGGCGCTCGATCTGTCCAAGTGCTGCGCTCAATGCTTTTTTGCGGTTGTCTTCCATCAGTCAAACCCTCTGTCGCCTGAGCCGCCGGCAGTCAATGAAAGGCCGGCAGCGAAATAGTTAGCCGGGAACTCTTAAGGCTTAAACAGCCAATTCCCTGTATATTTGAACAGTATTAAAGCATAACCCGCAGAGGAGACCAACCCCTCCGGATGTGAAAGCCGTCAGAGTTCGCTCACAAATTCGTTAACTCCCTGAAGAGCAAAGAGAACAGCTTGCCGACGCACCTGATCACGGTCGCCCTCGAAACGTTTCACCACCGCTACAGTGGAGGCAGAGTCACTGCCCCAGGCAAACCAGACAGTACCCACAGGCTTGTCCTCACTGCCACCGCCGGGCCCCGCTACACCGCTTATGGCCACGGCGACATCAGCCCCGGTCGCCACCAGCGCACCGGCGACCATTTCCCGCACCACCGGCTCGCTCACTGCACCGTGATCATCCAGCGATTTCGGGGTAACCCCCAGCAGCCCCTGCTTGGCTTCATTGCTGTAGGTTACCAGCCCGCCAAGTACATAAGCCGAGGAACCGGCCCGGTCGGTCAGCACCTTGGCAACCCAGCCGCCAGTGCAACTCTCGGCCGTAGCAACAGTGCGGCCGGCACGCAATAATCGTTCACCAAGGCGGTTACCTGCCCCTTCCAATTCCTGATCGCTGGCCAGCATAATGACCTCCTTCATTTCATCGCGGCGGTTATTTTCTTACAATTCACGCCTTCATCCAAAGCAAGGCTACCGGACCCGTTCATGTCAGCAGCTCAGACCGATCTTTCCAAGCACACTCCAATGATGCAGCAGTACCTGAAGATCAAAGGCCAGCACCCCGATGAACTGGTGTTCTACCGCATGGGGGATTTCTACGAGCTCTTCTACGAAGACGCCAAGAAAGCGGCCGAGCTGATGGACATTACGCTCACCGCCCGGGGTCAGTCCGGTGGCAACCCGATTCCCATGGCAGGTATTCCCTACCATTCCTCTGAGGGCTACATTGCCCGCCTGGTTCGGGCAGGTCAATCCATCGCCATTTGCGAGCAGATCGGTGACCCGGCCACCAGCAAGGGACCGGTGGAGCGCCAGGTGGTCCGTATTGTCACACCGGGCACCCTGAGTGACGACGCCTATCTGGAGGACCGCCGCGACAACCTGCTTGTGGCCATCTATAACCACCGGGAGCAATTCGGCTTTGCGTCTCTGGACATCTCCAGTGGCCGTTTTGCGGTGTCAGAGCTGGAGAACCTGGAAGCCCTGCAGGGAGAACTCCAGCGGGTGCGCCCGGCGGAAATCCTGGTCAGCGAGGATTTCCCCTACCAGGACGTACTGGAAGGCTTCACCGGCATACGGCGCCAGGGGCCCTGGCTGTTCGAGTCAGACACCGCCCGACGGGTGATCACCCAGCAGTTACAGGTGCGCGACCTGACCGGATTCGGGTGCGAGGATCTCAACCTGGCCGTCTGTGCTGCCGGCTGTCTGCTTCAATATGCCCGGGAAACCCAGCGCACCGCCCTGCCCCACATTCGCAAGCTGACCCGTGAACGGCGTGATGAAGCGGTGATCCTGGATGCCGCCAGCCGCCGCAACCTGGAAATTGATACCAACCTGATGGGTGGTCACCAGTACACCCTGGCCTGGGTTATGGACCGCACCGCGACAGCCATGGGTGGCCGGGAGCTCCGGCGCTGGCTGAACCGCCCGCTCCGTGATGTGGAGATTGTCCGCCAGCGCCAGCAAGCGGTTTCTGCCCTGCTCGACGGGTTTCACTACGAACCGGTGCACGACCTTCTGAAAGCCGTTGGTGATATTGAACGGGTACTGGCACGGGTAGCCCTGCGATCCGCGCGCCCACGGGATCTGGCCCGCTTGCGGGATGCCTTCCTGGCATTGCCGGATCTTCAGCAGACACTGAGGCCGGTGAATTCGCACCACGTGGTTAAACTCGCAACCACCATTGGTGAGTATCCGGAACTGGCAGACCTGCTTGAGCGAGCGATCATCGACAACCCGCCAGTGGTGATCCGGGAGGGCGGCGTGATACAGGAAGGCTTCGACGAGGAGCTGGACGAGCTGCGCAACATCAGCGAGAACGCCGGTCAGTACCTGCTTGATGTCGAGACCCGTGAGCGGGAGCGTACCGGTATCAGCACGCTGAAGGTCGGTTATAACCGCGTACACGGCTATTACATCGAAATCAGCCGGGCCCAGTCTGATCAGGCACCGGTGGATTACATTCGACGCCAGACCCTGAAGAATGCCGAGCGATTCATTACGCCGGAACTTAAAGAATTCGAAGACAAGGCTTTAAGTGCAAAGAGCCGGGCCCTGGCCCGCGAGAAGGGCCTGTACGATGACGTGCTGGAAACTGTCGCGGCGCAACTGGCGCCACTCCAGGATGCGGCTCAGGCACTGGCGGAGCTGGATGTTCTGAGCAATTTCGCAGAACGGGCCACCTCACTGCGTTTCTCTGCACCGGAATTCAGCGAGTCTCCGGGTTTTGATATCGAAGAAGGCCGTCACCCGGTGGTCGAGCAATTGCTGGACGAGCCCTTCGTCCCCAACGGTCTGCTGATGGATGGCCAGCGACGAATGCTGGTGATTACCGGCCCGAATATGGGCGGTAAATCCACCTATATGCGCCAGGCCGCGCTGATCGCCCTGCTCGCCTACACCGGCAGCTTCGTACCCGCCAATCGCGTGGTCATCGGCCCGGTGGACCGGATATTCACCCGAATGGGCTCCTCAGACGACATCGCTGGCGGCCGCTCCACGTTCATGGTGGAAATGACCGAAACCGCCAACATCCTGCATAACGCAACCGAACACAGTCTGGTATTGATGGACGAGGTGGGGCGCGGTACAAGCACCTTTGACGGCTTGTCACTGGCCTGGGCGACCGCAGAACATCTGGCTCGGGAAATCCGCTGCTACACCCTGTTTGCCACCCATTACTTCGAGCTGACCCAGCTGGCTGATGAACTGCAACATGCCGTCAACGTCCACCTCACGGCTACTGAGCACGACGACAGCATTGTGTTTCTCCACAACGTGCACGATGGCCCGGCCAGCCAGAGTTATGGGCTTCAGGTCGCGAAACTGGCCGGCGTACCACAGGACGTAATCCGCAACGCCAAAACCCAGCTCTCACACCTGGAAGGCAGTGCCACTCCGGCGGCGCCTGCAGCAACGGACAGCACCGGGCACACCGATGGCGCACGCACAAAACCAGCCACTCAGGTCAGCGAACCCGTCTACCAGGGCGATATGTTTTCAAGTTTTGAGCCCAGCGCGGTGGAAGAGGCCCTCAGCGAGTTGGATCTGGATGGGTTAACCCCACGCGATGCCATGAACCGACTGTACGAACTGAAGGAATTGATGAAGAAATAATGGAAAAT
Organism: Marinobacter sp. F3R08; assembly: GCF_018860425.1. GTDB lineage: Bacteria > Pseudomonadota > Gammaproteobacteria > Pseudomonadales > Oleiphilaceae > Marinobacter. The sequence goes on along the minus strand of NZ_JAHKPI010000015.1, from coordinate 420,479 downwards.
TGATCTGTGTAATAAGGTTATAGCAGCCTAACGCTTGCGGCAGTGCGGGTCGCTCCCTACAATATCGCGCATTAAAATATAACGGTGGCGCCAGACGGCGCTCCTGATGAGACTGACCGACCACTGGACCAGGGATCTGACTATGGCGTTTATCGTTACTGATAACTGCATCAAGTGCAAATACACAGACTGCGTGGAAGTCTGCCCGGTAGACTGCTTCTACGAAGGACCGAACTTTCTGGTAATCGACCCGGACGAGTGCATCGATTGTGCGCTTTGTGAGCCAGAGTGCCCGGCCGAAGCCATCTTCTCTGAAGACGAGCTGCCCGCCGATCAGGTTCAGTTTGTTGAGATCAATGCCGATCTCGCAGGCAAATGGCCGAACATCACCGAGAAAAAAGATCCGCTGCCGGATGCTGAAGAGTGGGACGGCAAGCCGGACAAACTCCAGTATCTGGAAAAGTGACCTACTGGCACTGACCAAAAAAAGGGAAGCTGAGGCTTCCCTTTTTTATTACCCGAACGATGCCCGATTCTTTATGTACTGGCCAGTTTTGCTCCCATGGCAACAAAAAAACCACCGGTCAGGCCATTCAGCACCTGCTTGAGCCGAGCGTTCACGCCCAGACTCCGGAAGGTGACCACCACCCAGGCCAGACCGCACTGCCAGAGCATCGCCAGCAGAAAATGCACGCCCGCCAGCATCAGGGATTGTTGAAACGCATTTCCCGCAGGATCTACAAACTGTGGTAGCAAAGCCATATAGAACAGTGCAGTTTTTGGATTCAGAACGTTGGACAGCAAACCCTCCCGGAAAGATACCGCTACTGTAACCTTCCGGCGGACCACCGTTTCTGCGCTCGCCGCTGGGGCTTTGCTACGGCGAAAAGCCTGACGCAACGAGCCAATACCCAGCCACACCAGGTAACAGGCACCTGCCCACTTCAGAGCGGAAAATGCCCAGGCAGTCTCCACAAGCAGAAGCGAAATACCCAGTGCCGAGAGCGTGGCGTGAATAAACAGGCCACTACAGATCCCCGCACTGGTCACATAACCATCCCGCAAGCCGCCACGGCCGGTGTTACGCATCACCAGCAGGGTATCGACACCGGGCGTTATGGTAAGCAATGTGATGGCGACCAGATAGGCCCAGAACAGATCAGAGATCAAAACCTTGGCTCCCTTTATATTCAAAAACAGCCCGACCGGTAATCGAGACGTCAGGCCTCCTGCCGGAGGATTTTACGGGCAGCGGCTGAGGTATAGAAAGGTGCGAGCCGCCGACGAACCAGGGCCTCAACATAGCCCTCTTCCCTCAATACGTCTATAACCGGAATTGCGTAGGCATCCATCTCCGTCATCACAACTTCAGTGCTTACGCCCATGTCCCCCAGAAGATCCGTCAGGGGGCGCTCACCATATTGTGCAAACAGGTGTGAAACCACGGCCCGGGCACAGCCTTCAAAGTAGTCGGTCTTGCGGAACTGCTGCCAGAACTCAAAACCTGACACTAGAAACTCCTGTAACTCCACATCGCCAAGGCCCTCCCGCAGCTCCTCAATGGTGCGCCCCTCCAGAGCCTCCCAGGCGGCCATCACACTGCTCCGTAACTCCTCATCCGACAGAGCCTCATGCAGGAACTGTTCACTCCGACTGATCAGGCCAGGCAAGCTGTCCGATAACCAGGCCTTCAGGCGCCGCTCAAAGGTTTCGTCCAGACCAGGCACGGCTCTGTTGGCCATACGCTTGCCAAACTTCATCATTGAACCGACACCCGGCACAGACTTGGTAATCAGGTTGTCCTCGTACAGGTAGTTCACCAGGCCGTGGTAAACCACGTTAGACACCAGCTCCTGATAGACCGGATGAGCCATAATTTCACTGATGATTCGCTCACGCTGATGCCTGAGCTCAAGGGCCTCTTCGAGAAAACCGGTTGCCTGCTCACGCGTGATAATCTCCCCCAGAGTGGTTTGGGACTGCACGCTCGCATTAAGCACCTCGGTGGCCATGTCCGCCGCCAGTCGCGGAATGCCTGGGTCCAGCTCCATGTTCATCACAATCCGCTGGATCACCCCCATCACCTGCGCCTCTGAGGTAATCCGGTTCAGGGTTATCTTACCGGCATAACTCCAGAGTTCTGTCACCTCCTGCTCCAGAAACCTGTGTAACTTTGCCCCCTTGAGTGAGGCCAGCTCGTGCTTCACATGCTGTTCAAGCAACTCGGTAGCCAGATCGGATCTGCCTTTGGTCATGGCATCAGTAGTCCTGTTATTGGAAAGGAGTGCATTGTTCAGAGGCTAACATGAAGCATGGGCAGGAGGATTCGCTTAAATCACAGGCGAACAAATGCGGCCGGGCCAGTCCGGTTCAACCGCATCTATTTGATGAGCTTACTGGAAATCGTTGAAGGTGTGAGGTTCTGCAGCCAGAGCCAGGCAAAGACTGCCTGGACCGACATAGATACTGCTGGTTATGCCCATCTGAGACAGCAGCAGTTCAACACCGTTCCGTTCACAGGCGTCCCTGAGGCGATTGAGGCCGGGCAGATCCTCGATCTCTGTCCAGGTAAGGCCGCACGACAGGCTGACGTAGGGGGTCAGCAGCCCGGCTTCCACCCGCGCAGCGGCATAATTCATGACCTTTTCCACCGCGACATCGAAACTCCGGGTTTTGGCAGCAGGTTGACCTTCAGCGCCCTGTCCAAAAATGACCGGCGTAATATTGAGCGTTTTTCCAAGAAAGGCACCCAGTGCTGATACGCTTTTGTCGCCACGACGCCTTGCCCGCTCGCGGATATAGTGCAGGTCCCGTGGAATTACGCATGTGTAGATGTTGTCCGAAAAGTTCTCTACCTCATGACGCAGTGCATTCTTGGACACTTTCTCGTCGATCAGTTTCAGGGTGTGAGCGACCAGCAAACCCTGGCCGGCAAAAATCTGCTTGCTGTCGATGACCCTCATGAAAAACCGGCCCTCGCGACCTGCGACCTCCCGCGCACGTTCGTACTTCGCAAGAACACTGTTCATCGCCTCTGTGGCATTCTGAAAAATCAGGCTGCGGGTTTTCGTGACCGTCTCACAGATCGCAACATCAAACTGGGTAACGATCTTCTCCATGAACAGATCATGGATCTGTTGCGTTGTGAACGCCCGGGTTTCGGCCTCGTGCCCTTTCTGTAACAGGCCACTCTGGTAGAACTCCTGGGTGCGGACGGGATCGTGATCGTCTATATAGGTCTGACCGTCTATTACGGCAGTGACAGGAAGAATGAACAAATCGTGCTTGCGGCTGAACTCATAGGGTAAATCGCACGCAGAATCGACGATCAAACCAACTCGCATGATGGGCCTCCAACTTCGGGCAACTTCTCAATCGGAAGTCCCCTTTATTTATTGTCGTTATTCTTTGTGACGCTTAGTGTTACACAACCTTCCCGGGATTTCAGCACCCCCTACCCTGTAGAGGAAGCCATACCCAGTTCCTTCAGGTTCCGTTCAAGGAGCTCCCGGTTGTCCTGCTGCCAGGGATGAAAGCCTTTGCGCAGGTAAGCCAGAAACTCCGGCAGACACTTACGCAGAATCCCGGGTCTGCCCCAGAGAAAGTTGAAACCACCCGCCCAGGTACCGAACTTCCATAGTTTGCCGTCAGATTTCAGCAAGCTGCAGGTATTGATGAAGGTGTATTTCAGGAAATTCCAGGTAACAAACAGGAAAATAACCCGGCGCAGCCGTTCATTGCCGACACATTCCCGGTAAACGTCAAAGGCAACGGATTTATGTTCGGTTTCCTCAACAGCATGCCAGCGCCAGAGCTTCGCCATGGCTGGCGTGGCCCCTTCCATCCATTCAGGTTGACTCAGGATGGCGTTTGCCAGAACAGCCGTGTAATGCTCGGCACCGCAGGTGCCCGCCAGTTGCTGGCTTGGTGGCAGCTTGTTCACCCACGTCATGTGCTTTCGGAATCGTGCGTCCAACGCATCGATGTCGTAGCCTCGTAGTTTCAAGGCTTCGTTATAGTCATTATGTTCGCGGCTGTGCAGGGCTTCCTGACCAATAAAACCACGAATTTCCGCTTTCAGCTTGGGGTCCTCGATCCGGTCACGATAAAGCCGAACAGCATTGATGAAATGTTGTTCGCCGCGAGGGAATTGCAGAGACAGTGCGTTGAAAAACGCTGTCCGGAAGGCATCATCGCCATGCCAGAGCGTTTTGAGGTCTTCTTCGATATCGAACCGCAAATGTCTCGGCTCAACAGACACACCCTCGGGCGTGGAACTGATTGTCATGACTGCCTCCTGTTTTTGTAATTTTGTTTTCAGCAATGAACAGCGGACAAAAAATCATCAGTCGACACAGTTTAAACCCGGAAACCGAAGAGAAGGAAGCCACAACCAGGAAAAAAATGACAACCTGTCACCAAATGACAGTCTGTCAACATTGCATTGAAAGCAAAAAAAGGGAGGCACGAAGCCTCCCAAGGACACACAGGGGGTCAGCGCCCTCCGGCTCAGTGCCGGAAGGCACAGATTTAGTGCTCTTCTGTGGATTGCTTCCCCGGAGCCTCCGGGTCGGCGGTAAAGCCAAGCAATTTGGTGCGTTCGATCAGGAAATAGAGGACAGCACCCGTGGCGAGGCCCCAGCCTGCACCGTACACCGCCAGAACCACACCCATGGTGCCGGCAATGCCGCGCTCAGTATTGTTTTCCAGCTGTTCCAGACCAACCATCAGACAGATATAGCCCGTCAGCAGCAGGGTCAGCGACAGGGCGATCGGCAGCACCGGCTGGAAGAAGCTCACCAGGGGCAGAACAAACAGTGCGATAAACCCGGTGATCCAGAAGGTACCACCGCCACTGTAGATGGAGTCCATGGCATTACGGCCGTATTTGTAACGCTCAGCCATGGTCGCAGTCACGGCCGTCCAGATTGGACCGGCCAGGCCAGGATAGGGCGCGAAAAACGCATGACCACCGTTACGGATAGCGGTTACCAGGTGCACACGGTCAATGCTGTTATCAATGTCTTCATCTTTACGAAGATGATCGACGCGATTCATCAGTGACTGGCCGACCACGATGTCCCCGAAGGCGATTACATAGGCAATCACCGCCGTTGGAATCGCGTACAGGAATACATTCGCATCCGGAAAACCAACGGCGAATGGCAGGTAGTTCCACAGCTCATCAAAGGCCGGTTTGGTAATACCCCACTCGACGTTCGGCACCGCGTATTCGCCCGTGATAAAGCCAACCAGGATAGCCACCACCATCCCCGGAACCATGCCGTAGTTGGCAATCTTGCGGGCAATCGAATTGCTTTCAACAAAGCCTTTGAAAGACACGGAGAACATCAGGTAAAGGCACACCAGACCACCGATGATCAGGGAGATCGGCGTATTTGCCAGTCGGCCCCCGGCCTCGATCTCACCCATCAGGGCTGCGATACCGGCCCCAATGATGATTCCCCCTTTCATGGAGCGGGGAATCAGTTCCACCAGCTTGCTACCAAGCCGGGTAACACCGAGTACGAGGAAAATGATGAACACCAGGAATTGCAGGGCGAACAGGGCCTGGATCGCTTCAGGGCCTGGCTCATAGTCACTCAGGAACAGCAGCACGACCGGAATACCGGGTGTTATCCAGCCTGGCACCAACGGGACGCCCAGCAGTGCAGGTAACATGAATCCGATACCACAGATCACCACGTAGGCCAGGGCGACGTCGTAAGGCACGCCCAGGTATTTCTCAAGCAGCGGAATCATGGCCAGGCTGACCACGAACATGATCAACGCCTGGACCATCTCCGCAAATTCCCAACGGTAATGGACAAACGGCAGGCGGATCTTGAAGGGACCAGCCGGCCAGTACGGCTGCTCTTCCCCGTTCTTTCGGTGAAACATTTGCATAAAAGGACCTCCGGGCTCACGCGGCGCGTGTGCCTGATAATGTTGTTTTTCAGGTAAGAGTCGGCTGCGCCCGGACAGCGCAGCCGGTCAGGAGATCAGTTGAGCTCTTTGGCCTGATCTCTCAGCACGAACTTCTGAATCTTGCCCGTAGAGGTTTTGGGCAGTTCCGAGAAGACGATGGTCTTGGGTACTTTGAACCGGGCCAGATGTTCGCGACAGAAGTTGATGATGTCTTCTTCACTGACCTGCCCCGCTTCAGGCTTCAGCGTCACGAAAGCACAAGGCGTTTCGCCCCATTTCTCATCCGGCCGGGCGACCACGGCTGCTTCCAGAACCGCCGGGTGCCGGTACAGGGTATCTTCAACCTCAATGGTGGAGATATTCTCACCACCGGAGATGATGATGTCCTTGAGTCGGTCCTTGATCTCCATATATCCGTCTTCGTGCCATACCGCCAGATCACCGGTGTGGAACCAGCCTCCCCGGAAAGCTTCTTCGGTCGCCTTGGGGTTCTTGAGGTAACCTTTCATCACGGTATTACCGCGCAGGAAAATTTCACCAATGGTCTTGCCGTCTTTAGGCACCGGCTCCATGGTGTTCGGATCACCAACCATAGTGCCTGCCAGGGTGTGATAACGAACGCCCTGACGGGCTTTTTTGCGGGCACGATTGTGCAATGACAGCGCATCCCATTCAGTCTTCCAGGCACACACCGTCACCGGGCCGTAGACTTCGGTCAGGCCATAGACATGAGTCACCTGGATACCCATTTCTTCGATAGCACCGATCACCTGGGCGGGAGGCGCTGCGCCAGCAGTCATCGACTTCACTTCGTGATCAATACCTGCCTTGGCAGATTCCGGAACAGTCAGCAGTGCGTTGAGCACAATCGGAGCACCACACATATGGGTGACCTGATGGTCGCGGATCAGTTGGAGGATTTTCTCGGGATCAACCCGACGCAAACAGACATGGGTACCGGCCATGGCAGTGATGGTCCAGGGGAAACACCAGCCGTTGCAGTGGAACATCGGCAAGGTCCACAGGTACACCGGATGCATGTCCATGGACCACACAGTCTGGTTGCCGATGGAATTTATGTAAGCGCCGCGATGATGATAAACCACACCTTTCGGGTTACCGGTGGTGCCCGAGGTGTAGTTCAGGGAAATGGCATCCCATTCGTTCTCGGGAAAGCTCCATTGGAATTGCGGATCCCCTTCCTGCAGGAAGGCCTCGTAATCCAGGTCACTGACCTGAACACCCTCGCCGTACTCGGGATCATCAACATCAATCACCAGAGGCTTGTTATCCAGACGGCTAACGGCGTCTTTAATCACCTCACCGAATTCCCGGTCCGCGATTACAACCTTGGCCTCACCGTGCCCAAGCATGAAGGCAATCGCCTCGGCATCCAGACGGACGTTAAGGGTATTGAGCACTGCACCAATCATCGGAACCCCGAAGTGGGCTTCCACCATGGCAGGAATATTCGGCAGCATCACGGCAACGGTGTCACCGCGATCAATTCCACGCCCCTTCAGAGCAGATGCCAGCCTGCGGCAGCGTTCATAGGTTTGTGCCCAGTTATACCGGATCGCCCCGTGAACAATGGCAGGGTATTCCGGGTAAACACTGGCGGTGCGCTCAATAAAGTCGATTGGAGACTGGACGGCGTAGTTTGCATCAACGGGCGCTAGGCCCTGGTCGAAGATCGAGGTCATTGCGTGGTCCTCTTGATTACTGTTGTTCTTATGACGTATTCAGGAATATCGCTAAAATAGCTATACTTCGGGCTGGCCAGAATAGTATTGGATAGAAGAAATACTAGAAATTATACCAATGTATTATGGGTAATATACTATAAATAAAGCCATGACCGATTCTTCCCCTTCAAGTGTATTTAGTTTGCACGACGCCGACCCGCAACCCGGATTGATTCTGAATGTCACCGGCAGCGTGCTCATGGGTAACCGTGCCTGCGATACGCTGCGCCAGAACGCAAATCTGGCCTCGTCAGTCGGATTGCTCCCGGTCAACTTCATGGCATTGATCAAGTCCGCCCTTGAACAGGACAGGGCCATAGAAAACGTGGAATCCAGAATCCCCGTCAACGCCTCGGAGCGTATCCTGATCTGGAGCTTTATCCCTGACTCCGGCAGCAGCCGGGTTCTGGCCCGGGCGCGAGATGCCACCGAAGAGGTGCTGGGCCGGGAGGAGGCCACCCGGTCCAACCGGCTTTACCGGCTGATCACCGAAAACACCACCGACCTCATTTCCCGGCACGCACCAGGCGGGCACTTTATCGATGCTACGCCCGCTTCCTGGCGGTTACTGGGATACTGGCCGGAAGAGCTTCGGGGCAAGCCACTTGATCAGATCCTGCGGGGCAACAACGTGGCACAAAAACTGGCGGAAACCCGCAACCGGCTCAGGGATGACGGCTATGCCACCATGACCGTTGAGATTAATCACCGGGACGGCTCCCGCCGCTGGTTCGAAATTGCCAGCCGGGCCATTCGCGAAACCTACACCGGCGCCGTTATCGAAGTAGTCAGCGTCTCCCGGGACATTACTGCCAGGGTGGAATCGGAGGAAAACAGTCGTCGGTTGGCAGACGAACTCGCCCACACCGCCAGACTGGCAACTCTGGGCGAATTCGCGTCCAGTATTGCCCATGAGATGAACCAGCCCCTGGCAACCATCGTGAACTTTGCCAGCGCCAGCCAACGCTATCTGAAAAGCGCCCGAACCAACCCCGAATGCCTGGATCGGGTGGACGACGGGCTGCAAAAGATTGTTCACCACGCCAACCGCGCCTCGGAAGTGATCAAGCGCCTGCGCGCCTTCCTGCGCAAGGGCCACAAGCGGACAGCGCCAATAGCGCTGAATGATGTGGTTACCAACGTAACGCGACTGTGCCAGGGGGAAGCAGAAAAAAATCAGGTTCGAATCTATGAGAGATTGGCTCGCCGCGCCCCGGTGATCACGGCCGACCCGGTGCTTCTGGAGCAGGTTCTGATCAACCTGATCCGCAATGGCATCGAAGCCAATACTGAAGCCCGAGATGACGAGGCGTCACCCTCACCGTCCCGTATTGTCATCACAACCTGCGTCAATGATCAGGACGAAACCCTGATTGAAGTCATCGATGAAGGCCCCGGACTTGATGAACAATCCATCCGACAGATGTTCCAGCCGTTTTACACCAGCAAGCCGCAGGGGCTGGGCCTCGGGCTCTCCATGAGTCGCTCAATCATTGAAGGATTTGGTGGCTTCCTGGACGCACGCCCGGCGAAAACCGGGGGCCTGTCCCTGATTTGCCGCTTTCCCGCCAGTCAGGGCCAGAAACACAGAACAACAACCACGGAGATCCAGCCAGATGACTAACCACGCGAAACCGGAAGCCACCACCGTCTGTATTGTTGACGACGATGCGGGAATGCTGGAATCGACCCAGTGGTTGCTGGAATCGGTTGGCCTGAACGTCGAAGCCTACAGCGACGGCCGGACATTCCTTGACGCTGTAGGCAACAAGAAAGCCGGCTGCGTCGTTCTGGATGTCCGCATGCCAGGCCTCGGCGGCCTCAACGTCCAGGAAGAACTGCAAAAGCGGGGCCTGGATCTGCCTATTATCTTCGTCTCCGGCCACGCTGACGTACCCATCGTTGTCAGGGCATTCAAATTTGGTGCCTTCGATTTCATTGAGAAGCCATTCAATGAACAACTGCTGTTAGACAGCGTGCAACAGGCGCTACAGGAACACAGGCACACCGACAATCAGCCGTCCCGGGACGAAACCACCGACGCTCTCCTTGCAACCCTGACGCGCAGAGAGCGGGACGTTTTTCTTCCGCTGGCCAGGGGCTACACCAGCCGGGAAATCGCGGACCAGTTGAATGTCAGCGTAAAGACCATTGATCTTTACCGGGCCCGGGTGATGAAACGCCTGGGTGCAGACCGTTTGCCAGACGTTACCGGAACCGCCATTGCGGCTGGCTTGCTGGACCCTCTCGACCTTCGGGGCGAAGGAAAAGAGCAACCTTAGCACTCGGCGACCGGCGCCTCGTGAGCCAGTGCACCCAGCCTGGCCACCGCCTGTTCAATCCGCTCACTCCAGGGATTGGCACTGTTCAGCCTCAGGCAGTTCTCGTATTTGTTGGCGGTAGAAAACATCAGTCCCGGAGCGACGTTGATATTTTCGGCCCTGGCCTTTTGATAGACCCCGGTTCCGGAAACACCGTCCGGCAACTGCACCCAGAGCACGAAGCCACCCTGGGGCCGACTTACGGCGGTGCCTTCCGGAAATGCCCGGGCCACGGCGGCGCGCATCCGCTCGGTACTCTCCCGATAATTCTGCCGGGCTGACCGCAGATAACGGTCATAGCCGCCCTGTTCCAGAAAATGCGCCACCGCCATCTGGGAAATCGAGGAGGTGGCCAGGTTCATGAAATACTTGTGCTGCCGGGCACTGGCCATGTAACGCCCGGGCACCATCCAGCCAAGGCGCAAACCTGCCGAGATCGTTTTTGAAAAGGAACTGCAGTAAATCACATTATCGCTACGATCAAACGCCTTTGCCGGCCGCGGCCTGTCTCCCGAATGTTGGAGATCCCCGTATATATCGTCTTCAATCAGAGGAACTCCCACAGCCGCCAGCATGGAGACCAACTGTTTTTTCCGCTCGTCTGACATCCGTGCCCCCATAGGGTTGCTGTGATTGGTCACCACAACGCACGCCTTCAATGGCCACTGTTCCAGTGCCAGCTGCAACCCCTCAAGACTCAACCCCTCAGAGGGATGGGTGGGGATTTCAATTACCTTCAGCCCGACAACCTCAAGGGCCTGAAGAATGCCGGGAAAAGACGGCGATTCGACCGCCACAATATCGCCGGGCTGGGTCACCGCCCGCAGCGCCAGGATGATAGCCTCCTGAGCACCATTGGTAGCCAGCACTTCATCCGGGGTTACCGGCACACCGATTGTGGCCATGCGCTGGGCAATCTGTCGCCGGAAAGTTTCCTTCCCGGGAAAGGCGTAATCCAGCGTTTCGCGGCCTCTCCGCGCCGCCCACAGCGTACTCTGCTGGATCTGACGCAGTGGCAGGTAATCCGGGTGTGGAAGCGCGGTAGCCAGGGGCACCATGCGTTTCTGCTCGTCGGCACACAAATCGAGCGCCATCTCACGGGCACTGACCGGCACCGGTCGGCTCCGGTGCCGACGCATGATAGGCTCGGGTGCGTCCACTGCGGGCAGACGTACAAAATAACCACTGCGCTCCCGGGCCTGCAGGAAGCCCCGCGCCTCCAGAGTCTGGTGTGCCTGCAGAATGGTCGAAATACTCACCCCGAACTGCCGGCTGAGAAGGCGCACGCCTGGCAACCGGTCTCCATCCCGGTATACGCCCTCATGAATTAATGCCTGAAGCTGATCCGCCACCTGATTGTAGAGAATGCCCATACCCTGTCCCTCATCAATTAGCCCTCGGGGAGCCACTGCTCTATTGCAACAGAGCACAGACTGATCCGTGCAGTACAGGTACCCCAGAATATAACCGGTACAGATACGATTTCCCCTACCCTGTACCGGTTCAAAAAAGAATATCTGAATCTGTTACGCCAGTCAGTCCAAACTCTACAATTCCAACAGAATCGGAAAACGCTGCCAGATCCGGCCCAGAAACTCATCAGGAGAACAATTAATGGCTTACCCCATCTATCAGGTCGACGCCTTCACCCGAACTATGTTTGCTGGCAACCCGGCGGCGGTGATGCCGCTGGAGCAGTGGTTGCCGGATACCGTCATGCTCTCCCTTGCAATGGAAAACAATCTCTCTGAGACGGCCTTTCTCGTGCCGCTTGCGGACCGCGCAGACGCCGACTTTCACATCCGCTGGTTCACACCCGGCGTTGAAGTACCGCTGTGCGGCCACGCCACCCTGGCCAGCGCCTGGGTGATCTTCAACAAGCTTGGCTGGGATAACAACGAGATCCGTTTTCACTCCAAAAGTGGCCCTCTTTCGGTCAGGCAAGCCGACGGCTGGCTGATCATGGATTTCCCGAATCTGGCGTTTGAAGAACAGCCAACCCCGACATTGATTCGGGAAGCTCTGGAGACGGCGCCAGAAACGGCTTTCTATGTTCCGAACGACACCAATTACATGATTATTCTGGACGATGAAGCCGCCGTTAGGGCCGCGCAGCCGGATCTCCGGAAACTCACACAGCTGGGCAGCCAGGGGCTGATCATAACGGCGCCCGGTGATGACTGCGATTTTGTCAGTCGTTACTTCGCCCCCGGAGCCGGTATTGACGAAGATCCGGTCACCGGCTCCATCCATAGCGTGCTGGTGCCCTACTGGGCGCAACAGCTGGGCAAAAACCGGCTGGACGCCCGCCAGATTTCCGCCCGGGGTGGCGTACTGCGCTGCGAACTGAAAGGTAACAGGGTGGACATCGCCGGCCAGGTTGCATTCTACATGGAAGGCTCCGTCTCCCTGCCCTGAGACTGATATACTGCCCGCCGTTTTCATCCGATTGGCGGGCAGCATGGCAGCAGGTTCAACATCACACTACGACGTAATCATCCTCGGTGCCGGCGCCGCAGGCCTGATGTGTGCAGCAACCGCTGCATACCGGGGCCGCCGCGTGCTGGTGCTGGATCATGCCAACAAACCGGGCAAAAAAATCCTTATGTCCGGCGGCGGGCGCTGTAACTTCACCAACCTGAACAGCACACCCGCCAATTTCCTGTCAGACAACCCCCAATACTGCATTTCCGCACTGAAGCGATACACTCCCCAGGATTTTCTCGAGCTGGTGGATCGCCATGGTATTGAGCACGAGGAGAAAGCACCCGGTCAGCTGTTCTGCAAGGACAGCGCAAAGGAGATCCTCAACATGCTGCTCACCGAATGTGAATGGGCCTGTGCAGAAATACGAATGAAAACAGAGGTTAAGCGCATCACCGAAACCGGCCCGGGTTACCGCCTGCAGACCGGAACCGGCGATCTGACCTGCGAATCCCTGGTGATCGCCACCGGCGGATTGTCGATTCCAACCATGGGCGCCAGCGCATTTGGTTACCAGGTGGCCGAGCAGTTCGGCCTGGAGATACTGCCCACCCGGGCAGGTCTGGTGCCCTTTACCCTGCAGCCTGAGCTGAAAGAACAGCTAGCCCCTCTGTCAGGCGTCAGTTGCCCGGTTGACGTGCAATGCCATAACCAACATTTCCGGGAACCCATGTTAGTCACTCATCGCGGACTCAGCGGCCCGGCCATGCTCCAGATCTCAAGTTTCTGGACACCCGGTGACCGGCTGGCCGTCAATCTGCTGCCTGCGTGCCGCATCAAGGACGATCTCCTGAACCTGCGAAAAACCCGCCCTCAGTCCACCGTTGCGAACTACCTGGCCCAGCACCTGCCGAAACGATTTGCCCAGGCATTCAATGAACTTCAGGGCTGGACAGGCCCCCTGCAGGGCTACAAGAACAGCGATATTGATCAGGTAGCCGATGTTCTGGGTCGCTGGTCAATCAAACCCTCTGGCACTGAAGGCTACCGCACAGCGGAAGTCACCCTCGGTGGCGTAGACACCCGCCAGCTCTCCTCCAGAACCATGGCAGTGCTGGAACGACCCAACCTGTATTTTATTGGCGAAGTGGTGGATGTGACCGGGCACCTTGGCGGCCACAACTTTCAGTGGGCCTGGGCCTCGGGTGTGGCTGCTGGCAACGATGCCTGATCTGGTGGTTTCACCAGGCGATTCCAGACAAGCAATCCCGGCCCGTCACAGATTCACGGACCAGGCCTGAAGACATCTCCCTGATCGTCTTCGTCATCTTCCGCAATGTCTTCCAGGGTCAGCTCGTTCATCGATAGGGAGGGCTTGCTGGCTACTGGTTTTTCCTCTGCTACAGGCTCTCTTTCGCCATTGGAAAGCTTGATTCGCAGCCTCAAGTTGTTGGGAGAGTCAGCGTTGGCGATAGCATCCTCCAGCTTCACCCGACCGGCCTCATGAAGTTTAAACAGCGCCGCATCAAACGTCTGCATACCCAGATTCTCAGACTTCTCCATGATCTCTTTGATCTCTGGCAGCCGATTCTTGAGTATCATTTCCTGCACGGTTTTCGTACCCAGCAGCACCTCGACGGCAGCACAGCGCTTGCCATCGGCCGTTGGCACCAGACGCTGGGAAACGAAACCACGGATATTCTGGGCCAGGCTCATGAGCAAGGCCGGTCGCTTCTCATCCGGAAACAGATTAATGATGCGTTCGAGCGCCTGATTAGCGTTGTTCGCATGAAGCGTCGAAATCGCCAGGTGACCGGTTTCAGAAAACTCCAGCGCGTGCTCCATGGTCTCCCGGTCACGAATTTCGCCAATGAGGATTACATCCGGAGCCTGACGCAGGGTGTTCTTCAGGGCATTTTTGAAACTGCGGGTATCCACGCCCACTTCGCGCTGGTTCACAATGGATTTCTTGTGCTTGTGAACAAACTCAACGGGATCTTCGATGGTGATGATATGGCCACCAACATTGCTGTTTCGGTAGTCAATCAGCGCCGCCAGCGATGTGGATTTACCTGAGCCGGTCCCACCCACAAAGAGCACGAGGCCGCGTTTGCTCATGACCAGTTCTTTCAAAACCGGGGGCAATCCAAGATCCTCGAACTTGGGTATATCGGTGTTGATATTCCGGGCAACAATCGCAACATCGTTTCGCTGTTTAAAAATATTGATCCGGAACCGACCAATACCCGGCAGTGAAATGGCGAGGTTCATCTCCAGTTCGGTGTTAAAAACCTCACGCTGCTCGTCGTCCATGATGCTGTTGGCGATAGCAGCTACTTCACCGGGCTTGAGTGCCTCCCGGGATAGCGGCTTCAGAGTTCCCTGGAACTTTGCACAAGGCGGCGCTCCGGTACTCAGATACAAGTCCGAACCATCATTTTTTGCCAACACATTCAGATATTTTTCAATAGGCGTGGTCAAAATTCATGCTCCCTGCAGGTAACAGCGTTGAGGCTTTGTCCTTCGTCTCTCTTCAAGCTTAGTTCATTTAAGCAAAACCAAAGAATCAGGAAAAACCTCAAACTGCATGATAAGCCCGCCGCCCACTATCAGCCGTAGCTGCCGTTCAGAAGCCTCCCGGCGTTCGGCACCCGAGGTCTGAGCTTCAGTTGCTTCAGGATCTGATACGTGGTGCAGGTTGCCGCCGACACCACCGGTAATCCCAGCGAGTCCTCAACCTGCTGAATGGATGCCAGTGATGGCATCTGCACGCAGGCAGAGAGAACCACCGCATCGGCTTCGGTGATATCCAGGCGTTTCACGATCTCGGTCAACGCCAGCGGATCCCGACGGCCTACCTCCAGATTATCGGGAATCTCCAGAGCAATGCTGTCGACCACCTGAATACCTTCTGCCTCAATGTACTCAATGACCATTTGAGTCAGGGGCTTCATGTAGGGCGTAATGATTGCCACGCGCCTGGCTCCGAGGACGCCAAGGCCCTCGGTAAGAGCGCCAGCACTGCTGACAACGGGTGTCGGGTGGCCGTTCTCCACGGTGACACCATGCAGGCGGGACTGAGACTCACGGTGATACCCAGCCCCCCGGCTCATAATGGCCACCAGGCACGCGTACCCCATCACGTCGACAGCCGCATCGGACAACTCAAGGGCGCAACGATCCGACTCATCATCCATGGCCGCCAGCTCTTCCCTGGTGACTTTTTTCATCCGCATTCTGCTGGAATGGAACGTAAAACGCTCAGGCTCCACCGCCTCACGAGCCCGCAGCATTGCCGGAATCTCTGTCTCCATGGTGGTATTTGAGCTCGGAACGATCTGGCCGATACGAAAGCTTCTTGTCATGTTTGCGTCTCCTGCGCCGGCCTGGATCAGGCGTTCTGGTAAATGTCTTTGTATTGGTCCCGCAACTGCTTCTTCTGAACCTTGCCCATGGTGTTGCGGGGCAAAGCATCAACGAAGAAGACGCGCTTGGGCTGCTTGAATTTCGCCAGGTGTCCTGCCAGCGCCTTGACCACATCGGCCTCTTCCAGCTTTTGCCCCGGCAGCAGGACCACCACCGCCGTCACGCCTTCGCCAAAATCCGGATGAGATACACCAATGACGGCAGATTCCATGACTTCCGGCATGGCGTCGATGACCTGTTCCACTTCTTTCGGATAGACGTTGAAGCCCCCCGAGATCACCAGATCCTTGTCACGTCCCACAATCTGGACATAGCCACGCTCGTCTACCAATGCCAGGTCGCCGGTAACAAAGAAGCCGTCCTCCAGGAGTTCCGCTTTGGTCTTCTCCGGCATGCGCCAATAGCCCTTGAACACATTCGGGCCCCGAACTTCCAGCATGCCAATCTCACCCTGGGGCAACGGCTGATGATCGCCGGCTTCCGGATTGGTAACGCGAATTTCAACGCCCGGCAGCGGCAACCCGACAGTGCCGGCAATTCGATCACCGTCATAGGGGTTGGACGTATTCATATTGGTTTCGGTCATGCCATAGCGTTCCAGAATGGCATGCCCTGTTCGCTGTTCGAACTGTTGATGGGTTTCTGCAGTGAGCGGCGCCGACCCCGAGGTAAACAAACGCATGTTGGCCGTCAGTTCCGGAGTCAGACGGTCATCCTGCAGCAGGCGCGTGTAAAAGGTCGGTACGCCCATAAGAGACGTTCCTTCAGGCATGGCCGCAATAATGGCATCCACGTCGAACCTGGACATGAAGTACAGGCTCGCGCCCGTAACAAGAATCACATTACAGGCAACGAACAAGCCGTGAGTGTGGAAAATGGGCAAGGCATGGATCAGCCGGTCTTTCTCGGTAAAGCGCCAGGCCTCGGCCAGACTCTTACTGTTTGAACCAAGATTCTTATGCGTCAGCATGGCGCCTTTGGAGCGGCCCGTGGTTCCCGAGGTGTATAGAATCGCAGCCAGATCGTCCTCGGCACGCTGCTCTATACCGTCATACGCGGCTGCCTTTTCCACGGCATCCATCAGGGATCCGTCTGCGTTGGTGCCGAGCGTTTTTACACAGGGACAGTTGGTCTCGGCGGCAATGGCTTTTGCTGCCTCCAGCGCCACCGGCTGACAGACAAACAGCGCCGGCTCAGCATCACCCAGGAAATAGCCGATTTCATCGGCGGTGTATCCGGTATTCAGAGGCAGATACACCGCGCCGATTCGCAAGGTTGCCAGATAAAGAAGAATTGCTTCGGGGCTTTTATCCACCTGAACCGCAACCCGGTCGCCTGGCTGGACACCCAGCTCTTGAAGGGCGCCGGCAATGCGCCCGGTCCTGGCCAGGGCATCAGCGTATGTATAGGTCTTACCTTCCGGCGTGGTGATGAAATTCGCCGTGCCCCGCTCCTGCATCTTGGTTGCAAAGGTATGAAATAGGTTGTGATTCATTTTTCAGATTCTCCTTGAAGCAGTTTCCGACCCTGTTTGCTCAGTTCACGCACGCTCGGGGAACAAACGACTTCACCGTTTGTGGTGTATTTTTCATTGTTTCTCTCAATGTTCTCGAGCACATACAGGTAATTAACCATCAGGCCCGCTGACTGCTCCATGCCCTTCTCCGACACGTCACCCAGCCAGTTGATACGATGCAGTTCGGCGCCATTTCCCAGATGAAAACGTGCCACCGGATTCATCGGAAGGCCGGCACTGTTTTTTTCCTTCAACAGATAGCGAGCCGCCAGTGGGCGAATGACCTGGTTCAGGCGCTCCGACAGTTCCGGGTGGTTCGTCCACTCCGGATTATCCAGGTGACTCAGAACCTGTTGCGCTTCCGGTGTCAGGAGGCCTGAATCGGGGTGATAGGTCTGCTCCAGCCAATTACGGAACATCGGCAAGGGCGACAGGGTGACGAAGTTCTTGAGATTGGGCAGTTCCTGCTTGAGTTCCTGCACCACCTGTTTGATCAGGAAATTGCCAAACGAAATGCCCCGAAGCCCCACCTGACAGTTACTGATACCGAAAAATGCTGCTGAATCCGCCAGATGGGGATCGTCGATATCGTAGTGGTCGTTCGCGAGGATGGGCTGGATCTTGTCAGGGATCCCCTTGGTCAGCGCCACTTCCACAAAGATCAGGGGCTCATCGCCAATGGCCGGGTGAAAAAAGCCGAAACAGCGACGATCCCGATCATTCAATCGGCGCCGGAGATCATCCCAACCCTGAATCTTGTGCACCGCCTCATAGCGGATGATTTTCTCCAGGATGGATGCTGGGGTCGTCCAGTCAATGCGTCGCAACACCAGAAAGCCCCGGTTAAACCAGGAGGCGAACAGATGAATGAAATCTGCGTTAATGGGGTCAAAATCCTTGTGTCCCTTCATCAACGCCAGAAAATCCTGACGCATTCTCACCAATTCATAGGTGGCGCCCCGTGCCAGATTAAGCCGCCTGAGAAGCTCCTGACGCAACGGCTCGCAGACACGGAACAATGCCGCCAGATACTGATTGGAGCGATCCTTGCTGTACACCCTGTAGGCAGCATCAATCTTGTCCGGATCGGCGGCAAAATCCGTCGCCAGTACATCGAAGAAAGCGCGCTTGTCGTCATCTCCGAGCGACTGGTAAATCTCAAGCGCTCGACTCGCCATTACAATGCTGGCCGCCTCACCATCGCTGTGCAGCAACTCATGGCATGCCTCTACCATATCCACCGAATCGTAGCTGCTCTTCTTAGGTCCGAACCTGCGCTGCAGGGCATCGCGCTGGGTAATGCTGCTAAACAGCTCTTGCAGAAAGCTCATGTTCATAGCGAAATCTCCTGTCCTGGCGTCATGATCCGGTTCCCATAATCAGGTCCGGCAACCACAGGGCGATCTGTGGGAAGAAACACAACAGCAAGATCCCCAGGATCATGCATAAAGCATAAGGCAGACTTCCAAGCAAGATATCCCGGAGCGCGATGTCAGGCGCTATCCCTTTGATAATAAATAGGTTCAGGCCAACAGGCGGCGTAATCAGGCCAATTTCCAGGTTGATGGTCAGAATGACCGCGAACCAATAGGGATCAAAATTGGCGGCGAGAATAATCGGTAAAAGGATGGGAGCTGCCATCACGATAACCGCGACCGGCGGCAAGAAGAACCCGGCAACCAGCAGGAACAGGTTGATGATCCCCATCAGAACCCAGCGATTGACCTCAAGGTCGGCGATGGCACCGGCCACAGTCTGAGTGATAAACAGTGACGACAGTGCAAAGGCAAAGATCTCTGCGGTGGCAATGATCAGCATGATCATCACACTCTCACGCAGCGCGTCGCGCATGATGTTGCCGATTGGTTTGGCCTGCCACATCCGGTACACGAGAATCGCCAGCACAAGGCACAGGAAAGCACCAACGCCCGCCGCCTCAGAGGGCGTAGCCACACCACCGTACAGAGCAAACAGAATGCCCATGACAACCAGCAGAAATGGCAGAACACGCACCAGGGCTTTGAGATTGCCCTCAACGTTCTCTTTGATCTGTGCTGCCGCCTGGAACACCGGATTAGGAGTGTTGTAACCACCCGCCATCTTGCAGGCAATCAGGGTCCAGATCATAAACAGCACCGCCAGCATCAGCCCCGGAATGGCACCGGCAATGAACAATCGGCCGATAGACGTCTCGGTAGAGATTCCGTAGACGATCATGGTGACTGAGGGCGGAATCAGAATTCCAAGGGTACCGCCGGCGGCAATACAGCCGGCGGCAACACCATCCGGATAACCACGCTTGCGCATTTCCGGGATACCCAGTTTTCCAATCGCAGCACTGGTTGCCGGTGAGGAACCAGACAATGCGGCGAAAATGGAGCAAGCTGCAATGTTAGAGATGGCAAGGCCGCCGGGTAGTTTGCCCATCCACAGATCCAGAGACCGGTAAAGATCCCGGCCCGTTGGTGACGAGGCAACCGCCGCCCCCATCAGGATAAACATGGGTATCGCAACGAAGCCAAAAGACGCCACATGACCAAAAAAGGTTTCGCCAAAATAGACCAGTTCCCCTACGCCCTGGTCCAGAAGCAAGGCGCCCAGAGAAACCGCACCCAGCGCGAAGGCAATAGGCGTGCCGATGGCCATCAGAACCAGCAACACGATAACAACAAGAATACCGCTAGTAACCGGATCCATAGTTATAGCTCCGCTCGCAGAATTTCGGCCAGATACTGCAACGACAGCAGGGAGGCACCCACAGCAACCGGTAGAACCGGCACCCACAGAGGCGGGTTCCAGATTGTCCCGGTCGTCCATTCGAAGGCCCAGGCTTCGTAGAAGTAGTACCAGCAGCCAAAGGTCAGTGCCAGACAGAAGGCAAGGCCCACCAGCGAAGCCGACAATCTCATCAACCGCTTGGGCAATCCGTGCAGAGCGTCAGGTAGAACCGTTACGGCAACATGGCCGCCGGTTTTAAGTACATAGGCCGCAGCCAGAAGCATGGAGGCAGCGATGGCAAAGGTGGTGAACTCAGTTTGCCAGACAGTGCTCTCACCCATGACATAACGCACAAACACCATGTGAACAACTGACAGAACACCAAGAGCAAGCAGAATGCCCGCCAAAAAGGCTGCGCCCAGCGAGACAACATCCATGAACCGGATGTACCCGCCAAGAATGCCTCCGACTGGAGGCCTTTGATAACTGGAAGACTGGGACATAGTGAGAACCCGGAAAAGTTGGGCTTACCCTGCCCGGCAGACAGGCCGGACAGAGCAAGATTTACATTGAAACCAGATGTTGAAGCGTTACTCGACTGCCAGTGCAGCGTCGATCAGGGCTTGGCCGTTAGGAACATTTTCTGCGAAGGTCTTGTAAGAGCTTTCCTTGGCGATAGCCAGCCATGCTTCATAGTTCTCGTGAGACATGTTGACCACTTCGACACCATTCTCGGCAAAGACGTCTGCCATCTTCTGGTCCAGACCTGCCGCTTCTTTGGCAAAGTACGCTTCCGCTTTCTCACCCGCGGCGGTCAAGGCCGCCTGCTGCTCTTCATTCAGACTGTTCCAGCTGCGCTCGGAGATCAGTACCGGCTCATACATAAACCAGAGCGCATTCGCACCCGGCGCGGTCAGACAGGTAACCTGTTCATAGATGCGATAAGAAACAAATGAACCTGAGGAGGTGTTGGCGCCATCAAGAACACCTGTCTGCATGGCGGTGTAGATTTCTGAGGAAGGCATGGAGGCGATAGACGCGCCCGCCGTTGCCAGCATTTCATCAAAGGCCGGGCCGGCTGCACGCATGGTCTGTCCCTTCACGGTATCGGGCGACGTGACGCACTGTGTATTGGATGCAAAACCACCCGCCAGCCAGGCGTCGGCAAGCACCATGGCTCCCGCGTCATTGATGACGCTCTTGATCATTCCCATGAACTCGGAATCGTTCAGGCGAGCGGCGCGCTCATGGTTGCGGACCAGACCCGGCATCAGGGTTGCTGAAAATTCGGGATGACGGCCACTGGCGTAGTCTAGCGGCAGCGAAATCATATCTACCCGGCCGCGAACCAGTGCGCCCCACTGCTCCTTGGCTTTAAACAGTGACTGACCGGGATAAATCTGAAGCTCCAGACCAACATCAGCGGCAGCGACTTCTCGGGCCATAAGCTGAACCATCTCGTCTCTGACATCCCCCTTTCCTCCGGGAAACTGGTGGGAAACGCGCAGTACTGTGTCAGCTGCGGCAATACCGGAGAAAAAAACAGACAGTGAGGCCGCTATGGCCAACTTTGCGAAGGGCATTTTCATTATTCGGTCTCCAAAATTGTTTTTGTAATATCGATCAGAGTAATCTGATGTATACATCAATAGCCATGATATATATTCTTGTCAACAAAAATAGATTATAATCTGACCAGATCCGTGGTCACCCACGCAGAATGGGAAGTAACAATGAAGCGCTCAAATGCACAAAAACTGAAAGATGCTCTTGAAGAAGACATCATCAACGGTCGACTGCTACCTGGTGAGAAACTCGACCACGATGCGCTTGCCAGGGAATACAACGTATCGAGAACTCCCATTCGCGAGGCGGTGCAGCAGCTCGTAGTCAGTGGCCTTGTCATGGTAAAACCCAAGAAAGGCACGTTCGTCGCCAAAGTTGGCTTTGATCAGTTGATTGAAATGTTCGAGGTAATGGCGGAACTGGAGGGAATGTGCGGGCGGCTGGCCGCCAGACGAATCCAGCCCGCCGAACTTGAGGACTTGCGAGCCGCTCTGCAGCGCTGCGAAGATCCCGATGTCATGGCCGACCCGGATGAGTACTACTATGAAAATGAAGAATTTCACGGTTGTATTTACATGGCCAGTCACAACAGCTTTCTGGCCAGTGAAGCGAGGCAATTGAAGCAGCGATTGAAGCCTTACCGCCGCCTGCAGCTGCAGGCACGAAATCGGGTTGCCAACTCCATTTCAGAGCATCGCCAGATTTTCGAAGCTATCGAAAGCGGAGATGAGGAAGCAGCCGGACGACACCTGAGAGAGCACGTTCTGATCCAGGGAACCCGTTTCAGCGATTTTGTATCGCAAATCAGAACATTTGAAGGTTCTTCCAAAACTACCGGGTAAGCACTTCTAGAGATACTTCTCAATCGGCAGCCACGACAACATACGGGACATTGCACGACGCCAGAAACCAACCTCGGGCTCATGGTCAGTATTCCCGTCCTCAGAATGCCAGACCAGGCCCTGTGCGCTGTCGAGTTCCACCCGCCAGCTGTTCTCAGGCTCCATGGCGTAACGGATATCCTCTGCGACAGACGAGGCCAGTTCCGGGCTTTGAATCACCAGAGCGGTTTCACCATTGAGATAGATGGATCGCAGGTTGACGTTGAACGAGCCCACGAACAGGGTTTTCCGGTCAAGCACCACCGCCTTGGAATGAAGGCTCACCTCGCCGCCCTGACAGGCCGCACTGACGGCCACCCAGTGCTGGCAGGCAGGTGCATCCGGGCGCAACTCGTGCAGCTCGATGCCCTGCTCCAGCATGGCCGGACGCCAACGGGCGTAACCGGAATGGTTGGTGACCAGATCGTTGGTCGCCAGGGAGTTGGTCAGGGCTGCAATATCCAGCGTGCGGTCAGCCATGTCACCTATGGCTTGCAGCTGTTGGTCCGTGAGAATCAGATAAGCAGACTCAATCAGAACCTCGGACTGCGCCTCTTCCACCAGCCGGTACAGTGCTTCAGCGGTACGTTTGGGTTCGACTGCCGGAGCCTCAGGATCTTCCGGCGGCGCGTCGAACACCAGTTCAGCCGGCGCCGAAATCATTTCCGCGAACACCTTTGCCAGATAGGCTCTGGCCGCTTGCCGATCCTCCGGAACCAGCGCCTTTAACCGGTCCTGTGCGGCGCCTTGAACCCGCTCGTAAAGCCTGGAATCCGTGACATCCGATTGCTGGTAGAGCTGCTCCAGAGGCAGTGTCCAGGGACTGTCCCAATAGGCGCCGAAGTTGTCAGTCATATCACCAGCCAGCGCCCCCAGCACCATGACATCACGATCCTTGAAGTTCAGGCTCGGGTGCTGATCGAAGTACTCATCACCGATATTTCGGCCACCGGCAATACCCACCACTCCGTCGACCACAAAGGTCTTGTTGTGCATTCGCCGGTTAATTCGGTCAAAGTCTGTGATGAAGGACAGCCAGCGGCCAAAGCCTTCCCGGGATCTGGAGGGGTTGAAGATACGCACGCGAACATTGGGATGGGCATTTAGCAGAACGAACAACGACTCCTTGCCAGCGATATTAATATCATCCAGCAGCAGACGAACCACAACCCCGCGATCGGCCGCGGCGACCAGCCGACTGGCAAGATACCGACCCGAGGCGTCGTCGTTCCAGATATAATACTGGGCATCGATTCGCTGGTTGGCGGTTTCAATCAGCGCGGCCCTGGCCATGAAAGCCTCCTGCCCCGTATTCAACAATGTTACGCTGGGCAGTCCGGTGCTTTCACGAGCCTGACTCTGGGCCTGCAGAAAGGCGTCCGGCGGTGACGTTAGGGTCATCGCAGGCCCATGCCGGACGGGTTTGATATCCGCTGCACAGCCAGCAAGGACACTGACGAGCATCAGGGTCCGAAGACCCTGCCACAGTATCCTGGTTGACCAGCCGTGGATGGGCAGCATCTGATCTCTACCTGAGAATGACCAGCGGTTTTTGTGCAGTCTTGAGCATGGTGGTTGTGGTACTGCCCACCAGGAACTGGCGAATGCGAGAATGCCCATATGCGCCCATCACCAGGATGTCGATATCGTGCT
This sequence comes from Marinobacter sp. F3R08, assembly GCF_018860425.1. Taxonomy (GTDB): domain Bacteria; phylum Pseudomonadota; class Gammaproteobacteria; order Pseudomonadales; family Oleiphilaceae; genus Marinobacter. Next base: position 396,301 of record NZ_JAHKPI010000015.1, on the reverse strand, counting down.
CTTCCTGGTAGGCGTGTAATGCAGGCTCTACATCGCCGGCCCGTATCGCCAGAGTGATCTCGGATTCCAGGCCCGAAAGCATGTTCTCGGCCTTCTTGAGCTGTTCCCACCGGTCACTGGTGTCTGCGCCAATCATAACCAGATGCAGCGGCATGCCCTTGAGGACCGGGCTGCCAGCCAGCAATTCCACACCCTTGAAGGCCGTGGCGCTGCCATCGAAGGCCAACATGGCGCTGCGCGGCTGAGTGTACTCGTCCGGCACCAGAAGAATCGGGCGGTGCATACTGCGAATGACCGTCTCGAGCTGACTGCCGATGTGACTCTCTCGTTCCGAGCTGCTCTCACCATGCAGCCCCATAACCAGCAAACGGGTCTGATTCTCCAGTGCCAGCAGGGATTCGGTCAGGTCACCGTGGCGCTGGCGCTGAACAACGTTGCTCACTCCGGCTTCACTGACCCGCTTTTCTGCTTCATCCAGCATATAGTGGCCGTGTTCAAGGGCCAGCTTGGCACGTTTCCGGTCCAGGCCGGCAAGGTCTTCAAGCAACTGTTCACGGCTACCAAGACCAATGCTTCCGGCAAGATCCGGCTCGGTCGGATAACGCTCTTTGTCCAGCACATGCAGCAACATCATGGGCGTTTCCATGTGCTTGCTGGCCCAGGCAGCGTAATCGCATACCGCAGGAGCGGCCTGAGAGCCATCAATACAGGCAACTACTTGTAACATCTTAACCTCGCCTTCATGATCCTTGTGATTGTTATTCTGACTGCGACTGCTGTCGGAATCACGGCTCTGAGTCATGTCAGTGCCCCATCAGCTGATCGACGGCTTCCGGCTTGTCGTGCACACCAAAACGGTCAACGATCGTTGCACTGGCTTCGTTCAGCCCGATAACCTCAACCTCAGCGCCTTCCCGGCGGAACTTGATCACAGCCTTGTCCAGCGCGCCAACCGCGGTGATATCCCAGAAGTGCGCGCGGCTCAGATCAATCACCACATTATCGACTGCTTCCTTGAAATCAAAGGATTCCATGAATTTTTCCGACGAACTGAAAAACACCTGACCCACGACCCGGTAGGTACGGGTGCCGGAAGCTTCGTCCAGCACCGAGGTCACCAGCATGTAGTGACCCACTTTGTTCGCAAAGAACAGCGCCGCCAGAAGGACACCTGCCAGCACGCCGAAGGCCAGGTTATGCGTGGCCACCACCACCACGACGGTGACCAGCATCACGATGTTGGTGGAGAGCGGGTGCTTGCGAAGATTGCGGATGGAGTCCCAGGAGAAGGTACCGATGGAAACCATGATCATAACCGCCACCAGGGCTGCCATGGGGATCTGCACCAGTACGTTATCCAGCAGAAGCACCATGATCAGCAGGAAGACCCCGGCTGTCAGGGTCGAGAGACGGGTACGGCCACCGGATTTCACGTTGATGATGGACTGGCCGATCATGGCGCAACCGGCCATACCACCAATCAGGCCGGAGCCGATATTGGCAATGCCCTGACCCTTGCATTCCCGGTTGCGGTCGCTGGTCGTATCCGTCAGATCATCAACAATGGTCGCCGTCATCATGGATTCAAGCAGACCAACGATGGCCAGCGGAATCGAGTACGGCAGGATAATCATCAGGGTTTCCAGGGTCAGCGGCACATCCGGCCACAGGAACACCGGCAGGGTATCGGGCAGATCCCCCATGTCGCCTACGGTACGGATATCAAGCCCCATGGCAACCGCAACAGCCGTGAGCACGACAATACACACCAGAGGAGAAGGCAGAACCTTGCCGACCACGGGCACCAGAGGAAACAGGTAGATGATACCGAGACCGGCCGCTGTCATGGCGTAGACATGCCAGGTTACGTTTGTCAGCTCTGGCAGCTGGGCCATGAAAATGAGAATTGCCAGGGCATTTACGAAGCCGGTCACTACCGAGCGGGACACGAAACGCATCAGGCTGCCAAGCTTCAGGTAGCCGGCGACCAACTGCAAGACCCCCGTCAACAGGGTCGCCGCAAGCAGGTATTGCAGGCCATGCTCTTTAACAAGCGTCACCATCAATACCGCCATCGCCGCGGTTGCCGCGGAAATCATGCCGGGGCGGCCGCCCACAAAGGCAATGATCACCGCGATACAGAAGGATGCATACAGCCCCACTTTGGGATCAACACCGGCAATGATCGAGAAAGCGATGGCCTCCGGGATCAGCGCCAGCGCCACCACAATACCGGCGAGCACATCGCCACGAACGTTCGAAAGCCAGCTGGCCTTTAGGGAATTCACCATGATTTCGGATTTCCGGTTTGCTACTAAGTCAAAGGTGGCGAAGCTTATCAGCCCCATTACAGGAAAGTAAGGTCGCTAGCGGTATCTTCGTAGACATCTAACGGCTTCCAGCCGGGGCTGCTATTATCAGCACATCCATTGATTAACAGGAGGTTGCACCAACTCATGGATGACGTCGCGTCCCGGTTTCTGGTGGGAAACCAGATCACCCTGAATCTCGCCGTGGCACTTCTTCTGGGTGCCATCATCGGTCTGGAACGGGGCTGGGACGCCCGGGATCAGAAATCCGGCGAGCGGATTGCCGGCATCCGCACCTTTGCACTGGTGGGACTTCTTGGCGGCATCTCGGCCCTGCTGGCCCAGGAAATTACTGAATGGGCATTCCCGGTTTTGCTGATCAGTGTTGTCGCCATGGCCATCGTGGCCTACAGCGAGCGACTGGAGCATATTCGCAACTTCAGCATCACCGGCATGGTTGGCATGGTGCTGACCTTCTGCTTCGGTGCAGTCGCAGTCGCAGTTGACCCGGTAATCGCCATTGCGGCGGCCGTTGTGACGGCAATCATTCTCGACAACAAGGAAGAGATCCACGGCTGGGTTCACAGGCTCAAAGAACACGAACTGGATGCAGCGCTTAAGTTGCTGCTCATTTCCGTGGTCATGCTGCCTCTGCTACCCAATGAAAAAATGGGGCCCGGTGGCGTCCTCAACCCCAGGGAAATCTGGTGGATGGTGGTGATGATCGCCTCGATTTCCTTCGTCGGCTATTTCTCGATCCGGGTCGCAGGTACCCGCAAAGGCATCCTGTTCACCAGTCTCTTTGCCGGGTTGAGTTCATCCACCGCGCTGACCCTGCACTATTCCCGACAGGCGTCGCACAACCCGCAGCTCAGTGCTCAGTTCGCAAGCGGAATTCTGATCGCCTGCGGCACCATGTTCCCACGGATACTGGTTTACTGCGTGGTGATCAATCCGGATCTTTTGCCAAGCCTGATCTGGCCCGTCATCGTCATGACCGTTCTGCTGTACGGCCCGGCCTGGATTATCTGGCGCCAGAACTCCCGGGAGCTGCAGATCAGCCAGCCAACGCTGAGTCAGAATCCGCTGGACCTGACGTCGGCTCTGGTCTTTGGCGCGTTGCTAACAGCGATCCTGCTACTGAGCGAGTTTCTGGGTAACTGGCTGGGCGATACCGGCATCTATATTCTGGCGGCAATCTCCGGTATCGCGGATGTGGACGCGATCACCCTGTCGCTCACCCGAATGTCCAACAACGACCTGGCAATGAACACCGCAGTCATTGGCATTGTTATCGCCGCCGCTGCCAACAACCTGATGAAGTCTGGGCTCGCAGGGTTTGTGGGAAATCGTCAGACCGGGATTCTGGTGGGCGGGCCGATGACACTGTCTCTGGCCGCCGGGCTGCTGGTCGCCTGGCTACAGTAATCCCCCCTACCGGGCGCGCCGGAAAGTCAGATTGTAACGACAGGCACCAGTGACGGGATGATCTCCGGCCTTGAGAGTCAGTACCCCGTGATAGCGCAGCCGGGACGCCCCGCCCCATACCACCACGTCACCGTGAGCAAGTGGAACGCGCATCGGGCGCTCGTTACGCACCAGGCCACCAAACTGGAACACAATAGGCAGACCAAGGGACACCGACACAATCGGCTGAGTAACGTCCTGTTCGTTCTTGTCCTGGTGAAGGCCCATCCTGGCCCCGGGCTGATAACGGTTTATCAGACAGGCATCTGGTTCAAATCCTTGATAGCCGGCAGTTTGCGCTGCCCGGCACGCCAGCTTTTGAAAAATCGACGGCATGGCCGGCCACGGCCTTCCGGATTCCGGGTCTTCAGACTGATACCGGTAACCGCTGGCGTCTGTGACCCAGCCAAGATTACCGCAACAACTCATCGCCGCTGACATGGCATGGCCACCAGGTGTAGTCATATTTCGGAAGGGGCTTACGGCGGCAACCTGGTCAATCTCAGCCACTAACGCCTCCGAATCCGCAAGCGCAAACTGGCGTAACACCAAGGCGCCGTCCATCAGATGCTCGATGGTCATTTGAGGTGGCAACTCTCCAAACAGGTCCAGGGTCATAGTGTGCTTATTCTCCTGCGAGAACCGGTAAAATGGAATCTTACGCTAAATTTGCCGCCGTCGATGAAAGCCTGTTCATGAAGCCGGACGGAAAAACACGTATATTCTATGGGCTGATTCATACCTTATTAAGGACTCATTAATGCTGTTTGCAATCATCGTTGGCGGTCTGATTGGCTATGCCTTTGGCAAATTCCCGGGTTTTCTGGTGGGTGCCGCGATTGGTGCCTTTCTTCTCAACCGCCTCAAACGCCGGCTGATAGGTAAGCTACAGAGTATCCAATCCGGTTTTATTGAATCGGTCTTCGCGGTGATGGGCGCCCTTTGCAAGGCAGACGGCGTCATTTCCCAGGATGAGATCCAGATGGCGGAAGCCATGTTTGTGCGCTTTCGCCTGAACGAGGAACAGAAAGCCAAAGCCAAGGCCGCCTTCAACCGGGGCAAGGAGCCGGACTTTGATCTTGATGCCGAGCTGAATCGTTTCTTGCAGGCCAGTGGCCGCCAGCCTGCGTTTCTCCAGATGTTCCTTCAGGTTCAGGTATCAGCCGTGGCTGCGGATGGCGTTGTCCATCCGTCCGAGCACGAAATGCTGGTACGTATTGCCCGCGGCCTTGGTCTGCCCGACAGCCAGGTCGACCAACTGGAAGCCATGCTCCGGGGCGCTCATACCAATAGAGCCGGTGCAGGCCAGCCCTCGTCAGAAGATCAGATCAGCGATGCCTACAAGGTTCTTGGCGTGTCACCTTCGGCCAGTGATGCAGAACTCAAGAAAGCCTATCGCAAACTGATGAGCGAGAATCACCCGGATAAACTTGCGGGTCGGGGGCTACCCGAGAGCATGCGGGAAATGGCAGAGGAACGCACTCGGGAGATCAGTCATGCGTACGATGTCATCAAGGAAGCCCGGAAGAAATCTGCGTAATACCCCAACCCCGCTGCCGAATCAGAACCAGCGGGGCACGCTGACCCGATAACGCTCATAGTCCTCACCAAACATGACCGCCAGCGCCTTTTCTTCCTCCCGGGCCTGGCGGGTAATTACCAACACTCCGGCCACCAGGCACACCAGGGAAAAGACACTGGGCAGAGCCAGGAAGAACCCGAACTGCCCCATCATCACGGCCAGGAACAAGGGGTTCCGGGAGTGACTGAAAGGACCGCTTGTCAGAAGCTTTCGCTGATCCTTGCGTGGGTCAATGCCAGAGCGCCACTCCTCATGCATGTAGGCCTGCAGATAATTCGCGGCGGTGAAAGAGGCCAACAGCAACAGCATGCCAACCAGCAACACCGGCCAGTGATAGAGCCAGCCAAAGAGACCCAGCCAGCCGTCTATGTCGGCAAAAATCCGCACCAGGCAGACACCCAGAATGAACGCCCGGAACACGTTGAAGATATGACGGTGCCACCAGGGCGCACTTCCGCGCTTACCATAATTGATGTGCGAAAAGTGCATACGCTGAAAGAGGCCAAGACTCCGGCCGCTGAACTGCAGGCCGATCATCAGGAAAAAAAGACCGAGCGAGTAGCGTACTAAGGGTTCAATAGATTCCATCTGGATCGCTTAAAACAGTGTTAAGGCCGCCTAGCTTATTACCTGTAAACCCTTGTGGAAAGCGATTTGCACCGCCGTTCGGATGGCCAAAGCCGGCCTCAAACAAAAACCGCAACGGTCAGAACTCCCCGGTCAGATCGTTCGGCGGTTGGACACACATAGAAACAGATGCCATATTGTGTAGGAAGCTCAGAGATGAACTGACCTCTGCGCCGAGCTTCGATTCAAGGCCGTTCGCATTTCAAGTAAAAGGACCCCATATTGAGCCCGGCCATGCGTGACACTGAAATCCTGGTGACCCACCACAAGGCACTGATGGAGTTGAGCCATAACGCCAGCTTTATTGAATTGCCGCGCCCCCGAAAGCTGGCAGCGCTCGTGGAGTTGTGTACCCGACTATTGGGGTTAAAGCGAGCAAGTGTCTGGCTGTTCCCTCCCGAGAGAGATCGTATCAGATGCGAATGGTTACACGACGAGGAACAACCAGATCGCAATAGCTGCATTTCTCAGAAGGATTCTGAATTCAATCTGTTTCGCTCGGACCACCCCGAGTACTTTAGGGCCATTAGCGAAGAACGGGTAGTTGCCGTGAACGATGCCCGCAATGATATCCGCACCCGCTCTTTCGACCGGGATTATCTGTCGGTTCAGAATATTCACTCCATGCTCGACGCACCGATTTTTGACGGCGAGCATCTGAGTGGTGTCGTTTGCCTTGAGTCCGATGTGCGCCGGGACTGGTCAGTGCCGGATATTTCATTAGCCGCGGCCATCGCTGACACCATCAGCCTGATGAATACCCACGAGGCCTGGCTCAGGTCCAAGCGGGCGCTGGAATACGTCAGACACTACGATTCGCTCACCGGCCTCGCCAATATGGAGTCCCTGCGAGACCGGCTGGGTCACCTGGTGCGCAAGATCACACGCCGGAATACCGGCAGCCTGGTACTGCTCTGGATTGATGTCGACCGCCTGAAAACCATCAACGACGGCCTGGGTCCTCAGGCCGGAGACGACGTTATTGCCGAAATCGGCCAGCGGCTCAAAGAGATGCAGCTCGCAGGTAAAGACCTCCTGGCCCGGATCGGCGGGGACGAGTTCGCTCTGGTTATCCGCAATTACACCCTGCCCGACTTCCTGGATGAGGCCATCCAGGATATCCAGCATCGGATTCGCCAGCCAATCCGGGTGTCCGGCCAGAATCTGAACGTCAGCACCAGCATAGGTGTATGCCACTTCCCGGGCGACTGCCAGGAACCGGAAGAGCTTCTTCGGGGCGCCGAGGCCGCCATGTACCATGCCAAACGGCAGGGCCGGGACCGATCGACACTGTTCGATTCGGAGATCCAGATGACCGCGCGCTCCCGCTTCGCTCTGGAAAACGAGCTGCGGGAAGTACTGAAAGTCGATGGCCTGGATGTATTCTATCAGCCAATCATGGACCGCACCGGAACGCAGCTGGAGAGTATGGAAGCCCTGGTTCGCTGGCAGCATCCGGAGCGTGGCTGGCTGTCTCCGATCGAGTTTCTCGACATAGCGCGCGGTGCCGGACTCATGTACGAGCTGGGGGCCTGTGTTCTGAAGAGGGTGTGCGCACACTGGCGCGATGCGAAAGACCGGAATATTCTACTGCCCACCATGTCCGTGAATCTGTCATCCGAGCAGGTGCTGATGCCGGAACTACCCGAACTGGTACAGCAGATATGCCACCACCAGAGCATGCCCGTCAGTGCCCTTCAGTTCGAGGTTACCGAAGATTCGATTCAGGGCGACTTCAGCATCATCAGCCGGATACTGGAGCAATTGGTTGAGGCTGGCGCCGAGCTTGCTATTGACGATTTTGGTACTGGCTATTCATCCCTGTCCCGGCTAAAAAGCCTGCCCTTTTCCCGAATCAAGATTGACCGCTCGTTCATCAATAACCTGCCCGATGACGAAAACGATTGCGCCATTACCCTGTCAATCATCGGTCTGGCCAGGGGCCTCGGGTTGTCGGTTGTAGCCGAAGGTGTAGAGAACGATGCTCACGAGGCCTGGCTCTTCGATAAAGGCTGTGACTACCTTCAGGGCTACCGATACAGCAAACCGCTTCCCTACCCCGAGTTCCTCAGCTGCTATTTTTCAGACTGATCCGGCAATTCAAACCCCGGAAAAATGGATAGAACCTCAAGAAAGCTCTGCTCTGGCGGAGCACTGATCGTTAGCGACTCACCCGTAGCAGGGTGAAGAAAAGCCATGCCGGTGGCTGCCAGCATCAAACGTCCATGGCCAAACCGGTCGGCAAAATAACGATTGTGCCGACCCCGACCGTGATTGGCATCGCCAATAATCGGGTGACTGATGTGCTTCATGTGCCGCCTTAGCTGATGCTTGCGGCCGGTTTTCGGGCACAATTCAACCATTGCATAGCGACTGGTTGGGTACTTCTCGATCTTGACCGGTAGTTCGGTAATCGCCAGTCTCCGGTACCGGGTGAATGCGTCCCGCACCGGTTGCTCGACACCCTTCAGGCGCCGATCCTCGGGCTCTTCCCGTAATGGATAATCAATCTCTCCGAACTCCGGCGGCCAGCCTCGCACCATCGCCAGGTAGGTTTTCGTGACCTCCCCGGCCATCATGGCCAAACCCAGCGAACGGGCGGTCTCGCTGTCCCGGGCAAACACCAGAATGCCCGAAGTGGGCCGATCCAGCCGGTGCACCGGGTAAACATGTTGGCCACCATTCAATGCCCGTGCGTATTGCAGCGCAAACTCGGTCTCGTGCTTGTCAATGGGGCTCCGGTGTACCAGCAGCCCGGCCGGTTTATGGACCACCAATAGGTAATCGTCCCGATAGAGAACACTCAGCGGGTTGCCCATCATAGACCTATTACAAAAAGTTCATCAGCGGTTTGAAACGAATTCAAATGCGGTCAATCCCGATGCAGCCAAAATAATTGGCAACGACTGAAAAACGCCACGGCAAGTTGTCTGGCACCTAAAACCTGAGCGGAAAGTATCGATGAGTTGGTATTCCAAAAGCATTCTCAACCGGGTTCTCCTGGTAGTTCTCACTGCAAACTTGATTGTTGCAGCGGTGGCGGTTGTGTACATGAATTTCTCACTAAAAGTCAAAAATGACTTCAACGATCTCGTCAATACCAGAATGGTTAATGCTCTGGAAGCACAAGATGTACTCTCTGGATTCCAAACTCAGGTTCAGGAGTGGAAGAACGTTCTTATCAGGGGATCAAATCCAGAAATGCTGGACAAATACTGGGGCCGCTTTCAAGAGCGTGAAGCGTCCATCCAGAGCCAGCTTGAAAAGCTGATTCCGCGCATAAAGGAGCCAGAAGCAAAAGCCTTGCTGTCTGATTTCAAGCAGGCACACCGGACGATGGGAAGGGCCTATCGCCAGGGCTTCGAGGCATTCACCCGCTCCGGTTTTGATCCCGGCACAGGTGATGCCGCAGTTCAGGGGATCGACCGTGAACCCGCCAGACTGATTGAAAATGCCGCGACCACAGTTCGGGAAGACAGTATTCTGAGCGCCGAAACCCTGAATATGGTTGTAACCGAGCGCAGCTGGCTGGTGGCCGGGCTTCTGATCGCCGCCATTGTTCTGGGGACAATCGCACTGATCACGATACTATTGTCGAGTGTGATCAGACCCTCTCAGAAACTCACCTTACAGGTTTCCCGGCTGGGCGACGGAGACCTTTCGGATCCCGTCACCATGCAGCGCTCCGACGAGCTAGGACAACTGGCTGACGCGGCTCGAAGTCTGCACCGGTTCCTCAGCGATACCGGAGCCCAGCTGAGTGCAAATGCCGGACAGTTAAACGATACGGGGGAGCTGATCCGTCAGAACGCAGATCGTGTTGTCAGCCAGTCCGAAATGGCCCACCACCGAATCGAACAAATTGCTACCGCCATGAACGAGATGTCGGCAACCGCAGAGGATGTGGCAAGTCACGCAGCCTCGGTCGCCACTGAAGTTACCCAGACGTCGGGGGAAACTTCCACTGCCGACACACAGATCAATAAGGCCGTAGACAGCATGCACCGGCTAACTGATCAGATCCGACACTCCACCGAAACCGTCGACCAACTCGCTAGTGATGGCAAGAAAGTAGGTGATGTTATGCAGGTTATCAGGGAGATTGCTGACCAGACCAACCTGCTGGCGCTGAACGCAGCCATTGAGGCGGCTCGTGCAGGTGAGGCCGGTCGTGGCTTTGCCGTTGTCGCCGATGAGGTCCGAAATCTGGCGGCCAAAACTCAGGAAGCGACTGTGGAAATTGACCAGATTATCGGCGCTATCAGCGGCGCGTCAAAGGATGCGACCGAGTTTATGCAGGCCTCAGGCGTTGTCGCTCAGGAAAGTAGCGAGGCGGTTGAGGCAGTGCGCTATACCCTGGTAGAGATCAACCGACGCATGAGCAGCATCAATGATGCAGCCACCCAGGTAGCCACCGCTGCTGAAGAGCAGACCAGTGTTTGTGAGGATATCAATCGTAACGTAACGGACGTGGCCGAAATCTCAGAGACCATGCACCGGGCCGCCGAAAACAACCTTCGCACGGTTCCCGAACTCGAATCCATGGCAATCCGGGCTCAGGAACTCGCGAATCGGATCAAATACTAGGAAGTCCGCAACCGGTCGATCAGCCTGCCGAAGGCCTGATCGGCCCGGTCACCCAGTACCAGCATTGCAGGCGTCAGCAATAGCGTCAGCACGGTAGCGAACGCCAGCCCTCCGGCAATAGCGCTGGATAACTGGGTCCACCATTGTGTGGATGGCGCTCCAAAGCCCAAAGAGGGGGTCAGCAGATCCACGTTGACACCAAGCACCATGGGCATCAGCCCCAGAACAGTTGTTATTGCCGTTAACAGCACGGGGCGCAGACGCAGGCAGCCGGTTTCCAGAGCGGCCTCGTAGGACGAGAGGCCCTCCCGACGCATCTGGTTGTAGGTATCAATAAGAATGATGTTGTTATTCACCACAATGCCCGCCAGAGCAATGGTCCCCATGCCCACCATCACAATGCCAAACGACTGATTATTCACCAACAGCCCCAGAAGTACTCCGGCCGTCGACAGCACGATCGCAGAGAGGATAAGGAAGGTCTGGTACAGGGAGTTGAACTGGGTCACCAGTATCAGCAGCATCAGACCGATAGCCACAAGAAAGGCTGTGGCAAGGAAGTTCGACGCCTGCTGCTGATCCTCGTTCTCGCCGGCAAACGTCACCGAAATGCCCTCGGGTGGCTCTGGCATCTCGGCTTGCAGCGATTTGAGCAGCTCATCCACACGGCGCCCCTGGGCCAGCTCGGATTTGATGGTCACTGTACGCTGGCCATCCACCCGAACGATACTGTTGGTCTTGTCACCGGGGCGAAGGTCGACGAATTCCGAAAGCGGAACCTGACCCCGGGACGTATGAATGGTCTGGCGTTGCAGATGATCCAGTTCCCGCCAGTTATTGGGCACACGCACCACAATATCGACCTCGTCCCGCACGTCTTCCGGGCGGTAGGTAGCCAGTTTCAAACCATTGGTAACCAGGCGCACGGCACTTCCGACACCCAAAACATCGGTACCAAAACGGGCCGCAGCCTCCCGGTCAACCTGCAGCCGCCACTCAATACCCGGCAGGCTCCGGTCATCTTCAATGTCCACGAAGCCACCCAACTCACGCATGCGATCTTTGATTTCGTCCACATAGCCGTTGAGACTGTCCGCCTCCCGGCTACTCACCTGCAGTTCTATCGGCTTGCCTTCGGCGGGGCCACCTTCCTGCTTGCGGAATTCAAGCTCGATGCCCGGAATGTTGGCGGTCATGTCACGGAATTCCCCCAGAATCGCACTGGCCGGACGCCGATCGAACCAGTCGGTAAACTGAAACTGAAGAACACCAATCACGTCGGGTGCCAGCTGGGAACCGGCACTGACCATCGAACGGGCATACAGGGCCTTCACTTCAGGCATGTCCTGCAGACGCTGCTCCACCTCACGCACAATCGCGTCCCTTTCCCATACCGAAAGGTCACCTCTGGCCCTGATCTGCACCTGGGCAGAATCGGGCTCCACACTGGGGAAGAACTCCACCCCGTGATTGAAGCGGGCGTAGGCGGCATAGATCACTGCGATTACGCAGAGCACGCCGATCAACGTCAGTCCGGGTGACCTTAACAACAGTGCCAGTAGCTGCCGGTAGCCATGCATCAGACGACCCGCCGATGGCCCCTGCCGCGCTCTCTGGCCGCCACTCACACTCCCCAGTACCGGCAGGAAAATCAGCGCCATGGCCAGGGAAGCAATCAGGCAGATGATTACCGTCAGCGGCAGGAACTTCATGAACTCTCCAACCACGCCGGGCCAGAACAATAAAGGCATGAACACCGCCAGGGTGGTCGCTGTCGAGGCTATAATAGGCCAGGCCATGCGGCTGGCCGCCTCGGCCCAGGCATGCTTTACCGTCAGCCCCTCGGACAGGTTCCGGTCTGCCAGCTCCGACACCACAATGGCGCCATCAACCAGCATACCCGCCACCAGAATCAGGCTGAAAAGCACGACAATATTGAGGGTAAGGCCCATGCTCCAGATCACCAGAATGCCGGCAAGGAAGGCACCGGGGATCGTCAGCCCGACCATCACCGCGGAGCGTGGCCCCATGGCGGCAATCACCACGATCAGAACCAGCACGATGGCCGTGAGCACATTGTTCAAAAGGTCGCTGAGGATGTCCCGCACTTCCCCGGACTGATCCATGATGTAGCGGATTTCCAGGGAGTCCGGCAACTGTGGTCTCGCCTGCTCGATCAGCTCCCGAACCCGGGCGATGGTTTCGATAATATTCGCACCCGAACGTTTGGACACTTCCAGTACCAGGGCGGGTTCACCGTTGATGCGGGCAAAGCCATCAGGATCCTTGAACGTGCGTTGCAGCATGGCCACATCACCGAACGTGACCACTGTGTCGCCATCGACCTTGATCGGCATGGACATCACATCCTCAATGGTCTCGATCACCCCGGGCACCTTCAGTGCCATGCGGCCGTTGCCCGTATCCAGGGAACCTGCAGCCACCAACTGGTTATTGCGGGTTACCAGGGAAGCCAACTGATCAAAATCGATGCCGTAGCTCTCCAGAACCTGGGGATCGACCACAATTTCCAGAAGGTCCTCCCGATCGCCACCAATGTCCACCTCCAGAACCTCCGGGATAGACTCGATGGCATCCTGAAACCGCCGGGCAATGGTAATCAGTTCCCGCTCCGACAAGGGGCCGGACAGACCAACGGAAAGAACAGGGAACAGAGAGACATTGATCTCGTTTACCCTTGGCTCATCCGCTTCCTGGGGCAACTTGGTACGGGCGGTATCCACCTTCTCCCGAACATCCTGCAGAGCCTTGTCCGAATCAAATCCTGCATCAAATTCCAGCATGACTGAGGCATGCCCTTCGGAGGCCGTGCCCCGCATTTCCTTGACACCCTCGAGCGATCGCAGCTCCTGTTCCATGGGCCTTACCAACAGGCGCTCGGCGTCCTCCGGGCTGATACCATCCAGGGTCATGGAGACATAGATCATCGGAATGGTAATGTCGGGGTTCGCTTCCTTCGGAATAGTCTGAAATGCAGCGACCCCCCCCAGAATCAGGAAAAGCAGGGTCAGCAAGGTTGTACGGCTGCGATCAATGGCGGCAAAGATCAGTGCACGCATGCGGGCTAGCCCCCGTCTTCGGCGGTGTCTACCGGTACAACCTGGTCACCGGTACTGACAAAACCACCACCGCGGGTAATGAGGCGGATTTCATCCGGCAAACCGGCAACCCAGGCTCCGTCAGTAGTGACACTCAACAGTGTTACATGACCGAACTCCACCCGGTTCTCACTATTCACATACTTCACGCCAGGGCGGCCATCATCGCCAAGGGACAGGTAAGCGGGAGACAGGAACATCGCCCTTACCTCCGGCAACGCCACTCTCAGACTGGCACTACCGCCAGCCACCCGTTTGCGATCCGGGTTCTCCACGGCAATCTCTACGGCAAAACTCCGGGTTTCCGGGGAAGCTGCACTGGCCACAAAGGTCACCTCCCCGAAAAGACGACTACCATCCAGCAGATCCAGACGAACGGTCTGGCCAGGCGCCACATCTCCCACCGATTGCTGGGGAACCTGCGCTGTGGCTTTCAGTCGATCCACCCTTACCAATTGAAACAGGGGTGAGCCGACCTGAACCAGGTCTCCGGCCTCGACCGATTTACTGTTGATGACACCGTTAAAGGGCGCTTCGGGTGCCAGATGACTGATTGCCTGTCGGGCACTGGCCAGTTCAGCGTTGGCTGCGGCAATCTCGCTTTCCAGATTCAGCACCTCGGATTCCGAAGCCAGATTGTTGGCCCGCAGCTGGCGGGCCGCAGCGAGATCAGCTTCCAGCTTCCTTACACGGGACTGCCAGCGCAAAACTTCCGCGCTGCGTCCCTCATCCGATAGAACAAGTAACTTCTGGCCCTGGCTGACCTGCTCTCCAAGATCCACGGCAAGGGATTCTACCCGCCCGGAAACCTGAGCACTCAACAGCACCGAATTCCACGGTTCCAGCTGGCCCTGCAACAAAAGACCAGGCTCGTACAAACTTGCCGTCAGGGTTTCCACCTGCACACTTGTCAGCTGGTCTTCGCCGCTCTCCTGGCGCTCCGGTGCCTCGTCATTGGCCACCTTCACCTCGCCGGTCGCCATCCATATCGCCAGAACAATCACAATCAGAAGTGACAGTCCCACAGAACCCCATTTTGCTTTCGTCATTGAATGCTCGCTGTTCCTGAATCAAGGGCTGACAGAAAAAACCGGCAAATAACGGTTGCATCCGGTTAAAATCGTGGGTTAGATTCTACACATAAAGTTTTTACGAATTCAGAACAGACTGTCGATTTTATGAAACTCAACGCAGTGATTGTCCTTGTGAAGCTCATCCTGGTGGTCGTGGTACCGTCCGGGGGCTTTTGCGTGGACAAGCGGGTGAGATAGCGACAAACCTGACAAGACACCAGAAGCCCCCGGCACCGAAAGGTCCCGGGGGTTTCTTTTTTTACGGCAAAAGAAAAAGGAAAAACGACCATGAACGGCGCACAGCACATTCTTGACGCATTCCATCGCCACAACATCAGCACCGTCTTCGGTTACCCGGGCGGTTGCATCATGCCGCTCTACGATGCGCTGGTAGACGACGTGGGTGTGGAACATGTGCTGTGCCGGCACGAACAGGGATGCGCCCTGGCCGCCGACGGGTACGCCAGGGCAAGCGGCAGGCTCGGCGTATGCATTGCCACCTCTGGCCCCGGCGCAACCAACCTGATTACCGGCGTTGCCAATGCCCATCGGGATTCTATCCCCATGCTGGTCATCACGGGCCAGGTACCTTCGAGCCTGATCGGCACTGACGCCTTCCAGGAAACCGATGTACTGGGCATGACCCTGGGCATCGTCAAACACAGTTACCTGATCGACGACGCGGACAGTCTGCCGACAATCATGGAAGAGGCCATCCAGCTGGCCGAGAGCGGCCGGCCGGGACCGGTGTGGATTGATATCCCGAAAGACCTGTTGCTGACTGAAGTAGTCGATGCGCCCTTCCCTCAATCTGCGCCTTGTGAAACGGCCGCGCCCGACCTGACAAAGGCGCTGTCGATGCTGCGCGCCGCCCGTAAGCCATTACTCTACAGCGGTGGAGGTATTAGCCTGGCCCATGCCGAGGACAGCTTCCGGACGTTCGCCGAAACCTGTGCAATGCCTGCGGTTGTTACTCTCAAGGGCATTGGCAATCCGGGCAAACACAACCCCTTCAACCTCGGCATGCTGGGTATGCACGGCTCAAGGGCGGCCAACAAGGCGGTAGACGAGTGCGACCTGCTGCTGGTCATTGGCGCTCGCCTCGACGACCGGGCCACCGGCAAACTGGACGGCTTCGCTCCCAACGCGACAATGATCCATATCGACGCCGATGCCGCCGAGATCAACAAGCTGCGCTCGGCTGATCTGGCTATCCGCGGAGATCTGAAGGCCATTCTTACATCACTGACCGCGGCCTTGCAGGATGCCCCTCTGGCTATCAGCGACTGGCAGAAGCAATGCCGTACATGGCACACCACCGGAGGTTTCCACGCAGCCGACAATGAAGAACCACTGGCACCGATCACCGGCCCGGCGTTCATCCGTCAGCTCTCCCGCGTTGCCCCCGATGAGACCGTGATTGCCTGCGACGTTGGCCAGCACCAGATGTGGGTAGCCCAGCACTACGTCTTCGACCACCCACGACACCACCTCACCAGCGGCGGACTGGGCACTATGGGCTTCGGGCTCCCGGCGGCCATCGGTGCCCAGTTTGCCGATCGCAACAGCACAGTCATCAACGTCACCGGCGATGGCTCGTTCATGATGAACGCACAGGAACTGGCGACCATTCGCCGCTACAACCTGCCGGTAAAACTCATCGTCATGGATAACCAGTGTCTGGGCATGGTTCGCCAGCAGCAAGAACTGTTCTACAACAACCGGGAAAGCCAGATAAACCTGGACGACAATCCCGACTTTGTGGCCATGGCAAGAGCCTTCGACATTCCAGCCCTGCATATTGAACGCACTGACCAGATCCGCCGCGGCATCGAAACCATCCTGGCCTTCAACGGCCCGATGTTGCTGCATGTAGCCATCAGCCGTGAAGAAAACGTCTGGCCCATCGTAAAACCCGGCGCCAGCAATCGGGAAATGATCGACGAAACAGCACGCACGACCAAAGCCGCCAAGGAGCAAGTTGCATGAACCCGAAAAGTCAGCCTTCAACGCCCAGCTACACCATCAACTGCCGAATGACCCAGGAAGCCGCCGCCCTGGAGCGGCTCTGCCAGGTGGTTCGCATCCGAGGATTCCGCATTGCCACCATGGCCGTGGAAACCGCCGGCGAACATCTGGATATCGCCCTGACTTTGGAGGGCACTCGGCCTATTACCATGTTGCAGGCGCAACTGGAGAAGCTTCATACGGTTGCCGAGGTTGCCCTCGCGGCTGGATCTGTGGCCCGGTCTCGTTCGGCCTGAATCTTGGAGATTGTCTTCGGTAGCCTTAGGTTTGGCGGGCCTGCGACCCCGTAGGCCCGCCCCTCAACTCAAAGGCTAAAAGAGCTGAAACTCCGAAGCTAAAGCTCTGAGATTACCAGGCTTTGTAGGGCAGGAATTTACCATTCATGGTAACCACAACGCGGTCGCCCTTCGGATTCTCCTCCTTGTCGATCTCCATGGTGAAATCAATAGCACTCATGATGCCGTCGCCGAACTTCTCGTGAATGAGTTCCTTCAAAGTGTCGCCGTAGACACCTACAACTTCATACAATCGATAGATCAGCGGGTCCTGCGGAACGGCGCCGTCCCAGGCTTTTTTCGGGCAAACCTGGAGCGCTTCGGCCACTGGCTTGTCGAGGCCGAGGACTTCACACAGGGCGAACGCCTTGTCTTCGGTAAGCCGGTTCATACCCAGCGCCGCCGAGGTGGTGAACACCGGGGACATGCCGATGGTTTCGGCGATGGATTCCCAGGTCAACGCCTTGGAGACCTTGGCCTCCAGAATCTTCGCAGTCATCAGTTCTTTGTTCATCATGACTTTTTCCTCTCTTGGGTTTTCACATCAGGCATTTACCGCACGAGCGGCAGTTTCGGATTCGGTAGTCGCAGACGATGCCTCAGCGGCGCCTTTGGCGGGCTCGACGAGTCTTGGACTACCGTCTTCTTCGGGCAGCGCCGAACCGCTTCGGTTAACCAGGAAGTCGACCAGATAGTCCCGGGTCTTGTGATAGGCCGGATTCTGGAAGATCGTGGCACGTGCTCGCGGATGCGGGATATCCACCTTTACGCTCTCGGCGATGCGGGCGTTGGGGCCGTTGGACATCAGGAAAATACGGTCCGAGAGCAGAATCGCCTCGTCCACATCGTGGGTGATCATGAACACCGTCTGTCGGGTTTCTTCCCAAATTTTGACCAGCTCGTCCTGGATCACCCCCCGGGTCAGTGCATCCAGCGCACCGAAGGGTTCGTCCAGCAACAGAAGTTCCGGCTGAGTGGCAAAGGCCCTGGCGATACTGACCCGTTGGCGCATCCCCCCGGATAGCTGAGATGGCTTACGATTGAGAGCGTGCTCCAGCCCCACCATCTTGAGATAACGTTCACTGTGCTCTTTCACCTTCTCCTTGGACCAGTTGGGCCAGCGGGCGCGTACGGCGAAGACGATGTTATTCAGGGTGGTTTTCCAGGGCAGCAGGCTGTAGTTCTGGAACACCACACCGCGTTCAAGGCCGGGGCCTTTGACTTCCTTGCCATTCATCACCACGTTGCCGGCGCTGGCTTCGTCCAGACCCGCCAGCACGTTCAGGATGGTGGATTTACCGCAACCGGAGTGGCCGATAATGCACACGAATTCGCCTTTCTCCAGGGCAAAGCGGATATCCTCGAAGACGGTCAGCTCGCCGCCCTGGCCGTCCGGATAGACTTTGGACAGACCATCTACTTCCAGGAATGATTTACTCATAACGGGTCTCCATTCGGAGGGTTGAGGCCGGCGCCGGTGACCGGGGCCGGACCACTCATTCTTTGTATTCCACCAGCTTCTGGGCTTTACCCAACGCCAGGTCCAGTAGCATGCCCACCACCCCGATCATCAGGATTGAGAAGATCACACTGGCCAGATCCAGGTTGTTCCACTCGTTCCACACGTAGTAGCCAATGCCAGTGCCGCCGACGAGCATTTCAGCAGCTACAATGACCAGCCAGGCAATACCAATGGAAATCCGCATACCGGTCAGAATCGTCGGAGCGGCAGCAGGAAGGATCACCGTAATGGCGGTACGCAGGGGCCCGAGTTCGTGGGTGCGGGCCACGTTCACCCAGTCCTGCCGGACATTGGCAACGCCGAAGGCAGTGTTCAGCAACATCGGCCATATCGAACAGATGAAAATCACGAAGATCGCCGAGGCATCGGAGTCCTGAATGATGAACAGAGCCAGCGGCATCCAGGCAAGGGGCGAGATCGGTCGCAGGAGCTGGATGTACGGATTGAGAGCCTTGTACATCAGCGGTGACATGCCGATCAGGAATCCCACTGGTAAAGCAATAGCCATGGCCGCCAGATAGCCGGTCAGCACCCGGTACACAGAGTAAGCCAGCTGAATGCCGATGCCCTTATCGTTGGCCCCGGCGTCATAGAAAGGGTTCGACAGCTCCTCCCAGGCCAGTTTGATAACCGCCGAAGGTGGCGGCACCCGGGATTCCTGTTCCACACCACCCATCAGCATTTCGTATTCGGTCAATCCGGTCAGGGCCTCTGGAGGCTGGGTTGCCATTTCCCAGAGCCCCAGGGCCAGAATCAGGAACGACACCGACAGCAGTGCTGCCCGAACGTTCAGAGAAGCCATGGTTACACCCTCCCGATCTCGAAGCTGCGCGCGTATTCTTCCGCATGATCAGAATCAAAGGTCTTGCCCATGATGGTGTGAGTCTTGTAGGTACGATCCGGAGCGGAGTAACCGAGCTCCTCCATGATTTTGCCGGTCTCTCCCGCCAGATATACCTGCTCGGCGATACCTTTGTAATCCACCTCGCCTTCGATGTAACCCCAACGCTTCATCTGGGTAAGAATCCAGACCCCCATGGAGTGCCACGGGAACGGATCGAAATCGATGCGATCCGGCACATCTTTGACCTCGCCGAGACCGTCGGCGTAGTACCCGGTAAGCACCTGCTGGATAACCGGTACCGGCTGATTCAGGTAGTTTTTCGGCGCAATAGCTTCGGAGATTTCTTTCCGGTTATCCGGATCATTGGAGTACTGGGTGGCGTCAATGATGGCGCGCAGCATGGCTCCGTAAGTATTCGGGTTCTGAGTTGCGAACTGCTGGCTGCAGGCAAAAGCACAGCATGGATGGCCTTCCCAGATGTCCTTGGTAAGCATATGGATAAACCCGACTTTCTCCCACACTGCTCGCTGGTTGAACGGATCTGGAGACAGGTATCCATCCAGGTTGCCGGCACGCAGGTTTGCCACCATCTCGGGTGGCGGTACCACGCGGATCTGCACATCCTTGTCCGGGTCGATACCGTTCTCGGCCAGGTAGTACCGCAACAGGAAGTTATGCATGGAATACTCGAACGGCACGCCGAACTTGAAGCCTTTCCACTGTTTCGGGTCCCGCTTGTCCTTGTGATCCACATGCAGAACAATCGCCTGGCCATTGATGTTTTCAACTGCCGGCATGATGAACGGCTCCGGGGTAGAGCCGGCCCCCATGGTCATGGCCAGAGGCATGGGCGTCAGCATATGGGAAGCGTCGTATTCGCCCGCCAGGGATTTGTCCCGGGCCACCGCCCAACCGGCTGTCTTGGTCACGGTCACATCCAGGCCGTAACGCTCATAGAAACCCATGGGGTGTGCCATGATGATCGGAGTGGCGCAGGTAATCGGAACAAAGCCGACGTTAAGCTTGGTTTTCTCCAGCTTGCCCAGAGATTCCTTCACCGCCGCCTTGGCCTTCTCCATCGGGAACACACTGCCCAGAACCGCAGCCGCTGTGCCGGCGCCCATCATTTTCATGAAACTACGCCGACTATGGTCGTTATGACCGAACACCGAGCGGACCACCGCGCTCTCAATAGCCCGATCCATCATCGCCTCTGAATCCAGGTGCTCGTCGGACGCGGCCTGCTGGCTGTCAGTCGGTTTCAGGTCCAGCGAAATGGACGTTGCACTCTCTCCGGACTTGCATTCATGACAGCCACAGGTCTTGGAGTGGATCAAAGACTTGTCTCCATTAAACGGATTACCGAGGCTTTTCGTAGTCATGGGGCACTCTCCTGGGTTACGGGTTATTTCTGCACTCTTGCTGTGCAACAAAGGTGCGGCTCGGGCCCGAGGTTGAAAACGGTCGGGTCGGCTACGCGTTCTTAAGGAGCTATCGCAGGGTTTGTGCCAAGTTTTAAAAATCATTAATTAATTGTTTTTATTGAATTATTTTCCAACAACCTAGGACAGAAACGACTACGATATTTCGTAATTCACGATTTTTCGTAGTTTTAACTTCGATTTTTCGTAGTTGGCACAAGGCTTGTTTCATCGTTTCAGGAATGACTCAGGACACTGCCATGCCCTCAAAAACGATCGTGAACCCCGAAACCCCCGGAAACTGGATCGCTCATCTCCCAGAAGCTGCCCTGCTGGTGGACGCCGGCCGGGATCTGATTCTCGCCGCCAATAGCGCCATGGCACGGATGATCGGGACGGACAGACAATCCATTACGGGCACACCCTGTACGCACCTGTTTGCTGACCAGCGACCGCAACTGATTGCATTCACAGAAGAGACGCTGTTTCGGAGTCAGGGCTGGAGCCGCGACTTCATGCTTCAGCACCGGGACGGCCATAGCGTAGAGCTGGAAATCTCTTCTTCCAGGGTCGGCGAGGCGGAATCCCAGAATGTGCTGCTGTTGCTAAGGGACCGCCGCCAGTTGCGCTCCCTGCGGGAACGCCACGACGCCAACTACTATCATCGGGGCGGGCTATTGGAGTGGCGCAGGGTTGAAGAGCTGTTCAAAGACATGGAACGGGAGAATCAACTGATTCTGCATGCGGTCGGGGAAGGCATCTATGGGGTGGATGCGGAGGGTCGAACCACCTTTGCCAATCCAGCCGCAGAACGAATGCTGGGCTGGCGCATTGATGAATTGATGGGGCGGGTCATTCACCGGGTGGTTCACCATTCACATGAAGATGGCAGCCTTTACCCCCTGAACGATTGCCCTATCTACGCCGCATTTCGCGACGCCAGTGTGAAACGCGTGGGCGAAGACTGGTTCTGGCGGAAGGATGGCACAGGCTTTCCGGTGGAGTACACCAGCACACCCATCATGGATAACGGGCATCCAGTAGGCGCGGTTGTGGTCTTTCGGGACATCTCGGCTCGCCTGGAGGCCCAGAAAAAATTACAGAAAGCGCTGGAGGAAGTGGAAAGCCTCAAACACCGCCTGGAAATGGAGAACGCTTATCTTCAGGAAGAAATCAGCGCCGAATATCACTTCCACGAAATCTTCGGCCAGAGCGAAGCTATCCAGGCGATTGTACGGCGGATAGGCATGGTGGCACCCACCGATGCCAACGTCCTGATCACCGGAGAGTCCGGTACAGGCAAAGAACTGATTGCCCGTGCCATTCATCAGTCCAGCAGCCGACGGGACCGACCTCTCATTCGGGTAAACTGCGCCGCTATCCCGAAAGACCTGTTCGAGAGCGAGTTTTTCGGCCACATCAAAGGCGCCTTTACCGGAGCCATCAACGACCGGGTCGGTCGCTTTGAACTGGCTGACGGCGGCACCCTGTTTCTGGACGAGGTCGGTGAAATTCCTATAGAGCTTCAAGGCAAGCTGCTTCGTGTTCTGCAGGATCAGCAATTCGAACGAGTGGGCGAAAACCGCACCCGGGCTGTAGATGTTCGGGTGATTGCGGCTACCAACCGGGATCTGAACTCAGAAGTCCAGGAAAAAACGTTCCGGGAAGACCTCTACTTCCGCCTGAACGTCTTTCCCATCGAGTCCGTCCCTCTGCGCCAGCGTCTGGAAGACATCCCAATCCTCGCCCGGGAGTTCCTGAACCGGGCCTGCCAGAAGTTCAATCGGCCGACACTGGCGCTACGAGAACGGGACGTTGAAGTTCTCAAGGCCTATCACTGGCCAGGCAATGTACGTGAACTGGAGAACGTCATTGAGCGACAGGTCATCACTGCCGATGGCCGACTCGATCTTGACCTGCCCGGCCCGGAAGCCATCGCCAGACCCTCCTCTGACCAGACCATTCCGGCCCGTCATTTTAACGACAAACTGATGACCGAACAGGAGCTCAGAGCACTGGAAAAGCAGAACCTTACCCGAGCTCTGGAGATGAGCGGAGGCAGAGTATTCGGCGACGATGGCGCCGCGGCCATGCTCGGCATAAAACCAACCACCCTCACTTCTCGGCTGAAGAAACTGAAAATCGAAGCCAGAGAATTCCAGGTCAGGCCGGGGTGACTCCCAGCTGGTTAAGGGCATAGGTCAGCGCAATCCACAGCAACATCACCAGCGGCAGGTAGCGGCCAACCAGGTACATCCGCCACTCCCACCAACGGCTCTCGGTGCCCAGCACTGTCCGGATCTTTTCGGGCGGAATAAACCAGCAAAACATGGCGGCGCCCAACACGCCTGAGAATATAATGACATTCCCACCGGCCACCCGATCAATTACATCCAGCACGGGCTCCCCGGCAATAGTCCATTCCAGCGGCGTAAAACTCAGCGCAGATGCCGTACCCAGCAATAACATGACCAGGGTAACAAGACTGACAGCCCGGCCATTGCTCAGCCGGAATTCCTCCGCCACAGCCGCAATCATTACCTTCAGCCCCGCCAGACTCGAACTGAATGCAGCCATAAAGAACAGACTGAAAAACAGCGTACCTACCCAGTAACCGCCAACCATACCCTCGAACACCCGGGGCATGGTCACAAACGCCAGCTGGCTGCCCTCCGTAGGCTCCATGCCAAGGCTGAACACAAACGGGAAAATCATCCAGCCGGCCAGCAACGCCACACTCGTCTCTGTACCTGCAACAATCAGACAAGCCCGGGGCACATGGGTCTGTCGCGGGATAAAACTGCCATAGGTCACCAGATACCCCTGACCAATCGCCAGAGTGTAGAACGCCTGCCCGAAGGCAAATGCCCAAAGCTTGCCGTCGGCCAGCCGGCTCCAATCCACCTGAAAAAAGAAAATCTTGGTCTGCTCCCAACCAGGTGTGCGACTGGCAAAGATCACCAACCCGATCATCACAATGATCAACACCGGCATGAGGATCTTCGACATCAGCTCAATGGCGGTCACATCCTTGGCAAGGATGATCGCCCCTAACACGGTGACAGCGAAGAAGTACCAGAGCGAGTTATACCCTTCGGTAAAGTCGCCAAATACCCGAAGATTGTTTGTCGCAGCATCCACGGCATAGCCAAGGGTCCAGCCGGTAATCACCAGATAATAGCTGGTAATGGCCATGGTAATCAGCACCACAAACCAGCCGTACATCATCCCGAAGCGGTTCACCTGCCGGTAGGTCTGGACCGTACTTCCCTTGGAGAGCCGACCTGCAGACACTTCCAGAATCATGATGGGCAAAACCACCACAATCAGCGCCAGCAGATACGCCACCACAAAAGCGCCACCACCGTTCTCCCCGACCATGTAAGGAAACCGCCACAGGTTCCCCAGCCCCACGGCTGCTGCAGCCATAGAGGCTACAAACGCAGGCTCTGAGCTCCATTGTTTTCTCGATTCCTCTATAAATTCGTGATGCTTTGGCACGGTGCTCCCTCTCCATAACCGGGGCTTTCAATGGGGTGAAGGCTAACAAATCATGGGGCGACTCGTTTGACCAGAATCAAACCAGGTTTTTGGGCAGAGCATTGTCTTGGTGCCACGAGCGCAATATCGAACCATTTATGTGCATGCAAAATTCGATATTTAGTCCAGATTTTGCCTTCACTTCTCCTGAAAAATACAACCTGATTGTTTTTATTGCATTTTTTTCTAAAAGACCAAAGTGGCACAGTAACTGCTGTTCTTGAAGCATCTTCGACCCTATGGAGCATGCAACATGAATCGTCGTGATTTCCTTAAAAGCGCCACTACCCTATCTGTCAGTGCCAGCCTTTTACCCCTCAGCCAATTGCTGCCAAGAGCTGCGCAAGCGGCCTCCAACGAGACCGCAGTTGTGGTTTTCGGGGGCACCATCAACAGTCTCGACATTCATCGCTCCGGCACCAATCGCGCGAGTTACCAGGTTGCGATCAACTGTTACGACCGCCTAGTCAGCTTTGGCACCAAGGCCACTGGCGATGGCTCTCTCAGCTACGACTACAGCAACGTTCAGCCTGAACTGGCCGAATCCTGGGAGACCAGCGAAGACGGCACCGTGATGACTTTCAAAATCCGCAAAAACGCTACCTTCTGGGACGGCAAGCCGGTGACCGCCCACGACGTCAAATGGTCCCTGGACCGCGCGGTTTCCCTCGGAGGCTTTCCGACGGTCCAGATGAAGGCGGGCCGGCTTGAGTCTCCGGATCAGTTCAAGGCAATTGATGATCATACCTTCCAGATCACGCTGCCGTTCCCCTCAAAACTGGCATTGCCTGATCTGGCAACTCCGATCCCGATTGTGATCAACTCCGAAGTGGCCAAAGCCAATGCCACGGCAGACGATCCATGGGCAACCGAGTATCTGCACCGCAACCCCGCAGGCTCCGGTGCGTTCAAGGTTTTACGCTGGAACGCCGGCGAGCAGCTGGTTTACGAACGCAACGACAACTGGGCCTGCGGCCCTCTCCCCGGCTACCAGCGCGTCATGCTGAGAGAAGTGCCGGCACAGTCCACCCGACGGGCACTGATCGAGCGTGGCAGTGTCTCCGCATCCCAGGACATCCCCAACAAAGACGCCAAGGAACTCGCTGAGAAGCCCGGGGTAAAAGTTGTCAGTACACCGATCGAGAACTGCATTTACTCCCTCTGCACCAACCTCGACTTTGAGCCGTTCAAAGACAAGCGGGTGCGTCAGGCCGTAGCCTGGTCCATTCCCTATGAAAAGATCTTTGAACAGGCCGCCTATGGCCAGGGCGTGCCAATGTGGGGCGGAGAAGATCAGGTGAGCAGCATTGCCTGGCCGCAGAAATCGCCCTATGAGCAAAACCTGGAGAAAGCGCGTGCGCTGATGGCACAGACCGACTACAAAGACGGCTTCGAGGTGCCCCTGTCATTTAACCTGTCGGTAGCCGATTGGGCCGAGCCCACAGCCCTGCTGATCCAGCAAGGTCTCGCGGAGATTGGCATCAAGGCCAATATCGAGAAAATTCCGGGCGCCAACTGGCGCACCATTGCCCTGGTTGAGAAGAAGCTGCCCCTGCACCTGGAGAACTTCGGCGGCTGGCTGAACACACCGGACTATTACTTCTTCTGGGCCTACATCAAGGGCAACCTGTTCAACTCCTACAACTACGACAATCCCGAGATGGCCAAACTGATCGACGATACGCTCGACATGGCCGTATCTCACCCGGATTACGCTCCGAACGTGACCCGGATGATCGAGATCGCCTTCGACGACATTCCACGTATTCCGCTCTGGCAGCCGACCCTGAACGTGGCGTTTAAAGACGGAGTGGAAGGCTACGAATACTGGTTCCACCGTCAGATGGATATCCGTCCGTTGAAGCCTGCCTGATCCATTAAACAAGGAGTTCACTGTGTCTCTGGGTGTTAAATCCAAACGGGTTCTTACCCGTGTGCTGCAGGCCATACCTACGATCTTCGGTATATTGGTCGTGTGCTTCATCCTGACCCGGGCATTGCCCGGGGATCCGGCCGCCTACTTCGCCGGGGATATGGCCGATGCAGAATCGATTGAGCAGGTCCGGGAAAACCTTGGCCTGGATCAGCCCATGCCGATGCAGTTTGTCACCTACGTAGGTGATCTGCTGCAAGGCGATCTGGGCGTTGCCATCTCGACCGGCCAAACGGTAACCCAGGAGCTGGCCAAGCGACTTCCTGCTTCACTGGAACTGACCCTGGGGGCACTACTCCTTGCCCTTATCATCGCCGTCCCTCTGGGCGTTCTGGCTGCAACCCGGCCAAACTCCTGGGTGGACCACCTCTGCCGCTTCCTGGTAACAGCGGGGGTCTCCCTGCCAACCTTCTTTACCGGTCTGGCATTGCTGTATGTCTTCTACTACCTGCTGGGCTGGGCACCGCCACCCATGGGCCGGCTCGACATGATGTTTTTACCGCCTGAACCGATAACCGGGTTTTACACCATTGATTCAGTGATTGCCGGTGACTGGGCTCTGCTCAAGGCATCCCTTGCACAGATGGCCTTGCCGCTGATCACCCTTGCCCTGTTCACTCTGGCGCCCATTGCCCGTATGACCCGGGCGGCCATGCTGCAAACCCTGGCCAGCGACTACGTGCGCACGGCCCGGGCTGCCGGGCTGAGCCGTCGCAGGGTACTGATCACCTACGCATTCCGAAACGCACTGCTGCCGGTGATCACCACCCTGGGCATGGTCTTTTCATTCGTACTTGGCGCTAATGTGCTGGTCGAGAAAGTATTCGCATGGCCAGGCATCGGCTCATTTGCGGTTGAAGCACTGGTGGTCTCAGATTACGCCGCGGTTCAGGGTTTTGTGCTTTCCATGGCGCTGTTGTTCGTGGCAC
Source organism: Marinobacter sp. F3R08 (assembly GCF_018860425.1). Lineage (GTDB taxonomy): Bacteria > Pseudomonadota > Gammaproteobacteria > Pseudomonadales > Oleiphilaceae > Marinobacter. Next base: position 369,045 of record NZ_JAHKPI010000015.1, on the reverse strand, counting down.
TCAATCTGCTGATCGACGTGACCTACACCCTGATCGACCCGCGCGTTGGCGAGGACAGCTAATATGAGCAATCTGGCAATCACCCCGTCCACCAGTCAGCGCGCTCAATCCCGCGAGGGCTACTGGCATCACCTGCGTTACATCATGGCCGAAAACCCGCTGACCGGGGTCTCCTTTGGCCTGTTCTTTGGCCTCATTGCCGTCGCGATATTTGGCCCCTACCTGGTGCCTTTCGATCCGGTGGCCACCGGAGTTGGGCCTGCGCTGCAGCCGCCCGGGGTCAACCACTGGTTTGGCACCGACCACCTGGGCCGGGACGTGTTTTCACGCGTTGTCGTGGCAACCCGGCTGGATCTTCTGATCTCCGTCTCCGCGGTGGCGCTGTCCTTCGTTTTTGGTTCGATCATCGGATGCTTCGCCGGCTATTTCGGGGGCTGGACGGACAGAATCTCCGGACGGCTGATGGATACGATCATGGCCTTTCCCCTCTTCGTTCTGGCCATGGGAATCGTGGCGGCCGCTGGTAACTCCATCGAAAACATTGTCTACGCAACTGCCATCATCAACCTGCCTTTCTACGCCCGGATGGCTCGAGCCGAAGTGAGCATTCGCCGGAATGCGGGCTTTGTACAGGCGGCCAGGCTGTCGGGCAATTCCGAACTGCGGGTACTGTTCGGCCATATTTTCCCGAATACCCTGCCGCCGATGATGGTTCAGATTTCTCTCAATATGGGCTGGGCCATCCTGAATGCGGCCGGGCTGTCCTTCATCGGGCTGGGTGTTCAGCCCCCCATGCCGGAGTGGGGCATTCTGGTAGCAGAAGGCGCCAATTTCATTATTTCTGGCGAATGGTGGCTTGTGGTCTTCCCTGGCCTGGCACTGATGCTGGCGGTATTCACCTTCAACCTTATCGGCGATGGCCTCCGGGACCTGGTCGATCCGCAGCGTCGGACCTAAGGCAAACCTTCAGGACATTGTTAAGGAACCACCATGACTCCCCCTTTACTTGATATCCAGCGCCTGAGTGTCGATTTTGCCACCCGGCGGGGCACTGTTCGGGCGATTGATTCCATCTCCCTGTCTGTTGCCAAAGGCGAGACCCTTGGAATCGTGGGCGAATCCGGATCCGGAAAATCGGTGACCTCTTATGCGGTGATGAACATTCTGGATCGCGCCGGCAAGATCGCAGGCGGAAAAATATCCTACGGCGGCATGTCGATGCACAAGATCTCGGAGCGGGATATGCGGGACATCCGCGGCCGCGAGATCTCGATGATTTTCCAGAATCCCCGCGCCGCGTTGAATCCGATTCGCAAAGTTGGCCAGCAAATCGCCGATGTGCTGGTGCAACACAACCAGGCGACCCGGTCGACGGCTCGGGACAAAGCCATCGAGATGCTCCTCGCAGTGAAAATCAAGGATGCCGAGAAGCGCTTCGAAGCCTATCCGTTCGAACTGTCCGGCGGCATGTGCCAACGCGTTGTAATCGCCATGGCCCTGGCCTGCAAACCGCAATTGCTGATCGCCGACGAACCCACGACCGGGCTGGATGTAACCACTCAGAAAGCCGTCATGGACCTGATTTCTGAACTGACAGCCAGGTTCAATATGTCCACGATTCTGATCACCCATGATCTGGGGCTGGCCGCCGCCTATTGCGACCGACTGGTGGTGATGGAAAAAGGTCACGTGGTTGAACAGAACACGTCGCAGGCCCTGTTCAATGCACCTCAAAAGGCCTATACAAAGCAACTCCTGAATGCCACACCGCACCGCGACTCCTACGTGCGCGACCTGCTGACTCCGGAACAGCAAGCCCAGGCCCTGGCTCTGCCGGCTTCCACCGAACCCGGAGCCGCCCTGCTCTCGGTAAAGTCATTGAAGAAAGAGTTTGGCAAGCCCGGCAGCGGTAATCATCACATCGCAGTGCGAGACCTGTCCTTCGACATTCGCAAAGGCGAAAGCCTCGGATTAGTAGGTGAAAGTGGCTGCGGCAAATCCACAACCTCCTCCATGATTATGCGCCTGCTGGACACCACTGAAGGCTCGATCGAGTTTCTTGGCCAGGACATTGCCGCCATACCGGCCAAGCAGTTTGCCCGTCACGCTCTGCGTGGAAAGTTGCAAATGGTGTTTCAGGATCCGACCGACAGCCTGAACCCGCGCTGGAGTGCCGAGCGCTCCATTGCCGACCCGCTACTGCGCCTCTCACCCGATATGACCGACGCTGATCGACAGGCCCGGATTCTTGAACTGGCCACCCTGGTGGGGCTGCCGGTTGAATTGCTGAACCGTTTCCCGCACCAGCTGTCAGGCGGACAAAAAGCCCGGGTGGGTATTGCCCGGGCCGTCGCCATGGAGCCGGAACTGCTGATTCTGGATGAGCCCACTGCAGCGCTCGACGTCTCCGTGCAGGCTGTCGTCCTGAATTTGCTGGAGGATCTCAAGCACCGGCTTGGAATGAGCTATCTGTTCATCAGCCATGACCTCAACGTGGTCCGGCTGCTGTGCGATCGAATCATTGTCATGCAGCAGGGTGAAATCGTTGAGGAGGGGCATGCCCACGAGATCATGGACGCCCCGAAAACCGACTACACCCGCAGCCTGCTGGCGGCTATTCCACACCCGCCGGCGCCAGATGCTTCAGCGTCTGAAACAACAGCCCTGGTACAGGACGGAGCCTCATGAGCGACACTGCAACCGTGAGCCCGCGCAAAGGCACGGTGGTCGACTCCATCGTTCAGAACCTGGCTGACGACATCGTCAGTGGCCGCCTGGCACCCGGTACGAAACTGGATGCCAAGACGATCGCCGAGCGCTTCGGGGTTTCCAGGACACCAATCCGGGAGACATTCGGGCATCTCACGGCCATGGGACTGGTCACTCACCGCCCCAATCGTGGTGTGGTCGTGGCCACCCAGTCGCCGGAATCTCTGGCCGATTTATACGAAGCCATGGCCGAACTCGAAGCGTCGCTGGCCAGGCTCGCGGCATTGCGGATGAACAGCCGCCAGCGTGAGGCGCTGGAACACCTTCACGGCGAGTCCATACACCTGGTGCGGGATGGTACATCTGACGAATACGATCGGTTCAATCATACCTTCCACACCCTGATTTTTGAGGCTGCCCGCAGCCCTCAGCTGCAGCAGCTGGCCGAAACCACCCGTAGCCGTCTGGCCCCGTTCCGACGAGCGCAGTTCCGACTCAGCAACCGGTTGAGTAAATCCTGGGAGGAACACGACGCCATCGTGCGCGCCATTATCGCGGGTGACGGGGACGGTGTCGCCCGGTTGATGCGCGCCCACGTCCAGACTGTCAGCGCCATGTCGGCCGAGTTCATTGCGGAACATCAGCAACGTCCCGCGGAGGTAAGCATTGGCGCACCGGCAGAACAAGGAATGGATATATGAAAGCGAGTTCCCGCAGCGGCGTCATCTGTACGCCACACGCTTCCGCAACAGATACCGGCCTCGACATTCTTCAGGCCGGAGGCACGGCCATTGATGCCGTGCTGGCCGCCAGCGCGACTCTGGCCGCCTGCTACCCCCACATGACCGGCATCGGCGGCGATGCCTTGCTGATGATCAACGACGGCCACGGCGTCAAGGTGATCATGGGGCTGGGACAAGCCGGACAGGTCCTGCCCGAAGGTGGGCAGATCAAGGAACGGGGGCCGGCCTCGGCAGCAACAACCGCCGGCGCATTACGTGCTTGGCAGCAAGCCAAATCGATCAGCGAGGGGCCCTGGGGGTCGAATCTGACCTGGCCCACATTACTCGCGCCCGCCATCGAGCGCGCACGTCAGGGCACCCCCCTCTCGCAATCCCAGGCCTTCTGGCAACACCAGAGAGAGACGCTGATCTCAGAACTACCGGACCTCCAACGACTCTGCTGCGACGCTCATGGCCAACTTCGTCCTGAAGGAAGCACACTGTATCAACAAGAGCTGGGCAATACCCTCGAACAGCTGGCTCGGGCCGGAATCGAGGATTTTTATCAGGGTGACATTGCTCAGGAACTTGCCCGGGGATTCAGAGAAATGGGCAATGGCCTGACGGCCGATGATCTTGCCAGAACCCGTGCCAGTGTTGGTGATCCGCTGCGGGTCCGATACCGGAACGGCTTCCTCTACAATTTCCCACCACCGACTCAAGGCATCTATACGCTCAGCGCACTCGCAGCACTGAATCAGATGCCACTGTCAAAGGCAGAGAACGGCAGTGCCGACTATTACCACTGTCTGGTCGAGGCCATCAAAAACCAGCTGGCCATTCGCAACCAGGAGCTTGCCGACCCCCGGTACTTCCCCCTTCCGCTGCAGGAACGCTTATCTGAAGCCGCAGCCCGGCAGAACTTTGAACACATTGATCTTGCACGAGCTGCGCCCTGGAAGGAGCAGGGACAGCCGGCAGACACCATCTGGATGGCCGCCTCGGATGGCCAGGGACGCACCGCCTGCCTGATGCAAAGCCTGTTTCACGACTTTGGCTCTGGCTGCATGGTCGGGAATACCGGTGTTCTGTGGTCGAACCGGGCCGCGAGCTTTCGTGCCGATGACCGGCATCCCAATAGCTGGGCGCCAGGAAAGATCCCCGCACACACGCTCAATCCCTCATGCTATCTCGCGGATGACGGCGACCAATGGTATTTTGGCAGCCAGGGCGGAGACGGCCAGCCCCAGACACAAATGGTGCTGGCAACCCAGCTAATCGACTACCATTGCTCAATCGATACTGCGCTCCAGGCTCCCCGATTTCTGCTTGGCCGAAGTTTCTTTGGCAGCAGTGAGAATCTCAAGCTGGAAAAATCAGTGCCCGATTGGGTCAGAGAAGAGCTTTCAGCACGGGGACACCAGGTTGAAACCATTCCGGAATTAAGCCCGTTGACCGGCCAGGCCGGGGCTCTTCTGGTCTCAGCCGACGGGGTCAAAGAGGCGATGCACGACCCACGGGGACAAGGCACCGCCAGAGGGCTGAACTAGTCGGCCGCGACATTCGAAATCATAAAAACCATTTCTTCAGGACTTGTTTATGGACATTATTATCGCCTGTTCCGCCCTCGGCGTTGTTGCCGGTATTCTTGCCGGCATGCTTGGCATTGGCGGCGGAGTGGTTATTGTGCCGGCTCTGATCATCATCCTTGGCATTCAGGATTTCCCCGCAGAGTCTATTGTAATAACAGCCGTTGCAACCTCACTCTGCACCATCATCTTTACCTCCATATCGGCCGCCAGATCGCAAATCAAACGGCAAGCCGTGGACTGGGATATCTTCAAGCGCTGGTCTCTTACCGTCGTGCTGGGCAGCTTTCTGTCCGGTTTTATTGCCGCACGCCTTCCAACCATGGCCCTGGAAATCGGCATCGCCTGCTTCCTGCTGGTGGTTTCGCTCATCATGCTCAGTCGCTGGGTGCCGGATCCGTCCAGGACCATGCCGGGCAAGGCCGGCACCGCCGGATTAGGACTGTTCAGCGGCACGCTGTCTGGTCTTGCAGGAATTGGTGGCGGTAATGTGATGGTGCCGCTGATGGTGTTCTTCAATGTGCCCATGCAGCGTGCGGTAGCCACCTCGAGCACCCTGGGTTTCCCGCTGGCGCTGGTCGGTACCATTGGTTACGCCATCTCAGGCTGGGGTGCCAATATCACAGAATGGTCGTTCGGCTATGTCTACCTGCCTGCCGCGGCGTGTATTGCCGTCTTTACTGTCATCACCGCACCCCTGGGTGTCGCCCTCAGTCATCGCATTCCCGCGGCAACGCTCAAACGTGGCTTTGGCGCGTTCTTGCTGATTATTGCCGGACGAATGCTGTTTAATGCGCTTTAGGCTCAACAAGGAAAGCTGAAAGCATAAAAGGATGGAAGAGATGAGGTCCGCCAACGTTCGCAGCGTGACGGACCTCAAAAACCAGTCTGATTGAATCAGATCAGTTCGATGGCCACTGCAGTGCCTTCACCGCCACCAATGCAGAGCGATGCCACACCACGCTTCAGGCCGCGCTGCTTCAGGGCGTTGATCAGGGTGATCAGGATTCGTGAGCCTGAAGAACCAATGGGATGACCGAGTGCACAGGCGCCGCCGTGAACATTCACTTTCTCGGGCGCCAGTCCCAACTCATTAATGGCTGCCAGCGTCACCACAGCAAAGGCTTCGTTGATTTCAAACAGATCGACGTCGTCTTTGCTCCAACCGGCTTTCACCAGAACCTTCTCGATGGCACCTATGGGCGCCAGGGTGAACTCGGACGGCAATCGAGCGTGGGTTGCGTGGGCCACGATGCGCGCCTGAGGCGTCAGGCCGCGGGCGTCGGCTTCGGCAGCCGATGCCAGTACCAGGGCAGAGGCGCCGTCGCTGATAGAGCTTGAGTTGGCGGCGGTGACCGATCCGTCTTTGGCGAAGGCCGGTTTCAGGTTCGGGATTTTCTCTGGCTTGGCATTGCCCGGCTGCTCGTCGGTGTCAACCTCGGTGTCTCCCCCACGACCGGGCACGGTGACCGGAACAATCTCGTCACGGAACCAGCCGTTCTCTATAGCCGCCAGTGATTTCTGCAGCGAACCGATAGCGAACTCGTCCATAGCCTGGCGACTGATGTCGTACTTGTCGGCGGTGCGCTGGGCGAACACACCCATCAGGCCACCCTCGTAGGCATCTTCCAGACCATCAAGGAACATGCTGTCCATCACCTGACCGTGGCCCATGCGCATGCCGCTACGAGCCTTGGGCAACAGGTACGGCGCCTGACTCATGTTTTCCATGCCGCCGGCAATCATGATGTTGTTGGTGCCCGCCTTGATCTGGTCATGGGCCATAATGACCGCCTGCATACCGGAGCCACACATCTTGTTAACGGTGGTACAACCTGAGCTATCCGGAACACCTGAGGCGCGGGAAGCCTGTCGTGCCGGAGCCTGTCCGAGACCGGCGGGCAATACGCAGCCCATGATCACTTCCTGGACATCCGCCGGCTGCAGGCCGGAGCGCTCAATCGCAGCCTTGATGGAGATGGCGCCAAGATCCGGGGAGCGCACAGAGCTGAGAGAGCCCATCATGCCACCCATCGGGGTACGCGCGGATCCTGCAATAACTACGTCGTTGTTACTCATGATTTTCCTCACTTAATCAGGCTTTACCCAGCACAGAGCGGGCAATAATTTCTTTCATGACTTCCGAGGTGCCGCCATAAATGCGTTGCACCCTCGCGTCGATAAAGGCCCGGGAAATCGGGTATTCGGTGGTGTAACCGTAACCGCCAAACAGCTGCAGGCAGCCATCGGCCACCCGGCACTGCATTTCGGTGGCGCTGTACTTGGCCATGGACGCCGTCGGGGCATCGAGTTCGCCCATGTCGTACTGGTCGATGCACTGGTCCACAAACGCCTTGTTAATCCGGTAGTCGGTTTCCATACGGGCAATTTCAAAACGGGTGTTCTGCAGCTGCGCCAGCTTCTGGCCAAACAGTTCCCGCTCCTGGGCGTAGGCAATAGTGAGATCCAGGGAGCCTCTGGCTGCAGCAACCCCGAGAGCGCCAATCACCAGACGTTCACGGGGCAGTTCGCGCATCAGGTAGATAAATCCCTGGCCTTCCTCACCCAGCAGCGCGGACGCCGGAATGCGCATGTCCGAGAAGAACAGCTCGGAGGTGTCTCCGGAGTGCTGGCCGATTTTGTCCAGATTGCGCCCTTTGCTGAAACCTGGCAGCGAGGTGTCCACCAGAAACAGGCTGATGCCACGGGCACCGGCTTTCGGATCGGTTTTGGCGGCCACAATCACCATATCGGCATGCTGACCGTTGGTAATGAAGGTCTTGGAGCCGTTCAGAATGTACTCATCGCCATCTTTCACGGCACTGGTGCGGATCGCCTGCAAATCACTGCCGGCACCAGGCTCGGTCATGGCAATAGCACCAACGGCCTCCCCCGAAACCAGCCGGGGCAACCACTGCTGCCTCTGCTCGTCGTTACCCATGTGGCTCAGATAAGGCGCAACAATGTCCGAATGGACCATCACGTTGGTAGACAGCGCGCCAAATCCCATTCGGGCAAGCTCTTCGCCCACCACCACTGAGAACTGGAAAGGCGCACCGATACCACCCCACTCTTCGGGCACATCCACACACAGCATCCCGGCATCGCCCAGCGTGTTCCAGAGTTCGCGGGGCACCAGCCCGGACTTTTCCCAGGTCTCGTAGTGCGGCGTCACTTCCTTTTCCAGGACTTTGACGACGGAATCCCGGAACATCGCCAGTTCTTCTTTATCAACAGACATGGTCATGTATGCCTCCTGCAATTAATTGCTTCACTTGGGCGCCATGCGAAGCGCGCAGTCCAGACGAATCACTTCGCCATTGAGAATCGGATTGCGCACCATCTGGTCCACCATCATCCCAAACTCTTCCGGCTTGCCGAGGCGCTTGGGGAAAGGCAGCGTGGCTGCCAGGCTCTCCTGAACTTCCTCGGGCATACCCGCCATCATGGGTGTCATGAACAGGCCCGGTGCAATCGTATTTACACGGATGCCCTCCCGGGCCAGCTCACGGGCTGACTGCAGGGTAAGTGAAACCACGCCACCCTTGGAGGCACTGTACGCGGCCTGACCAATCTGCCCTTCATAGGCCGCCACCGACGCCGTATTGATGATGACACCTCGTTCGCCGTCGGCATTTGGCTCACGCTGGGCCATATCCGCCGCCGCCAGGCGCAGAATGTTAAAGGTGCCGATGAGATTGACCTGAATAACCTTGCTGAAGCTCTCCAGTGGCATCACACCCTCACGCCCCAGAATCTTGGAGGCCGTGGCAATGCCGGCACAGTTGACCGCAATCCCGCACGGGCCATGCACCTCACGCGCCGCATTAATAGCCGCTTCAGCACTGTCCGGGGAACTCACATCGCATTTCAGGAAAATGCCGCCGATGTCTGCGGCCACCTTCTCACCCTGCTCTTGCTGCAAATCAAGCACCGCAACCTTGCAGCCAGACGCAGCCAACGCCCGTGCCGCACCCTCGCCCAGTCCGGAAGCCCCGCCTGTTACAATGGCTGCCACATTATTGAATTCCATCGTTCACCCCTCTTTTCAGGATTCTGTTTGTTAGAAATCGGACCCTAAAACTACTTTACGTTTACGTAAACTTTATCTAACCTAAGTCTAAAAAGGAAATCCCAATGGACATTAAACAGACATACAGCATCAGCGAGCTCGCAAAAGAGTTCGACGTGACAACCCGGAGCATTCGTTTCTATGAAGATCAGGAACTGCTCAAGCCGTCACGGCGCGGGCAGACGCGGATCTTCAGCTCGAAAGATCGTGTACGGCTAAAACTGATCCTCCGGGGCAAGCGCATGGGCTTCTCCCTCGCGGAAACCAAAGAGCTGTTTGACCTGTGGGACGAGACTCTCAGCGGCAATGAGAAACAGTTGCTCAAGATGCTGACCATTCTGAGCAACAAACGGGCGCAACTGGAACAACAGAAAAACGACATCGCCCAGGCAGAAATGGAAATGGATACAGCCGAGGCCCGGTGTCGGGAAGCCCTGGCAGAACTGCAAAAGAAAAAGAAACAGCAAGCGCCTGCGAACGATGAAAACAGGCAGGCCGCTGAAAACTAATAACAGAAATCAAAGGTAGCCAACGATGAAATCACAATACTCAGAGCTCAACTTCGGCCTCGGCGAAACCCTGGATATGCTCCGCGAGCAGATCAACGGCTTTGCTGCGTCTGAAATCGCACCCCGTGCCGAGGAAATCGACCGCAACAACGAGTTCCCCATGGACCTGTGGCGAAAAATGGGCGACATGGGCTTGCTGGGTATCACCGTGAGCGAAGAATACGGCGGCTCCGACATGGGCTACCTGGCGCACGTCATCGCCATGGAAGAAATCAGCCGTGCCTCCGCCTCCGTTGGCCTCTCCTACGGTGCCCACTCCAACCTGTGCGTGAACCAGATTCACCGCAACGGCACCGAAGAACAGAAACAGAAATACCTGCCGAAACTCGTCAGCGGCGAACACATTGGCGCCCTCGCCATGTCCGAGCCCAATGCCGGCTCCGACGTCATCTCCATGAAACTGAGCGCCAAGGATGCCGGTGACCACTACATCCTGAATGGCAACAAGATGTGGATCACCAACGGCCCGGACGCAAACACCTACGTCATCTACGCCAAGACCGATACCCAGGCCGGCTCCAAGGGCGTTACCGCCTTCATCGTAGAACGCGATGCTCCGGGCTTCAGCCGCCATCAGAAACTCGACAAGCTCGGCATGCGCGGCTCCAACACCTGTGAGCTGGTCTTCGTAGACTGCAAAGTACCCAAGGAAAACGTCCTGGGTGGGGTGGGTAACGGCGCCAAAGTCCTCATGAGCGGTCTCGACTACGAGCGGCTGGTTCTTTCGGGCGGCCCACTGGGCATCATGCAGGCAGCCATGGACGTTGTCGTTCCCTACATCCGTGAACGCAAACAGTTCGGCCAGGCCATCGGTGAATTTGAACTGGTCCAGGGCAAGGTCGCCGACATGTACACCTGGATGAACACCGCCAAGTCTTACGTCTACATGGTCGCCATGTCGGCCGACCGCGGTGAAACCACCCGCAAAGACGCCGCAGGCGCCATCCTCTACTCCGCCGAAATGGCCACCAAACTGGCCCTGGACGCCATCCAGCTTCTGGGCGGCAACGGCTACATCAATGAATACCCGACAGGCCGCCTGCTGCGTGACGCCAAACTGTATGAAATCGGTGCCGGAACTTCTGAAATCCGCCGAATGCTCATTGGCCGCGAGTTGTATCTGAACAAGTAAAGCCCAGCTTCAAGCCAGAGGCCGTCCACAGCAGGAAGATCGCAGGACGGCCTGCACCCAAAGTAAGACGAGGGACTGGCGGAGTGTCTTTCCGGGAATGTCTGTGGCCATGGATGGCCACAGTCAAGTGCACAAGGATGTGCTCGTAGCGGTTCCCGGAAAGACAGTCCGCCAGTCCCGCCGCCCCGAACCTCGAGGCCCGATAAAATGACAATACTTCAAAGCAAGATTAACCCCAGGTCCGAAGAGTTCCAGGCCAACCAGGAAGCCATGGCCCAGGCCGTAGCGGACCTGCGTGACAAAGTTTCCACCATCCAGCAAGGCGGCGGCCCTTCCTATCAGGAGCGCCACATTGCCCGGGGCAAACTACTGCCCAGGGAGCGCATTAATCGCCTCCTGGACGACGGTTCCCCGTTTCTGGAAATCGGCCAGTTCGCCGCCTACAACGTCTACGGTGAAGACGTCCCCGCAGCAGGCGTTATCGCCGGCGTGGGTCGGGTTTCCGGCACCGAATGCATGATCATCGCCAACGACGCTACCGTTAAAGGCGGCAGTTACTACCCGTTGACGGTAAAAAAACACCTGCGCGCTCAGGAAATCGCCCTGCAGAATCGTCTGCCCTGCATCTACCTGGTCGACTCTGGCGGCGCCAACCTGCCACGGCAGGACGAAGTCTTCCCGGACCGCGACCACTTTGGCCGCATATTCTATAACCAGGCTCGCATGTCCGCCGACGATATCCCCCAGATCGCCGTTGTCATGGGCCTGTGTACCGCCGGTGGCGCTTACGTGCCTGCCATGGCTGACGAATCCATTATCGTACGCAACCAGGGCACCATCTTCCTGGCCGGCCCGCCGCTGGTAAAAGCCGCCACCGGTGAAGTGGTCAGCGCTGAAGACCTCGGTGGTGCCGACGTACACTGCAAAATCTCCGGTGTAGCCGACCATTACGCCGAGAACGACGCCCACGCCCTTGAAATCGCGCGCCGCAGCGTCTCAAACCTGAATCGTCGCAAGCCAACGGATGTGGAAATCCGCAAGCCCACGGCACCTCTGTACGACGCTGACGAAATTTACGGCATCGTCGGCACCGACCTGCGCAAACAATTTGACGTGCGTGATGTGATTGCCCGCATCGTTGACAGCTCCGAGTTCGACGAATTCAAACGCTACTACGGCCAGACCCTGGTGACCGGCTTTGCCCATATCCACGGCTATCCGGTGGGCATTATTGCCAACAACGGCATCCTGTTCGGTGAGTCTGCGCAGAAAGGCGCCCACTTTGTGGAGCTTTGCTGTCAGCGCAACATCCCGCTGCTGTTCCTGCAGAACATCACCGGTTTCATGGTGGGCCAGAAATACGAATCCGAGGGCATTGCCAAGCACGGCGCCAAGATGGTTATGGCCGTGGCCTGTGCCAACGTACCCAAAATCACCGTGCTGATTGGTGGCAGTTTCGGCGCAGGCAACTACGGCATGTGTGGCCGGGCCTACAGCCCGGACTTCCTGTGGATGTGGCCGAACGCCCGGATCTCCGTAATGGGTGGCGAACAGGCCGCCGGCGTCATGGCCACCGTTCGCCGGGAGGGTATGGAGCGTAAAGGCCAGGAATGGAGCGCCGAAGAAGAGACTGAGTTCAAGAAACCGATCATCGACACCTACGAACACCAGGGCCACCCCTACTATGCCAGTGCCCGCCTGTGGGACGACGGTGTTATCGACCCGGCCCAGACCCGGGAAGTGGTTGCCCTGAGCCTGTCTGCCACCCTTAACCGACCTGCCAAGCCAACACGCTTCGGCGTGTTCCGGATGTGATCGGGGAGACTGATATGACAGACAACGAATCCGCAGTTCTGCTCAGACACCGTTCCGAAGGCATTGCCGAGGTGGTTCTCAACCGCCCGGACAAGCGCAACGCCTTCGACGACGTGATCATCCAGCAGCTGATCAGCACCCTCACCGAGGTGAATGCCAACGACAGCGTGAAGGTCGTCATCCTGCGCTCCGAAGGCAAGCACTTCTCCGCCGGGGCCGACCTTGGCTGGATGCGCCGCATGGCCGAGAACAGCCGCCAGGAAAACCTGGATGATTCCCGGGAACTGGCTCGGCTGATGAACGTGCTCAACCACCTGTCCAAGCCGGTGATCGGCCTGGTTCAGGGCGCTGCTTTCGGCGGTGCAGTGGGCCTTGCCGCCTGCTGTGACATCGTCATTGCCACCGAAACTTCCAGTTTCTGCCTGAGTGAAGTGAAACTCGGCCTGATTCCGGCGGTGATCAGCCCCTACGTGGTAAGGGCCATCGGCGAACGCCAGGCGAGACGATACTTCATCTCAGCTGAGATATTCACAGCAACACAGGCACTGGAATACGGTCTTGTGCACATCGTCTGCGACGATGTCGAGACCATGGAAGCCCGCTGTAACGACATGCTTCAGCAACTGGCCATGAACGGGCCCAACGCCATGAAAGCCGCCAAGGAGCTGATCTTCGCTGTCAGCCACAAGCCCATCAGCGACGATGTGATTGACGATACGGCACACCGCATCGCGGACATCCGGGTGGGTGAAGAAGGGCAGGAAGGGCTCAGCGCCTTCCTGAACAAGCGCAAGGCCAACTGGGTTCCGGAGGAATAACAACAATGTTCAGCAAGATTCTGATCGCCAACCGGGGCGAAATCGCCTGCCGGATCATACAAACCGCCCACCGCATGGGCATCCGCTGCGTCGCTGTCTACTCAGAAGCTGACGCCAATGCCCGGCACGTGGCCATGGCCGACGAAGCCTTCCACATCGGCCCCGCCCCCAGCTCCGAGAGCTACCTTCGGGCCGAGAAAATCATCGAGATTGCCAAACAGAGCGGTGCCCAGGCCATTCACCCGGGTTACGGTTTTCTCTCAGAAAACACCGGTTTTGCCGAAGCCTGCGAAGCCAACGATCTGGTGTTCATCGGACCACCCTCCTCGGCCATTGCGGCCATGGGTTCCAAGTCCGCCGCCAAAGCCATCATGGAAAAAGCCGGCGTGCCCCTGGTGCCCGGTTACCACGGCGACGACCAATCGGCAGAAACCCTGCGTGCCGAAGCCGGGAAATGCGGCTTCCCGCTATTGCTCAAGGCCGTAGCCGGCGGTGGTGGCAAAGGCATGCGGGTGGTCGAACAGATATCCGAATTTGACGATGCCCTGGCGGCCGCGAAACGTGAGGCCCAGAACGCCTTCGGCAACCCGGACATGCTGATTGAGCGCTACCTGACCCAACCACGGCACGTAGAGATCCAGGTCTTCTGCGATCAGGACGGCAAGGGTGTGTACCTGGCCGAGCGCGACTGCTCCGTTCAGCGCCGCCACCAGAAAGTGCTCGAAGAGGCTCCGGCGCCGGGACTGAGCGAGCAGACCCGCAAAGCCATGGGTGAAGCAGCGGTCAAAGCCGCCCAGGCCATCAACTACGTGGGCGCTGGTACTGTTGAGTTCCTGTACGACGTGGACGGCTCCTTCTTCTTCATGGAAATGAACACCCGTCTGCAGGTAGAACACCCCGTCACTGAGATGGTCACTGGCCAGGATCTGGTGGAATGGCAACTGAAAGTGGCCTGGGGTGAGCCCCTGCCACTGGAACAGTCCCAGGTAAAAACCCGGGGCCACGCTCTGGAAGCGCGCATCTACGCTGAAGACCCGGACCAGGACTTCCTGCCGGCCACCGGCCACCTGCGTTACCTGAGCACACCGGATGAAAGCGCCCATGTAAGAGTGGACACCGGCGTCACCGAAGGCGACGACATCAGCATTCATTACGACCCTATGATCGCCAAACTGATCGTGTGGGATGAAACCCGCGACCAGGCCATCAACCGCATGGTTCAGGCACTGGAGCATTACCGCATCGCAGGGGTGAGAACCAACATCCGGTTCCTGCACGCACTGGCTGATGCCCAGCCGTTCCGGGAAGCCGAACTGACCACCGGCTTTATCGAGGATCACCGGGAGCTGCTGTTCCCGAAATCCAGACTGGATGCCCACAAAGCCCTGGTTCTGGCTGCCGGCTTTGTTCTGGAGCAACGCAAGTCACGGGAAGTAGTCAGCACTGACCCCTGGTCTCCGTTCGGTCGCCAGAACAGCTGGCGCATGAATTCTGAATACGCTCAGCCGCTGCAACTGCAGGTGGGTGAGGAGATTCACGACCTCAAGGTGCTGGAGCGGGATGACCGCTACCAGGTGTACGTGGGCGATAGCGTGTATAACCTCACGGCCCGACTGGATGACGACTACCTGCAGGCCGTGATCAACGGGCACCGAATCAGCATCCACGGAAATCTGTATAACGATCAGCTGGTCTTGTTCTACGAGGGCGACACCTTTAACTGCTCCGTGTACAAGGAAAGCTACGGCTTCGAGGAACTGGCCGGAGAAGGCAGCCTGGCCGCACCCATGAACGGCGCCATTGTGGCCGTGCAAGCAAAAGTCGGCGACAAGGTTAACGCCGGACAGAGTCTGGTGATCATGGAAGCCATGAAAATGGAGCACGCCATCAAGGCTCCGGCCAACGGTGTGGTCACAGAAATTTTCTTTGCCGAAGGCGATCAGGTTTCCGAAGGTGCAGAGCTTATTGCCATTGAAGTCAGTGAAGAGGAGGCAGGTTGATGGCCTTTCCAAAACAGGTTCGCCTGGTTGAGATGAGCCCCCGGGACGGGCTCCAGAACGAGCCGGGCGCCGTCATCCCCACCGCCATAAAGACCGGGCTGATCGACCGTCTGGCCGACAGCGGCCTGAGCCACATCGAGGCCGCCAGCTTTGTGTCCCCGAAATGGGTGCCACAGATGGGTGACGCCGCCGAAGTCATGGCTGGCATTAACCGCAAGGCGGGCGTTCGCTACTCTGCCCTCACCCCGAACCTGAGAGGGTTTGAAGGTGCCCTGGCTGCGAAGGTCGACGAGGTTGCGGTGTTCGGCGCGGCGTCCGAATCCTTCAGCAAAAAGAACATCAACTGCACCATTGCCGAAAGCCTGGAACGCTTTGCTCCGGTGGTCGAAGAAGCCCGCAAGCACGGCATTCCCGTGCGCGGCTATGTCTCCACCGTCATGGGCTGTCCCTACGAAGGTGACATCGCCCCCGAGCAGGTAGCTCACGTGGCCAGGGCCCTGTACGACATGGGCTGCCACGAGATCTCCCTGGGCGACACCATCGGCGTCGGCACGCCGATCAAAGCCAAGCGCATGATCGAAGCCGTCGCCGCCCATGTGCCGATGGAACTTTTGGCTGCGCATTTCCACGACACCTACGGCCAGGCATTGGCTAACCTCTACGCGGTGCTTGAAGAAGGTGTCAGTGTGATCGACGCATCCGTCGCCGGCCTCGGTGGCTGCCCCTACGCCAAGGGCGCCTCGGGCAACGTCGCCACCGAAGACGTGCTATACCTGCTGAACGGTCTGGGCATAGAAACCGGGGTTGATCTGAATAAACTTGTCGCGACCGGCGACTGGATCAGCGGCCAGCTGAACCGTCACAACGGATCAAAAGTAGGCCAGGCATTGGGCGGAAACTGCCAATAATTGAATTGGCGGGCGGGACCCGTCCGCCAAAGCACCAAACAAGAAGACTGGAAACCAAGAATGAACAATAAAAATGTAGTGGCCCTGGATCTCCCCATCCCGGAGATCAAAGACATGCCGGAAGACACTCAGAAGTACTTCCGGATCTGCCAGGAAAAACTCGGCATGATCCCGAACGTACTCACCGCCTACAGCCAGAACCTCAAACAACTGGAAGGCTTCACCCGCCTCTACAACGAGCTCATGCTCGGCGAAGGGGAACTCTCCAAACTGGAGCGGGAAATGGTAGCCGTGGTGGTCTCCTCGGAAAACAAATGCTTCTACTGCCTGGTCGCCCACGGTGCCGCCGTGCGTGTACTGAGCGGCGACCCCCAGCTGGGAGAACACATGGTGATGAACTACCGCAGCGCCAGACTCGACCAGCGCCAGCGGGCCATGCTGGATTTTGCATCGCATCTGACCCGTTCACCGGCCACCGTCACCGAAGACGACATCCAGGCCCTGCGGGATGCCGGGCTCAGCGACCGCGGCATCTGGGATCTGAGCAACCTGGTTGGTTTCTACAACATGTCCAATCGCGTGGCGATTGCCAGCGATATGCAACCTAACCCCGAGTATCACAGCCAGAGTCGCTAGCAGGCCAAACAACCCTGCTCGCCCTCGAATACAAAAACAATGGAGGCAGAGAAATGAGCAAGACTCTACCAAGCTATACCAGCGGAACCGCCGAAGTGCCCCTGTTGGGCATGACCATCGGCGATATGCTCGACCGCACCGCAGAAAAATACCCCGACACCGAAGCCCTGGTGTGTCTGCACCAGGACATTCGCTGGACCTACAGGGAATTCGTTGAAAAGGTTGATGAAGCCGCCCGTGCCTTCATGGCCATCGGCGTCAAGCGCGGCGACCGGGTAGGCATCTGGTCCCCCAACCGCTATGAGTGGACTGTTACCCAGTTCGCTACTGCAAAAGTCGGCGCTATCCTCGTCAACATCAACCCGGCCTACGGTGTACACGAACTTCAGTACGCGCTGAACCTGGCCGGCATCACCGTGCTGGTAACGGCGGACAGCTTCAAGGCCTCCAACTACCGCGAGATGATCTACGAGCTCGCCCCCGAGCTGAAGCGCAGCGCCCCGGGCAAGCTCAAAGCCGACCATGTGCCGGACCTGCGTGCCGTTATCAACGTGCACGAAGACAAACACGACGGTATGTGGACCTGGAAAGAGTTCGTCGGCTTCGCCAGCGATGTGTCCGAAGCGGATCTGGAAAAGCGTCAGGGCGAGCTGCAGTTTGATGACCCCATCAACATCCAGTTTACCTCCGGCACCACCGGTAATCCGAAGGGCGCTACCCTCACTCACCACAACATCCTCAACAACGGGTATTTTGTGGCCGAAAGCCAGCTGTTCACCGAAAAGGACCGCCTGGTTATCCCCGTCCCGCTGTACCACTGCTTCGGCATGGTCATGGGCAACCTGGGCTGCATCACCCATGGCTCTACCATGATCTATCCGGATGAAGGCTTCGAACCGAAATCCGTGCTCCAGGCCGTGCATCAGGAAAAGGCCACTGCACTCTACGGCGTGCCTACCATGTTCATCGCCGAACTGGCTGATCCGGACTTCGAAACCTACGACCTATCCACCCTGCGCACCGGCATTATGGCTGGCTCCATCTGTCCCGCGGAGGTAATGAAAAAGGTCAATGGCAAAATGAATATGAAAGAGGTTCAGATTGCCTACGGCATGACCGAAACCAGCCCGGTCTCCACCCAGACCAGCTCCCTCGACCCGTTCGAGAAGCAGGTCACCACCGTGGGTCGCACCCAACCCCATCTGGAAACAAAGATTGTCGATCCGGGCACGGGCAATGTGGTTCCGCGTGGCGAGATCGGCGAACTGTGCACCCGCGGCTATAGCGTCATGCTCAAGTACTGGAACAATGAAGAGAAAACCCGAGAAGCCATCGACAGTGCCGGCTGGATGCACACCGGCGACCTGGCCACCATGGACGAAGACGGCTACGTTCAGATTGTTGGCCGCATCAAGGACATGGTGATCCGCGGCGGGGAGAACATTTACCCGAAAGAGATTGAAGAGTTCCTCTACACCCATCCGGCCATCGAGGAAGTACAGGTAACCGGAATCCCCGATGACAGATACGGTGAAGAACTGATCGCCTGGGTCAAACTGGCACCCGATGCGGCGCCGGTTACGGCAGAGGATCTGCAGGCGTTCTGCAAAGGCAAGATCGCCCACTTCAAGATCCCGAAGAACTACAAGTTCGTGGATGAGTTCCCGATGACCGTCACCGGGAAAATCCAGAAATTCAAGATGCGGGAAATCTCCATTGAGGAGATGGGGCTGAAGCAATAATCAGTCGATGCTGATGAGCACCTCTACGGGGTGCTCATCGCAGTTGTGCCCTGGCCCGCCACGATCTACCACCAGAAACTCTCCCTCTTGATCCAGCACCGAATGCACCGCATGCCAGGTGCCTGCCCGGTAGTTGATACCCTGATGACCATCGGTGATGAATGACCGCACGCTTTGCGGATCGATGACATCTCCGGGGGGAGCCACAACAATCAGAAAACGCTCGCCGTGCATCGGGATAAAAGCCTGGCTCCCCAGTGGATGGCGCTCCATGCAGGCCACGGCCAGGGGTACCCGGATTGGCTGGCTGACAAAGATGCTGATCAGGGCTCGGCCACCCTCACCCAGAATCTCAACATCCGCCAGGTCATGGCAGCGTCGCGTCCTTCCGCCATTGATCGGGAATGAGTTATCAGCGCTCCGGCTGTCGATTACGTCCCCAAAAGGCTCAAAAGCCTCAGGGGTCAGGGGCTGGGCAGTCAGCTTCAGCATATTTATTTTCCTCAGACGGACTCAGCGGCTACCAAAGCCATTAAGTTTCATATGGCGGTTCACGTCTTTGTACAACAGGTAGCGAAAGCGTCCCGGGCCACCGGCGTAACAAGCCTGAGGGCAGAAAGCGCGAAGCCACATGTAATCACCGGCTTCCACCTCTACCCAGTCCTTGTTAAGCAGGTACACGGCCTTGCCCTCCAGAACATACAGGCCATGCTCCATCACATGGGTTTCCGCAAAGGGAATAACGCCGCCCGGCTGGAAGGTCACGATATTCACGTGCATGTCATGGCGCATATCGCTTTGATCCACAAAGCGGGTTGTTGCCCAGCAACCGTTGGTATCCGGCATTTCGATAGGCTCGACATCCGCTTCGTTAGTCACGAATGGCTCTGGCAGATCAACCCCATCGACGACCTCATAGGCCTTACGGATCCAGTGGAAGCGCACCTCTGAAGCGGATGTATTACGCACCTGCCAGTCACTGCCCGGCGGAATGAAGGCGTATCCGCCTGGCGTCATGTCGTAGGTCTTTCCGGCCAGGGTCAGGGTCAGCTCACCCTCCACGACAAACAGCACACCCTCGGCACCCGGATCGATTTCCGGACGTTCACTTCCACCACCTGGCGCCACTTCCATGATGTATTGGGAAAAGGTTTCCGAAAATCCCGACAACGGACGCGACAGAACCCAAAGGCGGGTCTTGTCCCAGAACGGCAGATGGCTCACAACAATGTCCCGCATCACGCCCTTGGGAATCACTGCGTAGGCCTCGGTGAACACGGCGCGGTCGGTCAACAGCTGCGTCTGAGGCGGATGCCCGCCGGTTGGCGCGTAGTAAGGAGAATGCGTTTGCCTGTTGGTCATCAGAGTGCTCCGGAATCAAAAGGATGGTGACTGGCCCAGTGCTGGGCAATATCCACACGCCGTGTCACCCAGACACGATCGCGGGATTCGATATGATCAAGAAAGCGCTGCAATCCCCTGAAACGCCCAGGACGACCAATCAGCCTGCAGTGCAATCCGACAGAGAGCATCTTAGGCGTATCCTTGCCTTCTTCATACAGCACATCAAAGGCATCCCGCAGATACTCGAAGAAGTGGTCTCCGGTGTTGAATCCTTGCGGAGTGGCAAAGCGCATGTCATTGGTATCCAGGGTATAGGGCACAACAAGGTGATTGTGGGGTTCGCCACTGGAGTCATTCTGGCGGACCCAGAACGGCAGGTCGTCACCGTAATAGTCGCTGTCATAGAGGAAGCTGCCCTCATCCAACAGCAACCGGCGTGTGTTCGGGCTGTCGCGACCGGTGTACCAGCCAAGCGGCTTCTCGCCATATAACGTCTGGAAGATCTCGATTGCACGCTGCATGTGTTCGCGCTCAATCTCCTCGGGGATATCCTGGTAGTGGATCCAGCGCCAGCCATGGCAGGCCACTTCATGACCCAGCTCCCTGAACGCCTGCGCCACTTCCGGGTTACGCTGGAGAGCCATCGCCACACCGAACACCGTTAACGGCAGACCACGACGCTCAAACTCTCTCAACAGACGCCACACTCCGGCCCGGGAACCGTATTCGTAGATGGACTCCATGCTCATGTGCCGGTCTGGAAAAGCCTCGGCCCCAACGATCTCGGAAAGGAAACGTTCCGAGTGGCTGTCTCCGTGTAACACACAGTTCTCACCACCCTCTTCATAGTTGAGCACGAACTGAACGGCCACCCGGGCCTGCCCTGGCCAACGGACCTCTGGCAATGCGCGGCCATAGCCAACCAGGTCGCGGGGATACTCCGGCGTCATACTCATAGCATCGCGTCCTCAATAGAATCCGGGGGAGCGGATTACGCAGGTAAGTCGATTCAAAGTTAAAATTTATTGTATACGAAAATATATTTTTTTGTACCAATCATGCAAGCGCAATCGCTGCTGCCAGGCCAATACACCGCCTAAGTTTGAAACCCAACTGCTGCACAGACACCTTTACGCCAGTATTTCTGCGTTGAAAACTTGCAGTTCCTCTGAACCTGGTTTTAAATTGTGTACAATTACTTATTGTTTTGTTCACCACAATTATCAAACAGGTGCACCATGCATATCCGAATCATCAACCCGAACACCACCCGCTCCATGACCGAGACCATCGGCACAGCGGCAGAAAAGGTGGCATCTCCGGGCACCCGCATCAGCGCCACTCAACCTGCCAGTGGCCCGGTTTCCATCGAAAGTCATTTCGATGAAGCCATCAGCGCCGTCGGTGTTGCAGAGGAAGTCCTGGCAGGGGAGCGCGGCGACGACCCCGTCGACGCCTACGTGGTTGCCTGCTTTGGTGACCCGGGCCTGCTGGCAGCCCGTGAACTCACACGTGCCCCCGTACTTGGCATAGCGGAAGCAGCATTCCACGTTGCCACCATGATCAGCACCCGGTTTTCCATCGTGACCACGCTCGGGCGCACCGGCATCATCGCCGAGCACCTTCTCGAGAGTTACGGATTCCGTCATCACTGTCGCAAAGTGCGGGCTGCGGAAATACCGGTGCTGGACCTGGAAGACAATGCAGACCTGGCGGTACAGCGCTTGGTGGAGGAGTGCCGCAGGGCAAAAGAAGAAGACAACATCGGCGCCATCGTGCTGGGCTGTGGCGGCATGGCGGATCTCACGGATTACCTGACCGAGGCGGTCGGCCTTCCCGTCATTGAAGGCGTTACTGCAGCCGTAAAGCTATCGGAAGCCCTGGCTGGCCTGAACCTGGGCACCAGCAAACACGGTGACCTGGCGTTCCCGCGCCCGAAGCAGTTTGTCGGACGCTTTGAGAGTTTCTCTGACCTGAACACCCAATAAAACAAGACCTACACAACAATAGATCTGATGCAGAACTAACTATAAAGCCCCTCACACCGGGGCATCCACATCTGCTCTGATGTACGGAGTGGGCAACGACACTGCATGCACAACGAGGCCTAGCATGAGCAACCCTCAAACACAGACCCAATTTCACGCTTCCTATCAGGAAGTATCCGACGTGGACACCAAGGCACTCGGGGAGGAATCACTGGCGCCCCAGAACACCCGCATCATGGGACGACTGTCCTATCTGCTGGCCTGGTTCGGCGGCTGCGTTTCCATTGGCACCTTTACCATGGGTTCCAGCGTGGTTGGCACCCTGAACCTTCTACAGGCTACTCTCGCCATCGCCATCGGCTGCTTCATCATCGGCACAGCCCTGGCCCTGAACGGAGCCGCCGGCTACAAGTATGGCATCCCCTTCATGGTTCAGGCGAGAAGCTCGTTCGGCTTCGCCGGCACCCGCCTGCCCGGCCTCGTGCGAGCCGTTCCCGCCATTGTCTGGTATGGTTTCCAGAGCTGGATTGGTGCCGGAGCACTGAATATGGTGTCCACCACCCTGTTCGGTTTCGACAACCTGGTGTTCTTCTTTATTGCGTTCCAGTTTCTGCAGATTGCCCTGTCAGTCACCGGCTTCCAGGGCATCAAATGGCTGGAGAACGTGGGCAGTGCTTTTATTCTCGCGTCGCTCGTGTACATGTTCTACAGCACGGTTCAACGCTACGGTGACACCCTGTCGGCCAACCTTTTGACGATGGAAGGCTCCTGGGGCCTGCCGTTCTGGGGCGCAACCATGCTGTTCCTTGGTATTTACAGCACCATGATCCTGAACGTCAGCGACTACGCCCGCGAACACAAGCACGGCACCGGCCCGGGCCTGCTGACCACCATCTACTCCATGTCCATCCTGCCATGCACCCTGTTCATGGGCCTGATCGGCTATATGGTTTCCGAGGCCACCGGTGTTGCCGACCCGATTCAGGTCTTCGCCAACGCAGTCGACAACACACCACTGCTGATGACCACTCTGATGTTTATTGCTTTCGCCCAGGTTACCACTAACGTTCTCAACAACGTGGTGCCGCCAACCTACGTACTGATGGATGTCTTCAAGCTGAGTTTCCGAAAGGCAACGATCATTGTAGGTCTTCTGGCATTCGCCACCTTCCCCTGGGAACTGGTGAAAGACGGATCCGCGGCGGGCCTGCAGATTTTCGTGCAGACCTACTCGGCATTCCTTGGCCCGATCTTCGCCGTACTGGTTGTGGACTATTACCTGATCCGCGGTCGGGAGCTGAACCTGAACCACCTGTACAACCCGCAAGGGCCCTACCGGGGCGTAAACTACGCAGCGCTGGTGGCTACCGTTCTGGGGGTTATCGTTGCTCTGAGCTTCTCGGCAGTGTCCTGGTACGCCAGTCTCATTCCCGCCGGTCTGAGCTACTATCTGCTGATGAAATACTGGCCGGCCTGTCAGCGCTTCTGCGACTGACCACAGCGGTGTCAGAAGTGAAAGACAAACCACGCTGACACCGTGTCCATTCGACGCCCCCACGCTTGCCAGTGGGGGCGCTCAACGTCAACGATCAGTCATTGAGCGCAAAGATATCCCTCAGATCCGGAGTTTCCTCCGGCTCCTCAAAGATCGACAACGACGACTCAATCGACTTCAGGTGTCGCGCCATAAACTCACCGGCTCTGACACCCTCTCCGGTCGCCAGCAGATCAATCAGGTTTTCATGATCGTGAGACTCACAACCCAGATGCCCGGAATGACCGTAAACCGCCAGAATCAGGGACGAACGTGAGCATAACTGGCTGACAAATCCCGCCAGAGTGCGGTTGCCGGACAGTTCGGCAAGGCGGGCATGGAAAGCAGCCGAGAGTTTGATAGCCGTCTGCTGTTCACGATTACGGAGCGCTTTCTGCTCCTGGCTCGCCATGTTGCGCAGATCCTCGACATCAGCTTCAGTTATGCGTTTCGCCGCCGCTTCCATCAATGCACACTCCACCAGCAGGCGCGCTTCGAACACATCTTTCGCCTCATCCACCGAAGGACGGGTAACACTGGCGCCCCGGCGGGGAGTTAGAGTAACCAGTTGCTCAAGTGCCAGCCGTTGCAGGACCTTGCGGATACCGGTGCGACTGACACCAAAAACATCAGCAAGTGCATCCTCCCGCAAACGGGCTCCGGGCTTGAGCCTGTGCTCAATGATGGCGTCAGAGACAGACTGATAGATAGCATCCAAGCCTTTATCCCCCGATTTCTTCCCCCCAGAAACGGACGCTTGCTTCTGGTCACCAGAGGTCGATTCCGCCATCTGACCGCTACCACTCATTACGCTTTCCCCGGCTACTGATCCAATTCTGTCGGTTATTGTATACGTTATGTCTGCGCCACGGCGACCGGGTAATCAATAACTGCCAGGAAACCTAAAATGGGAGAATCTGGAGAGCGGGCACCATCAGATCATTGGCGTGCGCACCGATACTAGACAGGCTGCTCAATTTAAGTGCTAGAATTGCGGTAAATCTTCTCCAGTGCTAGCAATGGTGACCTCAATCTGATGGGAACGTCTTCAAAAAGAAATACCAGCAAACAACAGGAAGTTCAGCGAATTTTTGATGCACTATCAAACGCCATTGCCCGTCATTCACTTCCTCCGGGCACCCGCCTGGTTGAGGCAGAGATTGTCAAGGCTCTAAGGGCCAACCGAAACCATGTTCAGGCGGCCATCCAGCGGCTGGCACTTCAAAGCATCGTGACCATTGAGCCAAATCGCGGCGCTCACGTCTCCGAGCCCTCGGTACAGGAAGCACGGGATGTGTTCGAAGCCAGAAGGGCGGTGGAACGGGGCCTTGTAGAAAGCATCACGCCAGAAAAAATGAAGCGCCATGCGAAAATTCTCGAAGCACACATGCAATCGGAGCATGGAGCTACGGCAGGCAACGATCGGCGCGCAATCATTCGTGAGCTGTGCAACTTTCACCGAGTACTCGGAAAAGCTTCCGAAAACCAGGTGCTCTCCAGCATCCTTGAGAACCTGATGCTCAGGAGTTCGCTCATTGTTGCTCTGTATCAACGCAACGATATCCCGGCCTGCCAACACACCGAGCATCGGGAAATCCTCGCCGCCCTGGAAGCGGGGGATAACGGCAAGGCTGCCGAGCTGATGCTTGACCATCTGAACCATCTGGAAAGTGAACTGCAGTTCGAAGACGAGGGCAAACCCGCTATAGACCTCTGTGAAGCTTTGGCCCTGGAAAACGCAAAAACACCTGCATAACCTTCCTGATCCCTCATACTGAGACGTGGCACTTTATTTGCTAGCAATATTTATATATTTTGCTAACGTTACAGTGAGGACAACGTCATCAAAAACCAACGCGTACTGGTCATAGGAGGCAGCTCGGGTATTGGCGAGGCCACCGCCCTCCGTGCAGCCAATGCAGGCGCAGCAGTAACCATTGCCTCGCGCACACCCGAGCGCCTTAACTCCGCCCTGCAACGTCTGCCACCAGGCGTCCTGACACAGGAACTGGACGTCCGGTCAGCATCCGAAGTCGACAGCTTCTTTAAAAGCCATGCGCCATGGAATCACGTTATTCTGGCGGGATCCTCCACTCAGGTCGGCACCGTCAAGTCGCTTCCTCTTGATCAGGCTCAGGACGGCACACAAAGCAAGTTCTGGGGCGCCTACCATGTCGGTCGCAGCGCACTCATATGCAAGGGTGGCTCACTGACCTTTGTCTCCGGCGTTTATGCCCAGAGACCGAACGTCAATGCGGTGCTCCAGGGCGCTCTCAACGCGGCAGTCGAAGGGCTTATGCGAGGACTTGCCCTTGAACTGGCACCGGCGGGAATCCGTGTTAATGCCGTGTCACCGAGCACCACCGCCACGCCCCTCTGGGATCGCCTGGGCCCGGAGGGCCGCGAAGCGAAGTTCACTTCTATGCGCCAGCGACTGCTCACCGGGCAGGTAGCCGCGGCCGACGATATTGCCCACGCCATCTTGTTTGTCGCGACCAATCCCTCCACCACCGGCTCAACCGTGCTGGTGGATGGTGGCGATGCACTGGTCTAGCACCTCATTAATCATCAGGAGCTTCCCATGAAACTGTTAAACGTACCCGTCATTGATCTGGAGCCTTTCCGTCTCGGCAGCGAAGCCGATAAAAAGCAGGTTGCTGAGGCCGTCGACCAGGCCTGCCGTGATATCGGATTTCTGGTCATCCGAGGCCACGGCATCAGTCCCGAGCTCATTGCCCGCGCCCGCAAGGTATCCCGTGAATTCTTTGATCTTCCACTTTCAGAAAAGAAAAAGGTCGCAAGGCCATCGATGGACGTCACCCGGGGCTATACAGGCGTGGATGAGGAATCGCTTGCCCGCTCCCGGGACCCGAACGCAACCGGTAGCGATCTGAACGAAAGCTTCATGATCGGTCCTGTCGACACACCGGGCCCTGACTACGCTAACGCCCCTGCCGCCGGCAAACATTTTGCCCCCAACATATGGCCTGAACAGCCAGCTGAACTCAAAGAGGTCTGGACTCTTTACTACCGGGAAATGGGGCAGCTTGCCGCCTTGCTGATGCGGGTTTTTGCTCTGGCACTGAAGCTTCCGGAAGACCACTTTGATGCTCTGATAGACCGGCATATCAGCCGTCTGCGCGTGCGTAATTACCCGGCGCAACTGACGGAGCCCACCCCGGGGCAGATTCGTGCGGGCGCTCACTCGGACTATGGCAGCCTCACTATTCTCGCCACTGAGGACCGCCCCGGAGGCCTGCAAGTTTGCAACGCCGAAGGCGAATGGGTCGACGTTCCCATTATCCCCGACTGTTTCATCATAAACATCGGCGACCTGCTGGCTCGCTGGACCAACGACACCTGGGTTTCAACTCTGCATCGCGTAGTGAACCCGCCCGCAAACTCTGGCCCCGAGACCCGGCGCCAGTCACTGGTGTTTTTCCACAATCCGAACTACGACGCTACGATCAGCAATCTGATACCGGACACAACTGCAAAATACCCTCCCACCACCTCCGGGGACCACCTGCGCGCCCTGTATGTGGCAACTCAAAACAAATAGCACCCCCGTTGGGGAAACCGGAGACCGGCCATAGAAGGAGCCGGTCTCCGGGAAGTGCCCGCTCAGACGCTTTAGGATTCCCGATTCAAATCCGGCGTCAGCAACCACTCGGCACTGTCATTCCATACGTCCATTCGAGTGATCTGGCCATCACGAACCTCAAAACGGTCTAAATAACGGTTGCCAGCAAACGGGCGACCGTCGGGCCATTCGCCATAAAGCGTGCCGTTGGAATAAACCACCGTGTGGTCGACGTGCTCAGTCCAGTCGAACGATCCCAACTCCTTCTTGACCCAGGCATAGCGCCCACCGTTGAACTCAGTAATGGCCCGGGTACTTTCCATGGCGCGCCCTCCGGTGAAGGTGATGCTCACATCCGGCGCCATAAAGGTAGCTGCGCGCTCCGGATCCGGCGCCATAGACGCCTCAAGAAAATTGCTAACAATCTTAATTGCTTCATCTTTAGCTGACATTCTCAACTCTCCTGTTTGATGATCATTCTCTAAACAATATCCGCTCTATTTCGGGGCAAAAATATCCATAAAGCGCTTTTTTAGTGCCAAAAAACTAAATTTCTCTGAATAACTGACACATTATAGTGGCACCCATGTTGCTAGCAATATTTATACATACTCAAGCAAAGCTGGAGAAATGCAATGCGCTTAACAACACGAATCAAACACTGGTTTCTGCCCCTGGCGGCAACGGGTCTGCTATCCCTGACCAGTCTGGCTCACGCAGACGCCCCCCTGAAGATCGGCCTGGTAGCATCTCTGTCAGGCCAATCCGCCAAATCCGGTGAGGCAATTACCCGCGGATTGACCATTGCAATCGACGAGATCAACGCCAAAGGCGGCATCCTTGGCCGGCAGGTGGAACTGCTGCGCAGGGATGACGAAAGCAACCCGAATAAAGGGCTTCTGGCCGCCCGCGAACTGGTTCAGCGTGAAGAGGTAGCTGTGCTCTTCGGTGGCCTGGACACGCCGGTATCACTGGCCATCGTGCCCTTGGCCAATCAGATGAAATTCCCTTTCATGGGCGTATGGGCTGCCGGCACCCCGATCACCCAGAACGGCGCCGATGAGAACTACGTCTTCCGGGTGTCCGCCGTGGACGAACTGGTAGACGAAGCCCTGGTGCAATACGGCATCGATGAGTTCGGCATGAAAAAGCCAGGCATGGTCCTGATTAACAACCCCTGGGGCGAATCCAACGAAAAGGGCTTCCGCCATGCGCTGGAATCCCGTGATATGGAGTGGGCTGGGATCGAGCGTGTTGAGAGCAACGATATTGACATGGTGCCACAGCTGAGCCGTCTCAAGAATGCCGGTGCAGACTCTCTGTTGATGGTCGCTAACGTCTCACCATCCGCACAGGTGGTGAAATCCCTGGACCGCATGGGCTGGGATGTACCAATTGTTTCCCATTGGGGCCCTGCAGGTGGTCGCTTCAGTGAGCTGGCCGGTGAAAATGCGGCCAAAGTGCACTTCATCCAGACCTTTACTTTCGTTGAAAACCAGCAAGGCAAGGGTGCAGATGTCATGGCGACCCTTAAGCAGCGTTATCCGGAAATCAAGGATCTTGCCGATGTCACACCGGCAGTCGGCATTGCCAACGCTTATGACGCCATGCACCTGACCGCACTCGCCATCGAAAATGCTGGCAGCACCGAAGGCCAAGCTATCCGCAAGGGTTACTTCGCCATTGACGACTACGAAGGCCTGATCAAGAACTACAGCAAGCCATTCTCACCAGAGCAGCCCGACGCTCTCGGTCCGGACGATTATCTGTTCACTCACTTTGTTGATGGCCGCATCGTTCCCGTCGATCGGTAAGCCGCGGCTCGTCAAAGTTCGCACCAGGCATTTGCTAACAGCCGGCCGGATCTCGGATCCGGCCGGCAGGAGGACACCACTTCATGATCACTGCCAGTATTATCAGTGGCCTTGGCATGGGCAGCATGTATGCCCTTCTGGCACTGGGGTTTCACATCACATTCATCGTTTCCCAGACGGTCAATTTTGCCCAGGGCAGCGCGATGATGGTGGGCTCCGTACTGGGCTATACCTTTTGCATTACCCTGGGGATACCCTGGGTGGTGGCCGCGTTTCTGACCCTGTCACTTTGTGCACTCTATGGCCTGGCCATCGAGCGCTTCCTGGTGCGCCCCTTCCATAGCCGGGGCTCGGAAGCCTGGCTACTGGCTACGGTGGCCGGGGGCCTGTTAGTAGACAACCTGGTGATGTTCACTTTCGGCAAAGAACCCCGCCGTTTCCTGCTGGAAGGCGTCGATCATCGCCTGGAACTCTTTGGTACCGGTATCGGGCTGATGCAGCTGATTCTTCCCGTAGTTGTAGCGGCAATCGTACTGGCATTGGTTCTGGTACGGCGATTCACCCGCCTGGGCAAGGTGCTGGATGCGACGGTCCAGAACCCGACAGCGGCCAGGATGATGGGTATCCACGTAACCCGGGTAGTCGCTCTGTCTTTTGCTGTTTCAACCGTATTTGCCGGCATCGCCGGGCTTCTGATTGCACCTCTTGTGAGCGTGCATTCGGAAATGGGCATGCTGTTTGGCCTTAAGGCCTTCGCTGTAGCCATCCTTGGCGGCATAAGCAGCCTCAATGGCGTGGTGTTAGCCGGCCTTCTGTTCGGCCTGGTAGAAGCGCTGATCATTGTCTACCTGGGCTCCACCCTCTCCCAGATCCTGACCTTCAGTCTGGTGATCGCTGCCCTCGCGCTGCGCCCCAACGGTCTGTTCGGTTCCAAAAAGCTGGTGAAAGTATGATGTCCCCCAATTCTCTGGTTTCGCATCGATGGCTGGTACCGAGCCTGCTCGGCTTGCTGGCTCTGACGGGCTCAGTGCTGTCCTTTACCCTGGGTGGCTATGGTCTGCTGGTCATGACGCTGATCGCCCTGACAACGGTCGTGTGCAGCGGCCTCAATATCCTGATCGGTCTCAGCGGCCAGATTTCGTTTGGCCATGTCGCTTTCTACGCCATTGGCGCCTATATCTCGGCACTGATGACCATGGCCGGGGTCCCGCTGGTACTGGCCATGGCCAGCGCGGCTGTCGTCACCGCCGCTGTCGGCGCCCTGCTCGCGATACCCGCGGTTCGTGTCAGCGGCCCATACCTCGCTATGGTGACCATTGCCTTCGGCTTTATCGTGCACCACGGCCTTATCGAGTGGCGATCCCTTACCGGCGGCGCTAACGGCTTGATCGGTGTGCCGATGCCGGACACTGGTAGCCTGCCCGCCAGTACCGGACTGGCGTTGATGGCCGTCGCGCTGATGGTTGCCTCACTGTTGTTTTTCCACCGTCTGTCTGGCAGCAGTTGCGGGCGTGCTATCCGTTCCGTCAAGGCCACCGAAATCGCGGCTCGCTCTCTGGGCTTTAATCCGATACAGACCAAGACCCTGGCCTTTGCCTTGTCTGCACTTTTCGCTGGACTGTCAGGGTCACTATTGTCGCCACTGATGATGTTTATTAACCCCGACTCCTTTCCCTTTACCCAGTCCATTCTCTTTGTATTGGCGGTTATCGTCGGCGGTGCCGGAACTGTATTCGGGCCCTTGCTGGGTGCCATTCTCATCGTGCTCGTGCCGGAACTGCTGTCAAGCATGGCGGAGATGCGACTGCTCCTTTTCGCCGGCGTCCTGCTGGCGGTTCTTTGGATCGCACCAACCGGAGCACTCGGCGTGCTTCAGGCCAGGTTCTCAAAATCAGAGCGCGTGATACCCCGGCAACAGCCCGACACTAATCGATTGGCGAGTTTCCTGACATGCGACGCGGGTGTCCCTGACGGCTTGCGCGTTAAGGATATCGGCATCCGGTTCGGCGGCGTACAAGCGGCTGAGCGAGTCAGTTTCACGGCCAAACCAGGCAGTGTTACCAGCATCATCGGGCCCAACGGCGCGGGTAAAACCACCGTCCTGAACATGGTCAGCGGCTTCTACGCGCCGGACAGCGGCCGCATTGACCTCGACAGTGACCTGGCCGGCTTGCCTGCCTGGAAGATC
This sequence comes from Marinobacter sp. F3R08, assembly GCF_018860425.1. GTDB lineage: Bacteria > Pseudomonadota > Gammaproteobacteria > Pseudomonadales > Oleiphilaceae > Marinobacter. The sequence goes on along the minus strand of NZ_JAHKPI010000015.1, from coordinate 337,882 downwards.
GCCCGGGCCGGCATTGCCCGGACCTACCAGACCACGCAGTTGTTTGCAGGCCTGACTGTACTCGAGAATCTGCTGGCCGGAATGCAACGAGGCCGCCTGGGAGATTGCTGGCGCAAGCCAGACCCCCGGCAGGTAGACATCGCCATGGATTTGCTGGCACTGGTTGGCTACCGCGGTTCGGTGCACACCCTCGCTGAGGCTCTACCACATGTTGATCGCCGCCTGGTAGAAATCGCCCGGGCCCTGGCGCTTAAACCAAGGGTATTGTTGCTGGACGAGCCCGCCGCCGGCCTGAGTCGGGCCGATACGGATCAGGTGACCGAACTGCTTCGGACCATTTCAGGCTTTGGTATTGCCGTAATCCTGGTGGAGCATGACATGACCATGGTGATGTCTGTTTCCGACCGCATCCTGGTGCTGGATTCCGGACGCCCCATCGCGTGGGGAGAGCCTGAAGAGGTTCGTGCCAATCCGGAGGTGGTAAAGGCCTACCTCGGAAGTACCGATTACCAGGCACCGCCGCGCCCCAAGGCATGGGACGGAAGTCGGGACGCCACCCTGTTCGTTAAGGACCTGTTGATCGATTACGGCGCAGCCCCGGTGGTCGAGGGAGCAAGCCTTGTGGTCAACCCAGGGGAACTTATTGCCATCCTTGGGGCCAATGGCGCCGGCAAGTCCAGCATTCTTCAGGCTATTGCAGGATTGCACTCTGCCTCCAAGGGCTCAGTAGTGCTTAACAACGAAAATATCGAAACCCTGGACGCCAACCAGATTGCCGGCAAAGGGCTGGCACTGGTGCCCGAGGGTCGTCAGGTCTTTCCGGAACTGAGCGTGCGGGACAACCTGCTAATGGGGGCATATTCTCGGGCCGATCGCGCTGACCTTGACCAGGACGTAGATGACATTCTGGCTCGCTTCCCGAGGCTGAAGGACCGAATTAACAGCCCTGCAGGCCTGCTGTCCGGTGGTGAGCAGCAAATGGTGGCCGTTGGTCGCGGTCTGATGGCGAAACCTTCGATCCTGTTGTTGGACGAGCCTTCTCTGGGACTGGCCCCTGCCATGGTCGCCGAGCTTTATGACGCTCTGGCTACCCTGCGGGATGAAGGCGTCACCCTGCTGCTGGTGGATCAGATGGCCAACCTGGCCCTGCAGGTCGCGGACCGGGCTTACGTATTGGAAACCGGGCGAGTGGTTCATTCCGGCGATGCCGAAACCCTCCGCAACGATCCGGAACTGGAAGCAGCCTACCTTGGGGAAAATGTTGCATGAGCTCAATACTGTTCAAGAACCTGAGGTTGCCGGATCAACCAGAGCAGGTCACTGAATTACGGGTGGAACACGGCAGGTTTATCGAAGCCTTCGCCACCGATGCGTCACCGACCACCGAGATTGATCTTGGGGGCCATCTGGTCCTGCCAGGACTCATCGAAACACATATTCACCTGGACAAGGCCTGCATCATGGACCGCTGCAAGCTACAGGAAGGCACCCTCGAGGAAGCAGTATCCAGTACCAGTGCCGCCAAGTCGGAGTTCACCGAGACGGATGTCTATCAGCGCGGCGCTCGCATTCTGGAACAGGCCATTACTCAGGGTACCACCCATATGCGCACTCATGTGGAACTGGATCCCGGCATCGGACTGACCGGCTTCCGGGCGATCCGCCGACTACAGCATGATTATGCCTGGGGAGTCACCCTGGAACTCTGTGTTTTCCCCCAGGAGGGCCTGCTCAATAATCCGGGCACCGAAGAGCTTTTATGTGAAGCACTGGAGAATGGAGCCACCGTCCTCGGCGGCTGCCCCTACATGGATGATGATCCTGCCGGTCAAATCCGCCGGTTGTTCGAGCTGGCGGAGCGTTACAACTGCGACCTGGATCTGCATCTGGACTTCGATCTCAACCCACAGGGCATGACGATACCGGAGGTGATTCGGTGCACCCTGGCCCATGGCTGGCAGCACCGGGTTACGATCGGCCATGCCACCAAGCTGTCGGCATTGGCACCAGACCAATTCCGGGAAACCGCTTTGGCTCTGGCCGAAGCCGGCGTTCAGGTGACCGCATTACCCTCCACCGATCTCTTCCTCACTGGCCGGGATGCCACCCACAACGTGCCCCGTGGCGTGGCTCCGCTGGCAAGGCTCCACGCCTGCGGTGTGACGTGTTCGCTGTCTACCAATAACGTAGGCAACCCCTTCACGCCGTTCGGTGATGTCTCGCTGATCCGTCAGGCCAATCTGCTGGCTAACGTCTGCCATCTGGGCACGTCGGTGGAGCTCGCGCGTTGCCTTGGATGGATTTCGGAGGAATCTGCGAAGCTGATTCGCCTGCAGGATTATGGTCTTACGCCGGGCTGTGCCGCCGACTTTATTGTCTTGGATGCCGATTCACCGGCGGCAGTGATTGCAAATCTGGCGCAGCCACTGATGGCATTCAAGGGCGGCCGCCAGAGCTTTACCCGCAAGGCTGCGCAGCTTTTCGTGCCGACTGACAATCACGGCGGATCAATCTAGAACGCCCCATGCCAGGGCGAACACCGCAAAGTAGATGATAACCGAGCAAACTACCGAAATTACGCTGCCCGCCAAAATGGTGGGCCAGCGGCTGTAATCCTGCCTTTTCATCATCGCGTTATTGAAGACCAGTGTTGCGATAACGATGCCACCAATCCCGAAAAGCCAGACACCAAAAACCGCGGAAGCTGCCATTTTGGTTGCCAGGGACATTGGAAAGTAAATTGCTGGCCGATGAAAAAAACCATACAGAGTACCTGTCACCCAGAAACTTCCAATGCTTACGAATATGATTGCCAACAGAAAAGCCACGAACTCCATAGTCACCCTCCGTAATCAGTACTCACGACACCAGGCGCAGCAGCGCTCTTGAATGATTCCGAATGGCACGAGGTGGTCTTGACGCTGTCAAGCAGCCTGCCGCAGAACTCAAAGCAGGTCTGTCGGGACATTCGATTTGAATTCCAAAAACTCGCTGGGTTAGGCTGTTCAAAAAGCGAGCAGCATGGTAGTTGACGGCTATGGCACAGACTCAGGAACCAACCCTCACCGTGGCACCCCTTAACCCTGAAAATCTGGCCCTGCTCGAACAGGAAGGCCTCTCCGTAAAACCGCTGGAACCTATTGGGGCTGAAATCTACGGTGCCGATGTCCGCAACCGCTTATCAGATCCCGCGATAAAAGCTCTGGAAGCCGAAATGGCGAATCGCGGGTTCATCGTTTTCAAACACCAGGCGGGCCTTTCCTCAGAGGAACTGATTGATACATGCACCTGGTGGGGCGGGCACGAGATCCATTTAACCCACGGCGTTCATCCCGCAACACCTGGCCGTAACAGACGTATCTTCCGCTCCTCCAGCGCTGGCCACAAGAGCATTTCCCGCACCGGCACACAGTGGCACAACGATGGCAACCTGGAGGCTGCCAGCTTCTCCCATAGCGCCTACTATATCGCCCGTGCGCCACACAACGGCGCCGGCACCCACTTCGCGCATCAGGGTGCCGCGTTTGATGCACTCCCACCGGACAAGCAGGATCTCTGGCAGCGCCTGGTGTCGGTAAACTCCGCTTCCAGCGTAACTCATCCTGTGGTCCATACCCATCCGATTTCCGGCCGTAAAAGCGTCTGGCTGCATCTGGGCATGACCGGCGCCGTGATCGAGCGCCTGCCGGACGAAGGGCTGACAATCGACCAGCTGAAAACCCTTCCCGCACACATCGACTGCTTCCGGTTGCTGGATGAAGTCGCCATGAAGAACCTGTTCAACGACTACAATGACCTGCTGGATCATTCCATCAAGAGTGGCTATGGCATTCACTATGAATTCGATACCGGCGATCTGTTATTCATCGACAACTGGGCTGTTGCCCACCGGGCGTCGCCCAATGCTCACGAGCCGGCAACACAGCAGGGGCTGGATTTTATGGACCGGGTAATCATCAAAGCCCCGCGGAACCTTTCACCTCAGTTTGGCTTGCCCCAGTATATCAACATGGCCAGCCCCCACCCTTTCAACAGAGACGGCGTTTGGCAAGCAGGTGAACCGGGCTTTCGATGGAAAGATGACATGCGCACGCAAAATTAAAAGAACCGTTTTCCGGCAGCGCTATGAGGCCACAGACTTTGAATTTGCCCAGCAGCCAACTAAGCTGATTTGTTTATTGCATTCTGTTGGACCCTGGCCATGAAAGCATGCGAGCAGTCATACCTCGCCTGGATCCCCCTGTACCTGCTACTGACTGCAGCCCAAGCTGCGGTTGCCGAGACGGTTCTGCACGTCGCCTACGAAGATAAAACCCAGTTTCCCTACTACATGGGCGACACACAACAGGTTCTGGAAAGACCCGGTGCAGCGGTAGAACTGGTAAAACTGCTGGAAGAGCGGATACCGGATCTACGCATCAGATTCAGCCGCTTTCCCTGGAAACGCTGCCTTGCCATGCTCGAGACCGGCCAGGTGGATGGGATATTCAATGCATCCTACAATACTGAGCGCACTCGAATTGGCGAATACCCCCGAAAAGATGGACAAATCGACCCCTCACGACGCCTGACCACCATCAGCTACCATCTCTATTCCCTGTCAGACGCTGACCTGGGCTGGAATGGCGAGGCTTTCGAGGCGTCCGACCTCAGGATTGGCGCCCCACTGGGTTACTCTATTGTGAGGGACCTGGAGGATCTGGGTGTGTCGGTGATGAAGGTCCGCAGCTCCAGGCAAAGCCTGCAACTGCTGGTCGCAAAGCGGGTAGATGCCGTTGCGCTTCAATCGATCACGGCGGATTTCCTGTTGGACAAGAACGCAGACCAACTGACAGGCATTGTCCGGATTCACCCGCCTCTGGAAACCAAGCCCTACTACCTTATGCTTTCCCGGCAGTTCAAGGCGGCGAACCCACAGCTGTCAGAACAGATCTGGAATGCCGTCCGTCAGCTGAGAAAGGAGAAGCTGGAGGCATTGTCGCAGCCTTACCTCTCCAAACCAGGGACGCCCACACAAACGGTTGTCAGCACAGGAAAACTGACGTCCAACTCAAAGTGACAGTCACCGTGCCGCCAGTCCGTAAGTGATCGCGGCACACACCGCCGCAGCCTGGGCGCGATTGCATTGTTCCGGGGTGACACGCGGGCTGTCGGGATAAACTTCGGTTGTCGTCCTGTAGGGAGCCCGGGTAACACCGGCGCACAGCCCCCACTGCGTGAGCGGATACTCAATGACACCGCGAGCGACCACCGGTGAGCCAAAAATCTCACCTTTATCGTCGGCTGGCGCGATATGCGTAACCTGCTCGACCGCCCCGATGACTGCCTGCTGGAATTCCGGCTGCGGGTTCGCGCTATCGTCAACGACATAGAAACCATCGGGAATCCCTGCGGGCTCGAATGGTTTGCCATCACGAGCAGCCAGCGCAGGACGGAACTCGCTTTCGTCAGTATCAGTGGTTTCGTGAAGGTCGATATGAATCAACGCCCGATCACGATAAGGCGCCACCAATCGCATAAGCGCCGTAGACTCCTCCGCGGGGCTGTCATCATGGAAGGAACGGTTCGGATCGATCGCGTTCCGGTTCCAGCGGTGGATGCGCTCGTATGCCCAGGGACTGACACAGGGCGCAACCAGCAAATTCACGCGACCCGCATACGCCTCTGCGTGTTTGTCAACAAAGCGGAGTGCGCCATGCACACCACTGGTTTCATAACCATGAACACCCCCGGTAACCAGGACCACAGGCAGATCGTCGTTCCAGTTGCGGCTGCGTATCGCCATAAGCGGATACCGGTCGGGACCGTAATCCAGGCAACCATACTCTTCCACATCAAAGCGGGAGCGCAGGCGTTCAATCACACCCAGAACCTCCGACGCGTAGCTGCGCCGACGAGTCTGCCGTGACAACCACTCGGAGCGTTCTGCATCGCCCCAGGGAGTGCCAGATGTACCAATGGGATAGGGTGCGGGAGCCATGTTCATATCGCCTTTTGTCTCCGGTAGTGGCCGTGGCCGATTCTGGCTCGCCATCAGTTCCCTGAGGGCGAAGATATCGTCAGTATGTCTATGGGATCAGGCGTCACTGTGCCAGGGACTTGCAGCCAGAAACGCCGATGCCTGCATGGAATATATTGCCTGATCGACGTACCGACCGTTTAAAAACTCATTGTCCCGGAGCACACCGTCATACTCGAAACCCAAACGCTCCGGGATGCGCCTGCTCCTGGTGTTACCTGTTGCACAAGCAATTTCGATTCGGCTTAAGCCGCACTCTCGAAACCCATGTTCAACCAGTGCCTTCACGCATAATGCCATGATTCCTTTACCCGAATAGCGGTGTCCCAGCCAATAGCCGAGACTACCGACCCCATTTTTTATGTCAAATGGATGGAATCCGCACGCACCACACAGAGTCGAGCCATAGAAAATTGCGTAGTGCGGATTGTTGCCGGATTCGTATTGCGATATGGCCGATCTGATGAAGGATTCGGTGTCTGCTGGAGACCTGGTCCCATCAACCCACGGCAACCACTTGCGAAGGTGTTCGCGATTGGCCTCTATAAGGTCAAACAGCTCTGCCTTATGATTCAGGCAGAGTAACTGCATTTCAAGGGATTGATCTATCCGCAACGTCTTCTCCCATCGGCCAGTACCGAGAACAGCCACCATACAATAGAGTCGACACCGTAAACGATAGAGTACATGCTGCCGCAACAGGCTATCCTCGGGCAAACCCGGAGGCTCGAACCCGTAACGATACTCCATGCCGGTACGCTTCATGACACGGCACGACCACTCACTGGCTTCGGTAGTAAAGGAGACAGCCTCTGATGCCTAACCGTTCCCCCAGTGGGCTGAGGGCTGGTATCTTCGGGTGCCGGTTTTCGTGCTGAACAGGAGATTGTCTGTGAAAAGTTGGTTATTTCTCGGCATAGCCATTGTTGCAGAAGTCGTCGCGACCAGCGGGCTAAAGGCCAGTGAAGGTTTTACCAGGCTCTGGCCCAGCCTTCTGGTGATTGCAGGCTATGCGGTTGCCTTTTACTTCCTCTCCATCACGCTCAAAGAGATTCCTGTGGGCCTTGCCTATGCCATATGGGCGGGGCTTGGCATTGTACTGGTAGCGTTTATCGGATGGCTGATCTACGGGCAGACGCTGGATATAGCGAGTGTGATCGGAATAACGCTGATAATTTCCGGCGTCGTTGTGATCAATGTATTCTCCAGGACAATGGCTCACTAACCGGCCAACAACAAACACCGGAGCTTATTCATGCACCTTCCTTTCTGGCTGACCACTGCCCTGCTCTTCCCGATACTGTTTTTTCAGGGCAAAAAGGCGCGGCGCACAACGCCAAGGCTGCCGGAAGCCGGGGGCTCACCTTCTGGCCAGTACGGGGAAGGCGCCCCCGAAAAGCGAATCCTGGTCATCGGGGAATCCACGGCGGCCGGAGTCGGTGTTGAAACTCATAACCAGGGCCTGGCCAGCCAGTTGGCCAGGCAGATTCACGAGCGCACCGGCCAGGCCATTGCCTGGCATACTTACGGGGTCAATGGTATCCGGCTCGGGGCACTGGTTCGGCAACTGGAAAATGCCGACCTACCGGAAGCGGATGTAGTGCTGTTGAGCATGGGGGTGAACGATACCACAGGGTTCACTCCCCGCTTTCGGTTCCGCCAGCAATTGATTGAATTGCGCCGAATGCTTGCGCCGCGATACCCCGGGCCTCTGCTTCTTATCAGTGTGCCCCCCATGCATCTGTTCACTGCGTTGCCGGCGCCGCTCCGGCACATCATGGGCTGGCGATCCCGGCAACTCGATCGCATTTATCTACAGCTTGCCAGGAACAGTTCCAGCGATTTCAGATATCTGAACTATCCAACGGTCACCGACCCCGCATTGCTGGCCCGTGATGGTTACCACCCCGGTCCAAATGGCTACTCGTTCATTGCGGAGGCCCTGTCCGACGCCATTTCCTGATACCAGTTACAAGGAAAACAATACGGCTAAAGAATCATTTTTCCTTCTGTGCGTTTTCGGTTTAGCTTGCTACTCTTGAATTGGCTTAAAAATAACAAAGGAGGACAACATGTTAGACAGGGCATCCAAACCCATGGTCAGTCTGGTAGACAAGTATTTGCCAGACCCCTACCTGTTCGTAATTATCCTGACGCTGGTCGCGTTCATTGCCGCAATGGTTTTCGAAGGCCATAGCCCCATGGCGGTCGTGGAAATGTGGGGTAACGGTTTCTGGAACCTGCTGACCTTTTCCATGCAGATGCTGCTGGTATTGGTTACCGGGTTCATGATGGCAAGTACACCACTGGTACGAGGAATCCTGAATCGGATTGCGGGGCTTGCCAGAACGCCTGGCCAGGCGATTGTGCTGGTTACCTTTATTGCTCTTGTCGCCAGTTGGATCAACTGGGGTTTCGGTCTGGTCGTCGGCGCACTGTTCGCCAAGGCCCTGGCACGCCAGATTCGCGTTCACTATCCGTTGCTGATTGCCAGTGCCTACTCCGGCTTCATTGTCTGGCATGGCGGCCTTGCCGGGTCCATACCCCTGACCATCGCGACTGAAGGTCACTTCACGGCAGACGTGATCGGCATTATCGGCACCAGCGAAACAATCTTCGCGTTCTTCAACCTGGCCATTGTGGCTGCGCTGTTCATTATCGTGCCTCTGGTTAACCGGCTCATGCTGCCCGACGAAAGAGACAGCGTGTACGCAGACCCCAAGGTTCTGGACGATGAACCCGATACTGCCGTGGTTATCAATCGTCCGGCCGATTACCTGGAAAACAGCAGGATTCTTGCCTGGCTGATCGGTTTCAGTGGTATCGCGTTTGTCTTCCAGTACTTTATCAATGGCAGCGGGCTGAACCTGAACATTGTGAATTTCATGTTCCTGTTCGTGGCGATCATTCTGCACCAGACTCCGAAACGTCTTCTTACCAGCCTGAACGAGGGCGTGAAAGGCGGTGCCGGTATCGTTATCCAGTTTCCGTTTTACGCGGGCATCATGAGTGTGATGACGGCATCCGGACTGGCCGCCAGCATTTCTGCCGGTTTCGTTTCCATTGCCAGTGCAGAAAGCCTGCCGTTCTGGAGTTTTGTAAGCGCCGGGGTGGTGAATATCTTCGTACCGTCGGGCGGTGGCCAGTGGGCAGTTCAGGCACCGGTTATGTTGCCAGCGGCCCAGGAACTCGGCGCGAACATACCCAGGGTAGCCATGGCCGTTGCCTGGGGTGACGCCTGGACCAACCTGCTACAACCTTTCTGGGCCCTGCCGGTACTGGCCATTGCCGGACTGAAAGCCAAGGACATTATGGGTTACTGCCTGATGCTGCTGATCATTACCGGCATCATCATCAGCGCAGGTTTGACCTGGTTGTAACGTCTGCCCGGTCACTGAATCCGGGGAGTGCTCAAACTCCCCGGACCTCATCACGAAAATCTATGCATTTTTTGAACAAGAAGCTAAATTAAAGAAAGTGTCGACCCACGGCACGCTCTCCGGCATAAGCATTAAGGTTCCGGAAAGGACGATCCAGTTACTCACGAAAGGATGTTCTCATGGCTTATGTGACAATTGATGGCAACAAATATGAGAAAGAGCTCATTGATCTGGCCGTAAAACACACCACTGGTCAGGGCGAGGGCAAAATCTCAGTCGAAGAAGCAAAAGACCTGCTTAAGTCCGCCAAGGACGGACAAAGCGTTACAGATATAGAAATGGCAACGCTGAAGTATATTCGTGGAGCCTATGAGTTTACCGATGCGGGCGCCAGAACATTCGATGCGGAGCTCTCCAAGCTCTGAGACATTCGGTTAAGCAGGATAATTGAGCCCCGGAAGGCCTAGGGCCTGTCTCCGCCGCAGGAGACAGGCCCTAGGCCTTCACTCTATTTATGCAGACGTTCGTCAACCCTTTCAGGGCGCCAGTTTGCGCTTCAGCGCCTTGGAAACCGACAGTGGCAGGCCAGGTAACGAGCGCAGCATCCACGGCAATATCCGGCGTTTCACCCCGCTCAGGGATTCCGGTATCACGGCTTCAATCAGGTGCGGCCCGGGCATCCGACCGGCATACTCCAGGGCTCTCGCCATCTCTTCCGCCGTGTGCACCCGCACACCATGGACACCCATGCCATTGGCCATTTCAGCAAAGTTGATCACCGGGCCTCGCAGGTCCAGCTGGGATTTGGCTTTTTCACCGGCCTCTTCCGCGCCCACCCGCTCAAGCTCAATATTCAGTACCGAATAGGACGCATTGTTGAAGATAATCGAGGTGACGTTCAGCCGTTCCCTCGCCATGGTCCACAGTGACTGAATGGTGTACATGGCGGTACCGTCACCAATCAGAGCAAATACTGGCCGCTCCGGACAGGCCACCGCAGCGCCCACCGCATTCGGCAAGCCCTGGCCAATGGCGCCGCCAGTGAGGGTGATCATGTCATGGCGAGGTGCACCGGCGGTCATCGCCGAGAGCATCAGGCTGGAGGTGATTCCCTCGTCCACGATAATGGCGTCCTCCGGCATCAGATGGCCAAGGGCTTTGCAGACTTTCTCCGCAGTCAGCTTGCCTCTCGGTCGGCCAGGTCGTTTTGCGGGCTGCAGCTTCGGCTCTGCCTGGCTGGCTCCAACCGCGTCATTGAGTTTGTTCAGACTGGCAAGAATGTCCTGATCCGGGGCGGCCAGGGTGTGTACCTCGCAGGTATCCGGCACCAGGTAGCTCTGCTTTCCGGGATAGGCGAAAAAGGAGACGGGCGCCTTGGCATCCACCAGAATCAGGTGTTCCACATCGGTCAGTTGCACCGTGGCCAGCTCGGCCAGGTAGGCCAGGCGTTCGATATAAGGCAGGCCTGCGCCCCGTTCCATACGGGTGGGAAAGGTTTCTGCCAGCAAGGTCACGCCACTGTGCGCCGCCAGCTTGGCCGCCGCCAGCATACCGGGTTCGCGCAGGGAATGGCCGCCCATCAGTAGTGCGGTTTTCTTGCCAGAGCGGATAGCTGTGGCAATGGCTTCTACGGTGGCATCGTCTGCCGGTTCCGGTGTTGGCGGTGCCAGAGGTGCGCTGGGCACACCACCCTCTCCCCAGGACACATCCGCCGGCAGGATCAGTGTGGCAACCTGCCCGGGCGCGGTCCGTGCTGCGGCGATGGCCTCCGCGGCGTCCTGACACAGGGTTTCCGTGCTTCCGGCAGTGCGCACAAACCCCGGAGACACGTTACGGGCGACGGTCTCGATATCGGATTGCAGCTGAGCATCGTATTTCACATGGTAGGTGGCATGGTCACCGACAATGTTAACCACCGGTACTTTGCCCTTGCGAGCGTTGTGCAGGTTGGCCAGCCCATTGCCCAGGCCACAGCCCAGGTGCAACAGGGTGGCGGCAGGCTTGTCTGCCATTCGGGCGTAGCCGTCAGCGGCACCGGTCGCAACTCCTTCGAACAGGGCCAGAACAGCCCGCATTCCAGGCTCGTCATCCAGGGCAGCCACAAAGTGCATTTCACTGGTACCCGGGTTACTGAAGCAGACCTCAACACCGGCATCTACCAGGGTTTTCATCAGGGCTTGTGCGCCGTTTGTCATTGTTGTTCTCCAGCTTCTGAATATTCCGATTGTCGGTAACGTATATTGCTCATGGTGATCAGCCTCCCGCCACAATGGAACGCACCGCGGCCCGGGCCGTCATGATGCACGCGGGCAGGAAGGTGCCTTCCAGGGACCGTTTTCCGTTGGCGCCACCGCCACCAAAGCCCGCAGCCTCACCCACACAGTAGAGACCCTGTACCGGCTCGCCCTGAGTATTAAGGACGCGGCTTTGCAGATCGGTTTGCAGGCCACCCAGGCTCTTGCGGGTAATCAGCTGCATGCGGATAGCAATGTAGGGCCCGGCGCCGGGCTTCTGGAGCGGAGCGGGTTTGCAGGTGCGCAAACGATCCGGCTTCCATTCCCGGGCATGCTGGATCATCCGGATCTGAGGGTCGTTATGGAGACTGGTGCCAGCGGCAAAATTGGCATCGAAAGCATCCGCAGTGGCCTGGAGTCTTGACGGGTCGATGTCATGGGAGCAGGTGAGCGCATTCATCTTGCCCGCCAGGTCGCCCAGGGTGTCTGCCACCAGGAAGTCGCGACTTTCATGCTGCATCTGCCGCACCAGGGCGTGGTTGCCCAGCAACAGCTCTTTCACAAACAGAGGAAACTGCTTGTCCCTGATCCGGGCATTGTGTTCTGCGCCGGAAATGGCAAATTCCTTGGCGGCAATGCGCCAGTTCAGCAGGTGCCATGTCCAGGGCTTTTCCTGCTCCGCCACTCGCTGGCAAAGCCAGTGGGTATCAAAGCCGGTCACCAGGGGTTCCGGGCCGATCCGTTCACCCCGGTGGTTGAGCCAGAGTGCGGATTTACAGGGAATGCCGGAAAGCCCGTGGCCGGGAAAATGGGGGTACGGATGCGGGAAGCCGGCCGCGTAATTCCACATCTCACCGGCGTGGGTGATCTGGCCACCAAGGCTGTCGGCCACCCAGTGATGCATGCGGCCATCGGCATAGGGGTGAGCACCGTTCAACATGCCGGCAGGCTGTGGACGGTCACTCGGCCAGTTGGCCCGGCATTCCTTATGGCTGCCGTTGATCCCACCGGTGGCCAGAACCACGGCTCCAGCTACCAGACGAACATCTTCACCGGTGGCCTCGTTAACGGCCAGGGCACCACTCACTTTCCCCGCTTCGTGGTCGAGCCCGGTAATCCGGTGCTGGTGCAGCAGGGTGAGCTTGCCGCCGGTGTTCTCCCGATGCAGCGCTGTCATCAGGCAACGAACCAGTTCCCGCGCGGTGCCCCAGACCACATGGTAGCGGGGCAGGCGGTTGCCATCGCCGAGTCGGCCACGCTCAACCCAGTTCACCGCCGGCAGGAACTTGATGCCTTCTTTACTGAGCCAGTCGTAAACCTCGGTGCGGGAATGCTCTACGTAATAGCGGGCCCATTGCAGGGGCAGCTCGTCGTCGGGTGACAGCTCGCCGAAACTCAGCCAGTCAGCCAGGGCAATCTCGGGTGTGTCGGCGATCTTCATGCGTTTTTGCAGCGGAGTGCCTACCAGCATCATGCCACCAAAAGCCCACAGGGCCAGGCCACCCATCCTTTCTTCCGTGTCCCGGTCTGCCAGGGTAACGGACTTGCCCGCTCGCAAACTCTCCAGTGCGGCGACCATTCCGGCCAGCCCGCCGCCGATCACCAGAATGTCTGAGGAAATCACCTTGGCCATATCGCATCCGACCCGATTGCAATGAGTTGTCAGCTTTAAAGATATACCGGTACTATGGCTTAAAAATTGACTTCAGAGGCTAGCAAAATTGACATTAGAGGCCACCGTTTCCATTGGCTGGGTGAATACCGTTATAGCCGCGGCACAACGGCTTTCGGTGGATGAAACTACCTTGCTGTCAACGGCCGGCATTCCCGAGACTTCCGGTGCCCGGGAGCGCTGGCCGATTGATGATATAACGCGGCTCTGGCATGCGGCGGAGCGATGTACCGGCGACCCCGGTTTTGGCCTGAAGGTGGGTGCCGGGTTCACTCCGATGAGCATCAGCGGTGTCGGCTTTGCGCTGCAGTCTGCAGCGACCCTGCGTGAGGCCGTTGTGATGGTGCAGCGTTTCCAGCGGTTGATCTCCGATGGTGGGCGTTTCCAGGTTCTGGCAGGCCACACCGCTACCTGGCTGGTCTACCATCCCCGGCAAGGAAAGCTCGCCTTCAGCCCTCACCAGATTGAAGCGGTACTGGCCACGGTGATGGGCTTTGCCAGCTGGGTCACAGGAACCCAGCTGCAGCCGGCCCGGGTGCAATTCAGCCAGCCGCGCCTCGGCCCGTTGGCGGGGTATCAGAATGTCTTCAATTGTCCGGTGGAGTTTGAGCAGGCGTTCAGCGGGGTACTGGTAGAAAATACCGTTCTGGACCAGCCATTGCCCCAGGCCGACCCCCAGCTAGCACAGGTGCACGAGCGCTACACGACGGCCCGCCTCGCCGCGCTTTCCATTAGCAGCACGTCGGTTCCGGAAATACGGAGATGGCTGACAGCCCGATTGGGACCCGCCCTGCCCCGCAGGGCCGACGTTGCCACCACCCTGGGCATCAGCGAACGTACCCTTGCCCGGCGGCTTGCAGACCAGGGGCAAACCTTCGACGGACTGGTGGATGACGTACGCCGGGAGAAAGCCCTCCACGCAGTTGCCGAAACCGACACCCCGCTGCCCGAAATAGCCGAGAATCTGGGTTTTGCCGAACTCAGCACGTTCTACCGCGCATTCCGCCGCTGGACCGGTTTGCCGCCGGTTCGGTGGCGTAAACGGCGCACTGTGTTATCGTAATTCCCAGAGCCGGACCCGAAGTAAGAATGCGGCGGGGACACGGATATTCTGATGTTCAGCCTACAGCGTGAACATAGAAAGGTAATCAACCGCATCATCCGGGACCCCATGAAGCCTGACCCTCATCAGCCACACAATAACAACGCTAACCATAGCCCGCCCAGCCCGGAAGTAGCCGGCGATCGGCTTTCCGGACTGATTCTCCGGGTAGCGCAGAGAGACCGCGAAGCCTTCGCCCTGCTCTATCAGGACACCGCTGCGAAACTTCTCGGCACCGCACTGCGTATCCTCAGGGACAGAGGATGGGCAGACGATGTGATTCAGGAAAGCTATATAAAGATCTGGCAAAAAGCCGATCAGTTTCAGCCCGGCAGGTCGTCACCGATTACCTGGCTTGTCTCCATCGCCCGAAACACAGCCATTGATGAACTGCGCAAGCACCCCACCGGCCGCACAACAACGGGTGAAGAGCTCGATGAGATGGCGGGCAAGCAGGCGACTGCACAGGAACAGCTGGAGGATCAGCAGTCAGTAAACCACCTGAATCACTGCATTGACCAGTTGGAAAAAGACCGGCGGGACATGGTCCGGCTTGCCTACCTCAATGGCTGGTCCCGTGAGGAATTGGCAAACCACTTTGACCAGCAGGTAAACACGGTAAAAACCTGGCTACACCGTGCCCTGAAACAGATCAAAAGGTGTCTTGAGCCATGACAGAACGTGACGAACTGGACATGCTGGTTGCAGAGTTCGTTCTGGGCACACTGCCGGCCTCTGAGCGCGACTATGTTGAATCCCGGCGGCGGGAGGATCCGGAGGTGGAAGCGCTGATCCAGCAGTGGGAAGAGCGACTGGGCAGGCTGGCTGATGAAATTGAGCCCGTGCAACCCTCGACCGCGCTGTTCGCGAAAATCGAGAAAGCCCTGGATCGAGTGGAATCGACGCCCCGCGAGGTTATTGAAACTTCCAGCGTCGTTGCTCTGCGTAATCAGCTGAACCGCTGGCGCTGGAGTACGGCGATTGCTTCGGCGGCCGCCCTGGTACTGGTGGCAATCCTCGCGCTCCAACCACAGCCCGAGCCGCAAACGCAGTCCTTTGTGGCGGTGTTCCAGCATAACGACCAACAGCCGGCCTTCCTGCTCACGGTGGATCTGAAGGAGCAACGACTCAATATCCGTCCGGTGACCGCCGAGCCACGACCAGGGAAATCCTATCAGTTGTGGATCAAGGCAGACGAGCTGGGACCAAACCCACGTTCGGTAGGTGTTCTGGGCAACGATTTCGCACTCGATGAAGGGGCGTTGAGAAGTTACGACCCTGCTCTTCTCAAGGAAGCCACGTTCGGCATCAGCGTTGAACCCGAGGGCGGCTCACCAACTGGCCAGCCGACCGGGCCGGCGATTCACGGTTACCTCTACCCAACCGATAGAAATAATCAGTAGGCAGGCAAAAAAAATCGCGCGTGCCTGAAACTTTGCGCATTTGCTCCCGTAGCTGCAGATAACCCGTCCAATAACACCCCGGGGACGGGAAACCCTGAAACCTAGGAGAACGCAATGCACAAGCACGCAAAAACGTCCGCACTTCTGGCTGCACTGATGTCCGGCGCTTTCGCAACCGGCTCAGCACTGGCCGAAGAACACAAAGCCGGCGTCTGGACTAATGATCAGTCGGTCTCTAACGGCGTGGTATCCGCCAGCAAGGTGGTTGCCGAACAGAATGGCTGGCTGGTGGTTCATCGCACAGGAAAAACCATGAAGCCTGGTCCTGTTGTCGCTTATGCGCCGTTGCGCAAAGGCATGAACATGGATGTCGCGGCCATCCTGACCGAGGAAGTGAAATCCGGTGACATGCTGATGCTGATGGTTCACAGCGAAGACGGCGGTATGAAAACCGGAATTTTTGAATACACCCTGGGTGCCAAGGAAGACGGCCCCATCAAGAAAGATGGCAAGCTGGTGATGTCGACCATCACAGTAAAATAATCGCAGACTTATTGCCGGCTTCTGCGCCAACCGGCGGAGGTAGCCGGCACCTCAAACCGGTCGCTGACTACGCGACCAACCTCACCTGCCATCTCCCTTGACACCCAACCGGTCCAGATACAGGTGTAACTCGGCTTCACTCATGTCCACGTATTCAAGCACCCTGCCGTACAACATGGCTGTCGGCACGTTGCGGCCGTCTCGCTCACGCTGGGTTTCCTGCAATACGTAGAGGATGATCCGCTCGGTACGGGTAAGGCCATCACGAACATCGGGGATGACTTCAAGGAGGGTATGACGATCGTCAGAAAATTCCATTGTGTACTCAGAATCAGGCAACTGTCTGGTACATGTTAGCAGGCAGGCAGCGAAGCACCTAAGCGCAACGCTGCCTCCTCGCCTCAGATCAGATTTGCTTGTATACCACCTCGGACTGGCGGCTGCGGTTGCCATCAGTATCCAGAGTGCGGATTGCAAAATACCAGGTGCCCTCGGTGAGTTCGTCCACCAGTAACTCATCAATGGAGGCATCGCCAATCGCCAGACTCTGATCCAGGTCTTCAGCACTGGTGCCGTAGACTACTTCGAAGCCGGCGATTTCACCCATAGCGAGACTCTCGCCGTTCTCGCGGGTCAGTGGTGCAGTCCAACTCAGCAGTGCAGAATTCGCCGGAAAGATTTCCTCGGGAGCGGCTTCCACCGGAGAAGTTTCCATGGTGGGCGGCTCACTGATTTCGGAATCGGTTCCAGCATCCGCGACAACACCGCTGTTTGAGTCATCGCCTGTCGTTCCGTCGACAGTCTCGATAGTTCCTGATTCAATGATCCCTGACCCGATAGTTCCGGAGTCAACAATCCCTGCGCCACTATCGCCTGAGTCAACAGTTCCTGATCCAATTGTTCCCGGGTCAACAGTTCCTGTTCCACTGGCAACTGACCCGATAGTTCCTGATCCTCCGGATACTGACCCAATGACTCCTGACCCGGCAACGCCTGCAACCGTACCTTCCGAAGCTTCAGACTCTGTAAGATCCGCAACCTGATTTCCGATCGTACCTGTCGAGGTATCTGTCGTCGGTTGGGCATCTGAATCCGCCGGACTGTCAGTGATGACACCCGGGGCAAGTCCAACGGTTACGCCGCCAACAGACGTTTCGTCACTGGCCTCACCGGCATTGGCAACGCCCGTGATGTTATCCTCAATGACATCCGCAATCGTTTTGAAGCGCTGTACATTGCGATACTCGACAACGACCAGCTTCTGGCTGATTACGCTCGAATCCACTGAGTACTGAAGCCCGGAAGACTGCAGCGCTGCGGCACTGACCAGATCGGCCAGGCCGACATTGGTTCCGTCACCCATGACGCTGATTTGACCGGTGGCACTGACCTGCGATGTAACATCAGCCAAGACATCAGATATAGAGTCCCACTGGGCGTTGTCGTTCACCAGTGCCAGGAATGCAGCATTGGCAATCGCAACCTGAATCGCATCAGCGGATACGCTGCTCAATTCATCCAGATTGGTCAGATCCGGCGGAGTTAAGCGCAAAGCACCGGCCGCCAGGCCAAACCAGTTCTCCACCGTAGCGTAGGCACTGGAAAGCTCGGCTGGAGAAAGGCCACTTGCACTGCGCTCGGCCAGCGTTACTGCCAGGTGGGTCAGCGGAGTAAGGTTTACCGTTTCCATTTGCAGATCGCCTGCACCACGAAGGCTGAAACTGCTATCCAGAGACATGGCCTGGCCGAACGGGACGGGCGCTATGCCGGCCTGGTCGCATTGAGGCATCACATCGCAGATCATGCGGGTGCCGCCATCAGCCTTTAGCTCAACCAGGATCCAGCCTTCGGCCTTACCTTCGAGCTTCCACTGATAACTGCCATCGTCAGCAGTCAGAACCGGCTCTGCTGCCTCTTGCTGCAACCTGTAAACACCGTTGCTATCAGAAACCAGGCGGTTGGCAACAACCAGACCTTGCTGAATGACACCTTTCATCGCAGCTCCGGCAATCTGGACTGTCGGCTCGGATACAACGGAGGTCTCGGTCGGGATAGTATTGCCGTCACTGGCAGTGTCGCTACCGCAGCCAGAAAGCAGAACCACCGCAGGTAACATCAGCAGTCCTTGCTTCGTTAGTTTTTTGCCGCAATATGACATCTTTTCACACCAATTATTTGACGAATATGGGTGAATCATACAGCGGCGGTTTCTGGTTATATGCGGCCTGGTTCTGTATTTTTGGGGCTAGCCTGCCAGGAAATTGGCGCTTACGGAGGGAAACATATTGTGATGCGGCGTTACACCAAAAGCGAAACAAAAAGCCCTTCAACCTTATGTTTTAATTCGCCTTACTCAATGACGCATTGATGACACGACAAACGGGAGTCCGGCCGCCTCCCATGATCAATTACATATTTAAACATCACTTGCGCGCGCCAAACGTGATCCAGAGCCTCTAAAATCAGGAAATCGACGAAAGCGCGACTCTCTGGCGTGACAAAAATGCCGGAAGCCTCAGCTGATGGAATGCCAGCATCGCGGCCTTCTTAATGGTCGTGAACGATAAGCAGGAAACTCTGATTCTCGAGACTTTCATATTCAAACAAAAGGCCACCTGAACAGGTGGCCTTTTGATACCCGTGACTATATAGAGGAGCTACCCCATATTTTTCTTCACGAACTTCTGCACCTCTCCCACAATCCCGCTGCGGAACGCGAGAACCGTCAGCACGAAGATGCCGCCGAGAATTGGATCTACCCAGTCTCGCAGCGCGCCCTGAGAGAGCTGATACTCAATATTAACCACAAAGGTTGCACCAACCACTGGCCCAAGAAGGGTTCCCATACCGCCGACGAGAGTCATCAGGATAACCTCACCGGACATATGCCAGTGCGCGTCGTTCAGGGACGCCAGCTGAAACACCACCGACTTCATTGAACCGGCAAGACCCGCCAGGGCTGCCGAGATCACAAAGGCAAGCACCTTGTAGCGATCCACGTTGTAGCCAAGTGAAACCGCACGAGGTTCATTCTGCTTGATCGCCTTGAGAACCTGCCCAAAAGGACTGCTGACAACGCGCTGCACCAGAAGATAGCAGACGATAAAGACCGTCAGCACGAAATAATACATATTCATATTATTTTCGAGGTTAATGAACCCCAACAGCTCACCACGCGGAATTCCGTGCATGCCATCTTCTCCGCCCGTGAACCCAGACTGGACGAAGAAGAAGAAAACCAGTTGCGCCAGCGCCAGGGTTACCATCGCAAAATAGATGCCCTGCCGGCGAATCGACAACAAGGCAAAGCCAGTGCCCAGCAACGTAGCCGCCAAGGTGCCGGCGATGATGCCCATTTCCGTGGTAAGCCCGGAATAGTTGCTGAGCAGATAACCCGTGGTATAGCCACCAGTGGCAAGGAATGCCGCATGACCGAATGACAGCAGGCCGGTGAACCCGAACAAAAGATTGAAGGCCACCGCAAACAGCGCGAAACACAGAATCTTCATCAGGAAGACAGGATAGATCATGAGGGGCGCAGCAAGCAGAATGAGCAGCAGCACACCATTCAGGATCAGTTTCTTGCGGTCCTGAACGGCCTGTTCCTGAACGATAGCCTTGTGAATGTCGGCAGAATTAACGGACTGACTCATGTTTATGCCTCCTTACCGAACAAGCCACTGGGCCGGAACATCAGAACCAGAACCATGACGAGGAAAATGACTGCCGAAGACGCCGGCGGATAAAAGGTTTTGGTGAGCCCCTCGATCACACCCATGAGGATGCCGGTAATGATGGCACCTCCGATGGACCCCATGCCGCCGATAACCACAACGGCAAACACCGTAATCAAAGTGGCCGACCCCATGACCGGCGTCACCGAGTAGATAGGCGCAGCCAGAACACCGGCGAACGCCGCCAGTGCCACACCGAACCCGTAAGTCAGACTTATCAGTAAAGGTACATTGATACCGAACCCCTGCATCAGCTGAGAGTCCTCGGTACCTGCCCGCAAATAGGCACCCAACTTGGTTTTCTCAATCATGAACCAGGTGCCAAAGCAGACGACCAACGCCGCCACGATGACCCATGCCCGGTAATACGGCATAAACATGAAGCCGAGATTTACGCCGCCTTTGAAAACGTCTGGCATGGTGTATCTCAGGCCGGAAACACCGAACCAGTTCACCAACACGCCCGAGATAATCAGCGCAACACCGAAGGTCAGCAAGAGGCTGTAGATATGGTCCTGCCCCGCAATGCGGCGCAGCAGGAAATATTCAATAACAACACCGAAAGCGCCAACCAGGAGCGGCGCGAGCAAAAGCGCGACCCAGTAGTTAACGCCAAGATAGTCGAACATCAGGACCGTGGTCATGGCACCAAGCATATACATGGCACCATGCGCAAAATTGATGATCTTCAGCAGACCGAAGATAACCGCGAGCCCAAGGCTCAGTAGGGCGTAAAAGGCGCCATTGATGATTCCGATCAGGAGCTGGCCGGAAAGCACAGCCAAAGGGACGCCGAAAATCATGGACATTGGGCTAACTCCAGAAGCAGCACAGGTGGTTGTTTTTGGTTCTGTTCTTTTCGGCTTCTATGGGTTCGCCCTGCCCTGTTGCAGGACGAACCCAAACCGGTTGTTTTATTTATTAACGAGCTTGCACTTGCTCTCAGAGAGCGGGCGATAGGACTCTTGCGCCGGAATGGTGCGCAGAATCTTGTACAGATCCCACTCACCAGTCGATTCGGCCGGTGTTTTCACTTCCGCCAGGAACATGTCGTGCACCATACGACCATCAACACGGATCTTGCCGTTTTTGGCAAACATGTCATTGATCGGGGTATCCATCATCTGCTTGCGTACAGTCTGAGCATCATCAGAGCCTGTCGCTTCAACAGCTTTCAGGTATTGCATGGCACTTGAGTAGATACCCGCGTGAACCATGGTCGGACGCACACCGGTCTCTTCCATGAAGCGATCAGACCATTCACGGGTCTCATCGTTCATATCCCAGTACCAGCCAGTGGTTAACTGGATGCCCTGCGCGGTTTCTGCGCCCAGCGCGTGAACGTCTGTCAGGAACAGCAGCAGCGCTGCCAGAGTCTGACCAGATTGGGTGACCCCGAACTCACTGGCAGTGGTGATGGCATTGGTGGTATCAGCACCGGCATTCGCAAGACCAACTACGTCGGCACCAGAAGCCTGGGCCTGAAGAACAAACGATGAAAAATCCTGGGTCGGGAACGGATGGCGCACAGCGCCGATCACCTCGCCGCCGCTGGCTTCAACAACCCGGCGTACATCACTTTCCAGAGAGTGACCGAAAGCGTAATCCGCAGTCAGCATGTACCAGGTTTTACCGCCCTCTTTGACAACCGCGCTGGCGGTACCGTTTGCCAGTGGGTAGGTGTCGTACACGTAGTGGATGTGGTTCGGAGTACAGTGTTCATTGGTAATACTGGAAGCGGCCGAACCGGAAATAATACCCAGGCGATCATGCTCTTCCAGAATCTTGCTCACGGCAATGGAAACAGAAGACGCCACCATACCCGACACCAGATCAACATCGTCGTTCTCAACCCAGCGACGCACAGTGCTGGAGGAAGTATCCGGGCTGTTGCGGTCATCGGCACTGACTACTTCAATTTTGGCACCGTTTACCTGCCCACCGAAATCAGCAACCGCCATTTCCAGGGCTTTCAGTCCGTTCGGGCCAGCGAGGTCACGATAGGTACCGGACATGTCCGCCAGGTAACCGATCTTGACGGTGTCGTTGGAAATGGCCGCCTGGGCTCCACCTGCCATCAAGGCTGATGCAACGGCTGAGGTCAGAAGCTTTTTCATCATTGTCATTGTTGTATCTCCGCTACTGTCTTGCGTTGGTTCGGGTTTTTGTTGCTTTTTTTACTTTCGCTCTATCCGGGATCAGACCCCCAAATAGCCATCCAGCACCGACTGTTTGGTACTCAATTCGTTGGCGCTGATTTCTTCCACAATCTGACCGTGTTCAACAACGTAGTGACGGTCGGCTAACGGTGCTGCGAAGTGGAAATTCTGTTCGACCAGGACAATGGTCAGGCCTTTGTTTTTCAGAGCAATAAGAACCTCACCAAGCTTCTCGACTATTACCGGGGCCAGACCCTCGGTAATTTCGTCCAGCAACAGCATATTGGCGCCGGTTCTCAGAATACGGGCCATAGCCAACATTTGCTGCTCGCCACCAGACAACTTGGTGCCCTGACTGAAACGTCGTTCATAAAGATTCGGAAACATGTTGTAGATTTCTTCCAGGCTCATACCACCGCTGCGCACTATCGGCGGCAGGGTCAGGTTTTCCTGCACACTGAGCGAGGAAAAAATGCCCCGATGCTCGGGGCAATACCCGACTCCCAACCTGGCAATGTGGTGAGGCGCACAAGACATGGTCTCCTCACCGTTGATCATGATGGAGCCAGTGCGCCGGCCAACCATATTCATGATCGCTTTAAGTGTTGTGCTCCGGCCTGCCCCATTGCGACCCAGCAGGGTCACGAGCTCTCCACGGTTCACCACCATATCAATACCATGGAGGATATGAGACTCACCGTAGAACGCATGCAGCCCCGACAAGCGAAGCTGTTCATATTCACGATCTGATGTGCTGGTCATTGCGCCGCCTCCGACTGCTCACTGTCAGCGGTAGTTCCTCGTTCACCACTACCATCACTGCCCATGTATACCTCACGTACCTTCGGATCCGCAGAGACGGCGGCATAATCGCCTTCGGTCAGCACGGCGCCCTGGGCCAGCACGGTGATGCGATCGCACAATTTACTGACCACACTGAGATTGTGCTCAACCATCAGCACGGTCCGCCCCTCCGCAGCTTTGCGAACGAGCTCTACCACCCGATCAACATCTTCCGAACCCATACCCTGAGTGGGTTCATCCAGCAGCAGAAGTTCAGGCTCCATGGCGAGCGTGGTTGCCAGCTCCAGAGCCCGCTTGCGCCCGTAAGCCAGCTCAACGGTAGTGGTGTTGGCAAACTCGGCCAGCCCAACGGCATCCAGCAGCTCCATACAACGCTGGTTAAGCTTGTGCAGCGAGTTACCGGATTTCCAGAAACTGAATGAGGTGCCTTCAAACGTCTGCAACGCGACCCGGATATTTTCCAGCGCGGTCATATGCGGAAAAACGGCCGAGATCTGAAACGAACGAACAATGCCCTGACGGGCGATGGCTGCGGACTTCAGGGTGGTGATGTCCTGACCTTTGAACAGAATCTGACCCCGGGTCGGGATCAGAAATTTGGTGAGCAGATTGAAGACCGTGGTCTTGCCGGCACCATTGGGACCGATCAGGGCATGAATATGGCCTTTCTGAACCTTCAGGTTCACGTCGTCGACCGCTACGAAACCCTTAAATTCTTTGACAAGGTTACGGGTCTCCAGAACGTACTGTTCACTCATGAGCCAATCTACCTTTGTTATTGTTGTGCGTTTTATCTGCTTATCAGATTAGATTGACGTATACGTAAACGTCAATACTTAATTGCTGTTTTTATAAATACTCTCGCTACACAAAAAGTCGTATAGAAGATCTACTACCTCATCCTGCCTTTCCAGATGAGGAGAATGCCCGGCGCCCTCAAGAAAGACGCCCCGAGCGTTACTTCCGATCCCGGCAACGATATCGGTTACCTGCTCCGGCACGCCATATTCGTCGCCCTCGCCCTGAATGATCATAGCCGGACATCCAATAGTAGCCAGCCAACGAGTGAAATCCATGGCCGCATGAAATCCGTCATCCCGCCAGACCCTCTGCCAGGCTTTGAACAGCTCATCGGTTCGATCACCGTGATACCTGGCCAGTCGCTCCCGAATATCCGTCTCCCGATAGCGCACAACCATCTCGTCTATGCCCGCCAGGGTCAGGTGATCGGCGTAGATATGTGCGGCCATGGTTGCCAGCGCCTTCACCCGGCCACCCATGGCGCCCGCAGCCACCAGCGCAATTGAGCCTCCGTCACTGTGCCCGATCAGAACAACATCTTCGATCCCAAGCGCGTCCAGCAAACGGGGCAACCACTGATGACCGGCTACCTCCAGGTAATCGTAAGGTCGCGGAAGCAATTCGTCGGAAGAATGACCATAGCCCAGCCGGTTGTAGATCAGCGCATCGCAGCCCGTGGCTTGCGCCAGCTTTTCCGGGAACTGACGCCACAGAGCAATATTGCCAAGAGACTCATGCAGAAATACCAGAACCGGCCCCGTCGATGCCTCATGCTGAATCCGCCTGACTTCCAGCTCAACGCCGTCGCCTACCGGCACCATCATGTCACGAATCTGCATGGAGCTACCGGTTGGGGGGAATGGAGTAGGTCATGGTGGAGTGGGCAACAGGCTCCTCCGCACCTTCGGAGTATACAAACACCTCGCCCACACCCATGGTGCGGCCTACCTTCAGCATGGTCGCACGGGCCCAGATAGGCCGATGAGCTACCGGTTTGCGAAGGAAATTGATGTTGAGACTGGTGGTCACGGCCAACGGCACCAGACCGATCTTGCTCAACAGCGCTGCGTAAACAGTGACGTCCGCCAACCCCATCATGGCGGGCCCGGAAACAGTGCCTCCGGGCCTGAGGTGTTCCTCGTCCACCTCCAGTTTCATTTCAGCCCAGCCATCCCCGAGCTTCTGCAGAGAGCCGAAAGCGGCCCCCTGCGGAAACTGCTCGTCGAGGAAAGTCTGCAGCTCCTCAAAGGTAATGATCATGCGGCGGTTTCGTCCTTGGCCTGATTACGCAGGACGAATCGCTGGATCTTGCCACTGGGCGTCTTGGGCAGCTCATCAACAAACTCGATTTCCCGCGGGAAGGCGTGGGTCGACAGACGACGACGCACCAACTCCTGAAGCTCGTCTTTCAGGGCCTGCTCATCACCCAGGGGATAATCGCCCTTGATCACCACATACGCCTTGATGATCGAGCCACGCTTCTCATCAGGCTTTCCGACAACCCCGGATTCAGCAACAGCGGCATGCTCAAGCAGCGTGCTTTCAACGTCCGCCGGACCCACGCGGTAACCGGCAGTGGTGATGATGTCGTCATCCCGGCCGCTGAAGGCGAAACAGCCACCGCCATGGTTGATGACCATGTCCCCGGTAAGATAGTAACCGTTTACAAACGGATCCTTTTCACCCCAGGTGTAGCCGTTAAAGTGGAACAGAGGTGAGGCGTTCACATCGACCGCCAGCTGACCAACTTCCCCCTCACCCACTTCTTCGTTCTGTTCGTTCAAAGCGACCACTTTGTGGCCGGGGGAGGCATAACCCATGGAACCTTCCCGAACAGGATGCTCAAGACCGTGGAAGTTACAGCAGGTCATTCCGGTTTCGGTCTGACCATAGTGATCCTTGACCGGACAGAAATGGCGGTTACGGATCCAGTTCACGACTTCCGGATTGAGCGGCTCGCCGGCGCTGCTGGCTACCCGCAGGCCGAGGTTCTCACCCTCCGGCAATACATGATCGTTTGCCTTGAGCAAACGATAAGCTGTGGGTGCCGCCGCCAGGTTGGTGATCTTGTATTTCCGGATCATGTCGTAGGTGGATTCCGGCGTGAATCCGCCCGGATTGAAATGGGTGGCATGCCCCATCAGCAGAGGGCCTACCACGGCATAATAGAGACCGTAAGCCCAGCCGGGATCAGCAACGTTCCAGAAGGTGTCACCCTCGCGCAGATCAATGGCGTACTTCATGTAGACGTAGAATGCCAGCAGCGCCCGGGACGGGACTGCAACGCCCTTGGACTTGCCCACCGTTCCGGAAGTGAACATTTGCAGAAAGGGATCGTCGCCCTTGATCATCACTGGCTCAAATTCGCTGGACTGAGCCGCCAGGGTTTCTTCGAAGTCAGGAATGTCGGCACCAATGTCACTGGCGTTAACACCCACAACCGGCGGGCAGACTTTGACATCCTTGAGCTTGGGATAGTTTTCAGGATTGGTCACCACCAGCTTGGTACTGGCACGCTCGAAGCGGTATTCAATCGCGCCGGAACCAAATGCCGTAAACAGAGGCTGGTACACGGCGCCTGCCCGCAGGGCACCGGCAATAACGATCAGCAGTTCCGGAGTACGCGGCAGCAGTGCAGCTACCCGATCGCCCTTTCCGATGCCCTGGGATTTCAGATAATTGGCGAATCGCGCCGATGCTTCTTTCAGCTCTGCGAACGTCAGCTTGCCGTCGCCACCGTCTTCCTTTTCGTAATAAAGAGCCACTCGACTGGGGTCATCGGCCCACTTGTCACAGATTTCGTGGCATACGTTGAGCCCGCTATCCAGACGTCCATCCAGGATGTCCGCTTCCAGAGCAGCAGGATCGAAGTTGTTGTAAACGTCGGTGTATTCCGGAAGGCTCATTCTCAACTCCTATTGTTTTTATCATTGAAAGCACGGGTCAAGGTTTACCACAGGCTTCACTTTACGTAAAGGTAAACATCAAGCCAAAAACACAGATGTTTAAGGAATTTTATGAGGAGGAGAAGCGGGCGCAGCAGATATACCGCGCCCTGTCAGGAGATTGCGAAAGGACCTCAGGATTGAGGCGTGTTTTTCCCGGGATGGCGGCTCGACAGGATGTGATGCAGGGAGCCACACTCAACCATCGGATCATCACAGTTTACAACAATGTCAGAGCGGGCAATGACATAGCCCTTCCCGGTGATGCTGTTCTTGATCACCTGGTACTCACCCTCTTTCTCAACCGAGGTAAATTCACCGATAAAACCGGTTTCTCTCAGCGACACTGTCTCCAGCTTGTCCCCCGGTTGAATGCGGCCCTCATAGTTCATCAATGCCAGGCGGGCCGACGTGCCAGTGCCCGTGGTGCTTCGGCAAATCACACCGGGATGCACATAGGTGGCAGAGCGGGAACGGTAATAGCCCTCGGCTACGTGCTCCACAGGCCCCATAAAGTGAAGAAACGGGAGCGGGCCCACGTCGCCCAGGGTGTAATGGGAAAAGCCCCGGTCGGCCTGAATGGCCTCGACGATGGCGTGGGCGGTTTCTGCCAGCTTGCGCTCTTCGTCCAGAGTCAGATCAAAGCCCATGCTGGTTGCATCAACCAACGCATAAAAACCGCCGCTGTAGGCCACACTGTAGGTGACCTCCCCCAGGGAGGGTACATCGATGGTGGCCCTGTAAGTATGGATATAGCTTGGCAGGCCTTCACAGGTGATGGATTCCACCACACCGTCATGCACCGTCGCGTCAATCTGGACCAGACCAGCCGGGGATTCCAGCATGAAGCTTTGCCGGCCTTCCCGTTTTGGCACGATGCCTGATTCAAGCACAGCAGTAGCGGTGCAAATGGTGTTGGAGCCGGAGTATATCGGGTAACCCATGACTTCCATGATGATGTAACCAGCGGCAGCCCGGGGATCCTTGGGCGGAACCAGCAAATCCACAGACATTTCAGGCACCCCGTATGGCTCTTCCAGCAACAGCCTCCGCAAGCCATCCGCATCGTCCCGCAAATATTCCATCTGCGCCCGGACCGACTCGCCCGGCAACGGATCAATTCCTCCGGTTACGATGCGACTGACATCACCGCCAGCATGAGTATCCATCAACTGCAGGGTCAGTTCAGGTTTCATCAGGTACGCTCCAGTGACCAGGATTTGCCGTGTTCTTCCCATTGTGAGTCGGGAACAATCACGATCTTGCCGAGATAATTGCTCCCCCGGTTCACAAAATACTCTTCTGCCCGATGCAAATCGGAAAGCCGGAATGCGCCGTGCAGAACCGGTTTAAGCTGTCCACTCCGGATCCATGCCATCAATTGTTCCGCTTCTTCCCGGGTACCATGGGATACCCCGAAAATCTGCACCTGGTAGAGATAGATCCTGGTCCACAGGATTTCGCTGATATTACCGCCGCTGGCGCCGGCAATACTCAGGCGCGGGTAGGTACTACGGGCGTTCATATCGAAGATCATGGTGTCGATGAACGCATCGGTCATTTCACCGCCCACCAGGTCCATCACCGCATCAATGGGCTTGCCACCGGTTGCCTTTTTCACCCGATCCACGAAGGTTCCCATATCGGAGCGATCCAGCACGGCCTCCGCGCCCAGCTCCATCAGGGCCTCCGCTTTATCCTGTTTGCTCAGTGCATAGGGGGTAGCCCCCAGGATCCGGCAGAGTTGTATCAGGGCCGTGCCAACGCCACCACTGGCCCCGGTAACCAAAACCCGTTCGCCAGCCTTGATGTTGGCCGATGTAAGCATGTGCATAGCGGTCTGGTAAGAACACATCCCCATGGACGCCAGTTCGGCATCTGCCAGATCGGGGTTGGGAATGGAGTGGAACTGGTCTGCCGGCAGAACCACGAATTCCGCGTAGCCCCCATCAGCACCATGGCCAAAATAATCGGGCGTGAGATTGATATCCCGCCGGTCATTGGCGTAGATGTTGAAATCCAGCAGGCCCCGTTCGCCGATACGGGACTCATCCACACCAGCACCGACGGCCGCAACGCGACCGGCAATATCCGCACCCTGTATCCGCGGAAACACCAAGGTAGGCTTGCCACCCATCTGGAAGGATGTCATTTCGCCTTTTTTGGTGGGATAAAGCCCTTCACGCGCCTTGCGGTCGGTGTTGTTCTTTGCCGTTGCCGTGACCTGGACAAGCACCTCTCCCGGGCCAGGGGCCGGAACAGACACATCCTGATACTCCAGTTTATCGATATCACCGTGACCGGTGAGAACCATGGCTTTCATGGTATTCGGGATCATGGGCCAACGATCCTCCCTGTTTGCTGAATTTCGGGTATTCAGAGAGGATAGGTGAGATTCCAGAGAGTGTCAGGGCCTGTTACGGGTATCCATTATTCAGGCATTCCCTTGACTCTAGCGTGCTATCACCTTGTAGACAGGACGCAGCTGGGGAATCTGCTTGAGCACTACCTGGATAACCGTCATCAGTGGTACTGCCAGAAGCACACCCACCGGCCCCCAGAGCCAGCCCCAGAAGAAGATCGAAACAAAGATAATCACCGGATTGATAGCCATACGAAAGCCGTGAATCCAGGGCTCGATAAAAAAGCCCACCAGAGTCGTCAGACCAAGGAATCCCAGCGGTGCGATTGCCATCATCCAGAGTTCATCAAGACTGATCGCCGAAACAACCGTGAGCATGGATATGGAGAGGATGACGCCCAGGTACGGAATAAACCGGGCCAGCCCGGCGACCAGCCCCCAGACAGCCGGATCTGGAAGGCCAACTGCCCAGCACATCAGACCAGTGGTTGCGCCGACAGAAAGGTTGCTCAAGCCCAGAACGCCAAGGTACTGGGCAATCTGTTGTTGCGAATCGCGGGTGATACGTAACACCGTTCGGCGTTGATCAACGGGGAGCTGACGCACGAAATTCTTGATCAGGCGATCACCACTCACCAACAGGAAATAGGTCAGTGCCAGGGCCAGCGCAAGTCCAGCGATACCATTCCGGGCCTTGGTCATTAACTGACTGCGCCAGGATTCGGTTTGCAGCACCACGGCAGTTGGCTGCTTTTTTTGTGTCTCGGAGAGCTCCTCTACCGATTTCTCAACCTGCTGTGCAGACTCCGATACCCTGGCAATCTGGCGACTGATCTCACTTTCACCCACCAGCAACCGCGAAATGCCCTGCGGCACCTCTTCGGCCCAGGTCACAGCTGGCGTAGCAACGGCAAGGGTGATGCCAACAATACCCGTCAGAACAAACAGGACCAGAATCAGTGAGCTTAACATCTTCGGTATGCGCCATTTCACATAGGCTCGTTTCACCAACGGAGACAGCAGCAGACTCGTCATGACGGCAAGAATGATGGGCAGAACGATCTGGTGAGCGACATACAAGGTGTACAGGATACCAAGGCCAAACAATCCATAAATTGGAGTGGCAAGATCCGATGAAATCAGAGGCCGCTTGCCCTGCACTACCGGTTCATTGTCTGTCGATTGGTCGCCCATGAGGAGCCCTGTGTACGTTGAATAAAATCCGGTCCGAAGGATTCGCACCGGCGATTGGAGCGACCAGTCTACCTTTCAGTGTGTCGGGGTGCACTGAAGTCTAGATTTCGAAATCCATCGCCACTTCAGGCGCCTGGATAAAGTACCCCTGAAAATACCGAACGCCGCGCTCCCAGAACCAGGAAAGAGCCGTAGCATCTTCCACCCGGGTGGCCACGATCGGCAAAGAAGAGCCGAAGATGCCTGCCAGTTGCCGCAAGAAGTCTTCCAGCTCCGGCGTCTGTTCCGCACTTGCGCCGTATTTGGGAGCCAGCTTGACGAAGTCCACCGATTGCAGTTCTTTCAGCAGATCAATGGAAGTCGTGCTGCTGTCGAGGTGTTCAAGAATCAAGCCGCAGTCCATCTCCTGCAGCACACTCAGCAGCTGCCTTGTCCTGGCGACCTCCTTGATCACGGTACGGCTCGAGAGTGCCGCATAGACGCGACGTTCTCCCTTGATGCCTGCATTGCGCATCCCGCTGCTCAGGAATGGCAACATCTTTTCCACGTCTGCCAATGAAGACGCGAACTTGATGACCACGGAATGGCTGGCCGCAGCTTTGCCTGCCAGTTTCGACAGCCCACCCAACGCGTGCTCCATAACCCAGCGATCGAGCTCATGAAACGCCTCGGCGCCGTCCTGATTCAGAAGTGGTAAAAACTGGTCGGGCAGGTAGATGGCATCATTTTCATCCAACAGCCGCACCAGCGCCTCGAACAGGGTATCACCGGAATCCATATTCACAATCGGCTGATAATGCAGCGTGAAAGAACGGGCATCCAGTAACTCGCGAATACGAGTGTCCGGTTTGCTGTGGTCAGCCCGCTCGGGAGGCTGGCACCATACCACCTTCGGACCTTCGGCCAGCATTGCCTCGCCGCAGGCGCGCTCTACTTCCAGCAGGGCCTTGTCTTCATTCAACGCATCGGTAAGCGGCAATACGCCCATACTCACAGTGACTGGCGTGGCGGGCTTCCCCAGGCTCCATTGCGGACTGTTCAAACGCTGGAGGAAGCGCTCCAGGCAGATAGCCGGCGCCTCTGACATGGGTACATTCACCTGAAACAGGAAACTGCCTCCCCCAAGGGCACAGCCGGAATCCTTCACACCCAGCTGGCTCGCAAAGTGCTGCTCCATGCAGGCTGTCAGCCGGGCCAGAGCACGGGCACCGTGCTGTGCGCGCAGAAATTCTTCACGATCAATGCCAACCTGGATAAGAAAACGGGGCCGACTGTCCGGCGAAACATCGAAACAGGCCAGCGAGGCGGCCAACTCTGTCAGGAAATAATCATGATTCTGAAGACCCTGGCGTTCTTTGCGTTTGCTTACCAGATTAACCCTGGCTGACACACGCTGGGCCTGGACAAGGTGATCATGAAGAGCTTTGAGAAAGCGCTGATTATCCAGCGGTTTCCGGAAGACCTCGTTTCCCACCATAGCGTACTGTTCGAGATGATCCGACACCGACTGCGATGCGGACACGAAGAGGATGGGAATGGTCATGTAACGGGCATCCTGACGCAACACCCGAGCCAGCTCCAAACCCTGTATACCAGGCATTTCATGATCCAGCACAATTGCGTCCGGCCGGAACTGCTCAATGCGCTCGAGAATCCGAACCGGCTGGGTCAACCCCTCGACCTCATAGCCTTCGTCCAACAGCAGGGTCTGGTAGTAGGCAAGCTGGTCGCTGTCGTCCTCAACCCAGAGAATTCGCTGCCGGGCACCCTTATCGACACTCAGAAGTTGCTCGATTCGTTTTTCCAGGACGCCAAGATCCAGGGGCTTGGTAAGATAGAAATCGGCACCGGCCCTCAATGCCCGCATACGGGCGACCATGTCGCTGCGTGCCGACATCATGATCACCGGGCTGGCAGCGTCCATCCGGGACTTCAGGCGCTCCAGAAGAGTGACTCCCGCAAGCACGCCCCCGGGGAAACTCATGCCCAGCAAAATCAGGTGGTAGCGGTGATCATCTGGTTTTTCGTTGTATGCCCCTGGTGTGTCGAAGGTATCGACAGCGTAATCCCGAGCCTCCAGCCACTCTTTCAGACGGGCCACCTGGCTGTCATCGTCGTCCACAATGGCGATGCGGTAGTGCTTTTTCTCCACCTCCGCCAAGGCTCCGGCGGCCTCTTCAGGGTTGCCGGCATTGATCGCCAGCTCGATAGCCCGCTCCAGCACCCCAAGCGATACCTCAATCCGGTTCCTCTCCGCCGGCGTCGGATCTGGTTTATCCAGCAACTGCTGTAGCTGCTCTTCCAGTATCCTGGCGCTCTCGCTGATGTCAGGAAACTGAAAGGTACTGCCACTTCCGGCCAGTTTGTGAGCGGACTGCTCCATGAACGACAAGACTTTCGCGCTCCAGCTGACATGCCGCAACCGGTTCCAGGATGTACGCAATTCCTCCAGGCGGCTCGGCAGACCCTGGACGTACTGCTGTTTGAGTACCTGGTATTTCGCTCCCATGTCGACGCCTGCCATTAACGGACCTCGTGTGCTGCGAATAGATGAGTAACCTGGAATTGTAGCCTGAAATGAGGAATCAGGCTCATGACAACGATAACGCGTTGCCACACGATTCGCGACCTGTCGTCTTAGAAACCACTAGTGTAAACAATTACTTGAAAGCTGAAGGAAGTAACGGGGGCGGGAGAGGAGAAATCCATGGGCACAATCCATCGTACCCATGGAACCGTCCTGGAAGTCGATTTATTCCGGCTTGTACAGGCGCTGGATGCTTGAGAAGTCGAGCGTGCCGTTACCCTGCCCTGCGTGGAGCGAGAACAGGTTGCGAGCCAGTGAGCCCATAGGAATGGAGGCCTGGTTTTTAACCGCATTATCGAACGCCAGTCCGAGATCTTTGGTCATCAGATTGACCAGGAAGCCACCCTCATAATTGCGGGACGCCGGCGCGTTCTCCATCACACCAGGCCAGGGGTTGTACACATTCAGCGCCCAGTTGCCACCCGAACTCTGCTTCATGATTTCCGAGAGTACCGCGGGATCCAGACCGTTCTTTACGCCCAATGCCAGCGCTTCACTGGTGCCTGCCATCAAAATCGCCAGCAGCATGTTATTGCAGATTTTGGCTACCTGGCCCGAGCCATGATCACCAGCGTGAAAGATGTTCTTGCCCATGGCATCAAGAATCGGCCTGGCCCTGGCAAAGGTCTCTTCCGCGCCGCCGCAAATGAAGGTCAGCGTGCCGGCCTGGGCGCCACCGACACCGCCGGACACAGGCGCATCGAGGAACGGAATATCCTTCGCTCTTGCCACCTCGGCCACGCTCCGTGCTGTTTCCGGCGCGATGGTAGATGAATCGATAACGAGGGTACCCGCCGGCAGTCTGGCCAGCAGTCCATCATCCCCCAGGTAAACCGCTTCCACGTGCTGCCCTGCTGGCAACATGGTAATGACGCACTCAGCACCACTGGCTGCCTCGTGGGCGGTGTCTGAGGTTTTTGCGCCCTCAGCCACCAGAGTAGCCACCGCCTCTTTCGAAAGGTCGAATACTGTAACTTCGTGACCCGCTTTTACCAGGTTGCTGGCCATGGGGCCGCCCATGTTACCGAGGCCGATGAAGGTAATTTTTGCCATGTCTTTTCCCCTTATTGTTGTATTGCTTTGCGCAGGCCGCCGTTACCGGCGGCCCTTTGGGTTGTTACTTGAAAAAATCGTCAATCCACTCGTTTTCCATTTCAGCAAGGGACGCATACCGCCAGCGAGGCTGCTGGTCCTTGTCGATCAGAAGCGCGCGTATACCTTCTGCAAACTCCCCCTTGGTCAGGCATCTGATGGAGAGCACCAGTTCCTTATCGAGGACTTCCTTCAGGCTATCGTGTTTGCAGCGCTGCAGATGGCCCCAGACCAGAGCCAGGGAGGTGGGTGAGGCACCCGCCAGGGAGCGGGTTGCCTTGGCTACCCATCCGTCGCCACCGGACAGCTCTTTCAGCTGATTGATGGTCGCTTCCAGGGAATCCGCATCGGTAACCCTGTTGATCTCGTCGAAATGGGTACGTACCGGTGATTCCGGCATGGCGTCTGCGCTCTCACGCTCGTATTGGCGAAGCACACCACCGACCACTGCGTGGGCATCCTCACCCTGCCAGCTGCGTTTACACAGCGCATCTACAACATCCGCTTTGAGGTCGTGCCGGATGAAACGATCAGCCAGGCCAGTGAAGACCGCATCCGCTCCGTTAAGGCGTGCCCCGGTCAGCCCCAGAAACATGCCGGTACGGCCAGGCGTCCGGTTGAGGAACCAGCCGGCGGCAACGTCAGGATAAAGACCGATGGTAATCTCCGGCATGGCGAGCTTCGAACCCTCGGTAACCACCCGATGGGAGGCCCCCTCCATGATACCCATACCGCCACCCATCACGATGCCATGCCCCCAGCATACGATCGGCTTCGGGAAGGTGTGGATCAGGTAATCCAGCTCATACTCCTCAGTGAAGAAGGCCTCACCCTCACTGGCGCCCTGGGGCTCCGTCATGCTCCGATACAGGGCGACAATATCGCCGCCAGCGCAGAATGCCTTGTCACCCTCTGCTTCCAGCCACACGGCCTGGATTGCAGGATCGTCCGCCCAACGCTTCAGTTGCGGTGTCAGTAACCGGATCATTTCCAGAGACAGCGAGTTCAGAGCTTTGGGCGTATTCAGCCGGGCCACGGCAATCAGCGCGCCATCGCCGGTTTTCCACTCTTCAAAGATAATGGGTTGATCACTCATAACAGATCCTTGAGCCAGCTTGTTTTCAGGCTGGCTTTAGCGGTTTTTCCATTCCGGTTTGCGCTTGTCGAGAAACGCATTCACGCCTTCTTTCTGGTCTTCAGTGGAGAACAGCTCAACAAACAGTTCCCGCTCCATGCGCCAGGCATCGTCGTGGCTGCGGCCATCTCGGGCGCTCATCACCAGGGTCTTGCAACGGGCTGTGGACGAGGGGCTCTGTTGGCAGGCCATTTCGGCCAGCTCAAGCGCTTTATCAAGACTCTCTCCGGTCGGGACCACTTCCTCAACCAGCCCAATTCGCAATGCCGTGTCGGCTTTCACGCGCTCACCGCACAGAATCATGCGTTTGGCCCAGCCTTCGCCAACCAGCCAGGGGAGATTCTGAGTACCACCCGCACAGGGCAACAGACCAACGCCGGCTTCGGGCAATGCCATCTGGGCATGCTCTTCGGCTATGCGAATATCGCAGGCCATGGCGCATTCCAGGCCACCACCCATGGCATAACCATTAACCGCCGCAATCGATACTCCCCGGAAACGGCTGAGTGTCGCAAAGGCTTCTCCGAACAACTGGGCCATTTCATTGGCCCGCGCCTTGTCGCCGTCGGCAAAGGTTTTCAGGTCCGCACCCGCGGAATAGAACTTTTCGCCCTGCCCGGTCATTACCAGGGCAAAAATATTCCGGTCTTCGTTCAATTCATGAACGGTATCCATCAAGGCAATCAGGGAATCCCGGGTCCAGGTATTAGCGGGAGGATTGTTGATGGTCAGTACCGCGATGTGTCCGCGTTTTTCGAGCTGGATAAGATCGCTCATGGGGATCTCCTTATTGAATTGCTTCGGCCACGCCGTCATCGAGCAGACGACGGGCAACAATCAGACGCATGATTTCGTTGGTGCCTTCCAGGATCTGGTGCACTCGCAGATCCCGCAGGTAACGCTCCAGGGGATATTCACGAATATAGCCATAGCCGCCATGCAGCTGCAGCGCCTCGTTGACCACTTCAAAGCAGGCGTCAGTCGCGAAGCGCTTGGCCATGGCACAGTGCAGTGTTGCTTCCGGATCGGCGTTATCGAGTTTGAAGGCCCCCAGTCGAACCATCTGCCGCGCTGCGACCAGGTTGGTGGCCATATCGGCCAGTTTGAACTGCAGAGCCTGGAACGCTGCCAGGGGTTTGCCGAACTGCTCACGC
Organism: Marinobacter sp. F3R08; assembly: GCF_018860425.1. Lineage (GTDB taxonomy): Bacteria > Pseudomonadota > Gammaproteobacteria > Pseudomonadales > Oleiphilaceae > Marinobacter. Next base: position 301,562 of record NZ_JAHKPI010000015.1, on the reverse strand, counting down.
TCGTGCATGTAATTGCGGGCGCGAAGGAGAGCCGCCTGGGCACCACCAAGGGAACAGGTGGCGATATTCAGCCGCCCGCCATCGAGGCCTTTCATGGCAATAGCGAAACCATCTCCCTCTTCGCCCACACGGTTGCTGACAGGAATACGGACGTTCTCCAGACTGATCATCCGGGTCGGCTGGCTGTGCCAGCCCATCTTTTCCTCATTTTTGCCATAGGAAACGCCGTCGGCGTCTGCCGGGATCACGAAAGTGGAAATGCCCCTGTAACCGGAATCGGGCGCCCCGGTTCGGGCCATGAGCACCAGAATATCGGTGGCACCGGCGCCAGAGATGAATACTTTACTGCCATTGATCACATAACTGTCGCCATCCCGGACCGCTTTGGTACGAAGACTGGCTGCGTCCGAACCGGCTCCCGGTTCGGTCAGGCAATAGGAAGCAAGCCACTCGCCGCAAGCCAGCTTAGGTACGATTTCCTGCTTGAGATCGTCCGAAGCAAAGCTGGCGACCATCCAGGTGGCCATGTTGTGAATAGTGATAAACGCTGCTGTTGAAGGACAGGCAGCGGCGAGCTCTTCCACAATGACCGAAGTGTCCAGCCGTGAGAGGCCCATGCCGCCAAGGGATTCCGGGGTGTACATTCCCATGAATCCCATCTCGCCGGCTTCCTTCATCACATCGATCGGGAAGATATGTTCGTCGTCCCACTTTGCGGCGTGGGGTGCCATGGATTTTTCCGCGAACGCCCGCGCAGCCTCGCGAAACGCCAGCTGGTCTTCAGTAAGGTTAAAGTCCATCGTTACGCTCCAGAATTAAGGGGCTCGGCATCGAAAGGGGCAAACAAGAAGGGGCCGGAAACAGATTCCGGCCCAAACACCCCACCTTCAACGCAATTAACGCAACTGGATAGAGAAGTTGGCTTCAGTGCTGGTCGTTTCACTGGAGAACCAGCGGGAGGTAACCGTTTTGGTTTCAGTGTAGAAGCGAACCGCCTGCTTGCCATAGGCGTGCTGGTCCCCATAGAAAGAACCTTTCCAACCGGTGAACGAGAAGAACGGCAGGGGTACCGGAATGGGAATGTTCACCCCGACCTGACCAACATCGATTTCATGCTGGAAGCGACGCGCGGCGCCACCGGAGCTGGTGAAGATGGAAACACCGTTGCCGTACGGGCTGTTATTGACCAGCTCAATGGCATCGCCGAGTGTGTCGGTTTCTACACAGGACAGCACAGGCCCAAAGATTTCTTCGTTATAGATGTCCATCTCGGTGGTGACACCCGAGAACAGTGTAGGGCCAACCCAGTTACCGTCCGGCAATCCGTCCACCGTGCAACCGCGGCCGTCCAGCAGCAGATTGGCACCCTGGGCTTCACCAGTCGCAATCAGGGATTCGATACGGTCTTTCGCCTTGGCCGAAATGATTGGCCCATAACTGGCACCGGAATCGTTCCAGGCACCCGGACGAACTTTCGCCATGGCGTCCTTCAGTTCCGGAATCCACTGCTGGGCTTCGCCCACGAAAACGGCGACGGAAATCGCCATGCAGCGCTGACCGGCAGCGCCGACAGAGGCGCCGACCAGAGCATTGATGACTTGCTGCTTGTCCGCATCAGGCAGGATAACCATGTGGTTCTTGGCACCGGCGAAGCTCTGCACACGCTTCATGTTGCGAGTACCGGTTTCGTAGATGTAACGACCAACAGGTACAGATCCAACAAAAGAGACGGCTTTGATGGCCGGATCGGTCAGCAGCACATCTACCTGTTCCTTGCCACCGTGCACTACCTGCAAAACGCCTTTGGGGGCGCCAGCTTCTTCAAACAGCTCGGCAAGACGCGTAGGCGTCAGCGGATCCTGCTCGGAAGGCTTCAGAATAAAGGTGTTACCGCAGGCAATGGCCATGGGGAACATCCACAGCGGAATCATTGCCGGGAAGTTGAACGGAGTAATACCGGCACACACGCCCAGCGGCTGAATCCAGGAGTGGGTGTCCACTGAGCGGGCAACGTTTTCAACGGTCTCACCCATCATCATGGAGGCAACGTTGGCCGCATGCTCAACCACTTCGATGCCACGCCAGACATCGCCCTTGGCGTCTTCAAAGGTCTTGCCGGTTTCCTGAGCCAGGATCTCGGCAATTTCATCGTGGTGTTCTTTCAGCAGTGCCTGATAACGCAGCATGACCCGGGCGCGCTCGGAGACTGGCACTTCCTTCCAGGTCTTGAACATTTCACCCGCACTCTCGATGGCCTTGCGCATTTCTGCATCGGTCGTGCAGGGGGCCCTGGCAATGACTTCATTGGTCGCGGGGTTGGTGACGTCGATCCATTCACTGGTGTTGCTATCGACGAATTCACCTGCAAGATACAGCGGTACATTTTTCATGTTGTTGTCCCTGTTTGTTGTTGTGCGGGAAGCCGACCGGAACCGGAGGGTTACGGCCACGATTAACCACAGGCTAGCACGGGAATGACCAAAGGATGATTGACTAAATTTCGCCCGTGATGGACTATCTTTCGATAAAGCTAAAATAAACAAGACCCAAAATGACCCAGACCTCACAGTGGCCGGTGCCCAAAGACAGCATTCGCTATGTGGTACCTGAGCCCATCATCCGATTGCTCGCGAGCCACCCGTTAACGCGGGATCTCTACCCACTGGCTTTTGGCCACTACCGCCGTGCCACGGGCCATCACATGCACCGGGAACACCATCGCGACCATCTTTTGATCTACTGCACGGACGGTAAAGCGTTCCTGAATATCCGGGGTGAACCTTACACCGTCGAAGCCGGAGATCTTCTGCTTCTGCCCGCCGGCGCCAATCACCGGTATACCGCAGCCCCTGACGATCCATGGACGATTCATTGGGTGCACTACACCGGCCCACTGGCGGAGGATTTCCGAAACCACATGGGGTTCGATGGCCCCACTCATATTCGCCATCTGGGTCGACAGCCCCGGCTTCTGGTCGACTTCAACGGCCTGCTGTCAGTCCGACAGACCGGTTTCCGGGCCCGCGGTCTGATCCACGCGGCCAACCGACTTCGCCAGTTGCTGGCCGCGGTCCCGATTAACGCCGACGAAACAGGTCATGAGCGGCAGGCGGAACTGGAAACCATCCACAATTATATGCGCGAGCACCTGGATGAACGCATCAGCCTGGAACAACTGGCGGACCTTGCCGGTCTCTCTCCGGCCCATTTTGCAACCCGTTACCGGGAACAGACCGGCACATCGCCGATCCAGCATTTCCTGCACCTGAAAGTGGAGCGGGCCTGTCAGATGCTGGACACCAGCAGCCTGAGCTTTGCCGACATAAGCCGACGCCTCGGCTACGACGACGCTTACTATTTTTCCCGGCTTTTCAAAAAGGTAATGGGTCAGTCGCCCCGGGATTATCGACATACCGCCCGGCACTGACTACTCGATTCAGAGCCGAGTACAACCTGCCGCCTGCTGCGACTTTTGTTACAGGATACGAGGGGGTAGGCTTGGTTCAGCCAACGACAAAAAAAGAGTAAGCCCATGCCCATGTACAGCATTCAGATTGAAGAAACTGTAAACGTGCCGCGACGAAAGGTCTTTGCCCTGTTCGCCGACCACCGGCGCTTTGGCAAACTGCTGGGAATTCCGGTCAAACGTATCAAGGATAGTGATCAAGCAGATCCGAATGGAACGGGTTCGGTTCGAAAAATCGGGTTCGGGCCAGTTGGGCTGACGGAAACCATCACCAGCTTCGAGCCGGATTCACTCATCGAGTACATCATTATCGGCATGAGCCCTATCCGCAATCATCTGGGACGAATCCGACTGGAAGACACACCGGAAGGCCAGACCCGGGTGAACTACACCATCACCTTTGAAGACATTATTCCATTCACCGGAAAAGTCGTCAGTGCAGCTCTGGAGCAAGGCATCAGACGCGGAATCAAGCGGGTGCCAATTTTCGCTTAAATTCAGTCGATAACAATTCGTTACCTTTTGATTATAATAGAATTGACCTGAGGCAATAGTTGGTATTCGTCAATTTTGTACTCTCCGCGCAGCTTGCACAACCTGGTCTCCACGACCGGGCCATACTGTATTCTGCGGGAGACCGAAATGGCAGCCGAACCGATTGTCCTGTTTGATGACGGACACCATAAATGCCTGATGTTCGATTCCCTGGTAACCGGCGAGGGTGTCCAATCCAACCAGTTTCTGATTGTCGATGGCAAACACGAGGCGCTTATCGATCCGGGCGGCGACCTGACCTATACACCATTATCGGTGGCCGCTTCACGCTATATGAATATCCGCGACATGGATTACGTGTTCGCCTCTCATCAGGATCCGGATATTATCGGCGCCATCGATCGCTGGATCGTTCATACCCGCGCCAGTATTGTGACCTCAAAGCTCTGGGCCCGGTTTCTTCCGCATCTGGTTTCCAGCTATGTGACCAGCCAGCTCAGTGGCAGCGTCTACGACCGTATCGTCAGCATTCCTGACACCGGTGCCAACGTAAAGTTTGGCGAGTCCTACCTGCAATGCCTGCCAGCCCACTTCATGCACTCCGTGGGCAACCTGCAATTCTATGATCCGGTCTCGAAGATTCTGTTTTCTGGTGATCTTGGCGCTTCGATGGGCGGCAAGGATGATCACCTGCCGGTAAAGGATTTCGACAGGCACGTACCGAACATGATTGGCTTCCACCGTCGCTATATTGCCTCCCAGAAGGTCTGCCGCCTGTGGGCGAACATGGTTCGGGACATGGACGTATCGATGATTGTGCCCCAGCACGGGAAACGCTTCGAGGGCGCTGTGATGATTGACCGGTTCCTGAACTGGGTCAGTGACATGGAATGCGGCATCGATCTGATGACTCAGGACAACTACCGACAGCCTCTGGATTACGTTTAACTTCCTGACTGTGTGCCAAATAGGCCTGTCCCAAACAGCCAATGTTGAGTAAAATCCGGCCTTTCTCAGGAAACCAAGAGGCAGTGCAGATGGGCAGAGCCTACCAGAACCGCAAAGAATCCATGGCCAAAACGGCCGCCGCGAAAACCAAGGTCTACAGCAAATACGGCCGCGAGATTTACATGAGTGCCAAGTCTGGGGGCCCTGATCCCCAGGCCAACCTGTCCTTACGCGGACTCATTGAGCGGGCAAAGAAAGATCAGGTACCTACCCACGTGATTGAGAAGGCCATCGACAAGGCCAAGGGTGGCGCCGGCGAAGACTATTCTGCAGCCCGCTATGAAGGCTATGGTCCGGGAAATTGCATGGTGATCGTGGACTGTCTCACAGACAATCCCAACCGCACCTTCGGCGACGTACGCCTGGCCTTTACCAAGACCAAGTGCAAGATCGGCACGCCCGGTGCCGTTTCTCACATGTTCGACCATAGCGCCATTTTCGCATTCAAGGGCGATGATGAGGAGACAGTCCTGGAAGCGCTGATGGAAGCGGACGTGGATGTCACCGACATTGAAAATGAAGATGGCCTGATTACCGTGTTCACACCGAACACCGAATACGCCAAGGCTCGCCAGGCTCTGGTGGACGCAATTGACGGCGTCGATTTCGATGTCGACGAGATCCAGTTCCTGCCCAAGACCACAACTCCGGTTGAGGGTGACGACATCCCCATGTTCGAGAAATTCCTGGACATGCTGAACGAACTGGATGATGTCCAGAACGTGTTCCACAATGCCGAACTTCCGGAGCAGTAAATACTCAACACTTCGGTCAGGCAGGAAGATAGCACCATGCAACAGAACGCACCCATGAACCGAAAGGCACGTGTGGTGATCCTGAAAACAGGCACCACCTACCCGGACATCCGGGCGCAGTTTGGCGACTTTGATAAATGGTTCCTGCGCGGGCTATCAGACGATCTGGACATCACGGTTTCCAATGCCGAAGCCGGCGAGCTACCCGGAACCCCGGAGGACTGGGACGGCATCGTGGTGACCGGGTCTCCTGCCATGGTCAGTGATCGCGCTGACTGGAGTGAAAATACCGCACGCTGGCTGGCACAGGCCGTCAACCTTGAAGTGCCGGTGCTCGGTGTCTGCTACGGGCATCAATTGCTGGCCCATGCGCTGGGCGGAGACGTTGGCTATCATCCGGACGGAAGGGAAACCGGCACTTACGAGGTTGAACTCCTCCCCGAAGCCAAATCTGACCCCCTGTTTCAGAAGCTTCCGGCCAGATTTCCAGCCCAGTTGACGCACCGGCAATCGGTTCTGCGCCTGCCTGAAGGCGCGGCCCTGCTGGGGCGCAACCGATTCGAACCACACCAGGCATTCAGAATTGGTTCCTGCGCCTGGGGCGTGCAATTCCATCCGGAGTTCACGGATGCCATTATGAACGCCTACCTGAAAGTACAATCACCAGAACTTACCCGGGAAGGACTGGACGTGAATTCTCTGATCGCTGGAGTCATGCCTTCACCAGACGCATCTTCGCTGCTTTCCCGGTTCTCCAGGTTTGTTCAGGAACAGATCCGCTAGCCCCCAGCAGATTGTCTTTGCTATCGGCCGGGGATACTGAACCGTCTCCTGCAAGCCCAAGGGTCGCGCACAGTAATCCCGTTGTTTATCTCAGGGACAGAGGAAAAACACGCATGGCACTGAAGCTTCTGATTGTACTGTTACTGCTCGCACTGACGGGTATCGGCCTTTATCACACCCACAAGCCATTGCCATCGGGCATCAGCTATCGGGGCAACCCGGTTGCGCTAGAGGAACCCGTCCTGCTGACAGATGTCACCCGTCACTATCAGGATGGCCGCGAAGAAACAGACCAGGAAATCTTTGACGAAGTGTTCCGGCTTATCGGACAGGCCAATGAGTTCATTCTCGTCGACATGTTTCTGTTCAACAGCACTGGCCCGGAGGGTGTCGTCCAGCGCCCATTGGCCCGGCAACTGACCGAGGCTCTGCTGGCCAGAAAGGCAGAAAAGCCGAAGCTGTCCATTACGGTCATCTCTGACCCACTGAACACGATGTATGGCGGCAGCACTTCCCCCTGGTTTGAAGCCCTGCGCAATGAAGGTATTCCTGTAGTCGAAACCGGACTGCTCCCGCTCAGGGACAGTAACCCGGTCTGGTCGGCAGTCTGGCGGTTTTGTTGCCAGTGGTTCGGAAACGACCCGGATGGCGGCTGGCTGGCCAACGCCCTGGGCACCAGGCCTGTCACCATTCGCAGCTATCTGGCATTGCTGAACTTCAAGGCCAATCATCGAAAACTTCTGGTCGCAGATGAGGCGGGCTCCCTCAGAGCCATCGTTACCTCGGCCAATCCACACGACGGCAGCAGCCGGCACAGCAACCTGGGGCTGAGTTTCAAGGGGCCTGCCGTAATCGACCTCCTGAAAAGCGAACGCGGCGTTCTTGCCCTGTCCGGAGTGGACACTACGCTGATTGATCACTGGATCAGCCAGTCCCACGAAGCCACGCCGGAACCTGGCAAGACAGACATGCCCCTGGTGGCCGTGCTGACCGAGTCGGAAATTCGAGATCAGGCTCTGGCCATGATTCACGGCGCTGCCAACAGCGATCAGCTGAGTCTGGCCATGTTCTATCTTTCACAACGCGATATCGTCGAAGCGCTGATTGATGCAGCAAAACGGGGCGTGGCACTTCGGGTTTTGCTTGACGCCAACAACGAAGCCTTCGGCCATCAAAAAAGTGGGATTCCCAATCGACAGGTCGCTATGGAACTGGTTCGTGCAGGCATTCCTGTCCGATGGTGCAATACCCGGGGGGAGCAATGTCACAGCAAACTGCTGATGCTGGCAAAGGAAAACGGGGCAACAGAACTACTCCTCGGTTCGGCCAATTTTACCCGGCGCAATCTCGACAATCTGAACCTTGAAGCCAATGTCTGGGTATCCACAGCGGATCAATCACCGGTTGCCACCAAAGCCCATCGATTCTTTGATGAGCAATGGCAGAAGGGCCCTGGTGACAATCCCGTGATGAGCCTGCCCTACGAGCACTGGGCTGACGAATCCAGGCTTCGCTACTGGCGCTACCGGTTAATGGAAGCCACAGGCCTGTCAACGTTCTGAACAGGGCAGTCAAAGAGTCATGCCGACAGCCGGCATGGGTGCGCATGCACCACGCCGGAACCGTCCGGGACCTGAAACAAAACGCTACTTCCGGAACAGGGCCACATCTTTTCCTGGTATCTCCAAGTGCCAGCCGAATTTGTTCCCCAGCAGCTCGAAAGTGGATTCCCGGTAGAAAACGACGTGGGTCGGGTCCCGGCGATAATGCCAGTTATCAAACCGGTCATCGTCCGTCTGGAAGCAGGTCATCACCGCCAGCCAGCCTCCCGGTCTGAGCATGCCATCCAGATTTCTGAAGACACTGGCCGGCGCATAAAGATGCTCTGCCACTTCGGTGCAGGTAATGAAGTCGTAGGTTTGAGCCAGAACGTCGGTCGAAGGATAAAAGTAGGGATCGTAGAGACTGACGACCATGCCTTCAGCCTCCAGCATTTGTGCCAGCGCCGGCCCCGGTCCGCAGCCAAAATCCAGTCCGCGGGCACCCGGTGACAGGCGCTCCAGAAGCGGTTCCGTCAGTTTCGAGAGAAAGTTCCGGTAGCCCGGATCCAACGGATCATTGTTATGCAATTGATAGATGTTCCGTTCCTGTTCGGGCGACAAGCGGCATGACTCATCCATCACCGTCGCTTCACAGATGCTGCATCGAAGGTAACGCTGGGTCTTTACCACCCGAAAATCCGAGAGACTGTCCTGCTCGCATACCGGACAACGGATCACGTGTTCATCTCGGATCAAGCCCTGCTGCCGCTCTCACTCGAGCGTCAAGCGCCCGGGCATCAATCTGATCCGACGCTATCACCTCCGCCCGGCTATAGGCCTGAGGCTCACCCTGAACCACTGACAGAGCGCCATCGGCGACATTGATCGCCCGCCAGCCGTCCGCAGTGCAAACCACAGCCTTGAAACGAGCAAACGCCGAATCCATGGCCATAACCAGCAATGCGTTCTCATCCAGTATCAGTTCCGGATGGATCCGCCAACCGACACTGAAGTACCCCTGCCCTTGATTGGTGATCATCTGCCAGGGTTCGTCATCAATGGACGGTGCCGGCGGCGCAGTCTTGTGATGGTGGTGATGGTGAGCCTCTGGATTGGTTACCGGTAAAGCATCCGACTGACCGTCCAGCCAACCGGGCGCCAGCAGTCCGAACCGGGTGTGGTAGATGGTCCGCTTGGCGGGATCCAACTGCGCCGCCCAGTGATCGAAATGGGCCAGCTGCTCGGGGGTGCAAAGATCGGTCTTGTTGGCAACGAGAATATCCGCCGCAGCGACTTGATCCCGGAACTGCACATTGCCGAGTACCTTGGGTTCTTCAAGCCTTCTGGGGTCCACCAGACAGATCACAGGGCCCATAGCGAGCACATCCTGATAGTACTCACTCGTCAGAGTTTCCAGAATCTGGGAGGGGTGACCGAGCCCGGTCGGTTCGATCAGCAGTCGATCCGGCTTTGCCTTGTGGATCAGCTGATTGAGCCCGATCTGCATCGGCAGTCCGGCAACGCAGCACATGCAGCCACCGGGTATTTCCTTGATAAAGGCGCCTTCCGTTTGCAGCATGGCGCCATCAATGCCCACCTCACCAAATTCGTTGACCAGAACCGCCCAGGTTTCATTTTCCGGTTTGCTTTTCAGAAGCTCAAGAATGGCAGTGGTTTTACCAACACCCAGAAAACCAAGGATCAGACTGGTTGGAATAGGTTGCGTCATGACGCCGAAGACACTCCTTTGAAAATAAGAACGTTATACTATAACAATCTAGCTGCCAGAACGATCCTGCTTCAGGAACAGGCCAATCGCCTTATCGGACAGCAGCGCATGGGCCAGCGCCGGGTAAGGCAAATAGTGAACAAACAAAGTGGCGAGCGTGACCGCATCCATCCCGGCATCCAGGAACATCCAGGCCCCAAAAGCGACGAACAAGGCACCGAGAAAACCGCCATAAATCCAGAGCGCCCGTGAACGCTCCTCCGGCATCGGTAACCGTTCCAGTGCTCGTGCTATGGAGAAGCTCATGTAAGCCGCAATCAGGGCGGCAATGACCAATGAGGCCACCAACCCGGTGAATCCCATCAGATAACGGAACAGGTAGTTGGTCAGGAAGAACAGGGCAATGCAGGTTACGGCAACAATGGTAATGCGAGTCTTTTCCATGATCGTCTGTTTTTGTTGGATTGGTTTAAGGCGCTGCCAAGAATGGCAGAGACGCTCTGAAAGAACCACCCCTGCTGCGACCGGGGTTCCAGACTGATATGATGCCCGACATTCTCACTGGCAACCGGATAACCGATGACCACTGGCAACTCCACTAGGCTCAACAAATACATCAGTGAAAGCGGCATGTGTTCCCGCAGGGAGGCTGATCGCTACATTGAGCAGGGTAACGTTTACATCAACGGCAAGCGGGCAACTGTAGGCGACCAGGTACGCCCTGGCGACACGGTCAAGGTTAACGGTCAGGTGATTGAGCCTCGGGCTGAAGACGATCTGGTCTTCATTGCCCTTAACAAACCGGTCGGCATCGTCAGTACCACCGATAGCGCAGAGAAACACAACATTCAGCGCTTCGTCGGTCATAGCGAACGCATCTTCCCTATCGGTCGCCTGGACAAAGACTCACAGGGCCTGATCTTCATGACCAGCAACGGCGACCTGGTCAACAAGATCCTGAGAGCCGGAAACAATCATGAAAAGGAATACCTGGTCACTGTCGACAAACCTGTAACCCGGGAATTTGTCGAGGGAATGGCCAATGGCGTACCGATTCTCGGCACAGTGACAAAGAAATGTAAAGTGTCCAGAGAGTCCCGCTTCGTCTTCCGGATCACCCTGGTTCAGGGCCTCAACCGCCAGATCCGACGGATGTGCGATTACTTTGGTTACGACGTTACCAAACTGGAACGCATCCGGATCATGAACGTGAGCCTCAAAGGGCTTGCGACAGGCCAATGGCGGGACCTGACCGAGAAAGAATTGGCCGGGTTGTTTGACGCCATCCGGGATTCCTCCTCAGAAGCTACACCCAGCCCAGGCAATACCGCAAAAAAGAAGCCTGCAACAAAGACCAAGCCACTCTCCGGTCGCAAATCGGGAACTACCCACAAACCGGGGAAAGCCGGCGGTTCTCACCGGCCCGGGCCAAAAGGAAAACCAGCACCCGGCAAGAAGCCAGCCTCAGGCAAACGCCCCAAAACCGGCAAGCCCAGGCAGAAAAGCATTAAACGCTAATCCTGGCACCAAAACGGACGCTACAGGCTACTTTTTCACCCACTTGCCGCCCATTTGCACATACTGCCCGGCCGGTGTCCTCTCGATTGCCTTTTTGCCCGCAACAGTCTCAACCTGGGTAACCGGAATGTTGTGCTTCTCGGCAATCCGCTTATACTGATCCCGGCGTGCGCTGTTGATCGCTTCCACCACTTCTCTGGCCTGCCCTTCGGCATGCACCACATCGAGATAACCAGTCGGTGTTTCCCCAACCAGTCCCTGTTTCTTGACCGAGTCCAGTTTCTGTTTGGCTTCGCCCAGTCCCATGGCAAACACAGAGGCACTGACTCCGAACGCCATAACCAGCGCAAAGATTTGCATCAATCGTTTCATATTCACCCCTTTGAACTCTCCGGATCCAGTCAGAACAGACCCTGCTCGCTGAACAGGTCATCGACTTCCTTATCCACTTTCACGTAGATCTCATGCTGGATTTTCACGTTCAGGTTGACCGTAATCGGCTCCTTCGGCGCCGCCATTTGCACTGTGGGCGTACAGGCAAGCATGGCCAGTGGCAGCATCAGTATCATCAGTATTCTTGTCATGGGTGACCTTCCAGGCCATCTGGGCCACAAGGGTATTCTCATGGTGCTGTCTCCTCGCCGGACTCCTGCAACAACTCCCGGACACGTTTGGTAACGGCTTCATTGACCCTGCCACTCAACTGCAGACTGGTAAGCAGCGCGGGAATGTCTTCCTCAAGATTGACATTAAGAACGACCGGCTGCCCACCTCTCAGTTCCGGGTTTTCGCCTTCAAGGCGAAGGCCAAGGGTTAACTTACCCTGTTCATCATAGTCTATCGTGCTGTTGAGCACTGAATAGTGAAAGTTTTGCAACGCCTGAACCACGACATCCATGGTCTGATTACCACCGAGCATTGCCTGAAGCCTATCTGCTGGCAGTTGCAAACGGCCACCCGGTTCAATCGCTGCGAGACTGCCCCCACTTACCTGAACATTTCCGCTGCTGACACTCAAAGGAATGCGCCCACTCAGTAAGCCATTCCCTGCCAGTCCATCCGCCGGATACACCTCCATCAGACGGCTGAGGGAAACATCCTGGACCTCGACGGGAATCCGGTCACCACCTTCCTCCAGCTCATACACACCTGGGGTAATCCTGAGCGCCCCCTCCAGAAATCGGGCTCTCGCCTGCTGCACTTCCAGACGACCTTGCAGCAGACCGGTCTGCGGCGCACTGTATTCCCCGGAGAAACGCACCGAACTGACCGGGATTCCGGGATTGATCTCGCTCACCGAGATGTCTCTGAAGCTGGTGGTGATCTGTGCGCCGTCCAGAGCTCCCCGGACCAGGCCCGTGAGTCCGGCTACTGCAGTGCGGTTATACACACCACTGACATCCTCCAGATCGAGCGTACCACTGGCCTCAAGCTCATTGTCCAGGCCGAGAGAAACATCTACCGATAAACGCCCACTACCCGATTCGACGGTTAACAGATCAGGCCACCCGGACACAGTTTCCGCAAGCGCCTGAACCCCCTGCTCGCCCTCGATAGTGGTGTCGACAGATACTGAAACGCCGCCATCGGGGCCAAGACGAATATCAAGGTCCGCCGTGAGTCCGGAAGCGGAAACCAGTGTTCCCTCAATCCTGAGATCAGTCAGATGCCCCGCGACCCTGCCCTCGAAGTTCCAGGTTTGAGGTACCAGCAATGAATGCTCTAGTCGGGTGACATCAATCATGATATCGCCGTCGACTGCGATACGCTCGGCCCACGTGCCCGCCGCGCCATACTCAAAGGTAACCGTCGCATTGCTGAGGTCTGTCCGGACGTTTTCGAGCCGCAACGGCCGATCCGCGCCGGTAAACGCCAGGTAATCCGTCAAAATCAGTGAGGAAGGCGCAAACTCGATGATCGCAGCATCACTGCGGGCTGTCACAGAAGGCCTGATGTTGGCATGGCTCCCGGAGACTTCCCACCCCCCGGACCGGATATCCGGCAAGGCCATGCCCATCGAGCTCTGCTCAATGGCGAAGGACCAACCTGCAGCGGCCAGTGGCCACACCCAGAACAGGCAGACAACGGGCAGCAAACGGCGCCAGATTATGTGCTTTCGTTGCACGTCTCCTTCACTTGGCACAGAAACGATCCTGCAGAGAAAAGCGTTCAATGACGGTGTACACAGACCCCGTCGGGCCTGGTTTACTGTCATACAATACGAATTCGGTCACCGGGAACTGACCGAAATCCCACCTGCCCTGCTCTGCCAGCAGACCTTGCAAAGACCCCGCCTGTTTTTTGAAACGGGCCAGGGTAATGTGCGGGCGGAAAGCCCGGCGTTCCGGTTCCGGCCCGAGACTACCCATCTCCTGTACAAGGGCCTCTCGAAGAGCTGCAACCGGAGCTTCCGGCCGGATCCCGGCCCACAGGTACTTCGGCCTCTGAGGTGTGCCAAAACAACCAAGGCCTTCGACGTCCAGTTCGAAGGAACCAGGCCGGATTGCGCGGGCAGCACTGACCACAGATTCAAGACCCCTCTCGTCCACCGCCCCAAGAAACAGGAGCGTGATATGCATTTGTTCGGCACTCTGCCATTGAGCGCCCCCGACCGCTGACCCGACTTTCAGTAACCGGTCTTTGATCTCGGGGGGAATTTCCAAGCCGTAAAAAAGCCGTGGCATACCGGGTTACTCAACCTTGAGCTTTGGTCAGACAAGAATCTCGTTTACATCAACGTGCGCAGGCCGGACCAAAGCATACATGACCGCATTGGCAAACACCGCATCAATGCAGCCGGCACCAGGCGATACTCCTGTTTCGCCGCCGCTCGCGCCGGTTGTCAGAATTACAGGCCGATCTGCCATGACAATCGACTCCTGTCATTTGGAAAGTGCGGAAAGCGCTGTGTCTGCTGGCACCCGTTCGATCAGTCAGTATAGTATCAGCAGAATCAAGCCAACGATGGCCAGTGCCAGCAGAAACCAGCTGGCATAGTGATCAGGACGATTGCTACTGTCGTCAGCAACACGGCTGCCATGGGTGTCTGCGGTTTGTTCGTACTCTGACACCAATTGCCGCGCCCGGTAAAGATCGTCATCGTCGACATGAACATTGCTGAAACCGGCTGTTCCGATTTCGCCCATGGCACCCTGGAGATAATGACCACCAACATGGGCTTCGATACCGTTGGCTTCCAACAAACCAGCCACGATGTGCGCTTCCGTTATGTCTCGTGCCCGATAGGCAATTTCCAACACGCAACTCCTTCTTTGACCGTTCCGGGCTGAACCGGGATAAATCTGCGAGTATTATTCAGAGAGCTTCTGACTTGAAGCATAGTTTGCCCTGACTGGCGGGGCCACTAACGGACGGACGACCCATGCTCTGGACTATTCTTGCCATCATCCTGCTCATAGTTACCGCAACCCTGCTGCTGTTCCGGCTAGAAGACCTGTCTCATCTGGACCGGGATGATTATCCGGTAAGCAATGCAACACCAAGCGAGGCGAACAGAGAGGTTATGGGTCGCATTCGCGAACTTGGGCAATCCTCGAAAGGCCTGCGCGGCCGGGCCCGGCTGATGGCACTTCGGAAACACATGGACGGGCTCAGTGAAGGTCTTGAGCTGATATCCGAATTCCGTCATTGCGACTCACCTCTCGGTGAGTGGGTTCTCGCCCCTGATTGCGATACCCGCCGCCGCATTCTGTATATTCATGGCGGTGCCTGGGCGGCTGGGAGCCCCCGAAGCCACCGGGCAATCACGGACCGGTTATCACGAAAAACCGGAGCCGCGGTGTTCTCAGTGGACTACCGGCTGATGCCGGAGAACCGATTTATGGACGGCGTCCGGGATTGCCGGCAAGCCTACACCTGGCTTCTTAAGCATGGTCCCGAAGGTGCTGAGCCCGCCGATTTCATGATGGTGGCCGGGGACTCCGCAGGAGGCAGCCATACCCTGGGATTGATAGCCTGGATTCGGGACAACGGCTTGCGCCAGGCAGATGCCGCTATCGCGTTCTCACCGTCCACCGATCTGACCCTTACTGCACCGAGCAACCGAAGCAATATTGGTACCGACCCCCTGCTCGGGCCTGTTTTCGGTGGCTTGTCGAAAATCCCGCTGCCGGTCATCTGGTGGGCTACCCTTGCGGCATTCCGGGTCTCACCGACCAGTCCTGTCGCCTCACCACTGCGCGGAGATCTGAAGAATCTGCCGCCGACTCTGATCCAGGTCAGTGATACCGAAATGTTGCTGGACAACGCGCGTCGTTATGCGGCACGGGCCCGGGCAGCAGGCTCTCCGGTAACCCTTCACACCTGGCCCGGCATGGTGCATGTCTGGCAGATATTCGTACCGCTGCTTCCGGAAGCGGAAGAGGCCTTCGACGACATCAACGCTTTTCTGGAGCAACTGGAGTCTCAGGGAGGCGCCCAGGCTTCGGCTTAAACCTGAACCTTTCCGCGCAACGCCTTGGTTTTACCTTTTTTGGTTTTCTTGTCTACACGTTTGCGCTGTGAGGACCGGGTCGGTTTGGTGGGTCGACGAGCCTTGCGCGGCTTTACCGCTTCCTGAATCAGTTCTCTCAATCGCGCCAGTGCATCGTCCTTGTTCAACTCCAGGGTTCGAAAAGACTGAGCCTTGATAATCAGCACGCCTTCCTTGCTGATCCGCTGATCATTGAGCGACATCAGCCGTTCCTTATAGAACGGAGGCAAAGTGGAGTGTGGGATATCAAAGCGCAGGTGCACCGCGGAAGCGACTTTATTTACGTTCTGGCCACCAGCACCCTGGGCCCGGATCTGGGTTATTTCGATTTCCCAGTCGGCAAGTTCAACAGCGTTGGATAGTTTCAGCATCTGCTAAGGTTAACAAAATACCGACCTGCAGGCTTTCGAAACCTGTATCAGAGAAGAGAACCAACAGCGCCATGTGCGGACGATTCACCTTTTATACCCCACCAGACACCCTGATCCTCGATTTCTTTCCCGAGGGTGTGGAGGTGGACGGGCACTTTGATCCCAGCTACAACATGCCACCCGGTACCGGCATTCCCATGATCCGCATGAGCATGAACGGCTCCCTCGTGATGACGCACTCCCTCTGGGGTTTCCGCCCGGCCTGGGCCGGCGACAAGGCCCCCTCTCCGATTAATGCTCGCGCGGAAAGCGTGGCTACCTCAAAGTACTTCCGGGACGCCTTTGCCCACCATCGCTGCCTGATTCCTGCCAATGGCTGGTACGAGTGGCAGCAAACGGATCAGGGCAAGCAACCCTGCTACATCAGCCCGGCCGATGACCAGAAGCACCCGGCTATTTTCTTCGCTGGACTCTGGACACCCAGGGAAGGAGACGAGACCTCCACCTGCGCCATCATTACAGAACCCGCCGCCCGGCAACTGAAGCACATCCATGACCGACAGCCCGTGGTTCTCGATCCCACCTGCCTGAAGGACTGGCTGAATCCCGGAATCACTGATCGGGCCCGGGTTCGGGCAGTTACCCGAAGACTGGACACAGACCAGCTGACGGCCATATCCGTTTCTGCAGAAGTGAACAATCCGAGGCATAACACACCGGAGCTGATTCGGGAGCTGTAAAGCCTGTAGTAGTCCCTTAATACCCGCTGCTCCAATACCGCTGCTAATGTTCCCGGACCTGGCAATACAATCACAAGGAGACAGCCATGAGCGGGAAGAAAATTCTGATGATTACCGGTGATTTCACCGAAGACTACGAAACCATGGTGCCCTTCCAGGCACTGCAGGCCGTTGGTCATACCGTGCACGCCGTCTGTCCGGACAAGAAAGCCGGCGACACCGTTGCAACGGCCATTCATGATTTCGAGGGCGACCAGACCTACACCGAAAAGCCCGGTCACCGGTTCGCCCTGAATGCGGATTTTGAGGGCCTGGATCCGTCCGACTATGACGCTTTAGTGGTTCCCGGTGGCCGCGCCCCCGAATACCTTCGCCTGAACACCGAGGTGCAGAATCTGGTTCGTCACTTCTTCGAAACCAACAAGCCGGTGGCAGCGATTTGTCATGGCGCTCAATTGTTGGCAGCCGCAGGCGTTCTTGAAGGACGAACCTGTTCTGCCTACCCCGCTTGTCAACCGGAGGTGGAACTGGCCGGAGGCTCCTTCGCAGGCATTGAGGTTGATCAGGCCGTAACGGATGCTAATCTGGTAACTGCGCCTGCCTGGCCCGCTCATCCTGCCTGGCTGGCGCAGTTCTTCAAGCTGCTGGATCAATAATGCAGCAGGGGGCCGGCCTGCCGGCCCCGCAACGCTTCCAGGGAGGCATGTATGTGCAAACTATTTATTAACGCCGATCCCGAGCTTTGGGTAAGCCGGACACACTCCCTGCGCATTGACGGCATGGTAACCAGCGTACGAATGGAAAATGCATTCTGGCAGGCACTCACAGAGTTGGCGGCGCGGGATGACATGAACCTGCCACAGATGATTACCCGGCTCTACCACGAATCCATCGATGCCGGCCACGATCTGGGAAATTTCACGTCCTTCCTTCGAGTCTGTGCGCTCAGGTATCTTGAGTTGCAACTCAGCGGGGACGTTCCAAGAGATACAGGAGTATCGATTGGCTCTCTTGATGCAGATCGCATTCTCAAGACCCGTTCCGGTGAATCCGGCCTGTCAGACCTATCGACTGAAACCGCACACTGAAGCACGGCCTATCAACACATTCTCACGAACCGTAACCTGACATACTCGTCCCGGAACCTTATAGTCAGACGAACAGACACTTGTACAGGGTTACGAATGCTTCTTTCGCTGCAGAACATCCTCTTCCTGGCGGCACTGTCGCTCGTCCTCGGCGGTTGTGCCAGCAGCGGCAATCTGCAGCCCGACCCATCGGGCCGGATGCTTCAGTCAATTCCGGAAGCAGCAGAAGAACCCGGCAAGGCAAGACAACTCTGGCAAGTATTTGAACGCTACAGAGGCACGCCGTATGAGTACGGCGGCGCATCCGGCAGCGGTTTCGATTGCTCCGGTTTCATAATGACTGCCTACCAGGAAGGCCTTGGAAAACGTCTGCCACGAACCACCGGGCAGATGCTGGCAAGCGGTAACGTGATTCACCCCGGCGAGATCGAGCCGGGCGATGTGGTGTTCTTCAGGATTGGCGGCAAGGAACAGCACGCGGGAATCTACATGGGCGGAGATCGTTTTATTCACGCCTCTACCTCGTCTGGCGTCACCCAGTCTTCAATCAGCGGCTACTACTGGACGGGCCGCCTTACGGAAGCGCGGCGCTTTGACTGAAGCCTCGCGTCCTGTCTGATGTATCGCTTTGCCCGTCACAAGAAACTCATACCCGTCTGAGCGCTAGAGACCACCAAAGGTGAGATGCAGTGCAATCGCGGCCATCATGACGCCTATAACACCATCAATAATCCGCCACGCCAAAGGCCGGGAAAGAATCGGGGCGAGCGCTGAACCACCCCAGGCCAGCAGACCAAACCAGAGAATCGATGCACTGCTGGCGCCGGCAACAAAGGTTGTGGCATCTTCCTGCTGAGCACCCACCGCGGGGATCAGCAGCAGGGTGTCCAGATACACCTGAGGATTGAGCAAGGTAACGGCCAGGGTTGTAAGCACCACGGCTTTCAGACTTCTCTTGGTCACTTCTCCGGCCTCAAGGGCTGCCCTGCCGCGGCCAGCGCGGATAAAGGACTGGGTGGCCAGCCAGCCAAGGAAAGCCACGCCTAACCAGCGAAGAAGTTCCAGCGCCTCAGGCATGGCCATTAAAGCCGCACTGATCCCGAACATACCCAAAGTAAACAGGGTGACGTCCCCCACCATGCACAAGCCCGCTGACCACCAATGGTGTTCCCGGCGAATGGCCTGGCTCAGCAGATAGGCATTCTGCGCACCAATAGCCACAATAATGCCTCCGCAAACAATCAGTCCGGTCAGGTAACTCTCAAGCACGTCGGTTCCTCCTAAATTGATGAAGCAAGATTACCGGTTTGCCTCTATACTTGAAATTCATACTACTAATACTGCATAAGTATTCCTTATGATTGATTACAAACTCCTGGAAGCGCTGGCAACGGTCATTGAATGCGGGGGATTCGAGCGCGCAGGTGTCGCTCTCGGATTGAGTCAGTCGGCTGTCTCCCAACGCATCCGCACCCTGGAGATTCGGCTCGGGCAACCGGTTCTGGTGCGCAGCCCGGTGCTCAAGGCGACACCGGCCGGGCAACGCCTGCTGAACCACGTTCAACAGGTACAGCTTCTGGAGCGGGACCTGACAAAATCTATCCCGGCACTTTCCGAACCCGCTGCGCGCCTGCGCATTGCCCTGAATGCAGACAGCCTGGATACCTGGTGGGCAGCTGCTGTAGGTGCTTTCTGCGCGAATGAAGGCCTGTTGCTGGACCTGGTAATTGAGGATCAGGACGTAGGTCTGCGCCGGATGCGCGAAGGCGATGTAGCTGCCTGCCTGTGCAGCAGCCCTCAACCGGTTGCCGGTGCCCGCTGCGTTCCCATCGGCACCGTGACGTACATGCCTTTGGCGACCCCGGACTATGTTCATCGGTTTTTCGAGGCGGGCCTGAGCGAAACCAGCCTTCGAAATGCTCCGGCAATTGTCTTCGGGCCCAATGATCAGCTGCAACACCGATTTCTCGCCCAGTGCGGGTATCATGGCAGCTTCCCCTACCACCTTTGCCCTTCTTCGGAAGGTTTTGTAAAACTGGCACTGGCCGGCATGGGCTACGGCATGATTATGGAAATGCAGGCCCGTCCGGAAATCGATGCCGGCCGCCTGACAAGCATCGCTCCCGGGCACACCCTGGAAGTACAACTATACTGGCACTTCTGGCGCCATGGCGGCGGCATAATGGATCGCCTGACCCAGGCCTTGCGTTCGGCCGCCATGCTCAGCCCCGGGGATTGACTGGGGGAGTAACAAGATCATGCTTGAACACCCACCATTAAGAGAAAGGAAAGACGATTGGATCTGACAACGCCCGCGCTACTCTTCCCTGCCATCTCGCTTCTGCTATTGGCCTATACCAACCGGTTTCTTGTTTTGGCCCAGCTGATACGACAACTCAAACAGATGGACACCGAACAGGACAATGCCCTGATCGCACGGCAGATTGGCATGTTGCGCAGAAGGATTGTCCTGACAAAGCGGATGCAGACCTTCGGGGTGCTCAGTTTCTTCCTGTGCACAGTGTCCATGTTCCTTTTGTTTCTCGGTGCCGATCTGCCCGGGGTGATCGCGTTTGGCACCAGCCTGGTACTGCTGTCTATGTCGCTGCTGTATTCCCTTTACGAAATACAGATCTCAACGAACGCCATCAATGTTGAGCTGGCCAGTTTTGAGGCCCGGAAGAACGTCAGAATAGATATTGATTACTCCTGACGCCCGTTCTGGCGGTGATCTACAACTCTGACACCAAACCAGTGCGGAAACCTGAGCAGGCAAAACAGAGCTATCAGGTCGTACACCGCGTGCCAGATCATCACCAGCACCAGGCTCTCCGAGACCAGGTAGACCACGCCCAGAATCAGCCCCAACCCGGTTGCGACGAGAAAATAGGTAAACGACACATAGTGCACCAGCCCGAACAACACCGATGCCGCCGCAACAGCGGTCAGCGCATCGGTGTTTGCCATCAGCCAGCCCTGAAGCGCACCCCGGAAAAGCAGTTCCTCGCCGATACCCGCCAGCAAAGACAGCAGAACCAGAACGGCCGGGCTATAGCCAGAAGCGAAATCGTACAACCCCTGCATCTGCCGTTCGAGACTCTCCGGGAATAACCCGGGTATTCGAGAGAGCATCAGCAACACAGCGTAGGTAGCCACCGCGCCGCAAACCCCATAGAGAATGCTCGCCCACAAGCCAGGACCAAGGACCCATACGGGAATCCCGAAGAACAGTATGGCAAGTAACCCAAGCACACCAATGCCGCCCTGGAACAACACGGCGGCATTGGAGGACAGACCGGATTTCTGCTGTTCTCTCAGAGCCATTTACTGCTCAAACAGTGGCTTTACCGGGAACAGCGCGTCGTACTGCGGTGCCTGCTTCTGGGCCTTGGCCTGGAAGGATTTCATCATGTCCGTTGGGCGGAACATCCCTGCCTGCCAGGTCGCCATATATTTCAGGCTGTCTTCAACACTGTGATCACGGCTGTAGTTAAGCATTTCCTTGCAGCCGGTGACGGCCAGGGGAGAATTGGCGGCAATCTGCCGGGCAATATCCAACACTGCCGCGAGCATGGATTCCTGATCCGGGTAAACCGCATTCACAAAGCCCAGATTCTGAGACTCACTGGCGGAAAACTTGCGCCCGGTGTAGGCCAGTTCCCGTACCACGCCTTCCGGCATCAGTTTGGGCAGACGCTGGAGTGTGCCGACGTCGGCCGTCATACCCAGTTCAGTTTCCTTGATCGTGAAGTAGGCATCCTCCGTGCAGTACCGGCTGTCAGCCGCGCAAACCAGATCCAGGGCACCGCCAATACAACCGCCGTGAATCGCGGCCAGGACCGGAAGACGGACTTTTTCAAGGGACGTCAGAGTATCCTGTAACTGCAGCACTACCCTGCGCAGGTTTTCGGCCATGCGACCGGGATCCCCGCCCATGGGTACTGCTTTCGGATCACTGAATACACCCAGATCCATACCGGCCGAGAAGTGCTTGCCGGTGGAGGAGATTACGATGACGCGGGCATCGGTATTGGTTTCGATATCCTGCATGCAGCGGGGCAATTCAAGCCAGAACGCCTTGTTCATGGTGTTCAGCGCTTCAGGGCGGCTGAACTGGACATGGGCGATATGGTCTTTTACCTCGATCGAAAAACTCTCGTAACTGGACAACTCAGACAAGACTGCACTCCTTCTGTAAATTTCTTATTGCGGCTTATTAGCGGGAGCCCCGGCTAATATACTCTTGAATCTGCTACCTTCGTAGTATGGCGAGCAACGAGACGACACGTTAACCCGAAAAGGCCTGGTATGGAATTCACCTTTCTCGGCACTTCCGCCGGAACGCCAACCAAAGCACGCAATGTGACCGGCCTCGCACTGAGTCACGGCGGGCAGAAACGCTGGTACCTGATTGACTGCGGCGAAGGCACCCAGCATCAGTTGTTGAGAACGCACCATTCCGTGATGCAACTGCAGGCCATCTTTATCACCCATATCCATGGCGACCACACATTCGGATTGCCGGGGTTGCTCACCAGTGCCTCAATGCTCGGCCGTACTGACCCTCTCTATCTGATTGCCCCCAGGCCAGTGAAAACCTTTATTGACGCGGCCGTTGGAAACAGTGATTCCAGCCTCAGCTTTGAACTGAGGTTTGTGGACTCCGAAGCAGAGAGTTTCCATTGGGAAGACGACGCTCTGCGGGTTGCGGCAGTCTCCCTGTCTCACCGGGTGTCATGCCGGGCGTTTGTCTTTACCGAAAAGAACCTGGAACGCCAACTGCTCCGGGACAAGCTTGAGGCCGATGGCATTGACGCCGGGCCAGCCTGGGGCCGGTTGCAACAGGGCCACGACGTGGTGCTGGATGACGGACGCCTTGCCCTTAGCGATGACTACACTCACATTGCCAGACAACCGCGCAAAGTTATCGTTGCAGGTGACAACGATCAGCCCGAGCTGCTCCTGAAAGCCAGTTCCGGTGTTCAGGTAGTTATTCACGAAGCGACCTACACTCAGGAAGTCGCTGACCGGGTAGGACCCTGGCCACAGCACAGTTCAGCTGCCCAGGTAGCACGATTCGCTCAGACTGCAGGCATTCCGAATCTCGTTCTTACCCATTTCAGTTCCCGCTACCAGATCAACCCGAATGCGCCCCCTCACATTGGAGAGATCGAATCCGAAGCCAGAGGCATCTACCGCGGCAACCTTTATCTGGCTCAAGATTTCGCGCGCTATACCCTGGGCAAAGATCTCATACTGAGCACCACCGAGCGTCTATAATGCGATCATGGGTTCATGATGCCGACGAGGTTTACATGGGTCACTTTTGTAGCTTCACTTTGCGTTTGATAACGTTCAAATTACACTGCGCCAGGCAATAAACTGAAAACTGATTCACGTTTCACTGCTCAGGAAAGCGGTCAATGAGCCAGTCCAAGGGAAAACACTCCAGACTCAGCAAGGATGCGGTTGTGGTAACGCCGGGCCTTATTCCTTGCGGTTGTGTCATTCACAGCCTGACTCTGGATGCGAACGTACTACGCCTCGGCTTGAAGCATTTTTCGTCTCCCGCTGTATTTGACCAGCTATCATCATCTGCCGCTTCGCGGGCGGAGCTGCACGTTTTCTTCGATCACGAAAATGGCAAGCAGCACATTCACTTCAAGGGAGCAGTCCGTGCCGGTCGCGGCAAGAGTATTTCGCTCGAGATTTACGGGCCCGGCAAGACCCTCAAAGACGACGCTGACACCCTTTTGGAACACACGGGCGCGAGCAGGCAAACAGAAGAAACTCCAGATTCTTCCCTGAAAAAGCTCTTCAACCAGCATTGCCATCGGCTTCTCGAACAGTTGCTTCCCGAGTTTATGGAAGGCACGTTTGAGGGCATTGAAGCCGAGCTGGAACAGGCAGCCGAACTGCGTGAAATGACCCGACTCAAGGATATGCGCTTTATCTTCCAGAGCCGCCAACAGCGCATGCTTCAAGACTTTCAGGCGCAGTTTCAGGCCAACCTGGCTCTTCTTGAGCCCGCGACGAAACCCAGAACCAACCGCAAGGAACTGCACCTGCTGCAACAGCATGAGTTCGAAGACTGGCTGGATTTACAGGCCATTGCCAACGAAGTCAGCAAGGCAAACCCCGGAGCAATCTTCATACTCAACCAGCTTCTCAACCAGATATTCCGGCAGAACATCAACGAGAACAACAATCCACTGACTCCCAGGGCCTTGTGTGTTTGTCTGCAATACATGGTCGATCACCTGGGCATTGCGCGACAGCATCGTCTGACGATGTACCGTGCCTGGGAGACTGCATTAAGCACCATATGGCCCTCGGCCATTCGCTCTCTGATCAACGATTGCCGGCGGGCCGGACTTGACGCACTCGAGATGACCGAGCTCCCGGCAAACTGGTTCCAAAGGGAGTTGGCTTCGGACGATGCGGGGTTGATGACAGACAATTCAGAAGACCGTGCAGCCGACGCTCCGGACATCGAAAACATCGGACAAGCGGAACCCGGGATACCCTCGGCCGGGCGCTCCCTGTTCCAGCTTATGGCCCTGGAAGACAATCGAACCTCTGAGATTGCCGAATGGGAAGAACCCAACCCCCAACTCTCGGAAAATCTCCGATCCCGTCGCACAGAGCTCCTTGATCGCTTGCGTGACGGCGAAGCTGATATGGCAGAGCTGCTTCAGGAACTGGCTCACTCCGACTCGGACCTGGCGAACTCGCTTGACCATATGGCCGTCGAGAAAGCCAATCTGGTAGACCGCCTGTTTGCGCCTCTGGGCGCCCACGAAGAGCTATCAGATTCTCTACGTCACCAGCTGCAACAATTGCGGCTACCGGTGTTCGAGACTCTCGTTGAAACTCCGAACTTTCTGAATGGCAAAGACCATCCGGCCAGGGACATCATCAACGATCTGATGCACATTTGCCTTGCCGAGCGGGTATCAAGCAAAAAACTCGAGTCGACAGTTGCGGAAATCGTTCGGGAACTCACACAGATTGAAGCCTCAGATCCCGACTTGCTGGAAAGCCTTGGTCAGAAGCTCAAACAGCTGGTACAGCGCCAGGATCAGTCGTTTATACGCAATTCAGAAAGACTGGCCAAAACCCTGGAAGGCAAGGAACGCCTGCGCAAGACACGCCTGGATGCCCGTCAAAGGCTGAACACGCTCCTGGGAGGCAGACAGGTTCCGGCTATTGTGATCCACCTTCTTGAGGCCGGCTGGGAGCAGTTGATTGTTCTCACGATGCTGCGAGAGGGACCGGACAGTCGCCACTGCGAAGAACTGTTTGACGTGGTAACACAACTGCAAGCCTGGCTTTCTCCTGTCGGAGCCGCTGGTGAGCTGGCGTTTGAGCGCGAGCTTGAAAGCAGCGTCATGCTCCAGCTTATTGAACGCGAACTCCTGACAGCCGGGGAGGTATCCCGAATCCGTCCGGTCATGGACGAGTTAGCCTGCATTCTGCAGGGCGAGATGCAACCAGAGACCATCTGGGTGGACGAGTATGGCGAAGCAGACACTTCAGCCCCGGATCTGCCTCAGGAGCTCGAAGACAGCCGCTGGGTATCGAGAGCAAAGAATATCTCGGTCGGCGACTGGGTTGAGATCCTCCTCGACAATGGCGAGATGCGCCGAATGCGGCTGGTTTGGGGAGGCGAAAATTCGTTGCGATTTGTCTTTCTCTCCCCGAAGGGCATGAGTGAAATCAATTACGGGTTCCCGGAATTCGTGCAGAAACTGGCCGAGGGGGCAGTCTGGCTTGTTGAGGATGAGGACATCCCGTTCCTTGATCAAAGCCTGTTCACCATCGTCGAAGATGTCTATCGGAAGCTGAATTTTCAGGCCACCCATGATTCCCTGACCGGATGCATGCATCGTCATGATTTCGAAAAACAGCTATGCCGCCTGATTACTGCCTCTGAATCCGGATCGGGCGATGACCACGGGGCCTTGATGGCTCTCGATATTGATGAGTTCAGCGTTATCAATGCGTCCTACGGCGCGGAGGCTGGCGACACGCTGTTACGACACGTTGCTGATACCCTTCAGAATGGCTGCAAGAGCCGGTTCCGCGAGGCGCATATTGGTCGGATCGGTAGTAATGAGTTTGCAGTGCTCATTGGTGGCATCAGCATGGCAGATTGTCTGGACTTTGCCGAATCCCTGCGACGCGATTTTGAGCAAAAGTCCTTCCAGCATGGCGAGTCCGAATTTGGGGCTACCGTCAGCATCAGCATCCGGCCGGTAGCAGGCTCAACCACATCGGCTGGAGACCTTCTCAACCAGGCGAGCCTTTCTCTTAAGTCTGCCAAACGGCACGGGGGCAACCGGATCGAACTCGCCCGGGAAACCCATGAGCCGTCGAGTATCAGCATGCCACAGTGGGTGACTGAGATTGACCGGAGCATTCGTGATGGCAGCCTTTATCTGCGGGCCCAGACAATTGCCCCACTGGATCAGGAAAACGGTCAGGGCGAAATGTATGAACTTTTGCTCGGTCTTAAAGACAGCTCTGGCAAAGAGATTTCGCCTCAGGGCTATATTGAGGCTGCCGAGCAGTTCAAACGAAGCACGCGGGTTGATTTGTGGGTCGTTTCCGAAGCGATGTCCTGGATGCGCAACAACCCGGAAGCACTGGAAAAAATCAGTACCTTGAACGTCAATCTGTCAGGCGCTTCGTTAAGCGACGACACGTTTATGCTCGGTCTGGAATCCAGTCTCCGGGCAAACCCGGAGCTGACGCACAAGCTCTGCTTTGAGGTCACCGAGACCTCCGCTGTGGCCAATCTCCACTTTGCATCCGACTTTATGCGTGAGATAAAGCGGCTCAATTGCCGGTTCGCCCTAGATGACTTTGGCACGGGGCTGTCGTCCTACGCCTATCTGCAGAAACTTCCGGTGGACTTCGTGAAGATCGATGGCATTTTCGTCCGGGACATGGCCTCCAATCTCACGAATTACGCCATGGTTCGCTCGATCAACGAACTGTGCCACTTCCTGGATCTGCAAACCATTGCCGAATACGTGGAGGACATGGACATCATGGATACCCTGAGGGAAATTCAGGTGGACTACGCCCAGGGCTTTGCCATTGCCAGGCCGCGCAGACTGGATAGCCTGGGAACCGGTTCAACCGGTACCCCGGTTAGTGCCTATAAAAAATAGCTTTGCTTTTCCTGGTGGCAGGAGTACAGTGGGCCTCGTTGGAAAGATTTAGCAAAGCATTTCATCAATAAGACCGCTCAGTTGTAACACGTAGCACGTCCTGTTTTTGATCACGTTAGTTTTTTGTTTCCGCATACCGCTGACCAGGCGTCACAAGATGCTCTGGCGGCACATAAAATGATTGAAATCAGGAAAGTATATTATGTCTACAGTTACCGGTAACGTTAAGTTTTTCAACGAAGCAAAAGGTTTTGGCTTTATTACTCGTGAAAGCGGCCCGGACGTTTTTGTTCACTACAGCGCCATTCAGGGCGGCGGTTTCAAGACTCTGGCTGAAGGCCAGCAGGTCGAGTTCACCGTTACTCAGGGCCAGAAAGGTCCTCAGGCGGAAAACGTAGTTGCTCTGTAAATAACAGACGACACGTATAGAAAAAGGCAGCTTCGGCTGCCTTTTTGCGTTTCTTACCCTAGGAAATACCCTCTACCGGGATCGTCTCGGTATTCTTGATCTCCCGCAAAGCAAAGTTTGAGTTCACCTGGGCGATACCCTGCAGGGTGAAGATCTTCTCATTCAAAAACCGGTCGTAACTGGCCATATCCGGCACAATGACTCTGAGCACGAAATCGGCATTACCGGTCACCGCGAAGCATTGAAGAACCTCTGGATAACTGCTCACCTGCTGTTCAATCTCGGCCGTACTGTCAATGTTGTGCCGTTGCAGCGACAGATTGACCAGCACACACAGACCCTGACCAATGCGCTCCGGATCTACTCTTGCGCTGTACCCCTGAATCACACCGCTGTCCTCCAGTGTCCGCACCCGACGCCAGCAAGCGGCCGGTGACAAACCTACCTGCTCTGCCAATAACTGGTTACTGACACGTCCATCCTGCTGCAGTACCGATAGGATTTTCCGATCCAGTTTGTCGAGATCAACCTGTTTCATTTGGTAACACCTGATTTTTGTCAAAGGTTCTTTCTTTTTATTGTCATTGATCAAATATTCTTTCGCAAATCAGCGAGAATTTAAGCCAATAAGCAAGCACCTTTTGCGGACTTCGACCTAGAATTTTGATCATAAAATCGACAAAAAGGAGGGCACCATGTCCGCCGATACCCCACAACTCGACGATTACAAACTCGAAGACCGGTACCTGCGGGAATCCGGCCGGGTTTTTCTGACCGGCACACAGGCGCTGGTTCGAATTCCTCTGATGCAGGCTGCGCTGGATCGCAAACAGGGACTGAACACCGCCGGTATGGTCAGTGGCTACCGGGGCTCCCCCCTCGGCGCAGTCGATCAGGCGCTCTGGCAGGCCAAAGACCTGCTGGACGAGAACCGGATCGACTTTGTCCCGGCCATCAACGAGGATCTCGCAGCCACCATCATGCTGGGCACCCAACAGGTGGAGAGCGATGAAGACCGACAGGTAGAGGGCGTTTTCGGCCTCTGGTATGGCAAGGGGCCAGGTGTGGACCGCGCCGGCGATGCCCTGAAACATGGCACCACCTACGGATCTTCACCCCATGGCGGTGTGTTGGTGGTGGCAGGTGACGACCACGGCTGCGTGTCATCATCCATGCCCCATCAATCCGATGTGGCATTTATGAGCTTCTTCATGCCCACCATTAACCCGGCCAACATCGCCGAGTACCTGGAATTTGGTCTCTGGGGTTACGCCCTGTCCCGTTACAGCGGCTGCTGGGTCGGCTTCAAGGCCGTCTCGGAAACCGTGGAAAGCGCGGCCTCCGTTGAAATTCCGCCAGAACCGGATTTTGTTACCCCGGACGACTTCACCGCACCTGAAAGCGGGCTTCATTACCGCTGGCCGGATCTGCCCGGGCCCCAGCTTGAAACTCGCATTGAGCACAAGCTCGCTGCCGTACAGGCGTTTGCCCGAGCCAACCGCATAGACCGCTGCCTGTTCGGGAACCCGAAAGCCCGCTTCGGCATTGTCACTACCGGCAAGGGCCATCTGGACCTGCTTGAAGCCCTTGAGCTGTTGGGCATCGATGAGGCCCAGGCACGGGATATGGGGCTGGACATCTACAAGGTCGGCATGGTCTGGCCCCTGGAACGCCGCGGCATTCTCGACTTTGTTCATGGCAAAGAAGAAGTCCTGGTTATCGAGGAGAAGCGGGGCATCATCGAGAGTCAGATCAAGGAGTACATGTCTGAGCCGGATCGCCCCGGAGAGGTTCTGATTACCGGCAAACAGGATGAACTTGGGCGCCCGCTGATTCCCTACGTGGGCGAGCTGAGCCCGAAGCTGGTGGCCGGTTTCCTGGCCGCCAGGCTCGGCCGGTTCTTCTCGCTGGATTTCAGTGCCCGCATGGCCGAAATCAGCGCAATGACCACCGCCCAGGATCCGGGCGGTGTCAGGCGCCTGCCCTATTTCTGCTCCGGCTGCCCCCACAACACCTCCACCAGGGTTCCGGAGGGCAGCAAGGCCCTCGCCGGTATTGGCTGCCATTTCATGGCTTCCTGGATGGGTCGGAAGACAGAGTCGCTTATACAGATGGGAGGCGAAGGCGTTAACTGGATTGGCAAGAGCCGTTACACCGGCAATCCTCACGTTTTCCAGAACCTCGGTGAAGGCACCTACTTCCATTCCGGTTCCATGGCGATCCGTCAGGCGGTGGCTGCGGGTATCAACATTACCTACAAGATCCTGTTCAACGACGCCGTCGCCATGACCGGCGGTCAGCCGGTTGATGGTCAGATCACGGTTCCGATGATCGCCCAACAGGTAGCGTCTGAAGGCGTTCGCCGTGTCGTCGTACTTAGCGATGAGCCGGAAAAATACGATGGTCATAAAGATCAGTTCCCGAAAGACGTAACCTTCCACGACCGTTCCGAACTGGATACGGTTCAGCGTGAGCTTCGGGATATACCCGGTTGCACCGTGCTGATCTACGACCAGACCTGCGCCGCTGAGAAACGCCGTCGGCGCAAACGCAAGCAGTTCCCGGATCCCGCCAAGCGTGCATTCATCAACCACCATGTCTGTGAAGGTTGCGGTGACTGTTCGGTTCAATCCAACTGTCTCTCGGTTGTGCCCCGCAATACGGAACTGGGCCGCAAGCGCAAGATCGATCAGTCCTCCTGCAACAAGGACTTCTCCTGCGTGAAGGGTTTCTGCCCCAGCTTCGTGACCATTGAAGGTGGACAGCTGCGTAAATCCCGGGGTGTTGATACCGGCTCCATACTCTCCCGCAAGCTGGCTGACATTCCAGCCCCCCGTTTGCCGGAAATGCCGGGCTCCTATGATCTGCTCGTGGGCGGTGTTGGCGGCACTGGCGTGGTAACTGTAGGCCAGCTGATCACCATGGCGGCCCATCTGGAATCCCGTGGTGCCTCGGTACTGGATTTCATGGGATTTGCGCAAAAAGGCGGCACAGTCCTGAGCTACGTGCGGATGGCACCGTCTCCGGACAAGCTCCATCAGGTGCGGATCAGCAATGGCCAGGCCGACGCGGTCATCGCCTGTGATCTGGTAGTAGCGTCATCCCAGAAAGCCCTGAGCGTGCTCAGGCCAAACCATACCCGGATTGTCGCCAACGAAGCGGAACTGCCCACCGCTGACTACGTACTCTACCGCGATGCCGATATGAAGGCCGACAAGCGGCTTGGCCTGCTGAAAGACGCCGTTGGCGAGAACCATTTCGATCAGCTGGACGCCAATGGCATTGCCGAAAAGCTGATGGGTGACACCGTATTTTCCAACGTGATGATGCTCGGGTTCGCCTGGCAAAAGGGCTTGTTGCCCCTTTCAGAGGCCGCCCTGAAAAAGGCCATTGAACTCAATGGCGTCGCCATCGAGCGCAACAAGGAAGCCTTCGGGTGGGGCCGACTGGCGGCTGTGGATCTGAGCGCAGTGACGGATCTGCTGGACGACAACAAGGCTCAGGTTGTTGAGGTGAAACCCGAACCAACCCTGGATGAATTGATCACCATCCGTCACAAGCATCTGGTCAGCTACCAGAACCAACGCTGGGCCGATCAATATCGGGCCAGCGTTGCCGGCGTCCGGAAGGCGGAGGAAGCTCTCGGTGAGACCAACCTTCTGCTGACCCGCGCAGTGGCCCAGCAGTTATACCGGTTCATGGCCTACAAGGATGAGTACGAAGTGGCCCGGCTGTTTGCCGAAACCGACTTCATGAAAGAAGTGGAGAAAACCTTTGAGGGAGACTACAAGGTCCACTTCCACCTGGCCCCGCCTCTGCTCAGCAGTGAGACCGATGCCCAGGGTCGGCCGAAAAAACGTCGGTTCGGCCCCTGGATGTTCCGGGCCTTCCGTTTTCTGGCGAAACTTCGCAGCCTGCGCGGAACTCCCATGGACCCGTTCCGCTATTCCACCGACCGCAAGCTCGATCGTGCCCTGCTGAAGGACTACCAGACCCTGGTTGCCAGGATCGGTCGGGAGCTCAACGCCAGCAACTATGAGACTTTCCTGCAACTTGCCGAGCTGCCTGCTGATGTGCGGGGCTACGGCCCGGTACGGGAACAGGCGGCAGAGAGTATCCGTGAAAAACAGACACAGCTGATCAAGGCTCTGGACACCGGTCGACCAACTCTGATTCGCACTCAACAGGCCGAGGAGGGAACACACCATGTTTGAAGCACTCCAGCCCCTGCCCCAGGATCCGATTCTGCAGCTGATGCAGACCTTTCGTGAGGACAATCGGCCGGAAAAGGTGGATCTGGGCATCGGCGTGTATAAGGATGACGCCGGCAATACCCCAATCATGACCGCCGTGCACGAAGCCGAACGCCGTCTGCTTGAGGGTGAAACCACCAAAAGCTACGTTGGGCCCGCCGGTTCCGCCGGGTTCAACAAGGCCATGGCGGAACTGATCCTGGGAAGCAATAGCCCGCTGATCCGTGACAGCCGTGTATCGGTCATCCAGACACCGGGCGGCTGCGGGGCCCTGCGTATGGCGGCCGAGTTTCTGAGGCTTTGCAAGCCGGATACAAACGTCTGGGTAAGCACGCCCACCTGGGCCAACCACATACCGCTGCTTGGTGGTGCCGGTCTGACTATTCGAGAATATCCGTACCTCAATCCACAGACACTGCAGGTAGACTTCGCTGCCATGCTGGAAAGCCTTGAGCAGGCAGCTCCGGGCGATGTGGTGTTGCTTCATGGATGTTGCCACAACCCGTCGGGCGCGGACCTGAGTCTGCCCCAATGGCAGGAGGTGACCAGGCTGATCCAACGTAAGGGCCTGTTGCCGTTTGTCGACATCGCCTACCAGGGCCTTGGCGAAGGCCTCGATGCGGATGCGGCAGGCCTGAGACATCTGGCCGGCGCGGTGCCGGAAATGCTGATTGCGGCGTCCTGTTCCAAGAACTTCGGGTTATACCGGGAACGCACAGGCGCGCTGGCTCTGATTTCAGGAACAGCGACCATCAACGCAGCAGCCACCAGCCAGCTGCTGAGTGTTATCCGGTCTCACTATTCGATGCCACCGGCCCATGGTGCCGCAATCGTCGAGACCATTCTGGACGACGACGGTCTTCGAACCCAGTGGCAAGCGGAGCTTGAGGGCATGTGTGCGCGCATCCTGCACCTGCGTCATGCCTTTTCGGATGCACTTGCACCGGTGGGTGACTTCGGTTTCATCGCCCATCAGCGCGGCATGTTCTCGTTCCTCGGTATCAGCCCGGAGCAGGTTGGCCAGCTGCGCAAGGAACACGGGATCTACATGCTGGAGAGCAGCCGGGTAAACGTCGCCGGTCTGAACGATCGGGTTTTGCCACAGGTGGCTTCAGCACTGCGCGAGGTTCTTGGCAAGTAAACATTTCAGAACATCAGAAACCTTCAATCCGACAAAAACAATTAGCCGGAGAAAAGAATGAGTGAGAGCACACAACCCCATCAGCAAGCCAACAGCCTCTGGTCGTCGAGAATGGCCTTTGTCCTGGCGGCTGCCGGCTCGGCAGTCGGCCTCGGGAATATCTGGAAGTTCCCCTACATTACCGGTGAGAACGGCGGTGGCGCCTTCGTGCTGATCTACCTTGCCTGCATCTTCCTGATTGGTGTGCCGGTACTGATTGCTGAAACCATGATCGGCCGCCGCGGCGGCCAGAGCCCTGTGGCTACCATGCGCACCCTGACCGAGACCGAAGGCACCGCCAGAGGCTGGAGAGCCATCGGCTGGAATGGCGTTATTGCCTCGTTTCTGGTGTTGTCGTTCTATGCAGTGATCGGCGGATGGGCTCTCGTCTATATCGGCAAGGCCGCTGCCGGGCTGTTTACCGGCGCAGACGCCGAAACCATTGGCAGCCAGTTCGGTGGACTGCTGGCGAACCCCTGGGAACTGCTGCTGTGGCACACCGTGTTTATGGCCATTGTGGTGTTTATTGTTGGACGAGGCATCCGCTCAGGACTGGAGAAAGCGGTAAACATGCTGATGCCCCTGCTTTTCGTACTGTTGATCGCGATGGTCATCTACGCCATGAACAGCGGCAGCTTTGGCCAGGCGGTGAGCTTCATGTTCTCGCCGGATTTCAGCAAGATCACCACGGCCGGCGTTCTGACAGCCCTGGGGCACGCCGCCTTTACCCTGAGCATCGGCATTGGCGTGATCATGGCATACGGCTCGTATCTGCCGAAGCACGTCAACATTGCCAGAACCGCCATAACCATCGCGGTTCTGGACACCAGCGTCGCGCTTCTTGCAGGGCTTGCCATCTTTCCGCTGGTCTTTGCCAATGGCCTGGAACCTGGCGCGGGTCCTGGCCTGATCTTTGTAACTCTGCCACTGGCGTTTGGTCAGATGAGTGGTGGCGCGCTGTTCGGCAGTATTTTCTTTGCCTTGCTGCTGGTCGCGGCCATCACCTCGGCCATCTCCATGCTGGAACCGGTGGTGGAATGGCTGGAAGAACATAAAGGCGTCAGCCGGGCTAAAAGCGCGCTGGGCGGTGGTCTGGCGATCTGGTTTATCGGTATTGGTACCGTATTGTCGTTCAACATCTGGGACAGTGTGCATCCGCTCGGTTTCATCCCGTTCTTCGAGGGCAAGACAGTGTTCGACCTGCTCGACTTCCTGGTCTCCAACCTGATGATGCCTCTGGGAGGCCTGGCGATTGCCCTGTTTGCCGGCTGGGCCATGAAGCCAGAGCGTCTGCCGTCAGACATTGGTCTGCAAGGAAGCACCTACAAGGCGTTCATGTTTGTGCTCCGGTATGTGACTCCTGCCGGTATCGCCGTGGTGTTCCTTTACAACCTGGTGTGAAGGCAGGCTGCACTTGTGACTACAAACGCCCGGTGAACTTCACCGGGCTTTTTTTTGACAGACTCAACCGGGTACTGCCAATCTGAAAACAGAACAATGGACACATGTTCTGCAGCTCACATGGAAAAGGAGAACTCCCATGTACAGCAAGATCCTCGTTCCGATCGACCTCGCCCACACCGATAAAATGGCAAAGGCGCTCAATACCTCCATTGATATTGCCAAACACTACAACGCTACTCTCTGCTACGTGACCGTAACCAACAGTACGCCCGGAGCCGCCGCACACAATCCGAAGGAACTCGCGGAAAAGCTCCGCGTCTTTGCGGAAGAGCAGGGTCAGTCCCACGGCATCAAAACAGACAGTATGGTCATAGAATCAGCAGATACCGCCGTAGAGCTGGATGACAAGCTGTTGAAAGCCATAAAGAAAACCGGTGCCGACCTGGTGGTCATGGCGTCGCATCCTCCGGGCATCGGCGACAGGCTTCATATTCTCCACTCCAACGGTGCCAATATCGTCAAACACAGTAATATTTCAGTGTTTGTCGTGCGCTAAGGATACCCTCTCATACGCGGGCATCCGGACTCCGTTTCCGGATGCCCGCAGGAGTCAGCCTTCAGAAATCCTGCGCGCCTGATCCTGGCCATGGGGAACGGGAGGGATCCGGCAAGCCTGTTGCCAGGGCCATAGAGCGACTGCCACATCCAACTGAATCAACAGGATGAACAGAGAGATTTTCATGTAAGCTATACTCCAAAGCAGTCGTGTTCCTTGCCTTGCCCACATTCGGCCCGGTTCCGGATCAATGAACACGGTCGACACATTTACTGTCAGTCTGAAAGGTTTTATGAAGGTACCGAAAAGATTACAACCGCTTGTCGACGACGGCATGGTGGACGAAGTGCTCTATCAGCTCATGAGCGGCAAGGAAGCGCAGGTTTATGTCGTGCGTTGCGGAGACCAGACACGCTGCGCCAAAGTATTCAAGGAAGCCTCAAAACGAAGCTTCAAACAGGCGGTGGAATACCAGGAAGGACGAAAGGTCCGGAACAGCCGCCGGGCAAGGGCCATGAGCAAGAAAACAAAGTATGGCCAGAAAGAACAGGAAGATGCCTGGCTCAACGCCGAAGTGGACGCCCTTTACCGGCTTGCTGCTGCCGGGGTCCGTGTTCCCGAACCACTGGGCTTTGTGGACGGTGTACTGCTCATGGAACTGGTGGCTGATGAAGACGGTAAGGCTGCACCACGACTGGACGACGTCACCCTCACCCCGGAGCAGGCCAGAGACTTCCACGATCAGGTAATCCGCGAGGTGGTCCGTATGCTCAGTGCAGGTCTGATCCATGGAGACCTGTCTGAATTCAACGTTCTTGTCGACGCCAACGGGCCGGTCATCATTGATCTTCCCCAGGCCGTCAATGCCGCCGGCAACAACAACGCGGAACGCATGCTCGAGCGTGACGTCGACAATATGCGCCGGTACTTTGGCCGCTTCGCGCCAGAATTGATGGAAACGGATTATGGCAAGGAGATCTGGGCACTCTACGAGTCAGGTGAACTGCACCCGGACAGCAAACTTACCGGTGGCTTCAAGCACAATGACACCGCCGCCGACGTGGACGAACTGATGGAAATCATTGATGCTGCGAAAGAAGAAGAGTGGGAGCGGCAGGAACGCATGAGGGACGCCGAAGAAGACTGATACGAATATCGGCAGTCGGGTCTCAAACGGTTTCCAGTTCTACCCGATTCCGGCCGCCGCTTTTTCCCCGATAAAGAGCCTCGTCAGCCCGACTGAGCGCAGCACTCAGGTCTTCACCCGCTTGCAGTTCGCTCACACCAATACTGATCGTTACATCTGCATCCCGATCAATTACTGCACTCCAGTCCCTGGCTAAGAACGCGTTCCGTATCCGCTCCGCGCTTGCCTGTGCGTTAGCGGAATCCGTATCCGGAAGAATAACCAGGAATTCCTCACCGCCCCACCTGCCGACCAGATCCTGGGCCCGCAACTCATCACGGATCACATCAGCGACAACCCTCAGAACCCTGTCTCCGGCTTCATGGCCGTAGGCGTCATTGATCAATTTGAAGTGATCAATATCCAGCAGCAGGAGACCAACCGGATGACCACTGCGCCTGAATCGGGCCACCTCTTTTTCTGCCAGATAGGTCATGTGACGACGGTTGAAAAGCCCGGTCAGTGAATCTGTTGTTGCCATTTCCCGAAGATTACGCTGGGCCGTGACTACCATCCTGAGATAATAGGATGCCAGGTAACTGAACATGGCAAAGACAACACTCAGATTAAACAGATGAACGACGTGCAGAGCCGTCTGATGAATGGGCTGCAACGGCTCGATGTACCACATCAGACCATCCAGTCCAATGTAATAACCCCACAAAGCCAACAGTGCAAAAACCGCCCATCTGCGAGGTGCAGACACACAGATCGCTGGAATAAACATCAGGAGGTAGTAGTGAAAACCACTTTGCCATCCGATAAGTACGATACCTAGACCGGCATGGCCAAGCACTTCCGCCCAAATCAGTATGACCGCAATCTTGTTCCTGTGATTCTTGAGCGCGTAATAGGCACCGGCATACATGGCCACGCTGACCACATTCACCCATGCCAGAACCGGTGACCCTAATGCTTGGAAAAGAAAGAAAAAGATGACATCCACGGTACCCGCAATCTGGGTACATCGCATCGCCAGTCGCCAGAACTGGGGCCGGCGCCCCGGCGCAAGCTCATAAGTCGCCCGAGTAATGACAGATTCCATATACTGCAGAATTCCTTTTGTTTAGCTGTCAGGATACTTCAAAACCCGGAATTCTGGTTACAGAAATGTGCACAATTGCAACTTTTCCAGCCTCACCAGGGCAGCTCTTCACCATTGCTGTGCCAGAATGAGCCTGTATTCTCCAGGTTCAGGCCATCAATGCGCTCAGCCAGCCCTTTTGCCGACTCCTCCGGAGTGATCAGCCCGCCAAAATTCACCATACGGGTCTGCACATAGCCGGGATGCAGCTGGGCGACAGCAATACCACGGGGTTTCAGATCCATCGCCAGGGACTTGCCAAACGCATTAAGCGCTGCCTTGGAGGCCCGGTACCCGTACCGGCCGCCGGAGTCGTTGTCGGCGATGGAGCCCATCCGGCTGGTGATATTGGCAATTTTTCCACCAGAAGGGATCTGGTCTGCCAGTGCTTCAGTCACTCTCAGTGGCGCATAAGTGTTGATTTCCATCTGGGTACGGATGGAATCAAAATCAATGCTGCCCAGCTTCTCGTCCTGCAGCAGCCCCGCATTGTTGATGAGCAGATCAATGCGCTCTCCCTTCAGTCCCGCCACCAGTTTAGCCACGCCTTCATCGGTCGTCAGGTCTACGCTGTCGATAATTCGTGCGGCGCTTTCATGCAGCTCCGGCGAGGCTTCCCGACACACCCCGATCACCGAACATCCACGTCCCGCGTAGAGTCGGACAAGTTCCAGACCAATACCGCGGTTCGCCCCGGTGATGACCACAACAAATTTCCCAGGCATATCAGCCCCCTCAAGGATCAAAATAGTTCACTCAGCTTCCCATCCCCTGCTCTCCGGAACAACCGGTAAAACGGAACCGCCCTGCTTAGGGATACTATTTTTCTGTAAGATGCAGGGTAAATCAATCAATGATCGCCCGGAGCAGCATGTCAGCAGCGCTTGTTTTCGCCCTATTCTCAGTGATCCTGATTGCGGCAACCGTTTTCTACCTTTTCTTCTATCGCACCTGGCGGAGAGAGCGGGAACTGAAAGCCCCTTTCCCAGAATCCTGGCGTCACTACCTTGATTCCCACGTTCAGCTTTACGGACGTCTTCCGATGCCACTGAAGCAGGCATTGGAGCAGAGGGTGCAACTCTTTCTCTCTGAAAAAGAGTATTACGGCTGTGATGGTTTTGAAGTTGATGATCGTGTAAAGGTCACCATTGCCGGTCATGCCTGCCTGCTGATTCTCGCCCGCCCATACTCCGATTTCGATGAAGTTAGCAGCATTCTGGTCTACCCCGACGCCTACCACGTCAGGGATGTTGAAAGCGACGGCATGGTCGTCAGCGAAAGCCATCAAATCCGGGCCGGTGAAGCCTCAAGCCGGGGCCAGGTTGTGTTGGCCTGGAAGGAATGTGAGGAAGCTGCCAGAAATCCCCACAGCACCCATAACGTAATGCTCCATGAATTTGCCCACCAACTGGATTATCTGGACGGCATGGCGGATGGTGCCCCGCCCCTGAGCGAGGAGCAGGCCAGACACTGGAAACTGTCCATGACGGAAGCCTACGAAGACCTGAGGCACTCCTTGCATCACCATCAAAAACCCTGGCTTGATCCCTATGGTGCAACCGAACCCGCTGAATTTTTTGCCGTGCTGACCGAAGCGTTTTTTCAACAGCCCGATCACCTGAAGCGAACACAACCGGAAGTGTACAAAGCCCTGAGAGGCTATTACCGACTGGACCCGAGCGACTATCGACAAACCACCTGATGGTTGTGACGTGGCAAGGAGTGGTCCACTATGGAAGTAACCGGATCAGCGTGAAGAGGTGCGTATGCCAGCCATAGGATGGATTTTCATCATTGTTGCTCTGGCCCTGATAGTGGGCAGCCTGATGATACTGCGGGACAGTGCGCACAGCATGAAGATCTCTGACGAGAAAATGAAAAAAATTCAGGCTCGCAAGGCGGAAATAGAGGCTGAGGAGAGCGCCGAAGACAAGGAATGGTAGCCCGGCCAGAAGAGCCTGCACCGGGCCGGTACCTTTAATGATCGCTGTGGTCCATTTCGTGACCGGAGTGGTCCATTCCGTGTTCTTTCATTACCCCCCCATCCAGCGGTTCGACGGCGAGTTTGACGTCCATACTCTTCGCGCCCTCAAACGTAAGGGTGAGCGGGATTCGCTCCCCCTCCTGCAGCGGACTGTCCAGCTTTTCCAGCATCAGGTGGAAACTGTGAGGCTTGAGATCCACGGTTGCGCCAGCCGGGATGGTCAGACCGCCTTTGACCGGCTGCATCCGCATGACTCCATCGTGCATGCTGGTTTCATGGATTGATACATGACCAGCCCTGGGGGTTGCTGCGCCAATCAGTGTGACGTCACTGTCACCGCTGTTGGAAATACTCATGTACCCCACCCCCATGGGCGTACCCGGGGGTGTCGGCCGACTCCATGGGTGATCAACCTTGACCTGGCCCTGACTGTATTCATGAGCAAAAGCTGCCGGTGCAACCAGGGTCAATGCAAGCAAAAACGCGCTCAGGCAATACTTCATGTCCAGTGTTCCTTATCGACGGTGTAAAGAGGCAGGATAAAAAGCCCCCTCCTCATATCCAAGTTTTTCGGTGCGACCTATAGTCGCACCTTCCGTATCGGGCATTACCCAGCCACCACTGGACATTACAGCATCAGACCTTCTTGACGAATTCCGACTTCAGCTTCATCGCGCCAATGCCGTCAATCTTGCAGTCAATATCATGGTCCCCGTCCACCAGTCGGATGTTCTTCACCTTGGTGCCAACTTTCACCACAGAACTGGAGCCCTTGACCTTCAGGTCCTTGATAACGGTGACCGTATCACCATCCTGAAGTTCATTGCCATTGGCGTCGCGAATCACCTTGCCAGCCTCGGCATCCGCCGCCTCCGCTTCAGACCATTCATGACCGCATTCAGGACAAACCAGCTGAACACCATCTTCATACGTGAACTCAGAATTGCACTGCGGGCATGGAGGAAGCTGCGACATTATCATTTCCTGTTAATTGAATGAGCGTAAGATTATACCATTAACGACCCGGCGACACCCTCGCCAGAACCCTCGAATCATCCGACAAAGGCAACGCCATGATCACGCCCTCGTTGGAAGCGGGAAAAATCCCGGTCAGCGCCGTGATATTCACCTGATGGGAAACCAGAATCACCGGTGCTCCCTGCCCCAACTGATTGGCCAGAGTGATCGTCTGCTGCGTCTGGGTCTGGCCATCACGACGATTGCGGAAAAATGAATTCAACGCCGGCCACTCCGTCACCATTCCCATATCCATACCCGTGGCCGTATCCATACAGCGGCACCACTGACTGCTGAACACCCGCGCCTCGTCAATATCATGCTTCGCCAGAAACGGCTTCCACGCCCGTGCCTGCTCCCGACCGGTATCATTCAGATTTCGCTGCGTGCTGCAGTCGTTGATGTCAAGGTTCCCCGGATCCCCGGTGCCCGGCGCCAATGCGTGACGAATCATCAAAACAGCCCGCCCCTCCCTGAGCGCGTCCCAGGCTTTTTCATTGTTCCCGGCGGAAGACACAGTGAGGGGCAGAAACAGCACCAGAGAAACGGTTAGGAAAAATCGGCCAAGCATAGTTGCTACCTCCTGAAAAGATCCGAATACGTTGCACGATCTGCGGATGAACTGACAATGCCTCTTACATCAACAGACATTGGCCTTCGAGAGATACGCCGGCAAAACCTATCAGGCTCATAAGAACAAAAGGTAAACTCTCATCAGAACCAAACCAAATGAAGGAACCACCATGCCAATCTGGGTCGACGCCGACGCCTGCCCTGTCCCTATCCGGGAAATTCTCTGCCGCGCTGCCACCCGCTGGCACATCGACACCACCTTCATTGCCAACCATGCCATTACCCTGCCCCCGAGCCCTTACATCAAACGCCGGCAGGTGCCTCAGGGCTTCGATGTCGCCGACAACGAAATCATGGACCAGATGAGCGAAGGTGATCT
Organism: Marinobacter sp. F3R08; assembly: GCF_018860425.1. Classification (GTDB taxonomy): domain Bacteria; phylum Pseudomonadota; class Gammaproteobacteria; order Pseudomonadales; family Oleiphilaceae; genus Marinobacter. The sequence continues at coordinate 260,372 of NZ_JAHKPI010000015.1, read as the reverse complement.
TGTCGTCACCCAGGACATCCCCCTGGCCGCCGAAGCCATTGAAAAAGGTGCCGACGTTTTCAATCCGCGGGGCCAGGCCTTCACCAAGGAGAACATTCGCCAGCGCCTGGCCATGCGCAATTTCATGGAAGAAATGCGCAACGCCGGCCAGGTCACTGGCGGGCCCGCTCCCTTTAGCCAGACTGACCGCAAGGAGTTCGCCGACAAGCTCGACCGATGGCTGCAGAAAAACGCCCGCAGGTGATAATGATTCTGTTTTAAATTCCAGGCAGATCCGCTACCCTTCCCGCCTTTAAGTACGCAGGGTGATTCATCACCCTGCCTGTTCAACGGGAGAGAAGCGGAGTATGTCCTCACACAGCCATGAAACCACCAGCAGCTTTGCTGCGCTGGCTCGCCTGCTCAGATACGCCCGGGGATACCGCAGGCAGATCATTGCGGCTACCACCTGCTCCATCATCAACAAACTGTTCGATATTGCTCCCGAAATACTGATTGGCGTTGCCATCGATGTTGTGGTCAATAAGGAAGAGAGCTTTGTCGCCGGTCTGGGCTTTGAAACCGCGCAGGAACAGATCACCATACTGGCCGTTCTTACCTTTTTTATCTGGGCTGGCGAATCCCTGTTCGAATATCTGTTCCAGATCCTTTGGCGCAACCTCGCCCAGCGGCTGCAGTCCGATTTACGGCAGGATGCCTATGAACACGCCCAGCGCCTGGACATGAGTTTCTTCGAAGCTCGCAGTTCTGGTCAGTTGGTCGCCACAATGAACGACGACGTTAACCAGCTTGAACGCTTCCTGGATGGCGGCGCCAACGCCATGATCCAGGTAATGGTGACAGTGGTTGCCGTGGGTGCGGTATTTTTTGTGCTGTCGCCGCTCATCGCCCTGCTCGCATTCACCCCTATCCCCCTGATTATCTGGGGCGCCTTCTACTTCCAACGCAAGGCCGGTCCCCTTTATGCGGATGTTCGTGAAAAGGTAGGAGACCTCTCCAGTCGGCTCGCCAACAATCTGGGGGGCATTGCAACCATCAAGAGCTTTACCGCTGAACAACGGGAAGCGAAGCGTCTGAAAGAGAGCAGTGAAGCCTACGTGGAGGCCAATCGCCGGGCTATCCGCATCAGCTCCGCCTTTATCCCGGTGATTCGAATGGCCATTCTGGCCGGCTTCCTGGCCACCTTTACAGTCGGCGGGATGATGGCGCTTGAGGGCAGCCTGAATGTAGGCGCCTATGGTGTACTGGTGTTCCTGACCCAACGGCTGCTTTGGCCTCTGACCGGCCTTGCCGAGGTTATCGACCTGTTTGAGCGGGCCATGGCCAGTACCCGTCGCATCCTGGATCTTCTGGCCGAACCGGTGCATGTACGGGATGAGGGCGGCAAGCCGCTGAAAGAACCGGTAAAAGGTGACGTCGTGCTGGACGAAGTAAGCTTTCACTATCCGTCCAGCGGCGCCGGCATACAGGATGTCAGCCTGAGCGTTCCAGCCGGCAACACTCTTGCCCTGGTTGGCACGACCGGCTCCGGTAAATCAACGCTGATCAAGCTGCTGCTCCGCTTCTACGATCCGGGCCGGGGCGAGATCCGCATAGACGGCCAACCTGTCCGGGAGCTGAGCCTGAAGTCACTGCGAGGTGCGATTGGACTGGTGAGCCAGGATGTCTATCTGTTCGAGGGGACTATCCGGGAAAACCTTGCCTACGGGAATCCTGACGCCACCGATCACGACATCAATGAGGCAGCGAAAACGGCCGAAGCCTGGACGTTCATCAAAGCACTGCCGGAGGGGCTGGATACACCGGTCGGCGAACGGGGTGTTCGCCTGTCAGGTGGGCAGCGTCAACGACTGTCCCTGGCCCGCGCACTGCTCAAAAACCCGCCGATACTGGTCCTTGATGAGGCCACCAGCGCCGTGGACAATGAAACGGAGGCCGCCATCCAACGCTCACTGAAGCGTATCGGCCACAACCGGACCGTCATCATGATTGCCCATCGACTCTCGACAATCGTTGATGCGGACTCCATTGCCGTGATCGACGCTGGAAAAGTCGTCGAACAAGGCACCCATCGGGAATTACTGGAACAGGATGGCGCCTACGCCACCCAGTGGCGAGTGCAGACCGGGCAGATTCAGGCTGCCGAGTAACGCAATATGCATTGATAGTGATTCGCATTTAAATTATCCTGCAGGCCCTCAGTGTTCGGGAGCCTGCATGCCTGTATTTTTTGATGTTTCCAGTCTCGATGTCCGCATTGGCGACACCGCTATTCTTCATGACCTGAATCTCGGTTTCGTTGAGGGTGAGGTGACAGCCCTCCTCGGGCATAACGGCTCAGGAAAATCCACGCTACTGAAAGTGCTCGCGCGTCAGCTTGCTCCGACGTCGGGCAAGGTTCAGCTACTGGGCCGGCCTTTCCAAAGCACGGGCGCCCGGGAATTTGCCCGCCATGTAGGCTACCTGCCCCAGCATCCGCCCGGAACTGATGGATTGACGGTTCGCGAACTGGTCGCCCTCGGTCGTTATCCCTGGCGCGGCCCTCTCGGCCGTTACAACGACGAAGACCACAGACTGATTACCCAGGCCATTGAGGACACAGGCCTTGGCCTGTTCCAGCATCGCTCTGTCGACACGCTTTCAGGTGGTGAACGGCAGCGGGCCTGGATTGCCATGTTGCTTGCCCAGCAGACCCGTTGCCTGTTGCTGGACGAGCCCATATCGGCTCTGGATGTAAAACATCAGGTTGAAACCCTGCGCCTGGTCCATCGTCTTGCCCAGCAGCGGGATCTGACCGTTGTTGTCGTGTTACACGATGTAGATCTTGCGGCACGGTTCTGCGATCGCCTCGTCGCCCTGAAATCCGGACAACTGGTCGCCGATGGCAGTCCCCGGGACATCATGGATGCCGGCATTCTGGAATCCATTTACGACGTGCCCATGGGAGTGATGGAAAGGGCTCCTGGTCAATGGGTATCCTATGTTCACTAGGTTCCGATTGCCTTGGCGATATGGCGCCGCACTGCTGTTGAGCCTGCTGTCTGCCTTTGCCGGTGCCGCAAGCTGGCAGCACGAACAGGGGACTCTGACTCTGGACCACACACCGGAACGGGTCATTGCTCTCAACTGGGCCGCCACCGAGGCGCTGTTGTTACTCGGCATCACCCCGATCGGTGTTGCTGATCGTGATGGCTACAGCGTCTGGGTCAAGGAACCGGAACTGCCCGAGGGCGTCGCCAACATTGGTACCCGGACGGCCCCGAGCCTGGAAGCCATCGCCGAGCTGGAACCGGACCTGATTGTCACCAGTTCCGAAATGGCGCCCGCCGCCGAGCTGCTTGAGCGCATTGCGCCCACCTACGTTGTCAGCGTTTACACACAGAACTCATACCCTTTCAAAAAAGCCAGCGATATGCTCCTGACGCTCGGCGAGATACTGGATCGGGAAGAGCGCGCCCAAGCCGTTCTTGACGATATCAACCAGACCCTTCAGACCCAGCGCCGTCGTCTTGAGAACGCCGGTCTCACCGACCGCCCGGTGGCACTGGTGAGCTTTCTGGACGACCGCCACGTTCGTGTTTACGCACCCAACGGCATCTTTCAATCGGCCCTGAGTGCCCTTGGCCTCGAGAATTCCTGGCCCCATCCCGGGAACTACTGGGGTTTTTCTGTCATCGGGCTTGAAGCGCTGGCACCGTATCGTGACAGCCGGATTGTTGCCATTTCTCCGACCTCACCAGGTCTGCCAGAGACCCTGGCCAACAGCCCTTTCTGGACCTATCTGCCACCGGTTCAACGCAATCAGGTTTACCAGACTGATCCGGTCTGGCCGTTCGGCGGGGTGTTCCCGGTCAAACGGTTGGCAAGGCTGCTCACCGACAGTCTGCTGGAAGGAGGTTCTGACAATGTTCGCTGAGCCTTCTGAAAGAGGCGTCAGTCAGCCAACCTTGCCGGCCAGGCTACCGGTGGCCGTGGCACTGATCTGGTGTGGCGCGTTTCTCGCCAGCGCAGCGCCCTGGCTCGGCCAACTCGACACAGGCACTCTGATAGCCGCCTTCTGGACCTTCGAGGCCAGCGATTATGCGTCGGTACTCGCGCATTACAGTTGGGCACCCCGTGTCGCCATTGCGGTTCTCATTGGCTGTGGTCTTGGTCTCGCTGGCGCGGTCACCCAGCAAATCCTGGGTAACCCACTTGCCTCACCCTCGACCCTCGGCGTGGAGGCCGGCAGCCAGTTCGGGATAAGCGTTGCTACCCTGTTTTTTCCGGGATTGCTGGCCTTCAGTCCCGACCTGGTCGCCGTCACCGGCGGCTTACTCGCTATCGGGCTGGTAATCGCGCTGACCTGGCGCCTGGGGTTCTCACCGGTAACCGTCATCCTGGCCGGCCTTGTGGTTACTTTTTTCCTGGGTGCCGTCAACATGGCGTTCCTGTTACTCAAAGGCGAATGGCTGGGGAATCTGTTTATCTGGGGCGCGGGTTCCCTGGCTCAGAACAACTGGCATCCATTCATGGACCTCTGGCCCCGGGTACTGGTGCTTGGAGTGCTTATGGTTCTGCTGATGCGGCCACTCCAGGTTATGCAATTGGGTCAGGCGTCTGCCCGCTCCCTCGGTGCAAAAGTGGGCCTGATTCGTTTGCTGGCTTTGTTTCTGGTGGTATTGATGAGTGCTACCGTCGTCAGTCGGGTCGGCGTAGTGGCATTTATTGGCCTGGCGGCGCCGGTGTTGGCCAGACTGCTGGGCGCGCGCACACTGTTACAACGACTGATCTGGAGCAGCCTTCTTGGCTCAGGCCTGCTGCTGCTTGCCGATACGGCTGCCCACTGGGCATCGACCTGGGGCGATGGGTCTCTTGTGCCCACAGGTACGACCACCGCCTTGATCGGTGGGCCGATAATTCTGATTGCCCTGCAAGGTCTGAAGAATACCCATCATATGCCGGGTCAGGACGACAGCCACACCGGCTTTCTACCCAAAAGACGCTCCACTCTGGCGATCGGCGGTGCCATCGCCGTGCTTCTTCTGATCACCCTTGTCACTTCCATGAGCTGGTCACCCGGGCTAACGGATTGGTCCTGGACCCCGATAGCTCAATGGCATGAAGCCTGGATCTGGCGCGGCCCCCGATTACTGGCTGCTGTTCTTGCAGGCATGGCCCTGGGCCTTGCGGGAACCCTGATCCAGCGAATGACAGGCAACGTTATGGCAAGCCCGGAAATGCTGGGTATCAGCGGCGGTGCAGCGGTTGTCATGGTGTTGATTGTACTGTCCGGCGCTGATATCGGCAGGGCCGGACAGCTGGGAGCCGCCACCCTGGGCGCTGCTACTGCGCTGGGCTTGCTGATTCTGCTGGCTCGCAGACACCGGTTTGCCGGTAACCAGCTTCTGCTTGGCGGGCTCGCTCTCTATGTCTTTATGGACGCGGGCCTTCGTCTGGTCATGGCATCTGGTGGCACCGTGGCCTCAAGGTTGCTCAACTGGATGTACGGCGCCACCTGGCTGGTCTCGGAAACCGAGGCACTGGGACTCCTGGGGCTGATCCTGCTGATCGCTGCCACCTTGCTCCTGACTGTCCGTCCCCTGAGCATACTCCCCCTGGGGGAAACATCCGCCAGCTCGCTCGGTTTACCAGTGGCGAAGGTGCGCCTGTTGTTGCTGTTGTTGGCGGCATTGCTGACAGCCTCAGCAACCGTGGTTATTGGTCCACTGAGTTTCGTTGGTCTGATCGCGCCTCATCTGGCTCGGGTTCTCGGTCAGCAAACCGTTGGTCGACAGCTGATTGTCGCCGCTCTTGCCGGTGGTCTGCTACTGGGTATCGCAGACTACCTGTCCAGAATTGTGGTTTATCCCAACCAACTGCCGGCGGGCCTACTGGCCGCTCTGGTTGGTGGTCTTTATTTCCTCTGGGGGCTGAGTCGTCATGGCAGAGCCTGAGCGCACCCCAGGGTTGGGCCAGTGGGGCCACCAATACAGCCACCTCCTGACCCTGTCAGGACTGGATAGGGAGTCGATTCTCGATCAGGCACTGCCACCCTCTTCCGGCGCACAAACCGGCCTCTTCTCTCTGGCCCAGTGCCTGAAAGAACCGTCATTACTGACCCGGCAGGTTGGCACCGACTACCCCAACAACCCAGGTCCCCGGACCCTCCGTGCCTTCTTGTCTGTGCTTCAGCAGGACCTGGCCCTGAGTATCATTGCGCCTCTGACTATCCAGCTGTTTCGCGACGGCCATGCTCCTTTACCAGACCCCAATCGAATCTTCCTGGCACCGGCCAACGGGAACACGCAGACAATATCCCGATGGTTTCAGGTGCCGGGGGGAGATCCGGTTGATGAGGAGACCTTTGTACAGTCAGTAGGAGAAATGACTAACCAATGGTACCCAGTCTTCAGGCGACAACTGGGCGTCAGTCCCGGCGCCTACTGGAGCAGTATCGGTCTGGGATTGGGGGCACCATTTTCAGCCGTGTGGAACCAGGCAGAGCCGCAGTCGCTCTGCCAATTGGCCCAGAGCTGGCTTGAGCAGTTCGGGAACGATGCAAACCAGTTCATAAACTGGATTCCGGCGGTGTTCGGCGAACAGACCACGGCCATCCCCCAACGCAAGGGATGTTGCCTGAAATACCTTCTGCCGGAAGGCGGCTACTGCGGGACTTGTGGCGTTTATCGCAAGGAACGACTGGCCGCACTTACCCACCAAAAACCGAAGACAACGCCAGGCCAATGGCACCCAGACCAATAAGCACTGCGGCGCCTGCGGCCAGTTTCAGGCCTTCAATCATTTCCTGTTCGGGTGCCATGGTGTTTCCTCCTGCTTGACGTAAATTCATTGGCCATTACTTTATTGAGAATAATTTTTATTTGCAACAGCAGCCACTGATCTGTAAGTGATCCGAAGCCCTATACATCTGGTAATCGGACACGCTTCTGGGAAGCTCGCTTTAACTGCTACCCTGATTGTTCACACGGCATCTGCATGAAAGGAGGCTCCAATGGGTATACTCAAACACCTTGTCCTGACAGGCAGTCTATTGCTGGTTGTCATTCCCGGCATGGCAAACCAGACCTTTTCCTCCGATCAAGCAGATTTCCAGCTGGAGACCGTAGCTACTGGCCTCGAGCATCCCTGGAGCCTGGCGTTTTTACCAAATGGCTCCATGCTGGTGACAGAGCGGGAGGGAAGGCTGCGAATGATCCGTAACGGTGAGCTGTTGAGTGACCCTGTCAGCGGGGTACCGGAGCTTGTCGTATCTGGCCAGGGCGGGCTGCTGGACGTAATACTGCACCCGGATTTCGAGCAGAATCAGATCCTGTTCCTGAGCTATGCCCACCGAAACAGGGACGGTATGACCACCCGCGTGGCACGCGCGCAACTGGACGGGGAGCGCCTTACCAACGTTGACATCATCTTTGAAGCGCTACCCCGCTCGAACACTGGCAGGCACTTTGCCGGTCGCATGGAATTCGACCGGGAAGCCAATCTTTACCTCTCCGTTGGAGATCGCGGCGAGATGGATCGGGCGCAGGACAACCGTGACGATGCCGGAGGCGTCCACCGGATTGCGACCGATGGCGGCCCTGCCCCCGGCAACCCCTTCCTCAACACCAGCGGCGCTAACGATACCTTCTATACAACCGGCAATCGTAATATCCAGGGCATGACCATCCACCCGGAAACGGGCGAAATCTGGAGCCACGAACATGGTCCCCGGGGTGGCGACGAAATCAACATCATCCGGGCAGGCGCCGATTACGGATGGCCAACGATTACCTACGGCATCGACTATTCTGGCCTGCCCATCACCAGCAAAACCAGCAAGGAAGGCCTGGCCCAGCCACTGCATTACTGGGACCCGTCCATTGCGCCATCTGGCATAGCGTTCTATACAGGCGATTTGTTTCCCGAATGGCAGGGGGATCTGTTTGTCGGAGCGCTCAAGATGCGCAAACTCGTGCGCCTGCGCATTCAGGATGGTGATGTGACCGAGGAAGAAGACCTGTTGACCGACCTCGGCGAACGGATCCGCGACGTGCGCATGGGCCCTGACGGTGCCCTGTGGCTGCTGACAGACTCACCACGGGGCAAGGTCTACCGGATGGTGCCGCCTCAGTGAGGATCGTTGGTTCGCTCGGTTTTCTCGAACTGCGGCAACTCGTCGGTAATCTCGAACCAGTCAGATTTCGAGCCGACAAAAACATGCTGGGCCGGCCCCTTACGCAGGGGCTCGTTGATGCATCCGACCCGCAAACGCAGGATTCCGGGAATCGCATCAACACGGCTGTATAGCTGGCTGCCGCAACGACTGCAGAAACCCCGGTATTTGCCAGGACGTGATTCAAACTCGGCAATACGGTCTTCACCCGAGACGTAGCGAAACCGTACTTTCTGAACCGGTGCACTGGCGGAAAAAGCACTTCCATGGGCTCGGCGGCACTGGCTACAGTGGCACAGGGAAACGGGGCCAAGGGGGCCATCGTATTCAAAATTTACATCGCCACACAGGCAACGACCGGTGTACATGATCCGGGCCTCATTCGTTCAGTTCACAGATTACGTAAGGCGCGATGATACCCGGCGGCCACTTGAAGAACCAGAGTCCCGGCACCACGTTAAGAACACACCATTCGCTAAGGAGGACACTATGTCATTCAGCGCACTTCCAAAGATCGGCATGGGAACGTTCCGGCTCAAGGGCAATGACGCCCGCGACGCCGTCAAGAGCGCCCTGTCTCTGGGCTACCGCCATATTGATACCGCCCAGATGTACGGAAACGAAGCGGAAGTTGGTGATGGCATTACCTCAAGCGGAATTCCGCGCCGGGAAATTTTTCTCACCACCAAAATCTGGCATGACCAGTTGCACACCAGCGACCTGATCAACAGTTTGCACGACAGCCTCGCGCGGCTGAAGACCGACCACGTCGATCTGGCCCTGATTCACTGGCCGTCACCGGATGATGAAGTTTCCATGAAAGAATATCTGGGCGCCCTGCGCGATGCCCAGCACGAAGGCCTGGCAGAACACATCGGCATTTCCAACTTCACCTGTGCGCAAATGGACGAGGCAAAGGACATTCTCGGTGACGCTCCCATTTTTACCAATCAGGTGGAAGTTCACCCCTTCCTGGCCAATCGCGACGTTGTGGAGCACGCTAAAAAGCTCGGCATCACCGTAACCGGTTATATGCCACTGGCTGTAGGTAAGGTAATGGAAGATGAAACCCTGCAGCGCATTGCCGCTGCCAGAAACGTGACTGCGGCCCAGATTGCAATCGCCTGGGTTGCCTCCAGAGGCGTTGTACCCATTCCTTCCTCGACTCGGCCAACCCACCAGAAGGCCAATCTTGAGGCACTGGAAATTGCATTGAGCGAAGAGGAAATCCGGGCGATTGATGCGCTGGACCGCAACGAGCGGATCGCTAATCCAGGCTTTGCTCCGGCCTGGGACTGAGCCAGAACAGCAATAGCGACAGCCTCCGTCGAAGATCAGGTCCCGTAGTGGCTATTCAGATATGTCAGAATCCGCGCAGATTCAAACAGGCCTTCCCCGGTATTGGGGTCTTCCAGATAAGGCACCTGAACCCGCTTATGCACCTGGAAAAACGCATCCCGCTTGCCACCAGGAATCGGCGTGTAGGGCCCCGGCTTGATGCGCTGCTTCGCCGGCCCAAGCTCTGTCCAGTGCTCCTTGCCCAGATTATGCAGGGTATAGGGAATCTCCAGTTCACAGAGCCGCTCACGCACCAGACGGGAAAACGGACTGCCTTCAAAACTCCACAAATGCAGCGGTTGCTCCGGACGCTTGCCCGGATTCAACCGCAACCCCCGCATAGCGCTGGCGACGGTTGCAAATGATCCCAGGACCGGCTGCCAGACCCGCCCGCGATAGTATGACGGCACCGGCTGCCCGACATACTGACGAAACAGGTACTCGATGATTTCCTCGGATTCGTACATCACCGTCCCCGTGTTCTGATCCGCCAGCAACGGGAACTGTTGCCGGCCTCCCAGCGCTTCCGCCTGGGCCCGGAATACCGCGCCGCCTTGCGGGCAGGGCCGGATGTCCACATCCAGGTTCAGTGCGGTCAGGGCCTCACGAACACGGCGGCAGTATGGACAGCCCTCCATGTCGTAAAGCACGATCGGCTTTTCCGGCTGGGCCACTGCCTTTACCACCAGGCAACCGCGCCAGGCGGACAACGATGAGGTGGCAACCGACCCCAACACATGAACATTGTGAGACAACGTATTCGACATAAAAAAACCTTCTATTGGAGACTCCCCATTATCACGCAACCAGACCATTTTCCATTGGCCTCCGGAACCCTCCCGGTAATTGTGAATTTTTGTCCACCTAACCCCATGATTCACAAAGGCGCTTACATGGCGTCACAAAAGTTCAATACAAACAACGAGTCTACTGCCATTTTTTAACGTCATGTAGAGCTTTTCTGCATAGTACAAACGGACGGGATGGGCTATTGTTGAACTACAGGAACTCGTTGGATGATGATCATGGTAACCCCGGCTATGCAACGCTCTGGAAATACAGAAAAGAAGTGTCTTGAGTTCAGACGTTTTGTGCTGGCATCCCTTGCAGCCCTTGCGGTGCTTGCAACACCCTCCGTTTCTGCCGCCGAGGACGACGAACCAGAATTCTCCGACGATCGCCTCTGGTCCAACCAGCTCCGGGATTATGCGCTCCAGTCCCTTCACAATGAAGATGCCATGGGTATGGCCGCCATTCCACTGAATGGCCCCGGCATCAACCAGTATATCAATGCCGACACTTTGATGAGCCCGGGCTCCATCATGAAACTGGTAACAACCTTTGCGGCCCTGGAGATCCTCGGCCCCAATCACCACTGGGATACAGACTTTCTGACTGACGGTGTCATGGTCGGTGACACACTCAAAGGTAATCTTTATGTACGCTTCGGTGGCGATCCCAAGCTCACCATCGAACGGCTCTGGACAACACTTTCCGAGCTTCGCAGCATGGGGATCACGAGTATTGAGGGCGCCCTTGTTCTTGATGGAACCTACTTTGGAATGGACGACGGTGTTCCATCATTTGAAGACAATGGCAACAATCCCCATGCGCCCTTTCTGGTTGAGCCATCTGCCTTCCTGACCAACCTGAACCTGATCCGTTTCCAGGTACGGGCCGATGAGCGTGGCACGCAAGCCTGGAGTACCCCTTCACTGGGCGAAATCGCCATCGACAATCGTGTGATCGCTACAGCCGAGGGGCGTTGTCCGTCGCGCAGAAGTTTCAAGTGGGAGCCCATACTGCATGAAGACAATCAGGTCACTGTCCGGGTATCCGGAGAGTTACCGCAAGGCTGTCGCACCACTCGATACCTGTCTTTATTGCCGCACGAACAATACAGCGCATCATTGATCCGTTCGCTACTGTCTGACCAAGGGGTAACAGTTTCCGGTGAAAACCGTACCGGAATAACACCAGAAGATGCACGACTGGTGATGAAAACCACCTCGCCAGATCTGGTGACCATGGTCAGGGATATCAATAAGTGGAGTAGCAACGTCATGGCTCGTCAGTTGTTGCTTACCATTGGCGCTGAAAACCGCCTGGAGGACGAGCGTGACGATCGCGCAGCGGGCATCCGGGTGGTCTATGAGTGGCTTGAAGATAAGGGCATCAACACCGCCGGCATGGTCATCGACAATGGCGCCGGCCTCACCCGGCACGGCCGCATTACCGCCCGTCAGGGTGCCCAGATACTGGAGCATGCCTGGAACAGCGCCTACTCGGCAGATCTGATGGCTTCCATGCCCATTATTGCCATGGACGGAACCATGGCCCGCCGGCTTCGCAATACCGGCATGGATGGAGAGGGACGCATCAAGACAGGCTATCTGGAAAATGTAAGATCCATCGCCGGCTTTACCCGCGACACCAACAATACCACCTGGGCGGTGGTTGGCATGGTCAATAACGATCCGGCGTGGAACGGCCAGGGCGTGTTAGACCGCCTTCTCTACTCCCTGCATTTCCGTCCGCCAACAGGGACCGCAATTTCACAGGCTGGCTCTGATAAGCCTGCAACCAGCATTCAATAAAAAGCCCCGGCGATTGCCGGGGCTTTTCGTTCCCTTTCAACCACACCTGAAAACATCGATGCCGACTACTTGCTACGACTCAAACCGTCGCATGGTGGAAGCAGTCAGCTTTCCTGCAAAAGGAGCAATGAAGGTGACCAGCGGGAAGGCAACCGCCCAGGCGACCAGAAATGCGGGCCCCCAGCGGTAGAAGAACCCGCCATCCAGGCCTGTATTGAGGAGCGTAATCACGCCGGACATCAGCACCGACATGATACCGGACATATAAAAGCCAAAGACCAGCTGACGTAGACGTGAAAGCTTCACTCTGCTCATAACTTCTCCTGATAGACATGACAATGCCCGCGCAAGCCCCATCCATATAATCTGGAATGTCGTACACTGCTATGCGGGCAGCCCTGAATCATAATGAGCTTCCAAACTTTTTTCGACACGCATTTTCCCAGAACAGGTAAGCCATGAGTTTCGAAAACAGGAACCTCTGCAATATTCTCAATCTTCCAGTTCTGTTACTGCTCATCACACTGGCCGGCTGCAGTTCTACCAAACTCGCCTACCGATACGCCGATTGGGGCGTCGTCTGGTGGGTGGAGGACTATGTTTCCCTTACCACCGACCAGAAGCAGCAACTCAACAGCGACATTGAGCAACTGCGGCAATGGCATTGCAGTACCGAACTGCCCCGCTATCAGGCCTGGCTGGAGCAACTTCAATCGGATGTATCGGATGGCCCTCCCGATCAGACCACCATCAAGCACCATCAGCAGCAGCTATTCAGCTTTTTCCCCAGCCTTCTTGAGCGCGCAACGCCGGTGGCGGTAAACCTGCTCTCCAGCCTCAATAACAAACAAGTTGAGGAACTGACAGAGAACATGGCGCAGAGCCAGCAGGAAATGGAACAGGAATTCCTGGCCGATTCCCCGGAGGCGACGGCCGAAGCCCGGGCCGAGAGAACAGCAGAGAGGGTTGAGCGCTGGCTCGGCGAACTCAATCGTGAGCAGCGTGACATCGTCCGGCAGTGGTCTGCCAACCGTAGCGGTCAGACTGAAATCTGGCTGCAGGGGCGCAGAAACTGGCAACAGGCACTGCTGACGGCATTGGAGAAAAGAAACGAGCCGACGTTCGAGGCGGAACTGGAATATCTGATCCTGAATTCCGAGTCGGTGCGGGGCGATGCCTACAAAGCCATGATGGCAGAAAGTCGCGTGGCCATGACGTCCCTGATGCATGACCTGATCATTGCCGATGATTCCGCAACACTGGCCCATCTGCAGAATCGCGCAGCGGAGCTCAACAGTGATTTTGAGGTGCTGACCTGCTCGCCAGCCTGATGCCTCCGGTACCGTAAAACGAGGTCAGATGAAGGTTTTCATCCAACCCCGGGCAAACCTCAGACCGTCAGGTAACCACCGTCCGCATTGATGCAGGCGCCGGTTGTGTAACTCGATGCATCAGAGACCAGATACAGCACCGTACCGGCCATCTCAGACGGATCCGCCACCCGCTTCATGGGGATATGGGCCATCGCCTGTTTCTTGATTGCTTCATTAGTGGTCAGAGCACTGGCAAACTTGGTATCGGTAAGACCCGGCAGCAGCGCATTCACCCGGATTTTCTGCTGACCCAGTTCCATGGCAAAGGACTTGGTCATGGAAATTACAGCCGCCTTGGTGACTGAATAGATACCCTGATAGTGCCCCGGATTCACACCGTTCACCGACGCTACGTTAACAATCGAGCCACCGCCAGCTTTCTTCATCATTTGGGCGCCGCGGGCGCACATAAAGAAATAACCCCGGATATTCACATCCACGGTCTTGTTGAATGCGCCAAGATCGGTATCTTCAACTGGCCCGAAATAGGGATTGGCAGCGGCATTATTGACCAGGATATCCAGTTTTCCGTGAGTCTGTTCAATGTGATTCCAGATGCCGTCGATCTGATCCATTTCACCGATATGGCAGGCATAGGCTTCAGCGCTGCCGCCGGCATCCCGGATGCTGCTGGCCACGGCTTCGCAACCGTCAATCTTGCGGCTGCTGACAATCACATGAGCACCGTACTCAGCCAGGGTGCGGGCAATACTCTCGCCAATGCCGCGGCTGGCACCGGTAATCAGCGCAACCTTGCCCGTCAGATCAAACAGATTCTTACTGCTCATTCGTTCACCTCAATTCGCTATCGGAATGTCACCAGGGCGGGGTCATCCGCTTCCAGGTGGCTGTAGTTATTAAAAACGGCCAGGCTGCGTCGGGCACCCGAATACAGGACCCGCGAAACACTGGTATTGGCGATCACCTCGTTCAGGCCCAGCGCCTTGCCATCGTCCAGGCCAAGCAGATACTGGGCGATCACTGAAATCGGTCCGCCAGAGGTGGCCACCAGCACGTCGCCGCCATCAGCGAACTCGATCATCTCTTCGAAGGCAGCAAGAACCCGCGCCTTGAAGTCAGGCCAGGTTTCTTCGTAGTCATGATCAAACTCGCCGGAAGCCCAACGGCGTACTGCCTGTACAAAGGCCTCCTGAAACGCTCTGGCCGGTTTTGGAAACGCCTTGAGATCCCGCGCCATCACCGCACGGTCAGTCCATTCCGGGCGGTAGCGTGCCACAACCGTCGTGTGGTCGAATTCGTTGAAACCTGGAACTACCTGCATATCCGGAAATTCTGCCCCAAACCCGGCGGCAATCGCCTCAACGGTTTCCCGGTGGCGCTCAAGATTGCCACCGAACACTGCCGCCGGTTCAACTTTGCCTTCAAGCCAACGACCCAGCACCCGGCCCTGCTGCCAGCCTGTGGGAGATAGTTTGTCGTAATTCTCTTTTCCGAAACTGGCCTGGCCGTGACGGACCAGATAAATCGTTGCCATTACAGTGGGCTCTCCGCAATCAGTCGCCGGCAGCGAGTCTCCAGGTAATTCGCGGCGTGCCCAAAGGCTGCGAAACGCTTGTCTTTGGTCTGACCATGATAGAACCGGTAATAGATCTGCTGGATGATGACTGCCAGCCGGAAAAGGCCATAGATCTCATAGAAATCAAAGTTATCTACCTTGAAACCCGACTGTTCCATGTAATACTCGACCACCTCCTTGCGGGTAAGCATTCCCGGCCGATGGGTAGGCTGTCGGCGCAGCATCTGGAACGGACCTTCGTCATCGCCCTCGATCCAGTAGGCCAGACTGTTGCCTAGATCCATCAGTGGATCACCTATGGTTGCCATTTCCCAGTCCAGGACACCGATGACCTCAAACGGGTTATCCGGGTTCAGTACCACATTGTCGAACCGGAAATCGTTGTGGATCACCACCTGGGCAAGGTCCTGTGGCATCTTGTCGTGGAGCCAGCTCATCACCTGTTCAAAGTCCCCCACATCTTCCGTGCGAGCCTTGCGGAACCGGTCACTCCAGCCACCAATCTGGCGCTGAACGTAGCCCTCGCCCTTGCCCAGTTTATCCAGCCCTGCCGCTTTGGCGTCGACACGATGAAGATCCACCAGCTTGTCGATGACGTTCAGGCAAAGCTTTCGGGTATCGGCTGCACCGAGCTCAAAATCCTTCGGAAAGTCCTGCCGCAGGATAATGCCCTTCAACCGCTCCATCACGTAGAAATCGCATCCCAGAACGTCGTGATCATCGCAGATAGCGATAATATCCGGCACGTAAGGATAGACCGGTTTGAGCGCCCGCATGACTCTCGCCTCTCGCAGCATGTCGTGCGCAGACTTGGCAATCTTGCCGAACGGGGGGCGACGTAAAACATAGGAGCGCTCGCCATAATCCACCTGATAAGTCAGGTTGGAAGCGCCGCCCGGATACTGGCGAACCGCTGGCTCGCCTTGCAGGCCCGGGATCGCCTGTTTCATGAACCGGTCCACAGCCCCCGTATCCAGCTCCTCACCTTCACGGATGTCCACGGCCTGGTCGATCTGGGTCATTCAGGACTCTCCTTTTGATTCTTCAGTTGGAGACAGCGTCTCATCAATGCTATCAGGCCTTACCACCACCCATCTTGCTTATCCAGCGCTTGCTTTCCTGATGCATCAGCCAGTCGAAAGCTTTGGGCGCATGGCGTTTTAACATCCACATGCGGCGCTCTTTGGCATGGGGCAACACCCAGAAGTTCTTGCCTTCAACCGAGCGGAAAATATCTTCTGCCACATCTTCTGCCGTTATACTGGACCGCTTCATCAGCTTGCTGACATTCTGCTGAATACCGGGAAGGTCCGAACGCATCGTACTGGCAAGGTTCGTCTGGAAGAACGCCGGGCATACACAGCTCACGTGGATACCGGCATCCCGCAATTCCTGGCTCAAGGTTTCGGACAACGCAATGACCCCGGCCTTGGTGACATTGTAACTGTCCATCAAAGGCGCCAGCATCAGCCCGGCCATGGAAGCAACATTCACAAACGCTCCGGAGCCCTGTTGCTTGAACTGCGGCGTGAACGCCTTGCAGCCCCGAACCACACCCAATACGTTAATATCGAGAATCCACTCCCAGTCGGCCATGGTGGTGTCTTCAATAGAACCGGCAGAGGCAACACCCGCATTATTAACCACCACATCGACGCCGCCCCATTTCTTCACCAGGTCGTCCCGGACCTTCTCGAAATCGGTTAGCCGGCGAACATCACACTCAACGAAGTAGCCTTCGCCACCGGCCGCGTTGATCTCATTCTCGACACCAACGCCCTGCTCCGGGTTGATGTCGCCGATGCAGACCCTGGCACCCTCTTTGGCATAGCGCAGTGCAATGGCACGACCAAGGCCGCTGGCGCCTCCGGTTATGAATACTCTCTGAGTCATCAGTGCTTCCCTGTTGTTATCTCGCTAGAAACTGAAACCGCCTCCGAAATACGATGGAGTTGGCGTTAACCTTTATATTTTCGAAGCTCCAGCCTCGCGACCATAGCCCGATGCACCTCATCCGGGCCATCCGCCAGGCGCAAGACACGAGCATAAGCGAACAATTGTGTCAGCGGGAAGTCATCATCACTGACCCCGGCACCGCCGTG
The DNA here is from genome assembly GCF_018860425.1 of Marinobacter sp. F3R08. Lineage (GTDB taxonomy): Bacteria > Pseudomonadota > Gammaproteobacteria > Pseudomonadales > Oleiphilaceae > Marinobacter. The sequence goes on along the minus strand of NZ_JAHKPI010000015.1, from coordinate 243,270 downwards.
AATCTGAATGGCCTGGTCAACAATGGTCTGCAGCATCGACGGGATCACCGCCTTGATCATGGAGACCTCCTGGAGCGCCCCGGTGATACCTTTGGTATCCAATGCCCAGGCACATTTCAGCGTCAGCAGACGCGCCTGCTCAATGGCCATTCGAGCATTGGCAATGATGTCAGGATTCCCCCCCAGCTTGGCAATCGGTCGCCCGAAAGCCTCGCGGGTGGTCGCACGCTTGATCAGAATCTCCAGTGTGCGCTCCGCCGCACCGATAGCCCGCATACAGTGGTGAACCCGGCCCGGCCCCAGGCGCCCCTGGGCAATCTCGAACCCGCGCCCCGGACCGGCGATGAAGGCACTTTTGGGCAAACGTACATTATCGAACACCACCTCGCCGTGGCCGTATGGCTCATCGTATGCACCGAATACCGGCAGCATGCGTTCCACTTTCACACCGGGTGTATCCAGTGGCACCAATACCATGGAGTGACGACCGTGCTTGTGGGCGTTCGGATCCGTCAGGCCCATGAAAATAGCCACCTTACAATCGGGGTGCCCGATCCCGGTGCTCCACCATTTGCGACCGTTCAGAACCACTTCGTCACCGTCAACAACCGCCGAGGCCTCCATGTTGGTGGCATCCGAGGAGGCGACGGCAGGCTCTGTCATACAGAAGGCGGAGCGGATCTCACCGCTCAGCAGTCGGGGCAGCCACTCGGCTTTCTGCTCCTCAGAACCGTAATGAATCAGCACCTCCATATTGCCGGTGTCCGGGGCATTGCAATTGAAGATCTCCGGGGCAATAAAGCTGCGCCCGGTTTCTTCGGCAATCAGGGCATAATCGGAGTTAAGCAGACCACAGCCGTATTTTTCGTCCGGAAAAAACATGTTCCAGAGCCCCTGGGCCCTGGCCTTTTCCTTCAGTTCCCGGATGATCGGAAGTACCACCCAGCGATTATCCAGGGAGGCAAGCTCCTTGTGATACTGCTCTTCGATGGGAAAGATCTCATCCTTCATGAACTGTTTCACGCGGTTGAGATAATCCTGGCCTTTCTCGGAAATATTGAAATCCATCACCGTCTCCTCGCTAACGATTGCACGCTGGCGTGCACGGATTAATCACGCTGGGGACAGTCTAGGGAGGGTCAAACTATTACGCGACTGAATTATTCTTATCATTTATTATTAATCATACTTATTTAAAGTCATCCAAGAAACGGACCCTGACAATGGCCCTCAATCGCCTGGACCTGAACCTTCTGCATGTCTTCGACACCATCTACCGCGAAGGCAGCCTGACTCGCGCCGCCAGGGCGCTGCACCTGACACAGCCGGCCGTGAGCCACTCGCTGTCCAGGTTGCGGGAGCATTTTGATGACCCCCTGTTTACCCGCCAGGGCAATCAGATGGTGCCAACGCCGCTGGCGAGGCGGTTTCTGGAAACCATGCGACCGGGGCTCACCCAGATTCAGGGTGCGGTAAACCAGTTTCATGCCTTTGATCCGGCCACCCAGCGCAAAACCTATTCGCTCGGGTTGCGGGATATCCTGGAATCCACGTTCCTGCCACGTCTGATGCAACGTCTGGAGGTTTACCCGGAACTGGAGATCGTCAGCCAGCGGATTGCCCGGCGCGACATGGAGACACAACTGGCGGCGGGAAAACTGGATTTTGCCGTGGATGTGCTGTTGCCGGTCAGTAACCAGACCTCTCACGAACTCTTGCAACGTGACCGACTGGTTGTCCTGGCCCGGGAGGGCCACCCACTGGCGGAGGCAACGCTGGATATGGAAGGGTATCTGTCCGCGAAACACGTCCTGGTATCATCACGCACAGAGGGACCTGGTATCGAGGACTTTGAGCTTTCGAGGCTGGGCGTCCAACGCAGTATCCGGCTGAGGTGCCAGCATTACTATGCCGCCTGCAGGGTTGTAGAGAGTTCGGATCTGTTACTGACCATGCCGGAAGCGTACGCCCGCATTATCGCGGAGCGGGCCAACATCCGGATCATGAACCCGCCCGCAGACCTGCCTTCTCTGGACGTGCACCTGTACTGGCACAAGGCCTATGAAAAAGAACCGGCACTGGTCTGGTTCCGGGAGCAGTTGACGGCCATTACTAATACGCCCCCACAACCGTAAGGAATCCGAAAAATCCGATCGCTGTAATGCCAAGAGAGGCCAGGACAATACCAAGCCCCCACCACACGGCGGCGGCGTCGGACAGCTCAACACCATGCCCCCTGAGGGTTCGGTAGAACGCCCAGGGGCCCAGAACGAACGCCCCCACCACCGCAAAGACCAACCCCACACTGATTCCGGCAAAGGTCCAGGTGGCCAGAACCGTTGCCCGATCTTTCACCTGGTCCGTTACGCCATGATGCTCCAGAAATTTCTTGCAGAAAAACCAGATCAGAGCGAACAGAGCGACAACAAATACCAGACCGCCGACAATGGTTATGATTCGATAGAGCAAAGTGTTCTTCCAGTCAGATTAAAGGCATTTCAAGCCAAAGAGTGATTCGAATTGCGTATTCGGCCCGACAGACCGGCCTGTTTCGGGCCACTATAGCCCCGAAGCCATTCTGGACGAAACCACTTTCCGGTGAAAGAAAGACAAACGGTGGCATCCCCTGTTTACATGACTAAACTGGGACTTGTCTTTTATACGTGTCTGTCCCCAAAAGGAGTTTTCCGAATGGCCCAATCTACTCGTATCGCAGTCACCCCCGGCGACGGCATAGGCCCCGAAGTGGTGGCTGAAACTGTGCGCTGCCTGGAAATCCTGCGCGCGAAGCACAGCCTTGACCTGGAGTGGACCCGCTTCCCGTGGCCCTCCCATGCGTGGCATGAGGAGCACGGAGAATCCATGCCGGCGGACGCCCTTGAGCAGTTAAAAGCATACGATGCCATTTTACTGGGTGCTCTTGGCGATCCGGGCCCGATGGATGACCCGAACCGTTACCTGCTGCCGGACAGCATTTCCCTGGCTCCGCTTCTTGATATGCGTAAGGGGTTCGACCAATGGGTTTGTGAGCGCCCGGCAAGGCTTCTCCCCGGGGCCAGACAATACCTGGCAGATGAGCGAGCCCGGGACATCGACATGCTGGTAATCCGGGAAAATTCCGAAGGCGAGTACGTCAGCCAGGGTGGCCGGTTACGCAAAGGCACGCCGGATGAAGTAGCAACCCAGATGGAAGTGTTTACTCGCAAGGCCACAGACCGGATCATCCGGTACGGCTTTGAACAGGCCCGAAACCGCGCGGCAGACCGGGTAAGCGAAGGACGAACACGCAGCTTCCGGACACTGGATGGCCGGACCTGCGAGAGCCAGGTATGCCTGGTCACCAAGCGTAATGCCCTGCGCTATTGGGGCGACATGTACACTGAGGCCTTTGACGAAATCAGCAAAGAGTACCCGGATGTCGCCACCCACCACGAACTGGTCGACGCAGCGTGCATGAAGTTCGTACAAAGCCCCTGGGCGTTTGATGTGGTGGTGGCAAGCAATCTTCAGGGGGACATTCTGACGGACCTGGCTGCGGTCCTCTCAGGGGGCATGGGCGTTGCACCCTCCTGCAACCTGAACCCGACGGATCCGGACATGCCCTCCATGTTCGAGCCCACACACGGCAGCGCCCCGGATATCGCCGGACAGGGCCTGGCAGATCCTACCGCCATGCTATTCACCGCCGCCCGCATGCTCGACTGGCTGGGCCGTAAAGATCCTGCCATCGCAGCGGCTGGCAAAGAGCTGTTCGAGGCAGTGGCTGCGGATCTCGCCGAAAACCCGGGCACACGGCGAGGCACCCACGAAATCGGCTCAGCTATCTGCCAACGGCTGTCGTAGCAAAATCAGGCTACTGGTCGGCCATGACAAACTCGAGCCGGCCAGAAGCCACTCTCACGTCGAGGGGCACCATGCCAAACATGCGCTGGGTAAAATCCGTTTCATCAAGCCGGTAAACTGGCATGGTTTCCAGCATCTGGGCAACAAGTCGCATCACCGTATCGGTAACAGGCTTGAGATCCCCTTTGAAGAACGGTGAGTCGATACTGCTTTCCAGTAACTGAAGCCTTCTGATGAAAATGGCCTTTTCTGCACTGTCGTAGACTGGTGCACCCTCTACCTTGAGGGCTATATCAACGGGCAGCTTCGCCATTAGCGCATTCAGAGCAACCTGCCCTCTCACATCGATCACGGCAACATCCCGGCCATCCGGCCCGAGGGTAATGTCTGCGTCGCTCAGACTCAGACTCAACGGTGAACCGCTGCTCAACTGGCTACGATCAAACTCGCTCACCACATCCTGGAGATGCCGCTCCAGTTCGCCTTCGGAAATCGAATAGGGCGACAGGCTGGCACAGCCGCTGGCGACAGCCACTGCCAGAACCAGCAGCGCCCGGAAACCGTTCAGAAGTGTTCTATTCATTTTCAGCCCTGGCCTCAACATGAGGCGTAAGAGTGTCATCAAAAACCACACGTAAAAGAATGGGTCGACAGCAGACCTGGCAATCCTCGACATACTCCTGCTCCGGCACCGACGGGTCGACGCTGATATCCAGCGTCTCCCAACAGTACGGACACTGAATCAATACCGAATCCAGGGCTGACATGGCATCACCTCAGAACTGTTGTTTAGCCATCCATGGGATCACACGATCGAACGCCTCTTCCAGTTTCTCACAGGTGGTGGAGAAACTTATCCGTACAGCGTTGGTACATCCCTCCCCGAAGGCGTCGCCCGGAACCATGCATACGCCGGTTTCCTTCAGCATCCGCAGGCACAGGTCTGAACCATCCACGTGGGGCGGCAGTTCCGGAAACGCGAAGAAGGCACCTCCGGGTTTGTAGCCCGTCATGTAGGGAGTCTGATCTATAAGCTCAACCACTTTATCCCGGCGCTCACGGTAGATGTCCACCATGTCGCGTACACATTGCTGGTCACCGGTCAATGCGGCCACACCGGCAAACTGGGAGGGCGTATTGGCTACCGAGGTAGTGAACATGTGATAACGCCGAAGAGACTTGATGGCAGCCTGGCTGGAAATAACCCAGCCGACCCTCAGCCCCGCCATGCTGTAGGTCTTCGAGAAACTGCTGATGCACATGATGTTGTCCAGATCCATCGAGCAGTTCAGCACGCTGGCGAAATCCTCTTCATCAAAAATCATGTGATCGTAGACTTCGTCGGCGTATACCTGGATACCCCTGTAGGCACACTCTTCGAGAATGGTTTCCACCGTAGTGCGCGGGTAAACAGCCCCGGTCGGGTTGTTGGGGTTATTCAGGATGAGCGCGAAGGTGCGTGGGCCCATGGCCCGGATAACCTCATCGGGATCCAGCTGATGGTTGTTGTCCGCCCGGGTCGGTACGAATTTTACTTCACCGCCATTCATCCGGATCAGGGGTGCATAGAGCAGGAACGACGGATCCGTCACGATAAACTGCCGGCCCGGCGCTGAGGTGGCAGAAATAGCCAGGTACATGGCTTCTGTGGCACCGCTGGTGATCAGGATATTGTCCCGGGTCAGTTTCCGGTTATAGCGCTTGCCATAGTAGTCGCGCAGAGCTACCAGTAGCTCTGGCAACCCGGCATCCATGGTGTAACCGGTCTGTCCCGCATTCAGTGCATCAATGTAGGCATCAATCACGTGCTTGGGCGTTGGCAGATCCGGCTGACCGATGGAAAGATGAATAACATCCTTCATGGTGGCCGCCATGTTCACCATGCGCCGAATGCCTGGCACCGGGATAGCCTGCATGGCAGGGTTCCAACTGGCCTTGGTTTTCCGATATTTCACTCTGCGTGGTTTGTCCTGACCAGTTTCTTTGTTGGCGCCTTCTGCCATAAACACCTCCTGCTAACGGGGCAAATAGAATCTACTCCTGCAGGTTAGTCAGTATGAAAGTGCTCTACAAGACAAAACGTAATAAAGATGATGTACGTGAAAGTACCGGCATCACCGCCGTCGCGAGCAAATCTGTTGCTTCGCAAGTTGACCCGACAAGGCCCGCCGACCAGACTGTAGATACCCTTCACGGGTGATCATCAGTCACACTACTAAGGCGGAGGCTCAATGACTCAACACAGCAAACCTGTTGTTACCGTTCTCACCGCGCCGGGGGAACAGGAACCTCCGGGAATGGACGCTCTCAGGGCCCGCGCGGAAGTGCGCTTCGCCTGTGACGAACAGACCCTGCGGGATACTCTGCCCGGCACTGAAGTCATGATGGTAACCGACTTCCGTACCGAAGCCCTGGCCGCAGCCTGGCACACGGCAGACAAGCTGAAATGGATCCACGCAACCAGTGCCGGAGTCGACGCATTGATGTTCCCGGATCTGATCAAAGACGATGTAACCGTTACAAATGCCCGCGGCATTTTTGACCGCACCATTGCCGAATACGTGCTTTGCACCATCCTGATGTTTGCCAAAGACTTTCCGAACTCCATCCGGCTGCAGATGCAGCATCAGTGGAAGCACCGGGATACTGAACGGGCAGAAGGCAAGCAGGTTCTGGTTGTTGGCGCCGGTTCTATCGGTCGCCAGATCGGCCGCCTGGTTCGCGCGGCCGGATTGAAGGCCCACGGCATTGCCCGTAAACCGAGAAACGACGATCCGGACTTCGTGGCCGTACACGGCAATGACGATCTTTACGAGCAGCTGGGGCACGCAGACTATGTTGTTATTGCCGCCCCGCTGACCCCCCAGACCGAAGGCCTGTTTGACGAAAAAGCCTTCAAGGCGATGAAAACATCAGCCCGTCTGATCAACATTGGTCGCGGCCCGATCGTCAAGACCAATGATCTGATCTCAGCCCTTCAGAACGGTGAGATTGCCGGGGCCGGCCTCGACGTTTTCGAGGAAGAGCCACTGGCAGAAGATCATCCTCTATGGGAGATGGAGAACGTCACAATGACAGCCCATATGGCCGGTGACTTTATCGGCTGGAAGCGGGCACTGACAGACCAGTTCCTGGAGAACTTCGATCGTTGGCACAAGGATGAGGCGCTGTTCAACCTGGTCGACAAGGAGCTGGGGTACGCGGGCAGGAATTGATGACCAGAAAGGGGGAGCCTTAAGGCTCCCCGGAATAACCCTTTTTGATCAGTGGTAGATAGACGCGGAAGAGTAACAGCAAGCCCGGGCATCGGGCTTAAGAATGGTTCAAAAGCCCATTAGCCCAAGCGTGCTGAAATCTATTATCAACCATCAACTACTGGAATCTCAGGCAACCGTTTCAGCTGCCCGACAATGAGGTTTCGGAAGGATCAATTTCCATCTGCTGGATCGCAATCACAGCCTGGGTCCGGTTACGAACCCCCAGTTTTCGGAATACGGCTGTGATATGTGCCTTGATGGTCGCTTCCGAGACGTCCAGATCGTAAGCAATCTGCTTGTTGAGAAGCCCTTCGGCCAGCATACCCAGCACACGAAACTGTTGTGGGGTCAGAGACGCCAGTTTCTCCGAAAAATCCGTGGCATCCGAATGCATCTGCTCGATCTTGTCTGCCACACCATCAGGCAACCAGACATCCCCTTCGAGAACAGCCTGAATTGCCTCGGTGATGGTCGGCAACGGCGCCGACTTCGGAATGAAGCCAGAGGCACCATAATCAATCGAGCGGCGCATTACCTGCAACTCTTCCGATCCTGACACAACCACCACCGGCAATCCCGGATACTGCCCCCGCATGAATACGAGCCCCGAGAAGCCGTGGGCACCCGGCATATTGAGATCCAGTAAAACAAGATCCGCATCCGGGTGCGACTCTACCGCCGCCTGCAATGCCTTGATGCTATCAACTTCTACCGTCTCGGCATCCGGCACCGCCTGACTGACCGCCTGTTTCAATGCTGCGCGAAACAGCGGGTGATCATCAGCGACGATAATTGTTTGTGCCATTCAACAGATTCCTTACAGCTACATGGCCTGATAACACACAGGCGTTACTGATTCGCACGACCGCTGATCAGGTCATCCACTACACCTGGATCTGCCAGCGTGGAGGTATCACCCAGCTGATCATGCTCGTTTGAAGCAATCTTACGCAAAATCCGACGCATAATCTTGCCCGAACGTGTTTTTGGCAGGCCTGGTGCCCACTGGATCACATCGGGAGACGCAATCGGACCAATCTCCTTGCGAACCCACTGGACCAACTCTTTCTTCAGTTCATCCGATGGCTCCTCTCCATGAACCAGGGTGACGTAGACGTAGATGCCCTGCCCCTTGATTTCATGCGGATAGCCAACGACTGCCGCTTCAGCCACTTTATCATGGGCAACCAGAGCACTTTCAACTTCGGCGGTGCCCAGACGGTGGCCCGATACGTTCAGAACGTCATCGACACGTCCGGTAATCCAGAAGTAGCCGTCCTCATCACGACGTGCGCCGTCACCGGTGAAATACATGCCCTTGTAAGTGCTGAAGTAGGTCTGGGCAAAGCGCTCATGATCGCCATAAATGGTGCGCATCTGACCCGGCCAGCTGTCCAGGATAACCAGGTTGCCCTCGGTCTTGCCTTCAAGGATATTGCCGTCGTTATCCACCAGCGCCGGCTGAACACCAAAGAACGGAACCGTTGCCGATCCGGGCTTCAGGTCAATTGCTCCGGGCAGGGGTGAAATAAGGATGCCACCGGTCTCGGTCTGCCACCAGGTGTCCACAATCGGGCATTTGCTGTTACCGATAACCCGGTGATACCACTCCCAGGCTTCCGGGTTGATTGGCTCACCTACGGAACCCAACAGTTTCAGGCTCTCACGGGTGGTACCGTTCATGCAGGACTCGCCTTCGGCCATCAGGGCGCGGATAGCGGTCGGAGCGGTGTAAAGGATGTCCACTTTATGCTTGTCAACTACCTGCCCCATGCGGGAGCTGTCCGGGTAGTTGGGAACGCCCTCGAACAGAACAGAGATGGCGCCATTCGCCAGCGGACCGTACAGGATGTAACTGTGGCCTGTAACCCAGCCGAAATCGGCAGTACACCAGTAAACATCACCTTCGTGGTAATCAAAGATGTACTCGTGGGTCATTGACGCATAGACCATGTAACCACCGGTGGTATGCAGAACACCCTTGGGCGCGCCGGTAGAACCGGAGGTATACAGCATGAACAGGGGATCTTCCGCGTTCATGGGCTCCGGTGTGCAGTCTGCAGACGCAGACTTCATCAGATCCTCATAACGCACGTCCCGGGCCTCGTTCCAGGGCACTTCTGAGTTACCAGTACGGCTCACAACGACCACTTTCTCAACATTAGCGGCCTCTTCGTTTTTCAGGGCCGCATCCACATTCTTCTTCAACGGAATCTTGCGGCCACCACGAAGCCCTTCATCAGCGGTGACAACGAAACGCGATTTACCGTTAACAATCCGGGCTCCCAATGCTTCAGGAGAGAAGCCGCCGAAGACAACAGAATGGATGGCACCAATGCGCGCGCACGCCAGCATTGCAACAGCAGTCTCGACAATCATCGGCATGTAGATGGTAACAACATCGCCTTTCTTCACGCCCAGACCTTTCAGGACATTCGCAAACTTACTGGTTTCCTCGTGCAGCTCGCGATAGGTGACGTTGCGTGAATCGGCAGGATCATCGCCTTCAAAGATGATGGCGGTCTGGTCGCCACGAGTCTCCAGGTGCCGATCCAGGCAGTTGGCAGACGCGTTCAACTGGCCATCTTCGAACCACTTGATGGACAGATTATTGTAATCGTAGCTGGTGTTTTTTACTTTGGTGTAGGGTTTGATCCACTCAAGGCGTTTGCCGTGTTCACCCCAGAAAGTGTCCGGGTCTTCAACTGACTGACGATACATTTGTTCATATTGTTCCCGGTTCAGCAGTGCCTGTTTCGCCACTTCCGGGCTTACCGGATATACCTGTTTATCAGTCATTGTGCTCCCCCTTTAGTCAGAGTCTGTTGTCATTGTCGGTTTTGGAATTCAGACGTTAGGGCCTCTCCGGCCCTTTAGACGGATAGCGGTAGTTCACCATGTGAGCCACCACACAATGAATTAGACTAACGTCCTAATCAGCCTGAACTTTTAGCCAAAAAGGGTCGATAACCTGCAAGAAAACAACGATAAATTGCGCCGAACGAGAAGCTTCTCTAATGATAGTTCGATTGAAGCCAATGGCAAATCGGGAAGGGAGACCGGCCTGTAGAACAAGGCCCGGCTACTGCAGCCGGACCCGGGAGTTCACGCTGCCTTTTTACGAGCCTTGGCAGAACGCAGGCTGTATACCTTACGCTCTTTGAGAGCGTATCGGTTGAGCCCTGCAAGGTGAATCTTGCGTAGATAGACCGCCCAGTCAATCTGCCGGGCATCTACCGGAAACAGTACTTTGTCCAGCTCCCCCATTCTCGTCGCCAAAGCCAGCAATTCGTCGTTCCGGAAGATATAGTCGGGCGCAGTGTAGAAACCAAAGATAGTTGCAAGCGAACGGGTGGTATCCAGATTCCGAAGCACTTTCAACTCACGGTTCTGTCCGAGCATGCGCAAGACCTTCCCGGTAATGCTCAGGGGAAGGCGCACCCCACCGACAAAGGCATTAAACAGCCGACGGTTAACCGCAATAAAGGGCTTGGTCGGCTGCCGGTAAAACAACTGGTCGTATTCCTCGAAGTTCACTCTCGATTCCGCCATGAGGTGATCGATGAACTGCCCCAGGGAAACCGGGTTGGAGCTGCCGCTGCAGCACTGGTATATCCGGTGACGCGGAGCATCAGCAGCAGCTTCGGCGGCCCCCAGAATGATAGCGTTGGCCACCAGATCAACGGGGATGACATCAATAATCCCCGAGCGTTTACCCGGGAACACCGTAACTTTTTCCCGGGCATAAGCGAGGATAATGGCGTCCGCCACCTTCACCCCTTCAATCCAGCCAGGTGCCGGCTCTTCAATTGCGCTTTCAATAATAGAAGGACGCACAATCGTGAGCGCACGACCGGAAAGGGCCTTGAGCAGAAGTTGCTCACCCAGCCACTTGGTGAAAGTGTAAGTGTCACTCCAGCCATACCGGTTGGCCTCACTGATGCCAAGATCAACCAGTTTCTTTTCAAGCATTTTCCCCGAGTACCGGGACCGGACATCAGCAATTTTGTCTTCCAGTAGCCTGACCAGTTCCTCAATCTCGTAGTAGCCCTCCGTGCTTCGGGGAATGGGCTCACCCGCCGGCTTGATCACAGATTCGGTAATCTGACCCGAATTCATTCCATTCACATAGCAGGTAGAAACCTGGAGAACAGCCATTTCGGTGTTCTGACGGGCGAGTTCAGCGACGTTCTCGAGGCATCGGGTATTGATCGTCAGAGCTTTATCGAGCTCTTCTCGGAAATTCACACTGGCGGCAGAATTGATCACCACGTCCAGACTACCTGCCAGCCTGCGGAAATGGTCACTGGGCAGCCCAAACAACGGCTCAGTCACTTCTCCCGTAATGCAGTGAACACGCTCTTCTATAAAGGTTTCGAAGGCTTCGTTGTCGTGCTGACGCAACCGGTCAAAGACCGACGAGGTGGCAATCTCCTCAAAAAATCGCTCTCGGGCATTGGGGTGGCGTTTGTTACCGCGGATTAGCAGGTGAATGGCGCCAATATCAGGAACGGCACGAATCAGCTTTTCGAGAACCACCTTGCCGAGAAAGCCGGTCGTTCCAGTAATCAGGACATGCTTGCCCGAGAGCTGCTCAAGTACTTTTGATGACGCTCCGGGATTCAGCTGCTGTGTTGCCATGGGAGAACTCCTTCTCAACTCAATTCATCGCCGGCATACACCTGCCAGCGGGGGAAAGTTTGCGAATCAAGTACGACAGATTCACTGCATATTGCGGGCCACGACTTAGATTTATGTTCAATCTTTGCACAACTCCGGTGACAGAGTGGTGACACACAGCAAAGTTACGCGACAAAAAGCACTGTTGAAATGGAGGAAAAGAATGCAGGTTTTTCTACCAGTCAGGAGTGGCCCTGATTATTGCCCGAGAGAGACTGGAGAAGCTGATCCAGTGAAATATCCGCAGGCTGCTCCTTCAATACCCGAACCAGACGCTCCTGTTCACCAAAGCTGACACGGTCGTAACAGGGTTCGCGAGACAACAGGTGCGTCGGCTGCGGGATTTCTGATTCAGATCTGGGGGGCGAAACCTGATCAGCCAGATCACGGAGGTGGTCAGCCAGGTGTTTCTTGTGTTCGAGATCAAGGGTCTCCCACCGCAATGACCCTAATCCAGCCTGGACAATCTCAATGGCATCGCTGTCCAGCGTGCTCCCCAGCAGTGCAAAAAGCCGGGTGAATGCCTCATAACGCAGCAGTGGATCGAACGGCGCCTGACCGAACACAGCCTCAATCTCACCCACGGCATTCAGGCATCGATCCTTTTGAGCCTGAGCCCCATTAATGGCTGAAGGCTCTGACCTGGTCAATTTGCTTTGCGAGCTGGCCGCTTCTCTCTTCGACACTCTGTGCCAGTAGGCCGCAATACCAGCTTTGCGTCTCGGCAAATGGGACAGTCGCACATTCATCATATCTGCAAGGGTATGGAACTGACGGCATGACGGATCCGAAACCGGGAGAAGCGCAACTGGCCGCTGGTTGAGAACCGATTGACGAAGGGTTTCGTCCCGCCAGATTCCCCCCATATAGTGAAGCGATAATCCGAGATGGCGCTGTGCAGCAGCATCCAGACGCTGAAACACAGACCGGGCCTGACTGGCTCCCTGGGCCATATTCACAAGAATGCTTGGCGCCCGGTTATAGCCTCTGCGACGCAGAACCTTGATCAGCGAAAAAGCGTCCGTCAGAGAGGCCGGATCCGGAGTCACCACCAGACAGGCCAGTTCTGTAGCCGCAATCATATGCAGCCCGGCGGCCTGCAAACCGGCGGCAGTATCGGTGATGACGTAATCGTAGCGATTTTCAAGGTTATGGAGTGCCCGAAGCATCCGGAGACTCTCAGCTGGCCCCATGTCCATACATTCCTGAACACCCGAGGCCCCGGGAACAATGTGCAGACCGTAATCAGCCTCAAGAATCACGTCGTCCAGCCGACATTCTCCGGACATCACATTGGCAAGGGTCTTTGTGGGATACAGGCCAACCATGATGCTGACATTGGCCAGATCGGTGTCGCCGTCCAGTAACAGGACCCGGTTTTCCTGCCTCGCCAGCGTAAGTGCCAGATTAAGGGCGACCGAAGTCTTACCCACCCCACCCTTGCCTCCAGAGATGGCGATGGTACGTGGCTGGTTCGGATTATGCTGGACAGGTTTTCTGGCGTTCATCACCGGCAATCTAGGTCTCTGATTTTTCAGTATCGGGCGGTTCAACCTGTATAAATTCTACATATAGCTTTGATCAGATAACATGTTGCTTGAAAAAAGCACAATAAGTATTTAATAACGACGGATTATTGTCTAAGCTCTCTTCCAACAACAAGAACGAATACACTGTTTGTATACTGACTTTTTCGCTGCACAGCAGGAAAGCCCATGCTCATTGCGCCCGATATACAGCTACCGAGCCTCCCGGAAGTCACCTTGCGGGTGCTTGAGGCATGTCGTCAGGACAAGTGCTACCGAACGATCAGCGAGATCGTCTCCTCCGATTCAGCGCTGGTTGCACGCATACTGGCCGTGGCCAACTCTGCTCTTTACGGCCCGCCCGCACCAATCCGCTCGGTCGAGCAAGCACTCCTCAGACTCGGCACCCACCGTTTCCATACGCTGGTTATGACTGCAGCCTTGCGACAGTTGCTATTCGAACTGGGCGGAGACGAATGGCAACAACTCAGAGATTTCTGGCGGCATTCGCTGACCACAGCGCTGACCGCCCGGGCCCTGGCAACGCTCACCCGCTATCCGGAACCTGATGAAGCGTTCATGTTAGGCATGCTTCACAACATCGGTGAACTGATCGCTATTAAAACGCCAGCCACCGAGGCGAAGCAATACTATCTTGACCATCAGTCCGAAATTGCCGCCGAACTCGTTGCCTCCTGGGGCCTGGGGCCCATGGCGGCCGATGCCATGCGTTATCAGCAGGCATTGCCCTCGGAACTCAGGGATGCCGGACATCTGGTGAAACTGATCAGCCTCGCTACCCGTCTGGCTCTGTCCGATGCCGCAGGCATTGCAGCCGCAGGAACTATATTCGGGCTTAATGAAGAACTTACCCGGGAGATCAACCGTCGCATAGGGCATGAAGTATCTGGCACGGCCGCCTCTCTTGGAATTCCATTAGACGAAGACTACTGCAATGAAAACGCCTCCAGGCAACTGAAGCAAACGGTTTTGCGCCAGACGATGACGACTCAGGCTATCAACCTTGCCGATAAGACCGGAGACGCCGGGGACATTCTCGCCGAATCGGTTAACAGTCTCACACTGATCACGGGGCTACCAGCACTTTGCTTTAGCCAGGCAGGTGACGATCTTGTACTTTTGTCCGGGACCATTGGTCATATCCCCGAACTGTCGGTATCCGCCAAATCTGGCGACAGCGTTCTCACGGAAGCTTTCATTTCCGGACGTTTAGTCAGCCTTGGCGAGCGTTCACCAACGGTACTCGACCGGCAGTTGATGTCACTGTTACACACGCCATCCATGTTGGCCGTACCAATAATCTGCGGAGGCAATTGCCTCGCCGTATTCGCCCTTGGCACCGACAACAAGCAGCAAACCACAACCCTTGAGCTGACTGACGCCTTTACCCATCAGCTATCCATCGTGCTGACAGATCGTATGCCATCACCGAGCGACGCTGCGAATGGTAACGACCAGCTTGACCGGGAAATAGCACGGGACCAGCTGCGCAGGCAGGTGCACGAGATCAGCAACCCACTGACCATTATCAGGCAGTACATTTACCAGTTACGCAGCAGACTGAAGGATACCGGAGTCAGGCAGGAACTGGATGTGATACGTGATGAGCTGGACCGGGCCGGTAACCTTTTGCTGCAAATGAGCCATACTGACGCGTCAGAACAGAATGCCGACAGAGTTGAGCTCAATGCCGAACTGGAAAGTTTGGCCCGGATCTTCGAAGATAGCCTGTTCAGCCCTGACAACCGCCGCCTGAAATTATCACTCTGCGGTGAGCCAACACGAGTGGCAACCGACGCCCCCCACATTCGTCAGGTTGTTATCAACCTGGTTCGAAACGCGGCAGAAAGCCTTCAGGAAACCGGCGGCACAGTTGAAATACATACGTCTTCCCCAGTGTGGCAGAATGACCGAGCCTGGGTGGAGCTTGAAATTGCGGATACCGGCAGCGGAATACCTGATCACATCAGGGAGACTCTGTTTGCACCGGTGAACACCACAAAAGGAAAAGGCCACGGTGGTTTGGGCCTGAGCATTGTGAAACAGCTTGTTGATGACATGGAGGGCATCATTGCATGTCGCACGGGGCAGGAAGGCACAACCTTCCGGATTTTGCTACCAGCGGCCGGCGATCAAGAGAACGAGACCGACTGACGCAGACACAACGGACGCAGACCGATGGCACCTGAACACACTGACCAGCCTTTCAGTCACGGGTTAACGGCACGGATACTGGTAGCGGATGACGAACCCCTACTACTGCACACTCTCGCTGCACTGCTGCGAAGCCGGGACTATGAGGTCGCAGAAGCCCATGGCGGCCGAGAAGCCTGTGAACTGATTGACCAGCAAAGATTCGATCTTGCCCTGCTGGATCTCAGAATGCCCGAAGTCAGTGGATTCGACGTCATGGTCCACCTTAGCCGCGTGCAGCCGGATTGCGGGATCATTGTGGTCAGTGGCGAGAGCTCTTTCAGTGCAGTGAGCCGCGCCCTCCGACGAGGCGCTCTGGACTATATTCGTAAGCCCTTTGACCCTGAAGAATTACTGGCCACGGTCGAGAGTGTTATCGGAAAGAAATCTCTGCTCGAAGCCCATGAGCACGTCCAGAGACGGCTGGAGAAATCCGAAGCCCTGCACCGTTACATCGTTAACAGTTCTCCCGACATTGTGTTCATGCTCGATCGTGATGGCCATTTTTGCTTCGTGAACAGTAAAGTAGAGAGCCTGCTCGGATATCAGCCCGCCGAACTCTGCGGCCAGCACTTCCGACAGATTCTTGATGATCGGGATGTCACCCGCGGGACCCTGGCCCTGCAAGGCCCCAACATCAGCGCAGACAACCCGAGAACTCTGGAAGTTCGATTGAGAACCCGGGGCAGCCAGCGGGCAACCCGGCACTTCGAGATAACCGCCTTTCCAATCGACCCTCAAACCTGGCCTCACTCCGGGACAACCCAAGGGGGCGGCCATGGAAACGGCGCAAGTTACTATGGCACCGCCCGGGATGTCACTGAACGGAAGGAAGCTGAAGCTTTCATCAATTTTCAGGCTTATCATGACCTGCTTACAAGACTGCCAAACCGTGCACTTTTCAAAGATCGACTAGAACTGGCGATTACCCACGCCAAACGTGGAAGCCAAAAGCTGGCCGTAATGTTCCTCGATCTTGATCGCTTCAAAGTCATCAACGATACGCTCGGCCACGCCATGGGCGATCGTCTGCTTCAGGCCGTAACACACCGTCTCGAGAAATGCCTGCGCAAAGGCGACACCCTGTCCCGATTTGGTGGCGACGAGTTCACTCTGTTGCTGCCCTCCATTCACAATCACGAAGACGCGAGGCAGATCGCCGGAAAGCTGATCGACTCACTTCGTGCGCCCTTTCAACTGGGCGACCACGAGGTGTTCGTCGGTGTGAGTATCGGCATCGCTATTTTTCCGGAAGCTGGCGAGACCATGGATCAACTTATCCAGAACGCCGACATCGCCATGTACCACATCAAAGGCAAAGGCAAAGACGGTTACCGCTTCTATTCCGATAGCATGAGCATCGATTCCGACAACCGGCTCAACCTGGAGCGGGATCTCCGCCTTGCCCTTGAACGAGACGAGCTCAGGGTGTTCTACCAGCCCCAGGTTTGCTCCACCAGCAATCGCATCGTCGGTCTCGAGGCTCTGGTTCGCTGGCAGCACCCGGAAAGAGGACTGCTCTATCCCGGCGATTTTCTGCCCCTTGCGGAAGAAACCAAACTGATTGACCAGCTCAGTGAGTGCGTACTCGCGAAGGCTTGCAAAGATGTCGGACGCTGGATCCAGGCAGGTCGCTCCAACCTCAGGCTCGCGGTAAACCTGTCTCCCAGCCAGGTCGAACACCCTCAATTTGTGGAAACCCTGATGCAACAGGTAAAGGCCCACCACTTTCCGGCCGGTAACCTGGAAATCGAAATCACCGAAAACGTGATCATGAACGATCTTGAACAGATCTCCCAGAAACTCCGGGAACTGGCGGCTCAAGGTGTTCGGATCGCCATTGACGATTTTGGCACAGGTTACTCTTCTCTGAATTACCTGCATCGCCTGCCTATTCATACGCTTAAAGTTGACCAGTCGTTCGTAAAAGGCATTCGCAGCGGAGACGACGGTGCCTGCATCGTGAATGCCATCGTCGCCATGGCGCAAGGACTGAAGCTGGAGATTGTTGCGGAAGGTGTGGAAACAGAAGAACAGCTTGAATACCTGCGAAGCCTTGGCTGCCACCAGGTTCAGGGCTTTTTCTATGGTCCGGCAAGACCGGCCACCGAGATTTCAAGAACCCTCGGAACAGGCAGCGCCAAAGCTGCGTCACTCTGAACATCCGACTATTTATTGTCGGACACTCCTATGTGGATCCGCGATCTGGTTTGCAAAGTATTACTGAACGTTACTTTGTGTATCTGAAAATGCGCATTGCTGCACATATTTATCCCGCCGCGTTCTCTAAGCTCAATTCCACAAGGCGCTGATCACCGGAATGTCCGACACTCTCGGACCAATAACGACAAAAACGGTGACGGCATCCAAGGAACAAGAACAGGCTCTCGTCATCATGCGCGACAAGTACAAGTACATCGGCCCCGTATACGACTTTCTGAGTAACCTCTATAGCGGCAAGAACATTCACCGGTGCAAAACTGCCATGCTGGACGTTGAAACCGTGCGGCCAGGAAACAGGATTCTGTTCGCCGGCGTCGGTCATGGCCGGGACGCCATCCGTGCTGCAGAACTGGGTGCAGATGTGACCGTGGTAGACCTGTCCGAAACCATGCTGCGAAAGTTTGCCGAAGCTCAGGAAAAAGAAGCACCTCAACTTACCATCCGTCGCATTCACAGCGACATCATGCAGGTGGAAGAATTTGAGCACTACGACATGGTGGTAGCCAATTTCTTCCTGAACGTTTTCGATGAGGACATGATGGTCAGGGTTCTTGAGCATCTTATCCGCCTGGGTAAGCCGGATGCCCGCGTTGTGGTTGGCGACTTTTCTTACCCTACCGGTAACCTGCTTTCCAGAATGTTCAAAAAGCTCTACTGGTACATGGCTGTTTTTATCTTCTGGCTGTTCGCAAACAACGCCTTTCACAAAATCTACAACTACCCCGAACACATGCAGCGCCTTGGTCTTCAGGTTACCGACAAGAAGCACTTCAAACTTCTGAACATGAATTGCTACTGGTCCATTCTGGGACGCAAACAGGCCTGAGCGCCCTTGGTAACAGGTTCACCAATAAAAACAGATAGGGGGCAACAGCATGTCGGATCAGATCCTGGCGTTGGACGGAATTGGCGCACTGGAAAGTGGCTCATTCACCTTTACAGAACGCGTCGGTTTCCTGAAGAAATTCGGTACTCACTCCCAGTCGTTTTCTACGCTGCAACCCGGCATGCAGTATTTCGATGTCCCCGGCATCGGCTACATCGCCTACATGCGGAAATGGGGCGCCACTTTCGTACTCTCGGATCCTGTGTGTGCCCCGGAGAATTTTGGCAATTTGCTTGAGAGCTTTCACGAGCGATTTCCGAATGCCAGTTACATCCAGGTGTCCAAGCCCGTTGTTGACTTTTTGCACCTGCGCTTTGGCCTCTACGGGACTCAGTTTGGCAGCGAATCCCGCATCAACTTGAAACACTGGTCCCTCAGTGGAAAGAAAAAGCAGATTTTGAGAACCGCACTGAATCAGGCGGAAAAAAGCGGGATTACTGTCAAGGAACGTTTTAGCGACGACCACACCCGTGAAATTTCCGAAGCCTGGATTCGCACCCGTAAATGCAAGAGCAACGAGATTCGTTTTCTGATCCGCCCCATGGAAATGGACTATCGCGAGAACGAAAGGCATTTTTACGCCTATCAGGACGGCAAGGCCGTTGGATTTATCTATTTCGACCCGATTTACCGGAACAACGAGATTATCAGCTATGTGCCCAATATCTCCCGGGCCAATGCCGATTTCCGCCAGGGTATTTTCTATACACTGATGGCTCACGCAATGGACGTTTTCAGAGCTGAGGGCGTTCCCTACCTGGATCTCGGGCTGGTTCCCCTGTCGCTGGATCCGGCGACAGAGCACCAGGAGAGCCGACTCCTTAAGCGTCTGCTGCACGAGGTCTATGACAAGGGAAATTTCCTATATAATTTCAAGGGCCTGGAGTTCACTAAGTCGCGTTTCCGGGGCAACAACTTCAAGACTTACTGCTGTCATAGACGGGCCATTCCCGCGCTGGAATTCCTGGCCATGTTTAAACTGACTCGATTGCTGTAGCGCTGCGAAGCTCGTCTGGCCAGTATTCAGTCACAACTTTTGGCGCCACTCCCAGCCCGATCATAAAAGATACGATGCCTTTGGGTGCCTGACCGGAAAAAAGGATAGCGCTGACGGGGAATTGCCCCTCCTCCAAGGCTTCACTGTGGGCCACGACAGGCTGCTTTGCCTGATCCAGCAGCCATGCTACGCGACGGGCAATGGCCTCTCCCGAGTCGACCCAGAAACGAACCGACGGTAAGCTCTGTTTCAGACTTTCCAGTAACAACGGATAGTGAGTGCAGCCCAGTACCACCGTGTCTACATCGGCGTCTCGAAATGGCTTCGTTGCCGCGTGTAGTTCGCCAAGTGGAACCACGCCCCCGGACACCAGTTCTTCCGCCCAACGCACCAATTCCGGGTGGCCGATGCGTTCAACCCTGCAGTCGCTGGCAAATTCCTCGATCAGTCTGTCCAGATAGGGTCGGCGGACCGTCGCTGGCGTCGCCAGAAGTCCGATTCTCCGGTTCTGCGTTTTTGCCGCTGCCGGCTTGATGGCTGGAACCACACCGACAACAGGCACTGATGTCATGGTCCGCAAATGCGGAAGGACCACGGTACTTGCGGTATTACAAGCCACAACGATGACATCTGACGGATATAGCCTGAGTGCGCTGGAGATAAGACCGCAGGTACGGTCAATTACAACTGTTTCGGATTTATCGCCGTAGGGGAAGCCTGCGTTGTCAGCCAGATAAACAACCTCGAGGCTGGGCAAATGATGATGAATGCAGGCCGCAACGCTCAACCCTCCCACACCCGAGTCAAACAACAGAATCCTTGGAGGCGCATGCCCGCTCACACCGGAATGCCTCCCCGTGAAATCTCGTTTTCCATGGCCCGGATCAGTTGTCCCGAAATCGTGGTTTCGGGCGGGACAGGTGGAGTATCGCCGGGCAGAAACCAGTTGGCATCGGCAATTTCGTCCTCCTGAAGAACCAACTCACCACCGGCATAATCAGCAAAGAAGCCAACCATAAGCTGATGAGGAAAAGGCCAGGCCTGAGACGCGTGGTACCGGATGTTGGTGACTTCCAGCCCTGTTTCTTCCTTCACCTCCCGATGTACAGCACCTTCAAGGCTCTCGCCCGGTTCGACAAAACCCGCAATCAGGCTGTAAAAGTGCCTTTTGGTCCGCGACGACTTGGCGAGTAACAGCCTGTCATCCCGCCGAATGACCACTATCACGCAGGGGGCAAGCCTCGGATACCAGGGAATGCCACAGGCATCACACCACTTGGCTCGCTCCCTGGGATGAAACCCGGTTTGAGCACCACACCGCCCGCAATACCGGTGGTCCAGCCACCACTGCCAAACCTGGAACCCGGTGCTGAGCATCTCTACCGGGGCATCTCCGAGCACCAGCAGCGCGTCCCTCAGAGGGATGAGCTCCTGGCTGCCAGTGTCGGTGTCCGGCAACTCGGTCACAAAAACATCACGCCCGCCGTAACTGCCCAGAGAAACCGAATCCGGCAAGTTATCCCGGAAAAGGCTGCTGTCACCAGAATGCAGCCAGCCGGTATCAGGCTTGACCACATCCGATCCCGACAGCGCGAGGATCAGATCGCGCCTTTCCGGCTTCCTGGTCGTCCAGCCAGGTATCCACTGAGTCATTGCGACCACCATTTGTGTGTCAACAGGGTGATTGAGAGGTAGGCTCAAAATGTACCACATTGCGGCACTGCCCCAGAATGAAACCTCCGACTTTCCGCTCTGTACTCAACCAAGTAAACTTGGCACCTGTTTCTTCAACGGAGTTGCAATTTATGCGTCTTTACCAGGGCATTCGCAGCCTGATACTGACCCTTTTTCGCAAGATACTGTTCATCTGGGTCCGGACTGATGCAAGCGGAAACAATCTGGACGCCCTCGCCCTGGATCCCGACAAACCCGTTTGCTACGTGCTGCAGTACAGCTCCCTTTCCAGCCGACTGGTTCTGGAGCACGAAGTGATCCGTGCCGGTTTGCCGGGCGCCACCGATGCGCTACCCGTGAAGAACGGCCCTTCTCACTCCTTCTTTTTTCTCTATCGCCGGATTGGCGGCTTTTTCAAAGGGCGCCAGGCTCCGGCACCCACGAACGAATTTCAGGCACTCGTGCACTACGGTCTCGAACACCCTGACCAGGACGTTCAGATCGTGCCCGTTTCCATGTTCTGGGGGCGGTCGCCGGACAAAGAAAAATCCCTGGTAAAACTACTGCTGTCTGACACCTGGTCCATTGCCGGTCGGTTGCAGAAATTCCTGATCATCATGGTTCACGGTCGCAATACCTATGTGCAGTTCAACCAGCCGCTGTCCTTGAAGCAGGTTATTGATGAATACAGGCACAGTGAGGAACGCGCCAACCGTAAGCTGGCGCGAATCCTGAGAACCCATTTTCGCCGGGTTCGCCAGGCAGTTCTGGGGCCGGATCTCTCCCACCGCCGAACTCTCGTGGCGGGCCTGGTGCGCACCCAGGCAGTGAAGGAAGCCATACGGGAAACCGCAGCCAGAGACGACATCCCACCAGAGAAGGTTCGTGCCAAGGCCTACAAATACGCAGACGAGATTGCCGCCAGCATGTCCATCGTCACCATTCGGTTTCTGGAAGTCGTGTTGTCATGGCTGTGGAACCGGATCTACAACGGCGTTGCCATCAACAATGTCAGGGTTGTAAAAGACGTGGCACAGGACAATGCGGTCGTTTACGTCCCGTGCCACCGGTCACACATCGACTACCTGCTGCTATCCTATGTTCTCTACAAGAACGGCCTCATGCCGCCGCACATTGCTGCCGGGATCAACCTCAACATGCCTGTTGTTGGGCCTATCCTGCGTCGTGGCGGTGCCTTTTTCATGCGCCGCAGCTTCAAGGACAATCCGCTGTATGCCACTGTATTCAATGAATACATGCACGTGATGTTCTCCCGGGGTTATTCTGTTGAGTATTTTGTCGAAGGCGGCCGGAGCAGAACGGGCCGGATGCTGCAGCCTCGACCCGGAATGCTCGCCATGACCGTGCGCAGTTATCTTCGAGACCCCCGAAAACCCATTGTGTTTGTGCCCGTCTATATTGGTTATGAAAAGGTCATGGAAGGACGCTCCTACCTCGGTGAACTTCGCGGCAAGAAAAAAGAAAAAGAGAGCATCTTCGGCCTGGCAAAAGCGGTTCGCAAACTCAGCAATTCTTTTGGACGCGTCGCAGTCAACTTTGGCGAAGCCATTCATCTGTCAGAGGTTCTCGATGATGTCCATGACAGTTGGCGAGAAGAAGCCTACGACTCTGAATACCGCCCGAGCTGGCTTAACACAGCAGTATCAGAACTATCTTTCCGGGTGGCGTCCAATATCAATGCCTCTGTTGCCGTCAACCCCATCGGCATGGCCGCGACCGTTCTCCTGGGCGCTGAGCGGCTGGCCATGGACGAAGACCAGCTCGTCCGCCTGATGGATCAGTACGCCACGTTGCTCAAGGCTTTTCCATACTCGGAAACGGTAACCCTGCCGGAAGGCTCCGGCAAGGACTGGGTCGCCTACTGCGAAGAAATGGGGCTGGTCAGTCGTCAGCCGCAGAAGCTCGGCGACATTATTGCGCTGGAAGGCAGCAACGCCATCCTGATGACTTACTATCGCAATAACATCCAACATCTGTTCGCTCTGCCGGCACTGATTGCCAGTCTGTTTGAAAACAAAGATTCCCTGGGCCGGGAAAAGATCATATTCCTGGCCAGCGTGGCCTATCCCTACCTGCAATCTGAGCTGTTCCTGAAATACCAGCCAGATGAAGCCAAAAACGTCATAAATATGTGGATCAATGTCCTCATTGAGCAGGGTCTGCTGAAGTCCCTGGAGGACGACAGAATAGGTAGGCCCGAAGAGGGAACAGAGGCGATGTTGAGGCTGAGGATCCTTTCCCGTTTTATCATCCAGACCGTCGAACGCTACCACATTGCCCTTGGTATTCTCCGCAAGTACGGCTCGGGCAAGATCAGTGCTACCGAACTGGAGGAGCAGAGTGCACTGCTGGCTGAACGCATGTCCATACTGTTCGGCCTTAATGCGCCGGAGTTCTTTGACAAGAGTCTGTTCCGGAACTTTATCGCCAATATGCAGAATAACGGTGTCATCACTACCGATGACAATGGCTTGTTATGTTACGAAGAAGGTCTGGATGAGGTGGCGGACGATGCCCGCCTCGTGCTGAGTGTCGAGAAGCGGCAAGCAATCCAGCAGGTCACCATGATGGGCGCCTGACTGCGCTCACTGGGGTGGCAGCGCCCTTATTGAGTATACGTCGTAGCGGCTGCTCTTACCTTCTATGCGAGTGGTCGGCTCCGGCCCCTCAATGATCGGTGCCTTGCGGGGCCGCTTGACGACCACACGGTAGCGGGCACGTTCGAGAGCGCCAGCGAGCAGTTGCCCGGAATCCCCATCATCGCCAACGATGGTGCGGAAGACCTGCATTTCCTTTTTTACCAGCGCCGATTTGTCCCTGTGGGGAAACATCGGATCCAGATAGATAACATCTGCGGCCTCAGTGTCCGGCTGCGCGAGCCAATCAATACTGCTGCCTTCCCGTAATTGCATACGCTCGACAATGGCCGAGCAATCCGAATTCAGGGATGCCCTGGCCAGTCCGTCAGCCAGCAATGCATGGATAACCGGGTTACGCTCAAACAGTGTCACCCTGCAGCCAAGGCTTGCAAGGATAAAGCCGTCCTGGCCCAGCCCCGCGGTCGCATCAACCACATGCAGCGATGCCCGGGTTTTCTGAAGACCAACCGCCTTGGCCACCATCTGTCCGGCCCCCCCTCCATGTTCACGCCGATACCCCATCTTGCCGGTAACGAATTCTGCGCGGACTGGCCCGGGTGCGCCTTTGCCGGTAACCTGCACGCTCAGGCCCTGCTCATCAAGGAACAACACAATCGGGAAATCACGAACATCCCTGGGCCGCACGACACCCAGATTATCCAACGCCAGGGACTCCGCAAGCGCCTCAGCCTGGAATCGGTCTCCCAGCGCACTGCGGGCAACAGAAATAGTGGTTGGGCAAACAGCAGACGGTTGTGAGAACGTAGAATCGGGCATCAGACCAGAATATCGATGCCAGCAAGGTTACCGCTGTTGCCAGTTTCCTGTCCGGCAGCGGCTACAGAGGCAAACGTTGATAAAGCCCTGGCGGCTGGCAGGGATACATCGTCAGCACGGAACTGCTCCAAACGGACATCCTCGGCAGCACGGCGGGCCTCAACGCGGCGTTCAAGGCTTTCAGTGGTATCACGTTCGCTGGCCAATCCCTGACTGGCATCGGCAAGGTCTCGGCGGGCAAGATCGGAGGTTTTCTCCGGTGCTGACGCGGGCGCACGAGCTGCATCACTGCGCTCACGAACCGGGCTGTTATTGCCGGTCTGGAAATTGACTTGGTTACCCGGGTTAATACCGCCAATCATGTTCAGATACCGCTGGCCGGATGACAGGAAGACATGCGCAGAAAGTATGGAACATTCTGGCATGGAAGAAAAGGCAGCTGATCATTATTTGCCCAGCGCAGTTAACCTCGCCCGCACGCAAACAAACAACCGGGGAGACTATCGGCCGGGCAGTTTTTTCCAGGTCACCTCATCCCTGATATACACCGGCTGAGCCTGCTCCGCGACAACGGTCTTTCCCTGCTCATATGCAATCGCTGCCAATCGCGCGACCCAGGCTGCACGAAGCACCAGAGTATCGTCGATGGTAACAACTCGCTTTGATACGTCCGCCGGCATGTCAGACCGATAGTGCCAGCCCTGACCCGCTCCGCACCAGGATTCGGGGCCGGCTGGCAGGGTTACCGCTTCGGGCGGACAAACCTGTTCCGCAGCCAGCGCCACGGGCAGTCCCGCCCGGGAAGCAAAGCAGCCCCAATAGACCTCACCCATGCGAGCATCAAAGGCCACTGCAATGCCGGTTTCATCGCGGGCATCCATGCGTTCAATCGCGCCCAGGGCGACCGCCTCCAGCGACGATACAGGCACAACCGGGATGTCCAGACCCCAGGCCAGACCCTGGACAACACCGGTAGCAATCCTCACGCCCGTGAAAGAGCCGGGGCCACACGCAAAGGCCAGAGCACCCAGATCTGCCGGTGGCAGTTTTTTCTCAGCCAGCAATTCCCGCACCATGGGCATCAACAGCCGGGTATGCCCCCTGGGAGCAAGTTCAAAGCGTTCGGAGATCTCGCCATCAACAAGGAGGGCTGCTGAGCAGCCTTCCGATGACGTATCCAGTGCCAACAGTTTCACAGGTGTGAAAGCCTCAGGTCAGGATGCCAATAGATTACTTGAGCTCGGACAGAATCTGATCGCGGATGCTGTCCAGGCTGCCGATACCTTCCACCCGAACATATTTCGGTGCAGCAGCAGCGGCTTTTGTCGCCCAGTCCTGATAATAGCCTACCAGGGGTGCAGTCTGATCATGGTAGATTTTCAGACGCTTGCGAACCGTTTCTTCTTTATCGTCCTCACGCTGAACCAGCGGCTCGCCGGTCTCATCGTCTTTGCCTTCCGCCTTGGGCGGGTCATATTTGACATGATAGATACGGCCACTGCCCTCATGGACCCGGCGACCGGACAGGCGGCTGACGATTTCCTCATCATCAACGGAAATTTCGACCACGTAATCAATGGCAATGCCCTGCTCTTTAAGAGCCTCTGCCTGGGGAATAGTCCTGGGGAAGCCATCCAGCAGGAAGCCGTTTTTACAATCCGGCTGCTGGATACGCTCCTCAATCAGCGCAATAATAATGTCGTCGGACACCAGGCCGCCAGATGCCATAACCTCTTTGACCTGTTTGCCCAGCTCAGACTCGGCTTTAACCGCGGCCCGCAGCATGTCACCGGTAGAGATCTGGGGAATATCAAAGCGCTCCGTGATGAACTGAGCCTGAGTTCCCTTACCTGCGCCCGGTGCGCCTAACATGATGATTCGCATAACGCTGTGCTCCCGTTTTAGTCATTATCATTTGAAAAGCTGTGGCAAAAACCCTGCCTTTGCGACAGCCTCTCCTGCACGGAACAGGTGTCAGCCGGAAACGGCGAAGGCGCATTATACGAAGTCAGCCACGTCAGAGAAAGTCGACCTCCGTATCATGCAACGGAAGTACACGTTTCTCACAGAATTCGGTCCGTTTTTGTCAGGATGACAGGGAGTTCGCCAGTACGTCCAGATCAGGGGCCACGCGATCCAGTTCCGTATTCAGCTCGTTCACTACATCGGGCAGTAAACCGAGGCCTTCCAGCAGGGTTGACACATCGTCGGGGTTGAATTCGTCTCCGATACCACGGTCCTTCAGCAGCGCATTGGACAATTGCACCATCAAAACGTAGTTTTCGTGCTCGCCATGATACCCGGGTTGCTGGTGAACACCGGCCGCCTTGACCACCGGATCTGGCAGTTGCCACAAACGGTGCAGAATTCCGCCTATTGCACCGTGGCCCACCGACAGGATTTCCTGGCCATTACCCTGCCCGAATACCTGTTGCTCAAGGGATTGCATGCTGGCTTCGGGATTGGCCTCGCGAAGTTCATTGAGTTCGTCAAATTCAGCCGGGAAAAGGTGTCCGACCAGCAACAGGCCGAAGTTGTGTAACAGTCCACACAGATAACCCAACCCTTTCTCACCACCACATCTTGGCGCAATCATCTGACACAGGAAGGCGCAGTACAGAGAGTGACGCCAGAAATTATCCATGCCGAGAATGCCCCGGCGAGGCACTTCAAAGGCACGGACGGAGGCAATGCCCAGGGCAATATGGGCCACACGGTCAAAGCCCAGTACCCGTGTAACGGCCTCCTGTACGGAATTGATCTGTCCGGGGTAATTGAACAGGGCCGAACGGGCGTAGCGCATTATCTGGGCGGTCAGGCTGGGATCAAACTCAATGAGTTCGGCAAGCTCCCTGGCGGTAGCATCAGAATTGGCGGTTAGTCGCAGAATACGCAAAGCCAGGGCCGGCATGGGTGGCAGACGATAGAGTTTCTGGAGTTTATCGGCGACTTCCTCCAGCGTCAGTGCCTCTCTGTCAGCATTTCCTGGCCCCCGGATAACCAGGCGCCCTTCCCTGGCACCAGCCAGTGCCAACCTCAGTGATCGACGATCCATCTCTATCAGGGAATGGTCAGTGCCACTAGAGAACACCAACCGCTCCGCCTTCCACACGTCCTCATCGACAAACACGGGCAGTTCGTAAGCTTGCCCTATTGGTGGGGTGAAGCCCGGATCGCAATCCCCAAACAAGCGTGTCGTCTGACGCGCGGTCAGAGGCTGCAAGCGGCGGCCCGTCAGTTGACTGATCGCATCTGGATCAAGTGAACTGTCAAACTTGTGAACAACAATCACCACGCCGGTGATGTCGATCAGCAGAGTACCCTGAATAAACACATCCTGCGGCAGCCCTGAGGCGATAACTGCCGCATCCAGGCTGGTCACCTGATCAATCTGCAATTCCCGATAGCTGATACCCTTGCGGGCAAGAAAACGTTCCAATCGTGCAGCCAGCGCCACAGCTTACTCCCTTTATTGCTGGTCAATGGCCAGGCTACCCGGCCCTCTTCCTGAAACCTATAATCAGCCAGTGTTACGCATACCTGCCGCGATACCTGCCATAGTCACTTTCAAAGCCCGCTCTACCAGCTCTGGCACCTCACCTTTGCCTTCACTTTCACGATCTCTCCGGAGCAATTCGGCCTGAAGGTAATGCAAGGGATCGGTGTAGGGGCTGCGCACCCGCATAGAATGTGCGAATACGGGTTCTCCCTCCAGCAGATCGCTTTGCTCCTTGAGTTCCAGAAGTCGCTCAATGCAGCCCCGAAGACGCATTCGGAGACTTTCACCTAGAGACTTTAACCGTTCGTCGTCCAGGAGCGTCTGCTCATAGTAGCTGGCGATGCGCAGATCCGCCTTGGCCAGAACCATCTCCAACATATCCACGTAAGTTCGAAAGAATGGCCATCCCTGCATCATCTCCCTCAAAATCGGAAGGCGATTTTCGGCGGCAGCGTCTTCAAGTGCAACATCACTACCGAGCCAACTCGGTAGCATCAGTCTCATCTGAGTCCAAGCGAATATCCAGGGTATAGCCCGTAGACTTTCCACGCCGCCAGTCGCTTTTCGGCGAGCAGGCCGGCTACCGAGCGACAATTTGCCAAGTGCCTGCTCCGGCGTGACCTGACGAAAATAGGGCACAAAATCCGGATTCTCTCGTACCACATCGCGGTAGGCTGCGAGCGAACGCTCAGTGAGCCAGTCCATGGTGTCCCGCCAACTGTCCTCCGGCTCCGGTGGCGGCGCCAAAGTGGCTTCAATAACGGCGGTGGTGTAAAGCGTCAGGCTCTGAATCGCAAGTCTCGGCAAACCAAACTTGAACCGGATCATTTCCCCTTGCTCAGTGATTCGGAAGCTGCCGTTTACTGAACCCGGCGGCTGAGACAGAATCGCCCGATTGGCTGGTCCGCCACCCCGGCCTACAGTACCGCCACGGCCATGGAACAGGGTCAGATGTACACCATATTGCCGGGCAACCCTGGTGAGCTTTTCCTGAGCCTGATACTGAGCCCAGGCGGCCATCAGTTGGCCGGCATCCTTGGAGGAATCCGAGTAGCCGATCATCACTTCCTGCCGGCCCTGGCAGTACTCTCTGTACCACTCGACCTCGTACAGTGCCGCCATGCTTTCGGGCGCCCCACGAAGATCATCCAGGGTTTCGAACAGAGGAACGACCCGCATCGGAAATCTCATGCCGGATTCCCGCAACAGTAAAATCACACTCAGAACATCCGAAGGCTTGCTGGCCATGGAAATAACATAAGAGCCCAGAGCTTCCGGAGTTTGCTGTGCCACCACTTCACAGGTCGCCAACACCTCCCGGACCGATTCTGAAGGCTCCCAGTTACGGGGTACCAGTGGGCGTCGCCCCTGAAGTTCCTGCACCAGAAAAGCCTGACGTTCCTGCTCAGACCACGACAAATAGTTCCCCAGCCCGAGGTAATCGACCATCTCGGCAACCGCTTCTGCATGGCGGGTTGCTTCCTGGCGAATGTCCAGCCGAATGAGAGGCAAGCCGAAGGTATGCGCTCGCCGGATGGTATCCAGCAGCGGACCATTGGCAATATCTTCCAGACCGCACTCAATCAGTGATCGATAACAAAGCTCCAGTGGGCCAGTGAAATCCTCATTTTCAAAAAGAATACCGGTGGGATCGGCAGCATCTCCATTAACGCTAGCCTCGGCCCAGTCCCGGGTTTTGATCAGCCGTTCGCGGAGATCCGCAAGCACATGACGGTAAGGTTCCCGGGAATTACCGGCGACTGCTTTAAGTTCGTCACTGGCCTGCCACATTGACAATTCCGCGCGCAGTGACTGAATATCGCGAAGATAGAGGTCTGCAGCCATCCAGCGACCGAGCAGAAATACCCGACGGGTGACACTGTGGGTAACGTTCGGATTTCCATCGCGATCACCGCCCATCCAGGATGCGATCCGAATAGGCGATGCCTGCAAGGGAAGCCCCTGTCCGGTGGCGTCCTGTAAAGAGGTGTCCAGACTTCTCAGAAACTGTGGTAACGCCTCCCACAGGCTGTTTTCGATAACCGCAAACCCCCACTTGGCTTCGTCTACGGCTGTTGGGCGCTCGTGCCGGATTTCGTCGGTGTGCCAGGCTTCTGATACCAACTGAGACAGGCGGCCCACGATCTCTTCCCGTTCCGCAGGCATCAGGTCATCATGATCCAGGCGTGCAAGACAGTCCGACATTTCGTCGTATTTCATGATCAGGGTGCGACGGGCAACTTCGGTGGGGTGGGCTGTCAGTACAAACTCGATGCGCAAGTCCGCAACCCGTTTATGCAATTCCTCTGGCGTGACATCTTGGCTTTTCAGACGCGCAAACACTTCACCCAGAGACTCGATCATCAGGTCAGACTGGTGGCCCCGTTTGCGGCGGATGCCGTGGTATTGCTCGGCAAGATTCGCCAGATTCAGAAACTGGTTGAAAGCCCGGGTCACCGGCAGCAGCTCATCATCGCTCAGCTTGCCGAGCAGATTAACCAGGCGCTGACCAGAGCCGCTTTCCTGGCGGCGATCGGCCTTGGCAGCGGCCCTGATTTCTTCGATCAGTTCATAACAATGCTGCCCGGGATAGCGCCTTATGCTTTGGCCCAGCAATTCACCCAGCATTCTTACGTTTTCTCGGAGTTCCGGATGTAGCTCAGTCACATTGGCGTCCTTTTGAATTGACGGAGGCGAACTAAACTTACGATACTAAGGAACAGTCGAGAAAGTCTATTGGCGATTCAAGCCTGTCGCTGCAAGGAGTCATCATGAAGGTCACAGATCTACCCAAACACTGGGAAACGCAAAAAGAATCCGTGGAGCGCACCCACGACTACAACCTGCGCCTGCCGCTGGAGGATGCTGCACGAGTGGCTGCACTTGCGGAGCTTTACCCGGATCGCAGTGAGAGCGATATTCTGAACGATATGATTGGTGCGGCTCTGGACGATCTGGTGCGCCAGAGCCCGCTGAAGGACAAGCTGGAAGGTAAGGACAAATAAGTAACGACGGGCAGCACCCTGCCCGTCAGGCCACTGACTCCAGCTGACGAGCCTTGAGGCGCTGGATGTGCTTCTGGCTCAGGCTGACAAATTTCGGGGTCAGCCCCTGATCCTCATAGAGTTCGAAACCATCCTCGTCGTAGGCCACCACCTTGGATCCCTGAACGTACGGAAAGCTGGTTTCCATCTCATCCAGTGCCGCAGAAATCAGGTCTCGCATCAGATCCTGGGGGGATTTCATCGGATATAGCGCCGCAAGCTTCTCAAGGCGCTTGTGATGCTGGTCAGACAACGCCATGAAATAGGCATCGCGGGTAAGCCGACCACGCGCATGTTTGTCCCAGTAGTTGACCAGATCTTTGATTTTCATGGTGCCTTCACTCCTGCATCTTCTTGATGGCGCACGGCGCACGAAAACTGTGCGTCCGTTTCCGGAAGTGTAGACGAAGCCATCGACCCGGGGGCAAGAAAATTGGTAACGGATTGTACTTACCGGCTCCATTTACTCAACTTCCGTTGTCGCCCCGCTCCACGCCTTTAACCGCCTGCCAGACGGCGTCCAGCGCCTCCAGTGATTCTTCGTCCATGTCCCGACCCTCTTTCTCAAGCACACGTTCAATCGCCCGGAAGCGGGCATCAAATTTATGGTTGGTTCGATTGAGGGCCTGCTCAGGATTAACTTTCATGAACCGTGCCAGATTCACACAGACGAACAAAAGATCACCCAACTCGTCTTCAACAGCGTCCGGGTCGCCGTCTCCGGATTGAGACGCTTCCCACGCCTCCTTGAGCTCGTTGATCTCCTCATGAAGCTTGTCGAAAACCGGGCCGACATCCGGCCAGTCAAAGCCGTGACGTGCAGCCCTTTTCTGGAGCTTTTCTGCACGGACCATGGCCGGCAGCGTTCGGGCGATGCCATCAAGCCGGCCGACGGCTGCGTCATCGTCCAGCACCGGCTTCATCGCTCGCTCTTCAGCCTTGATGCGCTCCCAGCTTTCCTTGATCCAGGCCTCATCCGGCCGGTTGTCCGGGTCAATACGACTCGCCAGAGTACCTTCCGGAAAAACGTGGGGATGCCGGCGCAGCAGTTTTCGCACCAGGTGGTCAACCACGTCCTCAAGGTCAAAATGCCCATCTTCCCGTCCAAGCTGGGCATAGAAGATCACCTGAAACAGGAGATCCCCCAACTCGTCTTTCAGATGTGGGTAATCCTCACGATCAATAGCATCTGCAACCTCGTAAGCCTCTTCGAGAGTATGCGGAACAATGGACTTGTAGGTCTGCCGGGTGTCCCAGGGACATCCGGTCTCCGGATCCCTGAGCCGTGCCATCAGGGTCTTCAGATCATCGATGGTATAACTCATCCGCGCTTACGCCTTACGTCAATGATGTTGGGCAGGTTACGGATCTGCGCCAGCAATCGCGCCAGCTGTTCGAGGCTTGAGATCTCCACGGTCACGGTCATGGTCGCCGTATTTTCATCCTTGTTGCTCAGCGTGTTGAGTGCCAGAACATCACTCTTGGAGGATGACAGCACCTGAGTTATGTCTCTCAACAATCCGGAGCGATCATAGGCTTCAATTTCAACGTCAACCGGGTAGACGGCTGCCGGCTGCCCGCCCCAGCTCACCTCAATGATCCGGTTCGGCTCAAACTCACACAAATTCAGAAACGTCAGACAGTCCTGACGGTGCACCGTAACGCCTCGCCCGACCGTGATATAACCGCCAATCGCATCCCCCGGCAAAGGCTTACAGCATTTCGCCACCTGGGTTTTGAGTTTTCCCACGCCCAGAATCTGAATATCCGATTCGGTATCGTAGGGCTTGCGGCGCTGGGTGCTGAGCTTGAGGTCCAGCTGCTCGGATTTCGGCTCGAGCATCTGCTGTGCCACGTTGGCCACGTGCGTAGGCCTCAGATCACCGGCACCGATGGCGGCGAACATATCTTCGGCACTCTGGTAATTGACCTTCTGCGCGAGTTCACCAAGGTCCACGTCATAAAGTGACAGACGCTTGAAATCGTCCTCGAGAATCGCCCGGCCATCGATAATATTCCGGCCACGGTCCTGCTGTTTGAACCAATGCGTTACCTTCGCCCTGGCCCGGGATGTCTGAATGTAGCCAAGACTCGGGTTGAGCCAGTCACGGCTGGGGGCCGGATTGTTGGATGTCAGGATAATCACCTGATCGCCGGTTTTAAGAGGATAGGTGAGCGGCACAATGCGGCTGTTCACCCGGGCCCCGCGGCAGGCATGCCCGATTTCGGTATGGACCCGATACGCAAAATCCACCGGGGTTGCGCCCTGGGGCAAATCCACGACATGGCCTTCAGGCGTGAAGACATAGACCCTGTCCGATGCCACATCGGATTTCAGATGATCCGCCAGACCGGACAGGTCACCCAGCTCCTCCTGCCACTCCAGAACCTGGCGCAGCCAGTTGATCTTGGCATCGTAACCGGTCGATTTGTTGCCTTTGTCGGTCCCTTTGTAAAGCCAGTGAGCGCAAACGCCTAACTCCGCTTCCTCATGCATCTTGTGGGTTCGGATCTGGACTTCCATGACTTTGCCATCCGGTCCGATGACGGCGGTATGCAAAGACTGGTACCCGTTTTCCTTGGGGTTGGCGATATAGTCATCGAACTCATTGGGAATATGGCGCCAGATGGTATGGACGATACCAAGCGCTGCGTAACAGTCGCGCACTTCAGGCACCAGAATGCGCACGGCACGGACATCGTAGACCTGGGAGAAATCGATACCCTTTCTCCGCATTTTCCGCCAGATACTGTAGATATGCTTGGCACGGCCCGAGAGCTCACCCTCAATACCATAGGCTTTCAGTTCGGTCTGCAGGGTATCTATGACCCGCTTGATGTAACCATCACGATCCAGTCGCTTTTCATCAAGGAGCTTGGCAATTTTCTTGTACGCAGAGCCATGCAAATAGCGGAAAGAAAGGTCCTCCAGCTCCCATTTGATGTGCCCGATGCCAAGGCGGTGAGCCAGCGGCGCATAGATATCGAAGACTTCCCCGGCCACACGCATGCGTTTTTCTTCCGGGGCATTCTTGACCGCCCGGATAGCACAGGTACGTTCCGCCAGCTTGATCAAGGCAACCCGGACATCGTCAATCATGGTGACGAGCATCTTGCGTACGTTGTCGAGCTGGCCCTCACTCTGCCCCAGGACGTTGCCCTTCAGCGGGTGGTGAATGGAGGAAATTGCGGCCATTTGTTGCACGCCATTGATCAGGCCTGCAACTTCGTCTCCAAACTCCTTTCGGATATCCTCAAGCGGAACCCGTTCCTCACGCACGGCGCGGTAGAGAATTGCCGCCACAAGGCTGGCCTGATCAAGGTGCAATTCCGCCAGCACCTGAGCCATCTCGATGCCTATCCGGAAACTGCTGGCGCCCGGAGTCCAAAGACGGTCCTCGCGAAACGCCTGAAGATCGATTTCGGCGGCTTTTTCGCACGCCTGCCGGAACTGATCCGCGTCCTCAAGATACGTCTGCGAGCCAATCTGCTGGACCCAGCCCTCGATATCCACCTGGCCATCGCCAGTCATTGCGTAATCTTCGCGAACTTTTACCATATCAGTCTTGTTAACCCTGATGGTTACCGCAGCCATCCCAGGCCGCCCATATCATCTTCAGCCGGAATCCCGCTCGAACAAAGCGATGGATTCCACATGGGTGGTATGAGGAAACATGTCCATCACACCAGCGCGCACCAGACGATAGCCATTACGCACCATGACCCCCGCATCCCGCGCAAGAGTGGCCGGATTGCAGGACACATAGACAATTTTCCTGGCACCAAAGGCTGTCAGGTATTTGCAGATTTCTTCGGCACCAGAGCGCGGCGGGTCAATGAGAATCTTGTCGAACCCTTCCTTTGCCCAGCTTTGACCGGTGAAATCACCATGCAGATCAGTCCCGTGAAACGCGACATTGTCGAGACCATTCAGCTGCGCATTTTCGCGGCCACGGACAACCATGGTCTCGTCACCCTCTACACCTACAACCTGTCCACCCTTGCGTGCCAGCGGCAACGTGAAATTACCCAGACCACAGAAAAGATCCAGCACACGCTCATCTGGCCGAATATCCAACCATTCCACAGCCCTGTGCACCATGGCGCGGTTAATGCCTGCGTTGACCTGGGTAAAATCCATCGGATGAAACTTCATGGTCAGATCGAATTCATCCAGCCGGTAACTCAGTCGTTCGTCATCCCGACCGGCGGACTCAGGCCAGATACGGTGCACGGTGTCCGGCCCTTTCGGCTGTAAATAGATATGCAAATCGTGGGCCTGACCAAAGGCAATCAGCGTTTCCCGGTCGCCGGCCGACAGCTCATCCATATTGCGGAACACCATCACTGCGACATCATCGCCGCAGGCGACCTCTACCTGGGCGATCCGACTGTACGCATCCAGTTCATGAAGCATATTGCGCAGGGGCAATATCCGGTCGCCGATACGAGGATCGAGTACCACACAACGATCGATGTCGGTCAGGAAGCTGTTACGCTTTTCCCTGAAACCGACCAGCACAGACTCTCTGGCCTTGACGTACCGAACACCCAGGCGGGCCTTGCGGCGATAACCGAGACTGTCCTCCGAGCGAAGCGGCTCGATCCACTGCTCGGGCTCGATGCCCCCGAAATGGGCAAAATGCTCCCTGAGGGTGTTTTCCTTGAACTCGATCTGGGCATCACCACTCATATGCTGGAGGCTGCAGCCGCCGCACAGGTCGGCAAACTCGCAAGGCGGGGTCTGGCGATCAGGGGCAGCCTCCAGAACCTCTTCGGTCCGCAGTTCGTCAAATTTGCTGCGACTGGACACCACTTTTGCCATCACCGTTTCGCCAGGCAAGGCGCCATCCACAAACTGGGTCTTGCCATCCTGCCGGGCAATTCCCCGACCATCATGGCTCAGAGTTTCAATCTCACAGCGCACGGGCTCTTTCGGAAGAACCTTCCTGCGTCGTCTGCTCATATTTGGATCTCTCGATATAATCGGATTCAGGCGCCCGGGAATACACCAGTGGAAAGATAACGATCGCCGCGGTCACAGATAATGGCCACGATGATGGCATTTTCAACCTGCTCAGACAGCTTGAGTGCGGCAGCAACGGACCCGCCCGAGGACACTCCGCAGAAAATACCCTCTTCAGATGCCAGGGCCCGCATAGTGTTTTCGGCTTCTTCCTGACCAATATCCAGTACCTGGTCGACCCGGGCCGCATCGTAGATTTTCGGCAGGTAGGCTTCGGGCCAGCGCCGGATCCCGGGGATGGATGCACCTTCTTTGGGTTGCAGTCCGATGATGCGGACATCCGGGTTACGCTCCTTGAGGTAGCGGGACACGCCCATGATCGTGCCTGTGGTTCCCATGGAGCTGACAAAGTGAGTAACACGCCCTCCGGTCTGCTCCCATATCTCGGGCCCCGTAGTACGATAGTGCGCCAGAGGATTGTCCGGATTACTGAACTGATCCAGCACTCTGCCCTTGCCCTCCGCTTGCATCTTGAGAGCCAGATCGCGGGCAGTTTCCATACCCTCTTCTCTGGTGACCGTGACGATCTCCGCACCATAGGCACGCATGGATGCCCGACGCTCCTCACTCATATTCGCGGGCATAATCAGCACCATTCGATAACCCTTGATCGCGGCCGCCATGGCCAGGGCGATACCAGTGTTACCGCTGGTCGCTTCGATAAGGGTATCACCCGGTTTTATGTCGCCCCGGCGCTCCGCTTCCTGGATCATGCTGATAGCCGGTCGGTCCTTCACCGAGCCGGCGGGATTGTCACCCTCAAGCTTGGCCAGAATCACGTTACTGGTCTCTCCGGGGAGACGCTGCAGGCGAACCAGGGGCGTGTGTCCGACATAATCTTCAATGGTGGGAAAATGCATATGATAACCCTATGGTACACTTTTGGTTTCGCATGATACGCGTTATCGCCCCGGTCTCCCAATACAGCTTCTCGCTATATCCATGACCGGAGGCTATATCCGCCACAATGGCTTTGCGGCAGGGACGGGACTGATACCACAGTTATCCCGTTCCGGATCAACTATTCTTGACAGGGAAGTGTTCCGCATCGCAGCGCGGACAAAAGAAATAACTCAGGAACAACAGTATGCGACGCTGGGGCATTCGCAAGAAAGTGTTGGTGGTAACTCTGGTTCCCACCTTGCTGACCACCCTGATGCTTGGGCTGTTTTTTACCTATAGCTGGGTTGAAAACATTGAAAGCCTGCTTAAAGATCGGGGCGAATCGCTTTCACGTCAACTTGCGGCGGGCTCCGAGTATGGTCTTTTCACTGCCAATCGAAGCCTTCTGAGCAGCCTCTCCAATGCCCTTCTGGAAGAACAGGACGTTCGCTCCATTACCTTCTTTGGCAGTGACCGCTCTCGCCTGCTCCACACCGGACCGGGAAGCTCCGAAACAGTGCAGTCCGACGAACTCACGCCCGAGCACGCAACTCGGGTATCCAGGGAAAACAGTACACGCTTCATCACCCCTGCCTTTCTCCAGGATCTGATGATCGAGAGTATGCTCGACCCAGGTGCTCGCCAGTCCATGTCTGACTTGCAGGAGCCCCTGGGTTGGGTAGTTGTCGAAATGTCCCACGTCCGAACCGAAAAGGAGACGTACAAGGCCCTGCTGATATCCCTGCTGCTGGTTGTTGGCGGTGTCTTTCTCAGTATGGCGATTGCCTTGCGCCTGAGCCGGGCGTTTACGAGTCCGGTCTTTGAGCTTAACGAAGCGGTTGCCAGACTCAAGGAAGGAAAGCTTGACACCCGCGTCCATACCGGCGCCGGCCCCGAGTTTGAACAACTTGAGTCGGGACTCAACGCCATGGCGGAAGAGCTGAGCAAGGCCCAGGCAGAAATGCAGCAGAACATTGACCAGGCCACCGAAGATCTTCGGGAAACCCTGGAGACTATCGAAATTCAGAACATTGAGCTGGATTTCGCGCGGAAAGAAGCTCTTGAAGCCAGCCGGATAAAATCAGAATTCCTGGCCAACATGTCCCACGAAATTCGCACGCCACTTAATGGCATCATTGGCTTCACCGAATTGCTCCTGAAAGGCCCGTTACCGAGGCAACAACGAGATCATCTGAGCACGATCCGGAAATCCTCCGAGATCCTGCTTACCATCATCAACGACATTCTGGACTTTTCGAAAATCGAAGCCGGCAAACTAATCCTGGACCGCGTTCCCTTCCAGTTGCGCGACATCGTCGAGGAGGTCATGGTCATGCTGGCCCCGGCCGCCCATTCCAAGAACCTCGATCTGGTGCCACTGGTCTACAACGATGTGCCCGACAACATCATGGGTGACCCCTTACGGGTTAAACAGGTCATTACCAACCTCGTCAACAACGCCATCAAGTTCACCCAGACCGGCGAGGTGGTCCTGCGGGCAAGCCTGGAAGAAGAAGAGAAAGACACCAACCGCGTCACTCTGCGCCTGAGCATCACGGATTCCGGCGTCGGCCTTTCCCGGGCCCAACAGCAGTCTCTGTTCAACGCCTTCAGCCAGGCCGATGCCTCTACGGCCCGGCAATACGGAGGCACCGGGCTCGGGCTGGCCATCTCGAAACGCCTGGTGGAAGAGATGGGCGGCAAAATCGGGCTTGAAAGCGAACTTGGCAAGGGCTCCACCTTCTGGTTTACCCTCACGTCGGAAGTCGCGAGCAGTGGCGAGGCCATTGCCCCCCGGGATGCTCTGCGCGGGGAACGCGTGATCTATCTGGAGCATCAGAAAACCACCGGACTGGCTGTTGAGCACCTGCTCCGGGACTGGGGCATGCTCGTTGACCGGGTGGCCTCACCCGGCGCGTTGCAGGAACACATAGAGGAAGCCCAAAAAAGCCAGACCGGTTACGCCGTAGCCATTGTTGGTATCACCCGACACCTGCTCAACTCCAGCCAGTTCTGCAGTCTAGTGCGTACCCTGGAGATCGAACGGGATTGCCGGACACTGTTGCTGACCCCCACCCTGGAGACCCACGACACACCGTTGGCAGGACTTGCCAGCGGCCACCTGACCAAACCGGTATGCCGCGACTCCCTGTATGATGAACTTCTGCTTTTGGTGCATGGCATCAATGCCAGCGGGCGCGTCCCCGACTATGAGGTCACCTCCCACCGAGCCACCACTGCGAGTGTTCCCCGGGTTTTGGCAGTCGATGACAACGATGCCAACCTGAAACTGGTCATGACCCTGTTGGAAGACTGCCAACTGGACGCCGTGAGCGCTACCAGCGGCTTTGAAGCTCTGACAAAAGCCAGACAGAAGCCCTTTGATCTCGTGTTCATGGATCTGCAAATGCCTGGTATGGACGGTGTGGAAACCACGGCCCGACTCAGGGAGATGGATACTGGCAATCACAGGACGCCGATCATAGCCCTGACCGCCCATGCTCTGGCAGACGAGCAGGAACGTCTGACCAGACAAGGTTTCGACGGGTACATGCCCAAACCTATCAGCAGCGGCCAACTCACCGACATCATTCATGAATACACAGGTTATGTCTGCCCAAAGTCCGACAGGGAAGACCGGCTTCCGATTCCTGAGGTCCGGGATACCCGCCGGGTTCTTCGACCGTCGACACGAAAAATGCAACAGGACTGCGTAAGCATTGACGAAAGCATTCAACTGGCCGCTGGCAAAGCCGATTTGGCCGAAGAGCTGTTCAGCATGCTCCTGGAACAGGTGCACATAGATCGTGAACGGGTGCAGGAGCTCTGGGTCAGCAACAATATAGAGGAATTGCTCGAATGCGTTCACAAGCTTCATGGCGCTACCCGGTACTGCGGTGTGCCGGAACTGCGGGCAGCAGCCAATCATCTGGAAACCGCCATCAAGTGCAGCGCGCCGGACCTCGAACACCAGAAAGATCAACTTCTCTCGGCCATGGAGCGCTTACAGATCTGGAGTGACCAGACCGACTGGCAACCACTGTTCCGCGAACGACACCAGACTAGCGAAGCGACCTGATGATGTCTTGAATCAGCCCCGGCCTCGGGCCTGATCAATAAGGGTCTTCATATCCCGAACCGCTTCTTTCAAACCGCAAAAAACCGCCCGGGCTATGATGGCGTGGCCAATATTCAGCTCGTTGATCCCCTCGATCGCGGCCACCCGTTCGGTGTTGTGATAATGCAGGCCATGACCGGCGTTGACGATCAGCCCTTTCTGCCGGGCATAGGCCACCGCATCGGCAATCGTTTTGAACGCAGCGTTTTCCGCTTCGGGCGTATCGGACTCGGCGTACTCACCTGTGTGCAACTCAACCACTGGCGCGCCGCATCTTACGGCGGCATCAATCTGGGCTGGATTCGGATCGATAAACAAGGACACCTCTGCCCCTATTCGGGCGAGACGCTCACAGGCTTTGGCCACCCGGGATTCCTGCCCTTCAACGTCCAGCCCCCCTTCAGTGGTCAGCTCCTCACGCTTTTCGGGCACCAGACAGACACATTCAGGACGAACCTGCTCGGCAAACGCCAGCATGGCGTCAGTAATCGCCATTTCCAGATTCATCTTGGTCTGAAGCACTTCCTTGAGTAGCAGTACATCCCGGTCCTGTATGTGACGACGATCCTCCCGGGGATGTATCGTGATACCGTCTGCACCAGCCTCCTCTGCCATCAGCGCAGCCTGCACCGGATCCGGATATCGGGTCACTCTCGCCTGACGAAGAGTGGCAACGTGATCAATATTGACGCCAAGCAGTACTCTAGGATTCATGGGACTCTCCCCGAAGATGAGTGAAAAGGCTGCGACTGTTCAGGGGGCGGCCCTGCAGAAGGTGATCAATAAGCACCCGCATGACCCGTTTCGCCAATCGTCGACAGCTGTCAGATTGCAGGTCCTCACGGGCGAGCTCCAGCAAAACCTCGCCCCGCAGATTTCGCAGACGCACACCAGGCGACACAGCGGAAACAATACCCTGCTCAGGATCATAACAATACTCCCGGGCGGACTCGACGGATTGCCCCGTATCGGTAGCAAGATCCCAGGAAAAGTCGTAACCCAGTGCAGAAGCAAAGGCGAGCTCAAAGCGCCGAAGTACCGGCTCCACGTCTGTGGTGGCGGACAGACACCCCAACGCATCTATGTATGCCGCAAACAGAGTCGGATGGGGATCAGCAACGGGCAGAATTCGCTGCAACAGCTCATTAAGATACAGCCCGCTGTAGAGAGCTACTGTCCGGGTCAGTGCCGGGCCGGTTCTCACCTCGACCTGGACCAGGGATTTCAGGTCGCCCCGGCCGGCCCAATCCATCACCAGAGGCTGGAAGGGCTGAAGCTGGGCTTTCAGAGGGCTTTTGGCGCTGTTAGCGCCCCGGGCAATCACGGTCATTCGACCGTGATTCAGAGAGAAGACATCCACCATCAGGCTGGTTTCCCGCCAGGGACGGCGATGAAGGACGTAAGCGGGCTCCTGCAACTCAGGTCCCTTCATACCCGACTCAGAGGTCGTTCATGCCCAGGCTCTTCAGGGCCCGGTCGTTATCGGCCCAGCCACGCTTGACCTTAACCCAGAGCCTCAGCATGATCTTGCTGTCGAACAACCGCTCCATATCGGTTCGCGCCTCCTGGCCAATACGGCGCATCCGCTCGCCCTTGTCACCGATGATGATCTTCTTCTGCCCCTCTCGCTCGACCAGTATCAGGGCGGAGATGTGCAGCGTCTTGCCTTCCCGCTTGAACTCCTCAACCTCTACTGCCACGGAGTATGGCAGCTCCGCTCCCAATTGCCGGGTGATTTTCTCCCGAACAATCTCCGAAGCAAGAAAACGCTCGCTGCGGTCGGTGATCTGGTCATCCGGATAGAAGTGGATACTCTCCGGCAGGTAACGACCGACAGCCTCTTCCAGGGGTTCAAGGTTGGTCTCTTTCAGGGCCGAAAGTGGAATGATCTCGGTAAATTCGCGCTTCTTCGAGAGCATATCGAGGTGAGGCAAGAGGCTTTCCCGCTTTTCGAGTTTATCGACCTTGTTAACCGCCAGGATTACCGGGCATGTCAGTCGACTGAGCTTCTCCAGCACCATCTCATCCGCTGTCGTCCAGGCCAACTGGTCCACCACGAATACCACCACATCGACATCAATCAGCGCCGATGTGGCCGCCTTGTTCATATAGCGATTAATGGCTCGAGGCTCTTCCTCGTGCATGCCCGGCGTGTCCACATAGATCGCCTGAACCGAATCCACTGTCTTGATGCCAAGCACCTGATGGCGAGTCGTCTGTGGTTTTCGGGACGTTATGCTCAGCTTCTGGCCAAGAATGTGATTCAGCAGCGTGGATTTGCCAACGTTCGGGCGGCCGACGATAGCGACGAAACCGCAGCGACTATCGGGATTTTCAGGACGGGTAATATCGTTCATTACTGATTCTCCACGCCCAGTTCTTTCAGGGCGTTACGGGCTGCCTGCTGTTCGGCCACCCGGCGACTGCTACCGGTGCCGGTGGTCTTTCGATCCAGCGAAGGCAACGCACAGGACACATGGAATGTCTGATTGTGGGCCTCACCGTCTACGGAAATAACGTCGTAGCGTGGCAGGGGGAACTGGCGGGACTGAAGATATTCCTGTAGACGGGTCTTCGGATCCTTCTGGGTATCCTGAAGATCAAGCTTTTCCAGCCGGTGCTCGAACCAACGTAAGACCTGCTCCCGGCAAGTATGAAAATCGCTGTCCAGATAAATTGCACCAATAATGGATTCTACCGCATCTGCCAGGATGGATTCCCGCCGGAAGCCACCACTTTTCAGTTCACCAGAACCCAGACGCAGGTAATTGCCGAGCTGGAACTCACGGCCAATCTCTGCGAGCGTAACCCCCTTCACCATGCGGGCCCGCAAACGACTCAACTGCCCTTCCCGGGCTTTCTCAAAGTGCAGAAACAGATACTCGGCAATAACCATATTGACAATGGAATCGCCGAGGAACTCGAGGCGCTCGTTATTCTGATTCCCATAGCTCCGATGGGTGAGAGCCAGCATAAGCCGCTCTGGCGACTTGAACTTATAGCCGATGCGTCGCTGTAGCTGTTCCAGATCCGGTTGTGAACTCACTTGCCCTTCATCTCATATTTATGCTTGAAGCGAACCACCGTATCCAGATTACTGATCAGGTTGTTGCGCACTTCGTAGTCAACATTGATTACGACCAGATCGTCTTCTTTTTCGACCGTAATATTCTTGGGATCAAATCCCCGGACATTGTTCACACTGAGCCGCTTGTTAATCATCGTGCGCACCTGGGCCGGCCCCATCCTGGAAAGCCCCTCGGTGCCATCCAGGCTCTCGAGCGCCTCCTGAATAGTGATGTCATCCAGGTAGGCAGGGCCAACCTTGACCACCAACGTCAGCAGGCCACCAAAGAACAGCGCCATGATCATCATGGTCAATGCGGAGGCACCCCGCTGACGGCCCATGCCGGAAAAATTATTCTTTTTCATTATCACTGCGCTCCAGATAGTCCTAGTTACTCGATTCCGCCCACACGATCAAAGGATGGCAGACTGGTAAGGGATTTCCAGTGCATCCAGATAGCAAAGGCCTTGCCCACTACCAGCTCATCAGGGACCATTCCCCAATAGCGGCTGTCATTACTGTTATCGCGATTGTCACCCATGACGAAGTAATGCCCATCCGGCACCTGCCACTCGCCCTCACCACTGACACCAGAGCGCCCCATGGTCAGGAATATATCGTGTTCAACTTCGCCGAGACTTTCATGACGTAATTCCATCGGAGGTAATCTCGCGATAAAGCGGGTTTCCACCCGTTCGCCATTGATGAAGAGCTGCTTGTCCTGGTAACGGATCTGATCACCTGGCAGACCAATCACCCGCTTGATGTAATTGGTCTTGCCATCTTCCGGATAGCGAAACACCATCACATCTCCCCGTTGGGGATCACCTACAGGGACCACTTTGGTTCCGGCAACAGGCAGCCTGAATCCATAGGCGTATTTGTTCACCAAAATGAAGTCGCCCACCTCCAGGGTGGGCAGCATGGATCCTGACGGAATCTGAAAGGGTTCAACCAGAAACGAACGCAGAACCAGTACAATCGCCAGTACCGGAAAGAACGATCGGCTCAGATCAACCAGATAGGGTTCCTTGGGCTCTTCTGATTCTGTAGTGGAGCCAGCCTCGACTGATTCCCCGGCGCCATTGGCACGGGAGGCAGAAAGACGCCGGTTTCGAAGAAACAGCTTGTCAGCCAGCCAGATCAGACCGGTTGCAAAGGTCAGTACTACCAGTACCAGGGGAAAATCGATATCCATCCAGGAGGCCTTCTATTTATCCACTTTCAGTACGGCAAGAAACGCTTCCTGAGGCACCT
Source organism: Marinobacter sp. F3R08 (assembly GCF_018860425.1). Taxonomy (GTDB): domain Bacteria; phylum Pseudomonadota; class Gammaproteobacteria; order Pseudomonadales; family Oleiphilaceae; genus Marinobacter. Next base: position 198,640 of record NZ_JAHKPI010000015.1, on the reverse strand, counting down.
CGACGTTACCCAGCTGCTTCATACGCTTTTTACCTTCTTTCTGCTTTTGTAGCAGTTTCTTCTTACGGCTAACGTCACCGCCGTAGCACTTGGCGGTAACGTTCTTACGCAGCGCCTTGACGGTGACCCGCGATACGACCTGGTTTCCTATGGCGGCCTGAATGGCGATATCAAACATCTGCCGCGGAATCAGCTCTTTCATTTTTTCAATCAGCTGCCGGCCTTTGTGATGGGCCTGTTCCTTGTGCACGATCAGAGCCAGGGCATCAACACGCTCGGCATTGATCAGAACATCCAGCCTCACCAGATTGGCATTCTGGAACCGGGTAAAGTGGTAATCCAGAGAGGCGAAACCGCGGCTGGCCGATTTAATGCGATCAAAGAAGTCCATCACCACTTCAGCCATCGGCAACTCATAGGTCAACTGAACCTGAGTCGACATAAAGTGCATGTTCTTCTGGATGCCCCGCTTCTCCTCACACAAAGCAATGACGTTGCCGATATGCTCCTGAGGTACCAGAATATTGGCCTCGACAATTGGCTCACGCATTTCTTCAATGGAACCAATATCCGGAAGCCGGGACGGGTTGTCTACCGACAGAGTCTCACCCTGCTTGGTCACCACCTCATAGATAACCGTCGGCGCAGTGGTGATCAGATCGATGTCGTATTCCCGCTCCAGCCGCTCCTGAATAATTTCCATGTGCAGCATGCCGAGGAAACCACAGCGGAAGCCAAAACCAAGGGCATCGGAGTTCTCCGGCTCAAAAAACAATGAGGCGTCATTCAGCGTCAGTTTTTCCAGAGCATCCCGAAAATCGTTGTAATCATCGGCGCTGACCGGGAACAGTCCCGCATACACCTGGGGTTTAACCTTCTTGAACCCGGGCAGCATGGGCGTCTGGTCAGCGAACTTCTGGTGCACAATGGTGTCGCCCACAGGGGCACCATGGATATCTTTTATGCCGGCAACCACGAAGCCGACATCACCGGACTCCAGCACATCCGTGTCTTTTGGTTTTGGATTGAAAATGCCCACCTTATCGGCATTCCAGGCTTTGCCGGTGGATTTGATAACGATCTTGTCACCCTTTCTCAAAGTACCCTCGGTGACCCTGACCAACGAAACGACGCCCAGATAATTGTCGAACCAGGAATCTATGATCAGTGCTTGCAGAGGCGCACTTCGGTCACCCTCAGGAGGCGGGATCCTTTTGATCAGGTCCTCCAGCACGTCTTCAATACCAAGACCGCTCTTGGCGCTGCACCGAACCGCATCAGAGGCTTCAATGCCGATGATATCCTCAATCTCCGCGGCTACTCGCTCAGGTTCAGCCTGAGGCAGATCCATCTTGTTCAGAACCGGAACCACTTCCAGTCCTTGTTCGATCGCGGTGTAGCAGTTAGCTACGGACTGGGCTTCAACGCCTTGCCCGGCATCAACCACCAGCAATGCCCCTTCGCAGGCATAGAGCGATCGCGAGACCTCATAGGAGAAATCCACATGCCCCGGGGTGTCGATAAAGTTCAGTTTGTATTCCTGGCCGTCACGGGCTTTGTATGTCAGCGTGACACTCTGGGCCTTGATGGTAATCCCTCGCTCACGCTCGAGATCCATGGAGTCAAGAACCTGCTCGGCCATTTCTCGGTCGGTCAGACCACCACAGACCTGGATAAAACGGTCTGCCAGAGTTGATTTGCCATGGTCGATGTGGGCGATGATGGAGAAGTTACGGATTCGGCTCAGTTCAGTCACAGACAATGAATACTCAGTTAAGACGAAGAATTGCGCCCGGAGCGCCGCTACCCGGATCCGGAAACGGCGTGATTTTACCGGTTACCGGCCACCATTGCCATGATCAGGAAATCAGAGGCGCTTCATACTGTCGAATCAGGAAACCAATCAGGGCATCCTCGTCCAGCGGATAGCTGAACAGATTGCCCTGGCACTGGGCGCAGCCATGGGTTTTGAGAAAGCTGAGCTGCTGCGGGGTTTCCACGCCTTCGGCCACTACCGTCAGATGGAGCTTTCGAGCCAGGGCAATGACGGCGGAAGCGACGTCCGTGGCGCTGACATTGTAAGGGATATCACGAATGAAGCGGTGATCAATCTTGATCACATCCAGCGGCAGTTGTTGCAGTGCAACCAGCGAACAGGAGCCGGCGCCAAAATCATCCAGAATCAAACAAACCCCCAGATCATGGAGCGACACCAGCAACTCCCGGAGCATTCGCGGATCCTCATTAAGCAGCTCCGCCGGCATCTCCAGCTCAAGACATTCCGGCGAGACGCCGGTCTCGGTGATAACCCGGCGTATCATGTCCAGGAAACCGGAGTCAGTAAGCTGACGAACAGACAGGTTCACCGCCATATTCAGGGATTCGAAACCGGCTCTCTCCAGAGCCTGGATCTGGATACACGCCTGCCTCAGCGCCCACTCACCCAGACGCACGATCAAGCCGGTTTCTTCAGCCAGCCCAATAAACTGCTGTGCTGAAACCAGGCCCTTCTCCGGGTGATGCCAGCGCAAAAATGCCTCCACACCGATCACCCGCTCACGGTCCAGATCAATCTTCGGCTGGTAGTGCAGAACGAAGCGATCACCGTTCAGAGCCGACGCCAACTCTTCCTGCTGCAGAAGCCGTCGCGCCGCCTTGATGTTCATGGCCGGCGTAAAGAACTGGAACGTGTTCCTGCCCAGCTCTTTGGCACGGTACATGGCCAGATCGGCGTATTTCATCAGCGTCCCTGCATCCTCGCTATCGTGCGGAATCAAGGTAATACCGATACTGACCGTGATGCCAACTTCGTGATCATTCAACCGGATTCGCTGGCAAAGACTGTGCAGAATTGTCTCGGCAACCTTGCCGGCCGAAGCAGCGTCGCCAACCCCGGACAACAGAACCACAAATTCATCGCCACCAAGACGCGCGACCGAATCCTCTTCACGCACGCAACCCAAAAGCCACTGGGCCACCTGACGCAACAGTTCGTCGCCAGAATCATGGCCCAGGGTATCATTGATCCGTTTGAACCCATCCAGATCCAGGAACATCAGCGCTGCCGGTTCACCGCTTCGCCGACTGCGACTGACCACATGATTGAGCCGGTCCCGGAGCAGCTGACGGTTCGCAAGCCCGGTCAGTGGATCGTAAAACGCCAGCCGGTGCAATTCCGACTGGGCAGCTTTCAGCTGGGTCAGATCCCGCAGACTCAAAACAATCCCGTTCACCCCCGGCACCGACAACATGGCGGTGAACGTACCTTCCATATCCCGCCACTGGCCCTCGGCATCACGAATCCGGGCACGAATAACCGGCATCTGCTTGCCCGGTGACTGCACCGAGTCGTCAAAGCTATTATGCAACTGAGGCCAGTCGTCAACGTGAACCATTTCCTCAAAGCTCAAAGACTGAACCTGATCCGGTTCAAAACCAAGAATATCGAGGCTGGAAGGACTGGCATAGAGTGGCTGTCCGGCGCGATCCATCACCAGAGTGACATTGGCGGCGCTCTCGGTGATCGCCCGGTAGCGCCCGGCACTGATCTGAGCCATAAGACGCGAACGAATCAGAGCCAGAACGAAAAGAAACAGCAAGGCACTGATCACCAACCCGCTACCCAGAACGATCGGAGGCCGGGGATCGGAGGCCAGAAAATCAAATGCAGGTGTGGACCGGGTCTGCAACACCCAGTCACGACCACCATGGCTTATGGTCTGGCTCATCTGGAAACTGAATTCGTTATCAAGGGAACCGAGATTGGAGCCGTACATGAGGTTCTGCCGCTCCACCACGCCGGCGTCATAAATCCGAACATCAAGAAACGGCGAAATCAGACCGACAATCCCGTCGATCAGGTTGTTCATGCGGAATGCACTGAACACGTATCCCGCCAGCATCATGCGCCGTTCGGCCCGGATCTCAGGCACTTCACCGCCCTGATAGACCGGGTAATACATCAGAAAACTCGCCTGATCTTCACCAAGCTCTTCCTGCACCAGTACCACCTTCGCGGTGACCGTAGGCGTGGCATCGTCACGTGCCCGCTCCATGGCCCGCCGATGGATGGGATCGCTGAAGGCATCGTACCCCAGCGCCCGTCGATTACGCTCTGTGCCGGGTTCCAGATAAACCATGGGGTAATAATAGGGACCGCTACCCAGCGGGTTCACCAGATAATTATGGACGCCTTCGGAACGGACAGAGGCGATATGATCGGCCATCTGACGCACACCAATACGACGAACATAACCGATACCCTGAATCCCCGGGTAATACCGGTCGATATCAACCTTATCGACGTATTCGCGCCACTGGCTTCGGGAAACATCACCAGCCACCGCAAACAGGCCGGCACTGCCGGCCAGTACCTGTTCGTAGTTCAGCAAGCGCTCTTCAATTGCGGATTTGAGCTGCAGGGACTGGGTACGAAAACGAGCTTCCGTGCGGTCATCAACCAGCCAAATAGACACCTGCCAAAGTAGTACGGTGACCGCAATCGCAACGGCAAAAACCAGCCACCCGACCCAGGCATTACGAAACTCCAGTAACTTGCGGAGAGAGAGTTCCTGTCTATTCATCATGGGACTGATCCATTTCCCGACCACGTGTTTTTGGAACGCCCAGTATAACAAAAGCCCTCCCGGGTGTCGTTTCCGGCACCCGGGAGGGCTTTGAAATCCAATGTCAATTCAGCGGATCTGGGCCAGTCAGGGTTTCATGACCAAATACAGGGCCCGACCTTGACGAATAACCCGAACAGAGACCACTTTGCTCTCAGGAAGCGACCCCACGACTTCGCGAAACTCCTGAACCGAGGTTACTCTCTCGCGGTTAATTTCAGTGATCACGTCGCCAGCCCGTATACCGGCTTCAGACGCAGCCCCTCGGGCAACACTATTGACCAGAACACCCCCGTCAACACCCATGGAGTCTGCCATATCCTCTGGCAATGGCTCGACCACCATGCCCAGCGGCGCAGATTGAGGGCCGCCACCGTCACCAGAAGGTGCAGCTGCTTGCTGGCTTCCTTCTTCAGGCAGCCGGCCGATCTCAACATCGAGATCGATTTCCTCTCCGCCCCGGAGCACTCGGAGTTCGGCGGTTTCGCCCACTGGTGTGCGACCCACCATGGGCGGCAAGTCTGAAGAACGCTGAACATCGTCACCGTCATAGCTCAAAACGATATCCCCTGCCTGCAGACCGGCCTTCTGCGCCGGTGAGTCCGACATCACTTCGGCGATCAACGCGCCACGTGGCCGCTTGAGACCGAAGGACTCGGCCAGGTCGCGATTCACTTCCTGGATCAACACGCCGAGCCAACCGCGGGAAACCGAACCTTTGTCGCGCAACTGGCGGAATACGTTCATGGCATCGTCAATGGGAATGGCGAAAGAGACCCCCATGAAGCCGCCAGAGCGCGTGTAAATCTGAGAATTGATACCAACCACTTCCCCTTCGAGGTTGAACAGGGGACCACCGGAGTTACCAGGGTTAATGGCCACGTCGGTCTGAATGAATGGCACGTAGTTTTCCGAGGGCAGCGAACGCCCAAGTGCGCTGACAATCCCCGCCGTAACCGTGTAATCGAACCCGAATGGCGAGCCAATCGCAAAAACCCATTCGCCCACCTTAAGATCCCCGGAACGACCAACCTTTACCACCGGCAGGTCATCTCCGTTTTCAATTTTCAGTACCGCCATGTCCGAACGGGGATCTGTTCCGACCAGCGTTGCCGGCAGCTCGCGTCGATCGTTCAGGCGCACAATAATCTCATCAGCACCCTCAACCACATGATTATTGGTCAGTACGTATCCATCCGAGGATACGATAAACCCGGATCCCATGGAGCGAACCGGTTGCGCTCCCTGCGGACCACTGCCAAACGGAGACTGGGGGCCGCGGAAAAAATCCTGAAAAAACTCGGGGAGCTGTTCCAGCTGCCGCTCATCAAAGGGCATCCCGGGAGAACGGGAATAGCTGCGCCTGGATTCGGTCGTGGTGCTGATATTCACCACCGCGTCGGCGTTGTCCTCAACCAGCTCAGTAAAATCGGGCAAATTTCGGGCCGTACTGGCCTGACTCCAGACCACCAAGAGGATGGCGGATAATATGATCAGAAAAGTGGCCGGCATCCTTCCGGGTATAAAGCTCCGTGACGATTGGGCAACGTGTGTTGCACTCGACATGATGTACCCCCTGCAGTTCAAACACCTCGGCGTATTTTTGGTCTCGCCCCACCAATTTTCAACTTACAAAAGCGTAGGGTTCAGAGACAGCTTTCAGAATCAATGCGGTTTATCCGAACCAGACGGGGTTCATAATCAACATCGCCAGCGCGTTGCAGATGCCGCCCCGCAACAAAGCCCAACCCAAGGCCAACGATCGCCGCAAGCATCGACACTCCATCATGCCCACCGGACACCTGATGCCCGATAACACTCGCAGCGACCATCAGGAGCAGCGGTACCGCGTAGACCAGGAAAGAAGCACCCAACAACGCCTGATCATCGATACCGATGGTGACCTCGTCTCCGACCCGGGCATTCACAGAATTGGACACAAGTATCTGATTCGCACGCCCGCCAGAAGCTGCAGCCAGGACTTTCTGACCGCAGCCTGTCCGGGCTGAACAACTCTGACAGGCGCTGGTTCGAATCGTTTGCACCCAGGCCCGGTCGCCTCTCAGGGCAACAACTCGTCCAGTTTCGGTAATCATGACCCGCCGGCACCCAGAGCCAATGAATCTTCAATACGGACAGACTCGGCAACCTGACGGGCTGTCTGCGGAGGCAGTTCACCCACGACGGTGACCAGAAAGACATTCTCACCTTCCTTCACCTGGCGCATGTAAACCGTGGTGGCACCGATAAGAGAGGCACCTGTGGGCATTGTTACCGGGCCGGCCGGTTCAACGAACACAGAGAAAGCCGCCAGGCCATCAGAGAAAGCAACTGCCTGACCCTTGCCAGATCGGGGAGCCGCGGCCGGAACGAATCCTTCAGGCCGCCAGCCTAACTGCCACCCGTTCATTCGCTGAACCACGGATTCCGTAGATGCAGTTTCGTCGAGCGTTCTGGAGATCTCCCGCCCCTGAGTACGTATTTCAAATTCGCTATCCGGGATCTCTTCGCCTATGTACAGACTGGTATATTGAAACTGCTCGAGCACATCACCCTCAGAATTCCGCACATGACTCTTTACCAGAAGCCCCGTGGACTTCTCCAGCCAAAGCTGATGACTGTAGCGATAGGGATCTTTGGCACTCAACGCCACCGAAACGACATCATATCCTGCGACCCGGTCCTCTCCTTTCATTTCAGCCTGATACCAACGGTTCACCGGCACAAGCTGACTGGTAAACGCTTCGGCAAAGGGGCCAGAGGGAATAACCTGATTGAGTTGCACGCGGCCTGTTTCAGGAAGAACGCAGACAACATTCATGCCCTTGCGAACGATTTCGCCGGTACCGCCGTCCTGCAACACCAGCCTCTCTTCAACCGCGCCATCGATATAGCGATGGGCAATCTGCATGGAATGCACACGTTCTCCGCGGGCATACACGAACACGCCCCGATAAGAGGTCATATTCAGTGCAGGTCCGAGCCTTTTCAGCCAGGCGGATGCCTCATCGTCGGCCAGAACCGGCACGGAGCCGGCAAGGGCGAGCACCAGACACATCAAGACTGACAGTACACGACATCGAAACACAGCGATGAGAGCCTGATACATGATTACATTCACTCCAGGATGTCAGTAACCGGGACCATTGGCGCTGACCAGGCGGGCATACCCGACGGCACCTCGCCCGGCACCAACACTGTTGTGTTGCGCATGTTCCAGCAGGTAACGGCTCATATATTCCCACTGTTCTTCATCGAGTCCCTGCAAGGCAACCTCCCGGACTGGCTGATCCGGAGCCGGCGCCGGCGCCTCCGGTGCAGCGGCTGCAAGGGGCTGAGCAGGTCCGGTGCCGGAGGAGTCCCAGCCGGCACCAGCCCCGAATCCTACCAGCAATGCCATCGCCACCATGGCAGCCGCTGGCCAGTGCCATCCGCGTGCCTTGCTGTCCCGACCCGCAAGCGTTGCCCCGAGCGCGGCGGAATCTCGCCCATCAAGCTCTTCACGGACGGCAACACTGACGTCCATTCCATGGGCCGGAGAGTGGCCATCATGCAAAAGGTCCCGCACGTCCTGCCATCGCTGCCACTGTGCCCGGAGTTCGTCCTGGCGATCATGTGACAACAGTCGACGCACTGACAGTTCATCAGCTTCGTCGTCCATCATGGCAGACAATGTTTCTCTGAGACGATCATCCATGGGATGCAACCTCAATTACGTCACCGAGTGGTTGAGCAAAGGCCCGAGATGTCGGTCAACCGCATCCCTTGCCCTGAAAATTCGTGAACGGACGGTACCGATCGGACACTCCAGTATCCCGGCAATATCCTCATAGCTAAGGCCATCATATTCACGGAGAAGAAAGGCTGAGCGTAACTCCTCCGGGAGCTGGGCTATGGCCCTGTTCAGCTCTTTCTGGAGCTGCTCCCTTTGCAGAAGTCGTTCGGGCGAAGCGGTGTCCCGAAGCCGGGAGCCTTCTTCGAAGTTTTCCGCTTCCGCAGAATCAGCACTGCCTTGAGGCCGCCGCCCCCGGGATTCAAGGTAATTCTTGGCGGTATTCACCGCGATCCGGTACAGCCAGGTATAAAAGGCACTGTCTCCCCGGAACCGTTCGATCGCCCTGAACGCTTTAACGAAGGTTTCCTGAGTCAGATCCATGACTTCCTGACTGTCGTAGACGTAACGGCTAATAATCGACGCGACCCTGGATTGATATTTGACCACCAGCAGATCAAATGCGGCACGATCGCCATTACGCACCTTACGGATCAGCTGAAGATCCGTCTGGCTGTCGGAATGATCGCCCTGTCGTTTCTCTGTCTCAGGAGTCATGGACTGGTTGCCGGGGTTCCCTGATTTAATGGCCAGCTGTCGGGCCTGTACCAAGTTTCGCTGCGTCATTGTGCTATCCGGCGTCCGTTCATGAAACGGGTTTGGCCACCTGCCCGGCGGCTCACCCTGTCAGGCCAAATAGACAGCAAGCGTAAAGTTTAGTTCAATACACGTCCACATTATGGCCTGCGATAACGAACCAATGCCACAGCCTTACGAATACGACGTTCTTATTATCGGCAGTGGTGCTGCCGGCCTCACCGTCGCTCTCAATCTGCCAGCGCATCTGAAAGTATGTGTGGTGAGCAAAGCCCAGATCAGCAGCGGAGCCACACTCTGGGCGCAGGGCGGAATCGCGGCGGTTCTTGATAATCAGGACTCGACCGAGCACCACATCACCGACACCCTCAACGCCGGCGCAGGCCTGTGCCACGAGGACGCAGTTCGGTTTACCGTGGAACATGGCAAGGAAAGCATCGACTGGCTGATCGATTCCGGTGTTGATTTCACCAGGGATCAGGACGCCCACTACCACCTGACCCGGGAAGGCGGGCACAGTCATCGAAGGATCATTCACGCAGCGGATGCTACCGGACATGCGGTTTCAACCACTCTGACGTCGCAGGCCCAGGCCAGACCCAATATTGAACTTATGTCCGGCCGGGTTGCAGTCGATCTGATTACGAACCGCAAGCTTTCCCTGCCCGGTAACCGGTGCGTTGGCGCATACATACTGAACCTTGAAGACAATCACGTAGAGCTGTTCCGGGCAAGATTCACAGTCATTGCCACTGGCGGTGCCTCCAAGGCTTACCGCTATACAACCAATCCGGACGGGGCGTCTGGAGATGGTATCGCTATGGCCTGGCGGGCAGGCTGCCGGGTGGCGAACATGGAGTTCAACCAGTTCCATCCAACGTGCCTCTACCATCCACACGCGAAGTCGTTTCTGATTACTGAAGCAGTTCGGGGCGAGGGAGGGCTGCTGAAACTGCCGGATGGCTCCAGATTCATGGACCGTTTCGATGAACGCGGTGAACTGGCACCCAGAGACATTGTTGCCCGGGCGATTGACCATGAGATGAAGCGGCTGGGGGCTGATCATCTGTACCTCGACATCAGCCACAAACCTGCCGACTTCATAAAGCACCACTTCCCGACTATCTACGAAAAATGCCTGGGGTTCGGGATAGACATCACCCGTGAACCCATTCCGGTCGTTCCTGCCGCTCACTACACCTGCGGCGGCATCCTCAGCGACGAACGCGCCCGAACCGACATAAACCAGCTTTATGCCGTGGGCGAAGCCGCCTTCACCGGGCTCCACGGAGCCAATCGCATGGCCAGTAACTCCCTGCTCGAGTGTTTAGTGTATGGTCGTGCTGCTGCCGCGGATATTACCCGCCGGGAAGCGGACATTCCGCCTCCGCCGGAGGCCCCTGACTGGGACGAAAGCCAGGTTCGGGATTCGGATGAAGACGTTGTTATCTCCCACAACTGGGATGAACTGAGACATTTCATGTGGGACTACGTAGGCATTGTACGAACCAGCAAGCGGCTTCAGCGGGCCAAGCACCGGGTTGATCTGCTGTCCGCAGAGATTGGTGAGTTCTATAGCAATTATCGGGTAACCAACGACCTGCTTGAACTCCGAAACCTGGTGACCGTATCCGACCTGATTATCTGTTCAGCATTACAACGCAAGGAAAGCCGCGGGCTGCACTACACGCTGGATTATCCGGGACTGCTCAATGAGGTCCGTGATACCGTACTGGTTCCCACAACCTACAGAACGCTTGCGCCCTGAAACAACGCCAACTGTTACACACGATTCGATGGTAAACATTATGTCAGAGACAGCCGCATCGTCCGAAAAAGCCGAATTCAACCGCCTGTGGTGGCACAGCCGTCGCGGCATGCTTGAACTGGACAACCTCCTGATACCTTTCGTTGAGCAAGCCTATCGCGACCTTGGCGCCGAGGATCAGGCCCGCTACAAGAAACTGCTGAGCTGCGAAGATAACGACATGTTCGAATGGTTCATGCAGCGCAGTCGCCCGCAAGACCCGGATCTTCAACGCATGGTCGACATCATCCTCAAACGTGTCCAACCGGATTGAGCTGGCGCTAGCCCCCTCTCCGCTGGTCGGCATTCTGGCGGTGTTTCCCTGGCTGTTGCTGCTGGCCTTTCTGGCAGTCGCGGCAATGGCCGGTAAAATCTGGCTACTCATTGCAGCACCCATTGCACTGTGTGGCGCGACGTTTCAGTATCGGTCCAACGGATTACTTCTGGGCAACGGCGCATTGAATGGCCTTCTGATTGAACACGGTAAGATGTACGCCAAAACCCCGGACAACAGGCAGATTCACGTTATTCCGCTGGCTTCCAGTCGAATCTGGTCTGGGCTGGCAGTCTTGAAACTTCGGACAGCCGACACCAACATCCGTTCTTACACCACGATACTGCTGGCACCGTCACCAGGCGGGCCAGGGAACGTTCCGCCAGAAGAGTTCCGGCGCCTGAGAGTCTGGCTCAGACTGAGCCGATCCGGGCACTCAGTCACCTGATTCACTATCCTGGAGCACGCCATGACCGACTTAAACACGCCTGTATCAGCGGTTGCAGACTACCCCCTGCCGACCGACGGCTGGGCAGTCCTGAACGACCGGGTGATTGTGCGCATCAGCGGCCCTGGCACCGACAAATTTCTCCAGGGCCAGTTCAGCCAGAATCTGGATGAAGTAGTCTCCGGCTACTCTCCAAGAGCTGCAGCGGCGACCCCCAAGGGTCGCGCCTACTGCCTCACCCGCATGGTCCGGTTCGGAGACGATATCCTGATGGACCTTCCTTCGGAGCTTGCTGACGACACCATCAACCACTTACGCAAATACCTGATGCTGTTTCGTGGAACCACCATGGAGCGTGTCACGGAAGCCAGGATTCTGGGCATTCTGGGTACCGGGTTGGCCGAAACCCTTGCCGATGAATCTCTGGACACTCTGACGGACCCGGGCAAATCAACCCGGCTGAGTGACGGCGTCCTGGTGAAAACACAATCGACAGCCGAGGGAACGGCCCGCTTTGAATTCTGGCGGACTGCCGAGAGCAAACCAGCACTATCTGCCAATGCCCAGATAGCTTTGGCGGACTGGCAGGCATCCGAGATTGCGGCCGGGGTTGCCCGCCTCACACCCGCCACGCAGGAGTCTTTCGTACCCCAGATGTTGAACTGGCAACATCTCGGTGGTGTACATTTCAGGAAGGGATGCTACACAGGACAGGAAGTGATTGCCCGGATGCATTTTCTCGGGCAACTGAAAAAAAGTCTTTTCCGCTTTCGTATTGAACGGGCAGCAAACGTGCCCTCTCCCGGGAGCGCACTGTTATCTGACGAGCGGTCCATGGGAGAAGTGGTAAACGCGGTTGAATACAGCGATGGCAGCGTTGAATTGCTCGCGGTCGTGCGCCACGATGCAGCCCAATCCCCCTTGCATCCAAAAGACATGCCCGAGGCTGTACTGGTGCCAATACCACTGCCTTACTCCGTACCTGAAAGGGAAAAAAGCGCACAATCAGATACATAAGTTGACAGGCAAATTCATCAGAATTTGCTATTTTGCTAAGCAGTAGCCCACATAGTTGATATTTCTGGTAGCACCACGGAAGCTGTGGTCATTAGCCGGAACCTACACGCGGACCTTTACAGACCATGTCGAATATTGTCGAAACCATCAAAGCCGATCTCAACACTGCCATCGAGAATGACAAGCTGGTGCTGCCCACGCTCCCAGAGGTTGCCCTTCAGGTCAGAGATATTGCGCAGTCCGAGGATTCTTCGATCGCCGACCTGGTGAAGGTCATCAGTAACGATACGGCTCTCTCGGCTCGCATCATCCGCGTGACCAACAGTCCGCTGTTTCGCGGTAGCCGTGCCATTGAAAACCTGAACATGGCCGTAAGCAGGCTGGGCATGGCCTACACCAGCAATCTGGCCATGGGTCTGGCCATGGAGCAGATGTTCCAGGCCACTTCCGACATGATCGACACGCGTATGCGAGCCACCTGGCAGACCAGCACGGAAGTCGCCGGTGTGTGCCATGTTCTGGCTCAACACTACACCAGGCTCAAGCCGGACCAAGCTACCCTCGCAGGCCTGGTTCATCTCATCGGTGTGCTGCCAATCCTGCGCTATGTGGAAGACCAGGATATCCAGATCAGCAGCATCATGCTGGACAATGTCATTGATGAGCTTCACCCGAAGATTGGGGCGACCATCCTCAAGACATGGGACTTCCCGAAGGAATTGCAGAATGTTCCCCAGGAGTTTACCAACTTCAGCAGAGACGTGCCGACGGCCGATTACGCGGATCTGGTAATGGTGGCCAATCTGCAACTGGGTGCGGGCTCAGAACATCCCTGGAACGAGATGGACTGGACCAGGATTTCAGCCTTTGACCGTCTTGGCCTGGATCCGAATATTGACATGAGCGAGGAAGAGGATCTGAACGCTCAGATGGAAGCGGCCATGGCGTTGCTGCAGTAATACATTTTTTGCGTTCGGGAGTCTGGCCGCCGGCCTTCAGAGCGGAGTCAGGCTCCCATCCCGAAGCCTACTGACTCCCCTTTCAATCTTGCTTGTATCTCTCGATCAGTTCAGCTTTTCTGGGCAACTGCCACTTAACCTCGGGCTTTCCCTGCTGCTGCAACCAGTCGTTTGCTTTCGAGAAGTGTTTGCAACCAAAGAAGCCCCGGTAAGCGCTCAACGGCGACGGATGAGGCCCTTCCAGAACCAGATGTTTGCTTCGGTCGATGTGCTGCCCTTTCTTTCTGGCATAACTCCCCCAAAGCAGGAACACCACCCCTTCCCGTTCCCGATTGATCGTTTCGATCACTTTGTCGGTGAAGATTTCCCATCCTTTGCCCTGATGGGCGCCGGCTTGCCCCTGAACAACGGTCATGACGCTGTTGAGCAGAAGCACGCCCTGCTCCGCCCAGGGTTGCAGGCAGCCATGGTCTGGTGGAGCAATACCCAGGTCGCCCTGGATTTCCTTGAAGATATTGACCAGTGAAGGAGGGGGCGCGACGCTCGGTCGCACGGAGAAGCACAGGCCGTGGGCCTGGCCGGGACCGTGGTAGGGGTCCTGCCCGAGAATAACCACCCTTACCTTATCCAGCGGTGTGCTGTTCAGGGCATTGAAACAATGGTGACTGGCAGGAAAAAGGACCTTGCCGGCCTGTTCCTCGTCGGCAAGAAATTCCGCCAGGCCCTGCATATAGGGCTGCCGGAATTCCTGCGCGAGATAGTCGCTCCAGCCCCGGTCGGAGCGGAGCTGGCCGGCCAGAACCTCAACCGGGGTCATGGATCAGTCCTCGTCTTTCCGGTTATCGGCTTTGTGCTCAGGGCGCATAGCCGGGAACAGGATAACGTCGCGGATTGATTGCGAATCGGTCAACAGCATGGCCAGGCGGTCGATGCCGATACCTTCACCAGCTGTCGGCGGCAACCCGTATTCAAGGGCCATCACGTAGTCTTCATCGTAAAACATGGCTTCGTCGTCGCCGGCGTCTTTCTCTGCCACCTGAGCCTGGAAACGTTCCGCCTGGTCTTCCGCGTCGTTCAGCTCCGAAAAGCCATTGGCAATCTCGCGGCCACCGACAAAGAACTCGAAGCGTTCGGTAACGAATGGATTGCTGTCTTTGCAGCGTGCCAGGGGCGACACTTCTTTCGGGTATTCGGTAATAAACGTCGGTTGCATCAGGCGATGTTCAGCGGTCGCCTCGAAAATCTCAATCTGCACCTTACCCAGGCCCCAGCCATCCTTCAGATGAATGCCCAGGTCCTTCGCTACCTGACGGGCACTGGCGTCGTCTGCAAGCTGTTCCGGTTTGATATCCGGATTGTAGCGCAGGATGGCATCCACTACGGTCAGGCGTTCGAAGGGTTTGCCAAAATCATACTCGATGGATTCTTCAGTGCCATCGGCCAGAGTCCGGGTATTGACGACCGTGGTCGTGCCCAGCACCTTCTCGGTGATTGTTCTGAGCATATCCTCGGTAAGATCCATCAGATCGTTATAGTCCGCGTAGGCCTGGTAGAACTCAACCATGGTGAATTCCGGATTATGACGGGTGGAAAGCCCCTCATTGCGGAAGTTCCGGTTGATTTCGAACACCCGCTCAAAACCACCAACCACCAGGCGCTTCAGGAACAGTTCTGGCGCGATACGCAGGTACATATCGATGCCCAGAGCGTTGTGGTGGGTCACGAACGGGCGCGCGGTAGCCCCCCCGGGAATCACCTGAAGCATCGGGGTTTCGACTTCCATAAAGTCACGGTCGGTGAAGTACTGGCGCATCGTACTGATGATTTTCGAGCGCGCGTAGAACACCCGGCGACTGTCTTCGTTCACCATCAGGTCTACGTAACGATGGCGGTAACGGGCTTCGGTGTCCGTGAGGCCTTTGTGCTTTTCTGGAAGCGGGCGCAGGGACTTGGTCAGAAGTACATACTCGTCCATGGTGACATACAGGTCACCCTTACCGGATTTAGACAGGGTCCCCCGGACACCCACAATGTCACCGAGATCCCAGTGTCTGGTGTCTTTCTGAACATCCTTGGACGCATAAATCTGGATCCGGCCCGTCATGTCCTGAACCACCTTGAATGCCTTTCGGTCAAGCATCATACGACCGGAAATGGCCACTTTAATGCCCAGGGACTCCAGCTCTTCCTTGGTCTTATCACCATACTCCGCCTGAAGCTCGGCGGCGGTGGCGTCACGACGGAAGTCGTTGGGGAAGGCATTGCCCTGATCGCGCATCTCTGACAATTTGGCGCGGCGCTCGGCAATCAGCTTGTTGTCCTCATGCTGTGTGGCATTCTGAGTTTGATCAGTCATTTTGGCTCACTAGGAATCGGGGTTGTCCGGGTTAGCGTGGCAAAGGCGCTGATTACAGCGCCATCTTCAGGCTGGCTTCGATGAACTTGTCAATATCACCATCCAGCACCGACTGCGTATTACTGGTTTCGACCTTGGTGCGCAGATCCTTTATGCGGCTGTCATCCAGCACATAAGAGCGAATCTGGCTGCCCCAACCGATATCGGCCTTGGCATCCTCGGCTTTCTGCTTCTCGGCGTTACGTTCCTGCATTTCGCGCTCGAACAGCTTCGCCTTCAGCTGCTTCATGGCCTGGTCCTTGTTCTGATGCTGGCTTCGACCAGCCTGACAGGCCACAACAATGCCGGTGGGGTTATGAGTCAGGCGCACCGCTGACTCGGTCCGGTTAACGTGCTGACCACCGGCGCCGGAAGCACGGTAGACATCCACCCGCAAATCTGCCGGATTGATTTCAATCTCAAAGCTGTCATCCACTTCTGGCGACACGAACACCGATGAGAAAGACGTGTGGCGACGGTTACCGGAATCAAACGGAGACTTACGAACCAACCGGTGAACGCCGGTTTCAGTCCTTAGCCACCCAAAGGCATAGTCGCCCTGAATGTGAATGGTGGCGCTCTTGATGCCTGCCACTTCACCTTCCATCAGTTCGACAATTTCGGCCTTGAAACCCCGACGCTCGGCCCAGCGCAGGTACATACGCAGAAGCATATTGCCCCAATCCTGGGCTTCGGTACCTCCGGAGCCAGCCTGAATATCCAGGTAGGCATTGTTAGCGTCCATTTCGCCGGAGAACATTCGGCGGAATTCGAGCTTTTCGAGATCTTTATCAAGACCTTCGAGGTCTGATTCGATTTCGGCTACCGTACCCTCATCCTCTTCTTCTGCGGCGATATCCAGCAGACCTTCGGCATCTTCGAGGCCGGAGGTG
Organism: Marinobacter sp. F3R08; assembly: GCF_018860425.1. Taxonomy (GTDB): domain Bacteria; phylum Pseudomonadota; class Gammaproteobacteria; order Pseudomonadales; family Oleiphilaceae; genus Marinobacter. Next base: position 181,853 of record NZ_JAHKPI010000015.1, on the reverse strand, counting down.
AGGTTGTCGATGGTCTTGACGATCAGTTCAAGATCCGCGCGCTCTTTTCCCAGAGCCTGAGCCCGTTCCGGGTCATCCCAGACACTTGGCTGCTCCAGTTCACGCTCAACTTCGGTCAGGCGCTCACTGCGCTGATCATAGTCAAAGATACCCCCTGAGCGCTTCAGTGCGCTCACGAAGCTCTTTAATCTTCGTCACAATGGGATTAATTTCCATGAAACCCTTACTCGTTCTTGAAAATGGAGAGTAAAAACAGAGGCGAAATTCTACCGGAAATCGGTTTGTAAATCAGCCTGCGGGTTTTCAAAGGAAGCCGCGGGCCGGCCAACCAATCCAAAGATATCAGGCCAGCGGCTCAAGGTAATCAATCAGCAACTGTAGATTGGTACGTCCACGAAAGGTATTGGCATCCGGTTTGTATACCACCCGGGCCCCGGTTCGGGTGAAGTCGGGCACTTCCGGACCTGTGTTGAAGGCGATGCCATCGATAATGCCACCACCGTCAAACGGCTGAAGCACCAGCTTCAGGTGATTTTCTCCCACAATTCGCTGACTCACCACCCGAAATTCGCCATCGAACAACGGCTCCGGGAAATGCTGCCCCCAGGGGCCGGCGCGCTTGAGCAGTGCCGCAGTATCCAGGGAAAGCTCGCCTGCACCCAGAGGCCCGTCGGTTGTGATCGCCGCCTCCAGATCCTCGGCCGACAAAGCATCGCGAACGGCGTGATCGAAGGCATCAGAAAAGGCATCCAGATCGGCTTTGGCGAGAGTCATGCCGGCAGCCATGGCGTGGCCACCAAACTTTTTCATGATGCCGGGATGGCGGGAATCAACCACCGCCAGTACATCCCGGATATGCAAACCCGGGATGGAGCGGGCAGAGCCCTTGATGTCTTCGCCATTATCGTCCGGAGCAAATGCAATGGTTGGCCTGTGCGTTTGCTCACGAATACGGGCCGCAAGAATACCGATGACACCCTGGTGCCAGTCTGGATCAAACAGGGCCAGCCCCCAGGGCAGACCTTCAAGATCCAGAGACATGGAGGCCAGAAGATCCTGAGCCTGAGCCTTCATGTCTTTTTCAATGGTCCGGCGTTCGCGGTTAAACGTATCGAGCTCCCTGGCCAGGCGCCCGGCCTCATCCGGGCTGTCTGCCAGCAGACACGCGATGCCTATACTCATGTCATCAAGCCGGCCGGCTGCATTCAGACGAGGTCCAACAACAAATCCGAGATCGGTGGAGCTGATGGTGCCATGATCCCGGCCAGCAACATCCAGCAAGGCCAGAATGCCCGGGCGCGCCTGGCCCTGACGTATCCGTCGCAGGCCCTGCTCCACAAAAATGCGATTATTGTGATCCAGGGGAACCACATCGGCGACTGTCCCCAACGCTACCAGATCAAGCAGACTCCCCAGATTCGGTTCCGGCTCAGGCAAACGACCGGTTTCCCTGAGCCGCTTGCGAAGCGCCGTGAGCACATAAAACATGACGCCAACACCCGCGGCGTTCTTGCTCAGAAAGGGGCAGTCAGGCTGGTTGGGATTAACGATGGCATCGGCGTCCGGCAGCTCTTCACCGGCGAGGTGGTGATCCGTCACCACCACTTTCACACCAAGTTCTTTGGCGGCTCGGACGCCCTCAACAGCGGATATGCCGTTATCAACCGTAACCATCAGGTCGGGAAGCTGACCTTCATCACGCAGGCGCTCAATAATGCCCGGGGTCAGGCCGTAACCGTCTGCAAACCGGCTGGGAACGCGAAAATCAATACTCTGCAGGCCAAGCATTGAAAGACCAAGCATGGCTACCGCTGTGCTGGTCGCTCCATCGGCGTCAAAATCTCCGAGCACAAGGACCGTCTGTTGCTGGTCAATCGCGTCACAAAGCAGCTCGACAGCCCGATCGATGCCGCGAAGCGACATGGGCGAGGCCAGGTGTTTCAGGGTGTAGCTCAGCTGCTCATCTGACGTAACGCCACGGGCAGCGTAAAGGCGGCGAAGCAAGGGAGGCAGGTCTTGCCCCCAGCCCGGGAGTGTCTCGGACTGGGGGCGACGCAGGATCTTTTTTGGTGTCATACCCGATCAGGCGTTTTTCCAGTGCTTGGCGATAAACTCCTGCACACCGGCAATATTGTTATCCAGCACGGTGCAGCGTTCCTCTCGCTCAAACAGGTCAGCCATATGGGCCGGAAGAGGAGGCTTCACACTCAGGCCGGATTCAGCCACGGCATCCGGGAATTTGGCCGGGTGTGCGGTACCCAGAGTAATCATCGGCACCGCCTGGTCGCGGCGACAGTTGCGCGCAGCGCGAACCCCGATGGCAGTGTGAGGATCCAGAAGATATTCGTTCTGCTCATAGATCTCACGAATGGTATCGCAGGTGCCCTTGTCATCCACCGCATCACTGTCGAACAGCTTGCGTGCGTGCTTCCAGCGGTAATCCTCGATACTGACCGGCCCCTTGGCGGCATTCTCCAGCAGGGTTTTCACCGCCAGCCCATCTCGTCCATGCAGATCAAACAGCAGGCGCTCAAAGTTGCTGGACACCATGATATCCATGCTTGGTGACAGCGTATGCTCCAGCTGGTGCTGTTCGTATTTGTTGCCGCTCATGAAACGATGCAGGATATCGTTACGGTTGGTGGCAATGACCAGCTGGGAGATAGGCAGACCCATTTTTTTGGCCAGATAGCCGGCAAAGATGTCACCAAAGTTCCCGGTGGGAACCGAGAATGCCATGCTTCGATCCGGACCACCAAGCGCCAGGGAGGCATGGAAATAGTAAACAATCTGGGCCATGATCCGGGCCCAGTTGATGGAGTTCACGGCTGCCAGCTGGGTTTTGCCACCCAGGAAGGACTGGTCGCCAAAGCTCTCCTTCACCATGCGCTGACAATCATCGAAGTTGCCACGTACAGCAATGTTATGAATGTTGTCGCCCTGGACAGTGGTCATCTGACGGCGCTGGACTTCCGATACCCGCTGATGCGGATGCAGAATGAAAATGTCCACATGCTCGCATCGTCGACAGCCTTCAATAGCAGCCGAGCCGGTATCACCGGAGGTAGCGCCCATGATCACAACATGCTGCTTGCGTTTTTCCAGCACGTAGTCCAGCAGACGCCCCAACAGCTGAAGGGCGAAGTCCTTGAATGCCAGAGTCGGGCCACGGAACAACTCCATCACCCATTCGTTGGTATCCAGCTGAACCAGCGGGGCTACAGCTTTGTGGGCAAAGACCGAATAGGTCTCGTCCAGCATTTTGCGGAAATCGTCTGCCGGCACGGCGTCATCAACAAACGGATGCATGACGTTGAAAGCCAGCTCACTGTAAGAGAGCCCCCGCCAGCTCCGGATCTCTTCGAGACTGAAGTGTGGCAGGGATTCGGGAACGTAAAGGCCGCCGTCTGTAGCCAGTCCGGTCAGCAAAACATCCTCAAAACCCAGTGCGGGTGCTTCGCCCCGCGTGCTGATGTATCTCACGTGCGCACCTGTCAGTTAAAGTTTTCAGCGCGGATTCGAACAACCTTGCCATCGGTATCGGACATGGCTTCCAGCTCCTCGATCGCACGGTTGATCTGTCGTTCCTGAACCGTATGAGTCAGGATAATTACCGGAATACGACCGTCTTTCAGCTCCGATTCCTTCTGCATGATCGACTCAATATTGATGCCGTGCTCGCTCAGAATCGAAGCAATCTTGGCCAGAACACCTGGACGGTCAAGTGCAGTGATGCGCAAGTAATAGGCGGACTGAATGTCTTCCATGGACAGCACACTCAGGTCTTCCATCGCATCGGGTAAAAACCCGAGGTACGGAACACGGAGGTTGCTTTCACTAGCCACGGCACGGGCTGCATCCACAATGTCAGCAATAACAGCCGACGCTGTGGCCTCATCCCCCGCGCCAGGACCGTAGTACATGGTTTGGCCTACGGCATCACCATCCACCAGGACAGCGTTCAGGACGCCATCAACCTGGGCAATCAGATGACTGCGTGGCACCAGAGTCGGGTGGACACGGAGCTCAATTCCGTCATCCCGACGACGGGCAATACCCAGGTGTTTGATGCGATACCCCAACAACTCGGCATGAGCAATATCGTGAGGTGTGATCTTTGATATGCCTTCAGTAAAGCCCTTTTCAAACTGCAGAGGTACACCAAAACCGGCCGAAGCCAGAATGGTCAATTTGTGGGCGGCATCAATGCCCTCCACGTCAAACGTCGGGTCTGCTTCGGCATAACCGAGATCCTGCGCTTCTTTGAGGACTTCGGAAAACTCTCGTCCGGCGCGCATTTCGGTCAGAATGTAGTTCCCGGTGCCGTTAATAATACCGGCGATCCAGTCAATACGGTTTGCAGCCATCCCCTCACGAACGGCCTTGATCACCGGGATACCACCGGCAACACCCGCTTCGTAGGCCACCACTACACCCGCTTTTTCAGCCGCCTCGAAAATTTCATTGCCGTGAACCGCAATCAACGCTTTGTTGGCAGTAACCACGTGTTTGCCATTGCGGATCGCTGCGAGCACCAACTCCCGGGCCACGTCGTAGCCACCGATGAGCTCAACCACAATGTCGATTTCCGGGTCATTCACCACATCGTAGAGGTCAGTGCTGAAAGGCACATTTCCCAGGTCCATATCGTCGCGAGCACGCCGGCTGGCAACCCGGGCAATCCGAATATTGCATCCGGCCCGGCCGGCAATCAGCCGTGCGTTGCGGGTCAACACATTAAAGGTCCCGCCGCCGACGGTTCCCAATCCGCAGATTCCGACACTGACGTCTTTCAAACTCTCACCTCTGATCCCGAAGGGGTGCTGATGAATTATATTAGGCGGCGCATAGTATACCGATTCAGACCTCAGTGAATAAGCCCTGAATCGGATCCATCGAAAATACCTGGTATCTCAGCTTGGGCGACTACTCCGACAGGCTATCAGAGCAGACCAAGACCCTCGGCCAGACGCTGCGCAGGAACATAACCCCGTACCATGTTGCCATCTTCCAGCACGATGGCCGGAGTACCGGTTACGCCAACCCGGCCACCCAGCTCGAATTGCTCTCCCACCGGATTATTACAGCTTGCATCATCAACGCTTCGACCACCTTTGGCGGCATCCATCGCAGCCTGCTGATCATCAGCACACCAGACCGATTCGTACTTACGGAAAGACGCAGTATTCGGGCCGGAGCGAGGGAAGGCATAATAATCGACGGTGATGCCATAGTCGTTGAGTTCCGACACCTCATCATGCAGTTTGCGGCAGTAGGGGCAGTCAATGTCTGTAAACACGCTGATGACCGCCTTCTCATTCTCGGCGGGGAACCTGATGATCCTGCTGGTATCATACTCCGATATCATCTCGCGACGGGCCTCAGCTCGGGCCGCTTCGGTGACATTGGTGATACCCTGATCGGTAACCTTCAAAAGATCCCCCGTCAATAGATACTGACCGTCGTCGGTTGTGTAAATCGTGTCCCCCTTACTGCTAAGGACTTCATACAGCCCCTTGGCTTCGGACTCTTTTACCGATACCACCTCAAGGCCCGGGACTGCCTGGGTCAGTCGCTCGGAAATCTGATCTTCGACTTCGCCAGCACTGACATTCACCACGCTGAAAGAGCCGACAGCGAAACCAAGCGCCAAAACCACATGTTTAATATTCATTCTGGGAAATAACCTTTTCAGTCAGCAGTTAAACAACCCTGGCAGTATTGCCACAGAGCGGGAATCAATTCAATGCGACAAGCACGCAATAAGAAAGTTCACGCGCGCGCACAAGTCGCCGGCCACTCACCCCCTTGGGTGGTGAGCCTGATGCAGCGACTGGAGGCGCTGACGCGCCACATGGGTATAGATCTGGGTGGTCGACAAGTCCGAATGCCCCAGCAACATCTGTACAACGCGCAGGTCCGCCCCATGATTGAGAAGGTGCGTGGCAAACGCATGCCGAAGGGTGTGCGGAGACAGGTGCTTCCTGATCCCTACCCGCACGGCATAGTGCCGGATCCGATGCCAGAAGGTCTGGCGCGTCATGGCCGCTGCCCGGTTTCCCGGGAACAGCGCATTGCAGGACCGCCCCTTCAGAAGTTCCGGCCGCCCGTCCTTCATATACTTGAGCAGCCAGTCCACAGCCTCTTCGCCCAAGGGAACCAGCCGCTCTTTATCTCCCTTACCGGTAATCCGAACCACGCCCTGGCGCAGATTCACCTGATCAACACGCAACTCTGTCAGTTCGGAGACCCGCAAGCCACAACCATACAGAATCTCCAGCATGGCTTTATCGCGCAGCTCAATGGCAACATCCGGATCTGGCTCAGAGAGCAGCGCATCCACCTCTTCTTCCGTCAACGAGTCCGGAAGACGACGAGGTAATTTTGGACTATCAATCCGCAGAGTTGGATCCTCGGCTATCAGTCCTTCGCGCAGCAGATAACGGTAGAAGCGACGAAGCCCGGACAACCGCCTTGCCGCCGTGGAGCTTTTGATCCCGTCCGCCAGTCCCCGGGACATCCAGGCCAGGAGGTCGGTTCGGCGAACTTTTGTCAGCACCGGGCTGCCAGGCTGCCCCTCCAACCATTCCGACAATCGGGACAAATCGCTCCGGTAAGCCTGCCGTGTCTTCTCGCCTAGTCCGTCTTCAAGCCAGATGGCATCAACGAACCGAACAACGACTGACTCGTCTTCCGCTCTCATGGCAAGCCCTCAAACTGCAAATGCCCCACACCAGGAATATCGGAACGTCAGACACAAAAAAGGCAGCCATGGGCTGCCTTTTTCTGCCTGCTGTCCAGCGTATTGCTGATCAGCCCAGCTTTTCCTTGATACGAGCTGCCTTGCCAGACAGATCGCGCAGGTAGTAAAGCTTGGCCTGACGAACATCGCCGCGGCGCTTCACGCTGACGCTGTCAATAAGCTTGGAGAAGCTCTGGAAAGTACGCTCAACGCCAACGCCGTAAGAGATCTTACGCACGGTGAAAGAGGAGTTCATGCCACGGTTACGCTTGCCGATGACAACACCCTCGAACGCCTGAAGACGCTCACGGTTACCCTCGGTTACGCGAACCTGTACGACCACGGTATCACCCGGCGCGAACGCAGGGATTTCCTTGGTCATCTGTTCTGCTTCAAGTTGACTGATGATGTTGTTCTTGCCGCTCATCGTAATGCTCCTGATACCCAATCTGTTAATGCCCTGATCATTCAGAGGCACCCGGTTCGTTCAAAATCTCTTCCAGCAGCTCACGCTCTTCGTCCGTAAACACCCGCTTTGCAAGCAGGTCGGGGCGCCGCTCCCGGGTTCGCCTCAGCGACTGCTTCAGCCGCCAACGCCGGATCTGATCATGGTGACCGCCCAATAAAACATCCGGCACCGCCTGACCTTCATATACTTCTGGCCGGGTGTAGTGCGGACAATCCAGCAAACCGTCGGCGAAAGAATCCTGCTCAGCCGACTGCGCATGACCCAGCGCTCCGGGGATGAGGCGCGTAACTGCGTCGATAACAGCCATCGCTGCAAGCTCGCCACCGGATAGCACAAAATCTCCCAGTGACACTTCCCGATCAACTTCCGCCGTTATCAGGCGCTCATCAACACCCTCGTACCGGCCTGCCACCAGAATCAACTGCTGCTCGGCAGCAAGCGACTCGACAACAGACTGATTCAGCGCCTCACCTTGTGGCGAGAGGTAAACCACACAGGGGTTTCCGGGTGCTGCCTCTTTTGCCGCATGGATTGCGTCCCTGAGGGGCTGAATTTTCATCAGCATTCCAGGGCCACCACCATAAGGCCTGTCATCCACCGTACGATGCCGGTCTTGAGTAAACTCGCGGGGATTCCAGCTCTGGAAGGTCAGAAGACCATCACGAACTGCCCTGCTCGTAATCCCGTAATCCGTCACCGCACTGAACATTTCCGGGAACAGACTGACTGCGCCAATCCACACCCGTTAAAACTCCGGATCCCAGTCCACTACCACCCGCTTTGCTTCAAGATCAACATCTTGAACCACTTCGCCTGGCAGATAAGGAATCAGACGCTCACGCTGATCAATGGAGCCGACAGTCGCCTGCACCACCAGAACATCGTTTGATCCGGTTTCAAGAAGATGATGCACTTTACCAAGACACTCATCTTCGACCGTGAACACATCAAGGCCTTCCAACTGAAACCAGTAATACTCCCCATCAGGGAGCTCAGGTAACTCAGAGGTAGATACCCTGACTTCAGCACCACAGTATGTGCGTGCCAGATCACGGTCATTAATACCTTTCAACCTGACGACGATCCCCTGCCCTTGGCGGCGACCTTCCTCAAGCTTGGCCGGAATACGCTTACCATCCAGATCGAGAGTCCAGTCCGGATAGTCGAGAATTCCTTCCTTGGGATCGGTGAAGGAGAAAACCTTCAGCCACCCCTTAACCCCAAACACCGAGGTAATCCGGCCGATCACAGTTTCCTGCGAATTCTGTGTCATGCCATCAACCCCGGGGTCAGTACTAACTTACTCAGCGCCCTTAAGCAGCTGCGCAACGCGATCACTGGTCTGTGCACCCTGACCGAGCCAGAACTCGACACGATCACGATCAACACGCAGACGCTCTTCCTGTCCGCGGGCAATCGGGTTGAAGAAACCAACACGCTCAATAAAACGACCGTCGCGAGATTTGCGGCTGTCGGTGACTGTCAGATGGTAGAACGGGCGCTTCTTAGAGCCGCCACGAGCCAAACGGATTGTTACCATTTAACCAATATCCTGTTCTGTTGTACGAACTTTGTACGATTCATGCCTGCTGAACACCAGCTGACACGAAGACCCATACTCGAAAGGGGCGCTATTCTATGCTAAATAAACGCCAAAGAAAACAGCAAAACCAGTTGTTTCACTGATTTCCATGTAAGGCTTTTTACATACGGCCAAACGGGGGCATTCCGCCGCCTCCGCCGCCAGGTGGCATCATGCCTCCCATGCCGCGCATCATATTCGCCATACCGCCTTTCTTGCCAAACTTTTTCATCATTTTCTGCATCTGCTTGTGCTGCTTCAGCAGGCGATTCACGTCCTGTATCTGGGTGCCCGACCCGGTGGCAATCCGACGTTTACGGGAATTGTTGATCACATCAGGGTAACGCCGCTCCTTCGGTGTCATTGAGCAGATAATGGCCTCCATCTGCCCCATAGACTTGTCATTAACCTGCTGCTGGGCCACCTGGGCCATCTGCCCCATTCCCGGAAGCTTGTCGAGCAAGCCACCAATGCCGCCCATATTTTTCATTTGCTGCAACTGATCGCGAAAATCCTCAAGATCAAAACTCTTTCCTTTTTTGATCTTTTTGGTGAGCTTCTGAGCTTTTTTCTGATCCAGCTTGCGCTCTGCTTCCTCGATCAGGGAGAGCACATCACCCATACCAAGGATTCGTGAAGCCACTCGATCCGGGTAAAACGGCTCCAGGGCATCAGATTTCTCTCCCACACCCAGGAACTTGATTGGCTTGCCGGTAATGTGACGAACCGACAGAGCTGCACCGCCCCTGGCGTCGCCATCGGTTTTCGTCAGCACCACACCCGTGAGCGGCAAAGCGTCATTAAAGGCTTTCGCGGTATTCGCAGCATCCTGGCCGGTCATGGCATCAACCACGAACAGAGTTTCAACCGGATTGACCGCCTTATGCAGCCTGCCGATCTCGCCCATCATCTGCTCATCGACATGCAGGCGGCCTGCAGTATCAAGAATCACAACATCAATGTGCTTCTTCCTGGCCGCATCAATCGCCCCTTCGGCAATATCCACCGGATCCTGGTCGGTGCTGCTCGGGAAGAACTCAACACCGACTTCACCCGCAAGAGTCTCCAACTGACGAATCGCTGCTGGTCGATAGATGTCCGCACTCACCACCAGCACGGACTTCTTCTGACGTTCCTTGAGGAATCGGGAAAGCTTGGCGACAGTCGTAGTCTTACCAGCACCCTGGAGACCGGCCATCATAACCACAGCCGGCGGCTGGACACTCAGGTTAAGGGACTCATTACCCTCACCCATTACCCTCTCCAGCTCCTGCTGGACCACTTTCACAAACACCTGACCAGGCGTCAGACTGCGCTGGACTTCCTGGCCGATGGCACGATTGCGGACACCTTCAACAAAGTCTTTGACCACCGGCAGCGCGACATCCGCCTCCAGCAGCGCCATCCGCACTTCACGGAGAGTTTCTTTTATGTTGTCATCTGTGAGGCGCGCCTGGCCGGAAATCTTGCGCAGACTGCCGGAAAGTCGGTCTTGGAGGTTTTCAAACATGTTGCTCTTCCGTACCCCGGATAAATTGATTGCGTGAATCGACAGAGCCAGCGACGACTCCTTGATTCCAGTTGCATAATCGCGACATTATAACCAGACTATCGCCCTGAAACGACCAACCCGGTCAAATCGGCTGAAACCAGCGCCGATCCCCAGTCAGAACAGTGGTTAATAAGGAAGTCATGGGAACGCTGATTCTCGCGGTCACCGCCCTTTTTCTTTACAGCGTCGGTACAGCGCTGCAGGCCCTGCATTTTCGGGGCCGGGTTCAAAGCAACATCGCCATTACCACCCTTATTGGCGTACTCGCCCTTACCAGTCATGGACTACTCATTGGCCAGACGGTCTACCATGACGGCGGATTCGACTTCAGCTTTTTCAAAAGCTCGATCCTGATTTCCTGGCTGATCGTTTTCCTGCTGCTTGGACTGAATCTCAAAAAGCCCGTACAAAGCCTGTTTCTTGGTGTGTACCCGCTCGCCGGGCTTACCATCACCCTGGCCCTGGTAGCGCACGGCCCCTCCAGACTGGTATCCGAGCAAAGTTACGGGATGCTCTCTCATATCGCGCTTTCAGTCACAGCCTACAGCCTCTTTACTCTGGCTGCTATCCAGGCAGTGCTTCTTTATTTTCAGAATCGACAACTGAAACACAACTACAACAGCCTGCTGGTTCGGAATCTGCCGCCCCTGCAGACCATGGAATCGCTACTGTTTGAAATGGTCTGGGCCGGTGTGGTGCTGCTGATTCTGGCAATTGTGACCGGCGCCCTCTTTATAGATGACCTGTTTGCCCAGAACCTTGCCCACAAGACACTATTTTCGCTCCTGTCCCTGCTGGTTTTCGTGGCGCTCCTGATTGGCCGGCACACAAAAGGCTGGCGCGGCATCACCGCTAGCCGATGGACTCTGGCAGGGTGCGCGCTCCTGATGCTGGCATTTTATGGCAGCAAGTTCGTTCTGGAACTCATATTCCAGCGTGGTGGTTGAGACCCCGAGCAGCCGGTAGCCTCTTGACACAGAGCTCACCCAAACCCTATTTTCGATACTTGCCAGCAATACAAGGACACCTCTTTTGAACGATCCCGAAACATCGCTTACAGCGCTGTTTATGCTCCTCGTAGCACTGATCTTGCTCTCCGGCTTTTTCTCCAGTTCAGAAACCGGAATGATGTCCCTCAACCGCTACCGCCTCAAACATATGGCCAAAACTGGCCACAAAGGGGCCAAGCGGGCTCAGGGTTTGCTGCAACGCACGGACCAGCTGATCGGCGTCATTCTGATCGGCAACAATTTTGTTAATATTTTTGCCTCCGCTATCGCAACTGTCATCGCCATGAAAATATGGGGCGATGCGGGAATTGCAATTGCAACGGTCGGTTTGACCATCGTCATTCTGGTCTTTGCTGAAGTAACCCCGAAAACTCTTGCAGCGCTGTTCCCCGAGAAAATTGCCTTCCCCGCAAGCTACATACTCGGGCCACTGCTGAAACTTCTCTACCCCATTGTCTGGGCGGTCAACCTGTTCACCAGCGGCATACTGAAACTGCTCGGCGTTTCCGCCGAGGATGCGGCCAATGACCACCTCAGCCGGGAAGAACTCAGAACCCTGGTCAACGAGGCCGGCGCCCTGATACCCGCCAAGCACAAAGATATGCTGGTCAGCATTCTGGACCTCGAAAAGGTGACGGTAAACGACATCATGGTGCCCCGAAACGAGGTTGTGGGCATCGATCTGGACGACGACACCGATACGATTTTGCGGCAGTTGCGCAGCAGCCAACATACCCGGCTGCCGGTCTACAAAGGTGACGTCAACAACATTCAGGGCACCCTGCATTTAAGAAGCGCCTCGAAACTGCTCCTCCAGGAAGAGATTAACAAGGCCATGATCATGCAGCTCTGTCAGGAACCTTACTTCATCCCGGAAAGCACTCCTTTGAATACGCAGCTTATCAATTTCCAGAAGCGTCGCCGCCGGTTCGGTATAGTTGTGGACGAATATGGCGATGTCCTCGGCCTGGCGACACTTGAAGACATACTCGAAGAAATCGTGGGAGACTTCACAACGGATTACGCTGCGACCAGCCCGGACATCATCCCTCAGGATAATGGCACCTTCATCATTGATGGCACCGCCGCAGTGCGAACCATCAACAAGACGCTTGGATGGAAGCTCCCCACCGACGGCCCCAAAACACTCAACGGCCTGATCACCGAAACTCTGGAGAACATCCCTGACACCAACGTCTGCCTGAAAGTGGACGGTCACCGGGTAGAGGTACTGCAGATCAAGGACAATGTTGTGAAAGCAGCCATTGTACATCCGAAAAAGCGCAAAAAGCGCTCACTGCACCTCACACATTAACGCCCGACACGCCAAATCTCCCGGCGCTATAGACCCTTTTGTTATAGCGCCGCCCGCCCTTGAACGATTAAAATTTAACCGCATGCTTGCCCCCCAGTGATCCTCCGTCAACACTAACGAGGTGTGCGATAGAAAATAATCACAGGGAAATAAACACAGGGAACACCTCCATGAACCTGACACACTCGTTGCGAGCCGGCCTATCCTGATCAGGAGAGAGAGACCGCCAACAACGAATCCGACTCCGTCACAAAACCGCACACCAGGACGACCTTGTTACTAACGTTGATCCCAACATTAGCCGGCTTCAGGAGAGCCTTTGCGGCATTTCACGTTTTTTCAGATTTGCGCCTACGTGAGCGTTTGGTCATGTTAACTTTGAGCAAAATGCGGTAAATTTAGCCAATAATGAGAATTCAAAAAATTTAAGCTCGGTCATGTATCCGGTTGAGGCGTAAACAGGAGTCTGCCATGAACAAGCAGTCCGGCATACATTATCTCCGCGAGCATAGGGAAGCCGGAAGTAGCAGACCGGTTCCTGCGGAGGTCACCCGAATCCGGGACACGGTTGTCGCCGGACTCGGTGATTTGCTGCAGGGCGCGTTCGACGCCGTCGACGATTCACTGTTCGAACTGGCCAATAATGCCCGCAGCAACAACGAACAAAATCGGTATTTCGAAGCGATGCGTGAAATCCGCATCAAACGGAAGGGTGTAGAGCGGCATTTCCAGAATACAGTTGCCCAATATTTCTCTAATCCTCCCTATACCGGTCCTCTCCAGGAAGAAAATCTGAGCCAGCAGGACAACGCTGACACTCTCGCCCTGGTCGGCAACGACGACCTTGAGGAGCAGGTTGCCCTCAACGCCATGATCACCAAGGCGAAGGCTCACTTTCAGGGACCATTGCTTCAGCTCCAGACCCGCTTCAGTCAGGTTTACCCGGAAGCCACCGACGAATCTCCGGTAAATCCCATGGCGCCGGAACACCTGTGCAGCGCATTCACCGAAGCAATTCAGGCTCTGGAAATTCAGATTCGCGAACGCTTGATCCTGCTCAAACAGTTTGACCGTTACGTTGTGTCCAACCTGGGCATGCTTCTGGATGAGGCTAATCGGATACTGATCCAGGCCGGTGTCATTCCAAACTTCAGGTATCACGGCAAGGCCGGAGAGCAACACGAGGCATCAAAGACACAGCCCGCAGATGCGGAGACGGCGGAAAGTTCATCGCAGGATACGGCCAACGCCTCAGAGCAGGCAGCAAGCAGCGCCGTTTTTGAACAAATCAGAGAGATGCTGGCACGTCAGCGCGCCAACGCAGGTGTTTCGCCGCGCTCCACGGACCCCAATATTCGGGTCGTCGGTGGCACCGAACTGGCCAGCCTCCTGAGTTCGTTATCCTTGCCCGAAGCCAGACAGGATCAACACAACCTGAGCGATGGCGAACCCGTAAGCGTTGATCTCCGGCAATTGGTGCAACAGATACTCGCCCAAGCCGATACGGGAGATGGCCGCAAGCCCGCACTGAACGAGGTCGACGAAGACCTCATCAATCTGGTCTCGATGCTGTTCGAGTTTATTCTTGACGACTACAACCTTTCTGCTCCGGTTCAGGTTCTGATAAGTCGCCTGCAGATTCCAATTCTGAAAGTAGTTATCCGGGACAAGAGTTTCTTCAGCCAAGCCACACATCCGGCAAGACGCCTTCTCAACTCACTTGCAAGGGCCGGCATTGGCTGGAGCAGCAGCGACGAAAAAACGAAAGATAAACTTTACGGGCAGATTCACAACATCGTGCAAAGGATTCTGAACGAATTCGACGGCGACGTTGCCCTGTTTGACACCCTCAACCAGGAATTCGAGCAATTCCTCGAACGGGAGAACCGAAAGGCGTCGTTGGTTGAACAGAGAACCCGGGAATCAGAGCGGGGCCGAATCAAATCTCAGACAGCCCAGCAAACCGTCGATAACCTGCTGAAGCAGAAAGTCTCCCGATATAAGCTGCCGGAATCCATCCACGACATTCTGATGAATGGCTGGAGCCGGGTGATGTTTCTCGCCTATCTCAGGGACGATGTGGAACATCGATGGAATGCTACCGTCAAGGTTGTAGATGATCTTATCTGGTGCCTTCACCCTCACCAGGAAGACGACGAAAGGGATCAGTGGGTTCGCGTGGTGCCCAGCCTGCTCAAGTCACTGAGATCCGGGCTGGAAGAAGTTTCCTACAACTCATCCCGGCTGGATGAAATGATGGGACAGCTCAAGCATCAACTGGCCGAAGCATTCCGGACCAATGCGGCCATCGAGGCACTTCAGGACTCACCTGAGGAGCCGGAAGAAGACATCGCCACCATTCATCAGACTGCCGTTGAGCGTCAGCAGGAGCTGGAAGAGGCCGCTATCTCTGAATACGTTGCCCAAATCGACGGTATCGAGATCGGCAATTGGGTAGAGTTTAGACTCGTCAATGGTGCCAGCTTCAGATGCAAGCTTTCCGCCATTATTGAGGAAGCGGACTGCTTTGTTTTTGTCAACCGCATGGGCCTGAAGGTCATTGAAAAAACCCGAACCGAACTGGCCCATGAAATGCGGCGTGGCAGGCTGACCCTGCTCGAGCAAGGTGCCTTGATTGATCGGGCTCTGGATGCGGTCGTCGGGAGCCTGCGGAACAAGACCGCCTGACACCGATGACTGAAAACAGTAATCCCAACGCCCTGCCGGCCACTTACCGGCTGGGGCTTTCGGTGTCTTTGGCTCTGTTCCTTCATACACTTATACTCACAGGCATACCCTCTCCGATCGAAGACAAGGTGGCCACGCACAGTGAGAGCATGCATTTCACGCTGGTCTCTCCCGGTTCACATAAACCCACCGTCAACATGCCCGGGAAAGCCAGCGCAACTGAGACAGCAACACAAATCGCGCCGTCCAATCAGGAAACCCCGGAATCCGAATCTCTGCCGCAACCCATGCTAATGAGTACCCACCAACCAGGAACACTCGCACCGAGGGCTCAAACCAGCTCCCGCTCTCCAATCAGCAAACCAGCCCTGGCGAGGGTCAGCGCCTCCACCGGAACAAAACCGAAAAAACCTACAGCATCGGAAAATCCGGAAAGCCACATTACACGTGTTACCGAGTCGCCGGCGGAGCTGGACCCTTACGTCGTCAAGCTGGCAATCCATCTGGCACAGCAACTGGAGGAGCTGAGAATTCCGGCATTGAGAGATTTGAATGGAGCCGTCGAGATGGCGGTGGAACTGCAACTACTTGGAAATGGCGCCCTGACCCAGGCGAAGGTACTGAACTCAACAGGCATCAAGAGTATTGACGCAGCAGCTTACCGTGCTGCCTTGGCGGCAAGTCCCTACCCCCAACCGCCGGAAAACGATGGGGGTAACAGGAAGAACCGCTTCGAAGTTGACTTGTTGTTCACCCCGAAACGGCTCTGACCGACCACGATCTCAGGCTTCCGCCTGTTTCGCAGCCTCTTTCACGAGCTTGCTCAACTCACCGCTCTCTGACATTTCCAGAACAATGTCACATCCGCCCACGAGCTCACCATTGATATACAGCTGGGGGAATGTCGGCCAGCTGGAATAAACCTTCAGACCCTCACGAAGATCCTGGTTATCCAGAATATTCACGAACGCAAAGCGTTCGCCACAAGCCATCACAGCCTGCACGGTTTTCGCGGAAAAACCACACTGTGGCGCCTGAGGACTGCCCTTCATGTATAGAATGATCGGATTTTCGTCGAGCTGGCTTTTGATAGTTTCATTGATGTCCATGAACACTCACCTCTGTTTGTGCAGTCTTGCCGTTTGGCCAATTTCTTGACGACATTGTACACGGGTGCCGAACCCCTAACCAAACCTCTTGAACAGATCTCTCGCAATGCCTGCCATTCCAGCCAGCTGACAGCGTTGTCATACCTGCTCCGAAGGGCTAGACTTGATGCCCCATTTTTTTCCGTCAACGTTCAGGCAATCCCGCCAGTGGCGGGGTTCGGTTAGATAAGGGCCACTTCATGGCGGCAAGACATTTTCTGACATTGAATGACATGACAACTGCCGAGCTGGAAAGCCTGGTTGATCATGCTGCAACACTGCGCAACGAATGGCGTCAAGGCAAGGTTAGGGACTCCCTGAAAAACCGGGTCCTTGCGATGATCTTCGAGAAATCTTCAACACGGACCCGGGTTTCTTTTGAGGCCGGCATGGCTCAACTCGGGGGCTCCGCCATGTTCCTGTCTCCAAGGGACACCCAGCTTGGTCGCGGCGAACCTATTGAAGACTCCGCCATCGTGATCTCCAGCATGGTGGACGCGGTGATGATCCGCACCTTCGCCCATGAAACCGTCGAACGCTTCTCCTCCGCCTCCCGGGTGCCGGTGATCAACGCCCTGACTGATGACTTTCATCCCTGTCAGCTGCTGGCCGATATGCAGACCTACCGCGAACACCGTGGCAGCATTCGTGGCGCCACGGTGGCCTGGATTGGTGACGGCAACAACATGTGCCACTCATACATAAATGCCGCAGCCCGGTTTGATTTCAACTTGAATATCGCCTGCCCCGAAGGCTACGAACCAGCCGAGTCACTGACCCAGGCCCACAAAGACCGGGTCAAGGTGATCCGCGATCCGGGAGAAGCTGCCCGCAACGCTCAGCTGCTGGTAACGGATGTTTGGGCTTCTATGGGCCAGGAAGATGAACAGAAAGCCCGAGAAAAAGCATTCAGTGGCTACCAGATCAACCCGAAACTGCTTGCTCTGGCCGACAAGGATGCTCTTTTCATGCACTGCCTGCCGGCTCACCGGGGCGAGGAAATTTCAACAGACATGATGGAACATCCAGCCTCGGTGGTCTGGGATGAGGCCGAAAACCGTCTGCATGCTCAGAAGGCCCTGCTTGAATTTCTAATCCTGAACCGCTTGGACTGATTCCATGAGCACAACCGCACAATCTCAGGCAGATTGGCTGCTCGAGGTCAATAACCTGTCCTGCGGCTACGGCGGGGAGTCAGTGGTCAAGGATGTCAGCTTTGCCTTGAGCCATGGCGATATTGGCTGTCTGCTCGGCCCAAGCGGCTGTGGCAAGAGCACAATACTACGAGCCCTCGCCGGCTTTCTGCCGCTGAGCGGTGGTGAAATCAGCCTGCAGTCTCAAGCCATTAGCCTGCCCGGACGCACCCTGCCCCCGGAAAAACGGCGAATCGGCATGGTGTTTCAGGATTACGCCCTGTTTCCTCACCTGAACATCGCCGACAACGTGGGATTTGGTCTACGCAACCTGAACAAGGCAGAAAAGCGGCAGAAGGTCATGGAGCTGCTCAATGTTGTGCACCTGCAGGACCTGGCTGACAATTATCCCCACCAACTGTCCGGCGGCCAACAGCAACGGGTAGCCCTGGCCCGAGCACTGGCGCCTGAGCCCACACTGATCCTGCTGGATGAGCCGTTTTCGAATCTGGATGCCGATCTGCGCCGGCGCCTGAGCCTTGATGTTCGCGAAATTCTCAAGACGCTGGGCATCAGTGCCATTCTGGTCACCCACGACCAGCAGGAAGCGTTCGCCATGTGCGATCAGGTTGCGGTGTTACGGGACGGTGAAATTCAGCAGTGGGACGTCCCCTACAACCTCTACCACGAACCGGCAAATCGGTTCGTGGCGAGTTTTGTGGGTCAGGGTGGATTCATCCCGGGCAAGGCCCTGGGCCCGGACACCATTGAGTCCGAATTAGGGGTGATCCATGGTAACCGGGCCTATAAATGGGAGCCCGGGACTCTCGTTGATGTTCTGATCCGCCCCGATGACATCGTCCATGACCCTCGCTCGGAACTTCAGCCGAAGGTCGTTGAAAAAACCTTTGCCGGCACTTCCACCCTGTACCGTTTCCGATGTTCCGAGGATACCGAGTTCGAAGCCCTGTTCCGAAGCCACCTCGACTTCAATCTTGGCGAACATGTTCCTGTTCGGGTGGAGGCAGATCACCTCATTGCCTTCGAGCGCGCCGCCTGATTCAGGCGGCATTCCTGCTCCACTGAACACCACCAGAATGCCGCCCCGGATTTCCTTTGTATCATGCGCCATCGCGGGGAAAAGGTGATCGATCGGGAATTTACAGGCAGGCATAAAAAAAGGGCCGGAAAACCGGCCCTCAAATGACGAATGAAACAAGGAAAGTTCGTAAGAACTACAACCTCAAAAGTCATCCCTTACGCTTTGAATTATTGCCCGGAGAGCCAAAAACTTCAGTAGTGCTTGTGTAGCACCTTTGTTACATCAAGTGAAACAGTGGGCCCGATTCACACGATGGAGTCCATGGGCTTCTTTCGCGGCCAGACAAGACTGAACTTTGCACCACCAAGCGTGTCGCTCCTGCTGACGAAGGCGTGCCCTCCATGCCAGTACAGAATCCGCCGGACTATAGACAAGCCGAGGCCGTAACCGCCTGAGGTTCGGGTGCGGCTATCGTCCAGACGCGCGAACGCAGTGAACACTTTGTCCCAGTCTTCCTCGGGAATGCCCGGGCCATCGTCTTCCACATCAATACGGCAGTTGTCCTCGTCAAAATGACAGTTTACCAACACTCTGCCAGCGGCGTAGCGGCCACCGTTGCCCACCAGATTCTGGATTGCCCGATGCAGATATCGAGGCTCAATATCCGACAGCGCCCAACGTTCGGAGACCTCATCAATACTGCTTTCAATTTTCAATTCCGGTCGAACCATCTGTTGCTCGGAAACCACCTGGCGAACAATATCCGTTACCGATGCTTCCTGAATGGAAAATACCGGGCCACCCTGCTCCAAACGAGCATAAGTGAGAATCTCGTCTATCAGCTCATCCAGTTCCTGGATGTCGCCATCAATGCCGTCCAGTTGCCTCTGAAGCGCAGCGGAATCCTGACAGTCTTCTATCATCTGCACACCAAAGCGGATTCGGGCCACCGGAGTACGTAACTCATGGGAAACGGCATGTATCATTTCCCGCTGGACCTGCACTAAACGTTGTATATGTTCGGCCATTCCATTGAATGACGAGGCCAAACGGGTAACCAACGTCCCATCACCGGCCTGCACCCGAGCGCCCATTTCTCCCCGGGCGATTCTCACCGCTACCGACTCTACAGTCCGGAGATTACTGTCAACCTCCCGCAGAGCAAGAAACAGCGCTACAGCCAGCATCGCTCCCAGTACCAGTACCAGCAACAGAACCACTGGCCAGGCCCAGGCGTTGAATCCCGTTGGCATGACGATCTGGAACAGCTCGCCATCAGACAGCTTAACGATGACTCGACCGCAGCCATCTGCTTCATCAGTGTAAAACGCAAGGCCACGCTCGACGACCTGATCCAGAACATCAGGATCGGGCAGCATGCCGGCATCCCCCAGACGTCGGACTTCAACGTCGAGAGATTGGGCCATTTGCGAGGCAACACTGACACGGTCGTTCGCCGGGGCTGAATCAAGATGCCATCGAATGATCAGACCAATCGTTTCCGACACGTCCCGGTAGGGCTCGCTTAGACGTAGTTGCAGAATGTCTCCCGAGAGACCGGTTACCAGAACCCGATACCCCACATCACTCTCGACACTCACCACCTGACCGTAGCCAAGTCGCTCCACCGCCACCGGGGACAGATTAAACCGGGACGCGTCGCCCATCCGGAGACCCACTGTGGAGCC
Source organism: Marinobacter sp. F3R08 (assembly GCF_018860425.1). GTDB lineage: Bacteria > Pseudomonadota > Gammaproteobacteria > Pseudomonadales > Oleiphilaceae > Marinobacter. The sequence continues at coordinate 161,484 of NZ_JAHKPI010000015.1, read as the reverse complement.
CAGCCAATGGTACTGATGTAACGGTGCCGGAGACGCCGCTAACCAGCGCATCAGGGGCTCGGGAAAACGCTCGTGCCAGAACTGCGAGCGTACCGTGTTGATACCAGAGAACAGGAGGACACAGACCACCACAACCAGTGCGGCCAGGCCGGCAAGGCGAGCGTAGAGCTTGAGGAAGAACTTCAGGGGCATGGTTTCAACCCTGGCATGGAACACCGGTAGCGGATGAATTGCACACCGGCTCCAGAGACTGAATCGTCAGGCTTCCTTCACGAACAGATAGCCTTTACTGCGTACGGTCTTGATGCGCCGCGGGTGAATAGGATCATCTCCAATCTTGGGTCGAATCCGAGACACACGAACATCAATGGAACGATCCTGACCGTCGTACTCAATGCCACGCAAAGCAGTGAAAATTTCTTCGCGACTTAGTACGCGGCCTGCGTTGCTGGCCAGCAACCAGAGCAGATCAAACTCAGCACTGGTCAGATCAATACTGTCATCATTCAACCAGGCCTCTCGCATAGAGCGATCAACAACCAGATCATTAAACTGCAGGCGCACAGGCTCTTCACCACCGGCTTCATCGCCTGCCCCCTGTGCGGTCTCGGAAACCCGACGTAACATGGCCCGGATGCGCGCCAGTAATACTCTGGGTTTGACCGGCTTACCAATATAATCGTCTGCCCCCATTTCCAGCCCAAGGACCTGATCCAGGTCATCGGTGCGGGCGGTCAGCATGATAATCGGGCCGGAATAAAACGGGCGCACCCGACGGCAAATGGACAGCCCGTCTTCACCCGGCAGCATAAGATCCAGCACCACGAGATCCGGCTGTTCATTGCGGATCCGCTCAACTGCTGGACCACCGTGAGTTTCCAGGGAGACGGTCAACCCGTTGCTTTCCAGGTATTCACGGGTCAACTCTGCCAACCGCTCGTCGTCCTCGACAATCAGAATTCGCCAACTTTCGTTTGTCTGTTCCACGCCATCCATCTCTGATTTTTTTATTCCGGTTTCAGGTCATTCTGTCTATCTGACAATACAGGCAACTTGCTGTAACAGCAATTATACATGCTATTCATAAATATACATGGAACCGCTGCTTCGTTACACCCCGCAACAAAGACTCCAAAGCAACCAAACTGCCCCAGTGTCACAGACACGTCACAGCGTGGTCACCGGTGTGTCATACCGGCTTCATAGGCTTGTCGGGAAATGGAAATAAAAGAGACGATGCCATGACCTCACAAACCGCGAAAGCCCGCCGCAGTGCCCGCAGCCTGAAAACCGACACAACCCGATGCCCAAAACAGATAGAGGCAGCACAGCGGCTGCGATACCAGGTGTTTTCAGAAGAATATGGCTGTGACCTTGGAGCTCAGACGCCTGGCATCGATGCTGACGTGTTCGACACAGTGTGTGACCACCTGATCGTAACTGACCTGGATTCCGGCGAACTGGTCGCTACCACGCGAGTCCTGCACCAGGCCAACACGGGAGCGGTTGCCGGCTTTTACTCTGCAGGAGAGTTTGACCTGAGCTCTCTGGAAAAACTCCCGGGCACCATCGCTGAACTGGGGCGCACCTGTGTCCACCCGGACTACCGGAACGGCGCAACCATCAGCGTACTCTGGTCGGCAGTCGCCGAGTATCTTGTTGAGCGCGGCGTTGACTATATGATCGGCTGCGCGAGCATCAGCATGTCCGATGGAGGACTCAAAGCCTGGCGCACTGCCCGTCATCTTCAGGCCGAATACCTTGCGGAACCGGCATTTTTGGTCAAACCACTCAGACCCATGCCTCATTTGACCCACACCCGCGACACCGATCGCCCGGTGGACGTACCTGCTCTGATCCGAGCCTACATGCGCCTTGGCGCCCGAGTCTGCGGTGAACCCTGTTGGGATCCTGATTTTCGCTGCGCGGATCTGCTGGTCGTACTGGAGGTGAGCAAACTGGCTGACCGTTACAGCCGACACTTCATGCGTACAGCCCCTTGAGGTCGGGAGTCTCGGAGATGAGCTGGCTCAGATTGTGCGTTCGTGTCACAGCCTTTATCGCTTTTCTGGCAGCCACCACAATGCTTGCCGCCAGCTTGCGAGCCACTGAAATAATAACCCGTAAAGCAATCGATCGGCGGCCCTGGACCAGATTCTGCCTCCGATGGGCCTGCCGGTGTTTGGGACTGGACCTACACCAGCACGGCTTACCATCAGAAAATACCGCCCTCTTCGTCAGCAACCACATCAGTTGGTCAGACATCCCGGTTTTGGGAAGCCTGGCGCAAATCCGGTTCCTATCAAAAGCTGAAGTGGCCAAATGGCCAGTGATTGGCTGGCTAGCACGGCAGGCCGGAACGCTGTTCATTCAGCGCGGAGGCGGTCAGGCCCGACGCGTACGCGGCCAGATAATCGGCAACCTGCAGGCCGGAGAGAACGTCCTGATTTACCCGGAAGGCACTACGAGCGCCGGCCTGACTGTATTGCCGTTCCATGGCCTTTTGTTGAAGGCTGCAACGGAAAGCAAGGTACCGGTTCAGCCCATCACCATTGCTTATCGCAGAAACGGACGCCCCGATCATCTCGCCCCCTTCATTGCTGAAGACGAGTTCCTCAGCCATTTGCTGCGAATGCTCAGACAACCCGCCGCCCGGGTCGACGTTGTTTTCCATGCTGCGGTGCACCCACCGGAAACAATGCCAACCAACGAATTCGCTCTCAGCCTGAGAGACACGGTGCTCGACGGCCTGAAGCGGGTCTACAAGGGTGAATACGACAAACCGGCAATCGATGTTCTCAGAACAGAGGATGACCCTGGACTACCTCATCTTCCGTCGCTTCACGGCGGCCAACAATCTCCAGATCAAAGTACAGGGTGAAGCCTGCCAGCGGGTGATTGGCATCAACCCTCACCAGGTTGCCATCAATTCCGACCACCTGAACGATCTGCGCTTCATCGCCGGTGTTGGTCTGGAATTTCATGCCTACCTGCAGGTTCTCGATCCCTTCGAACAGTGAGCGGGGCACCTTACGCACCAGCTCCGGCTTATGCTCTCCGTAAGCCATTGCCGGAGGCACCGTCACCTCCAGGCAATCCCCCACATTGCGGTCTTTCACCGCCTGTTGGATCCCTTCAATAATCTCGGGGCTGCCATAGACGAAGTGCAGAGGCTCACTGCCTTCGGACGTATCGACCAGCTCGCCGACCTTGTTCTTCAGCACATAGTGGACGGTAAAAACGTCGGGTCTTGTTTGTGAAGCTGTCATCAGGTTTTCGAGTTTCCTGTATCCGGTGGTGATTCAAGCTGCTGCAGGCCATGGATAACCAGACGTTGGTCCAGCTTGTCCCGCAATCCTGAAGGGCTGGCCAGCCCCATGCGTTCCAGCAGGGCCCCATACCGGCCTTCGTCGTCTCGGGCCCGGAGGGCCTTCAGCAGCGTCGACAGTTTACCACGACGAGTGGCCGTTGCGGCCTTCAGCCCCTTAAGGGCTTTCCCCAACGTCAGCTCCTCGTCGGTAAAGTCTCTGCCAAACGGAAATGGCGGGAACAGACCGGGATCTCCCGTCACAGCAACTGCCTGCCGAACGGCTTGCGGAGTGTTGTTACACCAATCAGCCGGCAACCTGAAATCGGGATTCACCTTGCCCGCCTTCTGGGCCCTTTTCAGAAGCGCCTGCTGGAATCGGGAATCCGCGATGCGGATCAAACGGAGGAATACCTGCTCGTCTGACTGCCCTCTCAGGTCGGCAATCCCGTATTCGGTAATCACAATATCCCGCAGATGGCGGGGAATGGTGCAATGGCCATAGTTGAACACAATATTGGAGAGTACCTTGCCCCTTGATGAGCGGGTACTGCGCAGCGACAGAATGGAACGCGCTCCCGGAAGTTCATGGGCCATGGCCACAAAGTTGTACTGCCCGCCGACACCACTGACCACCCGACCATCTTCCAGGCCGTCGGATACCCCGGCGCCATTAAGGGTGTACATCATTGCCGAGTTGATAAAACGGCCATGGACGCGCTGGGCTGCCTTCAGCTTCTGATTCCCGAATCGATGGTCATAAAGGTGATTGATGAAGTTCACGCTGGTCATGCAGATTTTCGCACGCTGCTCGTCGGGCAGCTCTCGCAGGGACTGATAGAACTGCTCGGGGCCCACGTAGAAGCCTCCATGCATGACAATCCCGCCCGTCAGCCGCTCTCCAAGAGCAAGGGTCTCGATAGCTTCCCGTGCTTCCGGGTTGTCCAGGTCCCCCTCCACCGACTGATCACCGACACGCAACCGACCGCCTTTGAATTCCACAGCGTCTTTCAGGATGCCATGCCGGACAAGCCAATGGACATCCCTTGCCTGCAGCGGACTATCGATAAGCTTTTCGCGGCGCAGAACATCCAACGTAGTCAGAGATAGTTCAACAGTAAGATCGCCCCGGTTGATCAGCGCCTGCAGATCGGCATGATCATAAACCTCACGACTCAGGATGCCTTCCTGCATCAGATACAGAAAGCCATCAACCATCATTTCGCTGCAACCATACAGCCCTTCTTTAAAGGGGCCGGTGCCACCCTCTTCCCGGACGACAGGGAAGGTTTCATCAACTTTGAGGTGATCAAACACCTTCCGCCACGCATCGTTGTGGCTGTGTCGCAGTATGGTGCTGTGTACCAGGGCGGCACCCAGAGAGCCAATTCCTACCTGAAGAGTTCCTCCATCCTTCAGCAAGGTACTCGCATAAAACCCGATCATATGATCTTCCGGGCTAACCGACATCTGCGGGGCAGAAAACAACGGGTAATCGCTGGAAGGCTCATCAAGCACGATATCGAACCGCGTTGCGTCAAGGGCCGCGTGGCGTCCGAACCACGGCAGGTTCTGATTGGTCTCGGCCACCAATGCAACCGGCGTGCCCGCGGCCTCCCGCTCCCGAAGCAAAGGAATCAAATCCAACGTCAGGTCGGGGTTGCAACTCAGACTGACTTGCCCGGGTTGCCCGTGAGCCTCGCCCGACGCCACCATCTGGGCGACCACATTGACACCCACCGCCATAAGATCACGAACGGCATGGGTATAATTGGTACAAACGTAGTGACGCTGCTGGGAACGATTGTTCAGGTAACTGCCGGCCTTGAAGAAAAACTCCGAGACCTGGACATTCTGCGGGAGACAATTACCTGAGACATCCCGGGCATAGGTCAGCTCCGGAATCCGACCATACAGGCGCTTCACGAACGGGCCCATGAAGCGTTTTTCCAGCGACGAGCCATCCATTGGTGCCAGAAGCGAAAGCGCTGTGACAATATGCAGGCGAATCTCGGGGTCGTCTTTGGCCCGCTGGTATAGTGCATTTACAAAGCGGACGGGCTTACCTAGCCCGAGCGGCAGCCCGAGAGTAATTTCCTTGCCTACCCGGCGAATCACCTCATCAACACAGGCGTTCACGTCGTTCGATAACTGCCCTCTAGCACCCGCCATGTCCAGGCTCCTTATTGGCTAACAAGCGTTCCAACACGGATGATCACACGAGCACAGCGCGCAGACAATGCGCCAGGTCATGATTCTGAGTTCAGAAGATTTGCAGGTGGGGAGGTATGCGAGGGGTTCAGAAGTTCCACTTCAGGTTCAGGCAGGCGCCCTCATTCAGAAGCGCAATGCCATGATCGGCCTGCGCAGGATCTGACGCATAATGCCTGCCCGTGGTCTTTGAACGGGTCAACGTAAGGCTAAGAAGGCGGGAACCGATTTCGGTGACTGCCTCTGAGCTGTCATCTTCAAAGTCGCCGAAAACCCTGTCCTCCATCTCAATAACCTGTTCACTGGTTGTCGCGCTCTCGACCACTTCGAATACCCGCCCGGAGGCTTCCGCACGCACGACGAATGCCAGGAGATTTAGAGCGAGTAATGCGACGAAGATGCGAATAACCATGACGCTGCCTGAGACCTTTTTCGAAATGAGAGTCTACTGATACATTAGGCTTAAGTCTAATAAACACAGGCTGGAAAGCTGTGATTTCGCACACAAATGCGCCGCTTTTTTGTCACAGGAGCACCATGTTTTTGTCAATTTATGATCTCTAATATTTCAGACTGTAACCTCCAGCCAACACCTGGTGGCCGGAGGCTATAGCCGGGATGCCACTCAGGGGCAGGGATAGGTAAATTCCTGATGAATGGCCTCAATCGCTTCCAGTACTGCAGGGCTCAGAATAACCTGTGCAGACCCCACATTCTCACGCAACTGTTCCATGGACGTGGCGCCAATGATGTTGCTGGTCACAAAGCTCCGGCTGTTCACGTACGCCAGTGCCATCTGGACCGGAGACAGTCCGTTTTCACGAGCCAGCTCAACGTATGCCCGGGTCGCATCCATGCCACGGTCGCTGGTGTATCGGCTGAAACGCTCGTAAAGGGTCATTCTGGCTTTTTCTGGCCATTTACCTCCCAGATACTTACCAGACAACATGCCGAACGCCAGCGGCGAATAGGCCAGCAAACCGGCCTGTTCCCGATGAGCAATTTCCGCCATCCCGACTTCGAACGATCGGTTTAGGAGGTTATAGGGATTCTGGATACTCGCCACACGGGGCCAGCCCTTTTCTCCAGCCAGACGAAGATACTCCATGGTGCCCCACGGCGTTTCATTGGACAGGCCAATGTGTCGGACCTTACCGGACCGCACAAGCTCGTCCAGCGCCTCAAGAGTTTCCTCGATAGGCGTGAAAGACTCGTCCGGATTGTGCTCATAACCGAGCTTGCCGAAAAAGTTCGTGCTGCGATCCGGCCAGTGCACCTGGTAGAGGTCGATGTAATCAGTCTGCAGGCGTTTCAGGCTGGCATCACAGGCTTCCAGAATGTGATCTCGTGTCAGACGCGGCCCGTTACGCAGGTACGTCAGGCCATTGCCAGGCCCTGCTACTTTGGAAGCAATCACGAGGTCGTCGCGTTTGCCCCTGCTCGCAAGCCAGTTACCAAGGTAGGTTTCGGTCAGACCCTGGGTTTCCGCGCGCGGCGGCACGGGATACATCTCAGCGGCATCGATGAAGTTAATGCCCTCATTCACTGCAAAATCCAGCTGCTCAAATGCTTCCTGCTCTGTGTTCTGCTCGCCCCAGGTCATGGTCCCAAGGCATATAAGGCTGACGTCGAGATCCGTTTTTCCAAGCTTTCGCGTTTGCATATCGTCTCCGATTTGATTCGATTATCGGGTAAAGGGAATGTCACGGGAGTGTCGCATAACTGTCATGCCCGCTTTTCATAGTAGGAGCATGTCAAAGGAAGCACAGGAAACACCGTGACCGAGACCAAACAGGCCAACCGGCGCCAACAACACATTACCATTGTTTCCGAGACTTTTCCGCCGGAAATCAATGGTGTGGCAAACACCCTCAGATACCTGTGCCAGGGGCTGATGCAACGTGGGCACCGAGTGACGGTTATACGGCCTCGTCAGCAGCATGAGCGCAAAGGCGACTTCGCCAGTGCCGGCTCGGCTCTGTTCACCCGTGAGCATCTAGTGACCGGTCTGCCCCTGCCAGGCTATGCCGATTTGCGTTTCGGCATTGCCCGAATCAACCATCTGAAGAAACTCCTGACCACCGACCGTCCCGACGCCATCTATGTTGCCACTCAGGGTCCACTGGGCGTCGCCGCTACATTTGCGGCCAGACGAATCGGCGTTCCGGTGAGCTCCGGCTTCCATACCAACTTTCACAGCTACAGCCGATACTATGGGGTCGGTGTACTTGAGCGGCTGCTCTGTCTCTACGGCCGCTGGTTTCACAATCGTACCGCCATTACCCTCGTGCCAACCCGAAAAATGCAGCAGACAACCCGAGCCATGGGCATACCGATCACCGGGCTCTGGAGCCGCGGCGTCGACTGTCATCGCTTCACCCCTCACAAGCGGGACAACGCTCTCCGGGAATCCTGGGGTTTGCAGACCAACGACCGCGCCATTTTGTATGTGGGACGGCTCGCACCGGAGAAAAATTTGCGCATGGCGGTTGCCTGCTTTGAGCGGATCCGGGGCCTTCACCCTCAGGCCAGATTCATCCTGGTTGGAGACGGCCCACTCCGACATCAATTGGCTGAACGCCACCCGGATTACGTGTTCTGTGGCACTCAGCGTGGCGACGACCTCGCGCGACATTTCGCCTCGGGTGACCTGTTCCTTTTCCCCAGCAAGACCGACACTTTTGGCAACGTGGTTCTGGAAGCCATGGCCAGCGGTCTGGGTGTCGTCAGCTTTGACGATGCCGCAGCAGCCGAACACATCCGCAACGGGGAAAACGGAATGAAAGTTCCTCTGGATCGGGACGAGGCTTACGTCGATAGCGCACTCCGGCTCGCGGATCAGCCGACATTGCTGAACCGAATCAGGACCCAGGCCAGACTGGACGCCCTGGAACAGAGCTGGAACTCACAGATCGAACAGTTTGAACACCTGGTTCTCAACCAAACTGCAAAGGCCGGATACCATGCCCTCAACAAGCAAAGCGTCTCGCTTCTTTGAACTGGCAGACCAGCGGGAAGTCGCATTCTGCCAGTCCATCAACCGTGCGGTCAGCTTCCGGCCTGCTCTAGGTTACTTTCGACTGGTTAGCCGACTCGGTGACGGCTGGTTCTGGTACGCCCTGATCCTTTCCATTCCCCTTCTCCACCCGGATTCAGGTCCGGGGCTGGCCTTACTTATGACGCTGACCGGACTCTCCTGCACGATCAGCTACAAATTCCTGAAGCGCAAGCTCATACGGGAGCGGCCCTTCATTTCGTTTCCGGCCATCAACTGCGGCACACCACCACTGGACCGCTATAGTTTCCCTTCAGGCCACACCCTTCACGCCGCCTGCTTCCAGGTTATGCTGACGGTTGCTGATCCGGCTCTGGCGATTTTGGTGCTTCCATTCACTCTCAGCGTCGCTGCATCCCGGGTGGTTCTTGGACTTCACTACCCCAGTGACGTCGCAGCTGGCGCGCTGATTGGAGGGCTCATGGGCTATACCGCCATGATCTGGCTGCATCAGGAATTCGTCCTGGCATTCACAGGATCTGCCTGAGCATTAATCAAACAGACGCAACTGGGCAACCGGAGCGTCGTCATTGCGAAAACGCACCCCCAACCCTAACAGCCGTACCGGCCGCTCCCGATTGGTCACCAATTCTTTGAGTAACGGCTGGTAGTCCTCCAGAGCAGGTGCCTGAATATGCTCCCGAACACGTTCCAAGGTATGGGTGGAAAAATCACTGTAGCGAATCTTGATAAAGAGTTTATGAATCGGTTTCCGGCGAGCCTTACGTGACAATCGCAGATTCAGGTCAGCGACCAGAGATGCCATGACGGTCTCACAGGCGGACATGTCCGGCAGATCCTGGGAAAACGTTCGTTCGACACTGACTGATTTCGCGATCCGAGACACCACCACAGCCCGTTCATCGCGACCGTGGGCCATTTCATGAAGACGATAGCCCTGTTTGCCGAACCGCTCAATCAACACATCAGCCCCGAGTGCCTGCATATCACCGCAGGTCTTGACACCGAGCGCGTGAAGTTTCTGTGCGGTCACCTGCCCTACCCCGAACAACTTTTCCACCGGCAATTCCTGAACAAAGGGCGCAACGCTCTCCGGGCGAATAACAAACAGTCCGTCCGGTTTTTCCCAGTCGCTGGCAATCTTGGCAAGGAACTTGTTGGGCGCAACGCCAGCGGAGATGGTAATACCCACTTCCCGAAACACACGCTCACGGAGGTGGCGGGCCATCAGCGTTGCACTGCCTTTGTAATCAACGACATCGGAGACATCAAGAAAGGCTTCATCCAGAGACAGAGGCTCCACCAGGTCTGTCAGTTCCCGCAGGATGGCCATCACCTGTTGTGAAACCGCCCGGTACCGCCCCATATCCGGCGGCACCGTCACCAGCCCGGGACACCGCCGCCGAGCCTCACTGCCAGGCATCGCTGAACGCACCCCGTATGCGCGTGCCTTGTAATTGCAGGTGGCTACCACGCCTCGACCGCCTTCACCGCCCACAGCCAGAGGCACATCCCGGAGGCTGGGATCATCCCGCATCTCCACCGCCGCATAGAAGCAGTCACAATCCACGTGGATGATCTTGCGTTGTGGCATAATCAGGGGGCTCGCGTCGACATTCTGTACATTTATACAGCCTTGTATCTTAAGCTAACATGCAGAGAATGTCAGGAACCCTTATCCACCGGCGCACCAAATATTGCGAGGCCCCATGAGCAACCCGATCCCAGAAACAGAACGCACTGAAATTGAGGCAGCCGCCTTTCGCCGGCTGGTCAAACACCTGCGTGAAAACACTGACGTACAGAATATCGATCTGATGAACCTGGCAGGCTTCTGCCGCAACTGCCTGTCTAAATGGTACCGGGCAGAAGCGGATGAGCGCGGATTCGAGTTGTCCGACCCGCAAGCCCGGGAAGAAATCTACGGCATGCCCTACGAGGACTGGAAAGCCCTCTACCAGAAAGGCCCCAAGCAGGACCATAAATAATGAGTGTCAACGATGCCGTAAGGATCCATCTGGCATCCCTGGACGCCGGCCATGCCAGCTTCAAAGATTCCCTGGCCCTGATCGAACAGCACTTTGAGTACCACCCCTGTGGTTTCCGGAACGGACCACTGGTGAATGCAGAGGGCGAGAACGCTGGGTCCTGCCGGATCTTTGGCCTTGGCCAACATTGCAATCTGAGCGAAGTCGACACACTCAAACTGTTCGCCGAACACTACCAACAGGTACTGGACGACCCGACCGGCGAGAGCCATGGCAATATCCGCCAGTTCATCAGCACCGGATGGTCTGGCATTCGCTTCGAAGGCATGCCACTTCGTCAGCGCCCGAACCCAACCGACAACATGACCAGGGAAGAGACTCCTTCATGAGCGATACCGCTACCTCCGGGGTAAAACAGGGTTTTCAGTTAAAAAGCGCCAGCGTCTCCATGACTGCCCTGGAGCTCTACTACTTTGATGACGGTGAATTCGAAGGCGTACTGCGGGATAAAATCAGCCAGGCACCCGGGTTCTTCAAGGATATTCCTCTGATTATCAGCCTGGAGAAATACCAGGGGCTGGACAGCGAACTGGACTTTTTCAAGATCATCGGCACCTGTCGTCGCAACCACATCCACGTGATTGGCGTGCGCGGAGGTACCGATGACCAGCGCCGCCTCGCCCGTGGCGCCGCATTGGCCCTGTTACCGGGTAACGGTCAGCGCGACCGCACCCACGAAGCCAACCAAATGGCCGCCGAGGAAGCAGAAACCGCGAATGCTCCTACGCCGACAACGAGTGCCGGTGATCCACCCCCGGCCAAAATTATCAGTCAGCCGGTGCGTTCCGGCCAGCAGATCCACGCTCCGGAGGGAGATCTCGTGATTCTTGCACCGGTTCAGGCCGGTGCCGAAGTGCTCGCGGCGGGCAACATTCACGTCTATGGACCTCTGCGGGGACGGGCTCTTGCCGGCATTCACGGCGCAGAATCCGCTCGGGTATTCTGTCAATCTCTGGAGGCAGAGCTTGTGTCCATTGCGGGACACTATAAAATCTCCGAAGATCTTCAGGATAATGGCTGGAAAAGCGCTGTGCAGATCCAGCTCCGGGACGACCTGCTGGTGGTGACGCCACTGGACAAGGCCTGAGACTGGATCTGAATACAATAATTGACCGGATAATTCGGCAGACACGACGAATCCACCGAGAAACAGGAACAGAACCTTGGCTAGAATTATTGTCGTTACCTCAGGAAAGGGCGGCGTTGGCAAAACCACCACCAGCGCCTCGATCAGCACCGGCCTTGCCAAGCGGGGCCACAAGACCGTAGTCATTGATTTTGACGTGGGCCTGCGCAACCTCGATCTGATCATGAATTGCGAACGCCGCGTGGTGTACGACTTCGTAAACGTGATTCAGGGCGAAGCATCCCTGAATCAGGCCCTGATCCGGGACAAACGGGTCGATACCCTTTACATCCTTCCCGCCTCCCAGACCCGGGAGAAAGAAGCGTTGACCAAAGACGGTGTCGAGAAGGTCATCAACGAGCTCTCTGAAACCTTCGATTACATCGTTTGTGATTCCCCGGCCGGCATTGAACACGGCGCCCAAATGGCCCTGTATTATGCCGACGAGGCAGTTGTAGTCACGAATCCGGAAGTGTCGTCTGTTCGGGATTCCGACCGCATCCTGGGCATTCTGCAAAGCAAATCCCGCCGCGCCGAAATGGGTCAGGATCCGGTGAAGGAGCACCTGCTTCTGACACGCTACAACCCCGACCGGGTAGAGCGAGGCGAAATGCTGTCCGTCGCGGATGTGGAAGAGATTCTCGCAATTCCCCTGCTGGGCGTCATTCCCGAGAGCCAGATCGTACTGAATGCATCCAACCAGGGGATGCCTGTCATTCTGGAAGAGGATAGCGATGCGGGACAAGCATACAACGACGCCGTCGCACGCCTGCTGGGTGAGGAACGGGAACACCGTTTCATGACTTCCCAGAAGAAAGGTTTCTTCTCACGGATGTTCAAGGGAGGCTAAGGAATGAGTTTCCTCGATTATTTCAAAGGTAAAAAGAAGAACACCGCCAGTGTGGCAAAAGAGCGCCTGCAGATCATTGTTGCCCATGAGCGTGGCCAGCGTGAACAGCCGGATTATCTTCCTCAGCTCCAGCAGGAACTACTGGAGGTCATCCGCAAATACGTTCAGATCAGTGACGACATGGTTCAGGTTGAAGTTGACCGCAATGACAGCTGCTCGGTACTGGAACTGAACGTCACACTACCGGAGCGATAAACCACGTGGCCTGCCCCGGAACGGGCAGGTCATGACTTACCACCTCGCGAAGTGGTCTTCCATAAGCCCCCGCAGACCTTTGACCTGGATTGTCCTGCCAGCCTCATCCGTCACCGTTCCATTAAACGTGCCGACATACTGCCGGAAGTTGGAGGCCAACACCCACGCATCCAGTTTCTCTTTGCGGACACCGGCCGGAACAAAGTGCAGATCAACCCGACCATCCTCCGTGGACACATCCCAGTCACTACCGGGCCTGTAGCGATCAAAACGGAACTTTGCCGCTCCCAGTTTATGGCAGACACCATCCAGCCAGAGCGCATTTTCTGTCATCCCTGTTTCGTTGACCCCAGCAGCCAGGTTCAGCCCCAAAGATCTGCCATCCTGTAACTGCCCGGCAAGACACGCCCAATTCCAGGCAGTCTCCCGGCGCATAAAGCCGCAACTCCAGTCGATGGATCCCCGGGTGTGCTCGTCACAGCGCCAGATCTGGTGCCCCCAACGCACTTCCCCCTCCACCGGCAAACCTGCTGATTTACGGGTAAACACCCAGCCGTTATAACCAGCCGGACAAACCAGTCGAAGCGGGTCACGGTCCTCCTTCAGAGTCAGTTCAATTTCGATACCGCCCGGCGCAGAAACGGTGATTGCACGACCGTCAGTGGACGGCGCAATTTGCACGGCAACCTCACCCTTGTTGAACGTCGACACACCCTCCTCCGGACGTGGCTCAATGCAGGTGTGTCTGGCCAAAGGCTGCAGGAAAGACTGCGCCATCATCTGACCGGTCTCGAAATCAAAGAGATAGAAAAATCCGTTCCCCACCAGTTTCAGATCCACCACCGCCAGGCCAAACACCCAGCCCGGCCCCATGGCGCTGACAAACTGAAACTGGTTGAAGCGCCAGCGCCTGGCCAGCCGTGAACGCGAACGGTCCATCACCGTACGCAAGTCATAGTCCAGATAATTGATCTCTTCTACAGGCTCATCCAGTTGCCCGGGAACCACTTGCCCTTTACCGTTGATCAGTTTTTTTATAGTCATAGTCGTCGTCAGATCAGGCCAATTTGAGGGATAGGATCAACAGGTCGCTACCTGGTTCACAATCCATTGTTTCCGTGGCCATGTCAGCAAAAGCCTCATGCTAGACTCGGCCCACCATCTCCCAGGAAGTGTACCCCATGAGAAAGAGCATAGCCCATGGCATTGCGGGCTGGGCCTCGGTCATAAGCGGGCTTGTCTGCGCATTGCTAGTGTTTGCTGTTGCTGCCACCGCCCGGGCTGAACTGCCCACTGAAACGGACGAGGCATGGACGCTGCGCAAGGAATCCAGTGGCATTCGCGTTTATACCATTGAGCAGCCAGATTCCAGATTCAAAGCCTTCAAGGCCGTGGCGATACTCGAGACGCCTATCGAAAACCTGATGGCCGTCATGGCCAACCCCGGTTCATGTGTCGAGTGGGTGCACAACTGCACCGAATCCTATGCTTTTGGCGACGGCGAGTTCCTCGACCGCTTTGCCTATTCGGTCAACGATATGCCCTGGCCGGTAACCGACCGGGATTATGTCCTGCGCATCCAGACCCGCGGCGATCAGGCCTCCGGTGAGATTATTATGCACCTGAACGCAGTGCCCGATCAGCGGGCGGAAAACAGCAGCCGGATACGAGTCGACCGCTCCGACACGTTGTACCGTTTCACCCCGCAAGGGAATAAAACCCGAATGGTCTGGGTTCAGCACACCGATCCCAATGGCTCACTGCCTGGCTGGCTGGTGAACTCCCTGCTGGTGGATATTCCGATACGATCCATGGAGATGCTCGAACGCGTCGCAAACACAGAAAAGTACCGGGGCTACCGGCTGGTTCACGACGCGCAGGGCCAACTGACCGGCATTCGCTTATCAACGCCGTGAGCCTGGCGCCCCATCAAGGGATGACGTGCGCCATGTGACGCGCTAAGCTTTGGCAAAGGACTCTAGCAAGGCAGCCCAGATTGATGACCGTTCTCGCTTACGAGATCATGACACCCAGCATAAAAGCCGTTCCCCAATCCTGGACCATGGACCGGCTGGCCCGCTTTCTCACCGACAACGAAATAACCGGCAGCCCAGTTACCGATGACGATGGCGAGATTGTTGGTATTGCCACCCTCAAAGACATTACCGAGTTCCGGTGGAACGCCACACGTTCCGATACCGACCGACACCTGACCCCGGAGGAACATGAGGAAGCCCGGCGTCTGCGAATGGTGATTTTTGAAGAAATGGGCAAGGTGCCGGTGGAAGTCCGCGACATCATGACGCCCATTGTTTTATCGGTTGACGAAAAGACGCCGGTGCGCGACATTGCCAATATCATGATGCGCGAGCATCTGCATCGGATCTTTGTCACCAACGATTCAAAAATTACCGGCATCATAACGACTTACGACATGCTAAAAGTGATCTCGGACGAGGAGCTCACGCAACGCTGCGCCGATAAAGACTGAGCCACCAGAGAGGTAACGCCACTTATGCCCAGAGCACCGCAAGCTCGCCGAAAGATGTACGTCCTCGACACCAACGTCCTGATTCACGACCCGAACGCCCTCCTCAACTTTGAAGAACACGATGTCATTATTCCGATGACGGTCCTCGAAGAGCTCGACAATCTCAAGTCTGGCAAGCAGGCCGTGGCAGCCGACTGCCGCCAGGCCATCCGAAACATCGACAAATTGCTTGGTGATGCCAGCCCCAAAGAGATCGAGAAGGGCGTTCCTATCATCCGGGGCAAAAAAGCCGAACCTCTGGGCCGCCTTTCAATCCTGATGAGTACCGGCGACAGTGGCAAACACTCGCTGCCGCAACACCTTAACGACAACAAGATCATTAACACCCTGGCTGCCCTGCAAGACCGGCACAAATCCCGGGATATCATACTGGTGTCAAAAGACATCAACATGCGCCTCAAGGCTCGCGGCTTCGGAGTGGAAGCCCAGGACTACCACAACGACCAGCTCCTTGACGACATCGACCTGCTGCCCAAGGGCTACCGGGAGTTCCCCAACTCCTTCTGGGATACCATTGAGAAGGTGGAAACCGTGCAGCGGGAAGGTTCTACCGAGCATATTCTGAAACGCGAAGGTGAACTGGCGAAACTGAACATCAATGAATTTGTCGTGGACGAGATGGGATTTGTCGGCAAGGTGGCGGATCTTAACGACACTCAGGTGATCATCAAGGACCTGCACCAGCACGACCTGATGAACGAAGAAGTCTGGGGCCTGGTTCCCCGGGATATTTATCAGGCCATGGCGCTGAATCTGCTACTGGACCCGGATATCCATCTGGTCAACCTCACCGGCTCCGCCGGCTCGGGCAAAACAATTCTGGCCCTTGCCGCCTGCATCGAGATGACCGTGGCCAGCAAACTCTACAAGCGCATCATTGCCACCCGCTCCACCCAGGGACTGGACGAAGATATCGGCTTCCTGCCCGGAACCGAAGCCGAGAAAATGGAGCCCTGGCTGGGCGCTATCGTCGACAATCTGGAAGCGCTGCATGAAGATGATGAAAACATGACAGCCAGCGTGGATTACATCCTCAGTAAGGTACCCCTGCACTTCAAATCCATGAACTACATCCGGGGGCGCAGTTTCCAGCACAGCCTGATCATCATCGACGAATCCCAGAATCTGACACCGCACCAGATCAAAACCATCATCACCCGGGCCGGTAACGGCTCCAAGGTCATCTGTCTGGGCAACCTGGCGCAGATCGATACGCCCTACCTGAGCGCACTCAGTTCCGGTCTCACTTACATGACCGAACGGTTCAAGGGCTTCCGCCACGGCGCCCATATCCACCTGCAGGGGGTTCCACGCTCGTTGCTGGCAGAGTTTGCCGAGGCCAATCTCTGACAGTGCCAAATCCCAAGATGACAAAAGGGGCAGAACGAACGTTCTGCCCCTTTTGATTGATGGTTTCAGAGACACTGGTCTGCTCTTGCGCAGCACTTGCAATCCGGGTGTTCATATCAGTGATGGTTGCGACGGCCTGACCTATGCGCTGCAACGCATCATCCACCTGACGGGTTTCTTCTACCGTCGCCTCACTGCGCTCGCTGATAGCACCGATCAGCGTGACTCCGTTCAGGGCCAGAAGGTTGGTCTGATCGGCGATTTCGTGAATCACCTCAAGCACGCTATCAATACGACAGGAATCGGCTCCCAACTGTTCAATAACCCGGACACCTTCTTCCACCTGTCCGGTGTCACTCTGCTTCCAGCCATAGGAAACCTAGCCAGCGCCAGATAGTTCAGCTCCTCCTGGCGCTTGCTCTCCTCCATGTCAGAAGAGAAGCCGACCACAGCCTCGTCACCGATATCTCCGGCCTGCTTGAGGTTGTAGGTAGTGGAATGCCGTCAGCACGATCACCGGCACGAGGGCCAATGAAAAGCGACCGGAAGCGTCATTGCTGATAGTGCGTAGTCGGTTTCAGGGCTGAAACCAGGGGGAACGTGTCTCTAACTCAGTCTTTAAACTCCGCCTTGTCGAGGCCGTGCTTTCGCATCTTGTCGTACAGGGTCTTGCGGGCAATGCCGAGCTGCACCATGGTGTCCTTGATGCTTCCATGGCAAGTGTTCAACGCGCTAATAATGGCGGAGCGTTCAAAACTGTCCATCATTTCGGCCAGCGTCTGCCGGCCTGCAACGTTGGCTGAATCGGACGAGGGCTCATTTTCATTCAGTGCCGCAGGTCCCAGCAAGACATAACGCTCGGCCAGATTTCTGAGCTCACGGACGTTACCGGGCCAGGAGTGCTGCATCAAACGGGCAGCCTGGCCCGCATCCAGCGGAATACTCTCGCGGTCATAGCGGGCGGCCGCTATAAGAACGAAGTGGTGAAACAGCATGGGGACGTCTTCCTTGCGCTCCCTCAATGGAGGGATGTCCACCTTGACAACATTCAGCCGGTAATAGAGATCAGAGCGGAACTCGCCCTCGTCACTGAGTTTTTTCAGGTCGGCCTTGGTGGCAGCAATAATCCGCACATCCACTTCCTGCACCTGATTGCTGCCCAGGCGCTCAACACGCTGTTCTTCAAGCACCCGTAACAGTTTCACCTGCAACGGCATCGGCATGCTTTCCAGTTCATCCAGAAACAGCGTGCCCTTATTGGCATGCTCAATCTTTCCGATACGACGTTTTTCCGCTCCGGTGAAGGCTCCAGCCTCGTGTCCGAACAATTCACTTTCAATCAGGTTTTCAGGCACCGCACCGCAGTTAATCGCCACGAAATTATGAGCGCTACGTCCACTGTTCTCGTGAATGTAGCGAGCCAATGCATCCTTACCCGAGCCCGTCTCCCCATGCAGAAGGACGTTCGCGGAGATATCGAGAATCGGATCAATGGTTGCCATCACTTTCTGCATGGACGGCGAATCGCCCAGCATCCGGGGACCAGGCCTGGCCAGATGACGTAACTGAGCCTTTAGTCGCCGGTTCTCAAGAGCAAGGTGCCGCTTTTCCAGGGCATGGCGAAGCAGCTCGATCAACTCGTCCTGATCAAACGGTTTTTCAATGAAATCGTAGGCCCCCTGCTGCATGGCCGTTACGGCTGTGCTTATATCCCCCTGGCCGGTGAGGATAATCAGCGGAATGGTATCGTCGATGGAACGAACCCGATCCAGCATTTCCAGACCGTTCATCTCCGGCATGTTGAAGTCACACAGAATCACTCCGTCATAGTCCGCATCAACGTGTTTCAGTGCCGACGGCGCATCCTCGAAACAGGTGACCGGCAGGTCCTCCAGGGTGAGTGTCTGGGCAATGGCCTGTCGGATATGTGGATCATCGTCCACAAATATAATTGAAGGTGTTGTCATTCCGTGGACTCCCGTTTCTTGAGGGTCAGGGCAAATTCCGCTCCGAAGCCTTCCGTCCGGTTACGGCCAATCAGACTGCCACCGAGTGCATCGACGATCTGGCGCGAAATGGATAGCCCCAGCCCCAGTCCCTGCTTGACCGACTTGGTAGTATAAAAGGGCTCGAAGATCTGTTGTGTGTTGCCCTGCAGGCCTGGCCCGTTATCCCGAACCAGGCATGTCCAGCAATCCTCTGCTTCCTCAATATCAATTCGTACTTTCGGATCCCTGACGCCCTCTACAGCCTGTACTGCATTGGTAATCAGGTTCACCATGACCTGCTCAATCCGTATAAGGTCTCCATGGCACATCACCGGGTATTCCGGCCGACTCCACTGAATATCGATATCTGCACTGGATTTTTGCGCCACAATAATCTTGAGGGAGGCATCTACCGACTGCCGAAGGTCTACCAAGGCGGGAGGTCCCTCGGATTTTCGGGCAAAAACCTTGAACTGCCGGGTCAGCTCCGCCATTTTGTCGCACAGGGTGATAATTTCTGACAGGTTTGCGTCGACCATATCCTCGGCACCCTTTTCCAGAAAGCGCCGACTATTCCTGGCGTAAGTCTGGATGGCCGTCAGAGGCTGATTCATCTCGTGATTCAGGCCCGCAGACATCTGACCAAGCACCGCCAGCTTCGCAGCCTGGATCAGCTCCTGCTGGGTTTCCCGGAGCTCCGTCTGCGTGCGTTCGCGCTCCCTGATTTCTTCCAGCAACTTGGAGTTGGAATTCTCAAGATCGGCAGTGCGCTCGGCCACCCGACGTTCCAGCTGCTCACCTCTCAGAGCCAGCTCTGCCTCACGGCGGTATCGCTCACGCAGGTAGAGCCATGTAAGAAGGCCGCCGAAAAACAAGGCTGCACCACCAAACAGAAACGCGATACGAGTCCAGAGCACAGAACGGGTCCCGACCATCACCTGCAGATTCCAGTCCAGCCTGGGCAAGGGCACACGAACGCTAAGGTATTCCTTGGCTTCGCCACTTTCACGGATCGCCACCTTTTCAGACTGCCTGGACAGCCCCCACGGCTGATCCAATACATCCAGCGTAATTGGCGTCAGATCCCGATCCGGATAGCGCTGACGAGACTCTTCATCCAGCAGTGTCTCTGCGTTCCCGAAGAAATTCCGGTATAACCAGTTCGGCTTGCTTGCGAGGAAACTAATGCCCGCCTCGTCCAACACAACCATTTCCGCTTCCCTTAACGCCGAAGGCCGGTGCCACTGAGATTCCAGCTCATGCACCAGGACCTTTACAGCAACTATGCCAAGCACCCGACCTTCGTCATTCCGAACCGGATGCGAAAAATAGAGCCCGCGAACGTCAGACATCAACCCCAGGGCAAAATAGATGGCCGAGTCACCGGATGCCATCGCTTCGTAAAAGTAGGGACGAAAACTGAAACTCCGGCCTACGAAACTGTCGGGCTGCAAATAGTTATTGGCTGCGATGGTCAGTCCAGAGGTATTCATCAGATAAACATCAGAACTACCAACAATCGTAGCCATGCGCTGCATTTGCTCGTTGGCCTGAAGAATCGCGGTCGGGTTGTCTGGTTCGCTCAACGCCTTCTCAAGCAGAGGGTGTTCCGCCATCAGCTCCGGTACAGGGAGATACCGGTTCAGTTCGTTTGCTACGAGCTGACGATAACGAAAGGACTCTTCCAGGCTTTCCTGCTCCACCTGGCGATATCCGACCCAGCCACCAAGCAACCAGGACATAGCCAGCGTGGCAACGAAAACAAGAACAGCACCAACCCGGTAGGACATAACATCCGGTTCCTGAAAAACCGTGGAAAGCCGCTAGAGTATAGACAGGCTGCAGACAGAACAACCGTACCATGTCTCCATGATACGGTTGTTCAGCTACAGACCATCGGGGCCTGCCCGTTACAGAGCGTCTGCCGTGGTCAGACGACTCCTGCGTTGCTTCTGGATGACAAATGCCAGGATTGCCAAGGCTACACCGGTGAGGTCTGTCCAGATCCCGCCTTCAATCATCAGCAAGGCCGCCGCAATCAGAAGCACTCGGGTTATCCAGGACGCGGACACGCGCGCAAACCAGCCCAGAACACCGCCAGAGAGCATATAGACGCCAAAGGTTGCGGTTACCAGAGCCCTCGCAATATCGAACCAGCCTGCTTCCATCAACAGAGCACCGTTGTAGAAAAACATGAAAGGCACGATGAACGCGGCAATACCAATCCGGAATGAGGCAACAGAGGTTTCCATTGCGTTAGCGCCGGAAATCCCGGCCGCCGCATAGGACGCCAGTGCAACCGGTGGTGTAATCGCAGACACAACAGCGAAGTAGAACACGAAGAAGTGTGCGGTCAGAGGCTCAATACCCAACTGAACCAGGCCCGGCGCAACCACCGAAGCGGCAACCGCATAGGCTGCGGTGGTCGGCATTCCCATCCCCAGGAGGATAGAAATGAACATGGCAAAGATCAGTGCCAGCAGCTGACTGGTTGCAGCAACATCCAGCAACAACACCGAGAAGCGTGCACCTACCCCGGTCAGGGAGATCACACCAACGATAACCCCGGCTGCTGCGCATACCACGATAATCTGAATGGCCATGTAAGACGCAATTTCCAGCGCCTGCAGGATATGCCTGATACCCATCTTGTTGGGGGATATCCAGCTCACCACGGCGGCAGATACAGTAGCCAGAGTACCGGCCCGGATCACCGAGTAGCCCATAAACAAGGCAACAATCAGAATAATGATTGGCACGAACAGGTAGCACTGCTTCATCATGGCTTTGAGCTTCGGCAGCTCATCTTCGCGCATGCCACGCATGCCGGTCTTAGCGGCCTCAAAATCCACCATGAAATAGACCGAAGCAAAATACAGGATCGCCGGAATGATCGCGGCAATAGCAATCTCGGTATAGGGAATCCCGGTAATCTCCGCCATGATAAAGGCGCCAGCCCCCATGATCGGCGGCATGATCTGACCACCGGTAGAGGCGGCCGCTTCAACAGCGCCGGCGGACTGTTTGCTGTAGCCCACCTTTTTCATCAGTGGAATCGTCAATGAACCGGTGGATACCACGTTGCCGGCACTGGTTCCGTTAATCATACCCATCAGGCCGGATGCGAAAATGGAGACCTTGGCCGGACCACCGCGGGAACGACCCGCCGCCGCAAACGCAAAGTTTACGAAATAGTCGCCCACCTTGGAGGACTGCAGGAAGGCGGCAAAGATGATGAACAAAATAATGTAGGTTGAGGAAACCGCCGTGGTGGGCCCAAGAATACCCGCATCGGTGTAAACCTGACTGAAGAACCGCTGCACCGACAGGCCCGGATACCCCAGAAAACCGGGCAAATAGGGACCGGCAAACACATAGGCCAGAAATATCAGCCCGATGATTACAAGCGCCATTCCCGCTACCCGACGGGTCAACTCCATAATCAGGGCTGTGCCTGCAATCGCTGCGAACGAGATTCCAACCGGGGCAAAGGAGGTACCGGTCGACATCCGCATGGAGGTGTTATAAACCACCAGAAAATAGGCAGCTACAGCCAGTGAGCAGACAATCAGGACCAGATCCGGCACGCTGAATACCGACCGTTCCCGTTGGTGAAACCAGCTCATGACAATGCCCACGCCCGTTGCCGCTAACAAAGGCCAGCCGAAGTGCCAGACCTCCAGCTCCACAGGGATCCGCATGGCTCCGTTCTGGACCATCTGCCAGAACGAAAAAGTCTGATACAGCACATAGAGCGCTGGCAGCATGGCTGCAGCACTGATCCAGGTGGTCCAACGATGGCGAGCCCCGCCCTCCTCAGACGATACGAATCTGGCGCCAGCAAACAGAACAAAGCCCAACACAAGGGCGCCAGCAATATGCACAATCCGGAACGACCATGTTTCCAGGGGCGCAATGTTCAGGGAGTACAGGTGGAAAGCTGAATAGACAATCGCCAGCAAAGCGACAAATTTCAGCAGGCCGCCTTCGAACAGCCGGCGGTTGGCTTCAACCGGTTCGTCGTCCACGTTGTGGGCAAGGACATGGTCGTCGCCCACCTCTATGTCCGAAAGGTCTTTGGAATGTTGTTCGGTAGTCATGAAACACTCTGCATGCAGGCAAATCGGAGCCAGAACTGTGCTGGCCATTCTATGCGGGGGACTGCCTCGCAATCCCCCGCGGGAGCGCCGTTACTTGATCTGACTGTCTTCGATCGGGTAACCGTTCTCGTTAAACCAACGTGCTGCACCCGGATGCCAGGGCAGAACATTGTTCTTTGTGTAGTTCTCGGGAACAGAATTGCGAGCTGCCTTATGAATGGAGACCATTTTCTCGTTGTTCTCCATGGTCAGCTTGGTCATCTCGTACACAAAGCTTTCCGATACATCGCAGTTCACCATCGCGAAATTCCACATGGAAACCACACGTGAGGGCTGTTCCAGGGACTGATAGGTAGACTCCGGAATGATGAACTCGGAAACCGGGAAATTATCGATGATGGTTTCCGCTTCTGCATCGGTCATCTCGATGATGTTCACATCGGTCTGAACTTCCAGCTGGCTGACCGCAGGGATCGGGATACCGGCCGCAAAGGCAACGACATCAATCAGACCATCCTGGAGCTGACCGCCCAGATCAGACCAGCTGCCATTACGGCGCTCGAAGTCAACGCCGAGGGCTTCCATCATCCGGGGGAAATAGGTGTCAGAAGTAGAGCCGGCCGGTCCGAAACCGATGGTGGCGCCATCCGGGATGTCGGCAATGGAAGTAATACCAGAGCTGGAGAGCGCGGTTACGGAGAACGGCGTTTCATACATCGGGAACATGGCACACACATTGTCCATCTTCATTCCCGGTGCCAGGGGGCTCTTACCATCCATCGACTCACGCGCCGGACCCATGGTAGTCAGGCCGAACTTCAGATCACCGGTGTGCACCAGCGCCATGTTCTGTACCGGACCACCGGTGATTTCCGCGCCACCAGACACGCCCAGGTTTTCAGCCACAAAGTTGGCCCAACCAGAACCATAGGCAAAGTAGGTTCCGCCCTGGCTGGCCGTACCAACTGTGAAGTTGCTCGGCCAGTCTGAACGGTCCTGAGCGATAGCGGGGGTTGCGACTGCGAAGGTGGAGGCGAAGGCCACCGCCATTACGGCTTGGGTTTTCATAAAGAATGCTCCCGTTTCATTTTGTTTGTTGGGTGCTCAACGAAGCGAAGAAGGCTTCAGAAGGAGAATTTAAGCAAAAAAACGGCCAGATTGTAAAAATAGATAGAAAACAGTGGGCTTTAAGATTTATCAGCTTCCAAGATCTCAAAAATGGGTGAAATCCCACTCATTTATATCTGGCAATGGGTGGAAAATGACCAGAATAAACCTCCATCTTCGGGCCTGAGTGGGTGTCAGGGAGCAGAGGAACCCCACCAGCATCAAACACCTTGGCCAGGAAGCACTACTGTACACACTATGAACATGTCGGCTAAATCGCTTATACTGAATTCTGCCTTCCCCCGAACGCCGCTCACCTGAGGCACGACGACATGTCGATTTCCGCTAAGACCACGACATTGATTCTGCTCATGGGCATTTTGCTTTCTTTGTCGGCCTTTCTCATTCAGCGCAACGTAATTTACCCCGCCTTTAATGACATCGAAGTCGATTACGCCAAAAACAACATTGACCGGGTAGTCCGTCGACTGGAGGCACAACGGAGAACTATCGATTCAACGGTATACGACTGGTCAGCATGGAATGACACCTATTCCTTTATACAAACGGTTGATCCGGAGTACATCGATTCAAATCTGTATCCGGACACGTTTGTGAACTTCGGGATCAATGTCGTTCTTTTCCTCAACCGTGATGGAGAGCTCGTCTGGGGTCGGATTTTCAACTTCCCGTCAGAAGACAGTTTCGTCGATCTGACAGAGACCCATCTCGACAAAGCGATAGCAGCAATCGCCAATCTCAGGAACCAGATTGATATTCAGGAACACATTGATGAGCAAACTACCAGTGGCATTGTCGACCTGAATGGCATGCCGGTTCTACTTTCAATGCGCCCAATCGTGAAAAGCGACGGCTCAGGACCACACCGCGGATATATAGTGTTTGGCCAGTTTCTCGATGACCGACTGATCAGCCGACTGTCCAAACAGATTGTCCTGAATTTCACGATCGAAATGGTATCGGATACCTCGGATACGGCTGACCTGAACAGGTACACCGTGGACATCATTGATTCAAGCTCACTTGCCGCTTCCAAAATCTTCAGTATCGAGGACTCGCCGAGTCTGAGAGCGACCGCAATCCTGCCCCGTAAAATCACGCAACTGGGCAAGGAAATCACATTCTATGGGGTGACACTGCTCGTATTATTGTGCGCCCTTCTCGCAGCAGCGCTGCTGGTACTCTTCCGCCGGATAATCATTGGGCCGATCATGAACCTGAAGTCCGATATATCCGACATTTCCAGTGCCATGGACTACTCCCTCCGGGCCAGCATAAGTCACAATGATGAAATCGGTGCCCTGTCCCGGGAGTTCAACGCCATGATCGATTTGATTGAATCCAACAACACGGAATTGTTGCGTCTGAATGCTGAGCTGAACTCGAAACAACAAACGTTGCTTGCAACCCAGAACCAGCTCCAGAGCGCGAACGCCGAACTGAGGAACTTATCCGAGCACGATCCTCTCACCGGCCTCTCGAACCGGCTGGCCCTTGAAACGAAGCTAAAACAGGCCTGGGAAATTCTGAGCCGAACAAGCGACCCCCTGTGTGTCATGCTTGCGGATATCGACTACTTCAAACACTACAATGATCGATATGGACACCAGGCCGGAGACGAAGCGCTGAAGCAAGTTGCAGCGTCCCTATCACAGGCTGCGCAAAGGAAATCAGACATGGCAGCGCGATACGGCGGCGAAGAATTCCTTCTGGTTTTTCCGGGCACTGACCGGGATGCCGCCATGAACATTGCAGCATCGATACGGGAACGAATCCTTTCGGCCAACATTCAGCACGAGAGCAATCCCGTTGAGCCTTTTTTGACCATCAGCATCGGAATCTCAACAGTGGTGCCAACCAATGACCTCACAATGGAGAGCCTTGTCAGTGCTGCCGACGAGGCTCTTTACAAGGTCAAGAGGAGCGGCAGAAACAATTTCGGCTATCAACCGGTTGAAGCACCGGTCCGATAGCCACGGTCTACCACCGCCCCTGGAGTGTTGCAACAATGCACCGGCTCTCGGCCTGCCCCCGGTGTTCGCACAAATCACGATCCCAGAGCAAGGGAATACCGCGACAGTTTCAGAATCCATTAGGTAATGAAGCTGCCAAAAACAACGACTTCCCCTCAGACCGTGAGCCTCCCTGCGCACTCGCATCCATGTCCGTCTCGGGTTTCGGTGTGTTACTCCTTTTATGGACTGGTACAGGTAACCGATACTCAACTACTTGATAAAAAACGACGCTTGATCAAGTCAACAGCTTGACGAAGAACAAGGTCAGGTCCGGGAAATACGTAATGATCATCAAGGCAAACATCTCACATATAACAAACGGCACCACGGCTTTGGCCGCTTGAGTAAACCGGATACCTGCAATCTGAGAGGCTAGATAAAGGGCGAGCCCTATTGGCGGGGTGATATGCGCCATGGATAGATTTGTAGTCATAATTGCACCGAAATGGATGGTATCTACACCCACAGCCTGCACGGCCGGCAACAGAAGGGGAACCAGCAGAAAAATCGCCGAAACAGGATCGAGAAAGGCGCCAGCAAAGAACAGAATAAAATTGACGAGCAATAGCATAACCACTTCACTGCCACCACTCGCTGCCAATAGCCAATCGCGCACCTGCATGGCAGTGCCGTCGATCATAAGAATGAACGACAGAATCGATGCCATGGCCAGAATCAACATCACCACCCCTGTCGTGATTCCCGATTGCAACATAAGATAAGGGTAATCTTTGAGCCGAATCTGACGATAGAAGAAGCGATCAATAACAAAGACATAAATGACGGCGACGGCAGCCGCTTCGGTGGCCGTAAAGATACCCCCGTAAATACCGCCCAAGATGATCACCGGAGCCATCAGTCCCCAGAAAGCATCCTTGAGAGCTCGTCGAAACTCCGTAGGCGTTCTCTCAATATCAGCAATAGGGAATTTTCGCTTCTTCGCAACAACGTATATATAAGCGCACAACACCACAGCAAGAATAAGCCCTGGCCCAATTCCCGCGGCAAACAGCGCCGGGATTGAAGCATTGGCAATCACACCGTAGAGAATCAGATTCATGCTCGGCGGAATCACGACACCAAAAGTGCAGCCTGCAGCTACCGTGGCACATGAAAAGCCCAACGGATAGCCAGCTTTCTGCATGGCTCCGATCATAAAACCAAGTGCAGCGATCGCCGCAACATTCGAGCCCGACAAGGCACCAAGGAAAGCTCCCGCAACAATCACGGTAATCGCCAGTCCCCCAGGAACACGGCCCAACATAAACTGCGCCAGATACACTAACCGGGTAGCCAGGCCCGTTTGCGCAATCATGTTTCCGGCGACAATAAAGAGCGGAATGGCTAATAGAGTGAAGGAGTCGATAGCACCGGAAAAGATCTGCGGCAAAGTCGTGAAAGGTGCAATATGGTGGTAAGCGAAAACCACCACGCCGGCAAGCCCCAGCGATATCGAGATCGGGAAATTAGCCAGCAGGAAAACAAAGAAAAGCAGCAAGGCCAAGATGCCTGCGCTTGAAAGTACATCCATTAATGAATCTCCGCAGAAAAAACAAAAGGTCTATTTGTACTGCTTTTCCAGTTCGCTCTCAGAAACGAGCCTGTCCGAAGACGGGACATCCTTGTAACGCGACAAACCTGCAACATCGCGATAGACAGCAATCAAACATCGAATCCCACACATCGACAGGCTGGCAAAAATACCTGCATTGATGGTCCATACCGGGATACCCGTTGCGGGACTCGTTTGGCCCACACGGAATGACTGAAGCAAAAAAGCCCAACAGTAGTAAGCCAGGAAGATGAAAAACGCTGCGGTGACGAGCAATACCAACAGATCGGCAATGCGCCGATAACCGAGAGGTAGGAGATCGGCAAGGAGGGGAACGCTGCCATGCTTGTTGTACTTGAACGCAGCCGAAGCACCAAAAAGTGCGGCCCACAGAAACATGAACGTTGCCACTTCATCAGCACCGGCAATGGGGATCCTGAAAACGTAACGAGCGATCACGGCTGTAAAAGTGAGAATGACGATCCCGAGCATACACACGACAACAATGATTTCCTCCAGGTGATCAACCGTGAAAACCACATATTTCTTCAATCTCTCCACGTTCAGACCTCGTGTGGCAGACAAAAATAGCAGGGCAGTCTGATCGACCGCCCTGCTGCGGGGCGTTACTCGATATTAGAAGCAACTTCGGATTCGAAGAGCTCAACGAAGTCCTTGCCAAGTGACTGCTTGTATTCGTCATAAACTGGCATCAGGACATCCTGAAATACCGCCAACTGCTCGTCACTTAGTGTCGTGACGGTCATGCCGGCATCTTTCAGTTTATCGATCAGGTCTATATCTTCCTGTGCAACGACTTCACGCTGATACGACATAGCCTCGCGTGCAGCACGCGTAAACATTTCCTGGTCAACTTCAGAAAGGCTGTTCCAGAAAGGCAAACTGCCAACAAACGAAAGTGCATCGTAGGAGTAGTTCCAAATGGTCACGTGATCCTGAGCGTCGTAAAAACGCGATGACCAGATGAGTGACAGAGGGTTTTCCTGACCATCAACCGCTCCGGTCTGAAGCCCGGTGAATACTTCGGCGAAATTCATCGTGGTTGGCGAAGCGCCCAGCGCTTCGAAAATCGACAGGTAGAGCTCAATGCCCGGAACACGAATGCTCAGACCATCGAAATCAGCAGGCTCAGTGATCGGTCTTTTCGAATTCGTCACTTGTCGAAAGCCGTTTACACCCCATGCCAGCCCGACCAGGCTGTGTCGCTCCAGGTCATTCAACAAAGCATCACCTGCTGGACCATCTATGACAGCATTAGCTGTCTCATGATCCGGAAAAAGCCAGGGAAGCCCCAGTACTTGATAACGCGAATCAAGGCCGGTCATCCAGGTCGTCGACTTGATCAGAAAGTGGATAGCGCCTGATTGTGTCATCTCCAATTCAACCCGATCACTCCCCCCTGCCAAAGCCGCATTAGGGTGTAACCGAACGACGTAATCTCCTTCTGAGTACTCATCTACAAGATCGCGGAAGCGTTCAGCTCCTTGATGCCAGCTGGAACCCGCAGCCGCGTTGTAAGAGACATTAATAGGCTGTGCTGCAGAGAGCAGTGCGGACGCGAGCATCATGGGAATCGATGCAGCAGCAATAAGAACTTTCTTACGAATCGTCATCTTTTTCTTTCTCCGGTTGTCGTTTTCATTTAATTCATCAATTGATGCATTGAATTTTGCATAATGTATACCATATTTCATAACACATTGTTTTATATGTATTTTTATGGAATTAATTTTTCAAGCAACGATATTTAACTAAAAACTTCGCACCGAAAAAGCACGCTTTTTCACGACCAGTGGCGCAACATGCACCGTAAAGTAGCCAAGGGAGGAACCGAAGAAGACCTCGCAGTATCAGAGGCGAATAGACTCGTAACCGGCAGGGATTGAAAACGGTGGCACATTCTTCGAGAGGAGAGGGGGACGTTACAAACTCAGCCCAGAATCGGGCTGAATCTGAAAAACCGTTATTAAATTTCCACGATCGCGCAGGGTCTAAACGACCCCGCGTTCTTTTGCCATCAGGGTGCTGGCAATCTCGAGCAGTCGCTGATCCTGCCAACGGTCCGCAATCAACTGAACCCCTACCGGCATGCCAGCCTTCCCAGCGCTAAGAGGCAGGTTGAGACATGGCACGCCAAGAAGCGTCCAGGCGCGACAATAGATGGAGTCGCCCGTGCTCTCCAGACCTTCCGGAGCCTCCCCGGTCGCACTTGCGGCAAGAATCACATCGACCTGAGCGTCGAATACCGCTGTCAGGGCCTGCCTTAGGCTCGCTGCCGCATGCATCGCATCTCGATATTGTAAGTAGCTGACCTCCTTCCCCTCTTCAATCAGCTCGACCAGCTTGTGGCTCATGTGGTCGGATAATCGAGAGTATTCACTGGCGAGGGCTTGGCTCGCCTCATAGGCCATCACTACTTTTTGGTGGTCAATCAGAGCTTCGTATCGCTCGTCCAGAGGCAACGGCACTAATTCAGCGCCTGCTTTCTTTAGCTGCATCTGGGCTTTAGCCAAAGCCTGCACAACATCATCCTCAAGCGGGAGGGAGCCGGGCAAACTATGGACGCCGACACGCACCCCGGCAAGATCATCCTGCGCCATTATATGTGGCGCACGGGTCAGCGCCGAAAACGTTGTGCAGATGTCTTCGATATTTCCCGCGAACCAACCCAGGGTATCCAACGATGATGCAAACGATTTGACGCCCGCAACACTAAGAGTATCGAAAGTCGGCTTGAAACCGAAGACACCGCAATAGCTCGCCGGGCGAATAATACTGCCAGCAGTCTGAGTACCGAAGGCTAGCGGAACCATGCCTGCGGCTACTGCCGCCGCGGATCCACTTGATGAGCCTCCAGGAGTTCGGGATGTATCGAGCGGGTTACAAGTCTTACCCGGAGTGAAGTAAGCGAGCTCGGTTGAGACTGTTTTGCCCATAACCAGCGCACCCTGATTCCGAAGCAGCGTCACCAGCGAAGCATCGACAAGTGAGGAGGAAGTTTGCAAGTAACCGTCGGTGCCCCAGCCTGTCGGAAAATCGACAGTCTCGATAATATCCTTGATGCCCACGGGCACACCGAACAATGGCTTGTCTGCCAACTCAGCATCCAGCTCAGGGGCCTCAAGAGCCAGAGCCTCCCACGCCTTTACTTCGGGCTCACACCGTTCGATCTGCGCAGCGCAGGAATGCCACCAGTCTAAGGGGGCAGCTCGCCCTTCTGCCAGTGAGGCTTGATAATTATTGATGGTCATAACAGGGTTGTCATTCACGTGGCTTCTTCCTCGGGTTCCAGCGGACAGGTGATCCGATCAGATGATTAATTTAAAGCCAACCAGCAGCATCAGAAGCGCAAAAAGGCGCTTAAGCAGCTGCGGCGATAGGTAGTGAGCGAGTCTGACGCCTAACCTGGCACAGGGAACACTGAACAGAGCAATACCAACGAATGCAGGCCAATAGAGATATCCTGAGCTATACGCTGGCAATGTCGATTGCCCTTGCCCAGTCAACACAAAGGTCCCGGCACCAACCGCAGCGATCGGAAGACCACAAGCTGCTGAGGTACCAATCGCTCTCGCCATACTGGCACCGTTCCTGGCAAGCCAAGGTACGTTGAGCACCCCCCCACCGATACCAAAGAGCGCTGAGACCGTGCCAATCAACCCTCCAGCACCAAACATTGCTGGTAAACCGACTGGTTGCTGCCCAGCTTTAGGAGGCTTGGAAAACAGCATTCGAAACGCCAGCAAAAGCATGAATACCCCAAAGTAGCGCTCAAGAAGTTCTGCCGGCAACTGGTCGGCAATAAGCCCGCCAAGTACCGCACCGAACATCAATCCCGGGAGCATACGCCTGAGCAGGTCGAAAGCTACGGCGCCCTTTTTCCAGTGGCCAAATGCCGAAGAGGCCCCGGTTACGGTTATGATTGCAAGCGAAGTGCCGATAGCAAGGTGGACGACCACCACCGAATCTACGCCTTGTTGATTGAGGGCCACGATCAGCGCCGGCACAATCACCACTCCCCCGCCTATACCAAACAAACCAGCAATCACACCGGCCACGGCGCCTACCAGGGAGAAGAACACCAGCGCTGACAACATAGAAACCTCGCTCCAGAACAATGTCAGGGAGGTCAACAAGCACCTCACCCCAGAATACGCCGGCATAGCGCTTATTGAATCACCTCGCCAGCAAAGGAGATGTTGTCAGTGATGCGCTGCGCGGCAAGCAATATCTACTACCTCACCCGAATACCTCCCGACTCTGCACCAGACCTAGCTTAGGCGGCTTCGACACGCGAATGAACCAGCAACAGGGAGCCATCGATGACTCCCTCTACAGACAAATAAGAATAATGAATTATGAATGCAATTCATAGAGCACACATAGTACCAAAGAGAGATTTTGATATTATTTTCATTAAGTTAAACGAAAATACCGTCTATAGCGGTATTGATGACACCGCCCCATTGCCTATAAATGGGGCAAAATCGACACCAGCACGCACCACGTCAGGTCGTTGTCTGAGGAGTAACCAGGGATCAGGGACACCACACAGTGATAGCCCATAAGTGTTTTGGTGGGGCATATTGCAGGAAGAACTCCATTTCCAACCTGCACCTTCGGAAGGCCATACGCCATGACAGGGGTTCACGGATTTGAAGTTAAACCTGTTCGTGATCGAACCAAGCGTCAGGGTCTGGCATAGAAGAGTTATTCAGCGATCATTCCCTTCAGATCTGCGGACTCCAGCTTATGATGACCTAGGTGACTTCGGAGAATATTGCCAAGGCGCTCCCCATCGCGATCTTCAAGCGCCTTGATCATATTTTCGTGATCATTCACTGCTTTGTGCCAGTATTCGTCGGTCATCTGTGCAGAGTAGCGGATTTGCTTAATACGCTGACTGAGATTGTTGTACATTTCCATCAACACATCGTTCTTCGACGCCAACATAATGCATTCATGAATTTTCTGATTGGCGCGAAAATACTCCTTGAGCTCGCTACGATGGAAATGCTCTACCATCTTGAGGTGAAGCTCACGTATGTGAGCAACTTCAGCATCATTGATGTACTTGCAGGCAGTTTCACCTGACAACCCTTCAAGAGCGGCCATGACGTCGTAGGTGTTTTCGACGTCCTTCG
Organism: Marinobacter sp. F3R08; assembly: GCF_018860425.1. Classification (GTDB taxonomy): domain Bacteria; phylum Pseudomonadota; class Gammaproteobacteria; order Pseudomonadales; family Oleiphilaceae; genus Marinobacter. Next base: position 128,822 of record NZ_JAHKPI010000015.1, on the reverse strand, counting down.
TAGTCAAAAGAGTTACTCTGGCGCCTCGATTTGGTGGAATCTCAATCAGGCCCTCGGATTTGAGAACTTTCAATGCTTCACGAAGAGGAGTTCTGGAGATACCGAACTTTTCGCAGAGTGTTTTTTCGGAGATTTTCTCCCCGGGGGCCAATTTGCCGAGTTCGATCAACTCTCTGATTCTGTCCGCAGCTTCTTGATAAAGAACTCTATGCTGTATCTTTCCCATGTGACCTTTTCTTAAGTCGAGTAGCAAATTGCTGGTATATCTGGCTTGCAGCGATGTCTTGACTGAATTCCACCTGCAAACAACACACTGCATTAAGAATTCAAAATAAAGTGTCGCACTTTGCTTTGCAATATTCAAAAACCTTAAATGCTCTTGTCCGACGGGGTGGCTGAATAGATGTGACCAGGGCAGTTGAGGCATAAACCCCTGAAACGTGCCACCAAAATTCTGCCCATCATCAAACCTGAATTCACCACCGCCCCTGGAGTGTTGCAACAATGCACCGGCTCTCGGCCTGCTCCCGGTGTTCGCACAGGTAGATTCCCTGCCAGGGACCCAGCGCCAGATGCCCACGATTCACCGGCAGGGTAAGCGAGGGGCCAATAAGAATGCTCTTGATGTGTGCCGGCATATCGTCCGGGCCTTCCATGACATGCTTATAGTAGGGCGCGTTCTCCGGCACCATCACATTGAAATGACGCTCCAGATCTCCCCGCACATCCGGATCTGCATTTTCATTCACCGCCAGGGAGGCTGACGTGTGCTGGATAAACAGGTGCAACAGCCCCACCTCGCAGTTGGTCAGCTCCGGTGCCTGGGCCAATATTTCATTGGTCATCAGGTGAAAGCCCCTTGGCAGCGGCGCCAACTCTATAAACGACTGATCCCAGATCATAATGGTTCTCCTGTTTATTTGTGCCGGTCATCCCAGGGGTGCACCGGAACCACGTCTTCGGCAACGTCCCCCTCATAGCTACTCCGAAAATAATCCATTGCCTTCTCGGCCTCACTGAGTTCGTCAAACCGGGCCACGTGGTAAATAGCCTCGCCCTCGTTAACCAGCGGCAGATTGTTCACGCAGATGACGATCCCCGAGCAGGGGGTGACTACCGCGGTTTCGGACTCGCCAAAGGGGTCCGCGACCATAGCCAGACGCTGCCCTTTCCGGACTTTCTGCCCCAGACGGGCAACGGGCCGCATGATGCCATCGATATCTGCTCTCACCCACTGGGAATTTGCAGCGGTCTCCGAGCGTTTTTTAGGTGCCTTTGGCCCTTTTTTCGGGGGAATCATTTCCAGCTCACGCATGACCCGAATCACTCCTTTCACGCCACTGCCAATCACCACATCGTCAAAGCGCAGCGCTTCGCCTCCCTCAAAGGTAACCACCGGGATATCCTGGGAATCCGCGTAAGCCCGCAGGCTGCCTTCACGCAGTCCGGCATTGATAATAATCGGAGCACCAAAGGCTTCTGCCATGCGCACGGTTTCCGGGTTTTTCAGCTCGGCCCGGATTTGCGGCAGGTTGAACCGGTGAACCGCACCGGTGTGCAGGTCGATGATATGGGTCACGCGTTCCATGATCTGCGTGCGCAGAAGATAGGCAATGCGTCCCCCCAGCGACCCGCTTTCACTGCCCGGGAAACAGCGGTTCAGATCCCGCCGGTCCGGCAGGTAGCGAGTGCGCTGTACAAATCCGAAGATATTGACGATGGGCACGGCTACCAGGGTTCCCCGAAGATGCCTCAGAGCCGAGTTGGTAAGCACTCGGCGGACAATTTCAACGCCATTGATTTCATCACCATGGATGGCACCACACACCATCAATACAGGCCCGTCCCGACGCCCGTGCACAACCTCAACGGGAATGTGCAGCGGCGTATGGGTATAGAGTTTGGCGACCGGAACTTCCACGGTCTCCCGAGTGCCGGCCTTTATCTCGGTGCCAGCAATTTCAAACGGGGCACGAGCCATGAATCACCCTCTCCCACCTTTGGTTCCGGTTTTCCACGGCTTCTGGTTTTTCTCGGTCCAGTTCATGATCATGCCCGCCACGTTCTTGCCTGTCGCATTCTCGATGCCCTCAAGGCCCGGCGACGAGTTTACTTCCATAACTAACGGCCCACGGCTGGAGCGCAACAAATCCACACCCGCGACATTCAGCCCCATGGACTTGGCCGCGGTAATGGCGGTGCGCCGTTCCTCTGGTGTTATCCGCACCAGCGAAGCACTGCCCCCCCGATGGAGGTTGGACCGGAACTCACCTTCCGCGCCCTGACGCTTCATGGCCGCAATCACCTTGTCACCAATGACAAAGCAACGGATATCCGCACCGCCGGCCTCCTTGATGAACTCCTGCACCAGGATATCTGCCTTCAGCCCCATGAACGCCTCAATAACACTCTCTGCAGCCTTGCGGGTTTCTGCCAGCACCACCCCAATACCCTGGGTACCCTGCAGCAACTTGATCACCACCGGTGCGCCGCCCACCATTTTCAGCAGCTCAGGCACGTTATCCGGTTTATTGGCAAAGCCGGTGACCGGCATGCCTACGCCTTTTCGGGCCAGTAACTGCAAGGAACGCAACTTGTCCCGGGAACGGGTAATGGCAACAGACTCATTCACCGGGAACACACCCATCATCTCGAACTGGCGCAATACCGCAGTCCCATAGAAGGTTACCGATGCGCCGATCCTCGGGATCACCACATCAAAATCTTCCAGAACCTCTTCGTGGTAATGGATCTGCGGGTTAGCCGAGGTAATGTTCATCGAACAGTGAAGACAATCGATGACCTTCACTTCATGTCCCCGATTGATACCTTCCTCCACCAGTCGACGGGTCGAATACAGGTGACGGTTTCGCGACATTACCGCAATTTTCATTTTTCAGTCCTTAAGGCCGGCTCGCCGGCAAGATAGGAAGCTTCGGGATAAATCACTGAGCGCCCTGACATCGCGGTACGGCCCAATAACATCCGGAATCGCATGGAATCCCGGTTGGTCAATGTCATTTCAACGGGCCATCGCTGCCCGCCGATCAGCAGCGTGGTTTCAATCACCATGCGCATTTCCTTATGGCCCCCAGAGTCGGACACATTCCGCTCATCCAGTACCCTGGCGTCGCACTCCACCACCTGGTGCAGATCGTTTTGCACAGGATGAACCCAGAAACGTACCCGACGCACGCCATCGTCAGTGTAGGGTTCGGTGCGGAATGTGTGCAGACAGGAAGTTCTGGCGCCGGTGTCAATTTTCGCCTTGATACGGTTGATATCCAGATCCGGCAAAGCCACCCACTCACGCCAGCCGAGGCTCAGTTTATTGTCGGCAGGTGTCGGGGCAACGGTTTTGATAACGTCAGCGGTCTTTGTCGACATCCGGGAGATCCTTTTCAGTGGTTTGTTCCGTCCCTAGCAACTGAACACGAAAAGGCTCTGAATGGCTCCCCGCATAAATGCTGGTGTGAGGGAACGGAATTTCAATACCTTCACGATCCAGAGTGCTCTTGATCGCAACCATCATACTGCTCCGCCCCTCAAGCACTTTCTCCTTCGGTACCCAAAAGGAAAACTGAAGGTCCACGGAAGAAGCACCAAAGGCAGTCACAATCGTGAACGGTTTCGGTTCTTCGAGACAGACCGGGTTCTTGTCAGCAAGGTCCAGTAGCAGACGTTGAACACGCTCTACATCTTCAGCGTAGGCAATACCCACGGGCAGGTCGAGCCGGCGAATAGGAAACCTTGAGCGATTAACCACCTGAGTCTTGATCAGAGTTTCATTGGGTATCCTTACATAGAGATTATCCGGGGTACGCAACTTCACGCTGAGCATATCAATCGCGATCACCTCGCCAATGGTGGCATCCACTTCAATGAAGTCCCCGATTTCAAAGGGCTTTTCAACCAGAAGAAACAGACCACTGATCATGTTGGTCGCCGATGTCTGCGATGCAAAACCGATAGCCACGGTCAGGATACCGGCGGCGCCTAGTACGACATCGAGAGAAAACCCGGCCTCCCGCAGAGCCGCCACCAGGAACAGAACAAAAATGATGTAAAACACCAACCGCCGCACCATTGCGGCATGATGACGGGAAGCACGTTGTGCCATGAATTGACCGACACTTCTGGCCGCCAGCGAGCCAAGAAACAGACCAAGTACGACCAGAAAAGCGGAGCTGATCCACTGCCCCCAGGCGATATCGGTAAACACCTTCATGACACCTGTTTCAATTGCTTCAAGCAAAGTATCCACTCCGTAACATCGGTATTAACCAAACATCCGATCGAATGCCCGTACCAGCCGCCCACGGACCATTTTCTCCCGGGCGTCCGCAACCTGCCGACAACTCCCCGCCGCGGCAAGTACTGACGGCTCCACGTGCAGACTGGCAGAATTCATATCGGTCTCCACCTGCACCGTCACGCCCGGAGTCCACAACTGGCCGCGTTCGTTCAGGTGCAACGAGAGCAAAGGTGTAGGCAGGCTGAACCGTTCGAGCAACAGCGGCTGCTCCTGGCGGTTGATCAGGGTTACCGGCGTAACCGCACGCCATGGCCGCTTGGGCACAGCCTCCAGCACCAAACGCGCAAAACTGGGTGAGGCATAGCAGAGCTCGCCTTCCATGGTGTTTCGCCCCAACCAGGTCAGGGAAGGCTGAGCCAGGGGGATCTCAGTTAACAGGGTATGCGTTTCTCCCACACACACCTTTACCCAGACCAGGGTCCCTACATAGATGGTGCAGCGGCCGCCTGCAGGAATCGTGAGGGGCTGGAAAGGGCGAATTACAGTAGGCAGGCTGGCCAGTGCAGGGAGGAAGGTTACTGTTGAAGACTGGCATTGCCGGATAAAGCGTTGCACCGGAACCGTGGCCGAAGGCAGAGTGTGACCAATGGTTTCCGTCCAGCCAGCCGGATCGTTTTCCAGTTCAAGAACCTCAGAACGGATTTGCCATTCCTGATCCAGCAGGGTGACCCACAAGCGGATGTGCCCCAATTGATGCTGCTGAGTTTGCCCGGAGGACAAGCTATACGGCTTAGCCCACACGCCATCATGCCAGCCTTCGATACTGCTCTGTATTCCCGGCACAAACCTCCCTGGAGATTGATCGTCCGAACTTTTGAAAAGATGAATCAACTATAATCCAATCAGTCAGTTCGGGCGAATATCCAACTTAATGATTTTGTTGACTCACCGAGGGGTAAACCCCCTTACATCGATTTCCTGACGACAATGGCATACAGATGACACAACTGGTCTGGTTCCGAAACGATCTGCGGGTGGCTGATAACCCCGCCCTCACCGCTGCATGCAAGAGCGATGACGAGGTACGCGCCTGCTTTATCATCACCCCGGAGCAGTGGCAGGAGCACAGTTGGTCTCCGGCCCGGGTACAATTTGTGACCGCTCATGCCAATGCGCTTTCGGAGGAACTGGCCAGACTAGGCATAAAGCTCTCATTTATTCACGCAGACCGTTTTGAGGACAGCATCGGCAAACTGGAGAGCCACTGCTCAGAACATGGTGTCAAGGCACTGCATTTCAACGAAGAGTACGGGGTGAACGAGCGCAAACGGGACAAAGCCATCAAACACCGTTTCGACGACATTGGCATAACCGTTCGCAAATACCGTGACCAGACAGTGGCGCCGGTTGGCGAGATCCTGACTCAACAAAGCGAGCCCTACTCTGTCTTCACACCGTTTTCGAGGCGCTGGCGCAGCTGGATAGAGGAAACCCATCCCGGACTGCTTCCAGCGCCCAAAGCCAGAGGCGGCGCCGTAAGTCCCGCAAGGATAGACACTGTCCCGAAAGCCTTCCGCGACGCTCCGGACCCCTTGGTGTCCACCGGCGAAAAGGCCGCCCACGACCAGCTTGAACGTTTCGTGGAAGAATATGGCGGGGCGTACAAAGAGAAGCGGGACTTCCCGGCTATAGATGGAACCAGCCAGCTCTCCCCCTACCTGGCAAACGGCATTCTGTCTGGCCGGCAGTGCCTGATAGCGGCGAAACAGGCGCAGGCCATGGGAGGCAACGAGGAAGGGCTGGCCACCTGGATCAACGAAATCGCCTGGCGGGATTTCTACATCAACATCCTATACCACTATCCCCGTGTCAGCATGCACCGGGCCTTCAAGCCGGAAACCGAAGCCCTCGCATGGAACACTCCCGGTGACACCTTCGAAGCCTGGAAAACAGGTAACACCGGTGTGCCCATCGTTGACGCCGCCATGCGACAGCTAAATCAGACCGGCTGGATGCACAACCGCCTGCGCATGATCACGGCCATGTACCTCACCAAAAACCTGTTTATCGACTGGCGCCTGGGCGAGGACTACTTCATGTCCAGACTTGTCGACGGCTTCCTCGCCTCCAACAACGGTGGCTGGCAGTGGAGCGCCTCAACCGGCACCGACGCCGCCCCCTACTTCCGGGTCTTCAACCCGGTCACCCAGAGCGAACGCTTCGACTCGAATGGCGAATTTATCCGCGAGTGGGTTCCCGAACTGGCCAAACTGGATAACAAACGAATTCATGATCCGGGTGCAAAAAGTGGCGTGATTCCCAAGGGGTACCCGAGGCAGATCGTTGATCTGAAAGAAAGCAGGAAAGAGGCAATCGCCAGGTTTCAGGCGCTGAAGAACTGAAAACGTTTGCAGGACGAGCTCAGAAGCCGGAAGCGGGGTTGGCGATGGGCTGACAGCACAGAATTTAACCAGAACAAACCGGACAAGAAGGATCCCGAGCCAGCTTCATCTCCCGCCATTGCATCTCCCAGGCATCGAGAATCAGCAACCGCCCGACCAGCGGTGTTCCAACGCCCGAAATCACCTTGATGGCCTCCATCGCCTGGGCCGAACCAATCATTCCCACCAAAGGCGCAATGACTCCCGCCTCAGAACAGGTCAGATCCTCATTACCCTGCTCCGGATACAGACAGTGGTAACAGGGACTGCTGTTCAGCCGGCTGTCATACACCGAGATCTGCCCTTCGCCACGAATGGCAGCACCAGAGACAAGGGGAACTTTAGCCGCGACACAAGCCCGGTTAAGGGCAAACCGGGTATTGAAATTATCGGTGCAATCCACCACCAGAGTCGCTTCGGCAACGGCGCGAGCCAGGGCGTCGCCCCCAAGGCGCTGATTGAGCGCTGAGACGCACACCAGCGGATTTATCCGCCGCACCCGTTCGGCAAGATTTTCCGCCTTCGATTCACCCAATTGCCCCGACTCAAAACCGATCTGACGCTGCAGGTTGGCCAGCTCGATATCATCGTCATCCACCAAGGTAAGGGTCCCGACACCCGCAGCACCAAGATAAAGAGCGACAGGACACCCCAAACCACCGGCACCAAGCACCAGAACCCGGGCAGATTTCAGCTTTTCCTGACCGGAGATATCAAACCTCGGTATAAGAATCTGCCGGCTATAGCGCAACAATTCGTCGTCACTGAGCATCCACACCTCCCCTGTTGGACACCGGAGCGTTGACCGGGGCATCAGAATACCATTGCCCCAGCGTCATCCGGTCCTGCTTACCATAATCCTGACGGGTCTCGACGCCTGCGAATCCGCGGCTGCGAAACAATTCTGTCACAGCCTGGGCCTGATCAAAGCCATGTTCAACCAGAAGCCACCCGCCTTCAACCAGCCAGCCAGGCGCCTGGTCAACAATCAATTGAAGGTCTTTCAGACCATCACGGCCAGATACGAGAGCCGACGCAGGCTCGAAGCGAACATCGCCTTCTTTCAGATGGTGATCGTTTTCCGGAATATAGGGCGGGTTGGAAACAATCAGATCGAAGCGGCCTGTCTCCAGGTCAGCAAACCAGGAGCTCTGAACCACAGTAACGGTCAGGCCCAGCGAATTGGAATTATCACGGGCAAGTGCCACCGCCTCAGCCACGGCATCGCAAGCGGTGATTCGCCAGTCAGGGCGCTCACTAGCAAGAGCCAGGGCAATGGCTCCGGTGCCCGTCCCCAGATCCAGAACACAAGCCTGTTTCGGCAACGGTAAGTCCAGAGCGGCTTCCACCAGGCACTCGGTATCCGGTCTCGGAATCAGGGTGCAGGCACTGACCTTCAAAGGCAGGGACCAGAACTCCTGCCGCCCTAACAGGTGTGCCACCGGCCTGCCGGCTTCTCGGTCCTGCACAAGCGCCTCAAAGGCTGCTGCCTGAACATCGGTTACCTCATGCTCCGGCCAGGCCCGGAAACGTGTCCGGCTCAATCCCGTTACATGGCTCAACAGCAGCTCGGCATCCAGTCTTGAGGAGTCACTGTCGATTCGAGTGGATGCCGACGTTAAAAGCATCTCGCAGGTTAGTGAGGATTTACTGGTCATCGGCAAGAGAAGCGAGCAACTCGGCCTGATGCTCCTGCTGCAAAGGCACGACCACAGCGTCAAGATCACCGCCAATGACTTCATCGAGTTTGTAAAGAGTGAGATTGATCCGATGATCGGTCACACGTCCCTGAGGAAAATTGTAGGTGCGAATTCGTTCGGAACGATCGCCGCTGCCCACCAGGCTCTTGCGGGTTTCTGCCATGGATTTCTGCTGCCGCTCGGTTTCGGCATTCTGCAGCCGGGAGGCCAGAAGGCTCATGGCCTTTGCCCTGTTCTTGTGCTGCGAACGCTCTTCCTGGCATTCCACCACCGTACCGGTAGGAATATGCGTAATCCGGATGGCCGAATCGGTCTTGTTGACGTGCTGCCCCCCGGCACCGGACGCGCGGAACGTGTCCACCCTGAGATCCGCCTTGTTAATCTCAACGGCCTCGGCCTCACTCGCCTCAGGCATCACCGCTACAGTGCACGCCGAGGTATGAATCCGGCCCTGAGACTCGGTTTCCGGGACGCGCTGCACCCGATGAGCACCGGACTCAAACTTCAGGGCACCGTATACCCCATCACCCGCCACACGGGCGATCAACTCCTTGAAGCCTCCGTGCTCTCCTTCACTCTCACTCAGAACTTCAACCTGCCATCGACGGCGCTCGGCGTAGCGCAGATACATTCTGAACAGATCGCCAGCGAAAATGGCAGCTTCATCACCTCCGGTGCCGGCGCGAATCTCCAGAAACACGTTCTTGCCATCATTGGGGTCTTTCGGGAGCATCAGGCGCTGCAGCTCCTCACTCAAAGACTCACTTTTCTGCCGGGAAAGTTGCAGCTCTTCCTCAGCCATCTCCCGCATATCTGCGTCACCATCTTTCGCCAGCTCCCGGGCCGCTTCAATATCATCAAGCGAAAGCTGCCATGCCTGGAAGCACTGAACAATGGGCTCAATTTCGGCGAATTCCCGCGAAAGATCCCGGAACTTGTCTTGCTGAGAGATAATGGAAGAATCGCTGAGCAAAGCGCTGACCTCCTCATAGCGGTCTGTCAGCTGCTCGAGGCGGAATTGAATCGATGGCTTCATAGTTTTTCCGGAGTAGGCGTCGTATCTGCGTCCAGAGCATCCAGCTGGTGCAACTCACGCAGCCACTCTGTCACCTCGGCGCGACCTTCTGTAGTGGCCTTGCGAACCTGTACCGACGGTTCGTGCAGGAGTTTATTGGTGAGGCCACGAGCCATGCTGCGCAGCACGGTTTCGGGATCTGCACCATTGCGCAGGGCTCGCAGAGCTTTTTCTGTCTCCGCATCGCGCAGAACTTCGGCGCGCTGACGAAACTGTTTGAGGGTGGAGACCGCATCCAGCGCGCGCAGCTGGTTCAGGAAATCCTGGACCCCGGACGCCACCATATTTTCCGCTTCCCGGGCCGCACCCTCACGGGAACGGATATTCTCTTCGATAACCTGCCGCAGGTCGTCAACCGTGTACAGATAGACGTCCGCCAGTGAGGCTACTTCCGGCTCAATATCCCGGGGCACGGCAATGTCCACCATGAAATAGGGCCGATGCTTGCGTTTCTTCAGGGCGCGCTCAACGGCGCCCTTGCCAAGGATCGGCAGCGGGCTTGCCGTGGACGAAATCACGATGTCGACATCGGAAAGATGCTCAGGGATCTCAGACAACAGAATACCTTTGCCGCCACGAGATTCTGCCAGTGCCTGTGCTCGCTCAAGGGTACGGTTAGCCACCAGAAAATCTCTCACTCCGGCATCCGCAAGATGCCGGGCCACCAGCTCAATGGTTTTGCCGGCACCAATCAGCAAAGCCTTGTTGCGAGACATATCGGCAAAAATGTGGTGCGCCATACTCACGGCTGCGTAGGCGACGGAGACCGGGTTTTCACCAATGGCGGTCTGGGTCCGTACACGCTTGGCAACTGAGAACGTATGTTCGAACAATCGGGACAGAAACGAACCGCTCGCCTCATGCTCCCTGGCAAGGGAATAGGCATCTTTCAGCTGTCCAAGAATCTGCGGCTCTCCCAGAACCATGGAATCCAGGCCAGCGGCCACACGCATCATGTGCCTCACCGCATCACCGTCGCGGTGCACATAAAGCGCTTCTTCCAACTCTGCGGCGTCCAAACCATGAAACCCCGCCATCCAGCGAAGCACCATGGGGGCACAGTCATCATCACCCGCAAGGTACAACTCTGTCCGATTACAGGTTGAAAGAATGGCGGCCTCAGTGGCTCCGGTGGTTGCGCGCAGCTCCGCGAACGCCTCCGACATGCGCTCGGGCGTGAACGCCACCCGCTCCCGTAATTCAACGGGGGCCGTGCGATGATTGATTCCCAGCGTTACCAATGCCATTTCGTGGTTGAATAACCTTTTCCAATGAGGGGCGCAGATGCGCACGATAACTGAACATTTTAACTGCCAGCGGCCTTAGCTGCCACCCATAACCGCCACTGCTTCGGCAAGTGCGGACAGGTTGGGCAAGATCAGACGCTTATGCCATTATAGGGGTTCGGCTGAGGCCGGGACCCGATCCAGCTCAAGAAAGAGGCCGGAGCGTGGTTATTTCTGATGCGTTTTCGACAGATCATGGGAAGTTGCATGCACAAATCCGTACCGTTTCTGGTTACCTGCCTTCTCGGCCTCACACTGGCAGGTTGTGCCAGCCTTACCGGCACCGAGGAAGCGCCTGCTTCGAACGAGACAGTCGCCAACGATCAAGCGCAGGAGTCAACGCCACCGGTTGAATATGGCGACTTTGAGCCTGAAACTCTCTACCTGCTCTTGTCCGCCGAAATCGCCGCCCAACGGGGCCGTTACGATATTACCCTGGTGAATTACCTGAAAGCCGCGAGGCAATCCCGTGACCAGGGGGTTATTGCGCGAGCCATGAGAGTTGCCCAGTCTCTGAATGGAGACAACGCCCAAAAACAGTTGGCAGAACTATGGCTGGAAGTTGACCCGGACAGCCTTCAAGCTCACAGGATTGCCGCTATTCAGGCGGTAAAGAGCAACAACCTCCAGACCGCCATCCATCACATGGAACGAATCATGGATCAGGGCGGCGACGCTGACTTCGACAGCCTGGCAGCCATGGCCGCAAATCTGCCACCGGGGCAACAACAAGAGCTGCTGACCCTCTACGATGACATGACAGAGCGTCACCCCGACACTCCCGAGCTCGAATACAGCACCGCACTACTATTAAAGGTAACCGGCCAGCCGCAGGAAGCTCTGGACAGGCTCAATCCTCTGCTGGAGGGTGATCCGAACTTTCAGCCAGCCATCATCCTCAAGGGCGACCTGCTCTATCAGACTCACCAGGAAAACAGTGCTCTCGATTATCTTCTGACGAACACCCGACGCTTTCCTGACAACCGGCAGATGGGCACGCTCTATGGCCGCATGCTGATCAATGAAGGCGAATTACAGGCGGCCCAGGACGAATTTGCCAGACTCGTTGAACGCCATCCGAACACCCCGGGCCTAAAGCTCTCACATGCACTTGTGGCCCTGGAGAATGGACAGACCGACCTGGCACAGGAAGAACTGACACAGCTGGCCGAACAGGGCCACCATACCAGCGAAGCCAACTACTATCTGGGCAGAATTGAAGACCAGGCTGGCAACACAGAGCAGGCTATTGGCTACTATCAGAGTGTCGAACATGGCAATTACTACTTCCCTTCACTGGCTCGCGCCAGCTCTTTGCAGGCCAGCAACGGCCAGTTCGAGGACGCCATTGACCGCATCCACCGCCTGCGCGAGGCCAACCCCAGACAGTCAGAGAAATTCTGGCTCCTGGAGGTAAACCTGCTCATTGATCAGGATCACCAACATGAAGCGCTGAACACAGCCACGGATGCACTGAAAGAACATCCGGGCAATATCGAGATCCGCTATGCCCGGGCAATGCTATACGACGGTATCGGGCAGCCCGCCGATGCCGAAAGCGACCTGAAGCAAATTGTTGAGCAGGAACCCGATAACGCCGTTGCCCTGAATGCTCTGGGGTACATCCTGACCACACGGACAGACAGACTCCGAGAGGCCCGCAGCTATATTGAGAAGGCGCTTGGCCAGGACCCGGACAACCCGGCCATTCTCGACAGTATGGGCTGGGTCCTGTTCCTCGAAGGCCAGATTGAACCAGCGCTCGAATACCTTTCACGTGCCTGGGCCGCATTCCCGGATCCCGAGGTTGCCGCCCATTATGGCGAAGCGCTCTGGATGAGCGGGGCCGAGGAGCAGGCACGAATCATATGGCAGGAAGGCCTGGAGCAGGACCGGGATCACGAAATACTCAGGGAAACCATAGACCGGCTGACCAATGGTGGTCACCCGGAATGAAAGTAGCCCGCACCCTGACCGCACTGACGATTTTTGCGGCCCTTGGCGCCTGCACCACCATCCAGATCGACCCATTGCCGGAGGGCATGACAGACCAGCCCCCCGCGACCTGGACCTCCCGCGCAGCCCAACTCGGTGAGTTCGATCACTGGAAGCTTTCAGGCAAGCTCGCCGTCCGCCAGCCATCAGACAGCGGAACCGCCATCATTAATCACTGGACCCAGGAGGGGGAAGCCTACGACCTGGCGCTCTCATCGTCATTTCTCGGCATGGGCAGTACGACCCTCAAAGGCGTCCCGGGCTTTATTGAGCTAACCCTGCCCAACGGAGAAACCTACCGCTCGGGACAACCGGAAGCATTGGTAGAAGCCGCTACCGGCTGGCAACTGCCGATGGAGAACCTGACCTGGTGGATTCGCGGCCTGCCATCACCCACCAGCGACTTTCGCCTTCTCTTTGACGAGCAAGGCACCCTGGCCATCATCCGCCAGAACGGCTGGGAGATTCGCTACGACCGCTGGCAGACCTTCCTCGCCAGCTACCCCTCTCTCCCTGCCCGTATCACCGCCCTGAAGGAGGACAAACAGGTTCGACTCGTGGTCAGTGACTGGCAGGAGCACCCAGAGTGACAACCAGCCTTGTACTGCCCTCCCCGGCCAAACTGAATTTATTCCTGCACATTGTCGGGCGTCGGGACGACGGCTATCACGAGCTCCAGACCCTGTTTCAGTTTCTCGACTATGGTGACGAGCTTCGCTTTACCCTCTCAACAGACGAGCCCGGCGTAAGGCTGGCGAACCCTGTCCCCGGTGTCGCCGATGAGGACAACCTCATTATTCGTGCAGCCAGAGCCGTCATGGAGCGGGCCCCGGATAACCTGCCCGGAGTAACAATCGAAATCACCAAGCGCCTGCCAATGGGCGGAGGCCTCGGCGGCGGCAGCTCAAACGCAGCAACAACTCTGCTGGCGCTGAACCGCCTCTGGCAGCTGGATTTGAGCCCCGATGAACTAGCCACCATCGGCCTGAAGCTGGGCGCCGATGTCCCCGTTTTTGTTCATGGCCATGCCGCATTCGGCGAAGGAGTTGGTGATATACTGACCAACACAAACCCTCCGGAAGACTGGTTCGTTGTTCTCAAACCTGAGTGCAACATAAACACCCGTAAGATTTTTTCCGAGCAAGGGTTGACAAGGAACACCCCGAGAATCAAAATAGCGCCCGCTTTTGAGGGAGACGCCTCGAGGTACCGAAACGACTGCGAGGAGGTAGTTTTAAAACTGCACCCCGAAGTCAACCAAAGCCTGAAATGGCTTTCACAATTCGGACCTGCAAGATTAACCGGAACCGGGGCTTGCATTTTTGGACGTTTCCCGACAAAATCCGCAGCGCGGATCATCTGGGAAAGCAAACCCTCCGGCGTCACGGGGTTCGTAGCTAAAGGGGTGAACATATCACCTCTACACAAAAAGCTAACAGAGCTAAAATGATGCCAAAAAAGCACGATACTGGGGTGTCGCCAAGTGGTAAGGCAACGGGTTTTGATCCCGTCATGCGCAGGTTCGAATCCTGCCACCCCAGCCACCTTTCTCCCGCTTCTTCTGAATCAAACGCCGATACTGAGAAGGATGCCGTCGTGTCCAAACTGATGATCTTCGCTGGCAATGCCAATCCCGAACTTGCCCAGGCGATTGCACGCAAACTCCATATTCCCATGGGTCAGGCCACTGTAGGCCGCTTCAGCGACGGCGAAACGACCGTCGAGATCGATGAGAATGTACGTGGCCATGATGTATTCATCATTCAGCCAACCTGTTATCCCACCAACGACAACCTGATGGAACTGATCGTGATGGCCGATGCACTTCGCCGTGCTTCTGCAACACGTGTCACCGCCGTTATCCCTTACTACGGATACGCGCGTCAGGATCGTCGGGTACGCTCCACTCGTGTCGCCATTAGCGCCAAAGTGGTAGCCGACATGATTTCCAGCATCGGTGTTGACCGCGTTTTGACCGTCGACCTGCACGCTGACCAGATCCAGGGCTTCTTCGACATCCCGGTAGACAACATCTATGCCACTCCGGTCATGCTTGAAGACATCTTCAAACAGCGGTTCGAGAACTTCGTGGTTGTTTCTCCGGACGTTGGGGGTGTTGTGCGCGCCCGGGCCGTGGCCAAGCGTCTTGACGACGCCGACCTGGCCATCATCGACAAGCGCCGCCCGAAAGCGAACGTGTCCCAGGTAATGCACATCATTGGCGATGTAAAAGACAAAACCTGCATCCTGGTGGACGACATCATTGATACTGCCGGCACTCTGTGCAAGGCAGCCAACGCCCTGAAAGAACACGGTGCCGCCCGAGTGGTTGCCTACATCACTCACCCGGTTCTCTCTGGCCCGGCCATTGATAACATCAATGCTTCCCAGCTGGACGAACTTGTCGTCTGCGACACCATCCCACTGGGTGACAAAGCGAAAAATTGTGATAGAATCCGCGTCCTCGGAATGGCCGGCTTGCTTGCAGAATCGATTCGTCGCGTAAGCAATGAAGAGTCCATCAGTGCCATGTTCGAGAACGCCTGAGCAATCTTTCAGTCGTAATACTCAGGCATTACAAGCAGTTACCGGGTCGGGAGCCTAAACAGGCTCCCGACTCTTTTCGTCAGCCGGAAAAATCCGGCTTTTTAGAAACATCACCTGATCCAACGCCTGGTCGCGGGCAGTTCGGGTGACGATTGAGGTTAATACCATGTCTCAGGAATTTGTTATTGAAGCATTTCCTCGCGACGATCAGGGGAGAGGTGCGAGCCGCCGCCTGCGTCGTGAGGAACGTAAAATTCCGGCCATCATCTACGGTGGCGGGAAAGATGCTACTCCGGTCGCCATTTGGCACAACGAACTGAAAAAAGCGCTGGAAAACGAAGCGTTCTTTTCTCACGTTCTGACTGTTGAGCTGAACGGCAAAAAAGAAAGTGTCATCCTGAAGGATCTGCAGCGCCACCCGTACAAGCCGCTTCTGACCCACGCTGATTTTCTGCGTGTCGACAAGGACCACGAGATCCACGTCAACGTACCGCTGCACTTCATCAATGAAGAAAGCGCTCCGGCTATCAAGCTCCATGGCGGTGTAGCGAACCACCAGATCACCGAAGTCGAAGTGATCTGTCTGCCGCAGAATCTGCCCGAGTTCATTGAAGTGGACATGGCAACTGTCGAGATGGATCAGGTCATTCACTTGAGCGATCTGAATCTGCCGAAAGACGTCAAGATTGCCGCTCTGGTTCAGGGTGACGATCACGACCAGCCTGTTGTGGCAATCCACAAACCACGCGGCATCAAGGCTGATGAAGCCGAAGACGCTGAAGATGGTGAAGAAGGCGAAGCCAAGGAGTAATTACTCCTGCATTGACGAGGGCAACGGTGGATGGCACAGGATATCCTCATGGTGGTCGGTCTGGGAAACCCCGGAGCTGATTACGAGAATACCCGCCATAACGCCGGCGCCCTGTTCGTCGAAGCTCTGGCCCGCTGCGCGGGCCAGACGCTACGTCCAGAGAAGAAGTACCACGGGCTTTATACCCGAATTCAGTGGCAGGGCCTGGACCTGCACCTCCTGAACCCCTCGACCTTTATGAATCGCAGCGGCCTCGCCATCAAGGCGCTGGCGGACTTTTTCAAGATTCAGCCCCAACAGATTCTGGTTGCCCACGATGAACTTGATCTTCCCCCGGGTACCGCCAAACTCAAACAAGGCGGCGGACACGGCGGACACAACGGTCTTCGGGACACCATCGCCCACCTGGGCACGAAGGATTTCCAGAGACTGCGCATCGGCATAGGCCATCCTGGCGACAGTCGCAAAGTAACCGGCTATGTTCTCGGTCGACTGGGCAAGCAGGAAACCGAAGAACTGAACGCGGTGATTGACGAAATCTTGCGGGTTTTGCCCGATGCAGCCAGCGGTAAGCTCCCCACCGCCATGAATCGCCTGCACAGTTTCAAACCGGTATAATCCGCTCAAATTTTCCAGTACCAGCAGAGGCACTCCATGGGATTTAACTGCGGCATCGTCGGCCTTCCCAACGTCGGCAAATCTACCCTGTTCAACGCGCTCACCAAATCCGGCATCGGTGCAGAAAACTTTCCCTTCTGCACCATTGAACCCAATGCCGGGGTTGTCGCCATGCCCGACCCTCGCCTGAACAAACTGGCCGAGATCGTAAAGCCCGAGCGCACCGTGCCCACGACCATGGAGTTTGTCGATATCGCTGGCCTGGTGGCAGGCGCCTCCAAAGGCGAAGGCCTCGGCAATCAATTTCTCGCCAACATTCGCCAGACCGACGCCATCGCTCACGTAGTTCGCTGCTTTGAAGACGGCAACGTTATTCACGTGGCCAACAAGGTAGATCCTGCCTCTGACATTGAGGTCATCAATACCGAACTTGCCCTGGCCGACCTGGAGACTGTGGAGAAGGCCATCAAGCGCGTACAGCGAGTGGCAAAAAGCGGCGACAAAGAAGCCAAGGCCCAGCTCGAAATGTTCGAACAGCTACTGCCGGTCCTGAATGAAGGCCAACCAGTGCGGAGCATGAACCTCGACAAGGACCAGATGGCTCTCATTCGTGAGCTCTGCCTGCTCACAGTCAAGCCCACCATGTACATCGCCAACGTCAACGAAGACGGTTTCGAAAACAATCCGCACCTGGATACCGTGCGCAGGATTGCCGAATCCGAGAATGCCGTGGTTGTCCCCATCTGCAACAAGATGGAAGCCGAGATTTCCGAACTGGAAGACGAAGAGAAAGCCATGTTCCTGGATGAAATGGGCATGGAAGAGCCGGGCCTGGACCGCGTGATCCGCGCCGGCTACAGCCTTCTGGGGCTACAGACCTACTTTACCGCCGGAGTGAAGGAAGTTCGTGCCTGGACCGTACAAATCGGTGCCACAGCACCTCAGGGCGCTGGAGTGATACACACAGACTTCGAGCGCGGTTTTATCCGGGCAGAAGTGGTGAGCTACGACGATTTCGTGACTTATAACGGCGAGGCCGGCGCCAAGGATGCTGGAAAATGGCGCCTGGAAGGCAAAGAATACATCGTGAAAGACGGCGATGTTATCCATTTTCGCTTCAACGTTTAATTTTTCAGGAAAAACTGAGTCGAAGTCTTGACAGAGCGGGCGCAAATACTGAAAATACGCGCCTCGTTTGGGGCTGAGTCCCAAAGCGAAATGGCAAGGTAGCTCAGTTGGTTAGAGCACAGCACTCATAATGCTGGGGTCGGCGGTTCGACTCCGCCCCTTGCTACCAGTATTCAAAGGGTTACGATTCACGTCGTAACCCTTTTTTGTTGGTTGACGACACCTCAACAACAACCCGTTCACGCCCTCCACTTCCTCGAATCCGGTGCAAATATCCCCACCACCTTACGTTTTCTCCGAAATGAAACGACATTCTCGAATTGCTTGCCTGAGGTCCTCGGTTAGTCTGCCATCACTGACAGCGTGAGAAATGTACATAGAAAGATCCACCCAGGCCGCAGTCCTCTCATAATGGGGCTCCGGGTAGTCAGCCATATACAGGTCAATCATGACCCAGGGAAGAACGACCACATCCACCCGTCTGCGCTTGAGCATTTCAACCGCCTGCCCCCAACCTGAAACATGGGTCACTTGCGGGTTTTCACCCTGCAGCAGTTGATCAGCCACGAAACGACGGACGAATGCATACCTCACGCCCTTCAGACTCGCCAAGGGAGGGAGATCGTCGAGCAAGAGGTAGACATATTCGGTCTGGAACAACAGACCACCAAAGTCCGCATACTCGTCTCTGTCAGCGGTTTGCACCAAAGGCAATCCTATGGCAATGCCGCCTTTATTTAACTGATGAAGCATCTGAGCAAGCGGCATCTCGATAAATCGAACGTCAGCTTCGACCCGATCAAATACGCACTGATAGTAGGGAGCAAAACGTCCGACCAACTGGCCGTCGGAAACCGCAATTTCACGTTTGATACCCTCGAAGACACCAACAATGTGGGGCTTTTGTGAAGCAGGAAAAGCCAGAAAGGAAACAAACACCAACGGAAAAAACAAAACAAGCCACAGCGGAAGTCGCCTATCCATGAACCCCTCCTACAAACACGCATTCCCTACGTGCACTGCGAGCAATTATAAATTGAAGCTTGTCTTTGCCCAGGCAGCCGAATCACTCTGACTATAGTCGATAAACACACATTGGCAATTCGTTCTATTTTTATGGCCATCGTGATGCTCCCGGGGCCGGGAATGCGCTGAAGCGTATAGGTTTGCGCCCCTTCTTCTTTTTTGCCCTACTTCCCCGTGGTCGGTGGCAATATCCCACCTACCTGTTTTAACGGATTTCTGAACACCATGAGGATATGACTTTGAGGGACATCAGGCGCTTATCGAGGAGGCCAGGCGGGTAACACAGGTCAGGTGCGATGGACGGCAGCCGGATTCTTCATAAGACATTGCCCAGACAGTGCAATCGCATTCACTGGGCAAGGTATCGGAACTTCAGCTGTTTTCGATGTTTTCCGGTAAATTGGTCACTGATACGAGTAATCACTCCCTGCAAAAACAGCTCGTCAAAACAGCGATCAAAGGCGATAGCCAGTGCCGGATCCTTGAACACCATCTTATAGGGAGTGGGAAAAAAAATAGGTGCAAACTCAAGCTGGGCCTGTTTAGCCACCAGACGATCATCAAAGCCAGAGTCGTCGACAATACGCTGATTAACCTCAGCCACGACAAGGCCATCGGCAAGGATGGCATCAACTCTTCCTCTCAACAGCAGACGGGAATGGATCGTTTGATCTGCAATGGTAAGAACCGAATCCAGCTCCTCCACACTGTTGCCTAGCCCGAGTATTTCGGGGCCATCCTGAAAGCTCACAACGTTCAGTCCGGCAAGATCATCAACCGTTTCGATAGGCCCCCGTTCAGAAGCATCGTAAAAGGCGCCGTTTTGATACCAGATATAAGCCGCGGTAGAAAAACCAGGCGTAGAGTAAGCCAGTGGAACAGTCATTACGCCATCAACGCTCTCAAGATACTTGAAACTCACCAGATGCCGTCCAAAAGGCTGGATGATAAAATTGGCCTCATACCCGCAGGAGGCCAGTGTTTCATCCACGATCTCAATATCTCGTCCGTACCCGCCAGCTTCTGAAGCTCCGGGCAGATCAGGAGCGAGTATATTCAGCGTTACCGGATCACCTTGCGCGGAATCTGACAGACCAAACAATGAGAAACACAGCAGCACGGGCGCGATGACAAAACGGCAGGGCATGAGAAAAACGATCCAGGCTCAAAACATTACAAAATGCTTATACTCCGATTTCGTGAGAAATCCAGAAAAACCCTGTTTATCGGATGCAACAGAAGCTCAGGCATACGCCCTGCCGGCAGAAGCCGGAGACGAGTCGACTATGGCGCGCACACCTATTATGCTAGACCCTCGTCGCGACCGGTCGGATTCTTCAGTTTCTGGGGACGACCCCACCCTTTCCGGGCCCTGAACGCGGGACGACCCGCATTCGCAATCTTTCTTTTATGAGATCAATCAAAGACAGAGTACGCCAGGCCATATCCTTTGAGATAATAGGTCTGTTTCTATCGGTACCAATGGCCGCTTTTGCCTTCGGTTTTGATATGGGCAAAACCGGAGTGCTGGGCGTATTGGGCGCCACTATCGCAACCATCTGGAATTATCTGTTCAACCTCGGCTTCGATCACGGGCTGAGGCACCTCACCGGATCAACCCGAAAGACCCTGTCCATCCGTATCGTGCATGCTCTCAGCTTCGAACTGGGTCTGATGTTGATTTTTCTGCCCATTATCGCCTGGTGGATGGACATCGGGCTGCTGGAAGCCCTGATTGTCGATATCGCCTTTGTGGTTTTTTACCTGGTGTATGCGTTCGTATTCACCTGGTGTTACGACACTCTTTTTCCGGACACCGATTCCACGATCGAACGCAATCCACCCGGGCCCGACTCTATGGCATACTCTCACGCTCAAACTCACAAACAAAAACACACCAGCAAGGACCGTTGACATGAAACCGGAAACCCTGGCACTGCACGCAGGCTACAAGAGCGACCCCACAACACGGGCGGCCGCCACGCCGATTTACCAGACCACGTCTTACACCTTCGACGACACCCAGCACGGCGCTGATCTGTTTGACCTGAAGGTTCAGGGCAACATCTACACCCGCATCATGAATCCCACCAACGCGATTCTGGAAGAGCGGATGGCAGAAATGGAAGGCGGTGTAGGCGCCCTGGCTGTGGCCTCAGGCATGGCCGCTATTACCTATGCCCTGCAAACCATCTGCAAGGTAGGCAATAACATCGTCAGTACCAGCCAGCTCTATGGCGGTACCTACAACCTGTTCGCCCACTCTCTGCCGAATCAGGGCATTGAATGCCGGATGGTAAGCCATGACGATTTTGACGCGATTGAAAAAGCCATCGATGACAACACCCGCGTCCTCTTCTGCGAATCCATCGGCAATCCGGCAGGTAACGTGGTAGACATCGAGCGCTGGGCAGAAATTGCCCACAAGCATGGCATTCCGCTCATGGTCGACAATACCGTTGCAACGCCGTTCCTGTGCCGCCCCTTTGAGCACGGTGCGGATATCGTCATTCATTCTCTGACCAAGTACATTGGCGGCCATGGCACCACTGTGGCGGGCGTTGTGGTGGATTCCGGCAAGTTTGACTGGAAAGCCAGCGCCGACAAATTCCCGATGCTGAACGAACCGGATCCCTCCTATCACGGCGTGGTCTACACCGACGCCCTCGGTCCTGCAGCCTTTATAGGGCGGTGCCGCGTGGTGCCGCTGCGCAACACTGGCGCTGCCCTGTCACCGTTTAATGCCTTCCTGATCATGCAAGGCCTGGAAACTCTGGCTCTGCGCATGGAACGCCATTGCGAGAATGCGGAGAAGGTCGCCAACTTCCTGCAGGATCATCCATCCGTGGAATGGGTCAACTACGCCACGCTCGCCGACAGCCCCTATAAGGCCACGTGTAACAAGATATGCCGAGGCAAGGCTTCCGGCATTCTGAGCTTCGGTATTAAGGGCGGCCGGGAAGCTGGCGCAAAGTTCATTGACGCTCTCGACCTCATCCTGCGCCTGGTGAACATTGGCGACGCCAAGTCCCTTGCCTGCCATCCGGCGACCACAACGCACCGCCAGCTCAACCCGGAGGAACTGCAAAGCGCCGGTGTAAGCGAGGACCTGGTGCGGCTGTCCATCGGCATTGAGCATGTTGACGACATTATTGCCGACATCAGCCAGGCTCTGGATAAAGCCCAGGCCTGATGACGGTCAACCGGGTACGACCAAAGTCGTGCCCGGTATCCCCGTGATTGCCCCTACCTGTCTTGTAACTCCCCCGCTGGCCCATTACTCTTTAGGGTTCCCCATGCCCGAATCGAGAGTCCGGTTGCAATGAGCGACAGCGCAAAAACCCGCATTACCAGTGGTTCCAAATTCCGCAACGAGCATGGCTTCTCAGCCATCAAGGACGGCGTAAAGCGGTCAACAAAGCAGGAAGCCACACCAGCGGAGAAGCCTCAGCGAAAGCCGAAATGGCTGCGCGCGCGCATGCCCGGAGGCGAGCGCTATGACGCGGTGCGCAAGAATGTCAGTGAGCACCGGCTAAGTACCGTTTGCCAGGAATCCCACTGTCCGAACATCGGAGAATGCTGGACCGCCGGCACTGCCACTATCATGGTCATGGGCTCCGTGTGCACCCGGGCCTGCAAGTTCTGCGCAGTGGATACGGGTAATCCAAAAGGTTGGCTGGACCATGAGGAGCCAGAGAACACAGCCAAGTCCGTCGAGCTAATGGGCCTTCGTTACATCGTTCTCACCTCGGTAGATCGCGATGACCTTGAAGACGGCGGTGCTGCCCACTACGCTGCCTGCGTATCCGCGATCAAACAACGTACTCCGGAAGTCGCCGTTGAGGCATTGACTCCGGATTTCGATGCTGTGATGTCCAACGTTGAGAAGGTTGTGGATTCGGGACTGGATGTCTTCGCCCAGAACGTGGAAACAGTAAAACGGCTGACCGGCCATGTCCGTGATCCCCGGGCCGGCTATGAAAAAACCCTGCGGGTTCTGGAGCATGCCAAGAAACATCGTCCGGATGTACTCACCAAGACCAGCCTGATGCTGGGCCTGGGTGAAACCGAAGAGGAAATCCTGAAAACCATGGATGATCTGCGCGCGATCGGCGTAGATATCCTGACGCTGGGTCAGTACCTTCGCCCTACTCCGAATCATCTGCCTGTCGAACGCTATGTCACCCCGGAAGAATTCAACCGCTACCGGGATATCGGCCTCGAGAAAGGCTTCATGGAAGTACCATCCGGCCCTATGGTCCGCTCCAGCTACCGGGCCGATAAGGTATTCGACAAAAACAATCTTGGTCTCGCCGTGCCAGAGGTTCCCCAGACCTCCAATGCCCTGCAGATTCCGGTAAAGGCCATCGACTGAGAACATTCATGCTGACACTGCTGCGAAATGCCCGGCTGAAGTACAAATTCTGGTTGCTGAACATTGTCGTTTTTGCAGTTCTCTGTCTGCTGGTACTCTACGCCATGAACACCATGGCCGGGCAAACCGGCAGGACGTTCAAAGAGGTCTTCTCGGATACAGCGCCCGGTTTCGCACTGGTGGTGTCAGTGCTCATGGTGCTTGAGATGGCCGGCTCCCAACTGTTGATCTCATTCATCGAGCGCCACGTCAATCGTCTGAAAGACACGATGGTTGACGTCCAGGCCTCAGGCAACCTGAGCCAGAGAGCCGTTGTAGATTCCACTGACGAAATCGGCGAAATGGCCAGCGCGTTCAATGCCATGCAGGACCGTACCGTGGTAGTGGTCCGGAGTATGAAGGAGGCCATTGAGCGGCTTCATAATGAAGTTCAGGAACTGACCTCCGCCGCCGAGGCGCGCCGCGATGATCTCGGTCGGCAGCAGGCCGGTGCCGACCGCTCCGCAGAAGTCATCGAAATCATGCTGCAAAGCTTCACCGGTATTGCCGAGCAGGCAGGCATTGCCAAGACTCTGTCTCATGAGGCCAGCGCCGCTGCTCGTGACGGTGGTGAGCGGGTTGGGCAAAGCGCCGACAGTATCCGCAAGCTGGCTGATGTGGTACGCAATTCTGCGAGCAGCGTCGAAGCCCTGGCCGAAAACAGTCATGAAATCAGCCACGCCATCACCGAGATTCGTGGCATTGCCGAGCAGACGAACTTGCTGGCCCTGAATGCAGCCATTGAGGCCGCCAGAGCTGGTGAGCAGGGCCGCGGATTTGCCGTGGTGGCCGATGAGGTCCGCAACCTGGCACAAAGGGTTCAGGACTCCACAGATCAGATTCAGGGCACCATAGACCGCCTGCTCAATGCAATGAACACCGCGGTATACCAGATGACCGGCAGCTCCGACGATGCCACACTCTGCGTTGAGGAATCCGAGGAAGCTCGGCGAGCACTTGAGACGATCAACGAAGTGGTCAACCGGATCGACCATACCAATCAGGAAATCGCCAATGTCTCCGCCGAACAGACCGCAGGCACCGACGACGTGCTTGCCAACGTTCAGGGTATCCGCGAAACCACCCAGAATATGGTGACCCAGCTTTCCGAAAGCGCAGAAATGAGCCGCCGCCTGAAACGGCTGATCGATTCTCTGGAAGATGCTTCGTCAAAGGTCACGGTTCACTGAGGTTTATGGCACACTCTGCACTCGTCCGAACTGGCAGAGTCGTTGTTCATGAATCGTCTTCACATTTTATATGATCGCCTGATTTTTCCGCATCCACTTATCATCCTGGCGGCGTTTGGCCTCCTACTGGCCCTCGCCGCCGTGAAATTCGGCGAGTTCCGTCTCGATGCTTCCGCCGAATCCCTGGTGCTGGAAAACGACCGTTCCCTGGAACAATATCGTCAGGTAAACCGCCGATTTACCACTTCCGATGATTTTCTGATCGTCACCTATACCCCGGATGATGAACTTTTTTCCGACAATGGACTCGCCCGGCTTGCTGCACTGAGGAACGAACTGCAGAGCCTGGCGGCTGTGGGTTCCACCAACAGCATCCTGAATGTTCCTCTGCTTCACAGCCCCGGCCTGACCCTCGATTCCGTCGACAGCGAAATAAAGACCCTGGACGAGCACGACGTAACCCCAGAGACAGCCCGGCGGGCGTTGCTGGACAACCCGTTCTACCCGAATCTGCTGATCAGCGAAGATGGCCGCACCACCGCCATTCAGGTAAATCTGCCTACGCCAGACCGATACTTTGAACTGCTGAACAAGCGCAACGATCTGAGAGACAAGGCGGCTGCAGGTACAGCCTCTGATGCCGAACTGGCGGAACTGGAGCGGGTAAAACAGGACTTTGTTGACTTTACCGAGGCGCTCGGTGCTGAGCGAGACGCCACTATCCGGAAGGTCCGATCCATTCTTGACGGCTACCGGGACGGCGCCGACATTCATCTTGGCGGCGTACCCATGATCGTGGCGGACATGATCCGCTTCATCGAGAACGACCTCTCGACCTTCGGGTTCGGGGTCCTTGCCTTTCTGCTTCTGACACTGGCCATAATCTTCAGACAGTGGCGCTGGGTCCTGGTACCGCTGCTCTGCTGCAGCTTTACCGTATGGCTGATGATCGGTTTCCTTGGCTGGGCACAGTGGCCGGTCACCGTGATCTCATCCAACTTCATTTCCCTGCTGCTGATCATGACCCTGTCACTGACCATTCATCTGATCGTACGGTATCGGGAGTTTCAGCACGACGAACCAGAAGCCAGCCCTGGCAAGACCCTCCGCAACACCGTGACGGCAATGATCAAGCCCTGCTTCTATATGGCCATCACCACCATCGTCGCCTTCGGCTCACTGACTTTCAGCGGCATTCGCCCGGTGATTGATTTCGGCTGGATGATGACACTCGGTCTGACGGTAGCGTTCCTTATTACCTTCATCGTATTTCCGTCCCTGCTGACCCTGTTACCACCACCACTGGATAGCCGGGTTACCTCCGACCGAATTCCATTCACCGATCATTTCGCCCGACTCACCGAACACTTCGGCAAGACGGTGTTGATCGGGTCGGCGCTCATTACGGTGTTTTGTGTGGTAGGCCTGAGCAGATTGACGGTGGAAAACAGCTTCATCGACTACTTCAAATCCTCCACCGAAATCCATCAGGGTATGATCACCATCGATAATCGCCTGGGCGGCACCACGCCACTGGACGTCGTGATCACTGACGCCCCCCCACCCGAGAGCGCTGACACCAGCGATCCGTTCGCCAGCGACTGTGATCCCTTTGTCGAGGACTGCGGCGAAGCGCAGGAATACCGCGATACCTGGTACACCTATCAAAAAATGGCGGAACTGGAAGCCGTTCACGAGTATCTGGACGGATTGCCGGAAACCGGCAAGGTTCTGTCCATCAGCACCACGCTGGACATTCTGGCCCGGATCAATCAGGGCGAGCCTCTGGACGCCCTCGAATTGGCCTTCGTGCCGGCCGCGGTCCCCGATGATCTTCAGGATACCCTGCTGACCCCATACATCTCCGAAGAACACGACCAGGCCCGCTTCAGCATCCGGATTCTGGAAACCATGCCCGAGTTGCGCCGGCAGGAACTGTTGAACCGCATTCACAACCACCTGACGACAGAGCTGGGCTACGATCAGGACCAGATTCTGTTCGCCGGCATGACTGTGATGTACAACAACATGCTGCAAAGTCTGTTCGACTCCCAGATCAAGACCATCGGGGTTGTCTTCGCCGCCATCATGGTGATGTTCCTGATCCTGTTCCGCTCCCTGAAACTGGCCCTGATCGGCATGGCCCCCAACCTCATCGCTGCAGGCTCAGTGCTCGGCCTGATGGGCTGGCTCGGCATTCCCCTGGATATGATGACCATTACCGTCGCGGCCATCACTGTGGGGATTGCAGTGGATGACACCATTCACTATATCCATCGCTTCAAAACCGAATTCCGGAACGATGGTGACTATATAGCCACCATGCATCGCTGCCACCGAAGCATCGGCCAGGCGATGTTCTTCACCTCACTGACCATCATCTCCGGGTTCTCGATACTGGTACTGTCCAACTTCATCCCGACCATTTACTTCGGGTTGTTCACGGGGTTTGCCATGTTCATGGCTCTGGTTGGAGCGCTTACCCTGCTACCCAGACTGATCATTCTGGTAAAACCCTTTGGGGCTGGCACTTGAGCCGGACAGAATACAAGCATAAAAAAAGGGCCACACCCGAAGATGTGGCCCTTTTCCAAACCAGCTAGCGGGAAGCCAGGATCACTGCATACCCTGGCCCTGCTGCTGCATCTGTTGTTGCATCTGGCGACGCTGCTGCATTTGCTGCTGCATCTCCTGCATGCGCTTATCCAGTTCGTCGCGCTGCTCTTCGGTAAAGACACTGTCAATCTTCGCCTGCATCAACGTTGACAGAGCTGCAATCTCGCCAGTCACATCGCCCAACTCCTCAGCGCTCTCGCGGATGGCTGACTCGTCATAGTCTGCTTTGATCTCACCTTGCATCTGCTGTTGAAGCCCACGGGCTTCCTCACGGAGCTCGCCAATTTCGCCCTGCATCTCATCGATGATGCCACGGATTTCGGTTTGCTGATCCTCCGACAGCCCTACCATCTGGGCAAGCTGAGCCACCTGATCAGGCTGACCACCCGCTTGTTGGGCTGCGGCCGGAACCGCAATGCTCAAGGCTACAAGGGCAGATCCAAACAGTTTTGCAAACTTCATAATGCTCTCCGTTAACAGGGTGGCCATCAACTGAATACCACCAACGTACATTAATTTCTTTATTCAGGGCCTACACCCTAAAGCATACGGATACGGTTTTTCACCCCGGTCAGCCCTCATTTTGTACACACCTCTGGGCACCCTCCGCCAAAAGCCGCCACACACGCGGAATCAAACAAATGTGAAAGTTTAGTCATTCCCCTTCATAATGGCGCCGTTTAACCACATCCGGAGCAGATACGATGGCCATTAACTGGTTTCCAGGGCACATGCACAAGGCCCGCAAGGAGATCAAAAAAGTCATGCCGCAGATGGACCTCATTATTGAGGTTATTGATGCGCGGATTCCCTTCAGCAGCGAAAATCCGCTGGTGCCCGCGCTGCGCGGTGACACGCCGTTGATCAAGGTACTTAACAAGCGCGATCTGGCTGACCCGGACGTTACCGCACGCTGGCAGGCATGGCTGGAAAAGGAACGCGGAGTGAGGGCCATAACCCTGACCCACAACCAGCGCAACGAAGCTCTCGGCATTCTGAGACTGGCCGAGGAGATGACGCCAGACCACGATCGCCAGAAGAGTGCTCTTCGGGTGATGATTCTGGGCATTCCCAACGTCGGAAAATCCACCCTGATCAACACCCTCGCGGGCAGGCCGGCAGCCAAAACCGGAAACGAGCCGGCGGTGACAAAATCGCAACAGGCGATCAAACTTCCACATAATATTTTGCTGTACGACACGCCGGGTTTCCTGTGGCCCAAGCTTTCCCCGGAAGCCTGCGGATACCGGCTTGCGATCACCGGCGCCATTCGCAGCGCGGTTCTGGACTTCGAAGACATCGCGATGTTTGAAGCCGAGTTTCTGCGGGAGGCCTACCCGGAACTGGTCAAAGCCCGCTACGGATTCGAGGAGTTACCGAAAGACGGCCTGGCACTGATGGACGGCATTGCGGCAAAACGACGGTTTTTCAGTCGCGGCGGCATTCCGGACCTGCACAAGGTTTCCGAGGTGTTACTCAACGAATTTCGCTCTGGAAAACTCGGTCGTATTTCTCTGGAAACACCAGAGATGATCGAACGCGAGACCGAGTCATCTGAGAACCCGGCAAACTAATCCCCTTCAACCTCCCCTTACCAAGGTCAAATATCCTATCTGGCTCAAAGGGCCTAGACTATGCAGTAAGGTAATTGATTGCAGGGTCAGCCATTTCGGCTGACCGGTAAGGAGGAACTTATGAGACGCGTCGTCGTCACTGGCATGGGCATCGTATCCTGCCTCGGCAACTCACTGGACGAGGTAACGGAGAGCCTGAAAAACGGAAAATCAGGCATTCGCTTTAACGAGACCTACAAGGACATGGGCTTTCGCAGCCAGGTTGCCGGCTCTGTTGATGTGGATACATCCATTATCGACCGCAAGATCCGCCGTTTCATGGGGCCGTCAGCGATGTACAGTTTTCTGTCCATGGAACAGGCCATTGCCCAGGCCGGGTTGACCGAAGATCTGATATCCAACGATCGCACTGGCCTGATCGCCGGCTCCGGTGGCGCATCCTGCTCCAGTCAGGTGGAGGCCACCGACATCATGCGTGCGAAAGGCGTGAAGCGCATCGGGCCCTATATGGTTCCGCGCATCATGACCAGTACGGTTTCAGCCTGCCTGGCCACTGCCTTCAAAATCCGCGGCGTGAACTATTCCATGTCCTCAGCCTGTGCTACCAGCGCCCACTGCATTGGCCACGCCATGGAGCAGATCCAGGCCGGTAAGCAGGACATCGTCTTTGCCGGCGGCGGTGAAGAGGAGGACTGGAGCCTGACCATGATGTTCGACGCCATGGGTGCGCTTTCTACCAAATATAACGATGCTCCCGAAACCGCTTCCCGCCCCTTTGATGCTGGGCGGGATGGTTTCGTGATCGCAGGCGGTGGGGGCATGGTCGTGCTGGAGGAACTCGAACACGCGAAGAAGCGGGGCGCCACTATCATTGCCGAACTCACCGGTTACGGTGCCACCTCCGATGGCTACGACATGGTCGCACCATCAGGCGAAGGTGCCCAACGCTGCATGAAGCAGGCTATGGCCACCGTCCGGGGCAAGATCGACTATATCAACGCTCACGGCACCAGCACGCCGGTTGGCGACGTCGCCGAAATGGGTGCTGTGCAGGCCACCTTTGGCGCCGACATCCCGGCCATTTCCTCTACCAAATCACTGTCTGGCCACTCTTTGGGCGCCGCCGGTGTTCAGGAAGCCATCTATTCGCTTCTGATGCTGCAGAATGGCTTTATTGCCGGCACCAAAAACCTGGCCAATCCCGACGAGAAAATCAGCGATATCCCGCTGGTGGGGCCGGAGGGTCGCGAAGCGACGCTCAACACCGTCATGTCCAACAGCTTCGGATTTGGTGGCACCAATGCCTCTCTGATATTCGAGAGGCTTCAGGCGTAATCAATAGGGCCCCCGGGCCCTTATTGTTTTCAATTATAAACTAAGATCTTTACGCTTGATTATTGGCAAAGACCTGCATCCGTATTAAGGTAGTTGTTTGACTTCGATCAAATCGGACGGATCATCACGCATGGCTCAAGCAATCCCTTTTCGCCAGGTTTCTCCGCTCAAAGCATCCTGTCAGCAGTGTAGCCTGAGCAACCTGTGCCTGCCCTTGGCGATTGGAGAGAACGATCTGGCCAGACTGGAGGACATCATCCAGCAGGGTCGGATCTTCAACCGCGGCGAACATATCTTTGACCAGAGCACGCCCTATCGATCCTGCTTTGCGGTGAAAAGCGGGTCTATCAAAACCTCAATAATCACTGAAAGTGGCGAGGAACAGGTAACCGGCTTTTTCATGCCCGGTGAACTGGTTGGCCTGGACAGCATCGGCGGGGAGCACTACGCCTGCACTGCGAAGGCTCTGGAACGAACCAGCGTGTGTGAGTTCCCGATCGACAGGCTCGAGGAACTGACGGGCAAATTGCCGGGACTGCAGCATCACATGTATCACCTGATGAGCCAGGAGATCCAGAACAGTCACCAACTGGCCATGTTGCTGAGCAAGAATACTGCAGAAGAGCGCATTGCCGCGTTGCTGCTGTCGCTGTCCAGCCGCTTCCAGCGCCGTCGGATGTCACCGACCAATTTCAGCCTGCCCATGGCGCGCAACGACATAGCCAACTTCCTCGGACTTGCGGTTGAAACGGTCAGCCGTGTCTTCACGCGTTTTCAGAACCAGGGAATCATCAAGGCGCGGGGCCGTGAGGTTGAGCTCCTTGATATCGAAGCCCTGCAACTGGTCAGCCGCGAGTTTTCACGTCAGTGTAACAACTGATACAGGCCTACCCCGGACCCGTCTGAAAAACTACCCGGCGGGTTCACCTTCAACTTCCCGACCGTTGTCCTGCTTCATCATGGCCAGCTCATCCACCAGGCCGGAACGCCATGGCAGCTGTTTAATCCCGAAAGTATTGCGTATCTTGGTGCAGATCAGCGTGGTGTTTACCGGCTCAAGGTGACCCCACTCCGGAACCTCGTCCACGACCCGGATACCCTCGGGGATCCCGGGAAGCCCTGTAATTGCCAATCCCAGCTCGTAAAGATTGATTTCTTCGGCGCCGGCATACTGGTAAGTACCCCACACTTCAGCTCCGCAGTCGATTTGAAGAACCACGGCCTTGATCACCCGGGCCAGATCCCGAACTGCCACAGGCTGGCCCCGACAGCGACCCGGCAATGACAGAACTTCTCCGGCAACCGTACTCGCCTGAACTTTCCGGATAAAACGAGCAAGGCTCCAGCCGGTGCGCAGGATAATGTGCCGTGGCAGCAGCGTACGCAGGGCCTGTTCACACTCCCATTGCCAGTTGCCCAGCTCATTCACCGGCTGCCCGGGATTGGACGTAATGTAGCCACTCTGTTTCCGGCCATCAAACACATAGCAGGAGGAGAGCTGAAGCAGTGCCATGCCACGATCACGAGCGAACTCGGCCATCGCCAGCGGCAGTGAGAACGCAGCCATATGAGCACCCTCAGGGTCCTTCTCAGCGACCTCCGGATCTGGCATCCAGAGTGCGTTCACGATCAGGTCCGTATCCTCAGGGACCCAGTTTTCCAGCGCATTCAGGTCGGCGTTGGACGGATCACTGACCAGCAACGGGCTTACCTGCAGGTGAGTTTCTCGCAGCTGCTCCAGTAAAACCTTCCCCAAGGGGCCGTAATCGTGAACAACAAGTACATGCACTGGGATTCAATGCCTCCGGATATCAATGATGTAGCGGTGCTCCTGAGCTGGCCGGGCCAGTGGTTTATCCAGTCCGATCCATGCCCTATAGCGCGATCTTACTTTACCACTTTGCCATGAACCCTTCAGACACCTGAACGCCTCCGGCGCAATGATGGGTTGGGCCAAAGCGGCCCCGGGATCACCCGTAATGCCTTGGTACCCGTGCGGTGATGCCGGTCAGAAGCTCATAAGAGATGGTACCCGCGCAAGCGGCCACCTCGTCAACGCTCACCGTGCGCCCCCACAACTCAACGCTGTCGCCTTCCTTCGCCTCAGGTGCGCCGGTCAGGTCCACGGCCAGCATATCCATAGAAACCCGCCCGATCAGCCGAATTCTCTGGCCATTGATAGCGGCGGGCGTGTTGGTTCCGGCATGCCGGGGATAACCATCCCCATAACCAATTGCAACCATTCCCATCCGGATATCCCGGTCTGCAACCCACCCGGCACCATAACCAACAGACTCTCCGGCAGGCACCATACGGGTACTGATCAATGGTGCTTCCAGGGACATCACTGGCTCAAGACCAAGCTCGGGACCGGTCTTGCCAATCACCGGCGAACCGCCATACAACATGATCCCGGGACGGCTCCAGTCAAACAACGGCTGGCCCGGAACAAAATGGGCCGCCGAGTTACCAACGCTCTTCATCCGCTCCGGAAACGAGGCCGTTGCCTGTTCGAACACAGAGGTCTGCTCCGCCGTCATCGGACTGTCGGGGTCGTCCGCGCAGGCAAAGTGTGTCACGAAACCCAGCAGCCTCTGATCTTCGCCCATGGCCAGGACCCGGTTTACCACCCCCGCCAGATCGTCTGGATGAAAGCCCAGGCGATTCATGCCACTGTTCACCTTCAGCCAGAACACCGGCCTCGCATCCGAGCGTTCCAGCCACTCCAGTTGTTGCGGGCAGTGGAAAACAGGTTCAAATTCGTTTCGCGCGCACTCATCAATATCAGCGCCGCTATGCACACCTTGCAGCAGTACCACCGGCTGGACCAGGCTCGCAGCCCGAATCGCCCGGGCCTCCTCCAGGCAAGCCACCGCAAATTTTGGCGCCAGACTATCAAGAGCAGACACCACGGGACCGATACCGTGCCCGTAGCCATCGGCCTTGACCACCGCCATCACCCGCGCTTTGCCTGCCCGATTGCAGGCGGTCTGGAAATTACGACGGAGGGCTGCAAGATCAATCCGGGCAACAGTGCTTCGTGGCATTAATAGTCTCCACCGTAGTCACCGTAATCACCGTGGGCCAGGTCTTCGAATTTCGTGTACTTGCCGATGAACGCAAGACGGATAGTGCCAATCGGCCCGTTCCGCTGCTTGCCAATGATGATTTCGGCAATGCCTTTGTCCGGAGTGTCCTCGTTGTATACCTCATCCCGATACACAAACATGATGACGTCGGCGTCCTGCTCGATGGCGCCGGATTCCCGGAGATCCGAGTTGACAGGGCGTTTGTTGGGCCGCTGCTCGAGACTCCGGTTAAGCTGGGACAGAGCGACCACAGGACAGCTCAACTCCTTCGCGATGCCCTTGAGAGACCGTGAAATTTCCGAGATTTCTGCCGTCCGGCCCTCGGTGTTACCGGGCACCCGCATCAGCTGGAGGTAATCGACCATGATCAGGCCAATCTTGCCGTCGTTCTCACGGGCTATACGGCGAGCCCGGGAGCGCATTTCCGTGGGGCTCAGGCCTGGCGTATCGTCGATATAGAGCGGTTTGTCCTTCAGCAGGCTGACTGCAGAAGTCAGCCGGGGCCAGTCATCTTCTTCCAGCTTGCCACCGCGGACCTTGGTCTGGTCAATGCGGCCAAGGGATGAAAGCATACGCATGGCCAGCGCATCTGCTGGCATTTCCATACTGAACACCAGAACCGGGGTGCCCGTGCTGATCAACGCGTTCTCGACGATGTTCATGGCGAACGTGGTCTTACCCATAGAGGGGCGACCAGCCACGATAATAAGGTCCGAAGGCTGCATCCCTGAGGTCTGCTCATCAAGGTCCTTGAAGCCCGTGGTCAGACCGGTCGTCTGCTCCCCGGACTCAAACAGCTCCTCGATCCGGCTCAGGGTCTTTGCCAGGATGGGATTGATCGCCTGGGGGCCGGACCCTTCCTTGACCCGGGCTTCGGCAATCTGGAATACACTCCGTTCGGCCTCATCCAGAATTTCATTACTGTTCCGACCCAGCGGATTAAACGCCGAATCGGAAATCTTGCCGGACACCTCCACCAACTGCCGCAAAATGGAACGTTCGCGGACAATATCGGCATACGCACGAATGTTGGCTGCACCCGGAGTTTTCTCGGCTAACTCCGCAAGGTATGAAAGGCCTCCGGCGTCCTCAATGTCACCCGCGCGCTCCAGGAATTCAGCGAGGGTAACCACATCCAGTGGCTCACTCTCACTGGCGAGCCTCTCTACCGCACCAAAGATCAGGCGATGGTCCTGCCGATAGAAATCAACGGCAGAAATAACCTCAGAGATTTCGTCAAACCGGCGGTTGTCGAGCATCAGACCACCCAGGACCGCCTGTTCTGCTTCCACAGAATGGGGAGGGACCTTAATGCGACTGGTTTCGAGATCGGTACTCGCGGGCTTCAGATTAGGCTTGGCCATGAACACATCTTCAGTTGGACATCAGAACCACAACAGTTTAAGCGACCTGCCGCAGCAATGGGAGAGGTAAGAAACGAAACAGCATACCAGAAAGCAACAGGCCCGAAAGCCGCAAGAGCGGTTCGGGCCTGTTGGGCTGACCTGCGCGCGGCCTCCGAAAAGGCCGCGCCGGCCACCGGCGTGTTACCAGAGCCGGGAAGCTCCCGGCACCGTTTTCAGAAAAAACGGTTTATTCAGCAACAACTGCCAGCTTGATGGTCACTTCAACGTCTGAGTGCAGCTGAAGTTCGATATCGTACTCGCCAGTCACCCGCAGCGGGCCTTCCGGCAGACGAACTTCGCTCTTCTCGACTTCGGTACCACCGGTAGTGATCGCATCCGCAATGTCGCGTACACCGATAGAGCCGAACAGCTTGCCTTCTTCACCAGCCTTGGAGCTGATGGTGAACGCAGCACCCTCGAGAGCTTCGGCACGGGCCTGGGCAGCAGACAGCTTTTCAGCAGCCGCTTTTTCAAGCTCGGCACGACGCTCTTCGAACGCCTTCAGGTTTGCTTCGGTGGCTGGTACCGCTTTGCCATAAGGAAGCAGGAAATTACGACCGTAACCGGCCTTAACGTTTACCTTGTCACCCAGGGATCCAAGGTTTGCAACTTTCTCGAGCAGAATAACTTCCATCTCGTTAACCTCTTCGTGCTTTATTCAGCCGGCCCGGCAGGTTTTATACGCCTCCGGATATCCAGCCAGCTATCCACAAAAGCCAGAACCACTAACAGAATCATCAGACTTGGGCCCAAAAGAATCAGCGCAACATAAAACATCGCCAACCAATTCCCACTGAGTTTTTTCAAACCAACAGTGCCGTGAACCAGCGCCAGACTGGCCAGGAACAATGGCGTTCCTGCAGCCCAGGCCAGCAGCATGGAGTTGAGACCCAGCAACGGACCCACCACCATGGTTACTGCACACAACACCGCAATTGGTGGCGACAGCCGCAGGGCATGAAATTCCTTGCGGAATCCACCGGGGTTATAAAGCCCCGCCTGCCAGGAGCGCGCCAGCATGGTCATACCCACACCCGTTGCCAGGTATGTGCCTGCCATGCTTGCGTTCATCGTGTCCCGGATCACCTTATCGAGGTCATCGCCGAGACTCTGCGCAATGTCGGCATTGTACTGTTGGTAAAAACTCACCCCGGCCTGGACCAGATCATCCAGAAGCCCCGGGTAGACCACGGGCAACATCAGGCCCGTGACGATTGCAAGGAAACTCCCCGCAAGCAGAGCTTTCTCCCAGGACAGTGTTGTTCTGATCAGCGACGCCATGAGCATCACCTGGAGCAACACAGCCAGAGCAGTCGGGTCTTGCCCGAAAATGCTCCAGCCAAGCGCCGGGAGTAATGCCCAGAGCCCGACATTGAGCCCCTGACTGATGCCAAGCCTGAGAATAACCAGGCCTACAACGGCTGCGCCAATCCAGAACAACAGGGGTACGGCAGTTGTGACTGCTGCTACCCCGCCGGCCTGGAGGGGACCGCGCATTACATACTGTGCAAGTGCACGCATGGTCCCAAGTCCTGTATTTCTGTTACTTAGTTATCGTGGCTGTCAGAGTACGGCAGCAGTGCCAGGTAGCGGGCACGCTTGATAGCGGTAGCCAGCTGACGCTGATAACGTGCTTTGGTGCCGGTAATGCGGCTGGGCACGATTTTGCCGGTTTCAGTGATGTAGCCTTTCAAGGTGTCCAGATCTTTGTAATCGATCTCCTTAACACCCTCTGCCGTGAAGC
Organism: Marinobacter sp. F3R08; assembly: GCF_018860425.1. Taxonomy (GTDB): domain Bacteria; phylum Pseudomonadota; class Gammaproteobacteria; order Pseudomonadales; family Oleiphilaceae; genus Marinobacter. The sequence goes on along the minus strand of NZ_JAHKPI010000015.1, from coordinate 92,572 downwards.
GGCAGAACTTACGACGTCTGAAAAAACGAGCCATAACTTAACTCCTCAACTCCGGTTAATTACTCTTCTTCGTCCTGGGTTTCAGCGCGCTGACGTGGCTCGTCAGATTCAGCTGAACGACGCGGGCGATCATCGCCGCCACGACGGTCTTCACGGGACTCGGAAGCTTTCATCGGGGACAGATCTGTATCAGCACCATCGCGGCGCAGAATCATGTCGCGGATGATTGCATCGTTGAAACGGAAGTTGTGAGTCAGCTCGTCCATGGCGGCCTGTGAACATTCAATGTTCATCAGTACGTAGTGAGCTTTGTGAATCTTGTTGATCGGGTAAGCCAGGTGACGACGGCCCCAATCTTCCAGGCGATGTACCTTACCGCCATCTTCAGTGATGACGCTGGTATAACGCTCGATCATCGCGGGCACCTGCTCGCTCTGATCCGGATGTACCATAAAAACGATTTCGTAGTGACGCATGAGTTCTCCCTACGGTTTGAACAGCTTCCTTTTTACCGGCCAGGCTTAACGCTCTGCGACCGACAAACATGAAAGCAAGGAGTTGACAGCTGCTGCTGCCGGTTTCTTTTTGCTTTATCAATAAGACTTTACAAGAAAGGCTTGATCAAAAGCTTGGCTCCACACTGCCTGCATTCAGGCAATAGAAAGCCACCCCTTAAAAAAGGGGTCACGTATTCTATGCGGGCAGGGCCTTGTGTGCAAGAGTTAACCAAGGCGTTGGCGAAGGGCTTCGTAAAGGCACACCCCCGTAGCCACGGAAACATTGAGGCTATCCACATGCCCCAGCATGGGAATATTGATCAATTGATCGCAGTGCTCCCGGGTCAGTCGACGCATACCTTTTCCTTCCGCGCCCATCACCAGAGCCACCGGGCCCTTGAAGTCGGCCTGGTAAAGTGTGGCATCCGCCTCACCGGCGGTACCAATGAGCCAGACGCCCTGCTCCTGAAGACTGCGCAGAAAACGGGCAAGATTCGTCACCCGCACAAAGGGCACCGTCTCCGCTGCCCCGCAAGCGACCTTACGGGCAACCGGCGTAAGGGACGCTGACTTGTCCTTGGGCACAATGACGGCCTGAATGCCCACCGCATCGGCAGTACGCATGCAGGCGCCAAGGTTGTGGGGGTCGGTCACACCGTCAAGCACCAGCAGGAAAGGCGATTTATCGCTAGCCGCCAGCTGCGCCAGCAGATCATCTTCCGTCCACTCCCGACTCTCACTGACTGCCGCGACAATGCCCTGATGCACCCCGGAAACCCGCTCATCGAGCTCCTTGCGATGGACCACTTTCCAGCGCACACCCAGACCATCCAGGACATCGGTAATGCTCTTGACCCGTTTGTCCTGCCTGCCGGTCTGAATCCAGACCTGCTGCAATCGCTCAGGCTCACGCTTGAGAACAGCCTCAACCGCGTGCCAGCCAAACACAAATTCTCCGGACACTGTTTACGCTTCCCGTTATTTGCCGGACTTTCGCGGCTTGGCTTTCTTATCGTCTTTGCCAGCGCCACTGCCTTTTTTGCCTTTCTTCAGGGCAAGCTTTGCAGCCCGGGCGATCAACTCATCTCTGGCAGAAGGAGTTTCATTGTCATCAAAGGCCTCAGGAGCCGCTTTTTTCGATGCAGCTGATGCCGGGCGCTTCCTCGGTCGCTTCAGACCAGAGTCGCCGGATGACGCATCTTTCTGACCGGATTTCGACCTGGTGGACGGCTTGCCAGCTTTGCCGGTGCCCCGCTTTCCTTTGCCTCGCTCCCCTTTGTCAGCAATCTTGAGCGCGTCGCGATCTGCCTGCCGATGCATAGGTTCACTGATCAGCTCCAGGTCTATTTTCCGGTCTTCCATACCAACCCGAACAACCTTGACACGAACCTCATCACCCAGACGGAAACTCATTGCCGTGCGTTCACCAATAAGACGATGCTTGGCGGAATCGTGATGAAAAAAGTCGCCATTGAGCGTGGACACGTGAACCAACCCCTCAATATAGACACCGGAAAGCTCAACAAAGAAACCGAATGGCACCACTGACGCGATCACGCCGTCGTATTCCTCACCTACATGATCACTCAGATATTCACACTTCAGCCAGGCCATGACATCCCGGGTGGCATCGTCGGCGCGCCGCTCTGCCATCGAGGTGTGCTCACCCAACTGTTCCATCCGGGCCAAATCGTAGGGATACTCGGCAAGTTCCGGATCCGTTTCCGGGGGAACAACAACATCCTTGGAAGCCTGGCCTCCGTGAATCACGGATTTGATGGCCCGATGATTGATCAGATCCGGGTAACGCCGGATCGGCGACGTAAAGTGGGCATAACCCGCATAGCCAAGGCCAAAATGACCGCCCTCTTCCGGACTGTAAACGGCCTGACTGAGCGAACGCAGCATTACCGTCTGGATCACATTGGCATCGGAGCGGTCCTTGATACTGGCCAGCAGGGCCTGATAGTCCGCGGACGTAGGCGAATCGCCGCCACCCAGCTGCAAACCCAGTTCACCCAGGAACAGCCGGACCGCATTGAGGCGCTCCTCTGAAGGCCCGTCATGCACCCGATACAGCGCCGGAAGCTTGTGTTTTTTCAGGAACCGCGCTGTCGCAACGTTCGCGCACAGCATGCACTCCTCAATAATCTTGTGAGCATCGTTACGCTGCACCGGTACGATCTCTTCTATCTTTCGGTCAGCGTCAAACACGATCTTGGTTTCGGTGGTTTCGAAATCGATCGCACCACGCTCAGTACGGGCCTTTCTCAGCAACTGGTAGAGACCATAAAGATTGTGCAACTGAGGAAGAACGCTGGCATATTGCTCGCACAGCTTGTAACCCTGCTCGGTATCCGGATGTTCCAGCATGGAACTTACCTTGTTATAGGTAAGCCGCGCATGACTGAACATCACTGCCTGATAGAAGCTGTAACTGCTGATATTGCCCGCAGCGCTGATGGTCATATCGGCCACCATACAAAGGCGGTCCACCCCTGGATTCAGCGAGCAAAGGCCATTGGACAGCTTTTCCGGCAACATCGGCACTACATGGTCCGGAAAATAAACTGAGGTGCTGCGATTGACGGCCTCTTCGTCCAGCGGCGTTCCGGGTCGGACATAGTGGGAAACGTCAGCAATCGCAACCAGCAGGCGATACCCGCCACGGGGTCTTGGCTCGCAATACACAGCATCATCGAAATCGCGGGCAGTTTCATCGTCGATGGTTACCAGCCGGAGATTGCGGATATCCTTTCGGTTGGCCTTGTCTTTCTCTGCGACCTCTTCAGGAATTTCTGCCGTCTGCTCGCCAACAGCCGGTGACCAGCTATGGGGAATATCGTAGGAGCGGATAGCGACGTCGATCTCCATTCCTGGCGCCATATGCTCACCAAGGACCTCAACGACCTTACCCAATGGCTGGGTACGCACGGTAGGCTGACGGACAATATCCACCACCACATACTGTCCGTGACGGGCGTTGCCGCAGTTCTCCTGAGGAACCAGCACTTCGTGGTTGATCCGCGCATTTTCCGGAACAACGAAGCTGATACCACTCTCCTGGAAGAACCGCCCCACCGTCTGACTGGTCCGGTATTCCAGAACTTCGACGATCACACCCTCACGCCGACCTCGATCATCAATGCGATCAACCCTTGCTGCCACCCGATCGCCATGAAATACCTGGCGCATTTGCCGGGCAGTGAGGAATAAATCAGTACCGCCGTCATCAGGAATCAGGAAACCGAAACCATCTTTATGGCCAACCACCCGACCGGCGACCAGTTCTGCCTCTTCAATCGGAAGGTACGCACCACGGCGATTGCAGATCATCTGTCCGTCACGGCACATGGCGATGAGACGTCGACGCAGCGCTTCGATACCCTCGGGGGAATTCTGCCCGAGTTCTTCGCAAAGCGTCTCGTGTGTCGCCGGCGCGCCACGCTCCTTCAGGTGCTCGAGGATAAACTCTCTGCTCTGAATCGGATTGTCGTATTTTTCTGCTTCACGACCTGCGTGCGGATCTCTGCCTGTCTTTTTTCTCGAAGCCATTCGTGTCCTTGTCCTGGTACCTGAAAGCGGTATTCATGATTGAATTTGTTCCCGAGTATAACGCCGGTATAAAGAAGTTACCTAACCACACGAAAAATATAGGCACAAATACCATTCAAGATTTTTGATAAAAAACGTTTGACACCGTTTTCCGGAATTATTAAAGTACGCGCCATCGGTTGAGGGGCAACACTTCAACTGCGGCAGAACTGCCAAGTTTTCAATAAACTAAATGCAGAACTGCAAATCACCTGCCGAGGTGGTGAAATTGGTAGACACGCTAGCTTCAGGTGCTAGTGGGGGCAACCCCGTGGAGGTTCAAGTCCTCTCCTCGGCACCATTCTTCTTGAATGGCCCTTTCGAATCAGTAACTTCCCGTTTTTTCAATTGCTTATAGACCCTGACTGGTACACATAGCTGGTACACAGAGGTCTAAAATGTCTCTCCGTATGTGCAGTCCCTATCGCCCCAAACGCAGCGCCAACTACTGGATTCGCAAGCGGGTTCCCAAAGAACTTCAAGCCCTAGCCGGTAAGCTCGAATTCAAGAAATCCCTCAGGACCAAAGACCCCCACGAAGCTAAGCGCCGGGCCCTAACCGTATGCGCTGAGATTGATAGTGAGATAGCCAGGCTCCGCCGTTCGCTCCATATGGGGTCAAGTGACCTTCAGGCAATAACGGGTGAATACTTTAATCAGCGACTAGATGAAACCATACGGAAAGCTCAAAGGGAGCAATGGACCGATTCTGGATTTGAGATACCGCCCGACCTGCTGTTAGAGGACATTGAACCCCCAGTCAAAGAAGGCCTAACTCAAGAGGAATGGAGGGACGAACGGAGGCAGCGGGCGAACGACTGGGGTCTTCAAGCTGTCAAACCACTATTACAAAAACACGGGCTTACACTGACACCTGTTAATAAAAAGCGGCTCGGGCTAGAAATCCTCAAGGCCGAAATTCAAGCCTACAAAGGCGCAGCCGCCGAAGTTTTAGGTTATGACAACTGGACACCACCACGGTACGCCGGCAAGACGTTAGCTCCTAGCCAATCTCTGGTGGAACTATGGGAAGGCTACGAGCGGTCAAGGCGAAACGCCGGGACAGCGCCGAGAACGCTGGATGGCTGGCGGTCGAACATTGAGAAGGCATCCAGGTTTTTCAACCACAGGCCCGCCTCATCAATCAGTAAAAGTGATATCTGGTCTTACGCTGAGGCGCTACGCTCCCATGAGAAAGATACCTCACCGGCTGGAAAAAGGCTCACAGCGAAGACAGTTAACGATAACCACCTGGCGGCACTGTCGGCCCTATACAAGTGGGCAATATCCAAAGAGAAACTAGAAGCCGACCCTACGAAAGGCGTCAGAGTTAAAGCGTCAGCTTCTGACTCTAGTCAAATCATCGGGTACACCCGAGAGCAGGTTGCAACGCTCCTGAAAGCCACAAGGGAACCACGCGGTAAGAGAGTATCCAACACCAACGCCAATATCAGCCGTTGGGTCCCGTGGTTATGTGCCTTTACAGGTGCTCGAATCAGCGAAATCTTATGGCTCAGATGCTCCGATGTCAGAGAAACTGAGGGTATTACCTACATAGATATTCAAATAGACAGGAGCGAAGAAGGTCAGAGAGTCAAAACCTCAGAGTCTATAAGGTCGGTCCCACTTCATCCTGCAATTATTAATGAGGGGTTTCTCGAATACGTCCGAGCACTTTCAAAGGAAGATAAATACCTATTCCCGGGCCAATGGAAAGACCAACATGGAGACCGCACCAAGACACCGGCCAATAAACTCAGAGAATGGATCAAAAAGCAGATTCCGGGAGCTGACTGGGACAGACTCAACCCGAACCACAGCTTTAGACATTGGCTGACCTCAGAGTGTCGCAGGGCTTCTGTCGATGGCGACCACCAGAGAATCATCACAGGCCACAAGGCTTCCGACGTCCATGGTAGGTATGGTCCTGCAGATGTACCGATACTTCTCGAGGAGGTCGTTAAGATACCCTCGCCTCTGAGTGCTGTTGATAGTCAACCTGAGGCGACGATCTAACGAAAAAATAGGGCCAATGACCCAGCGTAAAACGCGGAGACCACCAGCCCTCAGGATAAAGACTAAGGGAGCCATGAGTTCCTTCTCGTGGCTAACCTTGGCTTTTCTTCAAGACCATCAATACAAGTAAGACTATCCAATCAAACAGGATAAGACTGGAGACCTCAGGATAGAGGTTAGACTAAAGCTATATGCATAATGCATCTATCTGAAAACCCCCCCTTCCCCCCCAAGGTTTAACCCTAGGTCTATCTCCAGGTCTGCCCTGTGTTCTTGTTTCCTGTTTGTTGTTAATGATGTCCATGGTCAGTCCCTAGGTTAGCCCTTGGCTTTCTTCAGGTGTCTTGAGGCTTTAACCTTAGGTCACACTGATGACATCGATCCTTGGAGCCTGTGTCCTTCCCCTTAGGTAAGCCACTTACCCAGCCCTCGCCCTTAAGAACTTCAAGCTAAGGGACTCAGGCCGGGTGATTGAAGCGCAGCTAACTGTTGGTTTCTTTTATGTCGCCCTCTGTAATCGCTCTGTTGGCAAGACTGTCCGCCAGGTCATTGCCGGGGTCACCGCTGTGCCCCCTGACCCAGAGCCACTCAATCGAATGTCCGCCTGCCAAAGCGTCTAGCTCCTTCCAGAGGTCAACATTCTTCACCGGCTTCTTACTAGCGGTCTTCCAATTCTTCGCCTTCCAGTTAGGCAGCCACTCAGACATGCCCTTTTGGACATACTGACTATCGGTTAGAAGACGTATGTTGCGGCCCGAGCCTTCGACATGCCTCAGGGCTTCAACGGCAGCCTTCAGCTCCATCCTTTGATTGGTCGTGAGGTTCTCTCTACCACCAATGCAGCGCTGCTTATCGCCAAACTCAAGCACAGCACCCCAGCCACCGGGACCAGGGTTTCCCTTGCAGGCTCCGTCTGTGTGTATGTTGATAGTGTTATGTTGATCCATATCAGGCAGACCTCGCTTCAGACTTGGGGCGAATCGAGTACAACGGACACCCAGTAGCAGAGCAATTCTCGACCTGTTTACGCCATGTTCCTGCCTCCATGGGGTCATACACACACTCGATGCACTTTGCGGCAATCTTGCCTGTTTTTCCGGGCTTCCCGGCGTGTTTATGAATCAGGCGTTGCTTGTGCTTATCGCTCATAGTTTTCCTCCTCTATAACGTCGTTTAGTTTCAGTTCTTCCCTAGGCAAGCCATTTGATTGACCGGAAGAACAAAACGACAGGGAGGGAGGAATGCAGATGGCTAATGACTCAGGCTTGAGGAACGGAGCAGACCCAACATCCAGGTCACACTTCATGTCGTCGACCAAGAGACCGCCCAAAGGAAAGAGAGCATAGAGCAAACAACAAGGTCATCCCTGACCTAGCCCCCAGCAGCAATCAAGAAAAGCCAACACAGTAGCTTTAAGGCAGCCTCAGGATTTCTTACCGGCCTTCTCTTTGACCCGGTAAAGGGTTTGACGTGTAACTCCAAACTCAAGCGCTGTGGCTCTGACTGATTGCCCTGCTTCAAGCTTGGCCAATGCCTGCCGCTGCTCATCCTCTGACATTGAAGGCTTACGTCCAAACCTGACGCCTTTTCTCTTGGCAGCATCTCGACCTTCAGTTGTGCGGGAGACGATCAGGTTTCGCTCAAGCTCGGCAAAAGTCCCAATGAGCGACACCATGGCCTTGCTGAAGGGGGTCTCCTGACTGGTATCGATGGAACCATCCAAGGTTTTGAGCATCGCGCCCTTCTCGTGGATGTCTTCAAGTGTCTGCAAGATCATCTTCAGGGATCGCCCAAGCCTATCTAACTTGGTGACAACGACAACATCACCCTCTCTGACATACTCCACGAGTTCCGCCAGCTTTGCGTCATTCTCCTTTGACGATCCCGACTGCTTACCGTGGATAGCCTTCTGACAACCTGCCTGCTTCAGAGCTTCAAGCTGATTATCAAGGTCTTGCTCCTTGGTCGAGACTCGTGCATACCCAATCCACATGGTCACCTCGCAATGACTGTCCGAAAGTTAAAAGTTACATACACGTGACTGAACCCTATGTCCGAATTATAATTATGTAAATATCGTACACTGTACTAATCACTCTTCAATAATTCGTACAGAAACTACGAACGTGCTCACAGGCGAATAAAAAAATTCTGAGATGAAGCTAGCGGAATACACGATGAGATTGAGGGGGGCACCGGGGGAATTCCGGACAATTCTTCTAATAGTATTAGCTGCTCAAATTTTTAAGAAAAATACGTTTGGGATGTCCGCCAGGAGAACAACCTAAATCTAACACGGTGATGAGAATTGTTTTCCCGATCATTAGGGTGCTAAATTGGCGATAATAAAAAGTTTTAGACTGACTAAAAAGGAGATGACATGTCGGACAGCTACGTCAAATTCAGCCTAAATATAAGCACCGGGGAATTAGAGTTAGAAGGGCCAGAGGAATACGTTACCAAGACAGTTGCTGATATGAAGCCTATGCTGTCGGAACTGATGAACAAAACCAAATCCCAACCTTCTTTTTCTCCTTCCTCTGAATCTAAAAGTGCAGTTAATCGGACCGAGCCTAATCACGAAAATCAACCTCAAGGCACTTCCTCTCCGGAGACTGACAACACACCCGTCCAGAGGGCAGGCGGACAGCCTGACATACAAAACTATCCCCACACTTTCGAGGTGCTAGAAGGTGACCTCCATATCGTTGCGGACATACCCGGCGAGAGTGATCGCGCGAAGATGACCAATGTTGCGTTACTTTATGCTTTTGGCTCACAGATGATAGGCAAAGATACGGTCACTTTCGAAGAGATTCGCCAGAGCTGCAAAAATCATGGTTGTTTGGACGCAGGAAACTTTTCGAAAGCTTTCAAAGACAAGCGGAAATTCATTCTCAACGGAGCCAGAAACAAAACAGTAAAGCTAACCCATGTCGGGCGCAAAGCAGCTCAAGAACTTGCGGAGTCTTTCGAAAGTGACCCAAGTTAAGGATATTCTGTCACACCACTTCCCTGAGGATATTGCCTCCCATTTATCCGAGTCCTATCGGGAAGTTGAACGCCAGTACGCATTGGGCCAATGGAAAACCAGCGAGTTAGATGCGGGACATTTCGTTGAATCTGCCAGAAGGGCTATCGAGTACCAGCTATTCGGTTCCTACAAACCTTTTGAAGAATCACTCGGCAGCTTCAACGGCTCAGTCTTATCAAAGTATGAGCAAGCTGCTGGGCACGAGTCTTACCGCATGATAATGCCTCGTGTCCTTTATAGTGTTTACTGCGTTCGAAACAAAAGGGGAGTTGGGCATGTTGGAGAGGTTTCACCAAACCATATGGATGCATCATTAATCCTGGCATCCGTCAAATGGTGTTTAGCGGAGCTCATTCGATTGAACTCAAACCTGACTTCAAAAGAAGCATCACTCCTTGTTGATCAGATCGTAGAACGCCAAGTAGAGGCAATTTGGGACGACGGCGAGAGCTTTATGGTCCTGAATGATCGCCTGACCGCTGAAGAGAAAGCCCTTATCACTCTCTACAAAAAGGACAACTTAATCGATAGCGAACTCCAAACACTAGTTGAGTACAGCAACTCAAGTCGCTTCAAAGGGATATTAAAAAAAATGAAGTCTAAGAGGCTTATCGATTACCTCCCGGACGGCAGATGCAAGCTTTCTCCAATTGGAGCCCACTATGTCGAAGATAAATTGCTTCAAGTAGCCAATTAAGGCTCTGTGAGGCGAATAGTTCCCTGTGAACCGACTTGCCTTTACGGCATTAAAGCAAAGCCAAAGCAGCCTGGAATAGTCATCCTATAAGACCTTTCATTAGGGTTCTTGCTTTAAGAATCTCAACTTGCCTCTCAACACTGACTAACCCGCCCGTTACCGTTTGCTGATCATTCAACTGATAAGGTGATATAATCGACGTACTGGCACAAAGCTGGTACACAACCTCAGACAGGGAATCGATAAGCAACTGATTTAGAACGACATTAAAAGCTGATGAGAGAGTCCTCTCCTCGGCACCACTTTCTTCCTCAGAAAGTGGCCAGACAGCCAACCGGCAACATCTTTTACCTACTCAATACTTGCTACGCATTCAACACCAGGTGCCGAACTGACTCCTTTTTCTTCAGTCAGCACAGGGCTTTTCTCTGACTAGTCCAGCAAGCCCACAAGATACTCAGACAGTCTTTGATAGCTGTACTCCACCCGTGCATAAGCGGAACTGGGCACACCGTCAAACTCGCGACCACAATCGCCTGCAGGAGCGTAGCTTTTCAGGTAGGCATCACGAATAAGGTTTGGCTGTTCTGCCACAAAATCTTCCACATCTGCCGCGAAATAATTCATCCTCCATTCAAAACTGCCATCACCTGTCACCCTGGCGAGGTTAAGCAAATCCGGATCAAGAAATCCGTAACGCAACAGCCGAAGAGCTGGTTGCTCAGGCCCGGAAAACTGCCTTCGGTCGAATTCCAGTACAGGGTTGGTAAAGCCGGGGGGCTGTGGTTCATAACCTGAGAACTGGTATGCCTGCATACCTGTTACCACCTGGCTCATTGCCGCAGCATCTTCCTGTGGATCACAGAGGGTGATGCCGGCTGCAAAAGTGGCCGCTTCCACCTCGCCACCCTGCTCTGAAATCCGGTACCCCGGGAACACTGCCGACGAATTTGCAGGTTCCGGGACCAGCGTGCGAAGCCTGCCATCGCGATACTCTGCAGATAACGTCAGCAGGTCGCCACCATCAGTTGTCCAGCTGTAAGTGACTTCAGGAACCCCACCGAGCACCGTTGAGCCCGCTGACACCCCCTTGTGCTCATGGCAGGTGGTACCGGTCTCGAAATAGATTCTCTGGTTATCCCAATCAAAAATCAGGCGCTCATCCGTGCCCTCGCCGTCGAAATTCAAACGACTTTGCTCCGAGAGTGCAGCGGACGGCCGCCACTGGGTCTGCAATTCCGCCATATAGCCATTTACGCCGATCAGCCTTGCCAGTTCCGTCATGGAGGGTGCCAGGCAGCCGTTAGCGGACACCGATAGCAGCCGTCCGCTCTCGCTGTAATCGAAGGCCAGCTCGGCAGAGAGCTGAAGGCCAGAACGGTTAGCCGGCAAAGTGTCCTGGCTGGAGGGCTCGGCGTATATTTTCTGGCTGGTCAGCAACACCGGATTGCTCAACGCCACATCGACCTCGGGCAGCGTCACGGCGTCAACATCCACATTAGCGAAATCCCCCTGGGCCGCGGCATCTACCGCCTCGATGACATCGCCGGCATTCTGGACCAGAGACACACCCAGCAGGAAAGCTGCATCCTTACCAAGAAATCGCTCCGTGCCGTCACCCTCTGCAAGCACATCGTTATAGGCGGCTGGCATCTGGCTTGCCATGAACTTCGCCAGGGCACGGGCATAGGCATGAGAGCGTTCATCCCGGGCAAGAATATAATCCCTTACCAGATTCAGGTCGGCCAGGCTGGCCGCATTTACAGAAGACGCTTCGAGGAAAGGACCAAGGCCGACAACTCCGCGATAACGGGCCAGCGTGGTCAGTGGCGTGATATTGCGAACCCCGGGAGGTGCCGACATCAGGTAGGCACTCGCCACCGCGACCTCTCCGTTGCGAGTTTCCTCAAGGGTTTTACCTGGCAGGGCCAGGGCATGCAGCGCATAGTCTCCGGGATCAAGGTCAGGGCCCACTGAAGGATCCAGAACCAACTCTGAAATATCAAGCGTAAAGCGACCGCCGGCACCACTGATGGTGGTAGGCTCGCCTGCAGTGAGAGTGACCTCATTGCCGTTATCCAGCCTAACAACCAGCGGTCCAGGCGTGTACTGACTGTCGCCATCCATATCCAGCCAGACCCGGGCATTCTTGAGGTAACCGTCGATGACCCTGCCCGTATAGGGCGCCGGCTCACTGTACGCGACACCATCGAAATCCCGCCCATCCTCAGGCAGCTCGTCGGACTCCTGGCCACAAGCGGTCAGGACGAGGCAAAAAGCAGTAACAGACAGGCAAATTAAGCGTTTCATCGCGGCAACCGTTTATCCTTGTTAGAGGTTGTGCCGCTACTTTAGGGGATGTGATGGCCGAAGACCTTGATAGGTTTGGCAATTTGTAAAGTTTGGTAACTAGCGTCCCGTCCGGTCAGCGAGTTAACCAGACAGAACACTAGTCACGACGAGCAGCTGTAATGTGAAAAACCACCGAGATCGAATAATTCCAATGGCTTGAGCCGGTAGTAGTGCGACTCGACGGCATTCGACTGCTCGGCGTAAGGTTGCGTCAATACATCCTGCAACTCTCTCAGTGGCTGGTAGTCACCCTCCGCTGCCCGCTGATAGGCAGGCACCACGAACCACTCGCGCATGGTGTATTTCGGATTCACGAGTTTCATGTCTCGGGAGAGCTCCTCGCGGAGCCGGGAACCGTCACCAGACCCATCGATTCCAATCTGAGATTGCCACTTGGCAAGCCATTTGGACCAGCGCTTGAGCAGCCCGTCCGAATCAGCTCTACCGGCTTCATCCAGTGACCTGTAAAAGCTCTGCTTTATTGGTTCAAGATCGCCCGGTACCGAGGACAGCTCACGAAAGAAAATGGTGTAATCCACCGGGGTTCGGCTCATCAGCATCATCAGCTCCCGGAAGAGTTCGACGTCAAAACCTTTGAGCCCCAGTTTCGCTGACCACATCCTTTGCATTTCCGTCTGCATCACCTCCGGAAAACCTCTCTGAATCTCGTCGATCTGAGCCAGTTCGTCTTCATGGCCATTGAGCAGTGGACGGAGGGCCAAGCAGAAACTCTTGAAGTTCTGCTCGGCTGCCGCCGGTTGATTCAGGAAAGCAAAGTGTTGTCCGCCACCGGTCCACGGTTGATAAAACGGCTCAAACACGTCGCAGAAGCCGAAAGGCCCGTAGTCCAGCGTGAAGCCGCCAGCGGCGCAGTTGTCGCTGTTGAAATTGCCCTGGCAATAGCCAACTCGGATCCAGTTTGCCACCAGCGAGGCAAGGCGGCCGCGAAACGCCCGTGCAAGCATGATGACTTTCGTGGGAGTCGCGAGCGTCTGGTCAATGACCCCGCTGTACTCCCGATCAATCAGGTGCAGCACAAGCTGTTCGAGTTCATCGATCGCTCGAGGGTGCTCCTGTTTTCTGGCCCTGCGACCAAAGAGTTCGAGCTGGCCAACCCGGATGACGGAAGGCGCAACGCGGGTGGAAATGGCAACCGGCTCTGAAACAAGCTGGTCGGGATCCCGGGAATGGGAGCCCTCGGAGTACCAGGGACGCCGCACCCTCTCCGTTTTCGAGACGTAAAGACTCAGTGATCGCGAGGTCGGCACACCCAGGGCGTGCATGTGCTCTTGCGCCAGAAATTCACGGACGCTGGAGCGCAGAACGGCACGTCCATCGGCACCGCGACAATACGGCGTCTGCCCGCCACCCTTGAGCTGCATTTCCCAGCGCCGACCGTTGATAACGGCTTCAAGTACCGAAATGGCACGACCGTCGCCGTAGCCGTTGCCGGTCTGAAACGGGCACTGTTGGGTGTATTCGTTGCCGTAGATGGAAAGCGCGTAGCCAGAAGCCCAGCCCACTTTTCGCATCGGCTCTGGTACGAGCGAGAGGTCGCCGGAGAATATCCGGATAAAATCATCGGATTGGGCCAGGCTATCGGCAAAGCCCAGTTCCCGGAACAAACTCTTGCTGTGGGCCACGTATTCAGGTGTCTCGATGGGCGTGGGCCTGACCGGGACATAATGCCCCGAAAAGACCTGCCTTGGCCGATGGTCAACACCATCGGGCGTGGCGTCAGGATCAGGGGTAAGATGATCCATCAGCGAATAATCGGCCATCGGTGCAAGTTCTTCGAGGCTGTTTACCTCGAAACCGGTTTCTCGCGACAACGGCTGTTTCATCTGTACCTCTCCTGATCAAAGGAAACGGGCAGTGCCAGCACTGCCCTCAGTTACCCCTATAACCAGGCCCAGAGGCCGGGATCAGAATGAACGGGCAACGATTTCCTTCATGATTTCATTGGTGCCGGCGTAAATCCGCTGCACTCGTGAGTCTGCCCAGGCCCGCGCGATCGGATACTCCCACATGTAGCCGTAACCGCCGTGCAGCTGCACGCACTCATCCATCACTTTACACTGCAGATCTGTGGTGAGCTGTTTGAGCATCGCGGCGGTGGGAATGTCGAGCTTCTTATCAAGATGCAGCTCCAGACACCGATCGGTGAACACCCGGGCGGCGGTAATTTCCGCCTTCATTTCCGCCATCTTGAAGCGGGTATTCTGGAAGGCAATCACCGGCTTGCCGAAGGCGTTGCGCTCCTTGACGTAATCCAGGGTCCACTGCCAGGCCGCTTCAGCGGCGGCAACAGCTCCCAGAGCCACCTGCAGACGCTCGGCCGCCAGCTCCTGCATCAGCTGGAAAAAACCCTGCCCTTCGCCCGGGCCGATCAGGTTTCCTTCAGGCACTTTCACGTCCTGGAAGAACAGCTCTGAGGTATCCTGAGCCTTCATGCCCACCTTGTTCAGGTTCTGACCTTTCTCGAAACCTTCCCACGCGGTTTCCACCATGAACAGACTGATGCCCTTGGCGCCTTCATTGGGATCGGTCTTGGCAACAACAATAACCACATCGGCAAGCTGGCCATTGGTAATAAACGTTTTTGAACCATTCAGAACGTAATGGTCACCATTCTTGACCGCCGTGGTTTTCACCCCCTGCAGATCCGAACCAGCGCCTGGCTCGGTCATCGCAATAGCGCCGATCATCTCACCGCGGGCCAGCTTCGGTAAATAGTGGTTTTTGAGCTCGTCGGAGCCGTAGTTGAGGACGTAGGGCGCAACTATGTCAGAGTGCAAGCCCCAGCCGATCCCGGTCAAGCCGGCCCTGGCCACCTCTTCAATCAACACCGCGCTGTACCGGAAATCCGCGCCAACACCGCCAAACTCTTCCGGCAGGCATGGGCAAAGGAAACCCAACTCACCGGCTTTCTGCCAGAGTTCGCGGCTGACCTGCCCGTCCTTCTCCCACTGATCATGATGAGGCGCCGCTTCCTGCTCCAGGAACTTACGGACAGAATCCCGGAAGCCTTCAAGGTCGGCGTCGAAAAGTGTTCGTGGAATCATGATAAACCTCGGTGAATAACCTGTGTTGTAATTGTCATTCACCAAGTCTCTGCCCGAAGCCCGGTTTGCTCAATGATGAAAAGCATCAATCAGGCTGGCCAAAAACAACGCCCCTGGCAGCGTCAACCGTTACGCTTTTGTTCCGTGCGGGCTTCGCCCCATCGGGGCATCAGGTTCTGGGGCAGATTCAGGTGGTCGAGGATGCGGGCGACGATAAAGTCCACCAGATCCTCAACCGATTGCGGTTTGTGATAGAACCCCGGACTGGCCGGCATGATTATGGCGCCCATACGGGTCAGCTTCAGCATGTTCTCCAGATGCACCTCCGAGAATGGCGCTTCCCGGGGTACAAGAATAAGAGGACGCCGCTCTTTCAGCGCAACATCACCAGCCCGTTCGATCAGATTATTGCTGGCACCGGTCGCCAGGGCCGATAGGGTTCCGGTGCTGCAGGGGCACACCACCAGCGGTGCTTTTTCCCCGGAACCTGAAGCCGGCGGGGCAAACCAGTCTTCCCGACCGAACACCAGAACCTGGCCAGGCTCGGCGCCAGCGTACGCAGCCAGCGTCTCCTGCATGGCAGGAGGTGTGCCTGGGAGTTTCAGGTCCGTTTCCGTGGCAATGACCACCTGCGCTGCCCGGCTTATCATGACGTTTACCCGGCAGCCTGCCGACACCAGGCATTGCAGCAGCCGCAAGCCGTAGTGGGCGCCAGACGCACCGGTAAAGGCCAGATTAACGGTTGATACCCGGTTCAGATCGTTGCTCATGGATTCCGCCCGTTGTCTGTAAGATGAAGGACCGGCCATGCCGGATCAGCCACGAATACGCTCGAGCTCGGCAACAAGTTTACTGTGAATACCACCAAAACCGCCGTTACTCATGATCACAATGTGACAGGGGCTGGGCAGATCTACCAATACCCGGGACAGCAGACCCTCCACCGTAGTCTCCACCTGGTGCCTGTCGGAGCCGGCATTGAGGTCCTGCCAGCCGGCAATCAGTTCCGGCAGCCAGTCCATATCATTCAGATTGGCCCAGAGAACACGGTCCGCCGCGTCAGCACTAGGTAGCAATGTCTGCTGATGGACACCCTGCTTCATGGTGTTGGAGCGCGGTTCAATCAGAGCCAGTATCGGCTCCTCACCCACCTGGTTTCGCAAGCCCTCGAGGGTGGTCGCAATCGCCGTCGGGTGGTGGGCGAAATCGTCGTACACGCGCACGCCACCGATATCTGCCAGCAATTCCATCCGTCGTTTGACACCGGAGAACCGGCACAAGGCCGCCACCGCGTGATCCGGAGTAACACCGACATGACGCGCTGCGGCAATGGCAGACAGGGCGTTGCGAACATTATGAAAACCAGTCTGATCCCATTTCAGGGTCGCCACCGGTTGCTCGTGATGGATCACCAGAAACCGGCTGCCGTCCTCAGAGAGCAGTTCAGCCCGCCAATCCGATACACGCGGCGTCTCACTGCCGATGGCGGTATCCTGCACCGGGCTCCAACAGCCCATGGCCAGAGCGTTATCCAGATGACCATCCACCGCAGGCCGGACAATCAGCCCCTGGGAAGGTACCGTCCGGACCAGATGATGGAACTGTCGCTCGATGGCTTCAACATTTTCAAAGATGTCGGCATGATCAAATTCAAGGTTGTTCAGGATCAGGGTATGAGGCCGGTAATGGATAAACTTGGAGCGCTTGTCGAAGAACGCGCTGTCATACTCGTCCGCCTCAATGACAAAAAAATCGCTGTTACCCAGACGCGCCGACACGGGGAAATCCAGAGGGACGCCGCCAACAAGGTAACCCGGCTCAAACCCGGCCTGATCCAGTATCCAGAGCAACATGGAGGTTGTTGTGGTCTTGCCGTGGGTACCGGCTACCGCCATCACCCAACGATGCCTGAGGACTTCACGGCTCAGCCACTCGGGCCCCGACATGTAATCGATATTCCGGTTGAGCACCGCTTCGACTTCAGAATTACCGCGGGACATGGCATTGCCGATCAGCACAAGGTCCGGCTTCGGCTCCAGATGATCCGGACTGTACCCTTCCATCAGGCTAATACCCTGCGCTTCCAGCTGGGTACTCATGGGCGGGTACACGCCCTGGTCGGACCCTGTCACGGTGTGGCCGAGCTCCCGGGCCAGAACGGCCAGGCTACCCATAAAGGTGCCACAGATTCCGAGGATGTGAATGTGCATTCGGCAACTGCCCTCTGTGTTGAAACCCGACAAGCCTCCCGTATCCGCCCCACCCCGTCAAGAGCCACGCCATCCGCAATCCTGCTCATGAAAATTGCCAGCGTTTGGCGTATCATCTGCGCCATTATCGAACCAGCAGGAGGCTCCAGCCCGAGATGGCCATCAAGAACGCATTCTACGCTCAGTCAGGCGGTGTTACCGCCGTCATCAATGCCAGTGCCTGTGGCGTCATTCAGACCGCCCGCAAGCATCCGGACAAAATTGGCAAGGTGTTCGCCGGACGCAACGGCATTATCGGAGCGCTGAGGGAAGAGCTGATTGATACCAGCCTCGAGAGCGACGACGCCATTCAGGCGCTGATTCATACCCCGGGGGGCGCCTTCGGCTCCTGTCGCCACAAACTCAAAAACATCTCCGAGAACCGCCGCGAATACGAACGGCTGATCGAAGTTTTCCGGGCCCATGACATCGGTTACTTCTTCTACAACGGCGGAGGGGACTCACAGGATACCGCCTACAAGGTCTCCCAGATCGCCGACAAGATGGGCTACCCCATTACCTGTATCGGTGTCCCCAAGACCGTGGATAACGATCTGCCGTTTACCGACTGCTGTCCGGGCTTTGGTTCCGTTGCCAAATACATCGCCACCTCGACGCTGGAAGCCAGCCTGGACATCAAGTCCATGTGTGAAACGTCCACCAAAGTATTCATTCTTGAGGTTATGGGGCGCCACGCGGGCTGGATCGCAGCATCCGGCGGTCTGGCCGGCCAGACCGAAGGTGAGCCACCGCACATTATTCTGTTCCCGGAAATTCCGTTCGATCGCGACACCTTCCTTGCCCGCGTAGAACATTGCGTAAAAGAATACGGCTATTGCGTTGTTGTGGCGTCTGAGGGTGCCCAGTACGAAGACGGGCGCTTCCTGGCCGACGCCGGAGCCAAGGACGCTTTCGGGCACACCCAACTCGGCGGTGTGGCACCGGCCCTGGCGAACATGGTCAAGCAGGCGCTGGGTCACAAGTACCACTGGGCCGTTGCGGATTACCTGCAGCGCAGCGCTCGCCATATTTCTTCCGCTACCGATGTAGAGCAAGCCTATGCCGTTGGCAAGGCGGCGGTGGAAATGGCCCTGGAAGGCAAACAGGCACTGATGCCCACCATTGTGCGCGAACAGGCAAAACCCTACCGCTGGAAGATCGGCGAAGCACCGTTGAGTGAGGTGGCGAATCAGGAAAAGAAGATGCCGATCCATTACATTACGGACGACGGCTTTGGCATTACCCAGGACTGCCGGGATTACCTGGAGCCCCTGATCGCCGGGGAGAGTTTCCCACCGTTCGACAATGGGCTGCCTCGGGTCGCCAGGTTGCAGAATATTCTGACCGAGAAGAAGCTGAAAACCGAATTCCAGCTCTAGGTCGCACGCCAGAGTGCATCAGGAAGTACCAAAAAGGCCTGACAGAGAATCTCTGGCAGGCCTTTTTCATTCTGATGACCAACAACGATCAGTCATCCCGTCGTTTCCGCCTCATGATCGCGCAGGTAGGCATAAAACTGGTCAAAGCCACCTACGTACTGGCTCCCCACCAGGATCTGAGGCACGGTGAACACCGGTCGGCCAATCTGGTCGGCAATGTCTTGCTTACTCATACCCTTCTCGATCATATCAACCCAGACATAGGGGATACCCCGGGTTTCACACAGATGCTTTGCCTGCACGCAGAATCCACAGCTTGACCGGCCATATATCGTGACCTGCTCCATAACGTTCTCCCGAACCTGATTGAAAGTAACTACATAGATGAAAATCCTATAGCCCAAGCATGACACGGCCCAAGAAAATTGAAAATTGATGCTTTGAATCGTCGCTATAGTAGCCAACCATGTGCGCGTGAGTCGCCGGCACGCTTGCAATACACCATGGGCCCTGTCAGTTTCGGTCATCGATCTCTGTCTGAAGCCGTAATTCAAGGAGGGCTCATTGGCCTACCTGACGCTATTTCTGACCGCGTTCGCTGCCGCCACACTGCTGCCTGCCTACTCGGAGATTCTGCTCGGCACCCTGTTTACCCAGGGTTACTCCTGGTGCTGGCTCTGGTTCTGGGCAACCCTAGGCAACACCCTTGGCTCGGTCGTCAACGGCATCATCGGGCGACAGGTGGATCGCCTCAAGCACAAGCGCTGGTTTCCAATCAGCGAAACGCAACTGCATAAAGCACGGAATCGTTTCAATCGCTACGGACAGTGGTCTTTGCTGATGGGCTGGCTGCCCCTGGGCGGTGATGCGCTGACTCTGGTAGGCGGAATCATGCGCGTGCCCTGGCTGAACTTTGTTATACTCGTGGGTATTGGCAAGGGCGCGCGCTATGCGTTCGTGCTCTGGCTGGTAGCGGAAGCGTCCGGTGCATCATCACCATCGCCGTAAAGGTATTTACGAAGCAACGGCTCACCGTTGAATTCGGAATTCAATACCGCCACAAATGTGTACACACCGATCAGCTTGCGGTTGAGGAAAACAAATTCCTTGGGAGGTACCCGGAAGTAACGGCTGATGGCAGACCGGGCCGCCTGACGGGCAACCCGGGACGGCAATTCACTCTGCTTCCAGCGATACTGTCCATGGCTGTTCACGGCATAGTCCGGCCAGGCATCCTTGTTGCTCGCAAGAGGCTCCAGTACCGACATACACACCTGACCAAACTTCTCCAGCACATCGCCGGGCCACTCCGTACTCATGAACCGAAGTTTCACACCTCCGTCAATCACCTCCTCGAGATTGTTCTCATAGGAAGCTCTGATCATCTGGATGACCGGATTCAGAAACTCATCGGAATAGGCCTGCACAGCGCCGAAATCAAGCAGGACAATGCGGTCGTACCCGGGGTCATCGCCCTCTTCGCCAGCGATCCGGATGCGATAGTTGCCAAAATTGGGATCGGTCTGAATTTCGCCCCAGACGAACAGCTCCCGGAAAAACAGCTCCAATGCAGCCTTGCCCAGAGCGCTACGGCGCTCCAGTGGAAGATCCCTGACCGCCCGGGAACTGACCGAATGGCCGTGTTCGTAAGTAGAGGCTATAACGTGCGCCGTTGAAAACTCCGGCAGGACTCTGGGCACAATAAAGCGCGGATCCGACGCCAGCATGTTGCGAAACTTTTCGGTGGTTTCCGCCTCCAGGCGATAGTCCACTTCCCGGTGCATCATGTGCCGCACTTCTTCGAGCCAGTCATTGAACTCAGGGCCGAAATTGACCAACCTTGCCACGCGCAGCAGTTGGGCGACGGCATTAAGGTCACTGTCGACAGCATCTGCAACGCCCGGATACTGGACTTTAAGAACCAACTCCAGGCCATCACTTCGGCGCCAGGCACGGTGGACCTGCCCCAGAGAAGCCGCCCCGATGGGCTCAGGCTCAACGTCCAGCTGGGCCATCCGATCCGCGCCCAACTCAGCAACCAGAACGCGCTCAATAGCTGGCCATTCCAGCGAGGTCGTCTGATCTTCCAGGGTATGCAGTGCTTCGGTGACTTCCTCGGGCAGAAAGTGCTCACCATACAGGGCCATGACCTGGCCGATTTTTACCACGCTGCCCTTGAGCTTACCCAGTTCATCGACCAGGAACCGGGCCTGACTTGAAAGCATGGCGCTGTGCCGCTTTTCCCGGTTTTCCCGGCTACTGAACCAGTTGGTTGCCATATGGGAAGCCATACGCGTACCGGCAAACAGCCCGGCACGGGTGAGACTCAACCTGCGTTCGAAGCTGCCGGTCTTGATGCGGGAAACGGAATTTCCTGAACGTCTGGAAGACATAGTGACCTGTTCGGATCAGAGAATTTCATCACGCCTGGTACTTATCCCCATTATACGGATAGTCCTTGGGACTGGCTTAACCAAGCCGACCGGCTGTCAGCGACCAGAACTACCAACCATTCCGGAATTCAACATCGCTGTGGGCCAGGCCTTTGACCAACTGCTCGGATAATCGTTGCTGAACGTCGGGCAGGGTTACTCCGGGAACGAAGTCCCGCACCTGGCTCATGGCCATACCGGCATAGCCACAGGGATTGATGCGCCGGAAGGGCTCCATATCCATGTCCACGTTCAATGCCAGCCCGTGAAATGAACAGCCCCGACGCACCCTGAGACCAAGAGAAGCAATCTTGGATGCTCCCACGTATACGCCAGGCGCATCCGGCCTGGGCGCGGCCTCAACGCCCAAGCCTGCCAGGGTCCGCACAATGGCCTGCTCAATTTCGTCGACCAGAGAGCGCACGCCCAGTTTCTTGCGGGTCAGATTGATCATCAGGTAAACCACTAACTGGCCCGGGCCGTGATAAGTCACCTGACCACCCCGATCCACCTGAATTACCGGAATATCACCGGGTGCAAGAATGTGTTCTGCCTTGCCCGCCTGCCCCTGGGTATAAACTCGTGGATGCTCAAGGCACCAGAGCTCATCAGCCCAGCTGTCATCCCGATCGGCGGTGAATGACTTCATTGCCTCCCAGGTTTCCAGATAGGGCTGTTTTCCCAGCGCGCGAACAATCAGGTCAGCCATGGCAATCAGAGCACCATGTGTACGCGGCCGCTGGCCTTGAGGTCTTCAAACAGAGCTTTCAGCTGCTCTTCCCCGGTAGCGACAATTTTGAGCTGCACCGACGAGAACCGGCCTTTGCTGCTGTCGTTAACCGTAATATCCGTTTCACAGATTCCGGGCGCGTGCTGCTCAACAACCTCTACGACAAACTCGGTGAAATCCGGCGCGGCGTTGCCGATCACCTTGATCACATAGTCACATGGAAACTCAATTTTTGGTGCTTTCGGCTCACTCATGCCGCTTTACTCCCCGGGGACCCGCGTCACCCTACTGAAATAACTGAACGAAAAAGAGCTTGATGGCATCCCAGATGCGTTTGAAAAACCCGCCTTCAGGAACCTCAGTGAGGGCCAGTACCGGCTGGTCAACCAGAACTTCTCCGTTATAGGACACCTTGACGCGACCCAGCTCATCCCCGATCTTTATGGGTGCTTTGATGACAGAATCCAAGTCCACCGTAGACTCGAGGTCGTTGCGGGACCCCCGGGGTATAGTGACGTAAACATCTTCAGCCATACCGACAGAAAGCTGATCAATCTGACCGCCCCAGACCGGAGCTTCTATCAACTCCTGACCCGACCGAAACAGGCGTTCACTCTCAAAGTAACGGAAACCATAGTTAAGCATTTTCTGGATTTCCTGCGCCCGCGCGTCCGAACTGCTGGTACCCATAACCACGGCAATAAAGCGGGTATCATTACGCTTTGCAGATGCAACCAGACAGTAGCCTGCCTCCTCGGTGTGACCGGTCTTCAGTCCATCAACGCTTTCATCACGCCACAGCAGGCTGTTCCGGTTCGGCTGCCGGATATTGTTGTAAGTAAAATGTTTTTCGGCGTACAACGGATAATTATCCGGGTAATCATTGATGATCGCGCGGGCCAGCATAGCCAGGTCATAGGCGGTTGAAAAATGATCCGGAGAGGGCAGGCCAGTCGCATTCAGAAAGTTGGTGTCTTTCATGCCCAACAACTGGGCCTGCTGGTTCATGATATCAACGAACGCATCTTCACTGCCGGCAATGAATTCCGCCAGGGCCACGGAGGCATCGTTGCCCGACTGAATGATCACGCCCCTGAGCAGGTTCTCCACCGACACCTGTGTGCCTTCCCGGACAAAGGTTCGCGAACCTTCAGTCTTCCAGGCATGAACACTGATCGGAACCATGTCAGACATCGAAATACGCCCCTCATCAAGCTCCCGCTCGACAATGTAGGCCGTCATCATTTTGGTCAAACTGGCCGGAGGCAGACGCTCGTGGCTATTCTCCTCCATTATGATTCGTCCGCTTTTGGGATCCATCAGAACATAGGAGCTGCCTGCAATCTGCGGCGGCGACGGAATCAGTACCGACTGGGACATTGCCTTACCCGTCAGGGCAAGCATCAGCACAAAGACTACGGATAGAGTTCGGAAAACAGAGTTCAAGGCCATGGATCCATTCATTCGTCGTTAAGTGTGTTTTTTATGTGGGTATTTTGTTCGGTGTGCTCAGTGGGAGTCAGTCAACAGAATAGACTGATCAAAACCACGGGCTTCCAGTAAGCTCTGGGTCCGCCTGGCACTGTCTTCATCGCTGAACGGGCCCACCTGAACCCGATGAAAGCGTCCTGAAGACGTATCAACAGCTCGTACCCGTATCGGGCTCTCCAGCACTGCACTCACCTGGCTAAGCAATTTTTCGGCAGGATCCCGGCTACTGAAGGACCCCAACTGCACAAACAATGACCGGTTCGTCATGGCCATGTCACCGCTCGCCTTTACCCGGCTTTCAGCCGATGCGACCGACTCTCCCGGGGTGAAGGGCTCCCCTGCGATGGCCATGCTGCCGTCCGGCTTGACTGAAATAGCGGCAACTTCCACCCGCGCCGTGCCCCGAGTCTGATAGCCCAGTTTCTTGGCAGCCGCATAGGACAGATCGATGATCCGGTCACTGTGGAAGGGCCCCCGGTCGTTGACCCTGACGATCACTGAACGACCATTATCCAGATTCGTCACCCGGGCATAACCGGGAATCCGCAAAGATTTGTGCGCCGCGGACATGGCATACATGTTAAAGGTCTCACCGTTGGAGGTCTTATGGCCGTGGAATTTCTCGCCGTACCAGCTCGCTGTACCCCGTGAAACGTAACCATCATTGCTCTCAAGCACAAAGTACTGCTTGCCCCAGACTTCATACGGAGACTTGTTGCCCGCACTACGTGGAGCCTCATAAACCGGTACCGCGTCGTCAAGCCCCGAGACGTCGAAACTGCCCGACGGCGCCCTATCGGTGGCCAACGTATAGCGGGACGAAGAGTCTGTATCCGGGGCTGAAGCACAGCCTCCCAGTACCAGCGACGCCACAACTGTCAGCAATAGAGATAATGAAGGCTTGAAATTCACTGTCCGGGGTTCCTCTTGACTACAATGGCCACCGCCATCAGATTTTCGGCGGCCTCCCTACCATTGTAACGGGTTCTCCGTCGGAATCACCATTACCCGCACGCCATGGTTGGATGGAAACGGTCAGGCACCAATCATTCGTCGATGAGTGTGAATCGACATTAAAACGCCAAATGCCGCCATCAGAGTTACCCCTGAGGTTCCACCATAGCTAATCAGCGGCAACGGCACACCGACAACGGGCAAGAGCCCGCTTACCATCCCGATATTCACGAAGATGTAGATAAAGAACGTCATGGTGAGCGCGCCGGCCAGAAGACGGCCAAACGAATCCTGGGCGGTTGCCGCAATATACAAACATCGTAGAATAATCAGGAAATACACCGTCATAAGGGTAAGCATGCCCACGAACCCGAATTCCTCCGCCAACACCGCCACAATGAAGTCAGTATGACTCTCGGGCAGAAATTCAAGATGTGACTGGGTTCCCTGGAGCCACCCTTTTCCATCCAATCCGCCCGAGCCAATGGCCGTCTTGGACTGAATGATGTTCCAGCCAGCGCCCAGAGGGTCACTTTGGGGATCGAGCATGGTCAGCACGCGCTGTTTCTGGTACTCCCTCATTACAAAGAACCACATCAGCGGAGCCGATACCGACACCATGGCCACGCACGCCATTATCAGTTTCCAGCTGATTCCGGCGAAAAAAATCACGAAGATGCCCGCCATGCCGACCAGCAGGGAAGTTCCAAGATCCGGCTGCTGCATGATCATGACCATGGGCACAAGGACAATGGCCAACCCGACTGCAATCTGCCGGAACCTCGGCGGTAGAAAATGCTGTGACAGGTACCAGGCGGCCATCATCGGCACCACCAGCTTCATCAACTCCGAAGGCTGAAAACGAGGCAGGCCCGGTATTGCCAGCCAACGCTGAGCCCCCTTGGCACCAACACCTACCAGAATGACCGCACCCAACGCGATAATTCCGGCTCCGTATAACCAGGGCGC
Source organism: Marinobacter sp. F3R08 (assembly GCF_018860425.1). Taxonomy (GTDB): domain Bacteria; phylum Pseudomonadota; class Gammaproteobacteria; order Pseudomonadales; family Oleiphilaceae; genus Marinobacter. The sequence continues at coordinate 67,114 of NZ_JAHKPI010000015.1, read as the reverse complement.
CCATCGACGGAACACCGACGGATCCAGCTGGGCAAAGATCAGCATCACCCCAAATGCCACACCCAGACGTAAGCCCTGGGCCTTGACCACTTCGAGGTTCCGGTCAGCGCCGCTGTAAAGTACGAACAAGCCGCCAGAAACCAATATCAGCAGAAGAAATAAAAGTATCGGGTCCAGGTGCAGGGCGGCCCAGATACTGCGATGCCGGCCAAGCGGGTTGCTCGCCGTTGAATCGAGTAACGCCTTGAATGCCATCAGTTGGCCACCTCATCAACGCCACTGATCAGCGCACCATCTGTTTGCCCGTATTCGAGCAACCAGGAGTCAAACAGGGCCCTTGCAACCGGAGCCGCGGTGCCACTGCCGCTGCCGCCGTTTTCGACAATCACAGCGACGGCAATCTGTGGGTTGTCGACCGGTGCGAAGCCAACAAAAAGCGCATGATCCCTGAGCCGCTCACGAACCTCTTCTTTGTCGTATTCCTCATCTTCCGCCAAACTGAACACCTGAGCAGTGCCTGTCTTACCTGCCATTCGGTAAGGCGCTCCCCGACCGGCCCCGCGGGCAGTGCCTTTCGGGCCGTGCATGACTTCAACCATGGTCTCCACCACAAACTCCCAGTCATCCGGGTTCTTCAACGCTAGCGGCTCATGGGTCTCGGCGGGCAGAAATTCCTCGACTGGGCGATCCCCTTTTATGTCTTTCAATAATCTTGGCTCGACCCATCTGCCTCGATTGGCAATAAGGGCCGTCGCCGTTGCCAACTGCAGCGGCGTGGCCAGCATAAAGCCCTGACCAATTCCCAGATTCACAGAGTCTCCGGGATACCAGGGCTCGTCCCGGACCGCACGTTTCCAGTCCTTGGAAGGTAGCAGGCCACTCAGTGCGCCCGAGACATCAAGGGTTGCGTCCTCTCCAAATCCGAAATGAGAAAGATAGCTGTACATGGTGTCTACACCCATCTTGACCGCGACATCATAGAAATAGACATCACAGGATTCCGCCACAGCATCTTTCAGATCGACCCAGCCATGTCCTGATCGTTTCCAGTCACGCCAGAGCCGTCCGCCCGGATTGAGCCGAAAGTGGCCCGGATCCCAGATCGTGTAATCCCGGGTCGTTGCGCCACTGTCCAGGGCCGCAACCGCAAGCATCGGTTTGAGTGTGGATCCGGGCGGATACTGCCCCCTCAAGGCCCGGTTGAACAGCGGTTTATCTCTGCTCTCACTCAACTCCCGGTAGTCATTGACGCTGATACCTGTCACAAACTTGTTGGCGTCGAAGCCCGGCACGCTGGCCAGCGCAAGAATGCCACCAGTATCAGGCTCAATCGCGATAATGGCGCCTCTGCGACCATCCAGGAGTTCATGGGCACGCTGCTGCAATCTCAGGTCCAGATGGAGCTGTAAATCCTCGCCTGGCACCGGATTTTCGCGCTCCAAGACCCGAAGGGTCCGGCCACGGGCGTTGGTTTCGACATGCTGATAGCCGACTTCACCGTGGAGTATTTCTTCATAGAATCGTTCGATGCCGGATTTGCCAATGTAGTTGGTGCCCGCGTAATTAACCGGGTCGATCCGCTGCAACTCGTCCCGGTTTATACGACCGACAAAACCCAGAGCGTGGGCCGTCAGTTCGCTGTGCGGATAGAAACGAACCAGTTCGGCCTCGACCTCCACCCCCGGAAGTTCATGGCGATGCACTGCCAGGCGGGCCATTTCTTCCTCGTTCAGATCATAGCGCAGGGGGATTTCCTGGAAAGGACGGCGAGGCTCCTGAAGCCGGCGCTGAAAGCGCTCACGATCTTCTTCGGAAATATCGAGGATAGTGTCAAGCTGAGCCAGCGTGTCGTCCATGCCCTGCACCCTTTCGGGTACGAGCGTCACACTGAAAACAGGGCGATTCTCCGCCAGCAGAGAGCCATTTCGATCATAAACCAACCCCCGAGGAGGCGGTACGGACTGGACCTGAACCCGGTTCTTGTCCGAGAGAGTGGTGTAGATATCGTGCTCCACCACCTGGAGTTGATACATTCGCGCAACCAGGCCGCCAATAGCCAGCATGACAACGATCAGCATCACCAGGGTCCGGCGCTGAAAAAGACGACGCTCTGCCGCCGTGTCCTTGAACTCACCCCATGGCATAACTGTCCCCTAGCCTCGGTGGTACGGGTGATTGCGGGTGATCGACCAGGCCCGGTACAGTTGTTCTGCCAGAACAATACGCACTAAGGGATGAGGCAAGGTGAGCGGCGACAACGACCATTGTTGGTCTGCCCGCTTGCGGCAGGCATCGGCCAACCCGTCCGGGCCTCCCACCAGAAAACTGACGTCTCGGCCATCCTGCTGCCAGAGTTCCAATTGCGCTGCGAGTTTTTCGGTCGACCAGGGTCGACCTCCAACTTCCAGCGCAATCACACGATCCTTCTGGCCGGTGGCCGCCAGGATAGCGTCGCTCTCTCGCTGCATAAGTCTGGGGATATCGGGATTCTTGCCCCGATGGGCGACGGGAATCTCTACCAGATCTACGGGTAGCTCCGGCGGCATGCGGCGGGCATAATCTCCGAATCCGGTACTGACCCAGTCGGGCATTTTCTGCCCCACACAGATCAGGCGTAACCGCATAACTATTCGCTGCCCGCAACACCAAGATCCGGAGCATCGCGCCAGAAGCGCTCCAGATCGTAAAATTCCCTCGTGGCAGGCATCATCACGTGAACTACCACATCGCCCAGATCCACAAGAATCCAATCGCTGACGCCTGCGCCCTCAACATTGCTCGCGCGCACGCCCTGCTCTTTGGCTTCGACAACGACGGAGTCGGCGAGAGATTTCACATGGCGGTTGGATGTAGCGGATGCCAGAATCATGAAGTCGGTGACACTGGTGCGGTCACGAACATCAATCACGCTGATGTCCTGTGCTTTCACGTCTTCAAGCGCATTAACTACCAGATCTTTCAGTTGCTCTGCCTGCATAATCACCCTGTTGGACGGGCGTTTGCCGGTATGGCCGCCCGAAATGTCATATTCAGACGCGATTGTAGCACTAAAAGTTCCCGTCGGGGCATGCACCGTACAGTCCCTGATGGCGAATTTCTGTCCAGACCGGATCGGGCATCAGGTAACGGGGTGAACGACCGCTCGCAATTCGCTCACGTATTCCTGTGGCAGAAATATCCAGAAGCGGGGGATCCAGCGATAAAACACAGCCGCAAGGGCGATCGTGCAGGCTCTGAGGGCCAGCCACGCCACGCTCAGCCAGCAATCGAGCGGGCTCTCCGGATGGGTCCAGTGCCGGGCCCGGCCGGCGAACGACAACCACATGAGCCAGCTCCGGTATTTGCTGCCACTCCCGCCAGCGATCAAAGCCCGCGAATGCATCGGTCCCGACCACCATCACCAGAGGTTCGTCTGGCCCAAGCTCTGCACGAAGCTGGCGCAAGGTATCGGCTGTATAGGAAGCCCCCTCTCGCGCCAACTCCCGATCATCGATATGCAGACGAGGCTCTCCGGCAACCGCCAACCTGAGCATTTTCAACCGCTGCCCCGGGGACGCACCTGTCTTCCCCCGATGGGGAGGAATATGACAGGGCACCAGACTGATTCGCTCAACCCCCAGACGGTCAGTCATTTCCAGCGCCAGCCTGAGATGACCATGATGTACCGGATCAAACGTCCCGCCATAAATTACATGCATGGGCATCAGGTCCGGATATGTCCATCACCGAAAACCACATATTTCTGGGATGTGAGGCCCTCAAGCCCCACCGGACCCCGGGCGTGGATCTTGTCGGTAGAGATTCCGATTTCAGCCCCAAGACCGTATTCAAACCCATCGGCAAAGCGTGTCGAGGCGTTGACCATCACGGAACTGGAATCCACTTCGGTGATAAAACGACGGGCTCGGGTATAATTCTCCGTGATGATGCTGTCGGTATGCTGGGAGCTGTATCGGTTAATGTGGCCAATCGCGCCGTCCAGTCCGTCAACCACACGCACTGCCAACACCGGGGCGAGGTATTCTGCCTCCCAGTCTGCCTCAGTGGCTTCGACCAGGCCGTCGACTATCGCCCGACTCTGCTCGCAACCACGCAACTCCACCCCCTTATCAATAAAAGCCCGGGCCAACAGGGGCAGAATATCTTCTGCAACCTCAGCGTCGACCAGAAGGGTTTCCATCGTGTTGCAGGTACCGTACCGGTGGGTTTTCGCATTGACCGCCACCTTGAGCGCCTTTTCAGGGTCGGCATGGCTGTCAACGTATACATGGCAGACACCATCAAGATGCTTGATGACAGGAACCCTGGCATCACGGCTGATGCGCTCGATCAGCCCCTTACCGCCTCTGGGCACAATGACATCAACATAGTCCGGCATGGTGATCAGTTCACCCACGGCACTCCGGTCCGTTGTTTTGATCACCTGCACTGCGTTTTCGGGCAGCCCCGCTTGCGCCAGACCTTCGGCAAGGCAGCGGGCAATCGCCTGATTGGAGTGGATCGACTCGGAACCGCCTCGGAGAATGGCCGCATTGCCCGATTTGAGGCACAGGCTGGCAGCCTCAACCGTCACGTTCGGGCGAGACTCGTAGATGATACCGATGACACCCAACGGAACGCGCATCTTGCCAACCTGAATACCGGATGGGCGATAGGCCATGTCAGTAATGGCACCGATAGGGTCAGGCAAAGTCGCCACCTGGCGCAGACCCTCGATCATCGCATCGATTCGCTGCGGTGTGAGTTCCAGCCGGTCCAGCATTGCTGCATCCAGGCCGTTTTCACGCCCCCGCTGCAGATCCTTGCCATTGGCCAGAGAAAGCTCTTCCCGGGCTGCATCCAGAGACTCTGCCGTCGCCAGTAACGCCTGATTGCGCGCGTCGGTGGTGGAACGCGCCACGCCGGTTGCAGCTGTGCGTGCTTGCTGCCCGACCTCGGCCATATACGCTACTATGTCCATTCATGTACCTTTCTGTTTTCAAGCGGAATCAGGAATAAGTGCCTAACTTTACCTTTCCCGTTTCAAGTACGCATCCCAAACAGATATTATACAGCTGCGATATGCCATACTCGGAACCTGAACGGCTCCCCGAGGAAGGTTTTTTCGGGGAGTTCAGGAGAAGGAAGGACACCATGGCCCAGATGGCCGAAAAATTCCTGTTAAGCAAGTTATCACGGGCAGGCTTTGTAGCCCTGATCGCCATCGCAACCCTTTGCGCAGTAATGGGAGAACCCATGGTTGCCGCTGCTGCGGCTGCGGCTTCAGGCGTTGTCATTGCCGGTAAGGCCTATCACCAAAACCGGATCAACCAGCCCTGGCCCCGGGTCCAGCAGGCCTTCTTCGTTGTTCTTCTCCTGATCCTGCTCGCCAGTTTCTGGACCGGCCCCTGGATTTTGAGCCACTGGCTCTACGGTCTTCCACTTGTCGCTTTTGCGTTGATCCCTCCTGCAGCTGCAACACTGGTGACCGTGGTTATCGCTGTTCTGGCAATAATCGCTTCACATTGGGCCGTCGGTCTTGCCGACCGGCACCAGATGATCAGCGCCTTCCTGCTCACCATTCTGCTCTCGGCCCTGCTGGTGTTCCTGCGTGATTATAAGGCCCGGCAGCTGGCCCCGTTGCGTCGAACCGATGAGCTGACCCAAGCCGCCAGCCGGGAATACCTTTTCGCCGATCTGCACAAGGAAATCCAACGCAGTGAACGGGAAGGCACGGATATGTCGATTATCATGATCGGACTGGACACTCATCTCAGTGACGACGAACCGGATGAGGATATCCGTTCGATACTTCCGCGCATTGGTCGCTACCTGCATTCCCAGATCCGTGATTTCGACACCTATTACCGGGTTGCAGACCTCCAGTTTCTGGCAATCCTGCCAGGCATTTCCACCGGCGACGCCATCGTCCGCGCTGAAACTATCCGCAAGGGTCTGGCAAACCTCCTGGAATCACACGGCATGAACCTGACCGTCAGTACAGGAATTGCCGGGCTGAATATCGGCGACGATGCCAATAGCTTGCAGCAGAGCGCAGCGAATGCTCTGCGCAGGGCGCAGCAACAAGGTGGTAACCGGAGCCAGGCCTACAGTTCCTGGTCACAGCCGGCACAACCGAGCCAACCGCAAGCACAGGGACCGGTTTCATGACAGAGACCCGCCTCCGGACATGGACCCACGCCGCCGGCTACAGCATTGCCTGCCTGTTCATTTCAACCCTGGCCGTGCAAAACCTCCGCTACGGCTTCTATGAGTTGTTCTATCTGGCATCCGGTATGGCCATACTGACTCTGGTCGGCGCCATATACACTATTATTTGCCGGCGCCATCAGCTATCTGCGCCGGGACACCTCATCCTCCTGTCCGGCCTGAACAGCGGCATGCTGGCGGCGTTGTTGACCATGGACGCGCCCGGCATCAGTCACTGGGCAATGCCCCTGCTCGTTCTGAACCTGCTTATCCTGCCGTTGCGCCAGGGCGTCGGGCTCTCGCTTCTGCTGCTGTTACCCATGTCGACCATTCTTTTTCTGGAAACCGAGCCGGCTGCCGCCCTCACGATCAACGCGGGTTTGTTCATTCTTCTGGCCGTCGCTGCCCTGTACATCTGGCACTATGACCATATGGCCCAGTCGGCTGAGGATCTGGCTATTACGGATCCGCTGACCGGAGCCCACAATGCCCGCTTTCTGGATGAAACCCTGCAGAAAGAAATCAGTCGCGCGATTGCCACCGGGCACAGTCTTTCAGTGATCGATCTGAGCATTGATTACGCGGATGAAGTGGCCGATCTCCATGGTAAGGATCAGATCCAGGGCCTGTTCCGGGATATCACCGAGCACCTCTTCGGTGTGATACGCGCTGGCGACACTCTGTACACGTTAAAGGATTCCGAGTTTTTCCTGATACTGCCGTTTACGCCCGAAGAAGGCTTGCGGGTAATAGCGGAGCGGATTCGTCGGACCATCGCCGAGCACAATTGGCCCGTGGTTGGCAAGGCGACCGTGAGCATCGGCTGCACCACTCGGGGCAGTGGCGACACCCGCACCGACATGTTCAGAAAGCGAGCCCACCAGGCCATGGAGGAGGCCCGCAGGCGAGGCGCTGATTCGGTCTGGTTCAGTCCGGGAGAAACCATCGAAACATGAGCAGTGCCTGGCTAAACGACCTGTCGGCCTGGCTGAGCCTGCATCCCGGCTGGCTGGCGCTGGCTCTGTTTGGGACCGCATTCATTGAATCCCTCGCTATAGCCGGGATTGTTGTCCCCGGCGTCGCCATTCTGTTTGCCGTTGCGGTAATGGCCGGTGAGACTGGCATGCCGCTACCCGAAGCTCTGCTCTGGGCCGGCCTGGGAGCGATTGCTGGCGATACCGTAAGCTTTGGCCTTGGCCGGGTGCTAGAGGGGCGCCTGACAACAGCCTGGCCACTGAGCCGATACCCGAAGATCGTCAGTACTGGAGAGCGTTTTTTTAACCGTCACGGCGGTAAAAGCGTGATCATCGGGCGCTTTGTCGGGCCGGTAAGGCCGGTTATCCCCCTCGTGGCCGGGGCTCTGATGATGCCCTGGCGTCGCTTTCTGGTCTTTAACATCGGCTCGGCGTTCGCCTGGGCACCCGTCTATATTTTCCCGGGATTTCTCGTCGGCAGCGCCCTGGCCAGCGAAATCAGGCCCCCGGCTCACTTTTATGCGGTGATCGGCGTCAGCCTCGCCGCCCTGACCGTGGTCTATTTCGTGCTCCTGCGTTTTCAACTGGGGCTTGGAGAAAGCAGCCGCTTCTATCGGGGGCTTAAACGATGGATGGAGCAATACGAAGCCATGAATCGATTCTGGCGCCTGTACACCAATCAACGCCCTGCCCGGGAGGGCGAGTTCCCTCTGGCGTCATTCATGCTTGCTTTGGGCGCGTCCGCACTCTTCCTGATCTGGGGACAACTCGCTACAGCAACCAATCTGCTTGACGGGTTCGACCAGTCGGTTCTCCAGTGGTTCGAGCAACTCCGACAGCCTCTGCTAGATGGCCCCTTCATTGCCGTTACATTGATTGGCGACCCTCCGGTTTTAATGGCCGCTGGTGCACTTGCCTGCGCAACCCTGCTGCTTCGGGGCTACTATGCCGCCGCCATCCATATCCTGATCGCCATCGTCGTGACGGCTATTCTGGTCTGGGGCCTTAAAACCCTGCTCGGTGTCCCCCGGCCCACCGAAGTCATGGGGCCGCCTGACTCAGGAGCCTTTCCCAGCGGCCACACCGCGGGGATTACCCTGCTGGTAACTCTGCTGGCAAGCTTTGTTGCCAGTGAAAGCCGGCACCGGAAGCGTTGGCAGTACTATGTTCTTCTGTCTCTCCCACTGGTACCGGTCGCGCTGAGCCGGCTCTACCTGGGCGTTCATTGGTTCACAGACGTGATCGGAGGGCTATTGCTTGCTCTGACGGTCACCGGAGCAATCCGGGCCAGCTACAGCCGTTACGATAAGGTACCACTGGCACCCGATATAACCGTCGTGGCCGCTACGGTTATCTGGCTGGTGTTTGCTGTGGGATATATCATGATGTCATGGGAACAGGCCGTTCTGAATTTTCGACCGGTGAGCTAGAGCCTACCCCTCTTCCAAAGCCTCCAGAAGCTCCTGAAGACGGCCAAGTCGCTCCAGAGGATCCTGCAGCTCCACCAATCTCTGCTTCTCCTGCTTGTCCAGGGGCAGCAGCTCCGTGAGCCGCCAGCCGACATCACGGGCATCCCCGTAATCAATTTCCATATTGAGATCCCGGATAACGGGATGCCGGAACAGGGCCTTCAGCACCGACGGCAGCTCGCTGAAACTCTCCGGCACCTCACTCGCCACCTCTTCAATCAGACACTCGACATCGCCCAGATTCAATCCATCTTCCTGTTGCCAGCTACGAATCACCGAGACCTTGGACTCACCCTCAACGGTGATCCCCAGGAGGCCATTGTCGAGTTGCTGAAAATCAATGATCCGCACGTAGGTGCCAATGTCGTAAAAGGCTACCGTACGCCCGGCTTCTCCGCCTTCTTGCAACAACACCACAACGAACCCGCGATCTTCCTTCAGACATCGGGTAAGCATATCGATGTAGCGCGGTTCGAACAGCTGCAGGGGAATCCGCCCCCTGGGCAGGACGATGGAATTCAGGGGAAACAAAGGTACGTTCATAAGTTCAACAGTCACCGAATGGCCAACAATTGTTGAACTTCGTCGACCCGGGCCCTGGCCTCCGTCAGAAGCTGCAAACTGCGGGAAGCGTTGAGTTCAAGTTCACCCAGGCGCCGATATGCCGGCACCTCGTCAAACGAGGGCAGATCGGCATTCTGACTGGAACCAATCATGGAATGCAGTTGTGCCACAATCACCACGTCCACCAACTGAGGCGACGCCTCCCGGCATTCATACCCCCAGTCCTCAGCATGACGAACCGCCTCCACGAATGCCGGAGGGAATGACCAGTTTTCCAGAACCGCCGTACCCACGTCCGCTCTAAGTTCTTTGATCGCGTGACCAAGGTTGGCCTCATCAGCAAACAGATTCACATGGTGCTCTGCCTGCACCAGAACCGGGACCACACCGATATCATGGAGCAGACCTGCCAGCAGCGCCTCTTCCGGGTTGAGCCGAGTGGCATGATCAGCCAGAACCCAACACAGGGCCGCCACTTCCCGGGAGTGTCGCCAGAGCTTTTCCATTTCTTTCTGCAACGCCGCCTGACGCGTCTTGAACACCTCGCGCATGGAGAACACAGTCACTAGCTGACGAGTTGTTCGCATACCGAGGCGGACAACCGCTTCCCGGACATTCCGGACATCACTGAACCCGCGATACAAGGGGCTATTGCAGGCACGGACGAGCTTCGCCGCCATGGCCGGATCCGCAGAGACCGCCAGCGCTACCTGGTCTGCCGTGGACTCATCACGATCAACAGCCCTCCGGACCTTCCAGGCCACATCCGGCACACTGGGGAGCTTGACCTGATTGGACCTCAGCTCAGACAGGAATTCCATCAACAGGTGGTGCTCTTCACTCTCCATATCACCGGTGCTCTCACCGGAATCCATTTCTACCTGCTCTACCGGCGCCGAGCGCAGCAACTGATTGAGGATCTCCTGTTCGACGACCAGGAATTCGCTGGGCGCAACGGCCGTTACGTCGTACATTCGTGGCTGCAGCCGGGCAACGGGATTATGGGCTTTCTCCGTCTCGGCCTCGATGATTGATTTACGGCCGTCCAGAGATTCAAGCTCCACCTTGCCGGAAACAAGAAAGAAATCCAGACCATCCCGGACACCCCGTTCCAGAACCCGCTGCCCTGGCCCATGGGTTCGTCTCTCGGCACGACTGGCCAGCAGGACAAGTTGATCATCCGTCAGCCGGTTCAAAGGCTGAAATTCTTTAAGGCGGCGAAGCGGCAGGCTTTCCTGGCCAGCCATAGGCGTACTCCTTGTCGATTCAAACCTGAAAATAAGTTGGCAACTGAGTTACCTATTGTAAACAGCCGCTCCGAAAACAACCATGCGCGTCGAGTCTAATCTGGTATCCTCTGGTTTTTGACCCTTTTCGTCAGGCAACAACAGAGAGAGCAGAACACCATGCCTCAGTATCGTTCGCGGACATCCACAGCAGGCCGCAACATGGCCGGCGCCCGTGCCCTCTGGCGCGCCACCGGTATGAAAGATGGAGATTTTGGCAAGCCCATTATCGCAGTCGCCAACTCCTTTACCCAATTCGTGCCAGGCCACGTCCACCTCAAAGACCTCGGGCAACTCGTATGCCGCGAAATCGAGGCCTCCGGAGGCGTTGCCAAGGAATTCAATACAATCGCGGTAGATGATGGCATCGCCATGGGCCACGACGGCATGCTGTACTCGCTACCCTCCCGGGAAATTATCGCAGACTCTGTAGAGTACATGGTGAACGCCCACTGTGCCGACGCGCTTGTATGCATTTCCAACTGCGACAAAATTACCCCGGGCATGCTGATGGCCGCCATGCGCCTGAACATTCCGACGATTTTCGTCTCCGGCGGGCCCATGGAAGCCGGCAAAACAAAGCTTTCCGAACACAAGCTGGACCTGGTGGATGCCATGGTCATTGCGGCCGACCCCCATGCCTCCGACGAACAGGTGGAAGAGTACGAACGCAGTGCCTGCCCTACCTGCGGTTCCTGCTCCGGCATGTTCACGGCCAATTCCATGAACTGCCTGACCGAAGCCATTGGCCTGGCGTTACCCGGCAACGGTTCACTGCTGGCTACACACGCTGATCGCGAACAGTTGTTTCTCAATGCCGGCCGGCAGATTGTGGAAAATGCGCGGCGTTATTACGAGGAAGACGATGCCAGCGTACTACCCTTGAGCATTGCTTCAATGGCGGCCTTCAAAAATGCCATGGTAATGGACATCGCCATGGGCGGCTCAACAAACACCATCCTGCATTTGCTGGCAGCAGCCCAGGAAGGTGGCGTACCTTTTACTCTGAGCGAGATCGACCAGCTCTCACGCTCTGTCCCCCAGCTGTGCAAAGTAGCGCCTAACTCGCCAAAATACCACATGGAAGATGTGCACCGGGCCGGCGGTATCATGGGCATTCTGGGCGAACTGGAACGGGGCGGACTCATCGACACCAATCTACCCACCGTTCACAGCAAGACCATGAAAGAGGCTCTGGAGACCTGGGACATCATGAGATCACCGACCACCGAAGTGGTCGAATTCTATAAAGCCGGACCTGCCGGCATCCCCACCCAGACCGCATTCTCCCAGAGCACACGCTGGCCAACGCTGGATGGCGACCGGGAGACGGGCTGCATCCGTTCGGTTGAAAACGCCTACAGCTCCGAGGGTGGCCTTGCTGTTCTGTATGGCAATATTGCCCTCGATGGTTGCGTAGTCAAAACCGCGGGCGTGGACGAGAGCATCTATCTCTTTGAAGGCAAAGCCCGGGTATTCGAGAGTCAGGATTCCGCGGTTGCTGGCATTTTGGCGGATGAGGTCAAGCCCGGCGAGATCGTTATCATACGTTATGAAGGCCCACGTGGTGGCCCCGGTATGCAGGAAATGCTGTACCCCACCAGTTATCTGAAATCCAAAGGGCTGGGCAAGGAGTGTGCTCTGCTGACGGATGGACGCTTCTCCGGAGGCACCTCAGGCCTGTCCATCGGCCACGCGTCACCAGAAGCGGCGGCCGGCGGGGCCATTGGTCTGATCGAAAACGGCGACACTATCCGTATCGACATACCGAACCGGACCATCAATGTCGAACTGGACCAGCACGAACTGGACCGTCGTCGGGAACTCAGAGATGCGAAAGGCTGGAAACCGGAACTGCCGCGCGACCGCAAGGTATCGGCGGCGCTGAAAGCCTACGCGCTACTGGCCACCAGTGCCGACAAAGGTGCGGTGCGCGATCTCGAAAAGCTTGACTGAACCGGCCTGATAACCAGCCAGAAAAAAAGCCCGGCGGAAAACTCCGGCGGGCTGTCTTTCAGCTGACTCTGATTACCAGAGTGACCAGCCACCATCTTCTTTTTCGTCAATGGCATCCTCCTGCTCCGGTGCAGGCGGTTGCGACGCGGAAGAAGAGTCCTGAGCGGAGACGCTGCTGGGCTCGGCGGCTTGTGCCGGTGCAGACGCCGCGATCTGAACGGAGATGATACCGAGGGCTTCCTTGGTTGAGTCATCCAGAATACCGGTAGCCTGAAGACCATGATCCTCCTGGAACCGGGTCAGCGCGGTCCGGGTGGGTTCGTCCATCTGCCGACTGACATTGGTAATGTCGTAACCCGCTCCGTAGAGCGCATTCTTGAGTGAAACAATTTCATTCGCAAAGGCCGCAGGGGCAAAGCCCAGTGTGACGGCCAATCCGGCCACAGCGGCCAGGCGTGTCAGTCGGGAATATGCTGCTCTCATTGTACTCACCTGCCTAACTCCTGATATCTCAGAGATATCCGTTTCTTTCTTGTTATGTGGTGCCTATCTCCACAGGCTGGGGCATACCGTTCAAAGGCTACCATACTTTGGTCGCATGTCGTCTTACAAGACATCCTGCCTCGCTTCATGGCTTCACTCTGAGGCTTCATCATCCCCACTAGCCGGCAGTCGGTGGGCCTCTTCGCTAAACTCACGGATAAAAATGCCCCAGAAAGCCATGAACAAGGCTGCCACCAGGGGTCCCATCACGAAACCGTTGATGCCGAACATGACGATGCCCCCAAGCGTCGATAACAGAACGATGTAGTCCGGGAGCTTGGTATCCCGACCGACCAGTACCGGGCGAAGCAGGTTATCCGCCAACCCGATCACCACAACACCGAAGACAGTCAGCACGACCGCTTCGACCATATCTCCTACCGCTGCCAGATAGATGGCTGCTGGCACCCAAACCAGAGCGGCGCCCACCGCTGGCAAAAGTGACACAATTGCCATCACGACACCCCAGAGTATCGCGCCATTGATCCCAAGAACCCAGAAAATCAGGCCACCCAAAGCCCCCTGAATGATCGCAATCAGCAGGTTGCCTTTAACCGTTGCCCGCGTCACTTCAGCAAACTTGGCAAAGAGCAGCCTCTCCCGCTCATCGCCAAGCGGCAAAGCCCGAATAATCAGTTCGACCAGCGCACTGCCGTCTCTTAGCAGGAAGAACGCCAGATACACCATCAACGCAAGGCCCAGGAAAAACTGAAAGGTATTCTGCCCCAGGCCCAGCGCCTGCTTGCCAAGAAACTGACTGCCTCCGACGAAAATGCTCACCGCCCTGTCCCTCAGTTCGGCAAAGCTGATGTCAAACTGTGCGAGGAACGCCTGAATAGCAGGAAAAGACTGGTTGACCCGATCAATGTAATCGCCCGGACGTATCTCGCCACTCTGAATCTGCTGATAAAGCGCAACGCCCTCAGCCACCAGGGAGGTAATCAGAACCAGAACCGGGATGACCACGATAAACAGACAAATACACAAGGTGATCAGGGCATTCACATTGGGCCGGTCCCCCAGCTTTCGTACCAGTGACTGCTGCACCGGGTGAAAAATCAAGGCGATGGCGATTGACCAGAATATAGGCCCGAAAAACGGCTTCATCAGAAAGACAAAGGCAAGGGAAACGCCTACCAGCAACGCCAGAAAAGTCCGTGTTTCAAGTTTTGCGTACATAGTTCGTGCGGTTCCCCGGTTTAATTTTTGCGATTGAGCGGGCCATTCTACCCTACCACGCTGACGTGGCCACTGTAGCAGTCTTCAGGGTATAGTGGACGGTTATTAGTCAACCAATAGACAGGTCATTTTATTGGAATTGGAAACCTTCACCACCGAGACAGCTCTGGACGCGGCTACGCAACTGCGCAAGGTTCTGGCAGCGAGAACTCACCGGCGCAAGGTGATGGGTCAGGAAGTCATGGTGCCTGGCCAACTTGGCGAAGCCCTGCAACTGCCCCGCATCATTAACCGGCTCCAGAGCAAGCAACAGAAGCAACGGGATCTTGGCCTCGAGGACTTCCAGGAGCTCTGGCCTACCCTTTCGCCACAAACACGGGAGCGAGTACTCACCGAGATCGGCTGGTACGACCCGAAAGAGCTTGATTGGGATGACAAGCGCTCTAACCGCCGGCCACTGGCCGATCCTGACGCTTGATTCGTATACCACCGGCACGCCTACTTTGAAATGTCATGTTTAGTACCTATGTTGGACAGTATCAGGAGGTTTTTTATGACTGAACAACATCACTACAAAGCACTTCTGGCGGATGGCTGTGCGGTACCCACACTGCTGTGTGGCCACTGCCAATCAATCCTGTCCAGAACACGGATTTTTTCGAATCAAGACAACCCGCACCAGCGAATGGAATGCCGAACTATCGGCCTTTGTTCAGCCGATGATTGCGGCGCTGTCAACTGTTGCGACGACGCCCTGGCCGGTATCGACAACCCTGAACGCCTGTTCGGCATTGCGTCCTGATTCAAAGCCGCAACGCTCTGTTACGCAACTCAAACACACAAATTTTCCATCTGCTTTATCCTGATCTTCGACGATTGTATTCAGGCATCCGGACCACCGGAGCCACCCGGCAATCACGCAACCAATCAGTCAGGACAGTCGATGGCATGCGTATTCTGAGAACCAATGAAGCCCGCTTCGCAGGTCTTCCGGATTATCCTTTCGCTCCACACCATCTCGACGTAGATACCGGGCTTCGGATGCATTACGTTGACGAAGGCCCGCGCAATGCTGCACCGGTACTGATGCTTCATGGCGAACCGTCCTGGTCTTATCTATACAGGCACATGATTCCTCTCGTGGCAGACGCCGGGTATCGGGTGCTGGCTCCGGATCTGATCGGTTTCGGCAAATCCGACAAGCCGGCGTCGGTTGCGGACTACAGTTATGGCCGCCACCTGACCTGGCTGGCGAACTGGCTGGAACAGCTGAATCTCACGAACATCACTCTTGTGTGCCAGAACTGGGGGTCACTGCTCGGTCTGCGCCTGGCAGCGGAACACCACCAGCGCTTCAGCCGCATCATCGTAGGAAATGGCATGTTGCCAACCGGGGAAACACCGGCCCCTGCGGTGTTTACTATCTGGAAGGCCTTTGTCACGCACAGCCCATGGTTCCCGATTGGTCGCATCGTGCAACTCGGCACCGACCGCACCCTGAGCAAGGCCGAAATTGCCGCCTATGAAGCTCCGTTTCCATCAGCCGAGTTCAAGGCGGGAGCGAGAGCGTTTCCAAAACTGGTGCCGGTAGAACAAGGCACGCCAGACAGCGACGCCAATAAGGCCGCCTGGCAGGTCCTGGAAAACTGGAAAAAGCCGTTCATCACCTGCTTCAGCAATGGCGACCCGGTCACCCGCGGCGGAGACCGGCACATGCAACGCCGGATACCGGGTGCACACGGTCAACCTCATATCACGCTTAGCGGCGGACACTTCCTTCAGGAAGATTCACCCGAGGATTTCGCCCGCATCATCATTGACGCTCTGAAATCCGAAATGGCGGCCTGACCGGCCGCCTTCATCTACCCGAACACCGTGACGGTCTGACGACTCAGCGCCACCAGCTCGCCTTTGGCTGTCCATATCCCCGCCTGCGTGTGGCCATAACCGGCCCCGGCCTGATCTATCGAGACCTTGTACAGCAGCCAGTCACCCGGTTCGATAACCGGCCGCGGATGGACAATATCCAACGCCCAGCTCAGCGAACTGGTCCTCACCCTCTGTTTCAGATACGGCAGCAGTGCCGGTGGCCAGGCATCAACAAGGGCAATTATGTGGGCATCGGAAAACCTATCCGGGGCCTTCCGGAACTGCATCCAGCCGCCGAGTTCACGACCACCCTTGCCGCTGAACGGCAGGTTACCGAAAGCCCAGCGCATCTCTATCTGCTTAATAAATTCCGGGGTGACACCTTCGATATAATCCAGCCCGGGACAGTCAGAAACCGGCATCGCCTCTGGCGCTGGCAACGCCTCCACCTGCACCGCCGACTCGCGATCTCCCCCGAAACTGCCAAGACACACCAGCCGGGTTTCACCGTTCTGGACAATGCGCCCCTGAACCTGACTGACCGCCTTGCCCTCACGCAGAATTTCGGCCTCAAAGCTGGCGGGAATCCCCGGTTCTACCGGCCCCACGAACGACACTTGCAACGACCGCATTGCCCTGCCTTCGGCAACAAGCTTTTCCATCCGCGCAAACATCAACGCAGCCGTCAGACCGCCAAAAGTAGCCCGCCCCTGGGACCAGTCCGACGGCAACACAAGATCCTGATTTTCATGAACAGCCTGCAATAATTCGTCAAAGGTCATTTCTTGTTCCTGTTAGCAACCTATCGGGATAGATTCGAAGATTGCCCAAGATTGGACAGCAATGCAATGACACCTCCCCGGCAACTACCTACAGCCGAGCCTGGCTTTTGCATATTAAAGAAGCAAGAAAACCGCTATACTGTTCTCACATCATGCATTGCCCGGCAATGCTCTACCTCCCGAATTCCGAGTGAATCAATGTCTGAATTGTCCTTTGCCGAACTGGGGCTTGATCCAGCCGTACTTGAAGCTGTATCCGCTGTTGGTTATGAAACCCCGTCCCCCATCCAGGCCCAGTCTATCCCCGCGCTACTTGCTGGCAACCATCTACTGGGCGTCGCCCAGACTGGCACCGGTAAAACCGCGGCTTTTGCACTGCCTCTCCTGAGCCGGATTGACGCCTCTGTAACCGATCCCCAGATTCTGGTTTTGGCCCCGACCAGGGAACTCGCTATCCAGGTGGCTGAGGCCTTTACTACATACGCCAGCAAGTTCCGGAATTTCCATGTGCTGCCGATCTACGGCGGCCAGGACTTTTACCCCCAGATCAAAGGCCTTCGCCGTGGCGCCCAGGTTATCGTAGGCACACCGGGCCGCATGCTCGACCACCTGCGCAAGGGCACCCTGAAACTGGACAGCCTGAAAGCGCTGGTTCTCGATGAAGCCGACGAAATGTTGCGCATGGGCTTTATTGACGATGTGGAAGCCATTCTGGCGAAGACACCAGAGAACTGCCAACGCGCGCTGTTCTCGGCCACCATGCCGCCACAGATCAAGAAAGTTGCCCAGACCTACCTGCGGAAAGCTACCGAAGTTCGGATTGAGAGCGAAACCCGCACGGTCGAGCGCATCTCCCAGTACGTTCTGCCGGTCTATGCCGAGCGGAAGCTGGACGCCCTGACCCGGATTCTGGAAGTTGAGCCGTTTGACGCCTCCATCATCTTCGTTCGTACCAAGGCAGAAACCACTCTGCTGGCCGAGAAGCTGTCAGCCCGCGGCCATGCTGTTGCGCCGTTGAACGGCGACCTGAACCAGCGCCAGCGCGAGCAGACCGTCGAGGACCTCAAACGCAGCAAAAAGGACATCATCGTCGCCACGGATGTTGCAGCCCGAGGGTTGGACGTACCCCGCATCACTCACGTGATCAATTACGATGTGCCCTACGATACCGAAGCCTATATTCACCGCGTTGGCCGTACCGGACGTGCGGGACGCGAAGGCAAGGCCATCCTGCTGGTCACACCGCGGGAGCGGAGCTGGCTGCGCACTCTGGAGCGCGCGACCAACTCGCCCATGCAGGCCTACGAACTGCCGTCACCGGTTGAGCTGAAAAAAATGCGCGAGCAGCAGTTTGAAACGCAGCTGCTGGCGTTCGCCGAAGACAAGAAGCTGGCCAAGGCTATGGCTTTGCTGGACGAGATTGCTGAACGCAACGACATGGATATGGCCATGGTGGCCGGCGCCATGGCGTGCTGGATGGAAGCAGCCCAGCCGGGCTCTCTGCCACTGGAGCAACCAGACGCGTTGCCGGTGGTATCCACTACTGCGCCACCTCGCCGCGACCGTAAAGGTGGCCGCCCGGGCGAATACCGCAAGGGGCCAAAAGGCGGCTTCAAGAAAGGGCCAAAAGGTCGCAGCGGCCCCGGCCCGAAGGGCAAGCCGCCCGGCAAGGGCGCCAAACCTGCAGGTAAGCGCCCGCCGCGTCAGGCAGACGCCAAGCGCTGATAAACGACGAAACTGTAGTCGTAAGGGTTGTTATTGGACGCGGAGAAATCCTCCCGTCCGATTTCTTCCCATTCATCCCAGTTTACTTCCGGAAAGAAAGCATCACCGTCCACTTCAGCGTGCACCTGGGTGATGTACATGCGATCAACCATCGGCAACGCCTCCGCATAGATCTGCCCGCCGCCGATAATCATCACTTCATCTCCGCCGTCCAACCCGGCCTGGGCTTCAGCTGTCACCAGTGCTTCGGGCAATGACTTCGCAGCCACAGTTCCGGTTGGTGCCTCCCAACTTTCATTCCTGGAAATAACCACGTTCATACGCCCCGGCAGAGGCCGGCCAACGGAATCCCAGGTTTTCCTGCCCATGATAATGGGCTTGCCCATGGTAGCCTGTTTGAAATAACGGAGGTCACCCGGCAAATACCATGGCAGATTGTTGTTTCGGCCGATGACCCGGTTTCGGGACATGGCGACGATCAGGGCTTTTCTCATGTGCTCGCCTCCAGCGGAGTTCAATCAGATGGCAATCGGAGCTTTGATTCCGGGACAGGGTTCGTATCCCTCGAACTCGAAATCGTCCAGGTCGTACTCGAAAATACTCGCTGGCTTGCGCCTGATCGCGAGCTTCGGCAACGCCCGGGGCTCACGCTTCAGTTGCTCGAAGACAATGTCATCCGTCAGGTGATTCTGGTAAAGATG
Source organism: Marinobacter sp. F3R08 (assembly GCF_018860425.1). GTDB lineage: Bacteria > Pseudomonadota > Gammaproteobacteria > Pseudomonadales > Oleiphilaceae > Marinobacter. The sequence goes on along the minus strand of NZ_JAHKPI010000015.1, from coordinate 47,877 downwards.
GCAGTCTCCAAAGGTGTGCACGAACTCGCCGACATCCAGATCGCACTGCTGGGCAATCATATGGGTCAGTAACGCATAGGAAGCGATATTGAACGGCACACCCAGGAACAGATCGGCACTGCGCTGATAGAGCTGACAGGAAAGCTTTCCATCAGCCACGTAGAACTGGAACAGGCAGTGACAGGGGGCCAGCGCCATACGGCCCTCACGGACGTTGTCCTGAGGGCCAATCGATTCGTCAGGAAGTTCCGCCGGGTTCCAGGCAGAGACAATCAACCGACGGGAATTGGGCTTGGTGCGAATCTGCTCAATCACCTCGTTGATCTGATCCACCACCTCGCCATTCGGGCACTGCCAACTGCGCCACTGCTTACCGTAGATGGGACCAAGATCGCCATTCTCCAGCGCCCACTCATTCCAGATCGAGACCTTGCGCTCCTGCAACCAGGTGTTGTCGGTGGAACCTCGCAGGAACCAGAGCAGTTCATAAATGATGCTGCGCAGGTGGACTTTCTTGGTGGTCACCAGTGGAAAACCTTCCTGCAGATTAAAGCGGAGCTGACGACCAAAGACCGATCGGGTACCAACACCAGTGCGGTCCCCTTTATCGAATCCATTATCCACAACGTCCTGCATCAGGCCGAGATACGCTTTCATTGGGCTTGCCTCCGGTAGGCTAGGAACATCAGAGCGGCGCCGGCAATAATCATCGGGAAGGACAGTACCTGCCCCATGGTGAGCCAGTCAAAGGCGAGGTATCCCAGCTGCGGGTCCGGCTGGCGTACAAATTCCACCAGAAACCGGAACACGCCATAACAGATCAGGAATAGCCCGGACACGGCCATCCTGGGACGTTGGCGGGATGAAAACCACCACAGAATCACGAACAGTGCCACACCTTCCAGGGCAAACTGGTAAAGCTGAGAGGGGTGCCTGGCCAGGGCATCTGGTGCCGTACGGAACACCATGCCCCATGCAACATCCGTCGGTTTGCCCCACAACTCGCCGTTGATAAAGTTTCCAATCCGTCCAGCGCCAAGACCCAGGGGCACCAGCGGCGCCACAAAGTCAGCCATCCGCCAGAAACCGCTGCCGACCTTGCGGCCGTACCACCACATGGCAAACATCACGCCCAGCAGACCACCGTGAAAAGACATACCGCCTTCCCAGACCCGGAGCAGCCAGAGCGGATCAGCCAAAAAGGCGTCAAAGTTATAGAACAGGACATAACCGAACCGGCCGCCGAGGATCACCCCCAGGGCCAGATAGAACAGCAGATCACCTACCTGTTCTTCATTAATAGGCGACCAGGGTTTGCGGGTCCGGAGGCGGCCAAGCCACCAGCCGGCCATAAAACCGAACAGGTAGGTCAGGCCGTACCAATGGATCTTAAGGGGGCCAATGGCAATTGCCACCGGGTCGATCTGGGGATGCTGCAGCATCGAAAACCTCTCAGCTCAGAAAAAAACGGAGACCCACCAGCAGAAGCATGATGGAAAAAGTTCGTTTGAGAAGGCGGGCGTTCAGCCGGTGAGCCAGATTCGCTCCGACACAGGCAAAAAGAACGCTGGTCAGGATAATACCGATCAGAGCCGGGAGATAAATAAACCCGGCACTCAGTTCCGGCAAGGCAGGATCCTGCCATCCGGTCCAGATATTGCCCAACGCACCGGCAACTGCAATGGGCAGACCACAGGCAGCCGACGTTCCCACCGCCTGTTGCATGCGAACGTTACACCAGCTCAGAAAAGGTACCGTGAGCGTCCCACCCCCTATTCCGAAAATGGCTGACACCCAACCAATACCGCCGCCCGCGACGCCCAGACCAGCCGAGCCGGGAACATCACGACCAGGCTCCGGGACAACTTCGAAAAACATCTTGAGCCCCACCAGCATAACGAAAACCCCGATCACCAGCTCAAGAGCACGCCCGCTCAAAAGAGAGGCGGTCCAGGCACCAATCAGCGCCCCAGCAACAATGCCCAGAGTCATGGGCCTGAACAGATCCCAACGCACGGCCCGATGCTTGTGATGGGACCGGATCGAGCTGACCGAAGTAAATACGATAGTTGCCAGCGACGTACCGACCGCCAGGTGCGGGATAATCTCGGGGTTGATCCCCTGCAGGCCAAAAGTGAAGATCAGCACCGGCACAATAATCAGACCGCCACCAATACCTAACAGGCCTGCAAGGGTACCGGCCAGAGCACCCAGAGCCAGATACGAGGCTAGCGCGTAAATCAGGATCATAGTTTGAGACGTACCCGGGAAAACCAAGGCTGGTATGATACACAGCGCAAGAGTCAACTTCATTAACTCCGGGAGCGACCGTCTTAATCATGTGTCTTATCGCCTTCGCCCTTGACCAGAACCCTCATTTTCCGCTGGTTGTGGCCGCTAACCGGGATGAGTTCTTTCGTCGCCCAACCGCCGCCATGGACTGGTGGACGACAGAGTCAGGCACCCGGGTTCTTGCGGGCCGCGACCTGCTGTCAGGCGGCACCTGGCTGGCGGTGACTGCCGAAGGCCAGGTCAGCGCGGTGACCAATGTACGCGAAGGTGCTCCCGAAGCGGGAAGAATCAGTCGGGGCGAACTGCCCTTGCGTGCTATCAACGATTCGCGCGATCAGCTCAATAGCTACCTGCATAGCCAGGCCGATCACTTTTCCGGCTTCAACCTCGTCCACCTTAGCCCCCGGGACGGATGGTATTTCAGCAACCGTGACGCCCATCCTGGTCGGCACATTCATCGGGGCGTCTATGGTTTGAGCAACCACCTGCTGCAAACCCCGTGGCCCAAACTTCTGCGCCTCAGAAAGGCGACCGGTGACGCCGTTGCCGCCGCAGGCCAGAGCACGGAAACACTGCATAGCGCGTTGGTGCATCTGCTTCAGGACAACACTCCCGCACCAGACCACCTGCTACCGGATACAGGCATCGGGCTGGAGACCGAGCGTTTCCTGTCATCACCCTTTATCGTCGGCACCGATTACGGCACCCGGGCAACGACCGTGGTAAGTATCTCTGCCGACGGTGAAATCCACGTGACCGAACAGAGCTGGGAGCCGGACGGCAAAACTGGCGAACACCGTCGCTTCCACTGGCAGCGATAGCGATCAGGCTCTGATATAATCCGCGAAATTCTGCCACCCGATCGGAGGGCCTCTGATGGCCGGTGAACAAGGCGCCACCTCGATAGCTGATTTTGAGAAATCTCTTGATGAACTGGAGAATCTGGTTCGCGATCTGGAGCAGGGCGAACTTTCGCTCGAGCAATCCCTGACGGCGTTCGAACGAGGTGTAAAGCTGACCCGGGAATGCCAGCAGGCACTGAAGAGCGCCGAGCAGCGCGTCGAACAACTGGTACAGAACAGTGACGGCACCCTGGAAACCCGTCCATTTTCACCGGATGACACTGAGTGATGCCCCGACAGAACCCTCTTGCTGAAGTTTTTCTGGAAACCTGCCGGGGCAACATCGATGCAGAACTGGACCGGTGTATTGATCACAACGCTGCTTCCGGGCGGCTGCAGGAGGCCATGCGCTACAGCGTCCTGGGCGGCGGCAAACGAATCAGGCCAGCTTTGTGCGTGGCAGCGGCAAAAGCCCTTGGCCAGTCCGGAGATGAAGCCCTGATTCCGGCCTGCGCGGTTGAACTGATCCACGCTTACTCCCTGATTCACGATGACTTGCCCGCCATGGACGACGATGAGCTGAGGCGCGGGCGCCCGACCACCCACATCGCTTTTGATGAGGCAACCGCCATTCTGGCCGGGGATGCCCTCCAGACTCTGGCGTTTGGTCTGCTGACCGAAGCACCCGGACTGTCTGAATCGATTCGACTGACGATGGTCAGAGAACTGTCCCGGGCCAGCGGTCACAGCGGCATGGTTGGCGGCCAGGCAATTGATCTTGAATCTGTTGGCAAGACCCTGGTACTGAGTCAGCTGGAAACCATGCATCGCCACAAGACAGGTGCTCTGATCGAGGCCAGCGTACGGATTGGCGCTCTTACTGCGCCGTCGGTCAGCGAACAGGCTCTGGACGCTCTGACCCGTTATGCCAAGGCTCTCGGCCTGGCGTTCCAGGTTCAGGATGATCTGCTGGATATTGAAGGGGACACCAATATTATTGGTAAACCCCAGGGTTCGGATGCAGCCCGCTCCAAACCCACCTACCCGGCTCTGCTCGGTATCACTGGAGCCCGGGATCACCTGGCAACTCTGCTTGAGAATGCCCAGCAAAGCCTGCGGGAGTTCGGTCCGGAAGCGGATCCATTGCGAGCGATGGCCGATTACGTCGTGGCAAGAACCCATTGAATCACGGCACTCCGAAGGCGCACACTGGCCGTAAATAATTTCGTAACAACTGGCCCGGTTAGTGTGAAACAGCTTCCTCTGTTCCCTTATAATGCCAGTCAGTTACTGAACGTACCGGAAAAGACCCGAGCAGATGCAGGACACCTATATTTTCAAGGAAATCCCGTCACAGCGGCCTAACACCCCGTTGCTGAACCGGATTGACGAACCGGCCCAGCTGAGAGAGCTGGCACCGGAACAGCTGACCCAGCTGGCCCGGGAACTCAGGGCCTTTCTGCTATGGTCAGTGGGCCAGACTGGCGGCCATTTCGGAGCCGGGCTTGGGGTACTTGAGCTTACGGTCGCCCTGCACTACGTCTTTGATACCCCAAACGACCGCCTGATCTGGGATGTCGGCCATCAGGCCTACCCCCACAAGATCCTGACCGGCCGCAAGGCAGCCATGGGCAGCATCCGGCGCAAAGGCGGGCTGGCAGGCTTTCCGAAACGGGCAGAGAGCGAATACGACACCTTCGGGGTGGGCCACTCCAGCACATCAATCAGCGCGGCACTCGGCATGGCCATTGCTGCGCGCCTGCAACAGACCGGCCGTAAAAGCATTGCCGTCATAGGTGATGGTGCCATGACCGCCGGCATGGCCTTCGAGGCCCTGAATCACGCAGGCCATCTGCACGCCGACATGCTGGTGGTACTGAACGACAATGACATGTCGATCTCCCGGAACGTTGGCGGGCTGTCCAATTACTTTGCCAAGCTGCTGTCCAGTCGCACCTACAATCAGGTCCGTGACGGCAGTAAAAAGGTTCTTCAGGGGGCGCCACATCTGATGGCGCTGGCGAAGAAGACGGAAGAACACTTCAAGGGGATGATTGCCCCCGGCACCCTGTTCGAAGAACTCGGGTTCAACTACATCGGACCCATCGATGGCCATGACCTGCCCCTGCTGGTGGAAACCCTGGAGAACATCCGCGAGCTTGAAGGCCCGCAGTTCCTTCATGTTGTGACAACCAAGGGCAAAGGGTTTGCCCCGGCCGAAGCGGATCCGATCGGTTACCATGCCATTAACAAGATCGAACCGGTGCCCCCCAGCAAACCTGAGCCGGTCCAACCGAAACCGGCAAAACCCAAATACGCCAATGTCTTTGGTCAGTGGCTTTGCGATTCCGCCGAACAGGATGAGCGTGTCGTAGGCATCACACCCGCCATGTGCGAGGGCTCGGACCTGCTGGCGTTTTCGGAGCGCTTCCCTGAACGCTATTTTGATGTCGCCATTGCCGAACAGCACGCGGTCACTCTGGCCGCCGGTCTGGCCTGTGACGGAGCCAAGCCGGTCGTTGCCATCTACTCGACGTTCCTTCAGCGAGCCTACGATCAACTGATCCACGATGTTGCGATACAGAATCTGGACGTCCTGTTCGCCATTGATCGCGCGGGGCTGGTCGGTGAAGACGGTCCGACTCACGCAGGTGCCTTTGACATCACCTACCTGCGTTGCGTGCCGAACATGGTCATTATGACGCCCTCGGACGAAAACGAGACCCGCCAGATGCTGCAGACAGGCATGTTGTATAACGGTCCGGCATCGGTCCGTTATCCCCGGGGAACCGGACCGGGCACCGACATTCAGCAGGCACTAACGCCGTTAGAGATAGGCCGGGGCCGCAAGATACGCAGTGGTAAGGACGTGGCCGTGCTCAACTTCGGCACTCTGCTGGCACCGGCTTTGGCCGCAGCGGAAGCTCTTGGTGCTACGGTTGCCGATATGCGTTTCGTAAAACCCATTGATCAAGAGCTGATACTGGAACTGGCCGAACAGCATGAATTGCTGGTCACTGTGGAAGAAAACGCCATTGCCGGCGGCGCCGGCAGTGCCGTGACCGAATTCCTGAATAACAGTCAGGTGTCGATGCCAGTACTTCAACTGGGCCTGCCTGACACCTTTATGGACCACGGCAAACACGGAGAACTGCTGACAGATTGCGGCCTGGATGCTGCGGGAATTGAGTCAGCCATCCGCACGCGCATGGAAACCCTTCGCCACCAGAACCTGACAGCAGTCAAGTAAACACAATGTTTGACCGCAGAAAACAAAAAGCCCGCGATTCTCGCGGGCTTTTTAGTCACCAAGGACCTATCCGGACAGCTTAACCTTCCGGGTCGTCGTCCTGATGAGTCTCCAGCCAGTGGCCCAGTTTGCTCTGCTTGGTGTTGAGATAGTGTTCGTTGTGAGGATTCCGACCAACATGCAGCGGTACCCTCTCCGCGATTTCAATGCCGTAGGAGGACAACGCTTTTACCTTTCGTGGATTGTTGGTCATCAGCCGCAAGCTCTGGATCCCGAGATGCTCCAGCATATCCTTGCACATACTGTAATCCCGAAGATCCGCTGCAAAACCGAGGCGCTCGTTGGCTTCAACAGTGTCCGCGCCCTGATCCTGCAGGTGATAGGCCCGGATCTTGTTCAGCAAACCAATTCCTCTGCCCTCCTGGCGCAGATACATCAGAATACCGCGCCCCTCCCGGGCGATGCTCCGCAGCGCCTCCTCCAGCTGATAACCGCAGTCACAACGCATGCTGTAGAGGGCATCGCCGGTCAGACATTCGGAGTGGGTACGGGCAAGCATCGGTTCGTCACTGTCCAGATCACCCAGAGTCAGGGCAACATGCTCCTTTCCGGTGTCAGGTTCTTCAAAGCCGTGCATATCGAAAACCCCGAACGGGGTCGGCAACCGGCAGGTCTGGATATAACGAACAGCCACAGTGTTTCCTCGTGGTTCACTCAATCGGGCCGCGCATTCTATCACGGGCCCGCCCGCTTGGCGTAGTCTGGACACTGTCGCTCCTCTTGTGTGGTTCTGGTAACCAACACTTACGAGCGTAGCGACACGGCAGATCAGGACTTGCCGGCAATCCAGTGGCCACTGCGACCACCTTTTTTCTCCAGCAGACGCACCGAACCGATTTCCATGCCACGGTCGACAGCTTTGCACATGTCATAGAGAGTCAGCGCCGCAACACTTGCAGCGGTCAACGCCTCCATCTCGACACCGGTCTGACCTGACAATTTACAACGGGTAAGAATGTACACAGACGCCCCATCATCCCCCGGGCTCAGTTCGACTTTCACGGAGGTCAGATTCAACGCGTGACACAAGGGAATCAGATCATGAGTTTTCTTTGCTGCCATAATACCGGCGATGCGGGCAACGGCGAGAACATCGCCCTTCGGGTGCTCACCCTCAATAATCATTCTGAGGGTTTCCGGCGCCATTCGGATGGTCGCTTCGGCGCGGGCTTCCCGTTCGGTGGTCGCCTTGTCGGTCACGTCCACCATGCGGGCTTCGCCCCTGTCATCGAGATGGGTCAGTTTACTCACGAAGTCTCCCGGAATCAGTTGTCCATGATGAAAAAAACGCTGCAGCAGCATAACAGAGATGATCACTTCATGGCTCAGTTGTCTCAGCTTTGAGGCCACCAGAAACGGATACCCGCGATTCCCTGCCCGCCTCGCTGACGGGCTTCGCCGAGATCACCCGGCGAAAGCCCTCCCAGCGCGAACACCGGTAAACTGGCATCGGATACCAGATCGGAGAAGGCCTGCCAGCCAAGAGTCGGAGACCCTGGGTGACTCTCCGTTGGCTGAACCGGTCCGAGAGTGACATAGTCTGCACCGAGAGCAACGGCCCGGTCTATTTCCTGTTTGTCATGACAGGAAACGCCCAGCCATACTCCATCCGGAACCGGTCTCGCCGCCAGCCCGGCCGCCTCTCGCCAGGGCAGATGCAGGCCACGGGCACCAGGCGTGGCACTGAACACCTCAGGACCACCGTGCACGATCAGCTCGCACCCGAACGCGTCACATACCGGAACCGCAGCAGCAGCAAACTCCCCATATTCCCGCCTGCTCATAGACGGAGCCCTGAGCAGCACCATCCGGGGCCGGGCGGCTTCCAACCCAGCCCGAAGGTGGAGGATCGCTTGCGCCAGATCGGACGCTGCTCCGGTTATCGCCAATTGCCGGGGCAGGCGAAGCGCCCGGATGATCGGCCGGTTGGCAACCGGAAAGTCTTCATCCCGCAGCTGATCCGGGCGGCACCACTGAACCGGCTGACCCTCGCATCCTCTGGCCTCGCCTTCGGCGGCTCTGGTCTCCCAGACATCCAGGAAAACCCGCTTGTCGCCATAGTCATGACGGATACCGATAACCGACTCCAGGGACGCCTCAGGCACCCGAAGACTGGTTTCTTCAGCAATCTCCCGAACCAGCGCCGACTGAACACTCTCCCCCGGCTCCACCTTGCCGCCGGGAAACTCCAGCAAACCGCCCTGATGCGCGTGGTCCGGGCGCCTGGCAATCAGCACCCGCCCGTCCCGTACAACCACCGCAACGGCAACGTGAATCTCTTTTACCCCCGTCTCAGGCCCAGACATGCTCAGGTACGATACTCAGCGTTGATGGTGACGTAGTCGTGGGAAAAGTCACAGGTCCAGACCGTCTCACGCACATCGCCCCGCCGGAGATCAATGCCAATGGTGATCTCCTCCTGGTCCATCACGGCCTGCCCGCGGGCTTCCGAGTAATCGTCGGCCCGGCCACCGTTGCGGACCAGACATACATCACCCAGGTAGATTTCTAGAGCGTTGAGATCCAGTCCATCGACCTCCGCGCGCCCCACCGCCGCCAGAATCCGGCCCCAGTTCGGATCTGAGGCGAACAGTGCCGTTTTGACCAGAGGCGAATGTGCGACCGTGTAAGCTACGTCCAGAGCCTCCTGCTGACTGGCTGCCCCGCTGACATCAATCGTGACGAACTTGGTTGCCCCCTCTCCATCCCGGACAATGGCATGAGCCAGCTCCAGATAAATTGCCTCCAGGGCCTCCCTGAGCTTTGGCAATGACGGGCTGGACGCAGTGATTTCGGGCCCGCTGTATTGCCCACTGGCCATCAACATACAGGCGTCGTTGGTGGAAGTGTCGCCATCAATGGTAATGCGGTTGAAGGATATCTCACCCAGCTCCGAAGCAAGCGTTTGCAGAAGTTCCGGAGCAATCCGGGCATCGGTCGCGATAAAGCCGAGCATGGTCGCCATATTGGGACGAATCATGCCTGCGCCCTTGCTGATGCCGGAGATCGTCACAGTATGACCATCGAGTTCCACCTGACAGGAGGCGCCTTTGGGGCGGGTATCGGTGGTCATGATGCCGCTGGCAGCTTCAGCCCAGCGATTTTCGGCGGTATTCGCCAGTGCCTCGGGCAGGGCTTCGACGATCTTCTGAACCGGTAACGGCTCGCCAATCACTCCCGTGGAAAACGGCAAGACTTCAGCTTCACTAACGCCCGCCTGGCTTGCCAGCGCCTGACAACAGGCCACCGCATCCTGAAACCCCTGCTCGCCGGTTCCGGCATTGGCATTGCCCGTGTTGACCAGCAGATATCTGGGTGACGCCTCGGCCAGATGCTGTCGGCTCAGGGTGACCGGGGCTGCGCAGAACCGGTTTCTTGTGAAGATCCCGGCAACCTGGCTTTGCGGAGCCAGTTCGAACACAACCACATCCTTACGCCCCGGTTTCTTGATCCCGGCACTGGCAATGCCGAGTTTAACTCCGGCCACCGGATAAAACTCAGGTAAGGTTCCCGGACCTACCGCCATCCTGACACTCCTCTGTTTTTAATTCTGCTGAAGGGACCACTACAGCTGATTTGTAACGAAAAAACCCGCAGCCCACCAGTCTTGGCTGGCAGATTGCGGGTTCCGGTAGCGCGATCAATTCTCCGAATTAGCTGACCTTGCCATGACACTGCTTGTATTTCTTGCCGGACCCGCAGGGACAGGGCTCATTTCGGCCCACCTTGCGCTCCTGTCGTACAAAGGTCTCCGGGGTCGACTGTCTGGCGCCATCCGCATCGCCATCATCCGGGTTCTGGGCTGTGGCGCTGGTCTCGTCATGCCGCAGACGAGCCCGGGCGAGTTCCTCTTCAAGCTCCTGCTTGCGTCGACGCTCGACTTCTTCCATTTCTTCGCGACTCTGAACACGCACGTGGCAAAGCACCCTGGTTACATCGCGCTTCATGGTCTCGAGCATATTTTCAAACAGGTTGAACGCCTCACGCTTGTATTCCTGCTTGGGATTCTTCTGGGCATAGCCCCGCAGATGGATACCCCGACGCAGGTGATCCATGTTGGAAAGGTGCTCCTTCCACAAGGTATCCAGCACCTGCAGGAACACCTGCTTTTCGAACTTGCGCATGGATTCGGAGCCGGCAACCTCTTCCTTGGCTTCGTAGGCAGCCACAATCTCGTCCAGGATCTTCTGGCGCAGACTATCCTCATACAGCTTGTTATCGTCTGCCAGCCACTGCTGAATCGGAAGATCTATGGCCATCTCAGACTGAAGCTGAGACTCCAGCCCGGAGACATCCCATTGTTCCGGCATGCTTTGGGGCGGAATGTACTCGCTGATCAGAGAGTCAACCACGTCTTCCCGAATGGTTTTGACCATCTCCGAAACGTCGTCAGACGACATGACTTCATTTCGCTGGTCATAGATCACCGTACGCTGATCGTTCGCCACATCGTCGTATTCGAGCAAGGTCTTCCGCATATCGAAGTTGCGACCTTCCACCTTGCGCTGCGATTTCTCGATGGCGTTGGAAACCATCCGGTGCTCAATGGCCTCACCCTTTTTCATGCCCATAGCCTGCATCAGGCTCTTGACCCGATCAGGTGCAAAGATGCGCATGAGATTATCTTCCAGGGACAGGAAAAATCTGGAAGAACCAGGATCGCCCTGGCGACCGGCCCGGCCCCGCAGCTGGTTATCAATTCGGCGGGACTCATGGCGCTCTGTACCAATGATGTGCAGACCACCGGCCTCAAGCACCTGATTGTGACTCTCGGTCCATTCCGCCTTGACCCTGGCTACCTCTTCTTCTGAAGGGTTGTCCATGGCCGCAACTTCGTGTTCCCAGTTACCACCCAACACGATGTCGGTGCCACGGCCAGCCATGTTGGTGGCAATGGTCACCGCGCCTGCACGACCCGCCTGGGCAATGATATGGGCTTCGGATTCGTGCTGCTTGGCGTTCAGAATTTTGTGTTCAATCCTTGCCTTCTTGAGCAGCATGGACAGAAGTTCAGAGGCTTCGATAGAGGCCGTGCCGACCAGTATCGGTCGTCCATCGGCGGTGACATCCTTGATCTCGTCAATAATCGCGTGGAATTTTTCTTCCTGGGTCAGATAGACCAGGTCGTTATAGTCAATCCTCTGGATGTGCTTGTTAGGCGGAATGACCACCACATCAAGGCCATAGATCTGACGAAATTCGAAGGCTTCAGTGTCGGCCGTGCCCGTCATACCGGCGAGCTTGTCATATAACCTGAAATAGTTCTGGAAGGTGGTGGAAGCCAGCGTCTGACTTTCAGCCTGGATCTTGACGCCTTCTTTCGCTTCAACCGCCTGATGCAGTCCTTCGCTCCAGCGACGCCCCGGCATGGTCCGGCCAGTGTGCTCATCGACAATAACCACCTGGCCACTCTGGACAATATAGTCCACATCCTTCTGAAACAGATGATGAGCGCGTAATGCCGAATGAACGTGGTGCAGCAGGCTCAGGTTCGTTGCCGAATACAGACTTTCACCTTCCTGCAGAAGGCCGCGCCCGAGCAAAAGTTCCTCGACTTTCTCGTGGCCACTTTCAGTCAGCTCGACTTGCCGGGACTTCTCGTCAATCGTGAAGTCGCCGCTCGGATCCCCCTCTTCAGGCACTTCGCCTTTTTCCAGGCTGGGAATAAGTTCATTGATGGCCTGGTACAGCTTAGAACTGTCCTCCGCTGCACCTGAGATAATCAGCGGCGTTCTGGCTTCGTCTATCAGGATCGAGTCGACTTCGTCCACGATCGCGTAGTTCAGTCCGCGCTGGACCTTGTCCTCGGAACTGAACGCCATGTTGTCGCGCAGGTAGTCAAAACCAAATTCGTTATTGGTACCGTAGGTAATATCCGCCTGATAAGCCGCTCGCTTTTCCTCGGCAGGCTGTCCCGAGGCAACCACACCCACCTGCATACCCAGGAATCGGTACAGCTTGCCCATCCACTCGGCATCTCGACGAGCCAGGTAATCATTCACGGTCACAACGTGAACACCTTTACCGGACAGCGCGTTGAGATAGACAGCAGCGGTGGCCACCAGGGTCTTGCCTTCACCGGTCTTCATTTCTGCAATCCGGCCTTCGTGCAGGGTAATACCACCGATCAGCTGGACATCGTAATGCCGCATACCCATGACCCGGCGACCTGCCTCACGCACCGTTGCAAATGCTTCCGAGAGCAATGCATCGAGGGTTTCACCCTCGTCAATCCGGCGACGGAACTCGGCAGTCTTGCCTTGCAACTCGGAGTCAGACAGAGTGCCATATTTCTCTTCAAGCTCATTAATGCGTATGACAGCCTTACGCATTCTCTTGATTTCCCTGGCGTTTTTGCTGCCGAACATCTTGGTTGCAAGATTTGTGAACATAGACCACTGCTTCTTTGATTAAACGGAGGAAGCCGGCATTCTAACCTTATTTCGCAACAGGACAAAAGGCAGGCCTCACACAGGCGCAATAAGTCGCCGAAAAGGCACCGGATTCACGGATAAAATCTGGCAGGACTCAGAATGGCAGAAGCCCGTTGGCGGCAGAGGAGAGGCAGGAACCGGCCTATCGGCTCGCCCGCTTGATATAGGTTTCCGGATTTTCAGACTTGCCGTTCCTGATGACTTCAAAGTGAACATGAGGTCCGGTTGAACGTCCGGTGCTGCCCATCAACGCCACCACCTGGCCCTTCTGGACAACGTCCCCCACCTTGACCTTGATGGTCTTGCAGTGAGCGTAGCGGGTTACCAGGCCATCACCATGATCGACTTCGACAAGATTGCCGTAACCATGGCGCTCCCCAGCATAGGTCACCACACCGCCTGCGACAGAGATAATATCGCTGCCATCCTTACCGGCCAGATCAACCCCGGCATGCCAGGTGCGCTTGCCAGTGAACGGATCAGAACGATAACCGTACTTGGAAGACAGCCAACCCCAGGTTATCGGACGACCTTCAAGGTAAAGTTCATCCTCCAGCCTCTTACTGGATGCCAGCTTATCCAGTAACCGAAGTTGCTGTTCACGATCCTTGATCCGCCATTCCATTTCCTCGATCATTCGAGTCAACTCCGGGGCGGTAAAAGAATCACCTGACAACGCATCTTCCGGCCCCCCAACCGCAGCGGGCTGATCGAAGTCGAATTCATCACTGGCGACCAAACCAGACTCTACAAAACGCTGACCCAGAGCATCCAGACGCAACAAACGGCCCTGAATCTCGCCCAGCCGCAGGGTCAGTGCATCAACCTGTTGTTGAACGTTTTCTTTAATACCGGCCAGCTCTGTTTCTTGCTCTGACAGTTCGCGCTGCCACTGAGCAACCAGCTCTGAATCCGTCGGTTCTATTGCCTCAGCCTGCCCGATCGCCACCCGGTAACCGGCCCAAGCCGCAGCAAGAATCATCACAAGCGCCAATAAAAAAAGCGCAACAAAAAAAGCACTGTTGACTGACAACGCACGGGATTTCCCGTGGTGATTCCCAACGAAAATTATGTTCATATCGTCATCTGGCTTTATCGATGAGCCGCAACCGCATCCTGTAGCGTTGCGTCCCGGAATAGACCGAGTGGGTCTGCCATCCTGTGGCAACAGCTGCAAACTGAAAATATACAGCGCCCGGTAGACATACTCATTTCGTACAATGTAAAACGAGTGTAATACAGGAACGACCTTTAAAGAGTTCAGAAGTGTAACCAATGGTTAACGAAGCCGTCGAGTGAAAACATGCCAATGAAACCAAAAGGTGATCAAAAAACGACCTTCGACAAGCTCGGCAAGAACCCGGCTCTCAAAGAGCTCGTAGCCAGAGCCGAACTTCACCGACAGGCTGAGGTAGAAGTCCTGGCTGCACTTCCTGACGCATTGCTTGAGGGTACACGCTTTGTCAGCTGCAAAGACGGTGAGCTGGTCCTGACGGCTGAAACCGCCGGCAAAGCCAGTCAGATCCGCTTCCGACAGCACGAAATTATGGGAAACTTGCGAGAAAACGAATTGTTCAGGTTTGTCTGGAAGCTGAAGGTCAAGGTCTCCCCACCAAGATTCAGGGAAAAACCGGCATTCAAGAAAGAACCTTTGAGCAAAGAAAATGCCCGACTCCTCAAAGAGGAAGCCGGGCACACGAAGGATAAAGCATTACGCGAGGTTCTCGAAAAACTCGCTAGCCACGTCCGGAATTAAAGCATCCCGCTTCAGCCCGCCGCCAGCACGGGCTTCATGTAGGAGATTGGGGCAGTAGCTTCATCATCGAAGGTAACTACTTCCCAAGCATCCTCTTCCGCCCGAAGCTTACGCAACAGTTTGTTATTCAGATCATGGCCGGATTTGATACCCCGGAACTCTCCAATCAGGCTATTGCCCAACTGATACAGATCACCGATGGCATCAAGCAGCTTGTGCTTTACGAATTCGTCGTCATAGCGCAGCCCGTCTTCGTTGAGGATTTTGTAATCGTCAACGACGATCGCATTATCCACACTCCCACCAAGCGCAAGGTTCATGGCACGCAGTTTTTCGATGTCACGCATGAACCCAAAGGTCCTTGCCCTGCTGACTTCCTTAACAAAGGACGTACTTGAGAAATCAACAGTTGCAGTCTGAGCTCGGCCTTTGAACACCGGGTGATCGAAGTCGATACCAAAGCTCACTTTGAAACCTTCGAAAGGCAACAAGGTCGCTTTTTTGTCATCTTCCTCAACCGTTACTTCACGCTTGATGCGGATGAAACGCTTGGCCGCGTCCTGCTCGGCAATACCAGCGGACTGCAGCAGAAACACAAATGGCCCGGCTGAGCCGTCCATAATTGGCACTTCTGCGGCGCTAAGCTCGACGAAACAGTTGTCAATTCCGAGACCAGCCATGGCCGAAAGCAGATGCTCTACGGTCGCCACACGGACACCATCTCTCACCAGCGTCGTGGACAGCATTGTCTCACCTACATTTTCCGCGCAGGCACGAATCTCGACCATCGGATCAAGATCGGTACGGCGGAAGATGATACCGGAGTCAACCGGGGCAGGCTTGAGAGTCAGGTAAACCTTCTCACCCGAATGCAGGCCCACGCCGGTGGCACGGATGGTATTTTTAAGTGTCCGTTGTCTGATCATCGGTACATAATTCCGTCACAAATTGGCGATATTCTGGGCAAAAAACTGCTCGGAGAATATCAGAAAATAAGACTGAATACCATTTAACCAACCTGTTGTTGCAGAATGTTCATTCAGCAAACAACCCACGGCAGTCAGTGCACGCAGCTACTGGCCTGGAAGCTCAAACTTTCATACTTGAACCATAACCCAGTAACAATTGCACTAGGTTATCAATCAGC
The DNA here is from genome assembly GCF_018860425.1 of Marinobacter sp. F3R08. GTDB lineage: Bacteria > Pseudomonadota > Gammaproteobacteria > Pseudomonadales > Oleiphilaceae > Marinobacter. Next base: position 32,096 of record NZ_JAHKPI010000015.1, on the reverse strand, counting down.
CTGCCGGCGAAGGAATGCGGGAATATCGAGATAGTCGACACCCTGCTCTTCGCTGTCCTTGCTTTCATCGATAGCCACGTTGCCATGAGACACTGCGCGGCGACGAAGTACAGCGGGACGATCCAGCTGGTTATAGTCAGTTTTCCCATCCAGGGTCCGTGTATTGTCCACCACCTTGGTCGGCTTCTCACGATCACCGCCCAGACCGGTTGCAACCACGGTCACTTTCAGCTCCTCGGTCATTTCCGGATCGATTACCGTACCGACAACAACCGTCGCGGCGTCAGAAGCAAACTCCCGCACAATGTCACCGACCTCGGAGAACTCACCAAGATTCAGATCCATACCAGCGGTGATATTGACCAGAATGCCTTTGGCGCCCTGAAGATTGATATCCTCGAGCAGCGGGCTGCGAATGGCTGCTTCCGCGGCCTCCCGGGCACGGTTTTCACCAGTAGCGCGGGCAGTACCCATCATAGCCATACCCATCTCGGACATGACCGTCTTAACGTCGGCAAAATCGACGTTAATCATGCCATTACGGGTGATCAGATCAGCGATACCCTGAACCGCCCCGAGGAGCACATCGTTAGCTGCGGCAAATGCGTCCAGCAGGCTGGTCTTCTTGCCCATGACCGCCAACAGCTTTTCGTTCGGAATGGTAATCAGCGAGTCCACGCTTTCTTCAAGCTCTTTCAGACCGGACTCGGCAACACTCATGCGCTTGCCGCCTTCGAACATAAACGGCTTGGTCACAACGGCAACGGTGAGGATGCCCAGTTCACGGGCCACTTCCGCCACGATCGGCGCAGCGCCAGTGCCGGTACCACCACCCATGCCTGCCGTGATGAAGACCATGTCCGCGCCCTTGATTGATTCGGCAATTCGGTCTCGGTCTTCCAGAGCGGACTGGCGACCCACTTCAGGATTCGCTCCGGCACCCAGCCCCTTGGTGATATTGCCACCGAGCTGAATGATCTGGCGCGCATCCATATCAGTCAGCGCCTGGGCATCCGTGTTGGCGCAGATAAATTCTACACCTTCGATGTCGCTGTTAAGCATATGGCGAACGGCGTTTCCGCCACCACCGCCAACACCGACGACTTTAATGACCGCGTTTTGCTGGACATTATCGACGAGTTCAAACATATCCCCTACTCCTTCGTGCTGTTTTCAGCCTTTTCCAGGCTGTTTGTTCGAGATTGTGTTTTCGAGATACCTTCGTTTTCTAACTACCTGGCTCACTCAGAAATGACCGGTAAACCAGGCTTTCATGCGCTCAAACAGCGAGGGTGCATCTTCACCCTTGAGCACTGGCGCCCGCCCCAGATCCATCTGGCGGAAACCATGAATCAACAACCCGACGCCGGTGGCGTATATGGGATTGTTGACTACCTCCGTCATGCCGGAAACTGCCTGCGGACAGGCCAGCCTTACCGGCATATGAAAGATTTCTTCTGCCAGCTCCACCACTCCTTCCATGGTTGAGGAACCGCCAGTAATCACGATGCCAGCCGGAATCAGGTCTTCAAATCCAGACCGGCGCAGTTCTGACTGCACCAGTGTGAACAGCTCCTCATACCGGGGCTCAACGACCTCAGCCAGCGCCTGTCGGGAAAGATCCCGCGGAGCACGATCACCGACACTGGGCACCTTGATAGTTTCATCTGCCCCCGCCAGCTGAGTCAGTGCACAGGCGTACTTGATCTTGATTTCTTCCGCATTCTGGGTGGGCGTGCGCAAAGCCATCGCAATATCGTTGGTCACCTGATCGCCAGCAATAGGAATGACCGCGGTGTGCCGGATTGCGCCGCCGGTAAAAACGGCTATGTCTGTTGTGCCGCCACCAACATCCACCACGCAGACGCCCAGTTCCTTTTCGTCCTCGGTGAGAATGGCGTGGCTGGACGCCAGCTGTTCCAGAATGATGTCATCCACCTCAAGACCGCAGCGCTTCACACACTTGTCGATATTCTGAGCGGCATTGACGGCGCAGGTCACCAGGTGCACTTTGGCTTCAAGGCGGACACCAGACATGCCCATTGGCTCCTTGATACCTTCCTGACTGTCGATCACGAATTCCTGGGGCAGAATGTGAAGGATCTTCTGGTCTGCAGGAATCGCCACCGCTTGCGCGGCATCGATAACCCGGTCAATGTCAGCCTGGGTAACTTCACGGTCACGGATAGCAACAATGCCGTGAGAATTCAGGCTTTTGATGTGGCTACCTGCGATGCCTGCATACACCGAGTGGATACGGCACCCAGCCATCAACTCCGCCTCTTCCACCGCGCGCTGAATAGCCTGGACCGTGGTTTCAATGTTCACCACCACTCCACGCTTGAGGCCCCGGGAAGGGTGGGAACCTATGCCCACCACTTCGATGGTCCCGTCCATCTTGCGCTTGCCGACAATCGCAACCACTTTCGAGGTTCCGATATCGAGGCCGACAATCATATTTTCCGTTTCATCCGATGACATGTGTTCCACCAAACCGTAGGTCTGAATTAACCGTTTCTATGATTGTGGGATGGAGGCTGTCTCAACAGCCTTCCACTTGACCGCTACACCATTGGTGTAGCGGGCATCTACCCGACTGACTTCGTCCGAACGCGCTGCCAACCGACTTTCGTAAACCGTAATGAACCGCTCGAACCGTTGTTCAACCTGATCCCGGCCTAATACCACTTCAATGCCATTGGCCAGTCGCAGGGTCCAGGCCCCCCTGTGCTCCAGAGCCAGGCCCGAAAATCCCAGGCCCCGGGCAGTCAGCTTGTCACTCATGGCCCGCGCCATAGTGATCACTTCCCGCACCCTTTCGTCAGGTCCCGCCAACCGCGGCAGCCGGCCAGCGACCTCGGGATTGGGCGGCGCAAACAATTCACCAGTCCGGCTGACCAGACGGCCGTCCGTCCAATAAGCCAGAGGCTTCTTCTCCCTGATATCGATCACCAGGCGGTCAGGCCATACCCGGCGCACCGCAGCGGTTTCCACCCATGGGCGGCGCTCCAGGCTTGCCTTGATTTCCGAGAGATCCGATGCGAAGTAACTCTTGCCTATCCAGTCGCCCGCAGCCCGCTCGATGGCTACCCGGCTATCACCAACAAACTCGCCCTTTACATCCACCGCGAGGATCTGCTGATCCATTGCCCCCAAAACCTTGCCTGTGCCCCAGGGCACAAGTGCAGCCAAAAGAACAATCACAGCCCCCATGCCCACCTGAAGCCAGGGCACAGCCGCCAGAACGCCCTTCAACACGCCAAACCGGTCCCGCTCAGGACCGAGGGACGTCGCCCCCCGGCGCCGCGGGGGCTCAGACGGTGTCGCCCGGCTCCGGATCAGCAGTGTTTCATGCATCGGGATCCTCCAGGGAGTCCTTCAGTATCCGGACCACCAACTCCTCAAAACTAATCCCCGCCGCCCGTGCCGCCATGGGCACGAGACTGTGATCGGTCATCCCCGGCACAGTATTGACTTCCAGCAGCCAGAACTTGCCGTCACTGTCCTGCATAATGTCAACCCGGCCCCAGGTACGGCAGCCAACAACCCTGAACGCCTCCAGTGCCAGTTGTTGAAGCCTCATCTCATCATCGGGCACCAGACCGCAGGGAATACGGTAGCGGGTATCGTCAGCCAGGTACTTTGCGTCGTAATCGTAGAAAATGTGCTCGGTGCTGGCGCTCAGCCCGATGGCCGGAAGAGCCCGATCTTGAAGCAGACTGACCGTAAACTCAGGCCCCTCGATCCATTCCTCGACCAGTACCAGACTGTCCAGGGCCGCAGCGGCTTCGTAGGCTTCGACCAGTTCCGCAACGGTATGCACCTTTCGGATTCCGATGCTGGAGCCTTCCCGGGACGGCTTGACACTCAACGGCACCCGCAACTGATCAACAATCTGAACAGCCTCTTCCGCACCGGACATGATTCGGAACTTCGGCGTGGGCAAACCGCAGCCTTCAAATACGTATTTGGTTCTCAGCTTGTCCATAGCCAGCGCCGAGGCCAGCGTTTCACTACCGGTATAAGGAATCCCGGCCTGGGAGAGAATGGCCTGAAGAGTACCGTCCTCGCCTCCACGACCATGCAACGCAATGAAAACCCGGTCGAATTGCGGATTCTCAACGGCCTTCAACAGGCATCCCCTGACATCTTCTGCATAGGCATCCACGCCGGCGGACACCAGAGCCGCCAGGATCGCTCTTCCGCTTTTCAACGACACTTCACGCTCGGCGGAATCTCCGCCCATAAAGACAGCCACACGACCCAGCGCCCGCACGAGTTCAGGATCAGCCTGGTAGGCTTGTGCTTCTGAATGCTGCATATCACTCACCCGCCATCACTCCCGCGGCCGCCAGCCGCGCCGCAACGCCGCCAATATCACCGGCGCCCTGAGTAATCAGAAGGTCGCCATCCTGCAGAACGTTGGCCAGCAGAGCTTCAATTTCACCGTTATCCTCAACAAATACCGGTTCAACCTGACCGCGCTGGCGAATACTGCGACACAGGGCACGACCGTCGGCACCCGGAATTGCGGCTTCGCCGGCGGAATAAACATCCATCAGCAGCAGGCCGTCTACTTCAGAAAGCACCCGGACGAAGTCCTCATAAAGATCCCGGGTGCGGCTAAACCGGTGCGGCTGGTAGAGCATGACCAGACGACGATCCGGCCAGGCGTCATGCGCGGCTCTGATGACCGCTTCGACTTCCGTCGGGTGGTGTCCGTAATCATCCACCAGCGTAACCAGGCCCTTCGGCGTCTGGTAATCGCCATAAACCTGGAACCTGCGCCCCACACCAGCAAAACCAGCCAGTCCGCGACAGATCGCATCGTCCGCAACGCCCTCATCAGTGGCCACGGCAATGGCTGCCAGGGCATTCAACACGTTGTGGCGACCGGGCATTTTCAGCTCGACCGTCAGGTCACTCCTGCCAGCTGGACGCTTGACCACAAAGTGCGTCCGCAAGCCATCGGAATTGATATGTTCGGCACGGTAATCCGCATCCGGGTTGTCAATCCCATAGGTAATAATCGCCCGGGAAATCCGGGGAATTATTTCCTGAACATAACCATCATCCACACACATCACCGCAACGCCGTAGAACGGGAGATTGTGCAGAAAATCCACAAAGGTCTGCTTGAGCTTCTCAACATCCCCGCCGTAGGTATCCATGTGATCCGCTTCGATGTTGGTCACCACGGAAATCACCGGTGTCAGGTGAAGGAACGACGCGTCACTCTCGTCTGCCTCTGCCACCAGATAGCGGGATCCGCCCAGCTGTGCATTGGTTCCGGCACTGTTCAGCTTGCCGCCAATCACAAAGGTAGGGTCCAGGCCCGCTTCGCCCAGAATCGATGCGATCAGGCTGGTGGTGGTGGTCTTGCCATGGGTGCCAGCCACAGCGATGCCATGACGATAACGCATGATTTCCGCCAGCATTTCTGCCCTGGGTACAATTGGCACCCGGCGGCTGCGCGCCGCTACCACCTCGGGGTTGTCTGCCGCGACGGCCGAAGACACCACAACAACATCAGCGCTGGCGCTGTTCTCTTCCCGGTGGCCAATCTGAACCTCAACCCCCATCGCTTTCAGGCGATCGGTCACCGCGCCTTCTTTGATATCCGATCCTGAAACGTCATAGCCCTGGTTTTTGAGGACTTCGGCGATGCCGCTCATCCCGGCGCCACCAATTCCCACAAAATGGATGTGACGGATCCGGCGCATTTCAGGCACCTGATAGACCAGGGGCGGATTGGTTGCATCAGCCATGGGCGGCCTCCAGACAGTAATTCACGACTCTCTCCGTTGCATCAGGGCGGGCCAGCGATCTGGCGGCCTTCGCCATATCGGTTACCCGGATTCGATCCCGGGCCAGGTCACCCAGGGTTTCGGCCAACACTGCCGGGGTCATTTTTGATTGTGGAATCAGGATGGCGGCTTTCTCGGACACCAACTGTTGCCCATTTCTGGTCTGATGGTCGTCCACCGCGTGTGGAAACGGCACCAGTACCGAACCAATTCCCACCGCGCACAGCTCTGATACCGTCAACGCGCCAGAGCGGCATAGCACCAAGTCCGCCCATTTATAGGCCTCAGCCATGTCCTTGATGAACGGCTCCACACGGGCCTCAACCCCGTGCTGCTCATAGGACTTCCGCGCTGCCTCGGCATGACGTTCGCCACACTGATGACGAACCACTGGCCTATCGGTTTCAGGCAACATGGCCAGGGCCTCGGGCAGTTGCTCGTTGAATACCTGCGCACCGAGACTGCCACCAATCACCAGTAACCTGAGCGCGCCCTGGCGTCCGGCCAGGCGTGTTTCAGGTTCAGGCAGAGCGGCGAGATCTTCCCGTACCGGATTGCCGGTACAGCGAGTGACCACTTTCGGCCCGAAGCTACCCGGGAAGGCTTCCAGCACTGTTTTGGCAAATCGCACCAGAATCCGGTTCGTCATGCCAGCTATGGCATTCTGTTCATGAATAACCACCGGCGTCTTGCTTAACCAGGCTGCGACACCACCAGGCCCAGTCACAAACCCACCCATACCAACGACGCAATCCGGGCGGATCCGGCGCAGAACGGTAAAGGCTTCACCCAAAGCCCGCATCAGCCGGAACGGCGCCAGCAACAGAGCAAGCTTGCCCTTGCCTCGCAAACCGGAAATATGAATCAATGACAGCGGAATATCAGTTTCCCCAATCAGCCGCTGTTCCATACCGCCAGTGGCTCCCAGCCAGTACACTTCGTGACCTTTAGCCTCAAGTGCCCGCGCGGTCGCCAGAGCTGGAAATACGTGGCCGCCGGTACCTCCGGCCATCATCAGAAAACGACGAGGTTCAGTCATACACTGCCCCTCCCCGCTTCTTTGGAGCAGTCTTTTCACGGGCCTGCCTTTCCTGATCAAGACGCTCCATCTCCACGCGGGCCAGGATACCGATGCAAATGCAGGTAATCATCAGACTGGAGCCGCCATAGCTGACCAGGGGCAGGGTCAGCCCCTTGGTTGGCAGGAGGCCGGTACTGACCGCCATGTTGATCCCCGCCTGCAGGCCAATCAGCAACGTCAGGCCATAAGCGAAACAGGCAGCGAAGGGCATATCCGCGTTCTCTGCCCGGCGAGCAATGACAAACCCGCTAATCACCAAAAGGGTAAACAGGCCCAGCACCAGCAGGGAACCCAGAAGGCCAAACTCTTCGGCGATAATGGCAAAGATGAAGTCCGTGTGGGCCTCTGGCAGATAGAACAACTTCTGGATGGAATTCCCGAGCCCGACGCCCCCCCAGTCTCCCCGACCGAAGGCAATCAGTGACTGCGTTAGCTGGTAGCCACTGTCGAACTGATCTTTCCAGGGGTCAAGATAGCTGACGACCCGTTTCAAACGGTACGGCTGAGTAACGATCAGAATGACACCCAGAAACACCAGCGTACCTATGAGAGGTACAAATCGGCTAAGCCGCACACCACTCAGAAAGATCATTCCCGCCGCTGCTGTTACCAGGACAACAGTGGCACCAAAGTCCGGCTGGATAACCAGAAGGACCGAAGCCACACCAAGAACGACCAGTGGCTTGATGAAACCAGGCCAGGTGTTGAGCAGCTCTTCCCGGCGACGAACCACGTAGCCTGCCAGGTAGGCAATGACGCAGAGCTTCGCCACCTCTGAAACCTGGACGTTAAACAGACCAAACGGAATCCAGCGGGTAGAACCATTGACGGTTCTTCCCAGGGGCGTAAGCACCAACACAAGGACCAGCAGGCCGGTTCCGAGAAGTAACCATCCGCTGCGCTCCCACCAGCCCACCGGCACATTCACGGCAACCAGGGCGAGCACGCAGCCAAGGCCTGCGAACATCAACTGACGAATCACATAGTGGTAACTGTTACCCATGGTTTCAGTTGCCATGTCCATGGACGCGGATGAAATCATGACAACACCCACCACCAGCAATGCGATCGAACTGATCACAAGCATTGGCAACGGCTGAATTTCACCCATCCAATGGTTCCGGTTCGGCAGAGAGAGATCGGCATGCATCACAGCATCTCCACCAGTGAACGGAACTGATCACCGCGATCGAGATAATCACGGAACATGTCAAAGCTGGCACAAGCCGGTGAGAGCAGGACCCGGTCTCCAGGAACTGCCAACTCTGCCGAACGAGACACTGCCTCCGCCAGATTCGCCATGCGATGGACCGGAGTCCCGCTGCCGAGTACATCCGCAATAGCCGGAGCGTCGTGACCAATCAGCAGGACAACACGGCAGTGACGTGCGACGGGAGCGTCCAGAGCGGTGAAATCGGCTCCTTTGCCATCGCCACCGGCAATCAACACCACCTTGCCATGCTCAGGAGCAAGACTCTCGATCGCGGCAACGGTTGCGCCGACGTTGGTTCCCTTGGAGTCGTTTATATAATCCACATCATTCACCCGGCGCACGAATTCACACCGGTGCGGCAGTCCCGGAAATGCCCGGACAACAGCCAGCATTGTATCCATCGGCAGACCAGCCGCATGCCCCAGCGCCAGAGCGGCCATCACGTTGCTGATATTGTGCTGACCCAGCAGCTTCAGGTCATTTGCCAGTAGCAGGTTATCGAAACCAAAGGTGATCCAGGTTCCCTGGTCATCGTCTCGCGTACTGAACGTCTCCGGGTTTACCCGGTGAAATCCGAAGCACAAGAATCTCAGGTTGTCTCTTGCCATCGGTGTACTCAAGGCATCGTCCAGATTGACAATGGCATTACTGCACCCCCGAAATATCCGCTGTTTGGCCTGAAAATAGGCCATCTTGTTCGGATAGCGGTCCATATGGTCGTCGCTGACATTCAGCACGGTGGCCGCCAGGGCATTGAGTTCGTCCGTGGTCTCTAGCTGGAAACTCGACAATTCCAGTACGTATAGATCCGCACCTCGCCCCAACAGGTCCAGCGCGGGCGTACCAATATTGCCACCCACGGCAACGTTTCGACCTGCAGCTTTTGCCATCTCACCCACCAGAGTGGTGACCGTGGTTTTACCGTTCGAGCCGGTGATAGCCACAATGGGGGCATCAGCTGCCTCAGCGAACAGGTCAACATCTCCGCGGATTTTGGCGCCATGCTTTTCCGCTTTAACAATCGCGGGCTCCGCTATGCTGATGCCAGGGCTTACCACCAGCTCGTTAAAACCGGAAAACAGTTCGGCGTCAAATACCCCCAGGTACACAGGAACATCTGGCCAGTCCGCCCTCAACTGCTCCAGACCGGGTGGCGACATACGACTGTCAGCTACAGCCACTTCCCGACCTTGCCCGGACAGATAACGCACGCAGGAGAGCCCGGTTTTACCGAGCCCTACGACCAGCGTACGACGATCCGAAACAATGACACTCATAGCGGTAACACGTCCCTATCTCAGCTTCAGACTGGCAATGCCAATCAGGACCAGAACAACAGTGATAACCCAGAACCGGACAATAACCCGGGGCTCAGGCCATCCCTTCAACTCAAAATGGTGGTGCAGCGGCGCCATCCGAAAGATCCGTCGCCCGGTCAAACGGAACGAAGCAACCTGCAGGATCACCGACACGGTTTCCATCACAAACACCCCGCCCATGATGAACAACACAATTTCCTGGCGGACAATAACCGCAACAACACCCAGTGCTGCACCGAGGGCCAGCGCCCCGACATCACCCATGAATACCTGGGCCGGGTAAGTGTTGAACCAGAGAAAGCCAAGGCCCGCACCGACAAGCGCACCGCAGAAAACGATGAGCTCACCAGTCCCCGGGAGGTGCGGAATCAACAGGTAATTGGCAAACTGAGCGTGGCCGGACAGATAAGCAAAGATCCCCAGAGCACCGGCAACCATGACGGTAGGCATGATCGCAAGGCCATCAAGTCCATCGGTCAGGTTAACGGCATTGCTACTGCCAACGATGACGAAGTAGCTGAGCAAAATGAAAAGCACCGGCCCAAGAGTCAATGAAAACTGTTTTACAAACGGCACGTACAGCGAGGTTTCCTGAGGCAGCACCGAACTGAAGAAAAGGACCACCGCCGCCGTAGCACCAACAACCGACTGCCAGAAATACTTCCACCGGGCAGGCAGGCCCCGTGGATTGCGCTCTACAACCTTACGGTAGTCGTCGACCCAGCCGATCGCGCCGAACAACAGTGTCACCAGAAGGGTAACCCAGACGTATCGGTTGCTAAGATCGGCCCAGAGCAACGTACTGATGCCGATCGCCACCAGAATCAGCGCCCCTCCCATGGTCGGCGTTCCGGCTTTACTCAGATGGGTCTGAGGACCGTCATCCCGCACCGCCTGACCGATCTGATACTGACTCAGTTTACGAATCATCACCGGGCCGATGATCAACGAAATCAGAAGCGCAGTGAGTGTTCCCAAAATTCCACGCAGGGTCAGGTACTGAAACACCGTCAGTGCGGAAAAATACTGTGATAGGATCTCTGTCAACCAGAGCAGCATGTGTTATTCACCTTTTCTTTAATTCCCTCCACCACTCGCTCCATGGCAGAACTGCGAGAACCCTTGACCAACACTGTCAATGGCGTGTTTTTATCTCCGATCGCTGCTTCAACGGCCTCCTCATGACTCCGCACAGACTCCGTGGATCCGCCAAATCCGTCGGCATAGCCTTCGCAGCCCTGCCCCACGGTGATTACTCGGTCGATGCCAAGGTCGCGGGCGCACTGCCCGACTTCCCGATGCAATGCCCTTGCTTCAACACCAAGCTCTCCCATGGCGCCAAGTACGGCAACTTGCTGTCCCTCTCGCTCTGCCAGAACCCCGAGCGCGACTTTCATGGACGACGGATTGGCGTTGTAACTGTCGTCAATCAAAGTCAACCCCGGCGATAACGTCAGAAACTGAAGCCGCCCCTGCACCGAGGCAACACCGGCCAGACCGTCGACAATCGCCTGATCACTGGCGCCTAATTCGCGGGTAGCAGCAATCGCAAGCAGCATATTGGTGATGTTGTGATCACCCTCCAGCCCCAGGGTAACCCGGCACTGCCAGCCGTCCGGACCGCTGACTTGAATGTTTCTGTTCCCGGCCTTCCGATTCTCGACGACCACGTGGTAATCCGCCTCAGCTCCAAGACGACTGACCCCGACAACGCGTCGGGCTCCGGCACGCTTGCGCCACGTCCCGCAGGCCGGATCATCGCTATTGAGCACAACCAGCCCGTCAGCCGCCACGCCTTCAATGATTTCGCCCTTCGCCAGGACAATATTTTCGTAGCTGCCAAACCCTTCCAGATGAGCCTCGCCCGCATTCGTGAGGATGGCCACCCGGGGCTTTGCGAGGGCGACGGTATGAGCTATCTCACCAAGTCCACTGGCACCCAGCTCGATCACGCCATACTGGTGCTCCTGCGAGAGACCAAACAGCGTAAGCGGAACACCGATGTGATTGTTCAGATTGCCCTTCGTCGAAAGTGTCTGGCCCATCTGCGAGAGAATCGCGGCGCACATCTCCTTGACGGTGGTCTTGCCACTGCTGCCGGTGATCGCGAGCATGCCGGCCGTACTTTCTTCTCGGTTGCCGGCAGCAAGCTGCGCCAAAGCCTTCAGCGTGTCCTCTACCACCAGTTGAGGCAGACCAACACTGTGATCCGGCGTATCGACCACCAGGCCAACCGCACCCCGATCCTGCGCCTGATGTAAAAATTGATGACCGTCGAAATTCTCTCCGCGCAGAGCAACAAACAGGTGTCCCGGCGCAAGGGTACGCGTATCGGTTGAAACGCCTCTGAACATCACTGACGTCTGATCACCCAGACGGCACTCAGCCCCCGTCCAGCTCCGGGCCTCGGCCAGCGAAAAGGCGCGCATCATGCCACACCACCATTGAGTCGCAGTATGTGGCGAACCTGCTCAGCATCGCTGAACGGGTATTTCTGGCCTGCAATTTCCTGATACGTCTCGTGTCCTTTACCTGCAATCAGAACGAGGTCGTTTGCAGTAGCAGAGCGGATTGCCGACAGAATTGCTTCGGCTCTGTCATGCATAACAGACACCCTTGCCGAATCTGAAAAGCCCGCAAGAATGTCCCGTGCAATGATCTCAGGATCTTCGCTGCGGGGATTGTCATCGGTGACCACAATACGGTCTGCAAATTTCTCAGATTCGCGTGCCATCTCCGGTCGCTTGCCGGCATCGCGATCACCGCCACAACCGAACACACAAATGAGTTCACCCGCCACATGCGGGCGCAACGCTGCCAGAGCATTCGCCAGAGCATCGGGGGTATGGGCATAATCGACTACCACCCTGACGCCACTGGCGCTATCGAACCGTTCGAGCCTTCCCGGGGGTGGCGTAAGTCGCTGGACAGCCTGCTGTACACGCTCAACCGGCACGCCAAGCGTCAACACCGTTGCCATTGCCGCCAGCACATTGCTGGCATTGAAGCTGCCCATCAGGGGAACCGCGATAACAAACCGCCCCCATTCACCATCCACTTCAGCTTCAAAGCCCTCATTGGTAGGCCGAAACTCTCGCAACCAGAGTTCGGTCTGGGCCTCGTGAAGGCTGAAACGTACGCGATCACACTTTCCTTCCAGCTGATCAAACAGCTGTCGACCAAACGGGTCGTCGAAGTTGATAACCGAAAAATGCAGTTCCTCCCGCTGAAACAACCGGGCCTTGGCTGCGCCGTATGCTTCCATGGAGCCGTGATAATCCAGGTGGTCCCGGGTCAGATTGGTAAACACGCCCGCGGTCATGGACAGATTATCCACCCGACCCTGTTCCAGTGCGTGGGAGGACACCTCCATCACGGCAGCGCGACCGTCCTGATTTACGATCCGGGACAAAACCCGGTTAATTTGCACGGCATCTGGCGTTGTGTGGGTCGCCGACTGGAGAGCGCCCGGCATGCCGTACCCCAGAGTTCCAAGGATGCCGCAGGGCGTTCCTGTCTCTTTCAACAATTGAGCAACATACTGACAGACCGACGTCTTCCCGTTGGTTCCGGTCACCCCGACAAGCCGAAGCCGTTGCGACGGGTGCTCGAAGAACCGGTCGGCAATTCGACCCACCAGGCTTCGCAGGCCCACGACGGGCACAACCAGCGCCCCGTGTCGCTCAGCGCACTCACCGGCTTCTTCGGTTTCCAAAAGAATAACCGTCGCACCAGCCTCAATGGCCCGGTCAACGTAGAAGTCGGCAGGCGTTCGGGCACCTGAGAGGGCTATAAACGCGTCGCCGGAGGCGACTTCCCGACTGTCAACCTTCAGGCCATGGATAGTCACGTCAAACACAGACGGAACCACCACAATGCCTTGCAACAACGTGCTGAGAGATGTGATGCACATACGCTTACCCTCGCTCACCGGTCGCGGAAGAGAACACGTCAGTCTCGCCTACTTCCAGTTCAGGCTTCACATTCAACAGTCGCAGTGCGTCACTCATTACCCGTGAAAATACCGGCGCAGCAACTTCGCCACCGTAGTATTCTCCGGACTGCGGCGCATCAACGGCCACAACCGTAACCAGTCTTGGGTTATCAATCGGCGCCATACCAGCGAAAATCGCTTTATACTGGCTGTCTTCGTAGCCCTGAGCGCCAACCAGGTGAACCGTTCCCGTCTTGCCCCCAGCCGAGTAAAAGCCAGGCTGGGCGCGTTTTCCGGTGCCCCTTGAGACGGCCTCACGCAACATGTTCCGGACCTGATAGGTCACCTTTTCAGAAAGCACACGTTGCCCTTGGGGCTTGTCGTCCTGCCGAACCAGACTCAGTGGATAGCGCACGCCACCATTGGCGATCACCATATACGCCTGTGCCAGCTGTAAAGCATTCACGCTCATACCGTAACCGTATGACAACGTTGCTTCTTCAACCGGTCGCCACTTTGGTGGGGAGGGCAATACACCCACCGCTTCGCCAGGAAAACCTATGCCAGTGGGTTGACCGAGCCCCAACCGGGCGTACAGATCGCGAATCACATCACCACCGAGATCGGTGGCAATCCGGCTGATCCCGACATTACTGGATTTGACGATAATCTCAGCCATGTCCATCACACCGTAGTTACGATGATCCCGGATGGTAAAGCGACCAAATCGACGATACCCCGGATTGGTATCAATAGTGCTATCAACCGAGTATTTGCCGGACTCCAGGGCAGCCGCCATAGTGATCGGCTTCATGGTAGATCCGGGCTCAAACAGATCGGTTATAGCTTTGTTTCTGAGATTTTCAGGCTCAAGCTGGCTGCGATCATTGGGGTTGTATGACCCCTGATTCACCATCGCCAGGACTTCACCGGTATCCACGTCGAGCATAACCAGCGTGCCCCCGCGGGCATTATGAGCCGCCACAACGGCTTTGAGTTCCCGGTACGCCAGATACTGGAGGCGCAGATCAATGCTGAGCGCCAGATTGCGCCCGGGGCTGGCATCACGAATCAGAGTCAGGTCCTTGATGACCCGACCCCGGTTGTCTTTCAGAACACGCTTTCGTCCAGTCTCGCCGGACAACCATTGATTGTAGGCCAGCTCGATTCCTTCCTGGCCACGCTCATCAATATCCGTAAAGCCCACAACGTGAGCAGTCACTTCGCCTGCCGGATAGTAACGGCGGTATTCCTGACGGGCATAGACGCCACCAATATCCAGGTCCAGAACCTTTCTGGCCAGATCCGGCTGAACCTTTCGGCGCAGGTAAATGAATTCGCGACCGGAGTAATCTTTCAGCCGCTGGCGCAGGGAGGCTTCGTTGATATCAAGAAGCCTTGCCAGGGTTGCCAAACGTGCCTCGGAAGGGTCAGCCTCCGACGGATTTGCCCAGATGGTCTGCACTGGCGTGCTCACTGCAAGCGGCTCGTCGTAGCGATCAGTGAGCACCCCCCGGTGCGCGTCGATACTCTCTACCCGAATAGTCCGGACATCACCCTGTTTACGCAGAAACTCGTTATCAACAACATGAAGATCAACGAGGCGCCAGGCCAGAACTCCAACGACCAGCAGAAAGACGCCCACGACGGAGCCAAAGCGCCAGGCTGCCAGCCCGGACGCCAAACGCTGCCCCCATGTTGTCTTCTTTCCCTGATCGGACACGTCGATCACCCTGAATCGTTGGTGTTCTTGTTAATTACCGGCCGGCGACCGGCGACATGAGTGGGACCAACACAATGTCCTGACGCCCCGGCACCACCATGTTGAAACGCTCGGCCGCCAGATTTTCTACTCTGCCATGAGCGCTGAGTGCACTTTGCTCAAGCAGCAATTGACTCCATTCACTCTGGTAGCCGTCACGCTCAGACTGAAGTTGCGACAGGGTATTAAAAAGCTCCCTGTTTTCGTGGGCACTAACAACCACCCCGATGGAGGAAGCCAACAACACGACAACCAACCCAAGCGAAACCAGCACTTTGCCCTGCTTCGTGGCTGCAAAAACCTGCCGAGAAATCCGGACCGCAGTTGCAACGCCGTCCCGAACCCTCTGCTTGTTGAGCTTTGCGGTCTTAACCGGCTCTTCAATAGCTACCGCACCCATGGCGACGCGCTCCCCTGCGAGTTTTTCCTGGTATCTGTCCGCTCCAGCACACGCATAACTGCGCTGCGGGCACGTATGTTGTCACTTACTTCGTCAACACCAGCTTTGCTGGCCTTGCCAACGAGACGGAAGTCTGAGGCTTCCTGATCTGCGGTTACGGGAACACCTTTTGGCAACTGCGGTCCTCGGGCCAGGTCCCTCATGAAGCGCTTGACCAACCGATCTTCCAGCGAGTGAAAGCTGATAACCACCAGGCGCCCGCCAGGCGCAAGATGCTCAACAGCGGACTGGAGACCAACCTCCAGATCCTCCAGTTCCCGGTTGATAAAAATCCGGATTGCCTGAAAGGTTCGGGTTGCCGGATGCTTGTGCTTTTCTTTCTTGGGAACCGCCTCGCTTACCAACTCTGCCAGCTGGCGAGTCGTCTCAATAGGCATCTCTTGCCTACGCTCGACCAGCAGCCGGGCAATTCGACGGGAAAATCGTTCCTCGCCATAACGAAAAATCACGTTGGCAATATCCGACTCCTCCGCCGTCGCCAGCCACTCAGCCGCACTGGGCGATTGTTCGGTATTCATGCGCATATCCAGAGGTCCATCACGCATAAAACTGAACCCACGGGAGGCATCGTCAAGCTGCGGTGATGACACACCGAGGTCCAGCAGAACACCATTGACCGACTGCCACCCCAAGCCGGATACCGCGTCATCCAGCTCCGCAAAGGAACCATGAAAACTGCGGAAACGGCCGTCCTCTGCTTCCAGTGCTTGTGCAGCTCCGATCGCTTCGGGGTCCTTATCAATACCAAGGAGCCGCCCGGACGTTCCGAGACGCCCCAGAATCAGACGACTGTGGCCACCTCGACCAAAGGTGCCATCCACGTAAAAACCATCGGGGTCGGCAATCAGGTAGTCGACCGCCGAATCAAGGAGCACCGAGCGATGCGAGTACGCTCCCCCGGCCTCCGGACTGCGATCGGAGGTCATAAAGACAGCGCCTCCATCTCGGGCGGCATCTCTTCGTCATCGGAGGACTCATCCAGCCAGGCAAACCAACGCTCTTCGCTCCACAGCTCCAGCTTTTTGCCCTGCCCGATCAACATCAGCTTTTTCTCCAGATGGGCATAGCTTCTCAGAGTGGGAGGAACAAGAATGCGCCCGGCTGTATCCAGTTCCATGGGCGCGGCATTCCCCAGGATTATGCGCTGCAGGCGCCGCGCCAGCTTATTCATGTTGGGGAGTGCCTCAATTTGCGGCCTAAGAATCTCCCACTCGGGCTCCGGGTACATCAGAAGACACCGCTCTCCGTCAGGGTTTGCCGTCAATACAATGCGCCCACCACAGGCCTGCGCGAGCTCTTCGCGCACCTTGGCGGGGATCGCCAAGCGACCCTTCGCATCCATATTGATGGCATGACTGCCGAGGAATTTACTCATTCACATTGTCTCTGGGTACCTAATGTCCACAAAAAACCACTTCAAACCACTTTTTCCCACTTCTGCACACTATAGAAACACGCAATACACAATGCAAGCGCAGCAAACAGCGCCACACATGGGAAACTTCCTTTTATGACAAGAGGTTACAGAGCTGGATTCGATAAAATGATGAGATTACAAAAAAGAAAAGAAGTAAAATCAAACACCTGCAAAAAGGTCTGAAGAAGACTAGTGAGGTTTAAGATTTTTTGGGTATAAAGGACGCCTGTTGAGAATCACAGGCGTCACAATAAGGAAGAAAAGAGAGCTCGCCGATAAGCCGGGTTCTGTCTTGGACAGTCATTCATCTAGGGCCTGCGTCACCACAGGCCTCAAGCAACCTACCCGAATCCAGCGCGGGCCACGCCATAGGATTCCTATTTGGTCTTGCTCCAGGTGGGGTTTACCATCGCCGTGAACTGTTGCCAGCCACGCGGTGCGCTCTTACCGCACCGTTTCACCCTTACCGGCGCCCGAAGACGCTTAGGCGGTATACTTTCTGTTGCACTTTCCGTCGGCTCACGCCGCCCAGGCGTTACCTGGCACCTTGCCCTGCGGAGCCCGGACTTTCCTCCCCCGGAATACCGGCGGCGACTGTCTGGCGAGCTCGGGCGAGACAATACTCCTGCGCCCACAGCCTTGCAAGAGAAACCGCCACCACGATCAGCCATCCTTCAGCGCCAGGGCGCGCTGGTAAAGTTCATTCTTCCCAAGCCCGGTCAGCTCCGAAGCCATTTTTGCAACCTTCTTGACTGGCAACTCCGCCAGCAAAACCCGAAGCACCCGATCCACATCCATAGTGGCTTCTTCGCTGTTATCTGATCGTCCCATTGCACCACGAACCATAACCACGAATTCTCCCCGGCTTCCATGGGGGTCACGCTCCAACTCTGCCAGAACCTCTGTCACCGAACCCGAATAGAAGGTTTCAAAGGTCTTGGTGATCTCGCGGCCAAGAACCACCTCGCGATCCGATCCCAGCACATCAGCAATATCCCGCATCGATTCCAGAATCCGATGAGGTGACTCATAGAAAACCAGGGTTGCCTCTTCATTGCTCAAAAGATCCAGACTGCCTCTGCGACCAGAGCGTTTCGCAGGTAAAAATCCCACGTAAAGGAAACGGTCTGTGGGCAGGCCAGCGGCGCTCAGTGCCGCAACCAGCGCACAGGGACCCGGAATCGGGCTAACTCTATACCCTGCACTCCGGGCCTCACGAACAAGGATATAGCCGGGATCCGAAATCAGTGGCGTACCTGCATCAGAGATCAGCGCCACATCATGCCCGGCCGCCAACTCAGCCAGAATCCCGGCAGCCCGATCCTTCTCGTTATGGTCATGCAATGCAATCATTCGCTTTGCAACACCCAAATGGCTCAACAGCCGGCCACTGTGGCGGGTATCCTCTGCGGCGACCACATCCGCACCGGCCAATGTCCGGACCGCCCTGGGAGACAGATCATCAAGATTACCGATGGGCGTTGCAACCACATAAAGCACGCCTCCCGATTCACCCTTCCGGCTGTCTGACGACGGCAAATCGCTGACCTCGTTTTTCAAAGCTTCTGCCTCTCTATATGGGGAGCCCAAGGCCGTGACAGTTACGTCATGTGAATTAACCTCGGAGCTGTTAAACTTGCCACCGTTAGTCTGGCGCTACAAGCCCAATCATCCGGAGTATGTCGAGCCTGCCATGATAAAAATCCGCATTCATCAACGAGCACTGGCCAGCCTATTTGCGGCCGCCCTTTTGTCGGCTGGTTGCGCCACAGTGAACCTCGAAACCCACGTAGCACAAACGGCCGACCAGGCCCTGGAGCTGGCCAGCAACGAGGACAACATCGAAACTGCCCAGGCTTACCTCCTGCGGATCGCCAGCAGATTCCAGGACCAGAGCGACCACACGGCAGCCAGAACGCTACTGCAAAGCCCACAGTTGGCGCAACCCGCTCCGGGGCTCGTTAACCAGAAGCTTCTCCTGGCAATGGCAAGCGCCACAGCTCTCGAGGATGGCTCCTGGGCACAAGAGATCGCTAACGAGCTCACCCCGTCGACTTTTGTCGACTACCCAGCCGACCTGATCAGCCGGGCAGCCAACCTGCAGGCGGACACGTACAGCCTGGCAGGCAAACCCATGCCTGCGGCCATGACCCTGATGTTGCTGGCCCAGACTGATAACACCGCAAATGCACAGCAGATCCACAACCAACTCTGGTCATTGCTGCAACAGGTGCCCGAGAACGAGTTGAGTTCGGCCTCCACCGACGCCCTCGGTTACGAGACCAAGGGATGGCTTGAACTCGCCAGACTTGTCCAGACCCAGGAAGCTGGCATTGACGAGCAGGGACGAATCATTCGCCGCTGGCAGAACGACTGGGCCGGCCATCCGGCCGCCCAGGTACTGCCCTCGAAACTGCAATTGATCGCAACACTGGCGGAAAGCCGTCCTGAAAAAATCGCCCTTACCCTTCCCCTTGAAGGTCCACTTGCGACCGCCGGAAAGGCCATCCGCGATGGTTTTCTTGCCGCCTACTACCTTGATGATTCTGCCGACCGAAGTGAAACAGATATACGGATCTTTGACACCTCCGGCACATCCTTCAGCGAACTCTACCGACAACTGACCGAACAGGATATCGATCTGATCGTTGGCCCACTGGAAAAAGAGGCCCTGGCTGGGCTCGCCTCAATGCACACCCTGCCGGTACCCACACTCGGGTTGAATTATCTGCCCGCCGATACCACACCTACTGAGGGCCTCTACCAGTTTGGTCTTTCGGCAGAAGATGAAGCCAGACAGATTGCTGACAGATTAGCCGCCGAACAACTGTACCAGGCCCTGGTAATCATTCCCGATGGAGAATGGGGTGATCGTGTCGAGGCCGCACTTCAGAAACGCATGGTCGCCAATTCCGGGGTCGTCCTCGATATTGAACGCTTCGCCCGTGAAGACAATCTTCGCGCGGTAACCGCCGACCTCCTGGGCATTACCGTCTCCCGGGACAGAGCCATTCAGGTTGAACGAACTATCGGCATGAACCTCGAATTTGAACCGAGGCGCCGTCAGGATGCCGACGCGATCGTGATGGTGGCAGAGCCGACGGTTGCTCGACAGCTCAAGCCTCTGTTCGCCTTCTATTTCGGGGGAGGCCTACCGGTTTATTCACCATCTATTATCTACGAAGGTACACCGGCAACCTCCCGGGATCGCGACCTCAACGGAGTCATTTTCACCGACATCCCCTGGGTTCTGGGCGACATGAACCAGTTGCGGGCCAGGGCCACGAAGAGTCTGTCTGGCACTCGCGGTCAACCAGGGCGGCTGTTCGCGATGGGTGCTGATGCGTGGCATCTGAGTAAGCGCCTGCCATTACTGAAACAGGTTGAAGACGCCTCAATTTCAGGACAGACCGGCTTACTGACCATGACCCCCGAGGGTAGAATCCATCGCGAGCAACTCTGGGCACAGTTCCAGAGTGGCGCCCCGGAAGTCATTGCTGAACCAATCACAGAAGAGGCTGAATCAGAAGCCGCCGCAGAAGCAGGTACAACAGATAGCCAATAGCATCACAGGAGGGCATAAACGGCCATGGATGGCACCAAAACCCTGGGCAGTCACTTCGAAGGCGTCGCAGCCCGATACCTTGCTCGCCAAGGCATCAGGATACTCGAACGCAACGTTTACAATCGCGGCGGTGAAATTGACCTGATCGGTCGGGATGGCGATACCCTCGTATTTTTTGAGGTCCGCTATCGGGGGCCAGGAAGTCTCGTTGATCCTGCGAGCTCAATCAATTATCCCAAACAACAACGCCTGCTTCGCGCAGCGTCATTTTATCTGCACAGGCACGGCCTCTGGGACAGCCTCTCACGGATAGACGTAATTGCCATCAGCCCGGGAACCACCAAAAAATACCGGGTACAATGGATCAGAAATGCAATTTTGGCAGGATAGTGATACTGAAAATGACAGAAACCGAACACCAGATCAATCAATGGTTCGCCAGCCATATGGAGCATACGGCGCAGGCCGCCAGCACCACAGGCCTCGCTATCGAGGAAGGTTCCAATGCCTTCGTGGAGACGCTACTCCAGGATGGCAAAATCATCACCTGCGCGAACGGCAATGCCAACATCCTGGCCCAATACTTCTGCACCGCCCTTCTGAACCGGTTCGAACAGGACAGACCCGCCTTACCGGCCATTAATCTCGGAGCCGATGCAACGACCTATTCCGCAATCTGCCGGGACAACCGCTTCAATGACACCTTTTCCCGCCAGGTCAGGGCTATCGGCAAGCCCGGAGATCTTCTGTTCGTCATTGTTGATGACGGACACAAAGCCAACCTCATCCAGGCAATCCAGGCTGCCCACGACCGAGAGATGAGAGTGGTCGTACTCAGCGCCAGGGAAAAATCCGACATTACATCCCTTCTCCACCCGGAAGATCACGAAATTGCACTGAACAACCTCAGCGCTACCGAAGCAACCCCACTCCTGTTGCTGATTATCAACGCTCTGTGCGGATTAATAGACGCCAAGATTTTCGGGGGATAAAAAAAGCCAGCATTAGCTGGCTTTTTCACAACGGCAGAACGAAGCTTGCCTATTCGTTACTTAACAACTTTAAGCGTTGGCCGCCCCGAAGGACGATCCTCCTGACCGGAGGAAGACCGCTCGCTTTCATGCCCCCCCGGAGTACGATCAGGATCCGGAGAGCCGGGCTCGCTGCCGAACACCATGCCTTCACCGTTTTCCTTGGCATAAATGGCCATAACCGCCTGCAATGGAATGAATACCTGCATCGGTACACCGCCAAACCGGGCACTGAACTCCAAGGAACCATTACCAACCACCAAACCACGCACCGCGCCAGGGCTGATATTCAGAACAATCTGCCCGTTTGCTACGTGCTCAGTCGGCACCTGTACACCCTGGATTCCTGCATCCACTACAATATACGGGGTGCAATCGTTATCCAGGATCCACTCATTGAATGCTCGTACCAGGTACGGTCGGCTGGACGTCATGGTGCTTTTACTCTCAGCCACTGCCTCTCTCCTGCTCCGGCCGGCGGAACGTTACCAAATCAACTGCGAATGTCTTCTTCGAGATCAGACAGGCTTGCCTTGAAGCCTTCTCTGCCGAAGATGCTCTCCATATACTTCTGCAGTGGCTTTGCCTGCTTTTCATTCAACTCGATGCCCAGCGACGGAAGACGCCAGAGAATCGGAGCAATGCAGCAGTCCACGATGGTGAACTCTTCTGACAGGAAGAAAGGCATCTCACCAAACAGAGGTGCCGTAGCCAGCAGGCTTTCCTTCAATTCTTTACGGGCCACTTCCGATGCCTTTACGTTTGGCTGGGCCAGAATCTGGTCTACCAGACCACACCAATCCTTCTGAATCCTGTGCATCATCAGACGACTGTTGGCACGGGCAACGGGGTACACGGGCAACAGTGGCGGATGAGGGAATCGCTCATCGAGGTATTCCATCATGATATTGGGCTCATAAAGCACAAGATCACGATCCACCAACGTTGGCAGGGCGTTATACGGATTCAGGTCGGCCAGTTCAGCCGGCGGATTATCCGGATCCACATCAACGATATCGACCGTAACGCCCTTCTCTGCCAAAACAATACGCACCCTGTGGCTGTAATGGCTGGCGGGATCCGAGAAAAACGTCATTGATGACCGCTTGGTCACAACGCCCATAGAACTACCTCACGAGTAAACAAACCGAAATGATCCTGAAAAAACGCAAAAGTCCAGCGAGCCGGTTATTGCCCGCTGGAACTCAGGGAACGGGATTATACCCTATTTCTCAGTGCACGTCCTTCCAGTACTCACGATTGAGCAGATAGGCAAACACAAAGAAGATAGCCACGAAAATCAGAACAAAGATCCCCAGACGTTCCCGCTCAAGCTTAACCGGATCCGCCATGTAGGACATGAAGTTGGTCAGATCATACATCGCCTGATCGAACTCCCCGCCTGACATACTGCCTTCGATAGCGTATTCCGGGCATACATCTGCGTTGTTAATGTTACCACTGAGCGGCTCGACACTGGCGGAGACGCCAATATTTGGCTTGACCGCGCACAATCCCTGGAGCCCGACCAGAACGTGGGGCATACCAACGTTAGGGAACACCACATTGTTGACACCAAGTGGCCGAGCCTCATCCTTGTAGAAGCCACGGAGATACGAATACACCCAGGCCTCGCCCCGCAGACGGGTTTCGAGCGTCAGATCAGGAGGCGGCGCACCAAACCAGTCAGCGGCCATATCCTTGCTCATCGAGTTCTTCATCAGCTCCCCAATTTTGGCACCGGTAAAAATCAGGTTCTCTTCATACAACTCGACGGGGATTTCCAGGTCATCCGAAACCCGCTTGTAACGGGCATACTCCATGGAGTGACACCCCATGCAGTAGTTGGTAAACGTGGCCGCACCGCGTTGCAGAGACGCCTTATCGGCGTGATCTGACTCGAACTCATCGAGATGAACGGTCGCGCCCGCTGCCAGCCCAAGGGCTGGCAGGACTGCGATGAAAAGACCAAAGATCAGCTTTCTCATTACCCTGTCACCCTCTCTGGAACTGGCTTGGTTTTCTCCATCCGCGTGTAAAACGGCATAAGGATGAAGTAGAGGAAGTACACTACGGTCAACACCTGCGCCAGCATAGTGCGGCCCTCAGTTGCCGGCACAAGGCCGAGATACCCGAGCACCACGAAACTGACTGCGAAGACCGCAAGAGAAATCTTGCTCAGCCATCCCTTATAACGCATGGAGCGCACCGGACTCCTATCCAGCCATGGAAGCACGAACAAAATTGCAATGGCACCACCCATGACAACAACCCCCCAGAACTTCGCAGGCAATCCGAACAAGTCAACAGTGACTGCCCGCAGCATGGCGTAGAACGGAGTGAAGTACCAGACGGGTGCAATGTGTGCAGGCGTCTTCAGAGCATTCGCAGGCTCAAAATTGGGCTTCTCGAGGAACAACCCTCCCATTTCCGGGAAGAAGAACACGATTATAAAGAAGATGAAGAAGAACACGCCCACACCCAGCAGGTCGTGAACCGTGTAGTAAGGATGGAACGGTATACCATCTTTTGGAATGCCGTTTTCGTCCTTGTTCTTCTTGATATCGATACCGTCAGGGTTGTTGGAGCCAACTTCGTGCAGAGCAAGGATGTGCAACACAACGAGGCCGAGCAGAACGATCGGCAAGGCAACCACATGCAAGGCAAAGAATCGGTTCAGGGTAATACCGGAAATCAGGTAGTCACCACGAATCCACAGAGACAGATCTTCACCGATTACAGGGATCGCGCCAAACAGATTGACGATAACCTGGGCGCCCCAATAGGACATCTGTCCCCAAGGCAGCAGGTAGCCCATAAAGGCTTCAGCCATCAGCACCAGATAGATCAGCATGCCGAAAATCCAGATAAGCTCACGCGGCTTCTGGTAAGAACCGTACATCAAGCCCCGGAACATGTGGAGATAAACCACAATGAAGAACGCTGACGCGCCGGTAGAATGCAGATAACGCAGCAACCAGCCCCACTCAACATCACGCATGATGTACTCAACGGAGGCGAACGCGCCCTCTGCCGACGGGTTATAACTCATGGTCAGCCAGATGCCTGTCACCAGCTGATTTACCAGCACGAGCATCGCAAGGGAACCGAAGAAGTACCAGACGTTGAAATTCTTCGGTGCGTAATACTTACCCAGGTGTTTGTTCCAGGCATCAACGATTGGCAGACGCTCGTCTACCCAGTTAATCAGCTTTTGCATTACGCTGCCTCCGGATCAAGACCAATCGTGAGGGTCGCATCATCGTCAAAGCGATAAGGCGGAACCTCAAGGTTCAACGGCGCCGGCTGCGCCTGATAGACCCTGCCAGCCAAGTCATAGCGTGATCCGTGACAAGGGCAGAAAAGCCCACCGAGCCAGTTTTCGCCCAGGTCCTCTGCCGCAACTTCCGGCCGGTAGGAAGGTACACAGCCCAGATGCGTACACAGGCCCACGATCACCGCAAACTCCGGCTTCAATGACCTGTAGATACCCTCGATATAGGTTGGCTGCTGAGGTGCCTCTGACTGCGGATCTTTTACTGTATCGTTCAGCTTTTCGATATTAGCGAGCATTTCCTCGCTACGACGGATAACCCAGACCGGTTTACCACGCCACTCGACGGTGACCTGCTGACCCGGTTCGATTTTGCTGATATTGACAGTTACCGGTGCACCCGCTGCTTCCGCTTTAGCACTGGGATTCCAGGATCCCAGAAATGGAACGGCGGCACCGACGACGCCCGCTCCACCTACCACGGACGTAGCACCGATCAAAAACCGGCGCCGGCCTTGGCTAACGTCGCCATTATTCATTATGGTCTTCTCCCATCAGGCGATGCAGCAGCCCGCAAAGCAGCTGGCAATGTGCATCTAAAAGGACTTCACAACCCAAAAATATAAGCGCCCAAATGGTAATGAAATTACCTTGGGCTTACAAGTCGGAAAGCCGCCGCTGGCGCCTCATCCCTGCCCCAGATCAAATTGCAGGCAGATCACACAGGCATAAAAAAACCCGACCGAAAGGGCCGGGTTTTCCAGGATCTGCTCCAGCGAAATTAACGCTTGGAGTACTGAGGACGCTTACGCGCCTTACGCAGACCCACTTTCTTACGCTCGACTTCCCGCGCATCACGAGTAACGTAACCTGCGGTGCGAAGCGCCGGACGCAGAGTTTCATCGTAATCCATCAACGCACGAGTAAGGCCGTGGCGAATCGCGCCAGCCTGACCACTGATACCACCACCTTTAACGGTGATATTGATATCAAAACGATCGGTAGATTCAGCGACAACCAGAGGCTGACGAACAATCATACGAAGCGTCTCACGACCGAAAAAATCTTCGATAGAGCGACCGTTGATGGAAATATTACCGCTTCCAGGCTTGATAAAAACCCGAGCCGTGGATGTCTTGCGGCGACCAGTACCGTAATTTTGTGCTACAGACATATCCGCCTTCCGTTAAATGTCGAGTTCTTTGGGCTGCTGGGCTGCATGAGGATGCTCAGCGCCTGCATAGATTTTCAGCTTCTTGAACATTGCGCGGCCGAGCGGACCCTTCGGAAGCATGCCTTTGACAGACTTCTGGATGATTTGCTCAGGCGCCTTGTCGACCAGCTTCTCGAAGTTGATGGATTTGATCCCACCCGGAAAGCCGGTATGACTGTAGTACATCTTGTCAGATGCTTTCTTGCCGGTCACCCGCACCTGGCTCGCGTTGATCACAACAATATAATCGCCAGTGTCTACATGAGGGGTGTACTCAGGCTTATGCTTGCCCCGCAGACGAAGGGCGATTTCGGTTGACAGACGACCCAGCGTCTTGCCGGCTGCGTCTACAACGTACCAGTCACGTTTTACTGTTTCTGGTTTCGCACTCAGAGTCTTCATTGATTCCGCCTTGAACGCTATATAAGAAACGTTAAAAACCGCCGCCGGTAAATGCACTGCATCCGGAGGTGGTTCTGTACCTGTTAGTTAGTCGGCAGTGACACTATTCGGGGCTGAGATAGTGACATCACCTTGAAAAGCCAGGGCGCGAAGTATACTCGAACCACTCAGGAAAGCCAACCCTGCGTCGGGTTGTTTCGTTATTCCCCTACCTGGGTGCCTGACCAACCATACAATCGACACACATTCTGCAGCAGAATTGGAGCCAACTCTTGCGACGGAACGGTGCGGATCCCGGCGAGCACACCCAGGATATCCGGCAGATAGCGTGGCGAATTCTGCCCTTTCGGAACCCCTTCCGGCGCCATATCTGGCGCATCGGTTTCAAGCACCAGTGACTCCGCCGGCAATTTCGATATGGCGTCACGGGTCTTGTGGGCACGAGGATGGGTAATAACACCACCAACCCCAATGTAGCACCCCAGATCGACCAGCTTTCTGGCCTGCTGAAAGCTTCCACTAAAACCGTGAATCAAGGCTCGACCACCCCAACGAAGGCGATTAAGCAGGCTGACCACCTCATCATGGGTTTTTACCGAGTGGATGACCAGAGCCATGTCCAACGCCTGCGCCAACTCTACTTGAGCCTCAAACCAGGGCAACTGATCATCAAGATTCCCTCGGAGCCGGTCGAGCCCGCACTCTCCGATCGCTACGCAGCGGTCCGGGCTGACCTCCAGTAACCTCCGGAGCTCTACAAGATCGTGTCTCGAATGCTCACCAACAAACCAGGGATGAATGCCGAGGCAATACGAAAGACCATCATAGGCTTCAGCAATCTTCCGGACTCTTGCCCAATCAGGGCGCCTGACACCGGGTATTACAAGACCCCGAAGCCCGCGCGATCGAGCCAGCTCCAGCTCTTCATCGCGATGACCATCAAAATACGGAAAATCGAAATGGCAGTGAGCGTCGATCAGTTGCACAGTCACCTCCGCCCGGTACTCGTCAATGCTCCCGGGTCTTGTGGAAATGAATGTCGGGATAGCGCTCTTGAGCCAGATTCAGGTTCACCATGGTAGGAGCGATATACGCCAACCGGTCACTACCATCGAGAGCCAGGTTATCGTTGTTCTTGCGCTGAAACTCATCGAGCTTGCGCTCGTCGCTGCAGGTAACCCAGCGGGCAGTGGCAACATTGATTGGTTCGTAGATTGCCTCAACCTTGTATTCGCTTTTCAGGCGGCTCACAACCACGTCGAACTGGAGAACACCCACAGCCCCGACGATAAGGTCATTGTTCCGTAGCGGACGGAATACCTGCACCGCCCCTTCTTCCGACAATTGTATAAGGCCTTTCTGAAGCTGCTTGGCCTTGAGAGGATCCTTGAGACGAATCCGGCGAAATAACTCGGGCGCAAAGTTTGGAATGCCCGTAAATTTCATGTCTCCACCTGCAGTGAAGGTGTCCCCCAACTGAATGGTTCCATGATTGTGCAATCCAATAATATCGCCGGCAAATGCTTCCTCAGCATGCTCCCGGTCACCCGCCATGAACGTCAATGCATCGGAGAACCGGACATCTTTGCCGATACGTACGTGACGCGCCTTCATGCCCTGGCTGTAGCTCCCGGAGACGATACGAAGGAAGGCCACGCGGTCGCGGTGCTGAGGATCCATATTCGCCTGTATCTTGAACACGAATCCTGAAAATCCGTCCTCAGCCGGCTGCACCAATCGCTGGTCCGTCTCCCTGGGCTGGGGTGTGGGCGCCCACTCCACCAGACCGTCAAGCATATGATCCACCCCAAAGTTACCCAGAGCTGTCCCAAAGAACACCGGGGTCAGCTCACCAGCGAGAAACGCCTCCTGGTCAAATTCGTGAGAAGCGCCTTTCACCAGCTCAATTTCATCACGGAGATCGTCAGCGTAGGCGCCAATCGCTTCATCCAGCTCAGGATTGTCGAGACCTGCAATGATCCGCCGATCCTGAATCATGTGCCCCTGGCCGGACTGGTAAAGAATGACCTCATCCCGAAGCAGGTGGTAAACACCCTTGAAGCTCTTGCCCATACCAATGGGCCACGTGATCGGTGCGCAGGCGATTTTCAGAACGTCCTCAACCTCGTCCATCAATTCCACCGGATCCCGGGTATCACGGTCCAGTTTGTTCATGAAGGTAAGGATAGGCGTATCCCTCAGCCGCGTGACCTCCATCAGCTTGATGGTCCGTTCCTCGACACCCTTTGCGCTGTCGATGACCATCAGACAAGAGTCCACGGCGGTCAGCGTACGATAAGTATCTTCAGAGAAATCCTCGTGGCCCGGCGTATCGAGAAGGTTCACCAGTTTGCCACTGTAGGGAAACTGCATGACCGAGGTAGTGACAGAAATACCCCGCTCTTTTTCCATTTCCATCCAGTCGGACTTGGCATGTTGCCCCGATTTTTTTCCCTTAACGGTGCCGGCTTTCTGAATCGCCTGGCCGAACAACAGCACTTTCTCTGTGATGGTTGTTTTACCGGCATCCGGGTGCGAAATAATGGCAAAGGTGCGGCGCTTGGCCACTTCCTGGGGAAGGTTAGACATAATCGAAAAGCAACCTGAATCTGATGTTCTGGAAAAGGCGGGTATTATAGGCCCTAAGGCATTATGACGCGAACTCACGCTTCACCGGTTACTGCCCGAACTCCAGCACCATAACCAGAGCCTCTTCCCGACCGTTGGCCGCCGGATAATAGCCCGGGCGTTTTCCGATTTCCCGAAACCCTTCATTTTCGTACAAGGCTCTAGCCATGGCATTACTGGCCCTGACCTCCAGCAACAACTGGATCATACCCTCATGGGCAGCCGTAGAAACGACATGCCTCAGGATATGTCGTCCCACGCCTTTACCTCTGGCCCCGGGATGGACACAGATATTTAACAGATGGGCTTCATCTACCATATAGGCCACGACAGCATAGCCCACGAGCGTTTCACCGTGGCTTGCAGCCCATAGCCGATAGTTGTCCTTGAAACAATCGAGGAACACCGATTCGGTCCAGGGGTGAGAATAACCCTGGCGTTCTATATCCATGACGGTCGCAACGTCATCAGGCACCAGAGGGCGGACCAGAAGATCGGCTTTCAACACGCTTTGATACGTCCCCGTGGAGACCATCAGCGGGCAACCATGGGGCGTATCCGCTCCCAGAGCAAACGCTTGAGGTTCGGGTTACCAGCAATCTCAGCGAGGGTGTGAGGAAACTGCCTCGCGGGGTCACGACCAAGCGCCTCACTCAGCCAGCTCTGCTCCGAATTCTGGAGATCCTGAAGAACAACAACGTCGTGACGCTTCAGCCCCGAGACAACGCTAGCCATCACCTCGACGAAGTCCTGGCCGGAATTCCCTGGCACCAGCAGATTGTTAAAAATGGGCCAGGATAGATGCCCCAGCACCTTTGGCTGATTTTCGCCCAGGCTCTTTAAAATATTTACCGCCAGGGTCTCCTGGAGCAGACTGCTGGCATCCGAAGACATACTTCCGATCAGAGCCGCACTGCTCCCGGCCCAGACCATGATATTGATGCTTTCAGAGGGAAACGCAGAGAATGGCGCCGTCATCACCTGTGGCTCTGGTACTGCCTTCTCCGCAACAGGCTGGGGCATGACTGACAATTCAGTCGACGGTCGCGCGGCATTGGCCGAAGCGCCAGCGTCACCTTCCATCAATGCTTGCAGGCCAGCAATTCGGGCAACGCCCTCGGTTCGATCTGGTCCCGCAGCCGGACGTCCCGGGTCTTTTACGGGCCCGCGTGCAGGCTCCAACACCCGCGGGTTTGTTTCCGGGGCCTCAGCCTCCACAGAGAAGTCAAACTCCGGACTGGGCGCCGCACCAGGCAACGGTTGACGGGCGTACCACATCCGAATCCCTGCTGCTCCCAGGTAAAACTGACGCTCTACTTCCGATCCAATCATCAAAGCCGCCTGTCGGAACTCACCTGATTGAGACACTCAGACATCCGCAACCTGAGGGTGCTGTCGAATTCCTCCCCTACTGATCAGGTTAAGCGCCTCGATATAAGCCTTGGCAGAGGCGATGATAATATCTGTGTCAGCACCCACGCCGTTAACAATCCGGCCACCTCTTTCCAGACGCACAGTTACCTCGCCCTGGGAATCCGTGCCACTGGTAATATTGTTGACTGAATAGAGCTGCAGATTGCAACCAGAATCCACCAACGATTCGATTGCCCTGAATGTTGCATCTACAGGACCACTTCCCTCTGCTTCAACCTTGTGCTCTTTGCCATCCATCGTAAGCGTCAGGTTGGCTTTGGGCACCACACCGGTCTCAGAGCAGACCTGCATGCAGACCAGACCATAACGGCCATCTTCCTCTTTCTGGCGGGTATCACTGGCAATAGCCTGCAGGTCTTGGTCGAAAATCTCATGCTTCAGGTCTGCAAGTGCCTTGAACCTTGTAAAAGCTTCATTCAACTCGGTCTCCGTTTCAAACTGAATTCCGAGCTCAAGCAACCGGGTACGAAATGCGTTGCGACCGGAATGTTTGCCAAGCACAAGACTGTTAGTGTGCCAACCTACATCCTCCGCACGCATAATTTCGTAGGTTTCCCGGTGTTTGAGAACCCCATCCTGGTGAATTCCGGACTCATGAGCAAAAGCGTTGGCGCCAACAATGGCCTTGTTAGGTTGAACAGGAAAGCCGGTAATAGTGGACACCAGACGGGATGCAGGAACGATATGCTGGGTATCTATGCGGGTATCTAAATGGAACAGGTCCTGACGGGTACGAACCGCCATCACGATTTCTTCCAAAGCAGCGTTGCCAGCACGCTCGCCCAATCCATTGATAGTACATTCAACCTGACGGGCGCCCTGAGAGACTGCAGCCAGAGAGTTAGAAACCGCCAAGCCCAGATCATTGTGGCAATGCACCGAAAAAATGGCCTTGTCGGCGTTCGGAATCCGGTTCAAAAGCAGCCGGATAGTTTCACCAAACTGTTCTGGAATCGCGTAACCCACGGTATCCGGTATATTAATCGTGGCGGCTCCGGCATCAATGGCGGCCTCAATGATCCGACACAAAAAGTCCAACTCTGAGCGCCCGGCGTCCTCACAGGAAAACTCAACGTCCTCCACATGACTGCGAGCCCGCTTCACCGCGCGAACTGCTTGCTCTACCACTTCTTCGGGCTGCATCTGCAACTTGTGCTTCATGTGGATGGGCGACGTAGCTATAAAGGTATGAATACGACCACGCTCCGAAGGGCGAATTGCCTCTGCTGCGCGATCGATATCCTTGTCCAGAGCCCGGGCGAGGCTACAGACTGTGGAGTCCTTGATCGACTCGGCGATCCCCTTCACTGCCTCGAAGTCGCCCTGACTTGCGATCGCAAACCCTGCTTCAATAACGTCGACACGCAGCTTTTCCAGAACTTTTGCGATGCGTAGCTTTTCCGCTTTGTTCATGGTGGCGCCGGGGCTTTGCTCACCATCACGGAGCGTCGTATCAAAAATGACAAGGTGATCATTCGAAGGCATCAGAAATGCTCCATTCGGAAATTGAATTCGTTATTGACAGAGTATATCACCCGGAAACGATGCTTGAGGGG
>NZ_JAHKPI010000021.1 GCF_018860425.1 Marinobacter sp. F3R08 | reverse complement strand
ACCAAAAGAAACCTGTAACCACAGTGAATCGGATCAACTCAGCAAAAATCTCGCTTAATCCTCCTTGGCGTATAAGAATTTGTCCGAACGTCCACACCATCGAAATAACAGCTAGAGTCCAAAATAACCAACTAGCCGCATCGACGATAATGCTGGCCCAGCTGGCCGCGGCTGTAGAGTAGCGAGCAAGTACATCATCAAGTAAGCCTGAGTTGTCGATTGCTGCATGAGCTGGGGTGGCAATCAAAAACGCCAACCAGACGACCACAGGCATAACGATTTTAAGATTGGCTGGCAGTTTCATATTAGTTCCTTACCATTCTTTTTTAGGGCTAGATTTGAGTTCACCGTCACCAGTGCTGCTACGGCGTAGACACTTAGTTGCAAATTCCTTTTTTGTCTCTTGGTTTTCAATTTTCTTGATGTTGCTGATAGTGCAATTCACATCATTTACTTCTGGCATGGGTTCGTCACCACATCCGGCTAATAGGGCCGTCAGAATGACGGCTCCTAGTGCTTGTAATTTGTTAAATTTCATCATTTTCCTTACCAGGTACGCGCTGGGCTTGGTGTGTAGCTTCCTTTTCGGAGCTGTTCAGCTGAGGCTTGGTGTTGCGCTTCTCTATCGGCCACAACTTGCATACGGGTTGCTACTGCGTTCTGTTGAGCAATCAGCAAACTACGGATTTGTAACAGTTGGTTAGTTTGGTTACTGGCGAGCTGATTGGCATAACCAATAGCTTCTAGTTGACCTTGCGCCCCTTGCGCTGTTGATTGGAGTCGTTGCAGCTGGCGAGCATCGTCTTTTATATTGTCCTGCTGCTTTTCTAAACCTTTAAACAAAGCATCATTAGCCTTCTTTTGGGATTCTGACGCCAGGCGGCGATTCTCATTCATTGCTGACCATTCAGCCTCACTACAACCAGAATTTGAGAAACAAGGCGAGCTACGGTAATACGCAACGTCTTGGAATTTTCCAAGATAACGATCTAAGCTCCCAAGCTGATTTTGGTAATATTGAAGTGTATTCGTTGCTTGCACTAAGCCATTGATGGTCGATTGTGCTTGGTCCCAAATATAAGCAGCTGGGGCCAACGAGTTTTGCAGCATGTTTTCGTACTGACTTAATTGAGTGCGATACTGTTCAATCTGTTTGGCCGTTTGTGCCGCAGCCTGCATCGCTGTCACAATATTTTGAGCCAAGTTACCACCGTCAATTACAGGGATACCTGCTTGCACTGGTTGTGTTATCAGAGTAGCGACCGAGCCCGTTGCCATTGCGACAACCAGCACAGTTTTAGCGGCTAAAATTCTTCCTTTTGTTTTCATTTCATTATCTCCTGGCGTTAGTAATCAAATGAGCTGTATGGCTTAGAAAAAGTCATGTCTTTGGTAACAATTACGTTGAAGCGATAACCAGGACGAATTTCCAAAGTCGGCGCAATATTCATATTTTTTCTGATCATCTCTACAGCTACTTGTCCTAGCTGCTGGCCTAGAGCTTCACTTAGCGCATCACTTGCACGTTGACGGTCGTTACCATCGCTGCTGTTGTCGTTGTCCTGGCTTAATGTGATACCTGCTGTGATACCTGACATTAAGAAAGCCGAACCAAAGATACGCACATAGTGGTTATTTACTTGGTCGTGGAAACCTGAATAACCTGCTGAATCCGCGCCTGGCATTGATCCGATATCCATTGCTTTACCATCGGGAAAGATGATCCGTTGCCAAGCAACTAACACGCGCTCTTGTCCGTAAGCTACATCGCTAGAATAAGAACCAATGAGGCGAGAACCCTGCGGAATCAACAAGTGACTCCCTGTCGCGGTATCGGAAACGTTCTGAGACACTTGGGCCATAATCTGACCTGGAAGATCTGAGTTGATACCTGAAATAAGCGTGGCAGGAATTACGAAGCCAGCTCTTAGCTCGAAAGGTGTACGAGGCGCCTGCATTTGTGAATTAAGCTGCCAACGGTCGCCGCCATTACTATCAAACTCTCCGTATCCATTAGCACCACCTTGAGCTGACGTTTGCATGAGCATTGGCGCACTGTTTGATGAACTGCCACCAAAACCGCCGCCTCTATTCCTATTCTGAGCTTGGGCTAATCCTTCTTGGTACACTGCATTAGGGTCAGTGCTTCGGAGCGATGCCGTTTGACTACGAACACGCGCAATTTCTGCGAGCATTTCTTTACGAGTCTCAGGGCGAGAACCTGGAGCCGGGGCTGAATTACTGCTGCGCGGAGCTACCGCCTGAACGCCTGTTCTTGCGCTGACAGCTTCTTGTAGCATTTGTAGCTTAGCCATACGGATACGCTGGGCTTCATCATCCATTTCTGGACTATTTAGCGTTGGGTTTTGCGGTGGCGTTGGTGGCAAGTCTGGATTAGCTGGACGAGCTACCGTAACGG
>NZ_JAHKPI010000013.1 GCF_018860425.1 Marinobacter sp. F3R08 | reverse complement strand
CATCGAATTCTTCGTCAATCATTCAGATCGTGTAGGTAGATACTATTTCGCAGCGTTTACCCTGATTTACGAAAAAAGCAATTAAAGATACTCGCCGAGCCAAATATAGGGTTTATGCCAACAGCATATGCTACACAACCGACTTCAAAGCGTTGTTTTTTTCCAAAAGAGTTTGTTGATACAACCGATAAAGTGTTAGTAATCGTTTGGTCTTTGACTATAGTCTCAGAGTCAAGGATTTTGATTTCTGCGACAGCGTCATTAATAAGTTCATAAAATTTCTTAGTAAACGTTTCTAAAGGCACTGAGGCATTCTTTAACCCTTGTACAGTTCGTTTTTTTACTATTTCTTCTAGGTGTTTTTTTTCTTCTCCTGAAAGCGTTGGGTTTAAACTTGCTAGAATGACATCTGCTTCTTGGTTGAATGATTCATCGTCCAGTTCACAGGAAAACTGAGATATAGCATTAGAAATATCTTTCTCTAATTGTGGTTTTTTTGCCAAATACAAAGCATCTCTTAGGGAATCACGCTCTTTTATCAATTCATCTTTATTATGTGAGGCTGACTTTCTATAATCTTGTAACGCGATGAGTTCAGCTAAATAGTCTTGCTGGTATGGATCATCCTTGTATTTGGCTATGTCTTCTACAAGGGAATCATCACCTTGCCAACCCCAATCTCTAATTTTTTTAGTTATCGCTTCAATTTCATCCGTGTCATGTAGAATGTTTTCGTAAATATCTATAACTTGTCTAAATGCAGCCGCACCATTGAATTGCTGTTTAACTCTGTTAACTAATTGCTCTGGAGTCTCATTATCTTTGATAACGTGACCACAATACTTTGTGCTACCAGTTTCTATAACTAAGTTCTTGTTGACTTGTGTTTGCAAGTACTTTTCATAGATAGCATCTTTGTTAACCAAACCGACAAGGCCTGTAGCTGCAACTATGATTACAGGTGCTAAAAATTTAATCATTAGAGTCTCTTAAGTACAAATTCATAAAATATCGCTAATAGTACTGCATAGTCATACGTAGGCATAGTTACATGACAAATAAGGATAGATGTCGCGCCGCTGACATCTTATCCGGGTATTGGACAAACCTGACGCCACTTTATTTAGTAGATTATTCGATG
This sequence comes from Marinobacter sp. F3R08, assembly GCF_018860425.1. Taxonomy (GTDB): domain Bacteria; phylum Pseudomonadota; class Gammaproteobacteria; order Pseudomonadales; family Oleiphilaceae; genus Marinobacter. Next base: position 7,117 of record NZ_JAHKPI010000013.1, on the reverse strand, counting down.
AAGATTGAAGCGGACTACTCCTGAGCTATCTACACCATTAGCTTTGGACATCGAGTTAAGCGACTTTTCCATACTGTAAGTAATTTATGAGATGCTAATATTCTAATTTCCGAAACTCATTTATGTCCATCAACGTGTCAGCTTGCTCTTAGCTGGCACGAAAATGCCCCAAAATGAGTTATAGCCAAGCAACGAAGGTGGTCAATATGCCGTACAACCCCATTTTGTTCTCTACGGCATATCTATTGTCAACAGTATGACAATCTCATCTAGTTATTTTACAGCATACTCTTCGAAAATAGCCTTACCAATTTCATTAATAACTTGATTACGTTCTGGCATAGAAAGGTTGGTTTGTGTCAGGTAGATGCTAATGATTAATGGCTCGCGCTCGTCAGTCCAAATTGCTGCTGTAATACCGCGCGAACCGTTAGCTCCTGCACCAGAACGATCTGCAATAGACCACCCTTTTGGTAAAACAGAACGGAGTAAAGAATCGGAAACAGTGTTCCCTTGCATCCATTCCTTAAGTTGTTTTTTTGAATTTTGAGCTAATACATCTTCGAATAAAATATGATATAGGGTCTTATTCATCGCATTTGGCGTCGTTGTATCACGTAGGTCATCAGCTTTGGCTTGGTTTAGTTCAGGTTCAAAACGATCTAATTGAGTTACTTTATCTCCGATCAAACGTAGAAAAGCAGTGACACCCTGTGGGCCTCCGATGTGCTTTAAGACTATGTTTGCAGCAGTATTATCACTAGTCTTCATCGTAGCTTCACAAGCATTTTCAATGGTAATTGAACTGCCAACCATGTTTTTTGTTATTGGTGACCAAGCGATTAGTTCATCGGATTTTACTGGCGCCATTGTACTTATATCTAAAATGTCTCTATCAGAGTCCTGTAGCATTTTTGCACATGCTAATGTCTTGAATGTACTCATCATAGGGAACCTTTCATTCCCTTTATAGTGCCATTGTTGATCCGTTGAATCTAAAACTGATACGCCTATGCGTCCCAAGGTGCGTTGTTCTATAGAATAGAGCGAGTCGTTCAATGTTGAAGCGGTCGATAAAAAAGAAATGAACAAACAGCTCGAAAGTAAGATTGATTTTTTCATGATAACTCGACTATTTATGTAATAAGACTGAATTTACGGAGCGTAATAATACAGCCCGAAAGATATAAATCAACAGCGGGTCATATTAAGTTTGTATGAAAAGATGAGTGTGTTTATGGAGCGTTATTTTCTGCTCGACTTAGGATGAAGGAAGCGCTATCTGAATCTCATACGCATAAGTCAACTATAAGTTGTGAATAACTCATTTCTGTCCAGAAGTGAGTTACAAAGGGCGGCAATGACAGAGAAGCCGAGTATGAAACTTTATTCCTCTCCCACAATCGTTAGATTAAGCGCTTCATAATGAATCGGGATTAAATTTGCACACTAATTTGAACCCACTTATACTTACTCTCAAATGGGTTCAAATTAGTATGGTGCTTTATGGCTGTATATTTAAGCCTTGGTAAAGATAAGCAAGGTAATTTTCATCACATAGATGATCAGAAATCAGGGAGGGGGACCCTGTTTTGTCCGTTCTGTGATTGTCCGTTAATAGCAGCAAAAGGGCGGGTCAAGGCCGCACACTTTCGACACGACGGTGAAACATGCAATGAATCCCTCAACGAAATTCCACAAATCCCCGCTTGGCATCACTTCCACCTCAACTATCCACTAGAGATCATCGACGCCTTAAAAGACGGCTATCAAGCGGATAGCAAGTCACCAAACGTGTTTCAACACTGGAAGTCTGGATTACATCGCTTTCCACGTGCGGCCAAAGAAGAACTGTTTAGCCGTGACGACTGGACAGATAATCTCACCTTTACCGATACAGCTAGAACCATCCTTGGCAGCTTACCGCTACTAGGGTTTAGCCAGTGGATGCGTAACACCTTACAAATGCGCGTTCACACCTTGCGCGAAGCAATAGATCAAGGTACAAAGCATCGAGCGTGGCTTGAAATTGAGGCGCACCGTCAGCAAGCTATTCTCAAAGCATCGCTCTATCTGTTTGAATACCAACTAGCGGATAAAACCGTGATTCATAAAGTTGGGAGAACATCGAGAGCGCCAGAACAACGCCTGAAAGAAACGGTACTCGATCTAGAAAAAGCCACAGAAAAAGCCGTAATAAAAAGCACGGTTTTGCGTAAAGTTGCGAATTGTGGTCACGTTGAAAAGTATGTTTTTCATCGTTACAACAATCAGTTAGCTAACATTAGCTCACACACGGAATACCTGGTACTTGATGCCAAATCATTGAAGCGATTGAAAGCGGAATTTACCAAGCTGACCAACAACCTAGAACCCTTTAACAAAGCAGAACGATTCATTGTTACAGGCCGTTGGAAGTATGAAGAAAAACGCCTCGCAGCGTCTAAACGCGGCATCGAGCTAACCCAACGCGAAAGTGGTAAGTTTGGTCGGCCTAAAGGCTCTACGACCAACACTGATGACTTTCTGATAAAGCACTCTGATATTGTCACCAGTTTAGAACGTGGACGCTCTATCAACCAAACCGCAGAGTTTACAGGTAAGGGACGTTCAACCGTGAAGCGTGTAAAAGCTGCCATGAACAAATAGAAAGGGATTCATCGCGAATCCCTTTTTCTTTCTTCATTGCCAAACGTTATCGACTTCGACTTTTTTTCATGGGTTTGGGTACTATCTCAGCCTTTGGGTGTTTCTTCTGAATGTCCGTGAATTTCTCTCCAGAAAACAAACCGATCCACTCACCATCTTTTTTGACAGCTCTATCATAAGATTTTTCTGAGCCAGGGATTTTAATTTCAAAAGCCATTACTTACTTTCTCCTTAACTAACGCGGGCTGCCCGCTTTTGCTTGTGAACTTGTTCTTGATGGAGCACTTGTTTATCCTCGCGCTTCCGTTCTGAATCCTGAATAGCCTTACTTACCGTAGCCCTTACCTGGCGTTCGACCCCTTCTTTGCCTAAAAGACTGTTATTAGCTAAGTCGTTGTAGTCGGTGTGGCGATATAAGTTCTCAATGGCTGACAACTGTTCATCACTCAGTAATGACTTTTTAAGCTCTGTATGCTTATCCTCTGGGGCCGTTTCCAATACCCTCTTTGCTGCACAATGCTCTCGGTACGTTTGAGGGGTAACTTTTGGTAGGTCAACTGGATACTCAGCTTCACCAGGCGCGAAGATTGGAAAGGCAGCTGTTCCACTTACAGCTTTAGCCGCTTCACTTGCCTTTTCTTTACCAGGATTAACACCTGTCATTAACTCTTGATGACGGTCATCATCACCAAAAATCACCATCGGCTTATCTGGAAATACTTCCTGTAGTGCCTTAGCTACTACAGGTAAGTTGCCTGCATCAAAAGTTGCGACAGTTGGAAAACCCAAGGCTTCGGTATTGGTTGCTGCGGTTGCATAGCCTTCATGCAAAACAATGGCCGGAGCATCTTCTAAAGACTTCATATCCCCGCCGACGATATGAAAACATCCCTCTTTCTTGGAGTCTTTTGCAAAGCGTTTTGTACCGTCCTCTTGAATGTATTGCATCGTCCACTGCTTGCCTTGAACATCACTCAAAGGAATGTAAGTTTTTATTCCTTCGGAATCAGTTAGAACGCCAGGAAGGGGCTGAATATTTTTGCGCTCCTGGTAAGGGGTTTGCTGCGTTGCAGGGACCAGGGAGGCGACTTGACGGCTAACTCTATCAGCGGTTGCATTTTGTAAGCGTTTTTGCTCTTTTTCTCTAGCAGCTAATTTCTCTGCGGCCTCGGCTTGTAACTTTGCCTTTTCTTCTGGAGATAAGGCATAGCCTTTTGATTTCCATTTAATATCAATGCCCGTTCGATTATTCCTGATATAACCTGCGGGGTGGCCGTCAAGATGACCGACATAGAAACCTGAACCAGCACTATGGCTCAAACTATTTTTATCACCAGTGGTACGTATACGGTGCTTTTTGCCGTCCATAATGGGATGCTCTCCATCCACTTCACAACCTACAGACCGCAAAGCTTCTGCAAATTCCTCTTTAGGCGTCATCGCTGGATCTTGTTGGGTTTGGACCCTATCAGGCGACCAACGGCTCAAACGTTCCTTATCACCATTAGGACCTACATACCAAGATTTAGCGCCTGCATCCCAAGCAGCACCCGCGGCTTTTGCTGCTGCTCTTTCCCCGTAAGGAACAGCTAGATATTGGCGGGATTGCTCGACCTGTTTAGATTGGATTTGTTGATTAGCTTGTACCGATTCCTGATTATCATTGCCCTCCGTGGCCCATTTGGAAAACTGGTTAACATCAACGCCAGGAGGAACATACCAGGAGCGCTGTTCACCATCCCATTTTGCACCAAGTCCTTTAGCTTCGTTCTTCTCTTTAAACGGAACGTTGATATACGTTTTTTCTCCCTCGGCTTGAGTGGGAACTGAGTCTGGTTGCTGCTGGGGCTTCCGTTCCTGTTGCTCAAATTCAGCAATACGCTGTTGTAAATCACCATCGTTGAGCGTTGCGGCCATTTCTGCTGATTTACGGGTTTCTTTAGCGGCTAAAATATCATCATCCGAGCTGTTAGGGTTTAAACGAACACGAATTTCATTTATACGAGCAAATTTAGCGGCTTGTTCATGCTCATTGGGTTCTGACAGGGCATCTACCACACTAAGCAAATTCGCAAGTTCTTCGGCTTGATGTTGAGTATCGAGATCAGCGACCCATTGATGCATTCCCTTTTCATGCTGCGCATACACACCCCAAAATTCAGGCGTAACTCCCTCAGCAGGTTCTACAAACTTTTCGCCGTTTTCATCGGTGTATATAACGTTACCTTGTAACTGAATATCACCAGACCAATCAGCAGGTAGTAAAAATCCAAGATTCTCCTTTGCCACTTCTTCGAAAGATTGAGGTTCTGACTCACCAGAAGCTAAACGCTTTCGTTCTTCCGCAACTAGAGTTAGGGCGCGTAAATCTTCCTGTGAAAGCGTTGATAACACCTGATCACGTATTGGCTGTGTTTGAATTGGTAGCTGCATATCTAAATCCTGATCTTTATTGTCCTCGCTAGGTTTTAACTCAGAGGTTTGTTTCTGGATTTGGGTTTGCTCAATCACCTGTTTCTGTTCCAGGTCCATCACATACCCGCATATTTTTTCAGCATCGGCAGAGGCACGGAATATTTCTAAAGGGTCCTCTTGAAGTGCTTTAATCCAAGAGCCGACATAAGCGGCATGTTGTTCAGGGTCATGACCGATACCCAATTCATCACCTAAGATCATGCTACTTATTTCAGCGCGCAATTCTTCCTTGGCGTACCCTTCTGAACCGAATGGATTTGATAAATCTCGGTCCAGACGCGAACTATGACCAGTCCAATGACCGAGTTCATGTAACGCTGTAGCATAATAATTGTCAGAGGTCGGGAATTGTCCTTTATCGGGTAATTGAATATGGTCAGAATACGGACGGTAAAAAGCTCTATCACCACCGTGACGAATATCAGCACCAGACGCATTGAGTATCTTTTCAGCTCGCTCAGAAGCATCCCAAGTTTGCTCTTTACGCTCTAAAGGAGGCAATCCGTCTATCTGTTCGCCATTGAATACCGTAGCAAAGAACACCCGCGGGCGTTCTAGCTTGATGGTTTCCTTTACTGGTTTTCCTTTTTCATCAATGACAGGCTTTCCGTTATCATCGAGCTTGGTCCGTTCTTCTGTAAACTTCCAGTATTGGACCCCTGTCCCTTTTTCTTTACCGCGAACTTGAGCACCGAGTTCTTTAGCTTGCTTGTACGTCATCCAACGGTTATCACTTCGTCCCTGAGACATTAGGTGAATCGCGTTAATGCCCTTGTAACGGTTGCCTGTAAGCGGGTTTGTTGGCATGAACCCTGGCGCCCCAGGGTCCCAAGGTTTTTGCCAGGGTGCAGTGCCGGCTTTTAGTTTTTCTATTAGATTATTAGCAACCGTTTCATGAAATGGGGGTTTCTTTTCAGCCATTGGTTAACCCTCCTTAGTATCATCAGGGGCAACGAGATCCAGCAGGTCAGCCGTACTTTCTTCGGCGTCTTGTTCTGATAGAGCATCTTCAAAAAACGCCCCAGCTTTTTCAGCTTCAAGTGGGTCAAACTCCACTTGATAGCCAGGTATCATTGCGTCTTCTAACTTTTCTTGTAGGGCTGCATCTGCGGCAGGTTGATTAGTTGTATTCGTCATTGGGGTTACTCCTTGTCAGTATTGTTACGGCCCTTGCTATAATTAGGGCGCCCTTTCATATCTGGATAAGATTGCTTACAAGTAGGGAAGTTTGAACAGGACCACCAATACTGCCCTTTCTTCCTTGGTGAAGGACGGCGCGATAATCCTGCTCCACATGACATACATTTGAATACATCCGAGATTACAGCCGCTTCTTTACCTCCAGCGATTGCTACAGCTCCATTATTGGCCTTTGCAACCTGGTCTTTGATAAACGCCTCTTGTTTGGTAATAAAGGCACTCAGTTCTGTTTTTCCGGATTCAACACTTTGCAACATACGCTCATAAAGAGCTGTTAGAACCGGACTTTTTACCACTTCTGGCAACGCATCAATCATGCTTCGACCTAAAGTGGTACTCACAATTCGCTTACCCTGCGTTTCCAAGTAATTACGGCGTTTCAGTTCAGCAATGATCGAAGCTCGTGTAGCCTCTGTCCCAATACCATCCCCTTCACGTAGCATTTTTTTATGTTGAGGGTCCGTCACAAACCGATGGATATTTACCATCGCAGTGATTAACGTACCTTCTGTAAACCTTGCTGGCGGCTTCGTCTTGGCGTCTCGTCTGACTGATTGTCCACAATCAATAGCATCGCCTTTTGTCATTCTTGGTAATGATTGTTCATCACCATCTTGATCGCCTTCGTCTTCTTCGGACTCGTCCAAATACACATCATGCCAACCACCAAACGTGACAACCTTCCCTTTAGCCCCAAACGTTTCCCCTTGAACGTCAACAGTGATGGTTGTACTTAGGAACTCATGCACTGGATAAAACTGCGCAAGGTAGGCTCTTACAACCAGGTCATAGA
>NZ_JAHKPI010000001.1 GCF_018860425.1 Marinobacter sp. F3R08 | reverse complement strand
AGCAACACTTTCTCCGCGGGGTCAGAAGTCACCTAACAGCAACGCTTTCTCCGTAGGTCAGAACGTGCCTAACAGCAACACTTTCTCCGTGGGTCAGAACGTGCCTAACAGCAACGCTTTCTCCGTAGGTCAGAACATGCCTAACAGCAACGCTTTCTCCGCGGCCAACATAGTTATTTATGACTATGTTGGCCACTTTAAGGTTATTTAACGCCAAAGGTAAAACCTAGGCTTGTTTCGAACCAGATGGGATCTGAAACATCAATAGCGTAACCTTTAACATCAGATTTCAGTTTTTTAAGCTCAGTCAGGTGAGCTTCAATGTCGCTACTGTCATAATGCTTATTCGCATATTCTTCAGTCCATTCGATCAAGCTATTAATAACGCTCACAGCAGCTTCAACTTCACAGTCGAAGTCAGCAACGTTCGCACTGTTTAGCGTTCCTTCATCGTCATAAACATAAATCACAATGTCTTCCAGCTGGAATGTGAACGAGTGACCTGATGAGCAAGTGCCATCCCAAGGCGTTTCTGGGGTGTCTGTGTCTTGTGTGACAGGTCTTCCACAGGTAGGGCAAAGAGGGCGAGTAAGATCAGAAGTGTATGTGTAAATTGTCATCGGAAATTCTCCGGTTTTGACCTTGACGATATGTCCGGCCTTTGAGATATATAATAGGGCATTTTACCCTAATTTGTCAAGTTGCATATCAATAAAAATCCAATAATTACAGTTATTTATTGACGATTTTTGGTTTGATGGGTTATATAAAAAATCTTTTCCCTGGAGTAAATATCTCTTTTAGATAAGTTGTTTTATAAATAACTTTTAACAGAGTGGTTAAGTATCAAACAAAGCCAGTAATTGTTGACCTATTGAAACTTGAGGGAGCTGCTTAGTCTGATGATGCAGTCTTGCTTAGAGTTGTGATTGTTCTCAACAATAAGGTTATTGATCTGATTTACCCTTAGTGTTCAAATGCTCAATAGCATTGATAATAAAAAAATAATGCTTTTCCACTTACATCTTCCTTTCGATTTCTATTTTTCCGTAAATACTTGTGACGGCTGGATCAAAAACAGCACGAGCACTATTGTTTTTATTAGGAATAAAGTTCATATCGTGAGTAAGATATTCGATAAACTGTAATTTGTTGAAACTCATGTTAGAGTGTGCTTTCGCTATCATTAATCGGAGTGTGGCTAACCTTTAATATGGAGTTAAAAACTTTAGCGGCTAAAATTGGCCTAAAGAGGGGCAGTTGGTGTACAACTACATTTTTTTTACCAATGTGCTAAAAATCTTAGATGAACGGCACATGACTAAATCAGAATTAGCAGAACGATCAGGGGTGTCTATATCGTTCTTATCTGATTTAACTACGGGGAATGCAAATCCTTCATTGAAGGTATTAGAAGCAATAGCGTCAGCTCTTGAAACACCGCTACCGCTTCTATTGGAATCTACGGACCTTAACAAAGAATCTCTTGAAGCCTTGGCGGGTGGTAAAGTATTAAGTAGTCTTCCTCCTGGCTACGAAAGGGTTTCTGTTATCTTACCTGAGCACAAGGCATTCCAGGTTAAGAAGTGGGGCGAAGAAACCAGATTAAAGCTCCAACAACTCAATTCCTCTAGAAAGTAATATCCATTCCTAATACTAATATTTTAGCGGCTAAATTTTAGCTGCTAAATTTAGCATCCCTTCATACACAAAATTCCACTATTTATCCTTCTTTTCAATATGGTTATCTCCATTTAAAAACGTGACTGCGCTCGCGTGGCGTCTCACTCGCAAGGCAAAAGGTAATTTTCTTTAAATTCTTTTGTTGTGTTTAGTTGCACATGGCTTAATTTCGGTATATCGTATGTTCAAGAAACGGATTTACCGAATTCAACTAAGTTTAAAGGCAATTGAATGCAACCTAACGAATCGACAGGCTCAGTAAAAGACAGAGCAAAAAGAAAGCTAGAAAGGGACATGGGTTCTGAACTACTAGCAATCTTTAATGATCCAAAAACCGTAGAGTTGATGCTCAATCCTGACGGCACAGTTTGGGTTGAAAAGCTAGGTGAAGATATGCAGTGCATCACCACACTTAGACCAGCTCAAGGCCGAGCTATTATCGAAACCGTAGCAGGTTTTCATGGCAAAGAAGTTACTTCATACACTCCGAATTTAGAGGCTGAATTTCCCTTAGATGGTTCTCGCTTTGCAGGGCAACTAGAGACTGTGG
>NZ_JAHKPI010000022.1 GCF_018860425.1 Marinobacter sp. F3R08 | reverse complement strand
CATACCGGCTGTCGCGCGAAACACGGCTGGTAAGTCATGGGGCGTATAAGAGGACCGGTTGGCCACAAGCACACTTTGGCTGGTGACAGGCACAACGCGCACTTTTGCATCATCCGTAGCGCCAGCAACGACCTTTTGGCTATGATATACAGTCCCACAAGAGGACAGTGAAAGTGCCATGAGAAGAGCAACAGCTGTACGCACTGGAATCATTCCTTGTCTTGAAATCCTTCGATTGTTCGGTTCTTAATGTCGAAGCTCGATCCTTAAAACCATTCTATAGAGTCAAACCTGCACGATAGAGGCTTTCACGCCGCACCAAACGGTATGAAAACCTTCGAAGATCAGGAGTCAATTCGTATAATATTTCGTCCCGTAAGACCCATAGGCACCATATGCATCGCCATAGCCGTAACGTTTCATGCCCTTGGGGTCGATTTGGTTGAGCACCAGCCCGTTGACTGTGACGCCAACCGTTTCGAACATCCGCAGTGAATCGCGCACTTGCGTTTTCGACGTTTTGTCCCAGTGAACGGTGAACAAGACGACATCAACATGTTGGGCAACGACCCGTGCGTCAGGCACAACCAGCACAGGCGGCGTGTCGATGATCACAAAGTCATAGGCCTCGCGTGCGGTTTTAAGGAAGTCCAAGAAGCGCTGCGATGACAAAATGTCGGCTGCGTTCTCGGTGCTGGGTTCACTGACAAGGATGTCTGCGCCAAGAATTTTGTCATGGATTACAGCTTCACTCAACGCGACATCTCCCGCCAAAACGCTCTTCAAGCCTTTGGCGTCCGTGACGTTAAGATACTGACTGAACACAAGACGACGAATGTCGCCTTCTACCAAGAGGACTTTTTTGCCCAAGCCAACCAAGTTTTGTGCCAAAGCAAAAGACACCGTGGTCTTGCCCTCGCCGGGTAAGGACGAGGTCGACATGATGACTTGTGGGGTTTTGTCGACACCGGATAGCAATACTGATGTCCGTAGATTGCGCACGGCTTCTGCGGCCGCAGAGGTGGGTTTGTCCGCCAGATAATCCAGACCGTCGCGACGGCTGCGACTTGGCAAGAGTGGAATTTGCCCCATCACCCGCAGGCCTGTGTCTGCTTCCAAATCGCTTGATTGACGATAGCCTTTTTGGCGCATTTCCAACAGCAAAGCTGCGCCACCTCCAAGCATTCCACCCAGAATGAGTGACATCGCGAGGATTAATGATTTGCGTGGCTCCGACGGACCGCTCGGCAAAACTGCGTTAGACAAAATACGGCTGTCCGCTTGCTGAATGCCCTCTTGTGCGGCGGTTTCTTTGAGGCGTCCTAGGAAATATTCATAGAGCAAACGGCTGGCCTCTGCCTCGCGTGACAATTGTTGCAGCTGAATGATTTCATCGCTTTGGGTGGCAATCTCGACTTCGCGTTCTTCAATACTCGCGGCCAAAGACTGTACCTGCGCGCCCGTGCGCTGTACTTGAAGTTGAGCGCGGGCCAAAAGCTGCGAAAACTGTGCGTCAAAGGCAGGGCTTGAACCCGTTTGGCGCCACAGCGTCATCAGTCGAGAATCTCCGGCTTGTTCCGCTTTGTCTTGATCTGATGCTGTCTCTAAAGCCGTCAAAGTCGCCAATTGACGTTCAGCCTCTGCAAATGTTGCACGGGTTGTTTTCAGCCGATCGCGCGACTCTTTGAGTTGACGATCAAGCGAGGTACCCTTCTCAATGCTAAAGAAAGCTGATTTGCTAAAGAAGTTTTATTCACGAGTGTTACTAAGTCC
>NZ_JAHKPI010000010.1 GCF_018860425.1 Marinobacter sp. F3R08 | reverse complement strand
CTCCCTTCGGGCTTTCCTGGTGGTTGCGGTGCTGCGAAAAGTGCCATGAAAAAACGCATTAAGAAACTCAAGCCTCCGCTACCAAGCTTTACTTCATGTGCTGTAAATCCACCATCAGGAAGTGGTAGCCATATGTCTTCACAGCATGGATACGCAGCGTTTATTCCATCGCACCAAGTTTGTTCACAGTACCGCTATGGGGGTGACAGGAGGCGTTGTGTGAGCTGGGAAACTATACCGGACCAGTACATCAAAGGGACCCGTTGTCGACGTGATAGGGATGGTTATAGAACCCCCAAAGGTTGTACTAGAACTGAACGATTCGCTGAGGTTTATATAGAAAATGAGTTGGCTGGGCCGACTTACTACTGGTAAGGAAATACGTCATGTTACCGTTTATTGCAGATATGCCACCTTTAGAACAAGAGCGCGTTGTGTGCTCAATTTCAGCAGCTGCCAAATATGAAGTACCAGCCAACATTGTTTTGGCCGTGGCCGAAAAAGAATCAGGTAAACCAGGGCAATGGGTTAAAAACTCAAACGGTACGCATGACGTTGGTTTTATGCAGTTTAATACAGCTTATTTACGCGATCTTAAAAAGTATGGCATTACCGCAGAGCATGTAGCAGCGTCCGGCTGCTACCCTTTCGATCTCGCAGCATGGCGACTTCGCGGGCATATCCTAAAAGATTCAGGGGACCTTTGGACTAGAGCGGCTAACTACCATTCACGGACGCCAAAATACAATCAAATTTATCGTGCTGACTTGATGAAAAAAGCGATCAAGTGGGCTGATTGGCTGGATGAAAACTTTACCACTGTTGATGTGACAGCTCAGGGGGGTAAAACCCCAAGTGATAGCAACAAGATGCGCAAAGTATTGGAAGAAGCGGCAAAAATAGAAGTCAAATATAACCGTTCTGAACGCCAAGAAAAGAAGGGGACAGTTAACGCTTTAAAAGCTAAAGGTTATGTCCCTAGAACAATCTCGTTTAATTAGAGGTAGCGTAATGAATAGCCCAACAGTGAGCGCAAAAGCAGCGTTAACCATGCCTAAAATCATCATTTCGAACGGCACAATTGAAGGTTTGAAATTACTCGCCCTTATTTTGATGACTGGCGATCATGTTAATAAATACCTGTTCAATGGCACCTTACCTTATTTATTTGAAGCGGGACGATTGGCAATGCCAATATTTGTCTTTGTCCTGGCGTATAACCTCGCTCGACCAGGACAATTAGAATCCGGCGTATATGGCCGGACAATGAAACGTCTCGCTACATTTGGCATTATCGCTTCTGTTCCGTTCATGGCATTAGGGACCGTTTACGGGGGTTGGTGGCCGCTAAATATTCTCTTTACACTTTTAGCTATTACGGCCACTACATATTTCATCGAGAAAAAGCAGTTTTTCTTTGCCTTCTTAGTGTTCGTAAATGCAGGAACTGTGGTCGAATTTTGGTGGCCTGCCATGTTATTCGGGGTGGCAGTGTGGTCCTATTTAAAACAACCTTCTATTTATACAGCAGGGGTAGCAGTCCTGGCATGTGCTGCCCTTGGTGTTATCAATGGCAATATGTGGGCGCTGGCCGCATTACCAATCCTGGTTAGCTCCACAATGTTTGATCTTAAAGTTCCTCGTACTCGTTGGTTTTTTTACGTTTTTTATCCGTTACACCTCGGCGCCCTTTGGCTTATCAGAATCCCAATGAGTAATGCCGGTTATTTATTTTTTTGATTTTGGAGTATCGAGTTATGCGCAAATCAATTTGCACTTTTTTAGCTCTCAGCTGTTTAGCTTTCACTGTCCCTGCAATGTCAGGAACAAACGACTACAACAATTACAACAACAATAACGCAATGCGTGAAGTTGTATCGAGAACGGTATCTGTATCGTTCGGGGAAAGTAGCACCAGGTTTCGTCCTGGGCCTGTTGCGAAGGTAATGCTAGAAACGGCTCTTGATGCCTCAATGATCACAATCAACGGTAGAACAAGCACTAACAAGCCAAGTAAACGAGACGAAAACCTAGCGCTTGCAAGAGCGGTTTCAGCTCGAAATTATCTAGTTGCTCAAGGTGTATCACCGCTGAAAATCATGATCAACTACGTTTCAGCTGATGACTATTTAACAGAAAACTGGACGCCAGAAGGAAGACGTATCAACCAGCGCGTCGATATAGAAATGATTTATGTCCCTACCTACTAACTAAAGAGAGGTGTTTACTATGTCTGCCTTAAAGGAAACAAAAGAACTGTTATCAATTGTCAGCAACCAGAAGGGGGTCATCCCAGGATGGATGTGCAAAGACGCTTCTAAAAAGCTCGATGGTGACAAACCTAATACAGAACGCGCCGAAGCGATCATTAAAAA
>NZ_JAHKPI010000011.1 GCF_018860425.1 Marinobacter sp. F3R08 | reverse complement strand
CGGAATCATCAATGTCCCAAAAAGAATGGGCTGAAAAGCATTCTTTCGGCACGACGCAATATAACAATTGGGAAAAAGGGACCCGCAGAATAACGGTCGATGAAGCTGAGCGTCTCTGTGTACTCTACGGCTTAACACTAGACTTCATATACCGCGGCAATCTCTCAGGCATCTCGGAAAAAATTAAAAACTCTCTTTGAGAACAGCGGCCCATATATTTGACGACATGATCCAACGGAACATCTAGCAAATCAGAAATTTCAATCATTCGGTAATCCCCCCATTTTTAATGGGGTCCAGCCATAGAATTCATGCGGCTGTTTTCAATTTCATTGCGGGAGTTATGCCGCCGATGCCCATGTTGGGCCGCTCGTTGTTGTAAGTCCAGAGCCATTCAGTCGCCTGGTCTTGTGCCTCCTCAATCGTTTCGAAGATGTATTGTCCCAGCCATTCGCCGCGAACGGTGCGATTATAGCGTTCGATATAGGCGTTTTGCTGAGGCTTGCCTGGCTGGATGTATTCGAGCCGCACATTGTGTTTTTCAGCCCATTCCATAAGCTTTCCACTCACATATTCTGGGCCGTTGTCGACCCGAATTGCCTGAGGTTGTCCGCGCCATTCGATGATCTGGTTTAAGCTTCTGACAACTCTCTCTGCGGGCAGTGAGAAGTCCACTTCAATACATAAGCCTTCACGATTAAAGTCATCCAACACGTTCAATGTCCTGATCGAACGCCCATCTGCGAGCTGATCAGCCATGAAATCCATCGACCATGTCTCATTGGGCCTGTCAGGCACAGCCAATGGCTCGGGTTTATCCCGCTTCAGCCGTTTCTTGGGTTTGATCCGCAAGTTCAACTCCAACTCGCAATAGATCCGGTAGACCCGTTTGTGGTTCCAGCCATAGCCTTGCACGTTGCGCAAATACAGAAAGCACAGGCCAAAGCCCCAGTTGCGTTTATTGGCTGTCAAACGCTCCAGCCAGTCCGCGATCTCTTCGTTCTCGTCGTTCAGCACAGGGCTGTAACGATAGCAGGTCTCGCTGATCTCGAACGCACGGCACGCCAATGCGATACTGACGCCGCGCCTTACGACTGCATTCATGGCCATCTCTCGCCTTTGAGACGGCCTTAGCGCTTTTTTCCAAGCGCTTCCTTCAGTAAGTCGTTTTGCATGCTCATTTCGGCATACATGCGCTTCAGGCGGCGGTTCTCCTCCGCCATATCCTTCATCTCTGAAATCAATGACGCATCCATGCCGCCGAACTTCGCCCGCCATTTATAAAAACTTGCGCTGCTCATTCCATGCTCTCGGCAAAGCTCAGAAACCGGAACACCGCCCTCCGCCTGCTTCAACACCGCCATGATCTGCGCGTCGCTGTATCGTCCATTCTTCATCGTAAATCTCCTCAGATATCTTGCCGAGAAAATTCTATTTTTGAACACCACTAATTTTAGGGGGGATTACCGTATCAACCTAGCATGAAGGACCGCATCGCAGATGCTGGAACGCGAGAAGCAGTCCCTGGAAAGCCTCCTTGAGCAAAGCCCTGAGCCTCCGACCCTTCGCTTGCATCCGAGCCTGTCACAGGCTTACCTGCGTAAGATCCGCAATCTGTCGTCTGCGCTGCAAGACCCTGCACTCAAGACAGAGGCGACCGAAGCGCTGCGGGGGCTGGTTTCAGCGATACGGATGCTGCCCGATGAGACCGCACCAAACGGGCATCGCATTGAACTCGAAGGAGAATTGGCGGGCATTCTGGCATTGGAGGACGCAAGAACGACAAAACCCGCAACGCGTGCGGGTTTGGGGTCGATTACGATGGTTGCGTTCGTGGTGATTTGCCCCTACGACCCGGACGCATGTTTACATGCGGAAGCACTGCAAGATTTTTTGCAGTGTTCAGTAGTCGGTCGGAGTAAGTAGAGATATTGGTTGCGGGAGTAGGATTTGAACCTACGACCCCGAGT
>NZ_JAHKPI010000012.1 GCF_018860425.1 Marinobacter sp. F3R08 | reverse complement strand
CCTTTCGCCAGCTGGCGTAATAGCGAAGAGGCCCGCACCGATCGCCCTTCCCAACAGTTGCGCAGCCTGAATGGCGAATGGCGCTGATGTCCGGCGGTGCTTTTGCCGTTACGCACCACCCCGTCAGTAGCTGAACAGGAGGGACAGCTGATAGAAACAGAAGCCACTGGAGCACCTCAAAAACACCATCATACACTAAATCAGTAAGTTGGCAGCATCACCCGACGCACTTTGCGCCGAATAAATACCTGTGACGGAAGATCACTTCGCAGAATAAATAAATCCTGGTGTCCCTGTTGATACCGGGAAGCCCTGGGCCAACTTTTGGCGAAAATGAGACGTTGATCGGCACGTAAGAGGTTCCAACTTTCACCATAATGAAATAAGATCACTACCGGGCGCTGAGAGATCCCCTCATAATTTCCCCAAAGCGTAACCATGTGTGAATAAATTTTGAGCTAGTAGGGTTGCAGCCACGAGTAAGTCTTCCCTTGTTATTGTGTAGCCAGAATGCCGCAAAACTTCCATGCCTAAGCGAACTGTTGAGAGTACGTTTCGATTTCTGACTGTGTTAGCCTGGAAGTGCTTGTCCCAACCTTGTTTCTGAGCATGAACGCCCGCAAGCCAACATGTTAGTTGAAGCATCAGGGCGATTAGCAGCATGATATCAAAACGCTCTGAGCTGCTCGTTCGGCTATGGCGTAGGCCTAGTCCGTAGGCAGGACTTTTCAAGTCTCGGAAGGTTTCTTCAATCTGCATTCGCTTCGAATAGATATTAACAAGTTGTTTGGGTGTTCGAATTTCAACAGGTAAGTTAGTTGCTAGAACCCATGGCTCCTTTGCCGACGCTGAGTAGATTTTAGGTGACGGGTGGTGACAATGAGTCCGTGTCGAGCGCTGATTTTTTCGGCCTTTAGAGCGAGATTTATACAATAGAATTTGGCATGAGATTGGATTGCTTTTAGTCAGCCTCTTATAGCCTAAAGTCTTTGAGTGACTAGATGACATATCATGTAAGTTGCTGATAGGTTTCCAGTTTTCCGCTCCTAGGTCTGCATATTGTACTTTTCCTCTTACTCGACTTAACCAGTACCAACCCAGCTTCTCAACGGATTTATACCATGGCACTTTAAAGCCAGCATCACTGACAATGAGCGGTGTGGTGTTACTCGGTAGAATGCTCGCAAGGTCGGCTAGAAATTGGTCATGAGCTTTCTTTGAACATTGCTCTGAAAGCGGGAACGCTTTCTCATAAAGAGTAACAGAACGACCGTGTAGTGCGACTGAAGCTCGCAATACCATAAGTCGTTTTTGCTCACGAATATCAGACCAGTCAACAAGTACAATGGGCATCGTATTGCCCGAACAGATAAAGCTAGCATGCCAACGGTATACAGCGAGTCGCTCTTTGTGGAGGTGACGATTACCTAACAATCGGTCGATTCGTTTGATGTTATGTTTTGTTCTCGCTTTGGTTGGCAGGTTACGGCCAAGTTCGGTAAGAGTGAGAGTTTTACAGTCAAGTAATGCGTGGCAAGCCAACGTTAAGCTGTTGAGTCGTTTTAAGTGTAATTCGGGGCAGAATTGGTAAAGAGAGTCGTGTAAAATATCGAGTTCGCACATCTTGTTGTCTGATTATTGATTTTTCGCGAAACCATTTGATCATATGACAAGATGTGTATCCACCTTAACTTAATGATTTTTACCAAAATCATTAGGGGATTCATCAGTACCGGGCGTATTTTTTGAGTTATCGAGATTTTCAGGAGCTAAGGAAGCTAAAATGGAGAAAAAAATCACTGGATATACCACCGTTGATATATCCCAATGGCATCGTAAAGAACATTTTGAGGCATTTCAGTCAGTTGCTCAATGTACCTATAACCAGACCGTTCAGCTGGATATTACGGCCTTTTTAAAGACCGTAAAGAAAAATAAGCACAAGTTTTATCCGGCCTTTATTCACATTCTTGCCCGCCTGATGAATGCTCATCCGGAATTTCGTATGGCAATGAAAGACGGTGAGCTGGTGATATGGGATAGTGTTCACCCTTGTTACACCGTTTTCCATGAGCAAACTGAAACGTTTTCATCGCTCTGGAGTGAATACCACGACGATTTCCGGCAGTTTCTACACATATATTCGCAAGATGTGGCGTGTTACGGTGAAAACCTGGCCTATTTCCCTAAAGGGTTTATTGAGAATATGTTTTTCGTCTCAGCCAATCCCTGGGTGAGTTTCACCAGTTTTGATTTAAACGTGGCCAATATGGACAACTTCTTCGCCCCCGTTTTCACCATGGGCAAATATTATACGCAAGGCGACAAGGTGCTGATGCCGCTGGCGATTCAGGTTCATCATGCCGTTTGTGATGGCTTCCATGTCGGCAGAATGCTTAATGAATTACAACAGTACTGCGATGAGTGGCAGGGCGGGGCGTAATTTTTTTAAGGCAGTTATTGGTGCCTAGAAATATTTTATCTGATTAATAAGATGATCTTCTTGAGATCGTTTTGGTCTGCGCGTAATCTCTTGCTCTGAAAACGAAAAAACCGCCTTGCAGGGCGGTTTTTCGAAGGTTCTCTGAGCTACCAACTCTTTGAACCGAGGTAACTGGCTTGGAGGAGCGCAGTCACCAAAACTTGTCCTTTCAGTTTAGCCTTAACCGGCGCATGACTTCAAGACTAACTCCTCTAAATCAATTACCAGTGGCTGCTGCCAGTGGTGCTTTTGCATGTCTTTCCGGGTTGGACTCAAGACGATAGTTACCGGATAAGGCGCAGCGGTCGGACTGAACGGGGGGTTCGTGCATACAGTCCAGCTTGGAGCGAACTGCCTACCCGGAACTGAGTGTCAGGCGTGGAATGAGACAAACGCGGCCATAACAGCGGAATGACACCGGTAAACCGAAAGGCAGGAACAGGAGAGCGCACGAGGGAGCCGCCAGGGGGAAACGCCTGGTATCTTTATAGTCCTGTCGGGTTTCGCCACCACTGATTTGAGCGTCAGATTTCGTGATGCTTGTCA
This sequence comes from Marinobacter sp. F3R08, assembly GCF_018860425.1. Lineage (GTDB taxonomy): Bacteria > Pseudomonadota > Gammaproteobacteria > Pseudomonadales > Oleiphilaceae > Marinobacter. The sequence continues at coordinate 25 of NZ_JAHKPI010000012.1, read as the reverse complement.
GGGGGGCGGAGCCTATGGAAAAACG
>NZ_JAHKPI010000006.1 GCF_018860425.1 Marinobacter sp. F3R08 | reverse complement strand
TTTCAATGCTGTTTGCAATGTGCAATTTGGTGCGGGCGGGACAACTGGCGGGGATGTCGTGAAAATCATTGTAATATCAGTGGAGCAGTGACATTTTGCTTACCCTGAGTTGATGGGGGAGATTAAATATTGTCCAAACTGGGGTGCTTACTTTGCCGCGTAAGGAGGATATCCAGGCTCTGGATCGTCATGACTGATTAAATCGCACCTTCCCTAAAGACCTTTGAGCCTTTTCGCGCATAGTCCAAATATGACGCTGCCTAAGCGTATGATCACTGTCCAGGTAGTGATTCTCGATATTATCGTTAATGTCTAACTCCCAAGATTCGGGAATGTTACGCATACGTGTAAAGTGCGCCGCAGTCACCCATAGACAAAGCTGCTCTTTGGTGAAAATATCACTGTCTGAGTTCAGAGATTCCAAGACCTGAGTGGCGTATTTACTGCATTGGGATTTAATGTGCGCCAGTTCTTGAGCCTTGCGCTTTTCAATGCGAGCTTTCTTCTCTTTGATATGTGCAAATTTATGCTTGGCTTGACTCAAAGCTTGAGCCGCAACTTTCATAGCTTCGATTTCTTCTGGCTCAAACAGTTCTGTTGCTAATGGGTTCTCGATAACTTCTTTAAGCAAGCCGTTAGAAAGCTTTGTCAGTGCCGTTTGCTTTTTTCGAGCACGCTCAGAAGTCCAGTATTTAGTAAATTCCATATCAGACATTACTTTTCCTCTCTGATTTATTCTTATTGAAAGTCTCAAAAACTGTGATTATACCTACTTGTACTGTCCACTATCGAACTTGCTTAATATCATCTTCGGGACTTGCTAAATTCGCAGCATATAGCATTCTGCGCCATGCGTTCGCATCAATTTCTCGGTGTTCTTTTTTATCGCTTGCAGTTTCCCATTTACGAACAATAGAACAACCTTTGGGACTTACCGTCTTACCAAGAAAATAGCCAAGTTTTGCTTGAGACAAACCAAGATAAACTCGCAGCCATTTTATTTGCTCTGGTGTCGGTGAAAGATAATCAGGATCACTCAAAGGCAAAGTGCATTGAGAGTTCATTAGATCATCTAGCGTCATTTGCGGTTCAAAGCCGCTGTATAGTGTTTTATCTTCACTCATATTAACAAACCCTTAGAGCGCGACACAGTGTGCCGCGCAGTCATAACTAAATTATCCCATGCTCAGAGAACGCATAAGTTTCTTCAACACTGACCACGATGTGATCCAAAGTACGAACATCAACCAACTCCAAAGCGTCTTTTATTCTTCGTGTAATACGACGATCAGAACTAGATGGGGTTGCAACACCTGACGGATGATTATGAGCCAGGATCACAGCTGCGCCATTGTGTTTGAGAACGGATTTTACAACCTCACGCGGATATACAGAGGCACTATCAATCGTTCCCTGAAAAAGCTCTACGGCTTCAATTAGTCGGTGCTGATTATCGAGTATTAGCAGCATGAAAATTTCACGCTCAGATGTAGCAAGTCGAGCCTGGCAAAAGCCTTTAACTAGATCAGGACTGGTAAAGGCATCACAAGTTTTGATTTTTTTTGCAAAAATAGCGGCTGCTTGGTCAATGATGCTTTGTTCTTCTGGTGTAAACATTGCGTTTCTCCATTTATAGGTCATGGAACATTCCCGACCTTTCGTAAACAATTATACCGCCCCGCTGTGGCGGCGTCTACTTTTTTTTAATTTATTTCTTCATTATTTCCAATGTGTAATAAGACTTTAGGGCTAACGCTCCACTCAAAAATTGATAGCATTTACTTTTGGCGTAAAAACAATCATGTGTCTTTTTAAGAGGTGTTCATTTTAGGTATGCTCTATTTACCTGGTGAATGTTGATAGGACAATATAAGTGAACATCGAGGCTATTTGACCAATTCAATTTAACCAACCCAAATTAGCTAGGTTAGGTTATTTTCTAGCAGCTAAAAGGAATAAAGCTATTGGATTTCCTTCCTGGCGTAATTTTCATCGAGTATAGACACCTATATCTATGGCAGCTGTGGCCGTCATAGACATAAATGTCTATACTGGCCACAGAGTAAGGAATGAGGGTTAGAAAGTGGGTTATTTAGGCGCTAAAAGTGGAAGCGGGGTGTTTCAGACAATTATCAATCTAATACCGCCACACGATACTTATATCGAAGCATTTCTTGGTACGGGTGCAGTCATGAAAAGGAAAGCCCCTGCTCAAAAAAATATTGGCATCGACTTAAACAAGAAATGTATAGATGAATTTGACTATGCTGCAGCAAGCTTGATTTGTGGTGATGCTTTTGATTATTTACGTACCCATGATTTCGAGTCCAGTGGTAGAACGGTTGTCTATGCCGACCCTCCTTATGTCCCTGACACGCGCACCAGTTCAGCTAAATATGATTATGAACTCACTAATGAGGACCATATAGAACTACTGGAAATACTTTGTAGCTTACCTTGTTATGTCCTTCTTTCTGGTTATCGCAGTGACCTATACGACGAACACCTAAAGGATTGGTGGAGTATAGATTTTCAGTGTATGAGTCGAGGAGGGGTCCGAACAGAAACAGTGTGGTGCAACTTCAAGCCTGGGGACATTCATTACCATACGTTCGCAGGGACAAACTTCACCGACAGACAACGCATCAAAAGAAAGGCGGCTAGATGGGCCAACAATTTTAAGTCTTTGCCGCCAGGTGAAAAGCAAGCCGTTTTATCAGCAATTTTACAATCGTTGTGAGAGAGTAATAAAGTCTCATACCAAGTAATAAAGATTCATACTGAGTATTAAAGTATCATAATAAAATGGCAGCGATCGCAATCGATACGCTGCCATTCCTAAATCGAAAATGCCCCAAAATCGTTCAGAGCTAATACTCTACACATTTAGGGGGTGTGCGTTTACCCTACTAAAAGTTATTCGATGGAGTTGATAATTTTTCATTCTCGTCATTAGGAGACATCTTGCAGTCTAACTTCCCTTCATGTGGTATAACTTATTGATTATCAGTTGAGTTAATATGAAAAAGACTGCACTATCGAAGGATGAAAGACGACTATGTGTCGCCTAATAAGCGTTATATTTTAGAGGGCATATGAACAAATCTAAACATGGTTTTGTTGTTGATTTAAAGAAACTTGAGCAGAGTAAACTGGATAAAAAAGCGAATCCGCCAAAAGAAAATGCTCATACTGGTTTACATGAACAAGCTCCTTTCATACACGATATACCAAAAAATCCGCTGGATGAAACAAACAGTACCTTGCAAAAGCTGTCGGAACATACGGAGTCGAATTCAGCATCTACAGAAAGATGGAATAGAGTAATGCTATTTGTGAGTGTTATCGCTTTATGTTTATCGGCATTTTTCTCAATAGTTTCTTACTTTTCTTCCTCAGAATCAGCGACTAAGTTGGAGAATTTAGTCCAAGAACAAAACACTCTCTTGAATCAGGTTTTATTAGAGTTATCGATTGCAGCGGAGAGAAAGGCAGATAAGCAGAAAACACAAGAGCAGAGTAGTGACCCAAAATAAAATATAACAAACGCTTTAAGACGGATTCGCAACGCGTGGCATTTGTGGTTTGCGGCGAATTTAATGATTTAGGTGGTATGCGGAAACATCGGTAATGCGTTGCTCACCACTTAAGCGGGCGTTAAATATCCACTGTGATTCCGATGTAATTAAATTGAGGTGCGTAAATGTACAAAAAAATATTAGTGTTAGTGTTGATTCTGTTGCCAATATCAGCGTTCGCAAAGTGGAATGTTACTGATAAAGTAGATGAGTTTACTGATACAAAAACGAAATATATGACTTACAACGATGCCAGTCATAACATTCAAATTAGTAGAAATTTAGATACCGGATATGTTTGGTTTTTTATTACAAGAAAAGATATAGGCTCATTTGAACCTGATACTCTTATAGAAATGCGTGTCGATAAGAATAAAACTAAAGAAATAGATCCTAAATTTCTTAAACGCTTAGGTTCTGGTGTTGGACAATCTTTCTACCAATGGGAGCCTAGCACAATCGCTTTTAGTGTTTGGCATGGTAAGGAAGACCAAGTGAAAAAATGTGGTTTTATTAGTGAGTTATTATCAGGTAGTGAGTTAAAAATCAGATATAGAATTAACTCTTTAGAAACCCACTCAACAAGTGTTAGTTTAAATGGAGCTAAAGAAGCATTAATTAGCACGTTAGAGTTGACAGTTTGTGGGAAGTCATAAGGCTATTCAACAAGGCGTTAAAGAGGGACAGCCAACGCGAGGCATTTTTATCATGCGTTGGTTTTTGTGGTTAAGGTGTTATGCGGAGGCTTGGTAGTGGCGTTGGCTGCCCCTTAACGCGTTATAGCGCAATACAAAATTTGAATTTAGGAAGATAATAATGAATAAATCAATCATATTTGGTTCACTGGTGATTGGCGCTTGTGTTGTCGCTAGCCCTTTTATTTATGATTCGGTTAAAACGGCAAAGCATGAAGAACAGCGTGAAAAAATTGCAGTGCAGATGGAAATTACAGATGTCACAGCTCTAGAAAGTGCTGCAAATCTTTACAAAGAATCAAAAGGTAAATGCCCAAGTAAAGCTTCTGACATGGTAGGAGTGACCATAAAAAGAGAACCCAAAGATCGCTTAGGTTTGGAATACGAAACAGTAGGAGACTGTCAGTTTAAGTCTTTTAAAGGAATAACTTCGAGCAGCCTTTGAGTTGCTCTATAACAAATTGTTCAAGAGTGATTCGGCACGCGTGGCATTTTTACCATGCGTTGGCTTTAGTGTTTAAGGTGGTATGCGGAAGCTTCGGTATTGCGTGCCTCACCTTAATTGGACTATACATTTTAACCAAACTAAGGAGTAATCTTGGATTTACTAACTTCTTTGATCGGCTTCATGGGTGTTGTGGTTGGTTCTGTTATTTCCTATGTGGCAACATACAAATTTAAAAAGTTGGAACTTGAAACGAACGAGCGGCAAAAGCAAAAAGAAAATTTGAACTTAATCTACTGTTCTTTCTTGTCAAAGGTTTCAACTGCGATTAGTGCCCTAGATTTAGATAGCTCTAAAAACTACTCAACTTATCTCTCGCCAATCAACGAGGATCTCGTTCTTATTGAATTATTTAGTACTAACGAAGTGTATGACAAAGCTAGCTTATTAGTTTCAGAGGTGACCGATTTATTTGCAGATGAGCCTTCGGCTACTTTTGGTTCGTTCAACAGACTGAAAAGTGACTTCGTAAATGCGGTTAAAACTCAGGATAAATCAAATGTATGACAAAAAGAGCTTAATGCGCATAAAGCTACCGCCTAAGGTTGAGATAGGCGGATTTTCATGTGAGATGTCGTTATTTAAACTCTTTTAGAACTTCTTTTTTAACTTTGTTCCATTGGTTTTCATCATCGAATTCTTCGACAAGCATTAGGTCGTGAAGGTAGATACTATCTCCCAACGTTTCCCCTGATTTACGAAAAAAGCAATAAAAGATCCGCACCGAGCAAAATATAGGTGTTATGCCGACAGAATATGCTAAAAAACCGAAGTCAAAGCC
>NZ_JAHKPI010000018.1 GCF_018860425.1 Marinobacter sp. F3R08 | reverse complement strand
ATCCTGGCGTTGACCGATCACGGTCGCGCGGTCATCGAAGAGATCATTACTAAGGAAATGAAGCTTGTGGAGGAGGTTGGTGGAAACCTAAGCAATGAAGACATTGCTACCGCGCTTGAGGTTGTAATCGCAGTGACGGACAGTTTGAAAAAACGAGCAGGAGAGAACGAATGATGTTCGGCTATATCTTTGGTATTGTGTTCCTTTTCCTTATACTCTGGCTTGGAAACGGTGTTAGGCGCATCGGTTCGGTCAGTATCGGAGAAACGATACGGGAACGCGATGGATCAGCCCTTCTGTTGATTGATCTACAGTCAGTTTTCTGGGATCGCGGTCCATACTCGGACGCTTTAAAAGAGTCTGCCGCATCCGCCATTCTTGATGAAGTTGAAGCTGCGCGGGCCCAAAACCACCCTGTCATTGCCGTCCGTCAGGAATGGTCGATCCCTTCAACAAAGACTGTGGCGAGGCTCACGATGAAAGGACAGGCGATAGTCGGAAGTGAAGGAACCGAAATTGCAGAGCAATTCTCGTCACTTCCTGATCATGTTATGGTAAAGCGTGTGCAGGACGCATTCGAAACCGGCGAACTGGATGCCCTTTTGGAGCGTCTCGGTGTCGGTAAGTTACGTCTCGCTGGTTTGGATCTTAACTATTGTGTGCATAAGACGGCGCTGGCTGCTAAAAACAGAGGCTATGATGTCATCGTCGTGAAGGACGGAACTCTCTCAGCGGCACCAACGGAAGCTGCTGAAAAGCGGATGTTGTCAGCGGGTGTGGTCTTTTCTTGAGTGGACATTAATACTTCAAGCGGGAACGGCAACTTTGTCCTGTGTGGATGGCTCCCTTTTTGCAAGTACCTTTTTCGTGCGTGGCGTTTTGTCAGAAGCAGTCTTGTGTTAGGCCTGTTAGCGCGACACACATGGCCGCTGGCCCTGATGGTTTTCACCAACCAAGTCCCATTCCGCATATCGAACAGCAAGCGTTCTGGACAAAGCTCGGGGTGTCTTGGTTTTTGGGCAGATTGTCCGTCGTCATATAAAATGGGGCATCAGAGCGGCTTGAGTATTGGAGGCTCTGGCTCGTTTGTGTGATTGATTATGCGGCTTGTTTCTGATGTTGCAAGCGGCGTTGTTTGATTGTGTTTTTCTTGATTTTTTCCCTTTCTCTGAGAATGGCTTTGTCGCGGCCGAAGTAGACGTCGGCTGGTGTGACGTTGTTCAGGCTCTCGTGGTAGCGCTGGTTGTTGTAGTATTCGACAAAGGCCCCGATCTGGCGTTCGAGGTCACCGGGCAGATAGTAGTTCTCCAGCAGAACCCGGTTCTTCATGGTCTGGTGCCAGCGTTCGATTTTGCCTTGGGTTTGTGGGTGGAACGGTGCGCCCCGAACATGCGTCATTTTTTGATCCTCCAACCACTTGGCCAGATCGCCGGAGATGTAGCATGAACCGTTGTCGCTGAGCAGGCGTGGCTTGTGACGCACAACCGCCTGGTCGCAACCAGACGCCGTCAGCGCCAGTTCGATCGTGTCTGTCACGTCCTCAGTACGCATGTTGGTGCAAAGCTTCCACGCAATGATGTAGCGGCTGTAATCATCGAGGATCGTGCTCAGATAATACCAGCCCCAGCCAATGATCTTGAAGTAGGTGAAGTCCGTTTGCCACATCTCGTTGATGGTCGTGGTTTTGTCTTTGAACTCCTCGGCCGCTTTAATGACCACATAGTCAGGTGCTGTAATCAGGTCCGCTGCTTTGAGAATGCGGTAAGCTGATGATTCAGAAACAAAATACCGCTTCTCATCAGTGTATTTGACCGCCAGTTCCCGTGTGGTCAGCGCCTCATGTTCCAGCGCAAACTCGATCAGGTCATCACGACGGGCATCAGGGATGCGGTTCCAGACCGATCCTGGACGTGGGGATCTGTCAGCCAGTCCATCCAGGCCGCCGTCAATATAGAGATCATACCATCGATAGAATGTCGTGCGCGGGATGCCCAGCATGTCGAGGCTTTGTTTGACCGGCAAATGCGATCCCTCAACAGTGCGAATGATTTCCAGTTTCTCCGATGCAGGATACCTCATTCCTCGTATCCCCCACTTCCTGTCATGCTTTTTTTAAGCAGACGGTTCTCGAGCGTCAGATCCGCAACGCACTCTTTGAGGGCCAGGGACTCAGAACGCAAATCCTTTACCTCAGGCGACGTAGCCTGTCGTGCCGTATCACCAGATAACCGGCGCTTGCCAGCTTCCAGAAATTCCTTCGACCAGCTGTAATACAGGCTCTCGGCAATCCCCTCGCGACGGCATAGCACCGAGATGCTTTCCTCGCCACGCAGGCCCGCCAAGACGATGCGGATTTTCTCTTCAGCTGAATAGGTTTGCCGCGTCTTGCGGCGGATGTTCTTAACCACCTTGTCGGCGGCGTCTTTTGATGTCTGGGGCTTCTTCGTCATCTCGATCTCCTAATCGATAAGATGAACCAGAAATCCTCC
>NZ_JAHKPI010000014.1:620328-1301068 GCF_018860425.1 Marinobacter sp. F3R08 | reverse complement strand
GGCCGGCACCCTGAGGCAGATGATCCATGTACCCGGCAAACTGTTTTCGGTCAATCCGGTAACGGCCGAAAATGTTCCGAACCTGTTCGCCCGAAATGAACGGGTTGTTTGCATCTTCGACACCGAATCCGGCCCCATGGCCCTGGTGCTGGTCGGCGCCATGATCGTTGGCAGCGTGGAAACCCGATGGGCCGGCGTTGTTGTGCCCGGCAGCAAACAGGTTACCTCCACCAGCTATGAAGGCGAGCAGGCCATAGCGTTCGCAAAGGGCGAGGAAATGGGCCGATTCCGCCTTGGCTCCACCGTCATCATGGTTCTGCCCAAAGGCGCCGTTAGCTGGAACAGCGACCAGGTGGCGGGCAAAGTCGTTCGCATGGGCGAGGCATTTGGCGCTCTGGCCTGATCACGATCGTTCGAACGGAAACGCCAGAACTTCGTCAATGTTCTCAACCCCGAGCTTTAGCATAAGCAAACGATCCAGTCCGAGTGCTACACCTGAGCACTCGGGCAATCCTCGCTCAAGCGCAGCGAGAAAGGCCTCATCGAGCTCCATTTCAGGCTTCCCTGAGCGCCTGCGTTGTGCGTTGTCGGCTTCAAATCGCAACCTTTGCTCCGCCGGATCGGTCAGTTCCCAATAGCCGTTACAGAGTTCCAGACCATCAACATAAAGCTCAAAGCGATGAGCCACTTCATAACCATCCAACTGCGACGTCTTTGCAAGTGAAGCCTGTGACGCCGGGTAGCCGGTTATGAACACGGGCCGATCCCGCCCAAGATTTGGCTCAACAACAAAGCTCATTAGCAGATCCAGACAACCATCCCGGCCAAGGCTCGCCAATTGCTCTGGCTCCAGCCACTTCTCGCAGCGTTGCGCCAGTTCGCGATCGGTTGCCGAAAATGGATCAATACCTGCCCAATACACCAATGCGTCACGATACTGGATGATGCTGGGCCGCTGGCACTCCAGCCAGCCACAGACCAGATCCGAGACCTCCTCCATGAGCATCACATCATCATAATCAACCCGATACCATTCCAGCATGGAGAATTCAGGATTGTGGCGACGCCCCTGCTCCCCATCGCGGAACACCCGTGAAACCTGGTAAATGGATCCACAGCCCGTCGCGAGCAGCCGCTTCATATGATATTCCGGGGACGTCTGAAGCCACCCCCCGGTCCGGGAGCCGACAGCAACCTGCGCATGTATGCCATCAAGATGGACGTCGGTGACGCCACACCTGCCAATTATCGGTGTCTCGACCTCCAGCAGCCCCTTTTTCGCAAAAAAGCCGCGCACAAAAGCAAGCTGTTGCGCACGGCTCTTTAGGGCAGCCTGCGAGGCAGCGGGCTGCCAGACAGGTTGACAAGTCATGACTCGATCAACTGCTCTTGACCCGGTTCATGTATTCACCGGAGCGGGTATCAACCTTGAGCACTTCGCCGATAGTGATAAACAGCGGCACATTGACCACTGCGCCCGTCGAGAGAGTCGCAGGTTTGGAACCACCCTGGGCCGTGTCCCCTTTCATTCCCGGGTCAGTATCAACCACTTCCAGTTCAACAAAGTTGGGGGGCGTCACCGACAGCGGCGAACCGTTATAAAGAGTCACGGTGTAGATATCCTGCTCTTTCAGCCACTTCATGGCATCACCAACCGCCTTCGCATCCGCCGGGTATTGCTCGAAAGAGCCATCTGTCAGCATGAAATGCCAGAATTCACCGTCGGTGTAGAGGTACTCCATGTCCAGATCAATAACATCCGCGGCTTCCAGACTTTCGCCGGACTTGAACGTGCGTTCCCAGACCCGGTTACTCATGAGGTTACGCAGCTTGACGCGATTGAAGGCCTGCCCCTTTCCGGGCTTGACGAACTCGTTCTCAAGAATGATGCAGGGGTCACCATCAAGCAAAACCTTGAGACCGCCGCGAAATTCGTTGGTAGAATATGAAGCCATGAAATGTCCACCTGACAAAATGCTGTTTAGAATTCGAAGGGCGTTATGATACAGCGAACCCCCGCCCGTATAGAAGCCCACCTTTCCGACCATGAACATCGCAGCTGGCAGCAAGTGCTGTCGGAGTCTGTGACATGCCCGGAAGAGCTGCTTCGACGTCTGGAGCTGCCCGCCGAATCATGGCTTTCTGCCGCACAGCAGGGTCACCAACTGTTTTCGATCCGTGTACCTGAACCTTTTCTTGCGCGCATGAAAAAGGGCAATCCTGCAGACCCTCTGCTCCGGCAGGTACTCCCTCTGGCTGACGAAACCGATCACGCACCCGGGTTTGTCAGCGACCCGCTGGAAGAATCAGCAGCCATCGCCACCACAGGTCTTATTCGCAAGTACCGCAGTCGGGCCCTGCTCATGGTAACCGGGCAGTGTGCAGTCAACTGCCGTTACTGTTTTCGCAGACATTTTCCCTACGAGGACCAACGACTGAGTCCAGACGATCGGAAGCGGGTAATTAACACCCTTGCGGCAAGCCCGGAAATCAATGAAGTCATTTTCAGTGGCGGTGACCCGCTTGCGGTCAATGACCGATTGCTAGCTCAGTGGGTAACGGCAATCAGTGGCATACCCCACATACGCAGGCTGCGCCTGCACACACGCCTGCCTGTGGTTATCCCGCAAAGAGTTTGTGACGAGCTCCTGACCTGGCTTTCGGCGACGTCACTTCAGGTCGTGATCGTGCTGCACGTAAACCACCCGGCGGAAATAGACACCGCCACACGCCGGGCCCTGGGACATCTGCGGGCAGCGGGCGTAACGCTGCTTAACCAGAGTGTCATCCTCCGCGGCGTCAATGACTGTCCGTCAGTGCTGGAGCAACTGAGTGAGACGCTCTTTGATGCCGGCGTTCTGCCCTACTACCTGCATGCATTTGATCCGGTGGCGGGTGCCCACCACTACGACGTCCCGGACGAGGAGTCCCGGCATCTGGTTCGTGAATTACTGACCCGGTTACCAGGATTCTTGGTACCCAAGCTGGTAAGAGAAGAGCCAGGCAAGGAATGCAAGACGCCGATCAACCTGTTCCCGTGACAGGCATCCCAAAAAACGACCTGAATTCACTTGTCAAAAATTGTCAACTCATGATCTTCTCGCTTTTTGCGTCTGGTTTGCTACCTTAAACTCCAGTAACGTTTAAGTTAAAAATATGTATTTACGGCGTTTTCCTGACAGGCAACTACACTCGGCAATCGCTATCAGGGTAACTCCCGCAATACCACCTGTGGCCCAGACACTGGCATGCATTCATGGAAGCTAAGACTCTGAAACCTGACCTCCGCGTTCCCGAACAGAAAACAGCCAGCCTGTCTTTCTGTGACACAACACCCAAGGCCTTCCGGGCCTGGATAGGGCAACTGCCAATGGCCAATATCGGCGAGGTATCACGGCAGCTCTACCATGCCATTATCGAACTGAATCATCTCTTTCTGGCGCCGCAGCAACGCATGCAATTCCTGGAGCTTATTCGGGAAAAGATCCATTTCGTGTGTAACGAACTCTCCCGACATTATCTTGGCCTGGCCGTAGCTCTTCCTGAGAAGCAGCGGAAAATCGCCAACCTGGCCCAGGCTCTTCAGTTGCATCTGGCCAGCGGCTACAAACTCTGCGTTCTGGAGTTCATCGACAACGGGGGGGTGGACAAAAATCGCCGTCAGATTGCCACCGCCGCACACCGGGCCATCTCCGAACTATCGGCAACCATCCTGAGGTCACATCAGCTCTATTGCCCGAGTCCTGCTCAAAGTTGGCTGGAGTGCCACCGCCTGTTCCGGTTTGCGCATCGCAACAAGCTCGCCGTGGTTCAGATAGAAGACGATGCTCTTCAGCACCGCCACACCAGTTCGGTCGCCGACAGCTACAAGCGAATTCTCCTGCTCGGCTGCGCGCGGCCCAATCAACTGCGCCAAGCTGAACTTCTGCACGTTTACGAACTGTTCGAATCCTGGACAGACAATACCGAGTGTGGGCCAGATATCGGTGACGACAGCCTGTTCGTGATTAATATGGAACGAGACAATCCGCCACTTTACCGCAGTCTGCTTGAGCAGAGCCCCGGAGATGAAAGCTTTGGTTTTGATACCCGAAAGCTCTCGGCGATGCTCTCCGACACACTCCACGCCCGCCACACCGCCGGCGAACCACCGCACGAGCTGAGGGTGCCGGCAAAGGTAAGCGAGACCTTGCTCACCCATCTAAGTCAGGCGTTGGGCATTCTCGCAAAACGGAACTTCAACCGAATTGCGAGCCAGGGTTCCCTCGAGATTTGCGTCGGCCTGACCGCCGCGCACTACTTCATTGCGGGCGAGAAAACCTTCACTGAATTCGTGAATGGCAACGACGACGGCCACCACGACGACGAGAATCTGTTTGTGCGGTCTTCACGCTCAAAGCAGGATGCCTGGCAGGGTGCCTACGACACAGGCCCCAACGACGAAAAGCTCCACTCTGCCGACACGCCGATCAATTTCAAAGGCCTTTACGGCAACTCTCAAGCGCCTTCCACTGACAGAAATCGGCCACGGTCACATCAATCCCTGCTGATCAACACCAGTCCCGGCGGCTATTGTGTCGGCTGGGAGAGCAATGTCCCTTCCTCGCTGCAGGCCGGCGAGGTTCTGGGCGTTCGCGAGCAAAGCACCCACCCCTGGAGCCTGGCCGTCGTGCGCTGGATCCGTCAGATCAAGAATCAGGGCACCCAGGTGGGAATTGAGCTGCTGGCACCCAGTGCGTCCCCCTGTGGAGTTCGCCTGATTCAGAAAGTGGGCAATAGCAGCGAGTACCTGCGAGGCTTGCTGTTGCCGGAAATCAGCGTAGTTAACCAGTCTGCCACTCTGATTACGCCTCGTCTGCCATTCCAATCCGGCAGCCGCATTTCCCTGCTTCATGATGGCCGCGAAGATCAGGGTCAGCTGTCCCGAAAGGTTTCATCTACTGGCAGTATCAGCCAGTTCGAGCTCAAGTTACAAAATGCCACACCGCTGAATGCTGGAGCGCCGTCGCCGTCATCCGGAGCCAGCGAGGATGAGTTTGACTCGCTGTGGCCATCGCTTTAAGGCCTCAAAACTGAGAAACCGGACGACTACAGAGGGTTGTTATTGATTGAGATCCCCTGCATCATTCAGCGTTAGTGAATGAACCGTGTATCACGAGACGCCCTTCGAATGCAGAAAAAGAACGCGACCGTACACCTGCTGATTCTCGACCCATCACAAAACGATGCCGAATCACTGGTCAGCCTGCTCCGGAACTCCGGCAAGGCCACCCGAGCCCACAGAATCACCTCAGAAGAAGATCTTGAAGAGACGCTGAAAGCCGGAAACTGGGATCTCCTGCTGGCCCGCGATCTGGACCAGGAGTTCTCGGCCGATGACGCCCTGTCCATGATTCGCAGGATGGACAAGGACATTCCGTTTATCCTGTTGACGGAAGAGGAGAGCCGCGAGCGTACTGTCAGCATCATGAAGGCCGGCGCCCAGGGCACCGTGTTGTTCGAGCACACCGACCTGCTTGTACTGACAGTAAATCGCGAACTGATGGCTCTGGAGGAACGCCGGCGGCGACGTATTCTAGAGTCCCATCTTCGGGAGGCGGAACAGCGCTGCCAATTGCTCCTCGAAAGCTCCAAGGACGCTATCGCCTACATCAACGATGGCATGCACATCTACGCCAACCAGTCCTATATGGAGTTCCTCGGCTACGAGGATATCGACGATCTCATCTGCATTCCGGTGCTCGACACGCTTACCGCTGAAAGCCAGACCAAGTACAAAGAGTTCATGAAGTCCTTCAGCGAAAAGGGCGAGGACGGCATGACCATGAACTGCACCGCACGCCGCAGCGATGACCACGAACTGAACGTTACCATGTCAGTTTCGGCTGCCACATATGACGGCGAGACATGCACGCAAATTGTGCTTCAACCGGAGCACAGTGATGCAGAACTGGAAGAAAAGCTGCGTCAGATCAGCAGCCAGGATCTGCTTACCGGCCTTTACAACCGTCAATACCTCATGGACGCCCTGGCCCAGTCCATTGCCAACGCAGGCAAAACGAACGAAACCGGGGCTCTGGCCTACATCGCTCTTGATAACTTCATGAGCATGAAAGGGCAGGTCGGCATCTCCGGCGCAGACCTGCTTCTTGGCGACCTGGCCAAACTCCTTGAGGAACAGACTGGAGAAGAGCTGGCTCTGGCCCGGTTGAGCGATGATGCCTTCAGTCTGTTATCCCAGCCCTGTGATGAAACAACCATGGCTGAGCACGCAGAGCGCATCCGCAAGGCGGTTGAAGATCATCTGTTCGATATCAATGGCCGAACGGTTCAACTGACCGTAAGCATTGGTGTCGCCGCGATTACCGAGAATTCGCCGAAGGCCGAGGAGTTAATGGCCCGGGCCCACAATGCGTCTTCGGAAGTCCGCAAACTCGAAGGCCATTCCCAGGGCAATGGCGTGGTCGTCTACAACCCGGCGGATTTTGAAACACTCGATGAAAGCAATTCGGTGGAAGCGATCCAGAAGGCTCTGGACGAGAACCGCTTCAAGCTCTTGTTCCAGCCTATTATCAACCTGCGTGGTGAAGGTGAAGAGCACTACGAAGCCTTTGTGCGCATGCTCGACAAGGACGATAAGGAAGTCTCGCCCTACGACTTCCTGCCACCAATGGGGCCGAGCGACACCGCGATCAAGATTGACCGCTGGGTTATTCTGCAGACTATCAAACAGCTGTCCAGTCATCGCTCACGAGGCCATGACACGAGACTGTTCCTCAACGTGACAGCCGAGACCCTGCAGGACAAAACCTTCACACCCTGGCTGAGCGTTGCCCTGAAGGCCGCACGACTGCCCGGCGAATCGCTGATCTTCCAGATTCGTGAAGGCGATGCCAACAAGTACATGAAGCAGGCAAAGGACTTCACCAATGCCGTTCATGAACTGCACTGCAAGGTATCTATTGCCCAGTTTGGCTGCGCGCTGAATCCCTTCAATACGCTGAAACACATTGATGCGGACTACGTGAAAATCGATGGCTCCTTCACTGAGGAGGTACAGAAGAGCGATGAGGCCAAGGAGCAGGTCAAAGAAATGGTCGAGAGCCTGCAGGCCAGCGGCAAGCTCACGATCATTCCTCTGGTGGAAAACGCCGCAGTTCTCGCCACCCTGTGGCAGGCTGGCGTGAACTACATTCAGGGCTATTACCTGCAGGCTCCGGTCCCTGAAATGAACTACGACTTCGGCGAAAACTGAGCCTCAACGGCTCAGACGTCGGCATGTCCGATACTCTGATTGGTTTCGCTCTCCCGGAAACCAATCAGGTAGAGAATGGCATCCAACCCGAGCGTGGAAATTGCGTGGCGAGCTGATTCCTTTACCAGCGGCTTTGCCCTGAACGCGACCCCCAGCCCTGCCTGGCTAAGCATAGGAAGATCGTTGGCCCCGTCACCTACGGCAATAACCTGCTCACGCGAAATGTGCTCTTTTTCAGCGATCTCCAGCAGCAACTCTGCTTTCCGATTACCGTCGACAATTTGCCCCGACACCCGGCCAGTCACCTTGCCATCTTCAATTTCAAGCTCATTGGCATAGATGTAATCAATACCCAGTTTGCGCTGCAGATGGCGCGCAAAGTAGGTAAATCCACCCGACAAAATGGCCGTTCGATAGCCCAAGGACTGGAGGCTACGAATCAGATGTTCTGCCCCTTCCGTCATTTTCAACCGGGAAGCAATGCCCTCAAGCACCGTCTCATCCAGGCCTTTCAATAGCGACAGACGTTCCGCAAAACTCTGGCTGAAATCCAGCTCACCTTGCATCGCCCGCTCAGTAATCTCCGCCACCTGCTCCCCGACACCGGCTTCCGCCGCCAGCTCGTCGATCACTTCGGCCTCGATAAGAGTGGAATCCATATCGAAGACCACGAGGCGACGGTTGCGACGAAAGATGGAGTCCTCCTGAAAGGCAATATCCACGTTCATTTCGCCGGCGATATGCAGAAAGTCCGCGCGCAGTTGTTCAAGATCCGAGGGCGTCCCACGGACCGAAAACTCGACACAGGCAATCCGGTTGTCCGCCGCGTTGAGTGAGGGCCTTGCGGATAGCCTCGATATGTTATCGATATTCAGTCCGTGGCGCGCTGTGATGGCGGAAACCCGGGCAATCTGTTCGGCTTTGATATCCCGGGACAGTAGCGTCACGATGTAACAGGCACGATTGCGGGCCTCAGCCCATGACTGGTATTCCTCCTCGCTAATCGGCGCGAACCGGACCTGAAGATCCAAAGAATGGAGCCGGAACAGCAGATCCCGAATGACAGGGGAGGATTGGGATTCATCCGGAATTTCAATCAGGATACCCCAGGTGAGATGATCGTGAATGACAGCCTGGCCAATATCCAGGATCCGTACATCGTAGCGCCCCATGATGCCGGTTATCTCCGACGTCAAACCCGGTTTGTCACGACCGGAGACATTAATCAAAACCAGTTCACTCACTGTCGGCATCCTCATTGTCAGAGCCAGCCTCTTCCTGCGCCCGGGCGGCGGAAGGAATCACCTCAATACCATCAACCCGCTGGAGCCCTCTGGGCAGCTTGTGGCCGCGACGACCCCGCTCACCAAGATAGTGTTCAAGGTCGCTGAATTGCAGTCCCATCTTGCGCTTCCCGGCACGAATCTCCAGTTGGTCGTCTTCGGCAAATACAGCCACTGCAACCACATACTCTTCACGGCTCTGGACACGGGCGGAAGGAATACTAATGATCTTGTTGCCCTTGCCTTTTGCCAGTTCCGGCAATTCGCTCAGCGGAAAGACCAACATACGTCCTTCATTGGATATGGCCCCCAGAAACAGGGTTTTCTCGGTGTTCGGTATGACCACCGGAGACATGATCTTCGCACCCTTGGGTACACTGACCACCGCCTTTCCATTGCGGTTCTTACTGATCATGTCATTGAGTGACGTAACGAACCCATACCCACCGTCAGTTACCAGCAGAGCCTTGCGGGACAAGTCCCCCATCAACAGGCCAGAGAAACCTGCACCCGAGGGCGGGCTTATTCGCCCGGTAAGCGGCTCACCCTGCCCTCTGGCAGAGGGCAGGGTGTGGGCCATCAACGAATAAGCCCGGCCGGTGGAATCCAGGAAAATTGCCTGCTGATTATTGCGGCCTCGTGTCGCCAGGGAGAATCGATCACCGGCTTTGTAGCTCAGGCTTTCCGGTTCGATATCATGCCCCTTCGCTGCGCGGACCCAGCCTTTTTCCGACAGCACGACGGTAACAGGGTCGTTCGAAACCAGATCCACCTCACTGAATGCCCGGGCCTCTTCACGCTCGACAATGGGGGAGCGACGATCATCGCCAAAGGTTTCGGCATCCGCTTTCAGCTCATTCTTGATCAGCTCACGCAGACGATCCTCGGAGCCCAGAATGGATTGGAGCTCATCCCGTTCGGCTGACAGCTCATCCTGCTCACCACGAATCTTCATTTCCTCGAGCTTGGCCAGGTGGCGCAATTTCAATTCGAGGATGGCTTCAGCCTGATCGGCAGACAACCCGAAGCGGGCCATTAACTCGGCCTTGGGTTTGTCTTCCGTTCGAATGATCTCGATCACCTCATCTATATTGAGGTACGCGATGAGCAAGCCTTCCAGAATGTGCAAGCGAGCCAGAACCTTGTCCAGGCGATACTGAAGCCTGCGAATAACGGTGGTGCGCCGAAACGTCAACCATTCAGTAAGGATCTGCTGCAAACCCTTGACGCCGGGGCGACCATCATTGCCAATCACATTGATGTTCACCCGATAGGTTTTTTCGAGATCAGTACTGGCAAACAGGTGCGCCATCAGGCCATCAAGATCCACCCGATTGGACCGCGGCACAATCACCAGGCGGGTCGGATTTTCATGATCGGACTCGTCACGAAGATCAGCCACCATGGGCAGCTTTTTGGTTTGCATCTGATGGGCAATCTGCTCCAGTACCCGATTGCCGGACACCTGATGCGGAAGGTCCGTAACCACTATCTCACCGCTCTCCCGAATCCAGCGGGCTCGCATACGCAACGATCCCCGGCCGGTTTCATACATCTGCCGGATGTCTTTACGAGGGGTAATGATTTCGGCCCGAGTTGGAAAATCCGGTCCCTTGATGTGCTCACAGAGTTCATCGACCGTCGCCTCGGGCTGGTCCAGCAACCGAATGCAGGCGGCAGTGACTTCCCGCACGTTGTGCGGCGGTATATCGGTGGCCATACCTACAGCAATACCCGTCGTGCCGTTCAACAGTACATGCGGTAGTCGGGCGGGCAGCACCGAGGGTTCTTCCATGGTGCCATCGAAATTGGGAAGCCAGTCCACCGTACCCTGCCCCAATTCGCCCAACAAGACATCCGCAAAGGGTGCCAGACGGGATTCGGTGTAACGCATAGCGGCAAACGATTTCGGGTCATCAGGCGACCCCCAGTTACCCTGTCCGTCCACCAGTGGATAACGGTAAGAGAAAGGCTGAGCCATCAGGACCATGGCTTCATAACAGGCACTGTCGCCATGGGGATGGAATTTACCAAGAACGTCACCGACGGTGCGCGCGGACTTCTTGTACTTGGACGTGGATTTCAACCCCAACTCGGACATCGCATAGACGATTCGTCGCTGAACCGGTTTCAGGCCATCACCGACATTGGGAAGTGCCCGGTCAAGAATGACGTACATGGAGTAATCGAGATAAGCCTTTTCCGTGTAATCCCGGAGCGAAACCCGCTCGAAGCCTTCATCCGTTGTCTGAAACTCTGGCATGGATGCCTCTTTAATTGCCTGTATTGCCTGATTTGAAGAATGTCCGTGGTTTACTCCCTGAGCCCGGAAGAAACACCGGTTAACAGGAGCAACCATTATATGGAGCGCGACGCCGATACACCAATAACCTGCGGATTAATTGGCTAAAACTCCCCCCCTGCCTCATAGCAGTCTGATTCCAATAGCGGAATTCCCGCATGGAGAGTCTGTAAGGTGGGCCGTATTCTCCCCCGACGTGAATAGAAGACCGTTTTACTTCTCTGACAAGCGGAACACTATGAAACCCAACATCAAAGCCTGCGGGCAAGCCATGGTGACAGCCATGGTAAATGCGGTTCTGGCGGTGGCACTGATGCTTCTTGTAGAGTTTGCAATCAGTGGCAGCTTCCATGTCCCCGAGCCCTATCTTTGGGCGGGTTTCCTGATCTGGCTGGTCATCTTTGCCGGCCAGTTCTGGCGCCAACGACATCTGTGCAAATCCTGTAATACGCCGGGGGAGACAGCGGACTCCTCCCGGTGATCCGATCTGCTCCTGGCCCCTCCGCTTTTTGCCCGGGAGCAATTTCTCTAATTTTCAAAGATACAAAACCTGTCGCACTGCTATACTCATGAGTTAATGGGTCACTGCGGCAGAGATGTATGAACTTTCGTAAACACTTGGGACTTCGGGCAAAAGTTGCCCTACCTTTCATTATCACGGCGGTTGCGCTGGTGGTTATCGGTCTTTTCGCGGTCAGCACTGTCCGCAACCTTGTCTCCGATACCGATAACATCGCCGATGTCTATCTTCCGTCAGTCAGCGAAATTCTCAACGGTGATCGAGATCTCTACCAGGCTCTGGTCGCCCAAATGACCTATGTTGATGCGCTCCTCAATAACGAAGAGGGTGAAAGCCATCGGACCAGTTTTGAGGAGAACGCCGTTCAAGCCAGGGACCGTTTCAACCAAGCGGTCAGCAATCTTGAGGGAACCGGCGTGTCCGACGTTACCCGCGGATTCGATGCTGCGTATGAGCGCTGGCTGAGCTCTGCCCAGCAGGTTCTCAGGCTCGCAGAATCTGGCAATCCCGAACAGGCAAAATCTCTCGCAGCCAGTGAAACCAGCGACCTGTTCGACAGTCTGAGAAAGTACTTTGACGAGGTTGGCGCTCACGCTGACGCTCAGGCTCAAAGCCGGGCTGGAGAGGCATCCCTGGAAGGCCAGAACAGCTCAGTCACGATCCTGCTGATCACGGCCGCGGCAATCCTGATCAGCATCGTGCTGTTCGTGGCGTTCCTGAAGATGATCATTGGTTCAATCCAAGCGCTCAGAGATCAACTGGACAACATCGCCCAGGGAGAAGGTGACCTGACTCAGCGAATCCCCGTTGAACTGGACGATGACCTTGGCAAGCTCGCGAACAGCTTTAATCTGGTTCTTGAAAATCTGCAATCGATGATCAGCTCCATCCAGCAGCTCACTCAGGAGCTTGGTACCGGGGCTACCGACCTTGCGCGGGCCGCCAAGGATAATAACGACGGCGTTGCCCGACAGACCGACTCCATCTCCATGGTCGCGACGGCGATCAACGAGATGCAGAGCGCTATTGAAGAGGTAGCTGGCAATGCGTCAAGAGCCGCTGAGATCACTCGGGAGGCCGAAGAAAAAGGCACCAACGGTGCGCGCATTATCCGGAATTCTTCCGAGCAGGTGCACAGACTGGCAGCCCAGATTTCAAAAGCAGTAAACGTTATCCGTAAACTATCTGACGATTCCGATAACATCGCTTCCGTTCTGGACGTGATCAGAGGCATCGCGGAACAGACCAATCTACTGGCGTTGAATGCAGCGATCGAGGCCGCAAGAGCCGGTGAGCAAGGACGGGGGTTTGCGGTTGTCGCCGATGAAGTCAGAACTCTGGCGCAACGAACCGGGCAATCGACCGAAGATATTCAAACCATGATCACTACGTTACAGGCTGGCGTCGCCGACATTGTCGAGGTCATGGAGACGGGTAGTAAACAGGCAACCGAAACTGAAACGCTGGCCACCGATGCAGAGACTGAACTCAAAGCCATCCTCGAAGCCATGACAACTATCGCGGATGTGAACACCAGCGTTGCTTCGGCCACGGAAGAACAGACTCAGGTGGTTGATGAGATAAACCGCAGCATCACCGAGATTAACGACCTGGCAACGGAAAGTGCAAAACGCTCACAGGACATTAACGGCATCAGTGAATCCCTTGAGGGTTACGCACGAGAGTTGGAAAGCCAGACTGGCAGATTCCGGGTCTAGGCCCCGGAAACTGCCAGAGACGAAGCCAGACCCTATTACTGGCGAATACCTTCGACAGAAATTTCAATTTCAACAGTCTCGGACGCTTTCCCGAGTTCCATCGGAATACCAAAATCTTTGAGGCGGAGCTCGGTTTCCGCCTCAAAGCCCATGCGGTAGCCTCCCCAGGGGTCTTCTCCATAACCCAGCATTTCGGCTTCGAGGGTTACTTCTTTCGTGACGCCACGGAGAGTGAGATCCCCGATGATGTCAGCCTCACCGTCGTCATCCAGGATTACGCGCTTGCTCTTGAAGGTTGCTTGCGGGAACTCATCAACATACAGAAAGTCTTCGCCGCGCAGATGCTTATCACGCTCCGCATGATTTGAATCCACGCTAGCCGTGTCGATTGTCACCGTGACGCTGCTGTTTTCCGGGTTCTCGGCGTCATAAACGAATTCACCGTCAAAATCGTTGAAACGGCCGTAAAGCCAGCTATAACCCAGATGAGAAATCTTGAAAGTAACAAACTGGTGGGCACCTTTGGTATCGAACGCGTAAGTGCCGCCATGCTCGTTGGCATGAGCTGCACCGGCAAGCGCCATCGACACAGCAGTTGCAAGTAGAACCTTTTTCATCTTTATCTCCCTTTATTTCATTGATACCCGATTCCCGGGTGCTAGATGACGATAAAAAGCGGAAGGCAGATCAGCGCCCCAACATGCGTCGCAGTGTGCGGTCGCGATCAAACAGATGGTGTTTGAAGGCACCCATCGCATGAACAAAGGCCAGTCCCACAACGGCCCAGGTTGACCAGTAGTGAACCATGCCTGCGGTGTCCTCCATCCCTTTTATCTGGCCAGTAACTGAGGGCACTTCGAACCAATCAAATACACTGATTGAAGAGCCATCAGCCGTCGATATCAGGTAGCCGCTAACCATGGCTACAAAAATCAGCACGTAAAGCATCAGGTGAACCAGATGGGCGCTTCGAACTTCCCAGCGCTTGTGGCCAGCCAGAGGCTTCGGCGAAACGTTCAGCGCCCTCCAGACAACCCGCAACAGCATAAGCATCAGTAACAGAATGCCCACACTACGATGAATCTCCGGCGCCCTTCGATACCAGTCGTCGTAATACGACAGACCCACCATCCAATAGCCCAGTCCAAAAAGACCAAACACCGCCAGCGCAACCAGCCAGTGGATTGAGATAGTCACAACACCGTAGCTGACTGAGGTGTTCCTGAATTGCATGATGAGAAGTTCCCCGTTCCCTGGTTAAGACATTAGGCCGAAGTTTAAATCCTTATATCTTTGAAAAACATCTAAAAATTTTGCAACGTTACATCAGAAATTCTGATCATTCTCAAACCTTTACCTTTGGTCGCATACGGGTTTTACGGATTGTTCAAATTTATACCAGCGATAGACTGAGGTTATATTTTGGACGCCCCGTCTGGGGCCTCATTGACCGAGAGGACAGGACATGGAAATCGAATTCGACGAAAGCGTCGTTGTACCGAGCAATAATTGACGCACTGGCGGTCCTTCCGGATCGCCGGTTTGTGCCACTTGCTCCTGAAGACAAAGAAAGCTGGAAACCGTTCCCGGTTTTTTCATGAAATAGTGGCAATAGACACAAATTTTTGGCAGTCTTCTTCCCAACTATCAGTAACTTCTCGATTTTTCGCCCGTTACCTGTACTTTAGGAAGACAGTGCTGGAGCCAGAATAGGGCGGCTGATGCGTTCGCTAATTCAATCAGAATCGCCTATGTCGAAACGCCTCCCTGAAAAGCTGACGGCTCCGGAAGTGGAACTGTTATCCCCTATGCTGAACAGAGAAGGCGATTCATGGACCGCTGGCTTTCGCGGACTCACGCTCCGAACAGCACTGCAACCTATCTACAGCATCTCGCACAAACGTGTCGTTGGTTACGAAGCACTGATCCGGGCCTTTGATAATGACAACTCTGCCGTCATTCCGCTTCACCTTTTCCAGCTACCAACCTCCAAAGCCGAGAATCTGCTCCTTGATCGGCTTTGCCGTTACCTGCACATACGCAATTACAGTTGTGTTCAGGATCAATTGAATTGGCTTTTCCTTAATGTATCGCCGCAAGTAGTAACCAACGGAAGCCAGACCGATTCGTTTTTCGGACAGTTGCTCGCAGAAACCGGGCTTCCTCCGCATCGCATTGTCATGGAAATTGTCGAGCAACCGGCGGACGACGCAGAACGACTCCGGGAAACTGTCGCTTACTACAAGAAGCTGGGTTGCCTTACTGCAATTGACGATTTCGGAGCCGGACACTCGAATTTTGAGCGGATCTGGAACTTGTCGCCGGATATCGTGAAACTCGACCGAAAATTACTGACTCGGGCGACGAACGATCACAAAGCACGCCAAATCCTGAACGGTATCGTCTCGCTTCTGCATCAATCCGGCTGCCTGGCACTTCTGGAAGGCGTGGAAACCCGGGATCAGGCCATGATATCAATCGATGCTGGCGTTGATTTCGTTCAGGGTTTCTATTTCCAGAAACCGAGCACCGACCTGGAGCATCTGCCCCATGCGCCCGCCGATTTCGACTGCCTGTTGCAGGAATACAAAGCACGCAACCAGCTAGCTCTGGACCCGACGCGGCAACTGGTGGAATTTTTCAGTGAATTTTTTGATCGGGCGATCACGAAGCTTTGCAGCGGCATGAGCATGCCACAGTCCTGCCTGGAACTGCTGAACCATCCCGCAGTCTCCCGCTGCTACCTGGTCGACGATAAAGGTATTCAGATTGATGACACCCTGGTCTCCGATGCCGGAAATCGCAGCATGGATCCGCGTTTCAAGCCGCTGGAAAGTACCAGCAGCGCCGACTGGTATCGCCAACAATACCTTCGCCAGGCCCTGATTCAACCCAAAAACCTGCACGTAACAGCCCCCTACCTCTGCATTACCGGAGCTTATATGTGCGTCACGCTATCGCTGGGATATTATCAGAACGGCAACCTCCAGGTTCTCTGCTGCGACATTCTCGCCAACCCGAACTCTACCGATCACCTGTCATAAGCCAGGGCTGATACCGTATACCATGGCAATCGTTACGACCGTGACTGCGCCGATAAATACATTCATTGGCAGGCCCACCCGCACGAAGTCACTGAATCGATAACCTCCTGGCCCGAAAACCATCATGTTGGTCTGGTACCCGAGCGGCGTCGCGAAGCTTGCCGAGGCTGCCATCATAACAGCTATCACAAACGGCTCCGCCGCCACCCCCATACTGGTCGTCATTGAGAGCACAATGGGTATCACCAGCACAGCCGCAGCGTTGTTCGTAATGACCTCGGTAAGCACGGACACCACAAGATAGACCAGCAGGATGGTCAAAAACACATTCCCCTGACTGAAATCGAGAATGCCTTTAGCAACAAACCCTGCTGCGCCGGTCTGCTCAAGGCCTGCCCCCATGGCGAAGGAGGCCGCAATGGTAAGAATAACCGGTACATCCACCGATTTCTGGGCCTGACCAACCGAACAGCAGCCGGTCACAATCATCCCCGCCGCACCCAGCAAAGCCGCGTTAAGCATGCTCAGGGTGCCACAGGCCGCAAGCCCGACCACTAGCAACAGAATCCCCCAGGATAACCAGGCCCGATCATGCCGAGGCGTCTCGGTTTCCAGATCATTGATCAGCAGAAAGTCCTTGTTGTAACGCTGGCGGCTGACAAACGCAGGTCGGGCTTCCAGAAGCAGAACATCACCAGGTTTAAGCCGAATATTCCCGAGATTCCCGGAGACACGCTCCCCTCCCCTGGCTACCGCCAGGACAACAGCCCCGTACCGGTCCCGGAAGCGAGCATCCCGAATCGTCAGCCCTAGCACATCAGATTGAGGCGACAATGCGGCTTCCACCAATCGCCGCTCGGCCCGGTCTTTGCTCAGACTCGGTTCATCTTCGTGTACCGACGGGACGATACCATTGATCCGAAGCAGGTCTGAAATGGCCTGGGTATCACCGGCAAACACGAGACGGTCGCCGCCCCGAAGTCGTTCTTCAGAGGGCACCGCGGTGACTACACTGCCATCCCGTTCAATCTCCACAAGATACAGCCTTTCCAACTCTCGCAGCCCGGCCTCACCCACGGTCTTCCCGACCAATGGCCCCTCGAACGACACGGCCACTTCCAGGGTAAATTCTCTCATGGACCCGAATTTCTGCTGATCTTTGCGATCCGGAAGAACTCTGGGCATTACCAGCAACAACACGGCCACACCGACGATTGCAACCGGCAATCCGACCGCAGTAATCGAGAAGACCGAGAAGCCTTGCTCTCCGGTCAATTGCTGATATTGACCATTAACAACCAGGTTTGTACTCGTGCCGATCAGCGTCAGAGTGCCCCCCAGAATGGCGGAGTAACTCAGTGGAATCATCAATTTCGAGGGCGAAATGCCGATTTTTCGGGACCAGGCATGCACCGCAGGAATCATGGTGGCTACGACCGGAGTATTGTTGAGGAAGCCACTCAGAAGAGAGACCGGAATTGCAATCCGTGCCTGGGCAGACCGAACGGTCTTGGGATTGCGAAGAAGGTGGTGCACCAGCAGGTCGACACCACCGGAATGGTGAATGCCGGACGCAACCACAAACATGGCGACAACGGTAATCAGCCCACTATTGCTGAATCCTGAAAGAGCCTGTTCCGCAGACACAATCCCACTGGCACTGAGGACTACCAGCACGCCCATCATAACCAGATGAGGCGCAAATCGCCCTACACTCATCAGCATCAGCGCTGTACCTGCGAGGCCCAGCGTAAACCAGCCTTGCCAGTCCATCAACGGTTCTTCCCGATCAGAAAACTGGCAGGATAACGAGTTTGTAGAATGCAGAGAAAGAATAAAGAATGCTTTTTATAGCACCACAGAGAATATCAGACTTCAATATCCGCCATGTTTCCGTATGCCTCTAGCCATGCTCTCCGATCAGATGCCCGCTTTTTGCCCAGCAACATGTCCATGCGGCTGTCTGTATCGTCACCATCCTCGATGGTCAGCATGACCAGACGACGGGTGTCCGGAGCCATGGTGGTTTCACGCAGTTGTAGCGGATTCATTTCACCCAGCCCCTTGAAGCGGGTAACCGAAACTTTTCCCCGACGCCCCTCTGCGGCAATACGATCGATGATCCCCTGCTTTTCATGTTCATCCAGGGCGTAGAAGGTTTCTTTTCCAAGATCCACCCGATAAAGGGGCGGCATGGCCACAAACACGTGGCCGGCAGCAACAACCGGGCGGAAATGTTTGACGAACAGTGCACACAGCAAAGTGGCAATGTGAAGACCATCCGAGTCCGCATCTGCAAGAATGCAGACCTTGTTGTATCGAAGCCCATCGAGCTGATCGGAACCGGGGTCCACACCAATGGCGACTGCGATATCGTGCACTTCCTGGGAAGCAAGGATCTCGCCGGAATCCACCTCCCAGGTATTGAGAATTTTCCCCCTCAACGGCATAACCGCCTGAAACTCCCGGTCACGGGCCTGTTTGGCAGAACCACCTGCTGAGTCACCTTCGACCAGAAAAAGCTCGGAACGGGCGGTATCGCTGCCCGAGCAATCCGCCAGCTTACCGGGTAGCGCCGGGCCAGAAGTGACTTTCTTCCGGGCCACTTTTTTGCTGGCCCGCAGACGTCGCTGGGCATTACTGATAAACAACTCGGCCAGCACTTCCGCTACATCGGTATGCTGGTTCAGCCAGAGGCTGAAGGCGTCCTTTACCACCCCAGAGATGAAGGCCGCCGCCTCCCGGGAAGACAGACGCTCCTTGGTCTGGCCGGAAAACTGGGGTTCCTGCATCTTGAACGACAGGACAAAGGCTGCTCGTTCCCAGATATCCTCGGGTGAGAGCTTGACACCACGAGGTAACAGGTTGCGAAACTCACAGAACTCTCGCATGGCTTCGAGCAACCCTGTACGCAGTCCGTTTACATGGGTTCCGCCCTGAGCCGTGGGGATAAGGTTGACGTAGCTTTCCGTAATAGCTTCACCCCCCTCAGGCAACCACTGAATCGCCCAGTCGACCGCTTCCTTGTTACCGGAAAAACTGCCGGTGAACGGTTCCAATGGCACCGCTTCGATGTCTGCGAGAGCGGTACGCAGGTAGTCCCGCAAGCCGTCTTCGTAGAACCATTCGTCCTTTTCGCCGTTTTTTTCCTGGAGAAAGGTCACCGTAAGGCCCGGGCACAGAACCGCTTTGGCCCTCAGATTGTGGCGAAGCCGGCTCACAGAAAAGTTAGGGCTATCGAAGTAGGTCACGTCCGGCGTGAACTTCAGACGGGTACCTGTGTTGCGCTTCCCAACGGTATCGATCACTTCAAGCTCTGAAGCTTTCTCACCATTGGCAAACGTCATTCTGTGCAGTTGGCCATCCCGCTTGATGGTCACTTGCAGATGTGTAGACAGAGCGTTAACAACGGAAACGCCAACACCGTGCAGACCACCGGAAAAGTTGTAATTGCCCTGGGAAAATTTGCCGCCGGCATGGAGCCGGGTCAGGATCAGCTCAACACCAGGCAGTCCTTCTTCCTTGTGAAGGTCCACCGGCATCCCCCGGCCGTCATCTTCGACACTCAGTGAGCCATCACTGTACAACACGACATCGATTCGCTTGGCGTGCCCCGCCAATGCCTCATCAACGCTGTTATCAATAACTTCCTGCGCCAGATGATTGGGCCGACTGGTATCTGTGTACATCCCGGGGCGCTTTCGCACCGGATCCAGTCCACTCAGTACTTCAATAGCGTCGGCGTTATATTGTTGCTGGCTCATGGGCAGGAACTGACTCCGAGATTGATAGAAAAAGCTGAATCATAGCTTAGGGATTCGTAAAGAAAGATCAACGGTTGATTTAAGCACCCCTGGGCGGGCTCAGTTATCTGAGATCCCGGACCAATGGCTTGTCGGTGACACCGACTATCTCAAGCCGTTGCCATTTCGTGGCCGGCACAGCCACGATTGCGCAAGGGGATGTGATGACCTGTGCAACAATCATGTCCGGCTCCGGTTTCCTCACGAACATTTCCAGTGTCAGGGTTTCCCCCGCAAAACGAACATTGTCCAGCGCAACGCTGAAACCCGCTGTCGGCTTTTGGCCGAGTGTTACGAAAACAAGATGCTCGCTGGCAAAATCCACTTCACGAATCATCTTGGTACTGAAATTCTGACCACTGACACCCAGCAACGGCTCCAGGTCCTCTGCAGAAGCAACGTAAGCCACGCCCGGTCCCCTGAGGCCACAGTAGGCCGAATGCGTAATCTGCCGCACTTCGGCAACACTATCGACTGCCACAGAACTGCAGGCAGCAAGTGAAAACGCCATTGTCACCGCGCAGCAGGCGGCTAAACGCTTGAACTTCATTGAGACAGCTTGCTCCCATTCGTTGAAGGGCTATCGCTGTTATCCAGCAAGCGATACCCTGAAAACTCAGGTCTGGGCAGTAGATCCAGCGAAGACCCGGAAATGGTCGGCCGGGTAAAGCTGGTTGTCATGGTAATGTCTTCCAGTCCCTGCCCCGCTTCAATGGTAATGACTTCCCGCAATCCCGATACGGGATATTCGGCGCAGGCTTCGCCGGGCTGACAAATAATTCCGTCGCCATCGATATCAGAGCCAGCAACCAGATAGTAGGATCCGGGCGCCATTTCATACAATTCCTTTGGTTCCACCCCGTCATCCGGTTCAAAACGGAAGGTGTAATTCCCGTTGTTCACTTCCACCGCCACCTGGGATTCAGCCTCATACAGCCCTTCATCATTCGGCTGTGTATTGACCAGGAGCACAAAATGATCGCCCGCTGTTCGAGCAAGCTCATCCGATAGCACCTGGGCAACAACCGGTATACTGAGGCTTCTGGAAACTCCATCTGCGGTGTACGCCACCTGAATGGTTTCCCGGTAGGATACGTTGGCCTCAAGAGCCGATTCCTCGAGGGCAAATTCCAGCGCGATAGTGCCGTCCGGGAGATCGCTTCGTGTGACAGTGAACCACGGTGGCGCTTCCGACACCGAATCGATAACGACCGATCCCTGACCAATTTTGCTAAGGCTTACTGTCTGCGCCAGCGACGTTTCACTACCCAGAAACAACTGAGACGGCGATGGAGAAAGTACCGTGACATCACCAATAGCCTGTAATGCTTTCGAGGCATCAAGAATGCCGAAACCGAACTGGTCCGACCGAACACCTGAAAAATCCGTCAATTCCCCGGCTTCAAGCAAACCCCGGATGTTCTGATAATCGGTCTGACCGGACTCCTGCTTCAGCAACGCAATGACACCGGCAACATGAGGTGCGGCCATGGATGTCCCCTGCAGCCCGATGTAACTGGCCTCAAACCCGTTGCCTCGATCGACCGCACTAGTGCTCCAGACAACATCAGCTCTACCGTCGTTGTTACCATCTCGACTGGCATCACCGCCCGGCGCCGCAAGGTCTATCCAGGAGCCAAAATTCGAATATGAGGCAAGACGCCCGCCACCGTCGACCGAGCTGACCGCAAGCACATTGGGGGAGGCAGCCGGGAAACTTGGCTGGGACGTAGCCGAATTGCCAGCCGCCCCAACAAAGATCATATCCCGCTCATTCACTCCGAAGACAATGGCGTCTTCCAGTTGTTGAATCTCCGGCAGTCCACCAAGACTGAGGTTGACGACCTGCGCGCGCTCCGGACTGTTATCAGACTGCCCGGTAACCCAGCGAATGCCCTCGATCAAGTCATCCGAGGTGCCTGTGCCGCCCTCACCCAGAACTCTGACTGGCACAATGCGACTCCCGTAGGCAACGCCGCCGATTCCCATGGTATTCACTACGGCGCCAATCGTGCCCGCGACATGGGTACCGTGGAATACGCTGGAACCAACGCTGTTGCCCGGATCTTCCGGATAGCTGTCATTGTCGACGAAATCGCGGCCGGGATCGACATTGGCGTCCAGATCAGGATGCCACGCCGAACTGTCGGAGGGACTGAACAAGCCAGTATCAAGCACCGCGACGCTGACACCCGTCCCACCTTCCGGAGCAAGCTGCCAGGCTACCGGGCCATTGATCAGATTATAGTGCCACTGCAGCGCATACATCTCCTCGTCGACCGGCGTGCTCGTGGTGGTAAACCGGTAATTGGGTATCGCCGAGGACACCTCCGGACGCTTTCGCAACTCGGCAATCCAGGCCAGCGTTCTTGCCTCGGAAGAACCATCTGCCGTTGCGCTACCCAGCGCCTGCGCTGGCATTCTCATCAGCCAGTCCGATTCGCCGAGTTGTCGCTCCATAACCGCCGTTTGAGCGGAAAACGCTGCGATACCAGCCGATGGTACTGACTTCAAGGTTACGATCGCTTCCTCTGCTGCAAACTCCTGATCGGGCCAACTCAAGCTCAAAGAACCAAACTGTTCCGTTGTGGCCTTTACAAGTACGTACCGTGCAGGAACACTACCGCCCGTGGTTACCTTTACCGAATAATCCTGTTCCGGATATCCGTCAGCCAGCCTGACCTCGGCGGGCGGGGAATCTCTATCGGTTGTCTGAAAATTCGTACCTGACCCGTCCAGCAGCGAAAGCGTCAATTCCGGATTACCCGCCCGGCTTCCAAGGCTCTCCAAACGCAGTGTTTCTCCCGGAGCCAAAGGGACCGAAAAGATGTCTTCCGGATCGGCCTCAAAACCCAAAAACTGACCATTGGTGCGTCCGTAGCTTCCCCGTGCACCGCTGACATAGCCCGCCAGAATAAAACTCACGGGGAGTGTCTGGCTGCCAACGGAGGGCTCGGCAGCGATCAACGACAATTGATCCATGGTGTCCCAGTCAACCCGGCTGCCGGCCTCAATGGCAATCTGACCGGTCAATGCATTGTCGGGCTCAGTCGCAGGAAGCTCCGGGCTTTCGCTACTACCACCCCCGCCACCGCAGCCAGCCAGAACCAGAAGACCAGAAACAAGCGGAAGGAGTCTGTAACCTGAAAATGTAGCCATGAGAAGAGATCACCATCGCGTTAACTATATCGTGAAGGATAACCTGATCCTGGTATCCTACGCTGATTGATTCTCCTGTCCTACGTTTCTTTATTCACTTCAGATGCAACACACAGAATGCGGCTCCACCCTTCCGACCTTTATCTGTGATGGCGTGTATTCAAACCGCGAAAGTGCAGCTTGAGCGTTGCCAGCCAAGAGATCGTGTTTCGCTCCGCTTCACTTTTTTGTCATTGCCATCATCGCCATCACCTGATCGGTCAGACCATCCAATGTCAGACCTCCCCGTTCTGGTTTGTACCAGGTTACGGTCCAGCTCAGCGCGCCGGTCAACATCCGGCGAACCACAAATGGCTTTGCCTCCAGAGCGCCTTCCTGCTCAAGCGATTCCAGCACATCCAGCCAAAGTTGTTCATAGATGTCGCGTAGCTCCAGCACCTCCGCCTGGGAAGTGACGGAGAGGCTACGCCACTCGAATACCAGTACTGCCATCGCCTCACCGGTCTGGCCATTAATCGACTCAAGTTCAGCACGAACCAAACCACGCAGCTTTTCCCTATTCGTATCGGCGGCCTCCATGGCGGCCTGCATGAGCGCGGTGTTCAACCGAATCGTTTCCACCATCACTGCTTTAAGGATCTCTTCCTTGGTTCGAAAATGGTGAAACAGGCTGCCCGACTGAATACCTACTGCGGACGCAAGATCACGAACCGTGGTTCGCTCGTAGCCTTTTTCCCGGAAGAGCCGGGCCGCCTCTGTGAGCAGGCGTCCACGGGCACTGCCAGGATCAGAGACGAGGTTCTCGGCAATCAGGGACTGGAGAATTTGGTTCTGGCTCACTGAGGCTACCCATTGGCAAAAAGAGGCCATCAATTCTACCTGAAACCTTCCTGTTTACAAACCAAGCGCTTGCTTGGTATCGTCAGCTGCATCGCATCAAAAATCAGCGATTGCCACACGCATGGAATCGGATATCAGAGACAGGGCACAGGAACATGGCTGAATCACCCAAAACTGTTCGCATCGGTTGTTCCTCAGCTTTCTGGGGCGATACAGAAACCGCCGCTTCGCAACTGGTTTACGAAGGCAACATTGACTACCTCGTTGCGGATTATCTGGCCGAAATCACCATGTCCATCATGGCCGGCCAGAAAATGAAGGACCCAACTCAGGGTTACGCACGGGATTTTGTCCAGACAGTCATGGCCCCGTTACTCGGCGACATTAAGGCGAAAGGCATCCGGGTGCTGGCCAATGCCGGCGGGGTGAACCCGGTCGCTTGTCGCGATGCCCTGCAGGCGCTGTGTGAAAAGGCAGGCGTGCAAATGAAGATCGCTCTGGTACTGGGCGATGACCTGCTGATGAAGAAGAAAAAACTGGCGGATATGGGCATTACAGAAATGAGTTCCGGTCAGCCAATGCCACCAATGATGGTCAGCCTGAACGCTTACCTGGGCGCGCCCGGCCTTGTTGCAGCCCTGGAACAGGGCGCAGATATCGTGATCACCGGCCGGGTTGCCGACAGCGCTTTGGTGCTGGCCCCACTGGTGCATGAATTCGGATGGCACTGGACAGACTACGACAAGCTGGCCCAGGGCAGTCTTGCCGGGCATCTGCTTGAGTGTGGTGCCCAGTCTACCGGCGGCAACTTTACCGACTGGGAAGAAGTGGCCGACGGCTACGCAAACATGGGCTTCCCGATTGCCGAAGTGGCTTCCGATGGCAGCTTTTTCATCACCAAGCCCGACGATACCGGAGGTCTGGTCAGTCGTGGCACCGTAGCCGAACAGCTGGTCTATGAAATTGGTGATCCCAGAGCCTACCTCCTGCCAGATGTCACCTGTGATTTTACCAACGTTGAGCTGGAAGAAACCGGTAAAGATGCGGTGCAGGTTCGAGGTGCCAGAGGGCTTCCTCCAACAGACAGCTACAAAGTGTCGGGCACCTGGCCGGACGGTTTCAAATGCACAGTCACGTTTCTTTTGGCCGGCATGAATGCCAAAGCCAAGGCGCAAACCGTCGCCCAGGCCATACTGACAAAGACCTCGCGCATGTTCGCAGAGCGCGGCTTGCCCGATTACAGTGAAACCAGTATTGAGCTTCTGGGCACAGAGGCGACCTATGGCGCCCATGGCCGTGGCGAGAACCGCCGGGAAGTCGTGGTCAAAATCAGCACTGCCCATCAGAAGAAGGAAGCCCTGGTGCTGTTCTCCCGAGAAATCGCCCAGGCAGCAACGGGGATGGCGCCGGGCATTACCGGGATTGTTGGTGGGCGGCCTACGGTCTGGCCGAAGATCCGGCTGTATTCATGCCTGGTACCTAAAAACGAGGTAGCGGTGTCGGTGGATCTGGATGGCAACCGGCAACCGGTCGAGGTGGAAAACAGCGGCGGGTTCAGCCCTGACTTACTTCAGCCACAATCATTCACTGACGAAACGACCGCCACCGACACCACGGTGCCTCTGGTTGAACTGGCCTGGGCCCGGAGTGGCGACAAGGGCGACCACAGCAACATTGGCGTGATTGCCAGGAAAGCAGAGTATCTGCCGTTTATCGAGGCGGCCCTGACGGAATCGGCCGTCGCGGACTGGATGGCCCACACGCTGAGTCCTGAAACCGGCCGTGTAACCCGCTGGGCGCTGCCCGGATTTCATGCGCTCAATTTCCTGCTGGAGCACAGCCTCGGCGGCGGCGGGGTCGCCAGCCTGCGGATAGACCCCCAGGGAAAGGCGTTTGCCCAGCAGCTTTTGGAATATCCGGTGCCCGTCCCCTCCGAGCTGGTAGAGCGTTAGTTCCCTGATGCATGCACTCTGGCTGCTCGCCCCTTCCGGGACCCGCTGTGAATACGTCCCTGTACGCTTGATCGCAGCATCCCTGCTGCACACAGTCCCGGAAGGGGCGAGCAGCCAGAGTGCCCGAACATTGGAAAAGGTCGACAAGATATGAGCTATCAATCTGTTTTTCATCCGGATCTGTTCAAGGACCAGGTGTTTATTGTTACCGGCGGCGGTTCCGGCATTGGCCGGTGCACCGCCCATGAACTTGCCGCCCTCGGGGCGCGGGTTGCCCTGGTCGGCCGCAAAGTCGAGAAAGTGGAATCTGTAAAAGCAGAGATCACGGAAGACGGTGGCATCGCTTCTGCTCATGTTTGCGATATCCGGGAAGAAGACTCTGTAAAGGCGACCGTGAAGGCAATTATTGCCGAGCATGGTGGCTTGAACGGTCTGGTAAACAATGCCGGAGGACAGTTCCAGGCACCGCTGACCGGGATCAACCAGAAAGGCTGGGAAACGGTGGTGCGCACCAACCTGACCGGCGGCTTCCTGATGGCTCGGGAAGCCTACACCCAGTCGCTTTCCAGAACGGGTGGTGCCATCGTCAATATCGTCGCCGATATGTGGGGCGGGATGCCCGGCATGGGGCATTCGGGTGCCGCAAGAGCCGGGATGGTCAATTTCACCCAGACCGCAGCGGTTGAATGGGGCGCCTCTGGCGTTCGGGTGAACGCAGTCGCGCCAGGCTGGATTGCCTCCAGTGGCATGGACAACTACCCCGAACACATGAAGCAATGGATCCGAAGCCTTGGCGACAACGTGCCGATCAAACGGATGGGTACCGAGTCCGAAGTCAGCTCTGCAATCTGTTTTCTGCTGAGCCCCGGTGCCGCGTTTATCAGTGGCGACTGTCTGCGGATCGACGGCGCAGCGTCGCATGGTGGCCGGGTCTGGCCGCTACCAAAAGCCAAAAACAACGAACCCTACAACGGCTTTCACCGCGCCATTACCCCGAACGTTCTGAGCGACGACTGAGGAGCAGCCATGCAGGTACTTGAATCCAGGGTAAGCTCCCAATCTGACACCTTCCGCGCCAACGCCGAAGCCATGGAAGCTCATATCACCGGGTTTCGCGAAGTGGAACAGAAGGTTCTTGATCTGGCGGAAACCGCCCGGGAAAAGTTCACCAGGCGAGGCAAACTGCTTCCGAGAGACCGCATCAACCGGTTGCTCGATCGTGGCACGCCCTTCCTGGAACTCTGTTCCCTGGCAGGCTACAAGATGCATGATGACAAGGACGGTAGCCTGGCAGGCGGCGGGATTATCGCCGGCATCGGCTATGTCAGTGGCATTCGCTGCCTTGTCGTTGCCAGCAACAGTGCCATCAAAGGCGGCACAATTACGCCGGCCGGCCTGGACAAAACCCTGCGACTCCAGCAGATCGCCATGGAAAACAAGCTTCCCGTGGTTTCCCTGTCTGAAAGCGGCGGCGCCAATCTGAACTACGCTACCGATATCTTCGTGCTGGGTGCCCGGGGCTTTGCCAACCAGGCCCGCATGTCCGCCGCCGGCATTCCCCAGGTGACCGTAGTGCATGGCAACGCCACGGCGGGTGGCGCCTATCAGCCAGGCCTCTCCGACTACGTGATCGTGGTTCGCGAGCAGGCCAAGATGTTTCTCGCTGGCCCTCCCCTTCTCAAAGCGGCCACGGGTGAAGTCGCCACAGACGAAGAACTCGGCGGCGCCGAGATGCATGCCACGGTAGCCGGCACGGCCGAGTACCTGGCCGAAGACGATGCCGACGGCATCCGCCAGGCCAGAAACATCCTTGAAGCCCTGCCCTGGAACGAGCAGCTGCCGGTACCGCGGGAAATGACCTGGGAGGAGCCCCTGTACCCGGCCGATGAACTGCTGGGCGTTATCCCGGCAGACTCGAAAAAGCCTTATGACGTGCGGGAAATCCTTGCCCGAATCGCCGACGGATCCAGGTTCATGGATTTCAAGAATGAGTTCGACAACCAGACGGTATGCGGCACCATTCGGATTGAAGGCCATTCGGTCGGCATCATCGGCAACAACGGCCCGATCACTCCAGCAGGTTCCGCCAAGGCAGCCCAGTTTATCCAGCTCTGCGATCAGGCCGGAACGCCCCTGTTGTTCCTGCACAACACCACAGGATTCATGGTGGGCACCCACTCCGAGCAGAATGGCATCATCAAACACGGCTCGAAAATGATTCAGGCGGTGGCCAACTGTCGGGTGCCAAAAATCGCCATCGTGATCGGCGGTTCCTATGGCGCAGGCAACTATGCCATGTGTGGGCGTGGTCTGGACCCAAGATTCATCTTCGCCTGGCCCAACAGCCGAACCGCTGTCATGGGGCCGGCACAGGCCGGCAAGGTAATGAGAATCGTGGCGGAGGATAAACAACGCCGCGGCGGCATAGAGCCGGATCCAAAGACACTGGATTTTCTGGAGCAGGCTACGGCGAAAAAACTCGAAGAAGGCTCAACTGCACTGTTTGGAACAGCCCGGTTGTGGGATGACGGACTGATTGATCCACGGGATACACGACGGGTTCTGGCACTGATTCTGGACACCTGTCGCGAGGCAGATGCCCGTCAGTTGCGGCCTAATACGTTTGGGGTGGCCCGCCTCTGAGCCTTCGAGCTTTGAGCGCGGGAACTTTCTATCAGTAGGAGAACAATAACGTGAAATTCACAGCCGAACACGAAGCCCTTCGGAAAACCGTCCGGGATTTCGTCGAGAAGGAAATCAATCCCTATTGCGACGAATGGGAAGCAGCCGGAGAGTTCCCGATTCACGAGCTCTTCAAAAAGCTCGGCAACCTCGGGATCCTGGGCATCCAGAAGCCGGAAGAGTATGGCGGTATGGGCCTGGATTACAGCTACAACCTGGTAGCGGCGGAAGAACTGGGCATGGCTCATTGTGGTGGAGTTCCGCTGGCCATTGGCGTCCAGACCGACATGTGTACCCCGGCTATTTCCCGGTTTGGCTCCGATGAACTGAAACGCAGTTTCCTGGCCCCCGCCATTGCCGGCGACATGGTGGGATGCATCGGCGTCAGTGAAGTCGGTGCGGGATCCGACGTCGCAGGGCTGAAGACCACCGCAAAGAAAGACGGTGAAGACTACATCATCAACGGCTCCAAGATGTGGATCACCAACAGCCCCAATTCCGATTTCATCTGCTTGCTGGCCAACACCTCCGACGACTCAGCCCACAAAAACAAATCCCTGATCGTGGTGCCCACCAAGACCCCCGGCATCACCTTCAGCCCTCACCTCAACAAGCTGGGCATGCGCTCCTCCGAAACTGCCCAGATTTTCTTTGACGACGTTCGCGTACCCCAGCGCTACCGGATTGGCGCCGAGGGGACCGGGTTCATGATGCAGATGCTGCAGTTCCAGGAAGAACGTCTCTGGGGTGCGGCAAACGTGATCAAAGCGCTTGAGAACTGCATTACGAAGACCATCGAATACTGCCGCGAGCGCCAGACCTTTGGTCAGCCCTTGATCGACAACCAGGTCATCCACTTCCGTATGGCCGAACTGCAAACCGAAGTCGAAGCCCTGCGCGCCCTTACCTACCAGGCCTGCGAACTGCACGTTGAAGGCAAGGATGTGACACGCCTGGCTTCCATGGCCAAGCTCAAGGCCGGACGTCTGGGACGCGAAGTAACGGACAGCTGTCTGCAGTACTGGGGCGGCAATGGATACATGTGGGACAACCCGATTTCCAGGGCACACCGCGATGTTCGGCTGGTGTCTATCGGCGGTGGTGCCGACGAAATCATGCTCGGAATCATCTCCAAGATGATGGGCACCCTTCCGGGCAAGAAACGCGACTGAGGTCTGTTTATTGTGGAGTCATCTATGAATCAACTACCACATTGTGAAACTCTTCTCCTGGAAAAACAGGGCCCCACCCTGTTTATCACCATCAACCGCCCGGACGTCCGCAACGCCATGAGCCTGCAGATGGTGGCGGAACTGTCCGCGGTGTTTGCCCAGATTGCAAATGACCTGCACATCCGGGCAGTCGTCATTCGCGGCGCCGGTGGTCATTTCTGCGCCGGCGGCGATATCAAAGACATGGCCGGTGCGAGGGGCCAGAACGTGGCCGAAGGTGAAACCGATCCCTTCTACCGCCTGAACAGAGCCTTCGGCCAGATGATCCAACAGGTCAACGAATCCTCAAAAGTTGTTGTCGCGGTCACCGAAGGTGCAGTTATGGGCGGTGGCTTCGGCCTGGCCTGCGTTTCCGACGTCGCCATCGCCGGCCCAACGGCAAAATTCGGCATGCCGGAAACCTCACTGGGGGTCATTCCCGCCCAGATTGCGCCATTTGTGGTTGAACGAATCGGCCTGACCCAGGCCCGAAGGCTGGCTTTACTGGGTTCAAGAATCAACGCGAACGAGGCCTGCCGTCTTGGAATCGTTCACCAGGCGGCCTCTTCGGATGATGAACTGGAAGAGATGCTGACCAACGCCTTGGATCGTGTTCGCCATTGCGCACCGGTTGCCACCGCTGAAACCAAGGCGTTACTGCATCGGGTGGGTCATGAACCGATGAGCGGTTTGCTGGACAGCGCGGCTGAGAAGTTTGCCGAAGCCATTCGGGGAAGCGAAGGGACTGAGGGCACTGTGGCCTTCATGCAGAAACGCCCTCCGGCATGGGTCGAATCCAACGACTGAGTTACGGGGGAGCGAGTGGGTGTGGGGAGGCTTTCAGGAAATGTCGGCGGCCATGGATGGCCGACGTCAAGCGCACATGGATGTGCTCGTAGCGGTTTCCTGAAAGCCTCGCCGCACCTGCTCGCGGACTGGCACAAAACAATGAGACCAGCACCATGCTAAAAAAACTATTAATAGCCAACCGGGGCGAAATCGCAGTTCGGGTCATCCGTACAGCCAAAGCCCTCGGTTACCGCACCGTGGCCGTCTACTCCGAGGCCGACGCCAAGGCCATGCATGTGGAACTGGCCGACGAAGCCGTGTGCATTGGTCCGGCACAGGTATCTGCCTCCTACCTGAACAGCGACGCCATCCTTGATGCCGCCCGCAAAACCAGCGCCGACTGCATCCACCCCGGCTACGGCTTCCTGTCCGAGAATGCCGCCTTCGCCAACGCGTGCAAAGACGCCGGTCTGGTCTTTATTGGCCCGCCAGCATCCGCCATCGAACTCATGGGCAGCAAACGCCGATCCAAAATTGCCATGCAGCAAGCCGGCGTGCCCGTCGTTCCTGGCTACGAAGGCGACGACGCCAGCGACGACCAACTCATCGCCGCCGCCAAAGAAATCGGCTACCCGCTGATGATCAAAGCCTCCGCCGGCGGTGGTGGCCGGGGTATGCGATTGGTTGAAAGCGAATCCGGGCTGGCAGAAAGCATCAGACGGGCCCGCTCCGAGTCGAAGCAGGCTTTCGGCGACAACGAACTGATCCTCGAGAAAGCCGTCATCGAGCCTCGCCATGTGGAAATCCAGGTGTTTGCTGATCGCCACGGCAACGTGGTGTACCTGGGGGAGCGGGACTGCTCCGTTCAGCGCCGGCACCAGAAAGTGGTTGAAGAAGCCCCGTCCCCGTTCGTAACACCGGAGTTGCGCAAAGCCATGGGCGAAGCTGCAGTAAAAGCTGCCCGGGCCTGCCATTACGAGGGCGCGGGCACCGTCGAATTCCTTGTGGACAAGAACCGGAATTTCTACTTCCTGGAAATGAATACCCGCCTTCAGGTCGAACACCCGGTTACCGAACTTATTACCGGCCAGGATCTGGTCGCCTGGCAGCTCACCGTCGCCGAGGGGCTTGCCTTACCTCTGGCGCAGGACGATATCTGCCTGAACGGCCACGCCATCGAGGTGCGCCTTTACGCCGAGGATCCGGCATACGGTTTTACCCCCCAGACAGGTCTTCTCTGTGCGTTTGAGCCCGCTGAGGGCGAGGGCCTTCGCTACGATTCCGGTGTGCGGACCGGCGATACCATCACGCCTCATTACGACCCCATGCTGGCCAAAGTCATCGCCTGGGGTCAGAACCGGAATGAAGCTCGACGCCGGTTGATCCGGGCCCTTGAGGACACCACGGTGTTCGGAGTCACCACCAACCGGCACTTTCTCAGCCGTATCATCGCAAACGAAACCTTCGGCGCGGGCGAGGCTACCACAGCCTTCCTGCAACAAACCTTCAGTAACGACCCGTCCCTGCATCCCCAAACACCGGATATCCGGCAACTGGCCCTGGCCGCTTGCGTGCTTGATCATGGAACCTCTGGCCAGAGCGCCTGGAGCAATGCGCCAGCCACCATGACACCGATCAGACTTGAAACCGGCGACACCACCGTTGAGTTACTGGTGACCCGCAACGGTCACCGGTTGTCAGTACTCATGGGCGAGAACCGTCATACCCTGATACTCGATAACCAACACGATGGCCAACTGAGCGTTATCGACAACGGCGTTCGTCAGACATGCCACTATCACCGCCAGGGCGAACTCCTGTTTTTACAGGCGTTCGGGCAGTCCTGGTCGGTGCGAGATGTCACTCACCAACCTTCGCAGGGTGCCGCTAGTGCAGGCAGCGGTCGCATCCAGGCAACCATGGATGGCGCCATTATTAATGTCGTGGTCGAAGCCGGCCAGAGCGTTCGCCAGGGCGATACGTTGGTCATACTGGAAGCCATGAAAATGGAGCATCCGGTAACAGCCGACCGCGACGGCGTTGTCAGTGAGCTATATGCCGGCATGGGTGACCAGGTGAAACGCAATCAGTTACTGGTGGAGATTATCGCCAACGAAAGTTTCGAAAAGGAGAATAACGGATGACTAGCTTGCGTAACCGCACCGTCTTTATCACCGGCGCAAGCCGGGGCATCGGCCGGGCTATTGCTCTTGCCTGTGCCCGCCAGGGCGCAAACGTTGTTATTGCCGCCAAATCGGACACAGCACACCCGAAGCTGCCCGGCACTATTCATACCGTGGCGGAAGAAGTGCACGAAGCCGGCGGTAGGGCACTGGCTCTGGTTCTGGATGTACGGGATGAGAAGCAGATTCGCCAACGCATGGATGAAGCGGGCGAATACTTTGGCGGCATCGATGCCCTTGTGAACAACGCCGGCGCCATCCGACTGACCGGCGTGGAAAAACTCAAGGTCAGCCGGTACGACCTCATGCACCAGGTCAACGCCCGGGCAGTCATGGCCTGCAGTCAGGCTGCCCTGCCCTGGCTGAAACAGTCAGACCAGGCCCACATCCTGAGCTTGTCTCCCCCCCTGAATCTGGATACCCGGTGGTTCGCCCAGTACGGCCCCTACACCACCACAAAGTACGCCATGACCATGCTCAGTCTGGGCATGGCGGAAGAGTTCAAGCAGTACGACATTGCGGTTAACACGTTGTGGCCAAAAACACTGGTTGCCACGGCGGCCATCGAGTTCGAAGCAGGCGGGCCCCAGATGATGGCCCGGGGCAGGAAGCCGGACATCATGGCCGACGCTGCCGTCAGTATTCTGAACCGGGCGCCTGGGACCATGACCGGACAGAATCTGATCGACGAAGACCTGTTGAGGCAGGACGGCATGACTGATTTCGAGCACTACCGGTATGAGCCGGGCGACAAGCCGTTGATGCCAGACCTGTTTCTGGACTAGCCCGAGGCGTTATGGCCGGGATACCCTTCAGGAGCCGACCTTCAGAACGACCTTGCCGGTGGCTCGCCGTTCAGTCAGCGAGCCCAGGGCCTTGGCGTAATCCCCAAATTCAAAGACTTCGCTGATCTTCGGGTCAATCTTGCCTTCACCGTAGAGTTTCATCAGCTCCAACATATTCTGGGCACTGGCCTCCGGCTCACGCTGGGTGAAACTGCCCCAGAAGACACCCACGACCGAACAGCCTTTTAGCAGGGTCAGGTTCGCCGGGACTTTAGGGATGTCTCCAGCGGCGAAGCCGATAATGAGATGCCGACCGTTCCAGGCCATCGCACGAAGAGCCTGCTCCGTAAAGTCTCCCCCTACCGGATCGTAGATGACATCCACGCCCTTACTGTGGGTGAGCTTCTTGATCGCGTCTTTGAGTGGCTCTTCGGAATAATTGATCAGCTCGTCAGCGCCGGCTTCTTTAGCCACGGCAAGCTTCTCGGCGGAGCTCGCAGCGGCAATAACATGCGCCCCCATGGCCTTGCCAAGTTCAACGGTTGCCAGACCAACACCACCACTGGCACCCAGAACCAAGAGGGTTTCACCGGGCTGAAGGTTGGCGCGTTGTTTCAGCGCGTAATAGGACGTTCCGTAAACCATGGTGAAGGCGGCAGCCTTCTCGTCAGACATGCCATCGGGAACGGGCAAAAGGTTCTGCTCGGGTACGATTACTTCTTCGGCAAAGGCTCCGTAACCAGTCAGGCCCGCAACCCGGTCTCCAGTCTTGAACCGGGTGACCTTATCACCGACTTCAATAACCTCTCCTGCCATTTCTCCACCCGGTGAAAACGGCATGGTGGGCTTCAACTGGTACTTGCCTTCAATAATCAGGGTATCCGGAAAGTTCAGGCCCGCGGCCTTTACCCGCACCTTGACACCACGGCCTTTCACCTCGGGGCTGGGCACATCGTCAATGACCAGCTTTTCGGCCGGTCCGTATTCCTTG
Organism: Marinobacter sp. F3R08; assembly: GCF_018860425.1. Lineage (GTDB taxonomy): Bacteria > Pseudomonadota > Gammaproteobacteria > Pseudomonadales > Oleiphilaceae > Marinobacter. Next base: position 1,266,551 of record NZ_JAHKPI010000014.1, on the reverse strand, counting down.
CAGAGAATAGCTTTCATGGACTCTTCGTTCCTGTTCTGATCGGGTTCCAGGCGAATCGTGCCTGCTTCGTGATACCCGTCACGCTAAACAGAGTCGGGTCATGAAGCAAATAAAGCTCTTTTATCTAAATTTATAAACGATATTTATTCAGTAGCTGTTAAATTGCCAGAACATATCCCCTGCTCGTCCAGAGTTTTCGAAACCTCCCTGCCCCCCTGGGCTCACCCTCCCTCCGACGCTCAAGATGAAAGCCTGACCTTTTTTCGTTATCCTGCGCGCTTGTAAGTGCGGCATAAGGCCAATCCTGGCCTTTTTTGGGGCTAGCCATGTTCGATATCATTTATTCACTGGAAATGATCGGGATCATCGCGTTCGCGATTTCCGGGATGATTGTGGCTCGCTCCAAGAATATGGATCCTGTCGGTGTGTTTACCATCGGGTTTATCACCGCTCTGGGCGGCGGTACCTTGCGGGACCTGATAATGGACAACCACCCACTCTACTGGATCAAACATGAGGAACAGCCCATGCTGATCCTTGTTATGGCGATCATCTTCAGTTACTCCAAGCGGGCAGAGCGACTGAGAGAGTCCAGAATCGTGTTTCCAGATGCGATCGGGCTAGGTGTATTTTCCATTCTGGGTGCCCAACTGGCCCTCGACATGGGTCACTCGTGGTTCATCGCTTCCCTGCTCGGCGTCATGACCGGCACCTTCGGCGGCGCGCTCAGAGACACCTTGTGCAACGAAGTGCCCTACATTTTCCGCAAAGATCAGATTTACGCTTCCATTTCTTTCGCCGGATGCTGGCTCTACTTTCTGTGCCAATGGTTCCTTGATTACGAAGCACTGCCTCTAACCATTGGCCTGCTGTTCATCGTGATTGTCAGAATGCTTGCGGTAAAGTTCGATATCCGCCTGCAACGGGACCCACAGACACACTAATCCGACGATCCGTTTGACGAACTGTCAATCATCCCTTGGCCTGAGGCGGATGAGCCGGTAACATTGCCGTTTTTTCACGCAATAGACGAATTCCGTCAAAATCAGACCTCCAAACACCCACTTTCAGCATCTTTTGAGGCAGACACCCGTCATGCTTGAACGACTTTTCCAACTCCAGGCCCACGGCACCACAGTTCGTAAAGAAGTGGTCGCAGGTTTTACCACCTTCCTGACCATGGCGTACATTATCGTGGTTAACCCGAGCATCCTGTCCTCAACCGGGATGGATTTCGGAGCCGTGTTCGTTGCTACCTGCCTCGCCGCCGTCATCGGCACCCTGATCATGGGGCTGTGGGCCAACTACCCGATTGCCCTGGCGCCAGGCATGGGCCTGAATGCCTTTTTCTCGTTCACCGTTGTTGGCAGCATGGGATACAGCTGGCAGGTGGCGCTGGGGGCGGTCTTCATTTCCGGCTTCCTGTTCTTCATCCTGAGCATCTTCAAAGTTCGAGAATGGATAATAAACAGCATTCCGATGTCCCTTCGTTTTGGCATTTCCGCCGGCATTGGTTTCTTCCTTGCACTGATTGCGCTGAAGAATGCCGGCATCGTCGTGGATCACCCCGCGACACTCGTTGGACTGGGAGAGGTCAAAGTCGCTGAAAGTCTTCTGTTCTTCGGCGGTTTTGTATTGATCTGCGCCCTGTCGTTTCGGCAGGTCACCGGTGCCGTGATGATTGGCATCATTGCCGTTACCGGGTTTGCCATGGCCCTGGGCATGGTGGAGTACAACGGCCTTGTCTCGGCACCTCCGAGCCTGGCACCAACATTCATGCAGCTGGACCTCGCTGGCGCCCTGAACGTGGGCATGATCAGCGTGATCTTCGCGTTTCTGTTTGTTGATCTGTTCGATACCTCCGGCACCCTCATTGGCGCCGCCCACCGGGGTGGCCTGCTGGACAAGGAGGGTAAACTTCCGCGCCTGGGCCGTGCTCTGATGTCGGATTCCGTTGCCACCATGTCGGGCGCAGCCCTGGGCACATCAACCACCACCAGTTACATCGAGTCGACCGCAGGTATCTCTGCCGGCGGCCGTACCGGCCTGACAGCTGTAGTTGTTGCAGCGCTGTTCCTCGCCTGCCTTCTCCTGTCGCCGATCGCCAGCATCATCCCTGCTTACGCCACGGCGCCGGCACTGCTCTACGTAGCCGTTTTGATGGCCAGTGGCCTGAAGCTGATTGACTGGGACGACATTACCGACGCCGCTCCAGCTGTCGTTACGGCCCTGATGATGCCGTTGACCTTTTCCATCGCCAACGGCATTGCCCTCGGTTTCATCACCTACGCGATTCTGAAAGCATTGAGTGGCCGCTGGTCGGATCTGAATGCAAGCGTGGTGATCATTGCCGTTGTCTTCGTGCTGAAATTCATTTTCCTGGATGCGGCCTGATCCGCATCCAGAATAGTAACCGGGACGTTTATGGATTATTTTTCCGAGAGCATCAAGAAGGCTATCCGCACGGTACCAGACTGGCCCAAGCCCGGCGTTGCCTTTCGCGACATCACTACTGTATTGCAGGACAAAACAGCTTTCCGGAAGCTGATTGATGCCTTCGTTCACCGCTACCACGGTCACCAGATTGATGCCGTAGCAGCCGTGGATGCACGCGGATTCATCATCGGTTCAGCACTGGCCTACGAGCTCAACGCATCTCTCGTACTGGTTCGCAAAAAAGGGAAATTGCCGTTCGACACGCTGGTGGAAGACTACGAGCTTGAATATGGCACAGCCTCCGTTGAGCTGCATAAGGATGCCTTCAAGCCGGGTGATAACGTGGTTCTGGTAGACGACCTGATCGCCACCGGTGGCACCATGCTGGCAGCGACCCGGCTGATCCGTCGAATTGGTGCAGAGATCGTAGAAGTAGCCGCCATGATCGACCTTCCTGACCTTGGGGGCTCCCGCAAGCTACAGGAAGAAGGCCTTCAGGTTTATACTGTTTGCTCTTTTGAAGGGGAATAAACACCCGCAAACAGGAGACAACCATGCCGGAGTACCAACATCACTGGAAGGATGGCACCCCCGTTCATCTGCCACTGGGAAAAGTAGTCTGCATTGGCCGGAATTATGCCGAGCATGCGCGGGAGCTCAATAACCCGGTACCGGATGAGCCCCTGCTGTTCATCAAGCCATCAACTTCGGCCGTCCATATTACCCGCCCCGTGAAGTGCCCTCAGAATCAGCGCACGGTTCACTTTGAAACCGAACTGGCAGTCCTGATCGGCCGCCCCCTTACCAATGCTTCGGCCAGTGAGGCTGAAGCTGCCATTCTCGGCTACGGTCTGGCACTGGACCTGACGTTGCGAGACCTGCAGAGCAAACTCAAAGAAAAGGGGCAGCCCTGGGAGCGCGCCAAGGGCTTCGATGGCGCCTGCCCTCTGTCACCGTTTGTCCCGGCTGAGACGTTCACCGGAAACAGGATTCACTTCACGTTGGACATAGACGGCCAACGCCAGCAGACCGGCGATACCGGAGACATGCTCAACCCGATTGTTCCACTGATCGCGCATATCAGCAGTCAGTTCACTCTGCAGCCCGGTGATGTAGTGCTGACAGGCACGCCCAAAGGCGTTGGCCCGCTCAACCCCGGCCAGACCCTTTCCCTTGAACTCGAAGACTTACTGTTCGTAGAGACCAAAGTGGTTTAACGTGCAGGACCGGGCCAAATCCAAATCCGGTCAAAGGCGTACATCTGTTTATGGCAAAGAAACCGGTTACCTCCCGAAGCGGTCGATTTTTCAAACTCGCGGGCATGACAGCCTCTGTGGCCGGTCAGTATGCCGGCGATCGCGCACGCAGACTCTTCCGTTCAGAGAACGATGAAGGGGCTCGGAGTGAAAGCTATTCCCGCATGGCCGATCAGATTGCCGACACTCTGGGTGAGCTGAAAGGGGCCGTGATGAAAGTAGGCCAGATAGCGTCCCAGACCCAAGACTTTCTGCCTCGGGAATTTTCCGATGCCCTGGAAAAACTGCAGAAAGAGGCCCCTCCGATGCCGTTTGAGGTCATCCGTGGCCAGATCGAATCGGAGCTGGGTAAACCGGTTTCAGACCTGTACGAATACCTGCAGGAAGCTCCATACGCCGCCGCCTCCATCGGCCAGGTGCATCGTGCCCGGCTTCATGACGGTACCGATGTCATTGTCAAAATTCAGTACCCCGGAGTAGACGAATCCTGCGATTCGGACCTCAAGCAACTGCGCATGGCGCTGAGACTGGGCGGTCTGCTGAAAATGCCCAAGGAGTCCGTTGACCGGCTGTTCGCAGAGATCCGGGAACGGCTCAAGGAGGAGCTCGACTACGAGAACGAGGCGAGAAACATAGAACTGTTCCGGCAGTTCCACAAAGATCAGCCCTGGGTTCTCATCCCCTCGGTGATTGAAAGCCATTCAACCCGCCGGGTACTGACACTGGAACTGGTCGAAGGCGATCATGTCAGCAAGGTCACCAATGAACGTTACGATCAGGACGCCATCAATCTGATCGGTCATAGGATCTTTACCCTGATGGCCGATCAACTGTTCCGTTTCCAGTGCATCCATGGCGATCCTCATGCCGGCAATTTTGCCTACCGGCCGGATGGTTCCATCATCATGTATGACTTCGGCTGTGTGAAAAAGCTGAAACCGCAGATCATAGAAGCCTACCGGAATGCCCTGGTCGCAGCTCTGGACGAGGATTACGAGGCCCTGGACCGTCACCTGATTGACCTTGGCGCGCGGGTTGGCAGCCAGCCAGCCGTGGATGAAGCCTACTACGCCATGTGGCGGGATATTCTTGTGGTGCCCTTTGAACAACGGGATGTGCCTTATGACTTCGCCGAAGCCGACATCCACAAACGGGTGGCCGAGAAAACCAGCACCGTTTTCAAATACCTGGACTACTTCAAACCGCCCGTGGAAAGCATTTTTATCGACCGGATGATTGCCGGTCACTACTGGATGCTGAAACGCCTGGGCGTTCAGGCCGCTTTCAGAGAAGAGCTGGAGAGATACCTCAAAACCTGAAGGACAAGGTTCCCGATCAGGTCAGCTGAGCGACCCACTCCGCAACGCCCTCTGCGGCACCCTTGCGAATAACCCGAGCCCGGGACACGGAAGCCGGTTCGCCGGGATCAATCACTGTAATAGGCACCCCCCGGTCCACTTCATAGACCAGCCCGGCCGCCGGATAGACCTGCAGCGAGGTTCCCACAATCAACAAATGATCTGCCGTACGCACAACCTCGGCGGCTGTTTCAAGCAACGGAACTTCCTCACCGAACCAGACAATGTGCGGGCGCAACTGACTGCCCCGCTCGCAGGTATCGCCTGTGCTTATATCCCGATATCCGATGTCATATACCAACTCCGGGGAACGGGAGCTCCGGGCCTTGGTGAGTTCGCCATGCAGGTGAATGACATTGCTGGAGCCACCGCGTTCGTGAAGGTCGTCCACGTTCTGCGTGATAACGGTGACCCGGTAGCGCTGCTCCAGCTCCGCCAGCAGGCGGTGAGCCTGATTAGGTTCAGCAGATTCCAGCTGGCGCCGGCGGTCATTGTAGAACCGAAGCACCAGCTCCTGGTTGCGGACAAATGCCTCGGGTGTAGCCACATCGTAAACACTGTGTTCCTCCCATAACCCGCCATTATCCCGGAAGGTGGAGAGACCGCTTTCGGCGCTGATACCCGCGCCAGTCAGAACAACAATGTGATCTTGCATAACTCCAAACTAACCCCTGAAACGTGGTGGCACAACCTGCCATTCAGGTATTCCCGGCCGTGAGTGCAAGGCCCAGCCTGTCAGCGGCATCAACAAGCGCCGCAAGATGGGTATGCATAGTCGCAAGACTCATCCGTGCTTCTGGGGCGTGAACCGCTATTCCGGCAATGACCTGTCCGGAATGACCATAAACCGGCACCGCCAGGGCTACAAGACCTTGCAGGTCCTCTCCGATGTTCTCGGAATAGCCTTGCTCCCGAATTTTACTACATTCTGCCTTCAGGGCTGCGGGATCGGTGATGGTATTGGGCGTGTACTGTTCCAGCGTTATATTTCGAAGAGTCACTGCAAACTGGCTTTCCGGGAGGTGTGCCAGTAATAATTTTCCGATGGCTGTGCAATGTGCCTTGACCTTGCTGCCCGGGCTAAGTTGAACCCGGAGCGGCCAATGACACTCAACCCTATCAATATAGAGTACCTCTCCTTTATCAAGGACTCCAATATTGACAGTTTCCTCAAAGCGATTCTTCAAGTCCTCAAGAATGGCTCTGGTGAATACCGTTTGGTTCTGAGAAAGAATGGACGCAATACCCAGGGTACGCATGCGAGTACCAAGCCTGAATTTACCCGGCTGAATATCTCGCTCCAGCAATTCCATTGATTCCAGCTGCCTGATGAGGCGGTGCGCGGTCTGTTTGGGCAACTCCAGTTCATCAACCACATCGGCAAGTCGAAGGGGTTTCTGATGTTTGCCAAAACACTCCAGAATAAAAAATGCGCGTTCAATAGCAGAGCTCAACGCAACCTCTCCTGTTAATCAGTGAATATGGGCACCAAAGGATCCAGTTCATGAATCAGTGGATAGCATGCCAGACCGAGCGAAACGACAAGTAATACAACCGTCGCCCGATGAAAGTGGTTAGCATTCATTCGAGAGAAGAGCTGTTGCCCTGCCGCAAACCCCATGAACATTGCGAGAAACAACGCACCCACCAGTTTCCAGTCGAGCAATTCTTCCGGGAAGCTGAACATAATGGGAGGGACTGCGAGCACTCCTGCGAAAACAAAGAACAGTGCCATTATGCGTCGCTTCGACGCAATGCCAAGTTCTGAATCTGCATGCAGTGCAGCCAGAATTGGTGGCCCGGAAGCTCCAGCGACACCCTGCATGAAACCTGCACTCAGACCAATCCCCGCCCACTGGACAAAAGACAGGTTGGCCTTGAACGTCATCCGCCGAGCAATGAAATACAACGCAATCAACACCGAGGCGACCAGCATAATCCGAGCAAACAAGGGTGGTAAGAGCAACAGAACCAGCAGACCCGGAAGCAGGCCAATCAGAGCTAAACCAACCAGCCTAAGCGCATAGTCCCATTCGAAACGGGACAGCCCATGGAAGGCAATGGGCAGGCCAGTGATAATCTGGAAGACAAGACTGATCCCGACAGCGCTCGCTGGCTCCAGCACCAAACCCATCATGGGTACGGCCAGCAGCGCGAAACCAAACCCCGTGGCAGTGCGCACCAACGAGGCAAAGAATACCGTCGCAGCGAGAAAAGCCGTTAGCAGTTCTGGCGCGATCATCCGTTGACAGAATCCGGAATCGGTTGTCCCATCAGCTCGCTGACAATCTGCGCAGCCTCCAGCAATCGCCGGTCCTCACCGCGACGGGCTACCAATTGCAGATTGAGCGGAAATCCTTCCCCCCAACCCACCGGCAGGTTCAGCGCTGGCATTCCCAATAACGTCCAGAGTCTCTGGGGGTCTCTGGAACCGGTGCCCTGTCCTATTTTCGGAGGAACCCCGAGTACCGAGGGGAAAACGACAATATCACCACGATCCAGTTGCCCTGCAACTCGTTCCATCATATCCAGACGTGCATTGAGACACGCATTGTACTCATCCTCGGTAATGGACTTACCGTGCCGGAGGAAGCCTTTCAATTCCTCACTGGCGCCCGGATGATGCAGCAAGGTGCTTCCCCAGCTCCGGAACATTTCAAAGCACAAGATCGTATGTACCAGTCTGGCCTCCTGACCGGTTATCTCCTCGTCCAGGGTCAACTCTGCCCAATCATAGCCCGACGCTTCGCACGCCGACTTCAGGCGATGCTGCCGGGCGTAAAACGGCCCGAGCCCGGTGCAATCAAACCATGGCTCTACAAAGACAAATCGGGGTCTGGAATCGGCCTTCTGTATAGGCGACAGACTCGGGTACAAAAGCGACAGAACCTGCCTCATCCGCTCCAGAGAGTCTGCGAAATATCCAACGTGGTCCAGAGTGGCACTCAAAAGGGCCACTCCGGCGGTAGGCCCTACCCCAAGTGAGGGTTTAAATCCGACCACGCCACAATAGGCTGCCGGACGGATAACAGACCCGATTGTCTGTGTTCCCAGGGCAAAGGGCACCAGGCCCGCTCCGACAGCAGCGGCAGACCCGCTTGAGGAAGCACCGGGGCTGTGCTGGGAAGACCAGGGATTCAGGGTTGAGGTTTCCCCCGCGATGGCCATTTCAGTCGATCGCGTTATGCCTATAATCTGCGCGCCCAGCGCCTCCAGCCTTAGGACTATCTCGGCGCTGGCATCCGCTATTCTCCCAGCGAAGGCACCACAACCACGGCCAATAGGCGCCCCCGCAACGTCGATCACCTCCTTTACAGCAACAGGCAACCCGGCAAGTGGGCGTTCTGAAAGCTCACCCGCCAACGCCTCGTTCTCGAAAACAGCAGGCGTGCACTGAACCCAGGAAAAGGCATTTATCCCAGATGTCTCTATTTCCTGAAGAACCTGGCGGGTCTGTTCCTCAAGCTCCCTTGGGGTGACAACTGCAAGGTCAGAATTATCGATTACATTTGATGTTGTCATCTCAATCCGCCGTCAGGACTTGGGATTGGCCACCATAAGACTTTGCGATCTCATCAGTCAGCTGATCAAGAATTTCCGCCTCAAGCTCACGGAATGCGGCAGATTTAAGATCTCGGGGATAGGGAAGATCGACTTTGATATTCAGTTTTACCCGTCCGGGTCGGCTTGTAATGACAACAATGCGATTGGCCAGCACAAGAGCTTCCTGCACCGAGTGTGTAATCAGCATGACGGTCTTCTCATACTCCTGCCAGATCGACAAAAGCTCCTTCTGAAGCATGCTTCGAGTGAGCGCATCCAACGCGCCAAAAGGCTCATCCATGAGAATGATTGACGGGTTGGTACAAAACACCCTGGCCAGTGCCACTCGCTGTTTCATACCTCCCGACAAGGAATCTATGCGAGCGCTGGCAAAATCCTGCAGCCCCACCAACGTAAGGAACGAAGTGACGATTTCAGTGCGTTCCTTTTCCGGAACATTAAGCTGCTTGAGTCCAAACTCGACGTTTTCCTGAACGTTTAGCCAGGGGAAGAGTGCGTATTGCTGGAACACCATGCCACGGTCGATGTCGGGTTTAGCCACTCTTTCCCCATCCACCAACACGCTGCCTGCCGTTGCCTGTTCAAATCCGGCGACAATATTGAGCAGGGTACTTTTGCCACAGCCTGAGGGGCCAATAACCGCCACAAATTCGCCGGGTTGGATATCCAGATTCACTGGTTTCAATGCCTCAACCGGCTCACCATTGGCAGGAAAAAATAGCTTGCTCACATTCTGGATCAGAATGCCTTTTGCTTTGCTCTTTGTTTTATCAAATACCGTTGTCACGATTGCGTCCCCCAGTTCACTTTGCGACCGACCAGACGAAAAACCGAGTCAATCATCACACCCAACACGCCTATGACCACCATCCCGGCAAGGACCAGATCCGAACGCAATATTTCCATGCCGTCAGAGATAAGGAATCCAAGCCCCTCCTGTGCGGCCACCAGCTCCGCTGCGATAATTGCGGCCCAGCCAGTACCGAAAGCTATTCTTAATCCCACCAGAATGGTCGGCATCGCTGCTGGCAAAATGACCTTGAGGAACAGTTTGAGGGAGGTGTCACAGCCCAGTATTCGACCCGCACGAATCATCACCGGATCAACGGCTTTAACTCCAGAGACGGTATTAAGCAGAATCGGGAAAAACGTTGCGATAAAGATGATGAAGATCTTTCCCGATTCCCCGATACCGAACCATAGTATTGCGAGCGGAATCCAGGCCAGCGGCGAGATTGGACGAAACAGTTCGACAACAGGATCAAAAACACTTTCAAAGCGACGATTGGTGCCCTGAATCAGTCCCAGCGGGATGGCGATAACCGCAGCCAAGGCCCATGCAGATAACACCCGGGACAGACTCGCAAACACATGGGTGAAAAGCTCACCCGTTGCGATCAGCGTCCAGAGTGTGCTCCCTGTAGCGCCCGGTGTGGGTAAAATGGCGGCGCTGGGGTTCAGAATTTCGATAGCGCCCTGCCAAACCACGATAATCGCAAGGCCTGCCAGGAAATAGGGAACAACGCCCTGCAGCTGGTTTCGTACGTTGACCATTTAGGGTCATCCTGTTCAGTGTAAAATCTACAAAAGAATCTGCCGGCCCCTGGTGAGACCTTTTTCAAGGCCGCTACCAGGGGCAAAGCAAACAGTTCAGTTGGCCAAAGCCTTGGCAGCAAAGCTGGAGTTGACCTTCGGTGCGTCACCCTCCATCAGGATTTCGGCGTCTTTCAGGAAACGGGTGTAGGTCGATATCGTCTCCTCGCCTGGCACAACATCAGGATCGTAAACCGAGATTTCTTCGTTCAGAGAGAAGGCAATAACCTCCGAGGGGAAACCAATTTCGTCGCTCCACATTCCGATGGCAGTTTCCGGCTCGCTCTTGATAAGTTGAATGGCCTGTACCAGAGCACCCATGACGTCCTGCACAAGAGGCTCATTGTTTTCGATAAACTCGGTACGACCATAGAAGCCGTTGCCAATGTAGTGTCCGGACTTCAGAGGGAGTATCGACTCAGCCTTCAGCAGTACTTTTGCATCCCCAGAAGCAAGCGCTTTTGATACATGCGGATCCCAGGTAATTCCGGCGTCCACATCTTTCTGGGTTACCAATTGCGTGACATCAGACCCTTTTGTCTTGAACAGCTGGACATCCGCTACCGTCATACCTGCATCCGCCAGGCCTTTGACGAGCAATGGATATTGCTGTGAGCCTTTGCCCGGATACGCAATCTTCTTGCCCTTTAGATCTTCAACAGAAGCAATCCCGGAATCTGCAGGCACAATAATCGCTGTCTGTTCAAGAATCGTGATACCAAGGAGCTGGGCAGGAAGTCTTGCGGAAGCGACAATCGCCGGCCCCATGCCAGCCGAAGCAAGATCTAACGCACCAGTCGCCAGTGCCTGGTTCTCAGGTGCGCCGTACGAGAAACTATGGAAAACGAAAGAAACATCATATTTTTCTTCGATGGGCGCGAGATACCCGGCGGCTTTGGCAATATAAATAGGCTGTGTGGCGGGTTGTACGCCGATATTAACTTCGGTTGCTGCCTGAGAAACTACAGGAAGGAAACACGCGACAGCACTCAGGAACCATCGACGATATTGGTGTGTGTTAACAAGCCTCATAGCGCTTTCTCCAAAAAATGGGACGAAATGTCCCGATATTAAATGCACGAATGAGGCCAATCCTGGTAATCAAAAAATAGTTGTGTACTTTCAGAAGCCTAGAAATTGCTCCCAAGGCATCTGACGATGCACTCAGGGCTGAGGTGTGAAAGGTATGCACTGATGAGTGGCGCGACTATCGCAAAACGCACCAAAAAAGGGGGAAGGCGTGTGACGTTGGCAGGGAGTTGCCAGGGAGTTGCCAGGGAGTTGGCTTCGGATCAGCGGGGTGATCCGAAGCCTGGTTCAGGTATTCAGTCGAAAATCTTGCCCGGATTCATGATGCCGTTGGGATCGAAGACCTGCTTGATGCCTCTCAGGTAGGCAATCTCTGCCTCACTGCGGGTGTAGTGCAGATAGGGTTTCTTGGTCATCCCCACGCCATGCTCGGCAGACACACTGCCCTGATAGCGTTCGACAATCTCAAACACCCATTTGTTAACCTGTTGGCATTTCTCAAAGAAATCCTCGTTGGCCATAGCCTCTGGCTTGAGGATATTCAGATGCAGGTTGCCATCACCAATGTGACCGAACCAGATAATTTCGAAGTCCGGGTAATGCTCGGTCACCACCGCGTCGATTTCCTGAAGGAAACCCGGCACTTTCGAGACCACCACAGAAATGTCGTTCTTGTAGGGCGTGCGCGGAGCAATAGACTCGGAGATACGCTCACGAAGCTGCCACAGGTTCTGGGCCTGGGTTTCGCTCTGGCTGATCACGCCATCAAGCACCCAGCCACTCTCCACACACTGCTCGAACAGGGACATGGCATCGTCCATTACCTGATCGGAGACCGATTCAAACTCCAGCAATGCGTAGTATGGCGCTTCCGTTTCGAAAGGTGCCTGCACCTGTCCATGAGCCAGCACATGCCCCATGGCCTGGTGGGAGAAGAACTCATAGGCGGTCAGATCAATCTTCTTCTGGAATGTCTGCAAGACGTCCATGGTATTGGTCAGGTCATTCAGACCCAGAACCAGTACCGTCAGGTTTTCCGGCTGACGGGAAAGCTTCATGGTGGCTTCGGTGATAAAACCCAGAGTACCTTCTGCACCAATAAAAAGATGACGGAGATCGTAACCGGTGTTGTTCTTCTCCAAGTCTTTGTTGAGATCCAGAATATCACCTTTACCGGTCACCACCTTGAGACCGGAAACCCAGTCCCGGCTCATACCGTACCGAATCACCTTGATACCGCCGGCGTTGGTGGACAGATTACCTCCGAGCTGGCTGGAGCCGGCGGAGGCAAAATCCACTGGATAATAGAGTCCGTTGTCCTCAGCGGCATTCTGCAACTGTTCCGTGACTACACCAGCCTGGCAGCGCACCGTGCGGTCACTGGCGTTGAATTCCAGGATCTGGTTCATGTTGTCAAACGCTACAACCACTTCTCCGTTGGCAGCAACCGCACCCGCACTCAGTCCTGTCCGGCCGCCGGAGGGCACCAGTGAGACCTGGTTCTCGTTAGCGAACTTCACGAGTGCCTGAACCTGCTCGGTGGTCTTCGGCAACACAATCGCCAATGGCTTAGGCGGGTAGATTTTGGTCCAGTCCTTGCCATAGGTATCCAGATCCGCCGGGTCGGTCAGTACCTTGCCGGGAGCAACACCGGTGGCCATCAGGTCTTTGAGGGAAGCAATGATCTGTTCGGAATTCATGGATTTCTGGGTCTCGTCAGGTTTGGGCCGGAGCATCTTGCAACAGGAATCACAGACAGTTGATTCAGGCAAACCGGCGCACTGTGAAAATCTCTGTTTATGGTATCATACCGCCCCTGTTCTGTGAGCCAGCCCTGACGATCACTGGCCACAGGTCATTTCACGTGACGAAAGGTTCGGAAGCAAGCCCATGTCAAATACGTCTCTTGAGAAGAGCAAAATTCGGATTCTGTTGCTGGAAGGCGTGCATCAATCTGCGATTGATACCCTGAATGCTGCGGGCTACACCAACATTGAGTATCTGACTCACTCGCTGGCCGAGGAAGAGCTGATTGAGAAAATTGCCGACGCACACTTCGTCGGTATTCGCTCGCGCACCCAGCTGACCGAGAAAGTATTTGAAGCCGCCAGGAAGCTGGTGGCCGTGGGTTGTTTCTGTATTGGCACCAACCAGGTGAATTTGCAGGCAGCAACCCGACGCGGTATTGCCGTCTTTAATGCGCCGTTCTCCAACACCCGGAGCGTGGCCGAACTGGTTCTGGCCCAGGCAATCCTGCTCCTGCGGGGCGTTCCAGAGAAAAACGCCAAGGCCCACCGGGGTGAATGGTTGAAGTCCGCCAAAGACAGCTATGAAATCCGCGGTAAAAAACTGGGGATCATCGGCTATGGCAATATCGGCACCCAATTCAGTGTCCTGGCCGAAAGCCTGGGCATGGATGTGTATTTCTACGACGTGGTTTCCAAACTGTCGATCGGCAACGCCACCCAGGTAGGCACACTCCAGGAGTTGCTCAACATTGCCGACGTGGTCAGTCTGCACGTACCAGAAACGCCGGCCACCAAGTACATGTTCAAGGCAGAGCAATTCGCCCAGATGAAGCCTGGCAGCATCCTTATGAATGCCTCTCGCGGCACGGTAGTAGACATTGACGCCCTGGCCGAAGCATTGGCAAGCGGCAAACTGCTGGGTGCCGCCATCGATGTCTTCCCGGTGGAGCCCAAGTCCAACAACGAGGAATTTGTTTCTCCGCTTCGGGAATTCGACAACGTGATCCTGACCCCGCATGTGGGCGGCTCCACTATCGAAGCTCAGGAGAACATTGGCCGTGAAGTGGCGGAAAAACTGGCTATGTACAGCGACAACGGAACTTCCGTCTCTTCTGTGAACTTCCCGGAAGTAGCACTGCCATCGCACCCCAACCAGCATCGCCTGCTGCATATCCATGAAAATGTGCCCGGCGTGATGTCGGAAATCAACCAGGTGTTCTCGGAAAATGGCATCAACGTCTGTGGTCAGTACCTTCAGACCAAGGAAGACATTGGCTATGTCGTGATTGATGTCGACAAAGCCTACGGCGAACTGGCGCTTGAGAAGCTGCTCAAAGTGAAAGGAACCATTCGCTGTCGCGTTCTGTTCTGATTCACGACCCGCAATAAAAAAACCGGAGCATCAGCTCCGGTTTTTTTATTGCCAGCAAAATACCCCGCCTACTGCATGGGCACCAGTGTCAGCTCAACACGGCGGTTCTGCTCACGCCCGGCAGCCGTACTGTTGGACGCCACCGGATAACGCTCTCCATACCCAACCGCTCGAGTACGATTGGGTACAATGCCCTGATTCAGCAGAAAATCACGCACAGAGGAAGCGCGACGCTCACTGAGCAACTGGTTGTAGCTGTCTGAGCCGGAGCTGTCGGTATGCCCCTCGATCTGGATGATGGTCTTATCATACTCTTTCAGAACCAGCGCTACAGACTCCAGCGTGCCGCTGAACGATGGCTTGATGGTCGATTCGTTGAGATCGAAGGTAATATTGCCCGGCATAACAAGCTCGATTTCATCACCATTACGCACAACGCGAACACCGGTACCTTCCAGCTTGTGACGCAGCTCGGCTTCCTGTTTGTCCATGTAGTAACCGATGCCCCCGCCAACAGCCGCACCACCCGCTGCACCGATCAGGGCACCTTTCGCGCGATCACTTTTACTGGAGGTTGCCGCACCAATGGCAGCGCCGCCAATGGCCCCAATAACACTGCCTACGGTCGCATTGGATGTCTTCTCCTCGCCGGTGTATGGGTCATAAGTCATACAACCGCTAAGGCCGACTGTGGCCAGTGCAAACGCGACTATTGTCTTTTTCACAACTTTCTCCTGTGCTGGATGTTCCTGGCAGAGATCTCTAGCGAGTCTGTGGTGCCGAGTTCTTGAACGTATCAATGATGGTATTGAATACCGTTGCCTGCAAATCCTGAGCTTCGTTTACAAGATGATGCCTTCCGTCAGGGATTTTCAGTTCCTCAACAGAGGCAAATTTGTTCCTGATAATTCGTAAATTGTGCTGCCAGTCGACGGTGAGATCCTTTTCACCTTGCACCACCGTCACCGGAAAATCGACAGGTCTGGCTGATTCAATATGGGGCACCCACTGTCGCAAAGCACTTACCCAATCGGTGTGTACCGCCCTCGCCTGAAGTGGGTCATGCTCCCGCAAGAACCGCAGGAAACGCGTATTGCCACTATTCGCCCCAAACACCCGGCGCCATCTGGAAATAAAAGGCTTCACCATACTATGGAGCACTTTTGCTCCCAGCCATCCTGCCGGCCTGACCAGAGGCGCCAGAAGCACCACGTTCCGGAATTCGGAGGTCTTCTGGTTATGCTGATTGGACAGAAGATAATCAATCAGGATCGCCCCTCCCGTGCTCTGCCCAACAGCAAACCAGGGCTGGAGCACCTTATCTCTTACCTGGGCCATAACATCCGCAAGAACGCCCTGGTACTCCAGAAAACTGCCAATCGACGCTGGCGTTCCACTGGAAAGGCCATGGCCTGGCTGATCATATGCCAGAACATCAAAACCTGCCCCAAGACAACGATCAATCAACTGACTGTAGAGCCCTACGTGGTCGAAATAACCATGAAGAATGAACACCGTCCCACGCTCAGGGGTCGACTCTGGCAGCCGAAAATAGTGCACCATGACTTCATGATTACCGGCATTGATGTATCCCTGATGGTAGGCCACACCCGGATGCTCAACCCAGAGATCGAGGCCGTAATAACGGCAGTAGGCCACCATTTCCTCAGGCAGTTCCCGCGGGACGGAAGGATCAAAAGCTTCGAGCCTTTCCAGCAGAGAGTCTCTGTCCCAATTCGGAATTTCTATGGTATCCGTTTTCCAGTACACGTAGAGTTAAACGCCTGTCATAAATGAGTTTAAAGTTCCGGGTTTTCAATCCTAACCCATAGCAGAGGAAAGACACAGATGTTGCAGCGCCTTCTGGAGAGCACATTGCGCCAGACCATGTATCGGCTTGTGAGACCCGTTCTCAGCCCGGCCGTTCCGGTCTCACTTCAGAGACGCTTTGTTCGCCAGGCTTACCGGAGCTCAGTACCGCCCCGGGGTGCCAGGTTCGAAACCACCACTGTCGGCGGCATTCCGGCAATCCGGACAACGTTTGGCAAGAACCCTCAAGGCACCATCCTGTATCTGCATGGCGGCGGCTATATCATAGGCTCCTCACGTACCCACCGGGGCATAACCGGACATCTGGCAAAAACCAGCGGCTGCCAGGTCATCACGCCGGATTATCGGCTTGCTCCGGAGCATCCCTTCCCTGCGGCACTGGATGACGCGGAAGCCTGCTGGAAAGGCCTGCTGGACGAGGGGCGAAAACCTGAACAGATTGCCGTTGCCGGCGATTCTGCAGGTGGCGGCCTGTCTGTTGCACTGGCCATGCGCCTGCGCAATCAGGGTTTAACGCTTCCGGCATCGCTCACGGTATTTTCACCCTGGGTGGACCTGACACAGGAACAGCTCTACGCGCCGGATTGCGAACCGGTGCTTCAGGCTAGCTGGACCCGCAAGGCAGCAAAGCTTTATGCCGGAGAGGCATCACTGACCAACCCGCTTATTTCACCGATTTTTGGTGACCTGAGCGGCCTGCCTCCTTTGCTGATCCAGGCTGGCAGTCAGGAAATCCTGCTGAACG
This sequence comes from Marinobacter sp. F3R08, assembly GCF_018860425.1. Taxonomy (GTDB): domain Bacteria; phylum Pseudomonadota; class Gammaproteobacteria; order Pseudomonadales; family Oleiphilaceae; genus Marinobacter. The sequence continues at coordinate 1,249,620 of NZ_JAHKPI010000014.1, read as the reverse complement.
ACGCAGAACGACTGGCCAGCGCTGCAAGACGGGACCATGTGGACACCCGGCTTGAGCTGTTCAACAGCCTCTGGCATGTCTTCCAGGTGCACAGTGGTCAACTTGACCGGGCCACCGAGGCCATGGAAACGGCCGGCCAACACATCAGACGTCATCTGGCAGGCTAAGCTCACCCCGGGCAAGCGCCTCTTTTTTAGGCCGGGGCCATTGTTTGATATGCCACTCCAGCCTTGAGGCCCGACTCCGGTCTCCGGCGGCCCCTGTGAACACCAGTTCCAACGGCCCCTTCCCCCTGAGACTCCGTGCGCCTTTCGGAGCACCTGCCTGGTGTTCACTGAATCGCCTTTCGACGTCCGTGGTTATGCCGGTATACAGAGCCCCCCTTGCGGTCCGCACCATATAAACAAACCAGCTAGCTGCCAAGATTCAGAGCCTCTTCCCGATTCTTCACTTTTTTCTGCTGGATCCAGAGTCCCATCATGATCAAAACCAGTCCGATGTAGGTAGAAGACAGAATCTGCTCGCCAAGAATAAAATAGATAAACACCAGCGAAAGGAACGGTGATATAAAAATCAGATTGCTGACCTTCGAAGTATTCTCAGCCTTCTTCATGGCGTAGGACCAGAGCACGAATGCAATGCCCATCTCAAACACACCAACATAAATCGCGGCGGCGAGTGGCGTTCCGGTGGCAAAGGTCAGACCTTCCGTCCACCAGCAAATCAGAACAATCACCGGCAACCCACACAGGAAATTCAGGAACAGGCCAACCACCGGATCGCGGGTATCCCGTGTAGCAATAATCCAGTAGGACGCCCAGACCACTGTGCTGCCAAGGGCAAGAGAAACCCCAAGCGGATCCTCGAAGCTCAGCGAAGTGACAGCCCCCCGGGTAGCAATCACCACTACTCCGGCATAACAGATCAGGCCCGCAACAATATCGAGCTTGCGCAGCCGGTGCCCCAGAAACGGTACCGACATATAGGCCAGCACCAGGGCCCAGGTATAGTTCAGCGGTTGCGCTTCCTGGGCGGGCAGTCGGTCAAAGGCACCGAACAAAAGAAAATAGTACAGGCAGGGATTGATTAGCCCCATGCCAAACGACTGGGCATACTGTTTACGACTGAGCGAAAACACCAGATGCCAACGGCCCTGAAGCTTCAGAATGATGGCTATAACAACCACTGACGCACTGCAGGCAATCAGCAGCATCTGAACGGGCGCGAGCTCCCTGAGAGAGAGCTTGAACGCGGTTGCCACGGTTGACCACAGCAGCACCGTGCCAAGGCCATAGAGCATCGCCTGCTTCTGATTCTTCATTTCCGGCCTCTCTCCGGCAGCTGGAACTTCATCAAACCACTCTCCTTTCCCAGACTCATTCGTGGCGACAGTGTAATGCAATCGCACCCTGTTACCCACGGCCGGAGACATTCTTGTGTTAACTTGTACACCAATATCAAACAAGGATTGAGAGAACTGGAGTCCCCGCTATGCCTATCACCCGTTTCAGGTTCTGGTCACTGAGTATCACTCTGGCCATGGCGTTGACCGGTTGTTCAGACAGTCAGACCTCTGGCAACGGGGATGCCACCAGCACAGGGACGGATTATCCGGTAACCTGGCGCTTTGCCCTGGAGGAAATCGAGGGTAGCGTTCAACACGCCTATGCCATGGCCCTCAAGGAGCGCATTGAAGAACGCTCTGATGGAAAAATTGAAATAGACGTCTTCCCTTACGGCTCTCTGGGAACCTCGACTCAGCTCACTGAATTGGTCCGCAACGGTTCGGTAAGCCTCACGTTCGCCTCTCCCGGTCATCTTGCCGATATCGTTCCCGAGGCAGGCCTTTTCATGCTGCACTATGTCATGCCCGAGGACGCCGACATCACCCGCCAGCTGCTGGCAAGCCCGGAATTGCTTGAACTGTTTGAACAACCTTATGCGCAGCAGAACATGAAACTGCTGAGCTTTGTTCCCGAAGGCTGGATGGCCTGGACCGCCAACAAACCGCTTCGAACTCCGGACGACTTCAGCGGGCTTCGAATCCGGACCATGACATCCAATATGGCCGCAAAAACCTTTCGGGTCTACGGCGGAGAGCCTACCCAGACCCCCTATTCACAGGTATACAGCGACCTACAACTGCGCAAGATAGACGCTCAGAGCAATCCGGTATTTGCCATTGAAGAAATGGACTTCTATGAAGTCCAGAGCACCTTGACGCTCGCCCGGCCGGCTCAGTTCGTTTCCTCTGTCGTCTCAAACCCCGAGTGGTATAACGCCCTGCCGGAAAACCAGCGGCGATGGCTGAACAAAGGCCTCAGTGATGTTGCTGAAGTTGCCTGGAAAACCCAGGAAGATCTTAACCAGAACCGGCTTGAAAAAATGCTTGAGGAAGGACAACTATCGGTTGTACGCCTCACCAATGCCGAACGGGATGTCTTCCGTCAGGCCAGCATTCCGGTACGTGACTTTTATCTGGAACGCACCGGGGAAAACGGACAACGAATACTCGACACGCTGCTCCGGATGATCACGCAGCTTGAACAAGAAGCCCCGCTATCAGTGTCCTCCGGTGACCGGAGCTGAAACAAAATTGACGCCCTCGTCGGCAAGCGCCCTGGCGCCCCTGGCCGTCAGCTCTGAAATAAACCGGAACTGGTTTTTCACTTCCACCGGATAGGCTTTCAGTCGATAACACATGCCCCAGGAAGTATTGGAAACCACAACAACGACAGGCCGGAATGTCCGTGTATGGGGACTCGTGTAGGCCACATCCCTCAACAAGGTCATCACTCTGCAGACATCATGGTGAGGCTCAAGATTGAATTCAGCCACACACATCAGGTTATCGGTGCCATCGTTGGCATTGGCGATCACGGATTCCCAGAGTTTACTGTGGGGAATCACAAGAACCGTATCATCTGGGGTAACCAGCTCCGCCGAACGCATACCAATCGAGCGGACCTCGCCATAGTTGCCATCCACCTCGATCCAGTCACCGGGACGATATGGCATCTCGTAGAGAGTAACGATGCCCGCAATCAAGCTGGTTCCGTAATCCTTGAACGCAAAACCCACGACCAGACCCAGAGCGCCAAAAATGGCCACCATATTTTCGAATGATGGTTCAATCAGCGCGGGTACTACCAGTACGATAGCTCCCGCAATAATAACCAGCCGCAGCAAAGGCACTGATGCCAGGAGGTAGAAGCGGGGTTTGCCACCCAGCTTAACGGCAATCTTCGGGAGCAGCTTTTGAACAATCAACGTCAGGCAAGCCGCTATAAGCACAATCATCAGTGCTTCAAGTAACGCCCCGGAAGAAATCGTCGCGAACATCTCCTTCAAACCCGAATCGTTCATGGCCCCACTCCTAAAAAGGATCTACCGGAAAACCCCAGCTTTGCAGATGTCGGCGAACAGAGGGATATCCTGACGCGAGAACCTGCCAACAGCCGCCGGATTGCCCACGTCCGATTAATTCCGAGCGGGCTAGCCGGGTCAACACGAACCCCAACTCGTACTCCGGAATGCCCGTTACCAGAGCAAGCCCTGAATCATCCAGACCGTCGTGCAACAACAGGGCATGGAGAACCAGACCAATCTTGTCGCCCTGCGTCTGAGGCACAGCGGGAAGCCTTAACTGGTCAAAGGGCACAACCCAGACCCGGGAAGCACGGGGCTCGGCACTTGCCGTCTGCCCGGGTTCCCCGCTATCTGCCTGCTCCTCGGGTCGCGACCTCAGCGCACGCCGCCAGATGGCCAATGCAACACCCGGATTGCCCCGAGCTACCGCAGCTAGTTCCCGAAGGAACCCGTTACGCTTATTTTTTTTCCCCTGGGACGGCTCTGACACAGGCAGTACATCGGCACCATCATTGGCCATCCGCGCAGACACCGGAGCCTGACCGCCACTGGCGGCAAGATTCTCAAACCAGGATCCAAGGCTGACAGCATCCATGGGTTCGGGTGTTAACGGGGAAAAATGGACGTCTTCGATATAACTGGACCAAAACTGCCAGCACCAACTCGAACAACCTACGATTCCCGGCGCCAGACCGCCAGCAGCAATCCGCCGCAACAACTCGCGAATCAGCGAAAGCCCGGACAAATGCCGAAGCCAGAAGTCACCCAATTCAGCAATAACCCACGGCCTGGAAAGATCCTGCTGGTCCCACCAGTCGCGGGCGCTCTGGTCATCCAATAACAGGTTCTCGGGCGGCGTTATCAACGTCCAGGCACCGGACTCTCCACCCGACACCGGCTCCAGCTCCGGAAAGCAGGCGAGTGCCGAACGGACGCCCCAGAAAGGGGGCGCCACCAGAAATCTGATGTCCCGCTGACCGCCTTCTTCCGACCACAGAGCATCAAAGGCGTTCGAAATCTCTTGTGCTACCGAGGCATAGTCCGGAGCCGGAGCCAGGGTCTGTAATCCCGACCGGGATAGTTCAGGCAAATCGTCCAGGTTTTCACATGCCTGATCGGCTTGCTTTGCCCCCACCCGAAGCTGCGCCAGATATTGTTGAAACGCATCCTTGACCGAGCGGCTTACGGATGTTTCCGGCACTTTCCAATGAGTGATGGGAATGAGCCCCAGGGGCGGCGATGAGCTTCCTGTTTCTTCCACTCGTCGTTCTGCCAATCCGTATGCTCCTTCAAGTCGTCCACCAGCGTGTCTATTCAGGCACCAGCCACTCCAGATCATGATCAATATTCATCACATCAGGCCCGGCAATATCGATCATCATTTCGGACAGTCGGCTATCAAATCCCCACGGTGGGTTCACCACCAGCATACCGGAACCCGTCATGCCTCTGTCCGGAGGTTTTCGCAAATGAACTTCACTGCACAACACCTTCCGAACCCCGGTGGCGCGAACGGACTCTTTCAGTTGTTCCTGCAAGCCACTGGTAAGAATGGGATACCACACAAGATAGACTCCATGACGACACTTTCGCCATGCTTTCTCGAGAGTTTCAGCAACCTCGTGATAATCCGATTTGATCTCGTACGACGGATCAATCAATGTCAGCAGGCGCGGCTGCCTGGGTGGCAACTGCCGGAGTAATCCCGCCAGGCCATCCTGCCTGAGCACCCGAACGGAGGCTTCAGACGCCCAGCCGGCGAGCTGCTCACCCTCCGAGGGATGGAGTTCAAACAGAGTGAGCCCATCCCCGGAACGAAGAAAGCTCTGGAACCACGCCGGAGAGCCCGGATACACGGAAAGCTCTCCACTGCCGGCATTGAATCTTGTCAGAACGTCCAGAACCGGCATCCAGTCCGCTGACCGGAGCCCCTCCCGGGCCCGCCACAATCGCTGGACTCCGTCATCGGCCTCTGCCGTCTTCCGGGCCCGTTCACTGCGCAAATCGTATACCGCACTGCCGGCATGGGTATCAAAACAGGCGATGTCGGACGCCTTTGCCTGCATCATGGAGAGGACTAGCGCCAATGCCCCGTGTTTCTGGACATCAGCGAAGTTGCCGGCGTGGAAGGCGTGCAGATAGCTCAGCATAAAAATAGCTCCTTGGTAACGGAGCCATTAAGCCCGATCACGGCCACATAGAGCAAGAACCTCATCCTGTCGCACGCATCAAACACTCCCTCTTCCAGCTTGCCTTTCTGCCGGCCGGCAATCATAATCCTTAACGCTAATCCTTCCTATTTGCACCACCATTAACAGATTATGGAGAAAGGAATGACTTCCATGTTTCGCCCGGCTCCGCTGGCGCTTACCATTACGGCCCTCTTGACCGCCGGCTGCGCAAACACCCCCTGGTCCGCCGAATCCCCCAGTCCGGCCACCAAGGCATCCGTTGTGAGTCACTATGCAGATCTCGCGCATGCCAACTACCAAGACGCGCTGATCACAGCTCGTGCACTGGATGAGGCAACCGACCGTTTGATCGCCAACCCGACAGAAGCTAACCTGAGAGCGGCCAAAGACGCCTGGCTGGCAGCGCGGGTTCCCTACCAGCAGACAGAAGTCTTCCGCTTCGGCAACGCTATTGTTGATGACTGGGAAGGTCAGCTGAACGCCTGGCCTCTGGATGAAGGGCTGATTGATTACGTCAAAGCCGATGACTATCAGCACGAACTCGGTAACGGTGGTGCAACGGCCAATATCATTGCCAACACCAGTGTCAACGTCGGTGGTGAGACACTCGACGTAACCACTCTGACGCCTGGGCTGCTAGCAGACCTGAATGAAATCGGCGGCTCTGAGGCCAACGTGGCTACCGGCTACCACGCCGTAGAGTTCCTGCTCTGGGGGCAGGATCTGAACGGTTTTGAACACGGCGCGGGCGAACGTCCGGTGACCGACTACGCCGTCGGCGCTGAGTGCACCAATGGTAACTGCGAGCGCCGCGGTGAATACCTTGATGCGGTGACTGATCTGCTGGTGTCCGATCTCGATTGGATGGTCGCCCAGTGGGCGCCGGGTGCCACTGACAACTATCGTGCCCAACTGACTGCCGCCGATGCTAACGAAGGCGTCCAGAAAATGCTGTTTGGCATGGGCTCTCTGTCCCTGGGGGAACTGGCAGGTGAACGAATGAAGGTCGCTCTTGAAGCCAACTCCTACGAGGACGAGCACGACTGCTTCAGTGATAACACTCATAACTCTCACTACTATAACGGCAAAGGCATTCAGAACGTTTACACCGGCACCTATCGCCGCGTGGATGGCAGTCTGGTATCAGGCCCGTCGCTGTCTGACCTGGTTCAGCAAACGGATCCGGAGCTGGACGCCCGCCTGAATCGTCAGCTGGAAACCTCCATGGAAGCCCTCGGTCTCATGAAGGCCCGGGCAGAGAGCAGCAGCAATCCTATGACCTTCGACACCATGATTGCCCCGGGGAATGCCGAGGGTTCCCGAATCGTCAACGGCGCTATTATGGCGCTGGTTGCGCAGACCGGTTCCATTGAGGAAGCCGCTCGGGATCTGGGTATTGAAGCACTGTCTCCAGATGATGCCGGACACGCGTTCTGACTATGATGCGACCGATGGCTCTAATGGGTGTGCTGGCAATCGCCAGCACACCCACCCTTGCCCAGACTCACGCGGGATACCCTATCCAGATGACCCCGGCCACTGGTGGCGAGGGGACTGTGGACCAGGCAGATACCAATGCCTATTCACTCCCCCAACGCAACTTGTCCATGACCAAACGGCTGGATTTCAGTGTCGGCAACAGTTTCTTCCGTAACCCCTGGGTGGAAGCGCCGGCAAGCACAGACGCCCGGGATGGACTTGGCCCCCTGTTCAACACCAATTCCTGCCAGGGATGTCACGTCAAGGATGGTCGCGGTCACCCGCCCGGCGTGGATGAACCCCCCGTATCCCTGTTCCTTCGACTGGCGGTACCTGCAGACCCTGACCGTGATGCAGACATCCTGCGAAAGCATGGTTTCAAACCGGCACCAGTCTATGGCAGCCAGTTGCAGACCGCGGCATTGCCCGCCGCCAAGCCGGAGGCTGATCTGGTTATCGAGTGGCGGCCGGTTAAAAAAACACTGGCCGACGGTACCGTGGTGGAACTGCGCAAACCGGTTTATCGCATAGAGAATCCGAACTATGGACCGCTTCCTGACAATCTTCTGGTCTCACCCCGTGTAGCACCCCAGATGATTGGCATGGGTCTGCTGGAAGCCATTCCCATTGACGATCTCAGGGCTCTGCATGACCCTGACGATACCGACAACAATGGGATATCCGGAAAGCTGAACCAGGTCTGGGACCTGGCAACTGAACAAACGCTGCCCGGTCGTTTCGGCTGGAAAGCCGCAGAACCAGACGTGCACCAGCAGAGTATGGGAGCCTTTGCAGGGGACATGGGACTGACCTCGTCCCTGAAGCCTGCCACCGACTGCACCTCCGAGCAGCGTTGCGAACGCTTTACCCATGGCGGTGAGCCGGAGGTCAGCGACAAGGTGGCCAACTTTGTAACCTTCTACGCCCGGAGTCTGGCGGTGCCGGCTCGCCGGAATCTGGACTCGGAATCGGTACAGAAGGGCGCGAAACTTTTTAATGAGATCGGCTGCGCCGGCTGTCATACCCCCAGACATCAAACCGGTGAAGTTGCCGATCGCCCGGACCTGAGCAACCAGACTATCTGGCCCTACACCGATCTGTTGCTGCACGATATGGGCCCTGCCCTGGCAGACGGCCGCGATGAGTTTCTGGCCAACGGCAATGAATGGCGTACACCACCACTCTGGGGCACCGGCCTGGCGCAGGTTGTAAATCCCCAGTCAGGTTTCCTGCATGACGGGCGCGCCCGTACACTGGAAGAGGCAGTCCTGTGGCACGGTGGAGAAGCTCTACCCGCTGTCGAGCAATACTCACAGATGCCCGCGGACGAACGCTCAGCCCTGATTGATTTCCTGAATTCACTCTAAGGATCTGCCATGCAACCGATTACCAGGTTTCTTTGCATCTCTACCCTGGCCGCCACGTCGTCTTTAACCTTGGCCAGTACTGCAGATACCGAGGCTCGCCAGCAATGGCATGAGGCCATTGCCGGCGGCTATCAGGCTCTCACAGTCGAAACCCGCGAACTGTCAGATGCAGCCCGCAACTACTGCCAGGCACCCACCGAGAAGAGCCGGACACTTGTCGAGAGTGCCTGGCTGGATGCTTTTGTGGCGTGGCAGCGGGTACGCTTTGTCGATTTTGGCCCGATCGAGACCGACAATCTCGCATGGCAGTTCCAGTTCTGGCCCGATCCGAAAAACCTGGTTGCCCGGAAAGCAGGCTACCTTCTGGACAACGACTCCACGATCACCCCTTCCGTGATCCGCGAGTCCGGTGTCGCGGTTCAGGGCTTTCCGATGATGGAATATCTGTTGTTCGACCAGGAAATGAACACAGGCAACAACTCACTGCCCGCCCCTCACACCTGCGAGTTGCTGACCAACGTTGCACTGCACGCTGCGACGAACAGTCAAACCCTGACTGACCAATGGAGCGCCTTCAAAGCGCACTATATTGAAAACGAACTGTACCGCGACACCACCATTCGCGCGGGCATGGCAGCACTGGAAATTCTGGAAGAACGTCGACTGGCAAGACCCATGGGGCTCAGTGGCAATGGCAAACGCAACCCCTACATCACAGATGCCTGGCGCAGTGGCAAGAGTCTGGCGACCGTGGAAGCCACTGTGATTGGTTTACAACAACTGTACCTCCCCGGACTGACCCTACTACTGGAGTCCAAGGAGGAAACCGGGTTGGCGAACCGTATTCGCAATCAATTTGCCGAGGTTCAGGACAACTTCCCTGGCGCCCGCATGCCCATGACAGCAGCGCTTGAAGCCGACGACCAGTACCGGACCCTGCAAGGTCTGTATGTGGACATTTCTCAACTGACCAGCCTGGTGAATGATGAGGCAGCCGTCGCCATCGGCGTGGTCCGGGGGTTCAACTCAAGTGATGGCGACTGAGGAAACCGCCGCCATGCCCCAGAATCGCAGAGCGTTCCTGAAAACGACGGCCGCAAGCAGTCTTGCTGTCTGCCTGACCGGCTGCTCGCTGCTGCCTCGCAAAGCAACCGGGCAACCGGAACACTATGCCGGTGCCATTGGGCTACCGGATGGCCGTTTCGGCGTCAGCGCTTTTAATCGCAGCGGCGACATCCTCTGGCAGGCGCCGGTTGAGAGCCGGTGCCACAGCGGTTGCAACAGACCGGATCACTCGGAGCTTCTTATCTTCGAACGCCGTCCCGGGTGGTCCTTTTACGTGTTCGATGCCAGCACCGGAGATCGGAAGCACCACGTAAAAGCAGAACCGGGAGAGCACTTTGTCGGCCATGGCGTATTCTCACCTGACGGCCGCTGGTTATACGTCACTGCCAGCCGTTACGAACCAGGCGAAGGCATAGTGGCTGTCTACGACGCCCACCGGAACTACCAGCGAGCCGACACCTTTGACCTGGCTGGCGTTGGCCCCCACGAACTCACCCTGCATCCCGATGGCGAAACGCTGGTGATTGGGCTCGGCGGCATTCTGACCCATCCTGATTACGACCGCCTGAAGCTCAACCTGGACACCATGCAGCCGGCCCTGCTGCTGATGAACCGTCGCTCCGGCGACATCGTCGGGCGTTTTCAGCCCGACCATCATCAGCAAAGCGCCCGACATGTAAACGTCGGTGGCAATGGCAGGGTTTATGTGGCCTATCAATACCAGGGGCCTCGTTATGAGACGCCCCCGCTGCTGGCGCGCCTGGAAGACGGGAAACTGAGAGAATACCGCTTTGACCAGGATACCCAGAAGGCTCTGGCTAACTATATCGCCAGCGTGGTGGCTCATCCGGAAAACGATCTGGTCGCCGCTGCCTCACCCGTTGGAGGCACCATCGTGGTGTTCCGGGGCAGTACCGGAGAGCTCGTCAGCCGGGCATCTATCCCGGACTGTGCCGGCGTCCAGGCGCTAACCGGTGGCGACTTTCTGGTTTCCTCCGGTCGTGGCAGGCTCGTTCAGGTGGGCGCAGGTAAACCGGCTCGCGAGATTGCGACATTGCCTGTCTACTGGGATCATCATCTGGTCTGATCCACCGCCCCTGCCGTAAACCGGGCTTAAGGATACCGGGCCACACTGGTATCCTTCTGAATTCTTTTCCCGGAGGATTGCGGTTTGCCCGAGCGCAAAAAGGACACCATTGACCAGCTGTACAGCCTGATTGCCAACGAAGAAGACGCACGGGTCTGTAAAGACATCCCGGATGACGCCTGTCGCGAGGTACCCCGAAATTTTTTCCTGATTCTGGCCAGCAATGTACTGACCAAGCTCGGTGATCTTCTGATCAGCCCGAAAACCGTTCTGGCCTGGCTGATGAGTGCCATTGGCGCCCCGGCCCTTGTGGCCTGGCTGGTGCCGATCCGGGAATCCGGTTCACTGGTTCCGCAAATGGTCATTGCAGCCTGGGTACGCCGCAAACCTGTCCGCAAGTGGTTCTGGACCCTGGGAAGTTTCGGACAGGCCGCCAGTGTTGTGGCCATGGCGGCCAGTATCTGGTTTCTTGAGGGTTATGCAGCCGGCTACGGGATCATCGTTGCTCTCATCGTGTTTTCCCTGGCCCGCGGATTCTGCTCGGTGTCCATGAAAGACGTTCAGGGCAAATGCATTCCGAAAACCCGCCGGGGGAGGCTCGGAGGACTTGCTTCCACGATCGGCGGCACGGCCACCGTCGTGCTGACCGCCCTGCTGTTCTGGGAACGGGGCGACCCCACCATTGCCTTTTACACGATACTTCTGCTGTTGGCCGGTGTGCTCTGGGTTATTGCCGGCTTCCTGTTTGCCGGGGTGGAAGAGTACAACGGTGAAACCGGTGGTGGCGGCAATGCCATCAACGAGGCATTCCGGAGTCTGTCACTGCTCCGCGATGACGCTCCCTTCAGAAACTTCGTGATCACGCGGGCGCTGCTGCTCTGCTCGGCACTGGCATCTCCCTACTTCGTGGTGCTGGCACAGAAAGAGTCCGATATCGGTTGGATGCTGGGTGTCTTCCTGTTGGCCAGCAGCCTTGCCAGCTCTCTCAGCGCCAGTTTCTGGGGCTGGGCTGCGGACACCTCCAGTCGCAGGGTCATGATACGCGGTGCCGCTATGGCCAGCGCTACCTGTCTGGTCGTTGGTGTTACCGCATGGCTTGTGGGCACTGAGATTGGCAGTGTCTGGTTCTACCCGGTTGCATTTTTCATTCTGAGCATCGCCCATGCCGGGGTACGATTGGGACGTAAAACCTATCTGGTGGATATGGCCGGGGGTAACAAGCGCACCGATTACACGGCTGTGAGCAACACGGTGATTGGCGTTCTGTTACTCGTCACCGGCGGACTCACCGCGCTCGTGTCGATGATCTCGCCGGTGGCCGTCATTATCGTTCTCGGCCTGATGGGGCTGGCGGGCACGCTCAGTGCCCTGCGCCTGAAAGAAGTTACCGAAGACTGATCACTGGCACCCGCTCAGGAGGGCGCCTTGCCATCATTCAGGGCCAGGGCCCCCTTGACGATCCGGTAGATGATCCAGATGGAAATGCCAAGAAGAATAAACCAACCGATGATCAGCGCTGTCGTCACTACACCGATGACCGTCCAGAGAAGACCGATCCAGAAGGTGCGGATCTGCCATCGAAAATGTCGTTCCACCCAGGTATTGCGAACATCGTCCAGTTTGACGTAATTGATGATAACGCCCACCAATCCGGTAATGCCACCGACGAAAAATGACAATGCCTGAAGGATATAAACCACGACCGCAAGATTGCGGGCCGGGTCTGAACGACGGGATGCGGGATCCGGGTCAGCAGGAATAAACTCCGGTTCACTCAAGGCAAGCCTCCTCTTGGATTGTTAACCTGAGTCTACCACAGCCGTCACAGGCGAATATCCCGGGACGATCAGTGATTGTCCGGACGATATCCAAGCCGGAAACCACCCCAGTGCTTGCCATTCACATAAATCGGCACAGATAGGTCATGCATGATCTCCCCGGTATCCCGACGATAGGTTTGCAGCAGCATATCTTCGGTATGCTGACCACAACGAATGCCGGTCCGATCGTTGAACAGCCGCTTGCTTCGGCTCTTGAGCAGATCAATCTTCGGATCTCCGGTCGGCGCATGAGCGAAGTCCCGGTTATGGGTGGGCACATACCCGTCCGGGGCCGCGGCAATGGCAAAGACAATGGCATCGTGGGCGTTCTTCACCTGTTCCTGGACAGTTGGCAGGTACTGATCGGTAAATTTGTCGAAGCTGCTGGAATACTTCTGTGGCTGGGTGTTCGGTACAGGAGACCGGGCCCTGTCAAACAACGCGCCTTCAGAAAGCTTGCCATCACGGATGGCCTGTTCGAAGAGCTGCCCAATCTGGTCGGCACCTGCTTTCGCCTGGTCAAAGAAGGGTCGGTGAAAGCTGGCCTCACTGTTCAGCGCAAATGAGGCATTGGCTTTTTCGGCAAGCTCCATCAAGGTTGAGGCCTGCTCTGCCAGTGACGACACACTGGAATCGCTTTCGGAAATCTGGTCACGCACCGTTTCGATGGCAGAAAATACCTGGGCCAGACTCTGCTCATTGCTCTGGTCAATTTCTGCGATCCGGGCGACTTGCTGCTGAACCAGCCCGGACTGATCGCTGATCTGTTCCAGGCGCTCGCCTACGCTCTCCACAGAGGTCAGCCCCTCTTCAATGCTCCCGGCGAGTTCTTCAATTCGGGACACGATCAGTTTGGTATCGGACCGGATTTCCTCCAGGGTTTCGGCCACTTCGCCCGTCGCCTGAGCAGTTCTGCCGGCCAGTTGGCGCACCTCATCGGCCACAACCGCAAAGCCGCGTCCCTGATCCCCCGCGCGGGCCGCCTCGATGGCCGCATTCAGGGCAAGCAAATTGGTTTGCTCGGCGATACTCTGAATGGTGGTGGTCACACCCTGGATCTTGTTGGACTTCTCATTCAGCTCCTGGATCAGCCGCAGATTTTCCCCCGACTGCCGGTGTACGGCCCGAACACTGTCAATGGCCGACCTCAGGGCCTCCCGCCCCTCCGTACTGATCTGCCTGTTCTGCAGCGCCATAGTGGCAGCATCGGTTGCCTGTTCCGAGGATTCTCTGACCGTCTCGGTAATCTGACCCGCGTAATCCGCCATCTGGGCGGTTTCCTCAACCTGACGGTCCAGCCGGAGCTTCAGCTGATCCGCGGCAAAGGAGACCTGCGCTGCAGAAATCGCGTTCGTATCAGCACTGCCGGAGAGTGTTTCGACGAGGGCTCGCCCTGCCCTTGCATCGGCAAGCAACTGGCCACATCGGGCCTGCAGAGGATGCTCATCAGGGAGAGTACCGGAGTTCAAGTCCTTGATACCTCGCTCCATAGGCTCCAGCACCCGGACAATCAGGTAGCCTCCAGCGGCCACCAGGCCAATCACGAACCCGATGAGAACAGACGCAACGTCGAGACCTAACACCGGAGCCACCGCTGCAGCAATAACCGCCACAAGAACGGCAAATGCCATCCCCCAGCAAACTGAAGTCCGATCCAAAAACCCCATGAAAACCTCATCTTTCTTGTTGCTACTGCACGCATATTGTTATTAAAGGCCCATTTGGAGACTAAAGAATTGGAATGGGTTTTAAACTCATACTTTATGAGTATTTAACATGCATATCGACGAAAGATGGCATTTCTGAAACAAAAAAACCGCAAATCCGACTCACCCTGCTACGGAGTGGGCCGGATTTGCGGCGTTCAGAGAGTTACTTCGGTGTTGGCTCAGGCGCCAATGACACCACCGTCATCCCTGGTAACGATGACCGTGGCATCGCGTGGCCGAGGATCACTGGAATCCGGCCAGTTGCCATCCGGATGCTGGATGTTGACAAACATTGTCTTCACATCCGGTGTGGAAACTACACCTGTCACTTCGCAACCCTGGGGACCAACGAAGAAGCGCTTGATTTCACGAGTCTCCGGGTTGGCTGCCAGCATCATGTTGTTCTGATACGGCGCAGCATCTGAACCGTCAGTCTGGATCCAGAGGCGGCCGTTGTAGTCAAACCAGAGGCCATCCGGGCTGTTGAAGATATTGTCGTCGGTCAGCGATACGACGGTCTCGCCGTCAACCACCGTTTCGGTACCCTGCTCACCGGCGAACACGAAGATATCCCAGTCGAAGCTGACAGCGGTGTGATCGTTGCCTTCTTCGGTCCAGCGGATGATATGACCAGTCTGGTTCAACGCGTTAGGGTTAGCGGCGTTTACATCATCGTAACCCGCTTTGCCACGATTCGAGTTGTTGGTCAACGTGAAGTACACCTGACCTGAATTCGGGTCTACCGCACCCCATTCAGGACGATCCATGGTAGTGGCGCCGGCAATGTCGGCAGCCAGACGGGTGTTCAGCAGCACGTCGGCCTGGTTTTCAAAACCATCGAACTGGATATCTCCCACCGTGGTGCCCTGTGCTGCCGCAACTTTGGCTGCAAAGTCTGCATCATCCAGGTCCAGAGACAGCCAGTCACCAGAGCCGTCCTCATTGAAACGAGCCACGTAGAGCGTGCCTTCATCCAACAGATAACCACCAGCCGTAGCCGCATAGTATGGCTGTGACGACACAAACTTGTAGATGTACTCGAATCGGGAATCATCACCGGAGTAGCACACCACGGGCTCGCCTTCCGTGACCGGTGCAAAAATGACTCCTTCATGCCCGAAGCGGCCCAGTGCGGTGCGTTTCTGCGGCTTGCTTTCCGGGGTGAACGGATCAATCTCCACCATGTAACCGTAGGTGTTTGCTTCATTGCGGTAATCGTCGGCAGCCGTTGCGCCCTGCGTGCTCACATTGAATCGGATGTACTTGTCTTCGGCGCTGTCTGCCAGTTCCCAGTCATAGCGACTGGAGCTGGCAACTCCGTGGCGGATCTGCTCGCGAGGCTGTGTTGCATCGCTATTGGCGAAATAGCCGTGCCAGTTTTCCTCAGCGGCGAGGTAGGTACCCCAGGGCGTCGGACCCATTGCACAGTTGTTGAGAGTCCCACGGGTCGCGGTCGCGTCCGGGCTATATTTGGTAATCAGTTTGCTGTAACCGCGAACCGGGCCACGGATGTCCATTTCCGTGTTGCCTGTGATACGGCGGTTGAACGCGCTACCAAAAACAATATCCCAGGTGCCGTTGGCATCACGCTTGATGTGTACCACAGACACACCATGAGCTGCGATTTCCTTGCGCACTTCATCCGCCGGGCGCATGTCATTGACATAGGTAGCGCCGTTGGCGTGTAACGCGCCCTGGTTAATGTACTCGTGGTTCATCACCAACAGCCCTTCACTGGAGCTGTTACCGCCAGCTTTCAGATCGATCGGGAAAAAATGCACGCCGTCATGGTGCATACCCATCTGCTGTTCCTGTTCCAGCCCCGTGTTGGTACCGTCCGGCTTGTACTCTGGATAAGATCCGGTAATGGGGGTGCCCCAGGGGAGGAACGCTTCAGAAGAGTAGCCCTCAGGAACCACTACCTCGTTGGCCGTGGAGGTCGGTACTGCCTCGAAGCCGATATCCGTGTTGGAGACATTGCCTTCGGTACTGCTGTCATCGCTGTCACTGCCGCAACCTGCCAGTCCCAGCCCCATCACACTAGCCAGAGCAGCACCAACGCTGCCTTTCATGACTGTGCGGCGCTGCATGCGTGCCGCCAGAACCTGGTGGAAGGGAGTGTTTTCAGAATGGTTAACTACCGGCTCGTAATTGGGATCCAGATAATTGGGATCCAGGTCGTGCTTAGCCATATTATTGCCTCTCTCACAGAACAGCGGGTCAATGTTGTAGAGAGGACAGTGTCGGCGGGAAATATGACAATATGCGTAAATTTAAAAGACAAACACGTTAACGTTCTCTTACAGACCTGACGTGCAGTGTATCAATGGGAGGGCGCTGACCGCCCCCCGACAGCATTCGCCGCGGGGCGATCACGAAACTCAGTTACTGCTGGGTGGCTTCGTCATAGCTCTCTTCAATGGAATCGCCGGCTTCGTCTGCGGCATCTCCCATGGCATCGGCGGCATTCTCTGCACCTTCCTGCAGCTCACCCATGGCACTTTCATCCTGACCGGTGGCTTGTTCAAACGCCTCTTCGGTGGAATCCGCTGCGTCGTCCATCATGTCTCCGGCGTTATCCGCAGCCTGCTCGACATCAACCCCTTCGTTGTCTTCCGAACCGCAGGCCGCAAGGCCGAGTGTGAGAATCGTCAAAAGCGCAGTCAGTGTGAGCTTGTTCATACCATATCCCTCTATTGGTAAGTATTTACAACGCTGCACAGGGTACGGATGGGTCGGACCCGAGGCAATTACCGGTCAATTACCCTTTCGTTATCCGGAACTGTCGGATATTAACTGACCATCGATGGTAATGACGTGATCAAACGGGAGCATAGTGCCACGCCCAAGCAGCAAAAAATCCTGCCCTGCACGGCTGAAAAGATCGCGAATGACATCATGAACAAGACAAACCTGACCGGCACTGTCGCGATAGACCACCTCGATGAGTGTGCCGGACGACAGGTATTCTCGAAGCACTGTCTGAACAGAGCATGAAGCAGTAGCAAATGAGGGATTAGGCATGGCTGATTCTTCCTTGTGATCAGGCTCTTCTTGTCTGAATGAGTCTGGCCCAGAATTCCGCTTTCTGCCAAGGAAAAACAGCTTGTCGTTTCAAACCGGGATTTCTACCGAGCCGCCCCTGACATTACCAGATTGCCCGATAGAAATTGCCCATAGGAGTTTGGGAACCCGGCGGTTTCAGCTCTGAAAGTATCGTCAGATCTGTTTAGCCCGGTAAAACCATTACCTCCCGGTCATTTACCTTTAAAAATCGCCTCTCGCCGTTCCATAAAAGACTGAATCCCCTCTTTCACATCCTCACTGGCCATTACCGGTTGCAGATCCGGGAACAGACGCTGTTTCGCGACCTCCTGTCCTTCGCAGACGGCAATCTTTGAAGATTTGAGGCTACCACGGACGCCCAAAGGGGCCGCTCGGGCGATCTTCTCGGCAATGTCCAGAGCAACGCTAAATTGTTCTCCCGGCTCAACCAGTTCCTGAATCAGGCCCCACTGATACGCCTGCTCCGCGGTCCACTCATCACCCGTCAGCAGGTATCGCTGGGCATTACCCCAGCCG
Organism: Marinobacter sp. F3R08; assembly: GCF_018860425.1. GTDB lineage: Bacteria > Pseudomonadota > Gammaproteobacteria > Pseudomonadales > Oleiphilaceae > Marinobacter. The sequence goes on along the minus strand of NZ_JAHKPI010000014.1, from coordinate 1,231,950 downwards.
ATTTCCCGCTGCAGTCGGATGGTTGCACCACCACAGGCGAAGATGCCGCGCTTCACTTCCAGTTGGGCAAAGCGGGTGCCTTTGGCGGCGACGCGCACATCGGTGTTGAGCATCATTTCCACGCCACAGGTGAAGCATATGCCCTGGGCGGCGAAGACCACCGGTTTGCCAAGCGCCTGACCGGTGATATGGAAGGGGTCCAGTTCACCCTCTGCCGGTTCTATGCCCTTGCCATTGGCAAACACGCCGGCCCAGTCATCCAGTTGCAGGCCACTGGTGAAGTGATCGCCTTCGGCGTACATCAGGCCGACCCGCAGCTCGGGGTCGTTCTCAAGCTGGTAATAGGCCGCCGCAATCTGGTGGTACATCTCGCGGTTCATCGCGTTCATTTTTTCCGGGCGGTTCAGCCCGATCAGCAGAATGTGATCTTTCTTTTCAACGTTAACAAGGGCCATCAGAACCACTCCGTCTTCATGTTCAGGCAGGTGTCGTCCTGGTTTCTCAACAGAACCAGATCCTGGGCCACGGTTGGCAGTTCCCAATGGAAGAAGTACTGGGCCGCCTGCAGTTTGCCCTGGTAAAAATTGCGTTCATCATCACTGTTGGCGGACCCCAGTGCATGAGCGGCGGCATTAGCCTGACGCAGCCACATCCAGGCCACAATGATGTGACCGAACAGATGCAGGTAGCAGGAGGCGTTGGCCAGGGATTTATCAACATCACCGCCCATCAGGGATTTGCCAAGGCTTTGGGTGACTTTCACCGCCTGCTGCAGGGTTTCACTCAGGGACAGGGCCCATTGCTGACACCGGTCGGTGGTGGCTGCCTGCAAATCCACCTGCATTTCCTGCATCAGCAGTTGCAAGCCATGGCTCTGATCCTGCCAGATCTTCCGGCCCAGCAGATCCAGCGCCTGGATGCCGTTGGTACCCTCGTGAATCGGGTTCAGGCGGTTATCGCGCCAGCACTGCTCTACCGGGTACTCCCGTGTATAGCCGGCGCCGCCGTATACCTGAATGGCGAGATCGTTAGCCTTGGGACCGTATTCCGACGGCCAGGCTTTGATCACAGGGGTAAGCAAATCCAGCAGCTTTCCAGCTTCTGCCCGTTTCTGCTCGTCCGGATGGGTGTGCTGGTCGTCCATCAGCCGGGCACCATAGAGGCACAACGCCAGACCGCCCTCACTGTAAGCTTTCTGGGCCAATAACATACGACGCACGTCGGCATGTTCGATGATCGGCACCTGCGGGGATTCCGGATTTTTTTCGCTGGCTTTGCGACCCTGCAAACGGTCTTTGGCGTACTCAAGGCTGTGCATGTAACCGCGATAACCGATCACAGCAGCGCCAAAACCGACACCAACCCGGGCTTCGTTCATCATCTGGAACATGTATTTCAGGCCCTGATGGGGCTCACCCACCAGATAGCCGTGACAGGGCGCGTCATCACCGAAGCTCAGTGCTGTAGACGTGGTGCCCCGGTAGCCCAGCTTGTGGATCAGACCGGCAAGGCTGACGCCATTGCGCCCGGTGGGATTGCCCTCGTTATCTACCAGGAATTTCGGAACGACGAACAGGGAGATACCCTTCACGCCCGCAGGAGCGCCTTTGATCTTGGCCAACACCATGTGAACGATATTATCGGTGATGGATTGCTCACCACCGGAAATGTATATCTTGGCACCCTTGATCAGGTAATGACCTTCGTCGGTGGGCGATGCCGAGGTACGGATATCGGCCAGGGAAGAGCCGGCATGGGGCTCTGTCAGAGCCATAGTGCCACTGAACCGGCCGCTGAGCATATGCGGCAGGAAGGTGTTTTTCTCATTCTCATTGCCAAAGACCCGGATGAGATTCGCCGCGGCAGTCGTCAGGAACGGGTAGCCGGCGGTACCCGGATTGGCGGCGGTAAAGAATCCATTGCACGCAGCCATCACGGATTCGGGAAGTTGCATGCCGCCAAGCTCATAATCATACCGGCCAGCGATAAAGCCCGCCTGTGCATAGGCGTCAAAGGCTTCCTTAACCTGCGGCAGCATCTCGACCTGACCGTTGACGAATTTCGGCTCGTCCTTGTCGGCAGCACTGTTGTGGGTAGCGAATTTCTCCCGGGCCATTTTATCGGCAGTTTCAATGACGGCATCGAATGTGTCGCGGTTGTGTTCGCTGAAGCGCTCCCGGGTGATGAGGTTTTCGGTATCGAGAACTTCGTATAGCTGGAACGCCAGGTCGCGGCGGTCGATCAGGGTGTCGGTCATGCTTGGTCTCCTGTTTGTTGTCGACAGCCTCTCACAACTGGTTTTTTCTGGGAACCGGCGTTTATGACATAATTATGGCCATTATTGCCACCATTTGATTGTGCTTCGGTTTATTCAGTGCCGGCCGGCCGGCTATGGGATGGGGACGTCTGACCGGGACACGCCGTTAATACATCCATGTAGGCTTGACTGCAGCATCCATGCTGCAGTCAGTCCCGGTCAGACGTCCCCATCCCAAAGCTTACTTTGGAGTTGGTATGAGAACAGTTTCTGTTATCGGATTTGACGGGGCACTTGCCAGTGCTATTACCGGCATTATTGACCTTTTCCGGCTTGCCGGGGTTACCTGGTCGCGGATTAACGATGAAACGCCGAGCCCTCAGTTTACAACCCGGCTTCTGACAAAAGACGGCGCATCCTGCCGCTGTATCAACGGGCTGACCATTCAGTCAGACGGAGCGTGGAATGAGCTGCATCCGGATGGCGACGGCAGCGACCTGGTGGTTATCCCCACTATTGGTGGTCCGATCGATAGGGTTCTGGCCGGAAATTCGGAGCTTATCGACTGGCTCAGTTCCTTCCAGTGTTCAGACGCCGGGCAGGTTCGGGTTGCCAGCAATTGTACCGGTGCGTTTATGCTCGCCGAGGCGGGGCTGCTGGATGGTCGTCAGGCGACGACGCATTGGGGCTTCAGTCACCAGTTCCGCCAACGCTTTCCAGCGGTGGACCTGCAACCGGACAAACTGGTGACGGTGGACGGTGATATTGCCTGTGCCGGAGGAGGCATGGCCTGGTGGGACCTGGGAATTTATCTGGTGGAGCAGTATGCCGGAGCGCAGGTGGCACGAGAGCTGGCCAAGGCCTTCGTGATTGATGTGGGCCGGACCAGTCAGGCGCCCTACAGCGCCTTACAAGCACGACGTTACCACTCCGATACGGCCATCCTGAAATTACAGGACTGGCTCGACAGCCATTACAGCGAGCCTGCGACTCTTCAGCGTCTGGCCTCACTGAGCGGGCTAACCGAACGTTCTCTGATTCGCCGATTCAAAGCGGCAACCGGCGATACGCCTACCGGCTATCTGCAGCTTTTGCGGATCGAGGTTGCCCGTCAGCATCTGGAAAAGTCGCGCTTACCTATTGATGAAATCACCCGCCTGGTGGGTTACGAGGACGTCAGTTCCTTTACCCGCCTGTTCCGAAAACACACCGGACTATCGCCTGGAGCCTATCGATCACGCTTTGTAAGGTAATGTTCAGGCCCACCTACTGGCCCAGGTTATGCATCGTCTTCACATCAAGGCCACTGTTTGGTCTGAAACGTAAAGAATACGGACAGGTGTCACTATGGGGAGGTCCACCATGAACGCACCGACAAGACAAAACCATGCAGCCATTCTGAGCAAGCTGTACGACATGAAGCGCAAGCAAATAGCGCATGCATCGGAAAAAGGAAATAGCCTTAGATGTCAGGTACTTGAAGCAGAGGCAGAGGCCATCTCCAACGCCTTGAAAGCGGCCCGTTAAGCAATAACCAACACGCTATCCCGAGCCATATTTTTTCACTCGACGGCTCCATCGCTGCTTCGCATACCGGCGAAGGTTAGAGACATTGTCGGTTTCATCCATGATTTCGGTGCCCAAAAGTGTCTCCAATATGTCCTCCAGCGTCACTATTCCCAACCAGGTACCCAGTTCGTCATAGACCACGGCCAGGTGCTGCCGCTCTCTCAGCATGTCAGAAAACAGAAATTCGATATTGATATTGCCCTTCACCCGCTTGATTTTCCGCATGTGCTCCAGCAGGTCGACATCGCTATCAAGGCTGATCAGGTCAGCCCGATGCAGATAGCCGAGGGCTTCGCCGTCTTCATCTATTACCGGGTAGCGGGAAAACGGTGATCTCTTGACCTGCTCCCGGAACTGATCGACGGTGACCTCCGGATCAACGTATTTGCATACCGTCCTTGGCGTCATCACGGAGCTCACCTTGATTTCATGAAAGCGCAGGACGTTCTGGATCATTCGTCGTTCGTCTTCGTCCAGCGCCTGCTGGTCTTTTCCGATCTCCGCCAGTGCATTGATCTCGGCCCTGATGTCCGTGTCAGCATCCCCGGACGCAATACGGCGGGTTACCTGTTTGGACAACCAGATAAACGGCAGCAGGGCCTTGATCATGAATCCCAGTACCGCCGGTAACCGGGGCGCAATGCTCCGCCAGTACTTGGCGCCGATGGTTTTGGGGATGATTTCGGAAAAGATCAGAATGGCCAGGGTCATCACCGCAGAAGCGATGCCGAGCCAGGCCTCACCAAAAACCACAGTCACCTGGGCACCCACACCGGTGGCGCCCACCGTGTGGGCAACAGTGTTCAGTGTCAGGATCGCAGACATTGGATCGTCCACATCGTCTTTCAGTTTGCGTAATCGGGCAAAAAGCTGCGGCCTCTCTTTCTTGAGGGAGGCGATGTAGCTCGGCGTTACCGAGAGCAGTGCCGCCTCAAGAATGGAGCATAAAAATGAGACGCCTATCGAGAGCACTGCGAAGGCAATGAGTAATGTCATAGTTTGGCTGCGACTTCCGTCCCTTGCCGGATAGCCCGTTTCGCGTCCAGTTCTTCGGCAACATCTGCACCACCGATCAGATGTGCGTTTACCCCAGAGGCCGACAACTCATCGAAAAGTTCCCTGAAGGGCTCCTGGCCGGCACAAATGACAACATTGTCTACCGGTAACACCCGGCTTTCAGTCACTTTGCCATCTTTATCCGTGACAGAAATATGCAGTCCTTCATCGTCAATCCGTTCATATCGGCAGCCCCTGAGCATCTCGACGTCACGGTGTTTCAGGCTGTTACGGTGCACCCAGCCTGAAGTCTTGCCCAGACCGCCACCCACCTTGCCGGTCTTTCTTTGCATTAGATATATCTTGCGAGGTGACGGTGTCGGCTGGCGCTCGGCCAGGCCCCCGGGGCCTTCAAAATCCGGGTTAACCCCCCACTCCGCCTGCCAGTCAGAAACACTGACCTGCTCTCCTTCCGGTTGATGGCCGAAGTCATGGGTCAGAAACTCACTGACATCGAAGCCGATACCACCGGCACCTATGACCGCCACGGTATCACCGACCGGTTTGTTGTGACGAAGCACGTCCAGATAGCCGAGCACTTTTGGATGGTTGATACCATCAATGCCCGGGGTTCTTGGCTTCACACCCGTGGCGATAATCACATCGTCAAACCCTTGCCCTGCCAGTGTGCCGGCATCAACTCGGGTGCCGAGCTTCAGCTCAATTTCAAGCAATTCGATCTGGCGCTGGTAATAGCGCAGGGTTTCGTAGAATTCTTCCTTGCCCGGAATGCGCTTGGCGTAATTGAACTGTCCGCCAATCTGATCATCTGCGTCGAACAGCGTCACCTTGTGGCCCCGTTTCGCCGCGGTTGTCGCCGCCGCCAGTCCGGCAGGCCCCGCCCCGACCACGGCAACCCTGCGAGCAACCGGTGCCACCGTCAAAACCAGCTCGGTTTCGTGACAGGCTCGGGGGTTAACCAGGCACGAGGCCCGCCGGGCCTGAAAGGCATGGTCCAGGCAAGCCTGGTTACAGGCAATGCAGGTGTTGATCTCATCACTGCGCCCCTGCTCTGCCTTGCGGACAAACTCACTGTCAGCCAACAGTGGCCGGGCCATGGAGATCATATCCGCCTTACCTGCAGCGAGAATCTCCTCGCCTTTCTCCGGGGTGTTGATGCGGTTGGTGGTGCACACCGGGATACCCACTTCCCCGTAGAACTTGGCCGTGACATCTGCGAAGCCACCACGAGGCACAGAGGTGACAATGGTGGGAACCCTCGCTTCGTGCCAGCCGATACCGGTATTGATGATGGTGGCACCAGCCTGTTCGATGGCCTTGCCGAGAGTCACGATCTGATCCCAGGTCTGGCCGCCCTCAACCAGATCAAGCATCGATAAACGGTAGATGATGATGAAATCCGGCCCGACCGCTTCGCGCATACGCCGGACAATTTCCACTGGCAGGCGCATGCGATTCTCATAGGGCCCGCCCCATTTGTCGGTTCTCTTGTTGGTGCGTTCGCACAAGAACTGGTTAATGAAATAGCCCTCAGACCCCATCACTTCAACGCCGTCATAGCCGGCGAACTGTGCGAGTTTGGCCGCCTTGACGAAGTCGTTGATCTGCCGCTCAACTCCTTTGGAGGAGAGCGCGCGGGCCTTGAAGGGGCTGATCGGAGCTTTGGTTGCCGACGCCGAGACAATCAATGGCTGGTAGCCATAGCGCCCTGCGTGCAGAATCTGCATACAGATCTTGCCCCCCGCCTCATGCACCGCTCCGGTCACATGTCGATGCATCAGTGCCGTGGCCCGGTTGTTCATGGTTGAAGCAAGCGGCGCCAGCTGGCCCACCAGATTGGGAGAAAATCCGCCCGTCACCATGAGGCCCACACCACCTTCGGCGCGCTCGGCGAAATAGCGGGCGAACTTATGTATGTTCCAGAACCGGTCTTCGAGGCCCGTGTGCATGGACCCCATCAGCACCCGGTTTTTCAGTTCGGTAAAACCAAGATCGAGAGGTTGCAAAAGGTTAGGATAGATATCGCTCATGGGACACTCTCATGAAATATTTATCGCGAGTATACACCCGATCAATGGCAAGTTGACTTGACCTTCCAGACGGGCCACGTATCATCGAATTCCAAGTTTGACTGACGGAGCAACCATGACCGCAAGGTCCTTCGGCTGCATGATTATTACCCGCCCACCTGTTACCGCTGACATCGCGCGGCACCGGGGTCGTCTCCCGTACTTCCCGGACCCGCCTGCTTTCTGCTGATCCACCCCACTTGCCATGCCCTACAGGCAGTAACGCTCATAGTGCAGGGTGGCAGGCCGGAAACTAGACTCAGGCAAACATGCCTTCAATACTCACGTAAAAGAAAACCAATAACGAGGTTGCGATGTCGCTACCGCTGGTTGTTTTACTGCCTTTTTTGGGTGCCATGGCCGCACCCCTGTTCGCCCAGGGCGGCAGAACGGCAATCGCCGTTGCATCTTCTGTCCCCGCACTGATTGCTCTTGCAGCGCTATTTCCTCATTGGGAAACACTTGCCAATGGCGATGTGGTGCTGCACAGCTACGAATGGCTACCCGCCCTGGGCCTCTCTTTGAGCTTCAGGCTGGATGGCCTCTCTCTGCTGTTCGCCCTGCTGATCCTGATTATCGGACTGCTGATCATTCTCTACGCCCGCTACTACCTGAAGGCTCACGAGAACGTCGGCAAGTTCTACGCCCTGCTCCTGTGTTTCAAGGGCTCCATGCTGGGTATCGTTCTCTCCAGCAACCTGCTCCTGATGATGATCTTCTGGGAACTGACCAGTCTGACGTCCTTCCTGCTGATCAGTTTCTGGACCCACAAACAGGATGCCCGACGCGGTGCCCGGATGGCCCTGGCTGTGACCGGTGGTGGTGGCCTGGCGTTACTTGCCGGCATACTGATCATCGGAAACATAGTTGGCAGTTTTGAGCTCGACGATGTACTGGCTGCAGGCGAGCAGATCAAGGCCCATGCCATGTACCCGATTGCCCTGACGCTCGTTCTGCTCGGCGCATTCACCAAATCGGCCCAGTTCCCGTTCCATTTCTGGCTACCCCACGCCATGCAGGCACCGACCCCGGTTTCGGCATACCTGCACTCGGCGACCATGGTCAAGGCCGGCATCTTTCTTATGGCGCGGCTTTATCCGGCCCTGGCAGGCACCGAACAATGGTTCTACATGGTCAGCTTTACCGGCATGGCCACCCTGTTGATCGGCGCCTACGTCGCCATGTTCAAACATGATCTCAAAGGACTGCTGGCACACTCGACCGTGAGCCACCTGGGGCTGATCACCCTGTTGTTCGGCATGGGTACACAGCTGGCAGCGGTTGCCGCGGTTTTCCATGTGATCAACCATGCCACTTTCAAGGCATCCCTGTTTATGGCCGCCGGCATCATCGACCATGAAACCGGCACCCGGGATATGCGTCGCATCAACGGCTTGTGGCGCTACATGCCTCACACCGCAACCCTCGCTATGGTCGCGGCCTCATCCATGGCCGGTGTCCCTCTGCTGAACGGGTTCCTGAGCAAGGAGATGTTCTTCGCCGAGGCTCTGGAGCTGAACCTTCCCGGGTTCTGGGCGTGGCTGCCACCGATCGCCGCCACCCTTGCCGGGGTATTCGCGGTGGCCTACTCGGCCCGGTTTATTCACGACGTTTTCTTCAACGGCAAGCCGGTGGATCTTCCTATCTACCCGCCCCATGAGCCCCCGCGCTACATGAAGTTTCCGGTGGAGATCCTGGTTTTCGCCTGCATCATGGTGGGTCTGTTCCCCGCGGTTTCTGTCGGGCCACTGCTCTTCATGGCAGCCTCGGCAACACTTGGCGGTGACGTTCCCGATTACACCCTTGCCATTTATCATGGCTTCAACCTTCCATTGTTCATGAGTTTTGTGGCGTTTTTTGGCGGCTTACTCATGTACAGCCAACGCCAGCGCTTCTTCGATTTCCACGCCCGATTCAAGGAAATCGACGAAAAGGCGGTTTTCGAAGCGGTCGTCTTGCGCGTTGTCGATCTGGCAAACAGGTTTACCGCACGCGTCGAAAACGGCTCTCTGCAGCGATACGCCATGCTGCTGGTGCTAAGCGCGCTGGCTGTTGCGGCTTCCCCCCTTCTGAGTCTGGGTATCTATGTTGGCGAAAACGGGCTCAGCCCCGTGGACTGGCCAACCGCAATTGCAGCCGGTGTGCTGATCCTGTGTGCCCTTGCAACCGCAGCCATGCACCGACAGCGGTTTTATGCGCTGGTTCTGCTGAGCGTCGTGGGCCTGATCGTGGCACTCGCCTTCGCCCGCTTCTCGGCACCGGATCTGGCGATGACCCAGCTTTCCGTAGAAGTGGTGACCATTGTGTTGCTGATGCTGGCTCTCTTCTACATGCCTTCCTGGACGCCTATCGAAACACCAGCACGCCGGCGTTTCCGGGACATAAGCATTGCGGCAGCGGCAGGTGTTGGCATGACTCTGGTCACCCTGGCCATACTGACCCAGCCCTTCAGTTCCATCTCCGACTTCTTCCTGGAGAACAGCAAGCCGGGTGGCGGTGGCACCAATGTGGTCAATGTCATCCTGGTGGATTTCCGTGGTTTTGATACCCTCGGGGAAATCGCTGTTCTGGCGATTGCGGCTCTTGGCATTTACGCCATGCTCAAAAATACGGCCCTGACGCCTCCGCCCAGCGATGGTGAGGGACATGCCTGGACTCGCGACGCCTACCCTCTGATGTTGCGCCAGATCGCCCGCCCGATGCTGCCGTTGGCACTGATGGTGTCGGCATTCATTTTCCTGCGCGGGCACAACCTCCCGGGCGGCGGTTTCATAGCCGGCCTGATCACCTCGGTTGCCCTGATTCTCCAGTACATTGCCAGTGGCATGATCTGGACTCAGGACCGGATTCCATTCCGATATCACAACGTGATCGGTCTGGGGCTGTTGTTCGCAACTGTGGCGGGCGCCGGCAGCTTTGCCTTCGGATATCCGTTCCTGACTTCTACGTTCGACTACATTACCTGGCCGGTCGTAGGCAAGTTCGAGGTGGCATCTGCCCTGGTGTTTGATATGGGCGTCTATCTGACGGTCATCGGAGCCACCTTGCTTGCCCTGGTAAGTATTGGACGACTGTCTCCACACTCCGCAATCAAGAGCAAAAAGGAGGGCGCGTAATGGAGATTGTATTCGCACTGGTAATTGGCGCCCTGACGGCATCCGGCGTTTATCTTCTGCTACGGGCACGCACTTTCCCGGTCGTTGTTGGCCTGACCCTGCTGTCCTACGGCGTAAACCTGTTTCTGTTCTCGAGCGGACGCCTGGCAACCGGCCAGCAACCAGTCATCGGGACCGCCGCAAGCTATTCCGATCCGCTGCCCCAGGCTCTGGTATTGACAGCCATCGTGATTGGCTTCGCCATGACTGCTTTTGTTGTGGTGATGTCACTGCGCAACCTGGCAGATAACGATGATGACCATGTTGATGGCAAGCAACCCTACAAATCGCCTGCCCCGGAGCAGGAAGAGGAGGTAATCGGTAAATGAACCACTGGCTTACCGCTCCTGTTCTGATTCCCCTGCTCGGAGGTATTCTCCAGGCACTCATGGGCTACGCTCCCATCAGCCTGCGGCGAACACTGGCGCTGGCAACAACCGTTCTGATGCTGGTCTCTGCCATCGTGCTGCTGGTACTCGCAGACGATGGCAGTTACCGGATCTATGCGTTTGGTAACTGGCAACCGCCGTTCGGGATCGTTCTCGTCCTGGACCGCCTGGCCGCCCTGATGCTGATTTTGACAGCTGTTCTGGCGCTGTTCTGCCACATTTATGCCATCGGCGGTGCTGATGAGGGTAATCGGCAGTTCCACGCGTTGTTCCTGTTCCAGCTCATGGGACTGAACATTGCCTTCCTCACCGGTGACCTGTTTAACCTCTTTGTGGCCTTCGAGGTTCTGCTCATCGCCTCCTACGGTCTGCTCATGCATGGCGGAGGGACCATCCGAACCGTTCCGGGGCTGCACTATGTTGTGCTTAACCTGGTTGGCTCTGCCATATTCCTGATCAGCGTGGGCATGATTTACAGTGTCACCGGCACACTGAACATGGCCGATCTAGCCATCAAGATTCCGGAGGTTTCCGGTGAGAGTCTGAATATCGTCAAAGCCGGCGGTATGATGCTGCTGGTGGTTTTCGGTCTCAAAGCTGCCATTCTGCCTCTGTGCTTCTGGCTGCCCCGGGCCTATTCCAAGGCCACAGCTCCCGTCGCCGCGTTGTTCGCGGTCATGACCAAGGTCGGTATCTACGCTATTTTGCGGGTTTACCTGCTGGTGTTCGGGGACAATGCCGGCGAACTTGCCAATCTGGGCATGGACTGGTTGTTCCCGATTGCCCTGGCCACCCTGGCGATGGGGGTTATCGGTGCTCTGGGCTCCGGCAGTCTGAAAACACTGATCGCCTGGCAGGTCATTATTTCGGTAGGCACTTTGCTGGCCCCCATCTCACTCGGTTCCGAAGCAGGCCTGTCTGCGGCACTGTTCTATCTGCTGAGTACAACCTGGACCGTAGGCGGCCTGTTTCTTGTGTCGGAGATGGTGGCAAACCAGAGAGGCACGGCAACAGACCGCATCATCACCGCGCCCAAGATGCAGAGCAGGACGTTTCTCAGCGTTCTTTTCCTGATCGGAGCTGTTGCCGCTGCAGGGCTGCCTCCGCTGGGAGGCTTTTTCGGCAAGGTACTGATCCTGAAATCGGTGGAATCGGGGCCCGACATGGCGTGGCTGTGGTCAGTCCTGCTGATCGGCAGCTTCCTCACCGTTATCGCCTACAGTCGCGCAGGTAGCATTGTGTTCTGGCGGACCGTTGATGGCCACCTCGAAAAACCGGACCCGCTCAATGGCCGGATTTCCGTTGCCGCCGGCGCTCTGACCGCGCTGGCCGTCGTGATGGTTGTCCTGGCCGGACCGATCACACGCTACACCGATGCAACCGCGGCGCAACTGCACGACACCAGCGCCTATATCGACATTTTGCAGACGCCGATCGGGGAGGATGACTGATGCTTGATCGCCTGAGTTTTCCGCAACCCTGGTTAAGTCTGGTCCTGTTTACGACCTGGCAACTGCTGAGTGATGGGGTTTCTGGCGCCAGTATTGTTATGGGGATCGTACTGGCCTGGCTCATTCCGCAGTTGACCCAGGGTTTCTGGCCCGAGCGGCCGGCATTCGTAAAATCCTGGCGCCTGCCCGGTTATCTGGCGATCGTGCTCATGGACATTGTGGTCGCCAGCTTCTCGGTAGCCCGCCTGATCCTGAGCCCACGCCAGCCCAGGCCAATCTTCGTCTGCTACCCTCTCCAGCTTGAACACCCGCTGGCAATCTCGATTCTCGCCAGCACGATCTCGCTGACGCCGGGTACTGTCAGTGCGGATATCAGTGATGACAACAAGACATTACTGATCCATACCCTGGATGCCGACAGCGATCAGGAGATTATTGACGCCATTCACAAGCGCTACGAGAAGCCGTTAATGGAGATGTTCCAATGATCACCACTGCTCTCTACATCACCATTGCCATGGTTACCCTGGCCGCACTCCTGAACGTTTATCGGCTGATCAAGGGCCCGGATGCGCCAGACCGGGTACTGGCCCTGGATACGCTTTACATCAACGCCATTGCACTCATTATTCTGCTGGGCATCACTCTGGGCACCCGTATGTACCTGGAGGCAGCCCTGCTTATCGCGGTGATGGGGTTTGTGGGGACCGTTGCCATGGCCAAGTACCTTAAACGAGGCAGCGTCATTGAATAGAGCCTTCAACATCCGATCATTTGCAGGAGACAAATCACCATGAGCCCGATTGCGGAATATCTCATTTCTGCCCTGCTGCTGCTGGGTGGTGCCTTTACGCTCATAGGCGCCATCGGTCTTGCCAGGTTTCCGGACTTTTTCACCCGACTTCATGGCCCAACCAAGGCAACCACAGTAGGGGTTGGCGCTATCATGCTGAGCTCGGTGTTCTATTTCAGCGCGAGCGGTGCCGGCATTGGCATTTCGGAAATCCTGATCACTGTATTCCTGCTGATGACGGCCCCGGTAAGCGCCAACATCCTGGCCAAGGCAGCCATGCATATCGGCGTCAAACCGGTGGAGAATACCGAAGGCAAGCCGTGGGACCAGTGAATTCCGGTAAAGCCCCCTCCGATCCGAATTTTGTCATTGGACTTGAGGAATTTTGCCGTATAGTAGGCCCCCAAACTTGCTTCAGGAGCCCAGCACATGCTGAAGGTAAACGAATATTTTGACGGCCAGGCCAAATCCATTTCTTTCCAGACCTCCACTTTGCCAGCCACAGTGGGCGTCATCAGTCCGGGCGAATACGAATTCGGCACCAGCAAAAAAGAAACCATGACTGTGATCAGCGGTGCTTTGACGGTGCTTCTGCCAGGTATGGAAGAATGGATGACCTACGGTGCCGGTGAGAGCTTTGATGTTGCCGGGCAGGCCAGTTTCAAGGCGAAGACCGATATCGACACGGCTTACCTCTGTACCTACGAGTAACCCCCCCCGGTAAACCACAAATATGTTCGCAGAGCGGAACCGGCATTCACCTAAGCCACCGTTCGCTCTGCTTTTTTTCACTTTCTCCGGTTCCTGTTTCTCTAAATCTGTGTCAAATTTGTCCCTGTTTCTCACGATAACACCAACAATTGGGAAAGAGGACGCGAGCAATGGCACAGACCCGCATTTTACCCCCGGCCGATAACGCCTATCAGTACCCCTTGCTGATCAAACGACTCCTGCTCTCAGGGCCCCGGTACAATCCGGATCAGGAGATCGTCTATTCGAACCGAAGCAAATACACCTACACCGACCTGGTAGAACGCATCCATCGTCTGGCAAATGCCCTGACCGATGCCGGCGTCAAAGCGGGTGATACGGTTGCGGTAATGGACTGGGATACCCCTCGGTACCTGGAGTGTTTCTTCGCCATTCCGATGATTGGTGCCATTCTGCACACGGTCAATATCCGCTTGTCACCAGAGCAGATCGTCTACACCATGAACCACGCAGAGGACGATGTGGTACTGGTGCACGACGACTTCCTCCCGATCATTGAGGGCGTAAAAGACGATATCAAAACGGTCAAGACCTGGATCCAGCTGACCGACAGTGACACCGCACAGACAACCTCTGTTGACGCTATCGGTGAGTACGAGACCTTGCTGGCAAAGGCTGACAATCAGTTCGAGTTTCCGGACTTTGACGAAAACAGCGTGGCAACCACCTTCTACACCACCGGCACCACGGGCAACCCGAAAGGCGTTTACTTCACTCATCGCCAACTGGTCCTGCACACACTGGCAATGACTGGCACAGTGTCTTCATTCGATGAGATGCCATTAATGCGCTCCTCATCGGTGTACATGCCGGTGACCCCCATGTTTCATGTTCACGCCTGGGGCGTGCCCTATGCCGCCACCATGATGGGCATCAAACAGGTCTACCCCGGCCGTTATGAACCCGAGTTGCTGGTCGATCTGTTAAAAACCCACAAGGTGACCTTCTCTCACTGTGTACCAACCATTATGCAGATGATGCTGGCTACCGAGTCCATCAAGACGGCAGACCTGAGTAACTGGCACGTTCTGATCGGCGGCAGCGCATTGACCAAGGGTCTATGCGATGCCGGGGCGAAGCTCGGTATCAAGCTCTACACCGCCTATGGAATGTCTGAAACCTGCCCTCTGCTGAGTGCTTCCCATCTGAAGCCGGAAGATATGGAACTGCCTCTTGAGCAGCAGGCGGCCATGCGGGTGAAAACCGGAATTGCGACACCAATGGTTGAGCTGGAAATCGTAGATCCGGACGGCAACCCGGTTCCCCATGATGGTGAAGCCAAAGGTGAGGTTGTAGCCCGAGCTCCATGGTTGACCCAGGGTTATTTCAAAGAGCCCGAAAAGGGAGAGCAACTCTGGGAAGGCGGCTGGCTCCATACCGGAGACGTCGCGTCGATGGAACCTGATAACATCCTCACCATCAAAGACCGCATCAAGGATGTAATCAAGACGGGCGGTGAGTGGCTCTCGTCACTGGATCTCGAGAACCTTATCAGCCAGCATCCGGCCGTAGCCGGCGCCGCGGTTGTGGGTGTGCCCGACGAAAAATGGGGCGAACGCCCTCATGCACTGGTGACACTCAGGCCCGGCGAACAGGTTGATGTCGAGGACATCCAGAATCACCTGAAGCAATTCGTGGACAGCGGCGAGATCAATAAGTGGGCGATCCCCGAGCAGATTGATTTCGTGGAGGATATCCCGAAGACGAGTGTTGGCAAGATCAACAAGAAGCTGATTCGGGATCAGTTGCAGTAACGTTTTTCGAAGCAAAAACCGAGGGTCAGGTGAACTCGTTCACCTGACCCTTTTCTGTTTCTATAGGCCGGTAAACGTAAAATCCACATCCGGCTTGCGGCCGTCAATGATATCGGCCAGTGCCGCCGCGGAGCCACAGGAATGAGTCCAGCCCAGCGTACCGTGCCCGGTATTCAGATAGAGATTGGCAAAATGGCTTTTACCAATGTAAGGAACATTGGAAGGGGTAGCGGGCCGCAAACCGGTCCAGAACTCAGCCTGATCCCAGCACCCGGCTTCCGGCATCACTTCCGCGGCACGGCGAACGATGGCGCGACAACGTGTGTAATCCAGCTTTCGGCTGTAGCCATTCAGCTCCGCCGTACCTGCGACACGAATCCGGTTACCAAGACGTGAATAAACCAGTTTGAACTCGTCGTCGGTCAGACTGACCTCGAATGCCGCCTCTTCATTCTTCACCGGCACGGTAATGGAGTAGCCCTTGGCCGGGTAGATGTTCAGGAAAATCCCCAGTTGCCGGGCCAGTGCGGCGCTGAAGCTCCCCATACTCAGGACATAGGCGTCGGCCCGAAGTGTTTCATGGCGTCCATTGCACAAAGTCTGGACACCCAGAACTCGCTCACCCGCCTGCTCAAACCCCAGAACCCGGGTGCCATACCGGAACTCGACACCCGCTTCGGAGCAGCGACTGGCAAGATTCTGGGTAAACATACGGGCATCACCGGATTCGTCTTCCGGGGTGAAGGTTGCACCGGCAATACGGTTGCTTATGGGTTTCAGGGCCGGTTCCAGCTCAACGGCACGTTCCGCACTGATGATCTGCCGGTCACAGCCCAGATTCTGCATGATCCGGGTTGGTTCCATGGCGCCATCAAATTCTGCAGAATTGGTGTAAAAATGCAGAATGCCTTTCTCCAGGTGGTCATACTCTATTCCGGCATCCTGGCGCAGAGCCTGCAACTGACCGCGGCTGTAGGTTCCCAGATTCACCATCTGGCGGATGTTGTGGGCGGCCTTCGCAGACGTGCACTGCCCGAGAAACGAAAGAGCCCAGCGCCACTGTCCCGGATCCAGTTTTGGCCGGAACAACAATGGCGCGTCAGGTTGCGTGAGCCACTTCAGAACTTTCAGTGGTGCTGACGAATTGGCCCAGGGCTCTGCATGCGAGACGGAGATCTGACCTCCATTGGCATAACTGGTTTCCAGACCGGCCTGGCTCTGACGATCAACCACCGTTACCTGGTGCCCCTGCTTTTGCAGGTACCAGGCCGTGGTTGTGCCTACAACGCCCGCACCCAACACCAGTACTTTCATGCCTGTCTCCGGTCAAACGGAACTCGCCATTCCCGGGAATATACCCGGGAAGTTCTGGCCAGCGTCCGGTGAGTTTGATACTTGGAATTCGTTATTTGCGGGCTCCATTGTAACCTGAGCTTCCGGTAAATGCGTGCCAGCGCGTCAACCTCCAGAGCGCTTGACCGTCCACCCTTTCTGCTCAAGCAGCGGAACCAGAAGGTCCCGCTGATCGCCCTGAATTTCGACGACACCATCTTTTACGGTGCCACCGGTGCCACATTTCGCTTTCAGCACCTTGGCATAGGCTTTCAGGTCCTTGTCACTCAGGGGTATACCGGTGATCAGAGTAACCCCCTTACCTTTACGCCCTTTGGTTTCCCGGCTCACCCTGACAACGCCATCTCCGGCAGGCCGGGATTCTTTACTGCAGGTGCAGGCTGCCACCGGGTTCCGGCAATCGGGGCACATTCGCCCCTGCTCGGTTGAAAAAACCAGGCCGCCCTCAGATCGCTTTTTCATTCTGTCTCCGTGCTTGTCTTTCTTGCCTGACCCGCTTCTCAGTCAAGGCCCGGAGGATAGTGGCTGAACATTTCGGCCACTACCTCATCGATTAGCTCTCTCCGGGTCTCCGGGGACTGGTTCTCGTTGAGATAACGCCGGCTTACCGCACGCCATACCACCTCTTTGGACGTGCTGTCCGCCAGCTCGACCACCAGCTTGCCCTCTTCAATTTCACGCACCGGTGGCGGTGCCGACAGAGCCCAGCCGAAATTTCCGCGCCCAAAACCGAATCCCAGCCCCAGGCCGGTCTGTTCAAGCCGCTCTTCTTGCACTATCTGCCAGTTAACCATCAGGTCCGCTTCCGCTTCAGGCACCTTACGGAAGGCCTTGCGATTCAGCTCTTTTTCAATAGCGGCCCGAACCCGGGTGCCATCGAGGGAGGTAAAGGCTGGAGAATCCGCGTCATTGACGAACGCCCAGGATGAATAATTGCCAAAAACGACAGACGAGTTGTAGTCGGTCACTACATTGCTGGCGCAACCAGCCATGGCCAAGGTAACAACCGCTAACATCAGAAAACGCTTCATGATTTCTGCCCTCGATTAAAAGTCCCGATTTCAAGACAGTATACGCGTGCCAACCTTCAACAATGCCCCCGGGATCTGTCACCTTTCAAAACTGTAATCCAGCTTCTGGGCATCGCAAAAAGCGCCGAACACTGACTTCTGGTCTTCCGGCACCAGTACCCGGGCGAAGACGGAGGCTCCGTACTCCACCGACTGCACCGACGCCCCATGCACTTCGCACCAGTGCCGGAGCGGCTGTTCATCCGCAAACGACAGCGTCACCTGCGCATCCAGCATGGGCTTGTGGACCTCTCGATCAACCTCCGAAAGAACGCTCTCAGCAGCCCCGGCATATGCTCTCACCAAGCCACCGGCACCCAGCTTGATACCACCGAAGTACCTGATAACCATCACCAGTACATCGCCCATATCCTTGTGCTGAATGACATTCAGAATAGGCTTTCCGGCGGTTCCAGACGGCTCGCCGTCATCATTCATAGCAGCCTCGGCAGCAGAGCCGGGACGGCCGATCTGATAGGCCCAGCAGATATGGCGGGCGTCCGGATGGTCCCGATGAGCCTGTTCCAGCCAGTCCTTGACCTCATCCCGGGAACCCACCGGCGCCACCCGGGCAATGAACCGGCTTTTCTTCACTTCCGTCTCACGCTCAAGGTATCCTGCGGGTACGGGGTAATCTTTTTTCATGGACAACGACCTATGGCCTCTGAAGACGAATACAACAGCCGGGGCTCGGCACAACCCGCGAAAATCCGAAAAGCAGCCTGCGGCATCCGGTTTGACGAGGACGAGTTGCAGGAAGGCATCGATTTTTCTGACGCAATATCCCTGAAACCGACGGAGGTTGAGCCGGAATCACCCACCACCGAAAAACACCGGCAGATGGATCCTGATCCGTAACCCTCCCCGGTCACCTGTCTCTGCAGCAATGTCGCCGTCATGGGAACGCACGATATCCCTGGCGATTGCCAGTCCCAGCCCCCAGCCTTGACCACCCCGGGACTTATCCGCCCTGAAGAACGGTTCGAAAAGGTGTCCGATCGACTCCTCGGAAACGCCCGGCCCCTCATCGTCAACCGTCAGGCTGAGCCAGCCTTCAGAAACAGTCAGGCCCAGATGCACAGCCTTTCCGGGCGGCGTATGATCGAGCGCATTCTGGAGAATATTATCAAGTGCCCGCCCCAACAGCCCCTCATCGCCAAGCACCGATGCGCCGGAGGCATCCGGCGAAACCACCAGTTTGCAGTCAACACCCTGGTGCTCCGCGTAGTCGGCGGCGTCCTGCAGAACCCGGTTGATCACCTGCACCGGTCTGAGCGCCTCCCGCGAAATATCTCCACCCGCATCCGTCACCCGATACAGGGTTAATATCTGACCTGTCATCGTCTCAAGACGCTCATTCTGCCGCAGGATGCTGGCCATCAGCTCTTCGTCTGCACCGGATTCACTGGCCAGTTCTATGGCAACGCGCTGGCGTGCCAGGGGGGTTCGGAGATCGTGAGAGATATCCCGGAGCAAATGTTTCTGGCGCTCCAGCAGGTTGCAAAGCTGTTCCGTCATATTATTGAAGGCGGTCGCAAGCAATCCCACCTCATCACGGCGCCGCGCAATATGCTCGCTTACACGAAGCGAATTGGCGCCCTGTGAAATTGCCTGGGCTGTTGATTCCATGTGCCGCAGGGGACGGGACACCCGCCGGGCAATCCACCAGCACGCCAGAGAAATCATCACAAAAGCAAGGCCAAGCTCAATGGTTCTGAAAAACCTTGGATCCAGCCAGCCTTCCCCCTGGGTTCTTGGCCATGCCACCAGACGATACTTCTCATCGACATCCAGAACTGCCGGCTTCTGCTGATACCAGCCTGCATCCATTCGCTCACGGATATGCGAAGGCAGTCGGCCATCATGCTTGCCTTTTGCAAGCAGCATCAGATGCAGATCCAACCGCTCACCCTCTGACTTCAGAAAGCGCCAGACACTGCCCCGCTCAGGTGATTCACGGATTTCTACCGCTTCCCGGGCAACATCCAGCAATCCCGTTTGCCGCTCAATAGCCTGTCGCTCACGATCCAGAAGCACACGGGTCGCTATATTGCTGGCCACCACCGTCACCGCCATGGCAAGCCAGATCGAAAAAAAGATCCGCCAGAACAATGGAAAGGTCACTTTACGCTTCATTCCGGCACCCGATAACTGTAGCCAAGACCTCGCACGGTTTCGATCCTCGGTGGATCCTCATTGCCCAGCTTCCGTCGAAGATTACTGATGTGCATATCAAGGGTCCGGTCATAGGCTTCCAGCCGTCGACCCAGAGCCCACTGCATCAGATCAGTTTTTCGAACCACGCTACCTGCGTGGGCCAGTAAAACCTGCAGAACCTCGTATTCTGTCGCGGTCAGATCCAATGCCTTATCGTTCTGATAGATTCGTCGATGCCCCGGTTCAACTCTCACATCACCATAGCTTTGCCCAGCATTAACTTCCGATTTCTGGTCCCAGGCAATTCGACGTAAAAGAGCCTGCAGGCGGGCCACCAGCTCCCTCGGGTTACAGGGTTTGGGGATGTAATCATCGGCACCCACCTCGAAGCCGACAATTCGATCGGTTTCGTCTCCGCGGGCGGTCAAAAGCACAACCGGCAAGTGTGTTTCGGCACGCAACTCCCGCAACACCTCGAGCCCACTGATATCTGGCAGCATGATGTCCAGCACCACAATGTCGCAGTCCTGCCCCAGAGCCAGCGCCAGTCCGTCCCGACCGTTAGCCGCTTCACGAACCGTGAATCCCTGATTGCTAAGGTACCGCGCAAGCAGTTCCCGCAATTCCTCATCGTCTTCAACCAGTAGAACCCTGTTCTGCATACTGTTTCTCCAACGTTTCAGGCTGCAGTCTAACACGCCCCGGAAAAGCCGCTGCTTGCGCCAGATTTCCTTTGCAGAACCTTTACAAATGCCTGACGCTCGTTGACGAATCCGAACGGTAACATGGCAGCCATCAATGAAACCGCTGCCAAGGCAGTAACAATGGAGAAAAACCTATGAAAACACGTACCCGTTCAATTCTCGCCGCTGGCGCCCTGGCTTCTGCTCTGTTCATGGGCAGCCCCGCTCTCATGGCTGATGACCACGGCAAGATGCATCATGGCGACAAACAGAATATCGAGAAGATGTGCGAGAATTTTAAAGAAGGCAAAGGCAGGTTTGATCGTGAGGAACGCAAAGAGAAGATGGCCGAACGTCTGGAAGCCACGGCCGAGCGCCTCAAGCTGAACGACGAGCAACGCAAGATCTGGAACGACATTCACGAAGAACGGCACGAAAAGCACGAAAAGCGCATGAAAAAATGGCACGAGAAAATGGAAAAACGCTGCGCTGAAATCAAAGAGTGATCAAACGCCGGGTTCTGACGTATGGTATCGGGTAGAACAAGGAGCACTGCCCGACCATGCCAGAACCCGGACTTCCCGATTTCACCCTGGAAACCTGTTCCAGTATCACCGCCATTCCCAAAGAGGAATGGCGACGACTGGCGGGACACACCAATCCGTTCCTCCGTTACGAGTTCTTCCAGGCTCTCGAGGAGTCTGCCTGCACCTCTGAGGCGACGGGATGGACACCAAGCCATCTGATCTTCCGGAGCGCAGGTAAGATTGTGGGATTGGCGCCCGCATTCCTCAAGAGCCACTCCATGGGCGAATACGTTTTCGACTGGGCCTGGGCCGATGCCTATCAGCGCCACGGCCTCGATTACTACCCGAAGTTACTCATCGCTGTCCCCTTCACCCCTTCTGCAGGCCCCAGGCTGCTGCTTGATAACGCCCTGCGCAAGCAACTCGGACCGGAACAGCTCCATGATCTGCTGGACACGCTAACCGGAAACCTTGGCGCCCATTCCTGGCATCTCCTGTTTCCGGACACCGAAGACCAGAAGCTGCTTCATCATGACACGGAGTTGCATCGAATCGGTTGCCAGTTCCACTGGCACAACCACGGTTACGGAAATTTCGAGGATTTTCTGGCAGCGCTGAATTCCCGCAAACGCAAATCCATTCGTAAAGAGCGCCGCCAGGTCGCTGAGCAAGGCATTTCCTTCGCCCGTTTTCACGGCCGGGAAATCCCTGAGCGCGTGCTTTCAGCCTTCTACGTATTCTACCAGGCGACTTACCTGAAACGCGGCCAGCAACCTTATCTGAACAAGCGTTTTTTCGAACGCCTTCTGGCTCAGCTGCCCGAGCACGTGCACTTCATCATGGCCGTTCATGAAGACGAAATGATCGCCGGCGCCCTCTTCCTGACCGGTGAGGACACCCTTTACGGGCGCTACTGGGGATGCCTTGATGAATATAACCATCTGCACTTCGAGACTTGCTATTATCAGGGCATCGAACTGGCCATAGATCTCGGGCTGCCTCACATTGATGCTGGCGCACAGGGCGAACACAAACTGGTTCGCGGTTTTGAACCTGTCATCACTCATTCCTGGCATGGCATTTTGCATCCCGGCTTTCGGGAAGCTATCGAAAACTTCACCCGTGAAGAAGCCGACCATGTGCTCGGCTACTTCAACGACGCCCAATCTGCTTTACCGTTTCGGCAGCAGGCCCCCGAATAGCTTCTATACTGAAAGACCCAGAGAGAATTTGAGCGGGGGTCGGACACATTGGATACAGCCCCATTATGGAGCACGTTATCGGCAGGCAGTCTGTCACTTCTGCTTGCCGCAGGCGCCTGCGGGCTGGCGCTTATCGCCCTGTTCCTTGGTTCAGGAGCGCGCCGCCGAAGTCAGGATCAGCTGTCGGCACTGCGCGAGCGTTCGGACACTCTATGGCGGGAGGTTGACGACATACGGGTAGCCCAGTTCAACCGCCCGGGAGAGGCCGGTGGCAGCGCCCCGGGTCCGTCTCTCGACGTCGCCCGCTACCACACCGAACTGGAAGCTTATGGCCAGATCTGGCCTCAGCTCTGGCATCTCCACGAACGCCTGGGCCTGTTTCTCAGAGCGGCAGAAGCGGGTGAATCTGTGAGCGAGCTCAGGATGGACGCCCGCAATGCCGCCCTCGACGCACGCAACCTGCTCAACAGGAATCGACCTTTCTGTGCCGAATCCGTCGATGAACTGGTGACCCGGCTGATCGATGCCGAGATCAAGGCCCATCTGGCGGCCTGCCAGTATCTGGACCTTCGCAAGGACGTCTCAAGTACCTCATCCAGCCACGACCGGCGGGAGCTGCAGGAAAAATGCCAGAGCCTCCACGAAGGGGAAGCCCGTGACCTTATGAATCAGCTGGCGTCCGTTATCCGCCGTCGGGCTGTCAGAGCCGATTGACGATCAGTGGTGCTCAGCTGTTGGCTATCCGGAATCCCACTTTCATCACCACCTGGTAATGCCCCACCTTGCCATCAACGATGTGACCACGGGTCTCCGTAACCTCAAACCATTCCATGTTGTTTACGCTTTTCCCGCACTCGGCAATGGCATTGTCGATAGCATCTTCAATGCTTTTCCTGGATGAGCCGACTATTTCTACTTTCTTGTAAACATGATGATCAGACATGTGAACCTCCTGAAAACTGCCGCCTGTACCCCTGAGCCTAGAAGACAAGCGATCCGCCGGCAAACGGCAACCGGACTGAGACTCATCCGGCCGCTGTCGGTGGGCGTACCTGTTCACTGTCATTGATGTCTGGATCAGGAACTTTATCTCCCCTGGCCAGTCACCTTAATGCTTACACTCCGGATAGGATTCATGAAACGATTCTTCAGATACACGGGCTGGTTCCTTGGCGCCCTGGTTCTCTTGCTGTCTGGCCCACTGCTGCTGGCCACCAGTGGCAGTCTTCAGGGAGCAGAGAGCTGGCAAACCGCAACCCGGGAAAGTGCCCGGATAGCTCCCCGACCTGACGAGGCCGAGGAAGCCATTGTCCAGGTCTACGGTGCGCGAGCCTGGAGCTGGCGGGGTTACTTCGCCGTGCATACCTGGGTTGCCACCAAGGAAAAGGGTGCCAGCCACTACCGCGTTCATGAGGTTACCGGGTGGCGCAAGTACGTCGTCAATTCCCGCCCGGGCGAACCGGATCGGCACTGGTACGGTTCCAGGCCGGAACTCTATGCCGATATCCGTGGAGAGCAGGCGGAAGAGCTGATTCCCGACATCTACCAGGCAGTTCAGTCCTATCCCTATCCGACTGAATACGAAGCCTGGCCCGGCCCCAACAGCAATACCTTTGTGGCGTGGGTGATTCGTGAGGTTCCCGGTCTTGATGTGGCCTTACCAAACCATGCGATTGGCAAGGATTACCTGGGCGACCGGCTGGTAGCCCAGGTTCCGGGCGGAGCCGGTTATCAACTGTCGCTGGGCGGTTATTTCGGTTTGCTGGCAGGCGTCAGGGAGGGTTTTGAACTGAACCTTCTGGGCCTTTCTTTCGGCATTAACCCCTTAGCGCTTGGGGTAAAACTGCCTGGCATCGGGGAGTTGGCACTCAGAAACACCAACCCTATGCCCGAAGACTCTCCCTAGATCCGAAGAACCGTCACGCAGGGGCACCAAAGCCGTCGTTCAGAGTCTTGCAAACTCCAGGTATCGACTGGCGGCCTGTTTCTTCTCGTCCTGGCTGTTGAGCATCTCGATGCGCATCTCATCAATCAGCTTCAGATAATCGGCAATCGGTGAGTCCGCCTTCCCGGATTCTTTCGACGCTTCAATAAACGCCTTCTGCTTCTCGCGTATGTCATCAAGTTTCTCGAGCGCCGAACGCATCGCTTCCAGGCGGGCCTCCACCAGCCCGCTGCTATCGCGATCTGTCGCCCCACTGTCCGTGGGCAGCCTGGTTTCCGTGGCGGGCGCATCAACGGTGTTCTGTTCCGCCAGATCGATTTCTTCCAGGGTACGGACTTCCCCATCGGTGGTCAGGTAAATGCCGGCACCTTTAATCTGGCCCAGTGGCACGCCCTGACTGTTGGCGAGGGTGAAGCGACCATCCACATGGTCCACATACAGCGCCTGAACGCCCACGTCCTCAAGTGATCTCAGCGCCTGGGAGCCGTCAGCAGTCTGCACCCAGACCGAGAGTGACGCAAAAATCTCATCACTGGCGTCAATCCAGCGATTACCGTCATCATCGAATCGGGCCAGCTCACCGAATCCAGAGCCAGTTTGAGGTCCAAACAGCTCCGAGCCGTCGTCTACTGTGCCATTACCGTTGCGATCCAGAACCAGATATCCACTACCGCCACCGAGAGTCGCAAACTGACCGGAGTCTCCGTTGCCGTTCAAATCGAATTCGAAGAGTGTGTCGGTCAGACGAGCCGTCGCATTGCCGAAGTTGATCACCAGCGGATCAGTCAACGGCCGCTCCTGAATCTGAACCAGCTCCGAATACTCATAGGTGCGGGATTGGGATTGTCGCAGGGAAAGAGTGAAATCGATGGTTTCGCCGTTTTCCAGGGCGATAGTGCCTGTTGACGTGAAGCTCCTGGATTCACTTTCGGCGTAGAACATGTAACGCCCGGCTGAGACTGAGAGACTGCCCTGGGCCTCGACGCCTGCCTCACTGCCCAGGGCCGCACGACTGACACTCAGCGCCTGTTGACCCATCAGAAGCAGGTCGGTCGCCGATTCAGCGAACTGAGCACTGGTAAAGACGTTCTGCTGCCCCTCCCTGGTAACCGTACTGCTGCCACTGAAGGCAAGCTGTTCGTCGCGGCTATAACGATAGGCGGCCTGGCGCAAAATGCTGAGCTCAGAGCCTGTCGCATTTGCATCGGTACCTGGAGTGGCCGCCGGCTGACTGTTAATGCGCAGCTGGCTGCTGTCAGACGCCAAGACCTGGCGGGAACTGTCCTGAGTAAAGGAAATCTGGCTGGAGGAAATCATGGCTTTCAGTACCTGTAGTCGCTATACAGGTATATCGGCTAGCAGGCCCTCAACTTGAGCGAATTTCAGGCAGAAAAAAAACAGCGGATTACACCAGGTAACGCACAATACCGGCAGCGGTAATCCCTGCCGCAATGGCTGGCAGAGGTTTTTGCAATGCCAGCATGGTAAGGGCTGTTGCTCCCAGGGCCGCCAGTGCACCAGCGTCACCATTGACCGCCATGGGCACCACAATCGCAATAAGAACCGAGCTGGCCATGGTATTGATGAAACTCTCAATCCGTGGATTGATTTTCACAAAGGACATTACAAACACGCCGCCAAAGCGCGTCACCAGAGTCACGACAGCCATAATCGCGATCAGCAACAGGATACCTGTCGGGGTGGTTTCAATGGTCATTGGCAGTAGCCTCCTGGTCGGACGAAGGTCTGCCCTCGAGCCAGAACAGGCCAATGGCGCCTCCAGCCAGCGCCCCCACAACCACATGGGTATTGGGCGGCAGCCATTTCCAGGCGGCCAACGACGCCATAGCCGAGACCGTCCAGGCCACCAGCACTCTGGGTGATTTCTTTCCTCCCAGCGCCATGGACAACAGGAAACACCCCAGAACCATGTCCAGCCCCAACGACTTCGGATTCTGCAGCAGACCACCGAAATAAACCCCGAGGAAGGTGCCCACAATCCACGCCAGCCATAGCACCAGCCCGCCCCCCAGAATCACTTCCAGATTGCGTCGACCATTCTGATATTCCTGGGCAGATACCGCCCAGTTGGCATCGGTCAGCAACAACACCAGACCGTAGCGTTTGCCAGGAGAGACATCCCTGAGCATGGGGTACAACGAGGCCCCCATCAGCAAATGGCGGGAGTTGATGGCGAACACCACCGCGATCATCGGCAGAACCGACACTTCGGCGCCCCACATATCAACGGCTGCAAACTGGGAGGCACCGGCGAAAACGGTTGCACTCATCAACATCGCCTGCAGCGGTTCAAGACCTTTCTGGGTAGCCGCCAAACCAAAGGCAGCACCAAACGCCACCACAAATAATGAGATGGGAAGGAGGCGGAAAAACTCGACACGCACTCGGTCTGGCTGAAGCTGATAAGAATAGGAAGCGACTGACATCGGAGGAAACTATGCCACTTCCCACGGCCAGCGTATAGGTAGTTTCCGAAGCAACTGCAGAAATTGCGACTAATGGATCAGGTTCCGTCCGCTGGACCCATTCGCTAACCCCATGAATCCCGGAAACGTTTCACACTGTCATCCGGGGCGGTCATGATCAGCCGCGTCAGATCGTTCGCTTTTGCATATTGACGTTAACGTCAATTGTGGCTAGTTTATTTTTCGTCCTGCCCCAAAAGGGCGCATTTCCATGGGAAACCCCCAACGGAAAACCGGGCACCTGAAATCGACACACCGGCCACAAGCCGGTCTACAAGAACAAGATACCCGCTCATGCCGAGATCCGGCTCAGTGGGAGAGGATTTCACAATGCTATTCAGCCATCCCGAGTTCGATAACCACGAACACCTGTCTTTTTTTTGCGATCCGGAAACCGGTCTGAAGGCCATCGTTGCCATTCATAATACTTCCCGAGGCCCTGCCCTCGGCGGCTGCCGGATGTTCCCCTATGCCTCGGATGAAGAGGCTGTGCGCGATGTATTGCGCCTTTCACGGGGCATGACCTATAAATCCGCCCTGGCCAACCTGGATCTGGGTGGGGGCAAGTCGGTGATTATCGGCAACCCCCGCGAACACAAAACCGAGGCATTGATGGAGGCCATGGGCCGCCATCTGGAAAGTCTCGGCGGGCAGTACATTGCGGCTGAAGACTCGGGTACCAGCGTACCCGACCTCAAGATCATGGGCCGGCACACCGGACACGTCGCCGGCATTGCCTCGCGCACCGGTTTTGATGGCAACCCCAGCAACGGTGACCCGTCACCGGCAACCGCCTACGGTACCTTTATCGGCCTGAAGGCCGCGGTAAAACACCAGCTTGGCCGGGATAGTCTGAACGGGCTGAAGGTGGCTATTCAGGGGATCGGCAATGTCGGTTTCCGATTGGCCAGACATCTGAAAGACGCCGGCGCTGAACTCTGGGTCTATGACATCCACGACGACAATATGCATCGGGCGATAGACCAGCTGGGAGCCAGGCCGGCTGCCGCCGAAGACATCCTGTCTTTACCGGTAGACGTGGTTGCCCCCTGCGCCATGGGTGCGGTACTGAACGACGGCAGCATTCCGCAACTTCAGGCCCGCGTAGTGGCCGGCGCTGCCAACAACCTGCTGGAACGGCCTGAACACGATGCCATGTTGCGGGATCGGGGCATTCTGTACGCACCGGATTTTGCCATCAACGCCGGTGGCATCATTGATGTCTTCTACGAGCGAACCGGCGCCACACCGGAAAAAGTTCGCGACCACGTCGACACCATCGGCGACACCCTGACCGAAATCTTCAACCGTTCCGAGCGCTCGGGCCGCCCCACCGGGGAAATCGCCAATGAGCTGGCGGAAGAACGGTTCAAAAAGCACAGCGCGGAAGCCAGCCAGGCATCCGAGCAGTTGGCTCGCACCGGCTGAGCCGACACCGGCCGGCGCACACCTACGGAAGCTGCCGGTTGCGGCAGCTTCCCTCTCAAACCCTGATACAAAAACAAATACTCCGGGAGATCATTATGTCTGTCACCTCATCAGATTCCGCCACCTATTCGGGGGCGCTTGAAGGCTCAAACGCCAACCGCGGGCTCTGGTCATCACGCCTTGCTTTTATTCTTGCCGCCACCGGTTCTGCCGTCGGTCTCGGCAATATCTGGAAATTCCCTTATGTTACCGGTGAAAATGGCGGTGGCGCCTTCGTCCTGGTTTATCTGCTCTGTATTGCCGTGGTCGGCATTCCCATCATGATGGCAGAGGTGATGATTGGCCGGCGCGGAGGTCGCAGCCCGGTCAAGAGCCTGAGCCTGATTGCCGAAAGAGATGGCCTCAGGCAAGCGTGGAAGTTAGTGGGTGCCGTGGGCATTCTGGCAGGCTTTCTGATTCTCTCGTTCTATTCCGTCATCGGCGGCTGGGCGATTTCCTACGTGGGCACAACTGCCAGCGGCCAACTCGCCGGCCAGTCTGCCGATGCCGTAGGGGCGATTTTCTCCGGCTTGCTCAGTGACCCAACCACTCTCCTGGCCTGGCACACCCTGTTCATGGCAATGGTCATGGTTGTCGTGGTGCGGGGCGTTCGCTCCGGTCTTGAGCGGGCGGTCAGTATTCTGATGCCAGCCCTGTTTGTGCTACTGCTGATTGTTGTGGGCTATGCGATGACAACCGGGCATTTCGGACAGGCCGCCGCTTTCCTGTTCCAGCCGGACTTTTCCAAACTCACGACGTCCGGGATACTGGTGGCACTGGGACACGCCTTCTTTACCCTGAGTCTCGGCATGGCAGTGATGATGGCTTATGGCTCCTATCTGCCCAAGAACATCTCTATCGCCAAGACCTCCATTACCGTGTCCGTCATCGACACAGGCGTGGCGCTGCTTGCCGGCCTCGCCATTTTCCCGATTGTGTTCGCCAACGGCCTGGAGCCGGGTGCCGGCCCGGGCCTGATCTTCCAGACCCTGCCACTGGCCTTCGGCCAGATGCCCATGGGCTCACTTTTCGGCACCCTGTTCTTTGTTCTGCTGATCTTTGCCGCCTGGACATCCGGGATTTCGTTGCTGGAACCGATTGTGGAATGGCTTGAAGAACGCAAAAGCATGAACCGTACTGTCAGCACCCTGGTCGCCGGCATCGTCTGCTGGGCGCTGGGTATTGCCTCCATCCTGTCTCTGAATCTGTGGTCCGGCTTCGCGCCCCTGGGCTTTGTACCGATGCTCGAGGGCAAGACCATCTTCGACCTGCTGGATTTCTTTACCGCCAACATCATGCTGCCGCTGGGCGGATTGCTGGTTGCACTGTTCGCAGGCTGGGTGATGTCACGCCAGGCAATGGAAAAGGAACTGGCCCTGTCACCGGGCATGTTTAACCTGTGGCTTATCACCGTGCGCTTCGTTACCCCGGTAGCCGTGGCCGTGGTGTTCATCTATAACCTGATGTAATCCACCGCTACAACTGATCGAGGGAGGCCTGCAGGGTCTCCCCGATCCTCGCATTCAGTTTCAGATCTGTCAGATCCTCAGCACGCGTCCGGCCCAGATTCAAGGTGGCAATCGGCTTGTTCCACTCATTCGCGTAACGGCAGAACCGGAAGCCGGAATACACCATCAAGGATGAACCAATAACCAGAAGACCGTCGCTGGCTTTCAGGGTGTCCAGCGCCGCATAAACCCGGTCTTTGGGCACAAAATCGCCGAAAAACACCACATCCGGCTTCAGAATTCCCTGACACTTCGGGCAGTCCGCCAGCCGGAAGTCGTCGAAATCCACATCCAGATCGGCATCGCCGTCCGGTGCGGTTTCTGCGGTATAGTGCCGGAATCCCGGGTTCAGATCCGCACACCGGTCGTGCACCTCGTCCCTCGGGCAACGGTAGCCGCAACTCATACACAGCACCTCGTCAGCCCGACCGTGCAGATCCGTCACCGCCCGAGTGCCTGCCTTCTGGTGCAGCCGGTCCACATTCTGGGTAACCACCAGGCTGCTGTGGTTAAGCAGCTCCAGATCGGAGATGTAGTGGTGAGAAGGGTTTGGCCTGGCATTACGCATGATCGGCCAGCCAATCAGGCTGCGCCCCCAGTAACGTTGGCGGGTGTAAAAATCCTCCATGAATGCCTTGTGCTGAACTGGCTGTTTGCGCTTCCAGGCTCCATCGCCGTCCCGGTAATCCGGAATGCCCGAGTCCGTACTGACCCCGGCTCCGGTCAGAATCAGCAAGCGGGAATAACGATGGATAAACTCGGCCAGCAACGCCCCCGCCTCGTCCGGCTCATGCAGCACCGGCGGCTCGTCTGGCTCGGGCAGACGCTGACTGGAGCTGAAAGGTCGGCTTCGGTGGGTAATCACAGGCATACAAACTCCGGTTTTTCAGCCCGGCTTGCGGGCCACGTAAACGGTGTTGAACGATTCCCTGTTCTGAAACGGATTGAAGAAGGATACGACATGACAGGCAACATCGATGAAAACATCATTCAGTACGGCCATGAATTCGTCATCTTCCCCTTCGTTCGACCACATGGCAAACACGCCAAGAGGTTTCAGCTGCCTGGCCATCAGGCGAAGGTTCTGGGCGGTATAAAAGCTGGCACTGGAATCGTGCAGCAGAGCCCGGGGGGAGTGGTCGATATCAAGGAGGATGGCATCGAATTGCTTGCCGGGGCATTCCGGATCGAATCCACCATCCACAGGGTCAGCAATCGCAAGATCAAAGAAGCTGCCATGAACGTAGCGGCTTCGTGGATCAGCATTCAGGTCTTTACCCAGGGGCACCAGTTCCTGCTGATGCCAGCCGATGACGGGCTTCAGGTACTCAACCACCAGCAGCTCGGCAACCCGCTCATGCTTGAGCGCCGCCACGGCGGTGTAACCCAGGCCCAGACCACCAACAACGACACTGAGATTGTCGCCCGCGGTTTCGCCCAGTCCGATATCGGAGAGGGCAACTTCGGCATCCACAAACATACTGGACATGAGGAACTCCTCGCCCAGCTTCACCTCGTAGATATCCCGGTCACCGATGGCCGGAATCCGCCGCCGGCGCAGAGTGATTTCACCGATCACCGAAGGTTGGCTGTCTATTTGCTCGAAAAGCAGTCCCATCTGTTCAGACCTTTCCGTTTGGCTCACCAAGACACGAACGCAGAATATTCCGCATCTTGTCCGGGCTCAGCTCGTTCATAAGCTCAATATTTCTCTGTGGAATTCCATCCACATCCGGATAGCTCTCAATAGCGGCCTCCAGGCTCGCTTCCCGCAACAGGTGCAACATCGGGAACGGAGACCGGTTGGTGTAGTTCTCTGCCGCATCCGGCTCGGTGCCTTCAAACTGGTAGTCCGGATGGAAACTGGCAATCTGGTACACGCCTTCCATATCCAGATAGGCTAGCAGCCCATCGGCCGCATCCAGGAATTCATTGTAAGGTCCGAAATCCTGCAATACATCCGGATGAATCAACAGGGTGGTTTCAATTTCCGGCTCGTCTTCCAGCCTTTGCAGTTCC
This sequence comes from Marinobacter sp. F3R08, assembly GCF_018860425.1. Lineage (GTDB taxonomy): Bacteria > Pseudomonadota > Gammaproteobacteria > Pseudomonadales > Oleiphilaceae > Marinobacter. The sequence goes on along the minus strand of NZ_JAHKPI010000014.1, from coordinate 1,200,308 downwards.
GAATGCAGAGCCTGAAGCAGCTCGTCTTCGGTCGTCGCTTCGGACACCACAAACCGCACCCGGTTCCGGACAAGCTCACGCTTGGCGAATGGGCACAGGTTGTAGCCAACAACGACCTCTTCGACCCACTTCCGGGTGGCACTGATTACTTCAGTCTCGCCCATGTTCTTTTCCTTAGTTATTCGAAGGCCTACCCGCCCGTCCGAGTTCTCCCAAGACCCGAAGAACCGGGGTTAAACGTACCCCTGACTCCGAAGATAATCATCATAGCTGCCACTAAAATCGGTGATACCATCAGCCTTCAGCTCAATAATCCGAGTCGCAAGCGAAGAAACAAACTCCCGATCATGGCTGACAAAAATCAGTGTACCCGGATAGTTCTCCAGCGCCAGGTTCAGCGCCTCAATGGACTCCATATCCAGGTGGTTCGTGGGCTCGTCCATCAGCATCACATTGGGCTTTTGCAGAATCAGTTTGCCAAAAAGCATCCGCCCCTGCTCACCGCCGGAGATCACCCGCACCGACTTACCGATATCGTCACCAGAGAACAGCATTCGCCCGAGAGTGCCGCGTACCAATTGCTCACCCCCCTTGGTCCATTGGGCCATCCAGTCGGTCAGGGTTTCATCATCAGCAAAGTCTGCCGTATGGTCCTGGGCAAAATAGCCAACTTCCGCGCTGTCGGTCCACTTAACCTCGCCGCTGTCGGGGGTATAAGCGCCAGCCAGACATTGCAATAGTGTGGTTTTGCCAATCCCGTTAGGGCCAATGACTGCAATCCTCTCGCCGGCCTCAACCTGAAGATTCAGATTCTTGAACAGGGGTTTGTCGTCGAAGCCCTTGGTCATGTTCTTCAGAGTGACCGCCTGTCGGTGCAGTTTCTTGCCCTGCTCAAAACGGATGAACGGACTCACCCGACTTGAAGGCTTCACCTCTTCCAGCTGGATCTTGTCGATCTGGCGGGCGCGGGAAGTGGCCTGCTTGGCCTTCGAGGCGTTTGCAGAAAACCGGCTGACAAACTGCTGCAGCTCGGCAATCTGGGCCTTCTTCTTGGCGTTGTCCGACAGCATGCGCTCGCGGGCCTGTGTGGCGGCGGTCATGTATTCATCGTAATTGCCCGGGAACAGACGCAGTTCGCCATAATCCAGATCCGCCATGTGAGTGCACACGCTGTTCAGGAAGTGACGGTCGTGGGAGATAATAATCATGGTGCTGTTGCGGGCCACCAGGATGTTTTCCAGCCAGCGGATAGTGTTGATATCCAGATGGTTGGTTGGCTCATCCAGCAGCAAGACATCCGGGTCGGAGAACAGTGCCTGGGCCAGCAGAACCCGGAGTTTCCAGCCCGGTGCCAGCGCACTCATGGGGCCGTCATGCTGTTCCAGCGGAATGTCGAGGCCCAGCAGCAGTTCCCCGGCACGGGACTCAGCGGTGTAGCCGTCCATTTCAGCGAACTGCACCTCCAGATCCGCCACGGCCATGCCGTCTTCTTCACTCATTTCCGACAGCGAATAGATACGATCCCGCTCTTTCTTGACGTTCCAGAGCTCTTCATGGCCCATGATCACTGTATCTATGACCGAGCATTCCTCGTAGGCAAACTGGTCCTGGCGCAACTTGCCCAGCCGGGTGTTGGGTTCCAGCATGACCTGCCCCGCGGACGGTTCAAGATCGCCACCCAGGATTTTCATCAGCGTGGACTTGCCGCAGCCGTTGGCTCCGATCAGACCGTAGCGATGACCGTTGCCAAACTTGGCGGAGACGTTTTCAAACAGGGGCTTAGCCCCGAACTGCATGGTGATATTGGCGGTGGAGATCAAGAAATGAACCTGTCGATGTAGGGCCGACCTCGGCCGGCAAAAGGAAAGTCGGCATTGTACAGGTTTGCAGGCAGGACTGTGAGGCCGGAGAAACACGGATAAAAAGGCTTGCCTCCGGCGAGCTGTGCGGGCAGCATTCCCTCTCTGACGTACCCATTCATCCAAAAAAGGATACCCTCCATGGCACAAGCAACAGCCCGTCACATTCTGGTAGACAGTGAAGCAAAGTGCGAAGAACTGAAGAAGGCAATTGAAGGCGGGCAGGATTTTGCCGAAGTGGCAAAACAGCACTCCTCCTGCCCGTCCGGTCGCAATGGCGGCGACCTGGGTTCCTTCGGCCCGGGTCAGATGGTTCCCGAATTCGACAAGGCGGTATTCAGCAGTGATCTGAACACCGTAATCGGCCCTATCAAGACCCAGTTCGGTTACCACCTCCTGGAAGTCACCAGCCGTAGCTGATGATTCCTGGTTCTAAACCGGGAATGCCTGGCACCGGCCGGTGGCTTCCGCTGCTGGCCGGTGCTGCGTCACTCCTCATTGTTCCCTTTCTTTTTATTGGTGGACCGGACTGGGCCTCGGGTCCTCTGTTCAAGTCAGCCTGGAATCTTGGTCACATCCTTCTTTGCGCACTGCTGACACTGGCAATCCGACCCTGGCGGTGGTTGAGCGGCTGGCGTCTCTGGCTGGTGGTAACCGCAGTATTGCTGGCAGCAGGTGCCTGCGTTGAGCTGATCCAGCATAACTACAACCGCGACATGGACGGTCGGGATCTGCTGCGAAACCTCATTGGCGGTTGGCTGGTCATCGCCTGGCGCCCTCTGATTCTGCCGCGGACACCGATCTTGGCGCGCCAGATCCTGCTTGCCGTCACGGTCACTGTGCTGTTGTGTCTGGAGCTGGGTACCATCGGTAACGTTGCCATCAGGCAATGGCAGGTTCACCATCAACTGCCCCTGCTCTATGACTTCAGGCATGAAGACCCCGGTCTGTTCTGGACTGGCAGCCTGGCGGTCTCCGTTGATCACTCGATGGGTCACCCGCACAGTCTGAAAATCGATCTCGGCACCGAGACCTATTCGGGTGTCTCGCTCAGCAATCTTCCGGCCGATTGGCGGGATTTTGAAAGCCTGACAATAACGCTGTTCAACCCCTCAAGCGAACCCCTGACACTGTCTCTGCGAATCAACGACGTGACCCATGACCGGAGCGACCAGGCTTATAGCGACCGCTACAACACTCGCCTGACACTGGGGCCGGGATTCAGCACCCTGACACGGTCGCTGACTGACATCGAAAATGCGCCCCATGGCCGGACCATGGATATGTCCAGCATAAGAAGAATGGGGCTTTTCGCCGTCCGCCTGCCCGAACCCCGCACCGTTTACCTGTCAGACCTGCGACTGGACTAGGCGAGGGTCCATGGGTTCCGGGTCATCGGCTCGGCGCCATCTCGGGTAACCAGGATCGTCTCGCTACACCCGATGCCCCACTTCCCGGGGATACGCAGACAGATGGGCAGATGGAAAACCATTCCAGGCTGAAACTCCGTGTTGCCGCCCCTGGCGATAAAGCCCGAGCCCTCTACCCATGAGGGTGGAAACTGCGCACCCACCGTGTAACCAAACACCCCGGAGAAAAACACTTTCCCTGCCAGCGGGTGCAGCGCCCTTTCCGCGGCTTGAGCCGCCTGATCAAAGGTGGCACCCGGACGGACTGAAGCCATCAAGGCGTCCACAATCCGCCGGCAGCCGTCATGGATCCTTTGCATTTCAGTCGAGGGTTCGCCTCCGGCCACTACGGTCTGCATCATCGGTGCCGTGTAGCGATGCCAGGCCGACCCGAATTCCAGAAAGACCGGATCGCCTTCTTGCACCACAGAGCGTTTGTGATTGCAGTGAATAAAGCTGCTTCGACGACCGGCAACAACAATGGGCTGCATACTCATGAATTCACTGCCGGCCTCCAGCAGAGCCCGCGCGCCCACAGCAGCGATCTCATTGTCGGTAACACCAGGGCGTACCGCCGCCGCAGCTGCCTGCAAACCTGCGGAGGTTATCCGGGCGCTTTCGCGCAGAAAACCAATTTCGGCGTCCGACTTTACAATCCGGATTCGCTTCAACAAGCCGCCATTATTGAGAAATCTCACTCCGGACATCCGGGCCTTGAGGCCCTCCAGCACACCCTGGCGCAACGAGCCGTGCCAGGCGTCGATGCCAACGGTTTCAACACCATGGTTCAGGGCTTCAACAAGCGGTTCCAGTACTTCGCCAATGCCCTCCCACCGGTATCCGCTGACCCGGGCAACCCGTGTGGTAATCATGGCGGGCCCCATTTCGATGGACGGTACCTGCAAAAGCAGATCCTCCCGGGTAACCACAAGAGCCACATGAACGGATACTTCAAACGTGCTATAGCCAGTCAGGTAAAAAATGTCCGATGGATCCGTCAGCAACAGGGCTCCGAAATCCTCCTCGGCCATTCGGCTCCTGACGCATGCCAGGCGTTCGGCAAACTCACTTTCAGGAAACGGGCATTCCAGCCCCCTCAGTTGCGAGGACAAAGCTTTTTGATAGGCATTGAAATCCATGACAACTCTCCTCACCCGAACTTATCCAAGAGACTGGACCCAAATCCGGTTTTGCACAAATTTAACGTCAGTATCTATCCGTGCTCTGCATGCAAAATGAGGCCTGACACGCGCTCCCGGGAGTCACTGGGCAGCAGGTGAATCCGGACTGAGAAACCCCGACACCTGCTTGCCGATACGTTCAACCGGCTCGGTAATCGCCCGTTGAATGCTGTCAGTAACAACGTTTGAGAAAGCCGTTCCGGCAGAACTCTCAAGAAAGCTGAGATAAAGATCCATCTCCTGGGCACCTATATTCTCGTAGGTGTACAGATAACTGTCGAAAACCTGCTGACCAACAATTCCCCTGAGCGCACCCCGCTGGCTTTCAATACGTTGCCGGAGCTCCTCGTGATTGGCCGAATCGCTGCTGAAGGCGGCCATCGAACTGGCCAGCCCGAGCTGGACAGCGATCGTTGTGTCCACGGCAGTTTCCGTTGCCCGGGCAGCGCGATCGAACCGATCAAACATGTCCGCTTTGAGAGTACCTTTGTATTGTCGGTTCAGTTCCGCAGCGCGGGCCCGGACTTTCTCCCACTCCGAGGGCATTGAAGCGACGATTTCAGCGGCGGTAATCTTCTTTGCCACAGGCGTCTCATACCAGTCATGGACAGCCTGAAGCTGAGAGCTCGTCAGGCTGGCTTGCAGATTGGTAATGATCTGCTGTTCAATCTCTTCTGCACTGAAACTGCTGCCCACCAGGTTACCGATGGTATTGGCCATCATGGGCGACAACTTCTCACTCTGTATCAGGCCTTCGCGAATCCCCTGGCTCATCATGGCCGGATAGTGGGCCACGATATCGTCAACCGGTGAAACCGCCAGTACCTGGCGGGCATCCGGCGCCGCCTGTATCGCGCCGCTGAACAGCAATGTTGTGACTAAAAGAGGTTTAATTAGGGAAAATTGCTTCATCTACCTATCATCCAGAACATAGTGTTGCGTCCCTTATGCCATGGGCGAAACACAGGCAGCAAGCAATCACCGCCCCCTTGAGATGACAGTTTGGTAGGAATGCGAAAGAAAACGCATCGACACAAAAGACGCCGGCGGACAGCCATCAACGTCTGGCGAAGCCGGGCCCGATGGTACGGGCTGCCGCTGCTTGGGTTACTGATGGGAACCTGGGCCACTTTGCGTTTCAGTTTGCTGGCACCGGACCCTCCTGCCAACCAGGAGAATCTCTGCGAAATATTCCGGGAACATCCGGCCTGGTACGACTACGCCAGCGAATCCGAAAAGCGCTGGGGCACCCCCATTGCAACCCAGATGGCGTTTGTGTACTACGAATCGTCGTTCCGCAGTCATGCCCGCCCTCCAAGAACCCTGCTTTGGGGATTTATCCCATGGACCAGACCGACCACCGCCTATGGGTATGCCCAGGCGCTTGACCCGGCCTGGCAGGAATACCTGCAGGCCAATGGTGACGGCTGGTTCACCGTCCGAACCGACATGGCCCATGCGCTGGATTTCGTCGGCTGGTATAACCAGCTCAGCCACCGGTATCTCGGCATTTCCTACTCCGCTCCCAGGCAGCTCTATCTTGCTTACCATGAGGGCCGCGGCGGCTACGCCCGAAAGAGTTTTGAACAGAAACCGGCGGTCATGAATCTTGCCTCCCGGGTACAGACCCGGGCCTTCCGTTACGACAATCAACTGAACGCCTGCGAGCAGGAGTTTCAGTGCTGGCGCTGGTATCAGGTCTGGCCATTGTGCAGCTAACACACGCTAGAACGTGGTGGTGATCTCGAACTGTGGTTCCAGAGCCTGCAAACGCTCAACCAGGAATTCCATAACGATGCGGACGCGGGCCATCTGCTGGGTGTCCTGGCTGACATGCAACCAAAGATCGACACTCTCGCCTTCCAGTGGATCGGAGAGGCGACGAAGTTCCCGAACCCCCTCTCCCAGGTAACACGGCAAAACGGCAAGGCCGGCACCGGCTTTTGCCAGGGCCTGCATGGACTGCAAACTGTTGCAGCGAATGAACGAAGTCACGTTCTTCAGATGTTTGCGATACCAGCGGCCTGTTGCCAGGTGGCTGAAGGTTTCATCGGGTATGATCCAGAGGCAGCCTTCCGGATGGTTCACAATGTCCATATTGCGGTGCCGGCGGCAATATCGGGCAGCCCCATAGACCGCGGATTCGACGGCGGCAATCCGCTCACCTTCCAGAGTGGCCTGGGGCTTGTTCTCGGAACGCAGCGTCAGATCTGCTTCCCGGTGGCTGAGGTTAGCCACATCATTGTCCGTCAGTATTTCCAGCTCTATGTCCGGAAACTCCCGGACCAGTTCGGCGAGAATAGGGCTCAGCAGCTCATTCATCATGACGTCCTCGGCCGCCAGCCGGACTTTACCTACTGGCGCCGCGTCCTGCCCTATCAGCTTGCGCTCGAGATTCTCCATCTCGACAGCCAGCCGCTCAGCCTCCCGGAATGCGGTTTCACCCACCGGGGTGAGTTGTAATCCGTCTCTGTTACGCTCGAAAAACTGAACACCCAACGACTCTTCCATCTGGTCGAGCCGCCTGAGAACGGTCGTTTGGTGCACGCCCAGCAATTCTCCAGCCTTTGCAAGCGTTCCGCCTATTGCCAGAGCACGTATATATCGAAGATAATCCCAGTCCATAGTTACTGCATATTTGCAACGTGAGTACGGATTTTAACGTATTCAAGCTGCAAATAAGAACCCCTAGAATATGATGTAAGTTAAAGGTAGATCGCTAATTAATCCACCCGATAAAAAGGAGGAAGGCGCTATGACTCAGAACCATATCGCAACCGTAAACCCGCTGCCGTCCAGTATCCTCCACAACAGTGCTGAGGTCAGGCGCCAGTATACCCGTGCTGCGGCAAAGCAGGCGGTACAGTTTTTCAGTCGCAAGATACGGAGCTTTAACCGGAAAGCAGCAGATGTTGCACCGGACATGGGCCAGATGCAGGGCGGTCACTAAGTCGCCATCCGCAGCTGTTATGAGCGGGCAGACCGCTCAGACTGGAAACAGAAGCAAAGAAATTGAAAACGCCGGAGGCTCCCAGGGGAACCTCCGGCGTTTTGCTTCAGGTCATCAGATAATCATCAGAACTCCCAGACGACTTTCTTTTTCTGTCCAAACCAATCATCCATTTTGCGATTGTAGAAGTCTTCAATCACATTTCGCTTGATCTTCATGGTCGGCGTCAACATCCCGTTCTCCATGGTCCAGGGTTCCCGAACCACCACCACGAAGGCCACTTTTTCGTGCGACTCACACTCCGCGTTCACTGCATCCAGTTCGGCCGCGAGTTCCTGCTCCAGCGCTCCACGATCGCCCCCCGCTTCGAGTTCATCCCTGGCCTCTTCAGAAAGCAGAATCATGAGGCACGGCTGCGGCTGGTTGGCACCGGCTACACAGACCACTTCCGCCTTGGGATGATTAAAGCGGTTTTCGATGGGAACGGGAACCACATACTTGCCTTTGGATGTTTTGAACAGATCCTTTACCCGCCCGGTGATCCGTAAACTGCCATCCCGGTCAATTTCACCCATATCTCCGGTTTTCAGGAAACCATCCTCGGTGAGATCTTCTTTCGTTTTTTCCTCATTCTTGTAATACCCCAGCATCTGCCCCGGGCTTTTCACCTGGACTTCTCCGCCCTCGCCGATGCGATGTTCTACTCCCGGATTGGCCATACCGACAGTGCCTGCTCTTGCCTGCCCGGGGCGATTGGCGTGGGAATAACCGAAGTTCTCGGACATCCCGTACACTTCCAGCAATTCCAGACCCAGATTTCGATACCAATTGACGATATCCGCTGACAGCGGCGCGGCCCCGGTCATCGCTGCCCGACAATGATCCAGCCCCAGCTGCTTCAGAACTTTCTTTTTCACCAAGCCCTGGATAATCGGTAGATTAAACAACAGCTTCTGTTTCTTTGGCGGTAGCTTGGAGTTTACCCCAAGGTAGAATTTCATCCACAGCCGCGGGACCGAGAAAAACAGCGTCGGCCGCGCCCGCTGCAGATCCTCCTGGAAGGTGTCCAGAGAATTCGCGAAGTAAAGGTGGAAGCCGTAATACAGGGACTGCGTCTCTACCGCAGCCCGTTCAGCCACATGGGCAAGAGGCAGATAGGACAGCATCCGCTCGTCGGAGGAAACCGGGAACAGTTGCTGCAAACCGTCTGCAACCGAAATCATGGTGCGGAAACTGTGCATCACGCCCTTGGGTCGGCCCGTGCTGCCGGAGGTATAAACAATCGTGGCCAGCGTATCCGGATCCGGCAGCTTGGGGGCAGCCGGTTCGTGCTGACTCACAAGATCAAGCCAGGTCGGCGTATCGTTCCGCGGTGACATAGGCAGGGAAATAAGCGGCAAATCCTCCGGGACGTGGCCTTTGATGTCATTCCAGCCATCCGCAGTACCGTCGAGCTTGCCCAGAAACAGAAGCCTCGCCTCACTATGTTCCAGAACGTAGGCGGCGGTTTCACCATTGAGGGTGGGATACAGCGGCACTGAAACATGGCCGGCCGCCCAGATCGCCAGATCGGCCAGAATCCAGTGTGCACTGTTCTTGCCGAGGATACCGATGTTGCATGGTTCGGGCAGCTTCAGGCTGTTCAGGTAAGCCGCCATTCGGGATACCTGGTCAGCGGCCTGCTTCCAGGTGATGTCCTCAACATGGCCATCGGGATAGGGTTGGGTCAGGTAAACGTTATCAGGAGTCTCCTCTGCCCAGTAGTAAAGACAATGGATTGATGTCTGCTTTCGGGGATCTACCGCCATACATGGCTCCTTGTTGTTATTGTACTGCGCATTTCAGGTATTCAGCCTGATTCATCATAGCGACATTTCAGACTCTCTCAATAGCATTTAGTGCCGGAACAATGGGCCACACTCACCGTTTGGAAGAAGCCTTCCAAACGCTCTCGTGACATTCGTCAACTTTGATCTACGCTGAAAGCAGCGACGTAAGAGTTCCAATACTGTCGGAGGTGACTATGAGAACATCGACTCGCTCTTCCCTGATTTTTCCTGCCTGGGGCGTTATTCTGGCGGGCTCAGCAGCCTTTATTTATTGCGCCTATGCCGGTTTGCTGGGAGCCTGACAGGCTAGCGACGAAACCGGGTTTCCAGAACCACAGCCGAGTTGGTGCGCTCCACCCCCTCAAGGTTGCCGATGTCATCCAGGATTGCGCTCAGTTCTTCCAGGGACCGGGCCTGCACGATGGCGATCAGATCGTATTCTCCGCTGACTGAAAACAGCTGCGTCACCTGGCTGATGCCCTCCAGCGCTGTGTTCGTCCGGCCGGTCAGTTTCTGGAAAACCTTGATCGACACATGAGCCTCGACCTGAGCGGCCGAATATTCCCCCCCCAGCTGTACCGAGTAACCCCGGATGACTCCGCTGGCTTCCAGTCGGGCAATACGGTTCTGGACCGTTGACCGGGATACATGCATGGCCCGTGCAAGATCCGTAATGCTGGCCCGGGCATTCTGCCTCAGCAGCATTAACAGTCGGTGGTCCTGAGAATTGATCATTTTGCCTATTCCATTATTCATTTTGCTTAAATTATAGATCAATTCGATCATTACGCAGCTCCAATCTGGTATCAAGCACTTTCATACTGGGCCGAAACAACGCTCAGGACGCTCGCCATGATAATTCGACCCATTACCCCAGGTGATCTGGATGAACTGATGCAGATCGCGCTCGAATCCGGACCTGGCTTTACCTCCCTGATGCCCGATCGCGATGCCCTGAGCCGAAAGATTGATCATTCCGTCGACAGCTTCGCCCGCGCCATTACCCAACCTCTCGATGAGCATTACCTTTTCGTTCTGGAAGACGAGGCGACAGGAGAAATCATGGGTACCACGGGAATAGAAGCCTCGGCCGGACTTCATCGCCCGCTCGTCCACTTTCGTCGCCATGCCGTTATTCACCACACCGGCACACCGGGCAGTCGACGTACAGAGGAAACCCTGACCCGGTGCCAGCACTACACCGGCTGCACGGAGATCTGTTCACTTTACCTGCGGCCAGGATTTCGCCGGGCCAACGCCGGAAAACTGCTGTCCCGGGTGCGTTTCCTGTTCATGGCCCTCCATCCGGAGCGGTTTGCGGACACCGTCATTGCCGAAATGCGCGGCGTTTCAGATCATACCGGTCAGTCTCCTTTCTGGGACTGGCTGAAGCATCGCGTGGCGGATCTCGACTTCCTGTCGGCAACACAACGGATCGGTTGCATGCACAGTGATTTCATTGAAGAATGCATCCCCTCCACGCCACTGTGGACACAAGACATGACGGACGCCGCAAGGGCCGTGATCGGTCAGGTTCATGAAGACACCCGTCCGGCCCGATATATGCTGGAACGGGAAGGTTTTCGTCACCAGGGCTTCGTGGACCTTCTGGATGGCGGACCAACACTGGAGTGCCCACGGTCAGAGATCGCCAGCGTTCGCGAGACCTTTCTGACCAGCGCCCGGCTTCAGGCAAGGACCCCGCAACCGGCGAACGTGGCGAGAGAAGACGGCCGATCCACTATAGTTGCCAATGCCAATTGTTCAGAGTTCAGGGCCACAGTGATCGACCAGACCTGGCCGGACGTCGAAACGCCAGGCATGCCACTGACAGAACAACTGGCCGAGCATCTGCGTCTGGACAACAATAGTCCGGTCTGCTGCTTGCCACTGGCTCCGGGCAACACGCAATCCAAGCCGCAACCGCGCCAGAAACCAGCTATTGAGGAGATTCGCTATGCATACTGACCCGGACATCCTGTTTGCCCGGCTCTGGGACGCCTACCGGCAGGTAACTCCTTCTGCCGAACGCATTCACAAAATCCTGGGAGCCGAAGAGGGGCAGGCAATCGTCAACGACCACATTGCCCTTCGCACCTTCAACCTGGACCCGGTTCGCCTCGAGGCTCTGGCCAAGCACTTCGTCAGCCTCGGCTACCAGCAGGGTGGCGAATATCATTTTGAGGCCAAAAAACTGTATGCACGCCACTACGAGCATCCTTCAGGAAAGCTTCCCAAGGTTTTCATATCCGAGTTGCTTGTTGAGCAATGCTCGCCGGCATTGCAATCTGTAGTAAAGAATCTGGTGGCCCAGGTAAATCCGGAAGCGGTTGCTGCCGATAATTTCCTGTATTCGGGGCGCCATTGGGAGATCGAATACAACACCTATCGCGATCTCCTGGCGGAAAGTGAATACGCAGCATGGATGGCGGCCTGGGGCTATCGCGCGAATCACTTCACCGTCAGCATTAATCATCTGGAACAGTTCCGGACGGTGCCGGACGTTAACCAGTTACTGAAAGATCACGACTACACGGTGAACAGCTCTGGCGGGGAAGTGAAGGGATCGCCGGCAGACCTCCTGGAGCAGTCCTCAACCATGGCCGACCGGGTGCCTGTTGCCTTTTCTGATCAGACCGTGACTATACCGAGCTGTTTCTACGAGTTTGCCCTGCGTTATCCGAAGCCGGATGGTCAGCTTTATTCCGGGTTCGTCGCAGCATCTGCCGATAAGATTTTCGAGAGCACAAACGCCGGTAGCTGATCTGGCAAGCGCCCGAGCTGACGATCACGCCCCCCCCTGCTCACCCAGCAGGGGGACAAAACGGACTGCGCCCAGATCTTCTGTTCTGAATTCGTTTTCCGCCAGCCGGGTAATGCGCCTCAGCGACTGCGTGGACTGTTCCGGGCCTACCGGAATCACCAGATGCCCGCCAACCACCAGTTGATACTTTAGCGAATCCGGAACCGCAGGCGCACCAGCCGCCACTACAATGCCATCGAAGGGCTGATGCCCGGGCCAGCCCAGCGTGCCATCGCCGCAACGAACCTTGATATTACCGAAGCCTTCGGCAGCAAGAACCCTGCTGGCCCGTTCTGCCAGTTCCGGCACCCACTCAATGCTGAACACCTCTCCGGCAATACAACCGAGCACCGCAGCCGCGTAGCCCGAGCCGGTACCAATGTCCAGAACCGTTTCTCCACCCTCCAGCTCGAGAGCTTCTGTCATCAGCGCCACAATGTAGGGCTGTGAAATGGTTTGCCCGCTCCCGATTGGCAGCGGACCATCATCATAGGCACAGTCTCGCAACCTGGCTGGCACAAACCGTTCCCGGGCCACCTGCCCCATAGCCTCAAGTACCTTTGGCGACTGGATACCCCGGGCACGGAGTTGATAGTCCACCATCGAAGCCCTTTGCAACGAAGCGCAATCATCCTGATCCATTGTTTCTTATCCTGTCAGTGATCCGACTGCTTACTGGCCGTTACAAAGCAGTAACTTTTTTACAACGGCGATAACGGCATTATCTGACTACTTTCCATTCACCGGCAATGACAGATAAAACCATCCAACACCAAAAACAAAAAAACGGACAACGGGGAGAGGTACCGGCAATCCCGTTGCCGAGGAGGAGAAATGTCGACATCCGTTAACCATCTCGACGAGCGCACGCAGGATTCTGCAGAGTTGCTCGAAGGGATCATACCCTCAGCCATCACCCTGGCCATGATGCTTCGCCACCGGAAAATGGCCGCCTGGCTGCGCACCGAATTTGACGGCTATCAGGACGTTGAGGCCGCCCCGCCCTACCGTCGTGAACTGCATGGACACATCGTAGCCAAATCGCCTCAATATGGCTGGATTCCTGCACCAGTCGACGACCAACAGAAGAAATCATTCGGATACATGGATCTGCTCGACGGCATAAAAGCCCTCGAAAAGGTCTGCGTGAATTGCAAGAAGGGCAATGGCAATCGGGTGCTTCTGGATAAAGAGGAAATGGCGACACTACAGAAGCAGATCAACCTGACCGCCGAACTGGCCATTAACCTGAGTCGCGAAGTGTACGGCCGCTTGCTCAGAACGGTACGGGCGGCCATATATCTCTGGGCCCAGGAACTGATAGCTGAGGGTATTAGCGGGGAACACAATCACTACAGCCGCGAGGAACGGGCGAAAGTGGCCCACCTGGATGAACCGGACAAATTCTGGCGAAAGGCGATGGAAGACGTCGATAATCTTCCGATACCTGATGTCCGGGAAGTAGGCTTCTTTGAACGGGTGTTCGGGCGAACGGGCTGAGGCCTGCCGCCCGACTCACCACAACACGCTGACAATGCCGACGCTGCTTACTACCAGCAGTACCGCCCCCAGCAGCCGGAAAAACACTGGGGTTTCGGCCCGCAGGATGCGGTCATGGGCGTAGAGTCCGATGACATGACCAATCGCAGCACATGGCAGCAACCACAGATGGTGGATAAGCTGAAGGTCCACACCGGCCCAGATGAATGCCGCCATCTTGATCAGCACCAGGATAAACCAGAGTGCAAACAGGGTATCCCGAAGCTTTTCTTTCGGGAGATGCTGTGCGGCTACCGCAATGATCAGAGGTGCGCCGATCAGGGATGTGCCACTGATGTACCCTCCCACCATCAGGAATATTGCATCCACCGCTTTGCTGCCGCTGCGGAACGGACGGTTGATGATGTAGGAAACCGAATAAAGCGCCACGATCACAAAAATAATGGCACTCAGGATATCGGCGGGCATGGTGATAAGGCCAAAGACTCCAATCAACTTGGGCACAATCATAATGCCAAGAATCCGCCACAGGTATTGCCAGTCAACGGTTCCAGAGCCTGCTGTTCGTTGCTCTCCGGCCACGGTGCGATTGTTCATCCAGATAGTCAGTGACGAGAACACCAGAAGGTGGACAGCAATAATCGGCAAGAAGACCAGTGGCTGATCAAGCACCAGCAACAGAAATGGCAATGACAGAACGGCGCCACCGAAACCCAGCCCGGACCGGACAAAACCGCTCCAGATAAAGATGAGGGCAATCAGCAGGTATTGATAAATCGCAAGATCAGACATGGATTCCCAATTGTGAAAAAGACCGGTATCTTTCCGTAACTGTCCGCCACTCAGACAGTTAAGAAGAAAAACAACATTGTCCGGAGAATATTGATGGCTCTGTCCTGGAAACAGAAGTTCATGCTGTTGATTGTTGCCACGCTGGCTGGTCTGGCAGTTGCCACCCTGGCTTCGCTGAGCGGACTCGGCAGGGTATCAGACGCTTATGAAGCGCGCGGCCAGGCTCAGGCCTACGAATCCGCTTCCCTTACCCTTCTCAACGACTGGCTGGCACTGGAACGGGGCAGCGGGAGCCTTGAGCCAGATCAGGTTGAAAACTATCAGGAGCAACTGGTCTCACTCACATCCCAGGCAGCTGCGCTCAGCCAATCAGCCGAAGTCCTTGCAGGCGACGCGGTTAAAACCGCTGCGCAACAAATCCACGAGCAGGTTGCAGAGTATACCCGACTTCGCACCGAATGGCTGGCCCTGAACCAGGAACTGGGCCTTACCTCATCACACGGGCTGAAAGCGGCAATGTCCGCCGCTATTGATGACAGACTGCGAAAAATCAGCATCTCGATCTTTAACGACGACATCAACATCATCTCCGCCAACTACCGGGATTTTCTGTCCACGTTCAACGCATCCTATGCACAGGCGACCCGAGAGGCACTGGCGCGAATGCAGGCAACCGTCGCAGAGATGGACTGGCAGGAAATCGACATCGGTAAGGCAGTCCAGACGTTCGACGAAGCGTTTTCTGAAGCTGAGACGCTGATCGGCTCGTTGTCTGCCATCGAAACCCGGCTGGCGGCCACCGGCATCCGAATTCGCACCCTGATTACCGAACAGAACCAGTTGCTCCGGCAGGACATTATCGTGGCCGCCAGCCAGCAGGCTGAGAAAGCCCGGACAGCCTCGACCTGGCTGATCATTGCAACTGCGACCGTGGTTCTTGCCATTCTGATAATAACGCTGACAACCGCGTCCAGAACCCTGGTAAGGCGACTCAATGAAACGGTCAATCTGCTTACCCATGTCGCCGGCGGTGATCTTAGCCAGCGCCTCGTGCCTGGGCGCAATACGAATGATGAGTTCAATCGGCTGGGACAGGCGACCAACAAAATGCTGGACGATGTATCCGATGTAATCGGCCAGGTGGTCGAGGGCAATCGGACGCTGTCCGGGCTTCAGGCTGAACTGGACGCGCTCATTGATCAGATGGAGCAAAATGGAGAAAAGGTTGAAGATGAAACCGAACAAACTGCCACTGCGGTTCAGGAAATCTCACACACCGCTGTAGATATCGCCCAGTACACACAGTCAGTCAATGACGCGGTTCAGAGCGCCAACGGTGCGGCCCATTCCGGAGCCGAGGTCGTCAGGCGAAGCGCGAAAACCATGACCGAGCTGGCAGAGCGGATTCAGAAAACCCACGATCAGGTAACCCAGCTGAACAAAACCGGCGAGAAGGTCAACTCCATTGTCGGCGTAATCAATGGCCTGGCCGAGCAAACCAATCTGCTGGCACTCAATGCCGCCATTGAGGCGGCCAGGGCCGGAGAGGCCGGCAGAGGTTTTTCAGTCGTTGCAGATGAAGTGCGCTCGCTGGCGGAGAAAACGGTGTCTGCAACCAATGGCATCGCTGACATCGTGGATTCGCTCAATCGTGAAACCCTGGCCATATCCCAGCTGATGAAAGAGGGGCTTAACTCCGCAGGCGAAGGTGAGGAAAGCTCGAAAGAGGCTGCGAAGTCGATCGAGCAGATCACCGGGTCTGTCCAGCAACTGGCAGGAGATATGAATCAAGTGGTTTCTTCTGTCGAGGGCATATCGACCACAACCGAAGAGATCGCGCAGAAAGTTGAACAAATCCATGGTCACACCCGCGAAACCTCGGACATTCGCCAGAAACTCAATGCCCATGTTGAGCGTCTGTCCTCCCAGGTAAGCACCCTGACTGAGGCTTCCCAGGGCTTCCGGCTGTAAACGCTCTGAAAAAGAGACGGGCACAAGGCGAGCCTGCTGGACTATGCCGGGTTTACCTCATAGGCTGGACGAGTCGTTCCAGGATTGGTCATCGAGCTTATGCGCAGGAGTCCTCATGAAACACACATTGCTAGCAGTTTCAGTGTTGCTGCTACTCTCGGGATGTCAGTCACGCCCCCCGACCGAAACAGCAATGGACTCAGACTCGGTTTATCTCAGTGCCCGCCACTGTCTGAACGAGTACCTTGATGATCTTGACCGGGTTCACTACGGTCCCTGCCTGAAGATCATCAATATCAATGGCGAGGAACCGTTGGTCAGAGAGGACGGCTTCATTGAGCTACCGCTGTCAACCAGCCTGACTCTTGGCGTCAGCTGCGTTTATCGGCACGCCAACGGCTCCCCCATCCCGGCCACCATGGAAACGGCAGACTTTCCCATCACGGGCTATACGTTCACCCAGCCAGGCCTGCGCTGGTACCTGCACGCACACGAACAGGCGCGGCACGTTGTTGGCTGCCAACCAACCCTGTCACGCTCGGTCTACCCGACCCTCAACACGGATTGACTCTGTTTTACCCACGCATGTGGTCATTTACCGCTGCCCTGGTTCAGGCAATCGCCGGCGAATTCCAGACTCCGGCGAGGGCTTCCAGTGCTTCTGCTACCAGGGGTTCATCCTGACGGTCACGATGCCAGATAAAGCTCAGCGCACAGGGTAGCTGAATCCCCTCTACCACCAACAGCCCACGCTCCTGACGCTCCGTCATTGCCAGGGCATCTCGTGCGAGACTCAAGCCAACGCCGGCGCGAACCAGATCCAGCATGCAGGCTTCCTGGTCGACCTGAGCGACGCCATGAGGCAAAAGGCCCAGCGGTTCCAGGGTTCCCCGGAGTAATCGATGATGCACCGAGTTCTCAGGGGTCACTATCCAGGGCATGCCCGCCAGATCGCTCCAGTCTGCAGATCGGATTCTTGACTCCCAACCCGCCGGAGCTATCACATGATAGTGAAATCGGGTCAGTTCCCGAAAGACCACTTCGGGCGCCAGAGCGCCGGGCCCCAGGTCCGGCGGCGCCAGAAAAAAACCGACATCCAGCCGACCATCACGAACCTGCTCCAACACACTGCCACTCATTCCCTGCCGCAGTTCAGTTTCAAGTTGAGGTGCCCGCTCCACCAGGCGGTGCAGAAACGCGCCAAGACGGATGAACTCCGGGTCCACGATCGTGCCAATCCGCAAACGCCCTCTCAGGGTACTGTGCAATGCCCGGGCGCTCTTCTCAAAGGCCGCCACCGCCGCCAGGGCCTTCTCAGCAGAAGGTAAAAGCGCCTGACCATCCGGGGTCAGAACCAGCCCCTGGGGTTTGCGCAGAAACAGCTTCAGATCCAGTTCGTTCTGCAACTGCTTGAGTTTGAGACTCACCGCCGGTTGGGTCAGATGCAGACGGGTCGCAGCCCGGGACACACTGCCTTCTCTCGCCACGGTAACGAATGCCCGAAGGGTCTGGAGTGGGTGCATAAGGAGTTCTCTGAGGCGCATGTGATATAAATTTATCTTATATTCTGATTTTAGAAATCTCAATTGCTTTGGTCTCGGGGCATCCATAGGCTGTATGACTAATCATTAAACATCAGGCTTCTTGAGGCATTCCATGACTAACGCAAGCATCTCGCATTATATCAATGGCGAAATAACATCCGGCACGTCCAGCCAGTCTCAGGACGTCTTTAATCCGGCCACGGGCCAGGTAACTGGCCAGGTTGCCCTCGCCAATCAAGCCGATGTAAACAAGGCCGTTGCCGCTGCTGATGCCGCGTTTCCTGCCTGGGCAGATACCCCACCAATCCGGCGCGCCCGCGTGATGTTCAAGTTCCTGGAGCTGCTGAACAGACACAAAGACGACCTGGCCAGGGCAATTACCGCTGAGCACGGCAAGGTCTTCACCGATGCGCAGGGTGAAGTGGCCCGGGGCATCGATATTGTGGAATTCGCCTGCGGTATTCCGCAGTTGCTGAAAGGGGATTACACCGAGCAGGTCAGCACCGGCATCGACAACTGGACTACGCGCCAGCCCCTGGGTGTCGTCGCCGGGGTCACGCCCTTCAACTTCCCGGCAATGGTGCCCATGTGGATGTTCCCGGTTGCAATTGCTGCCGGTAACACCTTTGTCCTGAAGCCAAGCCCACTGGATCCGAGCGCCTCTCTGATGATTGCCGACCTGCTGAAACAGGCAGGACTGCCCGACGGTGTGTTCAATGTGGTTCAGGGTGACAAGGACGCCGTCAATGCCCTGATCGAACATCCTGATGTCCAGGCCCTGAGCTTTGTCGGCTCTACGCCGATTGCCAACCTGCTCTACGAGAAAGGCGCCAGACACGGCAAGCGGATCCAGGCGCTTGGCGGTGCCAAGAATCACATGGTGGTCATGCCCGATGCAGACCTGGACAAGGCAGTAGACGCCCTCATCGGCGCCGCTTACGGCAGTGCCGGCGAACGCTGCATGGCCATCAGCGTGGCAGTGCTTGTTGGCGACGTAGCGGACAAGATCATGCCACGTCTGGCCGAACGCACCCGTGCCCTGAAGGTGAAAAACGGCGAACAGCTGGACGCCGAAATGGGCCCGATTGTCACGGCCGCCGCACACCAGCGGATTACCGGCTACATTGACAAGGGTGTGGCCGAGGGCGCTGAACTGATTGTGGACGGCCGCGAGTTTGACGCCTCCAACACCGGCGAAGGTTGTAAGGATGGTTTCTGGATGGGTGGCACGCTGTTTGATCACGCCACCCCGGACATGACGATTTACCGGGAAGAGATCTTTGGGCCTGTTCTGGTTTGCGTTCGGGTGCCGGATATCGGCACCGCTATTCGCCTGATCAATGATCATGAGTTCGGCAACGGTGTCAGCTGCTTTACCGAGAGCGGCAGTGTGGCCCGGGAGTTCGGCCGCCGCATTCAGGTAGGTATGGTCGGCATCAACGTGCCTATCCCGGTCCCCATGGCCTGGCACGGGTTTGGTGGCTGGAAGCGTTCCATGTTCGGCGACACCCACGCCTATGGAGAAGAGGGCGTGAAGTTCTACACTCGCCAGAAATCCATCATGCAGCGCTGGTCCGATTCCATCGATGCCGGTGCAGAATTTGTTATGCCTACCGCAAAATAATAACTGAATCCGCTGCGGAGAAAACGCCATGTCCGACAACAAGAATGCACAGGGACACCCGGAGTTCGATTACATCGTGATAGGTGCCGGCACCGCCGGCTGCCTGCTCGCCAATCGCCTGAGCGCCAATCCGGAAAACCGGGTTTTGCTGATTGAGGCCGGCGGCCGGGATAACTACCACTGGATCCACATACCTGTTGGCTATCTGTACTGCATTGACAACCCGCGTACCGACTGGCGCTTCCGCACCGAGCCGGACCCTGGCCTGAACGGCCGGTCGCTGATCTACCCCCGGGGTAAAACCCTGGGTGGTTGCTCCAGCATCAACGGCATGCTCTACATTCGCGGCCAGGCGAGGGACTACGATCAATGGGCCGATATTACCGGTGATGATGCCTGGAAATGGGACAACTGCCTGCCCGACTTCATGCGCCACGAAGATCATTGTCGCCTGGATGACGGCGGCGATGCCGATCCAGAGCACCGGAAGTATCACGGCCATGGTGGTGAGTGGCGTGTGGAGCGCCAGCGTCTGAAGTGGAAAGTACTCGAGGACTTTGCCAGCGCGTGCGTCGAGGCCGGCATACCCCGGACCCGGGACTTTAACCGGGGCGACAATGAAGGGGTGGACTACTTCGAGGTCAACCAGCGCTCCGGCTGGCGCTGGAATACCGCAAAAGCCTTCCTCCGGGAAGCCGAAAAGCGCTCCAACCTGACACTCTGGCATTCAACGCAGGTTCTTGGCCTTGAGACGGCGACCGACGGCACTGGCCCCCGCTGCACGGGTGTGCGTGTCGAACGGCCTGGCGAAGGCGAAATGACGGCCCGGGCAAAGCGGGAAGTCATTCTCTGTGCCGGAGCCATTGGCTCTCCGCAGTTGCTGCAACTCTCCGGAATTGGCCCTGCAGATCTTCTGAACGAGCATGGCATTGACGTGGTCGCCGATCTCCCCGGTGTTGGTGAGAACCTGCAAGACCATCTTCAGATTCGTTCCGTTTATAAAGTGACCGGGGTCACTACTCTGAACACCATGGCCAACTCGCTGATCGGCAAAGCCCGTATTGGCCTGGAGTACCTGCTGACCCGCTCTGGCCCCATGAGCATGGCACCGTCACAGCTGTGCCTGTTTACCCGGAGTTCCGAGGAGTACAAGCACGCCAACATTGAATACCATGTTCAGCCTCTGAGTCTCGAAGCCTTTGGCCAACCTCTGCACAATTTCCCGGCGATCACCGCCAGTGTCTGCAACCTGAACCCCACCAGCCGCGGTACTGTACGAATTCGCAGCAATGATCCAAAGCAGCCACCGGCGATTGCTCCGAACTATCTGAGTACCCCGGAGGATCGGAAAGTGGCTGCAGACTCATTGCGCGTAACCCGACGCATCGCTGAACAGCCTGCCTTCATGCAGTACCAGCCTGAGGAGTTCAAACCCGGCCTGCAGTACCAGACCGACGACGAACTCGCCAAACTGGCCGGAGACATTGGCACCACGATTTTCCATCCTGTGGGCACCACCCGCATGGGGCACCCGGATGATGATCAGGCGGTGCTTGATCCGCATCTGAGGGTTCGGGGTGTCGCCGGGCTGCGCGTGGTGGATGCCGGGGTGATGCCAACCATTACCAGCGGCAACACCAACTCACCCACCCTGATGATCGCCGAGAAAGCAGCTCGCTGGATTCTGGCTGGTGACTAGGATGCCGCAGGGTTCATTCCCTGATCAGTTGACCAGCTGAGCCACGGCAGACTCTGAACTGGTTGCAGTTTCCAGGTTTTTGAGACCGGCCAAGGTGCTAGAATCGGCGGCCTGTTCGTAGGCAAAGGACGTATCTGTCATGACGCTTGCCACCTGGCTGGCCGTTGTCACCATCTGTATTCTGGGCGCCATGTCGCCCGGCCCCTCGCTGGCGCTTGTGCTCAAGCAGACACTCACCGGCGGGCGCCGTAATGGCGTCATCACCGCCCTGACCCACGGCATGGGTGTCGGTATCTATGCGTTTCTGAGCATCCTGGGGCTGGCAGCCATCATCACCGCCTCCCCCACAGCGTTTGCAATACTTCAGTGGGGCGGCGCCGCCTATCTCGCCTGGCTCGGGGCGAAAGGACTGATGGCCAAGGGCCACACGGATAGCGAACTGCCGGAACCCCCGACCACAAAAAGCGCAGCCCGGGACGGCTTTCTGATTGCATTCTTCAACCCGAAGATCGCCGTATTCTTCCTCGCGCTGTTCAGCCAGGTGGTCGGCACTGATACCAGCCTGCTGGCAAAATTCGGCTATGCCTCAACGGCGCTGGTCATCGATACGTCCTGGTATCTGATCGTCGCCTGGCTGTTCTCCAACCCGAAATGGCTGACTCTGCTCAGGCAAAAGGCCGTCTGGTTTGAGCGCATTTTTGGCGCCGTTCTCCTCGGGCTGGCAGGACGACTGGTGCTTGGCATCCTGAACGGGAAGTAACCGGTTTAGCCGGCCAGCCGGACAATCTCGTCGTATTCGCGAATCTGGACTACCCGCTCGGCGGCAGGTTCCGGCACCAGGCTGCAGGACTCATTAACCATCGCACTGGCAACCGTTTGCGCCTCAATGGCCCGGTACTTGTCCAATGGCCCAATCAGCACGCGGTTAACCAAGGGCATTGCCTTGACCCCCAGAGCCTCGGCGGTGCGCTGCTCTTTCCGCTCACCCAGCAACAGACTGGGGTGATAAATGGACAGGTAGGGATAGTCGAGGTCTCGCAAGGTATCTTCGAGCTCGCCCTTTACCCGGTTGTAGAAAATGGTGGAGGACGATGACGCACCGATGGCGGACATCAGGATAAACGCCCGTACTCCCTGGGATCGGCCCAGCTCAGCCGCGCTCACGGGGTAGCCCAGATCCACCTTGCGGAACTGCCCCTGTGAGCCGGCCTTGTTGATGGTGGTTCCCAGGCAGCAAATAATCACATCGACATCGAAAAGATCGGAGTGATCTTCCAGGCGATCAAAATCGACTTCCTGTTGCGCCAGTTTGTCGTGGAGCGTTGGCAGTCTGTGCCGTACCAGTGCCACCACACGGGAAACCTCATCCCTGCCCAGCAATCCCTGCAGAACCTTGCCACCCGTCAGGCCTGTGGCACCAAGTAACATCACCCTCATAACACTGTTTCCCCGGAGAATCTGCCTCTATCCTATCAAAGACTCGCCAGAACCGGTCTATCCAGGCGCCCTTGCTGACACGGCGGCTATTGCGCAGCGCCAAAAAAAAAGCACCGGGCCGGGCCCGGTGCAAGACTGACAACAGATCATCCGATGGGAGCGGTCAGTCGCTGACCGGATTCTCTTTCATAGCGGCGTTCATACGCCGACGAAGCAGCGGGCCAACCAGATAAGGCAGAATCAGGCCCAGGCCAGCCACGATCCAGAGGCCCATGGCCAGCGGACTTTCCCAAAGCACACTCCAGTCGCCGTCGGAAAGCACCAGTGCGTGCCCGAGGTTCTTTTCCATTTCCGGCCCCAGTAACAGACCCAGAATGATCGGCACCAGGGGGATTTCCAGCTTGCGCAGGAAGTAGCCAGCGACGCCGAAAGCGACCATGAAATAAAGATCAAACGTGCTGTGGCTGATCGAATAGATACCAACGAACGCTACCATGGTCACAATGGGTAGCAGATACATCGGCGGCACCGACAGCAACTTCACAAAGAAACCGACCAACGGAATGTTGAGTACAAGCAGCAACACGTTGCCGATCAGCAAGGCGGCAATGACACCCCAGACGATATCTGCATTCTGGGTGAACATCAGAGGCCCTGGCGTGATATTCAGGGAAATCAGCATCGCCAGCAGGACCGCCGTGGTGCCACTTCCCGGAACACCGAGTGTCAACATCGGCACCAGAGCCCCTGAAGACGCGCCGTTGTTACCGGCTTCCGGTGCAACTACGCCACGGATATCACCTTCACCAAACTTGCCCTTCTTGCCAACCACCTGCTTTTCCAGGGTGTAGCTGATAAAGCTGCCCAGAGAAGCGCCCGCACCCGGCAGCACACCGGAGATGAAGCCGAGAATACCACCGCGCAACTGGGTCGGGATGGTCATAACCAGCTCTTTCATGGTCAACGTCAGCTTACCGACATTCATCTTGTCGCGGCCACGTCCCATGCGGGATTCCACGAAAAACAGCAGCTCCGAGATGGCGAACAGACCAACGATCGCAAGGATGAAGTCGATACCTTCATACAACTCAAGCACGCCGAACGTGTAACGCTGGGTACCGGTGGAGATATCAATTCCCACTGTGGAGATCATGATACCCAGGGCTGCAGCCACAACGGTTTTCACAGGGTTCTTTCCGGTGATACCACCGAGAGTGGCAAACGCCAGAAGGAAGAGCGCGAAATACTCTGCCGGTCCGAACGTCAGTGCAAACTTCGCCAGCACCGGGGCCAGCATGATCAGACCGATAGTACCAATCAGCCCGCCGGCAAAGGAGGCAATGGCGGAGACCGCCAGGGCGTCAGCTGCCCGGCCCTTCTGTGCCATAGGGTAGCCATCCAGGCAGGTCATCATCGCAGGCTCGTCACCCGGAATGTTCAGCAGAATGGACGATATACGACCGCCGTACATGGCACCGGCATAAACCGACGTCAGCAGGATCATCGCGGTTTCCGGAGGCAGGCCCAGCGTGAATGCCAGCGGAATCAGGATAGCCACGCCGTTGGCGGGTCCCAGTCCCGGCAGACACCCGATCAGCGTGCCCACGAAGGCACCGAAAAGGGCAAACATCAGGTTGTACGGGGTCAGGGCCACCGCAAACCCGTCCATAAGAAAGCCAAGAGTTTCCATCAGTGCACCTCCAGCAAGCCGGCCGGAAGACTCAGGGACAGGCCATAGTTAAACAACACGAAGACCACCACAGCACTCAACAGACCGGTTATGAAAGCCGGCTTCGGAGCCGCCCCCATTCGCCAGCTCAGGGTGCCGACCGCCAGAGTGGTTGCAATGACAAAACCCAGCGGCTCCAGGAGGAGCGCGTAAACCACCAGAACGACCAGAGCCACCACCAGTTCAAAAGCGGATTTTCCGAGTGGCCACTGGGCATCAGGATCCGGCTTGACCATCAGGTAAAGGCTTCCCGCCGCCAGCACAACCGCTAGAATGGTGGGAAAGGTTTCCGGCCCAACCGTCTCGGCACCTCCGAATGGCTCGGGCCACTGCTGCGCGGCCCAGCCATAGGCAACGGCGAGGACCAGAAGGCCCAGGCCGAGGATGCGATCACCGAGCCCTGTCATTTCAGCAGCCCGATTTCACGCGAGAGCGTTTCAATATCCTTCACCTGATTGCGGACAAATTCGTCAAACTCGCTCGCCGGCGGATGGAACGGGATCAGGCCGTTGCTCTTCATGACTTCCTTCCACTCGTCACTGGCGTACAAGGTATCCACGGCGTCGACCCAGTACTTCTGGGCATCCTCGTCCGCGCCCTTGGGCATGTAAAAACCACGCCAGTTCGGGCCAACGGCATCAATACCCTGTTCTTTCGCGGTAGGAATGTCATGGAACTTGCCAGGCAGACGCTCATCCGCCAGTACCGCGATAACTCTCAGGTCGCCGGATTCCATAAAACCGGTCGCCTCGGAGATGTCACCCGTGAAGGCATCCACCTGACCACCGACCACCTGGGTCATGGCTTCTCCACCGTTGTTGTACGAAAGGTAAGGAATAGCCGGAAGCTTGTCGGCGCCTGAGGCCTTGGCCGCAATCAGCACCTTGAGGTGATCCCAGCCGCCCCGGGCACTGCCGCCGGCAAACTTGACGGATTTGGGATTGGCTTTCACTGCATCCATCAGATCGTTCAGGTTCTGGTATTCAGAATCTTTGCCAACGGCGATGATTCCGTAATCGGCACCCAGTGCGCCGACCCAGGTCACCATCTCTACATCCATACCCGGGAATTGCTTCTGGGCGAGACGGGTGGTGGTTGCGGTGGACGCCGCCACCAGCAGCTTGTTGTCTTCGGCCCGCTTGCTCACCGTATGGGCGTAGGCAACACCACCTCCAGCGCCAGCCATATTGACGGTCTGGACACTGCCCTCAACGAGACCGAGAGTCTGCATCACATTGCCGACGCTACGACAGGTGAAATCCCAACCGCCACCGGGATCGGCCGGTGCGAGACATTCAACTTTTCCGGAGGGCTGCCAGGCCATGGCAGACATGGAGACGGCCGCGGCCGCCACAAAGGACAGAGTTCGTTTGATAAACATGGTTGTCACCTCAATAACTTGTTTTTGTGACCACCCCTGAGGCAGGACCGTGTTGGCCGGGTCCCTGGCTATGGCAGGCCAGAGGAGTGATTGCCGGAAGGGTAATAGGTGAAAGCCGAGACGCGGAAGCTTGTGAACGTAACGCGTTTAAAATTCGTTAACCGCATTTTGTTCATATTGATCACGGGCATGTCGGACGATCATGCAGTACCCTGATACCCAAACGACAACAAGTTCTTGCATGCCTGTGTTGCGAAAAACCAAACTTAAAACGCGCATGATTCTGACGCTGGGGTTGCTTGGCGCCATACAGACCATTCTTATTGGTGGCTTCGCCGGCTACTACCTCAGTGAATCCCTTTACGATGAAATTGGTCAGCGCGCTCTCATGGTCGCAAAAACCGTGGCTGCAGCCCCGGTCGTCATCCAGGGCGTACAAGCTCGGGACGTGCAACGCCTGAGCCAGGTTGCCACACACATGGCCGCTACCAATGAGGCGCTCTTCATTGTTATCGGTGATGACAAAGCCATTCGCCTTGCCCATCCGGATCCCGCCCGCATCGGTTACTCCATGGGCGATGACGAAGGTGATTTCGGGCAGAAAGCCCTGGTGGACGGCGAGGCTTATGTCGCGAGGGCCAAAGGCAGTCTGGGTGAATCCATGCGCGGCAAAGCGCCAGTCATTGCACCGGATACCGGCGAAATTGTCGGCATTGTCTCTGTTGGCTACAGTCTGGTGCAGGTCGAGGCCACCATTCGCCGCTACAACTTCGTGCTTTACGGCGTGGTGGGGCTGATGCTGCTGGTTACCATCCTGTCCGCAATCGTTATAGCGGGCCGCTTCAAACGCGCAATTTTTGGACTCGAGCCCGAGGAAATCGCCCGCCTGTTCCGGGAACGGGAAGCAACGCTGCAGTCCGTGCGCGAGGGAATCATTGCAGTTAACCGCGAAGGCACAATCACAACCGCAAACCGTGCCGCCTACGAAACCCTCGATTTACCCGCCAATACGCCCCTCGCGGGCCAGCCCATTTTGAATGTCTTGCCGGAAAGCAGTCTGATGTCAGTGCTTGACTCCGGCGAACCGGATTTCGATCAGGAAATCTGGCTGCGAGGTCGACAAATGGTCGTCAACCGTCTGCCCGTCCGACAAGGCGACGAGATCATTGGCGTGGTCGCCAGCTTCCGGCGGCGGGACGAGCTGGACCAGGTAAGCCGCCAGCTCACACGCATACAGCAATACGCCGACACCCTGCGCAGCCAGACCCATGAATACTCCAATAAACTGCATACCATTGCCGGTCTGATTCAGATCGGGGCCGATGAGGAAGCCCTGAGCCTGATCGGAAGCGAGGTAAGCGATCATCAGGAACTGATTCATCTGCTGCTGGAAGCCGTGCCCGATCCGGTCATCGCCGGCTGCCTGCTTGGCAAATACAATCGGGCCAGGGAAATGGGGCTGCAGCTGGACATAGATCCTGACAGTCAGATGGCCGATCTGCCCGCAGTTCTGCCCAGGGATCAACTGGTCAGCGTTCTCGGTAATCTGATCGACAACGCCCTGGACGCGACACGCCTGCACTCGGGTGCCGGCGGGCAGGTCAAACTGTCTATGACGGATCTTGGCCAGGAGCTGATTTTCGAGGTTCAGGATCAGGGGCCCGGGATTCCTGAGCAGGAACGGCAAAGGATTTTCGAGAAAGGTGTAAGCAGCAAGGAAGGCGAAGCCCGTGGCTATGGGCTGCACCTGGTCCGGCAGTTCCTCAACCACTGGGGCGGCTCTGTAACCGTCGAGAGTGTTCCGGAGGGCGGCAGCCGATTCACCCTGTACCTACCGAAAAAGCCTGAGGGGAGATCCGAACCTTGACGAGCATTCGCCTGTTTATCGTGGAAGATGATCGGAAAATTGCTGAAATTCAGCGACGGTTCGTTGAACGCCTTGAGAAGGTCGAACTGTGCGGCATCGCCCATACTCTGGCCGACGCCCGAGATCAGATAGAGATCATGGAACCCGATCTCATTCTGCTGGACGTCTACTTTCCGGATGGCAACGGTCTGGACCTGCTCCGGGAGCTCCGAGCCGAGGATAGCGGCAGCGACGTTATCCTGATTACTGCCGCCAAGGAGGTCGAAACCCTGCGCAGCGCTTTGAGGGGGGGCGTTTTCGACTACATACTTAAACCTCTGGTGTTCGAACGTCTGCAGGAGGCGGTTGATCGATACCGGGAACATATGGAACGACTTGCCGCACTGCGCCACGTAGCACAGGAAGAAGTGGATGCACTGCTTCCCAGAAGCGCAAGTGAAAGCTCCCACACCACAGACCAGCGATTACCCAAAGGCATTGATGCACTGACACTGGACAAGATCCGGGAGGTGATGGCAAGCGGCAACCACTTCAGTGCGGAAGACCTGGGCGGCGCCATCGGTGCTTCCCGAACAACCGCCAGGCGCTACCTGGAATACCTCGTTGGCACCGGAGAGCTGACCGCCGAAGTAACCTACGGAAGTGTCGGACGCCCTGAACGGCGGTACTGCGTCCAAACCATCTGAACGCCGGCCAGATCTGATTCAGTCGCAATCACCGTATAATTGACTAATATCCAATCAAGCGGCACGTCAGAACTGGGGCAAAATCCATGGTGGAGCGCTTGCCACATCCGGGTGGTCTCAGGCTGGTTCTGACCCCCAACCGCTCTCTGAGCTGGCATGGTAATGTCAGAATCTGGATGGGGCTGTTTGTTCTTTCAGCCCTCATAGCCACGGGATTCACTCTCATGGGGGCCTGGGTCATCATCCCGTTTGCCGGACTAGAACTTATTGCACTTGCCTGTGGTATTTACCTGACCTCTCAGGCATGTCAGCGACAAGAGGTTCTGTCGATAGACGGCGACGACATTCATCTGGAAAAGGGCAGAAAGCGTAAGCAGCAGGAATGGAGTCTTCCGACGCGCTATACACGCCTTCAGATCCATTCACCATCGCATCCATTCACGCCAGCCAGGCTGTCCCTGAGCCACCGGGACACAGAAGTCTCGATTGGCACTTTCCTGAACATTGAGGACACCGGGAAACTCATTGAGATACTTGAGAGAAAAGGGCTGCGGATTGAACGCAAAGAGCCCGATCCAAACATCGGGCTCTGGTTCTGACACTTGCGCCAGGCGATCGCTGTCGAAGCGGCTACTGGTAACGGGCTACGATCCTGTCAATTTCCCCCGCTTCGCGGGCTTCATCCAGCGCCTGCTGAAGATCATCAATCACCGTCGGATCTGTATTATTGCTGAATGCCAGATACATCGGTGTTTCCCGGAACACCAGCACCGGCTGCAGCCCGGTAATTCCGTGCTCTTCTTTTGCCACCAGAGGGCCTACCAGACCATCCGTCACCCAAAGATCCGCCTGCCCCAGGGTAAGTCGACGAGTGTTCACATCACCCGAAATTCCCATCACCACATTGAACCCCTGATCAACCAGATATTCGGACATCACATCGCCCTTGTAACCGGCAATTCTCAGGTCTTTCGCGTCTTCCAGTGAGTCCAGCGTGATGTCGGAATCCGGTGCGGAGAACAGCGTCCACTTGATCGATGCCAGAGGTCCTACCCACTGAAACTGATCTTCCCGCTCGTCGGTGCGTGCGGTGCAGAAAAGACCATGATTTTCCCGATCCTGAACCCAGCTGTAGGCATAACTCCAGTCCCTCATCTTCATTACATAATCGTAATCAGCACGGGACAGCATCGCTTTGACCATATCCGAACAGATCCCGCTAATATCCTCTTCCCCGTGAGCAAACCCCTTTCCCGTTTCAGACGCATTATAGGGAGGGTAGTTTTCAGTGAAGATATACAAACGCTCGGCTGCAAGAGCCGGGTGACCTATGGCCGCAAGGGTCAAGGCGATGATGCCGGTTCTGGCACCTTTGATGACCTTCGAGGCAACAGACGCAGTTTCTGTGAGCATTCTATAGTCCTTTTCAGCGAGTCAGTTGGAACGGGGGAGTTAAACAACCGCAACTATTTCATGAGCGGGAACATGATTGCAAAAACGACACTCTGGCGTTTTAAGACAGTCCTTATGGCCGATTTTGCCAGCGCACATAATGATTGCTCGTCCTGCCAGGAAAGTCAGTGACAAAACGTATCTGACACTGGTCAGGATTCAAACTTTGCCGGACAATCCATCACCATCGTCCGGAGCGGCAGCTGTATTGATGACGGTTGACCCAATAACGCGGAGCTCTCCACTCCTGCTGCAGACATCAAGCGGCGTCCTGGAAACCACGTCCCCATCAGCGGTGACCGTTTTGGGCTTGGCGGTGTTTACCTTACAGTGCGTGCCTTTGAGGTGGATCAGCGTACTGGTGCGTTGAGGGGCCCGCCGGTTTAGCCGAACCATCAGAAAAGTAAGAAGGAGCTGGGACAGTGGGCGTGGTCTGACGGCAATAACGTTCAACTGACCGTCGTTGACTGACGCACCAGGAATCTCATTGCCCCCACCAAAAAACGCACCGCTGGCCACTGCAATTGAAAGCCATCGCCCTTTGACGACGCCCTTGTCACACCGGATGGTTGCCCGAAACCCTCGCCGGGCATTCAGCCTGCGCAGCAGTTCCACAGCATAACTGAACCTGCCAAAGATTTTCTTCTCGGTACCACCGGATTCACGGACGGGCAAGGTTCCGATGCCGATATGAGCAACATTCAGAAAAATGCCCTGACCGTAGTCAGCCACATCCACGGTCTGTGTCGCTCCTGTAGCAATCAGTTCGCACAGTGCTCCCGGCTGCTCTGGTAGTGCGAGATTGCGGGCAAAATCGTTAGCAGTTCCGGAAGGAAGAACAGCCATTGTGGCTCCTTTTTCCCGGCACACCGCGGCGACCCGGCTCACTGAGCCGTCGCCACCAGCAACGATAACCGTGTCCTCGCCGCCAAGATTCCGATGCCAATCCGGTGCTTCAAAGTCACAGCACTCAGGATCTCGAATTCCGGCCTCAGCCAGGTGATGCAACCAGAAATCCCGGCCACGCTCGCCATCACCCGCCCGTGAATTACATATCAACCAATAGGTCATGCACTTGTCTCAGTTGGTTTGCTGCAGCACAATCCGGACGACCATTCCCTCATAACAATCAACAATAAGGCAAGCATCATGGACTTTGTAAGGACGCCGGAGAAGCGATTTGAACGACTTCTGGATTACCCGTTCGCCCCTCATTACCTGAATGTGGACGGACTTCGAATGCACTTCCTGGATGAAGGGCCCGAAGACGCCAATCCCATCTTGATGATGCATGGAGAGCCTTCCTGGTCTTACCTTTACCGCCACATGATCCCTGTATGTGCTGCGGCCGGGCACAGAGTCATCGCTCCGGATCTGATCGGTTTCGGAAAATCCGACAAACCCACCGCCATTGACGACTATTCCTACCAGCAGCACATGGACTGGATGCAGTCCTTCCTGAATCAGCTGGACCTGACGAACATCACCCTGGTTTGCCAGGATTGGGGCTCCCTGTTGGGTCTGCGTCTGGCTGCGGAAAACCCAGATCGGTTCCGGGCCATTGTCGTCGGCAACGGTATGCTGCCAACGGGTGACCAGAAGGCGCCACCGGCGTTCAAGGTCTGGAGAAACTTTGCACTGCACAGTCCCTGGTTTCCCGTGGCGCGCATCATCAATTCCGGCTCCTTCCGCAAACTCGGTCCCGATGAAATACGGGCTTATGACGCGCCCTTCCCCGGCAAAACGTACAAGGCCGGTGCGCGGGCCTTCCCCCGACTGGTGCCAATGCATCCGAACGACCCTGCCAGTGAAGCCAACCGGAACGCCTGGCAAGTGCTGGAACGTTGGGAAAAGCCGTTCCTGACCACCTTCAGTAATGGCGACCCGATAACCCGGGGCGGCGATACCTATATGCAGAAGCGGATACCGGGCGCCAGCGGGCAGCCCCATGTAACCCTCAAGGGCGGCCATTTCCTGCAAGAGGATTCACCCGTGCCCTTTGCCCGGGCGATCAACAATCTGTTGGCTGGTCTGTCCTGACCCGCCGTTGCTCAATCCTGGCTAACCGGTCCCCGGGGCCGGTAGTGCCAGGATGACCAGCTGTACAGGCCAAGCGCAACCCAGATCACCATGAAACTCATCAGCTGGATATCGCTCAGGGGTTCACCGAAAACCACCAGGGCAATTACAAACTGCAGAGTCGGGTTGATGTACATCAGAAAACCCAGGGTCGCCAGTCGCAGGCGCCGGGCAGCGCCCGCAAAAAGGAGCAACGGGATGGCCGTTACAATGCCGCTGGCCATCAGCAAACCACCGGTGTAAGCACTCACCCCGAAATGGGACATGCCCTCCCCTGCCAGCCAGCCAAAAGTGAGCAGGCCCACCGGCAACAACAACAGGGTTTCAACGAACAGGCCGGACAACCCATCCAGTTGCACCTGCTTCCTGACCAGACCGTAGGTTCCGAAACTGATCGCCAGAGCCAGGGAAATCCAGGGCAGCTCACCAAGCATTGCCAGCTGGATCAGGATGCCGATACCCGCGAGGACCACAGCCACCATTTGCCACCACCCCATGCGCTCGTGCAAAACAAGCATGCCTAGCGCGACGTTCACCAGTGGTGTCAGAAAATAGCCAAGACTGGCCTGAAGCACATGGCGGGTTTCGACAGAATAAATGTAAATGCCCCAGTTAGCCGCTATAAGCAGTGCACAGGCAAGTACCCGCCAGAGCTGGGCCGGACTTGCCAGTGCCGTTCGAACAGCAGGCCAGCGCCGCAGGCCAGTGATGACCAGGGCCAGAAAAACACAGGACCAGATAATACGGTGAATAAGGATTTCGAACGCCGGAACGCCGTCAAACAGGGCAAAGAACAGAGGAAAGCAGCCCCAGATGGTATAGGCGCTCAACCCATACCAGACGCCCCTCGTCACTTCTGTCATATAGAACCTACCCCTGGCAAGAGTGTCTAGGCCGGCTTTTTCTGGGTGACCACCAACGCGACCCCGACAATTGCGATCAGCCCACCCGTCATTGCCAGCCCGCCCAGGCGCTCATCGAACAACACGAACGCTTCGAGTGCGGTGACCGGCGGCACCAGGTAGAACAGGCTCGCAACCTGGGAAGCGGCACCCTGGCGGATTAGCCACATCAACAGCAGAATGGCGCCAATCGATACCCCGAATACCAGCCAGGCCATGGATAGCTGCAACTGCAGGCTCCACTCCACCTCCCGGGTTTCCAGAGCGAAAGCGCCAACGGCAAAAAGGCTTGCCGCAGCGGCATACTGGATTACCGTGCCCGCCACCAGATCAGCCCCGGTGCCGTGACGCTTCTGATAGACCGTGCCGATGGAAATGCCGGCAAGTGCAAACAGCGCCCAAAGCAGGCTCCAGGGTGAAAACATAGAGTCACTGCCGCTGACTCCGAACTTTTCCATCAGCACGAGGGCGACACCCACCAGCCCCAGTGCAAGCCCGACCCACTGACGCGCACTCACGGACTCTTTGAGAATGGCAACGGCAGCCGCTGCGGTCACCAAGGGTTGCAGCCCCACGATCAGCGAAACAATGCCCGACGCCATTCCGTCCTGGATTGCGTAATACACACCGCCCAGGTAACAGCCGTGGACCAGCACCCCGGTAACCGCCAGATGCCCTGCTCCGCGCCAGCCTGGCCAACGGGTTTTCATGATCCATGCCAGACCCACCAGCAATACAAGCGTCATCAGCATACGGATCAAAAGCAGCGTAAACGGCTCCGCAAACGGCAGACCATATTTGGCGCCGATAAAGCCGGTACTCCATAGCCAGACGAACAACGCGGGCACGAAAAACGAGTAGAACAGTGAGCGCATGAAACCCAACCGGATTCGATGTATTTATTTGTAGTTCTGCTTACTTTATAAGTTAACCTGCAAACAAAACAGATACAGAAATCCGGTTTCATGACCAGTACAGATGGTCAGCAGTCGCTCTCCGGCAGCCTTACCTCGATCTCCGGCTCGTCTTTGTGCCACTTACCTTCCCAGGTTACCCGGTGCTCCCCACCCGGTTGCGGTGTTACGGTGATGGATACAACTCCGAAACTGGTCGGTGCCGGACCAAAGCGGATGGGCTCTTCCTGTTGCAGCCAACGGGGAGGAATCCCCGCGCAAAGAATCAGGCGGCCTCCCTCTTCCCGAACAAAACAGTTCCGCACCATCAATACCCACTCGGCCGATGCCCAGACGTGGTGACCATCCCCCATACACCCGCCTTCCGTTGCCGGATGGATGGCTTCTGGCCACTGCCCGGTAGGCGATGCCAATCCCGCAACCGCATCCACCAGTTCCAGAAACCGAGGATCCTCTGCACGTAAAAGCACCTGCGCCACATGCAAGGTCAGATAAGCGTTAAGACCGGAGTGAATCATGTCCTGATAAAACGCCCCTTTCACAAAGCATTTTTCAAGCAGGAACTCGACACTGTCGAGCAGCCTGGGATCCGTGGGCTCACACAATTGCGTGGGGTAACCCATAGCCAGCGAACCAATGGCACCGGCATCCATGCGACGGTATGGCGAAGCCGGCATCCCTGGTCGGTTCAGGCGTTTTTCACAGGTTGCCAGACTGCGGTCGACGGTCTGGCTGAATTCCCGCGCACCGGCGCCAAAGTGTTCGCTGTTTTCCCGGTCAACCGGGGCCAGTAATGCTTGTGCAGCCTTGAGGCCGGCGATGCCCCAAAAGTCGTCCCAGTAGTAATAATCATTGGGCCCCAGGTGTTCGGCACTGAAACCGGCAGGCAGCAGCCCGGCATGGGGCACGTCATCGGAATCACTGAGGCGTTTTTTCTCTATCCAGCGTGCGCCCTTGCGCACGGGCTCATGCCATTCACGATGCAGCGGCCGCCCCGTGAGTTCATGGAACCGCCTGAGAATCCATAACACTTCACCGTTGGCATCCCACTCCCCCTCCTGGGAGCGGAAATAGCCATTCTTCAGCTGTCGCGCCGGAAACTGGTAGAGCGCCCGTTCGGCCCGGTCGGTCAGCCCGGCGCATAACAAGGCATGGACGATAAATGCGGCATCACGAAACCAGAACCGCTTGTAGGTATAGGGCCCGGGGTAGACGTCTTCCGGTGAATGCAGCACCAGGGAATTCAGAGCCGCATCATAGAGAAACTGCCAGTCTTCATCGGGGCACTCCAGCCGCGCACACCCCTCAAGGGTGCCAGGCCAGCTGTCCGGAGCAATGGCCGGTGCCAACTCATCCTGCAGCGGCACCGTGATTCTGAGTTCCGAGTCCTCGCCAGCCTCAACCCTGAACAGAGCCGCCGCCGTGGCCATGCCTACGTCGCATTGCCCCTCAGTCTGATCCTCATCGTTTTGCAGATGAATATGAACGTCACCCTGGCGGTAGTTCGAAACGTGGTGCCGCTCTGCCGGCCGACTGAAAAACACCGCCTGCTTTCCATCAACGGTCCAGGCATCGCGCTGCCCAGAGAGCTGAATCTTGTTGATGAAACTGACGCCCTCAGGATTGGCCGGGCGCAAGGCTATGACGAGCGAGCCGGACGCCTCCGCACGGGCCGTCACCACCATCTCGCAAACCGGCCGGCCATTGTCCACCACCACCCGGGAACGACTCGTCAGGGCCAGTCCATCCTGCCCGGAATCGGTGATCACAGAGGGTCCACCCTCAAACTCCTGACGTTGCCGAGCAGTTTTACAGCGTGAAGGCAGCAAACACCGGCCATCATCTGCCAGCAGCCACGCATCCAGCGACCAGGCATCATGAAACGGCGTCAGCAACCCACGGGGGTCCACAATCGGAAGTTCATCGACATCCGGCTGACCAATCGCAGTCCAGTTACGGTTGCTCAGGTTGATGTGGGTAATGGAAAACGCCCGGGGGATAAAAGCAACATCTTGCGGATCGAACTGACGCTCCACCCAATAGGGCCAGACCCAGTCCAGATTATGCTGGATGACCCGGCTGTTGATCAGCCCGCGCGCGTGGAACACCACTCCGGCCCTGAGCAATTCGATAGGCTCTCCCACCTCGGATGGCTGGGCAAAGCTGTGCAGTTTGCCCAAAAGCGCGATCGGATCCAGAAAACCGTGACGGTAGGCCACGCGCTTGACCAGGTAACGCCAGGGTAGCCAGTTCAGCCAGCTCATTGGGTTGCCTCCTGTTCTGTGGGTTCGGTCTCGACCTTGTAGCGGGCCAGTGCCCTACGGGCCAGGCGGTTCAGATACACAACCGCCAGCACGGTGCCCACGAACCCGGCACCATAAATGGCCCACTCCAACGGGGTGCGCCCCGTCTCCCGAACGCCAAGGGTGGACAGATCCGCTGCCAGTGAGCCCAGGTAGACGTTATGGAGCGAGAAAGGAAGAACACCCAGGAAAGTCCCAGCCACAAACCCGACGAACGAGAAGTTAGTAAGACCAAACAGATAATTGGACAGCTTGCCAGGGAAAAAAGGAATCAGACGGGTGAGCAGCACGATCTTCCAACCGTGGGGTGCCATTTCATTGCTCACAACAGACAGCCGCGCTCGGTTGCGGATGTACACGTGGGCATGCTCACCCAAAAAATGCCGGGCAATCAGAAAGGCAATGGCTGAGCCAAGGGTGGTACCCGCAACAACGTAGATCGTGCCCTCCGGCACACCGAAAACAAAGCCGGCCCCGGTGGTCAGCAACACGCCCGGCAGCAGGAGCACCATGGCCAGCATCATAATGCTGATGAACAGGAGTGCCGCCCAGGCACCCTGAGTGTCGAACCAGCGCAGCAACTCAACCACTTGCTGGTGGACTCCGAAGGCATAGAGCAGTCCAACAACCAGCCCGACGCCCGCAATACTTCCGCCCATCAAGACGATGGGCGACTTTATCCAGTTACTCATGCCCCTACCCTAACGCGGGAGGGCACCGGGTCTCAAAGGACGCACAGATACGTATGGGTTTCAGGGGCTGCTGAGAATCGACTGAAGCTTCTGGGTCAGCTCGACAGCCTCTGCTCCCAGGGGCGTAAGGTACCCGCCATCTTTCTGGCTGATCAGTCCCTTGGCGTGGAGGTTCTCGGCGGCTTTCAGCGTTTCCGGGGCCGCCGAATGGGCATGCACCTTGAGTCCTTCCTGAGTCGAAGTAGAGGGGAACAGGCCCAGGAGATTGAGTTCGGCAAGGTGATCAACAGAGAATGGCATGGCATTTCCTCGTATTATTATCAGGGTTTACACTCAGCATAGTCGATTCACACCATGAAGCTTTCCCGAATTCTCAGCAACCGGAACGGGGTCAGTCGCCGTCAGGCCAATTTCCTGATCGCTTCAGGCCGGGTGGCGGTCAATGGCGTCACCTGCAGGAATCCCGCGACGGAAGTGGATCGGTTCTCCAGCGTTCATGTGGATAACAAGATTCTGCAGACCGCTGAGCCCTGCCATTATCTGATGCTGCATAAACCGGCAGGTTTCCTGAGCGCAACCCTCGATGACACTCACAGAACCGTAATGGAATTGATTGCCCCGGATTTGCGCGCGGATCTGCACATTGCCGGACGACTCGACCGGGCCAGTACCGGCCTGCTGGTTCTAACCAACGATGGTCGCTGGTCACGGCAGCTCACCGAGCCCCGGATCAAAATCCCCAAGGTCTATCGGGTAAGCACCGCGCACCCCATCTCCCCGGAGACTACTCACCGGTTCGCTGAAGGTATCTGGTTTGAGTTCGAGCAGCTGAAAACCTCACCGGCACAGCTGGATCTGCTGGGTCCCACGGAGGCAAGACTGACCATCTACGAAGGCCGCTACCATCAGGTCAAGCGGATGTTCCACGCCGTTGGCAACCGTGTAACGGCCCTGCACCGTGAACGGATGGGAAGTATCACGCTGGATGAGAAGCTCGCAGAGGGCGAATATCGCCCCCTGACTCCTGAGGAGATCCGTTTGACATCAGACGGAACGGAGACAGAAAGCAGCAACCTGGCAACCCTGCCTTAAATGCTTTGAGCGCGCTTTTCTGCGTCCTCATCAAGCTCATCTTCGGTGTCACCCCACTGCTCAGAAAGGGCTTCATAGGCGTCCGAAAATCCTTTACGGGCTCGCTCCCATGCAGACGCCGAACTGGCCTTGAGCTCCTGATACCAGTTTTGCACACGGGCCCGTTGCTCCCTTAAGGATTCCAGGCTTTTCTGGCCACGGTCTCTGGCGGTATCGCTCATGTCGTCCCAGTTCTCCGAGAGCTGCTTATCCAACTCTTCAATTCGCTGGTCCAACGCAGACAGGGTTCTGTTGATCGATTCTTCGGCCTGCTCTTTCTGATCGGAGCCATACTCTTTCAGAGCTTTGCCCAGTTCCTGGGTCTCCTGTTTCAGCGACTCCACTGAGGTGTCTGGCGAAGACTCTGCCAGAGCTGCTCCCGGAAGCATTCCGGCAAGCGCCAGAGCCAGCAGACAGGCTATCGGTTTCATGATCGTTCACCTCGTTTGGATGTGTCAGGGAACTCTAGCAGCGCTGTCTGATGCCATGCACCTTAACTAAACCTAATACTCACTTGCCCGGAATGCGGGGAAGGCCTTCGATCACAGCCTCACAGACCTCATCCTGGTTCAGCCCGGCGCCCTGCACCACCAGATCAGCATGTCGGGAGTATAGTTCAAACCGCTCGTCGAACAGTTCCTCGAGCGACTGATCGGGGCGTCTGGAAATGCCTCTCATGCTGTGATCACCAATTCGCCTGATGACCAGATCAAGGGGGATATCCAGAAACACGACGGTGCCGTTGATCTTGAGATGTTTCATGGCTCGGGCACTGTACACTGCACTGCCCCCGGTGCTGATCACCTTGTGCCTGACATCCAGCTTCAGCAATACCTGCTCTTCAATATGTCGCAGGGCTTCGTAGCCATCCTCATCGACAATCGTTTGCAGGGTGCGACCCGCGTCTTCCTGGATAAGCAGATCGGTATCAATAAACCCGAGGCCCAGCCGCTTGGCCAGCAGAACTCCCACGGTGCTTTTGCCGCTGCCCGGCATGCCGATGAGAACAAGGTTTCCTGTTTCGGTCTGGTGAGCCATGATATCCGTGTGTGACCTCCCTGAAGAATGAGAACTGACGAGCAATACGCAGAACGTAACATTTTTCCGACAGAGCGCGTGCTTTATTCCGCTTCGCAAGCCCGTATAATCCAAAGGAAAGCAGTGTTACAAAGAACTTCAGGCCGGCAGTGAACGGCATCTTTCGCGAGTGAGCAATGACTATCGGCAGATCCGCACTCATACCATCCGTCACAGCGCTGCTGCTGATATTGTCAGCACCCGCCCTGGCCGACAGCATCAAGCGTATTGTGCATCCGGATGGCACCGTCGAGTTCACCAACGTAAAAAGCGCCAGCCAGCCCAGAGCCTCCAGTGGCAACGATACCGTCTACCGTTATACCGATGAAAATGGCGTGGTAGCCTACAGCAGTGCCCAACCAGCCGGTGCGAAGTTCGACGTGATTCGTTTCTATTGCTACGCCTGCGACCCGGAATCCAGCGTCGACTGGCGTAAAACTCCCCTGTTCACGGCGCCATTCAGGTCTGAAATCCAGACGGCAGCACAGGAATATGGCGTTGATCCCGCACTTGTTCGCGCAGTGATTCACGCCGAGTCCGCCTTCAATGAAAAGGCCCTGTCTCCGGTTGGAGCCCAGGGGCTGATGCAGCTTATGCCCGGCACGGCAAAAGAACTTGGGGTCAGAAATGCCCTGGCCGCCGCCGAGAACATCCGTGGCGGTGTGCACTATCTGTCAAAAATGCTCGATCGTTTTAACGGAGACATCCGGCTGGCCACCGCTGCCTATAACGCAGGGCCCGGGGCAGTCAGCCGATACCAGGGCGTCCCTCCCTACGCCGAAACAAAAGCCTATGTTGAGCGGGTCAGCATTCTTCACGAGCGCTACGCCGCGCTGTAGCGCCCGGCCGAGGTTAAAAAAACCATGAACTTCAAACGCATGGAAACCTTTATATGGGTGGCGACGCTGGGCAGTTTTCGCAAGGCAGCCGAGCACCAGAACACAACCCAGCCGGCCATTTCTAACCGTATTGCCGCTCTTGAGGAGGAGTTGGGGGTCCGGTTATTCGAGCGCAAGTCTGGCCACAGCCAGCTTACGAGCAAGGGGCAGGAACTGCTCCCCTATGCCGAGAAAATTGTCTTTATGGCCCAGCAGCTTCGCAAACGGGCAAACCGTGGCGCACTGTTGTCAGGCATTCTCCGGCTCGGCGT
This sequence comes from Marinobacter sp. F3R08, assembly GCF_018860425.1. Taxonomy (GTDB): domain Bacteria; phylum Pseudomonadota; class Gammaproteobacteria; order Pseudomonadales; family Oleiphilaceae; genus Marinobacter. The sequence goes on along the minus strand of NZ_JAHKPI010000014.1, from coordinate 1,160,347 downwards.
TTCAGAGACTATTGTCCATTCATGGCTGCCGCGCCTCTTTCGGGAACTGCATGAGACCGCACCAGATCTGGATGTGGAAATAACGGTCGATGTGTCATCCAACCTCCGATCAGGTTTGCTGGATCGCAGTCTGGACCTGGCCTTTCTGATGGGCCCCGTTTCCGAGCCGAAAATAGAAAACCGGGCGCTCTGCAGTTTTCCGTTGATCTGGGTAGCCAGTCCGGAACTGAACCTTCCTGACAGACTCCTGAGCCTCAAGGAACTGGCTGAATGGCCCATCATTACCTACGCCAGAAACACCAAACCTTTTGCCGAAATCAGTCAGAAATTCAGCGAACTAGACGAACTGCCGGCCAGATTCTACTCCTCAAGCTCGCTGGCGGCCTGCCGGCAATTAACACTCGACGGCATCGGTATCTCGACACTTCCACTGAGCGTAATCAAAGACGAACTGGACAACGGCAGGCTGATAAAACTAGGAACCTCCTGGACCCCCTCCGAGCTCACCTTTACGGCCTCCTACCCTGGCGTCCCGTTCAACCCGATAGCGGAGTTGGCAGCGAATCTTGCGGTCATGGTATCCGCTGACTATGACCAGACCACACATCACAAAAAGTTATCAGAAGACCTAAAAAACGATAATTAGACTTTTTCACACCACGGGTTACCCTGAAATTTACTTGTAAAAGACAATTTCAATCAGGGGTTACCGTTATGCACACAGGTGCGTATTCCGATTTCAAAAACAACCTGCTTGATCAGGCTTCCGAACTGCGCGCCCGCATTCGCTCCGGCACCCATACGTCCACCACGAGCGGTCTGGCCAACAGCCTGCTGCAGGGCAATGTCGTTATCCTGCCATCCGAATGGGCCGGCGACTTTCTTCTATACTGTCAGAGCAACCCGGTAGCCTGCCCGCTGATCGGCGTGTCCCAACCCGGCGACCCCATGCTCCCTGACCTGGGGCATGATCTGGACATCCGCACAGATGTGCCCGAGTACCAGGTGTTCAGAAATGGCGAGCGAGAGGAGAAAGTCACTGACTTGAAAGAACTGTGGCAGGACGACCTGGTGACCTTTGTCCTGGGGTGCTCGTTCTCTTTTGAAGATGCCCTGATCAGGGCGGGCCTTTCGGTCAGAAATGTGGAAGAGGAGCGAAACGTTTCCATGTTCCGCTCCAACATCGCAACCCGACCGGCGGGCCGATTCAGCGGCAATATGGTGGTGTCCATGCGCCCGTTCAACGGTGCCGATGCCATACGGGCCATCCAGATCACAACCCGCCTGCCCAAAGCCCACGGCGCGCCGGTTCACATAGGCGATCCGGCCCTGATTGGCGTTCAGGATGTCCACAAACCGGATTTCGGAGATCCGGTAACGATCAAACAGGGCGAGCTGCCGCTGTTCTGGGCTTGCGGGGTAACGCCGCAACTGGCCCTTGAGAATGCACGCCTGCCCTTCGCAATAACTCATGTACCGGGAAAGATGCTGCTTACAGAGCGGCTCAATGAAGAACTTGCGGTGCTTTGAGGCCGCAGCACCTTTGTAATCGAAAAAAAACAGAAACACGGGAGATTCATTATGCTCAAACAACTTGCTACAGCCACCCTGGTCACCGCGGCGCTGCTCACCTCAACCGTGCAGGCCGATCAATGGCACATGCCAACGCCCTATGGTGATGCCAACCTGCCCACCAAGATCGCTTACCAGTTTGCCGAAGACATCAAGAACGGCACCGATGGTGATATCGACATCACCGTTCACTCCGGGGCGTCCCTGGTCAAACACCCGGAAATTCCGAGGGCGGTGAGAACCGGCCAGGTTCAACTGGGGGAAATCTTTGTCGGCATCATGGGCAACACCCACCCGGTGTTCAAGCATGACAACATCCCATTCCTGGCAACCAGCTTTGAAGACGCCAAAACACTCTGGGAGGCCGCCAAGCCACAGATCGAAAAGCAGCTGGACAAAGAAGGCATGGTTCTGCTGTACACAGTACCCTGGCCAGCCCAGAGCCTTTACACCAAAGCCCCGGTCAACACGCTGGAAGACCTCAAAGGCCTGAAAATGCGGGCGTACAGCCCATCCACATCACGTCTGGCTGACCTGATGAACACCACCCCGACCACCGTTCAGGTACCGGAGATTCCCCAGGCGTTCAGTACCGGCATCATCGACGCCATGATCACCTCACCGTCCACCGGCGCCAATGGGCAGGCCTGGGATTACCTCTCCCACTACACGGACATCAAAGCCTGGATTCCGAAAAACGTTGTGGTTGCCAACAAGCGGGCTTTCCGTCGCCTGAGCGATGAGCAACGTCAGGTCATTCTGGACGCTGCCGCGGCCGCCGAGGAAAGAGCCTGGGAAGGCGTTCGCAAAACCGCTGCCGAAGACACCGCCACCCTGGCGGAAAATGGCATCACGGTTTCCGAGCCGTCTGATGAACTGATGTCCGAGCTTCAGAAAATCGGCGACATCATGGTGAAGGAATGGAAAGAAGAGGCTCCGGAAGAAGTAGGCGCCATTCTCTCCAACTACCGCTAAAGGTTCATTTGAACGGGGCTCCTGAGTATTCAGGGGCCCTTCGGGAGGCAATCCGCAATGAGTTCCCTTCGAGAGAAATTCTATCTGGCATCCGGCTACGCCGCTGGCTTCTGTATTACCCTGATCATGGTCGTCATACTTGCCCAGATCGTGGGTCGCCTGTTCGGCTTCATCATCCCCTCGGCGGAAGATGTGTCCGGCTATGCTCTTGCTGCCTCCACCTTTTTTGGTCTGGCTTACACCTTCCATAACGGCGGCCATATCCGGGTAACCCTGGTTATCCAGAAATGGTCGGCGCGGCCCCGGTTCTTTCAGGAACTGGTGGTACTGATTTTCGGGTTCGGGCTCGCCTGCTACATGACGTTCTACTGCTGGCACATGGTGTGGGAGTCGTACATCTTCGAGGAAGTGTCCCACGGCTACATTCCCATTCCGATCTGGATACCTCAGGTTCCGGTCGCACTGGGTATGACTGCACTCGCTATCGCCATTCTCGATGACCTGGTCGCCGTAATCCGCAAGCGCACGCCGTCCTATCAGCAGCATGAAGACGAGCTCAATCTGGAGGAAGTGTAATGGATATTGCGTTTCTCTCCATTGTGTTGGCCGTGTCGATGGTCCTGATGCTCGCCGTGGGTGTATGGGTGTCTCTTACCCTGGTCGGCATCGGAGTGCTCGGGCTGCTGCTCTCCGGCAACGATCAGATCGGCCTGCTGTTTGCCACATCCAGCTGGGGCGCGAGCACCAGCTGGTCTCTGACCGCCCTGCCCATGTTCATCTGGATGGGCGAGGTTCTGTTCCGGACCAGACTGTCCGAAGATCTGTTTAAAGGCCTGGCGCCCTGGATGGGCGGGCTGCCGGGCAAACTTCTGCACGTCAACATCCTCAGCTGCGGCATTTTTGCTGCGGTCTCGGGCTCTTCCGCAGCGACCGCCGCCACCATTGGCCGGATGACATTGCCAGAGCTGAAGGCACAGGGTTACAGCGACAAAATGGCGGTGGGCACACTCGCCGGTTCCGGCACCCTCGGGCTGCTAATTCCGCCGTCCATTATTCTGATTGTTTACGGCGTAGCCGCAGAGGTTTCCATCGGTCGCCTGTTTATCGCCGGTGCCCTGCCTGGCCTGATGCTGGTCGCCATGTTCATGGGCTATACCATGATCTGGGCCAAGCTCAACAAGGATCAGCTACCGACTACCAAAAAGGAAAGCCTGGCGTTTTCGGCCAAGATCAAAGCGCTCAGGATGCTGCTGCCGATCGTTGGCCTGATTATTTTCGTGCTGGGCTCTATCTATACCGGTTTTGCCACTCCCACCGAGGCCGCTGCCCTCGGCGTATTCGGCGCTCTCATTATTGCCGCCGCAACCGGCTCTCTGAGCATCCAGAGTTTCCGGGACAGCCTGCTGGGCGCGGTAAAAAGCTCCTGCATGATCGGCCTGATTCTCGTCGGTGCCCACTTTCTGACTCTGGCGATGGGTTTTCTGGGCATACCAAGAGAGCTGGCCGCCTGGATTGGCAGCATGTCCCTGACACCGTTCGAACTGTTGATTGGCCTGACGGTGTTGTTCGTTCTGCTCGGCTGTTTCCTTGACGGAATTTCTGTAGTGGTTCTGACCGTTGCCGTTGTCATGCCCATGGTGCAGCAGGCAGGTATCGATTTGCTCTGGTTCGGGATCTTTATTGTGCTGGTCGTTGAAATGGCACAGATAACGCCCCCTGTGGGCTTCAACCTGTTCGTCATCCAGGCCCTGACCGGCAAGGACATACTCTACGTGGCCCGGGCAGCCCTGCCGTTCTTCCTGTTGATCATGGCGGCGCTGTTCCTGATTGGCTGGTTCCCGGAGATTGTCACTTACCTGCCCCAGACCATGAGTAAGGGATGAGGCAGGAAACAACGTTTTTCGGAGGTACACAATGAAACTCAACTGCGATATGGGCGAAAGCTTCGGCGCCTGGACCAAAGGTATGGATGCCGACGTCATGCCCTACATTGATATGGCCAGCATTGCCTGCGGGTTTCATGCATCCGACCCGCTGACCATGGACCACACCGTGAAACTGGCGCTGGCCCAGAACGTTACCATTGGCGCCCATCCCGGTTATCCGGACCTGCTCGGTTTTGGCCGGCGGGACATGGACTGCCGACCGGACGAACTCAAGGCCATTCTGGTGTACCAGATGGCTGCCTTGAACGGCATCTGCCAGGTTCATGGCACGTCCATTTCCTACGTAAAGCCCCATGGAGCGCTGTATAACCGGATGATGGTAGATAACACCACGCTGTCCGTCGTCATGTCCGCAGTGCACGCCTACGCACCACAATGCCCTCTGGTAGTGATGGCCACACCGGAGTGGCAGCAGGTCAAGGACCGGGCAGACGAGTACGGCATTGAGGTCTGGTTCGAGGCATTTTCTGATCGCGCCTACAGCGACGAGGGCAGACTGGTAAAACGGACGGTTCGCGGCGCTGTCCATGAGACCACGGAAGCTATCGAAAAACAGGTTACCCAGATCATGCAGGACGGGACCGTAACCACAATATCGGGCAAACGCATTCCGATCAAAGCCGACACCATCTGCATTCACGGCGACAGCCATCATGCTGTCGATGTGGCACGGCACATGCGCCAGGTTGTTGAAACACTATGAGAATCGAGTCGGTCAACGAAAACACCTGCATGGTGTATTTTGGCGACCAGATAGGGGCCGAATCCGCAGGGCTGGTGAAACAGGCAACCGACCGTTTACGCCGCGACATGTCGGATCTCATTGTCGACCTGGTGCCGTCTTACACGTCGATTCTGGTGACCTGGAATCTGGAACAGGCTGACCGGTTTGCCATTACCCGCCGATTGCGAGCCGCAATGGAAGCCGGAGACAATGGCTCCGCCGGAGATGAGGCATCCCGCATCGTCGAGCTTCCGGTCTACTATGGTCCAGACGTGGGCCTGGATCTGGATGACGTCTGCGCGCACGCCGGACTGTCACCGCAGGAGGTGGTCCGCATCCACAGCGAGCAGCTCTACCAGGTTTATGCCATCGGTTTTGCGCCTGGCTTTGCCTACCTGGGCAGCACTGATGAACAGATCGCCATTCCCCGGAAATCCACCCCCAGACTGAAAGTGCCCACGGGCAGCGTCGGCATTGCAGGCACCCAAACCGCGATATACCCGAGCTGCACTCCCGGCGGCTGGCAGATCATCGGCCGCACGCCGCAGAAAATGGTTGATTGGGACAGCGACTCCCTGGCACTGGTGCAGGTGGGCGACCAGGTGCGCTTCAAAGCCATCAGCCGGGCCGAATTCATTGAGCTGGGAGGCAACCCCGATGAGCTTTGAGGTTCTCGAACCGGGCATGCTGGCCCTGATCCAGGATGCGGGTCGTTACGGCTACCAGCATACGGGCGTCACCACAGGTGGCCCCATGGACGAGTATGCGTTCTTTTGGGCAAACCGTCTGCTGGACAACGACCTTAACGCACCTCAGGTAGAGATCACCTTTGGCAAGTTCAGTCTTCTGGCACTGGATGACACCTGTATTGCGATTACCGGTGGCGATCTGGGCGCCCGGATCAATGACCGGGACATTGCCCCCTGGCGCACCTACCGCATCAACCAGGGCGACCGACTGAGTTTCGCCACCCCGGTCACCGGACTGCGGGCTTACCTGGCCGTCAGTGGCGGATTCCAGCCGGCAATGAAACTGGGTAGCTGCGCCACCGTCAGCCGTGAGGGTCTGGGTGGCATTGATGGCCATGGTTCAAAGCTGGCAAAAGGCGATCGACTGGCATGTAGCCGCACTGAAACCTTTATCGACGCATCTCTTCCGGAAATCGAAATACCCGATTACCGGAAGCCCCTTCGTCTGGGAGTCATCCCCGGTTATCAGTACCGGAATTTTCCACGCCTGCAACGTATGAAGTTTTTCTCTGGCGACTACGAAGTCAGCCAGAACATCGACCGCATGGGGTACCGGCTGAGGGGCGAGGCCATTCACTCTGAGCTGAACGGGATTATCTCGGAGGGGATCGGCTACGGCGCCATTCAGGTGCCCAGCGATGGCCAGCCAATTGTCCTGATGAAGGATCGGCAAACCATTGGTGGCTATCCGAAAATCGGTTGCCTGAGTGCGCTGGATGCGGGCCTGCTGGCCCAGAGGGCGCCCGGCACAAAGGTCAGCTTCTACCTTTCGGACGTTGCCGACGCTGAAGCCCGCAGAATGCTGTTTAACCAACGTCTGAAAACAGGCGCGCCCGGTATCAGGGCTAACTGACACCGGGCGCGTCTGTTCCGAGAACCGCCGCTTATTCGGAAGCGGCAATCAGGCTGGCGTTACCGCCTGCTGCGGTTGTGTCGACACACAGGTGACGTTCGATCACGAACCGCTGATCCAGGGTGTGCTCTGTGATCAGTGGCAGCAAGGCGCCGTCACGCCTGGCCAGTGCCTCCCGGTAATCCTTCAGGAGGGACTGAACGCCGCAGCTCACGACTGCTTCGAAGCCATCGACCGTCGCCAGTGCGTCCGGCGCGAGCAGGCCTTCCACGCCAGTAATCGGCAGTCCTGCCCTTGCAGCCTGATCCACAGTTCCCTGAACGCCTGGCGCAATCACCACCACTTTGTTGCCCTGAGACAACGCGGTACCCGCCTGCTCCAGGGCGGTTTCCCTGTCCGGCCCCAGGCAGAGCACCACACCGCGGGCATGGTTGGACAGACGGTTGGTTTCGCCAGTCGGCCCCGGCAACTCTTCCACGTGGGCATCCAGTGGTGCCGGGACATCCCCGAAGATGGGTTTGAGTGCTTCGATACGGGCCTCTGGCTTCTGGGTGCTGAGCTTGTCGAGCTGGCCGATCAGCTTCTGCAGCTGCTTCGCATCAATGGCCTTCGCGCCTGAATCCGCCTCACGCTCAACGGTTTCGGCTTTCAGGAAACGACGAACGTACTGCGGACCACCGGCCTTTGGCCCGGTCCCGGACAAACCTTCACCACCAAACGGCTGGGAGCCGACGATAGCGCCAATCTGGTTGCGGTTCACGTAAGTGTTCCCGACCTTGATCCGGCTGGTAATCCGCTCGACACGGCGATCAACCCGACTGTGAATACCAAAAGTCAGGCCATAGCCCTTGGCGTTGATCGAGTCCACCACCTTATCGATGTTTTTCGCCTCGAAGGTGGCCACATGGAGCACCGGCCCGAAGATCTCTTCTTCCAGCTCCTCGATACCGCTCACGCTGAGCACGGCGGGTGAAGCGAACAGCCCTTTCTCAGGAACCGGCAGTTTCTTCAACAGCTTGCCGTTGCGCTCGAACTTGTCGCAGTGGTCCACAATTTTCTTGCGGGCGTTCTCATCGATCACCGGCCCCACATCGGTGGACAGCAACCAGGGGTCACCAATGCCCAGCTCTTCCATGGCGCCGTAGAGCATTTCCATAAGGCCGTCGGCGATGTCTTTCTGTACGTAAAGCATACGCAGGGCGGAACAGCGCTGGCCCGCACTCTGGAATGAGGACGCCAGTACGTCACGAACCACCTGCTCCGGCAACGCCGTGGAATCCACGATCATGGCGTTGAGACCACCGGTTTCCGCCACCAGCGGGGCATCCGGCGCCATGTTTTCGGTCATGACCTTGTTGATACGCTGGGCCGTGGCCGTGGAACCGGTAAAGCAGACCCCGGACACGCGGGGATCGGAGGTCAGCGCAGCACCCACGGTTGCACCAGTGCCTGGCAGCAGCTGAATGGCATCGGTCGGAATACCCGCCTGATGCATCAGTTCCACGGCACGAACCGCCAGCAGAGAGGTTTGCTCAGCCGGCTTGGCAACCACGGTATTACCGGCGGCCAGGTTGGCCAGAATCTGACCGGTGAAAATCGCCAGCGGGAAGTTCCAGGGCGAGATACAGCACATCACGCCCCGGGCGTCGCCACTGTCCTGATAGCGAATAGCCTCGTTGGCGTAAAACTGGGCAAAATCCACCGCCTCACGAACCTCCGCCACGGCATCCAGCAGTGATTTGCCGGCTTCACGGGTCGTCAAGGCGAACAGTTCGTCAACGTTCTCTTCGTACAGGTCTCCAACCTTACGGACACAAGCCGCCCGCTCTTCTGCGGACTTCTGGGACCAGCTCTTGAAACCAGCCGCCGCTGCGGTAATGGCAGTGTCTACATCGGCATCAGATGCCTGGGTAACATGCCCGACCAGATCGTCCGGATCCGCAGGATTGCGGACCACCTGGACTTCCATGCCGGCCACTTCTCCGGCAATCACCGGGCCGCCCTTCCAGCGGTATTCCTTGTAGGCACCCCGGCCCTGTTCAATCTCGTTCACGGTGACCGGATCGGTGATATCCCAACCCTTGGAGTTGCGACGCTGATCGCCGAACAGTTTGAACGGATGCACAATTGCCTTGCTGGAGATGTTTCTCCCCATTTCTTCAACGCTGACAATCGGATCCCTGGCGATTTCCTCAGGCGTAATGCTGGTGTCCACGATCTGATTTACGAACGAGCTGTTGGCTCCATTTTCCAGCAGTCGGCGCACCAGGTATGCAAGCAGGTCCTTGTGAGGACCGACAGGTGCATAGATGCGACAGGGCACACCGCTGGCCTTCAGGACCTCATTATGAAGGGACTCACCCATGCCGTGCAGACGCTGGAACTCGTAGTTGTCCACGCCCCTGGTTTTGGCCAGTTCAAGAATGGAGGACACCGAATGGGCGTTATGGGTCGCGAACTGCGGGTAGATGCGGTTCGTCATGTTCAGCAGTTTGGTGGCACAGGAGATATAGGACACGTCACTGCAGGCCTTGCGGGTAAACACCGGAAATCCGTCCAGACCCATCACCTGGGCACGCTTGATTTCGGCATCCCAGTAGGCACCTTTCACCAGCCGCACCATGAATTTCCGGTCGTACTTTTCAGCGAGGCCGTAGAGCCAGTCAATCACAAACGGAGAACGCTTGCCGTAGGCCTGAACCACCACGCCGAAGCCATCCCAGCCTGCCAGCTCGGGGTCTGCCACCAGGGCTTCGATCACATCCAGAGACAGATCCAGACGATCCTGCTCCTCAGCATCGATATTGAACCCCATGTTGGCCGCCGCTGCCTTCTTGACCAGATCGCGGGCCCTCGGCAGCAACTCATTCATGACCCGTTCTTTATTCCCGTACTCGTAACGGGCCAGCAGGGCAGAGAGCTTGACCGAGATACCCGGGTTCTTGCGCACATCCCCCTGGCTTGCCCTGGCAATGCTGTCGATGGCATTGCTGTAGGAATCGTAATAACGTTTGGCGTCATCGTCCGTACGCGCAGCCTCACCCAGCATGTCATAGGAGTAGGTATACCCCTTGGCCATGTAGTCTTTGGCTTCTTCCTGGGCTTCATCAATATCGCGGCCCAGAACAAACTGGCGCCCCATCTCTTTCATGGCCTGACCAGCGACGGTCCGAATGACCGGCTCGCCGAAGCGCTTGAGCAGCTTGCGCAGGGTTTCGCCCACAGTGTTGCGTTCTGAGTCCTTCAGCAGGTTGCTGGTCATCAGAAGGGCAACCGTGGCAGTGTTGATCAGTGACGAAGACGCCTTGCCCACATGCGTGCCCCAGGCACCGGAAGTGATTTTGTCTTCGATCAGCTCATGAATGGTCGTATTGTCGGGCACGCGCAACAGCGCCTCGGCCAGACACATCAGGGCAACGCCTTCCTTGGTGGTCAGACCGTACTCAGCCAGGAACTTTTCCATGATGGTGGACTTGGCATTCTTGCGGACGCCGCGTACCAGCTCCGCCGCACGGGCAGAGATGGCAGCGCGCTCTTCCTGGGACAACTGGGCACCGGCAATCATCTCGTGAATCACGGCATGCTCATCAGCGAGATAATAATCACGAATCGCCTGCCGGCTATCGACAAGCTCGGGCGTCTGTGACTGCTGTGGTCTCATAGTTGTACCCTCTCGATTGTTTTGTCTTCGTCGCATTCTACCGAGATCAACAAAGACTATTTCTCCTTAAAAACCAAAAAAGCATGCCTTTACGTCTTTTTTCGGGCAATCCTACATTACCAATCATTCAGGCAAAACCTAATTAATGGGTGTTTTTCCTGCCCGACACTGCTAAGCGGCTTTCTGTGCCAGCTCTCTGAGCACGCCATGTGCGACCGAGAAAACAGCGCAATCCACGTCGCTCGCGGCCTGCATGTCATCCAGCATTCGCTCCCATCGGCCGAGCAACATCCGCTTATCTTCACTCCAGGCTTCAAGGCGTCCCTCCGGTGTACCTTCGCCGTGCCACGGCCCGGTAAACACACTGGATGTCAGGTTCCGCAACTGATGGTCCAGCTCATCCCGGAAATGGATCGTCGCCAGCACCTGCCAGTGACTGCTCGCACGGAAGGCTCGCATTTGCCGATCAAGCCAGGTCAGGTTCAGTTTCTCCCCCAGGCTGAAATACACAGACGCCACGGAGAGCAACTCCTGATCCAGCTGACGGGCAATGTCGATCATGTCCATCAACCAGTAACGACTCTCTGCCGACGCACACCACGCCGATAAATCCTCCGGCACCATTCGCTCACAATACTCAGCATAGCGTTCATACCAGCGACTCGCAGGAATCACCGACTCGAGACTGTCTTTTGAAGCCAGCACATCCGCAAGCGGTGCCCGGTAATGATCGATACAGGTAACCGGATCCAGCGCCTGCCGACGGTTCTGCAACAACCAGTTGGTGCTCCGGGTCACCAGATGAATAGCATCGGCAAACAGCTCCGCCTGAACGCCAGCACCGACGTTTCCATCCAGCGATTCGATAGCTTCCCAGTGTGCGTCCACCTCGTGGATCCGCAGGGAGATCAGGTACGCCGAGGCAATGCGCCCGGCATCAGCCCCGGTTGTGCTTCGAATCCGGTCGAACCAGGTAATCCCCATGCGATTCACCATATCGTTGGCAATCTGTGTTGCCGAGATTTCGGCCCGCAAAGGGTGGGCCTCAACCGCTTCCGGGAAAGCGGTCAACAGGGATGCCGGAAAGGCCGAATGCAGCGCCGAATTGAACCGCGCGTCATGCACGATAGGGGATGCGACCAGAACCTGCTTGAGCTCAATCTTTGCATAGGACACCAGAACCGCCAGCTCTGGGCGGGTCAGCCCTGCACCGGTTTCCCGCCGGGCCTGCATCTCTTCATCGGAGGGCAGAAACTCCAGTCCGCGGTCGAGCTTGCCGTCGGTTTCAAGCCGACGCATCAGACGGTCATACTGGTCTTCGGTGGCAACCGCGGGATTCCGGGCAAGGTTAAGCGCCATCGCCTGCCGGTAGTTGTTGCGCAATACCAGTTCGGCCACTTCGGGGGTCATGGCCCGGAGCATTGCATTACGCTCCCGAAGCGACATCTCCTGCCGATTAACCAGGTCATTGAGCAGGATTTTGATGTTTACCTCGTGGTCGGAACAGTCGACTCCACCCGCGTTGTCGATGAAATCACTGTTCACGGCGCCTCCGCGACGGGCGAAGTCGATCCGCGCGCGCTGGGTGACACCCAGGTTGCCTCCCTCGCCCAGAACCTTGCAGCGCAACTCGGTGCTGTCCACTCGCAGGGCGTCATTGGCCTTGTCGCCCACCTCTTCATGCGATTCGGAAGGTGCCTTCACATAAGTGCCGATACCACCATTCCACAGCATGTCCACCGGCGCCCTCAACAGAGCGCTGATCAGGTCAGCGGGTGACAGCGTCCGCGCCCTGATTCCCAGCGCCTTGCGCATTTGCGCAGACACCGGGATGGCTTTCATGGCGCGGGAAAATACACCGCCGCCCTCGCTGATCAGCCGTGCGTCATAGTCGGCCCAGGTCGATCCGGGCAGGCTAAAAAGGCGCTGCCTTTCCTGGAAAGACGCCGCCGCATCCGGAGTCGGGTCGAGGAAGATATGCTGGTGATTGAAGGCGCCAACCAGCCGAATCCGATCTGACAGCAGCATGCCATTGCCAAACACATCCCCGGCCATATCCCCGATGCCCACAACGGTAAATTCGTCCTTCTGGATATCGGTGCCTTTCTCGAGAAAGTGCCGCTTCACCGATTCCCACGCACCCCGGGCGGTAATGCCCATCTTCTTATGGTCATAGCCCTCGCTGCCACCGGAAGCGAACGCATCCCCGAGCCAGAAGCCGTATTCGGCGGCGAGCGTGTTGGCGATATCGGAAAACGTGGCTGTCCCCTTGTCGGCGGCAACCACCAGATAAGTGTCATCATCATCGTAGCGAACGACGTTGTCCGGTGGCACAACCTTGCCGTCGTCCAGATTGTCCGTGATATCCAGAAGCCCGCGAATGAATGTCTGATAGCAGGCGACACCTTCTTCTCTCAGAGCCTCCCGGGACCCACTCTGAGGCGGTCGTTTCACCACGAAACCGCCTTTGGCTCCGGCGGGAACAATTACAGAGTTCTTGACCTGCTGGGCCTTAACCAGACCAAGGATCTCGGTACGATAATCCTCAATACGGTCTGACCACCGGAGGCCACCCCTTGCCACTGGCCCGGACCGCAAATGCACGCCTTCAACCCTTGGCGAATAGACGAAAATCTCGAATCTGGGCCTCGGGCGAGGAATATCCGGAATAGCGGACGGATCCAGTTTGAGAGAAAGATAGGCCGGTATTCCACCGTCTTCCCGGAACTGAAAGTAGTTTGTTCGAAGGGTTGCCCGGATAACCATGAAGAAGCGTCGAAGAATGCGGTCATCATCCAGGCTGTCCACGGCCTCAAGCGCACCCTGAAGCTCAGATTCAAGCCGCTCGATCTTTGCCTTTCGCCCTCTCACATCGGGCTGGAACCGGCTGAAAAAGAAAGCGACAAGCCTGGAGGTTATGCCAGGATGACGAGCCAGGGTTTCGGCGATGAACGGCTGACTGAATCCGAACCGGAGCTGCTTGATATAGCGGGCATACGCTCTGATCAGAGCCACTTCGCGCCACCCCAGACCACACAGCATGATCAGTTGGTTGAAGTCATCATTCTCGGCAAAACCGTTCCAGATTTCCCGGAACGCCGACTGGATGAGCGGGCGGGCGGTATCCAGGTCTGCGCTCCGACAGCGGGCGTGAAGCTCAACGGTAAAATCACTGACACCAAAGTTTTCGCCGTCCCGGCGCCGCACACGATATGGATGCTCCCCGAGCACCCGCATTCCCAGATTTTCCAGAATCGGTATCACGTCCGACAGGACAACCGGCTGGCCTTCGCTGTACAGCTTGAAATGGAACCCGGTCTCGTCCGGATCGCGGGGCTGGTAAAAACGCATGGGCACGTCGGAGCTCACCGCGATGGACTGAATCTGCTCGATATCAGCAAGGGCTTCCGAAACCGGGAATCTGGCCCGGTATGTCGACGGAAAACCACCACTGAACCCCTGCGCATAGCGCCCGCCAATGGCGTCGCCAAAACACTGAACCAGTTCACCATGGAGGTCGTCATCCCAGGATCGGGATTCCTCAACCATCCGGGCCACAATCTCCCGCAACTCAAGGGAGTCTCCATTGTCGGAGGCCTGATGCTGGAGGACATCGGCAAGCTGTTCCAGTAGGGTTTGTTTTTGTAATGCGCGTGAATCGGTCATCGAAACTCTCCGGACGTTTCATACGTTCGAGCTGGGCTGGTTTACCCGTCAGTATACGCAAGCCAAGAAAGTCGCTTTGACCATATAGTTTCGAAATAGAGGAGTTTCGATTATATTTAAAGAATGATTTAGCCGTTAATCCAGCCTGGAACCAAGAACATGGCCGAATTGGATAGAATAGACCAATCCATTATTCGCGAACTGCAGAAAAATTCCCGAATCACGGTGACTGAACTTGCGTCCCGGGTGGGCCTTTCCAAAACCCCCTGCCAGGTACGGATGCGCCGGCTTGAGGAGCATGGATATGTTACCGGGTATACGGCTCTGGTGAACCAGACCAAACTGGGCCTCAGCCACATTGCCTTTGCGCAGGTCACATTGAATGACACCAGCAGCAACGCTCTCTCGGCCTTCAACAAAGCCGTCCAGAATGTATCCGCAGTGGAGCAATGCCACATGATTGCCGGCAACTTCGACTATCTGTTGAAAGTCAGAACCCGCAACATGCAGGAATACCGGCAGGTTCTGGGGGAGGAGATTTCAGCCCTGCCCCATGTGCTTCAGACCAGCACCTTCGTGGTCATGGAAAATGTCAAAGACGCCGGACTGTAAGAGCCGCAAGTCACAATCCGACGCCGATGGTCACTCAGACTGTTCGTACTTGGGCTTGTACCCTCCGGCATCCACTCTGGCCCGGCCTGTTTCGGCCTCGGCAAGGGGCTGAACTTCCTCCAGACTGGCCAGTGAACGCAGCGTAAGCCGCTGGTACTCCTCGGTTCCCTTTTTCTTCCAGGCAATTTCCTTGTCGCTGAGCATCCGCATTACCCTGGCGGGTGAGCCAACAATCAGTGAGCCCGGCTCGCAGGTAAACTTTGCTTTCACAAAGGCGCAGGCGCCAACAATAGAGCGAGGTGCAATGTGGGCCTCATCCATCACGACAGCATTCATCCCGACCATGGCATCCGCGCCGACGATGCAGCCATGCAGAATCGCGCCGTGCCCGACGTGGCCATTCTGCTCGACAATTGTGTCCATTCCGGGGAAGGCATGCATCACACAGGTATCCTGAACATTGGAACCCTGCTTGAGAACGATCCGCCCGAAATCTGCACGTAACGAGGCTGCAGGCCCTACGTAGCAGTCTGGCCCAATCCAGACATCACCAATCAGGACAGCCGTTGGATGCACATAGGCGGACGGGTGAACGACGGGAACAACGCCTTCTATACTGTAACTGGGCATATCGGCCTCCTGAGCAAAAGGGCCCTGCTGCGATCAACCCTGAACCGGACTGAAACATGGGACCCAAATATTTATTGTGATTGATTTTCTGTATCACATTACTCTTTTCCGGCATATTTTTCACACCCCGAGACCCGATCCGGACGCAAAAACTCCTGATATCAAGGCATCAAACTCAAAGCGTACATAATTTTATAACGTATTTTCAGACACATAGAACTAACCGTCTATCACATTCGGTCAACGTGATACAGAACAACGCATGCACAATCCTTGACGAGTATCAATTCTAAGATATACTCATTTCCCACAATTGATAGCACCGTGTCTCGCCAGGACACCCTTCAAGCTATCCACCTACAACAAACAACAGGACAACAACGCCATGACTCAGCCGAGCATTCTTCTTGAAATCGATCAGGGCGTGGCTCTGCTAACCCTGAACCGTCCGGACAGCCTGAACAGTTTCAATGTTGAAATGCACGAACGCATGCGCGATGCCATCAGCACCGTGCGCAAGGATGAGTCTGTCCGTGTACTGGTCATAACCGGCTCCGGCCGCGGCTTTTGCGCGGGGCAGGACCTATCCGACCGCAGCGTATCCCCGGACCAGGAAATGCCGGATCTGGGCGTCTCTCTGGAGATGTACTACAACCCTCTGATGCGAAGCCTGCGGGATCTGCCTATGCCCGTACTCTGCGCCGTAAACGGTGTGGCGGCTGGCGCTGGCGCCAACATTGCCCTCGCCTGCGACATCACCCTTGCCGCCCGCTCAGCCAGCTTCGTTCAGGCCTTCTGCAAATTGGGGCTGGTGCCCGATTCCGGTGGCACCTGGACCCTGCCCCGCGTGGCCGGCATGGCCCGCGCCAAAGGCATGGCGCTTCTTGGCGAGAAAATCAGCGCCGAACAGGCGGAAAACTGGGGCATGATCTGGCGTTGCGTCGATAACGAGCAACTCATGGAAGAGACCATGAAGCTTGCCCGTCATTTCGCGACCCAGCCGACCAAAGGCCTTGCCCTGATCAAGCGGGCGCTGCACGCCAGCGCCGCCAATACCTTTGAAGAACAGATCAACCTGGAGCGGGACCTCCAGCGCATGGCCGGGCAGACCGAAGATTACCGCGAGGGCGTTGCCGCCTTCATGGAAAAACGCACGCCGAACTTCAAGGGGAAATAAGTCATGCCGGCACTGGACACCCAAACCAAAGTTGCCGTGGTCGGCGCCGGGGCTATGGGCTCAGGCATCGCCCAGGTAGCTGCCCAGGCAGGCCATCAGGTTTACCTGCACGATCAGAGAGACGGTGCCGCTGAAGCGGGCCGTGACGGTATTGCCAGACAGCTGCAGCGTCGTGTCGACAAGGGCAAGATGCAGCAACAGGAGCTGGACGACGTTATTGACCGGATTCAGCCGGTCGCAAATCTGGAAGATGTCGCAGACGCCGGTCTGGTCATCGAGGCCATTATCGAAGACCTTCAGATTAAACGTCAGTTGCTGGCAAACCTGGAAAAGCTGTGCGCCGGGGAGACCATTCTCGCCACCAACACCTCATCCATTTCCGTGACCGCTCTCGGCGCAGAAATGCAGAAGCCTGAACGCCTCGTGGGCATGCACTTCTTCAACCCAGCCCCCCTGATGGCGCTGGTGGAAGTGGTGATGGGACTCGCCACCAGCAAGCCCGTTGCCGACACTGTTCACGCCACGGCATGCGCCTGGGGCAAGAAGCCGGTCTACGCAACCTCTACTCCCGGCTTTATCGTAAATCGTGTAGCCCGTCCGTTTTATGCAGAAAGCCTGCGCCTGCTGCAGGAACAGGCTACCGATGCCGCCACGCTGGATGCCATCATTCGAGAAGCGGGTCAATTCCGGATGGGTGCATTCGAACTGACAGACCTGATCGGCCACGACGTCAACTACGCCGTCACCAACTCGGTTTTCAATGCCTATTTCCAGGACCCGCGTTTTCTGCCATCACTGATCCAGAGAGAACTGGTAGAAGCCGGCCGACTTGGCCGCAAGAGCGGTCAGGGGTTTTACCCGTATGGCGAGGGTGCTGAAAAACCTCAACCACAGACCGAGCCGGGCCATCAATCCGATGAGACCGTCGTCATAGCAGAAGGCAATCCCGGTGCAGCAACACCACTGCTGGAGCGGATGAAAGCCGCCGGCCTGACCGTTATCGAGCGAGACGGCCCAGGCCAGATTCGCTTCGGCGATGCCGTACTGGCACTGACCGACGGCCGAATGGCCACCGAGCGCGCCGCCAGCGATGGCATCTCCAATCTTGTTCTTTTTGATCTGGCCTTTGACTACAGCAAAGCAACCAGGCTTGCCCTGGCTCCGGCAGAGCAAGCGTCCGACGCGGCAATAGCCTGTGCCTGCGCGCTCCTGCAAAAAGCCGGGATTGCCGTCAGCCTGATTGCCGACCGCCCGGGTCTGGTGGTCATGCGCACCGTGGCCATGCTGGCCAACGAAGCCGCCGACGCCGCCCTGCAGGGTGTTGCAACAGTTGCAGACATTGACCTGGCCATGAAAGCGGGCCTGAACTATCCCGACGGCCCCTTGAGCTGGAGTGACAGACTGGGCGCGGGACACGTATTCAAGGTGCTCACCAACATCCAGAACAGCTACGCAGAAGACCGCTACCGCCCTGCCCTGCTGCTCCGGAAGAATGCATTTGCACAGAAGGGGTTCTATTCATGAGCGAGATGGATCCGCAAACACTCGCCGAAGAATGCGCCAAAAGCATGTTCGCGCGGGACCGAGCCAGCCAGAAGCTGGGCATGAACATTGAGTCTGTGGCACCGGGCAAAGCGGTGCTCACCATGACAGTCACCGGCGACATGATCCAGGGCCATGGTTCCTGCCATGGTGGCTATCTGTTCACCCTCGCCGATTCCGCCTTTGCGTTTGCCTGCAACAGCTACGACCGGGCCACCGTCGCCTCAGGTTGCAGCATTGACTACATGTACGGCGCGAAAGAAGGCGACCGGCTGACCGCCACCGCCGAAGAACAGGCCCGCGGCGGTCGCACCGGCGTTTACGACATTTCTCTCACCAATCAGGACGGCCGCAAGGTTGCCCTTTTCCGGGGCCGCTCCTATGAGGTTCGCGGCACAGTACGCAATTCGGAGGAAACTGCATGAGCACCGACAATTCCCTTAAAGACGCTTACATCGTCGATGCCATCCGCACTCCCATCGGTCGTTACGGCGGCGCCCTCTCATCCGTCCGAGCCGATGACCTGGGCGCCATCCCGATCAGGGCGTTGACCGAAAGGCACCCGGATCTTGACTGGTCGAAAGTCGACGACGTGCTCTACGGTTGCGCCAATCAGGCCGGTGAAGACAACCGTGATGTCGCCCGCATGTCCCTGCTGCTGGCAGGCCTGCCGGTAGATGTTCCAGGCAGCACCATCAACCGTCTGTGCGGCTCCGGTATGGATGCAATCGGAAGTGCAGCCCGGGCAATCCGCACCGGAGAAACCCAACTGATGATTGCCGGCGGCGTAGAGTCCATGTCACGGGCCCCCTTTGTTATGGGCAAGGCCGAGTCGGCGTTCAGCCGAAAGGCGGAGATTTTCGACACCACCATCGGCTGGCGTTTCGTCAACCCGGTGCTGAAGAAGCAATATGGAATCGACTCCATGCCGGAAACAGCAGAGAACGTCGCGGCTGATTTCGACATTTCCAGGGAAGATCAGGATGCGTTCGCTCTGCGCAGCCAGCAGCGCACCGCCGCAGCTCAGCAGGCCGGCCGATTTGGTAGTGAGATCACTCCAGTGACCATTCCTCGTCGCAAGCAGGACCCATTGGTGGTGGACACCGACGAACACCCCAGGGAAACCAGCCTTGAAAAACTGGCCTCTTTGCCAACCCCGTTCCGTGAAAACGGCACGGTCACAGCGGGCAATGCCTCCGGTGTCAACGACGGCGCCTGCGCCCTGCTCCTGGCCGGACCCGATGCGCTCAAACAATACAACCTGAAGCCCCGCGCCCGGATTGTCGCCATGTCGACCGCCGGCGTCGAGCCACGGATTATGGGCTTTGGCCCGGCACCAGCGACCCGCAAGGTTCTGGCAACCGCTGGCCTGGAGCTGGCTGACATGGACGTGATTGAGCTGAACGAGGCCTTTGCAGCCCAGGCCCTCGCAGTAACCCGCGATCTCGGTCTGCCAGATGACGCAGAGCACGTTAATCCCAACGGTGGAGCCATTGCTCTGGGCCACCCACTGGGCATGAGCGGTGCCCGGCTTGTCACCACCGCCCTGAACGAGCTTGAGCGCCGCCACACTGCGGGTCAGAAAGCCCGGTATGCCCTCTGCACCATGTGCATCGGCGTCGGCCAGGGGATCGCCCTGATCATTGAACGTATGGATGCGATAGCCTGACACCACTGGTCAGAACAGAACAAAACAGAACAACGATTACTATCCGATAAGAACAAAGCAGGACAGAACCATGACCTTACCACTACAAAAACTTGGCAAACTTGACCGCATGGAGACCGCCAGCCTTGACGAGCTCCGGCACGAACAGCTACAGCGCCTGCGCTGGAGCCTGGTCCATGCCTACACCAACGTGCCCTTCTATCGCAAAGCCTTCGATGACATCGGCCTCAAGCCGATGGATATTCATTCCCTGGATGATCTGGCCAACGTACCGTTTACCACCAAGGCGGATCTGCGCGACAACTACCCCTTCGGTATGTTTGCGACCCCCATGTCAGACGTGGTCCGGGTGCATGCGTCCAGCGGCACCACCGGCAAACCCACGGTGGTCGGTTACACCCAGAGTGACATCGACAACTGGGCAGATATTGTGGCCCGCTCGATCCGTGCCGGCGGCGGTTCCCGGGGCGACAAAGTCCATGTTTCCTACGGTTATGGCCTGTTCACCGGCGGCCTCGGCGCACACTACGGTGCCGAACGCCTTGGCTGTACCGTGATCCCCATGTCGGGCGGCCAGACCGAAAAACAGGTTCAGCTGATCAAAGACTTCGAGCCAGACATCATCATGGTCACGCCGTCTTACATGCTCAACATTGCCGATGAGATGGAGCGTCAGGGTATCGATCCTCACAAGCTTCCTTTGCGCCTTGGGATTTTCGGAGCAGAACCCTGGACCAACGCCATGCGTACCGAGATCGAGGAACGTCTTGGTATCCAGGCGCTGGACATCTATGGCTTGTCGGAAGTCATGGGCCCCGGCGTGGGTATGGAGTGCATTGAAACAAAAGACGGCCCCACCATCTGGGAAGACCACTTCTACCCGGAAATCATCAACCCGGAAACCGGTGAAGTCTTACCCGATGGCGAATACGGTGAACTGGTATTCACCTCGCTGACCAAGGTGGCTCTGCCAATTCTGCGCTACCGCACCCGGGATCTCACCCGCCTGCTGCCCGGTACCGCACGCCCCATGCGTCGAATCGACAAGATTACCGGCCGCAGCGATGACATGCTGATTATCCGTGGAGTGAACGTGTTCCCGAGCCAGATCGAGGAACAGGTTCTGAAGTGCGAGGCACTGGCTCCGCATTACGAGATCGAGGTTTACAAGGAAAGCAACCTGGACTGCGTGGACATCCGTACCGAGCTGAAGCCTGGCGCAACAGACAGCCCCGAAAGTCGTGCCACCGCGGCCAGAGAACTGGCCCATCACATCAAGTCCTACATCGGCATCAGCACTCGTGTCGAGGTGGTTGAACCTAATCGTCTGGCGCGCTCGGAAGGCAAGGCCAAGCGAGTATTTGACCGCCGAAACAAGTAGGCCTGCGTGCCCGGCAGAGGGTCAGACCGCATGTATTGCGGCTGACTCTCACGCCTGTATTGCCATTCTCTTCACAGAAGCGCCTATTTAATTTCACTTCCCTTTCGCTGATCTCAATAGCGTCTATATTCGTATCACATTTTTTATCTTTAAATTCAGACTCTTAATACACATTAAGGAATCGCATCCGTACAACCTGACACACAAAGACATTTCTTGATATTTATTCAGTATCATATAATATGGAGTCATCAGCCTTCAGCCCCTACTGAGGGCAACACTGTTTACGGACAACAGAACAACAAGCCCGATCCGGAGGTATTTGTTTATGTACGCCCAGCTCGTTGAAACCGGCGCCAAGCGCCTGAAGACCAAAGAAGAGATGTCGCCCGAAGAGCGCGAGTTTCAGGAAAAGGTCGACGCCGAAACCAAGATCGAAGCCAAGAACTGGATGCCGGAAGGTTATCGGAAAACGCTCATTCGCCAGATTTCCCAGCACGCCCACTCGGAAGTGGTTGGCATGCTGCCGGAAGGCAACTGGGTAACCCGGGCTCCCACGCTGAAGCGGAAACTTCAGCTGATGGCAAAAATCCAGGACGAAGCTGGCCACGGCCTGTATCTGTACAGCGCCATGGAAACCCTGGGCGCTGACCGTGATGAAGAAATCGAGAAGCTGCACCAGGGCAAAGCGAAGTACTCCAGCATTTTTAACTATCCGACCCTGAACTGGGCCGATATGGGAGCTGTTGGCTGGCTGGTGGATGGCGCCGCCATCGTGAACCAGGTGGTACTGCAGCGTACCTCTTATGGCCCCTACTCCCGTGCCATGATCCGCATCTGCAAGGAAGAGAGCTTCCATCAGCGTCAGGGTTACCAGATCCTGCTGGACATGATGCGCGAAGGCACTGAGGAGCAAAAAGCCATGGTGCAGGACGCCATCAACCGACTGTGGTGGCCGGCGCTGATGATGTTCGGTCCGCACGATGACGAGTCTCCAAACTCCCAGCAGTCCATGGCCTGGAAGATCAAACGAAAGAGCAACGACGAACTGCGTCAGATGTTCATCGATCAGACCGTGCCGCAGCTCGAGTTCCTTGGCTGCACTGCGCCGGATCCGGACCTGAAGTGGAACGAAGAAACCGGCCATTATGATTTCGGTGAAATCAACTGGCAGGAGTTCTACGACGTTCTCAAGGGCAACGGCCCCTGCAACCGCGAGCGCATCACCACTCGCAAGAAAGCAATTGACGAAGGCGCCTGGGTCCGTGAAGCGGCCGTCGCCTATGCCGAAAAACAAAAACAGCGCTCACAAGCCGCTTGATACCGGAGGAATACACTATGTCTGAATGGCGCCTTTACGAAGTCTTTGTTCGGTCCAAGCACGGCCTGAACCACAAACACGTTGGCAGCGTGCATGCCGCTGACGCCGAGATGGCCATGGAAAATGCCCGTGAACTCTACACCCGCCGTAGCGAAGGCGTAAGCATCTGGGTCGTTCCCTCCGACACGATCACGGCGTCCGCGTCTGACGAGAAGGAAGTGCTTTTCGACCCGTCGGAAGACAAGGTTTACCGGCACGCTTCCTTTTACAAGCTGCCCGATGAAGTCGGACACATGTAAGGAGCGGTTCCAGTGACACAAGCAGAAGCCCTGAAAGAATACCTGCTGCGCCTGGCAGACTCCGACATGATCCTGGGTCAGCGCCTGTCCGAGCTGTGCGGCAAGGCCCCGGCGCTTGAGGAAGAACTGGCCCTGATGAACGTTGCCCTCGACCTCATCGGTCAGGCCCGCAACTGGTACGAGTACGCCGCCGAGCTGATCGACGATGGCCGCGATGCAGACAAGCTGGCGTTCCGCCGGGATGCCCATGACTTCCGTAACCTGTTGCTCACCGAGCAGCCTAACGAAGATTACGCCGTTACCATGGGCCGCCAGTTCTTCTTCGACGCGTGGCACTACTTCACGCTCAAAAGCCTGACCGGATCCAGTGACGAGCGTATTGCCAGTATCGCGGCAAAGGCCGTGAAAGAGGCAACCTACCACCTGCGCCGCTCCTCGGAGTGGGTAAAGCGCCTGGGTGATGGCACCGAAGAGAGCCACCGCCGCATGCAGGATGCCGTTGATATCCTCTGGCGTTTTACCGGCGAACTGATTACCCCGGACGACACCGATCGTGTCATGGCCGAGGCGGGCATTGGCCCGAACCCCGACCAACTGGCCGAAGACTGGCGAGGCATGGTGAACGAAGTGCTGACCCAGGCAACCCTGACACCGGGTGCGGAAGACGCCTGGATGTATATGGGTGGCAAACACGGCGAACACACCGAACACCTCGGTTTCATCCTGGCAGAAATGCAGTTCCTGCAGAGGGCCTATCCCGATGCCACAACATGGTGATTCAGACAGCCGGTCAGCTGTCGACATTCTGATTGCCAGCGATCGGGTGCCGGCCAATGCCCGCCCCGATCTGCTGACAGAAAACGACATCTGGGCACTTCTGGAAGAGGTCAAAGACCCGGAAGTGCCGGCAGTGAGTGTTGTTGAGCTCGGCATTGTCCGGGCTGTTCGCTGGGACGGAAAAACACTGTCCATCGACGTAACACCAACCTACTCCGGCTGCCCGGCCACCGAATTGATTGAGGAACTGATTGCCGAAGCCATGCGTGCTGCCGGCTTCCGGGATCCCGAGATCAATCAGGTGCTGACCCCTGCCTGGACTACCGACTGGATTACAGACGAAGGCAAAGAAAAGCTCAGGGCATTCGGAATCGCGCCCCCCGAAGGCAGCTCCAGCAAAATGAGCCTGCTCGGGGAATCGGACGTCATTGCCTGCCCCCACTGTGGCAGCAAGGACACCGAACGGGTCAGCGAGTTCGGGTCCACCGCCTGCAAAGCCCTGTACCGTTGCAAGGAATGCCTCGAGCCCTTCGACTATTTCAAATGCATCTAGAGCCGATACGATCATGAACAAATTCTACTCACTGACCCTCAAAGAGGTCAGACCTGAAACAAAAAACGCCGTATCACTTGCTTTTGACGTGCCGGAAGATCTGGCAGACAAGTTCCATTACCAGCAGGGCCAGCATCTGGTTGTGCGGACCAAACTCGATGGCGAGGAAGTTCGTCGCTCCTATTCGATTTGCCGCAGCGTTAAGGACCAGGAACTGCGTATTGCCGTCAAACAGGTTTCCGGCGGCCGCTTCTCCACGTTTGCCAACGAGCAGCTGAAACCCGGCCAGACTCTGGAGGTCATGCCGCCGCAGGGGCATTTCTCCATCGATCTGGACCCGGAACGTGAAGGCAATTATCTGGCCGTTGCCGCCGGCAGTGGCATCACCCCGATCCTGTCGATCGTGAAGACCACGCTGGAAACCGAGCCCAAAAGTGAGCTCACCCTGTTCTACGGCAACAAGGCCACCAGCAGCACCATGTTCCGTGACGAGCTGCAGGACCTGAAGAACGAGTACATGTCCCGCCTGAATCTGGTGTACATCTTCACCCGCGAAGAGCAGGACATCGACCTGTACAACGGCCGCATTGATCACGAGAAATGCGACAAGCTGTTCGACCACTGGATCAATGCCAAAGAGCTGACTGCAGCCTTCATCTGTGGCCCCCAGCTGATGACCGAGACAGTGCGGGACTCACTGCTCAGGCACGGCATGGAAAAGAGCAAGATCCACTTTGAGCTGTTCACGCCGGCCGATGGCGTCCCTCAGGCCCGGAAAGACCGGGATCCGGCCCACGTTGATCCCCAGTCAATCAGCGAAGTGACCGTCATTGCCGATGGACGCACCCTGACCTTTCCACTGGTACGCGACACCAAAAGCATCCTCGATGCCGGCAATGAAGAAGGCGCTGATCTGCCCTATTCCTGCAAGGCTGGTGTCTGCTCCACCTGCCGCGCCAAAGTGGTGGAAGGCGAAGTGGAGATGGACCAGAACTTCGCTCTGGAAGACTACGAAGTGGACGCCGGCTACGTGCTCTCCTGTCAGTGCTACCCGATCAGCGACAAGGTGGTTCTGGACTACGACGAGATGTAGTTTCCGCCCCGACAACAAGACACAAGCAGGGCAAGTTCCGCAGCAACGGAGCTTGCCTTCGCCTTTCAGAAACGAATGGAGTATCCCATGTCAGTCCTGAAAAGTTTCATTGCCGGCCAGTGGGTCGGTGAAAAGCCCGCCAAAGCCCTGCCCAGCGCGGTAAACGGCGACATAATCGCCCACACCCACGACGACACCCTGGATTTCAGAAACGCCGTCGAGTATGGCCGCAAGGTCGGTGGCAAGAACCTGATGGCCATGGATTTCCAGGAACGAGCCCTGGCCCTGAAAGCCATGGCCCTGTACCTGCAGGAACACAAGAAAGAACTCTACGCCCTGTCGATGCATACCGGGTCCACCAGGGGCGATAACGGCATCGATATCGACGGTGGTTTTGGCACCCTGTTTTCCTATGCCAGTATGGGCCGCCGCGAGCTGCCCTCCGGCAATGTGGTCCACGAAGGACCGGTGACCCCGCTGGGCAAGAACAACCACTTTGCAGGCACCCATATCCTGGTGCCCCGTGGCGGTGTGGCGGTTCACATTGATGCCTACAATTTCCCGGTGTGGGGCATGCTGGAGAAGTTTGCGCCCACATTCCTGGCGGGCATGCCATCCATCGTGAAACCTGCCACCTCAACCTGCTACGTGACCGAACTGGCCGTTCGCCTGATGCAGGAATCCGGCGCGCTTCCTGAAGGCAGCCTGCAGCTGATCATCGGCAGCACCGGCGATCTGTTTGAGCACCTGGAAGAGCAGGACGTGGTGACGTTCACCGGTTCCGCCGCCACTGCCCGCAAGCTGCGCAACCATCCGAACATCATCAACCGTTCAATTCCGTTCAACGCGGAAGCGGATTCCCTGAACAGTGCAATCCTCGCCCCGGATGTCACCCCCGAGCACGAGGAATTCGACCTCTTCGTCAGGGAAGTGGGACGCGAGATGACCGCCAAGGCGGGTCAGAAATGTACCGCCATCCGCCGTGTACTGGTGCCGAAAGACCAGGTGGATGCGGTTTGTGAGAAGCTCAAGGAGCGGTTATCAAAAGTTACGGTGGGCGATCCTTCCGTGGAAGGCGTGCGAATGGGCGCCCTGGCATCCATCGACCAGCTGGAAGACGTGAAGGCCAACATCCAGGAACTGCTCAAGACCAGTGAGCTGGTGACCGGTGGCGAAGGTACCTTCGAGCCCACCGGCGACGGCACCGGGAAAGGCGCCTTCATCGAGCCGCACCTGCTGCTGTGCCGGAACCCGGAAAACGGCTGTGGCGCCCATGACATCGAGGCATTCGGCCCGGTTGCTACCGTGATTCCTTACGACACCATCGATGATGCTGTTGAGTTGTGTTCAAAAGGTCGCGGCTCCCTCGTCACCACCCTGACCACCCGTGACCCCGCCATTGCCGGCAAGGTCGCGCCACTTCTGGCCGCCTTCCATGGTCGTCTGCACCTGCTGGATGCCGAAGCGGCGAAAGAATCCACCGGTCACGGTTCCCCCTTGCCCATGCTCAAGCATGGCGGTCCGGGTCGCGCCGGTGGTGGTGAAGAACTGGGCGGTATCCGTGCGGTGCACCATTACCTGCAGCGCACTGCCATTCAGGGCTCTCCTAGCATGCTGGCCGCCGTTACGCGTGAGTATGTCCGCGGCGCAGCTCTTATCGAAACCGAAGTGCACCCGTTCCGTCGCCATTTCGAAGATCTGCAGATCAACGAGTCCCTGCTGACCCATCGCCGCACGGTGACGGAAGCAGACATCGTTAACTTCGGCTGCCTCTCCGGTGACCACTTCTACATGCATTTCGATGAACTTGCGGCCCGGGAATCCCAGTTCGGCAAGCGCATTGCTCACGGTTATTTTGTACTGTCGGCCGCGGCAGGCCTGTTCGTTTCTCCGGGCGAAGGTCCGGTGTTGGCGAACTACGGCCTGGATACACTGCGCTTCATTGAACCGGTGGCTCCGGGTGACACCATCCGGGCGCGGCTGACCTGCAAGCGCAAGATTGATCAGGGTCGGACTTCCCCCGACGGCCACCCCCAGGGTGTCGTTGTATGGGACGTCCAGGTAACCAACCAGAACGACGAGCTGGTTGCAAGCTACGACATCCTGACACTGGTTGCCAAAAAGCCCGAGTAACACCGGGCTTGCCTGCTTGCGCCCTGTCCTGGACCCCAGGGTGCAAGCGCGAGGCAAATAAAAGGGGGACAGGTCGCAAGACCTGTCCCCCTTTTATTTGTGTCGAGAAAACATCGGAGCGTTACATCCCCAGGTAGGCCTCCCGAACCTTCTCATTGCTGAGCAGATCACGGCCGGTTCCTTCGATCACAACCTTGCCCGTTTCCAGCACGTAACCGCGATCGGCCAGCGCCAGAGCCTGGGAAGCATTCTGCTCTACCAGGAAGATCGTAATACCCTCTTCCTTCAGTTCCTTTACGATGTTGAAGATCTCTTCGATGATCAGCGGCGCCAGGCCCATACTGGGCTCGTCCAGAAGCAGAAGTCTCGGCTTGGCCATCAGGGCACGCCCCATGGCCAGCATCTGCTGCTGACCACCGGACAGCTCACCCGCCAGGTTGTGGCGCTTCTGACGAAGGATCGGGAACTTCGTGTACATCCGCTCCAGATCGTCCATCACTTCAGGCGTCTTGCCCCGCGTGTAGGCGCCCAGCAGCAGGTTGTCATGGACACTCAGGTCCTTGAACACCTGCCGGCCCTCTGGCACCTGGACAATCCCACTGCCCACCCGCTGATCGGCACTTGTCTTCGACAGATCCTTACCCTCAAAGGTAATGGCTCCGCGGTCAGTGGGCTGCAGGCCGGAGATGGTCATCAACAGGGTTGATTTGCCGGCGCCGTTGGCGCCGACAAGCGAAACAATTTCGCCACTGTTGATGTGTATATCCACATCGTGCAGAACCTCAATCTGGCCGTAGGAAGTCACCAGCCCCTTGATAGACAGCATCTCCTGTTTGGCGTGGGGTGCAGTCACCCGCTCCGCGTGCTTCAGGCCCAGCCCGCCGAATTTCTCCGGGGTGTAGCTGACAATCTGGTGCCGCAATTCCCGGAAATCTTCCCGGACCCGCTCACCGAACAGAGGATCATTTTCCACATCCCGCGCGTCAATGATCTGCTGCCAGTCTTCTTCGGTCAGGAGCTTGCGGGCCCTGGGAATCACCACGCCCTCTTCCTTGCGAATGTGCTTGCGCAGGGCTTCCGTGAAACGCGCCAGGGCATGACTGAATTCCTCGCGACCCTCTGGCCAGCGTTCCTCACACTCAGCCAGTAACTGACGTAATTCCAGAAGCTTGCCATGACCGATGACATAGCCTTTGGCCAGTTTCTCCAGCAAGGGCGCGGTTTCCGGGGATTTTTCACCTAGCCTTTTGTACAGTTCAATATCGGTCGGTGTGCTATGGACACGCTGGGAGAAATGCTGGATGTAATCGAAAATCGTCTTCAGCAGCCGTTCATCCGGCCGCTGGTCGTTAAGGTTCATGTCACTCAGCAGCTGATCCAGCAGATCCAGAATCCGCCACAGCGCCTGGTGTTCCTGAACAATAATCCGGACGGCCTGCTCACTGCGTGACTGGGCAGGCGCCATTTCAGTGTTTTGTTCGCTCATGTGAAATGTCTCCTGGCTCAGCCACCCAGATAGGCGGCGATAACATCCGGGTTCTGACGGATTTCCTCGGGGCTTCCTTCGGCCAGCACGCGGCCATAGTTAAGCACCAGCAGCCGGTCGGATATTCCCATTACCAGCTTCATGTCGTGCTCAACCAGCATCACGGTAGTGCCCTGATCGGCAATTTTCCGGATCAGATCCTCCAGGGCAGCGGTTTCAACCGCATTCAGACCGGCGGCCGGCTCATCCAGAAGAATAACCCTGGGCTCAGCCGCCAGTGCCCGGGCAATCTCCAGACGCTTGAGAGCGCCATAGGACATGGCCGATGCGTCTGTATCCAGGTATTCACCACAGCCCACATATTCCATCAGTTCCGCTGCACGCTTGCGAGCGGCGGCCTCGTTGCGGCGCAGAGACGGCAACCGGAACAATGTGGTAAACAGACTGCTCCTGAGCTGCAGGTGTCGGCCCAGCATCACATTCTCGATGGCCGTCATGTTCATGCAGATCTGCATCTGCTGGAACGTGCGGCACATGCCTCTCTCAGCCAACTCATTCGGCTCCAGTTTGGCGGTGCTCTCACCATTCAACAGGATCTCACCCTTGGTCGGCGTATAAAGCCCGGTAATCAGGTTGAACAGCGTGGTCTTGCCAGCGCCGTTGGGACCGATAACCGAATAGACCTGCCCGGCTTCCACGGAGAAACTGACACCTTCCACCGCATGCACGCCACCGAAGGCCTTATCCAGCCCTTTGACTTCAACCAGCGCGGTCATGCCTCACCTCCCGCTTTCCGGCGCATTCTTTTGGAAAAGAATATGGTCAGCGTAGGCAACAGTCCCTTGGGCATAAAAATCATGGTGAGCATCAGGATCAGACCGAACATGACATGCTCCAGCTCCTGGAAATCCGCCAGAACCTGGGGTAACAGCTTCAGCACCACAGCACCGAGAATCACACCAAAGGTGGACCCCATGCCGCCGAGCACGACCATGGTTATAAAGAGAATGGAAAACTCGAAACTTGCCACCGCGGGCGTGATAAAGCCCTGAAAATGGGCATAGAGACTACCCATCAGACTGGCATAGACGGCAGAAATCACGAACACCAGACTCTTGTATTTCGCAGTATTCACGCCAACCACACTGGCAGCCACTTCCGAGCCATGAACCGAGCGCAGCGCCCGGCCAATGGGTGATTCGATAAGGTTCAGAGCGAACCAGACCGCCACCAGCAACACCACGCTGGCAAAGATGTACCAGGCCTGGAAACCTTCAATATCGATACCGAACAGCGAATAGCTACCGAACGCGCTCAGCTCCCAGCCGAAGACCTCGAACGCTGGCACTGGCATGCCGTCCGGCCCACCGGTGAGTGCCCGCTCGTTGTTCAGGATAATGGCAATAATGAACCCCACGGCAAGGGTCGCCATGGAAAGATAGTGGCCTTTCAGGCGTAGAATCGGCCGGCCAACAATCCAGGCAATAAAGCCGACAACGATCGCTCCCACCACCAGCGCAGGAACCGACGGCCAGCCGTATGTTCCGGTTGCGATGCCGGTAAAATAGGCACCAAGGCCAAAAAAGCCGGCATGGCCCAGACTGATCTGGCCCGCAAAGCCCACCAGCAGATTCAGACCAACCACTGTGGCGGCGATGATCGCCATCTGGGTAACCAGCTCATAATGGAACGGGTTGCCCAGAAACACGGGCAGAATGAGGAGAATCAGTGCAAGGATCACCAATCCCCGCAGGCGCGACTGCATAAGATTATTCAGCATCAGACGCGCTCCACTACTTTGGCACCAAACAACCCGCGGGGCATGAAGAACAGCACCAGCAGAATCATGGAGAATGCCACCGCATCCTTGTAATCGGACGAGATGTAGCCGGCCGCCATGGCTTCAACAATGCCCAGAGACAACCCACCGACAACCGCACCAACTCCGCTGCCCAGGCCGCCAATGGCCGCTGCCACAAAGCCTTTAAGTCCGAGAATGATACCGATGTCGTAGGAGGTGAACGTGATGGGCGCCACCACAATACCGGCCACTGAACCCAGCAACGCAGACACCATAAACGCCAGCATGAGAACCATCTGGGTCCGGATACCGACAAGGCGTGCCGCTTCCTTGTTCATGGATGTTGCCAGAATCGCCTTACCAATTAACGTTTTGGTAAAGAACAGCACCAGGGCCACCACCAGGATCGCACCTACACCCAGAACCCACAGGCTCTGACTGTTCAGCACGGCACCAAATACCTCAATAGGCTGGTCTGTGCTGAAATTCTGCATCACATGGTATTCCTTGCCCCAAACCAGCTGGGCAATACCGCGAATAAAGATAGAAGCACCAATGGTGATGATGATCAGGGTAACAACATCCGCCTGTTTGGCAGGCGCAATGGCAAAACGCTGCAGGGCGATGCCGAGAATGCCAGCCAGAACGACGGCCAATACGACCGCAATGATCATGGGCACACCCATGGCGGTGAGGGAAACCGTGGCCATGCCTCCAATCATCAGAAACTCGCCCTGGGCAAAGTTGATGACGTGACTGGCGTTATAAATCAGGGTAAAGCCGAGGGCTATCAGTGCGTAGGTCGCACCAATAGTAATCCCGGTAAACAGGTACTGTAAGAATTCTGCGAGCATAGCGGTGTTCCCGGTCGAACATCGGCTGGCCCCCTACCCGGCGGTCGGGGCGTGGCCAGCCGCGAGACAGGTTAAAGGGGGGTCACTTGATCAGTTTCCATTCGCCATCCTGGACTTCCAGGATGCGGAAGGAATCCGGATCAAGACCGTTGTGGTCTTCCGGCGACATGTTGAACACACCGGTTACGCCCACGTAGCCATCGATGTTTTCCAGCGCCTCACGAACCGCTTCCGGATCCGTCGAGCCCGCTTCTTCAATGGCACGAACTGCCAGCATCAGGCCGTCGTAAGCGTAGGCTCCGAAAGTGGACACCTTGGAATCCCAACGCGCTTCGTATTCAGCCTTGTAGTTCTGAACCACTTCTTTCTGGGGATCGTCTTCCGGCAGGGAATCCGGCACCAGCAGCGGAGACGCAGGCAGACGAAGGCCTTCGGCAGAAGCGCCCGCCAGCTCAAGGAAGCTGTCAGATGCAACACCGTGAGACTGATAGAACGGCAGCTCCATACCCAGCTGAGCGTAGTTGCGGGTCACGATGGCCGGTCCCTGACCAAAACCGAAGTTCAGCACCGCTTCCACACCGCTTGTGTTACGGATATTAGTCAACTGCGCGGTCATGTCTGTATCAGATCCGCTGTAGGTGACATCGGCCACTACTTCCATGCCCATCTGCTCGGCCACTTCCAGGGTCTGGGTACGACCAGAGCTGCCGAAACCACCGGTACCGGAGATCAGGCCGAACCGGGTAATACCGCGCTCTTTCATGTCGGTCAGGATTCGCTCTGCCGCCATGCGGTCCGTTTGCGGCGTTTTGAAGACCCACTCTTTTACCGGCGTGGTAATGACCACGGCACCGGCCAGGGAGATTAATGGAACCTTCGCCTGCTGAATCAGTGGAACAGCCGCCATGGTAGCGCCGGTGGTACTGCCGCCGACGATGATATCAACCCGATCCGACCGGATCAGGCGGCTGGCGAAGTTTCGGGCAGAAGACGCATTGCCAACGTCGTCATAGTGGATAAGTTCGAGCTGACGACCAAGGACACCGCCTTCTTCATTGATTTTTTCAACGTACATCTCGAGCGTTTTCAGCTCGGGATCGCCAAGGAAGGAGGCCGGACCTGTCACGGACAGGAACGAGCCAATCTTGATAGGTTCAGCTGCCTGGGCGCTCATCATCATGAGACCGGCGGCAGCAACGACTGCGCACTTTCCTGCGCGGCGTATCACTGTTTTGAACATTGTTTTTATTCTCCCGAATTGTGCAAGGGCTTTAGTGTTTTTATTTCTTCTTCCTTGACTATGACCATCCCTGTGCTTCGCTATGGGTACGCATAATTCGATACCATTGACGAATATCAAATGAAGTTATTGTATCATAACGTTCGTGTCAACCGATTTAAGGGAGCCCAGCGACAGCTCCTTCAATAAAGCCGATACAAGTGCCATGCGCCAATAGGGCAAACCGGAACACAAACCTTTACCTGACACGTAAGAACCGCATAATACGGGGAACGTGTTTCATTGATTTTTATCTGCGAACCCAGGCCATGACTGCAAAAAGCCAGCTAGAACTGCTCGTCAAAAACTTCCAGAAGAAGCGCCCCCTGCGGGCCGGCTCCCTCATTATCACCATTTATGGTGATGCCATCGTGCCGCGCGGCGGCAATGTCTGGCTCGGCAGCCTGATGAAACTGGTCGAACCCATGGGCATCAGCCAGCGACTGGTTCGTACCTCTGTGTATCGACTGGTTCAGGAATCCTGGCTACAGACCGAAAAGGTTGGCCGTTGCAGCTATTACAGTCTTACCGGCCCTGGCCTGCGCCGGTTTGAGCAGGCTTTCCAGTATGTCTACAGCCTGGATACCGAAGAGTGGAACGGCAGTTGGTGCCTGGTATACCTGAACCAGTTGTCTCCGGAACTTCGACAGAAGGTTCGGGAAGAGCTGAAATGGCTCAGTTTCGGCAGTATGGCACCCGGCCTGATGGAGCATCCTAGGTTTACCAGCGCGGAACTGATTCCCATGCTGCAGGAATGGGGTGCCCTTGAAGACACCGTTGTGATGCAGACCGTTCCCATGGAGCAGAAAAGCCCGAAGGCACTCAGGCTGCAGGTGCGCGAAAGCTGGAACCTGGACGAACTGGGAGGCCGCTACCGCCGCTTCCTTAGCCAGTTCCGCCCTCTGTGGCGGGAGCTTCAGTCTGAGGACACCCTCAGTCCCGAGGAATGCCTCATTCTGCGAATCCTGCTGATTCACGAATACCGGAAAATTCTGCTTCGAGACCCGCTCCTGCCGGATGAGCTGTTACCAGGTGATTGGGAAGGACGTAGCGCTAAACAGCTGTGCCGCAACCTGTACCGGCAGATCTTCGCGCGGGCCGAACAATGGCTTGATGAAACCCTGGAAAACGCCTCTGGCCCACTACCCGGACCAGGAGAAAAGTTTTACCGGCGCTTTGGCGGATTGCGAGACATGTCCAGTCAGGGCGCACAACCGCTGGAACCAGCTGTCTGAACCGAAAAAACTGGTGTATTCTGAACAGATCAGATGCGACCCTGGTGCTTTATGAGCACAACAAAACAACGCCTGAAACCCGAATTTGAGTGGGTCGATCAGCACGGTGATGAATCGATCCGCTACCTTGACCATGGCTACCCCAGCCCCCTCGTTCGCTGGCATTACCATGAAGAATACGAACTGCACCTGATCACAGAAACATCAGGCAAGGTTTTCGTTGGCGACTACATTGGCAACTTCTCGCCCAACAGCCTGATCCTCGTTGGCCCCAATCTGCCCCACAACTGGATCAGCCAGCTCGACAAGGGAGAGCACATCGACTTGCGCGACCGCGTCGTCAACTTCTCTCACCAGTTTGTGAAAGGCTGTGAATCTTTCTTTCCTGAAGCCAGACAGCTGGCACCTTTCTGGGAGCGAGCACAATATGGCATCGAGTTCCTGAACGCCGACACCATTGCCCGGGCGGTGGAGTTGCTTGAAGACATTGCAAACTACGGGGGATTCAGGCGCCTGACCCGCTTCTGGATGCTGATTGAGATCCTGGCAAGCAGTGATAATTACCGGGTGCTCTCTTCATCAACCTACATACCCATTACCGACGAGAAAATTCTCCATCGGCTCAACCAGGCCGTCAATTACATATTTGAGTCTTATGACTCCAGCATCTCACTCGAAGAAGTTGCAGATCATGTAAACATGGGCCCGACCTATTTCTCGAAATTCTTCAAAAAGGCGACCGGCCAACGCTTTGTCGAGTTCGTTAACACTCTGCGCATAAACAAAGCCTGCGAACACCTCGCCCATACTGACGAGCCCGTTACCGAAATCTGCTTCTCGGTGGGGTTCAACAATATTGCCAATTTCAACCGGCGCTTTTTCCACCTGAAGAAGATGACCCCCTCGGACTATCGAAAAGCCTCCCTGGACGCCCTGTACCGGGGCTGACCAACGCCTCTCACCAATACTTTATCGCCCCGATTTATTTTCCTTTTCAATCAGACAGATGGCGGAGCAGCTCCTTGTTCGGAGGCGGCTCTGCAACAACGAACACAACCGGGCACTGTTTTTTGAATGGCAAAAAAGTACATAAATCCGGCGAAGTATGTATTTGTCCGCATGTTCCGCTCGGCGTGTAATAGGCTCATAGGACTAAACACCCGAATGGGTGGACCGACAACAATGTTGACGGGTTTCCAGATTTAGCCCGGATCGACCTACTCCAAAAATAAACAGAGGTTCGAACATGAGCAGCAACCTTCTTCTTCCTGCGCTGGTAACAGCGGGGATCCTGAGCGCATCCTCCTCCGCCCTGGCAGCCACCAAAGTCACGATCGGCACTGTGAACAACGGCGACATGATTCGCATGCAGAGCCTCTCCGATGCTTTCGAAGCCGAATATCCCCACATCGACCTGGACTGGGTTGTACTGGAGGAAAACGTCCTGCGCCAGCGCCTGACGACCGACATTGCCACCGGCGGTGGTCAGTTTGATGTCATGACCATCGGCATGTACGAAGCCCCGATCTGGGGGGAAAAGGGCTGGCTGACGGTGATGGATGATCTGCCGGCAGACTACGACAAGGAAGATATCTTCCCGTCTGTTCTCGGCGGCCTCTCCAAGAACGGCAAGCTCTACGCGCTGCCCTTCTATGCCGAAAGCTCCATGACTTACTATCGCAAGGATCTGTTCGAGGCAAACGGCCTGACCATGCCCGATCAGCCTACCTGGGATCAGATGAAATCGTTCGCCAAAACCCTCCACAAACCAGACGAAGGACAGTACGGGATTTGCCTGCGTGGTAAAGCCGGCTGGGGCGAGAACATGGCACTGATCACCACCATGGCCAATGCCTTCGGTGCCCGCTGGTTTGATGAGGAGTGGAAGCCCGAATTCAGTGGCCCGGAGTGGAAAAACGCCCTTACTTTCTACGTCGACCTGCTGGGCAACTATGGCCCGCCAGGTGCGTCATCCAATGGTTTCAATGAAAACCTGGCGCTGTTCAACTCCGGCAAATGCGGAATGTGGGTAGACGCCACCGTCGCCGGCGCCTTTGTCACTGACGAAGCCCAGAGCAAGGTTGCCGACAAGGTTGATTTCGCTCTGGCCCCCAGCCAGAAGACCGACAAGGGTGCAGGTTGGCTGTGGTCCTGGGCACTGGCCATCCCGGTCAGCTCGGATGCCAAGGAGGCCGCCAAAACGTTTATCACCTGGGCGACATCCAAAAGCTACAGTGCCCTGGTGGCAGAGACTACGGGTATCGCCACTATTCCTCCGGGCACCCGGGCGTCCACCTACGAGAACGCGGAGTATATCGCTGCGGCACCGTTTGCGACCAGAACCCTTGAATCAATGGACAAAGCCGACCCCAATGACGCCACACTGAAGCCAGCCCCCTATGTGGGCGTCCAGTTTGCTGCCATCCCGGAGTTTCAGGCCATCGCAACCCAGGTTGGCAAACTCTTCTCTGGCGCGCTCGCCGGTTCCATGTCGGCAGAACAGGCTCTGATGGGGGCCCAATCGATTACCACCCGAGAAATGACCCGAGCTCGCTACTACTCGAACTGACCCGGGCGCACTAAACCCAAACGACTGACGCCAGAGTCTCCCGTCAAACCGCCTGAGCGGTTCTGACGGGCAGCCCCGTCGTCAGGGCTCCTTTCAGGAGGCATCGGTATGGAAACAAAGACTTTGGATGCGGGCGCGATCCGCACGTCAAAAGATGCAGCGCCCACTACAGGGGGCGTCAGCAAGCAGAAAGCCCGGATGAGCCGACTGATGGTATCGCCGTCTGTGCTTTTGCTTCTGCTCTGGATGGTTGTCCCGCTGTCCATGACCATTTACTTCTCTCTGATCCGCTACAACCTTCTGTATCCGGGCGAGAACGAATTTGTCGGTCTTGAGAACTTTCATTTCTTCGTGACCGACCTCGGCTTCATGGCCGGGATGACCAACACCCTGCTGCTGGTTGGCTCGGTACTTCTGATCACCGTGGTATTCGGCGTTCTGATCTCACTGCTGGTCAATCTGGCGTTCTGGGGTCAGGGGATCGTGAGGGTTTTGCTGATTTCTCCGTTTTTCATTATGCCAACCGTCAATGCCCTGGTCTGGAAAAACCTGCTGCTGCACCCGGTATCGGGCGTCTTCGCCGCTATCTGGCAGTTTTTCGGTGCTCAACCCATCGACTGGTTTTCCGAGTTCCCGCTGTTCTCCATCATCATGATCGTATCCTGGCAGTGGCTCCCCTTCGCGATACTACTTTTGATGACGGCGCTTCAGTCACTGGACCAGGAGCAGCAGGAGGCTGCGCGCCTTGACGGTGCCGGTCCATGGGCCCTGTTCTGGCATCTGACGCTTCCCCACCTGGCCCGCCCGATTGCCGTAGTGGTGATGATCGAGACCATATTCCTGCTATCGCTGTTTGCGGAAATCTTCACCACAACCGGAGGTGGTCCTGGCTACGAAACCACCAACCTGGCCTACCTGATCTACAGCCAGGCGTTGCTCCAGTTCGATGTTGGCCTTGCGTCAGCCGGCGGACTGATTGCCGTCATCCTTGCCAATATCGCGGCCTTCTTCCTGGTTCGTGTCGTTGGCAAGAGCCTGACCGAAAAACAATAACGCCGGAGAAGACATCATGCTTACACTGAAACAGCGTCGAAGCCTGACAACGGCCCTGATGGGCATTCTGGCCTGGGGTGTCGCCCTTGCCATCTTCTTTCCGATTTTCTGGATGCTGTTGACCAGCTTCAAAACTGAAATCGACGCCTTCGCAACGCCACCCCAGTTATTCTTCACGCCCACGCTGGAGAATTACACGCTGGTCAACGAGCGCAGCGACTACTTCCACTTTGCCTGGAACTCGGTCGTTGTGTCTTTTGGCTCAACCATTATCGGGATGCTGCTGGCGGTGCCCGCCGCCTACTCCATGGCGTTTTTCGAGACCAAACGCACCAAGGCCACCCTGCTGTGGATGCTCTCGACCAAAATGCTGCCGCCAGTCGGCGTTCTGGTTCCGATCTACCTGCTGTTCAAAGACCTGCAGATGCTCGACACCCGTCTGGGGCTTACCATCATCTTCACCCTGATCAACCTGCCCATCATGATCTGGATGGCTTACACCTACTTCAAGGAAATCCCCAAGGAAGTACTGGAAGCCGCACGTATGGATGGCTCAACGCTATTTCAGGAGATCTGGCGGGTTCTGCTCCCCATGAGCAAGGGGGGACTGGCGTCCACCGTTCTGCTGTCGTTAATCCTGAGCTGGAACGAGGCGTTCTGGTCACTGAATCTCACCGCATCACAGGCGGCACCGCTCACCGCGCTGATTGCCTCCTACTCGAGTCCCGAAGGACTGTTCTGGGCCAAGTTGTCCGCAGTTTCAACCCTGGCTTGCGCGCCAATCCTGATCTTTGGCTGGATCAGCCAGAAACAGCTGGTTCGCGGTTTGTCCTTTGGCGCAGTGAAATAACGGAGTATTCCCATGGCTGATTTAACGATAAAAAATCTGAAGAAATCCTTTGGGGATCTGGAAATCCTCAAGGGCATCAATCTGAATATCAAGGATCACGAATTCGTGGTCTTCGTTGGTCCATCAGGCTGCGGCAAATCCACCCTGCTCCGCTCGATTGCCGGCCTTGAAGAGGTCACCAGTGGGCACATCTATCTGGACGACCGGGAAATCACCGAACTGGCGCCTGCCAAGCGGGATCTCGCGATGGTCTTTCAGAGCTACGCACTTTATCCCCACATGTCCGTACGCAAGAACATGTCGTTCGCGCTGGAGTTGGCCAAGGAAAGCAAAGAAACCATCAACTCCAAGGTGGCTGAAGCCGCCCGTATTCTCGAGCTGGAACCGTTGCTGGATCGGAAACCCAAGGAACTGTCCGGAGGTCAACGGCAGCGCGTTGCCATTGGCCGGTCCATCGTCCGTCAGCCCAAGGTGTTTCTGTTCGACGAACCACTCTCGAATCTCGACGCGGCACTTCGCGTGCAGATGCGGCTTGAACTGGCCCGCCTTCATCATGACCTGAAGGCCACCATGATCTACGTAACCCACGATCAGGTAGAGGCCATGACCCTCGCCAACAAGGTCGTGGTACTGAATCAGGGGCAGATCGAACAGGTTGGCTCACCCATGGAGCTCTATCACAGCCCGGCAAACCGGTTTGTTGCAGGCTTCCTTGGCATGCCGAAAATGAGTTTTCTGCCAGCCACAGTCGTTTCATCCGACCATCAGGGAACCCGGATCCAGCTTGCAGACGGAGCCACCCTTGCCCTTCCGGTCAACGGTGCAACCCTGCATAAAAACAGCCAGGTCACTCTGGGTGTCAGGCCTGAAAACATCCATGTCTCTGATCCGTCAGAAAGCGACTTCACCGGCCGCCTGGACATAGCGGAAAACCTCGGCAGCGACACCTACTGCTACGTCAAGACCAGCAGTAATGAAACGCTCACCGTCCGGACACCTGGAAACTTCACATGCAACTTTGGCCAGCAGATCGGCCTGAGCCTTGAACTTGACCAGTGCCATCTGTTCGACGACCAGGATCAGGCCCTGCCCAGACTGGAGCGGATCGCCGCATGACATGCCAAGAGCCAGCCCCGACGGGCGGGAAACAGGGTGAAGCTATGAAGTTGAACGAAACCACACTGCCCGATTTGCCGGCCGGCGTTTCACGCCCGCAGTACAATCGGGCCCATCTGAAGCACGGCATTGTCCACATCGGCGTTGGCGGCTTTCACCGCGCCCATCAGGCCATGTACACAGACCGATTGTTGCAACAGGGCGACAACGACGACTGGGCCATTTGTGGCGTCGGGCTGCGTGAGGCAGACCGTGCCATGCAGTCTGCCCTGGGCGAACAGGACGGTCTCTACACTCTGATAGAGCTGGGCTCGGATGGCACCAACAAACTGAGCGTGATCGGTGCCATCACTGATTACCTGTTTGCGCCCGACGACCCGGATCAGGTGATCGAAAAACTTGCCAGTCCCGACGTACGGATCGTTTCCCTCACCATTACCGAGGGCGGTTATAACGTTGACGACAACACCGGTCTGTTCAATCACCACCATCCGGATGTCGTACACGACCACGAGCATCCCCGACAACCACGCACCGTGTTCGGATTTCTCACCGAAGCCCTGGACCGTCGCCGGAACCGGGGACTGGCTCCGTTTACCATCATGTCCTGTGACAACCTTCCCCACAATGGTCTTGCGGCACGGAGCGCGCTGCTGGCGTTCGCCTACGCGCGCGATGCCGGGCTTGCCGACTGGATTGATCAGCACGTCACCTTCCCCTGCAGCATGGTGGATCGAATCACCCCAGGAACGACACCTGCACACACACAATGGCTGAAGCTCGCGCATGGCATTGAGGATCGCTGGCCTGTTATCTGTGAACCCTTCACCCAGTGGGTTCTTGAAGACAACTTCTGCAACGGGCGTCCTGACTGGGCTTCTGCCGGCGCACAGTTCACAGGCGACGTCGCCCCCTACGAACTCATGAAAATCCGGCTGCTGAATGCCAGCCATTCGGCCATGGCCTACCTGGGCTACCTTGCCGGCTATCGCTACACCCACGAAGTGATGCAGGACAACCGGTTTACCGGCTTTATCCGGGCCTTCATGGACGAGGATGTCACACCGATTCTGGGCGACATCCCCGGGGTCGATCTGGACAGATACAAAGCGACACTGATCGATCGATTCTCCAACCCCCAGGTCGGGGATCAGCTGGCCAGGTTGTGTCTTGACGGATCCAGCAAGATCCCCAAGTTCCTGGTACCGACCATTCGGGCACTTATCAGCGACTCCCGGCCGCTCGATCGGGTGGCTCTGGTCATCGCAAGCTGGGCGATCTACCTCAGGGGAAAAGACGAAGCGGGCCAGCAGCATGACATCATGGACCCCCTTGCAGTACAGCTGAGAACCGCCGTGCAGAACCGGGAAACCCTGATCCAGACGTTTCTTGGCAAGACGGATCTGTTCAGCCGGGACCTGATCAATTCCCAGGCCTTTTGTGAGGCCTTTGAATCCGCGGTCAGCAGACTTGAATCCGATGGCACACTGGCAACGCTGCAATCGTTGTCCGTGGCCTGAAGCCGCCAGCCAGGAAACAGAGAATGCAAAAGGTCATCGCCTTTGGAGAAGCCCTGATCGACATGCTCTCCAACAACGTTCGCAACCCATCCGATACGGATGACACGCCGGTCTCCGGCCAGGAAACGTTCACCAAGTTCCCTGGTGGAGCGCCTGCAAATGTCGCTGCTGCTGTCGGCAAGCTGGGTGGCCGCAGCTTTTTTGCAGGCAAGGTCGGATCCGACATGTTCGGAGACTTCCTCAAGGCATCATTGCAAGCCAATGGTGTCAACACCGACTACCTGTTGCAGACCCGCGAAGCCAAAACGGCACTGGCATTTGTATCGCTGGATGCTCATGGTGAGCGAAGCTTCGAGTTCTATCGGAACCCGTCTGCGGACATGCTGTTTCGTCCGGAGGAGTTTCAGGATGACTGGTTTCAGGAACCGGGCATCTTTCACTTCTGCTCCAATACACTCACCGAGCCTGGTATCCGGGCAACCACTCTGGCCGGTCTCGAGAAAGCCCGGAACGCCGGATTCGTCATCAGCTTTGACCTGAACCTCAGGACGAACCTCTGGCCCGAGGACGGTGACCCGTTCGGTGCGGTATGGTCCTGCATCAAGCGGGCCCATGTTGTAAAACTCAGTGCAGAGGAACTCGGGTTTCTGTGTCGCGACCAGGACGAAGACATCGTTCTGCAGACACTTCAGAACGCCGGGGCGGGCTTGATTGTCATTACCGATGGCGGCGCGCCAATGCGCTATTACGCAGGCAGACAGATCGGCATCATCCAGCCCGTTACGGTTGATATGGTGGACAGTACAGCAGCAGGTGATGCGTTTGTTGGCGGCCTGCTCTACCGTCTGGCCGACAACGATCTGTCACCAGCGCAGTTGGCGGGTTTGGGTGAGAACCCTGATGTTCTGGAGGATATTCTGAGGTTCGCCAGTGCCTGCGGCGCCCATGCGGTGACCCGCGCCGGCGCCTTTACGTCCCTGCCCAGTCAGGCCGATCTTGACGCCTTGCTCAGGGCTTCCCACCAGACCTTGCCAACTGGTCTCGGGTACTGAGACGGCCCTCTCGCCGGATCTGGGCATTGTCATACCGACGCCTCTGCTCAGCGGTCTCTGGCCGAACTTCCGGCACATCCACCGGCCTGTCATTTTCATCGAGAGCCACAAACGTAAAAAAAGCCGAGAGGATGTGCCGGGTATCTCCGGTGTAACTGTTCTCGGCTTCAACCCTGGCGCCAATTTCCATGGAAGACCCCCAGCTTCGATTGAGGGCCAGGCTGAACAGCAAGGTATCATTGCCCTTGGCAGGGGCCCTGAAGTGGATCGAATCGACAGCCGCCGTCACACATACGTGCGCGGAGTGCCGCTCTGCAACCACCAGAGCCAGCCGGTCGCACTTCGCCATGATCATGCCCCCGAACACCGTGTTGTGAGCATTCATGTCGTTCGGGAAAACTTTGTAGACGTGCTTCTCTATGGCAGAGGCAGACACCGGCCTGGAAGGTCTATCAGACATGGAACATCCTCTCAATCCGGCTTTGATGAAGCAATAACGTCCCTGACAACGCCTGCGCTGTGAAGGAACGCAGCCTGCTCCCTCTCGTTCAATTTCGGGTGCAGGACCCGCTCAATACCGTTGCTGCCAATAACGGCCGGAAGGCTCAGGCAAACATCGTCAACACCAAGAAAACCATCCACCTTGAGACTGACCGGAAGCGTATGTTTTGCGTCCGTGGCGATGCAATCGATGATCTCTGCCGCCGCCAGTGCTA
This sequence comes from Marinobacter sp. F3R08, assembly GCF_018860425.1. Lineage (GTDB taxonomy): Bacteria > Pseudomonadota > Gammaproteobacteria > Pseudomonadales > Oleiphilaceae > Marinobacter. The sequence goes on along the minus strand of NZ_JAHKPI010000014.1, from coordinate 1,117,483 downwards.
CGGCATAGTTGGTACACCCTTTGTGCTTGAGAACCTCGAAACCCGCGCGGGAGGCGCGTTCAAAGAGGGCGTAGCGACCCGGTGTGGGATCAAGCATTTCACCGCCAACATCCGCACAACTCATGGCCGGAAACTGGCTGTCACCATGCTCACCCAGAATGTACGCCCGGATATCTTCGGTATGGATGCGAAGCTCTTCCGCCAGCAACTGACGGAACCGGGACGAATCCACCAGGGTGCCGGTACCAATAACCTGATTCGGGCGGAAATCACCAAACGCCAGGGCATAATGCACCAGAACGTCCACCGGGTTCGACACCATGACAATTTTGCAGCCGGGCGACAGGCGAGCAAGCTCGGGCATCATGTCTTTCATCAACCTGACGTTGCCCTGTGCGAGCTCCAGGCGACTGCTCATATTTTTCGGCGTTGGGACCGATGCGCAGACCGCAATGACATCCGAGCCGGCGGTATCACCAATGGTTCCGGCAGTAACCTGCGCAGGCGTGTTCACAAACAGCTGACCATGCCGCAGATCAAGTACATCGCCCAGGACCGAGTCTTTGCTACGTCCAACCAGAACCAGTTCTTTAACAATGTTCTTCAGGGTCAGAACAAACGCAAGCGTTGAGCCTACGTTGCCCATGCCGATGACGGATACTTTCATGTTCTCTCCAGAGTTGCCTCACCAGCATCGCTGGCTTGAGCCTTTCGGGCCAGGTGCAGAACAAAAACACCCAGCGCCATGACAACCAGTGTAAGCCAGAGCCCGTTGGTGTAGTTACCTTCTACGTCGGCCAGATAGCCAACCACTGCCGGCGCCAGCATCTGCGCAATGCCGTAGCTGAAGGTCAGCCGGCTCATCGGTCGCGAGGGATTTTCAGGGAACACTCGCCCCACCATCGCCAGCATCATGCTGACAATGCCGATAAAGCTGGCACCATAAATCACGGAGCTGAGCATCACACTGGCCAGACTGGTATTCACGATCAGCATAAAGATACTGAGCGAGTTCAGCGTATACGCCAGATACAAGGCCAGCCACTGCCCCCAACGGCGGGAAAACACGTCCCACAACCAGCAGGCCGGGGTAGCCGCCAAACCGGCGATCAACCAGACCAGCCAGCCCTGGCCACGAAGCTCAGGCATGGATTCAGCAATGGCCACCAGGAAGGTGGCCGTTACCACGTACCCTACGCCCGCACAGAAATAGGCCAGTTGCAGTATCCAGATGAACCGGCTGCGCTCGTTTGCGCCATTGGCCTGCCCCGTTTGGGGCAATGCACAGGCCCGGTAGTCAGGCATCCAGCGCCACGCAGGCACCAGAAGGGCCAGGGCCACCAGTCCGTAGATCACCCATTGCTGATCCCAGGCGAAAGGCTCCTTGATCAGCTCGGCCAGCACAGCGGTAAGAACAATCCCGAGTCCGATGCCGGAAAAGAACACACCGAGCTCAGACTTCTGGTTGTTCTTGATCAGCCAGCTCATCAACAGACCGGCACCCAGCAGCATGCCTGCAGAGGTGCTCAGCCCTGAAACAAAGCGCAGTACGAACCACAACCACACATTGGTGGTATACCCCATGAGCACCGTTGATACCACGGCAACCACCAGGCCGAGCTGATAGAGCCGCACCTTGAGGCCGAGATCGCTGATCCGGGTAATAAGCACCGCACCGGTCAGGTAACCGGCATAGTTCACGGTTGCCAGCATGCCAACAACGGATTTGCTCAATCCGAGTGCCGCGACCATTTCCGGGATCATTGGCGTATAGGAGAACCGGGCAATCCCCACCATGACCACAACGGCGATCACGCTGGCCGCCAGGACCTTAACTGTTTCTATCGGCTTCACAGGGTGTCCTTACTTCAGAACGACTGCAGATCAGGCGCGACCCAGGAACTTTCGCTCCTCCACGTTAATGCGAATACGGTCTCCGGTCGAGATATGCTCAGGAACCTGCACCACCAACCCCGTGGCGAAGCGGGCGGGTTTGGTTCTGGCCGTCGCAGATCCGCCTTTGACAGACGGATCTGTTTCCTCAATCACCAGTTCAACCGTAGGCGGAAGTGCAAGTGAAACCGGCGAATCGTTCAACAGGATAACCATCACGCCCTGGGTGTCTTCAGAAATGAACAGCAGTTCTTCGGCAATGCCCTCCCGATTCAGGCTGTACTGGGTAAAATCTTCCGCATCCATGAACACATACTCATCGCCATCGGCGTAGGAAAAGGTGGCTTCCCGGCGCGTGAGGTCGGCCAGGTTGAGCATATCCGAATCCTTGAACGTCTCATCGAGCTTCTGGTTGGTCACCACATCGTACAGGCGCATCCGGTATAGACTGCCACCGGCGCGACCCTGGGGCACTGAACGCTCAATGTCTTTCACAAAATACACTCGCCCATCGTATTCAACGGCGGAGTTTTTTTTGATTTCACTGGCTCTGGGCATATCGTCTGTTTCCGTAAAAATTAGAGGTTTTGGGGCTGCTGATATACCACGACAGCGTCCCCGAATCGATAGTTGTTAGCGTAACAGGGCACGCACATCAGACAGAAAACGGTCTACCTGTTCATTGCTCGTAGCCCAGGAACACATCAGGCGGGCACTGCCGCCAATAAAATTGTAAAAGCGCCATCCCCGGGCCCGTAGTGCGGTCTGCACCGTCTCCGGCATTTCCACAAACACTCCGTTTGCCTGTCTCGGGTAGCGTAGCTGGACCCCCGGCATGCCTTCCAGCCCGCTCGCAAGTCGCTCGGCACAGGCATTGGCATGGCGGGCATTCTGCAACCAGACATCCCCCTCAAGAAGTCCACACCATGGCGCGGAAATATAACGCATTTTGGACGCCAGCTGGCCGGCCTGCTTGCAACGCCACTCGAAATCCTCTGCCAGGGCACGGTTGAAGAACACCACGGCCTCTCCGAGCGCCAGTCCGTTCTTGGTACCGGAGAAGCACAACACATCAACACCCGCCTTCCAGGTGATTTCAGACGGATGCACGCCCAGCGCAGCTGCGGCATTGGCGAACCGCGCACCATCCATATGGATGCTGAGTTTGTGACGATCAGCCACCGCCCGAATGGTTCTGAGTTCCTCGGGCGTATAGACCGTCCCCACTTCCGTGGCCTGGGTGACGCTGAGTACCTTGGGCTTGGGATAATGAATGTCGGTCCGCTTGGTCACCAGATGCTCGATGCTCTCAGGCGTTAACTTGCCGTTCTCACCCTGACCCAACAGCAGCTTGGCACCATTGGACGCATACTCCGGTCCGCCGCATTCATCGGTTTCGATATGGGCCAGTTCATGACAGATCACGCTGTGGAATGACTGCCCCATAGAAGCCAGGGCCAGGGAGTTGGCGGCCGTGCCATTGAAGACGAAGAAAACGTCACAGTCGGTATCGAACAGCTTCCTCAGACCATCCGCTGCCCGCTGCGTCCAGCTGTCTTCACCATAGGCCGGTTCATCCACCCGGTTAGCTTGCTCCATGGCTTTCCAGGCCTGGGGACAGATACCACTGTAGTTGTCACTGGCAAACTGTTCGGATTCGGACATCACCCACTCCTGATTTATCCAGAGGAAAGCCTTTCACGTTATACCAACCAACGGTCCTTGCCAACGGCAACATACTCTATAATCCCACCCCTGAAAGACACCGGAACAAGGACCCCTCCCGCCATGAGGCGCTTTAACATAGCCAGTATTCCCGGCAGGATCATCACCACCATCATCGCGGTTGCCTGCCTGGCCGGCAGCTACTACGCCATGACCACCGGTCTGCGCCAGCTCGCCGAGGCACGCCAGCTCGAACGGCTTCCGGAGACACCCGTAGGCGCCCTGACCACTGGCCCTTACGTGACTGCGGGTGAAATAACTGACCGACTCGCCACCGTGGCCACCCCCTACTCCGGAACCGAGGCAGTCTACTATCGTTATAAACTGGAGGAGGAGTACAGAGACTCCGATGGCGATCTCAGGACCCGCACTCTTGAGTCCGGAACCCGTGCAACCGACTTCCTGCTCAGCGACAAGACCGGCTCGGTGACCGTGGCCCCGGGTATCGAACCGGAAACCGTAGAATGGAACCTGGACCGCACTTACCGCCAGCAATCCGGACGCAAGATCTACTCGGAATGGGCACTCGTTCCGGGTGACAGTGCCAGGGTTATTGGCCAATATGACAGCGAGACGGCGACGATTACGTTTGCCGGCCTCGACACCTTCAGTCTGCCCGCCATGGTTTCCCGGAACACCCTTGACGTAGACAGCGGCGACCGTTTTTTCGGTGCAGCCATCCGCATATCCATCGCAACCGGTCTTCTGGCTCTGGGCATAGCGCTGGTGCTTCCACTGATCAGAGTCCACCGATTCTGGGTCTACGTTCTGGTAATGACCCTTGCGGTGTCCGGGACCCTCTCGGTGCTCGGCATCAGTAAACTCCGGCAGGAATGGTCTGCCATCGCGTCCCTTTACGAGGCCCGCTATCACCAGATCGACACATCCGGTTCGCGCACTCTGCTGGTGTTGGCCGATGTTGCGGCGCTACAGGAGCTGATCCGCCAAAGCACGAGCGGCTGGCTGGATCGCTGGATGTTCCGGAGCCTGGTCGAGAATCGCCTGCCGATCCCCGAACTGGATGAGCAGACCGCCAGCACGGCTGAAGCAATCGTGGCAAGCCAGCCCGAAGGACGATACCAGCACATCTGGATCAGTCGCGGGCTTGCAGCGGCCAGTATCATCGCCGCTCTGCTGCTGTTGTGGCTGTCGATCCGAACCGTCAAATTCAAGCGATTGATTGAAGCGGTTCCGACCAGCAGCACGCGTGGGCTGAGTTTCGGTCTCTCGGAACTCAAGGCCATGGTGGATGTGGGTGACAGGCATCCGCCTCTCAGAGATCCGTTGAAAAACGAGAAATGCGTGGCCTTTGACTATAAGGTCGAAGAAAAACGCGGCTCCGGGAAAGATGAGAAATGGCGGGTTATCGAGCATCAGGAAGAACGGGTCCCCTTCTGGCTGGAAGACAGTGACGGCCGGGTTCTGGTCCAGCCCGAGGGAGCGAAGATTGAATACCCCCGGTTCCATTCGGAGCGGCGCGGCGATCGACGCTATACGGTCCGGTTCCTGGACACCTTCGTGAATGTCTATTGCCTTGGCTTTGCCGGGCTTGATCGTGACCAGCCAGACCGCCTCACCATTCAGCAGGATACCACCTCCCCTTTCCTGATCAGTGGGAAAGAAGAACAGGAGATCGTGCTGGATCGTGGCGCCCGTGGCTTTGCCGGCATCGCGCTGACACTCGGCCTGTTCCTGTTTTCAACCACCGCGCTCTTTGCTGCCGACGGCGGCTTCAGCCCCGACAACCTCATCCTGTCAGCCCTTGCGGTACCTGTGGTACTGCTCATCTACACGGGAATACTTCACTACAACGACATTGTCTTCCTGAGAAACCGCGTCGACAGGGCCGCCGCCAATATCGACACCATTCTTCAGCAACGCCATGACCTGTGGCCCAGCCTGGAGAAAGTGGTGAAGGCGTCTCTGGCCCACGAAAAACAGTTGCTGAAAGCCATTGCCCAGTTACGCAGTACCAACCCGGCGGAGATGCACTCGGAGGGCCAAACAGACAAGCTGCTCCAGTTTGAAAAGAAGGTGACTAGTGCCCTCCAGGCCCGGATCGAAGGTTATCCGGACCTGAAGAACAACGAGGTAGTTCAGACGTTCATGTCGATGATGGCAGAGACAGAAAACTACCTGTCACTGCTCCGGAACAGCTTTACCGAGAGCGCCATGATCTACAACACGCGAATCCAGTCATTCCCGGACGTGATCCTGGCAAAGCTGTTTCGGTTTAGCGAAGCACCGCAGTTCCGGTCAGAATCCTGATCTAGCCGTTCAGACCAAGGTTCGCTGCATCCTGCTCAATGCAACGATCCAGCAAGGCCAGATATTCCGCCTTGGCCTTTACCTTGGTCTCCCGGTGCGCTCGCATATTCAGGGTTTTGAAATGCTGGGCCAGCCCGATAGCTCGTTCGATCAGCTTGTCCTGGGCAACCACTTCATCAAGGAACCCTGCTTCTACCGCGCCTTCCGGGCTGTAGATCTCAGCATTCACGACTGACCGGTAAAAGTGGGCTGGCACCAGTCGGTGGCGCGCCATTTCAATGCCAGCGTGGTGCATGGTCATGCCAATTGCCACTTCATTCAGACCGAGTTTGAACGGGCCCTCGATTCCAATCCGGTGGTCTACTGACAGCAGAATAAACGCACCTTTGGCAATCGCATGGCCACTGCAGGCACCGATCACTGGTAAGGGAAACGCCGCCAGACGTCGGGTAAAGCTGGAGCCGGTTTTTACCAGCATAGCGGCCTCCTTCGGCCCCTTTTGCATTTCTTTCAGATCGTAACCCGCAGAGAAAATGCCTGGCTGGCCCGTCAGGATAACAACGGCCTTGTCCTGTTCTGCGCGATCAAAGGCCGCGTTGAGCCCCTCGAAAACCTCGTGACTCAGGGCATTGGCCTTGCCGTTACTGATCGCAATTGTCGCAATACCGTCTTTCAAATCATAACTTACCAGCTCAGTCACCTGTTCTACCTCTCTACGGGATTTAAAGTGAGCGTTTGTTTACCTAGCCGGACCCGATTGTGGGTTAGCCGGGGCCGACTTTCAATATGAATTGCAGACTCCCGAAGCTCCGGGGCAAGAAATGAGTTACCCACAGATTCTGTGGATAACTTTGTGGGAACCGTTCGGATAGGTGTCGTCAGCCCTGTAAACACAGGGCATCAGCAATTGTGGCGCTTTAATGACCGACCGGCGTCGATTGCCATCGGATAGCAATGTCCCGCAAGTCCAGGGTTTACCTTAAAAAGCCGACATCACATCCTGAAGATCCTGCTTGAGCTCTTCAGGCTCAGTGATCCACACGGTTTTATCCAGTCCGGGGAACACCCCGACATCCAGACCATCTTTAGTCAGTCCAGGCACCCATTTCCGGAAAAAGTCGGGCAGGGAGATGCTCCGGGGCGTCAGCTCATCGGCCCCTTGCGCGTACTGCGCTGCAAACTCCGAGGACGGCCATACGGGAAGATACTCCACATCGCCATCGTCAGAAGCAATTTTCAGAAAACGACTGTCACTGTTAACCAGAATCCAGATGTCCCGCTCCTCGCCCACCTGGGTAAGGAAAAAGTCGTACCGTTCTTCACCGTCCATTTCGATTATCTGGTTAAGCTCATCACTGGTCATATCGGGTACGCCACTCCAACAGGTTTCTTTCGGGTATGTGTCGGAGCCTATCACGTATACCTGAAAAACTGACCACAAAACGACTGAAATCAACCTGGTTCAGGTTCCAGGCGTTGCGGCGTTCAAGCCACTGTGCTGCCAGCGCTCCAGATCGTCGACGCTCAAGGGCTTGGCATAATAGTAACCCTGCCCGTAGTCACATCCCAACGCCATGAGAAACGCCTCGTCCTGCTCCGTCTCGATGCCTTCCGCAACCACTTTCATTCCGAGCTCGTGAGCCATTTTTATGGTCGATCGGACGATCGTCTGATTGTCCCGGTTATTTTCAATATCCGTTACAAAGGAACGGTCGATTTTCAACACCGACGCATGCAGGTCTTTCAGGTAGGCAAGCGATGAATAGCCGGTACCGAAATCGTCAATTGCCAAGGTGGCCCCGCTGCTCAGTAATTCCTCAGCGAGATTTATCGCACGTTCCTGGGAGCTCATCAGAGCCGTCTCTGTGATTTCAAACTCAATCTGAAAATAGCCAATAGACGAGGTTAAAAGATGATTCAGCTCGCGAATAAAATCGGCATCATGCAGAAGCCTGGCAGACACGTTGATCGCGATGTGACGGGGCAGGTCTTTTGCTTTCCACTCTCGCTCTTGCCGGAGTATGGCTTTGACCACCCAAAAGGTCAGCGGCGCAATCTGCCGTGAGTTTTCAGCCACTTCAATCAAGGTATTGACCGGAACGACAGTACCGTGATTCTGGGGCCACCGAAGCAAGGCCTCGCAGCCATATGCCTCGCCGGTCCTGAAGTCAAGCTTCGGCTGATAGACAAGATTGAACGCATCGGCCTCGATCAACGAGTGAATTGCCGGCACCAGTTTCAGGCGCTGACCTGCTGCCTGGCGGTCAGCTGAGCTGTATGAATGAATAGCAATGCCCTCTCCCTTCGCCAATCTGAGAGCATCAGCCGCGTTCCGCAACAACTCTTCTGCTGAAACTTCACCCTCCTCAGTCAGACCCTCGTCTTCGCCAGCCCTGCCCCAGGCCTCCGCCGCGCCAATCGTGCAGAAAACCCGGAGATCAACTTCAACCCCGTTATCAATCGGAACCCGTTCTTCGACACAGCTCATCAGTTGATTGCAAAATGTGCGGGCCATACCCGAGAAGCCAACACCTGGCAACCAGAGCGCAAACCCGTCACCACCGACACGGGCCACGCACCCATCTGGACTCGTCTCGCGCAGAGCGTCGGTCAGGCGATTCGCAATAACCCCAAGCAGATAATCTCCAACATCATGACCATAGGTATCGTTTACCTCGTGGAAGTAGTCCAGGTTCAGAGACAACACCGTCCCCCCGGAGCCAGCTTGCAAATCCCGATTGATCCGGGCAAACAACGAGGTACGGTTCAATAAGCCTGTCAGCGCATCATGACTGGCCTGATACTCGAGCTCTCTCTCCCTGGCTACCCGTTCGCTCAGATCCCTCAGCACAATGGTATAAAGAGGCTCCACAGACAGTTCAACGGTGCTGATCGTCGCCTCAACCGGGATGGCCTCTCCCCGGCTATCCAGCAGAACCGTATCAAATGGTTTACCGCTCAGTCTCTTCATCTCGTCTTCGATGTCAGGCAGCCATTGCGAAACGGGCGCCTCAATCAGTGCGGGTTCCGGTGCGTGACTGAGGCTCTGCATGGCAGGGTTGGCACGAGTGATTCGGCCGGAGGGAGTAACACACAATATACTGTCATTGGCCGTTGCCATGATCCGATTGTGGACTGCCTCACGGTCACGCAGGGTGATCTGCAGCCACAGATGCTCAAGCGTCACAACATCAAGCCGGGCAAGATTAACCGAAACATAGACAAGCGCGGCCGCCAGTACCGGCGCCACCATATTCAGAATCAGGTTAAGCTGGAAATAGGCAGCGACGGCTGCAAGGATCAGCAGAACGGTGAGGCCACCCAGACACTTCAGACCGTTTGCCCAGGACATCCTCGGGAAGACCAACACGGAAACCAACCAGATCAGCCCCACAAAGGCGATGGCAGCGACCGATCCGAGACGGTATAACCCGCCCCTGTTCAGGGTTTCGGTTCCCAAAGCCTGAACGACCACACCGGGCAGGCTCCGATGAACGGGTACAGCCAGGATATCGCCAAGTTCAATGGCGGTAGCACCAAGGAAGACATCTTTTCCTTGCAGCCTTTGATCGTCAACGTCGCCGCTCACGAGATCGTGGAAACTGATGTAATCGAAAGAGCCCGGAGAGATGCTGAAATCAATCCAGGTGCCATGATTCTCGCCCCGGGCTACGGCATTCCAGGCACCGGGAAAACTCTGGCCCTGCCACTCAAACCCCATGCTGAGTCTGCGCACCAGTCCGTCGGGCTCTGGGTACATATTCACCGAAACCAGTTCAGCCAGACCGGCAAACTCTGGTAAGGGTTTACGTAGCATAAGGTCTTCACTGACCAACGACCGCCGCTGCATGAATGCTGGCAGGTAAACGGGTGTGGCCTCAGAGATAGAGGCCAGAGCCTCTCTCAGCGCCGCATCATTTTCCGGAGTGGAGTGGGCACTGAAATCCACATCCATCATCAGAGACCGGATGCCGGCTGCTTCCAGGCGGACAATCGCCTCAGAGTAGAGGGATCTGGGCCACGGCCATCGTCCAACCGCTGCGACACTCGCGGAATCAATCTCCACGATGACCAGATTGGTTGGTTCCGACTCAGCCAACCATTCGACGTAAAGATCTCTGGCTTGATTCTCAAGCTTGTACAATCCGCCGGACGCCCACACGGCTATCATCAGCAAACCGGCGATCATAACCGCTAACGGGGGGAGGCCAAGGCCACGCTTAGCCGGTGTTACCGCCATAAATTCCAGGCTCCGGTCGCGGGAGGTTTGTCAGGCTAAAAGCCAATGTCAGAAGCCGCACATCAAAATGGTAAACCAAGGCCAAGATCAAGATCGAGATCCACGTTCAGATTATCGCCCAGATCAACATCCAGATCGGCGCCCAGATCAACATCCAGACCGTCGCCCAGATCGACCTCCAGATCGTTACCCAGTGCAACATCCAGGTCGTCTCCCAGATCAACCTCCAGATCGTTACCCAGATCAACCTCCAGATCGTTACCCAGATCGACCTCCAGATCATTGCCCAGCCCGACATCCAGATCGTTACCCAGGCCGACATCCAGATCATTGCCCAGCCCAACATCCAGATCGTTGCCCAACCCGACATTCAGATCGTTGCCCAGATCAATATCCAGATCATTACCCAGCGCCACATCGAGATCATTACCCAGATCGACCTCCAAATCGTTACCCAGATCGACCTCCAGATCATTACCCAGATCGACCTCCAGATCGTTACCCAGTGCAACATCCAGGTCGTCTCCCAGATCAACCTCCAGATCGTTACCCAGATCAACCTCCAGATCGTTACCCAGATCGACCTCCAGATCATTGCCCAGTGCAACATCCACCGCCGGGCCGACATCCAGTTCCTCTGTGACATCCGCCCCCATTGCCAGCTCGTCACCCACATCGGCGCCAAAATCATTGCCCAGGTCCGCCGCCCCAGAACTGCTCAGGCCATCAACGAACGCCAGCTCCGGAACAAGTGCATTCCCGTCCGATGCAAGGTCAAGTGCTAACCGCTGTTCCGGAGCGCTGAGCGCATCGGGAGTCTGTTGGAGGGAATCGATACCCGCCTGATCGTTTTTCACACTTGCAATATCACCCGGCTCCAGAATCCGGATATCACCACCTTCCAGATCAACAACCTCAAGCCGCCCTTCCTTCAGGGTCACGAACGACGAAGCTTCGGTGGCAACAATCGTGAATTGTGTCCCTTTGACCGTGGCAACCAAAAAAGCGGTTTCGACACTGAAGGTGTCTGGCTGACGCTCAACATCATAAAAAACGGTACCAAACCATTGTTTCACCCGAGATACCAGACCATCAGGATCATCGTCCTCGTTGGTCAGGGTAACTCGGCTATCGGCACTGATATCAAACGACGTTCCAGACTGGAATACCCGAGCCGAGCTATTCACGCCAGATCGGAATTCAACAGGAATCGGCAGTTCCGAATCCTCGGAAACCGGCCTCCATGCCTGGCTCTCATCGTGACGAAACTCAAGCACCCCATCAACAGCCACCACTTTTACGGGCTCGGCGACGGCTGCCGCCGACATCAGCATGGCAACAACGGTGCCTAAAGTGACCAACCAATAGTGAGTCCGAATGCTCTGTATATTGCCCATCATCCCAGTCATCCCTTCACATTCTCCGCCATTGCCCACAACGAATGCCGAAACAATTCGTTACTGTCGTGCTCTATCAAAGCAACTAGTCTAGTTTCTTAACATAGACAATTAATGGACACAGCGGTGAGATATTACGTTTTTATTTGTATCCTTTTACTACACACCGTACTTCCATCCAATGGATTCGCTGCCACACATTCTGCCGCCGTTATCGGCGCGGTAGCCTTTGAAGGTGTTACTGTCTTCAATGCGCAGCAGATCGCAGGCGTGTACCAGCCAATCATTGGGCAACGTTTTCAATCAGATACCCGTTCCCGTCTCGCCGACCGGTCCCGGGAACTCTATATCGAAAATGGATTCCTTACGCCCGATGTCAAAATCACGGAGCACCCGGAAATCGCCGGAGTCATACTCGTACAAGTGACTGAGCCGGGGATCAGCCTGATCAAGCTCACCAATGCCAATGCACGAGAAACCAGCCGGATCCAGCGACTACTGGCGCCGCTGAAACGACGCCGCCCCATCGCAAAAGCCCTTATCGAACGAACCCTTGCCTCTCTGAGTGATCGGACAGATCTCAACTTTGACTATGAACTGATCTCGTTACCAGATCGCCCTGCAGACTTGCAGCTTGTTCTGACCGTGCTTCCTGACATCAACGGCTCCCTGACCTACACCTCAGAGGGCGACCGTCGGCTGGACCGACACCTGGTTCTGGGCCACGTCTCAGTGCTGAAACCGGTCAGTCATGTAAACGAGTTTTCGGTGAGTGCTTTGCATTCGCTGGAATCGGATAGTTACCGCGTCGGCAGCGGCAACCTGGAATTTGGCGTTAACGCACGAAACAGCGTTGCTGTGAGCGCAAAAACGGGACGAGCCATTCTCGACCGGGACACTGCACCCGACACGGTTTACCGGTTTCAGGAAATGCAGTCCAGGTGGACTTATGATCTTGCCCCGGCCAGCCCCTACAGTACAGAGGTATACGGCAGTGTTATCACCCGGAGCTTTACGCGCACCGCCGATGGCGTTCGTGAACTGAACGAACATCTCCGAATGGCTGAGACCGGCCTCCACAGGTTCCTGGCCGGTACCGACAGACTTCACAGGGTCGCATTGAGTGCCCGCTTCGGATTCGATACATGGGGTGCCCGAAGAGATGGAACCCAGGCCGGGAGCACAATCGACACCGAGTTTCAGATAATCAGGCCGGAATATACCCTGTGGCAGGGATTACCCGCTGGGTTCATGGTCCGTGCTGATATTGAAGGCCAATATTCTCCAGACAATCTGCCATCGTCCCAACGCTTCACTATAGGCGGAAGCAGCTTCTCCCGGGCTTATGAGCCCGCAGAGTTCTCCGGAGACAGTGGTCTTGGTGGTCATATCGAACTGAGACGGAAACTGGCAGACAGCCACTGGCTCCCTGCCCAGGTGACTCCTTTCATTTACTACGCGCTCGCAGCTATTCGTAACAATGACAGCAATGAAAAGGACTCTGCGGCTGCCGCCGGCATTGGATTGCGTGTCAGCAGCAATGACTACTCCGGCTTTCTGGAATACGGCAAACCATTAACCGTCAGTTCCCGCTACAAGGATGATGAAGCCCGGCTGAATGGCCGAATCACCGTGCACTTTTAACCCGTCCTCCGGAAAACCCGCATGCTTCAGTTGCCCTGTCGGTTACGGCAGGGTCTGAACCAGCCCCTGCTCCCGTGCCATCGCCATGGCCGCTTTCGGCCCGGTCCAGAGAGAAGGAAGGATAATCAGGGAAACCGGAATTGCTGTCAGCACAATAAACTGCTGCAACACTCCGATCTGACCAGCCCCCATATACAACAGAATCGCAGCCATCAATGCCATTGCGCCACCCCAGAACACACGGACCCAGGGATCAGGTTCATCATGGCCAGCACCGACCATGGCGATGGCATAACTCATGGAATCACCGGTTGTGGCAACAAAGATCGTTGTCAGCAAAAGAATCGCAGCCGCCATCCAGGTGCCGCCAGGTAATGCCTGAGCCACGGTCAGCGTTGCCACATCAAACTGAAAATTGTTCAGTGCCTCCGTCAGATCGAAGGTGCCTGCAAGCTGGTGGTAAATGCCTGAGCCACCCAGAAGGGTGAACCAGATGGTGGTCGCGATGGGTGCCAGAACAGCCACCGCCAGAACCATTTCGCGAACCGTCCGGCCGCGGGAAATTCTTGCCACAAAGACTGCCATCAACGGTGTATAACCAATGAACCAGGCAAAGAAAAACACCGTCCACCACTGCATCCACCAGGCAGGTGCCGTTTCGGCGGTCATGGTGGCCATCGAAAAAAAGGAGGTGACGTATTCGCCCATAGACTGGGTATAGGTGTTGGTCAGGAACAACGTGGGACCGAAGACGAAGATCACCCCGGCAATGACCAGAGCCAGTATCACATTGAACCGGCTGAGCAGCTGGATACCCTTATGCAGTCCCGTCATGGCCGAGCTCATATACACTCCGGCAAGAAGCACCAACACCGTTAACTGAGTACCGTAACCATCAGGTACACCAAACAGCTCATGCAGGCCAAAACTCATCTGAGTCGCCAGAAAACCAATAGGCCCCACCGTTCCGGCAACGACGGCAATGACGCAAAAAGCATCAATGACACCACCCAGACGCCCCTGAATCACCTTCTCGCCAAATACCGGGTACAACAGAGTTCTTGGCTGCAGAGGTTTTCCCTGACCATAATGAGCCCGGCTCAGCACCAGGGCGGTCAACGACCCCAATACAGCCCACGCCAGAAAGCCCCAGTGAGTGAACGACTGGGCCATGGCCGGAGCGACTGCAGTTGCAGTGCCTGCCTCGGTGTCAAAGGCGGGAGGGGTCACCACGAAGTGATAGACCGGCTCCCCAGCGGCGAAGAACACACCGCCACCCGCCAGCAACGTGCACATGATCATTGAAAGCCAGCGAAAGCGGCCGATTTCAGGCCTGTCCAGCCCGCCTATCCGGGCTGCACCGGCGCGACTCAGGGCAGTTCCGATAGCAATGAAGAACGTCAGCAACAGCAGTAACTGGAAGAACGAGCCAAGATACGTTGCGGTCCAGGCGAACCCGCTTCCGATAAGGTCAGCCACATAATCGCTGTCGGTCACGGACGCGCCAACAAACACAAGGATGAAACCAATAGTCAGCACCAGAACCACTGGATCACTGTCGCCAAACGGGCCACTTCGGGCGCGCGCAAGAGGTTGGGATTGGATGGTCATAAGGTCTGCCTCTGGAAGAAAAAGCCGCGCAGGCTACAGGATGTGAAGGGATCATGCACGGGAATTTCTGAAACTACGCATGGTCCAACGAAATCTGTCACCGTATTGTTAGGATTCTAACTTTCAAGGAGGTTATTCTTGTCGCATCTGCAACTGGCGATACTGCTGGGCATGACGGTTGCCCTGGGGCCACTGGCACTTGATGCCTATCTGCCGGCCTTCCCGGACATAGCCGATGGCCTTGGCGTTGACCACGGGCATGTGGGCCTGACGCTCAGCGCTTATGTCACCGCTCTGGGGCTGGCACAACTGGCAGGAGGGCCGCTGTCTGACCGGTACGGTCGCAAGCCTGTGCTGTTCGGGGGGCTACTGATCTTCACAGCCGGTGCGGTCATGGTATCACTGGCTGACTCGCTCTCTGACATGGTGTTCTGGCGCATTGCCCAGGGTATCGGTGGTGCCTTCTGTGCGGTATCGGTTCCCGCGATTGTCCGGGATGAGGTCAGTGGGCAGGATGCCGCCCGGCTGTTCGGGCTTATCGGCCTGATCATGTTTATTGCGCCGGCAGCAGCACCCTCTCTCGGGGCCCTGATGATGGCGCTCGGCGAGTGGCACTGGATATTCCTGATGCTGGCCGGCTATGCGGTATTCCTCATTTTCACACTGCAGGTCGCCCTGTTCCCCAGGCTGCAGCCGCGCTCAAGGGCAACCACTCCGGTTCGGACCCTGGTAACCAATTATCTGCTGGTGCTCCGGCACGGGACCACCATGCGTTTCATCGGTATTCAGGTCTTGTGCTTCAGCACCATGCTTCTGTTCATCACGCACTCCTCGTTCATCTATCAGGAGTGGTATGGTCTCTCCAAAAACAGCTTTGCCATTCTGTTCGCCGCCAATATTGTCTTCATGGCGTGCCTGAACCTGGCCAACCGCCCGTTGTTGCGGAGGTTTTCATCGGTCAGTCTTGTGCGTGCCCAGGTTATCGCACAATGTCTGGCACTGAGCGCACTGGTCATAACAGTGTATTCACAGGGACCGCTGTGGGCGGTTGCCGGATGTATCATTGTTGCCATGGGTTGCCAGGGCGGCATCGTGCCGAACAACATGGCCAACGCCATGGAGTTCTTCCCTCACCTTAGCGGCACCGCCGCTGCTCTGCTGGGCGCCTCGCAATTTACCATTGCCGGGGCCATCAGTACTGTGTCGTCCCTTTTTGGTGATCAGACGCTGCTCACCATTTCTCTTGCTATGCTAACTTGTTCAACCGGTGCTGTTCTGCTTGCTCTGGGGGCTCCACGGTCCGTTGCCCGCGCGAAGGAATCAGCCCTGTAACATTTCGGGCACTGGGTGTGTCTGTATAGTTTTTGGGGAGTGTTGAACCATCCCTGATGTGCGAGACGTATTCCTGTAGACCAACAAAACGAAGGACCTGTTCGAAATGACATCGCCAATACCGGAAACTCCATTCTCAGCCAGACCGCTCAAACATAGCACCGGCCTCCTGAGAACACCTGATTTGAGCACCGGGTCGCCAGCAGAGAAACGTGAAGAGATCGCCCTGTACTTCGCCAACACCTTCGACACCTACACGGAACTCTTCGATTGCCTGGCCGATGATGCAGGTTACTTCAGGAAGTCGATCCCACTGCGACACCCGCTTATTTTCTACCTCGGCCATACCGCCACATTTTTCGTCAACAAACTGGTCCTGGCCAAACTCCTTCCCGAGCGCATCGACCCGCGCATGGAATCGGTTTTTGCCGTGGGTGTGGATGAAATGAGCTGGGATGATCTGAACGAAGACCACTACGACTGGCCCAGCGTTTCCGATGTCATGGACTACCGGGCCAAAGTACGGACAGCCGTGCTCGATCTTATAGAAACACTCCCTCTCAGTTTGCCCATCAATTGGGAAAGCCCCTGGTGGCCAGTCGTAATGGGCGTTGAGCACGAACGAATCCACCTGGAGACGTCGTCCGTTCTGATCCGTCAGCACGACCTGGCCAGAGTCCGTCCGCAGCCCCGTTGGGCGCCTGACCGTGAGACGGGTGAAGCCCCCGAGAACGAACTTGTCACCGTACCGGCAGGCAGTATCTGCATCGGAAAGCCCTATGACGACGCCTACTACGGCTGGGATAACGAATACGGCAGGCACGAGGCACAGGTGGATGAATTCAGGGCCAGTCAATATCTGGTCAGCAATCAGGAATTTCTGACGTTTGTTGAGGCCGGGGGATACCAGCAGGATCGGTTCTGGAGTGAAGAGGGCTGTGCCTGGCGGCAGTTTGCTCAGGCCAGGCATCCAACGTTCTGGCGCTGGCAGAACACTGGCTGGCGCCTGCGCCTGATGACCGAAGAAGTCGATATGCCCTGGGACTGGCCCGTCGAGGTGAACTACCACGAAGCCAAAGCCTTCTGCGAATGGAAACGGGAGCAAACCGGTCAGCCTATCCGGTTACCAACCGAAGACGAATGGTACCGCCTGTGTTCTGAGGCAGGCGTCGAGGAAGTCGGAAACGATCTGGCGAAGGCCAACCTTCATCTGGACCACGCCGCATCTTCCTGTCCGGTTACCCGATTCCGGCACGGTGAGTGGTTCGATGTGGTTGGCAACGTCTGGCAATGGACAGAAACACCCACATACCCATTCGATGATTTTAAAGTGCATCCGCTGTACGACGACTTCACAACGCCCACGTTCGATGGCCAGCACAATCTGATCAAAGGCGGATCCTGGATTTCCTGTGGCAACGAAGCCCGGCTGGCTGCGCGCTATGCCTTCAGGCGCCACTTCTTCCAGCATGCCGGCTTTCGCTATATCGCATCGGAGCGCGAAGCAGCTCAACCGAACGCTTACTATGAAAGCGACAAGTTGCTGACGGAGTATGCGGAATTCCACTTCGGTGACACCTGGTTCGGCGTCGAGAACTTCCCCAAGGCCCTGGCAGATCTGGCTCTCGAGGCGATGAAAGACAAACCTACCGGCAAGGCACTGGATCTCGGTTGCGCCTGCGGTCGTTCAAGCTTTGAACTGGCCAAACAATTCGACGAGGTGGAAGGCGTAGACTTCTCCGCGAACTTTATCCGGCTCGGCGTGGAAATGGCCGAGCAAGGCTCTGTTCGCTACGCTCTCGCGGAGGAAGGCGAATTGGTCAGTTATCATACCCGGACCCTCAAGGAGCTGGGGCTTGATGACTGCGCAGGAAACGTGAGCTTCCAGCAGGGCGACGCCTGTAACCTGAAACCTCAGTTTACCGGCTACGACCTGGTTCTGGCAGCCAACCTGATTGACCGGCTTTACCGGCCACGGCGCTTCCTGGAGAGCATTCACGAACGGATCAATGACGGTGGACTGCTAGTCATTGCCTCACCTTATACCTGGCTGGAAGAACACACACCGAAAGAGGAATGGATTGGCGGCTTCAAGAAGGACGGTGAGAATCACACGACCCTGGACGGTCTGAAAGAGCACCTTTCACCCTATTTCCGCTTGGTCAGTGAGCCGACAAAGGTCCCATTCGTTATCCGAGAAACCCAGCACAAGTTTCAGCACACTCTGTCTGAGGTGACAGTCTGGGAGCGTTTACCGCGCTGATCAGCGCGGTAAACTCATGACTGATCGGGCCATGCCGCATCCGGACAGGCGCGGCATGGCCGGGGGATGCATTGCTCCGGAAAAAGGAGACGAACGGAATCACAGGCGTTACGTTCTCGCGGCCCGGAACAGGACATAGTTGCCCAGCAGCGCCAGTGATGCTCCGATTACCGCCGTTACCGTCCACTCAAAACCTTCCAGCCAGGTCGAAACGCTCAGGGCAACGACCGGGAAAAGCACAGTCGCGTAGCCAGCCTTATCGGCGCCGAGGGTCTGAATCACAGTGATGTAGCAGTAGAACGCCACAATAGACCCCGGGATCGCCAAGAACACCGTTGCCCCCCAGAACGTCGCTGCGGTAGGTAGCACCCACTCCACACCCTGAACCAGACACCAGATTCCCAGAATCAAGGCGCCGTATACCATCGCCCAGGCATTGGCCAGGAACAGTGGCACCCGGGATGCCCGCACCTTGATGCTGACAAGGTTCCCCATGGAAAACCAGAAGGTGCCGGCCACCGCGAACAGAATGCTGGTCGCGGTGGCGTTACCCAACTGCAGATCATGCCAGAACAACAAAGCCACCCCGGTGATACCCAGAGAGATCGCGGGATAGAGCCGGGCCGTGGGCTTCAGCCTCAACCAGAGCCAGCCATTGAGAGCATTGAACAACGCAGCCAGCGAAAACACCACAGCCAGCAAACCACTGGTCATGGATTCCGCGGCACGGTAGATCAGCAGGAAATTCACGCTGTAGAGCGTCAATCCCTGCAACACGAGCCAGCCGTGCTGCTTCAGTGTCAGCTTCTCAAGCCGGCGCACCAAAGCCAGAACGACCAGAGCCACGGCGGAGGCCATCAGGAACCGGTAAAAAACGGCGATGTCGACGGATGCGGATTCCACCTGCAGGCGAATCGCCGTCCAGGTAAGGCCCCAGATCAATACCGTCAAACAATAATGAACAGAGATTGGCATGCCAGTGCTTCCTGTCGCTATAGGGAACAACCATTTATCAGTCGAACACAATAGGGCGAACACGACACCAGAACTTGTCAGATCCTGCTGAACCATGGATGATTCTTGCGGAGGCCTGATATGCAAACCAACTCTACATCTGCATCAAACCTGCCGACGCACTCGCGTCAGGCACCCCGGGATATTGTTGATTCCCTGAAAAGCGCCGGCGTTGTCCCCCGGAGAATCCTCGAACTCGATCAGGGACGGGCTCTGGCCCAGTGGCAGAATCACCAGGGCCAGGTGCAATACGAGAGGCCCAGGCACCACGCTCTTAGCATTTATATTGATAAGGGCGAGCAAGCCAGACGTGTTATGAAGGGCAAGGTTGTCAGCCAGGGCTTTCCGGGTGCCGTTTGCCTGTTCCCTGCGGGCAGCCGCTCAACCTGGGAGATAAGTGGACCGTTCGAGTTCTTCCATTTCTACTTCAATGACCTGGACATTACCCGCTGCGCAGAGCAGACATTCGATAGCGATCCGAACCAACGCCAGCTTGCCGAGTTATACCATGGCGAAGACCCGGTTCTTGCCGAGGCCGGCAGGCTTTTGACGCTCAGCGACTGGCAGGCACCCGGCCAGACCATGGCCATGGATCATCTCGCACAATGGCTTCTGCTTCAGATTGTCTGCCGACACGCTAACGTACCTCAAGCACCTCCGGATGTGACCGGTAAGCTGTCACTCAGATACCGCCGCCTGCTGCAGGAACGAGTCAACGCTCAACTGGATCAGCCGCTGACGCTGGCTGCCATGGCCAGCTGGGTCAATCTGAGCCCCTACCACTTTGCCCGGCTGTTCAAGGCAACGTTTGGCTGTGCCCCCTATCAATACGTCCAGGAACAGCGATTGATTCGGGCCCGAGACATGCTTCGTCTGCGAGACAACAACATTACCGCCATTGCACTGACCTGCGGTTTCAATGATTCCAGTCAGTTCAGCCGGGCATTCAAGACAAGGTTTGGTATAACGCCTTCCGGTTACCGGGCAGCCAATCAACCAACCAGGCCCGGTCGGGGTACCAGGCACTCCATCGCTGTGAGCGACACATCCCGGAATACCGACTCCGAAGCA
Source organism: Marinobacter sp. F3R08 (assembly GCF_018860425.1). GTDB lineage: Bacteria > Pseudomonadota > Gammaproteobacteria > Pseudomonadales > Oleiphilaceae > Marinobacter. The sequence continues at coordinate 1,097,025 of NZ_JAHKPI010000014.1, read as the reverse complement.
ACAACGGCCGGAAATCGATCGTAAAGCATCCTCCTGCAGGACGACGTGCGGGCGTCGGCTTTTTCGACACAATCGAGATGCGCGCTTGCGCCCTCGGCTTCTCCGGTCGCGTCTGAACAGAACTGAGGGATCTGGGTAACAATCCAGTCCACGGCGGCGCTCAACTGAACCGGATTCGCCCTCAAATTGCTCAGACGGCTTGCGTCGACCGGTTCGGGTTGTTCGCGGGTCTGCTCCCACAGGACAAAAAGCAATGCAGCACAGACCAGTACGACAGTGACCTTGGGAAACTTCATGGGTGCCTTTTTAATCGGAGGAATCAGGTCGCCCGATGATAAACGCTCGGGCATCTTCTGTCCCGGTTTCCTATACTGTCCGGGGTCCAACACATAAGGGCCTTCGACGGATAACCGGCCCGACACTCAAGCCCCAAATTCACAAAACCACAGGGAGTATTGCCAATGACCACACTGATTGTCGGTCTGATTCTGTTCCTCGGAGTACACTCGCTATCCATCGTCAACGAACCGCTGCGCAACCGGCTTAACATCTCCATGGGCGAGCTCACGTTCAAAGGGCTCTATTCCCTGGTGTCCCTGGCAGGACTCATTCTGATCGTCTGGGGTTACAGCGCCGCCCGAATGGATCCGACCGTCATCTACACGCCCCCGGGCTGGCTCAGGCACCTCGCCTTCCTGCTTCTGGTCCCTGTATTCCCGTTGCTGTTCGCTACGTATTTACCAGGCAAGATCAGGGCGAAACTGGGGCACCCCATGCTGGTTGCGGTCAAACTCTGGGCACTGGCCCACTTGCTGGCCAACGGGATGCTCCATGACCTGTTCCTGTTTGGCTCATTTCTGGCCTGGGCCGTGGCTGACCGGATTTCAATGAAACGCAGAACCCAGCGGGCAATTCCTGCCCTGCCAGTCAGCAAGGCCAATGACGTCATTGCTGTGATTGGTGGCCTTGCGGTGTACGTATTCATGGTGGTCTGGGCACACCGCTGGCTAATCGGTGTGGCGCCGGTCTGAGTGACCGGTGTATCGCTGAGTCAGAGTCCCTGGGCGCCCCGACGCAACCAGTCGTGCACGAATGAGAGTTTGCGTTGCGCCGTTTCAGAGAGCACGAACGGATACAGGTCTGAAAGCCCCATGGAACGATTCACGTGGTTTACCCGAATGGCCAACGACGCCGCTGCATGAATCAGCATCGCTGTATCAGACTCCGCATAGGGATCCCAGCCGGGTCTCGGCAATTCGGGTGAAGTCAGACCGGATGCAACGAAACTGTCCGAGATATCTGTCAGGTGCAGCAAATGCGCCGCAGTCTCGGCCCAGTCTTCGTGAGGGTGTGCCGACGCATAACTGGTCAGGTAAGACAGCTGCCAGTCAGACGGGGGCCCATCGTGATAATGCCGCTCAAGCGCCGCCGGGTAATCCGCGCGCTCGTCGCCAAAGGTTGCCCGGAACGCATCCAGAAAGTCTTCCCGCAGACTCAGCCGCCACCACAGCATGTGCGCAATTTCATGGCGCATATGGCCCATCATGGTTCGGTAAGGCTCGTCCAACGCCTGCCTCCTGGTTGCACGAACCACCGGGTCAGCTTCCGCCACACTGATTGTCACAACACCATTTGCATGCCCCATGGCAACTGCCGTCAAGCCCTCAGCGAGCATATGAAAAACCGGACGGGTACCTGGATCTTCTGGCCGGAACCAATGCCAGCGGCCAAGATTGTCGAGCACCCAGCGCTTTGCCGCCTCGGTCTCGGCCCAGTTTGGAATGGCATAAGCGATATCAGGATCCGGAGCCAGAGCTGTCATCGCGCAGGACCGACAAAACGCGCCCTGCTCCGGCGCTATCCAGTTGCAGCCAATAACCTCCCGGTTTGCACAGAATGGTGGCATGGGAACAAACGCCCGTGCCTGGGGGTCGTAAGCGACCGGCGTGCCCTCGGCGGTGGTCAGGTTGTCGAACCAGAGATTGCCGGAACCGACCGGATTGGAATAAACCTTCATTGAGCAGATGCTCCTTTTGCACGGCAGCAGGCAGAAAATGGATTGCCGTTCTCTCGAACCTATACCCTACAGCAAAGGAACACCAGCCAGAGCAGGAAATGGACCGGGCTACACTCACATCCTGACCACCAGTTCATCGTAGTCAAAACGGACTTTCTGCAAGCCGGCCGTTCTGTCACGGTCACTGCGGTAGCCCAGAGCCACAATGGCCGAACTTTCCAGGCCCCGCGCAGGCAAACCAAGCACTTCATCGTAAGCCTTGTGATCAAAGCCGGTCATCGGACAGCTGTCGATCCGCATCAAGGCGGCTGCAGTGAGCAACGTGCCCAATGCAATGTAGGCCTGCTGGTGCGCCCATGCCTGCTTTTCCGCAAGCGACTTGGCCGCCAGCGCCTCCTTCATATGCTTTACATAGCCAGAGATATCATCGGCAGGAACACCCCGGTCCTTGACGAACCGGGTGACGTAGCGATCCACCGTATGATCACCAATAGCCGTCTGCGCCGCAAAAACGATGAGATGTGAGCAGTCCAGCACCTTCTGCTGACCGAAGGAATATGCAAGCAAATCCCGCCTGACCGCACGGCTCTCCAGCACAAGAATCTTGTAGGGCTGAAGTCCGTATGAGGACGGGCTCTTCCGGGTTGCATCCACCAGGGTTTCGACCGTTTGGTTATCCAGTTTATCCGCAGAGAATTCACGGACGGCATAACGCCAGTCCAGAGCTTCATGTATGTTCATGACAACTGCTCCGATACAGGCAAACCGGTCGATACCGCCTTTCGAGAGCTGCATCTCAAAGCTGCAATGGTCAGGTTCAGGTGCTCAATAGCGGGTGTGGTTCGACGTTTCACAGGGTTTCCTCCTTCAGGTTGGAAGACTCACTCTATGAAATCGGTCAGGCGCAAAAAACGGACAAAACAGAACTACATATTTTCCAGAACGGAAACAGTTGCAGCGACACTATCCCGTGCCTGGCCCGGCAGCCCCTATTCCCAGTAGGGCTTCTCTCCCAGGTGCTGATCCAGATGTTCAAGCAGGAGACGTACCTTTGTCGGCTGTTTACGCCCCGGCGGGAACAAGGCAAACACCGTGTAGGGCTTTGGCGGGAAGTCGGTCAGCAAAGGAACCAGGGCGCCACTATCAAGGTCCCGCTGCACCAGAAAGCGGGGTAACAGGCCGATACCCGCCCCCCTCAACAGACTCTGCCGGATCGCCAGGCTGCTGTCTGTCCGGTAATTGCCGCTCACAACCACTTCCCGCTCACCAAGCGCCCAAACCCTCGGCCTGTCGTGGAGCGTAAACATCAGACAGTTATGCAGGGCAAGATCTTCCGGAACATTAATCGCAGGCGCACTCTCGAGGTAGCCCGGTGAGGCACAGACGATGTTCCTGGATTTTCTCAGCGGTTTGGCAAGAAGGCTCGAGTCGGCCAGGGAACTGCGCACCCGAATGGCTATATCAACGCCCTGCTCGACCAGATCAACCATCCGGTCGCTGAGTTGCAGGTCGATATCAATGTCGGGATAGCGCTGGAGGAAGCTATCGATCGCTTCCGTAATGTGGGTTAATCCAAACGACATCGGCACATTGAGCCGGATCGTACCCTTCGGCTCCGCCTGAAAACCCCGGGCCTCCAGCTCCGCATCTTCCAGCTCATCCAGCAGGGCCTGAGTTCGCTTCAGGAACGCCAGTCCGGCATCGGTAAGATTCATTCTGCGGGTCGTCCGGTGGATCAGTCTTGTGTCGAGGTCCTGCTCCAGAAACGCGATGTGCTTGCTGACCGTCGCCGCGGTTATGTCCAGATCGTCGGCCGCTCTGGTGAAGCTGCCCAGCTCCGCAACCCGCCTGAAGATGTTCATGGCTACTAGCTTGTCGGTGGCCACGGCTCCCCCTTGATTGTTTCCAAACTGGAAGGAGTATTGTTCGAATCCGTCCGATTATCAACTGAATCAACTGCGGCACACTGGCTCCTGGTAACGAAGCAACCGCAACCCGGAGCATGCAACAATGATGATCTCGATCCAGCGCCCGACCATTTCCCCCCAGACCATTGTCTGGGGCCTACTGATCACCAACGGGTTCCTGATAGCACTGATGCTGGCACTGGCAAAAACCGCAACCTCACAGGGTGTACCAGCCGTCTCTTATGCCTTCTGGCAGACGTTCATTGCCGGGTCCCTTCTGCTATCGACGTCGCAACAGCGCAGAACCATTTTCGCCGGCCGTCTGACCCGCTACTTTGTCATCAGTGGACTGACCGGTATCGCCGTACCCAACGTCATTGCGTTTTTTCTGGTCACAAAGCTGGGCTCCGGTTTCACGGGCATCATGTATGCGCTTCCACCGATCTTCACCGTTCTGATTGCAACCAGAATGGGCCTGGAAAAGCGAAGCCGGCAGCGCCTCTTCGGCCTTACGCTTGCCGTCCTCGCCTGCGTCTGGATTTTGTGGCAACGCCATTCGGAACTCAACGCAGCCAACCCGCTGTGGTTTCTCCTGGGTTTGATCATCCCGGCGATGCTTGCCATCGGGAACGTCTATCGCTCTGTCGCCTGGCCAGAACATGCCGACGCCAGGACACTTGCCGCCGGCACACTTCTCGTTTCGGCAATCGTGCTCGGGGTATTCGCAACACTGACGGATTCTTCACTGATTCCGGCCGGATTGGGCACACCTATGGTCGGCTTGATGGCTCTGCAGGGATTACTGACCGCGGCAACCTATGTCTGTGCCTTCGAGGTTCAACGACGCGCAAGCCCGGTTTTCTACAGCCAGTTAGGCGCTGTGGCCGCAGTCTTCGGCCTGATCATAGGTCTGGTCTGGTTTAACGAGACATACTCGTTTGCGATCTGGGTGGGCGTGGCAGGGGTTGTGCTCGGATTGAGACTTGGCAACGGACAACCCCGCCTGGCTTCAGTGAAAAGAGCTTCCAGAATTTCCAGTGATAAAAGCGCCTCTCATACGCCCCATTAATGCCCCGGACTCAACGCTCAGGTGGCCGCCATACCGGAACGTCCTCCCTTTTCGGTTCTTCCCAGTCCCGCTGCATGGCGCTGCTTAACGCCTCCTCCAGCTTCATGAACAGCTCGCCATAGCGGGGACTGAAGCGGATGCCCTCTTCAATTTCTTTCCAGGCACCGAACAGTTGGTCTTCGTGAGCTTTTTCATTATCCAGAAAGGCCCAGGTCATCTGCCGGGCGCGCATCGGGTGCACACCCATGGCGGTGAGTGCATGGCCACCCAGCTCAAGAGCCGAATGATAGGTTTCACTCACCACATCGTCGGCACCTGCCGCCCTCAACCTATAGCCGTGACCGCGATCAAAGGCGCGGGCGAGGACCCACACACCGGGAAAAAACTGCTTCACATGCTCAACCATCTGAACCGATCGGTCACGGTCATCAATAGCCACCACCAGCAGGCGCGCCTTCTCAATACCGGCCGTTTCCAGCAAATCAGGCCTACTCGCATCCCCGAAGAAACTCTTGATATTGATCAGCCTGAGATTCTCTATCTGGTCAATTTCATGGTCCAGAGCCACGATCGGGACATCATTGGCCCGCAACAGACGGCAGACGATCTGCCCGAAGCGACCGACACCGGCCACGATGACCGGGGCCTGCTCATCAATGGCATCGGCCTCCCGGTCATCGTTCTTTGAGCGCCGGTAACGTGGAAGCACGACCCGGTCATAAACAATGAACAACAGCGGCGTGAGGAACATTGAGAGCGCCACCACGAGCGAGAGAATCGCGGAGATCTCCGGGGGAATAACATGACTCTGGACACTGTAGGTCAGCAGAACAAAACCAAACTCGCCCGCCTGCGCCAGAGCAAGTGTGAACAGCCAGCCATTGCTGCCGTGAACCCGAAAAAGCAGGGCGAGGCCAAGCAGAATCAAGGCCTTGACGGCAATAACAGCGACCGCAAGCGACACCACGGTGCCCCATTGATCGAACAGAACATCAAAATTTATGCCGGCGCCAACGGTTATGAAGAACAGCCCGAGCAGCAGTCCTTTGAAGGGTTCGATATTCGCTTCCAGCTCGTGCCGGAATTCACTGTTGGCCAGGACGACGCCGGCCAGAAAGGCGCCCAATGCAGGAGAAAGATTGACCAGACTCATCAGGGCAGCAATTCCGATAACCAACATCAGTGCCGTTGCCGTGAACACCTCCCGCAACCCTGACTGCACCACATATCGGAACAGAGGTCGGCTCAGATAGTGCCCGCCAATAATCACCGCTCCAATGGCCGCTACCACAACCAGCCCGTGCGACCATCCCGAAAGGTTCGCCACCAGGCTCAGACTGCTTCCGTGCCCCTCGCCCCCGCCAGAGGCATCCATCAGTTCCGGTAAAGCCAGCAAAGGAATCAGTGCCAGCATGGGGATCACCGCAATGTCCTGAAACAGCAGAACCGAGAAGGCGCTCCGGCCACCTTCGGTTTTCACCAGGCCTTTCTCATTGAGGGTCTGCAATACAATCGCGGTGGACGACAGCGCAAAGATCAAACCAACAGCAAGCGCCGTCTGCCACTGAAGCCCGAGCCAGGCAGCCACGGCCATCCCGGCCGCCGCAGTCAGCACCACCTGAAGCCCCCCCAGTCCGACGAGCCGCACTCTCATGGCCCAAAGCGCCTTGGGATCAAGCTCCATACCAACAAGGAACAACATCATTACCACGCCAAACTCGGCGAAATGCTGAATGGTATTGGCTTCCTGGCCAACCAGCCCGGTCACCGGTCCAATCACCACTCCCGCCACCAGATAGCCAAGCACAGAGCCCAGACCAAAGCGTTTTGCCAGCGGCACGGCGATCACGGCGGCAACCAGATAAATAAACGCCTGAACAAAATACACTGTCATTGGTGGTTTCCTTGATTCGGGATCAATCCGTCTGCCGACCCTTTCAACAACTGCACCCGGCGGACTGGGGCTGGTTCAGCGCAGGCGTTGAAAGGCATCTTTCACATGCGATGCAAGCGCATCATTCAATGGGTTGGACCCCTTACGTACGAGCGCCAGCTGATAAAGGCCAATCTCCGGCAAACTCTCACCCGTTACCTCTTTCAGGGGCGGTCGTATCAGGCTTTGCGGAAACGGTGCCACGGCGAGGTCGGCGAGCATGGCAGCCTCCTGGCCCGAGCAGTGCTCACAGGTATAGGCGATCCTGTATTGCACGCCGGCCCGATCCAGGGCGCGCAGCGTCATCCGCCGCCAGGCACACCCTTCATGCGCCATGGCAATCGGCAACGGAGAGCGCTGGTAGGCCGACGAACCTTCCCGCCCGGCCCAGACCAACGGTTCCTCATGAACAACTTCGCCACGGGAAAGCCGGCCCTCATCAGCCACGGTCACCAGTGTCATATCCAGCTCACCGGCATCCAGACGAGCCAGGTTCTGTTTACTGGAACCAACCACCACGTTCACCAGCACTGCCGGGTATGACCTTGCAAACTCGGCCAGAACCTCAGGCAAAATCCGGGTACCGACATCGTCGGAGGTGCCAATGCCGACCCTTCCTTCGAGAGACGGTGAAATGAAGTGTTGCACGGCTTCTTCATTCAGCCGTAATAATCGCCGGCCATAGTCGAGCAGAACCTCACCCTCTGCGGTCAGGGTGACGCGTCTGGGTTCGCGGATAAACAGCATTTTGCCAAGACTCTGCTCAAGCTGTTTGATCTGCATACTGAGGGCAGAAGGAGTCCGGTGAACCACTCTGGCGGCGCTTGTAAATGTGCCACATTCAGCAATGGCGACAAAACTCCTGAGCACATCATTATCAAGTAGCGGCATATTCATGGAGGGACCTTTCAAGTCGGATTCTGGCCTGAAACTGACTTAAGAATAACTGAACGAGATCTTAAATTCTTTTCGTTTGATTGAATTCAGTGTCACCACCAGAATAATTCCGGTAGGCACCCGTATGCGAGTTTAACGAATTCTCCAAACGAGCTGCTGCAAGCCATTCACCGACCATCGGGGCCGTAGACATGTTGAAGAGCACAGAGCAACACGCAACCGCCACAATGCAGCCAATCACGTCCTGGATTCAGGGGTATTCAAAACGTCAGCAATTCCGCCGAATGGCGCAAACGTTGCTGAAGGAGAATGACGATACGCTTTCAGATCTTGGCTACGACCGTCATGACCTGGAGGGCGCTCTGCACCTCCCAATCAGAAATGATGCGATGCAATTTATAGAAGCACGCCGGTCCAGACGCGCGCTGGAAGCCCGACGTGCAAAAGGCTACCGGCTAGCCGGCTAATGCAGAGAAACGCACCAGTTCATAGTCACCATCCAGCACATCCGCCAAATGGCGGATGTGCTCAGGTGTAATTTCACAGCAGCCGCCAACGACCTGAGCACCATCCTCCAGCCACTGTTGCACCTGTATTGCGTAGACTCCCGGGGACACGTCAGGTCTGGCTTCCAGTTCATCCACCAGAGCACCACCTGCCATGGGCTCCACGGTTTTGAACGCGTTCGCGTAGCCGCCAGTGCAGGGAAACAGCCCGGCCAGTTCCGGCATCGCCTGCGAAATTATCTCCGGATCGCTGCAATTGAGCATGATGGCCGTTGGCCCGAACGGTTTCACCGCCTCAACAGCCTGCGCCAGCGTTTCCCCGGAGCGGAGCCTGCCATCCGCCTCAAGCCTGAACGCCACGCCAAAGGGCTTGCCTGACGCCCCGGCGGCCGCACAGGCAGCCGTTGCCTCCAGGATGTTGGTCATGGTTTCGATAAGAAAGACATCCGCCCCATCTTGCAGGCTAACCAGAATATCGAACTCCGACTTCAGATCCTCGAACGACCGGGCCGGTTGCCCCCGGTAGCTACCCACCAGGGGTGGCAGGCAGCCGGCGATATCAATCTCTGCGCCGGTGATCTCGATGGCGCGTTGCAGTACCTCGAACGCCCGTTGATGTATCACTGCTATCTGGTCACCCAGACCTTCCCGGGCCAGGCGAGTAGGCGTTGCGGTGTAGGTGTTCAGCGTCAGGGTCCGGGCGCCCGCCCGGATAAAATCCGCATGAACATCGGTGACAACGTCAGGCTGCTCCTGCATTACTGCCACCGACCACAGCCGTGACGTGACATTCATGGCCCGGCGATAGATTTCCTGGCCCAGGCCGCCATCAAGAAGCGCAACAGATTTCATAATCTACTCATCAAGGTGTAATTAAAGTAAGCCGGTAACAGCAGAGACAAGACCGAACCTTCTGCTCAGCCAAAATACTCTTCCACCCAGTCGAAAAGCATACTGGCAGTCATCTCGCCAAGAACCATCTGTTGGAAATCATTCCCTACTTCATCTTCTATAGTCACGAACTGATACAGAAGAACACCAGGCTGCTCATCGTGAAGAATAAGCGTGATACGCCGGCGGGTGCGAAGACAGTCGATGGTCATCACGTCTGCCGGTATGCCGGCGTCACGCATGCCCCGACGCACTTCAATTACCGGATTGATGTGCTGATGAGTTGCCTGAATGCGAGCGTGGGCATCGCTGGCAAGGTCAGACAGGGTTTTCAGGGGATCTTCAGACATTACATGGCAGCCTTTGTACCGGGTTGACTCAGAACCGACATGGTAGCCCAACCTGGGCTGCAAATGAAAAAGCCGCCGTCCTGTCAGGTCGACAACCAACTGCCCCATGGATGCACCCGCTGCGTGCAAGCGCACCATTCTTTACCACTTTCCCCGCCCCAAAACACCTGCCGGGCAAACCCACTTACATGCCAGCCTGTATATTTAAGGGCATTTAGAACTTATGGCACAAGGGTTGCAGCGTACCCAGGAAACATCTCAGGTATCGCTCAGGAGACGACTGTGAACTTAAAACGATTCAAAACTCTCTGGGGCCACGAGGGCTCTCTTGAAGAAGCCATAGCTCAGGTCAAAGACGCCGGATTCTCAGGTATCGAAGCGCCCGTCCCCGACTCCGCCGCCGACGCCGCAGCGTTCGGTGCGACCCTCGCCGACAACGGACTGCTCTGGATTCAGGAAATCTGTACAGCAGGCAGTTATGTGCCAAGGCGTGAGGCAACAATCTCAGAACATCTGACCGACTTCGAGGCGAAAATCGTCAGCGCGGCGACCACCGGCCTGAAACCGGAATTCGTGAACGTCATGGGCGGTTGCGATGCATGGGCAATCGACGAGTCCGTGCGCTTCTTCTCAGAGGCCCAGAACATTGCCGACAAACACAACGTGCCCGCCAGCTTTGAGACTCATCGCGGACGCAGCTTTTTCAGCCCCTGGAACACCGTTGCCATTCTGGAAAAAATACCGCACATCGACGTGACGTGTGACTTCAGCCACTGGGCCGTTGTCTGCGAGCGGCTGCCCCATATCGAGTGGGACTGCATTGTGCGGACCGCCCAGCAGGCGCGCCATATCCACTCCCGTGTCGGCTACGATCAGGGACCGCAAGTGCCGCACCCGGCCGCGCCTGAATATGCAGACGCCCTCGCCTCCCATCAGGCGTGCTGGGAAGCGGTATGGGATGCCCAGATAGCCCGCGGCCTGGAGGGCACCACCATGACACCGGAATTCGGCACAGACGGGTATCTGCATCTGCTGCCCTTTACCAAAGCCCCCATCGCCGATCTCTGGTCCCTGAATCGCTGGATCGGAGAAGAGGAGCTGGCCCACTACCAACGCTGGCAGTCCTCGGCCGCCAAAACACCCAAGATCGCCTAACCCCCTCAAGGAGAGAACAGGACCATGTTCAACCTGACTCAGCATTTTCGCCATTCAGACGGTGTCTGGCCGCTGACGCTTGTGCTGGCCTACATCCTCACAACCTATATCGGCGGCTGGTTCCTCATGGCCCAGCCCGGCTTCCTTCTGCCCGTCATCGGTGTATTGGCCTGTGGCCATGGGATGGTCATCGCCGCCTACCTGATACATGACTGCGGACACAATGCGCTGTTCAAGAAGACCGAATACAACACACGCCTCGGGAAGGCCTTGAACTGGCTCACCGGCGGCTGCTACGGCACCTATGAAGATCTGCGCTACAAACACATGCGCCACCATGTAGACAATGCCGACCCCATCTCCTTTGACTACCGGGCGTGGCTGAAAGCCCACCCGAAAACCGAAAAGCTGGTCTTTGCCCTGGAGTGGTTCTACTTCCCGGCCGTTGACATCGTTATGCATGCAATGCTGATCGTTGCCCCGTTCACAAGCGTCGGTAAGGGCGAGTTAAAGAAACGATCCCTGGCTGTTATTGCAATTCGTGTAGCCCTGCTAGCGGCGCTTGCGTTCTGGAGCCTGAAAGCGGTTTTGCTGTACGGGGTTGCCTATCTCCTGATGCTCACCGTGCTCCGTTTCTTCGATGCCTACCAGCACAACTATGAAATTCTGGTGAACCTGAACGATCCGGACGCAACCTTTCCTCACAAAGGTGACCGTGAGTATGAGGAAAACAACACCTACAGCAACCTTGTCAGCCGTCGCTGGCCGGTACTTAACCTGCTGGTGCTGAACTTCTGCTACCACAACGCCCACCACACCAGACCAACTATGCCCTGGTACAAGCTGCCTGCGCTGCACAAAGAGCTCTATGGCGACAACTACACCCGAACCGTGGGTCTGAAGGGACAGCTCAAGAGTTACCACCGAAACCGCCTGGAAGGCATTTATGCCGAAACCTACGGTCAGGTGGAAGTACCGGAGGCACTGCGCGATGGCAAAGCTGTCCCGGTGTATGGACTCAGCTTTCTGACGGCTTTCTGAGGTTAATCTCATGACCGCAAAACTCTCCAGACAGGCAACCACGCAACCGCTAAGCAGGACCACTATGAACAGTGCCAGGGCGAAACCGGAAGCGGAGAAATGGTTCGACTTCAACCAGACCATCTCTGGAGGCCAGAAACTGGCCCTGGGAGCCGTCGGCTGGTTCGCGTTTCTTGCCCTCTGGCAGGTAACGTCCCAGATGGACCTTGCTCCCGACCGGCTCTACCCTGGCCCCGTCGCTGTATTCAGTTCCCTCCGGGAACTGTTCATGGAGAAGGACTTTTTCAGTGACGTACTGGCCAGCGTCGGCCGAATCGTCATCAGCTTCGGGATTGCGGTCCTGATCGCCCTGCCCCTGGGCCTCCTGATGGGGTCATTCACCCGTGTGGACAGCATCCTCAACCCCCTGCTGGGAGCCTGGCGCTACCTGCCGGCTCCTGCGTTCATTCCCCTGCTTCTGATGTGGCTCGGGACCGGTGACAGCCAGAAAATCACCCTCCTGCTGATGGGCGTTGTGTTTTTCCTGGTCATTATGCTGGCCGACGTTACCCGACAGACGCCCCGCGTATTGATTGAAACGGCAAAAACACTGGGCGGAGGTCGGCGCATTATTCTGTGGACAGTCCTGTTCCGCAATTCACTGCCCGGCTATGTGGACACCTGCCGCCAGATGCTGGCGGTGAGCTGGACCTACCTGGTGATTGCCGAAATTGTGGCAGCAACCGATGGCATCGGCGCCATGATGATGCGGGCAAAACGGTTTGTGCACGTGGACGACATCATGGCAGGCATTGTCACCATTGGCGTGCTTGGTCTCATATTCGATGTGCTGTTCCGATTGATTTACCGAAAGTGTTTTCCCTATCTCGGTCATGCGAAGTAAGGATGAGCGCTATGGCCCCGATTCGTTTTCCAACCCAAGAGGTACTAAAAATGAACTGGCTCAAACGTGGAATGTCCCTGGTGCTGCTGGCGCTGCTTTCCAGCACCGCACTATCAGCTGAAAAAGTCAGGTTGTCGTTATTCTCATGGCCTGGTTACGGCTTCTGGTTTATCGCCCAGGAAAAGAATCTGGCGCCGGACCTTGAATTTGAGATTGCGATTATCGAAGACCCCTATGAAAGCTTTGCTCTGATGTCGGCGGATGCTCTGGATGTAACCTCCAGCACCGCAGAATACGCACCCATTGCGGCCGACAAAGATGTGCCCGTAAAAATGGTTACTTACACCAACCCCTCCTATGGCACAGACAAGATCGTTCTGGCACCCGGCGTGAACGGCGCTGAGGACCTGAAAGGGCAGTCTGTCGCAGTTCTGGAAGGCGGCCTGACCCAGATCTTTATGGGAATCTGGCTGGAAGAAAATGGAGTCAGCATTGACGATGTCCAGTTCACTAACCTGATCATGGATGACGCCGTTGGTGCCCTCGTCGGTGGTGATGTCGCAGCCGCAGAATTCTGGGAACCGTTCGGATCTCAGGCACTTGATGCCCTGCCTGGCGCAACTGTTGCCGCTACATCCGAAGAACCCGGCTGGATCGAGACAGCGTTGCTGGGCGATGCCATGTACATGAGCGACTTCTTCCTGAAAGAGAAGCCTGAAACAGCGGCCAAGGTGATGCAGGCGTATTTCGACGCGGTGGACTTCTGGAAAGCCAACCCCACAGAAGCCAACAAGATTATCGCTGAAAAGCTCAACTTCCCTGTTGCTGATGTCGAAAAAGTGCTCGGAACTGACGGTGAAATCTACAAGGGTGGTATCTGGATCTTCGACAAACTTCAGGCTGCCAGATACATGGGTCTTATTCCTGGTGAGCTGCCCTTGGGACTGCCCAACGGTCAGGTGACCAACAACTGGGAAACCGTTACCGATTGGTGGCTCAAGTTCGGGCTGGTGGACGAGCGCCATCCAATCGATGCCGGAGTTGATATGACACCACTGAAATCGACGCTCTGAACGAACGTCCATCAAGGAGCTAACCCATGTCTTCCAATACCGGTCTTGAGATCACAGGCGTGAACAAGGTTTTCAGGTCTGGCGGGCGCACCGTCCAGGCACTGGAGAACATCTCACTGTCGCTGTCAGCTGGCAAAGTGGGCGTTCTGCTGGGACCTTCGGGGTGCGGCAAATCCACGTTACTCAGAATGGTCGCAGGTCTTGAGAAACCGTCGGAAGGCGACATCAACCTAAACGGTCGGGCTGTTTCCCAGCCCGGCCGGGACAGGGGCATGGTGTTCCAGGATTATACATCCTTCCCCTGGCTGTCCGTTCGTGAGAACGTGGCTTACGGTCTCAGAATCAACGGTGACCGCAGCGCTTTGAATGAAGGCACCGTTGATCACTTCATTCAGGCCGTTGGTCTCGAAAAGTTCGCCAACGCCTATCCTCATCAACTTTCGGGCGGCATGCGCCAGCGGGTAGCCATCGCCCGAACTCTGGCCAACTATCCCGAACTTCTGCTGATGGACGAGCCATTCGGCGCACTGGACCCGGAAACCCGCTGGCAGATGCAGGATCTGCTGCTGAATGTGGTCCGAAAGGAGCGCAATACCGTGTTGATCGTGACGCATGATATTGAGGAAGCGCTCTATCTGGGGGATGTCGTGTACTTCCTGTCACGCCATCCTGGCCGGCTCAATGAAACCATTCATACCGATTTTAAAGCCGGATTGCCCGAGGGTGATCGTGAGGCATTTCTGAAGTCGGAGGACTACCGACGCCTCGAACTTCACATTCGTCGTCTCATGCGAGAAGAAGGCCGTGACGCAGCCTGAACCGTTCCAGAGATTACCAGCGAATGAGCATTTCTTAAGCGAAATCAGCGTTTATTACCGTTAGCCTGCGCCTCAATTGATCAACATTGAGGATTGTCCGACATGATCAACATGCTGGCAGCTATTCCGGTCCGGGCATTGTTTGCCCGGCTGTTTTCACTCGTTTTCTTTGTGCTGGCGTTCACCCTGGTCAGCGCCACCGTTGTAGAGGTGGTCAACTACATCCAATCCGGCCAACAGTTGATGCAGGCACTGATCAACGGCGTTAACGGCAGCATTATTGCACTGGCTGTGTACGAGCTGGCCATGGTGATCCGTTCCGAGTACAGCGGGAGCTCTGAATCCCACGATGTTATTACCATGATGAGGAGAACCCTGCCGCGCTTCATCGGTACGGTTTGCGTGGCGATGTCGCTTGAAGGGCTGATCATGATTATCAAGTACAGCCAGCTGGAGCTGGCCGGCAATCTCTATTATCCGGTTGCCATCATTGCCAGCACCGCACTGCTGCTGGCCGCCCTGGGGCTGTTCCTGAAATTGGCGCCCACAGAGCAGAGTGACTCTTGAATCAATACCTGTCCGCTCACAGGGTTCAGTTCTCGCTGATCTGCGAGTATTGCTCGGCCAGATAATCAATGAACGCTCTTACCGCGGGCAACATGCCCCGGCGTGAGGGGAACACCAGATGGATCACCTCTCGCCGCGGCGCCCAGTCAGGCAACAACCTGACAAGAGCACCACTGCCCAGCTCTCTGTTGAGCATGAGCAGGGGGAGCTGAACCACGCCGGCACCGGCCAGGGCCGCCTTCTTGAGAGCCTGCATGTCTGTCGTTGCATAGCGGGGAACGTAGATCACTTGCTGTTTCCCGCCGGTATTGTCGTACAGTGTCCACACCTGTTCAGCCAGCGAACCGGAACGAGTCAGGGCAGGCCATTGCGCAAGGCCTGCCGGATTCTCAGGCAGCCCGCCCATTTGGTCGACAAGGTCCGGACTGGCCACCAGACACTGCCCGCGATCTGACAGAACGCGAAGAACCAGCTCGCTGTCCTCCAGTGGCATCGGGCGAACGCGAAGCGCCACATCCACTCCCTCAGCCAATACATCAACACGGCGATTGGTTGCTTCCAGTTCGAGCGACACCTTGGGATATCGACTCAGGAACTCAGCCACCATGTCCCCAACATGAAAATGCAGCAGGCCCACCGGGCAGGTCACTTTTATTGTTCCGCAGGGCTCACCCTGCACCTGTTCCACCACTTCTTGCGCCGCTTCCGCCTCGACCAGCATTGCCTGACAGTGCTCGTAATAACGCTGCCCGATATCGGTCACCGAAAACCGCCGGGTCGATCGGTGCATAAGCCTTACGCCCAATCGCTCCTCAAGGCGGGCAATCCGCCGGCTCAGCTTTGATTTCGGAACGCCAATCGCTCGCTCAGCCGGCGCAAAACCGCCGGACTCGATGACTTTCACGAAATAATAAAGATCGTTCAGATCCTGCATGGCCGACCACCATTGTTCTAAAAACGAAACACTGCGACTCATTTTAGCAGTCTTATCGCCGATGCAACGCCGGTTTAGCCTTAATGTGAACTCCGCCGGTGCCCTCACCAGCGGATACTTCATGACATCTGCAAGGAGATCATCATGAGCACACCCTACGTTCGTCTCGACAAAAATAACGCTGCCGTACTGCTGGTCGACCACCAGACCGGGCTGCTATCTCTGGTCCGCGACATCGACCCGGACAAATTCAAGAACAACGTGCTGGCCTTGGCCGATCTGGCAAAGTATTTCGAGCTGCCCACAATCCTGACCACCAGCTTTGAAGCTGGCCCAAACGGTCCTCTGGTACCAGAACTGAAAGAAACCTTTCCGGATGCGCCATACATCGCCCGTCCCGGCCAGATCAACGCATGGGACAACGAGGACTTTGTACAGGCAGTCAAAGCAACGGGTAAGAAGCAACTGATCATCGCGGGCGTGGTAACAGAAGTCTGCGTGGCATTCCCGACGCTGTCTGCCCTGGCAGAGGACTTCGATGTGTTTGTTGTTACGGACGCATCCGGCACGTTCAACGAGTTGACCCGCGACTCCGCGCTGGACCGCATGTCCTCATCCGGAGCCCAGCTGATGACCTGGTTTGGCGTGGCATGCGAACTGCACAGGGACTGGAGAAATGACATCGAGGGTCTTGGCCAGCTGTTCTCCAACCACATTCCGGATTACCGGAACCTGATGAACAGCTACACCGAGTTAACGTCAAACTGATCTCAGGTCTGAGTGCCCCCGACCAGGAAAACCCTGGCCGGGGGCTCAGCATCGGGCTAGACCATCACATAGCGGGCCCGGCCTTCATTTTTTGCGCGATAGAGCGCCTCATCGGCTCGCTTGATCATGTCATCAACCGACTCGAAATCGTTGGCCAGGCCCTGGCAGATACCAATCGAGCAACTGAGATTTCGTCGATCCGGGCTGGCCTCGTTCGGAAGCGCCTGATTGCGCCAATGCTTCAGAACCTCTGCGGCCTGTCGCTCAAACTCCCCGGATTCTGAACCTTCAATGACGGCCATGAATTCTTCGCCACCATAACGCCCAAGAATATCGGTCTGTCGCCGGAACACCCGCCTCATGATGTCAGCCTGTAATCGAATGGCCCGATCCCCTTCCTGGTGGCCATAGCTGTCATTGAATTGTTTGAAGTGATCCAGATCTATCATAAAGACCGCCAACCTGCGGTCTGTGCGTTTCATGAGGGCGAACAGACGCTCTGATTCGGTCATCAGGACCCGTCGATTAAATAACCGTGTCAGTCCGTCAACCGAACTGAGTGTGATCAACTTCCCGTTGGCCTCTTCAAGTTCGCCCAGAAGCCGATCAACCCGGTGCCGTCCAATCACTCCGATAAACAGGGAGCCAACCACAAAGCCTGTGTTGATAACCGTCAACTGACCATACACCGGGTCGATCAGCATCAGCCCGATAAATCCAAGTGAGCTGACCACCATCAATGTCAGCGCATAATGGAATTTCATTCCCAGCACAAAGAAACCGAAATAAGCGTAAAGCAGCGTTCCCTCGTATGGAAAGCTGAACGCAGCCTGCTCCCAGGCGGCATGGATGAGATAGTAATTCGCATACGTCAGGCTCAGTACCATCAACAGAAAGGCGGGCTGGGCATAGCGATGAAATTGCGGAAAAAAAGTGAATACGAGCAGGCCACACAGAATAGGAAGCTGGATCAGAACCCTGTTGGTTATGTACGTGCCTGCCAGCTCCCGGGGGATCAACTCAAGATCACCGGTCATGAACAAAGCGATCAGAACCCCGCCAACCACGATGGAGAGTCGGATCATCAGCATGTCACTGGGGGACATGGAATGGGCATCAACCGAAGAATCCGGCATAAAAATAGATCTCTCAGCGCTCTTTATTTATCCAAATGACAAGTTCAAGGGCAAAGTTGATGTCCCGACCGGCCATAGAAACAGGTTCCTTCCCGGGAAGAGCGTACTGCAAGTGTAGCCCAGTTTACGATCGACAATCACTGCACCATAAACGCAACCTGCAACCAAAAATGCACCAAGGTCATGCGCACTGGTGCAAAATGATCACAGAGCCCGGGGGTTATTGTGCATTTTGCACACCCGGGCCTCGGAGCATCCGGCGGATAACGCCAGAAAAGATGGCCATGGCACAAACGTTGCCAACGCTCTGTGTGCATTCTACGACAAGGAGAGATCGCCATGACCACTGAACCAACCCCGAAAGAACAAGACTACCCCCTCAGCCCCGTGCCCATGGACCAGCGCAAGAGTGTCTGGTCCATGGGGCTGGTACTCCTCGGCTTCACCTTTTTTACCGCCACCATGTGGGCAGGTGGCAGCGTGGGGGTCGCATTCGATTTTTCCACCATGCTGCTGGTGCTGGTCATCGGTAACCTGCTGCTGGGCGTCTATGCCGCCGGTCTCGGCTACATCGCCGCAAAAACCGGGCTCAATACTGCGCTAATGAGCCGCTTCACCTTTGGTGAGCTTGGCAGCAAACTGTCTGATTTCATTCTCGGTTTCACCCAGATTGGCTGGTACGCCTGGGGTACGGCCACTATGGCCATTTTGCTGGTAAAGCTCACTGGCATGCCAGAAGTCATGACCACACCGCTTATGGTGCTGTTCGGTTTCGGCTTCTGTGTAACTGCGTTCATCGGTTATCGCGGCCTTGAATGGCTGTCTCGGGTTGCTGTCCCTGCGATGATCATTCTCGTCGCTGTCAGCATGTCCATCGCCACCTCCGATGCCGGCGGTCTTTCCGGTCTTCTGGCCATTACCCCGACTGATGAAATGAGCGTTGCAGCTGCAATCACATTGGTCTTCGGTACCTTTGTGAGTGGTGGAACTCAGGCCACCAACTGGACTCGCTTCGCCAAATCCGGCAAAACTGCCGTCTTCGCAACGTTACTCGCTTTCTTCCTCGGGAACGGATTAATGACCCTCATCGGCGCCTTCGGTGCTCTGGTTTATCAACAGGCCGACATTGTCGATATCATGGTCGCTCAGGGCCTGGCAACGCTGGGGATCCTGATGCTGTTCCTGAACCTGTGGACGACCCAGGACAACACCGTCTATAACTTTGCCGTCGCCGGCTGCAACCTGATCCGAACCCGCAGACGCAAATCGGTCACTGTCGCCGGTGCGGCCATCGGTACTGTTCTTGCGGTCCTGGGCATGTATGAATGGCTGATCCCCTTCCTGATTCTGCTGGGAACCTTTATTCCTCCGATCGGTGGCGTCATCATGGCCAGCTACTTTGTCGGCTATAAACGCCAGTACCCGGATCTGAACACGGTAACCTTACCAGCCTTCAACGTTCCGGGACTCGCCGCCTACGTTATCGGCTCAGCCGCCGCCTACACGTCGCCCTGGATCGCCCCCCTTGTGGGTGTCCTCGTTGCGGGCCTGAGCTACAGCCTCATTCTGGTTGTCAGCGAAGCGGTGCGTGAGCGTAAAGCACAGGCCATGGGAGCCATCTAAGTGACATTGCGATGCCGGGACGTTCCACAGCTTCCGGGCCTGGATGCCATTCGGCTCCGGGGCGGGGCGTCTGCCGCAAACAACTCAGTTCGCTGGCCCTATGTCGCAGAGAACCGCTCCTTCAAGAGCTGGGTAAAGGGCGGCGAACTGATCTTTGTGACGGGTATCAGCCGGCATCGCAGCCCTCAGAACCTGGCCGAATGCCTTTACGAAGGCAAAGAGTGTAACGTCTCCGGGTTGGTCGTATTGACCGGAGATGCGTATATCGGCCAACTGCCCAATACGCTTTGCCGGCTGGCCGACGAGCTTGCCATACCACTGTTCGAGCAGCCTTATTCGCTGCCCATGGTTACAGTAACCGAAGCCATCGGCAGAGCCATTGTCTGGGCTGAACAAACGTCGGCTCACCCGTTTGATCGGAATGCTCTGGCCGAGGCCACCGAACTGCTGGAAGCCTGGATTGCCTGCCGGGGCAACCAGAGCGCCATGGCCGAGGCGTTAGGTTGTCACAGAAACACAGTACGCAACCGAATGAACCAGCTTACTGAGCTGATACCCGATCAGACGAACCCGACTGACTCATTCAAAACACTACTCTTGAACCACCTGTTATCGAGACCCTGAGTGCTCGTGAGCCACTTGCCGGAGACCATATGACGACACAACTGAATGCCATAGTAAACGCACGTTTACAGGGCCGAGATGGGCTACACAGACTCGACATCCGCAAGGATCGTTTTTCGACTATCGTCGCCCAGACTGAAACTACCGTGCCAGGCGAGAATGAACTCGATGCCGGCGGCAACCTTGTTACACCCGCATTCGTGGAACCACACATTCATCTCGACGCTGCCCTGACTGCCGGGGAACCCCGCTGGAACACAAGCGGCACACTGTTTGAAGGTATTGAATGCTGGTCCGAACGCAAGACAACGCTGAGCCACGAGGATGTCATCAACCGCGCCACCCAGACACTGAAGCTGTTTGCAGCACATGGCATCCAGTATGTTCGCACTCACGTGGACGTGACCGATCCAAACCTGACCGCCCTCAAAGCCATGCTTGAGGTTCGCGAACAAACCTCAGCCTTCGTTGATCTGCAGATTGTCGCCTTTCCCCAGGAGGGCATCTGGTCGTTCAAGAACGGTCGGGAATTAATGGAAGAGGCAATCCGTCTCGGTGCCGACGTGGTTGGCGGTATTCCCCACTTCGAGTTTACCCGGGACTATGGCACCGAATCGGTTCGATGGCTGATGGAGCTGGCCCACAAACACGATCGGCTGGTGGACGTTCACTGCGATGAAATCGACGATCCGGAATCCCGTTTCCTGGAAGTTCTGGCAGCAGAAGCCTTGAGACTGGATTATGGCTCCCGGGTATCTGCCAGCCACACCTGTGCCATGGGATCCTACAACGACGCCTACTGCAGCCGCCTGTTCCGCCTGCTGAAAAAGTCCGGCCTGCGTTTCCTTTCCATGCCCACGGAAAGCCTTCACCTGCAGGGCCGTTTTGACAGCTATCCAAAACGCCGGGGAATTACCCGGGTGCCCGAACTTCTCGATGCGGGCCTGAAAGTCGCTTTCGGCCAGGACTCCATTCGCGATCCCTGGTACCCCATGGGCAACGGCAACATGCTGAGGACACTCGATGTCGGCCTGCACGCGTGCCATATGTTGGGCATGAGCTGGATCGAGCGCTCCCTTGAACTGATCACTGATAACGGGGCCGCAGCCCTGGACCTGAAGGAATATGGAATTGCCGAAGGACTACCGGCACGATGCATAGTTCAACAAGGACAAACGCCCTATGAAGTCCTGCTTGGCCAACGGCCGGTGCTGGCTTCAGTGAGAGACGGCCAGCCTCTGGTTCAGCGGGCAGCCAGCCATCCTGAAACTGGCCTGATGCTCTGATATCAACATCGAAAAGCTAACGTAGATCACAATCATCCGGCAAAAGGAGCTGGCGAAAAGGCCCGCTCCTTTTGGATGAGGAGAATACCGATGCTGCTGTCGGTACCGGACTTTACTCGGTCTCTGCACCAATCTCTTCAAACGCCTGTACCAGCGTGTCGGGTTCCTGCGCTCCGGCAATAAGATATTTACCGTTCACGATAAACGCCGGCACCGCTGAAACGCCGGCCCGCTGATAGGTCGCTTCGTCTTCCCTCACAATAGTTGCGTACTCATCCGACTCCAGTACGGCTTTCGCCCTGACCGTATCCAGCCCCAGGCTCTCGACACAACGGATCAGGACCTCGTGGTTGGAAACGTCTTCTGCACGACCGAAATAAGCCTCGAACAGCGCTTTTTTCATCTCGGTCTGCCGGCCCTGTTCCCCGGCCCACTTCAATAATCGATGGCCGTCAAAGGTATTGGTTGTGAGGCGCTCCTGCAGCATTTCAAAGTTGACGCCGAGATCCTTTGCGATCGTCATCATCTGATTCTGGGTAGCGCGAGCCTCTTCCTCCGTACGGCCATATTTTCGTGCCAGCGCCGGCAGGATCGGCTCACCCTCACCACTGTGATCAGGATTCAGTTCAAATGCGTGCCACTGAATGCTGAACTCGTACTCCGGAGCCAATTGCTCCATGGCGCGTTCCAGGCGTGCATAACCGATGGCGCACCAGGGGCAGGCAATATCCGAAACAATGTCGATCTGGATGTTGTGCATGGGGGAGATCCTGTCAATGAAAATGAGAGCAAGCTTGACCCTACCCTAACACGGAGACGTGTTAACCATCTCCTGCCAGATGCTCGCGGATCAAATCTGCCATCTGGCGCGCCGGCTCCGTTGGCCGGCCAGACGAACGGTGCAGGGCCATCTCGATGGACTGCAACGCAGGCATTCCGCTACGCTCATCCAGAACACGCAACTGCGGTGTCAGCATGTCGCGGGTCACCGGCACCACGGCCAGCCCGGCTACCACGACAGGCATCAGTCCGGTCATGGACTGGCTGGAGTAGGCCAGCCGCCATTGTCGTCCGGCAGCACGAAGCGCCTGCTCGGCCATATCCCGGAAAACGTCGGCTCCCGGAGAGTAGAGCGCCAGAGGAATGGGATCCGTCAGTGACGGCTGCTTCTCTGCGCCCACGGCCCATACCAGCGGTTCCCGTCGAATGATTTCGCCCCCTGGTGAGCGGGTCTGTCGGGTGACAACGGCAAGATCCAGCTCACCCGCCTGCACCTGCTCCAGAAGCCTCACACTGGAGCCACAGTTGACCTGCAACTGGACAGCAGGAAACAGTTGGCTGAAATGAGACAGAACCGATGTCAGTAAAAACGCATAATCCTCAGGAACACCAAGACTCAACTGCCCGGAAACCCGCCGCTGACGGAGTGCATCCAGCGCCTCGTTATTCAGTGCCAGCATCTTCCGCGCGTAACTGACCAGTTGCTCGCCCTCAGCCGTGAACCGGATCCGTCGCCCTTCCCGTTCGTGAAGCGACAGCTCAAGTGCGGCCTCAAGTCGGTGCAGTTGCATACTGACGGTTGACTGGGTGTACGCAAGACGATCGGCGGCGGCAGTCACCGTTCCGGTGTCAGCAATAGCGACCAATGTCTGAAGCACGTTCAGATCGAGAGTCTGCGCACGCAAAATATCAATTCCCGTGATGTTATAAATCAAAAACTGTTGATTTTGTGATGCATCAAGCAAGTATATCCTGCCGGTGCTGAATCGCAATGTAACCGCAACAGGAGGACTGCCCATGAGGATTCTGGACACATCAATCCGGATGCAAAACGTTCTGGGCATCGCCGCAGCCCTGTTTGCCGTCTTGCTCTGGGCCAGTGCGCCTTTGCTGGTAGAAGCAGCGCGATCCATTCCGCCTTTCCAGCTTGCGACTATCGCCCTGACCAGCGGTGCACTGACGGTGCTACCCATGAGTTTCCGGGGCCGCAGTGCCCGTGGGCAGGTAACCCTATCCTGGCAATGGAACCTCGTGATTTTCGGCCTGGTGCCTTTACTGGTACTTGGCGCCGTCGGTGCCTACCTGGCCGGGTTAGCTTTAGCACCCACCGCCGAGGCTTCACTGATCACCTACACCTGGCCCGTCATGTTTATTCTGATCAGCCAGTGGGCCTTTCATCGACGTATCGCTCTGCCTGTGATCGCCGGTTCACTCATCGCGTTTTCCGGCGCCGCACTGCTGCTTGCACCGGAAGCTCTCAACCACGGTTTTTCGGGTAACCTCACTGGCTACGGACTGGCACTGCTTGCCGGAGGGTGCTGGGCTCTGTACTCGTGGATTTCTCAGACAACGCCCGTGGCCATCGCACCCGTCATGCCCGGCCTGTTTGTGCTGGCCGGCGCGGGAGCCGCAGCCGCCGATACCCTGTCCGGCACCGCGACAGTGCTCCCCTCGGGAACCGCCCTTGCAGCGGGTGTTGGTCTTGGCCTGGGCCCATACGGCCTGGCCATGGTGGCCTGGGATCTGGCGCTTCGCCGGGGCCCGACGGCGCTGGTCGGCAGCCTCGCCTATGCTGTACCCGTTCTGGCTGCACTTTTCCTCGTTCTGGCCGGGATCGCGGCTCCAGACTGGAGGCTTCCACTAGCCGCGGTGCTGGTTGTCCTTGGATCTCTTGTTGCCGCAAGTCGCAGACACCATTGAGAATTACGCGGCGGGTTCCACCCGGTTCCTGCCGTTCGCCTTGGCCACCAGTAACGCGGCATCGGCACGCTTGAGGACGGAATGGGGCACCTCATCTTGTCGCAGTTCAGCAACCCCCTGACTTATCGTGAGGGAGCCGATCAGGGGCATGACTAACTCGTGAATGCGCTTGCGCAGATTCTCGGCAAGCAGAATGGCACCATCCAGTTCCGTCTGCGGTAGCAAAGCGACAAACTCCTCTCCGCCCCAACGGGCAAGCCAGTCGCTCTGTCGTAAACGAAGCCCCATCTCTTGAGAGACCATCTGCAAGGCCACATCCCCTGCGTCATGCCCAAATTGATCATTTACCTGTTTGAAATGATCGATATCAATGATGATCAGGGAATACGTCTGCCCGTAACGAAGTGCTTCTCCATGGGTCTGCAGTAACGCCTGCTCAAAGCGTCGACGATTCCACAAGCCAGTCAGCGAATCGTGGCTTGCCTCGTGTTCGAGTTTCGAAAGACTGCTCTTCTGGTCGGTAATATCCCAGTATTGCCACAGATGGCCAAGATAGGTATCGCCATGAAAGATAGGGACGTAAGTACGCTCAAGTATGAGCCCGTCGACCGTCTCCAGCTCATCCGTAACCGTTTGTCGCGATTGCAGGGCCAGATGAATGCCCTCGATAAAAGCCTGAGGATCTCTGAACCGGGACTTGCTTTGCTCCGCTGCGGCGGCACAATCTGCACCTTCCTGCGCCATCAGGAAACCAAAGAGATCGCAAAAACTCTGATTAACGAGGATCATTTTGCGGTTTTCGTCTTCAACTACGATACCACCTCGCAGGTTCTTGATAAGCGCAGCAAGCCGCTCGCGGGCATTGGTAAGCGCCTGCTCACTCTCGACTCTGGCGGTAATATCACTTTCACTGGCCAACACCACTCGCTTTCCTGTTACCGGATCAAATGTCCGTTGCAGGTCTACCCGGTGCCAGCGTTCTCCATTACGGGTTGCAACCGGTGCCTCCATCGACAGGCTTTCCTGACCACTCGCTATCCAGTTCTGAACCCTTTCCCGGTCCGACATCCGGGTAAAACTCTTAGCGAAACAGTGCTCGTCTGGCAGACTCTTCTTTGCCGCCGGATTTCTGGCAACAAGCCCACCATCCAGATCATAGGTAGACAGCAGGGTAGGCACATGACGCAAGGCTTCCTGGGCACGCAAGGCCGGAATGTCCTCCTGCCCGATAACTGGCATGGCTTCCACCAGCATCGCCATGCCACTCTCGGTCTGGTATCCGGAACACAGACATTGAAGGTTGGCCGGTTCTCCATCCGGGTAGATTGTCCAGGTTTCAATAACGGTCTCGCCGCGCCGAAACCTGACCAGGTAGCCGTTAAGACGGGTCAGAACCGGGCCGGACATTTCCGACTCAAAATCCCTTCGACGAAGTGACTCCAGGTCCTCCGCGTTCCACAACCTCAACCCCGCTGAGTTTGCCCACAGCATCGCACCTTTCTCGATATCGAATATCCACAACGCAGTCTGCAGCTGTTCGGTAATATCCGCTTCTATACCTGGCACCGGGTTTGTTTTCTGGACGGGCCTGCCAGTCATTTATCACCCATTCAACATGGTTCTTGAAACAGTAAAACCTTCACTATTACCGTAAGATAGATAACCAACTCGAATGTAACAACATTAAAGCCCTACAAAAGAGCGCTCGCAATGAATGATCAAGATACCCTGGAAGCATTGAAAATAGCCTTTACCTTCATGCCCCAATCCGTGGAAATCAATCGGTTTGAATACGGCGACAATGCTGGCAAAATTCTGGCACAAGTGAATTTTGTGCGGGAAGTACTGACCAGTCATGGTATTGATCCGGACGAGGTCGCCGGCGAGATCAACCCGGACTCATCACCAAATTCCTGTTACTGAGCCAACGGTGTTTCCCGGAGAAAACGAGCTTTATCAGTTCGAAATCCTTAAAAGAGCTTCCAGAACCACTGATTCGACAGCCACACAGGAATGAGCATGTCACACCCGAAACGCATCTACCTCGCCGGCCCGGAAGTCTTCTTCCCGGCAGACGAGCACCGGGCGATTGTCAGCCAGAAAAAACACATACTCCGCGAGCACGGATTCGAGGGCGTTGACCCACTGGACACCGACCTTGTCTTCGCCGGGCATGAATCGAAACCAGAGCGTGGCTCCCGGATTTATCTGGCCAACCGCCAGTTGATGGACAGCTGCCACGCCATTATTGCCAACCTGACACCGTTCCGGGGCATCAGCGCCGATCCGGGCACTGTCTTTGAAGTAGGCTACATGATCGGTCAGGGCAAACCCGCTTTTGGATTCACCATGGATAACCGCGGTTACCGGGAAAGGGCAGGATCAACGGAACGTGACGGCCTAGGCCATAGCATCGAAGACTTCCAGCTCAACGACAATCTGATGATCGAATGCGGGATGGCAGAATCTGGCGGCAGGCTTTTTGTGGCAGAAGCTGCCGGTGCGCACGCGTATTTTTCAGGCGACCTGTTCGGTCAGTGTGTAAAGTCACTGTCCGGTCAATTACCAAACCCTCTGCCCTGACAAAAGCAGGGCATGGGCTCGGCAAGAAACGGTAGCACACTTATTTGAGTCAGAGATTGCCCTGATCGTTTTCTGCCTGCTCCTCCCGCAGTTTGGCCCTCACGTTCATCAGCACTTTCCCGTAATGGTTCTCGCCCCGACGATCGCGACCACAGCCCCAGAAATAATCAAAGTTGCTGTTTTCAACAATCTTCTGATCACCGGTATCCAGTAATGCCCTGGCCAGTTCCGGGTGCGTGCGACAGCGGATATACACTCCGCGCGTCATCACAGTTTCACGCACCTGCTTCCAGTCCGGGCGCAGGCTCTTGTGACGCTTCCGTCCCAGTTTCCCTGCTTTGGCGGGAGTCGCTGCTGTGCGTATTTTTTCCTGCCGGTTTTCATCGGAGAACTTCATACCCTGGAAATAGTGTTCAACCGTTGGCCAGACCTTGCCTTCCAACTCAAAACTGTAAGGCGCATGCGTTCCCAGCAGGTTGTCTGGATCTGCTCGTGAGGTGAACAGATCATTCTCGCCGTTGTCGGCCGGAAAAATTGCCATAGCTAAATACCTTTCAGAAAAATACCAATGTTCAGATAGCGCCCAGTATCAACGAGTAAGAGCCAATGGTCACGCCAATAAATCCACCCTTGCTTCCTACAGGAGCCCTCGCAGATACCCGGGCCCGAGTTGCGCCATCTGGCCCCGAATCCACTCCACCCGCTCCT
The DNA here is from genome assembly GCF_018860425.1 of Marinobacter sp. F3R08. Lineage (GTDB taxonomy): Bacteria > Pseudomonadota > Gammaproteobacteria > Pseudomonadales > Oleiphilaceae > Marinobacter. The sequence continues at coordinate 1,069,556 of NZ_JAHKPI010000014.1, read as the reverse complement.
GTACGTATGCGGAAGGCGAAGAGACGCTGAGCACCCCGGGATTCGGGAGCACTGCGGCCAGCCGGGCAGCCTGATATAGGGAAAGGTTACGGGCAGGCTTGCCAAAATAGGCCTGGCTGGCCGCTTCCACGCCATAGATACCGGGCCCGAACTCGGCGATGTTCAGATACACCTCCAGCACCCGCTGTTTTGGCCACAAACCGTCGAGACCAACAGCCAGCACCGCCTCAATGGCTTTGCGAACGAAGCTCCTGCCGTTCCAGAGAAAAAGGTTTTTGGTGGTTTGCTGGGTAATGGTACTGGCACCGCGGAGGCCCTCGCCGGCCCGATACTCTGTGAAGGCCTGGCGAATCGCCTTGAAATCCACGCCTGCATGATGTGGAAAACGCTGATCCTCACTAGCCACCACCGCCAGGGGCATCCACGGAGAAATGTCAGACAGGGGCACCCATTCATGAGCAAGGGATTCGTCCGGGTGCTGCAACTGATAGCCCAGCATAAACGCAGAGGTTGGCGGATTCACAAACCGGAACAGCAGAATCACCGACAGGATCAAAGCGACTGCAATGCCGAGTGCCAGTACGAAAAAACGTAAAAATTTACGACCCGTGGTCGATGCCATTGAGCTGCTCCAGTTGTTTGCATCAATCTTTGCACACTCCAGGACCCCGGGCACAATTGACCGTCACCCCGGAGACCGCGCACACTAGGGGGGTCCAATTCAAGAGTGAACGCACCTCCAAATGCCAGCAAACGTAAAAACCCGGATCCTGTTTCATTCCAGACGACTGAATATATACCTGGTCCGATACCCTGAAGGCCACAAAGTGGGGCCCCACCTGGACATGATTTCCGAAGGCCGGCTTTACAAACTCAATTGTGTTCTGGCTAAACCCAAAGCCGGTGGTGAGTTTATCTGCGAGAAGAACATCTTCAACCTGTTCGGACGCTTGTATCTGTTCCGCCCGGATCTATACCAGCACCGGGTCTCGAAAATTGAACAAGGAAACCGTTGGCTACTCAGCGTTGCCTTGACCACCCCATAGTTCGCGCGCACCAGCATCAAACACCAATATTCCGCTGTTGCCCTTTTTCGAAGCGCGCTTTTCTGCTTCCCGGTGACTAACGCGCGAAATTCCTTCTCTTCGGACATTCGTAACTCATTGTTTAAGTGTGATTTACAGATCACCCCCGATGTTTTGGCACAAATTACGCTTTACCTCGGGCAACTGAAGAAACCCGCCGCCCGGGTTCCTGCCTTTTTCTTCCGGGACGACCCGGACGGTTTTTACAACCGCTTTCCCGTCTGGACGACCAGCCCCCACGAATAAGGATGAGCACCGATGCGCATTGCCGACCGATGGTTTGAAACAAAACGCATAGACGACCGCATTACCCTGCTGTGGGAGCCCCATGTTTCACGACTGGACCAGTGCAACATGTGGCATATACGGGGCCGTGATGCAGATCTTCTGGTAGACGCAGGTATGGGCATCAGTAGCCTGAAAGACGCGATGGCAAAACTTCTGGACAAGCCTCTCATCGCCGTTGCCACCCACAGCCACACGGATCATGTCGGTAGCCTGCACGAATTCGACCAACGCCTTGTCCACCCTCTGGAAGCAGAACAGTTGAACCAACCGGATGAGTTTCCGGTGCTGTGCAGTTGCCACTGGCCTAAAGGCCTGCGGGAGTCTATCGAAAGACAGGGCTATGAAGTGCCGGATATTCTGATAGACGCCTACCCTTATGAAGGTTTCGATCCTTTGGCATTCCGCACACAGAAAACCGAACCCACAAGACTAATCGACGAAGGTGACGTACTGGATCTGGGTAATTGCGCCTTTGAGGTCCTGCACCTGCCCGGACACTCCCCCGGCAGCATCGGCCTTTGGGAGCAATCCACCGGGACACTCTTTTCCGGTGATGCGATTTACGACGGCCCACTGCTCGATGACATCGAAGGTGCCGACAAGTGCGCCTACGCGACCACCATGGAACGTCTTCGTCAGTTGCCGGTATGCGTGGTTCACGGCGGCCACGACCCCAGTTTTGGCAAACAGCGCTTGCACACACTGATTGACCAGTACCTGTCGTCACAGTGAGAAGGCAATCGCGCGCTAAGGCTCCCAGGTCAAAGCAAGGGAGCGGCGCTTGCACCATCTCCGGACAATAGCCGGCTATTTCATCATGTGTGCCACATAAGCCACAGTAAACGCAGTTTCCTGAAAGACCTTCAGCCCGGTCTCGGCAAAAGGGATCGGCAAGGGGTTGGCTGCCAGCGTCGATTTGATCAGCGCTGGCGATAATAGCGAGACCTCAAGCTCTGCATCAGAAATAAGCTGAATCGCAGCCTCCAGCTTGAAACTGACAGCGCCACCGGCAAACTTGCCTTTGGGCATACGCTCTTTTATCGCCACCTGTTTAACGCCGGCTTCAGTCATCAGTTCTGCAAATGAAGCCTGAAACGCCAGGAGATCCTCCCGTGTGTGGTTCTTCTTGAGCGTGAGCTTTCGCACCTTGCTTTCCGGCAGGCTGAATTGCGCCTGATCCAGATTCAGAAAACACACAACGGCATCGCTGCCGGTAAGTTCAACACCGCAAATAATCATCGAAATTCCTTAACAGGCTCTAGCCACAACACTTCTTGAATTTCAGACCACTACCGCAACTGCAGGGATCGTTTCGTGACGGCAGCCTTTCCTGTTTGACCGTCGGACTCTTGTTCAGAATCGCGGTCAGTTCAGTAATGGATTCGACCGCACCCTCTCGGGTATCCAGCGTAATATCGGCGTACAGCCCGGCGTCGGCAACCAACGCTTCGATCTCCTGCTTGCGCGCTTCAGTGGTCACTAGCAAGGTTAACGGATACTTCCTGCTTCCGCTGTTTTGCCTGGCATTGGTCTGGAAGCCGCCGTAAGCCGTATGATGCTGGCGCGCATCCTGCCGGCCTTTGTAGAAAAATTTGTCTGACATGAGCAAGTCCTGATGGTTTGACGTTGTAGCCCGGGTCGCGGGAAAGTACTCCATTTTCTGGATAAATGCTCCCGGAACTTTCTGATGGGTCAGCCCATGCCCTGACCTGCAAGGCTCTGCCCGCGATCTAAAGCCATCGCCTGGCCTCAGAAATAACAGTCCTGACCCGGTTCGGCACCGGGTTATGGCGTCGCAGTCCCAGATATAGGGTTTCGTCGACCGGATTGGGCAGTACGTGAGTACTGACAAGCCCGGGGCTATGAAACGCCGCCACCGCATGAGCCGGCAGCACCGTAAAGCCCATCCCTCGACTCACCGGCTCCAGGATAAGTCCGATCTGGTTTGAGAACCCACGGTGCTCAAACTGGTTACTGTGCTGGAATTCCGGAAAGTTGGCACCCAACAGCAATCTGGCGTGATGAGGGCCGTCCGGATGGCTAATGAACCCCAATGCCATCAGTTGCTCCCATTCCGGATCGGAGCAGCCAGCGGGCATAACCAGCAGCAGAGCTTCCCGTGCAATTGCTTCGCAACTGACTTCCTCCCGGTCAGATACCTTGGTCATCAGGCCAATATCAACATCATGATCGGCAATGGCCTTTTCTACATCCGCATTCGGGGCGAACCGGTAATCAATCACAAGTTTCGGATGTTGCAGCTGCAATTCCAGGAGCTGTGGATACAACTTCAGGCCAACGCTGCCAGGCGACATCATCCGAACCACACCCTCAAAAGGAGCGTCTTCTCCAACCTGCTGCTCAAGACGGGACAGCGCCCCAATGATCTCACTGGCCTCCCTGTACAAGCGCTGCCCCGCGTCGGTCAACGAGAACTGCTTGCCCTGACGCACCAGCAGATCACACCCCAGGTAACCCTCCAGTTTCTTCACATGCTGGCTTACGCCGGATTGCGTCATATGAAGGCGCTCAGCAGTCCTGGTGAAATGGCCTGCCTCGACGAGCGTACAGAAACTGCGTAGCCATACCGTATTTATCATTACATTTAATACTCATTTTCATGATAAATGATAATTTTAAGTTATTCATGAGCCTTTGTAAGCTGTTCTCAACGTCAACATTGGAGCACCGCACATGAGTAACGTTTATCCCCGTAATTTTTCACACATTGGCATTTCCGTACCGGACCTGGAAAAAGCCGTTAAATTCTACACTGAGGTCATGGGCTGGTACCTGATCATGGAGCCCACCGACATTGTTGAAGACGACAGTGCGATCGGAGAGATGTGTACCGACGTGTTTGGCAAGGGCTGGGGCAGCTTCCGGATTGCCCACATGTCGACCGGTGACCGGATTGGTGTGGAACTCTTCCAGTTCAGGGATCAGGTTAACCCGGAGAACAACTTTGAATACTGGAAGACCGGAATTTTCCATTTCTGCGTCCAGGACCCGAACGTGGAAGAGCTGGCCGACCGTATCGTGGCCGCCGGTGGCAAAAGACGTATGGAAAAGCCTCGCTACTACTATCCGGGCGAGAAACCCTACCGGATGATCTATATGGAAGATCCATTTGGAAATATTGTGGAGATCTACAGCCACAGCTATGAGCTGATATACGGCGCCGGTGCTTACTGAGCCGGAACACATCAACAGGTTTCCGTCGTTGTCATACCCGGAGACCTGTTGGGCACTGAAAGAAGAGTCAGGGCCCCCTGGTGCCTCATCGGTTAACTCCGTTCAGGCTGTGCAGAGATCAAATGAGGCCGTCATCCGTGGGACAATCTAGCGCCCCAGGTACCTGAAACGCAGCACGCTCTGGTATTTGTCGATAAATTTATCATTGATGGCATCAATGACCCCGCGATCGCTCAACCGGTCAAAACACTTGTCGAACGCTTCCGCCAGGCTTGCCTCGCGAAAAACCATCCGTTGTGGCACAGGGTTGAATATGGGCGCGAAACGGAACGTATCCGACTGTGACGGCCACATTTCCTGCAGACGTTTTGATTGGAAAATACGCCGGTTCACTTCAGCCACTACGAAGCCATCGGCCAGAATGGCATCAACGCGTCCCATGAACAGCAACCGGGAATGAATGGATCGGTCCGTTATTTCGGTAATGCTCCCGAACATCGACAGCTTGTCCTGAATGCCCAGAACATTGATCCCCCCTCTGAAGGTAACCACATGCAGGCCCTCGAGATCGGCAAGAGTCTCCACATTCCCTAATCTTGAGTGGTTATAGAAAGCGCCGGGCTGATACCAGATATAGGCAGACGTAGCGAAACCGGGAAGGTCCCAGAACAAAGGCGCAGTCATGACCGCATCAAACTCGGGCCTGTCGCGATAGGTTCTCGCGTGCCGTTCGTAGGGCTGCATCGTGAATCTGGCCTTGAAGCCGCATTCCTTGAACGTCGCCAGCACCAACTCGATGTCGCGCCCGTTAAGTCCCGACTCCGACGCACCCGGAATTTGAGCCGCGAGAACTTCAAGTTCCCGTACAGGCTCCGGATGCCCCACCAAAGGCAGACCGGCAAGAGCAAAAACAAACCACAGGCTCAGCGTTTTTGTCTTCAAAACCGATCGTCCCTCCCCTCAAGGCAGCGTGCACATTATTTCAACAATAGAGCGATTCGCCTTCAGAGGCAATTGACATGAGGATATTCTGGAAGGCTCTTCCCGCAAAGACTTAGCGCAACAGGCACGCCTTGGCCTCGTTAATGCGAGCAGCCAGGTAATTGCTGCCGCCATGATCCGGATGCACTTTCTGCATCATCCGGCGATGCGCCTGAATTATCTCTTCCCGGCTGGCACCGGGATCAAGCCCCAGGATGTCCAGAGCTTCGCTTTCTGACAAAGGACCTCCGGCGTTACTGCCTCCGCCGGCTGCAGTGTCGCCCTCATCATCCGCGCGCCATGAATCTCCAAAGCGGCGATCCAGGTAGGTTTCCAGTAGCCGTGCAGAATCCTCGTCCTGCTCCCGGCAGTAGCGCAATAGCTCAAGAAACTCGCTCTCGCCAAGGTCGCTCAGCTCCCTGCCAGCCATTGGCCCCTGGATGATCCGGCCACTCATGGTTTCAGAATCATGATCCAGGCTCATTTCAAGAATCTCACTGGACACATGAGACTGGTTGCCAGGCCTGGCCTTTGCACCGCCACCAGCACCTGCCAAACCACCACCGAGCAGAGACGGCAGCACCCGACGCAGCAGTGGATACAGAAACGCGAGAAAAGCGAACAGAAAATGCAGACGGCCAGTAACCGCCAGCAAAAGGACGATCGCTATTCCGGCAATCAGAGCCAACTTGAGAATAGCCGCCTTGCGTTGGCTGGCCGGCTGATTCCGCAGCCATACAAAGGCAACAATCAGGACGACAATGACAACAAACGTTAAAGGCACTCAAATACCCCGAACCCGCGGGCCCACCAATGGATGTTCACAAGCACTACCGGATTTGCCTGGTCAGGCGCTTTACTTCCGCAGAGCTGCGGCTGGAAAAGTCCTGCAGGGCTTTGGCTCCCCCGGAAGCATAGACCGCAACCGCCGCCATAAGATCCTTCAGAATCTGGGGGCTGTTTCGATCAAAGGGAGCGTATGCACCTCCAGATAACTTGCTCACCTGCTGAAACACCGCTCGGGCATGGGCATCATTGCCCTCATGAAACATAAATACCGGCGTACGCAGCATGCCCAGCTCGCCGGCGGTATGGCACAGCTCGTCAACCGGCTCTTCACAACAGTCTCCGATAAACACCACCGCCCTGACAGGCTTCGCGCGGGTTTCTTTTACCGCGTGGGCCAGCACACGGCTGATCTGAGTTCGGCCGCCCAGGCAGGACACTCCGTTCATCAGGTTCAGCAGTTGACCGGTTTCACTGACAAAACCGGTAGCCTTGAATTCGCCAAAGCCCCGGTAATAACACAACTGAATGGCCAGCCCACCCAGATCCCGGGTCGCCATGAACAACTCACTTTGCAGGTGGCAGGCCTGATCCCAGGTTGCCTCCCGACTCGCGGTGGCATCCAGCGCAAAAATCAGCCGGCCCTTTCCACCGCCCTGTTTGGGCAAGGTGCGGACCTCGTTAATAAACTGGTCGATAGCGAGCTTATCAGACCTGATGCGTAGATCTTTGTCGGACATAGGTTTGGCTTACCCGGTCTCAGTGGTTATCGAATCTGAAAGTCAACGAAACGGCCCTGGCGTCCGACACCCCGGACAGCCTGTCCGGCACATCGGTCAGTTTGAATTCTTCACCCGTACGCAACATTGCAAAATCAGACACTTACATCCTGGCACGATATTTCCTTGTTCTACCATGCCCAACAATAACTTCAAAAACGGAGCGTTCAACCATGAAACAGATATTTCTCCCATTGCAGAGCGGGGCCGGACTGTCGGTGCTGCTTCTCGCAGCATTACTGATTTTGCCGGTCATGCCAACGACTGCGGGCCAAACCTACTCTTACAGCCAACCCCAGCAAAGTTACAACCAGTCCCGAACCCGGAACTACAAGGTATACGTTCCGGATAACCTTACCAGTCCGGCGCCCATGGTCATGGCCCTGCACGGCTGCAAACAGACCAACGACGATGTCCTGAACGACTGGGGACTGACCGCAGCAGCGGACACCTATGGTTTTATTCTGGTGGCCCCGTTTATAACGAGCTACGACGGGATGAGAAATGAAAACTGCTGGGGCTTCTGGTTTGACCACCATCGTCACGAGGGTGCTGGTGAAACAGAAGATCTCCATCAGATCGGCGTCCAGGTAGAAGCCGACTATAACATCGACCCCAACCGGAGGTTCATTACCGGCCTGTCTTCCGGTGGCGCCATGACCGCTGTCGCCGCAATCACCCACAACGAATACTGGGCGGCGGCTGCCGCAGCTGCCGGGCTGCCTTATGGCGAGGATGCCGCCTCTGTGTCCCTCTCTGGCCAGTGTCCGGGCAGCGCCAGTTTCCATAGCGTGTCCCAGGTCGTATCAGACATGCAGGGAGAGCTGGACGATAGCTACCCGATCCCCATGATGCTGCTTCATAACGAAAACGATTGCACCGTTCTGAAAGAGGCGGCAGACAATATCCGCGATGCCCACCTGCAGGTATTCGGCGCAACGGCATACGACACGCCGGCTGAAGCCCAGGCCTCCTCTACCGCCTGTGGCCCCTATTATCAGAACAATTATAGCTGCGAGCATGTCCGTTACACCGAGGATGCCACCATGGGCACGCGCTCACTGGTAGAAACTGTTTATCTGGATGGCCCTCTGTCAACGCCCAACACCCAGGACACCAACCACGGCCACTACTGGGTTGGTGGTTCCAATGGCAACAACGGCAAATGGTCGGTTAAAGTCGGACCAAGCTACCCAGATATCATCTGGAACTTCTTTGACCGCCACAGTCGTGATGGGTCCCAGCCAGAGGGTTTCCCGGTTATCACCCTGATCGGCAACAACCCGATGAACGTGGCCATCAACAGCACCTTTACAGACCCTGGCGCCACCGCGAACGATGCCGAGGATGGCTCGATTACCGTCACCGGGGACTGCAGCAACGTGGATACTTCCACCGTCGGTTCCTATACCTGCATGTATTCCGCCACCGACAGCGACACCAACACCACAACCAGGCAGCGTGACGTGCTGGTGTATGACCCGAACGCACCAACGGAAACCTGTGAACAGGCCATATCTTCGCCCAGCGCTCACATTTCCGCTGGCCGGGCCTATGCGGGAGGCGCATACAACTATCGCACATTTGCTTCCGGCGACGACGTAGATATCGGTGCCTCCTACGACACCTGGAGCAACGTAACCCTGTACGAGGGTGACCCCGGATTATGGTATTCAGCCGAGCCGGCAGCCTGCTCAGGCTCAGGCGGAGGCGGCGACGGTGGTGGTGAACCAGCAGCCTGCCAGGACTGGAACGACACAAACCTGAACCACGACAACGCTGGCCGGGCCTACTATGCCGGTGGCTATTACTCTACCGGGGGTAACGATTACCTGGGCTCCGTATCCGGCATCTACACCTGGGTAAAAGAGACTCAGGACGGAATCTTCGAAGCAGGTCAATGCGACTGACGTCACGACGAATAGAGTGACTGCGAAGGTTGGAAAAGCCGTGCCCGGCAATGAGAGCCGGGCACGGACGTGAGGCGCCGCCAATCAGCGCCGGCGGTGCAGCTCTAGCCTGCCAGCGCAGCCCGAACCTTCTTGCTCAGATGTCCCATATCCACCCGGCCAAGCACCTGCGGCCGCAACTCATTCATGACTCGTCCCATATCCTGCATGCCTTTGGCATCTGCAGAGCTGACAGCCTGGAGAATCAGGGCATCCAGATCATCCTCAGTGAGGGCTGCAGGCATGAATTCCTCGATGATAACCATCTCCGCTCGCTCCTTATCGCCCAACTCCGTGCGCCCGGCATCGTCATACTGACTGGCCGCATCCCGGCGCTGTTTAAGCATCTTGTCCAGCACCTTCAGAATATCCTCATCAGCCAACTCGCGGCGTTCATCAATTTCAATCTGCTTGACCGCGGCCTGCGCCATACGAAGGGTAACAAGGCGGGTTTTATCCTTGTTCCTCATAGCCTCTTTTACGGCGCTGTTCAGTTGTTCCTTGAGTGCGGGTGCTGTCATCATCGGGCTCCTTTTCTTTGGGTTGGTTTCTGCTTTATGGGGGCAGAATCCGAATAATACAAAGGGCAGGCATTCCATGATCCATGCCGCCCTGTAAAATGCAGTCATTCTGACGACTCACGAGGCGCCACCACCATGATCGATTTTCGCAGCGACACTGTTACCCGGCCTACCGCAGAGATGCGCGAGGCCATGGCCAGCGCCGAAGTAGGAGATGACGTATATGGTGATGACCCTACCGTAAACAGCCTGCAGGCCCACGCTGCCGAACGGCTCGGGTTCGAAGCCGCATTGTTTACCGCCACCGGCACCCAGGCCAATCTGCTGGCGATCATGAGCCATTGCGGCCGGGGCGACGAATACCTTTGCGGCCAGTCGGCACATAACTATCGCTATGAAGGCGGCGGCGCCGCAGTACTCGGCAGCGTACAACCGCAGCCGATCGACAACGAACCGGACGGCAGCATAGATCTGGACAAAGCCCGAGCCGCTATCAAAGCCAATGACTTTCATTTTGCCATCACCCGTCTGCTCTCGCTGGAAAACACTATCGGTGGCAAGGTGCTGTCATTGGACTATCAGCAACAGGCTCGCGCCTTTTGCGACGACCATGGACTTCAGCTGCACCTTGATGGCGCCCGGATATTCAATGCCTCAGTAAAATCCGGCTGCGATGTCACCGAAATAACCAAATACTACGATTCGGTCAGCGTCTGCCTCTCGAAAGGCCTGGGCGCACCCGTCGGGTCGCTGCTTCTGGGTACAAGCGCCTTTATCGACCGCGCAACACGCCTGCGCAAAATGGTGGGTGGCGGCATGCGCCAGGCCGGTATACTGGCGGCCGCCGGGCAAATCGCACTGACTCAGGGCCCGCTGCGACTGCACGAGGATCATGAGAACGCGGCATACCTGAGTGCCGGCCTCGCCGCGATTCCGCAACTGGACATCAACCCTGCCAGCACCCAGACCAACATCGTCTACGCCCGATGCCGGGCCGGCCAGGCCCCGCAGCTTCGTGACTACCTGTTGAACCAGGGTATCCTGATAACTGCAGGAGACCCTGTCCGCTTCGTGACGCACCAGGATGTCAGCCGGCAGGATATAGATGTCTTGCTGGAGTGCATCCGGCAGTTTTACCGCTCTTGATCCTGCTCATCCATGCCACGTTAAAGGCCCGCGCCCATGAAACCCAACCCCTTTAACACCCGTATCGGTCTGGCTCTCGGAGGCGGCGCCGCAAAAGGGATTGCCCACATTGGCGTACTGAAAGCCTTCGAAGAAGAGCAAATCAAGATTCACTGCATTTCAGGTACCAGCGCAGGCGCACTGATCGCCGCCTACTACGCCTTCGGCCGGCCGGCAGAGTCGATCCTGTCTATCTGTTCAACTCTGAACCTCTCGAAAATCATCAATTTCACCTTCGAGCGCGGAGGCCTGTTCAGCACCAATGCCATTCGGGAGATGATCCACCGGGATCTGGGAGATGTCCGGATTGAAGATGCCCAAATTCCACTGGCTATCTGCGCAACGAATATTGAAACCGGCGGGCAGCTGATCTTTCGGGAAGGTAATCTGGCAGATGTCGTCTGCGCATCCATGGCAGTACCCGGCCTGTTTGTGCCGGTAGAGATCGATGGGCAGATACTGGTGGACGGCGGACTGGTCGAAAACGTGCCGATTTCACCCTTGCAGAGCATGGGAGCCGGAATCACCGTGGCCATTGACCTTAGCCATGTCAGCCGTTATCCAAAACCGGATAACACCTTTGATGTCATCACCAACGCCATCAATATTGGTATCGATTTCAACACCCGAAAGCAGTTGAAGAACGCCGACATAGCGGTACCACTGGACCTCAGCGACTACAGTCTCACCAACAACGCAGAGCGTGTTGAAGAACTGTACCTGGAAGGCTACCACCCCATGAAGAAAAAGATCCGCCGGGTTCTCTGGTACAAACGGATGCATGTCGCCATCAGCCTCCTGAGAACAACCAAAACCCTCATGCCCTTCAAAGTGCCCGAGATCCTTAAAGATCTCAAAAAAAAGGGATTTACTGAGCGCCATCGATAGTCCACCGAAACGCCACAGGCAGGTTTCCCGGTTTTATGCTACCAATAGACTACTTTAGAACCTGAACGACCTGACCTAAGCTTTCCTGAAGCAAATCGTGGCGCTCGGTTTGCTCAATCAAGGCAACCGTCTGGGCCATGAAGGCTAAGATCGACAAACAATAAACAACCATAAGGACACACCATGAGAACCATAAAAACCGCCCTCGCCGCCTCCGTAGTCGCAGTCAGTTTCGTTGCTGCCGATGTCCATGCGGCCACTGAGTGGAACGTTTCGTTATGGGGGAAACGCCGCGCTTTCACCGAAAACGTTGAAAAACTGGCCGAACTGGTCGAAGCCAAAACCGACGGTGAGTTCACCCTCAATATCTCATACGGTGGTTTATCCAAGGCTCGTGAAAACCTCGACGGCATATCCTTTGGTGCCTTCGAGATGGCGCAATTCTGCTCCTTCTACCACACCGACAAGAACCCGACCATCACAGTCACCGAACTGCCTTTTTCTCAGGATGTCTCACTGGCTCGGATCAGCGAAATTTACACCCAGGTGTTTAAACATCCCGAGGTTAAAAAAGATCTGGCACGCTGGAACGCCACCCTGCTGATGCCCACGCCGCTGCCTCAATACAACATTGTTGGCAAAAGTGAGCCCCTGGAGACGCTGGCAGATTTCGAAGGCATGCGCATTCGGGGCCCCGGAGGAATCATGGGCGTCCTGGGCAAACTGGGCGCGGTCAAAACCGGCGTACCGTTTTCAGAAGTGCGCCAGGCCATGGACTCTGGCGTCATTGACGCTGCCTCCTTTGCCCCCCATGCACATCTGGCAACCACAACCTACAAAGTGGGCCAATGGGCAACCACCAACCTGAACCTTGGCTCTGCCAACTGCCCGGTGGTCGTCAACACTGAAGCGCTGGAAATGCTTGAGCCAGAGCACCGCGAGGCACTGCTGGGCTCGGTCGAGGAAGCTCTCGACTACTACGTGGAAAACTACGAACAGAACACCACCGCCAGATTTGAAACCGTCAAGGACGAAGCAAACATTACCGAAGTCACCTTCACTCCCGAGCAGACGGCCAAACTCAACGAACTGGCAGAATCGGTTCGTCAGGAGTGGATCGAAACCCACAAGGGCCAGTTTGATGCCAAGGCTGTCTTCGATTACACAGCCAAGCTCTTCGCTGAACATTAACCGGCCCGAGCCCGGAGGAATCCGATTCAATGCTATCGGGCTCCTCCGGGGTTCCGGAATCTGAATAACCCCTCACCTGGAGGCTGACATGTCCGCAGCAGCATCAGTGCTGGCTGACAACTCTACGCTGAGCCGTCTGGATCGCCTGTTTTTCCGGCTGGAATCCATACTCACCCTGGCCGGCGGTTTCGCAATTTTCCTGCTGGTCTTGCTGGCCACCGTGAATATTCTGGGCCGTTGGCTTTTTTCAGCGCCGATCAGTGGTTACGTTGACTGGGTCGAGCAGGCGATGGCGTTCATTGCCTTTCTCGGTATTGCCTACACCCAACGGATGGGCGGTCATATCCGCATGGACATTCTGGTTGGTAAATTCCGGGGCCGCTACCTGTGGTTCACCGAGATGATCACAACCCTGTTAATGCTGATGATCACTTCCGTGCTGATCTACGGCAGCTACATGCATTTCTGGCGAGCCTACTCCATCGGCGACTCATCACTGGACATCAATCTGCCAACCTGGCCAGCCAAGCTGGTGGTTCCTGTGGCCCTGACCATCCTGACGCTACGACTGCTTTTGCAGCTCTGGGGTTACATCCGTGCGCTCAGGCAGGGTGGCGACAAGCCTGTGGCGGTGCCACTGGTAGAGTCCGCCGCCGAAATTGCAGCCCGGGAAGCCAGTACCGTTAGCGGCCACGAGGACAAGACTAACCATGACTGACCTTTTTCAAGCCATGGGTAACATGGATTCCATCGAGATTGGCCTTTGGGTCTCCGGAGCAATGCTGGTCTTTGTTCTGCTCGGCGTTCGGGTTGCCTTCGCCGCAGCAACGGCGGGTTTTCTGGGACTGGTGTGGATTTTCTCCGCCAAACTCGGATTCGAGCGGGGCTTCCTGGTCGCCGTCAAGATGGCCGGCACCATTCCTCATTCCAAAGTATCCTCGCTCGCCCTGTCATTGATTCCGGCCTTTATCCTGATCGGTTTTCTGGCCTATCACGCAGGCCTCACCAAATCCCTTTTCGAAGCCGCCAAGCGCTGGGTTGGCTGGTTGCCAGGGGGAATGGGGGTGGCGACAGTGTTTTCCACCGCGGGTTTCGCCGCTGTTTCAGGCGCATCGGTCGCAACGTCCGCGGTGTTTGCACGCATCGCCGTACCCGAAATGCTGAAACTGGGCTATGACAAGCGCTTTGCCGCTGGCGTGGTTGCCGCCGGCGGCACCCTGGCGTCGCTCATTCCGCCCTCAGCCATCCTCGTCATCTACGCCATCATTGTGGAACAGGACGTCGGCGCCCTGCTGATGGCCGGGTTCCTGCCGGGTGCCTTTTCGGCGCTGATTTACGGCGCGCTTGTCATATTTATGGCGATGACCCGCAAAAACTTCGGTCCACCGGTGCGGGGCTACACCTGGAAACAACGCTTCGAATCGGTTCCCGGCGCCCTGCCGATTTTCGTGGTGATTGGCATCATCATGGTTTGTATCTACGGTGGTGTGGGCACACCAACGGAGGCCGGTGCCCTGGGCGCCTTTGTGATTCTCTGCATGGCACTCTATAACGGCAGCCGCTGGCCAGAACTCAAAGCCTCGCTGATGGAAACGGCCAAATTGTCAGCCATGATTTTTGCCATCATCTGGGGCGTACTGATCTATGTGCGCTTTCTTGGCTTTGCGGATCTGCCCAGTGCGTTCTCAGACTGGATCGTCAGTCTGGACCAGAGTCCGTTACTGACACTGCTGCTCATCCTTTGTGCCTATGCCGTTCTGGGTATGTTCATGGATGCCATCGGCATGCTCCTGCTGACCTTACCCGTGGTCTATCCGGCAGTCATTGCCCTGAACGGTGGCATCGATGTCACGGCAGCTGAATCGGCGTTTGGGGTCTCAGGAACCGGATGCGCTATCTGGTTTGGCATTATCGTGGTGAAAATGGCGGAACTTTGCCTGATTACGCCACCCATCGGACTGAATTGCTTTGTGGTGGCCGGCGTTCGCCCTGAGTGCTCGGTACAGGACGTGTTCCGGGGTTGCACGCCCTTCTTTGTGGCAGATGTTCTCACCATAGCCGCGCTGATCGCCCTACCCGGCATTGTATTGTGGTTGCCAGGCCAGATGGGGTACGGCTAAGGACTCGCCGGTCGTAACGGCCAGTGCCAGATCAGCACCCAATCGACGTAGTCCCGGCCATGGTGCGGAACACACCATGGCTACTTTTTGAGGCTGATCTGCTTGGAACCCGTGGGTGCCACTTGTCCGCTTTTGCCCTTGCCGACGTATTCAACAGACCCACCGGCCTTCAGAAACGCAGCGGTCTGTTCTTCAATCGTGGCAGACGTCAGGGTTACCTTCTCGGCTTTCTTACTCATAGTGATTTCCAGTTCAGGAGGAGTTGATTGCTAACATAAGGTGTTCATTATGCCAGAAATGCCTAAAAATTGCTCAGACTCTAACCTTCTGTTGAAACAATCGGATGTACCGGAGGACTTCATCCCATGGAAATCGCTGACATATTCCTGGCGCTGCTGTTCGGCTGCATCGGTTTCGGGTACTTCATGCATGGGCGACGAAGCAGAAATATTGTCACCCGGTACTGTGGCATTGCGCTCGCTCTGTACCCCTACCTGGCAAGCAGCACCTTGGAAATGCTGGCAGTGGGTATCGGGCTCATGGTGGTACCGCGATTTATCGAGCTATAAAGCGTGAGAACGCCAGTCCATTTCTGATCGGAAAAGCCGGAGCCAGGATCGCACCGGAGGGCTGCAACAACGGCCCGTCTGGTGCGATCCGCGCCCGGGATTTCAAATCAACAGGTTACGGGTCAGGCGAGCAGCTTGCGCGTGGTAACTGGTTAATCCAGCTGCGGAGCAGCTCAACGCCTTCTCGATGCACTGTGCTGCGGCCCAGCTCTGGCATCTTGTGGCGGCTGTCCGTGGTTTCTGTCCGGAAGAGCAGGTAAGACTCATCTGCGTTTCCCGGAATGACATCGTAGGGATACCCTTCCTTGCCCCCTGCCACGGGATCCTTGCACACGCCAAACTTGCCAGGCGAATCATCATAGTTTCGATTGTATTCCAACTGCACCCCGCTACTGCCCGCTGGTCCGGCATAGTCTGGCGGGAGCGTCAGATCAGCCCGGTGACAGTGAGCACAGTTGATGTCCAGATAGGCCCGGGCCTTAGCGTTCAGTTCACTGCTGCTGATGGAAGAAATATTCGTCTCGTCGTTAAACACTGCCGCCTTCTCCACTTGGTTGAAGTCCGCAGGCAAACCACTGAGCAACTCGCCCTCAGCCCAATACTGGAGCTGGTTATAAACGGTCCCATCCGGATAGGTAACGTCCTTGTTCAGATATCGGGCCTTGGGCCCGATCGGCAGAAAGACCTGCTCGCGCTGATCATCCGGCCCTGCCAGATCCGGCACAATGGAATGGCAGGAAGTGCAATCCGCGGCCTTTGGAACCGAATAATCAAAGCTGAGCGTTTGCCCCTGATTATTGACGGTTGTCAGGCCGGTCAGGCGTTTACCGGCAATCGCCAATGTCGCATCGGATTCCGAAGACCAATAATAGGGCAAGGCAATCCAGCCATCAGCCCGATGAATAAGCAACCGGGTCTCGATGACCAACTCTGCACCGTCGCGCATCGCTGTGTTTTCTGGCAAGGCGAAGGTCTTGGTGATCACTGTACCAACCGGGAAGTCCAGGGCTTCAGACGGGGTATAACCGACCGCCGCCCCCTCCGGCACAAACACGAAACGGTACTTGCTGGTGTAATCCGAGAACAACGAGGTAGAGAGATCATAAGGCACTCCTCCCCGGGTTGGCCCGGCGGTTGGATCACCCGCATTGGTAAACAGGTTATAGTCAGAGAGCCTGGGGCAGACCTCCGTCATCAACGCATCCCAGTTGACGCCATCCGTTACCGCACTGCAACTACCCTCGCTTCCCGTTGGCGAACCTGCGCCAAAGTTCAGGACATTGCTGGGGGGAGCGGCAGCGTCGGTGCCCGAAGAATCACCACCTCCGCCGCCACAGGCCGCTATAAAAATGGACGATACCAGGGCCACGCCAATCGCTTTCTTATCGTGTTTCATTGGAGTCCCTCTCTTAGAGCGCACAGGCCGCTTCCGCCAGGTCATCTCCGGAACAGCCATAAATGTTGTTCCGGAAATTAACCACCGCCGGTGCCAGTCGCGGTTGAACGCAGTTCAGATAGGTGTTGTTGACCATCTGATCAATCAGTAGATGCGGGAGCGGATTACCGGCACCGTCTACCAAAGTCACGTCGGTGGGGTCATCGGGATAAACCAGCCCTGTGTTAACCGCGTCATAGTCAGGCGCCGGATTGCCATTGATGTTGCTATTGGCACAAACCTGGTCACCCACGCCATACGGGTCGTAATTCACGCCATCAGCTTGCGCATCGATACCCACAAGCGCATTGAAGCCAGCAAGCTCACCGGCGTTTGATAGCAACTCACCGATGCCATCGTACAAAAATGCCGGAAACGTCTGCGGTGCCCCTTTGCTGTTCAGGTTAGAGCTGTAGCCATCAATAACGGGCTGGAGAAGTGCACCCTGTGGGTTGGCACCGTTACGGGCAATGGTGTTGTTGTGCAGGTAGACATTCTTGAGCGTCGGACTCCAGCCATTCCCCATGGTGGCACCGTAGTTCGCCGGATAGCTGGCCAGGTCGTCGTCAACGAGCAGGTAACTGGTGATCGCTACCGCCGTGGTGGCGTTGTCAGTAATCCGGTTGTTATAGATTTCCACATCGCTCGTGGCGAGAACGAGGGCACCCGTTCCCGGCGGCACCATACCAACCACACCAGCACCCACGTTCTCTGCGTTGTTGCTGTATGCCTGATTATTGAAGACGCGCACATTGCCACCATAGGCCTTATCCAGTCCCGGCAGGTCAAATACCAGAATACCCCCGGAATTACCCACCGCGATGTTGTTGTACACATCCGCCATCGTAGAGTTTTCTATTTCAATACCAGCGACGTTCTGTTTGGCTGTATTGTTGCGCACCACTATATTTTCGGACTGCCCAACATAGATGCCGGCATCGGCAGAACCGAAGGCATAATTGTTCTCCAGGAGCACGTTCTGGCTCTTGAGCGGATACAGGCCATAAGCGCCGTTGCTGGCTTCCAGATCACCTTCCCAAACGGTGGCGGTAAAGGTCATGTGAATGCCGTTCACATTGGTAGCCTTTATCCCGTTCTTGGGTGCCTCATAGACGCCGAAATCACGCACGCTAATGCCATTCCCCCCCTGGAAACGAAAGGCGTCATCCCCGTTGGAGGCACTGAAATCAAGGGCCGTTTCGTTAATGCCGTACCCGGTAAGCGTAAGCCCGCTAGCGCTGTTAACCACAATACTCTCGGTCACCACAAACCGCCCTTTCGGCAAAACAACCAGAGCGTCATCCGGCAAATCAAACAACGCCACTGACAACGCTTCGGTAATGTCATCACCATCCGTTGCCTCTGGCGCTACCAGAATGGCGTCCTCTGGAATGGAGAAACCGGAGGTGGTCACAGCCAACTGGGCGGTGACATCAGCAGATTTCCCGTCTGCCCCATCCTTGCCGTCGTCCCCCCCGCAACCGACGAGTAGCAGCCCACTCGACATGGCGGTCACCAAAAGTAGTTTCGTTCCTGTGTTTGCCTGGCGCATCACGACCTCTGCTTGATTGTGTTGTTATTCGTGCGCTTCCTTACGAAACGCAACGTACAGAACGACACTAGGCAGCATGAGATCAGTAAGCGAGAACAACCTATATGCAGAAAACCACAACCCCTGTGCAAATTCTGAAAAGGCCTGATTCGCAAGGGATAGCGAGGCAAAACGGTGGGGACTTTGCAAATCCTGAAATCACCGGGATTTCAGGATTTGATCAGCGAACCTCAGGCTCGGGACATTGCTGACGGAACTCTGTCGGAGTGGTGTTCTGAATATCCCTGAACGCCCGGTTGAACGAACTGAGGGTGCGATAACCAACATCCAGAGAGATATTGAGCACCGGCGTTTCAGGCTCCAAACGCAATCGCGCAGCGGCATCGGCCACCCGCAACTGATTGATGTAATCATTGAAATTGCGGTAGCCGAGAGTCTGATTGATGACTTTGCGCAAACGATACTCGGGGATGTCAGTGGCTTCCGAAAGTTTCTTGAGCGTGAGCTTTTCGGTTCGATAAAAACCCGACGCCATAACCCGGCCAAGTACCTCCGAATCCATTTCCTGCTGTGCCGGAATGACACTTTTCTGATCTGTCTCTGGCGCTCGGCTGCACTGTTCCCGGGGTAACTCCGCATCCGCACGGCTGCCCACAAGTTCAAGTATGCCCTCTCGTGAGGTGACCAGACAGGTGAGTGTTGTGAACGCTGCCAGCCCGGTGATGATCCCCCGGATATATTCATGATACAGCCCGAAATTCAGGCTTACCGTGGCGACCCCCACTGCGCTGCCGACAATCAGAAGAAAAGCCAAACGGGCCTTTCTGCGGGCCTCCACCAGATCATTACGCCAGTACCGGATAACCAGACTCAGACCATGCAACACCACAACGTATTCAAAGAACTGCCCCAATCGCCAGCCCAGAAAGACGTCCAGTGTCCAGGAACCATCGGATACCACAAACGGCCGCGCCAGAGCGGGTGCCAGGAAACTGTATATCGCCATCGCCGCCCATACAGACTTCAAGCGCAGTCGCGGCGCAAAAATCAACTGACACAAGAACCAGAACAGACATGGCAAGGCGGTTTGCAGATCAGAGGTAATCCAGCGCCATTGCAAGGGCATCAAGGGATCAATCAGAAAGGCCACAGACGCAATGATCACTATCAGGAAGAGTTGACCCACCAACAAATGCCGGAAGTCCCTCAGCGTGATTACAAACAGGGGCAACAGGCAACCAAGCCCGAAGCCGGTTAGTAACATCACTTTTTTTACCCTTTTGTTATTATCAGACGGTTCAACAGTCCAGGAGACAAACCGGGCGACCTGCCGTTGGTCAAACATTACTGTGCCAGGCACCGCCAGTTCAAATAAAACAATAAACCATTCAGAAATGTGCCAAAGTAATTATCTGAGTGAACCCCTGCCATAACAAGGAGTCGCGCCCTTATTGTGCCTAGCCAAGCCCATGCCAGCACAGAGGGGCGGAAGCCAATGATCTTCCGCCAGGTTATCCTCGTCATAACACTCGCTCTTCTCGCCTTTGCTCTCTGGGCAAGCCCCGAGTTCAAACACATCGCTGCAGGCGTTGCGATCTTTTTGTCTGGCATGCTCTCCCTCGAGAAAGGGTTTCGCCAGTTCACCGGCGGGTTTCTTGAGAGTATTCTGCGGCGCACAACAGACACCCTTCCGAAGAGCCTGGGCTTCGGCATTGTCAGCACCGCCATCATGCAATCCAGCTCTCTGGTATCGGTCATCACCATCTCATTCCTGAGCGCAGGCCTGCTCCCCCTGATCACCGGTATCGGCATTATTTTCGGCGCCAATCTGGGCACCACAACCGGCGCGTGGCTGTTCGCCACCATCGGCATGAAAATGAGTCTGTCGGTTTTCGCATTGCCAATGCTTGTCTTTGGCGTGGTACTGAACTTTCAGCAATCGCGCACATTGAAAGCCTTCGGGGCCATTCTCGCCGGTCTAGGGTTTCTGTTTCTCGGCATCGATTTCATGAAAGAGGGGTTCGAAAGCTACCAGTCGGCGGTCGATTTGCGTGAATATGCCATGGCCGGCGTTCCCGGGCTTCTCGTGTATACCGGGCTCGGAATCCTGGCAACGGTCATTATGCAATCGAGCCACGCTACGCTGGCTCTCACCCTGGCGGGTCTGGCCACCGGCCAGATTACCTACGACAACGCCTTGGCATTGGCTATTGGTGCCAATATCGGTACCACGGTCACCGCCCTGCTTGGCGGCCTCGGCGCCAATATCACTGGTAAACGTCTGGCCGGCGCCCATCTCCTGTTCAATGCAGCAACGGCGGTGATCGCCCTGACACTGATTGAACCCCTGCGCTGGTCCGTGGATACCTTGTCGACCCTCCTGCCGATTGCCGCTGATGACTATACCGTCAAGCTCGCTCTGTTCCACACCCTGTTCAACTGCCTGGGCGTGATCATCATGCTTCCACTGATCTCAAGGATGGCGCGCACCCTGGAGCACTGGTTACCGGAGCGGGAGGAAGAACTCGCCGCGCAGCCCCGGTACCTCAATCCCGCTGCGATGGATTCTCCCGATAGCGCCAACGTGGCGGTGCGCAGGGAAGTCTGGCACCTGTTCGATCAGGCCTTCATTATCCTTGCCCACGGTCTTCACCTGCACCGCGAACATATCCGACAGAGCAATGATCTCAGGGCAACGATCACCCATTCGCGAGAGCGCATAGACATTGACATCGACCTGGTGTACCGACAACGGGTCAAGCGCCTGTACAACGCCATTCTTGATTTCATTTCCGGGCGGATAACGCGCGAATCACCGGCCAGTTCAACCGAATCACTTTACCGTCTGCAGCATGCTGCTGCGGAAATGGTTGAGGCCATCAAACATGTCAAACACCTGCGCAAGAACCTCACGATCTACCTGGCGTCAGATAACGCCACGATCCGTAAGGAGTACAACGAGCTTCGATTGCGAGTCGCGATGGTACTCCGCGAAACCCACCGGTTTTACGAGGGTAGGTTTGACGACGCAAGCTCCGCCATTGTGGCGCTTGATGAGATTGCCAAACGTGCGCGGGTAAACCGTGAATCCATGGTCTCACGCGTTACGAAGCTTCTCGGCGAAAAGCGGATTGATGCTGCCATGGCCACGTCCCTGCTCAATGATTCCGCCTATGCCAGCGAAACCGTCGATGCCATGCTGACAGGCACCCGCGAGCTACTTACCGCCATGGATGTTGAGGCCGCCAGATCAAACGAGGAACGGTCGGTGAACGAAGAAGAACAGGCACAGGAAAAGACCTGTCTCGGTTAACCACACTTTTTTTATTGATTTTCACCCCAAATAATAGGTTACTACTATCAAAAGTACATCCTAAGGAACCCAGATGAACGCCATCCTCAAGCAATTCCTCCTGATCTCCAGCATCTATTTGCTCTCACCTACCGTTGACGCTGTCAGCCTGACTGACACCCTGTCCAAGGGAACTCAAGCGCTCTCTTCAGCAACGGAAGTCAGTGGTGAAGCACAACTGCTGGTTGGCCAGATTCAGGATCAGCTTGGCGTAACTGAAACCCAGGCAGTTGGCGGCACCAGTGCCTTACTGCAACTCGCAAAAAACCAGCTCGGCACAGACACCATAAGCACCCTGGCCAGCAAAGCCACTGGTCTGGACAGCCTGTTGGGAGGCACCAGCAGCCTGAGCGGAAGCCTGCTTTCCGGTCTCTCATCGATGGACGGGGTCCAGTCGGCCTTCTCCGCACTGGGTATGGATTCAGGCCTGATTCAGCAATTCGTCCCTATCGTACTGGGCTTTCTGGGTAACCAGGACGTTGGTTCGTCTTTGATCGGACAACTGCAAGGCCTCTGGACACCCGCCAGCTAGCTGAAACGCTAGTCCACAAGCGCGATTCAAGCTGACAAGCTGAGGTGAATACCTGCCTCAACCGACTGAAGGCAGGCAATCTCACAGTAGGTTTTCAATCAGGTACGTTATATCCACGTACCTGATTGCGCCCTCCCGCAGCCAAATTCCATTCGGCAACGCCTTTTTTTTCGTCCAGACACCGGACAGGGATATTGCGTCTTATCCCCGCCGATGACACTCTACCAGCCCACTTCCCTGCAACGACCGACGATGCCAGAAAAGCCTCCCTTGCATACCTTGCGCGACTCGCCATCAGCAACACCCGGGGCCATACCCTCCGGGCGAGACGTCTCCGAAGCCGAGATAGAACAGGCCATCCACTCAGGTATCGAACGTTATTTTGACGAATGCCGCGCACGGGTCCCGGCTTTTATCGACCGTCATTTCCATTTTCCCGGCGCCATCGCCACCAACCGAAAGGCACTGGGATGGGACATGCTGCGGGCACCAATCAATCTGCTCTGGGCCCCGGTGTACGCCCTCGCATCGCTGATAACGGCCCTGATGCCAGAACGAAAAGGCCTGATGTGGCTGCACCGGCTGGCCCATCGGGTGCCTGCCGGCCTGACCACGCGGGTACAGCAACACATCTCAAACCTGATCCTGGTGGAACTGTTGAACAACGACCAGCAGGGCCTGACACTTGAAAGCTATCTGGTTGGGTCATTGGAAACGCTCTATGAGCGCCATAGCAGCGGGCCTGTCGACCATCGCCAGTTCAGCCAGATGATTGAGCCCCTGGTCGCGGAAACGCTCAGTCAGTACCGGGTGAGCCGGACGGCGTCGGCCGACATCACCAACAGTATCAGCTGCACAGTGCTGGGCGCGTTCGCCTTCCAGAAGTTTACCCCGGGAGGCATCGGGCTCGGCATAGTGCTCGCCTCCATGTTGGCCAAAATCCTGGCCGCAAGGGACTTTATCCTCGGAGAAACCATTGGCGGGTGGTACTACAGCGTCTTTCCGCCGGAGCCTTCACTGGCCACAACGGCCGGCGTGATGGTCGCTGTCATGGCCGCTTTAGCGGCATTTGCGGCTCTGTCTGGCGTGATATCGGATCCGGTTCAGGCAGCGCTCGGCTTACACCGACGCCGCCTGCACAAACTGCTGGATCACCTGCAGAAGGACGTTATGCTCAGCACCCAGAGCAGCTTCCGCCCGAAGGATCAGTTTGTGGCCAGGGTTCTGGACACATTCGACATGATCAAATCGGGCTTGCTTTAGTTAGCCAGCTCCCAGATCCGGCAAGGTAGACATTCACCAGCTCACGCATACCTTGCCAAAATGAGCGCCGCTTTTCTGGTAGGCAAACGCCCCGGCAAGGTCGCTGAAAGGGAACACTTTGTCGATGACCGGGCGACGGTCGTTTGCCTCAAGGGCTTTCACATATTCCATCTGGTGTTTACGACTACCAACCAGCAAACCTTGCAAACGCACCTGTTTGAACATCATTGCCGCCGTTGGCACCGTGCCCTCAAAACCGGTCAACACACCAATCAATGAAATCTGCCCGCCCGGGGCAACCGCCTGAATCGACTGTTCGAGCGTTCCGGGGCCACCTACCTCAATAATCTGCCTTGCACCTCTGCCCTGGGTCAGTTCAAGCACCTTTTGCCCCCAGTCGGGCGTTTGGCGATAGTTGATGACCTCGTCCGCACCCAGTGACCTGAGCCTTGCAAGCTTGTCGTCGGATGACGACGTTGCAATCACCCGTGCACCCGACATCCTGGCGATCTGCAGCGCCGCAATCGAGACGCCGCCGGTCCCCAGGGTGACAATCGTATCGCCTGCCTGAAGCTGACCATCACTCACCAGCGCACGCCATGCGGTTACCCCGGCCGTGGTGATGGTTGCAGACTGCTCAGGCGTCCAGCCCTCAGGCGCATGAGTGAACGCATTGGCTGATCGGGTAACCACTTCCGCAGCCATACCATCAACACCGTCACCCGGGGTCTGCGCAAAGTCACTCACCGACGCGCCTGCCGGCCCGCTCTGCCATTGGGGGAAAAACACCGAAACAACGGAATCACCAACGCTGAATTCAGTGACACCCTCTCCGACCGCCTCGACCACACCGGCACCGTCAGACAGCAGAATACGATCGTCTTCGGTTGGCAGGGCTCCCTCAGCAACCAGCAGGTCATGGTAATTCAGAGAACTGGCCTGGATGCGTACTCTGATTTCACCGCGCCCGGGTGACGTCTCAACAGCCTCCTCGCTGAGCCTGATGTGGTTCAATCCGCCAGGTTGTTTGAGAGTCATTGCTTTCATAAAGCCCTCCAGAAGGAATTGGTTGGGGTGCATAACACGAGTGACCTATCGGCACAGTTTGAATCGTGATTTCGTGGAATTCACTCCGCCTTTGGGCCCGGTTACCCCTGCCATTGGTCGCAGTCTGTTCAAGGCTACAGGTATGGAAAACCAGAGGTGAACAGCATGGAGGCTGCCAACAGGGATGGCACGTGGACACAGGGTTACTGTCCCTTCAGGAACCCGTCCGGAACTTGCACCCACTCTGCCCCCATGCCACGGTAATATGACAATTCTCGAACGGAGGATAGAAAATGCTCTATTGGGCTATTGTCTGTCTGATCATCGCAGTTATCGCTGGTGTCCTGGGTTTCGGTGGCATTGCTGGAGCCGCCGCCGGCTTTGCGAAGATTCTGTTTTTCATCTTTCTTGCACTGCTGGTGATATCGCTGGTGGCTAACGCCCTCAGGGGCAAAGGCCCGAAAGTCTAGCAACCAGGCCGCTGCTGCCACCTCCACACTCTTTTCCGGCAGCGGCGGCGCATCATTTCCAGACCACGGTCTGACCAGGCACGCTGAAACGACCCACGGCCATCACCCCGGCATTTCCCAGGCCACGTTACCTCCAGCTTGCTTACCTCCAACCTGAACAACGCTGCATCCGGATACGGGGATTAAGGAGCAATCTCTATGACCTGGCTATCACAGAATTATGAAACCATCTCAGCCCTCACCTCCATCGGAACACTCTTCATCTGGCTGTTCTATGCCCAACTGCTGTACTCCGGCTACAAGCGCCAACGCAGGCCCCGAATCATCATCAATCGGGGCAGACGAAAAGACGCAGACGCCCTGTGCATCATAAGCAATATGAGCGCAGAACCCGTTTTCGTGGAATACATCATCGCTGAGCTGGAGACCAACCAGGGAAGCATCACGATCGATGTCACTGACTATGAGCGTGAGTACGACCATCGTGCCAGCGAGGACAAAAATCCGGGAGCAGTTGAGCGCACCCAGACACCCATTCCCGAGCGTGTTCGTGACAATACCCGGCAGGGTCCCTTGCACTCCGGAGATTTCCTCCATATCGGATCGTTTCGGGAAATCATCCGGCGAGTTGCAAGCACTGAGAACATTGAACTTGACGGGCAACTGCCAGCACAGAACATTCAGTTCAAGCGCTTAACCATCAAGTTGATTGGCGTCTACGGGTCGGAAGATCTTCCCACAGGGGCAGAACGAAGCTTCAGCCTTGTCGTCCATGACACCATTTGCGACCTTGCACCGGAAACCTGGGATACCCAGCATCAAGCCTCCTGGTTGCAACGGAGAAAACTGCGCAAGACACTCAAAAAACTCAATGAATCTAACGACTGCACCTACTCTCCTATCCAGAAGGTCAGTTAAGCATTGCCAGGATTCCGGTCCACACACCCAACTCTTCAGTGCCCGATGAATGCTGAACCAATTATCGGTTTTACCAATTACAAAAACCCAAAACATCCAGTTAACAGATTTATAGCTACCTAATAGAATATGGATATTCCAAAAAGTTAGGAGCGGGCAATGTTCAGAGGATTAGGGTTATGCGCATTTCTGACACTCGCCGGTTATGGGCTGGCTGCCCTGCCGCCGGTGCAAAAGACGGGCCTGGGACCTTTGGTGTTCACGCTATTGCTGGGTCTTGTTATCGGAAATCTCAGGCTCAGCAAGCGACTGAGCGGCGTCTCAGCCGGCCTCCAGTTTTCAGCACGCTGGTTATTACGGACCGGAATCGTGCTGTTTGGATTCTCGCTCACCTTGCAACAGCTAATCGGCCTTGGCCCCAAAATCATCGTGCTGGATATGCTGGTGGTTCTCACGATTACGACCGCAGGTTATTGGCTGGGTACTCGCTGGCTGAAGCTTGATCGCGATACTGCCATCCTGACCAGCGCGGGAAGTGCCATCTGTGGAGCGGCGGCAGTGCTGGCAACCGAGAGCGCGATTCGCGCGCGGCCAGCCGCCACCTCCATGGCGGTAGCAACGGTGGTTCTGTTCGGCACCCTGGCCATGTTCATCTATCCGGTGCTGTATCCCCTGCTCGGCTGGGAGCAAGGACTATACGGAATTTACATTGGATCGACCGTACACGAGGTTGCTCAGGTTGTGGCCGCTGGTGGTGCTGTCGGACAGGAAGCCCTGGCTAACGCTGTTATTGTGAAACTGGTTCGGGTGATGCTTCTGGTACCCTTTCTTCTGATCGTTGGTCAGATCTGGACAAGGTACCGCCGCACCGAAGGCGGGGCTGAGAATGACGGTGGCAAGCTGACCATTCCCTGGTTCGCTTTTGGCTTTATCGCTGTTGTTTTGCTCAACAGCCTGTTGCATATGCCGCAGCCGATACAAGGTGGACTGGTATTTACCGGGCACGTCGCCATGACCATGGCAATGGCGGCTCTGGGCTACCAGACCCGGATCGAAGCGCTCCGACACCTGGGCCTGAAGCCATTTATTTTGGCACTCTGCCTGTTCGGTGCGCTGCTCGCCGGGGGCGCTCTGGTCACGCCGGCGCTGATTGGCGCAGCATAGGGCCAATCAACGCCGGAGGGCAATCATCAGGCCCCTACCAGGGGCCTACAACATAACCAAGCTTCTCCGGCAACCACAGCGCAATGCCCGGCACCAGCATCACCAACAGCAGACTCAATCCCATGGCCGCGATGAACACCAGTGCCCAGCCAATGGTATGTTCCAGACGGATGTTGGCTATACGGGTGGTCACCATCAGGTTAACGGCAACCGGCGGCGTAAACTGCCCGATGGCGATGTTCATCGCCAGCAGAATGCCGAACCAGATCGGGTTCCAGCCAAAATGGTTCATCAGCGGCAGCACGATCGGGATCAAAATCAGGTAGATGGAAATGGCGTCCAGCAACATACCGGCGATCAGCACCAGGACCATCACAAGACCCAGTAGCACCCACCCGTTTTCCGAGAGCGAAAGCAGCGCATCCGCCAGATGCTGGAAGGTGCCCAGAGTGGTGCCGGCCCAGGCAAAGATACCGGCCAATGCAATGATAAACATGACCACCCCGGAGGTAACGGCCGCTTCGGTCATCAGGTTCCACAGATCCCGGATACCCAGATTCCGGTACAACAGGCAACCAACCAGCACCCCATAGGTTACTGCGACGACAGCGGCCTCCGTTGGCGTGAAAAGCCCCGACCGAAGCCCTCCGAGAATAATCACCGGTGCAAACAACGCCGGCAGCGCGGCCTTGAAGCTGGGCCACAGTAGCGGACGCTCCACAGTTTCCGGATCTTCCCACCGATACTTGCGGGCAAAATACAGCGCCGGCGCCAACAGAGAGATGCCCGCCAGGATGCCGGGGAAAAGTCCGGCGGCAAAGAGCGCCCGCAAATCAACGCCAGGAACCACAATAGAATAGAGAATCAACGCAATGGAAGGCGGAATCAGAATCGCCGTAGACGACGAAGCCGCAATCAGAGAAGCCGAAAACGGCTGCGGGTAACCGGCTTTCTTCATACTCGGCAGCATCACCATCGCTACCGCCGCCGCGTCGGCAGGGCCAGATCCGCTCATACCGCCCATGATGAGGCACACCAGCACCGCAACAACCGTCAACCCACCATGACGGGGGCCAATAACCGCCTGGGCAAACCGCACCAGACTGGCAGCCACCCCCGCGCGCTCGAAAATCAGTCCTGTCAGGATGAACAGAGGAATCGCAATAAGCGGGTACTTGGCCACACTGTTGTAGGTGTTGGTGCCAAAGGTACCCAGCATGGCCGGGGGTAAACCGGCCACAATACCGACCACGCCACCCACACCCAGGGCAATGGCCACTGGCACACCCATCAGCAGAGCCAGCAGGAAACTGGCGATCATCAACAGATCAGGACTCATGAACGGCCTCCGGATCTGTCTTGCCACGCAGTCGGTCAACCATGTTCTGGGTTGTGCGAATGAAAATGGCCACTGACAACAACGGCAGCCAGACAACGTAGATCCAGTTGGGCAGCCCCAGCCCCGGCGACAGAGATTCCCACTGGTATTCCTGCAGGGCAAAGGTACTGCCATACCACGTCATGGCACCCAGAACGGTCGCGCCAGCCAGCCATTGCAGCACATACAGCACTTTGCGGGCCCAGAGCGGAAGGTAATGTTCAATCAACTCAATACGAATATGCTGGTTGTGACGAGCAGCCACTGCCGCTCCACCAAAGGTAAGCACCACCAGGAAGAACACCGAAAACTCCTCGGTGAAGGCAAATGAGGCATCCGTGGTATAGCGGACAATCACATTACCCAGACTGATGCCGCAGATTGCAATCAGTGCAATGGTGGCCAGCCAGGCCTCAGGGCGAAACTTGGGAGTTCGGGACGGCATGTCAGCTCCGGGTCGGGACAAGCGCCCGCCAAAGATGGCGGACGCGGAGGCAGGTTTGAATTACTGGTTGCGATTGGCAACAGCGTCCTTCGCCTGCTGGACTAGATCTTCACCAATGCGAGGGGTCCACTTTTCGTAGACAGATTTGGTCGCATCAATGAAGGCATTGCGCTGTGCAGGGGTCAGCTCGGTCACTTCCACGCCACGTGCCTTGATCTCGGCAAGGATTGCGTCCACTTCGCCCCGGGATTTCTCGATTTCCCACTGGCCAGCATCAATTGCCGCCTGCTTCAGCAGAGCCTGATCTTCTGCAGAAAACTGATCCCACACCTGATTGCTGACAGCGAACACCAGCGGGTCGGCCATATAATGCCAGCGCGTCAGGAAGCTCTGACCCACCTGATCGATGCGCGCCACGTCAAAGACCGACAACGGGTTTTCCTGACCATCCACGGCACCGGTAGTCAGTGCCGGCTTGGCGTCAGCCCAGCTCATCTGGGTAGGATTGGCGCCCAGAGCCGTGAAGGTGTCCTGGAACAGAGGCGAGCCCACAACGCGAATTTTCAGACCGTCCAGATCGGCCGGCTCATCAATGGTCTGCTTGGAGTTAGACAATTCCCGGAAGCCGTTCTCGCCCCAGCCCAGCGGCGTAACACCACGTTTCTTGATGGCAGCGAAAATTGCCTCGCCAGCCTCACCCTGGGTGATGGCATCAATGGCGGCGTAGTCCGGCATCAGGAACGGCAGGGAGAACAGGTTCAGTTCCGGCACCTGGGGCGACCAGTTAATGGTAGACCCTACGGCCATATCAATCAGGCCGGACCGCATGGCAGAAAACTCCTTGGTCTGGTCACCGGAGACCAGCTGGGAGTTACTGTAAATCTTCATATTGATACGGCCGTCGGAGCGCTCTTTTACCAACTCCACCCATTTGTCGGCAGCCTGGCCCCAGGGAAAGGCTGACGGAAGAACCGTTGAGACGGTGTATTCATCCTTGTAATCGGCGTGAGAAGCGACACTGAACAGGAGTGTAGCCGCCGCAGTGGCAGCCAGAAAGGCACGACGTTTCAACATAGCGTTTTCCTTCTTATTGGAGTTGACCAGATCGCCAAACAGCCATCTGGCAGCGGACCGCCCCGCGATTATAGAAACGGAGATAGGGGGAGGCAATAGAAGAGGAACCTATCAATAAGTCGACCCACTATTTGCGAGCGTCTCGAAGCATGCTACCAACCCGCGTACAGACGGGCGTTCCGGCTCTCCACAATCCTTCAGAAAGGCTTGAACTTTGGCCAAAAACGACCAACACTTCAGAGATCATTACTTCATAAAACGAGCACTTTGTTAATGCCCACCAAAGACAGTGAGGCCGATCAGGAGCAACAGCGCTGTAACGCCTTGCAAACATTGGAGACCAGCGAACAGCGTTTCCGTGCCTATTTCGAGCAATCCATGTTTGGAATGGCCACCACCGGTCCGGACAACCAATGGATCGAGTTCAACCAGGCGTTCTGCGACCTGTTCGGCTACACCCCGGAGGAATTGAAGACCAGAACCTGGGCTGATCTGGTCCATCCGGATCGCCATAGTCACCAGGAAAGCCTCATCCAGAAACTGGTCGGCGGAGTCATTGACGATTTCGTGATGGAAACCCGGTATATCCGGAAATCCGGTGACAACATTGATGTGCTCCTTTCCACACGCGCGGTTCGAAACCCGGATGACAGCCTGGCCTATACTGTCAGCCAGATCGAAGACATCACATTCCGGAAGCTCGCTGAGCGGCGTGAGCAGATGCGACGCAAGGCACTGGAAAGCGTTGCGCAGGGCGCCTCCCTGAAAGAGATTATGCTGCAGATTGTCGAGGCCGCTGAAGCGATCTATCCCGGGGCCATGTGCTCAATCCTGCTGATGGACAGAGAAGAAAAGCATC
Source organism: Marinobacter sp. F3R08 (assembly GCF_018860425.1). Lineage (GTDB taxonomy): Bacteria > Pseudomonadota > Gammaproteobacteria > Pseudomonadales > Oleiphilaceae > Marinobacter. The sequence goes on along the minus strand of NZ_JAHKPI010000014.1, from coordinate 1,038,530 downwards.
TGTTGATTGGCGCTGCGCCCAGCCTGCCCGACCGTTATAACCAGGCGATTCATGGTATACAGATCGGTATGGCCGTTGGCTCCTGCGGTACCGCTGCGTTTACCGGCAAACGCACCATTGTCTCCGACATTGCGTCCGACCCTTACTGGAAAGACTACAGGGCGATGGCTCTTGATGCAGGCTTGGCCGCGAGCTGGTCAGAGCCGATTCTGTCGGCCTCCGGCAAAGTACTGGGAACCTTCGCTATATACCGCAGCGAGGCCAGCTCCCCCGACGAACAGGAAATCGCTCTGATCGAGAGTGTCGCCAACCTGGTTTCAATCGTGATCGAGAGAGCCCGGGCCCAGGAAGAGCTTGATCTTGCCGCCTCCATTTATAACCACAGCTCCGAATCCGTACTGGTGGCCGACGCGGACAACCGAATCATTGCCATCAACCCGGCCTTCGCCCGCACAACCGGCTACAGTTTTGAGGAAGTACAGGGAAAGAATCCGGCCATCCTCAGCTCCGGCCGCCACGATGCTGCCTTCTTTGAGGCCATGTGGAAAGAAATCCACGAGAAAGGGGTCTGGCAGGGAGAGATCTGGAACCGTCGCAAGAATGGCGAAGTTTTTCCGGAATGGCTCACCATCAACACCCTTCATAACGAAAAGGGCGAAATCCAGCATTACGTTGCCATGGGCTGGGATATCACCAAAAAAATCCGTTCCGATGAACTGATCTGGCGCCAGGCCAACTACGATTTCCTGACCGATCTGCCTAACCGGTATATGTTTCAGGATCGCCTGGAACAGGAAATCCGGGCATCGCAACGAGAAGGCTCCCTGCTGGCGCTTTTGTTCATCGATCTGGACCACTTCAAAGACATCAATGACACCCTTGGACACCCGGTGGGTGATCAGTTACTGATCCAGACCGCTGAACGCATCAACCACTGCACCAGGGGGTCTGACACCGTTGCACGAATGGGCGGGGACGAATTCACCGTTATTCTGCGAGATCTGGCCAAAACCGCTGATGCCGAAGCCGTAGCCGAGCAGATTATTAACAAGCTGGCCGTTCCCTACACCATCAACGGCGAGACCATCTATGCCACCACCAGTATCGGCATCGCCTTCTGTCCTGATGACGCCTCAGATGTAGACCAGTTGGTCAGTAGCGCCGACCAGGCCATGTATGCGTCCAAATCGGCGGGCCGCAACCGTATCAGCTATTTCACCCGCGCCCTGCAGGATTCGGCCCGGAACCGCCTCGCGCTGATTGCGGACATGCGGCTTGCCCTTCAGAACGAGGAGTTTGAAGTATTCTTCCAGCCGATTCTCGACCTGGCCAGCGGACAGATTCAAAAAGCAGAAGCGTTGATACGCTGGAATCACCCCCGGCGCGGTTTGATCAGCCCGGCAGACTTCATCCCTCTGGCGGAGGAAACCGGGTTGATTGTCGAGATCGGCGACTGGGTATTCCGGGAATCAGCCGCCGCTGCCAAGCAATGGTACGACCTCACCGGGATCGGTATACCAGTGTCTGTCAACATGTCACCGATACAGTTCCAGAGCGACGCTCTGAGTATCAGCAGCTGGCTGGAACACCTGCACGCGCTTGGTCTGGAAGAACGGTTCCTGAGCATCGAGATTACCGAAAGCCTGCTTCTGAACGCCAACAAGGAAGTGAAAGACAGACTTCTGCACTTCCGTGATGCCGGCATTCAGGTGGCCATTGATGATTTCGGAATCGGCTACTCTGCCCTGTCTTACCTCAAACGGTTTGATATCGACTATCTGAAGATTGACCAGTCGTTTGTAAAGAACATGGAAACCGAACAGAACGATCGGGTGCTTTCCGAAGCGATTGTGGTTATGGCCCACAAGCTTGGCATGCAGGTCATTGCTGAGGGTGTTGAGACCGAAGCCCAACGCCGCCTGCTGCTGGACATGGGCTGCGACAGCGGACAGGGCTACCTCTTTTCCCGCCCCCTGCCTGCCAAAGAGTTCAAGGTACTCATCCTGAATGCCCCGGGGAAGACTTTGCGCCCCTGATAACCAATGTGATCTAATTTCAGGCCATTCCAACTGGCCAAAGCCGCTCTCTGGAGTCCTGTTTCATGATTGTACGTGACCGCCCCGGTGCCCTCAGGCTGATGCTGGCGTGGCGGGGATCTGTTATTCCCCACATCCTTCCCCATATTTTTCTGACCGGGCTGTTTGCAGGCGGAGTGACCTGGGTTTCCCGTCACCATTACCTCGACGGCATCGTCGATTACACCCTGTTGCCGTTCACAATCATGGGCATTGCGCTGTCGATTTTTCTGAGTGTGCGCAACACCGCCACCTACGATCGCTGGTGGGAGGCTCGCAAACACTGGGGACACATGGTCTATGAAATGCGGAGTCTGGCACGCGCCAGCAATATCTACCTGAATCCCGGGCAGCGCCGGGAACTGTTGATGCGAAGCCTGGCCCACGCCCATCTTCTGCGGGGCCAGTTACGCGGCGAAGACGTGACAGCTGACCTGCCGGAGTCCTTGTCCGGCGCACTGGTACAGAAGGCTTTGAAGACCCGGAGTCCGGCCGAATTCATGTTACAAAGAGCCGGAGATGTCGTTGCTGAAGCCCATAAGGCGGGCGACATTGACTCGGTGGCGGCAGCCGCAATAGACCGGCACCTGCACGGTCTGGCAGGCATACAGGCGTCCTCAGAACGCATTGCAAACACTCCCCTGCCCTTTGCTTACACTCTGCTTGCCCACCGCACAGCCTATGTCTATTGCTATATGTTGCCGTTCGGGATGGTGGGTGTCGCGGGCTGGTTTACCCCTGTATTCACGGCGATTGTGGCTTACACCTTCTTCGGGCTGGACCGCTTATCGGAACAGCTTGAGTTCCCGTTTGGCCGCCACACCAACGACCTTCCCCTGGATGCCATATGCCGGCTGCATGAGATAAGCATTGCCGAAGCGCTGGGCGAGCCGGCACCAGAGCCTTTGCAGCCGGTGGGCTACCTGTTGCAGTGACGCTGCCCCTGCCCAGACGCTCTATGCCTGCTACACCCGGAATCCCTGAGCCAGAGCCTGGAGTTCACTGGCCAGCTGCGCCTGGCTGACCGTAACCTGAGAGATTTCCTGAGACCCTGAGAGGGTCTGAAGTGAGGTGTCACGCACGGTGGCCATGTTGCGGGAAATATCCCGGGTGACGGTCACCTGCTCATCTGCTGCCGCGGCAATCTGGGTAGCCATCCCCGAGATACGATCCACATCCCGCAAGATGTCAGCGAGCGTATCTTCCAGGGATGCAGCCTCGTCGGCACTGCGATTAGCCAGTTCATGACTTTCCGTCACCGCTCCGTGGACGTCATCGGTAATGGAATGCAACCCGGTGATAATGGATTCGATTTCAACGGTAGACTGGTGCGTTTGCTGCGCCAGTGTCCGGACCTCCTCTGCCACCACCGCAAAGCCTCGGCCATGCTGCCCGGCGCGGGCCGCTTCAATGGCAGCGTTCAGGGCCAACAGATTGGTCTGATCTGCAACGCTGCGGATTACATCGATCACACGGGTAATAGACGCGCTGCTCTCCTGCAGGCGTGCCACCTGACCGCTGACCTGTTCAATCGAGCTGGCCAGGCTTCGGATCAGGCCGACGCTGCTTTGCACCACCTGGCGTCCGGCCTCGTTCTTGCCAGAAGCACTGGCAGCTGCTGCGGCGACTTCCTGGGTATTGCGCGAAATGTCCTCTGAGGTACTGGTCATTTCCTCTGCGGCGGTAGCAACCTGCTCCACCAATTGTTGCTGCTGATCAACCTGATCGGCATTGTGACCCGCGGTTGCACGGGTCTGCTCAGAGGCAGACGCCAGTTGCACACTGGTCTGGTCGATCTGGTTCAACGCACCGGAAAAATTCTCCATCAGACTGTTCAGAGCGGTGCCAATCAATCCGATTTCATCTTTCGAACTGACCTGGGTCCGGATACCCAGGTTCTTCTCATCCATGATCTGTCGGAAGTCGCGCAGCAACTGGTTAACCTGTCCGCTCACCCCGCGAATGATCATGATGGCCAGCAGAATCACCGCCAGCATAACCACCCCACCAACAATGGCCGCTTCGCGCAGATCCGCGGTCGCCTCAACAAGCACCGCCTGTGTCCCTGTAGCCAGTTCCTTGCTCACGATGTCTTTGAGCTGACTGACCGCTTCAACGGCTTGACTGGAGCTGTCGAACCACTCGATGTTAGCCATGCCAAGAAATCCGTACTGACTGCCAATCAACCGGTCCCGCAGCTGCCCGAAAGCCACCACCGGCTCCGATTCACGCATAGCCTGAAGCGTCTCGTTAAAGCCATTACCAAGGGTATCGCCAGCCAGAGACAGAAGCGCATCCTGACTACCCGCCGCATGACTGATGCTGGAAGCCAGAGCCAGAGTGGTCGCACTTTCCCTCAGAATGCGCGAACCCGCTTCCATTTCACGGCCACCCCACTCCGTGGCTCTGGTGATCGCCAGGAAGGCACTCAACTGGCGCGTCAGGTTGGGTTCATCCGCTCGTTGCAGAATCAGGGGAAGCAGATCAATCAGCCCCGTTATGCCGTCGGTGTAGCGGGCCTGGACGGTTTCAAGCGTTACGTCACTGCCATCCATGAAGCCACTGCGAAGGTCATTCAGCGGCCTCAGCGCATCGTTCAGGGTGTCCAGTTGCGCCGCGACAATCTGGCGGTCATCCTCGGCCATGGCTTCGATGAACGAGAGCACACTGGCAAGGCTGGCATTCGTGGCTTCATTCTGCACCTCCAGGCGCTCAACAACCCGGCTATCGCTACCTCCGGTCGCAAGATACAGCTCAGAAAGCCCCCGCTCTCTCTGCAAATCCTTTACTAACGGATCAGCCACCAGCACCAGGTTGAACAGCGTTTGCAGAGAACGGGTAGTCTGGAGGTTGGTGTAACGCTCACTAACCGTGGACACAGAGAAATAGAGGATGCCCAGCAGCGCGGGCAAAATGAGCAGCAACAGTTTGCCGCGCATGGATAAATTTCGAAGCAAGAACAGCATAATTCTCCAGCCCTGAATAAAATCTGACTCGTTGGACAGGAAACAAGGCAAGAACGGTGCCATCACAAGATCCGTGAAATGACAGGCGCATGCTGCGCAAAGCGCACCAGATCAGTGCCAGACAAGACAAAGCCTCAGGCAAGCGCCCCAAAAAGAATGACCGCGTAGAGTGGTCCCGGTGTTCGCACCTCTCTGGCCTACGTCATCCAACGCATGGACACCACCGGGCTTGCAGCCTACATTCTGTTATCAGTCTACAGAGAGCATGAATCATGGAACGCGTTGGGCAGATTGCATCTATCTGGCAGTACCCGGTCAAAGGCATGGCGGGATCGGCACTGTCTGACGCTTTCATTGATGATCGGGGCATCGAAGGCGACCGGCTCTGGGCGGTCCGGGACATCGAACGGCAGGAGATACAGAGCTGCAAGTTCCGTCCGCAACTCCTCCAGTGCCGCGCCCGCTTTTCCGGCACGGACAAAGAGGCCGTGCAAATCACCTTCCCCAATGGAGAACAAAGTCTGTGTGGCGACCCCCGCACCGATCAACGTATTTCGGAACTGGTCGGTCACCGGAGCGAACTCAGGCCCCTTGAACCTGAATCCAACACCGCGTTCTACCGCCGCTATAAACGTGGAAAGCAACACTGGCTGGACGAGCTCAAGAGCACCTTTACGCGAGAATCCGGTGAGCCGTTACCCGATCTCGACAACCTGCCACCGGAAATGCAGGAGTACGTGTCGCGACTTGGCACCTTTTTCCTGGTCTCACCGCTGCATATTCTGACCACCGCCAGCCTGGAAAACATGCGAACCACCAACCCTGCTGCCGACTGGAACCTGGAACGGTTCCGCCCCAACGTTGTCATCGAAACCGGGCCCGGCACTTCCGGTCTGGCCGAACAGAACTGGCTGGGCCGTACCTTGCGTATCGGTGAAACCGATATCCAGTGCCAGACCCCGGCGCCTCGCTGCGGTGCCGTCGTTCGGCAGCAACAAGACTTTAAAGAAGATCGAACCATCCTCCGCAGCATTGTTGCCAATGCCAACCAGAATCTCGGGATCTACGGCGAGAATGTGAAAACCGGGACCATCCGCGTGGGCGATCCCGTCTATCTGGTGTAAACGGGCCCAGCAAACCTGCTGAACCCGGCACCAAACGCCATTACACCAGCCGGGCGTCCATACTGTTCCGGGCCAGCCGCCGCGCCTGCTCTTCGGTCATGCCCAGACCATCGCGCAACGCCTCGAAGTTTTCCAGCACATAACCGCCGAAATAGGATGGGTCATCCGAGTTCACCGTCACCTTCAGACCACGCTCCAACAGCTCCAGAATATTGTGCTGAGCCATGTCCGGGAACACACACAGCTTGATGTTGGACAGTGGACAAACCGTAAGCGGGATCTGCTGTTCCGCCAGCCTGTCGAGTAGCCTCGGGTCTTCAGCGGCACGAACACCGTGGTCAATCCGGCTCACCTTGAGCAGATCCAGTGCCTGCCAGATATACTCGGGCGGCCCTTCCTCACCGGCATGGGCAACCGCCAGAAAACCTTCGGCCCGCGCCTTGGCAAACACCCGCTCAAACTTACTGGGCGGATTGCCCTGTTCGGAGCTGTCCAGGCCCACCGCAAAAAACTGATCACGGAATGGCATGGCCTGCTCAAGCGTCCGGAAAGCATCGTCTTCCGACAGGTGCCGCAGGAAACTGAGAATCAACCCACCGGAAATCCCCAGCTGCTCGCGGCCGTCGCGCATGGCACCACTGATGCCATTGAGGGCAACTTCAAAGGGGATGCCACGACTGGTGTGTGTCTGCGGATCGTAAAAAGGCTCAACGTGCACCACGCCCTGAGCCTGGCACTTTTTCAGATATGCCCAGGTGAGATCGTAAAAATCCTGCTCCGTACGCAGCACGCTGGCTCCCTGGTAATACAGATCCAGAAATTCCTGCAGATTGTTAAAGGAATAGGCCTCGCGCAAAGACTCTACATCATCCCACGGAACTTCAATGCCATTGCGACGAGCCAGAGCAAACATCAGTTCGGGCTCGAGCGCACCTTCCAGATGCAGGTGCAGTTCCGCTTTGGGCAAGGCTTTCAGCCAGGCTTCGTTCATCGCAGTCTCCGGATTGCTTGATGGTCAATCAGTAAATCATCCCGGAAAGCCGTGAGCTCTTGCAAATATCAGTATTAACATGAACTCGGCGACGCCCCCTGCAGGGCCACCCGGCGCCGCCAGACAAGACCAAAGCTTAAGAACAAATACCTACGGATATGGTATTATCACCAGCCCTTTTTGGTACCTCTATCAGCATAAAGAAAACCGGAGTCATCGTGATTACTGCCCCCCGAATTCTCTGCCCGAAACTGCGTGAACGCATTATGACTGCCAAGGAAGCGGCTGCCCTTATTCCCTCCGGCGTCAATGTCGGCATGAGCGGATTCACTGGCGCCGGCTATCCAAAAGCGGTTCCGCAGGCTCTGGCTGAACATATTCGGGAACACCGGGACCTTGGTGAAAAGTACCGTATCAGCGTCTGGACGGGTGCCTCCACCGCGCCGGAACTGGACGGAGCTCTGGCCGAAGTGGATGGCATCGAGATGCGTCTGCCATACCAGAGTGATCCGGTTTGCCGTCAGAAGATCAACGAAGGGCGGATGGAATACGTCGATATTCACTTGTCTCATGTTGCCCAGCACGCGTGGTCCGGCTTCTTCGGCAAACTGGATGTGGCAGTCATTGAAGTGGCCGGCGTGACCGAAGATGGCAGGCTGATTCCGTCGTCCTCCATTGGCAACAACAAAACCTGGATCGACCAGGCTGACCGGGTGATCCTGGAAGTGAATCATGGTCAGACCTCCGGCCTTGAGGGCATGCACGACATCTACTACGGCACCGCCCTGCCGCCACGGCGCAAACCCATCCAGATGACGGCTCCGGACGACCGGATTGGTGAGAAATACCTGCTGTGCCCGCCCGAAAAAGTCATTGCCGTGGTGGAAACCAACTCGCCCGACCGCAATTCCCGCTTCAGCGAGCCGGACGAAAACTCCCAACGCATTGCCCGGCATCTGCTCGAATTTTTCGAGGCAGAGGTGAAAAGCAACCGGCTCCCGAAGAATCTGCTGCCCATGCAGTCCGGTGTCGGCAACATTGCCAACGCGGTACTTGCCGGCCTGAATGAAGGTCCGTTCGATAACCTGACCGCTTACACCGAGGCATTGCAGGACGGCATGCTCGCCATGCTTAAATCCGGAAAATTGAGGATGGCCTCAGCCACTGCCTTCTCCCTGAGCCCGGAAGCCATCAGGGAGCTGACCCAAAACATCGATTTCTACCGGGAGCGCATCGTCCTGCGCACCCAGGAAATCAGCAACCACCCGGAAATCATCCGCCGACTGGGCATCATCGCCATGAACGGCATGATTGAGGCCGACATCTACGGCAATGTAAATTCCACCCACATAATGGGCAGCCGGATCATGAATGGCATCGGTGGCTCCGGCGACTTCGCCCGGAACGGCTACATCTCCGTATTCATGACCCCCTCCACGGCCAAGGACGGTGCTATCTCCAGCATCGTGCCCATGGTTTCCCATGTCGACCACACCGAGCACGATGTGCAGATCGTGGTTACCGAGCAGGGGCTGGCGGACCTGCGTGGCCTGGCACCCCGCCAGCGGGCTCTCAAAATCATTGAAAACTGCGCCCATCCGGATTTCAAGCCGAAGCTGCTCGACTACTTTGAACGGGCCTGCAGCAGTGGCCGGGGCATGCATACCCCGCACCTGCTGGGTGAGGCACTGAGCTGGCACCAGCGTTTTGAAGAAACCGGGCAGATGTAACTAGCGCAGCACAACAATGAGCAGAGTCGCGCACAAGATGATGTTCACAGCCCAGATGATCAGGGAAACCCGACGGCGCTGGCTCAGGCGCCTGCTTGGATCAGTCATAATTGAACCGCTCCGACAGGATACGATGAGGGGCTGTGCCCCTCTGGATCAGATGATCTTCAACAACGTCCATCATGCCTCCGGGCCCGCACATCACGAACACCCATTCACTGAACTCTTTCGCTGAAAACACCCGGTCCATCAACGCTGCATCAACGAGCCCGGACTCTCCCTGCCAGGTTTCCGGTGGCTCCGACAGCACATAGACCACGTCTTCTTCACCCAGCTCGTCGCGATAGGCAATCTGATCAATTGTCCGGTTTCCATAGATCAACTTCACCTTGCGCGAATCGCCGGTCCGGCGCATCTGCCTGAGTATGCCCAGCAGCGGAGAAAGGCCAACGCCACCAGCAATAAGAGCAACCCCGGGTTCAGTGCGATGATCGACAGAAAGGTTGCCATACGGGCCATCAAGATAGGCCACTGTTCCGCTGTCTATCTGGCCAACTGTTCGCGTGAAATCACCCAGCTCCCTGATCATGAAACGGATTTCCGGCCCGGCTGCCGGCGCCGAGCAGATGGAAAACGGGTTTTCTTTCATCGAGAACGGACTGTGACCCACAGTGAGCCAGACGAACTGACCCGCGTTGAAATTCATGCCACGATGGCCATCCGGATTCACGGTCACCTCCCATTGCTGTGGCGTCAACCGGACCACGGAAGTTACACGCCAGGGACGCGCCTTCTGCACAAGCGGAACCACCAGATAGACCGTCAGCAGCGACCCAACAGCCACTCCAGTCATTGCCAGCCACACCCAGGTCATCACCGGCTGCGACCCGTAACGCCCCGCGTAAACGGTGTGATGCAACAGAAGAACTGCAATCAAGAGCGCGCCAATCCCATGTAGCAGGCGCCATGTCTCGTATTTGTAGCCGAGTTGCGCGCGCCCGATGGCCAGTAATACAAGACTTGGAAGCAGCAGGTAGGCAGCAATACCGGTCGACAGAGCGGCGAAATCGGTCGTGAGCGTCAATTCGCGCGTAAGGTCCCATGGGCGCTGGCCACCAGAAGGCGTGCCCTGGTACAGAAACGGGTGCAACAATGCAAAGATCAGAGCTGTGCGAGCCATGACCTGGTGAAACCGCATAGTCACGTCCATGCCCACGCCATTGGAAATGGCCTTGAACCGGCCAGACAGGATGAACTCAACGAGAATCATTGAAAAGGCAAGAATGCCAAGGCCGGAGGCAAGCTCCTGGTGAAACTGGCGTGGCGGGCCACCTAGCCAAGTGGACAAGATCAACGGCAAGGTGACAGCAACAAGGTACACAACGATCAAAAAGAGCGGCTTCATCCGTCCGACCTGTTTCACGCCTCTGATCTTGCAATCTATTCTTTCAAAGCCTCTCTGGCAACGCGGTCGCAACGAAAACGCCCGGAAAGAGCTGCGTAAACCTCCCTGGCGAAGCGTTCTGAAACGAGAGGGGAGCCCGTATCTTCACCAGGGAGCCGCACACTTCAACATGGCGGAAAAGCGCTTTGTCAGCTGGCGCTCGGTACCTTGCCAGAGCCGCGAGAAAGCGTCAGCGTGTCGTAGTCCCGAAGCAGAAACAGAACAATACAGGCCGCCAACATCGGCCAGGCTGCAAAGAACAGCAGGTTGTCGAACGGTTCAAGGTATTTGCCGAAAGCCGACAGGGTAGACATCCCATGAAAGAACAGAATGGCGCCATAGGTCCAGGTCTTCAGAAAACCCGCAACGAAGGCAAAGATCAGAACGAGTTGGGCAACACCCAATACGTAAATCAACATGTCACCAAGACCGCCAAAACCGTAGAAAGCGTTCAGTACTCTGGCGGCATGGTCCGGGTAAAACAGTTTATCCAGGGTCCAGAACAGGAATACAGTAAACACACCAAGTCTGAGCAGCAGCAGGGAAAACGGTAACTGTTTGGGCATTCTTTTCTCCAAAGATTATTTTTGAACGATCGTTCCAAAGACCGGGAGATCTGAATAGAGTTCCCAACAAATATCAGTGACGCCCGTTTATCGGCAGTCTCTACGCCTCATTTGCCTTACGATACGGGCCCTGATAGTCAAAAATGCGCTCCTGCACTTGCCAATAGTGCTTTTGTTTGCGGGCAATCACAAAATCCGGCGCCGGCAATAAAGCCTGATTCTCCAGCACCTCATCAATCCGGCTGAACGCTTTCGGAGCCTGGCCAGTCGCGAAACGACGCCCGAACAGCCGGTTGAAAACCGCGCGCTGCGCCGGCTTGCCGAAATCAAACGACTCTCTGAGCTCTTCCCCATCCTCAGCGTGATAGGTAAGCCTCAGTTTGCTGCCATCAACACCCAAGGTGATCCCGGCGCAACGAATCACCATGGCATCCTTGAGCTTCAGGGCATCTCTTAGCTGATCATCCGGGTCGATAATGGCCTTGTGACACAGCTGGCAGTTGCGGGCGGCGATATCGTTCTCGCCACCGCAGTGTGGGCATTCCTTGAAGCGGAAACGGTAATCACATTGCTGAGGGCGCCCGCCCTGCCCTGCAGGTTCATCCCCGTCAGCTGGCTCCAGCAATCCCTGACAGCGGCGCCCGTAGTGCTCGATGACACGGCCATCACTGTCGGTTTTGCCCCAGAAGATATTGGCAAAACCACAGCCCGGACAGAACACCTGCACCGGCTCACTGTCGGGGTTCGGTTTCGGCTCCCCCACCTCCGGGTGGTGCAGATTCACGTGGTTGCCGGCGTAATCAATCACCAGACAATCCTGCTTGCCTTCATCCAGACGAAGACCACGGCCCACGATCTGCTGATACAGACTGACCGACTGGGTAGGGCGGAGAATGGCGATAAAGTCGACGTGGGGCGCATCAAAACCCGTGGTAAGCACCGACACATTCACCAGGTACTTCAACTGCCGCTGTTTGAAGCGCCGAATCAGCAAGTCCCGATCCCTGAGGTCGGTAGCGCCGGTCACCAGAGCGGTTTGCTGTTCCGGCAGGTAGCCGGTGATCTCCCGGGCATGATCCACCGTTGCTGCAAAAATCATCACGCCCCGGCGATCAACGGCCAGCTCCATCACTTGTTCAATGATGGCGCGAGTCACCCGCTGATGCCTGCCCAGCAGCTGGTTAACGTCTCTCTCGGCGTATTCGCCAAAGCGGTCCTGAGCCAGCACGGAGAAATCGTATTGCGCCACCGCCGCATTCACCAGCTCGGGCCTCGTGAGATACCCCCGGCTGATCATGTAGCTCAACGGAAGCTCGTAGATGCAATGCGCAAAGGGCTTGTCCTGCCCGTCATCCGAGCCGCGAACAAAGCCCCGGTAGTGATAGCGATAGATCCAGCCCATGGCCAGACGGTAGGGTGTGGCGGTGAGGCCAAGCACTTTGAGGGCGTCATTCTGTTTTCGGAGCAGCTCGATGATTCTCTGATACTGACTGGTTTCATCACCACTGACCCGATGGCACTCATCGATGATCACCAACGAATATTCGTCTTTGAACTGATCCAGGTTCGCCGATACCGACTGCACACTGGCGAAGGTCACCTGATGCCGGTTTTCCTTTCGCTTCAGCCCGGCGGAGAAGATGCCACCGCTCTGTCCATAGCTCTCGTATTTGGCGTGGTTCTGCTCCACCAACTCCTTCACGTGGGTCAGCACCAGAATCTTGCGCCTGGCGAGACGGGCCAACTCGGCAATAACCAGGCTTTTACCCGCACCGGTCGGCAATACAATAACCGCAGAGTCATCTGATTTGCGGAAGTGCCTCAACGTGGTATCAACCGCTTCCTGCTGGTAAGGCCGAAGCCTGAAAGGAGCATTCATTTGCCGAGCCAAATCGCTATCAAGGTGAAAAGGCGGTCATACTAACAAAGTCCGAAGCCGTTACCTGTCCGCTCGAACCATTTTTCGCGCTTCACCTCAATCAGAAAAACAGGAAAGTGGCATACCCGGCAATCATCGCCATGGAAAAGATGACAACAACAAAAGCCGCCAGAAGTCTGAGCGTGAACAGTGAGCGCAACAATATCAGCTCAGCCAGACTCGCGCCGGCACTACCGATAATCAACGCCAATACCGTGCCCGCACCAACGCCCTTGGCCAGCAAAGCGCCTGCCAGAGGTATCACGGCTGCAGCACGAATATACAGAGGAACGCCGATCACAGCCGCTACCGGGATGGCGAAGGCGTTATCCGGGCCCGCATAGTGTTCCAGCAACCCCATCGGCATGAATCCATAAATCGCGCTTCCAATTGCAATGCCGATGAGCAGATACGGCACCACTTTTAAAAAATCCGACCAGGCTTCACGCCATAAGCCGTTATACCGGCCTTTGGGAACATCGGCAGAAGCGGGTCCTCCACATTCACCACCGGAAGATGCACTGCACCCTGTCGCGGGTTGCGCACCTGCACCCCGGACATATCGCTCAAATCCAAGTGTGTACAGCAACCACCCCGCCCCCAGGGAAACCAAAAAGGCTGCGCACACATAGATGGCGGTAAGTGTCCATCCAAAGGTGGCCACAAGCAGAACAACCACAATGGGATTCAGCAGCGGAGAGGAGAACAGAAACACCATTATGGGCCCAAACCCGGCACCCGCTCGAATCAGCCCTTTCAACATAGGTATCGTCGAACAACTGCAAAACGGCGTGATCGCTCCGAGGCCAGCAGCAAGCAGATAACCGCGGCCGCGACTGGAACTCAGCAATGCCTCAACCTTTGAGGGCGGGATGTGACGTTGAAGCACCCCAACCAGAAGACTGATACCAATAAACAGTACCGATAGCTCAACAGAGAGAAAAACGAACATGCCCAGGGCATCGTTAACTTGAGATGACATCGCATCTGGCCTCCACATTTCTAGAATCATCGAATTATTGGCATCAGGATAAATTGCAGACAACTGCCCAGTCAACTATAATTCTAGAATTATCGAATTTTATACAAAGGACTCCTGATGGACCACGAAAACGTCGCAGCCAGCTTAGCCGAGCTGGGCAATAGCCATCGTCTGTCGGTGTTTCGCTTCCTGGTGAAAGCCGGACATGAGGGGGCCTCGGTCGGGGATATTCAGAGAGAGTTGGGCATCCCGGCGTCGACACTGTCGCACCACCTGGCGCGAATGGCCAAGGTTGGCCTGATCCGGCAAGAGAAGCACAGCCGCACCATCATCTGCATCCCGGAATATGAGCACCTGGAACAGCTGATCGGCTTTCTGCGCGAGGAGTGTTGTGCCGGAGTGGCTGGCTAACCTGGCATCAAGTGATTCTAGGGTGGCAGTCCGGCCAGCACGCCCCCTTTTTGCAACAACGCCATTTCGGCACGGCTGGCAAAGCGGGCGATCTCGCTCTGACCCAGAGTTGGCCGGATACGTCGGGCATCGTTTATGGCATCAACTGCCAGAGGGATGTCACCCTCGTGAATATGGGCGATGGCGAGCACAACCCTGGGCAGAAAGATTCGATCGTCACAACGACAGGCATCGCCGGCTGTCCGAATGGCGTTTTCAACCTGGCCGAAATTGAGCATTCCACGGGCGAGTAACGCACCCCACGCCGAGCGACGATTATCTCGCGGGCTGATTCTCATGCCCCTGAGCATGTAATCGATGCCCTGAACATCGTTCTGGCGAATCATGGCGGCCCCCAGTGCGGCCACCGCCTGAGCGTTACTCGGGTCCAGTTCCACTGCGCGCTGCAACATGCCAACGCCCCGTTGCAGGTCCCCCATATCGGCAAACGCACAACCGGCATAGCCCAGAACATCGGTATCCTGACCGTCAAGAGCCACGGCTTTTTCAGCGGATCGGGTGGCCTCAACGAGCCAGTCTCGCCCCCGGATGAGCCCCACCAGATGACCAATGGCGATAATCAAAGCCAGATAGGCGTGGGCAAATGCGAGCTCCGGATCCCGTTGAATCGCTTGCCTCAAAAGTCCGGCAGCTTCGTTGAAACTCTCCTCACTCCAGCCTTTTTGGCCTAGGATGGCGTGTCCCTGGCGATACAGTGCCCAGGCCCCCAGATCCACCGTACGTCGTTTTCGCAGGTGGATCAGCTCAGCCCGATTGAGCTGGGGCTCAATCCTGCTCACGATCTCGCGCACCACCTCCTCTTCCAGCGCATTCAGGCTTTCTGCAGGGATCAGTTTTCTGTCTGACCAGAGCATGTTGCCGCTGGCTGCATCCAGCAGCTGGACGCCAACTCGCAAGTTATCCCCCATGGGCCATACCGAGCCTTCGACGACGTAGTCCACACCCAGCTCTCTGGCAATATGCTGAATACTCACTTCCCGTTGGCGATACTGAGATGCAGTGTTGCGAGACAGCACCAGGAAGCCGGGAATGCGGGCCAGATGAATACTGATATCTTCACTGAGCACCTCGGCAATCCAGGCGGTCTGATCAACGCCCACGTCGTGAGAAAACGGAAGCACCGCCAGCACAGGCTGATCTTTTTCCTGTTCACTACGGGACGAAAACAGGCAGGCAGCGGCCAGCTCCTGATGCGCTTCGGCAGCGCTCTGTTGCATAACATCAGGTCCGGGAATCTGTGAAAGCGGCTCGGAGGCATCAATGTCGGCCACAAAGCGATAGCCCCGACGATTGAATGTGGCAATAAAGCCCTGTGTCTGCCCGTTATCCCCCAGGGCATGGCGTGCGGCTTTAACGGCACTGCTCAAGGCGGACTCGCTGACAACCTTGCCAGACCACAGCTGGTCCAGCAGTTCCGCCCGGCTCACGATACGGTCACGGTGAGTCACCAGATAGGTCAGCAAATCGAAGACAAGCGGCTCCAGAGGCTGGGCTGCGCCGGCGCGACGCAGCTGGAGCTGATGAGTGTCCAACTGAAAATCAGAAAAACTGAAGATCATGGATCTGTTCCGCTATAGCTAGCTACATTCAAGTTAGCAGACAACACCCCGAGATTCTCCACATATTCCTCACACCTTCCCCAAGTTTGGTCGGGCGCAACCTCGTAGACTGATCTCACGTTGTTTTTCATGCCGCCCATCAAGGGAGGCTTTCAACCAGAGCAAGGAGAACGACCATGCCATTAGTCACCATCAACCTGATCGAGAACGTATTCGACAAGAAACAGAAGCAGGACATGATTGCTAAAGTCACGGACGCCATGGTGGGCATTGAAGGCGAAGCCATGCGCGGTCTGACCTGGGTAGTCATCAATGAAGTCTGCGAGGGCGAATGGGGAATCGGCGGAAAACCCCTCAGCAGTGACGATGTCCACAAAATCCAGGCCGCTGCTGGGTAACATCAGAATGGGCTGGCCACACGCCAGCCCGTCTTGTCATACCGGCATAGCCGGGGCAGATAACTTTTCGTTTGTAATGGTCATTTTGCACATTGTCCATGTATAGTTATGAAAAAATGTTAACAGTTTCACTTCCGGGTTCCCCTGACCATGCCCGTCGAAAATAGCGCCAATCTACTGAATGCCAGTTCCAGTCGTCTGCTCCCCTTTATTAACGCTCTGCCTGATGCCGTCGTTATCGTAGATAATGAACACAGGATTGTCCTGGTAAACGCCCACGCCGGGGAAATGTTTGGGCATCCTGCAGAAATCCTGGAAGGCTCTGATCTCGCGATGATCATTCCGCAGTTATACCAGGCGTCACACAGGGAACGGGTGAACGCTTATTTCAAGAACCCAATCCCTCGTCCCATGGGGGCGCATAAAAGATTCTATGGTGTGCGGGCCGATGGCTCAGAAATCCCTGTCGACATCATGATTAACACGATCATTCTGGACGGCGCCCTGGTTGCTATGGCCCTTGTCAGAGATGTCACCTATCAGAGGGCGCTGGAAGACCGGCTGATCCGGGAATCCCTGACAGATGAAATGACGGGTTTCTTCAATCGGAAACATTTCATCAATCAGTTGAATGCCCAGCATTCAGGCTTCCGCCGGTCGGGCTTGCCTTCTTCCGTCATCATGTTCGATTTTGATCACTTCAAACGCATCAATGATCAATACGGCCACCCCGCCGGTGATATTGCACTCATTGAAACAGCCGAAATGATCAGGAACGAACTGCGCCCGCTGGATGTGGCCTGCCGTATTGGCGGAGAGGAATTTGCCATCATCCTGCCAAATACGCAGTTACAGAGTGCGACGATATTTGCAGAGCGTATTCGCCAGAAGATTGAAGACATGAAATTCAGCTTCGAAGGCATAACCTTCCAGGCCACTGTTACCATGAGCGTAGCCTCGTTCCTGGCCTCGGACGAATCATACGATTCGCTGATCAAGAGAGCTGACAAAGCGCTTTATATCGGCAAGGCTGCCGGGCGTAATTGTGTTGCTACTCAGGAAGCGCTGGAGCAACCCCGAGAACAGCCATCAACAAACCGCCCGCACCAATGACTACACGACGAGTCATGAGTCAGCTCTCTGCGATGAAGAGCAGCAACTGTCTGCAGCCGTGTTGCCGCCACCGTTACCCGATGAAGCGCTCTGTTCAGAGCCACCCACGCGCCATTCCTCCATGCCCTCACGGATAACCTGCCAGGCGGAGTACAGGAAAAGCGCGGCGATGGCGAGGCCGACAATGATATCGGGCCACAGAGTATTGGTAACAGCTACCAGCCCGGCCGCAACGATGACACTGCTGTTGGCAAACAGATCGTTCCTTGAACACAGCCAGGTAGATCGCATATTGAGATCGTCTGCACGGTGGCTATAGAGCAACGCAAAACAAATGCCGTTCGCAAGCAGAGCGAGCGCGCCGATAACGCCCATCCATTCGGCCTCGGGCACTTCCTGCACCAATAACTTGCGCACGGCATCGGCAACCACAAGAACACCGAACAGCAGCATAAAGCCACCTTTGAACAGAGCCGCTCCGGCGCGCGCACGCTGGCTTCTGTCCAACACAAAGAGCGTCAGGGCATAGACCGATGCATCACCAAACATATCCAGCGAATCGCCCAGCAAAGCGGTCGAGCTGGCAATCCAGCCAGCACTGAATTCCACAAGAAACATCACCGCATTAATGGCAAGCGCAATGTAGAGCACCCGGCTCTGGTTCGCTCTCAATTGCGCCAGTTCACCGGCCTTGTTTTCACAGCAACTGTCCACGACAGGCCCTCCTAAAATTTGCCACAGGGCCGTACAATAGGGGTTATAGTAACTATAAGGTCAATGGCGATGAGCGAGAAAAGCTACACAGTCGGTCGATTAGCGGACCACACAGGCATCAAGCCGGTAACCATCCGCTACTATGAAAAAATCGGGCTTCTGCCGAAAGCCACCCGCTCGACATCCGGCTACCGCCTGTACTCCGAGGCCGATCAGTCGCGGTTGCTGTTTATCCGACGAAGCCGGAGGCTTGGGTTCAGTCTTGACGACATCCGTGAACTGCTCTCACTGACCGATCGTCAGCAGGAATCCTGTGCGCGGGTGGACGCCAAAGTGGAGCAACAGCTGATACAGGTACGCTCCCGGCTGAACGATCTGCGTGCGATGGAACAGGAACTGGAAAGACTGAGTGCGTGCTGTGAAGGCGGCGTGATTATGGACTGCCGAATCGTTGATACGCTGTCCGGCTGCAACGGTTCACAGTGAACCCTTACAGGCCGGTTTCCCGCTCGATAAACATCCTGATGTACACCAGTTAACCCGAAAACAAAAACAACGGGGCGGTGTACCAAAGGTACGCCAGAAGACATTGCCCAATGGTGCCTGCAATTACCCGTCCCAGAGTCAGCTTTTTCCCTTTTACTCGTTGATTGCCTGGCAGCGTCCCAGCGCTTGCGCCCTCAGATACTCACAAAACGCCTTCACATCAGGGTTCGTGAACTCATTAGAAATAAACTCACCCGGAACCAGACCTTCATCCCATCGCGACGTAACCAGAGTATGCGGGTACCCGCTCTCATCACCGGGATAAATCTGCACCTCCGCCAGAGTCCGATGAATATAAAGGTCGCGAAGTTCTCTGGTGCAACGAAGCGCACCGGGATCATCGCGGGTAACGCACTGATAGCCCGCCCTGGTGAAAAACTCACTGGCGACAGAAAACAGCGTGCCTGTGTCCAGCGCAGAAGACGGCGCCGGATGAATGGTTCGGGTGACATCGCCGGCGACGTTTGTGCAACCGGCGATTAACGACAGCCACAGAAGCATCAACCCCCTGAACCCAGTCACAAAACTGTTCTGAAACACGACTGCTTGATTCTTCTCAATTGGCATCACATTGGCTGCAACTGTTAAAAGAACGCCATTATAGCCAGCACCAGTGCCGACTCCAGAAGAAGAACGGAGCCGGCCTGTCCCGGCCATTCGCCTTATGCAATAATGATATAACAGTAAACCAATAGATAATATTATTAGGAAAAACAAGTATGAAAAGGATTGTAATGTGCACCCTCGTTTCTGCCTTGATGGCTGGCTGCGGAGGCGGCGGTAATGGGAGCAACCTGGAACCTGTCAACGAAGATACTACTCCCGATACAGGCACCCCTGAGGAAGGCGAGGATAACGGTACCGTAACGCCAGGCGATCAGGTCACCGTACTCGAGGGCACCTGGAAGAAGCAATGCGGGAGTGTTGATGGCGAATCGCACTACGATATCGTAACCGTATCCTTCACCCTCGGCACATTCACCACAAGTATCGAGAACTACATCGATAGTGGTTGCACCATCCCGCTCCAGGAAGCTCCGAACCCTGTTTCATCAGGCAACTTCTCACTGGGCGAAGATGTCGTGCTGAGTGAAGGCCTAACCGCCACCGAACTCGACACACATGTTACGCAGTTCGATGGCGCCTACTTCGAAATCTACGAATACGATATCATTTACATCAATAACAATGTTCTCTATGCAGGAATAGAGTCAGGCAGTTCACCAGAGCAACGAGCGAGCAGCCTGAATTATAACCGCCCATTCTATCGACTGAACTAGGTTTCCTGATCACAACCGGGACAGATCTGTCCCGGTTTCTCCTCTTACTGACCCGCCCCTAGGACAGAGCTTTCTCCCGCACCCCAGAGCGCTCCGCAACCGCCTCATCGTTCTGCTCGGAACGGGCAATCACGGAGGTACACGCCAGATCTCCCGTGACATTCATGGCCGTAGCCCCCATACCCACAAGGGCATCAATGGACCCCAGCAGAGCCACGGTTTCAATGGGCAGACCCACCTGGGCAAACACGGTGGCAATCATGACGATGCCCGCGCCCGGCACACCAGCGGTACCTATGGAAGCCAGGGTGCCGATCAGAACAATTTCCAGCATGGTGACAATGTCCAGGGGCACCCCCACCACATTGGCAGCAAAGGCAGCCGAAATGGCAATACGGATACCCGCCCCGTCCATATTGATAGTGGCCCCCAACGGCAGGCTGAAGCCATAGATACTCTGGGGAATACCCAGACGCCGCGCCGCGTTCAGGGTCAGGGGCAGAGTCCCGGAACTGCTCTGGGTGGCAAAGGCCGTAGCGACCGGAGCCCGGGCTTCACGAATAAAGTCCGCCAGCCTCACACCATTGAGGCGCATAAGAATCCCGTAGACCACCAGCTGCACCGCCAGGGCGAGATACAGCACCAAGACCATATCTCCCAGAGCCAGTATCGTGGCCATGCCCTGCTCACCTGCGGTACTGGCCACGATCGCAAACACGCCAATGGGCACATACTGGAGAACCCCGGCCATCACCTTCATCGTGACATCGTTCAAGCCAGAAACCACCTCATACACCCGGGCCCCGGCTTCCCTGTGAACGTCTGACTCCCGCAGTTTCAGCAGGGCCATGCCAAATACAATCGCGGTAAAAATAATCCCAAGCAGGTTCGGCTCGGCAAATGCCGCCACAATATTGGCGGGAACAATATTCAGAAGCACCTGAACAAAGCCCGGATTCTCCGGCACCTCAACACTGGCCGAAGGCGACAACTCCAGACCGATGCCGGGTTCAAATACCGAAGCCACAACCAGCCCTACCGAAATGGCCAGAGCCGAAGTCAGCACATAGAAACCCATCAGTTTGCGGCCCACACGCCCCATGCTGGAAAGATTGGCCTGGTTGATGCCCACCATCAGAGTGAACAGGACAATCGGCACTACCAGAAACTTCAACAGCCTGAGCAGCAGTTCGCCTAACGGGTTGAGCCATTCGGCCACGACCGGCCCGCCTGCAAGGCCAACAACCAGACCAAGAACCAGCGCAATACCAATGCGCAGCACCAGAGAAGTCTTCAGATAAACATCAAGTACAGCTTTCATGGGGGCTCCCGTTACACCCTGACCCGTTAATGAACAAGCGTTCAAATACGCCTGGGCCGGGAATTCTGGTCAGCACCGGCTGACGGGTAAACCGGTATTCCCACGTACGTTACTCACAGAAGCTGTGGATAAGTTTGTTGGAAACATCGGGTTAAATACCCCAAAGCCTTGTGCCACGGGCACTCGGGAAACCTGATGCAAAAATGGACTATGCGTGAGGGCTATATGAATATGAAGGATCCGTCTCAGCAGGTATCGGACGCCCCTGCCCTCATAAACGCTGAGTATCCAACGCCATTCGAATATACTCTTTGAATGGATAAGTCCGATGTTAGTCTCCACCTTCGAAGCTACGACGACGAAGGAAAAAAGCATTCTCATGGCCATCATCAACTGGTGCTTCCTCTACTGGGGAAGCTTTCGCTGTCGGTAAACAACACCGAGGGTGCAGTTGAGTGGAACCGGGCAGCGGTCATCCCATCCGGAAGTAACCACGGGTACTCCGCTGAAGAAGAAAACCGGTTTCTGGTGGTCGATTTGCCAGAGGCGCTTGCCCCGGCACTGGAGCGGCTCCCTTTCTTTGTTGAGCTGGATTCAGCACTGCTTCACTACGTCAGATTCCTGCACACCCAACTTGTTAATGGAATGGGGTCATCTCACACAGAGCATCAGATGTTGCTACTGCTGATTCAACTTCTGCAGGAACGCCACGGCGACACGCTGAACCTGGACCGAAGGGTCGCGGCGGCAAAACAATATATTGACGATAACTTCCGCAAGAAACTCACCGCGACTGAACTGGCGACGGTGGCCCACCTGAGCATTCGGCAGCTTAACGAGTTATTTCGTACACAGATTGGCATGACGCCACACCATTACCTCACCGAGTTACGCATGCAGGAGTCATGGCGGTTGCTGAAACAGTCGGACTTCACTATCCAGCGAATTGCTGATTCGGTTGGGTATAGCTCTCTGTCCTCGTTCAGCGAACGCTTTTCGCAACACTTCGGAAAATCACCGAGTCACTTCCGCCGAAAATCGTAACAATCCTGCCGTAATCAGAAAGCGGGTGACCCTCGACTGACCGCAAACTTCACCTCCTGTACGCACGTTAGTTTCAGGGGGATATCATGACGGCGATTGTTGCAGCAACGTGGATAGGTTCTATCTCTGTTTTCTTGTGGGGAACGCTTGCGCTATTAACCAAGCTTACCGGTGGCGGCATCCCGGAATTTCAGCTCATGGCGATGACCTTTGGCGTTGCCTTTCTATTGATGACGGTTCGTTGGTACCGCGCCGGTCATAGTGGCGTCCGGTTTCTGCGCCAGCCCATGTTGGCATGGTGCATCGGGGTTGGCGGCCTATTCGGTTATCACTTCGCTTACTTCAAAGCCATGACACTGGCTCCGGCGGTGGAGGTGAGCCTGCTTGCCTACCTCTGGCCGTTGTTTATCGTTTTAATGTCTGCACTTTTACCTGGCGAGTCCTTGCGCAAACAGCACGTGCTAGGGGCCGTGCTTGCCCTTGCGGGGTGCTGGTTGCTGATCGGGAAGAAAGGCGGTGGTTTTGGGTTAAACCATCTGGAAGGGTATCTGGTTGCCTTTAGTTGTGCGTTGATATGGTCATCATATTCTGTCCTGTCGAGACTGGTAAAAAGCGTCCCGACAGATGCCGTAGGCTGGTTTTGTGGTGCTACTGCGGTTCTGGCCCTGTTGTGTCATCTGGCTTGGGAAACAACCGTGTGGCCAGTCGGATGGATTCAGTGGGCTGGGGTGCTCGGGCTTGGTCTGGGCCCGGTGGGCATCGCCTTTTTTACCTGGGACTATGGCGTGAAGCACGGCAATATCCAGTTGCTCGGCACCCTGGCATACGGTGCTCCGCTAATTTCCGTGGTATTGCTGCTGATGGCTGGTTACGGGGAAGCGACCAGCACGGTTATTGCCGCAAGCGTTCTCATTGTAATCGGTTCATTCGTCGCCAGCAGAGCGAAGCGGCAGCCGGCACCCGATCCTGAAACCGTTTATTAATTAGTTTTAGTGTGAAGGTGGATTCGGGCCGGAGATCGGCCCGTTCGTATCAGATTGCCTGATAACCGAGAAACCGGTGCCGAGGTCTCCCTACATCTCGCTCATCAGCCACTCCTTGAAGGCTTTCATTCCGATGGTCAGCGGACGTTGCTTGCGGTAGACCAGGTAGAAGGCGCGATTCGTATCCAACTGGATGTCGAAAGGCACTACCAACTTCCCTGATTTGATCTCACGGGACGTCAGGGTGCTATCAGCCAGCGCTACTCCCAGGCCCTCCTGGGCCGCCGCCGTGGCGAGTTGCCCGCTGGACATCTGCAGGCTGCCCCGGGCGGATATAAAATCCACGCCTGATTGTTGCAGCCAGTTCTCCCACTCCCACTTCCGCTTGCTGACATAAATCAGAGTGTGTCTGGCCAGGTCTGCAGGCTTTTCCAGCGGCAACTCACCCTCCAGTAACAGCGGGCTACACACCGGAACCAGCATAACTTTGCGCAGGAAATGCACTTCAATATCGTCCCATTCACCATTCCCGAAATACACCGCCATATCGGTACTGGTGCGGTCGAAATCCAGCAGGCCCATGGACGCATTAATTTCCAGCTCAATGTCCGGGTACAGGGCCTGGAATCGAGCCATGCGTGGCATCAGCCAGCGGGTCAGGAAGTTGGGGGCAACACTGATCTTGACCACGTTGGATTCCTGGTTCGCGGTCAGTCGTTGGGTGGCCATTTCAACCTCATCGAACGCGTGCCTGACAGATGAGAGGTATTGCTCACCCTCAGGGGTCAACGTCACCGTTCGCCGGCTTCGGTCAAATAGTGAAAGCCCCAAATATTCTTCAAGTGTCTTCACCTGATGACTGACCGCCGATGACGTCACGAAAAGTTCCTTGCCAGCTGCCGCAAAGCTGCGGTTTCTCGCGGCTGATTCAAATACCCGAAGCGCATTAAGGGGTGGCAGGTGGCGCATAGTTTCGCTCGAATGGTGAGATTAATTCATCAGTCTGATGAGAAAGGATCGCTTTTTCAAGAGCCCCGAACTGATTAATATATGTCCTGTAGAAGGTACTCACTTATCGAATCAGGACACAGCATCATGGCTTATCAGACTCCAAAACTGGACGAATACGGCACTATCGACATGGCTTACTACAAAAAGCTTGCAGCGCAGGAACGAAGCGAATACCTCTCGCAGATGGCGGCTTCACTCTCAGCCAAAATCAAATCCTTCTTCCACGTGAAGCTGCCTAAACTGTCCACTAACCATTAATCGCAGGCACCCGCATCCATCGGTGTGATCTTGAAACGCCCCTCCCACTGCGCTTTCAAGAGCATTCACGAAACGGGTGGCGGTTATGTCCCCGCTGGACAATATAGTGAGGAAAACCGGGCACGATCACCCTGGCTCGTTTTGGCAGCAGCGTCTCCCTGCTTTTGAGGCACTCGAGACCCTGAAAAAATAAAGCTGCCCCGGCTTTCCTAACGAATACCTTTCGATTGCAACCACTGACTGATCTGGGCCTGATTCATGGCACCACTTTGGCGAGCGACTTCCCGACCGTTCTGAAACAGGATCATGGTGGGTATGCTGCGAATCGCAAACTGACCGGCCGGCCCAGGGGCTTGTTCGGTGTTCAGCTTGGCAAAGCGCACTTTCCCCCGCCAAACTTTCGCGGCCTGCTCAAACTGGGGCGCCATCGCTTTACACGGACCACACCAACTGGCCCAGAAGTCCACCAGAACCGGCACCTCACTGCGCCCCGTGTGGGTAGCAAAACTCTGCTCCGTCAACTCCAGAACCTGATCCGGCCAAAGCGGCTGTTTGCAGGCGCCACAATTGCCGCCGGATGACAACTTGCCGGCAGGTACACGGTTCACTTTGTGGCAATGGGGACATACCAGATGTCGAACGTCAGTCATGATGAATCTGCCTCTGATTGGCTGATTGTAGAAATAATCAGGCCAGGTATTCGGGGAAATGTCAGGGTGAATCACCCATAACATTACTGCCTTTTTTTAGAATTCGGAAACACTCACAGCAAGCCCTGGAGATCAGAAAATCCGGGTTCCAACCTGAACATGCACTCAAAAATCAATAAAAACGCCGCATCCACGCCAGATAAATACCCCCTGAAGCACGCAAAATCACTGCCTGAATAACTGCCAGCTTCCCGCATGAACAAAGCCCTGCTCCGCGAACCACTCACTTAAAACTTGTTTGTATACGAACGATCAATTAAGATTTTATCCGGTCTGACCGGTCATACCGGACTGACCGGCTAAGAACGATCAACCGACGTGACAACCGGTGCATCAAATAGCACTTAACCCCCAATTAACTCGAAAAAGTCTGCGCTCCCCCGGCAGTAAATCAGAGACGCTGATTGGCCGCAGACAATAAGATCACCTAACTGGAGAACACAATGAAGCACGGATTTATTCCAGCAATCTCAACTCTTGCACTGTCTATGGCGCTGTCTTCCAACATGGCGTTTGCGCAGGACTACACCCTTCGCCTCAACCACACAGGCGCCCCAAGCCACCACTATCAAACCATTACTGAACAGTTTGCCAAAGAGATCGCGCAGAAAACCGACGGTGCTGTTGAGATTCAGGTATTCCCTTCCGATCAGCTGGGGAACCAGCTGGAGTCTGTAGAAGGCACCATGATCGGCACCCTGGAAATGACTCTGGCTTCAGACACCGTACTGTCTAACTGGGTACCCGATATGGGCATGCTCAACCTGCCTTTCCTGTTCGAAGACATGGACGAATACCTTGAGGTAGTTGAAGGTCCCGTTGGCGATATGCTGAGTGCACAGGTAGAAGAGCAGGGTGCGGTTATCATCGGCTGGTGGGGCAATGGCATGCGCCATGTCACCAACTCCGTTCGCCCAATCAACAAACCAGAAGACCTTGAAGGCCTGAAGATCCGTGTTCCTGAAGGAAAAGTGTTCGTAGACACCTTTGAGGCATTGGGTGCCGGCGCAACAGTGATGTCCTTCGGTGAGTTGTATTCCGCGCTACAACTGGGTGTTGTAGACGGCCAGGAAAACCCGCCCGCTCACATCATTACCCAGAACTTCAATGAAGTTCAGGACTATGTGTCACGTACAGGCCACATCCATATGGGCTCGCCGCTCATCATGAATGCACACCTCTTCTACAGCATGCCTGAAGACATCCAGAAAACGCTGCTTGAGGTTGGCAGAGAGTACGACCGCAAGCACATTGATTTGATCGCGAACCTTGAAGCCGAGCAATGGAAGGAAGTCGCTGAGCGTGGCATGAAGATAAATGATGTTGATAAATCTCTGTTCCGCAAAGCCGTTCAGCCTGTCTATGACGACGCAGCTAAAACGTTTAACAAGGACATCCTTGACCAGCTAACCCAGTAATTAACTCAGCAAAAAGATCGCCAACAGAACCGTAGTCTAGCGGTTCTGTTGGCACGATCGGGACCGGTTTCATGGATAATACAGATCAGCCATCCGCCTCTGGTATCAGAAAATCACTAATCTCACTCTGCGACAAAATTGCTGTTGTCTGCCATGTGATAGCCACCATCGCTATTGCTGTGATGCTGTCGCTGGTCATCATTCAGGTCGTATTCAGATACGTACTTAACACCCCTATAGGATGGACTCAGGAAGTTTCAGTATTTTCGCTGATGCTTGCCGTCATGTCGGGAATGGCCGTTGCTTTCTGGCGCGGAGAACATTTCAGGGTGTCTATCTTCGTTGACAGCCTGCCCTCGGTACTTGCCAAAGTAGTCAATCTTGCGTCCCGTCTTATTACCATCACCTTTCTTTCCGTGGTTGTGTGGTTCAGCTACTCGCTGGCACTGCGAGGTATCAGACAGGTATCACCCACCTCAGGAATTCCGATTGGATACGTCCAGTTTTTCCTGACAGGCGGCTGTCTTGTAGCGGCTTTCCTGCTTACCGTGAAAACCCTGCTGGGCCAAGAAACCATCAGTGACAAAAACGCTGTCAGCGCGGAACCTGTATCATGATTGAGATTCTGATTTTCTCATTTATCGGTTTTCTGATAATCGGATTGCCTATTGCGATCGCCCTGGGCGCAGCCAGCACTCTTGCCATTTATTTTGGCAGCCATATCCCACTGCTGGTAGTTGCGCAGAAGATGTTCCAGGGACTGAATAACTTCTCCTACCTGGCCATTCCCCTCTTCCTGCTGGCCGGTGCCTTGATGTACGAGGCCAAACTATCCGAGCGCCTTGTTGACATGGCAAGCCGGCTGGTAGGAAAGCGCCCGGGCGGATTGGCCAATGTGGCGACGACTTCTTCCGCGTTCTTCGGAGCGATTTCCGGATCTGCACCGGCAACCACCGCCGCCGTTGGCACCGTCCTGATCCCCTCCATGAAAAGATTGGGCTACACCGCAGCAGGTTCAGGAGCTGTAGTGGCTGCCTCGGGCGCATTGGGACTGATTATTCCACCGAGTATCACCATGGTCATCTATGGCGTGATTTCCGGGGTATCCATTGGCGGGCTATTCATCAACGGGATTGTTCCAGGAATACTGCTGACGCTGGCCATCTGTGTACTGAACTGGTGGCGTGGAAGAAAGAGCGTTGATGACATCAGCCTTGACGACACCCCACCACCTGCCAGCGAGCGCATCAAGAACCTGGCGGCGTTGCTCATGCCGATTATCATCATTATAGGGATATACTCCGGCGCATTTACGCCAACCGAGTCAGCCGGGGTGGCCTGCATTTACGGGCTGCTCATTGGCGTCTTCCTCTATAAAACCCTCGGCATTGCAGAAATAAAGCGAGCCTTCATGGGCACCGCGGCCACAACTGCCGTCATCATGTTCCTGATGGTCTGTGCCAATATCTTTGCCTTTGTGATAACCACGGAACGCGTCCCTCAGCTATTCTCTGCCTGGGTGATGAGCATCACCACTGACCCGACCATGGTTATGCTCATGATGCTGGCATTGCTGATTGTGGTAGGCACCTTTCTGGATAACGTGTCAGCTCTGGTACTGCTGGTCCCTACCCTGGTAGCGATCACCTCTGCCGTTGGCATTGACCCGATGTACTTTGG
Organism: Marinobacter sp. F3R08; assembly: GCF_018860425.1. Lineage (GTDB taxonomy): Bacteria > Pseudomonadota > Gammaproteobacteria > Pseudomonadales > Oleiphilaceae > Marinobacter. The sequence goes on along the minus strand of NZ_JAHKPI010000014.1, from coordinate 1,010,228 downwards.
CGTATTCACCATCATTGCACTGGCCGTCGGGCAGTTTACGCCCCCCGTAGGGCTCAACCTGTATATCGCAGCCAACATTGCCAATGAAACGGTGGAAAAAATCAGCCATGCGGTGCTTCCGTTTGTTGCGGTTTACATCGCAGCCCTGCTGATTTTCGTAGCCTTCCCCAACATCCTGACTATTTTTTCCTGAAGATATGGATATGAAAAATACCCTAGTACTGATTTCACTGGGCGGTACGATTGCCAGCCTTCCGGGCAGTTCAGGCAGGGCCGTTGCTGGCGCGCTTTCCGGCAAAGAACTCATGGACAAATTGCAGATCAAGAGCAATGGTCCGGTAGAAGTTATCACCCTTTGCCAGAAGCCCAGCAATGCCATTACTACAGCTGACCTGCTGCAGCTGAGACGGCTGTGTATTGATCTGTCACAACGCGAAGATGTGGCAGGGCTGGTAGTGTCTCAGGGCACAGACACCCTTGAGGATACGGCTTATTTCCTCGATACAAGCCTGGAGCTCGCAGACACAGCGATTGTGGTCACCGGCGCCCAGCGCGTGCCCTACGCCCCCGGCTCGGATGCCGGCCCCAATCTTCGTGATGCATTGAAGGTAGCAGGCGCTGCCCAGGCACGAGGAGCCGGCACACTTGTCGTGTTCAATGAAGAAATTCATGCAGCAAACGCGGTTCGCAAGCTCAGCAGCTATCAGCTTAACGGCTTTGGCTCGCCGGGCATCGGGCCCATGGGTTTTGTTGACGGCGATGAAGTCAGGCTGGTCAAGCGGCTGCAGCGCTCAGATGTTATTACACCGGGCGAGCAGTTACCGCGCGTGGATATTCTGCCTGTCGCAATCGACGCATCTCCTGCCCTGCTTGAAGCGGCTGTGGCCAGCGGTGCCCAAGGGCTGGTAATCGACGCTATCGGCCGTGGCCATATTCCACCGAGCTGGGTAGAACCGCTGGGCTCCGTTTTGAGCTCTGGCATTCCAGTGGTGGTGACATCCTCAACACACTGGGGCCGTGTCGATGAGGCGTATGAATATAAGGGATCTCTGGCAGACCAGGTTTCAATGGGTGCAATCAAGGCTTATCACCTCAACGCCAGAAAGGCCCGACTGCGGCTTATGTGCGCTCTGTCATGCAAGTTGCCCATCGACCAATCGGTGTTTTCCTGATGCCAGCTTCCTTGCTCAGGTAAAGCCTGGCCACTGACGGATTAGTGTAAAAACAAAACATCCAGGAGAGATAATGAATTCTTATAATATTGCAGTCATTCCCGGTGACGGCGTGGGCGTCGAAGTAACAACAGCAACGCTTGCCGTGCTCGAAGCGGCAGCCGGTAAATATGGCTTTATCCTGAACCCCACCCACTATGAATGGGGATGTGAGTATTACCTGGAACAGGGCCAGATGATGCCCGATGACGGGCTGGCGCGCCTTGAGAAAAGCGATGCGATTTTTCTGGGTGCCGTAGGCTGGCCTGAAAAAGTGCCAGACAGTGTTTCACTGCACGGCCTGCTGCTGCCGATTCGCAAACAATTCGACCAGTTCGTCAACGTACGCCCACACCGGCTGCTTAAAGGCGCACAGGGACCACTGAAGAAATCAGACTTCAACATCCTGTGCATACGGGAAAACACCGAAGGCGAGTACTCCGGAGCCGGTGGCCGTGTGCACATGGGCAATCCACAGGAAGTCGCTGTGGAAACCTCCATATTCACTCGCCACGGGGTTGAACGCATTCTCCGCTTTGGCTTTGAGCAGGCCCGGCTACGCTCCAAAAAGCTGGCATCCGTGACCAAATCAAATGCGCAAAAATACTCCATGGTATTCTGGGACGAAATCACGGATGAGCTGGCAGCCGAGTACCCGGACGTAAAAGTTGAACGCTACCACGTTGATGCTGCCGCCGCGCGCATGATCACGCACCCGGAAAGCTTTGATGTAATCGTTGCATCCAACCTGTTTGGCGACATCCTCAGCGATATCGGTGCCGCTATTCAGGGCGGCCTGGGATTCGCGGCCTCTGCAAACATCAATCCGGGGCGCAAGATGCCTTCAATGTTCGAGCCTGTACATGGCTCAGCACCGGACATTGCAGGCCTGGGCAAAGCCAACCCGGTGGCTGCAATCTGGTCGGGGGCGATGATGCTTGAACACCTCGGGGAACAACAGGCAGCAGATGCCATCATGAGCGCGCTGAACGATGTGTTGGACATCAAGGATAACTGCACGCCAGATATGGGGGGCACAGCTACAACGGCGGAGTTGGCCGATGCTATAGTAAAGTCACTCTAGCTGCTTGCATTGCCCGATAGGGCCTTGCCAGACTGGCGCGAAAATCATTACATTTTCAATGTCTTTTAGAAGCGTGAATACGTAAACATGCTCAATAATGCTATAGCGAAGCTCCTTCAGTCCAAGATATTAGACGGCGAGTATCCTCCGGGGAAAGCGCTGCCAGGCCAGCGGGTTCTGGCGGCAGAGCTGGGCGTCAGCCGCCCGGCTCTGCGTGAGGCGTTGAGTGTTCTGGAGACACTGGGCCTGATCGACATCCGCCAGTCCAGAGGAGTGTTTGTTCCTGACCCCAAAAATCAGGCTGCCAGCAGCGACAGCAAGATAAGCCATCGCATCAGGGAAGTTTTTCAGTTTCGTTTAGCTGCAGAACCCTACGCTGCTGCAATGGCAAGCCGACTTCGTTCGGATGAGGATCTGGAGCGCCTGAAAACATCCCACTACCGAATGCGCTTTGCGCTCGAAGAGGGGCAACTGATTGATGCAGCTCAGGAAGACTTTAACTTTCACCACACCATCTACTCCATATTACAGAACTCGATTTTTGCAGACACAAAACGCCGCGTAGCCACAGACCTTCACAGTGCCCAGTTAAGCCCGTTGCGCAACAGAGAAGAGTTGCTGAAGCCCCTGGAAGAGCATCAGCAAATTATCAACGCTATTCAGGACCAGTCTCCAGAGCGTGCAAGCGCTGCCATGGCCCATCACATCCGATCGGCAGCAATACGTGGTGGTTTGAGCGACGACGATATCTAACCACAACATTGCCAATCTGCGATGGTTAAGCGGAAACCTCATATGAGTGAGCAGTTATTGCAATTGACGGCCGAGCCGCTGACCCCCGAGGCTTTCGCAGACTTTGGCGAGGTGATCGATCACCGCAGTGCAGATTATTTCATGATCAATAGCGGGCGAACCCGGCGCTACCATGATCTGGCAAAGGTAGAGACATCAGGTGAAGACGCAAAAACGCTGATCAGTATCTTCGTCAGCCAGCCAGTACAAATGCCTTTGGAGCTGAGCTTTCTTGAACGCCACCCACTGGGCAGCCAGGCTTTTGTGCCGCTGCACTGTGAGCGCTTTGTTGTTGTCGTAGCACCCGCCGGAGACGCAATAAACCCGCACCAGGTGCGGGCTTTCGTTACCGATGGCCAACAAGGCGTCAACTACCACGCCGGCACATGGCATGCCATACAGTCTGTACTGGAGAGCGAAGGCACCTTTCTGGTGGTGGACCGTGGCGGCGCAGGCAACAACTGCGACGAGCATCCACTGGCACTGAGGGTGACGCTCGGGTAAACCGGGACAGATTTGCCTTCCTCTGCCTGGCCGTGATCAGAGCGCGCAGATTGGGGCGGACGTTTGACGTTAAGCTCTGGCCTTTACTGCGTGGCCTGCTCAAGCTGTTCCGCGTGCTTGGCCGCCTCATCCTCCATAAACTTCTTCATGTCTTCTTCAAACTTCGGCACATCGCCCGGGCTCGTCGGAACCTTTGGCGGCTGGCCGGGCGCCGTTTCCGCTGCCTGTTCAGTGCTGGCTTCCTTACCTTTGTTCAGTTGCTGAGTCACCAACAGACCAACCACCGCTAAAGCGGCGAGCAAAAGGATCAGTTTCATAACGATTTCTCATTCAGTGGTTAACGATCAGATTAGCTCAATCGGTGCGCATCTCGCGAGACCGAATCGGCATGGCGTCGATACGAGCAGAATAACCCTGGCCTGCCTTGGCATCAGCCAAGACGGAAAAATAAATCTTTCCCGGTTTCCCGAGCTTCAGCTTTCACGGACAGGGGAAATACCATCGACCTCAGTAACGGTTTTTGCATCCGCCCGTTCAATGATTTTGAGGAGTGTAGACTGAATGGTTTCGTCTTCCCTGGCATCACTGCCACTTGCGAACGCTTGCTTCTGGGGTTCAGCGCCCTCTTCCTCGGTATAAGAAATCACAACCTCGCTGGCTGAATCGGGCGTTTTGCCGAAGTACTCCAGCGCAACCAACGGATAGCCGTGAAAGCCTTTCTTGACCTGCTTCGCAATACGCTTTTTTGCTTTATCCACATTCATAGTGAAGGCCTGTCGCTGCGGTTGTTATCTGAGTGCACATCGGCACCCAGTCGATACCATTCGCCAATTCTATGCCCTTAGCCCCATCCAAAATAGCTCTGCCCCGGTTTTCGCTGTCACCGTAAAAACCGGGCCAGGAAATCCAACTGATCTTCGATGGACTGATCCAGAGCTTCGCCCCGATAGACATCAAAATGCCCGACCGGATAGTGCTTCACTTCCACTTTCGGCATTCTCTGGGCCGCTTTGACCGCAGCACTCGCCGGGGCGACGGTATCGTGGTCGCAAATCAACACCAGTGCCGGGCAGGCGACTTTGTTGGCCAACCGGATGGGCCGGAAAAGAGGAATGGCATAACTCACGCCCGCGGCGACGTAATTCGCCGCGTTATCCGCCAGCAAGGGAACATACCCCTCGTGGCAGTCCTCGGCGGTCATCATGCCCAACTCGCCGGGGCGGCCGGCCGACGCTATATATCGGGGAGACATGCCCAGCCCACGACGAAGCCAGTCGACCGTTCCGTGCCAGGTCAGGCGCATCGCCTGCATGAAGCCGGCATAACCGACTACCCCCAGCAAAGACGCCAAGCCATCCATCATCGGGCATTGGGAGATGGTGCATTGCACGTTTCCATCCTTTGCCGCGGCCGCAATCACAAGCCCGCCAGAAAACGACGTTCCCCACAGGCAAATGCGGCTGCCATCGACACGATCGAGCTGCCGCGCAAAATTCAGTGCCGCCAGCCAATCTACCACTTCCTTCCAAGGGCTCAGCGTTTGCCGTGGCTGACCGTCACTGTCACCGAAATGGCGGTAGTCAAAGGCAAAGACCGCGTAACCCGCATTGCAGAAAGCTTCTTTGAACGGTGCCAGACCGCTGGCATGAGTCAGCCCAAAACCATGGGCCATAACGACACACGGCAAACCTTTACTGTCGGCATCCGGCGTATAGAGAACACCGCGACAGGTTATACCATCGCTCTGAAATTCCAGGGGCGTTTCGATCATTGTTTGGCTCGCATGCTTGAAGGTCGAGAGTCTCAGGATAGCTCATTGCTTGCGGATCTAACCGGCCGTTCAATAATCTCATCAACCACACCGACTTCACTCACCTGCAACCGCCCCACCGTGATCGGTAGCGTAAATCGGAAAACCGGGACAGATCTATTTTTCCGTTGCTGGCCTTCCCGGCTTGCAGGTTTCAACTCTGATACCGATACGAGCAGAATAACCCTGGCCTACCTTGGCATCAGCGTCTCCTTGCCTTTGAAGCACAGAATCCGTTCTGTGCAGTGGAAGCCGATGTTAACCGGGCCAGAGAGGCTCTTGGTAGTCACTCGAGTTGGCTTTCAGGCACTGAAGAAGCTGGGAAATAAATCTGTCCCGGTTTTTCACTGGCCTTAGACTAAGCCATTATTTTGATGCATTCATTGCAGTAGAACACTTCAAGGTTGCTGCAGTTGTTCGTGGAAACACCACCAACTCATCGCCTTCCTGCCACGGCTGGCATTTGACCATTACTTCCAGGAACACTGGATGTTCCAGCCACCCCCTCAGCCATCGCTGTACATTCGGATAGGGCAGACTGTAAAACACCTCCCGATCCACATGGGCGAACTGGCGCACAAAGGGCATGACGCCAATATCAGCGATGCTGATGTTGCTCCCCAGAAGATACCGGTTCTTGGCCAATAGGCTTTCCAACGCCTGCAAAAACACCTCACCCTTTTTCCGGTAATCCAACTGGGAGAGTTCCGGGTGGCGATCCGCGTATTTATAGCGATCCAGCCAATGTTTAAATTCGTTATCGTTACGGTCAATCAGGGCATTAGCGCTTACTAAATCCGTATTCAACAATCCCTGCGGATCACTCTGCTGCAACGCCCATTCGACGATTTCCCGGCTTTCCTCGATAACGAGCCTATCAGAGCCGTCACCACCTGCCAGTTCCAGAACAGGAACCGTGCCTTTGGGACTGACCGCCAGCATCTGCGCCGGTTTGTTTTTTAGCACGATCTCCCGCAGCTCCACTGCCAGCCCGGCAAACAAGATCCCGAGCCTAGCGCGCATAGCGTAAGGGCAACGACGGAAAGAATATAAACGAGGCAATGGCACGGTAATAGCGTAGCTCCTGGCTGAATTAACGAAGCCGGTCATTGTAGGGAAAATAAATCCGTCCCGGTTTTCTAAGCCCGGTTTTCTGAGTCGAAATAGATCTGTCCCTGTTTTCCAGCAATAATTTTTCTGAAGCCGAGATCCCTTAAAAAGACGGAACAGAATAGACGCTAGCCTTTCAATCTAGCTTCCATCGGAACAGCTCCCAACAGAGTTTTTCCCTGGCTATAGAGACCATCAAACGCCATTGTCAAGGAACCATGGATTCCTGAAGCAACAATACAGTTTCTTTCGTCACAGGGCTTCACGACGATCTCATCATCGTCCCGTTTATCAAGCCAAAAGCACCCATGAGGAACCGAGGTATGTGTACGATCGAACCAAAATATCAGTGGGGAAAGTGAAAGCGCTTTATTTAGTCTTCTGTGGTACAAGAGGGCTAGATTCTTTCCAATGCTTTCCGAAGACCAGTAATCAAAAGAATTGATAAAAGGTGCATTATCATGAGCAACCATAAATAGCCCCCTATAATTTTCAGAGCTAAACGGTTCTATCTCACACTCAGTGCTGTATCCAAACATTTGTCCTTCTAAAGATGCAGATAAAATCTTAACCAAAAGTTCAACATGACCTTGCCAATCAACGTCCTTAAAATCGAGCTTTTCATGCTTATGATCAGTAAAATCCTTCATTGCCTGAGTAAATCGGTTTTTATTCTTAGGGCTGAACAAATCTAGAAAACCAACTGAAAATTCCGGATTACTCCCCAGCTCTTTCAATGAACTTTCGAGTAACGCTTTTAGCGGTCCCATAGAGCGATGCTGAAAGTTACGCATAATTCGTTCAATCGAGCTATTCAATGAAGCTTCCGCCGCTGCCGTGTATGCCATAAAGGCCAAGCAACTTTCGAACGCTTCACGAGCAGAGGAAGGTAATTCTCGCTCCTGTGTGGTTCCGAGAAACTTTCGAACTGAAATTGCAACGGGAAACGGAAGATGAGAAACAGCAGTAGATAACCCCTTCCACGTTGAAGAGCTTTGTCTTTGGGACGTTATCTTTATTTTTTCGCTGTCAAGAACACAAAGTGAAGAGTTACTGGTTCCAAAATCTAGCCCTAGGAAATGACTGCCGCTTTTAACCTCATGTCCATCGGTGGTCATATCGATATGAAACGGGCGGCCAACAACGGAGTTTTCCTCTGCGCCGAATTGTGTATTTTCGGCCTTATAAATGAACTTCGGAGTTACTGTTCCGTCCTCGCGAATAACGATTTCAACCGTTGTACTGCTGTCAAAATGTCTATTATCGCGCGTAACAACCCTAGTTTCCTCTACGTTATAATAATCAAATTCATCCTCGGAATCGGGTCTACTAAAAAAGTAATCAAGGTAATTTTTTGGAGGTTTGGAAAGCTTAATCTTCCACTGTAAGGGAACGTTAAAGAAATTTTTCAGTGACTGCGCTGACGGAACAAGGTCCGCTTGCTTGGCGGACGTCATATCGATATTTTCAGATACGGACTTATACCTTTTTTCTCCCTCAATCCCTGCACCATCAGGATCTAAAAAGAGCTTTATAGGATTATAAGTGACGGCCACAAACTCGCTATTGGGGTCGTAAAACCTCCTAGCGCACTCTATTGCTAAGCCATTCGCCACGACTTCTTGGAAGGAATGACTGATTGGAACTGGTTCCGCACTATCCAGCTCCTCGCTAAACTCCTCAACGAGCAGCTCTTGTAGCCACTGCAAATTTGAAGATCCTCCAGATACGAGAGTTACAGAAATGCTCCTGTCATCAAGAGCCTCCCTTGAACGAGACAAAACGTTGAACACGGTTTTCTTTAAATGTTTTCGCCAAACCTCTTGAACAAAAACTTTACGCATCTGATGCGCATAAAATTCCGAATTTATCCAAGGCGAGTCTGAAAATGGATCCTCTGGGATTTTTATAACAATCTTTTCGTAAGCGTCCCCATCTAAACTCCAACTTCTTATCTTTGAGGCAAGGTTTATCTTATATTGCTCCGATTCAGCCTCGAGCTTCATGAAGTTCGAAATAAAACACTGATTTCTTGTCCCCAAGCTCTCGAACCTTAACTCTCCAGAGAGAACTCTTTTATACTGGGATATAAATTTATCAGCTTCTTTTCTTTTCCCATTTTCAAGATCTCTTTTTATGAGATAGGTTGCAATTTCTCTGTTTATATAAAATCCACCTATCGGATCTGAGTCAGCGGCGAGCGGCTTGGAGGCCTTGCCAGACAAGCTGATATCGCCTTTATTTGTGGACTCAATGACGCACGCATCGAACGTACCACCACCGAAATCTAGGATGAAGGCCACATGCTTCGCAGCGTCCTGAAGTATTGGGATTCGACATCCATAACGATAGTACTGAAAAACGGCGAAAGGCTCAGGCAGGAACTCAACCTCTTCATACCGATCAAGAATACGTCGAATATTATCTCTATAGTTATATATCCACTTTTGGCTGTAACCTTCTACTTGAAAGCTCAATGGTTCAGCCACTATGATTTTTGCAGGGTGTTTAAATTTAGTTTCCTCGGAGCGAGGAAACCTGTGCTCAACATGAGAAAGTAGATTATCTAGATAATCTTTCGTAAGGCTGTACGCATTTTTTGGATCACCTGTTTCTACTGCAAATTCTCGTCGGTTAACCGAAGATCCGCCGGGAACAACATCCCCAAGAGCAACTTTAAATTCTCGATTAACAATAGATTCTCCGTTCAGCTTTTCCAGCGCTGGGGAGCCAAACAATAGCTCATCATTCCCTAAATAACAAAGGGCTGTTGGTATGTATTTTTGCCCAGCCAAAAGTTCAGGCTCAACCGACGATACCCACAACGTTTTTTCTATTTTCTTTGTCATATAGCTGCCATAAACTCCGTTTTAAAACTCTCTAACGCCCCAGTTATTTCTTCCAAAATCGAAAATTAGCCTACGACTATCGATTAATTTTTTTCATTGCCCCTTTCCTTAAAATTTCGAGATATTTAATTTTCGACATCCTACCAAAGCGGAAGTTGGCAAGAGTTACCAGAAAACATGCGATAGCATTAGTCGAATTTCAAAGTTAGTCGATAATAGATAAATTTAAAGCATATTTAAAGAATAGACCGGAACCTATTCAACTACTCTGGCGAATTCCTAACCGCCAAGCTAGCGCGGACCGACATACTTGGTTTCGATAAAAAGAATACATCTACCAACGCTCTTTACCCATCGTTCCGACCTCCGAGTGAACCACCCAGATCTAGATAAATGTGCGATGCGTGCACGGTCTCGTCGCTCAAACATCGATCCGGAAAAACAAAAAGCTGCGCGGTCTTTACCTCGCAGCTTTTTGAGCACCTAGTATTTCCCTAAGTCCTTACGAAAACTGAACCTCGGATTTAGAAACCTATTTCCTCACTTGTGCTTGCTCAACTTATACCCAATAGCCCCACAAAAGGACCGAAACCGGGACAGATTTATTTCGCGAAAAATAGATCCGAAAAATAGATCTGTCCCGGTTTTCCCGGATAAGACGAATGGCATTCAATAGCTCCCGGTCCAAAGCCAAAGCTTTAAGGATGTCCTTGCTCATCATTTATGATTCCCACCGTTCAGCATCAACGGCAGCGCTCAGCAAAGCCCGATGCATACTGTTGTTGTGCCTAAAAGGTCCCCGTTTCCCGAACCGTGGACCATTCTCGCCACCCTAGCGATACCATTCCGCCTTGATTTCCGCGATGTCCATATCCTTCCACTTTTCCTTCCAAAGTTCCCAGTAGGGTATATCGTTCGACGAAGGAGCAGGGTCGCATTGATCAATTTGAACAATAGACGGCAGAACAATAGATTCACCCACAAGCAGCGCTTCTCCCTGTCGAAATGAGGTCATCTTGTCTATCAATGTTCCTAGAGAATCTGGTAGCAGTTTCTTGACGTAGCCTTGGTCAACAGGGTTGGTCAGACGCATCGCGATGAAATTGTTGCACTGTGAGAAGATTGTCTCTGAAATTTCGGAAGGACGTTGGCTTGAGAGAAGTAAGGTCACCCCATACTTACGGCCTTCCTTTGCTATTCGCTCAATGGATGTTTTAGAAGAGCGGTACTTCGAGAGCCCGCTGTTTGGCACGTACTTATGTGCCTCTTCATAGACCAAAAGAATAGGCACGTCATTGTTGATCTTCTCAGTCGGGTCCTTGGCGCAGCGCAAGCGCTTGTATATGTATCCGTACTCGAAGATCAGACGAGAAATAAGGGAAACCGTTATGCTGAGGACTTCAAAAGGTACGCCGCTCAGGTCTATAACTGTAACGTTTGATTTATTTGCTGCCGAGTAGCTAAGCAAGGTCTCGAGCGTCTCCTCGAATGTGATTGTCTTTGACCGCTCTCCTAGAAAGAAGCCGAGCCGACGATCGTTAACCTTGCTCTCCAGTCTATTAACAAAGTTGGTAAGCTTACCGAACAAGCTACCCTGTGTGGTTTTAGGCTGCCCCTTCTTTGCGCCGCTTGCGTACGTCTCACCAGTATCAATCATCTCCTCATTTTTGCGTTTTGCAGTATCGAGTACAGTTTGAATATCGAAAACCAGCGGAGAGTCCAAATGAATTCTCTCTCTATCTGCTTCCGGCCCTTTAAACTTGTCCTTGCGATCTTGGATTATGGCCTCTTTGAAGACGTTGCGTTGGTTGTGGTCGTTTGCTTCCGTATCCAGAAAGAACTCTTCGAGCTCTTCGCTGTTGAGCATCCAGTAAGGCAAGGTGAGATTTGAGACATCAATGAAATTGGCGCTGGGAAACGCGGATCGGTATTCCGAATGGATATCGAAGACGATCACGTGCGAGTTATTGAGCGTGAAGTCGCCTGCCTTCTCTGCAACCGCCCTCTGAATGGTGGTCGCTAGTGTGTGAGATTTGCCAGATCCGGTGGACCCAACGATGGCGATGTGCTTGTTGAAAAATTTATTCCCATTAACCGGCACTGGGACGTCGGGATTAGACGCTAGGCTTGAGAAACAGAAGTTCTCTGCCTCTGTGACCGAATCTGAATAGATGCGCCGAATGTCTTCAATCGTTGCCGGCTCTACACTCTTTGGAGGTATCGCGAGTGAGTCGCCGCCACGCTCGAATTTACCGTCCCGTAAAACACCTAATGGGAAAGCCTCAATTAAGTGATTTCGGGTTCCATCGTCCAGGGCTACTATTTGGAAGTTTTCGATGATAGCAATGAGAATGGCGTTCTCGTTGTCGGCGATTCGGACATACGAGCCAACTCGAAGCGATTCCTCTGCAATTTTGAAATCTTCTAGCTTATCGACGACGATGCGGACCTTATCTGGAAAGACTGCAACCACTTGGGCATTGAGGTTGTCTGCTGTAGTTTCGACTGCCATTTGCCACTCCTTTTCGGTTAGATGATTGCTTTAATGTCTGTAAGCTTTCTCAGCTGGATCTGAACGTGCTTGACGGCTTCGTTCGCGGGGTCAAAATAACTATTCCCCAAGTGGAACTGGTATACCTCTCGGGTCTTCGTGACAGCGCACAGAGTCGCCTCAAGATCAGCGATTGAGTTCAACAATTTCAGCCTTATACCGTTGTTATGTGTGGCAGGCTTTGAAATTGATTTCACGTTGAAGTCGGCGCCAAGAAAGTCGTAACCGTCGATGAAGCCGAATTCCTCGGTTGCTAGTTCCTTCTTGAGCGCCACCAAATCTTCACTCGGAAGCCCGTGGACATAGACGTAGGGGCAAAAGGACGAGGCTCCATCCCGCCTGCTCGTTTTGGACCACTTCTTTGACAGTGTGTGCAGCACATCTTTGAGGTCACTCCGAACAAACATTGAGGGGTCCACTTCGATTAGAAAAAAACGCTCGAACGGGGACTGGTTTAGGTCCGAAAAGTACTGTTTTCGCAGCGCAGCGAAGTGGGCTCTCTCACCCTTCTTCCGCACGAACCATTCGTTGAACAAGACGCCAGACGTGTCTGACCGCTCTAATAACGTCCTCTTCGTAATGGTTCGGTCGGCCTGCAAGGGTTGGATCGACAACTCTCGCATAAGTGCAAGGGCATTGTTGTAGTAGAAGTACTCTGCGGTGAATCGCGTGCAATTAAAAGCGGCCTGCAGCTCCAGAATTACCTGTTCGAATTGATCCTCGAAACTCGCCGCGTTGATATCAATCTCAAGAACTGAAAGGAATTCCGCAAGATCGGCATCACTGAGACCCAGTTCCTCATGATGGCGGTGCTCGACTTTCTTTTCGCTGTAGGTCAGGAAGTGCTGTTTTAAGAACGCTACATCTATTGGCAATGCCAGCTTGTGGTGACCTGAGCCGTAATGACCACAAAGCATGTACCTGACGACTGGCTTTCCATCATCTCTTATCGCCTTAAAATGTGTCAGCATGAGCATGACTGCTGGCTTGATAACCGAGTGGTTGTACTCCGTGCCGGAGTAGTACTTGCACTGTACGGCTGTAACCTCCGTTGCAGTGCGGATGTCAACATCTTCGATGCACTCCACCGCAATGGAGTCATCGAGCTTGGACAACTGGACAACTTTCAGTATCGAGTAGTCGAATTGGTAAAAGTACCCGCGTATCGTGTCTACGGCGCTGCGGTCTGTCATACGCTCATTCCCAGCGCGCCGTCTTGCGCTCCCCAGTCACTCGCCTTTTGCTCCTGCAACCACCTCATACCCCGGCCACTGCCAAGCCGAGGTCGGTAATGAGATGAAAAAAATCGACATAACATATCTGGGATCCCGCTTGTTTAGGCTCAATAATAGTGAGACAGCGACGCTTTATAAATGCGATCATTTGCACGCGCAAAAACACTGAAATCCATAGTTTAATCTGGTCATTTACTTCAAAAGTCAAAAGTCTAACCCCATAACAACGGTGCTTTAATCAAAATCATATGATTGCCTGATACCGGCAATATCGAAGCGTCCGAAACAAATCTGACAGTTTGGGTCATAGTCTCAGGGTGCTAGACAAAATGGATTTTTTTGAAACCAGAGAGAATCGAAGAGGGCTTTAATGCATTGGTGTAGTCCATCCGTCATCCTTAACCGCGGCGTGAATCCGTTTCTTGTGACTACACACTAGCCCAAACTTTAGAAAATTTCCTACCCGTCCGATGTAAAATCTAGTAAACCAGATACGTAAAAAGCCGCCCGGTTTCCCGGGCGGCTTTTTTGGTTGCCTTGGTTAACTGTGCAGTATCAGGCAGCCGCCAGATACGCCCCCGCAACCGCCAGCACACCACCAACACCACGGCTGAAGCGGCTGTCCGCTTTCAGCATCAGGCTACCCAGCCCACGCCCAGCGAAGGTGATGGCGAGGGTGGCGATGGAGAAGCCTGCCAAATACGCGGCGAGAGTGGCGCCTGCAGGCATCTCCGCCCCATGCGCAAAGCCGTGGAACAGCATGAAGGCGGCGACCAGAGTGCCACCAACAGCGGTGGGCAACTTGGCCAGGGTGGCAATAAGGATGCCGGCAACCAGTACCGAGAAGGTGATGCCGGTTTCAACGCCTGGCACGCTCAGGCCCGCCCACGCCAGGGCCGCGCCGAAGACCATGCCGCCGATCACGAAGGCCGGGGTGGCGTTTTTCATGAGTTTGCTCTGGCGCACACTCCAGAAGCCAATGGCAGCCATGGCCAGCAGGTGGTCAAGGCCCATCATGGGGTGCAGCAGGCCACTGGTGAAGCCACCTTCAGCGTGGCCGGGGTGAGCCATGGCGGAGGCGGAAGCAGCCAGCAGGGCAGCGGCGGTGAGGAGTTTGGAAGCAAGTTTCATGGTGTTTCTCCTGATGGTTCTGGATTCGTTCGGATTCGGTTGGCTCAGGCCGGTTCGGCCACTTTTTCGGGCCGTCTTTCCGGCAGCATACCGCGCTCAAGAATGAAGCTGATGATGGTCTCCAGCCCTACCCCGTCGTACAGGTTGGTGAACACAAAGGGCCGTTCGCCGCGCATCTTCTTGCTGTCCCGCTCCATAACGTCGAGGGAGGCGTGTACCTGTTCGGCGATGTCGATCTTGTTGATGATCAGCAGGTCGGATTTGGTGATACCTGGGCCGCCTTTGCGGGGGATCTTGTCGCCGGCGGAGACATCGATCACGTACAGGGTGAGGTCGCTCAGTTCCGGGCTGAAGGTGGCGGAGAGGTTGTCGCCGCCGGATTCCACCAGCACCAGTTCCAGATCCGGGTGGCGGTTTTGCAGATCGTCGATGGCCGCCAGGTTCATGGAGGCGTCTTCGCGGATGGCGGTGTGCGGGCAGCCGCCGGTTTCCACGCCGAGGATGCGGTCTGCGTCCAGCGCTTCGTGGCGCAGCAGGAAGTCGGCGTCTTCCCGGGTGTAGATGTCGTTGGTAACCACGGCGATGTTGTAGTGGTCGCGCAGAGCTTTGCACAGCTGGCGCAGCAGAGCGGTTTTACCCGACCCGACCGGGCCGCCGACTCCAACTCTCAGACAATGTGTCATGGCATTTTCTCCTAAATGTTTCTTCAGCTTCTGAAAAGCCGTGAATACTGTGTTTCGTGTAAGGCACTTCCGAGCGCCAGTCCCGGCAGGATGGGCCCGAGTTCGTGATCGCTCCGTTCCAGGGCGGTGTCTACCGCCACGGCAAGCTGTGGCCGCAGCCGTTCGATAATGCGCTGGGCGGCAGTGTGGCCAAGAGGCAGCGCTTTGCAGGCCACCGCGAGCTGGTTTTCCAGCCAGGCCCAGGCAAAGCCGAGCAAAGTCTGGCGCACGGGCACATAGCGTTTGTGGGCGGCCCAGGCGAACATGGTGATGTAGCCGGGGTCTGCCGGAATCAGGTGTTGCTCGGGCAGCAGCTCCAGATTGCGCAGCAGAGTCACGAGGGCGCCGCCAAGGCGGGTGTCTTCGTCGCTCAGCTCGGCGGTTTCCCGGGTGGCGTGCAGCCAGTCGTTCCACTGCGACAGCGCGTCGGCATCACTGCTGGCCCAGGCGCTCTGCAAACGCACCAGCAGGGGCAGTTCGCAGCGGCTGAGGCCGTCTTCCAGTACGCCTTCAATCCACTCGGCCAGTTCGGCTTCGTTGTTCACCCAGCCCAGTTCAAAGGCGCTTTCCAGGCCCTGTGACCAGGCGAAGGCACCGATGGGCAATGCCGGGCTGACCAGTTGCATCAGGCCCAACAGTGCCAGGTCGTTCACCTGTGGGGTGACGGCCTCAGTGGGTGTGCTTGTGGCTGTGGCCATGGCTATGCCCGTGGTCGTGATCGTGTGAATGGCTATGCCCGTGCCCATGGGAATACCCGGCCTGGGTGTAGGCACCGGGTTCCGGGTCGAACGGGGCGGTGTGGTGCATCAGGGTAGCGCCCAGGCGTTCCGCCAGCTCTTCCAGTACATGGTCCGGCGTGATGCGCACGTAGGCGCCCTGCTCGTCCATACCGATGGCCAGGGTTACGTGGCGGTTGCCCAGGTGATAGCACAAACGCGCCAGGGGCTGACCGTTTTCGATGCGGGCGGTAACCACCTGTTCTTCCGCCGCACGGATGCGAATGATCTCGCCGGTTTTGGCCTGCAGCAGGTCACCGTCCCGCAGCACCGGGCCGCGATCCAGAAACAGGCCCACATCCACGTTGGTTTCGGTGGTGGCCCGCAAACGGCCGCGAATGCGCAGCTCGTAAGGCAGGATCAGGTTGTCCAGGATCTCGCTGGTGTCGATCCCGGTGCTGTTCACATCACCGATGCGTTCTGTCAGTTCCAACATATTCAGTTCTCCAATACCCGGCTCAGAACAGGTGGTAACGCTGGGCCAGGGGCAGTTCGGTGGCCGGCTCACAGGTGAGCAGTTCGCCATCTGCGTGTACTTCGTAGGTTTGCGGGTCCACGGTGAGGTGCGGGCACGCATCGTTCAGTTTCATGTCTTTCTTGCGCACGTCCCGCACGCCTTTACAGGCCGACAGCGGGCTGTCCAGGCCCAGCTCTTCGTTAATACGGGCATCCAGCGCGGCCTGGCTGACAAAGGTCAGACGGGTGGCACTGGCGGCCTTGCCGAAGGCGCCGAACATGGGGCGGTAATGCACCGGCTGGGGCGTGGGAATCGAGGCGTTGGGGTCACCCATGGGGGCGGCCGCAATCATGCCACCCTTGATGATGCAGGCGGGCTTCACACCAAAGAACGCGGGGCTCCAGAGCACCAGGTCTGCCAGTTTACCCACTTCCACCGAGCCGACTTCGTGGGCGATGCCGTGGGTGATGGCAGAGTTGATGGTGTACTTGGCAATGTAGCGTTTGGCGCGGAAGTTATCGGCGCCCCGTTCCTCGTCTTCCGGCAGCAGGCCGCGCTGCACTTTCATCTTGTGGGCAGTTTGCCAGGTGCGGCACACCACCTCACCCACCCGGCCCATGGCCTGGGAGTCGGAGGAGATCATAGAGATCACGCCCATGTCGTGCAGGATGTCTTCCGCGGCGATGGTTTCCCGGCGAATACGGGAATCGGCGAAGGCCACGTCTTCCGGGATGTTGGGGTCCAGGTGGTGGCACACCATCAGCATGTCGAGGTGTTCGTCGATGGTGTTCACGGTGTAGGGCCGGGTCGGGTTGGTGGACGACGGCAGTACGTAATCCTTGGAACACGCGGTGATGATGTCCGGTGCGTGACCGCCGCCGGCGCCTTCGGTGTGGAAGGTGTGAATACAGCGGCCCTTGAACGCCGCCAGGGTGTCTTCCACAAAGCCGGATTCGTTCAGGGTGTCGGTATGGATGGCTACCTGCACATCGTACTGGTCTGCCACGGTCAGGCAGTTGTCGATGCTGGCCGGGGTGGTGCCCCAGTCTTCATGCAGTTTGAGGCCAATGGCACCGGCTTTGATTTGCACTTCCAGTGCTTCCGGCAGGCTGGCGTTGCCCTTGCCCAGAAAGCCGATGTTCATGGGCAGGCTGTCGACGGCCTGAAGCATTTTGCCCATGTGCCAGGCACCCGGTGTGCAGGTGGTGGCGTTGGTGCCCGTGGCCGGGCCGGTGCCGCCACCGAGCATGGTGGTGATACCGCTCATCAGGGCTTCTTCCACCTGCTGGGGGCAGATGAAGTGAATGTGCGGGTCGATACCGCCGGCAGTGAGAATCTTGCCTTCCCCGGCGATGATTTCAGTGCCCGGGCCGATAACAATTTCCACGTCTGGCTGGGTGTCCGGGTTACCGGCTTTGCCGATGGCGGCAATGCGGCCTTTCTGGATGCCCACGTCGGCTTTAACGATGCCCCACCAGTCCAGAATGAGGGCGTTGGTGATAACGGTGTCCATCACGGCATCGTCGCAGCGCTGGCTCTGGCCCATGCCATCACGGATAACTTTGCCGCCGCCGAATTTTACTTCGTCGCCGTAATGGGTGTGGTCTTTTTCAACTTCAATCCACAGTTCGGTATCACCGAGGCGCACACGGTCGCCAACGGTGGGGCCGTACATATCGGCGTAAGCCTGTCTGGAAATCTTCATGCTTTGCCCTCCAATTTACCCATCACATCACCGCGGAAGCCGTAAATCTCCCGATTGCCGGCGAACGGAATCAGGGTGACAGACCGGGTCTGGCCGGGTTCGAAGCGAATCGCGGTGCCGGCGGCAACGTCCAGGCGGTAGCCCCTGGCTTTGGCACGGTCGAAGTCCAGTGCGGGATTGGCTTCGGCGAAGTGATAGTGGGAGCCGATCTGTACCGGGCGGTCGCCGGTATTGGAAACGTCGATGTCGATGCGGTCGCGGCCGGCGCAAAGTTCGATATCGCCGTCCTGGATCTGGTATTCACCGGGGATCATGTCGCGCTCCTTATACAATCGGGTTGTGAACGGTCACCAGCTTGGTGCCGTCCGGGAAGGTGGCCTCTACCTGCACCTCGTGCACCATGTCGGCAACGCCGTCCATGACATCTTCACGGGTGAGGATTTCGGTGCCGGCGCTCATCAACTCGGCCACAGAACGGCCTTCGCGGGCGCCTTCCATGATCTCGGCGCTGATCAGGGCAACGGCCTCCGGGTAGTTCAGCTTCAGGCCCTTGGCTTTGCGGCGCTCGGCCAGCAGGGCCGCGGTAAACAACAGCAGCTTGTCTTTGTCTCTGGGTGTGAGTTCCATGAATGACTCCGTTGTTTCTAAAAGGCTTCAGGTAAGCCAGATTCTGGGTGTATGGGCCGGCGAGCCGGTCAGCATGGGCCGCAGAAGGTGCCAGGCCTGTTCGCACAGGGCCCAGGCTTCGTTGCGTTCGGCGCCCAGGTAACGCAGCAGCAATACGCCCCTGCGCCGGGTAACCGCCCAGCGGGGGTTGTCCGGAAGTTGTTCTCTCAGCGTTTCAATAGCGGCCGCTTCGTCCTCCAGGCCAACGGCCCAGAGGGTTGCCTGCACGGTGGCGCCACCCTGGCCCCAGTGGCCGGTAAACCGGCGATGTGCGGGGTCCAGCAACTGGCGTTCCAGCCACAGGGGTTTGCCATCAAGGCTGAGATGAAAGCGTTGCTCCAGCGCACCGGTGGCGAAAGGCAGGTCGCTCGCAGGCCGACCCAGGGCGAGTACTTCCCAGCCCAGGGTTCTGGCGCCGCTGGCCAGTTCGATGGTGGTGGTCTGTTCGCCCCGGGAGCCATCAAAGGCGATGGTTTCCTGGGGCAGGTATTCGAGGATGGCGTCTCTGGCCACCTGCAACCGGGTGTGCTGGCCCCAGGCCACACCGTGGCTGTCGGCCTTGTACAGCTTGGCGGCAGCCGGGGTGGTCAGCAGGGCGTGGCCGCCTTCAGCCACGGAGGCTTCGATACGCAGTTCGTCGCCACTGACCAGCCCGCCGGGCGGGTGCAGCAGATATACATGGCAGCAGCCGTGTTTGCCTTCCGGGTAGAACGGACGCTGAACCCGCAATGGGCCCAGATGCTGCCGGCGTACCAGCCGGGTAACCGGCTCTGCGGCGCCCTCGTTCCGGGATTCAAAACCGAGGGACAGGGACGCGGCCCAGCGCCGTTCGGTGTCGAAACGGTGGCCGGAGGCGTGGGCGGCGATAGGCTGGTATGCGGTCATACGGTCAGGTGCTTCTTGATAAGTTCGTCGGTCAGACCGGCAATTTCACCCTCGGCAACGCGGCGACCACGGTCGAGGATGGCGAAACGGTCGGCGTATTTGCGGGCAAACGGGAGTTTCTGTTCCACCAGCAGCACGGTCAGACCGTCTTCTTCGATCAGCTTGCGAATAACCTCGCCAATCTGGGCAACAATGTTGGGCTGAATGCCTTCGCCCGGCTCATCCAGGATCAGCAGGCGCGGCTCGATCACCAGAGCCCGGCCAATGGCCAGCTGCTGTTGTTGGCCCCCGGAAAGGTCACCGCCACGGCGGTTACGCATTTCTTTCAGCACGGGGAAAAGTTCGTAGATCCGCTCGGGGATTTTCTTGCTGCCGTCCTTGCGCACGGCCAGGCCGGTACGCAGGTTTTCTTCCACGGTCAGCAGCGGGAAAATCTGCCGGCCCTGGGGCACGTAGCCGATGCCAAGGCGCGAGCGGTCTTCCACTTTCTTTTTGGCAAGTTCCACGTCGCCGGCAAATTCCATGCTGCCGTTCTTGGTGCTTTCCTCGCCCATGATGCACTTCATCAGGGTGGTCTTGCCCACCCCGTTGCGGCCCATCACACAGGTGCATTGGCCCTGGGGTACGTCCAGGTCCAGATCCCAGAGGGTGTGGCTTTCGCCGTAGAACTGGTTCAGTTTTTCAATCTTCAGCATTACGCCTCCTCCCCGAGATACACCTTGATCACTTCCGGATCGTTGGAGACCTGGTCCATGGAACCTTCAGCCAGCACACTGCCCTGGTGCAGTACAGTCACCTTGCGGGCAATGGAGCGCACGAAGCCCATGTCGTGCTCCACCACCACCACCGACTGTTTGCCGGCGAGGCTGGTGAGCAGTTCGGCGGTACGTTCCATTTCCTGCTCGGTCATCCCGGCCACCGGCTCGTCCATCAGCAGCAGGCGGGGCTTCTGCATCAGCAGCATGCCGATCTCCAGCCACTGCTTCTGGCCGTGGGAAAGGATGCCCGCCAGGCGTTCACGCAGATCCTTCAGGCCGATCATCTCCAGCACTTCGTCGATGCGGTCCCGGTATTCCGGTTTCATAAGCGCGGTAAGTGTGGGAAACACCCGCTTGTCGGTCGCCATGGCCAGCTCCAGGTTTTCGAACACGGTGAGGGCTTCAAACACCGTGGGTTTCTGGAACTTGCGGCCAATGCCGAGGGACGCAATGTCCGGCTCGTTCATAGTGAGCAGGTTGTGACGGCTGCCAAACCATACCGAGCCTGTGTCCGGCCGGGTTTTACCGGTGATGATGTCCATCATGGTGGTCTTGCCGGCGCCATTGGGGCCGATAATGCAGCGCAGTTCGCCGTCGTCGATGGTGAGGTTGAGGTTGTTGATGGCCTTGAAGCCGTCAAAGCTCACATTCACATCTTCCAGATACAGGATGGGGCCGTGGCGCACATCCACCGGCGACTGCACCTGGGTCAGAAACTCGAACACTCGTTCACGGTCGGCCAGCTCCTGAAAAAAGCTCATACGGTCGCCTCCTGCCCGGTAGTGGTGTCGTCATCGGCTCTGGCTTTGCTGCGTTTCTGCAGCAGCCCGGCAATGCCCTTGGGCAGGAACACGGTAACCAGCACGAACAGACCACCCAGGGCGAACAGCCAGGCGTCCGGCATGATGCCGGTGAACACGGTTTTGGCGTAATTCACCAGAATGGCCCCGATCACTGCGCCGTAGAGGGTTGCACGGCCACCCAGAGCCACCCACACCACGACTTCGATGGAGAACAGCGGCGAGAATTCGCTGGGGTTGATGATGCCCACCTGGGGCACGTAGAGCGCACCGGCCACACCCGCCAGCATGGCGGAGA
Source organism: Marinobacter sp. F3R08 (assembly GCF_018860425.1). GTDB lineage: Bacteria > Pseudomonadota > Gammaproteobacteria > Pseudomonadales > Oleiphilaceae > Marinobacter. The sequence goes on along the minus strand of NZ_JAHKPI010000014.1, from coordinate 988,884 downwards.
CCACGAACACGAACAGCTGCACCCGCTCAACCCGGTAGCCCAGGAAGCGGGTACGGGCTTCGGCATCCCGGCAGGCCACACTCACCCGGCCGAGTTTGCTGGTTACGATTCCCCGGCAGATCACGTAGCCAATGGCCAGGGCAATACCGGTAGCAATGAACAGCCCGAGGCGGGTGGCATCGGTGCGCAGGTTGAAGCCGAGAATGTCCTTGAAATCGGTCAGGCCGTTGTTGCCGCCAAAGCCCATTTCGTTGCGGAAGAAGGCCAGCATCAAGGCAAAGGTCAGCGCCTGGGTGATGATCGAGAGGTATACCCCGGTTACCCGTGAGCGGAAGGCCAGGAAGCCGAACACCAGCGCCAGCAGGCCCGGAGCCAGCAGCACCATGAGGAAGGCAAACCAGGCCATGTCGAAGCCGTGCCAGAACCAGGGCAGCGAGTCCCAGTTCAGGAACACCATGAAGTCCGGCAGGACCGGATCACCGTACACGCCGCGATCGCCAATCTGGCGCATCAGGTACATGCCCATGGCGTAGCCGCCCAGGGCAAAGAAGGCGCCGTGGCCCAGGCTGAGGATACCGAGGTAGCCCCACACCAGGTCCACTGCGACCGCCAGCAGGGCATAGCACAGGTATTTACCCAGCAGCGTTACGGTGTAGGCGCTGACGTGCAGCGCACTGTCCTGGGGCATAACTACATGGAGAAAAGTCACCACCACCAGGGCGGAAAAAAGCACGCCAAGGAAGATCTGGGTTGAACGTTCCTGCAAAGGTCTTGTTAACCACATAATTTAACCCTCCGCAGCCCGGCCTTTCTGGGGGAAGAGCCCCTTCGGCCGTTTCTGGATAAACAGAATGATGAACACCAGCACGATGATCTTGGCGAGAACAGCACCGGCCCAGGGTTCAAGCAGCTGGTTGATGGTACCCAGAGAAAGCCCGGCAATGAGGGTGCCCCAGAGGTTACCAACGCCGCCGAACACCACCACCATGAACGAGTCGATGATGTAGTTCTGGCCGAGGTTGGGCCCCACGTTGGTGAGCTGGGACAGCGCCACCCCGGCCAGGCCGGCGACACCGGAGCCCAGGGCGAATGTCATGATGTCTACCCGGGTGGCCCGGATACCCATGGAGCGGGCCATGGCCCGGTTCTGGGTAACGGCACGCACTTCCAGGCCCAGACGGGTCTTGCGCATGATCAGCATCAGCCCGGCGAAGACGATCAACGCAAACGCCAGTACATAGAGGCGGTTAAGTGTCAGCGACAGCGCGTCGTTGATCACCAGGGAGCCGCTCATCCACTCCGGGGTGATCACGGTACGGTTCTGCGGGGAGATCACCGTACGCACAAGCTGCTGCAGGATCAGGCTGATACCGAACGTGGCCAGCAGGGTCTCCAGCGGACGACCCTTGAGGTACTGGATCACGCTGCGCTCGATGATAATGCCGGCGGTGGCAGCCACCAGGAAGCCGGCGGGAATCGACAGAATCAGTGCCAGGCCTGGCTGGCCCGGGAAGAGCTGCTGCATGCCCCAGGTGGTGTAGGCACCCAGCATGATCAGTTCGCCGTGGGCCATGTTGATCACGCCCATCACGCCAAAGGTAATGGCCAGGCCGATGGCCGCCAGTACCAGAACCGAGCCGAGAGACAGCCCGAAATACAGGGTCTCTGCGGCGCGGTTCAGTGTCAGTTTCTGTTCGATGCTGTCCAGGGCTTTGGCGGCACTGGCAGCCAGTGCCGGGTCGTCGCTCCGGGCGGCTTCGTTCAGGGCCGCGCGGGCACGGGGGTGCAGGCTGCCGGCCAGCACGTCCACGGCCTCCAGGTTGCCCTCGCCTACCCGGTAAATGGCCAGCGCCTCTTCAATACGGTTACGTACCGCAGCGTTTTCTTCCTGTTCCAGTCGCGCTTCCAGTGGTTGCACCAGTGAAGCGTCTACTTTGCCCATCATGTCCTGTGCGGAAGCTTCGCGCAGGTCGGGGTCTTTGGCATTCAGGTCCAGCATGGCAAGGATGCCTTCAAGCTGCCCCCGGATGCGGTTGTTGATGGCGACCCGGTCCAGCTTGCGGCGGGACATTTCGCCCATGTTCTCTGCGGTCAGCGGGTTGGCGATTTCCCAATCCCGCCCCCGGTTGCTCAATACCAGCACCACCTGGCCTGTATCTTTCACCCGGCTCAGACGGTTGTTTCCGTAGGCTTCGAGCCAGCCCCTGGCTCTTTCATCACCACTGCTGACAATGGCATTAACCGCCTCTTCCACCTTGTTGGCGGGTGCTTCGGCAAGGTTGATCAGCAAGTCTCGGCCAGGGTCGCTCTCTTGTGCGGTTGCCGGAAGCGACCCCGCGCAAATGAGGGCAATAAGCAGCAGTGTGAGCGATCGGAAGATGCTCATGAGTGTGTCCTGTCTGTTAAAAGCGTGTTGCTATGCAACAGCCGGAGGCAGCGTAACCACCCCCGGCTGTCCATGGTGCTATACCGTCTTGGCCTTACTTGGTTTCAGCGGCCATTTCGCCCGCAGACGCACCACAGCTTCCGGTTGCGGTGTTAAAGGTTCCGCAGAACATCGGTTTACGCCAGTCGGCAATCATGTCCCGTGAACCCGGCAGATAATCAGACCAGGCATCGCCCGCCACCAGTGCCGGAGTTTCCCAGACAACGGAGAACTGGCCGTTGTCCTGGATTTCACCAATCAATACCGGCTTGGTGATGTGGTGGTTGGGCATCATGGCAGCGTAGCCACCGGTGAGGTTGGGCACAGTCACACCGATAATGGCGTCTTTCACTGCGTCTACATCCGTGGTGCCGGCCTTCTTGACGGCTTCGATGTACATGTTGAAGCCAATGTAATGAGCTTCCATCGGGTCGTTGGTAACGGCTTCTTCGTTGCCGGTGTGCTCGATCCACTGGTCAATGAAGTCGTAGTTGGCGTCGCTGTCCACGCTCATGAAGTAGTTCCAGGCGGCCAGGTGACCCACCAGCGGGCCGGTGTCGATACCGGAGAGTTCCTGCTCACCCACGGAGAAGGCGACAACCGGGATGTCGGAGGCAGCAATGCCCTGGTTACCCAGCTCACGGTAAAACGGCACGTTGGCGTCACCGTTGATGGTGGATACAACCGCCGTCTTCTTGCCGGCAGAGCCGAAGCGCTTGATGTCAGAGACGATATTCTGCCAGTCGGAGTGACCGAAAGGCGTGTAGTTGATCATGATGTCTTCCTTGGCCACACCCATGTCCATCAGGTAGGTCTCAAGGATCTTGTTGGTGGTGCGCGGATAAACGTAATCGGTACCCGCCAGCACCCAGCGCTCCACGCCGATTTCGTTCATCAGGTAGTTAACCGCAGGAATGGCCTGCTGGTTGGGCGCAGCGCCGGTGTAGAAGACGTTTTCGGAGGATTCCTCACCCTCATATTGTACCGGGTAAAACAGAAGGCCATTCAGCTCTTCCACCACCGGCAGTACGGACTTACGGGAAACCGAGGTCCAGTTACCGAAGATAACGTCCACTTCTTCCTGGGCCAGCAGTTCGCGGGCTTTTTCAGCAAACAGCGGCCAGTTGGAGGCCGGGTCTACCACAACGGCTTCCAGTTGACGGCCAAGTACACCACCCTTGGCGTTCTGTTGCTCGATCAGCATTTCAACGGTGTCTTTCAGAACGGTTTCACTGATCGCCATGGTGCCCGAGAGCGAATGCAGGATACCCACTTTGATCGGATCTTCCGCTGCCACGGAATTAAAGGAGATGGAAAGCGCCAGTGCAGAGAGGCCCAGTTTCACGTGTTTTTTCAAGCTCATTATCGTCATCCTTTTCGTTTTTTAGTTAGGTTGTACAGTTCGCCTTCAAACCCACCAACTCTCTGCATTAGCTGTTCCACAAGTTACACATTTTCCTAAAAAACAGTCAGTTAACTAGTATACAAGCCCAATTTCGAGCCTCTGCACGGCCCAGCGCCCTCAAAATGGGCAACTGTCCGGCCCCATATTGGGGCGCACGCACCTTTCGAGGGCGGCGCGGAGCCGGCGCAGGCTTCACGAATACTTATAACCTTATGTTTTTAATGAACTATCAAGAAAATCCTGCAAATGGCACAGGCATTGCCAACCAACATGTATACAAGTTGCTAACTGACATGAGGATGATCAATGCCTTCAACTCTCGGATGGACTATCAAAGACTGGCAGAACACCTATCAACAAGGTGCAAGCCCCGAATCACTGCTGGGCGAGTTACTGGCCAGTCTGGATGCGACAGACGCTGCCTGGATTTCACTGCTCGACAAGCCCGGGCTGGACACGGCACTCGCCGAGCTGGCGCAAACGCTCCAGAAAGCCGGTGGCGACAAGAGCAAGCTGCCGCTTTATGGCATCCCGTTTGCCGCAAAAGACAACATCGATGCCGCCGGATTTGAAACAACGGCCGCCTGCCCGGCCTTTGCCTACACCCCGGAAAACGACGCCAATACCGTTGCCAGGCTCAAGGCCGCCGGTGCAATTGTTATCGGCAAGACCAACCTGGACCAGTTTGCTACCGGGCTGGTGGGTACCCGCTCGCCTTATGGCGCGGTGCCGAACAGCTTCAAGCCGGAGATCATCAGTGGTGGTTCCAGTTCCGGCTCCAGTTCCGTTGTTGCCAGGGGGCTGGTGCCCTTTGCCCTGGGCACAGACACCGCCGGTTCCGGGCGGATCCCCGCCGGGCTGAATAACCTTGTGGGGCTGAAACCAACCAAAGGACTGTTCAGCATTCGTGGCGTGGTTCCGGCTTGCCGGTCGCTGGACTGTGTTTCCATTTTTGCGCTTACCGTGAATGACGCCGGGCAGGTCTCCGATGTCATGGCCGGGTTTGACGCCGAGGACGCATTCTCCCGCCAGGCCCCCTACGCCTTGCCCCTGGACGGACCGGCCCTCCGCCGGCCCGGCCCGATCAAACGCCTGGCCATTCCGGAGCAACCACAATGGTTTGGTGACCAACAGGCCGAAGCCGCCTGGGATAGTGCCATCAGTCTCTGGCAACAGCAGGGCGTGGAACTGGTCGCTCTGGATTTCAGCCCCATGCTGGAGCTGGCCGCACTGCTTTACGAAGGCCCCTGGGTTGCCGAACGCCACGCCGCCGTGGAGGATTTCATGGTCAGCCATAACGAGGACATGAACCCGGTGGTGAAGGGCATCATCAGCAAGGCTGGCAACTTCAGCGCCACCGATACGTTCAAGGCCCAATACCGCAAGGAGGAGCTGCTGCGTCAGATCGACAAACTGCTCGCCGATGTTGATGCCCTGCTGGTGCCCACCGCGCCGACGGCGCCTACCATTGAAGCGGTGAACGCGGATCCGGTTACCCTGAACAGCCAGCTGGGCACCTACACCAATTTCGTCAACCTGGCCGATATGAGTGCACTCGCTATCCCCGCCGGTTTCCGGGACGATGGTCTGCCGTTCGGCGTTACGCTGATCAGCGGAGCCTGGAAGGACGCCGAACTTCAGCGTCTGGCCTGCCAGTGGCTGAACTCGCATCCAACGCCCCTGGGCGCCACCAGCAAAGACCGTCCCGGGGAAGCACCCGCGACCACCACTTCCACGCCCACCATCCAGGTGGCTGTTGTCGGCGCCCATCTCAGTGGCATGCCGCTGAATACTCAGCTCAGCGAACGCTACTCGGTGCTGCTTGAGCAAACCACAACCTCTGCCAACTACCGGCTCTTCGCCCTGCCCAACACCACGCCGCCGAAACCCGGTCTGAAACGGGTATCCTCTGGCGAAGGCCAGGAAATCATTGTCGAAGTCTGGGAAATGCCCGCCTCGGCCTTTGGCTCCTTTGTGGACCTTATCCCGGCACCGCTGGGCATCGGCAGTGTCGAACTGGCCGATGGCCGGTGGGTTAATGGCTTTATCTGCGAGGGCTACGGTCTTGATGGAGCCGAGGATGTAACCGCGTTCGGCGGCTGGCGTGCTTATATTGCCTCCAAAAGCTGAACAGAGCGGATAAATCTGGCGCTGGCAGAGAGGATCAACGAAGCCAATGGCAACACCAAACCAGAGAAGAAAGGCGTCCGTCGCAGAGCGGGTCTACGAGGCTCTGAAGGAGGACATCTTCGAGTTTCGCCTGATCCCTGGCGACAAGTTCAGCGAGGGGGATGTCGGAACCCGGTTGAATGCCAGTCGAACACCGGTTCGGGAGGCGCTCTATCGTTTGCAGCGCGAGGGACATGTCGAGGTGCTGTTCCGCAGCGGCTGGAAGGTGAAGCCGTTGGATTTCCAACAGATGGAGGAGCTCTATGAGCTCCGGATCACGCTCGAGCGGGAAGCCGTGCACAAGATCTGCGGCCTGACAGAAGAGCCTGAGACACTGCGGGCACTGGCCCTGCTCTGGAACCCGGACCAGCCATCCGGCCGGGCGTCGGGGAGTGCGGTACGGGCGCTGGACGAAAGCTTTCATTGTGAGCTGATGATCGCAGCCGGCAACCGGGAGATGGTCCGCGTCCATCGCGAGATCACCGATCGACTTCGTATTGTCCGGCGCCTGGACTTCACCCGGGATAATCGGGTGGAAGCCACCTACGAAGAACATGCGGCGATTCTGGAAGCACTGCACCAGGGTCTGGCCCATGACGCCGCAGAGCGGCTGACCCGACATATTCGCACAAGCCAGAAAGCGGTTCGCGAAATCACCATGGAACGCATTAAGGAAGCGGCGCAGGCCCATCGAAGCGATTCACAAAGTGCCTGACGGGGCCAGGATCACTGAGCGTTCACTCAATTTTCGACCTCCGCAATGCTTACGGTGCTGTAAGACATATCGTACAAAGCCCGAAGCGATTCTCCGATAGGGAGGCGTGGGATCCCCGATAGAATAGAAAACGTCAGGGATGACAAGCCAGCACGGAACGTTGGCGCAAGGATGAGAACTCCACGGATCAGGAGTTGCCCTAAGGATCAGGGCTTACAGGGATGACGCACTCACCATGAGTCGCACGCCTGAAGGAACAGGCAGGGGTCAGCCACGGAATCGTGGGATCACAGGGACGTGATCCCATCCGTGCACTCTTTCTGTCTTACTGCCATTTCTGTGTCTCTTCTTACATTTCGCTTCTGCTGTCTGCTGCCCTGGCTTAATCCCACTAACGCAAACAAGCCTCAGGAGCTCAGTGCCATGAAACGCACACCGTTTTTCGCAACCCTCGTTCTGCTGTTCAGTCTGGTGACCGGATACGCCTACGCTGAAGAAGCCGCCATCAACATCAACACCGCCGACGTGGCCACTCTCGCCAGTCTGAATGGCGTCGGCCAGAGCAAAGCCGAAGCCATTGTGGCCTACCGGGAAGCCAATGGTCCTTTTGCTGCAACCGCAGATCTGGCAAACGTTAAAGGCATTGGCGAGCGCACCATCGAGAAGAATGCCCAGCGTTTAACCGTCAAGTAACACCCAGGGCGGTGGCGCAATGCTGCTGCCCTTGTTCTTTTTGCAGCCCCCTCTTCTGTGTGTCCTGAAAGTCGTCTGGCAACACAGCCTTCTCCCCCCTATTATTGCTGGATAACAACTCAAAACAGACGAGTGTCGGCACATGGTTGATCCGATCAAGGTTTACCCCGCAAAACCCGCAAAAGTCTATTTCTATGGCACCTGTCTGGTAGACATGTTCTATCCCGATGCCGGCATTGCCGGTGTCGAACTGCTGGAACGGGAGGGCATTGAGGTGCTGTTCCCGCAAAATCAGACCTGTTGCGGCCAGCCGGCCTACACCTCCGGCTACCATGACGAAGCCCGCTCTGTAGCCAGGGCGCAGCTGGATCTGTTTCCCGGCGACTGGCCCATTGTGGTGCCTTCCGGATCCTGCGGCGGGATGATGCGCAAGCATTACCCGGACCTGTTCAGGGACACTCCCGAGGCAGCCAAAGCGTCCGACGTGGCAGGCCGCGTCTGGGAGCTGACAGACTTCCTGCTCAACGTTTGCCATATCAAACTCGAAGACCTGGGCGAACCCACCACGGTGGCCATGCACACCTCCTGCTCGGCGCGGCGCGAAATGGGCGTGGCCGAGGTGGGCCCGAAACTGCTGGGCCAGTTGAAGAACGTGAACCTGGTAGAACAGGTGCGACCGGAGGAGTGTTGCGGGTTCGGCGGCACCTTTGCCGTACGTCACCCGGAAATTTCCGGGGCCATGGTGAGCGAGAAGGTGGATGCCTTGGTGGATACCGGCACCAGGCAATTTGTGACCACCGATTGCGGCTGCCTGATGAACATTGCCGGTTACGCCGAGAAGAACCAGAAACCGGTTGAAGGCCAGCACATTCTCAGTTTCCTCTGGGCACGAACCCGGAACAAAGGGGGGCAACCGTCATGAGCGAGACAGCCGGGCACACCGACCATCACATAGACGTAAAACAGTTTCACCCGCGCGCTCAGGCGGCCATTCACAACCCCAAGATCCGGAAGAACTTCCGCAGCGCCATGGACGGGCTGATGTCCAAGCGCAAGGCTGCGTTCGAGGGCTGGGATCTGGAAACCCTGCGGGAACTGGGCGCCAATGTGCGCCTGCGGGCTCTGGCCAACCTGCCCGATCTGCTGGAGCAGCTGGAGAAAAAGCTCACCGAGAACGGCATCAAGGTGCACTGGGCCGTGGACGGCGATGAGGCCTGCCGGATCGTGCGTGACATCTGCAAGGCCCGGGATGCCAGAACAGTGATCAAGGGCAAGTCCATGGTTTCCGAGGAAATGGAACTGAACCATTACCTCCAGGAGCAGGGCATCGAAGCCCTGGAATCGGATCTGGGCGAGTACATTGTTCAGTTGGCCGGGGAGACACCCTCGCACATCATCATGCCGGCTATTCACAAGAACACCGGAGAGATCTCGGAACTGATGCACGAGAAAACCGGCACCGATCTCTCCCACGATGTCGAGTACCTTACCGCCAGCGCCCGCCAGCAGTTGCGGGAGAAGTTCATGAGCGCCGATGTGGGGGTTTCCGGAGTTAACTTTGCCGTGGCGGAAACCGGCACCCTCTGTCTGGTGGAAAACGAAGGCAACGGCCGGATGACGACCACCGTACCGCCCTGCCACATCGCAGTGACCGGCATTGAGAAAGTGGTGCCGACCATGGAAGACGTGTCTGCCCTGCTTGCCCTGCTGACCCGGTCTGCTACCGGCCAGCACATCACTACCTACTTCAACATGATCTCCGGCCCGCGCAAGGCCGATGAGCTGGACGGCCCGGAAGAGGTCCATCTGGTGCTCGTGGATAACGGCCGCTCATCCATCTACCAGGACGACGAGCTGCTCGACACTTTGCGCTGCATCCGCTGCGGTGCCTGCATGAACCACTGCCCGGTGTACACGCGGGTTGGCGGCCATGCCTATGGCACCACCTACCCGGGTCCGATCGGCAAGATTCTGATGCCGCATCTGATTGGCCTGGATGAAGGCCGGCATTTGCCCAGCGCCTCCAGCCTGTGCGGGGCCTGCGGTGAAGTCTGCCCGGTGAAAATCCCCATTCCTGATCTGCTGGTGCGTCTGCGCCAGGAATCGGTGGATGGCGACAAGCTGCACCCTGCCCGTGTCAACGGCCATGGCGCCAAACGCAGCCCCATGGAGGCCATGGTCTGGAAAGGCTGGGCCTGGATGCATGCCAGCCCGGGCCTTTACCGCTTTGGTACAGGCGCCGCTACGAAGCTCAGAGCCCTGCAACCTTCAAGCGCCGGCGCCTGGACCAACTACCGTACGGCGCCAAAACTGGCCGCAAAAACCCTGCACCAGCGTATGAAGGAGCGCAGCCAATGAGTTCCCGCGACACCATTCTTCAGCGTCTGCGCGACCGGGCCGGCGGCGAACTGACGGTACCGGAATGTGACTTCTCCGTTCTCGAACGGGATGACTGGTCCACCGCAGAGCGTATCGAACGGTTCGAGAAAATGATCGAATCGGTGCATGGCGAAGTGCACCACTGCACCGGGGACAGCTGGATCGAACGGTTAGCGGAACTGCTGGCCAGCCGTGGCGCACGGAACCTGCTGATACCCAGGGCTCACGAGATTGGTCAGTCTCTTCGCAACGCCGGGCGCAACGATCTGCCGGAACTGCTGATCTACGATGAGCCCATAGAGAGCTGGCGGCCTCATCTGTTCAACGAGGTGGATGCCAGTATTACCTCCACCCGCGGTGGCATTGCCGAAACCGGCTCGCTGATCCTGTGGCCGACGGACGATGAACCCCGGCTGATGAGTCTGGTGCCGCCGGTGCATATTGCCCTGCTCAAGGCATCGGAGCTTTACACAACCTTCCATGAAGCCATGAAGGCCCAGGAATGGTCCGCTGGCATGCCGACCAATGCCCTGTTAGTCTCGGGCCCTTCCAAAACCGCCGACATCGAGCAAACCCTTGCTTACGGTGTTCACGGTCCCAAAGAGCTGATTGTGTTGATTATTGAATGATTCAAGGCGCCCTGTTGATCGCCCTGGCCGCCCTGCTTTGGGCGACCACGGGGATTGTTGCGAAATTTCTGTTTACCGGTACCGACCTTCAGGCCATCACGCTGGCGTTCCTCAGACTGGCGGTCGCCCTGCCGTTTTTCTGGCTGCTGATGCGGCGGGAACAGGTCCGCCTTGAACGTGCAAACCCGGGCGCCCGGGTACCAGGAAGCTCACTGAAAAGCCTCTCGCCAAAGGCCTTGATTCCCCTGGCGGCGCTGGGCCTTTTCCAGGCTTTCTACCAGGGCAGCTACCTTCTCGCGGTGGACCTCACTGGTGCCGGCATTGCCACTTTGATTGCGCTCTGTCTGCCCCCGGTACTGGTGGCCATTCTCGCCGCCCCCCCTACTCGGAGAGAAGCCCGGCCTGCTCACGGTTCTGTCACTGATTGCCGCCATTGGCGGCACGGCCATGCTGGTGCTCAGCGATATGGACACCAGTGGCACCCTGCGCCTTGCCGGGATTCTTGTCGCCTTACTCGCCGCCTGCGTGTACACCGGCTTTACCCTCACCAGTCGCTACAGCTCCGCCGGCACACCGGTGTTTACTACGGCGTTTATCTGTTTCTTTACCGCGGCATTGATGTTGTTGCCGGTGGTGGCCCTGAGTGGTGGATTCGAGGGGCTGGCAAGCCTGGAATTCAGACACTGGCTGATGGTGGTTTATGTCGGCGTGGTGCCAACCTGCATCGGCTACGTGTGTTTCTTCACCGGCATGAAAACCACACCGGCAACACTTTCCAGCATCATCGTGACACTGGAACCGTTGTTTGTGGCACTACTGGCCTGGGTGTTTCTGGAAGAGATTCTGGGGCCGATCGGTATTGCGGGCGCCTTGATACTGACTGCAGCAGTCATTGTAGCTTCCCGCTTTGGCAGCAGGCCCGCAGCCGGCCAGGAGGCCGGCGCGGAGTAAGGAAGATCAGTCGTCCTTACGCTGTTTTTCGAGCATGTCTGGCTGCAGGATCTCAATCCAGTAGCCATCCGGGTCTTTGATAAAGGCCAGACCTTTCATTTTGCCGTCGTCCGGCTTCTTCACAAATTCGACACCAAGTTTTTCAAAACGGTCGCAGGCGGCGTACACGTCGGGTACGGCAATACCGATGTGGCCGAAGCCCTGGGGCTGCTCGTTGCCATTGTGGTAGCCAAAGTCGTTGTCGTCTTCGGTACCCCAGTTATGGGTCAACTCAAGCATGGCTTCGCGACCGAAGGTGAATGTCGTTCTGTGTGCATCGTCCTGTGGTACAAGACCAGCCTGGCGGTCGTCCAGGTAAGCCAGGAAATACAACGTGAACTTCATTTCCGGAAAGTCGAGCTTGCGAACCAGACGCATGCCCATCACTCGGGTGTAGAAGTCCATTGAGCGCCCGGGTTCCTTGATGCGCATCATGGTCTGGTTGAATACGTAACCTTCGGTTTCGGGAACCGGTTCTTCGTGGAGGCCGGGAGCCTGTTCGAAATGCTTGGGCATCAGATTTTCCCTTTTTCGCGAGACTTAAACGCTATACCTGCGTGCGTTTCAGGGAATTTCAAGGGTGGAAAACAAGGTCGGGACAGGCAGAAAGCCCAATCTGCCTGTCCTTGAACGCTAAACCAGCTGTTGTTCCTCGCCTCTGTAGTAGGCCTCGACTCTCGGGTTCATGACCTTTCGCCAGAGCGGTGGAAACAGGGCCAGAACAACCATTGCAGCGTAGCCGGCGGGAAGTTGCGGGGCGAAATCGTGATGGCGGAGGATCTGATACCGGCGCTTGCCCCAGGCGTGATGGTCGCTGTGGCGTTGCAACTGGAACAGGAAAACGTTGGTCAGGAAGTAATTGCTGTTCCAGCTGTGTTTCGGCGTGGTGCGCTCGTAGCGACCGTTTTCGAGCTTGCGGCGGTGCAGGCCGTAATGTTCAAGGTAGTTAACGATCTCCAGCAGGTTGAGCGCGATGAAGCTCTGACCCAGGAAAAATGCGGTACCAAGCCAGCCAAAAGCAATGGTGAAGGCCGCCAGCACCAGGGCACTGATGCTGTACCACCAGATCAGTTCGTTGCGCCAGCTCAGGGCTTTGAGGCCTTTGCGTTGCAGCCGTTCGGTCTCCAGTTTCCAGGCATTGAGAAAGTTGCGCACGTAAGCCTGAGGCAGAAAGTTATACAGGGATTGGTTGTAACGCGATGACGACGCATCTTCCGGAGTAGAGACGTTCACATGATGGCCGCGCAGATGCTCGACCTTGAAGCCTGCGTAGCAAACCAGCGACAGCAAAAAACCACCCGCCCGGGTTTCGAACCTGCCGTCTTTGTGGATAAGTTCATGGGCAACGTTGATCCCCAGGCCGCCCACGATTCCGATGGAAACAATCCAGCCAGCACTTCCTGCCGGACTAAAGGTACCGGAAGCCATCTCCAGCATGCCCCAGACCAACAGGGTCGCGAAGCCGGGCACCCAGGCCAGGGTCATTATCCTGTAAAAACACTCGCCGCCCATCCGGGGCACGTCAGCTTCTTCGTCCGGATTCATGGAGTCCTTACCAAGCAGCAGATCCAGTACCGGAACAATCCCGAAGACAACAACCGGTACGCCCCAGGAAAACAGATTCACGAGACCGGTCGCGTGGCCCGCCGCCAGCAACAGGGGAGGAAGAACGAGCGGAACCATGGCGATCATGTAGCTGTATTTTTTCAGGGTCAGCAATAGCCGCCGGCGGGCTGCCTCGCGGTTTACCGATAAGCGCGTCGTGCTCATTGGGCTTTCTCCATATCGGATGGTGTTGGTGAAACTCTGATCAACTGCCTCCCATAAATTATTGTCCTACAATATAGCAGTCGTCAACCGTACACTCGATCAATTCCTGATCGCCCTGGGTATGCCTGCAAAGTCGTGGCTCTGTCGCTGTCGGACTCAACGGCTGTGATAGACTCATGCGCACACGTTTCAGCGCCGGCCCGGGTCTGCCACCCGGGCATCGGGTCGGTGTTTACATCCTGTTCAGAGAGCCTCTATGGATTTTCAGGTGCCCAATACCCTGGCCGAGCAGATTGCCAATTTCCTGGCAGACCGGATCATGACAGGGCAGATTCGCCCTGGTGAGCGCCTTCAGGAAGCCACCCTGGCCGGTGAACTGAAGGTCAGCCGCGCTTCGGTAAAGGAAGCCCTGTATAACCTGGAGCGCTGGCATCTGGTGGAGATCACACCTCGCAAAGGTGCCTCTGCTACCCGGCTGGATGCGGCTCATGCGTCTGAGCTATACGATGTGTACATGCACTTGCTGATGATGCTGGCTGCCCGCCTTTGCGAGCGCTGGCAGGAGAGTGACAGATCGACGATGCTACAAGCGGTGAGCACGGCGACCGAGCAGATGAAAGATTCGTCCGGAAATGTCGCGGCAGTGGTGGAAGCAAGTTTCAGCGTGATGGAGATCTGCTGCGAGATTGTGGGCAATCCGTATCTCACAGAAGCTCTGTTGAACTTCAAGCCCGCCGTGAGCCGGGCCTATTACCTGAGTGCCGACCGGTATCGCCGGGGCGTGGCCCGGACCAGTGAGTTTTTTGCCAATGTGCCACAGGCCGTGCTGGCGCGTGATACCGAAAAAGCGCAGACGTTGATTCAGGAGTTTGCGGAGCATCAGAAGTGCCTTATCCAGCAGGCTCTGAGTCCCTGAGCCTGAGTGCCTGCCAACCTGCGCCTTATCCTCTCCGATGCCATCTTCCTGTGACAGGGCTCACAGACGTTTTCCCTCCGGCAGCCTATCGTTACAGTCTGTAACAAAACACAGAATTGCTGCATTGGTTGTGCTGTCCCCCTGCGGCCCGGAGAGTGCTCGCGTGCTCTCCGCAAAAAAACAAATAAACCAGACTGTCGGGACCACCATGACTCTGCCACTTGCCTGTTGCCGAACAACCACTTATTCCACTCTCTCGCTCTGGGTAATGGCCCTGTCGATACCCCTGCCCGCTTGGGCCGAGTTCACGCCCCTCGATGACGGGGCACTGTCTGGCGTAACCGGGCAAGCGGGGGTCACTATCGAGCTGGAGACAAAACTCAGCATTGATCGCTTCACCTGGATTGATGAAGGTTCGCTGAACGTGAACGGGCTCAGGTTATCCGGCAAAGACGATACCGTGCTGGATAACGTGAAGCTGACGATCGATATTGCCGGCGATGGGGAGGTACTGGAGCACGGGTTTTCAGAGATTGCCCGACGGGCCAATTCGGGGTTGTTGGACCCAACCAATCCGGATGTGGCCGATGCTCTGGCGAAGTATTCCATCGCAGGCTCTTTTGGCAAGCAGTTCGACAGCGGTGATCTGGTGATGCATCTGGGTGGCGCAGACACTGGCGATCCGACCAGTCTGGATGATTATCTGCAGGCAGTGGATTTTGAATTGGCCATCGACAGCGTGACCAGCTCAGGCAGTGAGGGTTCAGCGACCCTGTTCTCGGATATCCTGCTGCAGGGCCACATCGGGCCGACGGATCTGGTAATCCGCAACGAAGGCAGTGCTACCCGCACTCTGGCGAACGGCAACCAGGTGTCTGGCTCTGAACTTCAGCTGGATACCCATTTTGAACTCACCAACGGCAGCCTGAACTGGGATGCCGCCGATGTGATTCTGCTGTTCAACTTTGCCGCCGTAGGGATTGAAGGCCTTCAGATTCATAACCGTCGGGGCGATGACACGCTGGGACACTTCGGCATGGCCAGTGCTACCGCGAAACTGTCACGGGGCACCAGTAGCGCCACGGGTAACGAAGGGCTTTCGGTTCACGAGGTTGAGTTCCGGGCAGACATCGATATGCCAGTCTTCAAAATGGGAGGCATCAGCATTGGCAGTGTTCAGTTCACCGACTTTGCCATTACTAACACCACCATGATGGTGTATGGCCACTAGCCCGACACTGGACACCAACCACACCCTACCCTGTAAACTGCCCGCCTAACTCTGACGGGCAGCCCATGACTGAATCCTCTGACATCAACTATTCGCAGCGCGCCTCAGGTAAAAGGCTGGCGCTTTTCAGTCTGTTGTTTCTGGCGCTTACGGCCGTCGGACTGTACGCCGTTTACGACCAGTTTGCCGGTCGCAGCATTACCTTCGATGCCAGGCTGATTGCCCCGGAAACACTGCTGGCGCTGGCAGGTTTGCTGCTGGTGTATTTCACCTCGGATGGCCTGCGGCTCTATTTCACTCTGCGGGCGCTGGGCCATCGCCTGCCCTTGCCGGCCATGTTCCGGCTAGTGTTTATCAATCTCTTTTTCTCCAACGTCACCCCCATGGCCACCGGTGGCGGTTTCGCTCAGATCTGGTTCCTCAACCAGCATGGCGTCCCGGTTGGCAGGGCGACGGCAGCAACCACCATCCGGACAGTGTTGGCGGTATTGTTCATCTTCACCCTGACGCCGATCTTCCTGCTCACACTGACATCCCTCGATGGCACGACCATTGCCGGCGATATTGGCACCGCACTGGCCATTTTCATCGTGCTCTACCTCGGCTTTTTCATCGTGTTGCTGTTCCGGACGCACTGGCTGATAGGACCGCTCACCAGCATTCTCAAAACAGCTCGCCGGTGGCATCTGATCAGTGAACAGAGGCACCGGCGCTGGCAGTTCAAGGCTCGCAGGGAGATGCTTAGATTTTCCCGTAGCTTCAGCGACTATCTGCGCGGCAGGCCCGTATTCGTGTGGCTGTCGGTTCTGTTCACTGCGGTGTTCCTGCTTAGTCTGTTCAGCTTTCCGGCGTTGTTGATGGCCAGTCTCGACTACGATGTGGACTACCTGGTGTCCGTTGGTTTACTGGTGGTTACCACATTCATTATGTATTTCTCCCCCACGCCCGGAGCCTCCGGTATTTCCGAGGGTGTTTTCGGCAGCTTCTTCCGGGATATCCTCTCGGGTAATCACCTGATACTGGTCATCGTCTGCTGGCGCCTGCTGACGATTTACCTTGGCATGATTATCGGGCTGGTGGTCCTCCAGAGGGAACTTGTTACCAATCGCAGGAGAGCCGGATGATGTTCCGAAACCCACTCAAGCTTCTGTTCTACCTGAGCCTGCTGGTGGTCATTTTGCTGGTTGGCTACAAAGCCTACCTGAACCTGTTCACTGAGGATTTCGAGGGCGAACACACTGAGCAGGTCGAGCAGATCCATCACCGGATACAGGCCGGTGAGCCGTTCAGTTTTGCGGTTGTGGGTAACATCAACAATTCGGTAGGCATTTTTGAAGACCGCATCATCCCGGAACTTAACGGCTCCGGGCTCGACTTTCTGGTGTCGGCCGGCAACGCGGTCAGCGGCGGCGGTGAGGACAAGTACAGGGCGCTTTACGGCACCCTGAGCCATCTGGACATCCCCTACCTGCTGACCTTCGGTGCCCACGAATACGAAGATTTTGGCAGTTTCCGTTTTTACGATCATTTCGGCCCGCATTTCTTCAGCCTTCAGGTGGGCAATAGCCAACTGATTTTTCTCGACAGCACCGGTAAAACCCCCTGGCGCTGGCAGATCCGCTGGCTGAACGATTTACTGGCCCAGGATACCGGCCAGGCCAGGATCCTGTTTATTGGCCACCCACCCCTGCATCCGGACGAAAACGCTCCGTTTGACCAGCAAGACGATTATCTGGCCCCACCAGAATTCCGGGACGCATTGCTCAAGGCCATCAGCGAACACGATGTGGACCGGGTGTTTTCCTCCAATCTGTCCCTGTTCTCTGAAGAGGTGGTGGGAAACACCACATTTGTCACTACCGGCGGTGCCGGTGGCCTGGTGCTGAACGACGACACCAGTTTTTACCACTACGTACGGGTCAACGTGACAGCCGACGGTGAGGTAAGCCACAGCCTGCAGCGGCTGGAAGTGGGCCAACACCCGATCCTCAAGCGTCTGGAGAGTCTCTGGTTCTTTATCCATTCCCTGTTCTACACCGGCTACCTCAATTTCCTTTTGATCGTGGCGTTGTTTTCAGCCATAACAATCAAGCTGTATGGCGCCATTTTCATCGGCAAGGACTATTACCCGGATTACGACCTGGACCCCGCCCCCTGGCTGGAAAAACCGATGCGGGTGGCCATGTTTACCAATAACTACCTGCCCTTCATTGGTGGGGTGCCGATTTCGATTGAACGTCTGCGCCGCGGCCTGGAAGCACTCGGCGACAAATTGCTGGTGGTTGCCCCCCGCTACAAGGGCCAGCCGGAAGCCGAGGCCCATGTGCTGCGAGTGCCTTCACTTCTGGCCATGGGCGAGAAGCGGGAATTCCGTCTGGCGAATATCTTTCTGGCCCGAATCCGCAAACGCGTCCGGGCGTTCAAGCCGGATATCATCCATCTGCATCACCCCTTCTGGCTGGGATCTCTGGGGCTTTTCGTGGCGCGCACCCTCAAGATACCGGCGATCTACACCTACCATACCCGTTTGGAGCACTATGCCCATTTTGTGCCCTTGCCGGGTATGCTGTTCCGCAACCTGATTTCTCACGCCCTGATCAAACGCTTTGCCAACAAGTGCGACGGGGTGATCGTGCCGACCTACTCCACCGAGGAATACCTGCGGATGATCGGGGTGAAAACCCCCACCTTTGTGCAACCCACCGGTATTGAATACCAGAAGTTCCAGGACGTTCGGCAAGAGGACATTGAGCAGCTGCGCAACCAGCTGGGACTCCAGGACGAAAAGGTATTCATCAGTGTTTCCAGACTCTCCAACGAGAAGAATATCGACTTCATGATTGAGGCGATTGCTACCCTGAGACGGGAAACCGAGGTGCCCTTCCGTTTCCTGATGATTGGCGACGGCCACCAGAAGGACCGGTTGCAGAAGAAGATAGACGATCTCGATCTGCAGAAACACGTCACTCTGGCAGGCGCCGTGCCCCCTGAGGACATGGCTGTCTGGTACCGGATGGGGGACGCCTTCCTGTTTGCCTCCAAATCCGAGACCCAGGGCATGGTGATCCTGGAGGCCATGGCCGCCGGACTGCCCGTAGTGGCGGTACGTTCCAGTGGCATAGAAGACGTGGTCCGGCACGGCTTCAACGGCTTCAAAACTCCGGAAAAGCAGAATCAGTGGCGGGCACAGGTCCGGAAACTGCTGGAAGACGACGAGCTGCGCGGCACACTGGCCTCTCAAGCTCTCGAATTTGCAAAGGACTATTCCGTCGAGCAATTCGCCCGTGACGTTCGCACCATCTACGCCACGACCCTGGCCATGTTTGCCAAGAAACAGAAAAGCTCCGGGCGCGATTCCGAATAAACCAACACGCAGTTTTCCCGGAGCCCGTGATCGGACTAGACTGAATTCACGTATCACAGAAACAGGTTTAATTATTGGAGGGTCAGCGTGAGCGGCATCCCCGTCGGAATCAGCACCTGCCTGCTGGGCAAGGAAGTTCGCCATGATGGCGGCCATAAACACTCCCGTTACTGCACCCAGGTGCTGTCCAGGCACTTTGAGTTTCGGTCCATCTGCCCAGAGCTGGAAGCTGGCCTGGGCGTTCCCCGCCCTGCCATTCATCTGCGCGAATACAATGATGGCCTGCATCTGATTGAATCCAGGGGCACTGCAGACCACACAGACGCCATGCAGGGCTTCATCGAACAGGTCATACCCACCCTGGCAGATCTCCGCGGCTACATCCTGATGGCAAAATCACCCAGCTGTGGCATGGAACGGATCAAGGTGCACAACGAAGAAGGCAATGTTACCCGCCGTGATGGCCGGGGTATGTTTGCCGAGGCACTGCTGAATGCCTACCCGCTGATGCCGGTTGAGGAGGAAGGCCGCCTCAATGACGACATGATCCGGGAAAATTTCATCGAGCGGGTTTTTGCCTACGACGACTGGATGCAGAACGTCGTCAGCGACACTCTTACGGCAAAGGCGCTGATTGAGTTCCATACCCGCCACAAATTTCAGCTGCTGGCTCACTCCGAGAAAATCTACCGCCAGCTTGGCCCCATGCTGGGAGATCTGAAATCCGAGCCACTGGAGGCGATTGCTGAACGTTACATCCAGCTGTTCATGGAGGCGATGAGCAAGAAGGTCAGCCGGGGATCACACCTGAATGCCATGCAGCATCTGATGGGCTACCTGAGGGATTCCATGGGCGAGGAGGACCGCAAGGTACTGATAGAGCAGATGGAAGCCTACAACAGAGGCGAGGTCCCGTTAGTCGTTCCCATGACCCTGTTACGGATGGCTCAGCGCCGGGAGCCGGTGGATTACCTGAACGTTCAGCAATACCTGACGCCCTACCCGGATGAACTGGGACTCAGAAACAACGTTTGAGATCCGGACGAAGGGTCCGATGGAGTATCCATCGGACCCTCTGCCTCAGAAGCCGTACAGAAGAGAGAGTGACGTTTCGGTGTCGGTGCTGTCAGACCCCGCCGGCGCGTCCGACTCATGGCTGACAAGGAAGGCCGCCTTCATTGAGAGGTTTCCGATCAGGTTCGCCTGTAAAGACGTTTCCGATTCTGTCGAGGTGTTGTTCTCATCCAGACCGATTTCGGTGCTGAGTTTCTGACGAAACAGCGCATTTTCAGACAGGGCGTAATCAAACTGGCCGGCCAGACGGGCAATCGCCTCTTTTTCGGCGTCCTCACCGTCGGAGTTTACCGTTTCCAGCTTGTTGTACCGGTAACCGGCACCGGCAGAAAGATCCAGAAATGAGCGCTCACCCAACTTCCAGACCCGGTTTCCATAACCAGTGGTTACCGAAGATTCAAAGTCGTAACCCGAGAACCGGTCGTTCTCATAGGCACCTCGAAGAAACCAGTACTGGTTTTCATCGAACTTGTAATCAGTCTGCAGGGCCGCCACGTATTTTTCAGCGGTGGTTTCGTCTTCTGTTTCGGAATAGTTGGTTCGGAAATCCCCCGTGTTGCGCCAGGATTCCACTTCATGAATCAGGCCGAGTCGGCCTTTGATGTTGGTCTCTTCGGTATTGCCCGAGGTGATCAAAACACCCAGTTCAGTTTCGCCCTTCCAGTTATCGGCCTCCTGCCCGTTGGCAAACGGTGCGATAACAACTGCGGTAATGGCTACTGCCTGTCGAAAATCCATGAAGTCTCCTTTCGGGGTTGGTCAGGCGCCCTCGGTTTTCCCGGCCTTTTCACCGGCCAGACTTTTCCGGGCCTGACGTTCTCTTTCTGCCTGTTTCCGGGCCTTACGCTCCGCAATGATGCGGGCCGCGTCGCCACCCACATGAGCCTCACCACGCTGCTCGGCCAGGCGCATCTGCCGTTCACGCTCTGCGAACCGTGCCTTCTGCTCCTCGGTCAGTGTATGAATGCACTGATGGCAGCTGACCCCCTGCTCATACTCGGGACGCTGCTTGTCTTCCTCGGTGATCGGCCTGCGGCAGGCATGACACTGATCGTAGTCGCCTCGCTCCAGCCGGTGATTGACCGTCACCCGGTCATCAAATACAAAGCACTCTCCGTGCCATAGACTCTGCTCTTCGGGCACCTCCTCCAGGTATTTCAGGATACCGCCCTTGAGGTGGTATACCTCATCGAAGCCCTGCTCCTTGAGGTAAGCCGTGGATTTTTCACAGCGGATGCCACCGGTACAGAACATGGCCACCTTTTTGTGCTTTGAGGGATCCAGGTTCTGCTTCACGTATTCCGGGAATTCCCGGAAGGTGTCGGTAGCCGGATTAACGGCATTCCTGAAGGTGCCGATTTCCACTTCGTACTGGTTACGGGTATCCACCAGCACCACTTCCGGATCGGAGATCAGATCGTTCCATTCCTTCGGATCGACATAGGTGCCCACGATGCGTTTCGGGTCTATACCGTCCACGCCCATGGTGACGATCTCTTTCTTGAGCTTCACTTTGGTGCGTTTGAAGGGCTGGATGTCCACAAAGGACTCTTTGTAATCAATCCCGTCAAAGCGCTCGTCGCTGGCAATCCAGGCTTTCACGGCATCGATGCCCTCGCGGCTGCCCGCGATGGTGCCATTGATGCCCTCCCTTGCCAGCAGGAGGGTCCCGTGCACGTTTTGCTCGAGCATCAGGTCCAGAAGTGGCTGGCGAAGGGATTGGTAATCATTCAGGACTGCGAACTTGTACAGTGCGCAGACGACAACGTTGTTGCTCATCTTTTTCTCCTGCGGGCCGGACCGTAAATCCGGAGCATGGTTTGGGGGTAGCTCAAAAGCCGGAGCCTGAGAGGGCGCAAATTTTAACCAACTCAGGCTCACGATCAAGTGCGGGATTGTCCGGGTATCAGAGAGTTAATCCACCTCGCGGGCCAACTCACGCTCAACCACGGCAGAAAGCTGCCCCCAACCTGGCCGGGTCAGCCAGATGTTATCCACCAGAACCGTTGGCGTGCTGGCCACTTTCAACTGCATCGCCACCTGGCGACTCTGCTCCACAACTTCACGATGCAGTTCAGTTGTCAGACAACGGTTAAAGCGCCGTTCCTCAAGGCCAAGCTCTTCCGCGTACCGGGTGAAGGTGGCAACCGGGTCGTTTGAGCCACTCCATTCGATCTGGGAATCGAAAAGGCGCTCATGCATGTCCCAATAGGCATCCTGATCACCGGCGCAACGAGCTGCCTGGGCAGCCGGCATGGCGTTCTCATGTTGCTGCAGCGGCAGGTCGAAGTAGACAAAGCGCACCTTGCCTGTATTCACGTATTCTTCTTTCAGCTGTTTACTGGCAGAAGAAAAGTTGGCGCAGGCCGGGCACTGGAAATCAGCAAATTCACGGACCACTACCGTGGCATCATCAGGACCAATGGACACGCCGTACTGATCCAGTTGAGCCGGAAAATCACTGGCATTGGGCGCGGCGACCGGCAGATCGTCAGACGTCGGTTTGGGTGCAGCGGTCAGGAAAAATACCCCTAGAAGCACGGCGGCCAGAACCAACACAACGACGCCTATATAGAGCGGCTTATTGGATTTTGCTTTTCTGGGAGGCGGTGCGCCGGTTTCCTGACGACGTTTTGCTTCACCCATGGAGGGACTCCTTTCGTGTGTCTGATTTAGGAAATTAATTAGCTCGCGACCGTTTTCAGATCGGGCATGGCACGCTAAGATCCTTTATATCCTACAAAAGTTCCAACAAAAATTAAGGAATCCTCATGCCATTGCCCGTATCCCTGAACGATACGCTGTCACTACCTCTTGTAGCGGCCCCCATGTTCCTGATTTCCGGTCCTGAACTGGCCCTGGCCTGTTGCAAGCAGGGCATCGTGGGCAGTTTCCCGGCCCTGAACCAGCGCACCAGCGAAGGCTTTGAAGACTGGCTGATCCAGATGAACGAAGAGCTGGCTGCTTTCCGAAGCCTGAACCCGGATCGAAAAACCGCGCCCTATGCGGTTAACCTGATTGTGCACCGGACCAATCCCCGCTGGCAGGCCGACCTGGCGCTGTGCGTAAAGCACCAGGTGCCCATCATCATTACGTCGCTGGGCGCTGCCAGCCAGGTAGTCGAGGCCGTTCATGGTTATGGCGGTGTGGTGTTCCACGATGTGACCAACCAGAAGCATGCCCGCAAGGCTGCAGAGGCGGGGGTCGACGGCATTATCGCCGTGGCGGCTGGTGCCGGGGGTCATGCGGGCACCATCAATCCGTTTGTTCTGATCCATGAGATCCGGGAAGTGTTTGACGGCACGATCCTGCTGGCCGGCGGCCTCTCCCACGGCGAGGATCTTCTGGCCGCCCAGGCCCTGGGTGCCGACCTGGCGTACATGGGGACCCGGTTCATCAACACCACCGAATCCCATGCCGACGAGGCCTACCGGAACATGATCATTGATGCGGTCTCAGCCGACATCATCCACACCCCGGCGGTTTCCGGCATACCCGCCAGCTTCATGCGGCAAAGTCTGGAGGCGGCCGGCTTCCCCATGGACAAACTGCACCAGGCCGGTGAGATCAACTACGGCGACAAGCTAAAACCCGTTGATGATGAGGCCAAGGCGTGGAAAACCGTCTGGTCTGCCGGCCAGGGCGTCAGCCAGATCCACGACGTACTGAGCGTAGGGGATCTGGTGGGCCGCCTGACCGACGAATACCGGACTGCCCGGGCGCGCCTAGACCCGGAACTGTGACGCTTTATCCTTCAATGAGGTCAGTGTCTGGCCGATCTGGCCACTGGCCTCATCGGAGCGTTCAATCGCATCCACTGTTTCTCGTGAAGAAGCGGCGATGTCGTTGACACTGACACTGACCTCACTGGCATGACGCCCCTGCTCTTCGGCAACCGATGAGATCGAAAGTGCGCGATCCTGAAGACTGCTGAGCAGCTGATTGATCCGGTCAAAATGCTCGTCAGCCCGCCGGAATTCCGACGAGGATTCCGTGACCTGATCAGAGACGTCGCCAATGGCAGTGACGGCCTGGCGACTGCCCTTCTGCAGCTTTTCGATGATCGACTGGATTTCCGTAGTGGATTCCTGGGTACGGCTTGCAAGCGTGCGAACCTCATCCGCCACCACGGCAAAGCCACGGCCGGACTCCCCTGCGCGGGCGGCCTCTATGGCCGCATTCAGAGCCAGCAGATTGGTCTGCTCTGCGATGGCACCAATCACCGACAACACCGAGCCAATTTCCTTGCTCTGGTTGTCCAGCTGATTAACGGCTTCCACCGCCTGTTCAACATTGCGCACCACCTGATCCAGCCGGTTTCGCACTTCACGGGAAATACCGGCAGTGGCTTCACTCTCGGAACTGACATTGCGGATAGATCCGGCAATATCGTGAATGTTCTCCGCCACTTCGGAAATACTCCGGGACATTACATCCATGGTTCCAGACACTTCCGCTACGTCCTGCTCCTGACGATTCACCGCAGCCACGGCACTGCGACTGACGTCACCCTGCGCCTGAGCCTGGCCGGCGGCCGATTCAGCGGACGCCTTGACGTCAGAGACCAGTTCCTGAATACGGGCAATAAACCGGTTCATCCCCTGAGCCATTTCGGTGAGTTCATCCTTGCCTTTCATGGACACCCGGCGGGTCAGATCGGCTTCACCATCGGCAATACCCCAGATCGCAGAACTCAGACGGAACACTCGGGGCAACAGACCGCCACCCAGCACCAGTGCCACCAGCACGATCAGAACGACCACGGAGCCGATCGCCAGCAGGCTGAGATTGGCGGAAAGGCTCGACGCCTCGGTGTTCAGTGCGTCCACGGTGCTCTGCATTCTGGCCTGGGTGTCAGAATCCATACCGGCCAGCTGTTGCTGAAGGCGCTGATTTACCTGCTCGGTTTCTGCCTCCAGAGTGTCTCGAAGCGCATCGATGCTACCGGTAATCGTGGCACTGAACTCTTCTTTCAGGGCGGCCAGATCCTGATTGATCCCCTCCATGGATAGCCCCAGTTTGAGCTGGCCAATCGCAGACCCCTGGGGCGCGATGTCGGCAGTGATGATCACCACGTTCGGGTCACGACTTGCCGCATCCAGGACACGATTTGCCGCACCACGACCCTCACCCTGCTCCATTAAAGCGCGCACCCGGTCGTCGGTACGATCCACGTACCGGGTCAGACGCTCGCCGTACTGGTCGTA
Organism: Marinobacter sp. F3R08; assembly: GCF_018860425.1. GTDB lineage: Bacteria > Pseudomonadota > Gammaproteobacteria > Pseudomonadales > Oleiphilaceae > Marinobacter. Next base: position 963,917 of record NZ_JAHKPI010000014.1, on the reverse strand, counting down.
ATAGACCGCAAACAGCACCGATTCCCGGGCGTCGGCCAGTTCCACCAGATCGGTCAGGCGTGGCACATCACGGTCCCAGATCAGCGGAGCGGCAACAGCCGCCAGCACATCTGCCAGACCCTGCGCTTCCGCCATCACGGCGCTTCGAACGTTGTTGGCAACGCGCTCCTGCTGGGCGGTTTGCTGACGGGTAAGCTCGGCGGAGAGTTCATCGGTGGTCTTCTGCCGCATGGTCTCCAGGCGTGTCCGGACATCTTCGCGGGTATCTCCGAAAGAGGCGCTGACTTGCTCGCTGCTGGCCTCAAGTGCGGTTCCAGCGGTGCCGACCAGTCGCTCCACCTGACTGGAAATCAGCCACTGGCTGACCACCACCTGAACCAGGCCAACAACCACCAGCACAATGAAAACCGGTCGGAGAAGGCGGCTTGAGATCAGCTGCCTGAAAAATCTGAATGACATACGAACTCCGCTAACTGTGTGCTTCATGCATCCTGCACAATCTGTGCCCGCATCCCTGCAACACGTGTAATCCTATGTATAGCAAAACCCGGGCCGAAACAGGACGCTTTTCTGTACGGGTTTTGTTGCGAAGGTTTGCCACCCTTATTCCCGCCAGTGAACTTTCAATGCCCACCGACGTATAATCGAAACACGCTTCTGAACAGGCTCAAACCTATGCTGGGATTTTTGAAAAGCGATCCGAAGAAAAAGCTGCAGAAAGAGTATGAGGCAAAACTCGCCAAGGCACTGGTTGCCCAGCGCAACGGCGACTTGAGAACGCATGGAACCCTCATGGAGGAAGCGGAAAAGATCTACGCGGAGATCCAGGCGCTGGAAGAAAAGCAATAACGGGGGAAGCGGCTACTCCCCCATCAGTTGACTGATCCTGTGATTGAGACGGGCCACTTCCCGGCGCATGTCTTCCACCTCATCGAGGAGTTCCAGAGACATGGCCAACCCGGGGAGATTCATTTTCAGATCCCGTTGCAGTCTCTGAGCTTTGCGCAATCGGCTCAGGGCAGCGATATCGAAGTGCCATTGCCGGGACTCCGGTGACACCTCCAGCGGCTCAATTATGCCGTAGTCGACCAGCTTGATGACAAACTCGGCATGGCACTCACCGCGCTCACAGACTTCACGCAGAGTGAAGGTGCTGCCTTCCGGGTCGAACACCTCTACCGTAAAAATATGATCTTGCTCACTCATACCTTACTCCCGCTCACACGTGAAGCTTGCTGCGTGGATTGAAGTTTGCCTCGGCCTCAGCCAGTTGCTCATAGAGTTTCTCAGCCTCTGGACTGTGTTTCTCCGGCATGGCCACCTGCAGCACCACAATCTGGTCACCCGGATGCTTGCCCGGAAAGCCCTTCCCCCTGAGCCGCAACTTCTGTCCACTGGTGGCGCCTTTGGGCACTTTCACGTTCACTTTTGAGCCAACGGTTGGAACCGTAACGGTTGAACCCAGGGCTGCTTCCCAGGGCGCAATCGGTACAGTGATCATCACATCGCGACCTTCTACGGTGAACTGCGGGTGCGGCGCAAAAGCTACCTCAATGAACAGATCACCGGGCTCCCCTCCGCCAGTTCCGGGCGAGCCCTGACCTTTCAGGCGAATATGCTGCCCTTCGCGCATGCCGGCGGGTACTTTCACTTTTAACGTCTTTTGCCGGGCAACCACCCTGCCATGCTCGTCGGCTTCGTGGACCGGGAACGAGACCTGTTTTTCGCACCCATGAAAGGCCTCTTCCAGAAACAGAGCAATCCTGGCGTGAACATCTTCGCCGCGCATTTTCATGCCCTGGCGAAAACCACCGCCTCCAAAACCACCCTGGCGACCACCTCCGAAGATCTCCTCGAAGAAGTCACTGAACTGGCGGGCATCGGCCTCGGTATAACCACCGCCGCCAAAACCGGAGGCGCTCTGCCAACCCGGAGGTGGCTCAAAAGAGCCATCGGCCTGTGCGCCGTATTTGCGCAGCTGGTCGTACTCCTCACGCTTTTCCGGATCTTTCAATACTTCATAGGCTTCCCCCACATCCTTGAACCGGGCATCCGCGTCTTCTTCCTTGCTGACGTCAGGGTGAAATTTCCGGGCGAGCTTGCGGTAGGCTTTTTTGATTTCTTCGGCGGAGGCAGACTCGCTCACACCGAGTACGGCGTAATAATCTTTAAAGTCCATGACACTCCTTGTTACTGATCATCAACAACCAACCATTTTTGAACCTTCTTCTTTAATATTCGACGCTGCCAGCAAAATTACAAGGCGGCCGTGATAGCCAGTTGCTGTAGATCAAACACAGCAGGACTAATCCCCCGGCCACTGTGGTAATCCGTATGGCGTCTCACTCCTGTTAGCGCGAAAATCGCCGGTTTTCTCCGTTCCACCAGCATCAGGGAGTGCTTTTTTTGAGCCGTGCACCAGCCACTCGATTCCGGATTTTTCTAATCGAATTTGCCCTTGCCCTCGGCGGCTTTGCCATCGGCACGGGTGAATTCGCCATGATGGGTCTCATGCCCAACATCTCCCGGGATCTCGGAGTATCAGAGCCCCAGATCGGCCACCTCATCAGTGCTTATGCGTTGGGCGTGGTGGTCGGTGCACCGATTCTGGCAATTATCGGTGCGCGTTTTTTCCGCCGGCAACTCCTGATCTGGCTGATGGTGTTCTATGCCATAGGAAATCTGGCCAGCGCCCTGGCTGTCGACTACACAGGGGTTGTCATTGCCCGCTTCTTTGCCGGGCTGCCGCACGGCGCCTATTTTGGCATTGCGTCCCTGGTGGCCGCCTCCCTGGTGCCCACTCACCAGCGCGCCAAAGCCGTGGCCAGGGTCATGATGGGCCTGACACTGGCGTTGTTGCTGGGTAACCCCCTGGCAGCCTGGATGGGGCAATCGCTGGACTGGCGATACGTGTATGCCTTTGTGGGGCTGACTGCTACGGCCACCTTCCTTATGGTGCTCTGGGTACTCCCTCCGGATCCGAACGAGACTCGCCAGGGCTCATTAAGCGAAATCCGTGCGTTCAATCGCACCGGTATCTGGTTCGCGCTGGCCATCGGCGCCATTGGCTTTTCCGGCATGTTCGCTGTGTTGAGCTATCTGGCACCAACGTTACTTGAGGTTACCGGGGTGGCGGACTATTGGATTCCAGTTGCTCTGGCCGTATTTGGTCTTGGTGGCTTTATCGGCAATCTGCTCGGTGGCTGGCTGTTTGACCGGCTGGGCTTCCGCGCAGTGGGCGTGATTCTGCTTCTGAGCGCTGGCATTCTGCTGGCCTTTCCGTCCACCACAGGCTCATTGCCAGCGCTGATGGCGGCCTGTTTTCTGGTGGCAATGATGGGCTCTCTGGGGCCTGCGCTCCAGACTCACCTGATGGATGTCGCGCACGGGGCGCAGAATCTTGCGGCAGCCTCACATCATGCTGCCTTCAATGTGGCCAACGCCCTTGGGCCCTGGTTAGCCGGCATCTCGATCACCGCCGGTTTTGGCTGGTCATCAACTGGCTATGTTGGAGCTGCGACTGCCGCTATCGGCCTGCTGATTTTTTTCGCAGCCTGGCGGCACGACGAAAAAGGCCTCCGCAATGCGGAGGCCTATCAGGCGTCGTTCTCTTGAGCTTATCTGACCTTGGGGTCTAGCTCACCGGCAGCGTAACGCTCGAACATACGCTCCAGATTGACCGGCTTGATCTTGCTTGCGTTACCGGCACAACCGAAGGCTTCGTAGCGTGCAATGCACACGTCGGTCATCGCTTTCATGGTTTCCTTGAGGAACTTGCGTGGGTCGAACTCGGCCGGGTTTTCGGCCAGGAAGCGACGGACCGCGCCAGTGCTGGCCAGACGCAGATCGGTGTCGATGTTGACCTTGCGTACGCCGTGCTTGATGCCTTCCACGATTTCTTCAACCGGCACACCGTAGGTTTCCGGAATCTCACCACCGTACTCGTTGATGATTTTCAGCCACTCCTGAGGCACGGAGCTGGAGCCGTGCATAACCAGGTGGGTATCCGGGATGCGGGCGTGGATAGCCTTGATCTGATCGATGGCCAGAATGTCGCCTGTGGGCGGACGGGTAAACTTGTAAGCGCCATGACTGGTGCCGATGGCGATGGCTAACGCGTCTACATGAGTTTTCTTGACGAAGTCCGCCGCCTCTTCCGGATCGGTCAGCATCTGGCTGTGGTCCAGGATGCCCTCCGCACCGATTCCGTCTTCTTCACCGGCCTGGCCGGTTTCCAGAGAACCCAGGCAACCCAGTTCGCCTTCTACGGAGACACCACAGGCGTGGGCCATTTCAACGGTACGACGGGTCACATCCACGTTGTACTCGTAGTCGGTTGGGGTTTTACCGTCTTCACCGAGAGAGCCGTCCATCATCACAGAGCTGAAGCCCAGCTGGATGGAGCGTTGGCACACGGAGGGGCTGGTTCCGTGGTCCTGGTGCATAACCACCGGGATATGCGGAAATTCTTCGATCGCCGCCAGGATCAGGTGACGCAGGAAAGGTGCGCCGGCATATTTACGGGCACCGGCGGAGGCCTGGACAATCACCGGGGAGTCGGTTTTGTCGGCGGCTTCCATGATGGCGCGCATCTGTTCCAGGTTGTTTACATTAAAGGCTGGCACACCGTAACCATGCTCGGCGGCGTGATCCAGCATTTGCCGCATCGAAATCAGGGCCATGGGTCGTCTCCTTCATTTAGACTTTGGATAGTTGAATTCTGTCTGTAACTCTTTACGCGCCGCGTTCTTCCAACACCGCTACTGCCGGGAGGGTCTTGCCTTCGACGAATTCCAGGAAGGCGCCACCACCGGTAGAGATGTAGGAGATTTTGTCAGCAATGCCGTACTTGTCAACGGCGGCGACGGTGTCTCCACCGCCAGCCAGGGAGAATGCGTGACTTTCCGCGATGGCGTGGGCAAGAGCTTTGGTTCCGTTGCCAAACTGGTCGAATTCGAAGACACCGACCGGGCCGTTCCAGAGGATCGTTTTGGCATTCTTCAGAACGTCGGCAAACTTGCCGGCCGTTTCCGGGCCTACGTCGAGGATCATGTCATCGGCACTGACATCTGAGATGTTCCTGGTGGTGGCCGTTGCTGTTTCGGCAAATTCACTGGCAACCACAACGTCTACCGGCAGCGGTATGTCAACGCGGCTGGCTATGTCTTTGGCGGTGTCGATCAGGTCATGCTCGCACAGGGATTTACCGACCGGATGGCCTGCCGCCGCCAGGAAGGTATTGGCGATGCCACCGCCGACGATGATCTGATCGCACACTTTTTCCAGGGCATTGAGAACATCCAGTTTGGTTGACACTTTTGAGCCACCCACAATGGCCACCACCGGCTTTGCCGGATTATCCAGGGCTTTGCCTAGGGCATCCAGTTCAGCCGCCAGCAGCGGGCCGGCACAGGCTTCAGGGGCGAACTTTGCCACGCCGTGAGTGGACGCCTGGGCGCGGTGAGCGGTACCGAACGCGTCCATCACGTAGATATCGCACAGGGCGGCGTACTTCCTGGCCAGCTCTTCGTTGTCTTTCTTTTCGCCCTTGTTGAAACGGACGTTCTCGAACAGGACCACTTCGCCGTCGGCGACATCAACGCCATCCAGGTAGTCCTTGATCAGGCGAACGTCCTGGCCCAGCACTTTGGTAAGGTGGTCGGCGACCGGCTTCATGGAAGAGGCCTCATCGTAGACACCTTCCTCGGGGCGGCCGAGATGGGACATCAGCATGACTTTGGCGCCAGCTTCTTTGGCGGCCTTGATAGTAGGCAGTGACGCGCGGATGCGGGCATCACTGGAGACTTTACCGTCCTTGACCGGTACGTTCAGGTCTTCACGGATCAGCACTCGCTTGCCAGCGAGGTCGAGGTCGGTCATTTTCTTGATGGCCATAACGTTCGTCCCTTCAACAAAATTCAGATCAGATAGGTTTGGTTAACCAGCTTTTGCTGACATCGAGCATCCGGTTCGCGAAGCCCCACTCATTATCGAACCAGCAGAGCACCTTCACCATGGTACCTCCGGTTACCCGGGTCTGGCCGCCGTCCACCACGCCGGAATGGGCGTCATGATTGAAGTCAGAGCTGGCGAGCAGTTCGTCGGTGTAGCCGAGTATGCCGTTTAACGGGCCACTGGCGACCCCTTTTAACAGGTGGTTCACCGCTGCCACGTCTGTGGCCGTGCGCACATTCACCACCATATCGATAGCCGAGACGTTCATGGTCGGCACCCGCATGGCGACCGAACTGAACCGGCCCTCCATGTGTGGCAGCAGACGCTCAATGCCCCGGGCCAGACCGGTTTCCACAGGAACAATGTTGTGCAGGGCACTGCGGGTTCGACGCAGATCCTGATGGTGGTAGGCGTCAATCACCGGCTGGTCGTTCATGGCTGCATGGATGGTGGTGGTGCTGCCCTGCTCCACACCGAACGCATCGTCCAGCACCTTGATGACCGGCACCAGGCAGTTAGTGGTGCACGAGGCCGCCGCAACGATGACATCGTCCGCTGCGAGCTCGGTGTGGTTGATACCAAAGACCACGGTACGGTCAACATCCGACTCTGCCGGCTGCGAGAAAAGCAGACGTTTGGCACCGGCATCGATGTGTTTCTGGGCTTTTGAGCGGTCAGAGTATGAACCGGAACATTCAAGCACCAGATCGACATCCAGTAAGCCCCAGGGCAGGTCTGACGGATCGGAGTGACGCAAAACCCGGATAGCATCGCCATTGACCATCAGATCCTGACCCGACACGGAAACGTCACCCTGGAACCGGCCATGGGTGGAGTCGTATCGGGTCAGGTGGGCAATGGTGTCGATATCTGACAGCTCATTGATAGCGACCACCTGAAGATGGTCGCGGAAGCCGTTTTCATAGAGCGCACGCAACACGCACTGGCCAATTCGGCCGTACCCGTTGATGGCAATACGAAAAGGCGCAGCGTCTGTCATCAGGCGTCCAGAAGCTCGGCAGCCACTTCCAGAACGTTGTCGACAGTAAAGCCGAACTCCTTGAACAGCTCACCCGCAGGCGCGGACTCACCAAAGGTGGTCATGCCAATAATGCGACCGTCCAGGCCAACGTACTTGTACCAGAAATCTGCAATACCGGCTTCGATGGCGATGCGGTTAGTCACATCCAGCGGCAGAACCTGCTGCTTGTACTCGGCGCTCTGAGCATCGAAGGTGTCGGTCGACGGCATGGAGACGACGCGTACCTTGTTACCCTGCTCACGCAGTTTAACGGCAGCATCCTGCGCCAGGGCAACTTCGGAGCCGGTGGCGATCAGGATCAGATCTGGAGTGCCTTCGCTGTCAGACAGGATATAGGCGCCTTTCGCGACATCGGCCAGTTGCTGGGCATCGCGCGGCTGGGCCGGCAGACCCTGTCGAGAGAAGATCATGGCTGTCGGGCCGTCCTTGCGCTCAAGCGCCGCTTTCCAGGCAACCGCGGATTCAACGGTATCTGCCGGGCGCCACATGCTCATATTCGGCGTGGTGCGCAGGCTGGCCATCTGCTCGATTGGCTGGTGTGTCGGACCGTCTTCACCCAGGCCAATGGAATCATGGGTGAATACGTAAATTGAGCGCTGCTTCATCAGGGCCGCCATACGCACGGCGTTACGGCAGTATTCCATGAAGATCAGGAAGGTGGCGCCATAGGGTACGAAACCGCCGTGCAGCGCAATACCGTTCATGATCGCTGCCATACCGAATTCACGGACACCGTAATAGATGTAGTTGCCGCTGGCATCTTCTTTGGTCAGACCCTTGGTGTCGGACCAGATAGTCAGGTTGGAACCGGCCAGGTCGGCAGAGCCGCCCATCAGTTCCGGAAGCAGCGGACCGTATGCGTTCAGAGTGTTCTGCGAGGCTTTGCGCGAGGCCACAGTCTCGGCCTTGTCCTGGCACTCCTGAATATAGGCCTGGGCCTTCTCTGCGAAATCGGCAGGCAGGTCACCGGCCATGCGGCGCTTGAACTCGGCCGCCAGCTCAGGCTCGGCTTGCGCGTAGGCGGCGAATGCCTGCTCCCACTCGGACTGGGCAGCGGCACCTTTCTCACGGGCATTCCAGGCACCGGCGATGTCGGCAGGGATTTCGAACGGGCCATGCTGCCAACCCAACTGCTCGCGGGTCAGGGTGATTTCGTCGTCACCCAGGGGGGCACCGTGGCAGCTTTCCTTGCCTTGCTTGTTCGGAGAACCAAACCCGATGATGGTCTTGCAGCAGATCAGCGTGGGCTGATCCGTATTGGCACGGGCCGCTTCGATGGCGGCGCGGATGGCGTCGGCATCATGGCCATCAACGGCCGGAATCACCTGCCAGCCGTAGGACTCGAAACGCTGCGGGGTGTTGTCTGTGAACCAGCCGTCGACTTCACCATCAATAGAAATGCCGTTGTCATCATAGAAGAACACCAGCTTACCCAGACCCAGCGTGCCGGCAAGAGAGGCGACTTCGTGGGAGATGCCTTCCATCAGGCAGCCATCGCCCAGAAACGCGTAGGTGTAGTGATCAACGATCTTGTGACCCGGACGGTTGAACTGCGCTGCCAGCGACTTTTCGGCAATCGCAAAACCGACCGCATTGGCAATGCCCTGACCCAGCGGACCGGTGGTGGTTTCTACGCCCGGCGTATAACCGTATTCGGGATGGCCCGGCGTTTTGGAATGCAGTTGACGGAAATTCTTGATGTCGTCGATGGAAACGTCATAACCGCTCAGGTGCAGCAGGGAATACTGCAACATGGAGCCATGTCCATTGGACAGCACAAAGCGGTCCCGGTTGGCCCACTGAGGGTTGGCCGGGTTGTGGCTCAGGTAATCATTCCACAGAACCTCGGCGATATCCGCCATACCCATGGGCGCACCCGGGTGGCCGGATTTGGCTTTCTGAACCGCATCCATGCTCAGCGCGCGAATGGCGTTGGCGAGATCTTTACGAGACGGCATTGACGTTTCTCCAGTGTTTTGCAGGAAAAGAATTCGCAGTGATTAAAAGGCGATCAAAAATGAGGCGCGTATTTTCGCCGATTAGTGTGTGCCGGGGCAAATCGACATGCGCCTGTTTCGCGATTGTTAGCCTGTGGATTTCCGAAAGGGCCTGATTTCAAAGCCCGATAAATCTATATCAAAATTTTTTGATATGGCTATTGATTGAACAACCGAACCCCCCTACACTTCGTTGCCATGACATCAATGAACGCACACGCCGATAACTTGTCCTCCCTGGACGCTCTGGCCCCGATCTTTAAAGCAAGCGGGGATCCGTTGCGTCTGGAGATATTGCGCGTGCTCAGAAAGGATACCTTTGGCGTTCTTGAGTTAAGCCAGCTTTTCGACATGCGCCAATCAGGTATGAGCCATCACCTGAAGGTTATGAACAAGGCCGGCCTGCTGGAACCCCAGCGGGAAGGGAATGCGATTTTCTATCGTCGCCCCCTGCACCTGGACAGCGACAAGCCAACAGACCAGACCATTCGCCAGATATTCGAAGCGGTCGACCGGGTGCCGTTACCACTGCACCTGCAGGAACGTATTGAAGCCATCCGCACCCAACGTGCGGATCAGTCCCAGGCTTTCTTTGCGCGCCATGCAGAGCAATTCCGGGAACAGCAGGAACTGATCGCCGCCTTCGATCTCTATGCCGAACCTGTGGCAAAGATGATCCGGAAACGGTCCCGCAAACACCTGTGGCAGGCCACCCTGGAAATCGGTCCGGGTGAAGGTGCGTTCTTACCGGTGCTGGCCGAGCTAAGCGAGCACGTGGTTGCCCTGGATAACAGCCGGGACATGCTGGCCAAGGCAACCCGGACCTGTATCGACGAACGGCTGAACAATATCGATCTGATTGAGGGCGTCACTGACACCCTGCTGGCCCGGGGCGACGCGTTTGACCTGGTGGTTGCCAACATGGTGCTGCACCACGTGCCCAGTCCCGCTGACATCTTCCTGGATGCCGCCGCACTGATGAACAACGGTGGTTGTCTGGTAATCAGCGACCTGTGCAGCCACGACCAGGACTGGGCAAAAGCAAATTGTGGAGACCTGTGGCTGGGCTTCGAGCCGGAGGAGCTCACCACCTGGGCCGCCGACGCCGGGCTGGTTGCCGGAGAACAGCTGTTCATCGGTTTACGGAATGGTTTCCAGATTCAGGTTCGGGAGTTCTGGAAACACAACGGTCAGATTTGACGACCCGAATCGCAATATCAACAAATTTTGATATACAGATACGTAGTTTTACGTATCCTCACAAAAACCACCAAAACGGATACGGGAAAGCGCTTCAAACAAGCCACTTACCGACCTGAATTCGAATCGCTCACAAAGGAGCATGCGTTATGGCTGACTACAACATTTTCACTTCCGAATCGGTCTCTGAAGGCCATCCGGACAAATTGGCTGACCAGATCTCCGATGCGGTTCTTGATGCCATCCTGACCGAAGACCCACACGCCCGCGTTGCCTGTGAAACCATGGTAAAAACCGGTGTGGCCATCGTCGGCGGTGAAATCACGACCAGCGCCTGGGTCGATCTGGAAGATCTGGTGCGCGGCGTTATCAAAGACATCGGCTACACCTCATCAAAGGTGGGCTACGACGGCGATACCTGCGGCATTATCAACATCATCGGCAAGCAGTCTGTTGATATCGCCCAGGGCGTTGATCGACAGAAGCCGGAAGACCAGGGTGCAGGTGACCAGGGCCTGATGTTCGGCTACGCCAGCAACGAGACCGACGTATTGATGCCTGCGCCGATCACCTTCTCGCACCGTCTGGTTCAGCGTCAGGCCGAAGCCCGCAAGAGTGGCCTGCTGCCATGGCTGCGTCCGGATGCCAAGAGCCAGGTCACCTGCCGTTACGAAAATGGCCAGGTGACCGGTATTGACGCGGTGGTCCTGTCGACCCAGCACGACGAAGACGTAACTCAGGAAGACCTGAAAGAAGCGGTAATGGAGCTGATCGTCAAGCATGCCCTGCCGGCAGAACTGCTGCACAAAGACACCCAGTTCCACATCAACCCGACCGGCAAGTTCGTGATCGGTGGCCCGGTGGGCGACTGCGGCCTGACTGGCCGCAAGATCATCGTGGACACCTACGGCGGCATGGCCCGCCACGGTGGTGGTGCGTTCTCCGGCAAGGATCCGTCCAAGGTTGACCGTTCCGCCGCATACGCTGGCCGGTATGTCGCCAAGAACATCGTCGCCGCCGGTCTGGCAGACAAGTGCGAGATCCAGGTTTCTTATGCCATTGGTGTCGCGCAGCCAACATCGATCTCCCTGAACACCTTCGGCACAGGCAAGATCAGCGACGACAAGATCATTGACCTGGTGCGCCAGAACTTTGATCTGCGCCCGTACGCCATCACCAACATGCTCGACCTGCTGCACCCGATGTACCGGGCTACCGCAGCCTATGGCCACTTTGGCCGCGATCCTTATGAAATGACCGTCGGCGGCAAGACCTTCACCGCCTTCCCCTGGGAGAAGACCGATCGCGCGGCCACTCTCAAGGATGCCGCTGGTATCTAATTCAATTTCGGGCGTATGTCATCAGACCTGCGCCCAGGCCAAACTCACTGACAGGAGAACACCATGAGCACTCCCGCAGAAAAACTGAACAGCTTTGACGATTATAAAGTCCGCGATATTTCCCTCGCCGGTTGGGGCCGCAAGGAAATCAACATCGCTGAAGGCGAAATGCCTGCCCTGATGAAGCTCCGCGAGAAATACAAAGGCGAGCAACCGCTGAAAGGCGCCAACATCATGGGCTGTATCCACATGACCATCCAGACGGCCGTATTGATCGAAACACTGGTTGAACTGGGCGCCAACGTTCGCTGGTCCTCCTGCAACATTTTTTCAACTCAGGATCAGGCTGCAGCGGCCATTGCCGAAAGTGGTATTCCGGTCTTCGCATGGAAAGGTGAAACCGACGAAGAGTACGACTGGTGCCTCGAACGTACCGTTGGAGCCGACGTAGACGGCTGGGAACCGAACATGATTCTGGACGACGGCGGCGACCTGACCGCCCTGCTCCATGAAAAGTATCCGGACATTCTGGTGAACTGCCACGGCGTAACCGAAGAAACCACTACCGGTGTGCACCGCCTGCAGGAAATGCTTCGCGAAGGCACCCTCAAGGTTCCCGCGATCAACGTCAACGACGCCGTCACCAAGTCCAAAAACGACAACAAGTACGGATGCCGCCACAGCCTGAACGATGCGATCAAGCGTGCTACGGACCACCTTCTTTCGGGTAAGAAAGCGCTGGTGATCGGCTATGGCGACGTAGGCAAGGGCTCTGCCGCGTCCCTGCGTCAGGAAGGCATGATCGTAAAAGTTGCCGAGGCCGACCCGATCTGCGCCATGCAGGCCTGCATGGACGGCTTCGAAGTTGTATCTCCGTACCTTGATGGCGTGAATACTGGCACGGAATCCAGCGTCAACCGCGATCTGCTGCAGAATACCGATCTGCTGGTCACCACCACCGGCAACATGAACGTGTGCGACGCGCACATGCTCAAAGCCATTAAATCCGGCGCCGTGGTGTGCAACATCGGTCACTTCGACAACGAGATCGATACGGCCTACATGCGCAAGAACTGGGAATGGGATGAGGTGAAGCCTCAGGTTCACGTGATTTACCGGGACAAGGCCAGCAATGACCACCTGATTCTGCTCTCCGAAGGTCGTCTGGTGAATCTGGGTAACGCCACCGGCCACCCTTCACGCATTATGGATGGCTCCTTTGCCAATCAGGTTCTGGCCCAGATGTACCTGTTCGAACGCAAGTTCGCCGACCTGCCGGAAGATGCCCGTGAGAAAGGCGTGTACGTTCAGGTGCTGCCCAAGCATCTTGATGAAGAAGTGGCCCGGGCCATGGTGGAAGGTTTTGGTGGAGTGATCACCAGGATGACGCCAGAGCAGGCCAAATACATCGGTGTACCGGTCGAAGGCCCGTACAAGCCAGAAAGCTACAAGTACTGATCGGGTAACCAGATGCAATCCCAGAAACAGTTCAAGCGCCGTTTCAGCTTTGAGTTTTTCCCACCCAAGACCGACCAGGGCAAGGAAAAGCTGAAGAACGTGCGCAACCAGCTGGCCGAAGTGAATCCGGACTTTTTCTCCGTCACTTTCGGCGCTGGTGGTTCCACCAGGGACCGCACTATAGAAACCGTGCTCAACCTGCACAAGCAGGGCATTTCCACGGCACCGCACCTGTCCTGTGTCGGGGGCACTCGCCAGGATATCGGCGAACTGCTGGATCTGTACAAAGAGCACGGGATCAACCGGATTGTTGCCCTTCGGGGCGACCTGCCTTCGGGGATGGGCGCAGCGGGTGAGCTGCGCTACGCCAATGAGCTGGTGGAGTTTATCCGCGAGCACAGCGGCGACACCTTCAACCTTGAGGTAGCCGCGTATCCGGAGTTTCATCCCCAGGCGCGCAATGCCGAAGAAGATCTGAAGAACTTTGCCCGCAAAGTTGAGGCTGGTGCCAACAGCGCCATCACCCAGTACTTCTTTAACCCGGACAGCTACTTCTACTTTATCGACCGGCTGGAGAAAATGGGGGTCACCATTCCGGTGGTTCCGGGCATCATGCCCATCGTCAATTTCTCCAGTCTGGTTCGTTTCTCGGACATGTGCGGTGCGGAGATTCCGCGCTGGATTCGCAAACAGCTCGAAGCCTATGGCGACGACAGCGTGTCCATCCGTAAGTTCGGTGAAGAAGTCGTTACCGAGATGTGTGAGAAGCTGCTGAAGGCCGGCGCACCCGGCTTGCATTTCTACACGCTCAACCAGGTCGAACCCAGCATCAGTATCTGGAAAAACCTGGGCATCAGCGAGCGAGAGAAGATCGCTTTCTGAGTTGCCGGAGCGGATACACAGGGTCAGTTGGCGTCGTCCATCTGACCCTTTTTTTCGTTCCCTTATCTCTTGCTCTGGCCCTCCCCGGACATTTGATTTCCTCTGTCCATCTGCGTAATAGTCTAGAGTGTACGTGATAGTTACATCCACGCTCCCCGGAGATCGCGGTCAACAGCAGTGATTGGTCCGGCTTGCCTTACCGGGCAATTGGAGCCTTATAAGAAAGTAAAGGAGATTGTATGAGTACCAAGTGGCTGAAGAACGTAAGCGCCAGTCTTGCCCTCACAGTTGCTGCAGGCACCGTCAGCGCAGAAACCCTGCGCGTCGTCACTGACCCCAGTTTTGTTCCGTTCGAGATGATGGACCAGGAAACCGGTGAAATGATTGGTTTCGACATGGAAATCATCCGCGAGGTGGCCGACCGCGCCGGTTTCGACATTGATCTCAACACCATGGATTTCAATGGCATCATCCCTGCCCTGCAAACCGGTAACGTGGACATTGCCATTGCCGGCATCACCATTACCGAAGAGCGCGAAGAGATCGTCGACTTCTCCGACCCCTACTACGATTCCGGCCTGCGGATTCTGGTTCGCGAAGGCAACGGCGAAGTGACCGAGCTGGACGATCTGGAAGGCAAGAAAATCGGCACCAAGATCGGCAGTACCAGTTATGACTTCCTGGTTCAGAACCTGGATGCCAACGATGGTGTAACCCCCTACCCCGGAAGCTCTGACATGTATATGGCACTGATGTCCCGTGCCATTGATGCGGTTTTCTATGACGCACCGAACGTCGGCTATTTCGCCCGTACCAAGGGTGAAGGCAAGGTGACAACCGTTGGACCTCTGTACGAAGGTCAGCAGTATGGTATCGCCCTGAAGAACGGTAGTGAGTGGGTTGATGACGTCAATGACGCCCTGGCTGCCATGAAAGAAGATGGTACCTACAAAACCATCTACGAGAAGTGGTTTGGCCCCATGCCTGAAGGCATGTAAGGCCCCCGGATCCGAACGGTCCGATTCTCTGTGCCGGGGCATCCCCGCCCCGGCAATTCGTGACTCCAAAACCCTGCGGAGACTCTCACTGTGGAATTCCAGTTTCAGTTCGACTGGCAGGCAGCCATCGACTCCATCCCTTTTCTGATAAAAGGGATTCCTTACACCCTGCTGATTTCCTTCGGCGGTCTTCTGATCGGCTTTGGCCTGGGCATTTTCTTCGGCCTGTTAAGCATCAACAAGAAGTGGTATCTGCGGTGGCCGGCAACCGCTTATATTGAAATCTTTCGTGGCACCCCCATCCTGGTGCAGGTTCTGTTCATTTTCTATGGCCTGCCCGACCTTATCGGTGGCCCTATTGATCCCCTGACTGCCGGCATTGCGGCCATCGCACTCAATTCCGGAGCCTATATTTCCGAGGTGGTTCGAGGTGGTGTCCAGTCCATCGCCAAAGGCCAGACCGAAGCAGGTCTTTCTCTCGGGCTGTCCAGAACCCAGACGTTCTGGTCCATCATCTGGCCTCAGGCGTTCCGCCGGATGATTCCGCCGCTGGGCAACCAGGCCATTGTCAGCATCAAGGACACCTCACTGTTCTCGGTTATTGGTGTGGGTGAGCTGGTACGCCAGGGTCAGATCTACATCGCCAACACCTTTACTGCGTTCGAAGTGTACTTTGTTGTGGCGATTCTTTACCTGGCCATTACCCTCTCATTATCCCTAATTCTCCGCTTTGTCGAGCGGCGCGGTCTGGCATCTGTCTGAAGGAACGTTACCCATGACTCAGATTGTAAAAATGAAGGGCATGAACAAGTACTTCGGCAAACTGCATGTCCTGAAAGATATTGATCTTACGGTTGAACAAGGTGAAGTGGTGGTCATCATCGGTGCCAGTGGCTCCGGAAAATCCACCCTGATCCGCTGTGTAAACGGGCTCGAAGAGTTCGAATCCGGAACCCTCGAAGTCGATACCCATCCACTCGCCCCCAAAAGCGGCAACCCGAAATCCCTGGCGGAAATCCGCAAGGAAGTCGGCATGGTCTTCCAGCAGTTCAATCTGTTCCCTCACCTCACAGTGAAGAAGAACATCATGCTGGCCCCCCAGAAAGTCAAAAGCACCTCTCAGACCGTTGCAAACGCAACCGCGGAGCGTTTGCTGAACCGCGTGGGCATCGGCAACCAGGCCGACAAGTACCCAAGCCAGCTTTCCGGTGGCCAGCAACAGAGGGTCGCAATCGCCCGGGCCCTGGCCATGGAGCCACGCCTGATGCTGTTCGACGAGCCCACGTCAGCGCTGGATCCCGAGATGATCGGCGAAGTACTGGACGTGATGCGCGAGCTGGCCAAAGAAGGCATGACCATGATGGTCGTCACCCACGAAATGGGCTTCGCCCGCGAAGTGGCCGACCGCGTGATCTACATCCACGAAGGCCAGATTGTGGAACAGGGCAAGCCGGACGAGGTGTTCGACAACCCGCAGAATGAGCGCACCCAGGCCTTCCTGAGCCGGGTTTTAGCGCACTGAAAAATCCGTCAGACGGCGGAGTGGCCAGTTGTCGCTGTTAACTGTAATATCCGGACAGGTTAACCGCCGACAATTCCAGAATCTGACCGTCTGACGGAGAATTATCATGCGCAATGCTGACCTCGTCGCCCGTGGCCTCAAGTCCGTGTGGCACCCCTGCACCCAGATGAAAGACCACGAAGGCGCCGTACCCCTGGTGCCTATCAAGCGGGGCGAAGGTGTCTGGCTGGAAGATTTCGAAGGCAACCGCTTTATCGATGCCGTCAGCTCCTGGTGGGTCAACCTGTTCGGTCATGCCAACCCCAGAATCAACGCCGCCATCCAGGATCAGATTGGTCAGCTTGAACATGTCATTCTGGCCGGGTTTACCCATGAACCCGTGGTCAACCTGTCCGAGCGATTGATTGAGGTTACACCGCCCGGTCTGAACAAGGTTTTCTACGCCGACAATGGATCGTCAGCCATTGAAGCCGCCCTTAAAATGAGCTTCCACTACTGGAAGAACCAGGGCAAACCGGGCAAGAAAAACTTTGTAAACCTGAGCAACAGCTACCACGGCGAAACCCTCGGCGCCCTGGCTCTTGGCGACGTATCTCTTTATAAGGACACCTACCAGCCGCTGCTGATGGAAGTGCTGACAGCCCCGTCCCCAGACGCGTTCAACAAGGAGCCGGGCGAGACCGACGAAGAGTACGCCCTGCGGCAGTTTGAGGCCATGGAGAAGCTGCTGGCCGAAAAGCACGAGGAAATCTGCGCCGTGGTGGTGGAGCCACTGATCCAGTGTGCCGGGGGCATGCGCATGCACCACCCCGTTTACCACACCAGGCTGCGGGAAGCCTGCGACCGTTACGGAGTGCACCTGATTGCCGACGAGATTGCCGTTGGCTTTGGCCGTACCGGCACCCTGTTTGCCTGCGAACAGTCAGGCATCACGCCGGATTTCATGTGCCTGTCCAAAGGCCTGACCGCCGGCTACCTGCCGCTATCCGTTGTGCTGACCACCGATGATGTCTACAACGCGTTCTACGACGATTACGAAACCCTGAAAGCCTTCCTGCACAGCCACAGCTACACCGGCAACCCCATCGGCTGCGCCGTGGCACTGGCCACCCTGGACATCTTCCGGGATGACAAGGTGATCGAAAGCAACCGCCAACTCTCCGCCTGCATGGCCGAATCCGTCGCTCACCTTGCAGACCATCCCAATGTCGGAGACATTCGTCAGCATGGTATGACTCTGGCGGTGGAAATGGTGAAAGACAAAGCTTCGAAAACGCCCTTCCCCTGGCAGGAACGTCGCGGCATCCGCGTTTACCAGCACGCTTTGACGCGCCAGGCCTTGCTTCGCCCCCTGGGTAATGTGGTTTACTTTATGCCGCCTTACGTGATCACCGAAGAACAGATCCGCCACCTCGGCCAGGTTGCTACGGAAGGTATTGCGATCGCGGTTCGCGACTGAAAACCGCCAGGAGACCCGAGAGAAAGCCCATGCGCAAACCCCGCATCTATACCGATTCCGCCCTCATTGACGGCGCAACCGCAGACCTTGATGACAACGCCGCCCAGCATGTGGGCCGGGTATTGCGCATGCAGCCGGGGCAAGAGCTCAGGCTGTTCAACGGCGACGGCAACGACTATTCCGCCACCATCACCAGCGCCAGCAAAAAGAACGTGCAGGTTCAGGTAGGCACAGCGGAAGCCAACACCACCGAATCCTCCCTGGAAATTGTCCTGGGGCAGACGCTCTCCAAGGGCGACCGTATGGATTACGCTGTGCAAAAAGCTGTAGAGATGGGTGTCACCCGCATTGTGCCACTGACCACGGAACGCTGCGACGTCAGACTCAGGGGCGACCGGGAAGACAAACGCCTGCGTCACTGGCAATCCGTTGCCATCAGCGCCGCCGAGCAATGCGGCCGGGCCCGGGTACCCGATATATCTCCGATCATGGCCCTGTCCGACTGGTTCAGGCACACCGAGGACTGTGACGTGAGACTGGTACTCCACCACCGCACGGAACAATCCCTGGACTCCATGGCCACACCTTCGCGGATTGCTCTCATGATTGGCCCGGAAGGCGGCCTCAGCCCGGAAGAGATCAGCGCCGCAGAAACAGCCGGCTTCCTCCCGGTCGCTCTCGGCCCCCGGATTCTCAGAACCGAAACCGCCCCGGTCGCCGCCATGGCCCTGTGCCAATGGCTTTGGGGTGACATCGGCAGCTGATCAGCTCCAGACCGTGTCTCCGTCGCATGCCGGCACACAAGTCATTGACAGCAGACGGCCACAACAACATTATCTTTTTCGGCCCAATACTCCGTTAAACGCTACGCCAGAACGAACGTCGGAACCAACACGAGTATCAGGATGACAAGCCTGCTAAGTACCCCAGAATTCTGGCAATATCTCAGTATCCCGGTGATTGCAGCCCTCATCGGCTGGACGACCAACTGGCTCGCCATCAAAATGACGTTCTACCCGCTGGAGTTCGTCGGCAAACCACCGTTTCTGGGCTGGCAAGGCATTATTCCTTCCAAAGCAGGAAAAATGGCGGCCATCAGCGTGGACGCCACCATCTCGAAAATCGGCACCGTCCGGGAAATATTCCAGCAGATTGACCCCAAGGTACTCGCCACGCACATCGTTCACTCCGTCGATCCCCGCATCGAGGAATACGTGGACGAAATGATGCTCAAGGAATACCCCACCTTCTGGGAAAACCTGCCCACTGCTGCCCGGAACATGGTTTACGAACGCGTCCGAAGAGCCACTCCTCAGCTCGTAGACAATCTGGTAGAAGACGTCTCTGACAACATCGAAGACCTGTTGGATATCAAAGGTATGGTGATCGAGCGCCTGGCCAGTGACAAACAGCTTCTGAACCGGATTTTTATCGAGTGTGGCAAGGTTGAGTTTCGGTTCATTATCAATTCAGGGTTCTACTTCGGTTTCCTGTTTGGCCTGATACAGATGGCGGTCTGGTATGTTTTTCCGGCATGGTGGGTCCTGCCATTCTTCGGTTTGCTGGTGGGCTGGGCCACCAACTGGATTGCACTGAATGTCATCTTCCGGCCTCTGCATCCCAGAAAAGTGGGCCCCTTGCGTATCCAGGGACTGTTCCTCAAACGCCAGCCAGCCGTAGCAGAAGCCTTCTGCCATATTGTGACCCATGAGATCCTGACTGTCGGTAACATCATTAACGCCATTCTCGAGGGGCCCAAAGGGGAACGTGCACGCAACATGGTCAAGAAGCACATCAAGCCCCTGGTGGACGAAACTGCCGGTATGGGTAAAGCGCTGACCCAGATAGCCGTCGGACCCACCGGCTTCGCCTCACTCAAGCAAAAGGTTGGTGAAAAAGCGATCGAGATATCACAGACGTCTTTCGACAATCCGGTGTTCGAAAAGGACCGGGCACAGGCCGTCGAATCCATTATGGTTGAGCGGATGATTGCGCTGTCCTCCGAAGAATTTCAGGATCTTCTTCGCCCGTGCTTCCAGGAAGATGAGATCAAACTGATCCTGGTCGGCGCGTTCCTCGGCTTTGGTGCCGGTATCTGTCAGCTGGTGTTCGTGTTTGGAGAGTCGCTCCTGTAAATTCTCCCGATGGCTCATGGGCTTAATCGCTGTGCAAGGATGCGTCGTACCTCTATACTCATGTAATTAAAGGTTCACTACTTCGAACTGGTTGACCCTGGAGGCATCGGATGCCAGGTTTTCTATCCTGGATATCAGGATTATTCGATAGAAAGCAGCCTGCACGGCCGGCGACAGAGGCACGGCTGCTTAATCCATCTGCAGAAATGCCTGCCAACGAAACTTCCGATATCAGCCCGGAGCTTGCCGAAGACCTCGAGAACCACCTGTTCTGCTGGCTGCTGGACGCCGGGCCTTCAAGTCTTCAAGCCGATCTTTCTCCATATGAGGATGTGCTGGAGGAGCTGTATCTGCGACTCACCAGCAATAAAATGGAGGAACTCCCCCGCCAGCCCATGAGCCTGCCCATGCTCATGCGCGCGCTGTCAGATGAGTCCACGGACCGCCAACACCTGACTGACATCATTCTGGGTGATCCATCGCTGACCGATCAGCTGCTCCAGATTGCCAACAGCCCCTACTTCCGAACCAGTGAGCACAGCATTGAATCGGTCGACCAGGCGGTATTTGTACTGGGGGTGGACGGTATCCGGAATGTCATTTCTGCCGCCCTCATGCGCCCCATGATGGCCGCAAGAAATAGCCGAGAAGCCCTTTTCGGACAGCGTGTCTGGCGCTGGGGACTGACCTGTGCCCGGGCAGCTGAACTGATTGCCAGGATCCAGGGCGAGGACACCAGTGCGCACTTTATGATGGGCCTGCTTCCCTCCCTGGCTTACATCACTATTCAGCGGGAACTGCAGCGCATCTGCCGGGCACGCACTTCCGCCGGCGACCCCGATCCGGCACTGGTTCGCCATGCTCTGGCCCGGTACCAGTGGACCACGTGCCAGTTGCTCGCGAATGAATGGAATCTGCCTCCCAAGTACCACGCCAACCTGTTGGCGGCAGAGCGACCGGCGCCGAGACAGAAGCACACACCGCTGACCGATGGAATGATCATCGGCACCCGAGAGGTACTCAGACACGCCAATCAGCGAAACCTGGCCGAAGACCAGCTGCCCAAAGTGGTGTGCCTGAGCCCCGAGCAAATCGATACCGTGCGCAAGGCCCTGCAGACGATGCTCAAGAAGGGCGGACGCTCAACTGTCAGAAGCTGATACCGCATCCTGTTCGGCCAGAACCCCGGGCTGTTCCAGCTCATCAACGTCTCGCAATAATTCAGAAAATGTTCGTGTTTCCGCCACCTTTCGCGACCCCAGTAGTTCAGCCGGAAGCACATTCGGCAGCCGGTCAACGATCCGGTCCTCGTCGTAGCGAACAACCTTGAGAACCTCGCCAATGGTTATCAGATCCAGTGCCCGCCCGGGCACAAGCCGATCACCCTGGCTCCCTGCCAGACTAAGCAACCCTGCACGGATTAACTTGTCGCTGAGGGCGCGAGTTACTTCCCCGGGTACTCTCAGCTGGTGTTCCAACACCTCCTGCTGAGGTGCCGGTTTGCCCTCGCTGAACGGCTTGGCCACCAGCCACATGGTTGCAAGCGCCACTCGTTCCTGCAGCTCGGGCGCCAGCTGCACCTGGCGACGCTTGGCTACAGAACCGGGATTCTGGAGGTAGAACGTAAGACTGGCGCCGAGCAGCAGAATCATCCAGTTCAGATAGATCCAGATCAGCAGGATGATACCAATGGCGAAGCTGGAGTAGATGGCTGCGTACTTGGCCGAGCCCGCCACGAAAGAGGCGAACAGCATACCGCCCGCCTGCCAGGAAACACCGGCCACCAGGCCACCGATCGCCGCATACCGCAACTTGACCCGGGTATTGGGCATGAAGACGTAAACAAAGGTGAATGCGCCAACGACCAGAAAAAACGGGGTAAAACGACTGGCTACGAGAATGACCGATCCAAACGGCTCAATCTCGATAAGCTTCTGGACAATGGTCGAGGAAAAAATGGTGGCGCTGACACCAATTGCCGACACCATCAGCAGCGGCCCTACCATAATGACACTGAGGTAGTTGCTGAACCGCTGCGCCATGGAGCGCATGTCTGGCACCCGCCATATCATATTAAAGGAGCGTTCGATTTTCTGAAGCAGGGAAACAACTGTGTAAACCAGTAAAGCCAGGCCCACCGAGCCCAGCACCCCGACTTTCATGTTATCAACGAACCCCAGTATCTGCTCAGCAAGCTCTACCCCCTGAGGGCCCAGCGGTTCAAAGAACTGGAACAGAAAAGGCTCCATCTTCTGATGCACACCCAGGGCCTTTAAGACCGAGAAGCTCAGGGCAAGCAGAGGCACAATACTCAACAACGTGGTGTACACCAGACTCATGGCATGAAGAGTCAGCTGGCCGCTGAGTACGTCCCTGGCCATCGCGTAGGCTGTACGCCCCACCTTGTACATCCAGGTCCAGGGCCAGCTCTGGGGCGGATTGGGGTTCGCCAGAATCCAGCTTTCAGCTGCCCGGAGTCGGTCTTTTAGTTGAAATGAAGCCACTTTAGGTCCTGTCGTTCCTTGTTTTGTTCAGATTATCAGTCAGATATCCGGTCTTAACAGAGTATGGCCGATTCACAGCCGTTTGCGAGGCAACGAAGCTCAATATAACCATATCAGCATTCGTTACTTCCTCTTATAACAATTTCTCTGTAAAACGAACGTCAACTTCGATATGACGCTTTTCTTAACGGATATTTTCTCATGCGTATTGAACTTGCTCTGGGCGTTTCGGCACTTGTGGCCCTCTCACCGGCTACGGCTCTGGCCACCAACGGCTATTTCAGCCACGGCTATGGCACAAT
The DNA here is from genome assembly GCF_018860425.1 of Marinobacter sp. F3R08. GTDB lineage: Bacteria > Pseudomonadota > Gammaproteobacteria > Pseudomonadales > Oleiphilaceae > Marinobacter. Next base: position 941,123 of record NZ_JAHKPI010000014.1, on the reverse strand, counting down.
CAACAAAGGCATGGCCGGCGCAGGTACAGCGCTGTCCCAGGACAGCATTGCGGCTGCCACCAATCCGGCGGGTATGGCTTTCGTTGGCAACCGCGTTGATGGTGGCTTCGAGATCTTCTCGCCCAGGCGGAAATATACCGTCGAAGGCGCGGTGTCACCGCCTCCTGCGTTTTCGCTGCAGCCCGGCTCCTATCAGAGCAGCCGTAATGGCTTCGTTATCCCGCACCTGGGTTTTAACCACGAACTGTCAAACTCCACCAGTTTCGGCGTTTCCGTCTTTGCCAACGGTGGCATGAACACCGATTACTCCGGTGAAAGCGGAGGTCCTTTCTACGCTGGCCGCACGGGCGTGAACCTTGAGCAGCTGTTTATTGCTCCTACCTGGTCCTGGAAGTTCTCCGAAAACCAGGCCATCGGGATTTCGCCGGTTATTGCCTATCAGCGCTTTGAGGCTGAAGGTCTTCAGAGCTTCGCACCATTCTCTTCCGACGCCAGCGCACTGTCCAACAATGGCACCGACGACGCCTGGGGCTATGGTTACCAGATTGGCTGGCAGGGCGAAATTACCGACACCCTCCGGGGTGGCGTGAGCTGGCGCAACATTCTGGAAATGAACGAGTTCGACCAATACCGCGGCCTGTTCGCAGAACAGGGCGATTTCGACATTCCACAAATGTTCAATGCGGGTATTGCCTGGTCTGGTCTTCAGGATCACTGGTTTCTGCTGGACATTCAGCACATCCGTTACAGCGAGATTAACAGCATTGGCAACCCGCTACTGCCGAACCTTCAAACCGCGCAACTGGGCGATGACAATGGCGCCGGCTTTGGCTGGGACGACATGACCATCATCAAGCTTGGCTGGCAGTGGCAACAAACACCGGCTCACGCGTGGCGCGCCGGTGTAAGCTATGGCGAGAATCCGATTTCCGATGAGGATGTGCTTTTCAACATTCTCGCCCCGGGCGTTCAGGAATGGCATCTCACTGGCGGGTTCACTCACGAATTCAGTGCAAGCCTCGAGGTATCCGGGATGGCATTCTATTCCCCGTCTAAAGAGGTATCCGGAACCAATCCGCTGGCGCCCAACCAGACCATTGCTGTGCAAATGCACCAGGTTGGCGCTTCAATCAGCGTCGGCTGGGCCTACTGAACCTCCGCTTGCCCGTTGCCTTGCCAGAAGCCCCGGCCTGACCGGGGCTTTCTCTTATAACACGGACCTCAGGTTCGCTGCCGTAATTCCCACAATTCGTTGCCGCGCCTCCCGGCTGGCCCAGGCAGAGTGCGGGGTAAGAATCAGATTCGGAATATCGTCTGCCAGCAGGGGATTGCCATTGCGGGGCGGCTCCTCGGTCAGAACATCGAATCCGGCACCGCCAATTTCACCCGCCCGCAGCGCGTCCGCCAGGGCCTGCTCGTCCACCAGCCCACCTCGACTGGTGTTGATCAGCAAAGAGTCCCGCTTCATCATCTGCAGTTCCCGGGCACCGATCAGCCCCCGGGTTTCATCCGTCAGCAAACAGTGCAACGACAGGACATCCACCTGGGGCAACAACTCATCCATGGGAACCCTGGAATACCCGTCTACCTCTCCGGGTTGTTGTCCCGGACGGGCCCCGAGCAGGACCTTCATACCAAAGGCAGCCGCCCGTTCGGCGACACCCTGTCCCAGATCTCCGAAGCCGACGATCCCGAGGGTGCGTCCCTCCAGTTCCAGGATAGGATGATCCATCAGGCAAAACATGTCGCTCCGCCCCCAGCGACCGTCCTGCACATCCCGACTGTAGTCCAACAAACGCGTGGCAAGCGCCAGCATCAATGCCATGGTGTGCTGGGCAACGGTGGAGCGACCGTAGTTGGTCACGTTCATCACCTTGATGCCATGATCTTTTGCGGCCGCCCGATCAATGTTATTGACCCCGGTGGCAACCACAGCAATGGTCTTCAGCTCCGGACAAGCCTCAAAATGCTGGCGCCCGAGCACCACCTTGTTGACCAGCACCGTATCAAAACCCCGAATTCGTTCCAGCACCTCATCAGGTGCTGTCCGATCGTATTTTTCCAACCCGCCCGTCACCGTCTCGATCGACGACAGGTCTACATCATCACCAAGCGTTTTGGCATCAAGAAACACCGCTTTCATACATTTCTCCTGGACCCAGATGGCCACAGATTAGGGTAGACTGGAACAAACGTCCAAAACTAAAAATATCGAAGCAAGAACAGGGTCTGAACCATGGAACATGAATTCTGGCACGAACGCTGGGCCAAAAAAGAGATCGGTTTTCACGAAGGCACGGTTAACCAGTACCTCCACGATCACTGGCCGGACCTCGCCGGCAAAGGCACTGACGCCGTCTTCGTCCCATTGTGCGGAAAAGCCCACGATATGTGGTGGCTCCACGATCGGGGCCATCCGGTCTTGGGTGTGGAGCTGAGCGACCTTGCCTGCAAGGACTTTTTCGAAGAAGCCGGCGAGAAAGCCCAGGTTCACCCCGGCGAACCTTTCACGACCTTCAGGCACGACAACCTGCACTTGTGGTGCGGTGACTTCTTCCAACTGGTCCCCGACGATCTCAAGCACATTCGTCTGGTTTACGACCGGGCGGCCCTGATTGCCCTGCCCCCGAGCATGCGCAAAGGCTACGTAAACCATCTGAGCGCGATCATCCCGGACGGTACCAGAATACTGTTGATTACCCTGGACTACGACACCGAGATCAAGGGCCCGCCGTTTAACGTGAGTGATGAAGAAGTCCGAGCACTCTACCAGGAAGATTTTGAAATCGAACACATCCTGACCAACACCCTGGCCAAGGATCATCCGTTCACGAAACGCAAAGGTCTGGAAAAGGCTTCAGAAAGCGTGTTTCGTTTGACCAAACGTTAGCGTTTTCGAGGCCTCACCCAAAAGGTCTGGCGGGAGCGTGAAGAGGGGCTGCCCAGCCCCAACTCCCGCCACAAAGAGCCAAGCCCCAGTCCCGGTAAACTACAAAAACCTCACACGCCTCTAACATAATTTAATGAACCTTAACCACTTTTCCACTGTCCAACCTATTAACCCTGAACTAAGCTCAAAATAAGCAAGCCGACCTCGACCTGATCGTGCACAGGCTTGCAAGTATCCATTCCTTCCACCCATAACTAAATAAACCGCCCGGCGGGGCGGAACTGACTGCAACGGGGAAATTGCGTGAACTGAAAGCTGAAGATACAGCGAGCGAGGGCGATCTATGAGCATACTGCAGCACTTCAAAGACCGGTATGAGAGTACTCAGGAAGAAGAGTTCAGCCTGGAAGAATACCTGGAGATCTGCAAAAAGGATCCAACGGCCTATGCCACGGCCGCTGAGAGAATGTTAATTGCCATTGGCGAACCAGAGCTCGTCGACACTTCGAACGATCCGAGGCTGTCGCGCATCTTTTCCAACAAGGTCATCAAACGCTACCCCGAGTTTTCCGAATTCTATGGCATGGAAGACGCCGTGGAAAACATCGTTTCCTTCTTCCGTCACGCAGCCCAGGGCCTGGAAGAGAAGAAACAGATTCTCTACCTGCTCGGTCCCGTAGGTGGTGGTAAATCCTCCCTGGCGGAAAAACTCAAATCACTGATGCAGAAAGTGCCCTTCTACGCTATCAAGGGCTCTCCGGTGAATGAATCTCCACTGGGGCTGTTCGATCCGACGGAAGATGCCCAGATTCTGGAAGAGGAATACGGCATCCCCGCCCGCTATCTCAAAAACATCATTTCACCATGGGCCGTTAAACGTCTTCATGAATACGGCGGTGACATCAGCCAGTTCCGGGTTGTGAAAATGTACCCTTCGGTCCTTGACCAGATTGCGGTGTCCAAGACCGAGCCCGGGGACGACAACAACCAGGACATATCCGCGCTCGTCGGCAAGGTCAATATTCGTATGCTGGAGGATTTCTCCCAGGATGATCCGGATGCCTACAGCTTCAGCGGTGGCTTGTGTAAGGCCAATCAGGGCCTGATGGAGTTCGTGGAAATGTTCAAGGCACCGATCAAGGTGCTGCATCCATTGCTGACAGCTACCCAGGAAGGCAACTACAACACCACCGAAGGTATGGGATCGGTGCCCTTCGATGGCGTAATCCTGGCCCACTCCAACGAATCCGAGTGGCAGACCTTCCGCAACAACAAACACAACGAGGCGTTCCTTGACCGGGTTTACATCGTCAAGGTGCCCTATTGTGTGCGGGTGACCGAAGAAATCGAGATCTACAAGAAGCTGTTGAGCAGCAGCTCCCTTGACGGTGCGCCATGCGCGCCGGACACCCTCGACATGTTGGCCCAGTTCTCGGTGCTCTCGCGCATCAAGGAACCGGAGAACTCCAGCATCTTCTCCAAAATGCGTGTCTATGACGGTCAGAACATAAAAGACACCGATCCGAAGGCCAAGTCCATCCAGGAATATCGGGATGCTGCCGGCGTGATGGAGGGCATGGATGGTCTGTCGACCCGCTTTGCCTTCAAGATCCTGTCCAAAGTGTTCAACTTCGATACCTCCGAAGTGGCCGCCAACCCCGTGCACCTTCTGTATATTCTTGAAAAACAGATTGAACAGGAACAGTTCCCTTCAGAAACTCATGAGAAATATCTCCGGTTTATCAAGGAGTTCCTGGCTCCTCACTACGTGCAGTTTATCGGCAAGGAGATTCAGACTGCGTATCTGGAAAGCTATAGCGAGTACGGCCAGAACCTGTTTGACCGGTACGTGACCTATGCTGATTTCTGGATTCAGGATCAGGAATACCGGGATCCCGACACCGGCGAAATCCTTGATCGTTCTTCCATCAATGAAGAGCTGGAGAAAATCGAGAAGCCTGCCGGCATCTCTAACCCGAAGGATTTCCGCAACGAGGTTGTCAACTTTGTACTTCGGGCCCGAGCAAACAATGGTGGCAAGAATCCGTCCTGGCTCAGCTACGAAAAGTTGCGTGCCGTGATCGAGAAAAAGATGTTTTCGAACACCGAGGATCTGTTGCCTGTCATTTCCTTCAACCCGAAGGCAAGCCAGGAAGATCAGAAGAAACACAAGCAGTTCGTCGAGCGTATGGTCGATCGAGGCTACACGGAGAAGCAGGTTCGGCTATTGGCTGAATGGTATCTGCGGGTTCGCAAGTCGCACTAAGTCAGTGACCATTCACTGAGCTGGAGTAACGCCATGGGAATGACCCACATAGTCGACCGGCGACTGAACGGTAAGAACAAGAGCGCAGTGAACCGCGAACGGTTCCTGCGCCGCTATCGCCACCATATCAAACGTGCCGTGGCGGATGCCGTACAAAAGCGTTCGATTACAGACATTGAGCGGGGCGAGAAAGTCAGCATTCCGTCCCGGGACATTGAAGAACCCATTTTCCACCACGGCCAGGGCGGCAAGCGGGAGATGGTCCACCCCGGTAACCAGGAGTTCGTAGCTGGAGACACGATCCCCAAGCCCGAAGGTGGCGGCGGAGAGGGGGCCGGCCAGGGGCAGGCCAGTCCGGACGGCGAGGGCATGGACGAATTTGCCTTCCAGATTACCCAGGAGGAGTTCCTGGATTTTCTGTTCGACGATCTCGAACTGCCCAACCTGGCCCGCAAGAAACTCAAGGATACCGAAGCGTTCAAGTATGTTCGCTCCGGCTTCAGCACTCAGGGTGTACCGGCAAAACTGGATGTGGTGCGCTCGTTGCGCGGCGCCCATGCCCGTCGCCTGGGGCTTGGAGGCGCCCGCAAGAAGAAGATCCGGGACCTGGAAAAACAGCTGGAAGCGCTGAAAGCGGCGCCGGATGAACTGGATCCGGCGTTCAGCCACGAGGACCAGATTCAGGTTCTGGAAGAGGAAATTGCCCGGCTGAAGGCGAACATCCGCCGGATTCCGTTCATTGATGAAATTGACCTGCGTTACCGGCAGCACCTGAAGCAGCCGCAACCGGCCACCAGCGCGGTGATGTTCTGCCTGATGGACGTATCCGGGTCCATGACCCAGATGCACAAGGATATCGCCAAGCGCTTCTTCATCCTCCTGTATCTGTTCCTGAAAAAGAACTACAAGAAGATTGAAGTGGTCTTTATTCGTCACCACACCAGCGCCAAGGAAGTAGACGAGGAAGAATTCTTCTACTCCCGGGAAACCGGCGGCACCATTGTCTCCAGCGCCCTCAAGCTGATGCACAAGATCATTGAATCACGCTATTCCCCCGACGAGTGGAATATTTACGCCGCCCAGGCCTCTGACGGCGACAACTGGAACGACGACTCCCCGGTGTGCGGCAAGATCCTGGCCGACAACATTCTTCCACTGGTGCAGTACTTCGCTTATGTGGAAATAACGCCGCAAGACCACCAGATGCTCTGGTACGAGTACGAGAAGATCCACGAGCGATTTCCCCACGGCTTTGCCTTGCAGCAGATCGCCGACCCCGGGGAAATCTATCCGGTGTTCCGACAGTTGTTTGAGAGGAAAGCCGCATGACGAATCTCATGGATCGCCCGAACCTGCCGAAAAGTGACCTGCCCAAGGCCTCGGAGCCCATCTCCACAAGCTCGGAATGGACCTTTGATCTGATCCAGCAATACGACGATGAGATCGCCAAATGCGCTGCCGAGTTTGGCCTGGAGACCTACCCTAACCAGATTGAAGTGATCAGCGCCGAGCAGATGATGGATGCTTACAGCTCCGTTGGAATGCCCGTTGGCTATCACCACTGGTCGTTTGGCAAGCAGTTTCTCAGCACCGCCAAAGGTTACCAGCGGGGTCAGATGGGCCTGGCCTATGAAATCGTCATCAATTCCAACCCCTGCATCGCCTACCTGATGGAAGAGAACACTCTGCCGATGCAGGCGCTGGTCATTGCCCACGCCTCCTATGGCCATAACTCCTTTTTCAGGGGTAACTACCTCTTCCGAACCTGGACCGACGCCAGCGCGATCATCGATTACCTGGTGTTTGCCCGACATTACGTGGCGGAGTGCGAGGAGCGCTACGGCGTGGATGCAGTGGAACAAATTCTCGATTCCTGTCACGCCCTGATGAACTATGGCGTTGACCGCTACAAGCGCCCGGCACCGATATCTGCTTCAGAAGAGTCCCGGCGGCAGAAGGAGCGGGAAGAGTACCAGCAACGGCGCATCAACGATCTCTGGCGCACCATCCCGAAAATGGACGACGATGACGACCCGGAACACCGTCGTCGTCGCTATCCCGAGGAACCACAGGAAAATATTCTCTACTTCATTGAGAAGAATGCGCCCCTGCTGGAAACCTGGCAACGTGAAATCATCCGCATTGTGCGCAAGCTGGCGCAGTACTTTTACCCGCAGCGCCAGACCCAGGTCATGAACGAGGGCTGGGCCACCTTCTGGCACTACACCCTGCTGCACCGCATGTATGACAAAGGGCTGGTCAACGATGGCTTCATGCTGGAATTCCTCCAGAGTCATTCCGCGGTGGTGTACCAGCCACCGTTCAACAGCCCCTGGTATTCGGGCCTCAATCCCTACACGCTGGGTTTCTCGATGTTCACCGACCTTCGCAGGATCTGTGAGCATCCGACAGATGAGGATCATCAGTGGTTCCCGGACATCGCCGGCAGTGACTGGCTGGAAACCCTGCATTTTGCCATGCAGAACTTCAAGGATGAGAGTTTTATCCAGCAGTTCCTTTCACCCAAGGTAATGCGGGATCTGAAGCTCTTTGCGATCCAGAACGACGACCAGGAAGACGTTTACCGGGTAACCGCCATTCACGACGAGCCCGGGTATCGGGACCTGCGTGAAAAACTGGCCCGCCAGTACAACCTGAGTTACCGCGAGCCCAACATTCAGGTCTGGAATGTCGATGTCCGCGGTGACCGCTCACTGACCCTTCGCCACATTCCGGTAGACCGTGTCCCCCTTGGCGGGGAAACCGACGAAGTGCTGCGCCATGTGCACCGGTTGTGGGGTTTTGATGTTCATCTTGAAAGCGTCGACGACGGCACTCTCATGGAAGAACATCACTGCCCTCCCAGGGAACCTGAGGACGATTGATCAGACGTTGCTCGCCTGTGATCGCTTGTCAGGCCGGAAACAGAGATTCAATCAGATCAACGAGCCAGGGAACCAGCAACGCTGTCGCGAAGGCAGAAAGCGCCATCGCAAGGCCTGAGAACGCGCCCATTTGCGAACTTACCTGAAACGCTCGCGCAGTCCCGATGCCATGGGCCGCGACGCCCATGGCAATGCCCCTGGCGGTATCATCCCGAACGCGGATCCACTCGAAAAGCTTGGTCCCAAGTACGGCTCCGGTAATACCCGTGATGACTACCAGCACGGCGGTTAGCGATGGAAGCCCGCCTATTTTTTCTGAGATACCCATGGCCACCGGCGCCGTTGCGGACTTTGGTGCCAGGGACATCTGAATTTCCTGGGAGCCACCCAGCAACCGGGCGAGGCCGATGGAACTGCCGGCCGCGATGACAACACCACAGAACAGCGAAATCGTCACCGGCAACCAGAGCTGTCGAAGCCTGGAAAACTGCTGATACAGAGGAACCGCCAAGGCCACCGTAGCCGGCCCCAGCAAAAAGTGAACGAACTGTCCGCCTTCAAAGTAATCACTGTAAGACGTGCCTGTGGCCAGCAAAAGCACAATGAGCATGGCGACGGAGGTGACAACAGGATTCGCCAGCGGGCTGGAGTTGGTTCTCAGGTATAACCGATAAGCCAGACCATAGGCCACCAGCGTAATGGTGAGTCCCAGAAGCGGTGAGGCCGAGAGGTATACCCAGATGTCTTTCAGGCCCGGTTCATTCATCGGCGGGCCCCTTTTGCGCAAGTGGTTTGGTAAACCAGCGTGTGGTTATCTGCATGATCAGGGCCGTGGCGACCATGGTGATCACCGTACTCAACAGCAGCGCCAGCGCTATCGGAACCCATTCATCGGCAATACGATCAAAGTGCGCCATCATTCCCACACCCGCCGGAACGAACAGCAGTGAAAGATGACTGAGCAATGCCGTTGACGCCTGATCAACCGACGCGGGCGCCTTGCCCCGGATCATCAGGGTAATAAACAGCATCACCATGCCCAGCACAGGCCCGGGGATAGGCAGGCCCAGCAATCGGACGGTGATCTCGCCCACCAGCTGGTACACAAGAAGCAGGGTAATGCCGTTCAGAAACTGCATGGTGCAGGACTCCGGTCAGTTTTGTGACTGTACGGTCGAAACGGGAATGATGCTCCGTCCATACATGGCCAGCATAAACCCGATCGGGAACATCAATACTCCGTATACCGCTGCAGGAATCGACATGGCACTGGATTCCAGTAATGTCAGGGTAACCATCAGGGCGATAGTGCCGTTTTTAACACCCAGTTCGACTGCCACGGCAAGTGATTCCCGCTGGGTCAAACCGGCCATCCTGCCCGCAACAAGGCCAAGCCCGATACCTGCAAGATTCAACAGAATGGTTGCCGGCCCCGCCTGTTTCAGAAGCTCCCAGATCTGGTCACGCACCCCGTAAACCAGCGCAACAATGAGCAAGGCCAGCACAACACCACCAAAGATACTGACAATGCTCTCGGCCTTGCGGGCAACCTCGGGATTACGGGTGCGCACGACCATTCCGATGGCAACCGGAAACAGGACAATGCCGATCAGCATGCCCACGGTTTTCCAGACGGGCAGAACAATGTTTTCCTCCGTACCCATATAGTGCTGGAGAGCAATATTGGTAAACAGGGGTAACGTGAGGATGGTAATCAGGCTGGCACTGACCGTCAGCACGATAGACAGCGCAATGTTGCCCCGTGACAGAAGCACGAACAGATTCGATGTGGTGCCCCCCGGGCAGGCGGCAATAATCACCAGTCCTACGGCTATGGCTGGAGGCACCGCCAGCAGAGTGGCCAGCAGGAAGGCCACGAGCGGCATGATCAGGATCTGGGCAATCGTGCCCACAATCATCCCCTTAGGATACACCGCCACCTGACGGAAATCCCGGATCGTCAGGGTCATACCTATACCAATCATGATGATAAACAGAGCAATCGGCAGTCCTGCCGAGATAAGCGGGCTGGATTCCACAGTACCTCCGAATGTTTTTATTGTTACTGCAACCAACCCATGAAAGTAGCACAGACCAAGCGCTTTCGGGAGCCTTCAACGGCAACAGCCTGTAACTTTCATACCCGCCAAAAACCGCAAACTTTATGACCGCAGTCATCGTGTAAGGTCGCCGTTACACGTTATACTTGCATCAAACAATTACTATATCTCGACACTAGTGGAGACACACAAGGAATGAAACGCCTGGCAACGCTGGATGCCTCCTGGTTGGCCGTCGAATCTGAAGACACTCCCATGCACGTGGGAAACCTGCAGATTTTTTCGCTACCGGAGGGTGCCCCTGAGACCTTTCTTCGGGACATGGTGACCCGTATGAAAGAAACCGGTGATGTCGCACCTCCCTGGGGTTACAAGCTGGCCTGGTCGGGCTTGCTCGGTCGGGTGCTGGCGCCGTCCTGGAAAGTGGACAAAGACATTGATCTTGATTACCACGTGCGCCACTCCGCACTCCCCCGCCCCGGCGGCGAGCGCGAGCTGGGTATTCTCGTATCGCGTCTGCATTCCAATCCTCTGGATTTCGCCCGTCCACTCTGGGAATGCCACGTAATAGAGGGCCTGGAAAACAACCGGTTTGCGCTTTATACCAAAATGCATCACTCCATGATTGATGGCATAAGCGGTGTGCGCCTGATGCAGCGTGTACTGACGACAGACCCCGATAAAAGAAATATGCCGCCACCCTGGTCAGTGCGCCCGGAGCGTCGGCGCGGCAGCAAAACCGATTCTGAGGCCAGCGTTCCGGCAGCCTTCTCACAGGCCATGGACGCCCTGAAGCTGCAAGCCGACATGGCGCCCAGGTTGTGGCAGGCCGGCAACAGGCTGGTTCATTCGGTGCGCCATCCGGAAGATGGCCTGACAGCGCCCTTCACCGGCCCGGTATCCAAGATCAACCACCGGGTTACCGGTCAGCGCCGCTTCGCCACCCAGCACTACCAGCTGGGACGAATCAAAGCACTCTCTCATGTGTCCGGCGGCTCCCTGAACGATATCGTATTGTATCTTTGCGGCACGGCTCTTCGCCGCTTTCTGCTGGAACAGGATGAACTGCCAGACATTCCCCTCACCGCGGGCATACCGGTCAATATACGGCCGTCCGATGACGAAGGGACAGGCACGCAGATCAGCTTCATGATCGCTTCATTGGCGACCAACGAGGCGGATCCCCTGACTCGCCTGCAGAGTATCAAGGCCTCCACCCGCAGAGCCAAAGAGCACTTGCAGAAACTGCCGAAAAGCGCCCTGACGCAATACACCATGCTGTTGATGTCACCTTATATTCTTCAGCTGATGTCTGGCATGGGCGGACGCATGCGCCCTGTTTTCAATGTCACAATTTCCAATGTGCCAGGGCCTCAGCGAACACTCTATTACGAGGGAGCAAAACTCGAAGCCATGTACCCGGTTTCTCTGATTGCTCATGGCGGCGCACTGAACATTACCTGCCTCAGTTACGACGGCTCACTTAACTTTGGCTATACAGGGTGCCGGGACACCTTGCCAAGCATGCAGAGACTGGCTGTCTATACCGGCGAGGCACTGGATGAACTGGAAGGTTTGATCTTGCCCCCCAAAGCAGACACTGCGGTCAAGCCCGGGGCGAACCGGAAAAAAACCACAAGAAAGCCCAAAACGGAATGATGCAGGCGGCTCTCGATCCTGGTTTTGTCATGGAGCGCGCCTGTATCCGGAACTGCCCGGCCAGATTTCAGACAGTCGCCTGGCCGGATCAGGCGATCTGAAGAATACGAAGCAGCTGGGGACGGTGCTGCTCCTGGATGACATCGGCCAGGGTGTACTTGTCGAGGACCTCAAGGAAGGCTTTCAATGCCTCCCCGAACATTGATTTAAGACCACATACCGGCGTGATCTTGCAGGCGTTATTGGAGGTATGGCACTCCACGATGCTCAGGTCCTGTTCGGTCTCCCGGACCAGGATACCGACGTTGATATCGGACGGAGACCGGTGCAGACGCATTCCGCCTTTCTTGCCCCGGATGGTTTCGATGTAACCTTTCTTGTTGAGCTGATGAACCACCTTCATAAGATGGTTCTTGGAAATATCATAGCTGTCCGCGATTTCCTGAATCGTCGCCAGACGATCACCCTGCACTGCCAGATAAATCAGCACGCGAAGCGAATAATCCGTGTAACGGGTGATGTGCATTCAATACTCCAGTCGGTATCCAGGTGGTTCAGTAAGAAGGTCGTGTCAGCAGGTAACAGGCGGTACCGCACAAAAATACACCCGAAAACCCCAGCACCACACCAGACGCCCCAAGCGCTAACAGCATCCCCCAACTCAGGGCCATCATGCTGCAGGCCAGAACCTTGGCTCTCGCAGGGACTGCGCGACGCGTGCGCCATTGGTCGATTGCCGGACCAAACCTGGGATGGTCCTCAAGCCACTGGGCAAACGCCGGTGATCCCTTGCTGGCGAAGAACGCGGCCAACAGGACAAAGGGCGTGGTTGGCAGCAGCGGCAAAACTACACCCACTACAGCCAGTCCTGCCGATATATACGCAAGAACCCGAAAACCGGTTTTCCCCAAACGATCGCCCATAGCGTGGTTCTCACCAAGGTTGATAACTGCATCTATTCTACCGGGATTCAGTGTACAGGTCTGCCCAGACGGCTCAGAAACACCAGGCCCGTGACGGCTTACTTTTCAGGGGGTATCGGAATTGGTGATCCGATCTGTAATACTTAACCTACACTCGATTTAAAGAACAATCGGCAACAGGACCAACCCGATGTCCCAGAGCAAGCTGACTGACCGTTTTGGCCGCACCGTCAACTACGTGCGCCTGTCCGTCACTGACCGCTGTGATTTTCGCTGCGTCTACTGCATGGCCGAGGACATGACGTTTCTGCCCCGCCAGCAGGTTCTGACGCTTGAGGAAATTGCCCGGATTGCCCGCAACTTTGTCGACCTGGGAACGGAAAAAATCCGGCTGACCGGCGGCGAGCCGCTGGTACGCAAGGACATTCTGGAGCTGGTCAGGGAGATCGGCACCTATGGGTTGCGAGACTTCGCCATGACCACCAACGGCAGCCAGCTGCCAGCCATGGCAGAGTCTCTCCGCAAGGCCGGAATACATCGGCTGAATATCAGTATCGACTCACTGGACGCGGAAAAGTTTCGCAGCATCACCCGCACCGGCAAACTGAGTCAGGTACTGGAGGGCATTGATGCTGCCCGCGAAGCCGGCTTCGAAGGCATCAAACTCAACACGGTTGTCATGAAGGGCCGTAACGATGAAGAAATCCCGGAGCTGATCGAGTTCGCCCGCAGGAAACACGTGGATATCAGCTTCATCGAAGAGATGCCACTGGGCGAGATTTCCGAGCATGACCGGGGCCTCGCCTTGTGCACCAGCGAAGAAGTGCGGGACATTATCCGCAAGCATCATGAACTGGTCCCGGCTACCGAGGACTCCGGCGGTCCCGCCCGCTACTACCGGATGAAAGATAGCGAAACCCGGGTTGGTTTCATATCTCCCCATTCCCACAACTTCTGTTCCACCTGCAACCGGGTGAGGGTCACCGTTGAGGGTCGACTGCTTTTGTGCCTCGGAAACGAGCATTCGGTGGATCTGCTCAGAGTGCTTCGCGGCAATCCGGTAACGGACGACAAGCTGCGGCAAACCATCATCAATGCCATGGATCTGAAGCCGGAACGCCATCACTTTGCCACCAACGGAGATGTTCAGATCCTGCGCTTCATGAATATGACCGGCGGTTAAACAAAGCCCTTTGATATCTGTGCGGGCGGCTTTAACCGGCAAGGTCCTCTCAATTTTCACCCTCGTCGCCAATGAGATGGCCGTTCAAGATAAAATCCCGTAGCGCAACGGCATTGTTGTGCTTGGTCTCTTTAGACCCGAACACCAGGGTGATGCGACGGTATTCTGCGAACAACCCTTTGAGCTTCTCAAGATCCTCACCAGCTTCCGGCGCAGACAGTTCCCTCAGATATCGCTTCCGAAATTCCAGCCATTTCCCGGGATCATGGCCAAACCACTTGCGCAGTTCCGTGGAAGGCGCCAGCCCTTTCAGCCACAGGGTGAGGTCGGCATCTTCCCTGGCAACCCCTCGGGGCCAGATACGATCAACAAGTACTCGCGGGCCATCGGAGCGTGCAGGTTTGTCGTAGGCTCGTTTCAGGTGAATATCCATCAGCGCCCTCCTCCAGCTGTTCCAAACAAAAAACGTTCGGCCATCGAATGACCCGGAACAACACTGTAGCAAACTCAAAGCCCACGCCAGAGATGCCGGTTTATCCAGATCAAGCCCCGAACAGATCCATGCCCGGGAGACTGATCTCAGATAATGCGTGAAAAGCGCTGGCTCGCGCCTTCTTTACGATACAGGTCGAAGATCTGACAGATAGCCCGAATCAGCAATCGTCCTGCAGGCTCGACCTGCAGCGCGGGTCCCTTGTCCGCCACGAGTTGATCCCTGATCATCGGGCGCAAGCGGGCAAGTTCATCGGCAAAGTAGCGGTCGAAGTCCTCAGCCCAAGTGTCTGCAAACTGCTGGCGGTCGAGCCGGAACTGACAGATCAGTTGGCCGATCACCCAACGGCGGATCCGGTCATCACGGGTCAGGCTTACGCCCTTGGTAATAGCCAGCTGGCCAGCATCAATCGCCGCTTCCCAGGAAGGCAGGTCGTGATTGTTCTGGAAATAGGCATCGTCGGTCTGGCCAATAGCCGATACGCCCAGGGACACCAGGTCGCACTCGGAATGGGTGGTGTAACCCTGAAAATTCCGGTGCAGGCGGCCTTCGCGCTGGGCCACGGCAAGGCTGTCGTCCGGCTTGGCGAAATGGTCCATGCCGATGTATTCGTAACCGGCTTCCAGGAGCCGATTGATCGTGTTGTGCAGGATGGTCAGTTTTTGCTGCGGGCTCGGCAGCGTATTCTCCTGGATGCGGGTCTGTGGATAGAACCGATCGGGCAGGTGCGCGTAGCTAAATACAGAAAGCCGGTCCGGTGACATTTCAATGACTGCTTCCAGGGTCTCGGCGAAACTCTCCGGAGTCTGATGTGGCAGGCCGTAGATCAGGTCCAGGTTAATAGAACGGAAGCCGATGCGGCGCGCTTCATTGAGCACAGATTCGGTCATGTCCCGGGGCTGGATACGGTTCACCGCTTTCTGAACCTCCGGGTTCACATCCTGAACGCCGAGACTGATCCGGTTAAAGCCGAGATCCCAGAGTGTGGGCAGGGTATCCTGATCCACTTCCCGCGGGTCGATCTCGACACTGTAATCCCGCTCTTCACTGGCCTGCAGGTTGAACAGTTCGCCATACCCGGCCATCAGGTGTTCCATGACATCTTTCGGCAGGAACGTGGGTGTGCCGCCCCCCCAGTGCAGTTGGGTAACCGGCCGGTCAGCGCCGAACAGTTTTGACTGGATAGCCGCTTCTTTCAGCAAACGCTCCACGTAGGGCATGGCCTTGTCACGCTTCTTGGTGATGACCTTGTTACAGGCGCAGTAGTAGCAAAGATGCGCGCAGAACGGCAAGTGTGTATAGAGGGACAAAGGACTGCCAATGGCCTTGCTTCGGGCCGCCGCCTTTACCATCTCCTCGACCGGGTAACTCTGGTTGAACTCAACGGCCGTTGGGTAGGAGGTGTACCTTGGGCCGCTGAGGTCGTAGCGGCGGATAAGGGCGTCGTCCCAGATGAATTCTGGCAATGTTGAATTTTGGGCTTTGAGTGCGGGGATGGAAATCATATTAAGTGCTCTGGGGTATAACGGGATCATCCAGGATTTGCCGGCATTTTAGGGCAATCCCCTCACTCGCATTTTGATGCGGGTCAGGTGACTGATGGTTTCATTTTATCAGCCTGGCTTATGAACCACCCTTGGGCTGTTGGCGTACTTCGTTTACCCCTTTGTGGGCATCACTGTGCGTGGAGCCCGATATATGGAGAACAGTCCCGACATGGCAAACCTGATTCTGATTCTGGGTGATCAACTAGCGAGAGATATCAGTGCACTCGAAAACGCCGACAGGGATCAGGATCTCGTCGTGATGGCTGAAGTCCACGAGGAGGCCAGCTACACCAACCACCACAAGAAGAAAATCGTTCTGCTGTTCAGTGCTATGCGGCACTTCGCCAGACAGTTGGAGGATGAAGGCTGGCGGGTGCATTACCAGGTCTACCATCCGGACAATCAACTTCAGAGCCTTGAGGCAGTGGTTGCCGAACAGATTCAGAGGATAAAAGCGGACAAGGTGATTACCACGGAATGCGGGGAGTGGCGGCTGCATGAACAGATCAGCGGCTGGCATGAACGCCTCGGCCTACCCGTGGAAATTCGTCCGGATACGCGGTTTATTGCCACCAAGCAGGAATTTGCCGACTGGGCCGAAGGCCGGAAGCAGTTGCGGATGGAATTCTTTTATCGGGAAATGCGACGCAAGACCGGCTTACTGATGACGCCCGAAGGCGAGCCTGAGGGCGGGCAGTGGAATTTCGATGCGGACAACCGGAAAAAGTGGGCGGGCAAGCCCGCGGCACCCGCGCCATTTCGTATTGAACCGGACGAGGTCACCCGCGATGTGATTGCGCTGGTTGACGAACACTTCGGCGATCACTTTGGCACCACTGACGACTTTCATTTTGCGGTCGTGGCAGAAGACGCACAGGCCGCGCTCGACCATTTCATCGATTTTGCCCTGCCCTGCTTCGGTGATTATCAGGATGCGATGTCTGACACCGAGGACTGGCTGTTTCACGCGATTCTGTCTCCCTATATCAACAGCGGTCTGCTGGATCCTCTCGCTGCTTGCGAAGCGGCGGCTCAGGCCTGGTACTCAGGGCGGGCTCCGATCAATGCGGTGGAAGGATTCATTCGGCAGATTCTGGGTTGGCGGGAGTTTGTGCGGGGGATCTATTGGATGAACATGCCGGCTTACGCCCGGGAAAACCGCCTGGGCAACACCCGCGCCCTGCCCTGGTTCTACTGGACCGGCGATACCAGGATGCGCTGCATGCACAAGGCCATTGATGCAACACGCCGCAACGCCTATGCCCACCACATCCAGTGGCTGATGGTAACCGGCAACTTCGCGCTGCTGGCGGGCATAAAACCGGAGGAAATCTGCGACTGGTACCTGGCGGTGTATGCCGATGCCTATGACTGGGTGGAGCTGCCCAACGTACTGGGCATGGTCATGCACGCCGATGGTGGCTACCTGGGTTCCAAACCCTATGCCGCCAGCGGCAAGTATATCCAGCGCATGTCAGACCACTGCGCCAACTGCCACTACAAGGTAAACAAATCCACAGAATCAGACGCCTGCCCGTTCAATGCCCTGTACTGGCACTTTATCGACCGGCACCGGGGCGACTTCGCCAAAAACCCGCGTATGGGCATGATGTACCGTAACTGGGACAAACAGAAACCGGAACGGCGGGAAGCGCTGCTCCAGCGCGCCGAGTATCTGCTGGCGAATCTGGAGCAGCTGTAGCTCCCGGCATCGGTCATCGTCCGGGCCCGGCCCAGCCCAAGTCCCTGATCAGTTTCGTCAGCGCTAATTTTGGCTGTTCGTCACCGTTATCAAATTGTGTCTATACTTCCTGAGGTAAGAGCAAAAAAGGCGCGCTAGCCTGTTTTTATCATTGTTGACAACATGGACGCAGTCTTCACGATGACTTTTCAATGGGCTGTAGGCCTGACGATGTCAGTGACATCTGCCATCTGTATGGCTCAGGCCCCAACGCTGAACCTCTATACCTTTGAGAATCCGCCCTATCAGGTAGCGGGTGACGAACAAGGTGCAATCAGTCAGATATCCGGCGAAACGGTGAATACCGTGGTATGTGCCGCGAATCTTGCCGGCTGGTCAACCCGGATCCGGGTTACTCCTCAGAACCGCGCCTTGCACGCACTGCAACGCAACCTGATCGACGGGTACTTCGCCATTGATCCATCAACAGAGCTGGACAACGTTGCAAAACGGAGCAACCCCGTGGCCCTGGAAAAGTGGTACTTTTTCTCGGCGGAAGATCCGGCACCCACTGACGACCGGCGCATCGGAGTGGTCGATGGCAGCAATGAGAAAGCCTGGCTTGAAACGCACGACTTCAGGATTTTTCTCAGTGTGTCTTCGCCGCACCAGTTACTGGCCCTGCTTGAAAAAGGACGCATCGATACGGCCCTCATGGATGAGCGGGTAATGACAGGTCTGCGCGCAGCAACCCCATCAACCGCCATAGATCTGGCCCCGGCTTTTGTTCGCTATGCGCCTCTTTATCTGTACCTGAGCGAGACCTTCGCGTCCAACCACCCAAAGTTCCTCCCCACATTCAACCACATGCTGAAGTCCTGCATGGCGGGGCAGATTGCCTTGTCTCCGGAGGAACAACACCGGATAAAAACACTGTCAGGCAGGCTGATCTCGGAGATGAAAAGCGCTCTCGACATTAACCAGATGATTGCTGCGGGCCCGCACCTCGACAGTTTTTCCGATGTCATGACACTCGACAGTATGTGGCAGGCGCTGGCTCCATTCTCCCCAACATCATTGGCCGAACGCATTCTGGATTCACCCGGTTCAAAAGCCCTGCTTGGATGGCAGGTTGCCCAGAAAGGGCTGGTCACCGAGACCATTGTGATGAACAGGATGGGCACATTGGCGGCAATGAGCCAGCTGACGTCTGACTACTGGCAGGGTGATGAAATCAAATTCCAGACCGTTTTGCAGAACTCCCGACGAGGTCTGTCGGGTACAGACGCACTGTATATTTCACCGATTGCCTATGATGCGTCCACATCGCAGTTCCAGATCATGGTCAGCGCCCCGGTCGCACCCTTTGATAATGGCGTCCCCTACGGCGTTATCACGTTCGGACTGAATGCCGAACAGGCCCTGCGGACACCAGACACACTCTGACGTTATGGCCCCACCTCGCAGGGTCAAGAGCTACTGCCACCTATTTTCCAAGGCCCATGAGTCATTGCAGTAAAACCATCTCCAATCGCGACACAAAACTACGACATGGCCAAGCACAACTTGCGCTACTTGTTATAGCGCTCTGAAATCACTTTGCGCCGTCGTGGAACCGCCCAGACGCCTTCGCACCAAACACGGGCGCCGTCTCATCATCCAATTTTCCACCGTTCCCCCGTTTCGATTTTTTTTTACTCCAATAAAAACAAAAGGTTTCAAACCGCTCGCAGCTATCTGGCACAGCAGGTGCAACACCTATAACAGGGATCATGACCTGTTAGTACAAGTGCAACCAAACGGGAAGGATAAAACGATGAGAGAGGCAAAAACCCTTACAACCATAATCCTTTGGGGATCGGTAGTGTTTTCTGCCAGTGCAGTATCCGCAGAGACCATTCGCGTTGGTATCGGCCACCAGAGCATGGTGACCAACACAGTTTCCGGCGGAATTGTACTGGAGAAACTGCACCTGCTGGAGAAGCATCTGCCAACCACTGGCAAGTACGAAGACGTCAACTATGAAATTGTCTACCGGGACTACGATTCAGGACCGCCCATCACTAACCAGATGCTGGCTGGCAAGCTGGATTTCGGAGTGATGGGGGACTACCCCCTTATCGTCAATGGTGCCAAATTCCAGGAAACCGGCAAACAGGAAACCCGATTTATTGCCGTAACTGGCTACAACCTCAGAGGTACCGGTAATGGCATAGTTGTGCCCATCGATTCCGATGCCCAGAGTTTGGCGGACCTGGAGGGAAAGACATTGTCGGTACCCGTAGGTAGCGCCGCATGGGGCATGACCCTAAAAGCACTGAGCGAGGCTGGACTAAGCGACAAGGTTCAGATTGTTAACCAGAGCCCTGCAGTTGGCGCCGCGAATATTCAGGCCGGACGCATCGACGCCCATGCTGATTTCTGCCCCTGGTCAGAAATCATGGAGTTCCGCGCCACTGGCCGCAAGATCTACGACGGCAGCGAGGCAGAAATTCCGACCTTCCACGGCATTGTGGTTCGTGAGAGCTACGCGGAGCAGTACCCCGAGGTAGTGGAGGGCGTGCTGAAGGCCACTCTTGAAGCCCAGAAATGGATCCAGGAAAACCCCATGGAAGCGGCCGTAAAAGTGGCCGAATGGACCGGCGTGGAAAAGGAAGTTCTTTACCTCTACTTCAGTGAGGGGGGCATTACCACAGCCGAAGCCAGCATCAAAGACGAATGGGTCGATGCCATGAAGTACGACCTGGACCTGCTGAAACGGGAAGTGGGCGTGCCGGACCTCGATTTTAACCGTTGGGTGGACGACACGTATCTTCGCGCGGCTTATCAGGCCATGAGCCTGGATTACGACGCCCTGGTCAGTTCTGTGGTGGCCACGCAACCCGACAATCCTGCTTTCAAACCAGCTGAAATCTGGTTCGAGGGCAAGGGCATTGTCACCTATGACTCGATTGCCGAAATGCTCAACGCAATGGAGGCATCCAGTGACACCATCAACGCGACCTACGTGTACGACAAACTCACCGGCCTGAAATTGTTTGGCAAGGCTGCCTACCTAGTGCGCGGAGACGACGGAGAAGTAGTCGCTTTCCTCAAGAAAGTCGACTCGGAGCAGCACATAGCAAATCACGGAGGCACCCCGGTAGTTCCGGGCAATACCCTCGCAATGGCCCACTGATCCTTTGCTACGCAGGCTAGCAACAGCGCCTGCGTAGCATTGGTTCCAGGAGTGAAGACGATGGACAGCAAAAGTAACGCTGCAATCAGGACAGAGCCGGTAGCCGAACCCCCGCTCCAACCTACTGTCGGCCAATCGGCCGCGAGGGAGTCGAAACCGGTATTGCCCACAATGCAGAAGCAGGCAAACAACGAATCACGGCTGCCGGCCCGGGTGTGGATGAAAACCACCGGAGTTCGGTATCTCGTGCGCACGATGGCACTGATCGTAGCAGTGGTGCTCTGGCAACTGGCCTCCACCAAAGGCTTTCATTTTTACATCAACTTCGAAAACATTCCCGCGCCCTCCGTGGTTGGTGCCGCACTGATGTCAGAACTGACGGGACAGGAATTCTATCTTCACATTCTCCATAGCCTTGAACGTGTTGCCATTGCCTATGTTCTGGCCGTTGTTGTTGGTGTGGTTCTAGGTGTGGCCATGGGACGTTCGCGCTGGGCCGAGGACATCATCCTCCCCTACATCGAACTGCTGCGGCCAATTCCCGCTGTAGCCTGGATTCCGCTGGCGATACTGATGTTGCCGACCGAGCAGTCCAGCATCATTTTCATCACGTTTCTGGGAGCGTTGTTCCCGGTAATCCTAAACACGGTTCACGGGGTGGAACAAACCAACAGCGTACTCATCAGGGCAGCACGTAGCCTGGGAGCCAGCAGAACCGCCATTCTCTGGCATGTGATTTTGCCCGGTGCGATGCCATCTATTGTCGCTGGCCTTGCAATCGGTATGGGCGTTGCTTGGTTTTCTTTGCTGGCCGGAGAAATTATCAGCGGCCAGTACGGTATTGGCTACTACACCTGGAATTCCTACACGCTAATCCAGTATCCCCAGATCATCATCGGCATGCTGACAATCGGCGGGCTTGGAACTTTGTGCACACTGCTCGTGCGCCACTCCTGCAGCCCACTACTGAAATGGCAGGCAAAGGGAGGCCGGTCATGAGCGATACCCCTGTCAGTAACAATCGTCTTGCGGTACTTGATCACAGTCGTTTACGCGCTATATCCGGCAAGGCTGATGACGAACGTGGTCGAATCTCAGTGCGGGATGTCGACATTGTATTCGACACTGTCAGCGGCCCACACGTCGCAGTCCAGAACGCCAACCTCACGATTCGCCCAGGTGAATTTGTTTGCCTGCTAGGCCCATCGGGTTGTGGTAAGTCGACACTAATGAATGCCATTGCTGGCTTTGTAGCGCCAAAAACTGGTGACGTCCAAGTGGATGGCAATACTGTGACTGAGCCCGGACCAGACCGAGGCATGGTATTTCAGCAACACTCACTGTTTCCATGGAAAACGGTTCAGGAAAACGTCGCTTTTGGGCCTCTCATGGCTGGCGTTGGAAACGATGAAGCCAACAGCATCGCTCGAACTTTCCTTTCACTGGTTGGGCTGGCCGCCTTTGCAAATGCCTACCCAAACACCCTGTCCGGCGGGATGCAGCAACGTGTCGGTATCGCCCGCGCACTTGCCAACTATCCCAGCGTTCTGCTGATGGACGAACCGTTCGGGGCCCTTGATGCCCAAACCCGGATCATGATGCAGGAGAACCTGCTGGACATCTGGAGCGAGTTCCATAACACCGTAGTCTTCGTCACCCACGACATCGACGAAGCGGTGTTCCTTTCCGACAGGATCGTCGTAATGAGTGCCAGCCCTGGCCAGATCATTGCCGACATTGACGTAAAACTGCCCCGGCCACGGGAGCAGTCGCTGCTGACAAGTGCCGACTTCATGGCTCTGAAACGCCAGTGTCTGGACCTGATTCGCAAGGAAACACTCAATGCTTTCGAGCAGCAGAACAGAGCGGGGTGAACCATGTATCAGTCCAGTTTCCGTTTACCCAAACTCGCCATAACTTGTCATAACAAGGAGGGGAGTATGCCATGCCCGATGTAACCCAACTAATCGCAGGGCACTCGCCATTGCCACTGTATGTTCAGATTCGAGATAGCCTGCGCCGACAGATTCTTGATGGCCATTACGAGGTTCATGAGCGTTTGCCTTCGGAAAACGAAATGATGAACAGCTTTGGTGTCAGCCGAATCACTATTAGGCAGGCCCTAAGAGATCTACACAACGAAGGGTTGGTGTTCAGCGCTCAAGGCAAGGGTACCTTTGTCAGCAAACCCAAGGCGGTCCAGAACGTGCAGCGGCTAGAAGGTTTTGGCGAAGCCATGGCAGCCCAAGGCTACGAGGCGTCTGCTCGTGTGATCAGCATTCAGCAGATGAAAGCCCCCAAAGCCGTCGCCGCCTCGCTTGACCTGCAACCCGGAGACGAAGCTGTCGAGGTGAAGCGGGTGAGATACCTCAACCGATCACCCGTATGCATCGAAAACAGCTACTTCCCCATGGATGTTGGCCGCCAGATGTTCAGTCTGGACCTATCCGGCGACATCTTTCCCATGCTGGAAAACCTGTTCGGCATCTCGCTGGGCGGCGCGGACATAAGCCTGGACTCCATCCTGGCGGACGACGAAGCCCAGCAATACCTCAACCTTAAAGCCGGCGAACCCATCCTTCGTGTCGAGCGACTGACCCACAACCGGGATGGCCGGCCCATCGATTTCGAATACCTCTGCTATCGCGGCGATTCATTCAAATATCAATTCCGGATTGACCGGAAATAGGAGCGCATCATGCAAATCAATGACATTCCTGTTATCGAAACCGACGTTCTGGTGATCGGAGGCGGCACCGCAGGTCCCATGGCCGCCGTGACCGCAAAGGAACAGGATCCCAGCTTAAACGTCATGCTGCTAGAGAAGGCCAATGTCAAACGTTCCGGAGCCATCTCCATGGGCATGGATGGCCTGAACAACGCCGTTGTTCCGGGCCACGCCACTCCCGAGCAGTACGTCAAGGAAATCACCATCGCCAACGACGGCATTGTCCACCAGCCTGCACTGATGGCCTATGCAACTCGCTCATTCCCGATGATCGAGAAACTGGATAGCTGGGGCGTACATTTCCAGAAAGACGAAACCGGTGACTACGATATGAAAAAGGTCCACCACCTGGGAACCTACGTGCTGCCCATGCCGGAGGGCCACAATGTCAAAAAGATCCTTTATCGTCGTCTGCGTCGTAACCGGGTGCAGATCGAGAACCGCTTTACTGCCACGCGCCTGTTGAAAGATCCGGACGGCAAGATCGCTGGCATGATCGGCGTGAACACCCGCACAGCGGAACCCATCATCATCCGCGCCAAAGCCGTGATCATGGCCACCGGTGCCGCCGGTCGCCTGGGCCTACCCACATCAGGCTACTTGTTCGGCACCTATGAAAACCCGGCCAACAACGGTGACGGCCATGCTATGGCCTACCACGCCGGGGCTGACCTGGCGAACCTGGAATGTTTCCAGGTGAACCCGCTGCTGAAGGACTATAACGGACCGGCCTGTGCATACGTGACCGGCCCTCTTGGTGGTTTCACAGCAAACGCCTTTGGGGAACGATTCATTGAGTGTGACTATTGGTCCGGACAGATGATGCTGGAGTTCTTCAAGGAACTGGAATCCGGCACCGGACCGGTGTTCCTTAAGTTGGATCATTTGGCGGAAGAAACAATCCAGGAAATCGAGACTGTCCTGCACACCAACGAGCGTCCCACCCGGGGTCGCTTCCACGAAGGCCGCGACGTGAACTACCGCCAGCGCATGGTGGAAATGCACATTTCTGAAGTGGGCTTCTGCTCCGGCCACTCGGCTTCCGGCGTGTGGACGGATGAAACCGGCGCCACCACCGTACCCGGACTCTACTGCGCCGGCGACATGGCCAGTGTGGCCCACAACTATATGCTAGGCGCATTCGTGTATGGCCAGATCTGCGGTGAGAGCGCGGTTGAATTCGTGAAATCGCGAAGCGAGCCCAAACTCGACGAGGACTTCATCACCCGCGAACTAGAACGTATTCAGGCGCCGATGAAACGAGTAGACGGCATCCCCCCGGAGCAGATGGAGTACAAAGTACGGCGCCTGGTGAACGATTACCTACAGCCCCCCAAAGTCACCAAGAAGATGGAAATTGGCCTGGAGCGGATTCTGGCGGTTCGCGAGGACGTACCCAATCTCTGCGCCCGGGACCCCCACGAACTACTGAGAGCCATGGAAGTCCAGTCCATCATCGACTGCGCCGAAATGGCGGCCCGCGCCTCTCTCTACCGCACAGAATCCCGCTGGGGGCTCTATCACTACCGTGTGGACTTCCCGGATCAAGACGACAGCGAATGGTTTTACCACAGCCGACTATTCAAGGATGACAGCGGACAGATGGCCAGTGGCAAGCGGCCGATTGCGGATTACCTGGTACCTCTTGGTGAGGAAAAAGACGCCTACCGCAAGATGCGGGTCCAAAAAGCCGCCAACGGCTGATATCTCCGAAAACACATTCCATGATGAGAGAGGAACACTAACATGCCTATCGCCAATCACCACTCAAGCGTTCCCGTTATTGTCGACGAGGACAAGTGCATTGCAGACAAGGGCTGCACCGTGTGCATCGACGTATGCCCACTGGATGTGCTCTGGATTAACGAAGACACCGGCAAGGCCCACATGAAATACGACGAATGCTGGTATTGCATGCCGTGTGAGGCGGACTGCCCCACAGACGCCGTCACCGTAAACATTCCCTACCTGCTGCGCTGAGGTAAGCCATGAAAACGTACGACGACCCCGAACTACAGGCTATTGCCGTAAAACTCACCTCCGACGATCCCGGCATTCGTCGGGTGGCAGTCATGGACCTGGTGGATTCAGGTGAGCCGGAAGCCGTGGAATTGGTTATCCACGCTCTGAAAGACCCAGACACCAATGTGCGCCAGGAAGCCGCCAAGGTAGTGGATGAATTCGAGGCGGCAGACATGGCCGATGCTCTGATTGCCGCACTTGGTGACAGCGATGAAGTGGTGCGTAATAGCGCCGCCCATGCACTGGCCGACCTGAAGGATCCGGCAGCTGCTGATCCTTTACTGGAAGCCCTGGAGACCAGCACCGACGGATTTGTCGTGTCTGGAATCCTTCGTGCGCTCAAGCCTCTTCGTAATCCCGGTGCCCAACGCCCAGCCCTGAAGCGGCTCGGCGATGAAGATCCACGCGTACGGCGCGAGGCGGTAGCCGTTATTGGCTGGTTGAAACAGCCGGAAAACCTCCCGGCCTTGGTAGAAACAGCTCAGCACGACAAAGACCCGGAGGTACGTCGTGCTGCCACTGGTGCTCTGGTGTATGCCAACCCGCAGCAAGTTGGCCAGGCCCTGATTGGCCAGTTGAAAGACGAGCATTGGCAGGTCCGCTGCGAGGCTGCCAACAGTATCGGAAAGCTGGACCATCAGGCGGCCGCTTCCGCCCTGATGGAGGCTACCAAAGATGAGCTCTGGCAGGTTCGCGAAAAAGCAGTGGATGCGCTCGGCAGGCTTGGCGCGATCGAGTCCATTCCGGTACTGGGCGAATGCTCGAAAGACGCCATGAGCAATCTGCGCAAGGCGGCTATCGGTGCTCTCGGCGCTATTGCACATAGTGATGGCAGGCCCTACGTAGTAACCGCTCTGGATGACCCCGATCCAGATGTACGCAAACTGGCCCGCTGGGCCATCTCAAAACTGGACGCCGCGGCCTGAGCTATCCGGCCGGCCTGTTAAATACCAGGCTGGCCCGGCAACTACCTACAACCCGAGAGGAGACTGTCATGACTTTTGTTGTCACCGAGAACTGCATCCGTTGCAAATACACAGACTGCGTCGATGTGTGCCCCACAGACTGCTTCCATGAGGGCCCCAACTTTCTGGTAATCAATCCCGAAACCTGTATCGACTGCAGCCTGTGCGTCACCGAGTGCCCAGCTGATGCCATTTTCGATGAAAACGACCTGCCGGAGGGTCAGCGGCATTTCATTCAATTGAATGCCGATCTGTCGCAGGTCTGGCCGGTCATTGACTCCACGTCTGCCCCCCTTCCGGAAGCCGAAAAATGGGTTGACCGCCCCGACAAAATGCAATTTCTGGAGCGCTAGATCATGCCTCAACTTGTCATAACGAGTTGCTTCCGAACAGTTTCGCTAGTGCTCGTGGTCTTGTCCGCCGCCATTTTAGGCAGCACCCGGCCGATGGAGCTACCGGATCTACATGTACCGATGTCAGAGACGCCGGAACTGGTCATCCCATCTTTTCCGAAAGGAGATAATTGTGGCTCGACAAACTCTGATTGAACCCCCAAAAGAGGTTCGCCTAAAACGTAAGCTCAACGAGTTGGAACTGAGCTGGCCCGATGGACTGACCTCGCGTTTGAGCTGCCTGATCCTTCGGAAATCCTGCGCCTGTTCCCATTGCATGCAAGCGAAACGTTCGGGCCGGCTCAGCCTGATTGACGCCGACATCCGCGTTGAACGGGTGGAGCTTTCGGGCGTCAGCGGCCTGCAGCTTTTCTTCAGTGACGGCCACTATCGTGGTTTATACCCTTGGGCGTTCCTCCGTGAGCTGAGCGAGCAAGTGTCATGAATCATACCCTCCGCGCCCTGGATACCCACTGGTGGGCACCGGCACGGCTACGCTATCCCGGAGTGGCGCTGTGCGTGGTTCTGGCCCTAGCAGGCAGTTTCCTGGCAAACCACTACGGTGCGCCCGCGCTGGTTCTGGTACTTCTTCTGGGGTTTGGTTTCGCCAGCCAGGCAGCTGATACCCGCCTACGACCCGGTGTAGAGTTCTGCAGCCGCCAAGTCCTGCGCGTTGGCATTGCCCTTCTCGGAGCGCGAATAGGGGTGGAGCAGTTAATGACCGTCGGCAACCTGCCGTTGCTGATGGTCCTCACCTGCACGCCCATCATCATCGGCTCTGGGCTTTTGTTCGGGCATTGGCTGGGCCTGCCCCGAATGCAAAGCCTGGTGGCCGGCGTGGCAGTAGCAATCTGCGGAGTATCTGCTGCTGTCGCCGTTGCAGCCGTTATTCCCCAAGGCAAGCTAGAAGACCGGCGACTGCTGGGTGTTGTGGTGGGCGTCACTGCCCTCGGCACACTCAGCATGTTGGTGCTACCGCCCCTGTTCGGTTTGCTGGGCTATAGCGATCCGCAAACGGGCATGCTTTTGGGCGCAAGTATTCACGACGTGGCTCAGGCCGCTGGCGCCGGTTACCTGGTGTCCGATACCGCTGGCGACATTGCCACCCTCACAAAACTGTTGCGGGTTGCTCTGTTGGCCCCCCTGCTTCTATTGCTGGGTGCACTACTGAACAGAAACAACACCGGAAAAGCGGAGCATCCCTGGTTTTTGCTCGGCTTTGTCACCCTGTTTGGCATGAACAGCCTGGGTTGGCTACCGAACGACATTCGGCAAGCCCTGGCCAGCACTTCCTTGGCCTGCCTGATGGTAACCATGGCTGCCCTGGGCATGCGTACCAGCCTGTCCGCCCTGATCGCCCAAGGCTGGAAACCCTTTGCCCTGCTCGCGGTACTCAGCGGTCTGCTCCTCATCTCGGCCATGACATCCATGGCCATTTACTCACCCTGACATTCACTAAAATTAGCCTATTCGGAGGAATACCCTATGGCTGCACTCGGAACCGAAAACGTAATCAGCGTCCATCACTGGAACGACACTCTGTTCAGTTTCCGGACCACCCGTGACAAAAGTCTGCGCTTTGAAAATGGCCACTTTGTGATGATCGGCCTGCCAGTGGATGGCAAACCGCTGCTCCGCGCCTACAGCATCGTCAGCGCAAACCATGAGGAATACCTGGAATTTCTCAGCATCAAGGTGCAGGATGGCCCTTTGACTTCCCGCCTGCAGCATATTCAAGAGGGCGACTCGCTGTTTGTCAGTCGCAAGCCAGTGGGCACACTGGTGATGCACGACCTGAATCCCGGCAAGAACCTCTACCTTTTTGGCACCGGCACTGGTCTAGCCCCGTTTATGAGCATCATTCGCGATCCAGACACTTATGATCGCTTTGAGAAAGTGGTGCTGGTGCATTGCGTGCGCGAAGTGAGCGAACTGGCCTATCACGACTACCTGACCAGCGAATTACCCGGCCACGAATTCCTGGCAGAGATCATTGGTGACAAGCTGATTTATTACCCCACCGTTACCCGGGAACCATTTCGTAACCAGGGCCGAATCACCACCCTGATTGAGTCCGGCCAACTAGCCAACGACATCGGTCTTCCGCAACTAAACGCCGAATCAGACCGGGTGATGCTCTGCGGTAGCCCCGCACTGTTGAAGGACTTGTCCGTCATGCTGGACAGCCTTGGCTTCAAAGCTTCACCACAGCAGGGCGAGCCCGGCGACTACGTTATTGAACGTGCGTTTGTGGAACAATAATCGGAGATATCATCATGTCCAGCCCAGTGTCCTACCTTCCTGCACACCAACAGAAGCGCCAACTCCCGGAACAGAAAGCGGTTCCGGGTGTGAAACACCTGATCGCTGTCGCTTCCGGCAAGGGCGGCGTCGGTAAATCAACCACCACGACCAACCTGGCCCTGGCCCTCGCCAGCCAGGGAGCCCGCGTAGGTGTGCTTGATGCCGACCTGTACGGCCCCAGCCAGCCCCGTATGCTTGGGCTCAAAGGCATGCCCGAAAGCCCGGATGGGAAATTTCTCGAACCCATGATCGGCCATGGTATCCAGACCATGTCTATCGGCTTTCTAGTGGATGACGAGTCCCCCATTATCTGGCGTGGCCCGATGATCACCCAGGCACTAACCCGCCTGGTGTATGAAACGCGATGGGACAACTTGGATTACCTGATTGTGGATATGCCTCCAGGTACCGGGGACATCCACCTGACCATGGCCCAGCGAATGCCTGTTTCCGGTGCGGTCATTGTAACCACACCCCAGGATATCGCCCTACTGGATGCCCGCAAGGGATTGAGAATGTTCGAGAAAGTTAATATTCCGGTACTGGGCATCATTGAGAACATGAGCACCCATGTCTGTTCCGAATGTGGCCATGAAGAGCCCATTTTCGGGGAAGGCGGTGCCAGAAAAATGGCACAAGAAGCCGGAACCGAGCTTCTCGGCGCGTTGCCTCTGGATATCCGCATACGCACCGGATCAGATTCGGGCCAGCCCGTTATGACCAGCGAGCCAGATGGCGCATTGGCAGTCACTTACGGGCTGATTGCAGAACGGATCCGCCAGGAGATCGAAGCACTCTCCTGCTCCAGGCAGGGCAGCGAGAATACCGGACCAGATGTACCCAGAATCGTGATGGAATGAATCGTCGGCCGCCTACTCAGGGCGGCCCCACCTCGCAGGCCAGCACCAGGGCCCAGAATTCCGAGAAATCGTTGACCACCACATCCGGCTTGTCCGGGTGCTTGTGGGTGCCGGGGAAAATCCGGTTCAGCCAGGGCAGGTCCCACTGCGCTCCGTTGAAAAACACCGATGTCATGCCTGCCCGCTTGGCCGCGATAACGTCTGTGGTGCTGTCGCCGACATACCAGACACTCGGGTCGGGCGGGTAATCCAGTTTCTGAACCGCCAGCAATAGCTGATCCGGATGCGGCTTGCGCAGGGGCGTGTCGTCCCCACAGACATCAACATCGAACAGATGAGTCCAGCCAGTGTTTTCCACGGCAGCCAGTTCGTGTTCGAAAAACTCACGATCCCGGTTGGTAATCACTCCCACCTGGATATCCAGCCGCCTCAATCCCTCCAGCACTGCCCGCACCTTTGGTTCAAACGGCTTCACCGTGCCATAGTGCTTTCGGTAATGATAATTGAAGGCCTGATGGGCAATCTGCTTGGCGTCCTGATCTTCACCGAACAGCACTTCAAAAATATCGGTCCGGGAAATCTTCCGGTCCGCCTTCACCTTCGGATGCAGCCTGGCAAACTCACGCACGTAGGCAACCAGTTTGACGTCCTCCGGCGTCTTACTGTCCTCCGGAGCAACCATACGGTCCATCAATTGCAGCTTGTGAAACTCCGGCAACATGTCGTCCACCGCGTGGTACATGGCGTCCAGGGTATCCACCAGGGTGGCGTGCCAATCGAACAGGATTACGGCAGGGCGAATGAGTTTGACCACTGCCGGGTGCCAGTCGGGTTCGATGCGCGGCTCCGGAGGCCGGGGCTTCGGGAAGGGCTGGGGACGGACCTCGGCGGGCGACCGTTCGAACGCTTCCGGCTCATTCCGCTCAAGCAGAGCGAGCAGATCAATAAGGTCTTCAAAACTGTCCAGAATGGCAGCAGGCGCATCCCGGTGGGAGAACCAACTGTCGATCCGGCTGGATTCCCAGCAAGCCCCGTTATAGAACACCCCGGACACACCCGCCTTGTTGGCGGTGAGCATATCAATGTAACTGTCGCCCACATACCAGGCGCGCTCATCAGCCGGCAATCCGACCTGTTTCAGAGCCTTGAGAATAACCTCCGGATCAGGTTTGTACTCGGTTACATCATCGGCACACACCGTGGCGTCAAACAAATGCTGCCAGCGGCCTCCATCTACCGTGCGCAACTCAAGGTCCAGAAATTCCCGGTTCCGGTTGGTGGATACCGCCAGCCGGATGCCCATGGCTTTCAGCGCCGAGAGATACTCATAGGCACCGGGCTGAAAAGGTTTCACCTGACCGAAGTAGCGTCGGTAGGCTTCGTTATAGGCCTTGTGAGCAATCAACCGGGCGTCTTTGTCATCACCGAAGATGGCGTTAAAAATATCGGTTCTCGAAACCCGGCGTTCCGCCAGTATGCGCGGATGCAGGCGCCGGAAAATCCGGATATAGCGTACCAGCCGGGCATCATCGGCGGTTCGGCATTTATCCTCCGGCAGCAGCCGCTCCACCAGCCC
The DNA here is from genome assembly GCF_018860425.1 of Marinobacter sp. F3R08. Lineage (GTDB taxonomy): Bacteria > Pseudomonadota > Gammaproteobacteria > Pseudomonadales > Oleiphilaceae > Marinobacter. The sequence goes on along the minus strand of NZ_JAHKPI010000014.1, from coordinate 909,511 downwards.
CAGTTCCTCCAGCTGAGGCAGCATATCTTCCATGGCACTGAACATGGCATCGTGGGTGTCTACCAGGGTGCCGTGCCAGTCGAAGATAAGTACTGACGGCGCTGAAATGGAATCACTGAATCGGGCCATGTCCTGCCTCCAATTACACAAACCTCACACCGGCCTTGAAATCCGCCGCCGGGCCGGCAAAACTCGGCGGTACTGACAAGAAAGATAAACCCGGTTTCCGTTGCGTGCACGTTAAGAGTCCTGTCCATGCAAGTAATGAGCAATTTGCTGCCCTATGATTTTTCCCCCCTGACGCTGCTCAGTTATATGCTGGTCCTCGGGTTATACGGTGTCGCCTTGCTGAAAATGCCGGGACACGACCGGCCAGGTCCGGGACGGATCGTTACGTTCACGCTCGGGGTCATGCTCTGCTACGCGGTGATGCAAACCCGGTTCGACTACTATTCCCAGTACATGTTTTTTGTCCACCGGGGGCAGCACCTGATCCTGCATCATCTGGGCCCCTTTCTGATTGCGCTGTCCAATCCTCTGCCCGTGATGCGGTTCTGGTACCAGAGGATTTCCCCATCGGTGCATTACTGGCTGCAGCCATTGGGCTGGATTTACCGGCTGCTGCAGCAACCGGTGATCGCCTCAGTTCTGTTCGTAGGGCTGATCTATTTCTGGCTCTGGCCACCTATCCACTTTGACGCCATGCTAAGCCGGCAGCTGTACTGGGTCATGAACTGGAGCATGCTACTGGATGGTGTGCTGTTCTGGTGGCTGATCTTCGATCCCCGCGCCCCGGCAATGACCAATGCACTGGGATACGGCAAGCGCATCCTCCTCCTGGCCCTGGTGGCCATCCCCCAGATGATTCTGGGTGCCTGGATCGTGTTTTCCCGGGGCATGGTCTACGACGTTTACGAAGTCTGTGGCCGGGCCTGGCCCATGCCACCGGAAACCGACCAGTTGCTGGGTGGGCTGCTGACCTGGATCCCCCCGGCCATGATGAGCATCCTCGGTATTCTGATTGTGCTTCGCCGGGCCATGCATGAAGACGGCAAATACCCCCAAAGCCATTCGCTGGCAGGAGGAAACCCATGACCAGAACGATGCCACTATGGCCTGCTCTCCTTATTCTGATACTGGCCGGCTGCTCCGACAGCAACGACAACTGGCACGGCAAAGACATCGCAGGCCTGATGCCGGATCTCGAGTTCCGGCTCAATGGCACCGATGACGGCACGGTCACGCCCGACGACTCAAAGGGCAACATCCGCCTGTTGTACTTCGGTTTCACGTCCTGCCCCGATGTCTGCCCAACAACCCTGAGCGATCTCCGACGATCCATTCACCAGATGCCGGAGGAGTACCAGGACGATGTCATCACCCTGTTCGTGAGTGTCGATCCTCGGCGGGATACACCGGAACGCCTGGCCAGCTACGTGAACTTTTTCGGTGACAGAATCCTTGGCCTGACCGCTGAAGAACCCATGCTCCGGAAACTCACCAAGCGCTACCGGACCACCTTCGGCTACGAAGAGCCTGACGCCAGCGGCAATTACAATGTCTCTCACAGCAGCGCCGTGTATGTCTTTGATCGCGAGGGCAACGCGCGGCTGCTGCTGCGGCCCGGCCTGTCGCCCGAACAGATCAGCGAGGATCTGGCTCAGCTGGCCCGGGAGTCCAGCTCCTAGACTGAGCCTTGTCACCGGACCTCAGATTTGATCCCGGCCTGCAGCGCAAACGTAGAAAGCCGTACACCCTGACAGGAAGACGCTGGTGCCACATAAGAAGCTGAACCTCCCTGAAAAAGTTTGCCCGGTCTGCCAGCGGGCATTTGCCTGGCGCAAGAAGTGGGCGAAAGACTGGGACAATGTCCGTTATTGCAGTGAACGCTGCCGGCGCGAGAGAAACTCGCAGTCATGACAACCGTGGTCTGGTTCAAACGCGACCTGCGCACAAGGGATCATGCGCCACTGGCGGCTGCGGCCAGCCTGGGCGAACCCGTCATCCCGCTGTACGTTATCGAAGAGGATTACTGGCAATTACCGGACACCAGCGGTCGCCAATGGGGGTTTATCAGGGCCTCGCTGGAGGATCTGGACCGGCAGTTGCGAAAGGCCGGCAGCGGCCTTCTGGTGATGAGAGGCTCGATGACAGGTGCCTTGAAGCAGCTTCAGGCCAGTCATGGCGTCACCCGCCTGTTCTGTCATCAGGAAACCGGGGGACAGTGGACGTTCGATCGTGACAAGGCGGTTGTTGGCTGGTGCGCAGAGAACCAGGTGGAATTCCGGGAATGGAGTCAGTTTGGTGTGGTTCGCCGGCTAAAAAACCGGAATGTCTGGGACAAGGCCTGGACTGAGCTGATGCGCCAGCCTCTGCTGGAGGCCCCGGGAGTGATCCCGAAGGCCTGCGGACCCCAGAGTGGCGTTGGTGGTTATGGCAGTCCGGCCTTCGTATTTCCAGACAACTGCCCGGATCGCCAGACCGGAGGCAGCGCCAGGGGTGAAAAACTGCTCGCTTCGTTCCTGGAGCGCCGCTGCGTGGGCTACCAATACAACATTTCCAGCCCGAACACTGCCCCGCGGGCCTGTTCACGGCTCAGTCCGCATATTGCCTACGGTACCGTCAGCCTCCGGGATATCTATCAGCAGGCCAAAACCACCGGCAACCATCGTAATACCCTGCCCCGCAAAAAGAAGAGCCTGACCAGTTTCCGCTCCCGGCTGCACTGGCACTGCCATTTCATCCAGAAACTGGAGGACGAACCGGCGCTGGAATTCCGGGCCATGCATCGGGAAATGGAGGCACTTAAAACCGGCCCTGATGATACCGAACGCCTTCAACGCTGGCAGGAAGGCCAGACCGGCTGGCCCCTGGTGGACGCCAGCATGCGAGCCCTCAAGCACAGCGGTTGGATCAACTTCCGGATGCGGGCCATGCTGATGGCCATCGCCAGTTACCAGCTGTGGTTGCACTGGCGCGATCCTGCCCTGCATCTTGCCCGGCTATTTACCGACTTCGAGCCAGGCATTCATTACTCCCAGACCCAGATGCAGTCCGGCCTGACCGGCATCAATGCCCTGCGGATCTACAACCCGGTGCTGCAGAGCCAGAAGCTGGACCCCGAAGGCGAGTTCATCCGGCGCTGGCTACCAGAACTTGCCGGCGTGCCGGGCGACATGATCCACACACCCTGGTTAATGACGCCGACCCAGAAGGAACGTTACGGCGGCAATACCTACGCCTCACCGGTGTGTGATCATGAGCAGGCGGCACGGCTGGCCCGCAAGGCAGTTGGCGATTTTCGCAAGCAGCATGTCAGCCAAAGGGAGACAGACCGGGTACTGCAACGCCATGGCAGCCGGAAGGGACCGGTGCAGAAGGGGCCGAAAGCAGCAGGACAACGTGAATCACGTGATGACACTGGAAACTCTCAGCTGTCCTTGTTCGAGTGATAAGCTCTGCAGATGGCAATTCGCAATCAGGTTCCGGGGGCGTAATGTGAAAATCGGTGAACTTGCAAAAACAACGGCCATTCCCGTTGAAACCATCCGCTATTACGAGAAAATTGGCTTGTTGCCTGAACCGCAACGGGACCACAGCGGATACCGTTTTTATCTCAACGCTCACCTTGACCGTCTGCGCTTTATCAAACGCTGCCGCAGCCTCGATATGGCACAGGATGAGATTCGTGAGCTGATCCGGCTGGCCGAGAAACCAGAGGCGGACTGCCGTGACGTGAATGCCCTGCTGGCCCGCCATCTCGTTCATGTCCGCGAACGGCTGCAGGAACTGGCCAGCCTGGAACAGACCCTGGTCAGACTGCAAAAAGCCTGCGCTGACGGTGGAAGTGTGCGCGAATGCGGCATTCTGGACGGGCTGAGCTCAGAACTCGAGTCACTGGCAACCGAACATCCTCACAATCATGTACCCGGCACTCATGGTGCGGGTCAGAACTGATCAGTCTGAAAACGACGAGCAACAGCTCTTGACCCTGTAGCTACTACAGGGTTTCCAATAAGACTATCTTAACCAAGGAGGTCTTTATGGCGTGCAGCTGCTCTGCTCCCGAACCCAAATCTTCTGCACCGGGTTTTCGCCGGGCGTTATGGATCGCCTTGTGGGTCAATCTGGCCATGTTTTTTGTGGAAGGACTGGCCAGCCTTTCGTCCGGCTCGGTTTCGCTGATGGCAGATGCCATCGATTTCTTCGGCGACAGCGCCAACTACATCCTGTCCCTGACAGTGCTCTCCATGGGGATGCTCTGGCGCGGACGCGCTGCGATGGTCAAAGGCATCACCATGACAGTATTCGGCCTGGTGGTCTGGGCCCGGGCCGTCTGGGTGGTTCAGGCAGGCATTACGCCGGAACCACTGACCATGGGCACCGTGGGGCTGATTGCCCTTGCCGCCAATGTGGGTGTGGCCGTTATGCTGTTCCAGTTTCGTGAAGGCGATTCCGATATGCGCTCGGTCTGGCTGTGCAGCCGCAACGACGCCATCAGCAATATCGCGGTAATGGTGGCCGCCCTGGGCGTATTTGGAACCGGCACGGCCTGGCCGGATCTGATCGTTGCCGCGATCATGGGTTCGCTGGCCATGACTGCCGGCATCAGCGTAATGCGACATGCCCGCCGTGACATTGCTGAAGCGAAGGCCGGCTCTGCAGAGCCGGCAACGGCAACCTCACAAAGCCGTTAAAAAGCGATGGAGATCATGACCGGGATAAACACCAGGGCAAACAGCGTGGTCAGCAGCACCGTACCCGCTGCCTGCCTTGGCGACGTATCCAGCAGTGTGGCAATCACCACAGTGTTGGCGGCAATCGGCGTGATCGAGATCAGGAACATGGCCTTGTGAACGGCCGGCTGGTAGATGCCAAGAAGCGTTGAATCAACCCACCAGAACACGATGGCCACCATGGGCCAGACAACGAACTTCCCGAAGAACGCCAACGCCGTGAAACGCATGTTACCGGCCAATCCACGAAAGCTGGTGATGCTCATGCCGATGATCATCATTCCCAGGACACTGTAGGCCCCACGCAGATTATCGAACAATGGCACAAAAATATCCGGAATTCCTGCGCCCGCCAGGTTCAGGACAACGGCCGCCAGGAAAGCGTAAACCGAGGGCAGTTTCAGCACCCGCCAGAGCGCTTCCCTGATGCTGTAGCGCCCCCGTGCAGCAAGATAGAAACCGACGGAATTCTCGAAAAGCGTGGTTCCGAGCATGCACACAATGTAAAGCGCCAGCCCCTCTTCCCCGAACAGCAGCAGGGCCACCGGCACGCCGAAGTAACCGGTATTCCCGGAGCCCACGCACAGCGGAATGATGTTGGCACTGCCATCGGAGAGCGTTCTTTTGGCCAGTTGTAACTGCACGATCCCCAGAACAGAACAGAGTCCAAACACCAGAAACGGCAGCAGAATGACTTCCGGCGACAGGGGGGCAGCCATTACTCCGGAAAACACCACGGAGGGAGTCACGATGTAAAGCATGATACCGGCAATATGGCGACCGCTGGCCTCAAGGTAGCGACCTGCCGTCCAACCCAGGGCAACCGTTACATAGAGTGGAATTAGCTTGATGAAAAGGGCAAATGCGGCGGCCATTGACACTCCGTAGGCAAAACATGCTTCCGACAACAGGTGCCGGAGTCTATCACTGAACCCCGTCCAGATCGTCATATCGACTCAGTGAAAAAGCCTTAATGATTTAAGTCATTTCAAACGCCACCTTCCTGATACCATAATTAATCTGACACTCATAACAGGGTCAACTCAATGAACAGCGCTTTCAGGCCAGACCTCGCCTCCGCCCCCTGCATGCTGGGGGAACAACATCCCGATATCGTCCAGCCGCCAGCCGCCAGCGAGTCGACAGCTCTGCAGAATAGTCTCAGCCGGGTATTCGGTATTCGTCTGTCAGGGCATGGCAATGATGCGAACGCACGTTTCCTGGCCAATCTCGCCCGCCTGTTTCATCTTCGCCGGGTCGATCCTGAGTCGGTTATGGAAAAACATGATAAAGCCTGGGCAAACGTTTACCTGATTCAGTACGGCATCATGCGGCTGTTCCGGGAAGCACCCAGCGGCAAGGTCTCGATTCACCATTTCTTTTCCGAGGGCGATATTATCTGGCCGGTGTTTGGCCGTACCCGCACCGTCAGAAACACCCTCTGCCTGACCACGGTCACGCCGGTAACTGCCTGGGTGGCCGACTTCTCCGCGTTCCGGTCGGCCATCCAGTCACACGCTGAGGGGCTCTGGCCCCAGTTCGCACTCGCGTTGACCGAGGAAATCGCAGAGCTGACCAGCATGAGAGAGTTCCGCAAGCATACGATGCCTGCTCGGGATCGTTACACATTGTTGCTGGAGGAATATCCCGAGCTGGTAAAACGGGTGCCAGACAATCAACTGGCGTCGTGGCTGGGTGTTGTACCGGCGACCTTTTCCCGGCTGAAAACCGGGGCCGGGAATAAACGCTCGTAAGCTTCCGCATCGCATGAAAAAGGGCAGCAGCCGTTCGCCTGCTGCCCTGAAAGACGCTCAATACTTGCTCAAAAACCAGCGTTTATCCGTGCAGTTTCACTGCCAGCTCCGCAACATGTTTGCCCTGGTAACGCGCAATCGCCAGCTCTTTCTCACTGGGCTCGCGTGAACCGTCCCCACCCGCGATGGTGGAAGCCCCGTAAGGTGTGCCGCCGTTAACTTCCGAGATATCGAAAAATTCCGGTATGCCGTAGCCCAGAGGCACAATCACCATGCCGTGGTGAGCCAGAGTGGTCCAGAATGAGCTGATGGTGTGCTCCTGGCCGCCACCGGTGCCTGTGGACGTAAAGACACTGGCTACCTTGCCATGCAACTTGCCACCAGCCCAAAGCCCGCCGGTCTGGTCCAGGAAAGTACGCATCTGGCCCGCCATATTCCCGAATCGGGTCGGCGTGCCGAAAATAATCGCATCGTAATCCGCCAGTTCTTTCGGATCAGCTAGGGGCGCGCCCTGATCTGCCTTGCCTCCGGCGCTCAGAAACGCCTGATCGGCCATGGTTTCCGGAACGCGCTTGATGGTGACGTCAGCGCCATCGACACCTTTGATGCCTTCTGCAATTGTATTAGCCATGGTTTCAATATGACCGTACATGGAGTAATACAATACGAGTACCTTTGCCATTGGAAGAATCTCCTTCGTTATTGATCAGATGGCGAAAGGTTATCCAGCGACAGACTTGGGAGAAATCGGAAGTTTTTCGGCAGGTCATTCAGTTTTTCTGAACAGGTTCACAGGGCCTCCACCCCGACTATTGCGTACACGTGTACGCTCAAGTATTTTAGAGCCATGACTTATTCGGAAGGCCCTTCAATGACAACCGCTCAACCCCCGGCCCACAATATTCATCACCGCACCGAGGAATGGCTGAACACTGCTACCCATGGGTTGGGAGCCGTACTCAGCATCATTGGCACCGTGGCACTGATTGCCGGTGCCAGCGAAATTGGAGATACCTGGAAACTGATCAGTTTCAGCATTTTCGGCGCTTCGCTGATCCTGCTCTACCTGGCTTCCGCCCTGTATCACAGCGCACGAAGGCCAGAATTGAAGAGCGCGTTCAAAACCCTTGATCATTGCGCAATCTTTCTGCTGATTGCCGGAACCTACACGCCGTTCCTGCTCGTCAACATGCGGGGCACCGTAGGCTGGACACTGTTCGCGGTGATCTGGTCTCTGGCCATAACCGGCGTGGTGCTGAAGGTCATTTTCAAGAACCGCTTCAAGCTCGCCCGAGTCGGCATATACGTGGCCATGGGCTGGCTGATTACATTCGCCTCCTCAGACCTGGTGGCCAACCTGAGTGAAACGGCGCTCAACCTCACGATTGCCGGCGGCATCGTATATACCGCCGGAGTTGCCTTCTACCTGGCAGACCGCATCCCCTATATGCATGCGATCTGGCATTTGTTTGTCATTGGCGGCAGTGCTTGCCACTTCAGCGCAATCTACTTTGGGGTTCTGCCCTATACGGCCTGACCGGAAGGCCACTTCCATCGGCACCAACACCGGAGAAAGCAATGGCCAAATGGCTCGTAAAATCAGAACCTTCTGAGTGCGGTATTGATGATTTTGTCGCGGCACCGGGCGGAGTGATCCCCTGGGACGGTGTACGGAATTATCAGGCCCGGAATTTTCTGGCCCGCATGGAAGAGGGAGATGAGGTTTTTCTCTACCACTCCAGCTGCAAGCACATCGGGATTGCAGGCATTGTAAAGATTGTTCGCAGCCACTATCCCGACCCGACCCAGTTTGATCCGCAATCACCGTACTTCGACAGCAGGAGCTCTGCGGAGAAACCCCGCTGGCAGGCCGTCGACATGAAGTATGTCTGTACCCTGCCAAGACTGATCCCCCTGGATGAACTGAAATCAATACCCGGGCTCTCTGACCTGCCGTTGGTGAAGAAGGGAAGCCGGCTTTCCGTCATGCCCGTCGGTGAAGAGCAGTGGCAGATCATCCTGCACCAGGTTCAACCGGCTTAGGCTATCCAATTCGTTCACCGCCCTTTAGAATTCGGCACTTCCCCGAATCATCTGGAGCCGTAGTTCATCATGTCGTCCGAAATAAGCCCCGCCTCCGGTTTCGAAAAACTCCGTCGCATAGAGGCCAGCAAGGTTTTTCAGGGTGCCGTCATCAGCATCATCATCCTGTCGGCACTGACCATCGGCGCCAAGACCTATGATCTGCCACCGCTGGTGGAACAGACGCTCATCGCCATGGACAATGCCATCACGCTGTTCTTCCTGGTGGAAATCCTGTTCCGGTTTGGCGTATGCGCCAACAAGAAGCGTTTTCTGTTTGACGGCTGGAACCTGTTCGACACCCTGGTGGTGATCGGCAGCCTGATCCCTCTGGATAATTCTGAAGCGGTGCTGTTAGGGCGTCTCTTGCGGGTGTTCCGGGTTTTGCGTCTGGTGTCGGTGGTGCCGGAGCTTCGGTTTCTGATCAACTCGCTGTTGAAAGCCATTCCGCGCATGGGCTATATCGCCCTGCTGATGTTTATCATTTTCTACATATACGCCGCCATGGGTTCGATGTTCTTCGCCCGGGTGGATGAAGAGCTCTGGGGCGATGTGGCCATTGCCATGCTCACCCTGTTCCGGGTGGCCACCTTTGAAGACTGGACAGACGTGATGTACGCCACCATGGAGCAGTACCCGCTGAGCTGGCTGTACTACCTGACGTTCATTTTCCTGACCGCTTTTGTGTTTCTCAACATGATGATCGGGGCAATTCTGGAAGTCATGAGCGAGGAGCAGAACGCCAAACAGGCCCAGGCCGCTCACGACGAACGGGACGAAATTGCCCGCCAGCTCCAGGCCGTCCAGGCACAACTGGCGGAGCTGACAAGGCAGGTTGCCGGAAAGAACCGGGAGTAGGTTCCGGAGGCCGGGGTTCTAGAAAACCGGCTTGGTCATGGCCAGATGGAATATGGCGGTAATCTGCACAAGCGCAAGCACAGCGGCCACCGCCCTCTTTGGCACACTCAGTGTGGTTCTGAGCGCAAACAGCCCGGCGATAATGTAGCCGATCAACAGAACGATCTTTGCTGTCAGCCAACCATGGACGAAGGACATCCAGGGCGTTACAAACACCAGGCTGATGGCTGCCGCCAGCAACACGGTATCGTTCGCGTGCGGAATCCAGCGCAGCGGTGTTGCCCGCCAACCAGGCTTACCTACGGCATCCAGCAGCAGACGCAGGGCGAAAAGCACAACGGTCAGGTAGGCCGTGGTCATGTGCAGGTGCTTGAGAATCAGGTAGGCACTCATAGATCATCCTGTTTTGAATCAAAGCGATAGTGGCATTGTACGCAAAGATACCCCCAACCGGGTATGGTCTTTTTTGCCTTCCGGATATAACATGTACTTAGTTTACATCTATTATCGGAGATGATCATGCAGGCCACTCACTCAGCCAGCAAACCCGGCACTGCCCGCATCCACCAGCTGTTCGGCTATCCGTTCCGGGTATTTTTCCTTTCGATGACTCTGCTTGGACTATCCGTTATCCCGTTGTGGGTGATGCAGGTGAATGGTGTTATTGGTCTGCCCCTGGCTATGCCTGGGTTGTTCTGGCACCAGCATGAGATGCTTTTCGGCTTCCTCTCCGCGGCCATAGCGGGGTTCCTGTTGACCGCAGTTTGCGTGTGGACCCAGACAGAGCGTACCCACGGATTGAAGTTAGTGATGCTCTGGGGAGTATGGCTGGCCGGTCGTCTGTTACTGGCAACCGGGGCGGACCTGCCCTACTGGCTGGTACAGGCTGTGAATCTCGCCTTCCTGCCCCTGATCATGGTGGATGCCGGCTGGCGAATCTGGCATGCCCGGCAAAAACGGCAGCTGATGATCATGGTAGTCCTCGGCCTGCTCTGGTTGATGCAGATCGGCTTTGTAACGCAGCTCGACATGGCCTTCAGCTACGGTGCTCTGATTATGGCCATGGCACTGATCAGCGTTATCGGTGGCCGCATCACGCCGGCGTTTTCCAGCGGATGGCTGCGCCAACATGGGCAGGACAGTGCCGCTGTGAGCGTGGTCCCGGCACTGGACCTTGCAAGCGTATTCAGCCTTATCCTGCTCATGGTCTCACTGGTCACCGGCTGGCAAACCGTTACCGGTGTACTGGCCCTGATTGCCGGCATGCTTATGCTGGTGCGGCTTGCAGGCTGGAAGGGATGGCTCCTGCGCAAGGAACCGCTGCTCTGGATTCTGCACCTGTCCATACTCTGGGTGCCGGTGGCACTGTTCCTTCTGGCAGGGACATTGCTCGGAGGCTGGCCATCCAATGCCTGGAGTCACGCCGCCGGAACCGGAGCTGTGGCATGCCTTATTCTCGGAGTCATCGCCCGGGTATCTCTTGGCCATACCGGCAGACCACTGGTGTTGCCAAAGGGCATGGTGCTGGCATTCTTTGCGATTCACCTGGCGGCGCTTGTCCGGGTGCTGACTGCCTTTGAGGTCATCCCCTGGCATTCCGGAATCGGCAGCAGCGCGCTGCTCTGGATGTTTGCCTTCGGGATGTTCCTCTATCGCTATACGGGGATTCTGGCCAGCCCCAGACCGGATGGCCGGGAAGGCTGAGATGAAATCAGGGCAATCCGAAACTGCAATCATCCACTAAAGGTCAATAGCCCCTCGCCAAATTCGAGCTACAGTATAAGAAAACCATTTTGTAACAGAGAAACTGGCACTATGAACCCGGATCATTTTGATAAAGAAGACCTGATCAAATGTGGCCACGGCGAGCTCTTCCCTGGCTCCATGCGTCTGCCCATCAACGAGATGCTGATGTTTGACCGCGTCACGCACATCGCAGATGACGACGGCCTGTTCGGCAAGGGCAGCCTGGTAGCCGAGCTAGACATCAACCCGGACCTCTGGTTCTTCAAGGTTCACTTTGTCGATGATCCGGTAATGCCCGGGTGCCTGGGTCTGGATGCCATGTGGCAGCTGGTCGGCTTCTTCCTGGCCTGGGGTGGTGGCGAAGGCAAGGGGCGCGCACTGGGCGCAGGTGAAGTCAAATTTACTGGCCAGGTGTTGCCAACGGCCAAGAAAGTCACCTATCGCCTCGATCTCAAGCGTGTGATCAGGCGCAAGTTGACCATGGCAATCGCAGATGGCCGGATGGAAGTAGACGGCCGGGAAATCTACACTGCCAAAGACCTGCGGGTCGGCATGTTCACCTCGACCGATGATTTTTAGGAGTTAACAGGATGCGTCGCGTTGTAATCACCGGTATGGGCATTGTTTCCAGCCTTGGTACCAACCAGAAGGAAGTTGCCCAATCCCTCAAGGAATCCCGTTCTGGCATCGGCTTCAGCGAAGAAGCCAGGGACAATGGTCTGCGCAGCCACGTGTGCGGCCAGATCAACCTGAACCTGCCTGAACTGATTGACAGGAAACTCTGGCGTTTCATGTGCCCGGCTTCCGGCTACACCTATCTGGCAATGCGTGAAGCGATTGAGCAGGCCGGGCTGACCGACGAGCACATCAAGGCAGACACCACGGGCATTATTTTCGGCCAGGGCGGTGCCTCCACGGTTGAACTGCTCGACTCCATCGACACACATCGCGACCGCGGAATCCGTCGGGTTGGCCCCTATCGCGTACCCCGCACCATGGGCAGCGCGATCAACGCCTCGCTGGCGACCGGATTTGGTATCCGTGGCGTCAACTACGGCATTACATCGGCGTGCGCCACCAGCGCGCACTCCATCGGCCATGCCGCAGACCTGATTGCCCTTGGGCGCCAGGATGTGATGTTTGCCGGTGGCGGCGAGGATATTCACTGGACCCTGAGCCTGCTGTTCGACGCCATGGGAGCCCTGTCCACCAAGTACAACGATACGCCGGAACTGGCCTCACGCACCTATGATGCGAACCGGGATGGCTTTGTTATTTCCGGTGGTGGTGGTGTGCTGGCACTCGAGGCCCTGGAGCACGCGGAAGCACGCGGAGCGAATATTCTGGCTGAGATTGTAGGATTCGGTGCCACCTCAGACGGCGCCGACATGGTCGCCCCGAGTGGAGAAGGTGCGGTGCGCTGCATGCAGCAGGCCATGAAAAACCTGGACGGTGACATCAGCTACATCAACACCCACGGCACCAGTACTCCGGCCGGTGACGTAACCGAACTGAAAGCACTGAAAAACCTCTTTGGCGACAAGATCCCGCCACTGAGCTCCACCAAGCCCCTGTGCGGGCATGCTCTGGGTGCAGCCGGTGTGCACGAGGCGATCTACAGCCTGATCATGCAACGCGAAGGCTTTATTGCGCCGTCCGCCAATATCGAGACCCTCGATGAGGGTGCTGAAGGCTATCCGATCGTGCGCGAGCGCATGGACAATCAGAATCTTGACCTGGTGATGAGCAACAGCTTCGGCTTTGGCGGCACCAACGCCACACTGGTGTTCAAAAAGGTCTGAACCTTATCGGGACAGCCTGACAGAGCGATATTCAGCCGGGGATATTCCCATCCAGCGCTTGAAAGCCCGGCTGAATGCGCTCAACTCCGAAAATCCGAGCTGCTCGGCAATTTCCACCAGCGGCTTGGTTTTATCCTGCATGTAGGTAAGCGCCTGCCTGCGACGCACATCCTCGAGCAAACGGGCAAACGTCAGCCCTTCCCGTTTCAGCTTTTTGTGCAGCGTGTAACGGCTCATGTGCAGCTGCGACGCCACGACTTCCACACCAACCTTGCCACGAGCAAGCTGCACACTGATCAGCGAACTGACCCGCAAACTCAGCGATGCCCGCGCCACCTCTGGCGTCAGAGGCTTGGATGTCATCTGGAACTCCTCCTTTTCAACACGTTAGTCTGAAAACCCGGAACCGTGAGCGTACACATGTTCGCCGAAAATAATCAATACAACCTTTGAGCAGGATCAAGGGAGCGCCCGCCCGACTACGGCAAAATGCCCGCCGTCATAATCGCCCGGAGCCACTATGAACACCCCGGAATTGCTTGCCCCTGCGGGCACCCCAGCACACATGGAAACCGCCTTCGCCTATGGCGCCGATGCGGTGTACGCCGGCCAGCCCCGCTATTCACTGAGAGTAAGGAACAACAGTTTCAAAGACGTTGCAGCGCTCGGCGCAGGTATTGAACGGGCCCACGCTCTGGGCAAACAGTTCTATCTTGTCTCCAACATAGCACCTCACAACGACAAAGTGCGCTCCTACCTCAGAGATCTGGCACCGGTACTGGAACACAAGCCCGATGCTCTGATCATGTCTGATCCCGGCCTGATCATGCTGGTACGGGAAAGGTGGCCGGACCAGCCCATCCATCTCTCGGTACAGGCCAATGCGGTTAACTGGGCCACCGTGGAGTTCTGGCGGCGCCAGGGAATCAGCCGGGTGATCCTGTCCCGGGAGCTGGCTCTGAACGAAATTCGCGAGATCCGCGACCGGGTTCCTGACATGGAACTGGAGGTCTTCGTACACGGCGCCCTTTGTATGGCCTACTCCGGCCGATGCCTGCTGTCGGGCTATATGAATCATCGGGACGCCAATCAGGGCGCCTGCACCAATGCCTGCCGCTGGAACTACCAGCCGGTCCAGCACAGCCACGACCAGACCGGCGATCTGATCGCAACCAGTGGCGGCATGGCACAGGGAGTGTCCCCGAAAGAGATCCTGCTGGAAGAGCCCAACCGCCCCGGAGGCTTCATTCCTGCTTACGAGGACGAGCACGGCACCTACATCATGAACTCGAAGGATCTGCGAGCGGTTCAACATGTGGCGGAGCTCGCCAGAATCGGGGTGCACTCCCTGAAAATTGAAGGCCGCACCAAGAGCACCTATTACGTGGCCCGCACCACCCAGATCTACCGCCACGCCATCGACGACGCCATGCAAGGCAAGCCCTTCGACATGGGCCTGATGGACGAACTGGAAGCCCTCTCAAACCGGGGCTACACGGAAGGCTTCCTGCGCCGGCACGTTCCCCAGGAATACCAATCCTACGAACAGGGCTCCTCATTCCTCGGCACCCAGCAGGTTGTCGGCACCATTACCGATATGAATGACCAGTGGCTGACCATCGACGTGAAAAACAAATTCGCACCCGGCGATCAACTGGAACTGATCAGCCCGTCGGGCAACCTGCGGTTCTCGGCCAATATCATGGAAAACCGAAATGGCCAGTCTATGGAATATGCTCCTGGCAGCGGCCACATCGTTCGTATTCCAAAACCGGCTGATCTCCCGCAGCCCCTGGAGCACAGTTACCTCACAAGAATCCTGCCTGCCGGGGACTAGCAATTCGTATGAGGCGTCGGCTGAGGGAGGCACTCCCGCCCGGCGCCAGCCTCGACCTCACAGCCCTGCAATAACCAGACTATCAGCCTCATTGCCAGCCTCTTAGTGCCCCAAAGGCCGATTAAGGTATAATCAGCCCTGGCACAAATTAATACCTGACTATTTTACTCTGGTATTGTATAATCGCTCGCCAGAAGTGATGGACCAAAGCGGCTTCATCGGCTTTTTTTTCAGCACCCGCTTTGAAAATCCGTCATCCAAAAAGCGATTGCAGGGCGTATTCAACATGCGTACGACCACTGCAACACCCGAACTGATGACATCCGATCGGCAGCCCGCCTATGAGGCTGCCGGCGACACCAAGGGCGCAAGCCCGCGATGAGAGAATACGGAGCGACGATCATGGCGACCACCGACCAAGAGGTGAACGAGCTGATCAAACGGGAATACGAGCACGGATTCGTTACAGACATCGAGTCCGACACGTTTGAGCCCGGCCTGAACGAAGACGTTATCGCCCGCCTGTCCGGCATCAAAAAAGAACCGGAATGGATGTTGGAATGGCGCCTGAAAGCCTACCGTCGCTGGCTCGACATGGAAGAGCCGGACTGGGCCCACGTGGGCTACCCCAAGGTCGACTACGACTCGATTTCCTATTATTCCGCGCCCAAGCGCAAAGAAGACATGCCCCAGAGCCTGGACGAAGTGGATCCGGAGCTGCTCAAAACCTATGAAAAGCTGGGCATTCCCTTGCACGAACGGGAGAAGCTTGCAGGCGTTGCCGTGGATGCCGTGTTCGATTCGGTCTCGGTGGCAACCACCTTCAAGGAACCCCTGGCCAAGGCCGGTGTGATTTTCTGCTCTATTTCCGAGGCCATCCGCGACTACCCGGAACTGGTCCAGAAATACCTCGGCACCGTGGTGCCTCACGGCGATAACTTCTTTGCCGGGCTGAATTCGGCGGTGTTCTCCGACGGCACCTTTGTGTACGTGCCCAAAGGCGTTCGCTGCCCGATGGAGCTGTCCACCTATTTCCGCATTAACGCAGCCAACACCGGACAGTTCGAGCGCACCCTGATTATCGCCGATGAGGGCAGCTACGTGAGTTACCTGGAGGGCTGCACAGCGCCCATGCGGGATGAAAACCAGCTGCACGCCGCAGTTGTTGAACTGGTTGCCCTGGACGATGCCCAGATCAAGTATTCCACGGTCCAGAACTGGTACCCGGGCGATGAAGAGGGCAAAGGTGGCATCTTCAACTTTGTCACCAAGCGCGGCGCTGCCATCGGCAAGAATTCCAAGATCTCCTGGACCCAGGTCGAAACCGGCTCTGCGGTCACCTGGAAGTACCCGAGCTGCGTCCTGCGCGGCGAGAACAGTGTCGGGGAGTTCTACTCCGTAGCGCTGACCAACAACTACCAGCAGGCTGACACCGGCACCAAGATGATTCACCTGGGCAAAAATACCTCCAGTACGATCATCTCCAAGGGTATTTCCGCCGGCAAGAGTTCCAACGCCTATCGCGGACTGGTGAAATTTGGCCCGGGCGCTGAAGGTGCACGCAACTTTACCCAGTGCGATTCACTGCTGATCGGCGATCGCTGCGGCGCACACACCTTCCCGTACATCGAGAGCAAGAACAAGTCGGCCATTGTCGAGCACGAAGCAACCACCTCGAAGGTCAGCGACGAGCAGATGTTCCTCTGCCGCCAGCGTGGTATCGAGCCGGAACAGGCGGTATCCATGATTGTGAACGGCTTCTGCAAGGAAGTGTTCAAGGAGCTGCCGATGGAGTTCGCTGTCGAGGCCGGCAAGCTGCTTGAGGTGAGCCTCGAAGGCTCGGTCGGTTAAACACCCTTGCCCCGCTGGCCTCGAGCAGGTCAGTGCGCAGGCACAGGCAGGGTTCAATTTACATACAGAATTTCAGAATACAGAGAGAAGCCTACAAATGCTGAGCATCAAGAACCTGCACGCATCCGTTGAGGGCAAAGAAATCCTCAAGGGCATCAACCTGGAGATCAAAGCCGGGGAAGTTCACGCCATCATGGGCCCCAACGGCTCAGGCAAGAGCACCCTGTCGCAGGTGCTGGCAGGCAATGACGCATTTGAAGTCACCGGGGGTGAAGTCACCCTGAATGGCGAGAATCTGCTGGAGCTTGAAACCGAAGAGCGCGCTCGTGAAGGCATCTTCCTGGCGTTCCAGTACCCGGTGGAAATTCCCGGGGTAAGCAACCTTCAGTTCCTGCGCACGGCGGTAAACGCCATGCGCCAGCACAAAGGCCAGGGCGAGATGAACGCGGCCGAGTTCATGAAGCTTGCCAAAGAGATCTCCAAACAGGTGGATCTGGATCCGGCGTTCCTCAAGCGCGGTGTCAATGAAGGCTTCTCCGGTGGTGAGAAAAAACGTAACGAAATCATGCAGGCGCTGCTACTTCAGCCCAAGCTGGCGATTCTCGACGAGACCGACTCCGGGCTCGATATCGATGCCCTGAAAGTTGTTTCCGACGGTGTAAACGCCCTGCGTGCAGAAGACCGCGCCATCCTGATGGTGACCCACTACCAGCGTCTGCTGAACCACATCGTGCCAGACTACGTGCACGTTCTGGCTGGCGGCAAGATCATCAAATCCGGCGGCCGCGAACTGGCCCTGGAGCTGGAAGAACGCGGCTACGGCTGGTTGGGCATCAAGGATGAAGACACTGCCGACAGCTCAGCCAACTAAGGAGGTCGCGGAATGAAACCAGCACCAACTCTTTCCACCGCGTTCCTGCACCCGGCTGGCCAGGCACTGCCCGAGCCTCTGCTTGCTCTGCGCAAGCAACGGGGATCAGCCCTGGTCGACATGCCATTGCCGACCCGGAAAACGGAAAACTGGAAGTACTCCAGCAAGTATCTCAAGCTGACCGATGACATGGCCATTTCCCTGCCGGCGGAAGGAAAGACCGGGAGCAGTCTGGCAGTACCGGGCTACAAGGTTGCGTTCCTCAATGGCGTCATGATTCCGGAAGCCTGCGAGTATCCGGATCTGGACGGCATCAGCATCAAGAGCTTTGATGATCTGAGCGACGAGGAGGCCGCTGACCTCGCCGATCGTCTGGACAGCACTCTGGATAACAAGGCGGTCCAGATGGCCCGGCTTAACTCGGCCCGGTTTGAAGATGGCCTGCTGATCCGGCTCAAGCCTGAAGCCGTGCTTGACCAGCCCCTGTTCATTGTCCACGAAGTGACTGCCGAGGCGAGTGGTTCGGCCTTTCCACGCATCTTCGTCGATGCCGGCCGGCACAGCCAGATCACGCTGGTGGAAGAATACATTTCCAGTGGCTCTGCCCAGGTGATGGTCAACACCGTCACTGAATTCAACATGGCAGACGGCGCCAACATCACCAGCATCCGCCTCAACATGGAAGGCGAGAATGTTCAGCACATAGGCTCCACGGGCGTTCTGCAGCAGCGCAGCTCCCGCTTCGAAAGTCACGCCGTTGGCTTTGGAGGCCCTCTGCGCCGGCACGATCTGCAGGTTCGGCTTGAAGGCGAGGGTGCCGAATGCAAACTCAACGGCGTGGTTGTTACCCAGGGCAAACAGCACTACGACAATCACACCACCATTGAGCATGTGGCCGCCCACTGCAACAGCGAAGAAACCTATCGCAATATTGCAGCAGACCAGTCCCATGCCATATTCAACGGTCGGATTCATATCCACCAGGACGCCCAGAAGTCCAATGCAGATATGAACAACAACAACCTTCTGCTGTCGAACGGTGCAGAGATCGATACCAAGCCGGAGCTGGAAATCTACGCCGATGACGTGAAATGCGCCCACGGCGCGACCATTGGCCAGCTCGATGAAATCTCACTGTTCTACCTGATTTCACGGGGTATCGGCCGGCGCGAGGCCAACGTCCTGCTGACCATGGCGTTTGTCAACGAACTGGTAGAACAGATTCCGGTCGAAGCAGTGCGGGAAACGGTCCAGGGCCGGCTGAGCCACTTCTTCGAACAGACATTCCAGGAGGCGTAACCGGTTATGACCGATCTGTCCGTGGCAAGTACCGCCAGGCGTCCCACCTTTGATGTAGACGCTATTCGCCAAGATTTCCCGATCCTGTCGCAACAGGTGAACGGCAAGCCCCTGGTGTATCTGGATAACGGTGCCTCAGCGCAGAAGCCCGAGGCGGTACTGAACGCCATGGATCGGTATTACCGGGAAATGCACTCCAATGTTCACCGGGGCGCCCATACACTCGGAGACCGGGCTACGAGCGCCTTCGAAGGTGCCCGTGACACTGTCCGGGAGTTTCTCAATGCCAAAAGCACCCGGGAAATCATCTGGACCCGTGGTACTACCGAAGCCATTAACCTGGTGGCCAATGGCCTGGCCCCTCGACTGAAGGCCGGTGACGAAATTCTGGTCAGCCACATGGAACACCACGCCAACATTGTGCCCTGGCAAATGATTGCCGAGCGTACCGGTGCAAAGGTGGTTCCGATCCAGGTGACGCCAGAGGGTGAGCTGGACCTGGAGTCTTTCACCAGTCTGCTCAATGACAGAACCCGGGTACTGGCGATCACCCACGTTTCCAACGTGCTTGGCACAGTCAATCCGGTGGCGGCCCTGATTGAGCAGGCTAAAGCCCGCGGCATCATTACCCTGGTCGACGGCGCCCAGGCGGTGCCCCATTATCAGCCGGATGTGCAGGCGCTTGGATGCGACTTTTACGTGTTCTCCTCGCACAAGCTGTTTGGTCCGACGGGCATTGGCGTACTTTACGGGAAGGCCCAACTGCTTGAAGAGCTGCCACCCTACCAGGGCGGCGGCGAGATGATCGAACGGGTCTCGTTTGAGCGCACTACCTGGAATACCCTGCCCTACAAGTTCGAAGCGGGCACTCCGGCCATTGCCGAAGCGGTTGGACTGGGCGCAGCCATTAATTATCTGAACGGACTGGATCGCCAGGCAATGGAAGCGGCCGAAACAGCCCTTCTGGAAAGGGCAAATCAGCTGGTCGAGACGGTCCCGGGCATGAAAATCATTGGCACTGCAAAACAGAAAGTGCCGGTCATGTCCTTTAAAATTGCCGGTCTGCACCCCAGTGATATAGGCACCCTGCTGGATCAGCAGGGTATCGCCATCCGCACCGGCCACCATTGCGCCATGCCACTGATGGATTTTTACGGCGTTCCCGGTACAGCCCGGGCGTCATTCGCGTTTTACAATACTCTGGACGAGGTAGACGCTTTGTTTACCGCCTTGCAAAAAGTCCAGCGCCTGTTTGCCTGAGGGAGGTGGAATCATGACAGCTGAAGTCTTCACGCCAACCGTCGCCGTCACCATGACGCCCAGCGCGGTCAAACACGTGCGCAAGCAGCTGGAGAAGAAGCCGGAAGCCAAAGGCATCCGGCTGGCCATCAAAAAGAGCGGCTGCTCCGGCTTCAAATACGAAACCCAGTGGGTGGAAAGTTCCTCATCCGATGACAAAGTGTTCCACATTGATGGTGTCGACGTTTTTGTCAAAGACGAGCATCTGCCCCTGGTAAACGGCATTGAGATCGACTTTGTGACTGAGGGCGTGAACTCCATGTTCCAGTTCCGCAATCCGAATGCCACCGCAGAGTGCGGATGCGGCGAGAGTTTCACCGTCGCCTGATCCGACACCAAAGATTTAAAAAAGTGAGGCCCGAACAGGCATGCAAGAACGGGAAGTGGTCCTGACCAAACGCGAGGTGGAAGCCCGCCTTGTTCCTTCCGGAACAGAAATCATGATTCCGTCGGACACCTTTGTGACCATCACACAGTCACTGGGCGGTACCTTCACGGTCGCCGTGAACGGCAATCTCGCCCGGATAGAAGGCCACGATGCCGATGCGCTTGGCAAGAAACCCCTGGAAAGCAGCTTCGAGACCCCTGAAGACGGCACAGTGAATGAAAACCAGGTCTGGGAAGCCCTGCGCAACTGCTACGATCCGGAGATTCCGGTTAACGTGGTGGATCTGGGCCTGATCTATGAATGTGACATCCAGAACGGTACCGACGACGGCAACCACATCTACGTCAAAATGACTCTGACGGCCGCCGGCTGTGGCATGGGCCCGGTGATTACCGAAGATGTAAAAACCAAGCTGGAGCATGTGCCCAACGTGGACAAGGTGACGGTTGAACTGACTTTCGATCCTCCCTGGAGCAACGACATGCTCACGGACGAAGCCAAACTCGAACTGGGAATGCTGTAAATGACGGCCAGCGAACAGGACTTTCTGAACAATCCCCTCGGCAAAGACACCACCCTCGAAGACGTTCTGGATGGCTTCGAGTTACTGGACGACTGGGAAGAGCGGTACGCCTTTATTATCGACCTGGGCAAACAGCTTCCCGCATTCCCGGATGAGTCCAGGGTGGAAGAGAACTATGTGCATGGCTGCCAGAGCCAGGTCTGGGTGATACACCACTACGATGACACGAGTGGCCGGCTCTATCTGCTGATTGATTCCGACGCCATGATCGTGCGTGGGCTGGCTGCCATCATTCTCGTCGCCCTGAACGGCAAGACGCCTCGAGACCTGCTTGCCACGGACATTGATGAGTTGTTTGAGCAACTGGACCTGTTCCGTCACATTTCCCCAACCCGTGGCAACGGACTCCGGGCCATGGTTGGCAAGATCCGCGATATCGCTGCCGCCGAGGTGGCAGGCAGCGCAAACTGATGCCTGGCCGGGTTACCAGATAATCGCAATATCATCTCTCTGGATGTTTACGATGCCGCCAAGCAGCGGCATCGTGCCCCGGCTGAAATGCGGCTGGACAGTATCGAGCGTCACAGAAACATCACTATCCTGAAGTTCCGGGGAATCTTCAGGCGAGTCCAGATACCGCTTACTCCGGTAGAGTTTCAGTTCATCGCCCGGCCGAAGCCCGTCGATGGCTCCGGATTTCAGCGTCACCGAGTTTCCGTCCACCCGCGCAATTCGTGTAATAAAGGGCTGACAGGCCAGTGCCTCGGTCACGGCCATCGCCATATCCGAGATCACACCGTCGACCGACTGGCCATAGGCGGTTTTCTGGAAGACGGCCGAGCCGAAACCGACGGAACTCCCCGGCCCGGCATCCCAGTCCGAAGCGGTTGCAAACCGTTCCCGGTATACCGGAGCTCCGCTGAACCCATCATAAATCATGAGATCAACAGCAAATCGACGCCGCTGATCCAACCGACCCATTCGCCGCTGCATGCTGTCCAGTACAGACGTACCCCACGCCGAAGGATCTGCAACACCAAGATCCCGGATCACCCCGGTTACCACAAACTGCACGCCCATTTCACGGGCCAGCTCCAGAACATTGCTCAACCGGTTGTTGCCGTATTGCACTGTAGGTGCATTCAGCAGGTCAGTGAACATCCTGGAGGTTGTCGCCCCGAATACCTGTAACCCGCCCTGCGCCATCAAACGCTGCTGAAGCTGTTGCGGCAAAATCTCGCCGGCATCGTCAATACGCCCGATCCGGGCCTGCTCCGGATAGAGCATCGGGAATCCGGTCACTGCAACCCGCTTCTTTGGTCCGCCAGCCTCTCCGGCTCCGCATTGGCTCCGGCCTTCGCTGATACTCCCGCGAACAATCACCCTCAACAGGTTGCCGGTCTGATACTCATCGATTATCTGCACGTTCCTGGCCCTGGCGCTTGACGCCAGATCCATCCGGGACTCGGTGATAACCCCGTTTTCCATTGTGTCGTGTGTACTTACCCTGGCTTCGTACTGCAGCGAAAGATCACGAATCGCGGCTCTGCGGGCTTCCGCCCGTGCTGCATCCAGATCACCATTGTAGATATTGGCATGGCCTACGCCTTCCAGTACGACGGCGTGGGCACCAGAGGACAAAAGCAGGACCAGGGCAGCCCCAAGCAAAATACGTAACGAAACATGCGTCATAGTTCCAGATACTCTTAACCATTCCGACCAGTGGTTCATTCCAGGTAATACAGGGAATCAACGCCCTTGCTCTGCACATCCCCCACGCTGTCATTTTCCTGTGGCATGGGAATCGGACAGAGATCCTGCACCTGCTTATCGGTCACCTCAGCAACACAGGCCCGGAAACGTGGTTCAAGTTTCAGCTCCATCACGGTCTCGAACACTCCGTCACTGTGTTCGTTTACCGCCACGAGCTTGGCTCCGCGAATGTAACTGTCGACATAGGTTCTGAACGTGTCATTGCGCAGGACAAAGTCATTGACGGTGGAACTGCCGTAGACCACGGTCCCATACACCCGTTCAACCAGATTCCGGTAGGCATCGAGCTGTGAGGCACGCCGGGCCATCAGGCGTTTGCGGGTGCTTGAACGGTCAACCGCAACGTCCTCATAGGTTCCCAGACCACTGACGCGCACGATAATTGGCTCCAGTTCCGTGTCCTGACGGGACTGTTTGCCCGAATTTCCCTGGTAGCTGCCCAACGGTGCGCAGGCAGCAATCGTTGTTGCCAGCAGAGGCAAGAGTATCCAGCGAAGGTTCATTGCGTGTCTCCAGAAAAACATCATTTCCGATTTTCCATGAAATAATTGCGCCAGCTTTCATAACCTGTTGATATTCCGATTAACACCACCTCGGCGCATCGTCTCACTATCGGCAAGCGGCAAAAAAATGCCTCTGTTTATACATCAAAAACAGACCTTTACCCCACAGATCCTGCGCAGAAGCGACTCTGTATTTATTGTGTGGCAATGATCGCTGCACGTTTGTGCTGGCCAAGCCCGCCTCAGGTTTGCCTGTCCTGCCCTGGAACCGGATAATCCACAGACAAACTTCCCGAAAAAACAGGACATTCCATGCAGGTCTATCTGGTTGGTGGTGCCGTTCGTGATGACTTGCTCGGCCTCGAGGTCAAAGACCGGGACTGGGTAGTGGTTGGTGCAACCCCCGCAGAAATGCAGGCCAACGGATTCAAACAGGTGGGCGCCGACTTTCCGGTATTCCTGCATCCCCATACCCGGGAAGAATATGCCCTTGCCCGCACCGAGCGAAAACAGGGACGGGGCTACCATGGCTTCACCGTTTATAGTGCGCCAGACGTCACCCTTGAACAGGATCTGAGGCGACGCGACCTGACCATCAATGCAATGGCAAAAACCGAAAGTGGTCAACTGGTAGACCCGTTCCATGGTCTGAGCGACCTGAAGAATCGCACACTTCGCCATGTATCTGACGCTTTTGCAGAGGACCCCTTGAGAATTCTGCGTACCGCCCGGTTCGCAGCGCGCTTTCGCCCGTTGGAGTTCAACGTATGCGACCAGACCATGGCCCTGATGAAAACCATGGTGGACACCGGTGAAGTGGATCACCTGGTTCCCGAGCGGGTCTGGCAGGAACTCCAGCGGGCGCTGCACGAAACCGTGCCCGAGGCATTTTTTGACGTTTTGCGGGACTGCGGAGCCCTTGACGTGCTTATTCCGGAAATTGCGCCATCCGGAACATTCTCTATGGCTATGGACGCCCTCCGCCGCATCCACAAACAGGCCGACGCCACTACCGCGGAGCACTTTTCTGCCCTGCTCTCACCACTGGGTGAATCCGCTGCGGTGGCACGGGCCAAAGCGTTGAAGGCTCCCAACGACTGCCAGAATCTCGCACAGCTGGTAACCGCTTTCGTGCCTCAGGTCGGCAACATCGACCCGCAACGCCCGAAAGCCGAAACCCTGCTGGATCTGCTCGACCAGGCTGATGTCTGGCGCCGGCCGGAGCGTTTTTCACAACTACTGAGGGTTCTGGGGTGCGCCCCCACTACCGAGCCAGGGACGCTCGCCCTGCTCCGGGCGGCGGCGGAGGCGGCAACCGGAGTCGCCCCCAAAGACCTCATCGCTCAGGGATACAGCGGCAAGGCACTGGGCAGCGCAATCCGGGATGAACGTCGCAAACGTATTGACGACACCGTCGCCCACCCCCACGACTGAGGAATTACCATGGCCGCCACAACGCCCGTCGCCCTGATCACCGGCGCAGCCCATCGCCTTGGCGCACGAACAGCCAGGGCACTGCACCAGAAAGGCTGGAACCTGCTGGTTCATTACCGGAGCCGGGAACAGCAGGCCAACGCGCTCATTGAACAGATGAACCGACAGCGTCCGGATTCCGCCTGCGCCATTCAGGCGGACCTGAGCCAGCTATCCGAGATAACCCGGCTCGCCAGCGAAGCCACCGCACACTGGGATCGGCTGGACGCCTTGGTAAACAATGCGTCAGTGTTCTATCCCACCCCGACCGGGGGTGCCACCGAGGACGACTGGAGCACCATCCTGGACACCAATCTACGGGCGCCCTTCTTCCTGCTCCAGGCCTGCCTGCCCTCTTTACGCAAACACCGCGGCAGCGTGGTAAACCTGATCGACATCTACAGTGAAAAGCCTGTCGCTGACCACCCGCTCTACTGTGCCAGCAAGGCCGGCCTGGCCGCCCTGACACGCTCATGGGCCAAAGATCTTGCACCCGATGTGCGTGTAAATGGCGTTTCGCCCGGGGCGATTCTCTGGCCCGAGGGCAACGGCGACATGGATACTCCCCAACAACAGGCCATTCTCGATAAAACCCCGCTGGCCCGCACGGGTAATCCGGATGATATTGCCGGTGCCATCGTCTTTCTGATCTGTGATGCACCATTCATCACCGGCCAGATTGTCGCCGTCGACGGAGGCCGAAGCCTGAACATGTAGCCTTGTCCGGGGACATGCGAGCCTGACCATTTTGGTCAGGGAGCGCTTTCCGGATACAATGCCGTCAGTTTTCAATCGCGAACGTGCAGGACCAAGGTCCTGCACGAGCCCCTGATCCGGAGAATTCCCATGCGTGATGTCGTTATTGTTGCCGCCCGTCGTACTGCTATCGGAAACTTTGGTGGAGGTCTCTCCAGCCTGAGCGCAGTGCAGTTGGGAACCGCCGTTATCAAAGCACTTCTGGAAGAGACCGGTGTCGCCGGCGACCAGATCAACGAAGTGGTACTGGGCCAGGTTCTCACCGCAGGCTGTGGCCAGAACCCTGCCCGCCAGTCTGCCATCCATGCCGGTATTCCGGCGTCAGTGCCGGCCATGACCATCAACAAAGTCTGCGGCTCCGGCCTGAAAGCCGTTCACATGGCGGTACAGGCCATTCGCTGCGGCGACGCCGAGATGATGATTGCCGGCGGTCAGGAAAGCATGAGTCAGTCCCCTCATGTACTACCTAACAGCAGGAACGGTCAGCGCATGGGTAACTGGTCCATGATCGATACCATGATCACCGATGGTCTGTGGGATGCGTTCAACGATTACCACATGGGCATTACCGCCGAAAACATCGTCGAAAAGTACGGCATCAGCCGGGAAGAACAGGACAGCTTTGCCGCAGCTTCACAGCAGAAAGCCAACGCTGCCCGCGAAGCCGGCCGTTTTGATGACCAGATCGTTCCGGTCTCCATCCCCCAGCGCAAAGGCGACCCGATCGTGGTTGACCGAGACGAAGGCCCCCGCGATGGCGTGACTGCCGAGGGACTGGGCAAATTGCGTCCGGCCTTCAAGAAAGATGGCACGGTCACTGCCGGCAATGCTTCGTCACTGAACGACGGCGCCGCTGCCGTGATGGTCTGCAGTGCTGAGAAAGCCAAAGAACTGGGGCTCACTCCCCTGGCCACTATCAAGGCCCATGCGAATGCCGGCGTGGATCCAGGCATCATGGGTACCGGCCCGATTCCCGCCAGTCAGCGCTGCCTGAAACTCGCCGGCTGGAACGCTGACGATCTTGATCTGGTGGAAGCCAATGAGGCGTTTGCGGCCCAGGCCATTTCTGTGAACCGTGATATGGGCTGGGATACCAGCAAAGTGAACGTGAACGGCGGCGCCATTGCCCTGGGCCACCCCATCGGCGCATCCGGTTGCCGAATCCTGGTCTCACTGCTGCATGAAATGGTTCGCCGCGACGCCCACAAGGGCCTCGCCACCCTGTGTATCGGCGGCGGCATGGGCGTTGCTCTTGCGGTTGAGCGCTAAGATCCATGCTCAACGTGGTGCTTTACGAGCCGGAGATACCGCCGAACACCGGCAATATCATCCGGCTGTGCGCCAACACCGGCTGCCGGCTGCATCTGATCGAACCGCTGGGCTTTAGCCTGGAGGACAAACAGATGCGGCGGGCCGGACTGGATTACAGCGAGTACGCCACGGTCAAGGTCCACAAGAACTACCAGGACTTCCTCTCCAGCGAGCAGCCCGAACGCCTGTTCGGGCTGACCACCAAGGGCAGCATCCACTACCATGAAGTCAGCTATCAGGATGGCGACTACCTGATGTTCGGGCCTGAAACCCGTGGCTTGCCTGCCGGTATTCGTGAGGGCTTGCTGCCCGGACACCGCCTGAGGGTTCCAATGCAGCCGGAAAGCCGGAGCCTCAATCTCTCCAACACAGCGGCTCTGGTCGTCTACGAAGCCTGGCGGCAACTGGGATTCAAGGGCGCCAGCTGAGCCCTCACAGGTGCACCGCGCCGCGGCACCACCATGGGGTAACCTTCCTCCAGCTCGACCACCCTCGCCGAAAAACCGTAGACGGTTTCCAGCAGGTCCGGCGTAAGCACGTCCCATGCTGATCCGGAGTGGACACGATAACCTGCCTTCATCAACATCAGGCGATCGGCAAATTGGGCCGCCAGATTGAGATCGTGCATAACCGCCAGCACTGCCACGCCTTCCTCTTTGGCCAGACGGCGAACCAGGTCCAGAACCATTTGCTGATGTGCCGGATCCAGGGCGGATGTGCACTCGTCCAGAAGCAAAAGTCGCTCGCCCGGACTGTCCATGATCTGAGCCAGAACCCGTGCCAGCTGCAACCGCTGCTGCTCACCACCGGACAGACCGGGAACCAAGCGATGCCTGAGGTGAGCAATATCCAGATCATCCATCAACCGATCAACCACCGGATCGTTCATGCCGGCTCTCAATTCTGACCGCCCCAATTGTACGACCTCCTCGACCGTCAGCGGAAAATTCACCTCTACCCGCTGGGGCATTACCGCACGCTGACGGGCCAGGTGTTCGGGGCGCCACTCTCCAAGCTCCCGCCCCGAGAGGCTAACGCTGCCGCCATAAGCGAGGTCGCCGCTGATGGCCCTGAGTAACGTCGATTTACCCGCACCGTTCGGGCCCAGGAGCATCAGGAGTTCTCCTTCGTGCAGGTGGCAATCAATGCCATGAACAATCCTGGAGCGTTCAATGGATACGCTGAGGTTTTTAACACAAAGAACCATCAGATCACCTTTGTCCTCAACAGAAGTGCCAGGAAAAAAGGCCCTCCGATCAATGCCATCATCAGGCCAATAGGCAGCTCTGCCGGCGCGACCACCACCCTTGCCAGGGAATCCGCAGCCACCAGAAGTGTTCCTCCCACCAGGATACTGAGCGGTAGCACCATCCGGTGGCTGGCGCCAACCATCTGGCGGACCAGATGAGGCACGACCAGACCGACGAACCCGATCAACCCACTGACCGCAACGGCAGCTCCCACCCCCAGGCCAACCACCAGAATAGCGGCCTTTTTGATGGTATCTGTGCGATATCCCAGGTGACCGACAACCGATTCGCCCAGCAGAAACGCATCCAGCGGACGGGCCAGCCAGGGGGTTGCCAGCAGCGCCAGCAGCATGAACGGAGCTCCCACCAGCAGATCATCCCAGCCTGCATGGCCCAGGCTGCCCATGGTCCAGAAAGTCAGCGAGCGCAGCTCTTCATCGGTAGCGTAGAAGGTCAACAATCCTGTTGCCGCACCAGCCACGGCATTGATCGCGATACCGGCAAGCAACAGGGTCGCTACGGCCGTCTGCCCGGACCGGTTGGCAATACGCCAGGCCAGTAACACCGTTCCACTGCCACCGAGAAAGGCTGCAATGGGCAACGCCCATTCTCCGGTCATTGCCAACCATCCGCCAAGCCAGGTATTGCCCAGCACGATTACAGCAATGGCCGCCAGGGAGGCACCGGCGGAAACCCCGATCAGCCCCGGATCGGCCAGAGGGTTGCGGAACAGCCCCTGCAGCAGTGCGCCCGAGACTGCCAGCACCGCCCCAACCAGAAAGCCCAGCAAAAATCTCGGCATCCGCACTTCCAGCAGCACCATGGAGGCGACCGGGTCGGTCGCCTCCTGACCGGTGAACACGCTCAGGATATCGGCAAGCGCCAGAGGGTAGGCACCACTGGTGATGGATACCAGTGCCACAAGGACGGCGGCCGACAAGGCAACCAACAATGACGGTGAATAACCGATGCGGCCTGCGGCATCACGGATCATTGGCTGCCACATTCGATGGCGCAGATAACACGTCGTTCACCGCCGCCATTGCGTCCGGCAGACGCGGACCGAACCCCAGCAACATCATGCTGTCTGCCACCAACCGGTGCCCGCTCTGCCAGGCCTCAAGCCGCTCCACCTCAGACCACGACCGGATATCAAACTGGCCCGGCGTAGATTCTGCAATAACAATGGCATCCGGTCGGGAAGCCAGAATGGCCTCGCGATTGGCCGGCTTGTAGCCCTGGATCCCGGACACAGCATTGACCGCTCCCACTGTATCCAGCAGTGCGGAAGCCGCGGTTCCTTCACCTGCCAGCATCACCGAATGATTGCCCGCAGCAAGTATGAACAATACCTTCGGCTGATTGCCTCTAGCCAGTGATGCCTGTTGAATGTGTTTGATCTTCGAACGGAGCTCGGAGGCCAGGCTCTCTGCCCTGTCCTCCTCACCCAGCAATCTGCCCACAGACACAATCCGTTCCAGCACGGCCTCCGGTGAGCGGGCCAGAGGCAGTTTCTCAACCTGAACACCGGCCCGGCCCAAACGCTCAAGACTGTCTTCCGGGGCGGCCTGCTCGGAGGTGATCAGCAGATCCGGCTTCAGCGCCAGCACGCCTTCAAAAGGTAGCGCCCGCAGATAACCGACCTTGGGCAAAGACTCAGTCTGTTCCGGATAACCGCTGGTGGTATCTACACCCACCAACAACGATTCCAGCCCCAGACGGTAAACGATCTCCGTAATGGCACCGTCGGCCGTCACAACCCGCGGAGGCTCTCCCGCCTGGGCGACAGGAAAGAGCACCGTCACCAGCAGGAACGCGGCAAACACCCGGAATCTCATGACAACGCCTCCAGTGTCGCAGCCTGCTCCCGCCAGAGTTCGGATTCCGGTATGCCCGGTTTGCGCTCACCGAACACTGTCAGCACAAGCTCCCCTTCGGCGTTAAACGCTTCCACAGAGGTAATGATGCCATCTGCAGAGGGCCGACGGACAAGCCACCAGCGGCGGATTGACTCGGTATTGGCGTGCAGGTTGAACCCCGGATCCAGAACATTCATCCAGGCACCGGTGCGCCGCAAATTCTCCACCTTGCCCGTGAATATCTGCACAATGCCAGGGTTGCCGACGAAGAACATAGCCGGGCATTGATTGTCTCGAAGCAGTTCCAGTAGCCGGTCGAGCACATCGTCTTCAGTGCGCACCAACTCGGTAGCCCACTCGCCTCTCAACAGCTCCAGCGCGGTCAGCCGGTCGGCGCCAGCACGCTTCAGAAGTGCACCGAAATGATGGACATCCTTCAGCTCCCGCCAACCCTCGCGAAGAACCTCTGTGTCGACCGTTTCCGGATCAACCCGCTGTGGAGCCGGTCGTTTGCCCCGGGATTCGAACGGCTTCCGTTGTTCGCTTTCATACTCGCTGACAAGGCGTTGCCATGCATCCCCATCGGTATCAGCAACACGATAGATTTTGTGGACCGCAGCGCCATACTGGTCGAAAAACTGCAGACTTTCCCTTAATCCGGAACGAACTTGCTCCCGCACCCGGTAGCCGAAATCCCAGTGTTTAAAAAAGACCCGGATATCGATCTCACCAACTGCCAGCCCCATGGCGCCCGATCGTCCGCTGGTGAACTCCTTGAAGGTGCCGGTAACTTCATGAACCACTTCATTGTTGCGAGTCAGGATCATCACCGGCCCCACCTTCTCAAGAGCCTTGAGCAGATCACTGAAGCTGTCCTTGAGCGGAGTCAGCGCATCGCCATCGCGCAGCCGCACAAGCTCCATCTCGCTCACGCCCAGCTGGTCGGCCATCTGACGGATCCTCATCGTTGGCTCTGCTTCCCGCAGAGCTTCCCAGCGCATTGAGAGCGAACGGGGTTCCTTCACCGGGGCAATTGCTGTCTTTTCCATGGTTTACTCCTCCACCTGCTGGAGTTCAACGGGCAGCCAGCGCACCGTGGGCTGACCGCTATTTCCATTCTGGTCGTAGTAACCAATGATCTGCAGTGCCCAGACCTGAGACTCCGGATCATCGACGTCAGCCTTGATCAGGAAGGTTCGGAAATCGGGCCAGATCTTGTGCTGTTCCAGCAGGTTGTAGGCATACCAGGTGTTATCCGTGAATACCCCGCCGGTTGAATCCGTGCTGTAAAGCTGAGGAACACCCGGATCGCTGTCATTGGCAGCAAGGTCAGCCCAGGTCATCGGATCAGAGACGCCACCACTGCCGTTCCCGGACACTCCGCTATTGGACTTGAGATACCAGTCGCGATCAGAGAAGCCTACCTGGACATCCCATACCTCGCTGGTGGAGCAATCGACAACAGAAGCCGAGTCAAAATCGAAACAGGCGTCGTCGCCGTTGTAGCCTGCCGGGGGCGTGAAAGAGATCGGTGTGTCACTAAATGTTGACGCGCCAGCGGCCTGCACCTCAAATTCGAACGTGAAACTTTCAATGCCCTGTCCTGTGCGGGTCGGAAAATTGAAGTCGACAACCCGCATTCGGGCAAAACTGTTGCCTTCGGCAGACCGGACCAGATAACCCACGTCTTCTGCCGCGCTGATCACGCCCGTGGCGAAATCGTATTGAGACCAGGTATCTGACGATCCAAAGCCGCTGGCGAAGTCGTCTTCCTGCCAGCTCTCAGGTTCCCCGAAAATACCCAACAGGTGTTCCTGCTCGGAGTTTGCGGTCGCGTTGGTGAACACATTGACGTCGGGGTTACCATTCTCGTCATAGAAATCATCCGGGGCTACGGCAAGGGCTCCGCCAACACTGCCGCTGCCGGAAGCACCGCTATTTACCTGAAAGTTCAGACGGTTGGCAGCAATGTGCCAGTCTCCGCCCTCTTCCACCATCGCTCCGGTCTCCAGATTCAGGTAAACGGTCTCCGTTGCCGCAGGCATCAACTGCTCGGAAAAATTGCCGCCAGTATTCGCCTCATCCTCTGCAATGGTATTGTCACTGCCACCGCCACAGGCCGTCAGGGCCAGTGCCGCCAGCAAAATGGCCGGCGGCCTTGTATCAAAATGGTCCATGGATATCTCCTTCCCGTTTTTTTTGAAATCAGGCGTTATTCGCCAAAGGAAACCGTCAGCCCTGCGTAAAGGAAACGCCCGGCAACCGGTCTGAAATCTTCACTGGCATTGGAAAAATCACGCTGTTCATTGGTGAGGTTTTCAGCACCAGCGAACAACCGAAGTTGATCAGAGAATTGGTAATTCATGGTCAGATCAGCCGTGGCATACCCGGGGGACCGGGATCCGACTTCCGAATCCACAAACTCGTCACTTTGGTAGCGAAGTCGCACGTTCCAGGACAAGCCTGCCAGCCACAGCGGACCATCCAGCCCAAGACGTGCCTGATGCCTTGGGCGGCGATTGAGCTCATAGCCGGTTTCGACATTCTCGGTTCGGGTGTGGGTGTAGCCGGCGGTGAGCCGCCAATGCTCCGAAGGCTCCCAACCCGCGGTGGTCTCAAGCCCCCAGGTTCGAGCCTCGGCGAGATTTTCGTAGGCATAGACCTGAACACCGTCGTTTCGCGCCTGGGTGGCCTCAGCATCAGGTGAGGTCTGAATCAGCTGCTTTATATCGTTATAGAAAGCGTTAGCTTCCAACCAGACAGACCGGTTCCAGGACAATCCTCCACCAAACTGGTAGCTGACGGATTCCTCCGGCTCCAGATCCGGAGTCCCCTGCACGACGTAACCAAGCTCGCTATGATCAAAGGTAAAGTGCCGTTCCTTGAGGTTTGGCACGCGGTATCCTGCGCCTATACCTCCACGGACGAAGGCGGCCAGGGTGTCGGTCTGAATCAGGTCGTAGCGCCCATTGATCTTCGGTGCCGTATAGAACCCGAAATCAGAGTCACTCTGGAACCGGACTCCTGGCACCAATTCCAGTTTCCTGGTGGGCATCCAGGTGTCCTGTACCCACATTTCCTGACTTTCACGCTGTCGGCGGGCTTCAGAGCCCAGCTCGGAAGCGCCGTCCTTGGTTTGCTCAAGCGTTTCCCGGTTGAAATCGACTCCACCCTGCAAATGGTGGCTAAGCCCTGCCGGCGAGCCCAGATGGGCAGAGAGCCTGGAAAGGGTGGATTCCGCACGGCGGTCGTCAAAGACCCCATTGCTCGTGTATTTCAGCGTATCGTCATTCAACACCTCATGAACGGCCGACCAGCCGGCACGCAGATCAGAATGACGGCCATGATCGCCCGACAGGAAGTAGCGGGTACGGGTAACCGTTTCATCTTTACCCTGATTGATCACAAAAGGCGGATTACTTTCAGTAAACCGTGAGCCAGACGCTTCCTCAAAGCGGGCGATCGCGGCGCTTATCCGATGATTATCGTCAGGAGACCAGTCGCTGCGGAAACTGAGATCCGTGCGATCATATTCGTCAGCCGGCCGGGCCCAGGTCTCCGGCTCCGGATCAATGCCATCTGAGTGCTGATGTGAAGCGGACAACCGCAGTGCCAGCTTTTCACTCCCTCCCTGGATGGTGGCTCGCGCGTTGTATCGCGCGGGATCGGCCTCATCGCCAGAGGGGTTCTGGTCACCATAGCTGCCGACATCGGAGGTGAACTGGCCGGAGAGCCCCGAAGCCGGCTGACGGGTAATGACGTTGACCACCCCGCCAATGCCGGAGCTGCCGTACTGGGTAGAGACCGCTCCCTTGACCACTTCCACCCGCTCGATATCCAGCACGCTCAACTGGCTGACATCCACTGTCGAACCAGTGGTGGCAGTCATCGGCATACCGTCGATCAGGACCAGCACCCGGTCAGATTCAATTCCCTGGAGCCAGACCTCATGACCGGGCTTGCCATGGATTTCCCGGAGTTGCAGCCCCGGTACATTTTCCAGAGCCTCCTTCAGACTGCGAGCATGGGTTTTTTCGAGCTCGTCGGCGGTAACCACTTCGGTTCGGACCGGAGTGTCCAGCAACTGACGCTCGGTGCGGGTTCCGGTGACAACCAGCTCATCCAGGTAACCTGCGGTTCCGCTGTCAGCGAGCGCCGCCGAGGAAACCAGAACGATCACAGATCCACAGCACAACGATACGTGTGATTTTCGGGAATACATAAACCCACCAAACGATCCATTTTGTAATGCGAACGATTATCGTTTGATTTTAGGTTTATATCAATACGTCTGCCCGAATTTTTATGCAGGCACAAAAAAACCGGCCGAAGCCGGTTTTGTTATCACGGAATAGGGTATTTCCGATCAGTGCGTCTGTGGCTGCTCTTCGCTTGCCTCGCCAGCCGCCTCTTCCTGCTTGCGCTTGAGCGCTTGGGCATAAATGGCATCGAAGTTCACCGGCGCCAGCATCAGGGCCGGGAAGCTGCCTTTATTTACGATCCCGTCGATCGCTTCGCGGGCATACGGGAACAGGATAGTCGGGCAGTAAGCACCGAGCATCTGGCCCAGCTGCTGGCCATCAATACCCTGAACCAGGAATACACCGCCCTGCTGAATTTCGACGATGTAAGCTACTTTCTCGCCAACTTTCGCGGTAATGGTCAGAGACAGCACAACTTCATACTGGTTATCGCTGACTTTGTTGTGGGACGTATTCAGATCCAGATTAACCTGCGGCTTCCACTGCTCCTGAAACACCGCAGGAGAGTTTGGCGATTCAAAAGACAGATCCTTCACATAGATGCGCTGAAGGGCAAACTGGGGTTGGTTCTGGTTGTCACTGCCTGCTGCAGCTTGCTGATTCTCAGCCATTTTCAGTCCTTTCGTTCTCGATCATGGGCCTGAGCCCGTTGTTATGAAGTGGAGTGCCGGAACATTCTACTTTGGCACTCGGCCAGCTTATGTGAAACAGTGCGGCAGAATGATCTTCAGATCAAGGGTCGCCTTATTTCTTCACCAGCGGAAGATTGCTGGCCTTCCAGTCAGCAACGCCACCGTTCAGTCGGACGACATCGGTAAAGCCTTCCGCATTCAGCTGTTTAACCGCCATGGCTGAATGCTGTCCCATCTTGTCGGCAACAATAATCTGCTTGTCCTTAAACTTGTTCAGCTCGCCCACCCGGCTCTTCAGGCTGTTCAGGGGGATGTTGACGGAGCCTGTAATGCGACCCTCGCCAAACTCCTTCCGGTCGCGGATATCTACTACAACGGCTTCGTCTTTGTTAATCAGATTGACTGCGCCCTGGGCCGAGATTTTGGCACCGCCACGACGGGATTCCAGAATAAGGATAGCGACCAGGAATGCCACAAACAGCGACACAAGAATGTAGTGGTTAACGACAAATTCAAACAACCGGTCCATGAATTTACCCTGACAATGAGTTTGGCGGGATTATACACAGCCTGCCCCCCTGACAGAAGGTGACTAAACTGGTCAGTAAATGCGAAAATAGCTAGACTCGACTCTCGTTTTAGTAAATTTACTAATATTTTACTTCCGGAACTAATGATGACCGCAATGCGCAAGCCGACTGCACTTATTATCCTGGACGGCTGGGGCCACCGCGACCCGGCCGAAGACAACGCCATCAGTAACGCCAACACCCCATTCTGGGACAAACTCTGGCAGAGCCAGCCCAGGACCCTGATCAATACCTCAGGCATGTTCGTTGGGTTGCCGCAGGGGCAAATGGGCAACTCCGAAGTTGGCCATATGAACCTGGGCGCAGGACGCGTGGTCTATCAGAGCCTCACCCGGATCGACAAGGACCTTGAAGAAGGTACTTTTCAGAAAAATGAGGTGCTGTGTTCTGCAATCGATAAGGCTGTTCAGAGCGGACGCGCGGTTCACTTAATGGGCCTGCTGTCGCCTGGTGGCGTGCACAGCCATGAAGAGCACATCATTGCCGCCGCTGAACTGGCGGCTTCCCGTGGGGCGAAGGAAGTGTACGTACATGCCTTCCTTGATGGCCGTGACATGCCTCCCCGCAGCGCAAAACCTTCACTGGAGAAAGCCGCAGCCAGACTCAAGAGTCTTGGCGTAGGACGCGTTGCATCCATCGTAGGACGCTATTACGCAATGGATCGGGATAACCGCTGGGACCGGGTCGAAACTGCCTACAACCTGATGACCCAGGGCACCTCAGAATTCATTGCACCAGATCCGGTATCCGGTCTGGAACAGGCCTACGAACGCGGTGAAAACGACGAGTTCGTAACACCCACCCGGATCCACGCCCCAGGCGAACCGGAAGGTACTATCAATGATGGCGATACGGTTCTGTTCATGAATTTCCGGGCCGACAGGGCCCGAGAAATGACTCGCACGTTTGTCGATCAGGATTTTGAGGGCTTCGAGCGCAAGAAACACCCGGAACTGGCCGACTTCGTGATGCTGACCGAGTACGCAGCCGACATCAAGACCTCCTGCGCCTACCCGCCGGAACAGCTTTCCAACGGACTCGGCGAGTACATGGCCAAGCAGGGCAAGACCCAGCTGCGCATTGCCGAAACCGAAAAATACGCCCACGTTACGTTCTTCTTCAACGGCGGACTGGAAACGCCGTTTGAGGGCGAAGACCGTATCCTGGTGCCCTCACCCAAGGTGGCTACCTACGATTTGCAACCGGAGATGAGCGCGCCCGAAGTAACTGACAAGCTCGTAGAAGCCATCAAGAGTGGCAAGTACGATCTGGTTGTCTGCAATTATGCGAACGGAGATATGGTGGGTCATACCGGGAAGCTCGATGCCGCCATCAAGGCAGCTGAATGCCTGGACACCTGCGTGAGACGTGTTGTTGAAGCCCTCGATGAGGTCGGCGGCGAGGCACTGATTACAGCCGACCACGGCAACTGCGAACAGATGACCGACCCCAACTCGGGGCAGGTTCACACCGCCCATACGATCGGTCCGGTGCCACTGGTCTATACCGGTCACCGCGAGGTTAGCCTGAAAAACGATGGCAGCCTGAGCGACGTCGCCCCCTCATTGCTTTCCCTGATGGGGCTGGAGCAACCAGCGGAAATGACCGGGCATAGCCTGGTTAAGATCAGCTGATCGGGGATCGGAACCAACCTTTGCGACTTTCCGCAATTCTGGCGCTCTCCATATTCCTGGGTGCAGCGTCAGCAGCCGCTCAGCAGGATGTCACCCCGGCACAGGTCGAGGAACTCAAGAAACGTATTGAGGACATCGACGATTGGCTGGAGGATGCAGAAGAAGACCGCTCCGCCGTGGAGCGGCAGCTTACTGCTACCGAAAAGAAAATCAGCCGCCTGACGCGGGAACGCCGCTCTCTGCGTCAACAGGCAGAGCAACAACAGCAAAAACTCGAGGCGCTGAAGACCGAGGCGCAAGAGCTCACCCGCACGCTGGACCGTCAGCGAGACAGCCTCAGAAAACAGATCCGCGCTGCCTGGATGGAAGGGGATACACCGGCGGTAAAGGTACTCCTCAATGAAATTGATCCGGACAGGATTGCCCGGACCATGACCTATTACGAATACCTCAGCAAAGACACCGTCGATCGCCTCGAAGCATTCCGACAAAGCCTGCGGGAGCTCAGAAAGACTCAAGCCCAGGTCCAGTCGACCCGGGTTGAACTGGCCAGAACCGAAGAAGATGCCGCAAAACGCCAGCAGGAACTGACAGCCTCGAAAGACGAGCGCCAACAGACATTGGCCGCCCTCGATACCGATATCCGGAACCGCCGAGGTGAACGGGACGAACTGGAGTCGGATCGCAAACGACTGGAAACTCTGCTGGAGGAAGTGCAGCAGGCAATCAACAACATCCCCTCACCCAACGAATCCCAGCCTTTCGCCTCTTTGCGCAACAAGCTCCCCTGGCCGGTCCAGGGTAAGGTAATCAGCCGTTATGGCGATCAATACGCCGACGGCAAACTGCGCCGCAACGGTCTGCTCATAAGCACCGGAGAGCAGGCTGAAATCCGCGCCATTCATTATGGTCGGGTCGTCTTCGCCAACTGGCTCCGGGGCTTTGGCCTGATCACCATCATTGATCACGGCGATGGCTACATGACACTGTACGGGCACAGCAGCAGCCTGTTCACCAGCCCGGGAGACTGGGTGGCTGCCGGCGAGTCCATAGCCCAGGCAGGCCGCACTGGCGGCACGGACTCTCCGGCTTTGTACTTTGAAATCCGGCACAAGGGCAAGCCCGACAATCCCGGGCGCTGGCTCGCGAATTGAGAGGTTCCTGGAGGGCTGACAAACGCCGCGGGTAACGCCATACTGTCGTAAGTCAGGGAATCCAGTCCAACTATCGGAATCAAAACAGGATATGTGAATGAAACGGGTCCGAATTACTCTCCATGCCTTTCCATTACGCAGCATTGCGCTCGCGACCTGTTTCGCCACTGCTTCCGGATTGACCTGGGCACAAGACAAAGACACCACCACCGAACAGCTTCTGGAAAGCGTTCAGAACGGCGAACGGGTTGAAATCAGCCTGCCCGATCCCGAGAAACAGCTCCCACTGGAGGACCTCCGTAAATTTACAGAGGTCTTCAGCCGGATCAAGGACGCCTATGTAGAGGAAGTAAGCGATCGCGAACTCCTCGAGAGCGCTATCAAAGGCATGCTGTCGGACCTTGATCCCCATTCGACCTATCTGGCTCCCAAAGATTACGAGGAACTGGAAGAAAGCACTTCCGGCGAATTTGGCGGACTGGGTATTGAAGTCGGCATGGAAAACGGCTTTGTAAAAGTGATCGCCCCTATCGACGATACGCCGGCCCAGAAAGCTGGCGTCCAGGCCGGAGACCTGATCATCAAGCTTGATGAAAAGCCGGTGAAAGGCATGAGCCTGGAAGAGGCCGTCCAGTTGATGCGGGGTAAGCCTGATTCTGTGCTGACGCTGACCATCATGCGCGAAGGCGAGACCGGCCCCATTGAAATCGATGTCAGGCGCGACATTATCAAAGTCACCAGTGTGAAATCCCGGATGCTGGAAAATGGCTACGGCTATGTACGCATTACCCAGTTTCAGGCAGACACGGGCGCACAGTTCAAAAACGCCCTCAGCGGGCTGGAGGACGAGCTTGGCCGGGATCTGGACGGACTGGTCATCGATCTTCGCAACAACCCGGGCGGGGTTCTCCAGGCTGCCGTCGAGACTGCTGATGCGGTGCTGGATAATGGGTTGATAGTCTACACTGAAGGTCGAATCCAGAGTTCACGCCTGCGATTCAGCGCAGGCGCTGGCGACATCATGGAGGGCACCCCCATTGTGGTTCTGATTAACGGTGGCTCCGCCTCCGCCTCCGAGATTCTCGCGGGCGCGCTCCAGGATCACGAGCGGGCTGTCGTCATGGGCACTCAATCGTTTGGCAAAGGCAGCGTTCAAACGGTCATCCCCCTGGATGAGACCCATGCCATCAAAATGACCACTGCGCGCTACTACACGCCTGATGGCCGTTCCATTCAGGCCACGGGCATCAAGCCGGATATAGAAGTGCGACCGGCAGAACTGAAAGAGATCGACAGCAAACCCTTCTTCACCGAAGCGGATCTCAGCGGCCACCTTGTGGGTCAGAACGAAGGCCAGCAAGAAGATGGTGAGGCAGATGCGGAAAGTGAACGCAGCTCTCTTGCAGATCGGGATTACCAGCTGCGCTCGGCACTGAACCTGCTTAAAGGCATCCGCATTCTGACCCCGAACAACGGTAGCAAGGCCGAAGGAAGCGATCAGTGAGATTAGCGTGTTTCGTGCTGGCCCTGACCTTGTGGAGCGGGGCCGGCTCAGTGTCAGCAGAACCAGCAAGGAAGGCTCTGCCACCGACCATTGCCATCATTATCGATGACATGGGCCACAACCTGATTGAAGGGGAACGCCTGGTAAACCTGGATCACCCCCTGACACTGGCGTTCCTGCCCTATCGTCGTCATACAGACCGGCTTGCCCGGCTGGCCCATGACCGGCATAAGGAAATCATGCTGCACGCCCCCATGGCCAATACCCACAACTACGGCCTTGGGCCCGGTGGTCTGACGCAGGACATGGACGAACAGAGCATAACCAGCACACTGCGCAGGGCACTCCAGTCCATTCCTCATGTCCAGGGCGTCAACAACCACATGGGCAGCCTGCTGACCCAGCAGCTTCAACCCATGGATTGGGTGATGAAAGAACTGTATCGCTACCCGGTTTATTTTATTGACAGCCGCACCATCGCATCGTCTGTTGCCGGTGATGTAGCTGCCGCCTACCAGGTACCAACCATGACCCGTGACGTCTTCCTCGACCACGAGCAAACCGAGGAATTTGTGGATCAGCAGTTCAAGCTACTGATCAAACGTGCCCGACAGAACGGCAGTGCCATTGGCATTGGCCACCCCCACACCGTCACCGTGGATTACCTGGAAAAGCACCTTCCTGAGCTGGATCGACAAGGCATCGCCATTGCCACCGTCAGCGGCCTTTGGGCTGTGCGTAACGGTAACCGTGAAATGTTTGCAGAGGGAGAAAAACAGGCGATCAGACCCGCTTTTGCAAGAAAGGAATAAAGCGGAGCAGAGGCGCGTTTTCCTCCACTCCTCTGTGGATCAGTCCCGGACTTCTATACCCTGGCTCTTCATAAAAGCCTTGGCCTCAGGAATGGTGTGCTGACCAAAGTGGAAAATAGAAGCCGCCAGAACGGCATCAGCCCCACCCTCGGTTACGCCATCAGCCAGGTGCTGCAGTTCTCCGACACCCCCGGAGGCAATCACCGGCACAATAACAGCGTCACTGATCGCCCTGGTCAGGCCCAGATCAAAGCCAACCTTGGTACCGTCGCGATCCATACTGGTCAGCAGTAACTCGCCAGCGCCCATCTCCACCATCTTGCGGGCCCAGTCAACGGCGTCCAGCCCGGTTGGCTTACGTCCACCATGGGTGAAAATTTCCCAGCGCGGCTCGGCACCTTCCTCACTGACCCGCTTGGCATCAATGGCCACCACAATACACTGGCTACCGAAACGCTCTGACGCTTCCTGAACAAACTCGGGATTGAAGACAGCTGCCGTATTGATCGACACCTTGTCGGCACCGGCATTCAGCAGCTTGCGTATGTCATCCACGGTGCGCACACCTCCGCCAACCGTCAGCGGGATGAAAACTTCCGCCGCCATACGCTCAACGGTTTCATAGGTGGTGTCCCGGCTTTCGTGACTGGCCGTGATATCCAGAAAAGTGATCTCATCGGCACCCTGTTCATTATAACGACGGGCCACTTCCACAGGGTCACCGGCATCGCGGATATCAACGAAGTTAACGCCCTTTACCACACGGCCTTTGTCGACATCCAGACAGGGAATGATGCGTTTCGCCAGAGCCATAACTTCCTACCCCTTCAGGCTGTCGCAGAAAGCCTGGGCTTCCGCCACATCCAGTGTACCTTCGTAAATGGCACGACCGGTGATGGCGCCAAGAATGCCTTTGTCCGCCACGGTAGCCAGGCGTTTCAAGTCGTCCATGTTGGTCACTCCTCCGGAGG
This sequence comes from Marinobacter sp. F3R08, assembly GCF_018860425.1. Lineage (GTDB taxonomy): Bacteria > Pseudomonadota > Gammaproteobacteria > Pseudomonadales > Oleiphilaceae > Marinobacter. The sequence continues at coordinate 867,981 of NZ_JAHKPI010000014.1, read as the reverse complement.
CAATGACCGGGATGCCACCCTCTTCTGCCAGTGCCGCAGTGGCTTCCACATTTACGCCCTGCATCATGCCGTCACGATTGATGTCCGTGTAAACAATGGCGTCCACACCATCATTGGCAAACCGCTTGGCCAGATCGGTAGCCATCACCTCAGAGACTTCCGCCCAGCCATCGGTGGCTACACGACCATCTTTGGCGTCCAGCCCAACAATGATATGGCCAGGAAACTTCTTGCACATCTCAGTCACGAATTCAGGCTCTTTCACGGCCTTGGTGCCGATGATGACCCACTGCACGCCAGCCTTGAGATAGGCTTCGATGGTCTCTGCTGAGCGAATACCACCACCGATCTGAATCGGCAGATCGGGGTATTTTCGGGCGATGGCCTGTACGATCTCGCCGTTGACCGGCTCGCCGGCAAAGGCGCCATTCAAATCGACCAGATGCAGGCGACGAGCACCGGCTTCGACCCACCGGGTCGCCATATCGACGGGATCGTCACCAAAGACCGTGGAGTCGTCCATCCGACCCTGGCGCAGGCGCACGCATTTGCCGTCTTTCAGATCAATAGCGGGGATTATCAGCATTTTCCAGTCCAGTTTGTAAAATTCTCAAGCAACTGCAAACCTGCCCGGGCACTCTTCTCCGGGTGGAATTGCACGGCAAAAATATTATCTCTCGCTACCGCCGCCGCAACGTCCACGCCGTAGTGCGTGCGGCCGGCCATATCAGCATTTCCGTCAGCTTCGGCGTAGAAGCTGTGCACGAAATAGAACCGGTCATCGTCCGGAATCTTGTGCCACAGGGGATGCTCGATCGTATGCTGCACCTGGTTCCAGCCCATGTGGGGCACCTTCAGGCGCTCTCCGTTTTCGGTCAGATGGTCGCCGAAGTAACGCACTTCCGATGGAAACAGGCCGATACAGTCAACGCCGCCATTCTCTTCACTGCGGGACATCAGGGCCTGCATACCAACGCAGATACCCAGAAAGGGTCGATCCCTGGAAACTTCGCGAACCAGGGTGTCGACGCCCAGGCGGCGGATTTCCGCCATACATTCGCGGATAGCGCCCACTCCCGGAAGAATCACATGATCGGCTTCACGGATTCTGTCGGCGTTGTCGGTGACCAGAACGGTGGTGTTCGGGGCTACGTGCTCTACCGCTTTTTTGGCAGAGTGAAGATTGCCCATGCCGTAGTCGATTATGGCAACGGTTTTCATGATTGTTGCGGTGTCCTTGGGTAGCCGGTTACAGCGAGCCTTTGGTCGACGGGGTAATACCCGCCATTCGATCGTCCATCTCGATAGCCATGCGAAGAGCGCGGCCAAAGGCCTTGAACACAGTTTCAATCTGGTGATGGGTGTTCTTGCCCTTCAGATTATCGATATGCAGGGTCACCATGGAGTGGTTCACGAAGCCGTGGAAGAATTCCTCGAACAGATCCACATCGAAGCCGCCAACGGCGCCCCGGGTATAGGGTACGTCCATCATCAGGCCCGGGCGGCCAGACAGATCAATCACCACGCGAGACAGGGCTTCATCCAGAGGCACATAGGCATGGCCGTAACGACGGATACCTTTCTTGTCACCAACAGCCTGCTTGAAAGCCTGCCCGAGGGTGATACCGATATCTTCCACCGTATGGTGATCGTCAATGTGCAGGTCGCCCTTGGAAACAATATTCAGATCCACGAGACCATGCCGCGCAATCTGGTCCATCATGTGCTCGAGGAAGGGGACGCCTGTGTCGAAACTGGATTTGCCGGTGCCGTCGAGATCAATCTCAACGGTAATCTGGGTTTCAAGGGTATTTCGTTCTACCCGAGCCTTACGTTCGGCCATGGGGGCTCCGTGACAATTGAGCGGCATAATGCCGGAAATAGATAATCCGGCAATTATACCTTCTATGCCCCCTGGAGTCCCACAACCGGTTTAATCGACCTGATAGAAAACGCGGTCAGAACGCCTTCTTGAGATTGTTCATGTAGGTGTCCACGAGGCTGTTGAACTCGTGTTTGATCACCGGGCTGATTGCCAGCTTGAGCAGGCTTGGCAGCGGCACGGTGAGTTCTGCACTAGTGCGAAACTTCACCGTGGTGGCCTGTTCTCCAGTGGATCTGACGGTCCAGGAACCGCTCACAATACCATTACCTTCCCCCTTAACAGGGTCCCAGGTGATCGTTCCGGCTTCTTTATCCGAATGGTATTTGCAGGCATACACGGATTGAATCGCATGCTTGTCGACGCCGACTTTCTCCATCTCCCAGCGGTAGGTGTTGTCACCAAGATCGGTCAGTTTATGGACCTTGGGGAAGTGGCTGGCAGAACGTGGCACATCCGCCAGCAGATCAAAGACGTCATCGTAGCTTCCCGGAATTTCAAGTTCCCGGTTCAGCTCAATCGAAACAGTAATAGCCACGGCCAACTCCTTCTTATGTTTATTGGCATCAATGTAGTCGTAAAATCAAGGATATGTATTTTGGCCCAACACTACGGCATTGTCATACTCCTGCGCTGTTAATTTGTTAACCCTGCGTTATCCTTTGGGTCATTGGCGTCGATATTCGCCCCGAATTACTGCAAGCTCCCAACATCAGGAAGGAAGCCTTAATCATGAAAGCCCTCCGTTATGCGTTCATTGGCCTGGTTGCGCTGATCATTCTCGCCGTGGCCGCCGTTGCCATCGCCATGGCAGTGATTAACCCCAACGATTACAAACCTCAGATTGAGCAGGCCGTTGAGGATGCAACAAACCTGGACCTGCTGCTGGAAGGCGACATTAGCTGGTCTTTCATTCCGTTGGGTCTGGAGCTGAATTCCGTAGAGGCCACGCTGGAAGGCAATCGCTTTATTGCCCTGGAGCAGCTGGTCGCCCAGATCGACTTCTGGTCACTCATTGCCATGTCTCCGAAGGTAGATACCTTCGTGCTTGACGGGCTTGACGCCCGCCTCGAAGTGGATGAGCAGGGTAACGGCAACTGGACACGCATCATGCCCGAGAAGCCGCCCGGAGCGGCAACAGAAGAAACAGCGGGCGCCCAGGATGAGCCGGCACAGGAAGATGAGGGTGCCAGTGGTGAGGCCCTCAATTTCAATGTTGAAAATGTTCAGATCAGCAATGCCCAGGTGCACTACTCCGACAAGACCACGGGCCAGTCAGTCACGTTGGATAACTTCACCGTTAATGCCAGTAACATCACTCTGGGCTCAGAGTTCCCTCTGGAAATCGGATTCCGGGTTGCCACGACCCAGCCTACATTTGAAGTGGATGGAAGCATCAGCGCCCAGCTTGCCGCCAACCAGGCTCTCAACGATTTCGCCGTGTCCGGTCTGACTGCCGTGTTCGACATGACTGGCGAGCCATTCGGCGGCAAAGAAGTCACGGCTGAGCTGGCCGGTTCTGCCAGGGCCAACCTGGAAAACGAAACCGCCAACCTGAGCGACTTTACTGCCAGCCTCGCAAACCTGAACCTGTCTACCGACCTGACTGTTTCCGGATTCGGTGACAAGCCAACACTGAGCGGTGAAGTGTCAATTGCCGAGTTTTCCCTCAAGGAACTGCTCGACAATCTTGGCCAGCCCGCAATGGAAACCAGCGACCCGGACGTGCTTGAAGCGATCGCGTTCTCCACCGGCATTGGCGGCCCTGCCGGCAAGGTGGAGCTGACCGATCTGACCATCAAGCTGGATGACACCACGTTCAACGGCTCAGGCAGCTACAACCTGGCTGACACCGGTATCGTGTTTAAACTCCAGGGCGACGAGCTGAACGCAGACCGGTACCTGCCACCTCAATCCGACGGAGATACAGAGCAACAAACCGAAGAGGCGCCTGCCCCCCAGGAAACCGCCGCCTCCGGACCAGAGGGCGATCTTCTGCCCCTGGAGACCATTCGCAGCCTGCTGCTGGACATTGATCTGGGCCTCGGCCAGCTGATCGTCAGCAACCTGACCATCAACGAAATCAAGGCCAGCACAACCGCCAAGGACGGCCTGCTGAAGGTAGATGAATTCAGTGGTCAGCTGTACGAAGGCAGCTTTGGCGCCAATGTGACCCTCGATGCCCGCAGCGATAATCCGAAATGGTCCGTTGGCTCGGATGTCACCAACGTACAAACCCTGCCCCTGCTGACCGATCTCGCGGAAGTGGACATGCTCATCGGCGGCGCCAACCTGAAGATCAATGCCACCTCCAGCGGCAACCGCATCTCGGCACTGCGCAGCAATGCCGATGGTCAGATCAGCTTCAATCTGGCTGAAGGCGAATTTCGCCAGATGAATCTGACCCATATGGCCTGTCAGGGAATCGCTCTGGTGAACCAGGATGAACTGACAACGACAGACTGGGGCACCAGCACGCCCTTTAACGATATGCACGGCACCCTGGACATCAACGGCAACACCCTGAACAACACCGACCTGGTAGCAGCGCTGGCCGGCATGCGGCTTGAAGGCAATGGTACCGTGGACATGGCCCAGAGCCAGATCGACTACGAAGTGGGTCTGAGAGTTGTGGGCGAGATCCACCGGGACAACGCCTGCCGGGTTACCGAGTATGTTGAGAACGCGGTTATTCCGGTGGAATGCCGTGGCAACTTCGCCGAGAACCCCGGCGGCCTCTGCTCTTTCGATGGCTCACGCTTCAGGGACACCCTGAAAACCATCGCGGCGAACGCAGCCAAAGCCAAGGCGCAAGAGGAAGTGAATAAAGCCAAGGACAAGGCGGAAGAGAAGATCAAGGAAAAACTGGGCGATGAACTCGGCGACAAACTCAAAGGCCTGCTCAACTGATGCCCGACAGTTTCGCCCACAAACTGCTGAACTGGTACGACAGCCACGGCCGGCATGACCTGCCGTGGCACCATAACCGGAACGCCTACCGCGTGTGGGTTTCGGAGATCATGCTGCAGCAAACCCAGGTCACTACCGTCATCCCCTACTTCGAAGCGTTCATGAAGCGTTTTCCGGATGTCCGGGCACTGGCCGAAGCTCCTGTGGACGATGTGCTCAGTCACTGGTCTGGCCTCGGCTATTACGCCCGGGCCCGAAATCTGCAGAAAGCCGCCCAGGCGGTCGTTCGTGACTTCGGTGGTGAGTTTCCGCAAAACCAGGAACAGCTTGAGGCCCTCACCGGGATCGGGCGCTCCACCGCTGCCGCAATACTGGCCCAGGCATTCGGCATTCGCGCGGCCATACTCGACGGCAACGTAAAACGCGTACTGGCCCGCTACCACGCCATCCCCGGCTGGCCGGGCCAGACCGCCGTGCTGAACCAGCTCTGGCAACGGGCAGAGGAGCACACCCCGGAGCAACGCGTGCGCGACTACACCCAGGGCATCATGGATCTGGGCGCCATGGTGTGTAACCGCAGCCGTCCAACCTGCGACAGCTGCCCGCTGCAAGACGGCTGCCAGGCCTATGCCCGGGGCGAAACCACACTCTACCCGGGCTCCAAACCCAAAAAGGCCAAGCCTGAGAAGACCACCTGGATGGTGATCCTTGAAGACGACGAGGGACGGATTTTGCTCGAACGCCGTCCGCCCAGTGGCATCTGGGGCGGCCTCTGGAGCCTGCCTGAACTGGACCCGGCCTATGGTGCAGACGAACTCCAGGAAGCCTGCGAACAGAACCTGGGGCTGGATTGCGGAGAACCGAAGCTGATCAGTGGTTTCCGTCACACGTTTTCCCATTACCACCTGCACATACAGCCCGCGCGCCTGAACGTGAAAGGCAACGCCACCAGTATCGCAGACCGGGATCACCTGAAATGGCTGCACCGCCATGATGCTCTGAACCTCGGGCTACCGGCACCGATTCGCTCCCTGCTTACCGAACCTGAGCAAGCAGCCCTGCTTTGAACCGCACCACCCGGGCCTTCGCCCGTTTCGATCTGTTATCATCACCGCCACTGACACATGCCAACAGGAGCCGCCATGAGCCGCACCGTTTTCTGCCGTAAATACCAGAAAGAGCTGGATGGCCTGGATTTCCCGCCCATGCCGGGCGCCAGAGGCCAGGATATCTTCGAGAACGTATCGAAACAGGCCTGGGAAGAATGGCAGGCCCAACAGACCATGCTGATAAATGAAAAGCACCTGAGCCTGATGGACCCGAACACCCGTAAATACCTGCAGGCGCAGATGGAGCACTTCTTCAATAACGAGCCTTTCGACAAGGCCGACGGCTACGTTCCACCAGAACAATAAAGCCGGATTGATCAAAGGCTGAGCAGGTCTGAAAAGATTCGTATTTTTTTCCGGCTCAGCCTTGACTCAAAACATCGAAACCGGTTTAATAGCGCCCCGTTGCACAGCAGTAGCGCAACACGCCCGGATAGCTCAGTTGGTAGAGCAGGGGATTGAAAATCCCCGTGTCGGTGGTTCGATTCCGCCTCCGGGCACCATTATTCAATGACTTAGCCCGCCTTGTGCGGGCTTTGTTGTTTCTGGGGCGCCACGTAGTCAGCGCCCGCCAGTCCCGCCTTGAGACTGGCGCAGCCATCCGTCGGTCACGCCCTGGCAGTTAAAGCCTCAGGCGGCTAGATTCCACCGACCTGCCTCATGATTTCGGTTGCAGTCTGTCTCAACTCAGAGCGCAACGTTTCCATCACCCCGTCTGCATTCATCACTGGATCCGGACCAGAAATATTAATGGCAGCGATCACCTGCCCGGTAAAGTTCCGGATAGGTACTGCCAGTGCCGTTGAGTGGTCCGAATAATGATGAGTCCACCCTTGTGCGCGCTCTTTTTCACAAAGAGAAATCAGTTCGGGCATTGTCTGGGGCGCGGGTCGAGGGTAACCATCCAGCCGCTGTCCCTGGAAAAGACTTTGCAGCTCAGCGGGAGTCATCCCCATCAAAAGCGCCCTGCCCATAGCCGTTGTATGCAGCGGGAAGCGGGTACCCACAGGCACGTTGACCGACACCCGCTGCAAGGCCAGCGCTCGAAACACATAGAGCACTTCGGTGCCGTCACGAACCCCGACATGACTGGACAACGAAGTGCCATCGCGCAACTGAGTAATAAATGAGGCAGCAACCTCGACTATTTCACGATTGGCAAGGTAGCTGAAACCCCGGGAAACCACTTGAGTGCCGAGCGCATAGGTGTTGGTTCCGATTTTGTTCAGGTAACCCATGGATGTCAGGGTCTGCACAATCCGGTAAATCGAGCTTGTGCTCACCCCCAGGCGTTCGGCCATCTCCACCTGGCTCAATGCCCGACAAGTACTGTCGAACATCTCCAGGATGCGCAGCCCCTTGTACAGGGCTGGCACGGTATAGTCTTTCTCACTCAAGTGGTTTACTCCCTATCCCGTCTGAGTCGCTAACTGATAGTTTCCGATTCTATAGTTTCTGCCAAGGATCAAGAAAACCAGGCCCCCGGAAATCAGCAGCAGCCACGGACTGTGTGCCACCAGCGACAACCCGGCAAGGCTCAGGAGGATTTTCTCTGGTTTCGAAAGCGGCGCGCTGAAGAATCCGATATAAGCAGCCGACAACGCGACAATGCACAGGATGCCACTGATCATGGCAATCGAGAACTCGTACCAGGTAAAGTCAAGGAACAGCAGGCTTGGCGCGTAGATAAACATCAATGGCACCAGCGCCTTGCCCATGGACAGCCGGAAGGCCGTAGTGCCCGTCCTCATTGGATCAGAGCCTGAAATGCCCGCCCCCGCATAGGCGGCCAAGGCAACCGGTGGTGTCACATCCGCCAGCACACCGTAATAGAAGATAAAGAAATGGGACGCCAGCAACGCGATCCCGAAATCATCCAGCGCCGGAGCCACAATGGAGGCCAGAATGATGTAGGTCGGTGTGGTTGGAATCCCAGCGCCCATCAGGATACAGGCGACAGCCACCAATAACAGCGCGATAAACAGCGTCAAACTGTTTTCGGTCACCAGATCGAAGGGTATGAATGCGGCAAGCGTACTGCCGAAATCATGAGCCAGACCAACGATGGCGCCAGAGAACTTGAAACCAAGTCCGGTCAGCGTGGTAACACCTAGCAGGAAACCAACGCAGGCACAGGCGGCGGTAATGGCAATGGACTGTTTGGCGCCTTCTTCAAGGCCATCGATCAAACGACGAGGTGTAAGCACGCTCTCATGATCCAGCTTCCTGAAACCCAGGGGCCGCAAAACCAAGGGGATATAGGAGCAGCCAATCGTCAGGATGATGCCCCAGAATGCAGCCAGAAACGGCGTAAACTGCATCAGCAACAGTGTCACCATCACCACCAGCGGAATCACTTGATGCCAATGTTTGGAGAGCACAGCGCCCAGGCGGGGAATCTGGTCAGCCGGCATGCCCTTGAGGTTAAGGCGACGGGCCTCGAAATGAACCATGCAGAGGGTGGCCAGGTAATGGAATGCAGCCGGAATGATGGCGATGAGAATCAGCTCATTGTAGGGTACGCCCAGCATTTCAGACATGACAAAAGCCGAAGCGCCCATGATCGGCGGAGTGATCTGCCCACCACAAGAAGAAGCAGCCTCTGTAGCGGCGGCAAAACGACCGCTGAAGCCGTACTTTTTCATCATCGGGATTGTAAATGCCCCGGTCGTAACGGTATTCGCAACCGGGGAACCTGAGATCATGCCGAAAAAGCCCGATGAAACGACAGACACTTTTGCCGGTCCCCCGGAGTAACGGCCTGCAACCAGTGTCGCCAACTCGATGAACAACTGGCCAAGACCGGACGCCTGAGCAAGCACACCAAATAACACAAAGTGGTAAACGTAGGTGGCAACCACGCCAATAGCGATGCCGTAGATGCCTTCCGTGCCCAGGTACAAATGCTCCACCAAGCGGATAATGTCATACCCCCGGTGCGCCATCACACCTGGCAGATAGGGGCCAAACATCGCATACAACAACGCCAGTACGCCAATGATGGACAATGACTCTCCCATGGTCCGGCGAGCGCCCTCAACGACCAACATCACGGCGACACCACCCATCATGTAATCAAAAGCCTGCGGGAAACCAACGTTGATAATGAAGATCTCATCGAAGAAGACGATCAGATAGGCGGAAAAGCCAGCTCCCGCCAACATCAACGGCCAGTCAATCCAGCTGGGCTTATTACGACCACCCAGAGCAGCTACGGGCAAGGCAGACAATCCCATCAGCGCGGCAAACGCGTATATCCCCCACCCCCACCAGGCTGGGATGTCGCCGGCCAGCGCTTGAACCAGCTGGTGGGCAATCAAGAGGTAGAACGCGCCGTATAGAAGGCTCAACCCGACGTTGAGTTTGAAATGCTTCGGTTGCCGCCTGGGAAACACGATAAACAGCAGGCCCATGATGAAGGCCATATGCACGTTACGGTGGGTCACTTCATTCAGCAGGCCGAAACCCGCTGTGTAAATATGGAAGACACTGAGAACGACGCAGGTAACGGTCACCAGCGTTTTGAGAGCACCTTTGAGATCTCGGAAATTCGATTCGTTATCGAACTTTTTTATCAGGCTATCCAGATCCGCCTGGTGCATTTCAGGTCCGGTGGATGACGAACCGCTGGCCGTCTGGCTGTTCGAATTGCTCATACCCGTTGACTCTGAGTTATTGTTGGCAGTTAGAGACCGGTGTAAACAGCAGCCCGCTGTCCGGCCATTGATTTAAATTGATCGTGCTGTTGCCAGTGTGAAGTCTGTTTTTGAAGCGTTGATCGGTACGAACAACCAGGCGACCAATCTTACGATCCATCTTCAAAATGAACTGGCCATTCCGATGCTCAAATGACAAGGCGTCCGGTTCATTTACCAGTGATGGCAAACCCTGTCCGTGAGCAATGAAAACTTCGGCTGTCTGAGAGATCGTCAGATCACCAACCGGGGACGTAATGAGACGATAGAAGTCCGTCACTGGCGTCAACGATACGGAGTGGATGAACGAGAGTTCAAACATCCCGTCAGTCACGGGAACGCAGGTTAACAACCTGCCCTCCCGATACTGACTGATCTCAAGACCATCAGCCTGCAAATGACCGGCCGAGGAAAGAACCCCAGCCAGCAGCAGGCGCAAGGCAACCTTATTCAATGACACCCTTCTCACGGAAATACTTCTCCGCACCGGGGTGCAGCGGGATAGAAACAGACTCAAGCGCGGTCTCAACCGAGATTTCCTTGCCTTTCACATGAACCTTGCCAAGCGTTTCGGTGTTCTCGTAAAGCGCCTTGGTCACGGCGTAGGCGATGTCTTCCGGCAAATCCGCATGAGTTGCCCAGATAGCACGGACAGCGATCGTTTCAACATCCTTGTCGACCCCCTTGTAAGTTCCGGCAGGCAGCACCGTGGACGTGTAGTACGGCTGGGTTTCCTGTAGTTTTTTGATGGGATCGCCAGTCAGAGGAATAACGCTGATGTCATGTCCATTGGCCAGTTCTACGATGGAGGCAGTCGGAGCACCTGCGGTAATCAAAGATGCATCCAGGTTACCATCCTTGATCTTTTCAGCAGACTGGGAAAATGACGAGTAATCTTCGTTCACATCGTCACGGCTCATTCCGTGAGCGTTGAGCAGGTCGCCCAGCAGCTGCCATTGGCCGGAACCGGGGGATCCTGAGCTAACCGATTTGTCTTCCAGGTCGGTGAACGAATCAAGTCCGGGCTGAGCCACCAACTGGACCGTTTCCGGGTAAAGTGCTCCCAAAGCCCGCAGGTTCTTTTGTGCCTTACCCTCGAACTGATTTTTGCCCTTATAAGCAGAATCCAGAATATCAGCGGCCACAAAAGCAGACTCGATATCACCACGTCCCAGCAGACCGGCGTTGGCGACTGAGGCGTTGCCCGTTTCGGCCGTTGCGGACAGCTTCTTGCCATCGAGATCGGCATTATTGGAAATCACTTGCGCCAGCATGCCGCCAAGAGGGTAGTAAGTACCGCCCGTTCCGCCGGTCGCAATGCCAAAAAACACTCTCTCTTGCGCCTGAGCAGCACCAGCGGCGAGGCCGACTCCCAAGGCAGCAGACACAAGAATCGTCTTCAGTTTTCTCATTGTTGCACCTTCCTTTTCTGTTTGAACTTAGGGGTGCCGCCTCACGGACGGCGGTTAGGACACAGAAGTGCGTCCGCCAGCAGGGCCGCCGTTTTAGCGGTCACGCCAGATTCGTCGAATTCAGGGTTCAATTCGGATATTTCTACCAGGGGCATGCCCTGGGGAAGCGAGCGGGCGAGGTGCTCCACCTCATCGATCACCGCATCAATCACTTCCAGTGCAACACCTCGTGCCGCTGGAGCGCTGACACCCGGAGCCTGATAGTGCGGCAGCACATCAAGGTCGATGGTCAGATAGAGCATGTCCATGCCCTGACAAAAATCACGTATTTGCTCCAGCACTTCGGGGATATCCGATACACGCATATCCCGGTCCTCCCGGTAGCTGACACCCAACTCATCGGCACGCCCGAAAAGAGACCGGGTATTACTGGTTCTTGCAAGACCAAGACAACAATAATGAAAGGCTTCTCGCCCAAATTGCTCAGCGATCTGGGCAAAGGGCGTACCGGACGAAGGCCCCTGCTCACCCGTCATGCGCAGATCGAAATGAGCATCCAGATTGATAATGCCAATTCGAGTCGTGGTCGGGTCAAAGACACGGGCAAGGCCAGAAAAGCTACCCCATGCTGTCTCATGCCCTCCACCAACAACCAAAAGACGGCGAACGAGCGGCAACGTGTCAGCAACCTTTGAGGCCAGCTCCTCCTGCCCCGGCTCCAGAGCATCACCAGCAACCTCAACAGTGCCGAAATCCTGTACCGACAGGTCGTCGTCGCCATACCACGCCAGGTTTGCCAACTGACGACGTAAGGCATAAGGCCCCGCTGCAGCGCCCAGTCGGCCCTTATTTCTGCGGACTCCCGCATCACAGGCAAAACCAAGCAAACCAACCGTCGAACCAACACCGGCAGTTGGCGACGATGACACCTTCTGATGCCAACGAATTGCATCCGGATTTTCTTCCTTATCTATCCGGCCTTCCCATTTTTGTGCTGGTTTAAACGTCACGACAAGCTCTCAAAAATTTAATATGCAATCATATAAGCATACAAAAATGCCTCATGGAACACTTTGTCAGCACAAGCCATTCACCTGTGCATTTATTTTTTATATATGAATTTTAAGAACAGAAAGTGAAGTATTTTCTCACCTCGCGATAAGCCAATAAGCACGGCAACGGGTACAGTGATAAACACCAAGCAGAATGAGCCGAAGAAAATGCAACGAAGCGGGATTCAGACCCTGGACAGGAGCTATTCATTGCTTCAACTCGTGATCAGGGCAGGTTATCGAGGCCAATCCATATCTCAACTTGTCGAGGCGTCAGGGCTGAGTACGCCAACTGTGTACCGGCTGGTCCGGGCGCTAAAGGATCTGGGATTGCTGAGACAGCCCCTGAATCGCGGTTCGGTATACCCGGGGCCGGAACTTCTTGGTTGGGGTGAACTCATTCGCGACGCTCTGGACAACATCGCGCACATGCACCTTCTGGACATGGCCGAAACGCTAGGAGACAGCTTTTTCCTGATGGTGCCGGACGGATTTCATGTGCTGTGCCTGGACATAGTTGATGGTCGGCACCCGGCACGGAGCTATACCCGTCAGAAAGGTGACCGTATTCCCTTCGGAGTTGGCCAGGCGTCTATTGCGATACTGAGTTTCATGAGCGAACCCGAACAAGCGCATATTCTTGACCACAACGAACCTGCCTTCCTGCGGGCACGGGGCATTAACCAGCGTCGTGTAAAAGAAGCCATTGCCAACTGCCAGCATCTGGAAATCACCTGCGGTGTTGAAGACTCCGATCCACCGGAATTCACCGGTATCGCTGTCCCGGTCTTTGACAAAGACCGAAGACCAATCGCCGCCCTGAGCTGCTGCCTCAGGCGATCCAGACTGTCAGATGATCACTACGAAAGACTTGTAACAGCACTCCTGACCAGTGCCCGAGCGATCAGCCAAAACCTTTTCGACTCGCTGGAATCCACCCGATAGAAGAGCGAAATCACGATGAGTACAAGTGGTTCTCCATACCCTGTTTATCAAAGCACCTGCGGTTGGACTGACACGCCAAGCCTGCGCCGAACGCATCCGCGCCTAAAAGGTGCCCAGACATGTGATGCGGTCATTATCGGCGCCGGCTATACGGGAATCGCCATAGCAAAACAGCTGGCGAGTCAGATGCCGGAGCTGGACATCAGGATCCTCGAAGCGGAGACCATAGGCTCAGGCTCTCCGGGCCGCAACTCGGGCTTCGTCCTTGAACACGCCTTCACGGCAGCCAGCACGGCTACCGCGGGCGCGCTATACGAACACTACAAAACAACCCAGGATGAAATGCGTGCCACTGTGTTTCAGGGCGCCTACACGCCAGAAGCCCGGATTTTTAAGGGTGCCGCGACCCAAAGAGGCGAAAAGAAACTGGTCGCTCTGGCACAGCTACTGGAGAAAAGCGGCCAACCCTTCGAGTGGATGGGCTATGACCGCATGAGATCCATCACAGGTAGCCGCTACTATCGGGCTGGATTGAACCTGCCGGGCAACAGCCTGGTGAACCCTTACGCCCTGATCTCAAATCTGGCCCACAGTCTGCAAAAACAAATCACGCTTTACGAGGAGAGCCCTGCCACTCGCCTTTCACGAGGCGCTTCAGACAAATGGTTCATAGCAACCCCGGAAGGTTCCTTACAAGCTCCGATGGTCTTTTTAGCCAACAATGCCTTTGCAACCTCTCTGGGCATTGGTAATGCGTACAGCGTAAAAATCTTTACCTATGCTGGCGTCACACCTCCTCTTCCACCCGATCTGTTTGCCGCCCTCGCACCTGAGGGTCATTGGGGCCTGCTGCCAGCTCATCGGCTCGGCTCCACCCTCAGAACGACCGATGACGGTCGACTTCTGATCCGTGGCTTCTACGGCTATGAACATGAGGACAATGATTCAACCCGCGGCTACCTCGAACAGAGCCTTTTTAGCCGCTTCCCGGAACTGCGTCACTACGGCCTGGAGAAATGGTGGGGCGGCACAACCTCACTGACAGCGAATGGCGCCCCCCTCTGGGGCCAGTTCGAGAAAGGCCTGTTCGCCTCTATAGGCTGCAACGGCGTGGGCATCCTCAAAGGAACCCTTCTTGGCAAACAGTTAGCCAACCTGGCGACAGGGCAGCCTTCCATGGATGTCCAAAGGCTTATGGGGCGGCCCGGCTGGATGCCACCGGAACCGATCCGGCATATCGGATTCAATATGGTCAGTGCCGTAGAGAGGCGACTGGCAGGTGCTGAACGTTAACCACAGACAACCAAAGGAAACCTGACAACATGATTAAAACGGTCAAAACCGAACTGTACCAATCACCTTCGCCACTCGAGTGGGCCACTATTGGCAACGGCATACTGTTTACCGCCCAGATTCCAATAGATGACCAGGGTAAGGTGGTGACCGGCGGCATCGAAGCCCAGACCTACCAGACCATGAAAAATCTCTGCCATACACTGGACTGCGCCAACGCCGACCTGACAGATATCACTCAGGTCATGATTTACGTGACAGACAGGGCCTATCTGTCAACGGTGAACAGGATATATAGTGAATACTTCAAAGAACCGTATCCGAATCGCGCCGCTCTTGTGGTTGCAGGTCTGGCAAGAGAAGACATGCTCGTGGAACTGGTGGTTTACGCTGCGGTTAAGAATTAAAAGCTAACAGGAAACCAAATGACTGCCGCACTCGTTTTTGAAGACTTATACCGCGCAGGATCTGACATTGATTTGCGAGGACTGAAACTTGCGGGCGGGTTAACCTCGCTAGGTCTGAATGAGGGCGACGTTGTTGCGGTCATGATGAAAAACCACCCAGCACTTATGGACATCATGGTGGCGTGTCGAACGATAGGGATCTATCACTGTGCGATCAACTGGCACTTCAAGGCTGAGGAAGCGCGTTACATCATGAACGACTGTGATGCCAAAGCCATCATAATCCAGTCGGAGTTCCTGAGAGCAGTTGAATCCGCCATTCCTGCAGGCATACCTGTTCTGGTTATAGATTCCCACGGCGCAAGTCACACAAACTACGAGGACTGGCTAAGTAAACAGCCGGTCTACAGCGGCTCCGAGAGAAACCCCAGAGGCATGATGCCCTATACCTCGGGTACCACGGGGAAACCCAAAGGGGTTCGCCGTATGCCCCTTGCCCCTGCCTACCTGCCATTGATGAGAGAACTTGCAGACAAAGGCTGGGGCATCAAACCCGGCGTAAAGACGTTAATGCCAGCACCGCTTTATCACAGTGCACCCTGTAACATGACACAGCAGGCGCTGTTAAACGGCGAATTGCTGGTACTCACTCAAGGCTTTGATGCGGAAAATATTCTGCGCCTGATCGAACGGCACGCAATCACAACGGTCTACCTTGTCCCTATCATGTTTACGAGGCTGCTGCGCCTGCCAGAAGAGGTAAAGCAACAATACGACCTATCCTCGGTGTCTTTCGTTGCATCAACAGGAGCACCCTGCTCCCCCGAGCTAAAAACATCAATGATTGAATGGTGGGGAGCCGTCATTCACGAAACATATGCCTCCAGCGAAACCGGAATGCTCACTATCCAGCATCCCAAAGACGCACGGAACAAACCCGGAAGTGTCGGCAAACCGGCGCTGGGCGCGGAGGTAAAGATCATTGACGAGGATGGCAATGAGTGCCCTTCCGGTGAGGTTGGAATTATCTACGGACGGCAGCCTGCTTACCCGGATTTCACGTACCAGAATAACCAGCAGGCAAGAGACAAAGCCGCGTTCGGTCAACTGGCAACCGTGGGCGATATGGGTTACTTCGACAAGGATGGCTATTTGTATATATGTGATCGCATCTCAGACATGGTCATTTCAGGCGGCGTGAACATCTACCCGGCTGAAATCGAAAATGTATTGCTGGAACTCAAAGGCGTTCAGGACTGTGCTGTCATCGGCGTTCCTGACCAGGAATATGGCGAATCACTTGTCGGGCTGGTCAAACTCCACAATCCCAATGACGATACCCTCACGGAAATCAGGGCCCATCTGGAAAACCGGCTTGCAAAATACAAAGTACCCCGGACCCTCACGGTCGTCGACGACATTGCCCGGGACGACAACGGCAAAATCTCCAAGAAAACAATCAGACAGCAGTTTATTCAAGTACAGCCGCCATCATCCCAAGCCAGCCGCGATACTCTGGCGCGCCAGTAATCCCGGCGACCTTGCAACCAAATACAAAAACAGGAGTTCAGGCACATGAGTCTGCCCGATAGCCTCAAAGACCGACTGGCACTGCCAGTGATCTGCTCGCCGCTGTTTATTATCTCCACCCCCAAGCTTGTTATCGAGCAGTGTAAAGCCGGCCTTGTGGGTTCGTTCCCGGCGCTGAATGCACGGCCCGCCGAGAAGCTCGATGAGTGGCTAACGGAGATTGAAACCGAACTGGCGGCCTATCAGGCAGCAAACCCCGACGTTAAAGTCGCCCCCTACGCCGTCAACCAGATTGCTCATGGTTCCAATGACCGGCTTGCCCACGATATGGAGGTCTGCGTAAAGCACAAGGTGCCAATCATCATTACCAGCCTGCAGGCATCACCGATGGTGATTGAGGCAGCGCACAGCTACGGCGGCCTGGTATTCCACGATGTCATCAACGTACGGCATGCCAGGAAGGCACTGGCAGCGGGTGTTGACGGCCTGATTCTGGTGACCGCAGGGGCCGGCGGCCATGCCGGCACCTTAAGCCCTTTTGCCCTCCTGTCTGAGGTTCGCAGTTTCTTTGACGGCCCGATCATTCTGGGCGGCGCGATCACCCAAGGTAACCACATACTCAGCGCCAGGGTGATGGGTGCAGACCTGGCCTACATGGGCACACGGTTCATTGCCACTCAAGAAGCCAATGCAGACCAGGCCTATAAAGACATGATCGTGCAATCCACGGCATCCGACGTGGTCTACAGCAACCTGTTTACCGGGGTTCATGGCAACTATCTGCGGGGCAGTATTGAGAACGCCGGGCTTGATCCGGACAATTTGCCCACGTCTGACAAAAGCAAAATGTCGTTTGGCTCAAAAGGTAGCAGCAAGAGCAAAGCCTGGCGTGACATCTGGGGAGCCGGCCAGGGCGTTGGAGGAATCTCAGAACTCACAACGGTTGCACAGACTGTCGCTACGCTGAATGATGAATACCAGACAGCGCTCCAGGGCATTGCCCAGCATCGGTAAACCCGACTGACCCGAACTCTTCCTCTATCAGACGGCGCTCAAAGAGCGCTTTCTGAAGCGCGGAATATTTGGTCGGGCTCGGGTCGCTGTTGTATGCCTCTCGTGCAATCCGGGCTGCAAAGCGCTTTTTCTGCAGGATTTCCTGAATATCTGCGGTGCTCATTTTCTCCTCCATCTTTTTAAAACCACCTGCTCACGATAAACGATGCATCCAGTCGCATCTCAACGGCTTTCTGCATGAATTGTGGCAAATGATGGCCTTTCGTTTTGGGCCAGGGCTGGCGGTGCAGGTAGAGCCCTCTCAAAATCAGTTGTCACCGGGCCTCTGTATTTGTGATGATGGGCTGGTCAACCTGTCTGTTTTTCAACCACAGTGCCAGCGCTCGAAAGAAGGATTTTCTGGCGAAGCCACTCAGACTTCGCAACCTGGCCCGTAAATGGAACGGGGGCAGAATGAACAAGTACAGGTTCAAAGACATCTGGTTATTGGATGATCAGGTACCAGAGCTGACTCAGCAGCTCTACGTAGAGCTGAGGGGCTATGAATACCTTGGGGTCAGCGCTTCGTTTATGGTGTTGCTGCTTTTCTGGGGCTCCGTCGCCAGCAACCTGATCCATCTGTTATTGATCCTGTGGCTCATCCTGATGTGCTGCCTCTATCTGTATCAATGGAAGCTGCTGAGGGAGGGCGGCCCCGAACTGGCCTACGAAACCACGGAACGCTGGGCGCCGAAAAATCGCGTGATGGCATTCCTTATAGCGCTTGGCTGGGCGGCATTGGCACCATTACTGCTGTGGCAGATTGGCCCCTGGCATACGGTCGCCCTGGTGTTACTGCTGTTCGCTGTGCTTTCCATGCCGGTATCCGCCTACAGCAATGATTACCCGGCAGCGGTTCTCAGTGTGTGTGCAATCGCTGTCCCGACTTTCATCAGTTTGCTCGCTCGCCAGTCCATTGATCTTCAGGGGCCACATCTGCTCCTTGCTGCGGTCTTTTCGTTTGGTGCGTTTCTCTGCCTTGTCAGCGGGCATCGCCTGGCCAGAACCCGGCGCCGTGCAGTCAAAGAGCAGAATGAACTGGCGAAAGCAAAAGTCAGCATTACAAGCATCGAGAGCACCCTTCGCCTTGAGCGGGAAACAGATCCACAAACAGGTCTCGGCAACCGACCGTGGTTTGAGGGGTACCTGAAGGAAAATTACCACGACGACAACAGGCCCTATTATCTGGTGGCCTTGAATCTCGATAACTTCACCGATGTCACGTCTACTATCGGCAGGCATGCCGCCGATTTTGTACTCCAGGATCTGGCTGGCCGCTTGAGCCACCCTGAAGGACATCGACAACTCGCCGCCAGGGGTGACCATGGCGCCTTCCTGATCCTCTACGAAGGGCGTGTTTCGGGCACAGAAATAGAGGAAACCGTCAGTCACCTGTACTCATTGGCAGGAAGGCCGTTTATCTGGCAGGGCCAGCCGCTCAACTTTTCCTGCTCTCTGGGCGTGGCCGGAGGGCTCAGCGACGACACCAGCGCTTCACTCGTGGTTGAAAATGCCCTGTTATCAATGCGTGAAGCCAGCAATGTGCCCGGCAACTCGTTTTGCATCCATGACCTCAAATTACAGGACAAGGCAAACCGGCAGGCGGTTATCCGAAGAGAGCTGGCAAGCGTTACTGAACGCGGTGAGCTTTTCCTGGCATTACAACCCAAGGTGGAACTGGCAACGGGTAAGGTTTTCAGTGCTGAGGCGTTGTTGCGATGGGAGCATCCGAAACTTGGCTTTATGAGCCCTGCGGACTTCATTCCTTTGGCCGAATCCACTGGCGCCATTATTCCTGTTGGGAGGTGGGTTATTGAGGAGGCAACACGATTGCTCCTGGAAAGCGATCTGCCACCGGGCTTTTCCATTGCCGTGAACGTTTCCGTTCTTCAGTTCAAAGATCCGGAGCTTGTCCAGACGCTGAGAAAATCACTGGATCAGCTCGCGGGTACCGGGCAGAAACTGGAAATTGAAATCACCGAAAGTGCCGTCATGGACGATGCTGCCCGGGTTCATAGAACGGTTCGCGAACTCATCAAACTGGGCGTCAGGATAGCGCTCGACGATTTCGGGACAGGTTATTCCTCGCTCGCGTGCATAACGCAGCTGCCGCTGCATACGTTAAAACTTGATAAGAGTTTCATTGATTCCATCACCTCGGACAGAAAGCAGGCCACACTGGTCAATGCCACAATCAGAGGCGCCGCATTGCTGGATGTGGATCTTGTTGCTGAGGGCGTGGAAACCAGAGAGCAATGTCAGCTTCTTCATGACTTTGGATGCCGGTTCGTTCAGGGCTACTATTTTGCCCGCCCAATGATCAAAAATGAATTCTCATCCTGGGTCCGAAAACTGGGTGGGGAGTTATGTAGCAGTCACTGGAAGGCCAGCTGAACAGCGCAGAGGCTCCTCACCGTGATGGCTCGGAGCCCGCGCAATCCTACATCTGCGCGCCAAGCTGCCAGGGTACAAATTCGTAGTCACCCAAACCGTTCAGCTCACTCTTGGACTGATCCCCCGAAGCAATGTCGATGATTAGATCCAGAATCTCCTGCCCCTTCACCTCCAGGGAAACCCCCTCATCAATAATATCGCCACAGTTGATATCCATATCCTCCTCCATGTTCTGAAAGAGCGTGGTATTGGTTGCCAACTTGATGGAAGGGGCCGGTTTGAAGCCGAATACCGAACCTCGCCCCGTGGTGAAACACACAACATTTGAGCCGGAAGCAACCTGCCCGGTGATCGCACAGGGATCGTAGCCGGGGCCATCAACGAGTACGAACCCTTTGGTATCGATCGGCTGTGAGTACAGATACACCCCTTTCAACGGCGAGGTACCCGCCTTCGCAATAGCCCCCAGGGACTTCTCGAAAATCGTCGTCAAGCCGCCCGCCTTGTTGCCCGGGGTCGGGTTGTTGTCCATCTCGCCGCCATTTTTAGCGGCATATTCTTCCCACCAGTGAATACGATCCACCAGTTTCTGGGCCACCTCAGGAGAGGCTGCACGACGAGTCAGCAAATGCTCGGCACCGTATACCTCTGGCGTTTCGGAAAGCACGACAGTACCTCCTGCACTCACCAACAAGTCCGCTGCAACGCCCAGCGCAGGGTTGGCAGTAATGCCGGAGTACCCGTCAGATCCGCCACACTGCAGTGCCACCGTAAGCTCAGACAGGGGCTCATCCGTGCGCGTGCACTGCTCGGCCAGAGGCAGCATCGACTTGATAACCTCAACCCCCGCCTGAACCGTCTTACGGGTGCCGCCCTGCTCCTGGATAATGAGCTTTCTGAAGGCGCTGCCCTCTTCCAGCCCCACCTCTTCCATCATTCTGGAGACCTGCATCACCTCGCAGCCGAGACCGATCATCAGAGTCGATGCGAAGTTAGGATGGCCCGCATACCCCATCAGCGTACGCTGCAGATTCCCGTAGCCCTCACCGTCGGACTTGATACAGCAGCCAGCCCCATGAACAAGCGGTACGATGCCATCCACATTCGGATAGTCCGCAAGAATGCCGCTGTTCTTTACCTCATCGGCAACCAGTCGCGCGACCGTTGCCGAGCAGTTCACGCTGGTCAGAATCCCGATATAGTTTCGGGTACCAACCTTGCCGGACGAACGCCGAAACCCTTTAAAGGTGCGATTCTGATGACGAGTATCAGCAACAAAATTTCCGGCGTCCGCACAGAAATCGTAATCCCGCTCGAAGTCCTCTACCCCACAGTTCTGGCTGTGAACGTGGTCACCTGGCGCAATAGGCTCTTTGGCAAAGCCGATTACCTGTGCGTATTTGACCACTTCCGCACCGGTGCCTATCTCTTTTACCGCAATTTTATGGCCTCGAGGGACATCTCGGCTGACCTGGATATCGTTCACTGAAATCGTTGCGCCTGCGGGAATATCTTCCAGCGCCAGGGCAACGTTATCTTGCGGGTTGAGGAGCGTTACTTTTCTTACTGTTTTAAAAAACATGCCAAGCCTCTTATTTTTACACCACTTAAATTCTGTATCGGCCAGATTCCATCATCAGGGCAGCATTCACGACTGCATCTTCACCAGCGCGAAGCGCGCAAGTCCAGAGCTTTATGAATTGGTCCTACCAGTATTTTCCTGCCTGCCATGGACGCCTCTGGCAAAATCTCCGATAGTGACTGGGCGTGGCCGGGATACCCGCAAAAGCCAGACAAAGCAGGAGGCACTGGTCTGACCAGTGAAGAAAGTGAGGACAGACAGCAAACCTTTACCAATCTCACATTCGATCGCGCATCAGATCGAGACAATGATTCTGGATGGATCACTGACGCCGAAGCAGAAGATTCCGTCCGAGCGCCAGCTCTCCAGTCGACTGGGCGTATCGCGCTCGATCGTGCGCGAAGCACTGCGTGAACTGCAGGGGCGCGGTGTCATCGAAACTCGCCACGGCCAAGGCTCCTTTGTGGCCGAAATTGTGCCGGAACCCGAAGACCAGAGCCCATTACTACAGCTGTTTTTCACCCACTCCCGCCTCCTGTACGACCTCTATGAAGTGCGTGAGCAGCTTGAGGGGCAAGCCACGTACCTGGCGGCGCAACGGGGTACCGAGAAAGATTTCTACCGAATCACCAAAGCCTTCAAGGCACTGGAAAGCGCCGACCTGAGAGCCAGGGCTGAACTCGATCACGCCTTTCATCGCTCCATCGTCGAGGCGTCCCATAACCCGGTACTGGTCCATATACTGAGCAGCCTCAATCAACTGATACTGCATTCGGTGCAGACCTCGGTCAGCAACCTCCCGCAGCGTCCTCATATCCGGCAACAAATCGACAAGCACCACCGCCAGGTTTACAACGCGGTTATTAATCGACAGCCCCAGAGGGCCGAGAAGGCAGCGACCACTCATATCCGACATGTGAGCAAAAGCGTTCGCGAATTTGAAAAGCAGGAACAACGCATATTTCGTGATGCCATACAGGAACCTGCCCTGGATGCCGGCACACTGTATCGTCCCTGATTCACAACGAGCTTTCTGACTTGCGCATCGCTCAAAACCTCCCGCGGCTTGCCTTCGTCGCTGATACGGTGTAACTATCAGTCTTTTTCGGGAGCGAATCATTATGTCACTGGCAGCCTGGCTCACTTTTCTTGTGGCAGCCGTTCTGATCAGCGTTTCCCCGGGCGCCGGGGCGATCAATACCATGAGCAATGGCATGCGTTACGGTGTTCGCCGTTCGCTACCGGCCATCATGGGGCTGCAACTGGGTTTCGGGATTCAGATTCTGTTGGTGGGTGCCGGACTCGGAGCCATCATCGCCTCCTCAAATATTGCTTTGGCGGTGATCAAATGGCTGGGTGTTGCCTACCTGATCTGGCTGGGCATTTCGAAATGGCGTGAGCCGGTATTGGAAACCATGGAAGATGACCGCCAGCCCGTTAGCGGGCATAAAAGGTTCTGGAATGCGGTGTTCGTGAACCTGACCAATCCCAAGGCGACGGTCTTCCTGGTGGCTCTGTTCCCGCAATTTCTGGTAGCCGGCGCACCCCATGGTCCCCAGCTTATCACCATGGGCACCACTCTGATTCTGGTGGATTGCCTGGTGATGCTCGGCTACGCCCTGCTGGCCAGCCAGCTGTTCCGGTTCATTACCACCGCCCGGCGACAGCGGCAGATGAACCGGGTCTTTGGCGGTCTGTTCGTGACCGCTGCGGTGGCACTGGCCAGCTTCAAGCGGGCCTGATGCTGGCCAGTGTCCGGATCAGTCCAGTGCCCGGGCCACCTCATCCACCTGCAGTCGGACGCTCTGGAGGCCACCGCCAGACAGGTACCAGAGCGCGGGATCCAATCTGACCACCCGAGTACCGACCTTTTCCGTCTGGACACTGCGCAATGCATCATCCGCCATAGCGTCCGCGCCGATGGCGGCACTTCGATCAACAACAAGCAGGACATCCGGCGCCATGACCGCCAGCTGCTCTGCCGTCACCGGGTAAAATGTCCGTGTCCCGCGTGTGACCGGCTTGACAGTGGCAGGAACATCCGGTGATTTCAGACCAAGCAACTCAACGACAACCGGCTCGTTACGAAGAGAAAACCGGCCGTCGTTGTGGGTAACCACCGTTACCGTTCCGGCATCTGCCAAACGGGATCTCTGTTCCTCTGCATAACTCCAGAGTGACTTCAGCGCCCGGTCAGCAGCTTGTCCACGCCCATATAAATTCGCCAGATCGTGAACCTGCGCAGCAACGGCATCCCTGTAGCTGCCCCCGGCGAGGGCGAGTTCGTGCACGTCGGCCAGACTCTTCACTTCTTCGATCATGTCACCCTGCCGGCCAGTCATCAGCACCAGGTCCGGACTGAGGTCCCTGATCGTTTCCAGGTCCGGTTCTTTCAGGCTACCCGAGTCTGGTAGCGACTGACCAAATTGGGCCAGATAATCCGGCAGGCCGCGATGCGGTGTTGCCAGGACCCGGTCACCTGCACCCAGTTCAATCAGGGTATCCAGAGCACCGTGATCATAGCTGATTACGGTTGGCCCCTTGTCTGTGTGACCTGTGGCGCAGCCTGCCAGCAGCAGGCCTGCCAGTGCGCCGGTAACTGTCTTTTTTCGAATACTCATCGTCATCTCTCCAGATTAAAAATCAACGGTCAGGCCGACATTCAGCTGACGCCCGTCAAGGACCACTTCGTAGTCGTCATTGGTAACTTCTTTGTCGGTAAGGTTGTAAATGCCGGCTTTAACACGAGCAGTCGAGTTAAGTGCGTAGACCAGACCAGCATCCAGAAACGCGTAGCCCGGGGTACCCTCGGCCATGCTGGTACGGCTCAGATAGTCACTGGTCTCGCCCCGGTAGTTGCCCTGGGCCCAGAAACCGAGTCCCTGCCTGGCCTGCCAGTTGATAGAGACGTTGGCCATATGTTCCGGAATCTTGTTGAGGGGCTCGCCTGCAAAGTCTCCCGTTTTCTGTTCAGAATCGGTGTAGGTGTAGCTCGAGCTCAGGCGCACAGCCGGTGTAACATCGTAATCAAAGGTAAGCTCAATGCCCTGCATCTGTGCTTCATCAATGTTGGTCCGCGTGGCGAGGAATTGGTATACAACCCCTTCATACGTGCAGTCGGTATTCCAGGTGGAGGGATCATTCCGGTCGGGATTTACGGTTTCGCAGTACCTGTCTTCCGCAATCTTGTCCTCGAACCTGGTATGGAAAGCCACGGCACTCAACATGATATCCCTGGCCGCGTTATTGAATACAAAACCAAGCTCATAGTTGGTACTGGTCTCCGGATCCAGCTCCGAATTACCAATAATGAGCGCCCGCGGATTGTTGCGTCCCGGAATGGAATCCCAGCCACCACCACCCGTGGCACGACCAAACCCCTCGGTTGCATCGGACAGTGTCGGCTGTTTATAACCGGTGGAAACGCCACCCTTGATCGTCCACTGATTGGTCATACGGTAGTTGGCATAAACACGTGGGCTCAGATGGCCACCAAACAGTTCATCGTCGTCATAACGGACGCCGGTCGTCAGGGTCAGCTTGTCAGTCAGGTTCCATTCCATCTCCGCGTACACCGCAGCCAGCCATCGATCCATGGTTTCCACAGCTGTCGGCACGTTAGCGGTGAGCAACCCATTGGTGTCATCTGCCAACTCCTCGTATTTGTACTGCCCTCCGATGGTCACAACATGGCGATCCCAGAAGTAGCTCGCCTGGGTATTAAATGTGCTGGTTTGCTCTTTCTTCTCCTGTACCTGCACTCGCTCAGATATATCGTGCTGCAGGTAGGTGCTGGTCATCAGGTTGCCATAGCTACCCTTGTGCCCGAGGGTGTATACATCCTTGTCATACCGGGTGGAGGAAGTCTCATCATCAGCTGCGATACTGATACCGGCCGTATGAGCATATTCTTTGGTGGAACTGGTATAACCGGCGGTGAACTCATTCTCATCATCCGGGGTCAGGTACAGCGTCACGCCTCCCTGACGAGTATCCGTTTCCGGCGTGCTTTCAGCATTGTCATCTCCACCGATGTAATTGCTTTCCTCCAGGCCCAGCCAGCTTCCGAATACCTGGGCCCCAAGCAGGCCCTGCACGATTGGCGCACTGGTCGCAAAACTGACCTTCTGACTATCGTTGTTGATGTCATTAAAAGACTTGGTGTATTCCGTCGTAATCGAGCCGGAAACCTCATCGGTCGGCTTCCTGGTGATGATATTCACCACGCCACCCATGGCACTGGAACCATACAGCGATGACATCGGGCCGCGAATCACCTCTACCCGTTCAATCATCGAAACCGGGGGCAGCCCAATCTGCTTGCCGCCATCCGTTCCGTTAGTATTGACCAGCCGTCCATCCGATACCGGGCGCCCGTCAATCAGATACAGCGTGTAGCTATCATCCATGCCCCGAATACTGACATCCTGTGAGGCGCCGCCACCGGTGACGTAGACACCAGGGATATTCTCCACAGCGTCGACAATGCTCCTGTAGGACTTTTTCTCCAGTTCCTCGCCAGAAATAGTGGAAATGCTGGCCGGCGCATCTGAAATGTTCTGCTCGAAGCCTGCGGCGGTGACTACGATCTCATCCAGTTCACGAATCGAGCCCTGGGCCATCGCGGCAGAGCCAGCGGATATCATGGCGACTGCAGATGCCATGAGAGAAACCTGACGGTTCATAAACTACTCCTTGTGTTACGCATAGAACCGGCACCACACCCGTAGTATTGCCAGAATCCAGTCAATGCGAATGATTATCAGGCGCAAACATTACCACAAGGAAACAGTCCAGGTGTTTGCAGGATACGTCCCACTTTCCGAAACGATTTGAGAGCAGCGGAAGACGGCTGAACTCCGACACACTTCGTTCCAGAAACTGGAACCTATCGTCCCACCGCAATCTCTTTATTATCGTTTGGTAATGATTATCATTTGTTTTAGGTAATTATTAACAAACCAAAGGAGTTATGCATGGCGTTCCAGAAAAACATGTTGGCGGTAACAATTCCCATCCTATCCACGGGAATATCACTGAACGCCGCAGCCCAATCCCAGCCAACCGAGTTAGACGAGATCGTTGTATCCGCTTCGGGCTTTGAACAGAAAGTGACGGACGCGCCGGCCAGTATCAGTGTGATCAACCAGCAGGCTCTTCAGCAGAACCAGTATTCAAACCTCGCTGAAGCGCTGGAAACTGTTGAGGGTGTGGATGTGCGCCAGGGCACCGGGAAAACTGGCGGCCTGGACATCAGCATTCGCGGATTACCCAGTGAATACACCCTCATCCTGATTGACGGACGACGTCAGAATGCCCCCGGAGGCGTTACCCCAAATGGCTTTGGCGACACATCCACCAGCTTTATGCCCCCAGTGTCAGCCATTGAACGCATCGAGGTCATTCGCGGGCCAATGTCTACGCTGTACGGTTCCGACGCCATTGGTGGCGTGGTGAATATCATCACCAAAAAAGTCTCCGACGAATGGATCGGATCCGTTTCCCTTGAACATACGTTCCAGGAACATCGGGAATACGGCGACACCGGAAAAACCAGCTTCTACACCAGTGGCCCGCTGATTGAAAACACACTTGGACTGGCTGTGCGCGGCAGCGTCCTGAATCGTTCCTCATCTGATCTCACTTTTGATGACGGAAGCGAGGTTCCCAAGCGTGGTGTGGCTCCCGTGGACGGTCGTAACAGCAACCTCGGCGCCCGGCTCTCCTTCGTGCCCGTTCAAGGTCATGAGTTTTATCTGGATGCCGAAGCAGGCCGTCAGGTTTATAACAACGACAATTGCCAACTGGGCACACTGGATGGACGGGCCAGTTCCGACTGTGAGCCAGAGGGCAACAACGAAGCAGACGGCTACTCCGATGAACTCCGGTTCAATCGCGACCAGATCGCTCTGGGTCACTCCAGCCAACTTGATTTCGGCACCTGGTCAAACGACGTCACTTACAACATTACCGAAACCGAGGGCAGAACTCTGCCAGGTACTTTCGGCGAGTCATACGACCCACCCTACGAGAATCTGATCGGCGGCGAAGACCGCGAACTTGAATCCCGGGACATGGTTTTCGATACCAAACTTGTCGCCCCCATCGGCACTGACCATATCGCTACTGTGGGCGCCCAATACCGTGATACCGAGTTAACCGACGGCATTTCCGGCACCACCTTCGAGCAAAGCTCCTGGGCTCTGTTCGCAGAAGATGAATGGTACCTGCGGGATGATCTGGCACTCACACTGGGCGGTCGCTATGAAGATCACGATGCATTCTCGGGCCACTTCACCCCCAGGGCTTACCTGGTATGGAGCACCACACCGTCCTGGACTTTCAAAGGCGGCGTCAGCAAAGGCTACAAAACCCCGGAAATCAGCGACCTTCACGATGGCATCAACGGGGTGACCGGCCAGGGTCAAATCATCACCATTGGCACCCCGGACCTTGAACCTGAAAAGAGCACCAACTACGAGGTTGGCGCCTACTACGACAACCGGAACGGTTTTAAAGCAAACGCCACCGTGTTCTATACACAGTTCAAGGACAAGATTGATGACGGAACCTCCGTCACCATCAGTGGCAACCCGAACATTCCCGATGGCACTTATGACCAGCTGGCTAACATTGGAGAGGCGGAAACCCGTGGCGTTGAATTGGCCTCAAGCTGGCAGTTCGCCCCGGACTGGAGCGTGCGCGGTAGCTACACCTACACCGACAGCGAACAGAAAAGCGGCGACAACAAAGGTGCCAAGCTCACCAACACACCGGAACATGTACTTCATGCCCGGCTGAACTGGGCGGCAACGGAAAAACTCAGCCTTTGGATGTCTGGTGAGTACCGTGGCGAGCGTACGCGATTCACGACCAAAGAAGAAAACTACGACGCAGAAGAACAGGCAATTTTTGACGCCGTCGGTGATCTGGATGCCTATGCCCTGTTCCATCTGGGCGGATCCTATCGGGCAACGAACACAGTCACACTGACCGCGACGATTTACAACCTGTTTGACAAGGACTTTCTGTCAGGTGGTGAGTGGAGCTACATCGATGGCTCAGGAGACACTCAGACAGGCTGGGCCTCTGATTACATCTACGAGAACAAAGGCATGGCTCAGGGGGGCTCTATCGAACAGGGCCGCCGTCTCTGGCTAGCAGCCACCATCGACTTCTAAGGCAATCGTCTTCCGTTAACTCTGTTCAGGGAGAGGCCATCCGGCCTCTCCTTTTTTTTACTCACGCTGAAGCCTGGCACTCTTGTCCAGCGGCAGCCCACTCCACCGGCACGGCCTCGCGTATATGGGCAATGAACGCTCGCACACGTCGGGGTAAATGACCGTGCGGGTACAGCAGGGTCACTGGCAGTTGCGGCCCCTGCCAATCAGGCAGACAACACTGAAAGCTACCCGGGTGAGACCGCATCCGGAGCTCCACCAACCAGTGAGGCATCAATCCAAGTCCCCGGCCACCGGCGATCACATCACCCTGGACACAGAACTGATCAACGGTCAGACGACGGGCAGGAATCGCAACAGGATACGATGCTTGCCTCGAGCTATAGAGCTGTAAGTCGCTTCCGCTTTCACCCACAACATCCACCCAGGGATGTTCCGCCAGCTCTCCGGGCGTTGTCGGCATACCATGCTCACCAAAGTATCCAGGACTACCGAAAACCCCCTGAGTCAGGCTGCCCAGTGTTTCCTGGCGCAAGACGGTTTCGCCAACCGGCCCGAGCCACAGGCATACGCCACTTTCCATACTATCCGGTACTGAACGCTGGGTGTGGATGGCCACCTGTAGGCCATGATGATCAGCCAGAAAGGTTTCCACCAGTCTGGAGAACCAACCCCGAACCAACGATTCATGGCACTTGAGAACCAGCTCACCGGACACGTCTTCCTTCAACTCGTCCAGCGCCTCACCGGCCCGGGCCAGCAATGCCAATACATCATGACTGTAACGATAGAAAACCCGACCGGCCTCGTTCGGAACAATCTTTCTGGATTTTCGCAGCAGCAGCGGCTGACCCAGGGCATCCTCAAGGTTTTTTATCCGACGACTAAGCGTTGACTTTGGCAGGCCCAGGTCCAAGGTGCTGGCTGCCAGGCTTCCCGTTCTGACGACAGAGACAAAAGCCTCCAGTTCTCTAAGATCACGCATGAATATATTCCAGAAAACGAAACGTATCGTTCCAAAAATTCGCTTTATAATACTAATGCGAACGATTATCATCTTTTTTCCTAAAACTTTCCACCCGAACCGACCCACTGGACTACCAACCATGCGCCTACCCGCCATACTGCCTCCTTCGATGCTTGCTGGCTTATTACTGACCATGATTTCAGGCCTCAGCCTGGCAGACGAACGCACCGTCGACACGGCTTTCGGAAAGGTGACCATCGAAGGCCAACCGCAACGGATTGTGACTCTCTATGAGGGAGCTCTGGATACAGCCCTGGCCGTTGGCGCCCATGCCGTCGGGGCCGTCATCACGCGCGGCGGCACCGATGTAGCGGATTACATCAAGCCCCGCGCAGGTGATATCGCGATCGTCGGAACGCCGGGAGAAACCAATCTGGAAGCGGTAATTGCAGCCCGCCCTGATCTGATTCTCGCAGCGCCCAGAACCAGCCGGGAACAGTTCGAACTGCTCTCCCATATTGCCCCGGTCGTTGCTTCGGACATCCCTTTGTTCCAGCCCGACACCTGGAAACGGGAAACCCGTCTTTACGCCGAAGCACTCGGGCGCGCCGGGGAAGCTGAAGACATCATTCGCCGTGTCGAGACCCGGGCTGCCGAAGTCGCCGCGGTGGTTGAGCAGGCGGTCCAGGACAACGAAAGGGACGCCATTCTGGCTCGCTGGATGCCGCAAGGCCCGATGATCATGTCGACCGGGATCTTTTCGGCCAGCCTGCTCAAGGCTGCCGGGTTCGATATCCGGGGTCAGTCGCTTGTTGATGAAGGCCGTCCACACAGCCAGACACTCAGCCTTGAGAACCTATCGGCCATGAACCAGAACTGGATATTTCTGGCCACTCTGAACGAGGACGGTCGTAAAGCTCTGGACGCAGCCAAGGCATCACCAGCCTTTGCCCGGCTTGAAGCCGTTGAAACCGATCAGGTCATCCCGGTGGACGGACAGTTATGGACAAGCGCCAGCGGTCCCCTGGCAGCCCTGGCCATTCTTGATGAGATTGAAGACGCTGTTCGTTCCAGACCATGACAGCAGCGGCCCCGGCCACTTCGGCTTCAGGAAAACCACGTGCAAAGATACCGCCATGGTTCATGGCGGCATCTTTGCTTGTAGCACTCATTTTCATGAGCCTGCTCCTGGGCGCAGGACCGGTATCGATAACCGATTCCATGCTGGCGCTGGTCCGACAAGGATCCGATGAGGCGCGTTTTATCATCATGGAACTGCGTGTACCGCGAACCCTGATTGCCATGACCACGGGGGTGGCACTCGGTCTGGCCGGTGCCCTCCTGCAATCCATGACCCGCAATCCTCTTGCCGAGCCCGGCCTGCTAGGCGTGAGTGCTGGCAGCGGGTTCGCCGTTGCGGTAGCCATTCTCCTGGGCGCCACCAACGCAACCCTGACCACACTGGTCGCGCAGATTGGTGCACTTGTCGGCTGCGCTGTCGTCATCGCGGCGACCCGGGTACATGGTCTGGGCAATGATCCGGTAAGATTGGTGCTCGCCGGCGCGACACTCTCAGGCCTTCTTCTTGCGCTCACCTCGATGATGATGTTGGTTGACCAGCGCGCTGCCGATGAAATCCGGTTCTGGATTATCGGCAGCGTCGCCGGCAAAACTCTGGGCGACCTGACCTCAACCCTTCCGTCAATCATCCTTGCCATCGGTATAGTGGCAGTGGTTGCCAGGCCCCTGGCGGCCATGGCCCTCGGTGAGAAATCAGCGGTCGGGCTTGGCCATCACCCCGGGCGGGTTAGGTTTCTGGTAGTTCTGGCTGTGGCTCTGCTTGTGGGCGCAGCGACCGCACTCGCCGGGCCTTTGATCTTCGTCGGGCTGGTTGTTCCGTTTATTGCAAGGGCACTGGCCGGCCCTGATATCCGAAGAACGCTCTGGTACTGTCTGGCAGTCGGCCCTTGCGTAATGCTCGCTGCAGATATTCTGTCCCGGCTTTTGGTTGTTCCCGCTGAACTACCACTGGGCGTCCTGACGGCACTGATTGGCGCCCCGGTGCTGTTGCTTATCGTTCGAGCCGGAAGGATGCCGTCACTGTGACCCGGACTGCACTCTTCTCCAACCGACGCACTGTCATTGCCAACACCGTTCTTCTCTTGGCCATGCTGACGGTAGTGCTTGCCTCACTGGCCATGGGCACCCTGCACATTCCGCCCGACCAGGTCGTCCATGCTCTGCTTGGGCAAGGCGATCCGCTCACCAGAATGGTAGTCCACGACCTGCGTTTACAACGAAGCATTGCTGGCCTGGCGAGCGGCGCGGCATTGGCCGTGGCAGGTTGTGTTATGCAATCTCTGGCCCGGAACCGACTCGCCACTCCGGGCATCATCGGAATTGATAACGCCGCGACGGCCTTTGCCGTTGCCTCCGTTGTCGGCACCGGTATCGCACTGGCGCCTTCCACCATGGCGCTGGTTGGCGCTGCAACCGCTACAGCACTGGCTTTTGGCCTGGCTGGCGCAAATGGCACCCGGGGATACCGGTTTATCATTGCAGGTCTGGGCATTGGCGCGATCGCCGGTGCGATCACCCAGTTGATGCTTAGTCAGGTCGCCATCGACGACGCCAACGCAGCTTATCCCTGGACCGTTGGCAGCCTTAACAGTCGAGATCGCACCAGCATCCTGATTCTGTCCGCCGGGCTCCTGACCGGATATCTGTGCCTGCAGGCTCTGGCCCGGTCTCTGAATGCACTTCAGTTTTCCGATCCGGTTGCCGTTGCCCTTGGCATCCGGCTCAGAACCCTCAGGGTCATCGGGCTCAGTCTGTCCGTCTTACTCACCGGATGCGCTGTTGCAGTGTGCGGTCCCGTGGGCCTGATTGCCCTGATCGCACCGGAACTGGCAAGGACTGTCTGCCGGCCTGGGCGAATGCCGATCACCGCCTCCGCGCTCGCCGGAGCAACCCTGATGCTGGCTGCCGATACCATTGGACGAACTCTGTTTTCCCCCCTGGAAGTTCCTGTCGGTGTCATAACTGCAATCCTGGGCAGTCCCTACCTGTTGTGGATCCTGCTGCGCCCTGCCAATCGGAGTATGAGATGAATCAAAACGCTGTGCATACGCTTGCGGCTGAGCAACTGAGTCTGGCTCACGGAAAAACGGTGATATCCGAAGGCCTCGATCTTACCTTGCCCACCAGCAAGGTGACGGCCATTGTGGGTCCCAATGGTTGCGGCAAATCCACACTGCTGAACGGGCTGGCACGTATCCACAAACCCAGTGCGGGTTCCGTACTCCTCAATGGCCGGGACATTCACACGCTTCCCACCCGAACGGTGGCTCAGCGCCTTGCGCTTCTGCCACAGGACAACACAGCTCCGGAAGGCCTCACTGTCAGCGATCTCATCCGTTTCGGGCGCCAGCCCCATCAGGGCTGGCTGTCTGCCTGGAACCACGACGATCAACAGGCGTTTGAAACAGCAGTAACCGCCGGTGATCTCGAAGACCTGTTAGACCGGCCTCTGGACACACTTTCAGGAGGCCAACGACAGCGGGCGTGGATAGCCATGGCCGTGGCACAACAAACGCCCTTGCTTCTTCTGGACGAGCCTACTTCTGCCCTGGATCTGGGCCATCAGATCGAAGTCTTCGAGCTGATCCGGACCCTGAGCGGTCAGGGAAAAACCATTGCCATGGTCGTTCATGATCTGGCGAGTGCCAGTCGCTACGCCGACCACATGATTGCCATGAAAGGTGGCCGGGTGCTCCGGGAAGGATCGCCCCGACAGGTGGTGACTCCCGAACTCGTTCGCGATCTGTACGGAATTCACTGCGATCTGATTGAAGACCCTGCCACCGGCAGCCCGCTCCTGGTTAACGTGAGGCGTGCGCATTGAGTATGCACTCCCGGCTCAGCTTCTGGCTGAGCGCCCTGCACTGCGGCCTGAGGGCATTGCCCCTGTCATTGCTGTGGTCCGCCCGTAATCTGGACTGAATTCAATCCAGAGATCAGCCATCATCCCTGACAAAGGATTTCACTCCCTGTGGTTCGGTAATTTTCCGGAAATCATAGCGGAAAAGTCGTGTACTTGAGGCAGGTGGAAAAGGGTCGGATGAGCATGTCACCCGACCCTTTTCCTAACGCAGTTATCAGAACTTACTGATCCAGAAGCTCGATCCAGTGCTGCACCGGCACTGGTGATTTTGTTTCCAGATGCATCTGGCAGCCGATGTTGGCGGTTACGATGCGATCAGGGTTATCGACAGTCAGCGCCTTGAGTTTGTTACCCAACAGCTTCTGACTCATCTCCGGCTGCGTGACCGAGTAGGTACCGGCCGAGCCACAGCAAAGGTGCTTATCCCTGGTGGCCGCCAGGTTTACGCCGGCCTTCGTCAGGACCTGCTCAACCACGCCATTCTGCTGCATGGCGTGCTGCAGGGTGCACGGGCAGTGGAAAGCAACCTTGCCGGGGCTCTGGCGCAGCTTGAGCTTATCCAGATCCTGCTCCAGCAGGAAGGCACCAATGTCGGTGCACAGCTCGCTGACTTTCCGGGCTTTGGCAGCATAGACCGGATCGTCTTTCAGCAGGTGTCCGTACTCCTGGACCATGGCACCACAGCCAGACGCCGTCATGATGATCGCTTCGGCACCCGCATCAATCGCCGGCCACCAGGCATCAATGTTCTGGCGCATTCTTTCCAGGCCTTTTTCATGCTCAGAAAGGTGATAGTTCACTGCACCACAACAACCGGCCTCCGGAGCTTCCACCATAGTGATGCCCAGCCGGTCCAGCACCCTCGCAGCAGATGCATTGGTGTTGGGCGTGGCTGAGGGCTGCACGCAGCCCGCCAGCGCCAGCACGATTCGGCTATGACTGGCGGCCGGCCAGGGGCTCGCCTGTTTTCTGGGTGGCACCTTGGTGCGCAGTTTCTCAGGCAGCACCGGGCGGAAGACTTGCCCCAGTCGAAGCATCAGGCCAAATACCTGGCGGTTCGGAATGACCCGTGCCAGGGCCCAGCGCAGCCACTTGTCTTTCGGTTCCCGGGGTAGCTCCTTTTCCAGGAGGCCACGACTGATGTCCACCAGGCGACCATACTGCACCCCGGAGGGACAGGTGGTCTCACAGCTGCGGCAGGTCAGGCAGCGATCCAGATGCTCCCGGGTTTTCTCGGTAACATCCGCCCCTTCCAGAAACATTTTCATCAGGTAGATCCGGCCTCGTGGACCGTCTCGTTCGTCGTTCAGTTCCTGATAGGTCGGGCAGGTTGCTGTACAGAATCCACAATGCACACAAGCTCGCAGGATGGATTCGGCTTCCTGGCCTTCCTTGGTGTTGGCAAATTGTTGAACCAGATTCGTTTGCATAATTACAACCAGCTGTATAAACGTCCAGGGTTGAAGATACTATCCGGATCAAAGGCGTTCTTGATTCGGCGTTGAATACCTTTCAAGGCCTCCGGCTGATGGTGCATGACTTCACCAGTGCGGTCACCGCCGCGGAACAGGCTGACCTGGCCTCCGGCTGCGCGTGCGGCGGGCTCCAGATCACTGAGCTCACCGGCAGCCCGGAACCAGCGCTGAGAACCGGCCCAGTCGATAAACCAGTTGCCTTCCAGCGCCGGCGTTGCAGCCGTCGAACCCACCGAGAAGCGCCACAGAGGCACGTCATTACCGGCGAAAAACTCATGCTGTATGTCCTGAACCTGCTGCCAGAACCGGTCGCCCTGCTCCATCACCTCACCCGACCATTTCTCGGCGGTGGCTTCAACTCCGGATTTCGCTCCGGAGAGGCGCAGATAGGCCTTGCCATCCACCCAGCAGGCGGCGGTGATTGGTTTGGACTCGGCTGCGCGGCGGTTCATATAATGAATCACCTCGTCCATGCCCATGTCCTGAACCAGAGTCAGTGAGGCAGCTGGTTTCGGCATGACTTTCAGGCTGATTTCGGTGATCACGCCCAGGGTACCGAGAGCGCCAGCCTGAAGGCGGGATACGTCATAGCCGGCCACGTTTTTCATGACCTGACCGCCAAAGCGAAGGTGCTCACCTTTGCCGTTCAGCAGTCGGATACCAAGCACCTGATCACGCACCGAACCCGCCCAGGGGCGGCCCGGTCCGGAAAGGTTGCAGGCCAGGGTGCCGCCGATGGTAGAGGCAGTACCAAAATGAGGTGGCTCGAAATGAAGGCACTGTCCCTGCTCTGCCAGAGTTGCCTCGATTTCACTCAGCGGCGTGCCGGCACGAACGGTCAGGACCAGTTCCACCGGATGGTAATCCACGATACCTGTGTGCTCAGCCACGCTGAGGGTTCCGGCATCAGGGTCGGACTCACGGCCCATGAAGGCCTTGGTTCCACCACCGACGATATTCAGTTTCTGCCCGCTGTCACGGGCCTGGAGCACCTGCTCCTTCAATTGTTGAAAATTATCAGCCATGGGCGGCTACCGTATGGTCGTGCGTGTGTTGTTTGTGTTCAAGGGAGCGGTATTCCTGGCAAAAACGCAGGGCTGGTACACCCTTGCCCGGATTCAGGATACCGGCGGGATCAAACGCGGCCTTTACGTCATGGAACTGCTGCAGTTCCTCGTCGTTGAACTGCACCGCCATCTGGCGGATCTTCTCGACACCAACGCCGTGCTCACCGGTGATACAGCCACCGACCTCGACACACATTTCCAGGATTCGAGCCCCAAACGCTTCGGTGCGCTCAAATTCGCCCGGCACATTGGCATCAAACAGAATCAACGGGTGCAGATTACCGTCACCGGCGTGGAACACGTTGGCAACGCGCAGACCAAATTCCTCGGACATCTTCTCCATTTCCGTCAGAACGTTGGCAATCTCACGTCGGGGAATGGTGCCATCCATGCAGTAGTAATCCGGAGAGATCCGGCCCACCGCCGGAAAGGCGGATTTTCGGCCTTTCCACAGCAGGGCGCGTTCCTCTTCGCTCTGGGAGGTGCGAACAGAGGTAGCACCAAGCTTGCGGAACACTTCCTCCGCCTCGGCAATGTGCTCGTGAACTTCCTCCTCAGTACCATCCACCTCACACAACAACAAGGCCCTGGCATCCCGCGGGTAGCCAGCCTGGGC
The DNA here is from genome assembly GCF_018860425.1 of Marinobacter sp. F3R08. Classification (GTDB taxonomy): domain Bacteria; phylum Pseudomonadota; class Gammaproteobacteria; order Pseudomonadales; family Oleiphilaceae; genus Marinobacter. Next base: position 831,468 of record NZ_JAHKPI010000014.1, on the reverse strand, counting down.
AAAGTCATCCGCCGCAACAATGGCGTGGCCATCCATCATTTCCAGGCCACCAGGGATGATGCCATGGGCAATGATTCCACCCACGGCGTCACCACCTTTCTGGACATCATCAAATCCGGCCATGACGACCCGGGCCACTTCCGGCTTCGGCAGCAGCTTCACTTTGACTTCCGTCACCACACCCAGCAGACCTTCAGAGCCGGTCATCAGCGCCAGCAGGTCCATGCCACAACTATCCAGACCATCACTGCCCACCATCACCACATCACCCTCAGCGGTCACCATTTCGACGCTGAGAATGTTGTGAACGGTCAACCCGTACTTGAGGCAGTGCACACCGCCCGAGTTCTCAGCCACATTGCCACCAATGGTGCAGGCAATCTGGGATGAGGGATCCGGACCGTAATACAGACCATACTGGGCCGCTTCCTCGCTGATGGCGAGGTTTCGGACACCGGGCTGGAGCCGGGCCGTTCGTGCCAGCGGGTCAATTTCAACGATACGATTGAACTTGGCCAGCGACAGCACCACGCCTTCTTTGTTAGGCATGGCACCGGCACTGAGCCCGGTCCCGGCACCACGAGCCACGACAGGTACCGCATTCTCGTTGCAGATGCGCATTACCCGCTGCACCTGTTCAACGGTCTCTGGCAGTACCACCAGCAACGGCATCTCGCAATACATGGACATGCCATCGCATTCGTAAGGCTTCATGGTTTCGTCATCGGTGATGACATACTCCGGATCGATAAACGTCCGGAACTGTTCCGCCAACTCGGCTTTGCTGACTTTCGGCTTTGTCGTCATAGCATTCTCTGGGTGTGAATTACGTCAGGATGACAGTCATCAACCGCGTGTTGCTTCAAAGTGGTCAATGCCGGCCTGGGCACAGTCCATATCCTGCTGGGGGGTACCGGAACTGAGTCCGATACCGCCCACCACGTCGCCGTCAACGATCACCGGCAGGCCACCGCCCACCGAGCTGATGCGACCGCCAACTTCGGTATGGATACCAAACGCCAGGCTTCCGGGGGTGTTCACCTTGTTGTAATCGTGGGTGGCTTTCTTGGCCGCCGCGGCAGTGAAGGCTTTATCCTGAGCAATGGTGACACTGGTGATCTTGCCACCGTCCATGCGCTCGAAGGCCACCAGGTTGCCGGACTCATCCACTATCGCGATGCACATGGGCACGCCGATTTCGCGAGCCTTTGCAGCGGCGCCTTCGATGAGGATCCGCGCATCCGCAAGATCCAGCCGTTTGATCGTTAACATAACGCTTTTCTCCTTGATTTGATTAGCCGTAAACCAGTCCCGGCAGCCAGGTTACGATACCGGGGATCAGGATACACATGAACAGTCCGAATGCCTGGATTGCCAGGAACACCAGCGAGGACTTGAAGATGGTAGCCATGGAAATTTCCGGTGGGCAAACGCCACGGATGTAGAACAGGGCGTAGCCGAATGGCGGGCTCAGGAACGACATCTGCATATTCACCAGATAAAGCACCCCAAACCAGAGCACCACATCGTCACCGGAAACCGGCGGGAAGCCGAGCAGCCCCGGAAACTCCAGTGCCTTCACAATCGGAATGAAGATTGGCACCGCCAGCAACAGGATACCGACCCAGTCCAGGAACATCCCGAGAATGACCAGCAGCACCATCAGCAGCAGCAGAATGCCGTAAGCCGACATTCCCGTACCCAGGATGGCATCGGTCACAAACTGCTGACCGCCCTGCAGGATATAGAAACCGACAAACACGGATGCACCGAACATAATCCACAGGACCATCGCCGACGCTTTGGCCGTGGTCACAGACGCTTCGCGAAGGCCTGCGATCGAAAATTTCTTATGCATCATTGCGACGATGATGGCACCAAAGGAGCCAATGCCCGCGGCTTCAACCGGCGTTGCAATACCGCCGAAAAGCAGGCCAAGAACCAGACCAACCAGTGCGAGAGGTGCGATCAGGTTGCCCAGAAGCTTGAATTTCTCTCCCAGACTGATGCGATCCTCCACAGGAATTGGCGGACCCAGTGTCGGGTTAAGCCAGCTGCGAACCAGCACATAGGTCAGGTAGAGACCGGACAGCATAAGCCCTGGCAAAAGGGAGCCCAGGTACAGTTCGCCCACCGACTGCTGCGCAACCACGGCGTAGAGAATGGCCAGAATCGACGGCGGGATGAGGATACCCAGAGTTCCACCTGCCATGATCGAGCCAATCGCGATCTTGTGATCGTAGTTCCTCTTCAACATGGCTGGCAGCGCGATAATACCCATGGTTACTACCGCAGCACCGATAACGCCTACCATTGCGGCAAGAATGGTGGAAGCAACAATCGTCGCAGCCGCAAGACCGCCACTGATACCACCCATCCACTTGTAAACCACGCTGAACATTTCTTCGATCAGGCCGGCGCGCTCAAGCATCGAGGCCATGAAGATGAACAGAGGAATTGCCGCGATGTCCGGGTTGGCCATCAGCGGGAATATCCGGCCGGGTACGATGTTCAGCATCATCGCATCACCTACCAGGTAGATGAACATGACACCCAGACCACCGGTCACGAAGGCCAGGGGCAGCCCCATCATCAGAGCCACGGCCAGAGAGCCGAACATCAGATAGGTCAGAGGACCAATGTCGACCCCGGCAAGACTGCCTGACAGCTTGAACAGGAATTTCTCGTCACTCCATGGGTCGTAGAACAGAATGTTGATCAACTCAACACAGATGATGAACGCCAGACCCACGGTGGCGATGATCATTAACCATGTGCCCAGCTTCCCGGCCATGCCGCTGCTAGGCGCTGCAGTTGTTGTACTCATGATGTGCGCTCCTGGCCGAGACGGATAAACAATACGATGTCTTTAAGCAGCTTCGAAAAGCCGGCGAGCAACAGCAAGATGGCGCCCGCAAACATCACGCCTTTCACGGGGTAGTATTGAATCCCCCATGTCTCGACCGTGGTCTCTCCCATCATCATGGAGTCGTGGAAGAAGGTCCACGATGTGCTGGCCAGAACAGCCGCGAAGATAAAGAAGAACATGGAAGTGAAAATATCCATGCCCACACGCCCGCGAATCGGCAGGAAGTTGTAAACAACGTCCACCCTAACGTGAGCGCCGTGCAACAGCGCAAAGGCGCCGGCGAGAATGTATTGCATCCCGAAGATCAGGAAGCTGGCTTCGTGTACCCAGATTGTTGGCATGTTGAAGAGGTAACGCATGACCACTTCAAAGAAATAGAACAGCACTGCGTTGATAGTCCAGAACGCAACGAAGAGGCCTGATTTCTCACACAGCCAGTCAACGATTTTCGTAAACCAGTTACCTTCATACTCAAAGTGTGCGAGCGGATCTTCCTCTTCGGACTGCAACTCGGAAACCGTTTTCTCTGGCTCAGCGATGTCTCCGCCATGCTTACTGCTCCACTTGTCCCAAGCCATCATGAGCAGCGGCATAACAGCCAGCCAGCCCCAATAGAACCAGTGCGGCATGACAAAGCCAAATGCACTCAGATCAGACATGTTGTTACCACCCAGATCAAAGAGCGGGGAAGGGAGGGTTAATCCTTTTTCGGCTAACCCTGCCTTCCCCGATCATCGTTTTTGTTTCAGTTTTAGAACTTAGAGGCCTTTGATGTCGTCTTCGGTGATGTAACCGACCGTGTCGTTCATCATGTACTCAAGTTGGATATCAAGGATGGCACGAGCGTCCTCGTTCTTGCTCGCCCAGTTGAACCAGATGGGGATGGCTGCTTTCCGGAAGGTCGCCAGATCTTCCTGGCTCAGACGGGTAACCACGTCACCGTCTTCACGGAACTTCTTCATTGCTTCAATGTTGCGTTCCTGGATCGCCAGATAGTGCTTCTGGGAGTAGATGCGCACTTCGTCCTCAACCAGCTGCTGAAGCTCAGGCGATATCGAGTTCCAGGCACGCAGGCTGACAGTCAGATCCATCAGGTCGACCGGCTGGTAGATGGACATAACGCCAGGAGGCCCAAAGATGATGTAATCGGTCACCTGGGAGAAACCCAGCTCGTAGTTGACCGCAGGACCTACGTAGTCCGCTGCATCAATGGTGCCTTTTTCCAGGGCCGGGAAAATATCCGAGCCCGGCAGGCTGACGGTAGACACGCCAAACTGCTGGAACACCTCGGCAACCATGCCGCCAGGAACACGAATCTTCATGCCCTTGAGATCGTCAAGGCTGTTTACCGGCTTTTTGGAGTGGATAATGTTCGCGTCGTGCTGAATCGGACCAACGTAAAACAGGCCGAACTTCTTGTAGATTTCCCGGGTCTTTTCCAGCATGCCCATGGAGTAGAACATGGTGTCCCAGTGATGGGGCTGATCCGGGCCAGCAGGATAGGACGAAAGGAATACGGAAGCAGGAATCTTTCCTGACCAGTACAGGGTAAACGGGTTCATACCCTGAAGAACACCGTTACGAACTGCGTCGAACAGCGCGTTGTTATCGGCAGCAACCGCTTTAGCCGGGAAACACTGGAACTTCAGTTCACCGCCAGACTTGTTTTCAATGCTCTTACACCACTCCTCGAACAGCGTATAACCCACGGTGCCCGCGTCCCAGGTGGACTGGATCTTCCAGGTTGTCGCTGCGACAGCCTGGCCTGCTCCCATCAACATGGCACCGGCAAATGCTGCGCCCAGGGCGGCGGTTTTGAGAAAACTTCTGCGAGGTGGGGCCTCGTCGATATCACGTTTATTCCGGATGTTATTCTTCGAATTCATCGAAACGTCTCCGTTGGCTTTATTTTTTTTAGCGTCAACACAACGCCGGCCGTTGCCGACATTACAATGATATTCGTAGCCAATCGGGTTTTAGTCCAGCGCAGACACAACTGGTCTGACCAGTTTTGTGAGCAATAGAAATGGACGAAACACCCTTAATCAGCCATATTTAACGGGCTCAGAGGCACCTCGGACGTCAACAGAGCAAACAATAATCAGACGCAGAAACTGGTCCGACCAGAGCACTCACACAGGCACTCTAATGGCTATCTCCCAGGAAATTTCATACCGACTGGAGCGTCTCATCCTCGATGGCGGGCTGGCTCCAGAGCAGAAAATACCTTCCGAGCGCCAACTGGCTGCACGCCTGGGCGTGTCCCGTGCGGTCATTCGGGAAGCCCTGCATGAACTTCAGGGCCGAGGCGTTATCGAAACCCGCCATGGCAAAGGGTCGTTTGTCGCAAGCATGGTTCCCGGAGCGAACGAGCTGGGGGAGCCGAGCCCTCTCATGCATCTCTTCGAGGGTCACCCCCGAACACTCTTTGACCTGCTGGAAGTGCGTGAGCAACTGGAGGGCCAGGCCGCATTCCTCGCAGCGCAACGGGCAACCCAACTGGACCGGCACCGGATCACCAAGGCCTTCCGCGCCCTGGAAGACACCGACCCGCTTACAAATGCCCGGCTGGACCACGGTTTTCACCTCGCCATTGTGGAGGCATCCCACAACCCGGTTCTGGTTCATGTACTCAACAGCCTGAAGAATATGATGCTGTTGACGGTTCAGGCCTCCGTTGCCAACCTGAACCCAAGGGAAGAAATGCGTAACAAGATTGTGCGACACCACCGCCAACTCTACGAAGCGGTGATAGCGGAAAAACCTGCCATTGCACAGAAAATCGCCATGGCCCACGTTCGGTTTGTCAGCGACGCAATGAGAGATATGGAAAAGGATGGCGGCACATTGATCCGGATACCTGTCAATCCGGAGTCGTCGGTGGAACATTCCCGGGCTTTGACCTGACATTGGCAAAAAGCTTGCATTAGGCACCTGTTCGACCACAATGACATGCATCGAACGGCAGTGAATTTCGGCCAAATGCTCTCTAAAAGGGATTGATTTCCGCCTCCACAGCCAGTAAAACATGCGCCTTTGAACTACAGCCCCAGGAGTCACCCATGGCGGACCAAGCGCCTTTGATCTGCAGGGATATTCACAAGACCTTTGACCAGCTTCAGGTACTCAAAGGTATTTCACTGGAAACCCGCAAGGGTGATGTGGTTTCCCTGATCGGCAGCTCCGGTTCCGGCAAGAGTACCTTCCTGCGTTGCATCAATCTGCTGGAGACCCCGACGTCCGGCGACATTATCGTGCACGGCGACCCAATAAGGTTCACAAACAACCGCAAGGGCGAGCGCATTCCCGCAGATAACAAGCAGGTTGAACTGATCCGGGCAAAACTTTCCATGGTTTTCCAGAGCTTCAATCTCTGGTCCCATATGACCGTGCTTGAAAACATCATTGAAGCTCCGATCCATGTGCTGAAGGTTCCGAAAAAAGAAGCCATCGAGCGCGCGGAAGCCTATCTCAACAAAGTGGGCATCTACGAGCGCAAGGATTACTATCCGGCCCAGATGTCTGGCGGCCAGCAGCAACGTGCGGCTATTGCCCGGGCACTGGCGATGGAACCGGAAGTCATGCTGTTTGACGAGCCCACGTCGGCCCTCGATCCCGAGCTTGTCGGCGAAGTGCTTAAAGTCATGCAAAGCCTGGCCGAAGAGGGTCGGACCATGATCGTGGTCACCCACGAGATGGCTTTCGCCAGAGATGTATCGAGTCAGGTCCTGTTTTTGCATCAGGGCGTGATCGAGGAACAGGGTACACCCGAGAAAGTATTCGACCATCCGGACTCGGAACGCATGAAGCAGTTCCTGGCTCCCAACTTCTGATACTCGGTGCTATCTTGAACCGGTGAAGACATAATCTGTCGGAACCAAAAACTTCCGACAAAAATAAAGCCCAAAAGGCAAACCACTGGAGAAGTGACACATGAAAAAAATGATTTTTGCCGCAAGCTGCGCACTCGCCCTTATCGCTGGTGGTGCCCAGGCCCAGGAGCAGAATCTGCGCATCGCGTTCGATGTGCCTTACGAGCCGTTCGAATACAAAGATGAGAATGGCGAACTGACCGGTTTCGAAGTGGAACTGGCAGAGGCCATGTGTGAAGAAATGAGCGCCAACTGTGAATTCGTTATCCAGGCATGGGACGGTATGATCCCTGGCCTGCTGGCTCGCAAGTTCGACCTGATCATGTCATCCATGTCGATCACACCTGAACGCGCGGAGCGGGTTCTGTTCTCCGAGCCGTACTACAACACCCCGGGTGGCTGGTTTGGCCCTGTCAGCTTTGAGACCGACGTAACCGATATGGCCGCAATGGACGGCATGACTGTGGGCGTTCAGCGTGGCACCACCATGGATACCTACGTCACCGAGAACATGGGCGGCATTGTGACCATCAAGCGCTACACCACCGCTGACGACATGGTTCTGGATCTCGAAGGCCAGCGTCTGGATGTGGTGTTCGTAGACTATCCGGTTGGTGAACAGACAGTACTCACCAAAGAAGGCTTCAAGGAAGTGGGCGAGCAGGTCAAGCTGGGTGATGGCGTAGGCGTTGCCATGCGCAAGCGTGACGCGGATCTTGCCGAAGAAGTGAACGCTGCCCTTAGCACTCTTAAGGAAGATGGCACCTACGACACCATCATGCAGAAGTACTTCGCTTACGACATCAAGATGTAAATCTGCCGAGGGGCGGCCCGTTGGGGCTGCCCCTGCTTACCGGACACTCTCATGCTTGATCTGAAAGGCTATGGCCCGGCCCTGATGGAAGGGGCAGTAGTCACCATTGAACTGGCCTTCCTGTCTCTCGCGCTCTCGGTTGCCCTGGGGCTGCTTGGCGCGTCTGCCAAACTGTCACAGAACCGGCTGGCCAAAGGCGTCGCCACCACCTACACCACGCTGATCCGTGGCGTGCCGGACCTGGTCATGATGTTGCTGTTCTATTATGGCGGACAGGTTGCTGTGAACATGCTCTCGGATTACATCTGGGAAGCCTACGAAATCGACTTCTTCTTTCAGTTTGACCCGTTCATTTCTGGAGTGGTCACGATCGGGCTGATTTTCGGTGCCTATATGACCGAAACCTTCCGGGGTGCCTTCCTTGCCGTGGAAAAAGGCCAGATCGAGGCTGCCCGGGCCTACGGTTTTACCCGTTTTCATACCTTCCGCAGAATCATGCTGCCGCAAATGATGCGCCATGCCCTGCCCGGCCTCGGCAACAACTGGCAGGTGCTGCTGAAGACAACCGCACTGGTGTCGATCATCGGGCTGACGGACATGGTTCGAGTGGCCGAGGAAGCCGCCAAGGCGGAGCGCATGCCGTTCCATTTCTTTATCCCGGTAGCATTTGTGTATCTGGCCCTGACGGCTGGATCTGAGCTATTCATCAAGTGGCTCGATAAACGAGCCAATGTCGGCGTGGTTCAGGGGAGCTGACGGATGCCTGATTTCATTGCCGAGTGGCTGAACCAGAACGACATCTTTACCGCCATGACCATCATGGAATACTGGGACGGCATGGTCACGACTGTGCATCTGGTGTTCCTGTCCCTGGTTATCGGTTTGCTGGTGGCAGTTCCGCTGGCCATTCTGCGAACGGTTCGCAACCCGTTCGTGTCCGGCCCGGTATGGCTGTATACCTATCTGTTTCGTGGCACGCCGCTGCTGATACAGCTCTACATCATCTACTACGGACTGGCCCAGATTGAGGGCATACAGGAAACCTTCTGGTGGGACATTTTCCGTGAGCCTTTTTACCCGGCCCTGCTGGCATTCACCCTGAACACGGCGGCCTATACCACCGAGATTATCCGGGGAGCGATTGTTTCGACGCCCCATGGTGAAATTGAGGCGGCCAAGGCCTACGGCATGAACTGGTTCATGCGCATGCGCCGCATTGTACTGCCAAGTGCCGCGCGGCGAGCGGTGCAGGCTTATTCCAACGAAGTGATCTTCATGCTGCACGCAAGTGCCATTGCCAGCGTGGTGACCATCGTGGATCTGACCGGGGCTGCGAGGAACATTTACTCCCGGTTCTATGCGCCGTTTGATGCGTTTATCTTTGTGGCGCTTTGCTACATGGCCCTGACGTTTATTCTGGTATTTGCGTTTCGCAAACTGGAAACTCATCTGCTGCGGCATCAGCGGCCGGTGAGCGGCTGATTCCGACTATAGTGCCCGGGCAGGCAGGGTCTTGCCTCCCGGGAACCGCTACGAGCACATCCATGTGCGCTTGACTGAAGTCATCCATGGCTTCAGTCATTCCCGGGAGGCAAGACCCTGCCCGCCCCCAGACCTCGTTCGGGGATTCTATGTCGGCAAAACATGACCTGTTTGGAACGCATTCAGACTGGCTCACACACACACTCGACAACGCCAACGCTTCACTTCCGGAAACCAAAACCGTTCTCCCCGATGGCACCCGTATCAGCCGCAAATCCGTGGGCGTTCTGGACATTGTCCCGCCAGCCAAGCGCAATAATCCAAATGCCGAAGCCATCATTGTTTCTGCCGGTGTTCATGGGAACGAGACTGCGCCTGTTGAGGTTCTGAACGGGCTGGTTTCCGAACTGTTCGAGGGCGCCTGGGAGCTCGCCTGTCCGCTGCTGCTGATTCTCGGAAATCCGCCAGCGATGGTGGCCGGGGAGCGTTTCATGGAGGTAAACCTGAACCGGCTTTTCGATAGTGCTCACGGGCGGAGCGAATACAAAGGGCTTACCGAGTCGGCGCGGGCGCAGTTTCTTGAGGAGGCTTGCCGGCAGTTCGCCATGGCCAATCCCCAGGCGCTTTGCCATTACGACCTGCACACCGCCATTCGCCCTTCCCTCCGGGAACGGTTTGCACTCTATCCGTTTGTTGAGGGGCGGAAAGCGCCCGCAGACCAGTGTGATTTCCTGCTTGAGTCGGAGGTAGAGACGCTTCTGCTGCAACACAAATCGGGCACGACATTCTCGTCATTTTCTTCGTCAGCGCTCAAGGCGGAGAGCTTTACCATAGAATTGGGCAAGGTGCGGCCCTTCGGCCAGAATGATCTTGGGCGTTTTTCGGGTATCCGGGATGCGTTACGGCGGCGGTTCCGGGGACAACCTGCGCCTTCCGTGCAGGCACCTTTTGACCGGTTGACGGTGTTCGAGGTGGTGCATGAAATCCTGAACACCGGAAAGAATTTCCGGTTTCACGTTCCGGATGACGTTGCCAACTTCACCGAGTACCAGCCAGGCACAGTAATCTGGGAAGATGATGAAACCAGTTACCGGGTCGGGCACTCACCAGAGGCGATTGTATTTCCCAACCCGCTGGTTCCTGTGGGCCAGCGGGTTGGTTTGATGGTCAGGCCGGGGCGTTTTCAGGTTCCGGCACGCTGACTTTAATCAACTGCGTGCATACCGCCGGGATCACCAGCAGAGTCAGCACCGTTGAAGCCAGCAGACCCGAGATAATCGCCCAGGCCATCGGCGGCCAGAGGGTAGAACTGGAAAACGCCAGGGGCAGCAGCCCCGCTACGGTGGTTGCCGTGGTCAGAAGAATCGGCCGGGTACGCTGTTCTACTGCACTGCGCATGGCATCCCGGACATCCTTACCCTTCTCCAACTCGCGGTCCATGACGTCCAATAGCACAATGGCGTTGTTCACGACGATCCCCACCAGAGCAATAACCCCCAGCAAGGACTGGAAGCCGAATGGGGACCCGGAGAGTACCAGCCCCGGAAAAATGCCAACGGTGGCCAGCGGTACCGTCAACAGGATAATCCCGACCCGGCGGAACGAGTTGAACTGCAGCAACAGGAAAAACAGCAGCAGTAGCATGCCAATAGGAGCGGCGGTCAACAGCGCGGTGTTGGCCTCACCGGAACCTTCAGCATCGCCTCCCATGACCATACGTGTGCCCGGTGGCAGGGGAGTCCTTTCAAGCCCCGCATACAGACCATCCAGTGCCTGGCTAAAGCTGTAACCGGTTTCCAGGTTCGCCGTTACCGTATTCATTCTCACGCCGTCGCGCAGGTAACGGGCGGCCGGTTCCCAGGTCGTGTTAACACTGGCCACCGCAGACAGGGGGATGGCATCACCACGATCGTTGTAGATGTTCACAGACAACAAGCGTGACAATGACAACGCGGTCCCTTCCCGGGATCGCAACACCAGGGGAATAGGGTCATCTTCCTGGCGGTAACGTTCAGCCACCACACCAAAACTCTGGCCATAAAGACTCTGCGCCACATCGGCGCGAGTCAAGCCGTACCGGGCGGCCGTAGCGTCGTCTACATTAATCGCGATGCTGGGCACACCAATGTCCAGGTCATGCCGGACATCCACGGTGCCTTGAACACCCCTCAGGATGCTGAAAATCTGTTCAACCGCCCTCATTCGGGTGTTGTCATCAGTATGATAAACCCGGACCGCTACCGGAGCAGCCCTGGGAGGGCCCTGCCCCAGTATCCCGACGGTCACGTCCAACTCGGGCATCTGGTCTTTTACATGGGCACGAATCCAGCGAATCATATCCGTGGTGTCTTCCAGCGAGGGTGTCGTAACCACCAACCGGGCCCGGTTCGGCGCCTGAGGCGCACGTTGGAGGTTGTAATAGAAAGACGGTCCGGTGAAACCGACAAACCGATGCACTTCCAGGGCGTCAGGTTGCGAGCGGATAATCTTTTCCAGGCTTTCCGTTGCCTCAGCGGTGCGCGACTGATCAGTACCTTCGGGCATGAAGACTTCAACAATAACTCTTGGCCGATCGGCATTCGGGAAAAACTGCTGGGCCATGAAAGGGGTCATCGCCAGGCTGATTCCGACCAGCAGAACGCCAACGGCAATCAAGCGACCGGGGTACCGGGAAACCAGACCACCAAGGAATCTTGCCAGCCCGATCAACCGGTCCTGTCCGGCCTTGCCGCGCGGTTTCAGGAACTTTGCGGCCAACAGAGGGACAGCGGAGATAGCAAGCAGGTAACTGACCGACAGTGTCAGCATGATCATCACCGGCACACCGCGGGTAAAGTCGGCGGCCCCTCCCTTGGCAAGGAGCAGCGGAGCGAAGGCGGCCAGCGTCGTGCCAGTAGAGGCACCAAGCGGGCCCGCCAGCTCACCGACCGCCGTGCGCAGGGCATCCAGGCGGCGCATGCCGTCATCGAGATGACCCTGAATGTTTTCAACAATCACAATGGCATTGTCGATCAGGATGCCGAGCGAGATCACCATTCCGATGACGGCAATCTGGTGCAGAACACCGCCACCAAGGTCATAGAGCCCGACACTGATCAACGCCACCATGGGCAGGATCGACGCAACCAACAGGCCCATGCGAATGCCCATGCCGGTGAAGACCACAGCAACGATTATCAACACTGAAAGAACCAGGCTCCAGGCCAGGTTATCGAGCCGTTCATGCACCTTGTCCGGCTGGAAAAACATCTCCCGGATCTCGTAAGGCTCAAAATTCCCGCGAATCTGCTCCATGCGTTCCCGCACCCGCTCGCCAAAACGGATTGCATCGGTGGTGCCTTCTTCCATAATGATCGAAACCAGCACTACCCGCTCACCGTCATACCAGGTTTCCGGCTGTCGCGGTTCCGCTGGCCCGCGCCAGACATCCGCCACGGCAGCCAGCGGCACCTGAGAGCCATCCGGCAACTCAATAGGGGTCGCACGAATGGCGTCAATGCTGGCAAATTCGCTGTTCGGGAGCACCGACAGACGACGGCCATTAACCACAACAAAGCCGCCCGGAATGGTCTGATTGCGCCGTGCCAGGGTGTCCAGCACCCGCGCCGGCGAAATGCCCAGCCGGTAGAGCGCGGCGTCATCCAGCGCCAGGGTAATCTGCTCGTCGGCATCGCCTTCCAGCTCAATCCGGGAGACACCTGAAATATCCGACAGGTTTTGCTTCAGCCGCTCGGCGACATCGGATAATTCGGTAACCGAGGGAGAGCCACCCACAGCCATGACAATGGCCGGAATATCGATCAGGCGATCATCCAGCACCATTTGACCAACATCGTCGGGAAAGTCCTGCTTCGCCCGCTCCATGGCCTGGCGCACCCGGTCCCAGGCAGGATCGGTATCGTAGATAGTATCGTTCAGGCGAAGACGGACGATCGCCACGCCGGTGCGAGCCGTCGATTGGGTGTAATCCACTTCCTCCACCTGGCGCAGCTCATCCACCAGAGGCCGAAGCACCAGCCGTTCGACAGCATCGGCGCTGGCACCCGGATAGGTGATGCTGATCAGCCCCGCCCGATACGGAAACGAGGGGTCTTCCTGACGTGGCATGGTGCTGTAGGCGGCCACACCAAGCAGGCAGAGCATGGTCACCACCATGCCCAGCAGACGCTGGCAGTTCAGGAGCCGGCGAGTCATCAGCGCACCTCCACGGAATCGCCGTCTGCCAGTCGGGTCATTCCGGCGTACACCACCTGATCACCTGGAGACAGATCCCCGGAGGTGACCACCACTCGCTCACCGACAACGCGATCCACAGCCACCGGCACCCTGCTGGCAACATTATCCCGAACCCGGAAGACGCTGACCCCCTCGGCATTGCGAATCACCGACAACAGGGGAACCGTGAGTGCCGACTCCCGGACCGGAGTAATCCCCACTTCCACCGGTGCCCCGGGCTCCAGAGTATTCACCGGCAGGCTCACCAGTACCGGATGCAACTCTCCGCGAATGGCGCCGGCCTGCGCAATCTCGATAACCGAACCGGATTGGGGTGGCTGACTGCGATCCTGCACCGACCATACCGGCAATGTCTGATCCAGTTGCACATGGTCCAGCAAATAGGCGGGCACCCGAACTTCCACCTCACGACCCTGCGGAGAAGAGAGGCGCATGACCGCCTGGCCCGCGGCCACAAATTCATCCCGCTCAACCAGCAGGGCTTCCACCCGGCCGGAGAAAGGCGCCCGCAAAGTACTTTCCTCGAGTAACTGGGTCGCTTCTGCCAGAGAAGCCCGGGCTGTCGCGACACTGGCTTCCAGGGAGTCCCGGCGTGCCGCCAGCTGCTCCAGGGTCTGCTCGGATACCACGCCACGCTCGTGCAACCGATCGGAGCGTTCCCACTCCCGCCGAGCTTGCTGATACTGGGTTTTGAGCTCCTCGAGCCGGGCTCCGGCAGAGTCCCGGGCTGGCTCCAGGGCCGGATTGTAGACCCGGGCAAGCAAATCACCAGCCTGCACTGTCTGGCCCAGTTCGACGGCCCTCTCCTTCAGGGTTCCGCTCACCTGAAACGTCAGCGTGGCCCGCTGAGTGGCACGAACGATACCGGAGAAGCGCAGAGGCATATCCTGGCTTTCGCCACCAGTGACTTGTGATACGCGCACGGAAACCGACTTCTGTTCGGGTTCCGGTGATACATCACCGGCCTTACAGCCCGACAGAAACAGGGCAAAAGCCGCAAGCGAAACGAGGGCAACAGGAATACGAAGTGGCGTCATGATTCTTCCTTTCATCCATGTTCTTGTAGTTGGCGGAGTCCAGTCCCTGGAGGAACCCGGCAGTTGATCTGGACATAATGTCATTCTTTGACATTATGTCAATAATCAGGTTTGATTCTGATTCAGGTATCCTTTGCCTGCCGTTGCCAACTAACCGGAAAATTGAATGAGTGAACCGCTGAAAACCCGCCGCGAGCGCGAAAAACAGGCCCGTTACGACACCATTCTGGACGCCGCCGAACGGGTGTTCTCAGAAAAGGGTTACGAGCGCACGTCGATGGACGACATTGCTCGCACCGCCAGTCTAAGCCGGGCGTTGCTGTATGTGTACTTCAAGGATAAGGCGGCGATACAGCGGGGCATCATGCTGAGAGCTGGTCACAGCCTGTTCCGGCGATTCGAAGAGGCCAAGCAGACCGCCGATACAGGTCTGGCCCAGATCCGGGCGATGGGAGAATCCTACTACCGTTTCTATCTGGAGGAACCGGACTACTTTTCTGCGCTGACCACAGCATCCACCGCCATGGCCGAGGCCGACGAAAGCCAGGCCGAGGAGATGCTGTGTTCCAAGTCAGACCTGATGGAACTGATGGTCGAAGCCATTGAACTGGGACTTCGGGACGGCACCATGAACCGGGACCGGATTATCGACCCAGTTCAGACCGCCCTTTACCTGCGAGGGGCTCTTCACGGGGCAATTCTTCTCTGTCAGTCAGAGATGAGCGAGGGCAATCCGGCCTTCCCCGCGGAAAGCCTGATCCTGCATACCATGGACATGCTGACGTCCTCGATTTCCGCCTAGAGCTGGAAATCGTAAATCGAACCGAGGCCCATGATGCCGGTGAGTTCGTCCAGGGCTTTCCGGACTTCCTCCAGCAGCATGGGATCGCCAAGCTCATCCTGACTCAGCTCGTCCCGATAATGAGCTGCCACCCAGGCAGTCAATCGCTCGTAGAGGTCATCGGTTAGCAACACACCCCGGTTTATGGCGTTCAGCTCATCGTCATCCAGCGCCACTCTCAGGCGCAGACAGGCAGGTCCGCCCCCGTTACGCATGGATTGTTTAACGTCAAACACCTCAACCGAGGTCACGGGCCCACCAGAGGCCACCAGGTTATCCAGATAGCGGCTGACCGAAGCTACTTCCCGGCACTCTCCAGGCACCGCCAACAACATGCCGTCCGGGCTTTTCAGTAACTGGCTGTTGAACAGGTAGGAGGCAATCGCATCCTCTAGCGGAACATCCGCACTACAGACCCGGACCGCCTCCAGCTCCGCTCCGACAAGGCGTTCCCGGATATCCGCCAGCACCTGCTCTTCTTCCAGGAACGCCATCTCATGGTAGAACAGGGCATTGCCGTTACCCACGGCAATCACATCGTTATGAAAAACGCCCGCATCAATGGCTTCCGGGTTCTGCTGGGCAAACACCACACGCTGATCCTTCAGACCATGCAGACGCGCAATCGCCTGGGACGCCTCGAGAGTCTGTCGGGCCGGGTATTTTTTTGGTGCCGGCGCCTGTTCGTTAAAGGCAGTCTGCCCGTAGACAAACAGTTCCACACCCGGCTCCCCGTATTCGCCACACAACCGGGTATGGTTGGCAGCACCCTCGTCACCAAAGTGGCTGACCGAAGGCAGAGCCGGATGGTGCGCGAAGTAGCTGTCGTCGGCAAAGATGGCTTTCAGGGAACGGCCGGTGACCGTGTGTTCAATAGAACGATGGAACTTGGCACTCAGGTTGGCCGGGGTAAAGTGCACACGATGGTCGGAGGTATCGGCACTGGGCGACACCGTAGCTGCATTGGCGGTCCACATCGGCGATGCGGACGATACCGCAGCCAGCAGAGCCGGACTGGATCTGGCAACCTGCTCCAGCACACGGGCATCTGAGCCATCAAACCCCAGGGCCCGGAGCGTCGGTATATGCGGCCGCTCATGGGGCGGCAGGATGCCCTGCACATACCCCCGGTCCGCCAGACGCTTCATCTTGGCAAGCCCCTGCAACGCCGCTTCTTTCGGATTGGATACCGAACTCACGTTGGACTTGGAGGCAACGTTGCCCCAGGACAAGCCGGCGTAATTGTGGGTAGGGCCAACCAGACCATCAAAATTTGCTTCTACCGCATGTTTTGCCATGACAGTCAGTTCCGTTAGTCGAAGTTCAGGCCGGGCGCCAGGGTGTCTGGCACTTCACTTTTGCCAGCCTCCAGAGAAGCCATGGGCCAGGCACAGTAGTCGGCCGCGTAGTAAGCACTGGGACGATGATTACCGCTGGCACCGGCGCCGCCAAAGGGCGCTGCACTGCTGGCACCGGTCAGTGGCCGGTTCCAGTTCACGATGCCGGCCCGCACTTCTTGAACCAGACGTTCATAGAGTTTCCGGTCATCGCTGAGGATACCCGCGGAGAGTCCGTAACGGGTATCGTTGGCCAGCTCAAGAGCGTCATCAAAGCTCTTGTAACGATAGACCGTAAGCAGGGGCCCGAAAAATTCCTCGTCGGTCACGTCGGCATCTGTCGCATCGACAATACCCGGCGACAGCAGCCCCGTGCCTGACCTCAGGGATTTCATTTCCAGCAGGGATTTACCGCCCTTCTCGAGCAGGCTGGCCTGAGCCGCCAGGAGTTTGTCTGCCGCTTCTGCAGAAATCACAGAGCCCATAAACGGCTGCGGATCGGCATCGAAATCACCCACTTTGATCCGGGCCGACACCTCTACCAGGCGATCCAGGAAGGCGTCGCCCTTTTTACCCTTGGGCACCAGAAGCCGCCGTGCACAGGTACAACGCTGGCCGGCCGAGAGAAAAGCCGATTGCAGGGCGTGATGCGCTGCCCCGTCGATGTCAGCCACGTCCTGAACAATAAGGGGGTTATTACCGCCCATTTCCAAGGCCAGGATTTTCTCCGGCTGACCGCCAAACTGCTTGTGCAGCAGATGCCCGACGGTTGAGCTGCCGGTAAAGAACAGGCCGTCAATCAACGGATGGCTGGCCAGGGACTTCCCGGTCGCCGAGGCGCCCTGCACCAGATTGATAACACCATCCGGAATACCCGCTTTCTCCCAGAGCTTCACGGTCATCTCCGCAACGCCAGGAGTCAGCTCACTGGGCTTGAACACCACGGTATTGCCCGCCAGCAAAGCCGGTACGATGTGGCCGTTGGGCAGGTGTCCGGGAAAGTTGTAGGGACCGAACACCGCCACAACGCCATGGGGCCGATGCCGGAGTACCGCATGACCGCCAGCCACATCAGACTCGGAGGTTCCGGTGCGGTCGTTGTAGGCATTCACGGAGATACCGATCTTGCCGACCATTGCGGCCACTTCCGTTCGCGATTCCCACAGGGGTTTACCGGTTTCCAGGCCGATCTGATGGGCCAGCTCTTCCTTGTGGGTCTCAAGCAACTCGCCAAAGGCTTCGACAACCGCCTGACGCTCCGCAAAGCTCTTGCGCTGCCATGTCAGAAAGGCTTTGCGCGCCTCCCGGACGGCCGCATCGACATCCTCCAGGTTAGCACTCTGACCATCCCAAACCGCTTCACCGGTAACGGGCTGAACAGATTCGAACACCTCCCCGTGGCCCTGCAGCCAGAGTCCGTCGATAAGCAGTTCACCTGTCAGCTTTGCCATTTTGATGCACCTCCCGATACTGAGCTTGTATACCTGTGTTTGGTCAGTCCCCCCGCATCTTTCAAGGGAGCCAGACGAACCGGATCGCCAGATTCGATCTGCAGGGCCTCTGCCACTTCCGGCGGCATGCTGACTGTGTCCGGACCGATGCAATCGATCGGAAGCGTGGTCACCCGGAAATCCCTGAACGAGCGGTTCGACACCATCGCCCTTTCCCCGGCCGGAACATCCAGATTGACCGGCTTGCGAGTTATCATGGCGTGCCGGTTCATGCCTTCCCTTACCGTCCGGATATTGTGAACGAAAGCTTCAACCACCGGCCCACCATCAAAGATGTCTACCAGGCCATTAAAATTGAAGCCCTCGGATTGCAACATACGCAACGCCGGGGCGGTGTTGTCGTGAACCCGACCGATGACCGCCCGGGCCGACTCCGGCAGCATTGGCAGATAAATCGGATACTTCGGCATGAGTTCAGCAATGAATGATTTATTGCCAAGCCCCGAAAGCATATCGGCCTCGGTGAACTCCATATCGAAAAACTTGCTGCCCAGAGCATCCCACAGAGGGCTGCGCCCCTGGGTATCGGAGACTCCGCGCATTTCTGCAAACACCTTTTCTGAAAAATGTTTGCGGAAATCGTCCAGGTACATAAACCGGCACCGGGACAGCAGTAGCCCGCTGCCACCGCCCTTGTACTCGTCGGAAAGCAGCAGCGAACAGATTTCACTGGTGTCGGTCATATCGTTGGACAATTGCAGCGTCGGTGTTCGCACGTGCACACCCAGCTCTTTGGACGCATTCACGGTAATGCTGAGTCGGTAGTTGTAAAACACCTCGTCCAGACCAACGCGAGCCTGAATGCCGCTGATTCCGACCGTTTTCTTGCGCTGGATATCCTCGAGGGCGAACAGGTATAGCCCGGCCTCGGGGGCAATGCGCTGGTTGAAGGTCTCCCGGGCGTGGTTGATCTTGCCTTCCAGGATGTCCCGGTCCGCCGGCAAGGTCGTAAGCCCCTTCCCGGCATTCTGCGCCATGGTGTACAGATCATCCAGATCGTTTTCCTGCAGCGGACGGATTACCAGCATGCTCTCGCCCTCCCGATCCCTGAGACAACGCGTTTGCGCATTCTGTAGATGGTCATAGCGGCGCAATCCTTACCCGGTCGCCCGCGGTTTTGTTCAGCACTTTCCAGGTCGCTATCGGAACCTTCAGTTTGTCATCCAGCGTTTCGGCTAGGGGGGTCAACGTGCAGCGGAACTGTTCTCGCTCCCCGGCTGCAATCAGGCAGGTTTCACCCACATCCTCATGAGTGCCGTGCAGCGCCTTCGAATGACTGGCCACCAGAGTTCTCAGGCTATCCGTACGTGCCTCCAGAACCGGGCCGGCATCAAAGATATCCAGGAAACAGCCCGGCTGAAACCCTTCCCGCTGCAACAATTCGAGGTTGGGCAAGGTTATCTGGTGAGCCCGCCCCAGCGCCTGCTGGGCCGCCTCGCTGAGCAGGGTGACGTAGATAGGGTTGGGGGGCATAAGCTCGGCAATAAAGGTCTTACTCAATTGCCCGGAGTGCTGATCCGCAGTTTCGAAATCCATATCGAAAAAGTGCCGCCCCAGACTGTCCCAGAATGGCACGCTGCCATCATCCAGCTGCACACCCTGAATTTCCACAGCGATTCGAGGGGTAAACCATTCCCTGTGTTCGGCAATAAACAGAATCCGGGCCCGGGACAACAACTCGAACGCGCTCGTACTTCGAAGCTCCGGACGAATCGAGAATGAGCACAACAGAGTGGCATCGGTCAGAGAATGCGAGGGATACAGCACCTCTACCCGGCGCGATACGCCAAGTTCATGGGACGCATGAATCAAGGCATCCCGCCGGTAATTATAGAAAGGCTGGCCATTGCCAGCCCGGGCATCAATGCCTGCGGTGCCAGCAATGGCCCCGGTCTCGGTATTCTCCAGCACGAACAGAAATCTCTGCGGTTCACTCCCGGCGCGGGTTCTGCCGGAGAAGGAAGCTATGGACTGTTCGATTTTATTGGTCAGGGCATCGCCCTGCTTGGGCAGCGTTGAGGAGAGACGGGCACTCTGGGTGCCCGCGATAGTGAGAATCTGGTCCAGATCATCCGGCCGAGCCGGACGTACCAGCCACATAAATACTCCTTAGGCCGTCAGCTTTCTAACCGCCGTTTCAAAGCGCTCAAGCGCTTCGTCGATATCGGATTCCGGGATGATCAGTGACGGTGCCAGACGAACAACATTCGCACCAGCTACCAGCACCATCACGCCCTCTTCCAGACCAGCGTTCAGAAAATCCTTGGCCTTGCCCTGCCATTTCTCGGTCAGAACACACCCAAGGAGCAGGCCAGCGCCGCGCACTTCACTGAACACGCCATAACGCTCGCCAATATCCATCATGCCCTTGCGCAATCTGTCAGACCGGGATTTCACGCCCTTGAGAATCTCCGGCTGACTGACCGTATCCATTACTTTCTGGGCCACAGCACAGGCCAGAGCATTGCCACCATAGGTGCTGCCATGAGTCCCCACACCAAGGCTCGCCCCAACGCGGGCCGTTGTCAGCATGGCCGCCACCGGGAAACCACCGCCCAGTCCCTTGGCGCTGGAAAGGATATCCGGCACGACGTCGTACATCTGATAAGCATACAGATGGCCGCTTCTGCCGACGCCGGACTGTACTTCATCAAACACCAGCAGCGCATTGTTGTCGTCGCATAGCTGGCGCAGCCCCTCAAGGAATGCCTGATCACCAGGCATCACGCCGCCCTCGCCCTGAATGGGTTCGACCACCACCGCGCAGGTCTTCTCTTTTGAGATCAGCTTTTTGACAGATTCCAAGTCATTGAACTCGGCATGATGAATACCGCCCGGTGCCGGCTCAAAACCTTCCAGGTACTTGGGCTGACCGCCAACACTGACGGTAAACAGGGTGCGCCCGTGGAAGGAGTTTCTGAACGAAATGATTTCGTTCTTTTCCGGTCCGTAGTGCTCCCAGGCATACCGACGTGCCAGCTTGAAAGCTGCCTCGTTTGCCTCACCACCGGAATTGGCGAAGAACACGCGTTCAGCGAAGGTCAGGTCACACAGGGTTTTTGCCAGACGCAGCGCCGGCTCGTTAGTCATAACGTTGGACAGATGCCAGATCTTGTCGGCCTGTTCGTGCAAGGCACCTATCAGCCCGGGATGGGAGTGACCAAGACAGGTCACCGCAATGCCGCCCTGAAGATCGATAAACTCGCGGTCTTCCTGATCCCAGATTCGGGAACCTTCCCCTCGCACCGGAATGATAGAACCGGGAGCGTAGTTGGGCACCATGACTTCATCGAACAGTTCGCGGTTGACGGGCTCTTTACTCATAGATCTCTCTCGGGAAAACGGATAGGCAGTTAAAAAATAGTAGAGTGACCGCGCCAGACAAGTAAGTAAGTGTGCGGACTCCTGCACCATAATACGCCACTCAAGGCATAAGAACATCCGGTTCCCCGATGGCCGGTAACTCGATCACCCGGTGCTGCACGTCCTTACCCTTGTTGCGGTCCATCAGGGCACCGATCAGCAGTTTGTAGGAATCCAGGTCAAAGGTGACTGCCTGGCCGCGGAGAGAGAGATCCTGTAACGCCGCCTCATCATGCACGGTGGCCACATGCATCCAGTTGTAGACTACCAGGATATCCATTCGGTCAGACCGGGCGTCATGCTCGACAATCCCCACCGGTCCTTTCCAGGGCCAGGTTTTCAGCCGCAGACTGTGAAAGGCAATCTGCATCCGCAGGTTGTAGCGCTCGACACTCTCAAGCGCCTCACAGGCGCCCCTGCATCGCCCAAGTGTTCGCTGGAAGCAGGCACCATCGTGCTCCGGCTCCAGCCCCAGCCCCAGCAAGCGGTTGCACAACTCATTTTTGGCCGCAATCCCGCTCAATGCTCGCTCGGCATCACGTTTGCTGCGGAACAAGCCGAAATAATCGCCCAACCGCTCAGGCGCGATTTCGCGAACCAGCCGCGCCTGCAAATACCCCGCCTCGTTAGTCGACAACTCGATACTGACCAGATTCTTGGCTGCCCGGGAGCGTCGATTGAACAGGGGCTTCATGGATTTGATCTGTTTCAGCTCCAGCAGCAGCGCCCCAAGTTCGCCCGCCGTTTCCGTCCACTCAACCCGGCGCAGGCTTTCGGACATGCGCACGCCCCGGGCCGAGTTGTGGTCACCGGAGAAGTGGGAAGCCACCCGCTGGGCTATGCAGGTACTTTTGCCAACATACAAAAGCACATCGTTCTCACCATAAAAGCGGTACACCCCGGCTACCCGGGGAAGATCCTGAAGAATATCCGGTGAAAGGTGGGACGGAATACTGGGGCGCTGCAGCAATTCCCGCAAAGCGACCTCAAATAGCCCGTCGCCTTTTTCTGCCCGTGCATGCTCAAAAAACGCCAGCATGGCAGAGACATCCCCCATGGCACGATGCCGCTGAACCCGGGCAAGATCATGCCGTGCGATCAGCGCGTCCATATTGTGACGCCGGAATTCCGGATACAGGCGTCGGGACAGTTTTACCGTGCAGAGCACTTTCGCGGAAAACAAACGACCCAGTCGACGGTACTCGGCTTTGATGAACCCGTAATCAAAACGGGCATTGTGAGCGACAAATACCTTGCCCGTCAGCTGCGCCTCCAGCTCATCTGCAATCTCTTCAAAGCGCGGCGCCGCAGCCACCATTTCATTAGAAATACCGGTAAGGTTCTCAATAAATGGCGAAATTCGCGCTTCCGGATTCAGCAACGTCTGCCATTCACCCACAACCTCGCCGGCGCGCCAGAACCGGATACCAATCTCGGTGATTCTGTCCCGCTGTGAATTGCCACCGCTGGTTTCAAGATCAAGAAACGCGAAGGTGGCCGACTCAAGAATTCTACTTTCGGAGGTCATGGAACAGATTTACGCCTCGACGGCAACCGCAGATGTCTGTATATGAACGAAAATCTGTTATAGACATTCGTCTAATTTCTGCATGAAATTATTTGAATTGTCACGAATTCGTAACTACCTTGTTTTTGGGTCCAACAACAATAATGTGTGGAGACAACAACGATGCAAAGCAACAAACTGAGATTGGCAATTCGTGCGACGGCAACAGCTGCCATCTTTGGTGTGGCCGGACAGGCTGGCGCAGTCAGCTTTACGGCAGGCGATTACGACATGGCCGTTTATGGTTATGCGCGCTTGAACGCCAGTTATGATATTGACGAAAACGTATCAACTTCTACCCGCTCCTTTAACTATAACGCGATCAACGTTGGTGCAGCAGAGGACAACGAGGCGACCGGTTATTTCGGTGCCGACGCAGTCCAGAGCCGAATCGGCGTCAGGGCCACTTCCCCGGAAGGCGTCATGGTTAACGTTGAGGGTGACTTCCGCGGTGGCACTATCCGTCTGCGCCACGCTTACGGCTCGTACAAAGGTGTTCTCGCAGGTCAAACCTGGTCTAACTTCACCAGCTTCGTAGGCAATACTTCTACTCTTGACTTCGATTCACTTCCTGGCCTGGCCGGCTACCAGAGCCGCGTTCCACAGCTGCGTTACACCACAGGATCTCTGTCCCTGGCAGCTGAGCAGCCGAAGAATTCAATCGATGGCGCCGGCGCCGCTGCGAAAGATGGCATGCCAGCACTGACCGCTCGCATCCAGGATTCCGCTGGTGGCCTGTCCTACTCTGCTGCCGTACTTGCTCAGCAGCTGGGCTATGACACTGGCTCGTCAGACGAAAGCTCATTTGGCTTCGCGACATTCGTAGCCGGTAAAATGGCCGTGTCTGACATGATCACTATCCAGGGCACACTGAGCTACAGCGATGGTGCGAACAGCTATCTGTACCGCTCTGGCGCTGCCAGTGCCTACATCGACGGCAGCGGTGATGTTGAATCCATCTCCGGTTACGGCGGTAGCGTTGGTGCCGGCTTTAACCTCGGAAACGGCCGCAGCATCAACATTGGCTACGGTATGGTTGAGGTCGATCTGGATGACGCGGTTGCTGACTCTGTAGGCAGCATCAGCGGCGCAACAACCGAGTCTGTTAGCGCTGTGATGGCCAACTACAAGTGGACACCGGTCAAAAACGTTATGATGGGCGTCGAGTACAAGTACGGTATGCGCGAAACCCAGAGTGGCGACGACGGTGACGCAAGCAGCTTGGCGTTTGCTGCTCAGTACAACTTCTGATTCTTCCGTTAGAAGTTAGTTAACTCAGCAGAAACCCCGGCCTCGGCCGGGGTTTTTGTTTGGGTGGCCGGATTGCCGGCCGTTGGCAAAAACAGAGATGGCTTTCGCCGCCCCAGGCCTCAAAGGCCGGGAGCGGATACAGCGGTTATCACAGCAGAAGGGAGCGAATATCCCCGAGAAGCTGGCTGAGCACCGTCGTGAACCGGGCAGCATCCGCCCCATTCACCGCCCGATGATCATAAGACAGCGACAACGGCAACATCAGACGGGGCTGGAACTCCTTACCATCCCAAATCGGCTTCATCGCCGCCTTGGAAACCCCCAGAATCGCTACCTCCGGCGTATTCACAATTGGCGTAAACGCCGTGCCGCCAATACCACCCAGACTGGTGATGGTAAAGCAGGCGCCCTGCATCTCTGCCGGCTTCAGCTGCTTGTCACGCGCCTTCTGGGCCAGCTCGGCACTTTCCGCCGCCAGCTCCCACAAGCCCTTTTTGTCCACATCCCGGATAACCGGCACCATCAGCCCGTGAGGCGTATCTACCGCTATCCCGATGTGAATATAGGACTTGCGAACCACCTCCTTGCGCTCCATGTCCAGGGACACGTTGAACTGAGGCAGCTCGGCCAGCGCCGTGGCACAGGCCTTCAGAAGGAACGGCAGCGGCGTCATCTTAACGCCTTTCTTCTCACCGGCCGCCTTCTGAGCCTTGCGGAACTCTTCCATATCGGTGATGTCCGCGTCCTCAAACTGGGTTACGTGAGGCACGTTCAGCCAGCTGCGCTGCATGTTGTTGGCCGTTGCGAACATCATCCGCGACATGGCCTCACGCTTCACATCACCAAACTGACTGAAGTCTGGCAATTTGACACCCGGAATACCGGAGCCTGTGGCAACACCACCACCCTGCTGGGCCTGCTTGAGCTGACTCTTCACATAGGCATGGACATCATCCTTGATGATCCGACCCTTGGGGCCAGAGCCCTTGATGCGGGCCAGATCAGCACCCAGCTCACGAGCCAGCTTGCGAACCGCAGGGCCAGCATGAACCTTGGCGCCCGGCGCAGGCGGCTCATAGGTGGAACCCTGAGGCTCAGGCACAGACGAGCTCGCCTGCTGAGACTTTTCTTCGGATTTCGGCTGCGGTTTTTCTTGCTGTGCCGGCGCCTCAGAAGCCTCATCATCACCACCGTCTTCCTGAACGGTCATTTCCAGCAATTCATTGCCTTCGGACAGCTTGTCACCTTCGGACACCAGGATCTTGCCCACCTTACCCGCATAGGGGGAAGGTATCTCCATGGTAGCCTTGTCAGACTCCACCGTAACCAGCGGGTCATCTGCCTCAATGGTATCGCCCTCAGCAACGTTGATCTCGATAACCGGAACGTTATCGAAGCCATCCAGCGCCGGCACCTTTACGGTCTCCTTGCGGGATCCACCAGACGCCTTCTTGGGTGCCGGCTTGCTTTCCTCCGACTTCGCCTCCTGAGGGGCCTCTTGCTTCTGTTCAGGCTCTTCACTGCCGGCATCTTCCGAGCCAGCGCCATCAGCGCTGACTTCCATCATGCCAACAACGTCGCCTTCCTTGACCTTGTCACCAACCTTTACCGTGATCTTGGTGATCTTACCGGCGCCCGGCGATGGCAACTCAACCGAGGCCTTGTCTGACTCAACCGTCAGAATCGGATCTTCTGCTTCAACGGATTCTCCCGCACTGACGGTGATTTCGATAACCTCGACCTCATCCGCACCGCCGAGATCCGGAACCTTGATTTCCTGTTCACTCATGGCGGACTCCTTAGCTCAGCACCGGGTTCGTTTTGTTGCGATCGATTCCGTACTTGCGCATGGCTTCGAGAACGACATCGTTCTTCACCTCACCGTCCTGAGCCAGGGCTGACAGCGCCGTAACCGTCACGTAGTAACGGTCAACCTCAAAGAAGCTACGCAGCTTCTCACGAGTGTCACTACGGCCGAAGCCATCAGTACCCAGCGTCAGATAGGTTTTGGGAATGAACGCCCGGAGCTGCTCGGAGTGCAGCTTGACGTAATCTGTCGAGGACACAACCGGTCCCGCCTGTTTCTCCAGGCATTGGGTCACGTAGGCCTTCTTGGGCTTGTCATCCGGATGCAAACGGTTCCAGCGCTCTACGTGCTGGCCTTCACGGGCAAGCTCATTGAAGCTGGTAACACTCCAGACGTCAGAAGCAACACCCCAGTCGTCTTTCAGCATCTGGGCCGCTGCACGCACCTCGTTCAGGATAGCGCCGGCACCAAGGAGCTGAACCCGAGGCGATTTCTTGCTTCCCTTGGTTTCAACAGACTCGAACTGGTACATACCTTTGATAATGCCGTCTTCGCAATCCTTCGGCATGGCGGGCTGTTCGTAGTTCTCGTTCTCAATGGTGAGGTAGTAGAAGACGTTCTGATTGTCCTCGAACATCTCTTTCATACCCTTCCGGAGCACCACGGCCATCTCGTAACCGTAGGCCGGATCATAGGCCTTACAGTTCGGAATGGTGTTGGCCAGAACATGGCTGTGGCCATCCTGGTGCTGCAGGCCTTCGCCGTTCAGAGTGGTCCGACCGGCAGTACCGCCAATCAGGAAGCCA
Organism: Marinobacter sp. F3R08; assembly: GCF_018860425.1. Lineage (GTDB taxonomy): Bacteria > Pseudomonadota > Gammaproteobacteria > Pseudomonadales > Oleiphilaceae > Marinobacter. Next base: position 804,675 of record NZ_JAHKPI010000014.1, on the reverse strand, counting down.
CGTGCCTGAATGTCACCCGAGGCCCACGCCAGATCGCCCACCCGCTGGAAGCCGAACATGGAGTAGAAGATGTAAAACGGGATCAGCGGGAAGTTATTGGTGCTGTATGACGTTGCTGCTGCCATCCAGGCCGCCATGGAGCCGTCTTCGTTGATACCTTCTTCAAGGATCTGGCCCTTTTTGTCTTCCCGGTAGTACATGATCTGGTCGCGGTCTTCCGGAACATACTTCTGCCCCTCGGCCGTGTAGATGCCCAACTGACGGAACATACCTTCCATACCGAAGGTACGGGCCTCGTCCGGCACGATCGGAACCACGCGCTTGCCAATGCGTTTGTCTTTGGTCAGAGCCGTCAGGATCCGGACAAACGCCATGGTGGTCGAGATTTTCCGATCGCCAGAGCCGTCCAGAACCGCCTTGAAGATATCCAGCTCGGGAATCTGCAACGGCTGGCAATCTTTGCGGCGCTTGGGATAGAAACCGCCAAGCTCCTGCCGGCGCTTCTTCATGTAGACGATTTCCGGGCTGTCCGGCGCTGGCCGGTAGTAGGGAACGTCTTTGAGCTCATCATCCTTGAGCGGCACTGCAAAGCGGTCGCGGAACGACTTCAGCTGCTCAATGTCCAGTTTCTTGAGGGAGTGCGCCGTGTTCTGCGCCTCGCCCGCCTCACCAAAGCCATAGCCCTTGATGGTATGGGCCAGGATGACGGTAGGTCTGCCACTGTTGTTGTTGACGGCGTGATGGAAGGCCGCGTAGATCTTGTACGGATCGTGGCCACCACGGTTCAGCATGTTAATGTCCTCGTCGGACAGGTTCTCAACCATCTTCGCCAGCTCAGGGTAACGCCCGAAGAAGTGCTTGCGGGTGTAGGCAGGCCCATTGCTCTTGAAGTTCTGCAGCTCGCCGTCACAGACTTCGTCCATAACGTGCTGCATTTTGCCTTCCTTGTCCTTCTCGAACAGCGGATCCCAGTGGCGTCCCCAAATCACTTTCAGAACGTTCCAGCCAGCTCCCCGGAAGACACCTTCCAGTTCCTGGATAATCTTGCCGTTGCCACGGACCGGACCATCAAGGCGCTGAAGATTGCAGTTAACCACGAAGATGAGGTTGCTGAGATTTTCCCGGCCAGCCATGGAAATGGAGCCCAGGGTTTCCGGCTCATCACACTCACCGTCACCAACGAAGCACCAGACCTTGCGGTCGCCCATCTCGATCAGCTCACGACTGTCCAGATACTTCATGACGTGCGCCTGGTAAATTGCCTGAATCGGCCCAAGCCCCATGGAAACCGTCGGGAACTGCCAGTATTCCGGCATCAGCCAGGGGTGCGGGTAAGAAGACAGGCCATCGCCGTCCACTTCCTCGCGGTATTTGTCCAGATCCTTCTCGTCGAACCGGCCTTCCAGGAAGGACCGGGCATAGATACCGGGCGACGAATGGCCCTGGAAGTAAATCAGATCCGACTCTCGCTTCTCATCGCCACCATGGAAGAAATAGTTGAAGCCCACGTCGTAAAGCGTTGCAGCCGACGAGAAAGAGGAGACGTGGCCGCCGAGATCGCCCGGACGCTGATTGGCCCGCATGACCATCGCCATGGCGTTCCAGCGGATGAGGGAGCGGATACGGCGCTCCATAAACAGATCACCGGGCATCGGTGCCTGCTGGGAAACCGGAATACTGTTCCGGAACGGCGTCGTTATAGAGTAAGGAAGCTCGGTTCCATCGCGGCTCGCCCGCTCGGAGAGCCTCTCAAGAATGTATTTGGCTCTGTCTACGCCTTCGTTCTCGATCAGAGATTCCAGCGCGTCCAGCCATTCACTGGTTTCAATGGGATCATCGTCCTGGTACATCAAACCTCCCCTTGGCATCAAAATGTGCAGCGCCGCCACGATCAGCAGCCGGGCGCGTTGCTGTGTTGATAAGCTGCGATGGAATGCAGTGTGTTGTTATGGGTATTTTCAGCCTGACAGGTGTACCGGCCCCCAGTACACAGAACCTGTACACAGCATAGAACAGCTTTCACACTTTTCCTGTCCGATCGCCCCGGTTCACGGGCTTTTGGCCTGAGGATGAACGACGTGCCGGTTCAGTGCGCGGATCTGCCTACCCGTTTTCTTGTAGTATTTTTACTACATTATGGCCTTCAAATTCAATTAACGACCTAACTATCTCCCGCCAACACGGACTTATTACGGTTACTTACGGAAGAATGACCGTTTTTGGACCATCAGACAACCAGACTGCGACCAATGTCGTAGCATTCGTATCAAACGGAAATTTAATTACCACGCTAAACGATCTGCAAGTCGAGCTTTCAGGTCACTTCAGCGATTTTCACGGTTTTTAGAGGATTTTGACTAACATCCTGTCGAGCGGCATTTCGGCCCACAGGATCTTTTTGATTAGACCTGAAAATAATTCCCCATTTATGTATACTCGCCTGCCTGATTTTTAACCACCAAAAAAGTGGTACGACCACTTTTCCGTCATTGACAACAACAGAGGGCGATCTATGAACTCCATCGTCACCTTTCCGAACCGGATTCCGACTACCGAGTTCGAGGAACGGCGCTTCCAGGTCTACACAGACCGCCAGCTCGATAAAATCGATGTCATTCAGAGTCTTCCAGAAGAAACCCTGTTTGAAATGAAAGTGGTCGCCAGCGTGCTACCGTTCCGGGTCAACGAATACGTGATCAACGAACTGATCAACTGGGACAAAGTACCAAACGACCCGATCTATCAACTTGTCTTCCCTCAGAAGGGCATGTTGAAAGAAGAGCATTACGAACGCATGGCAAAGCTGCACCGGGACGGTGCCGAGAAGAAGGAAATCCAGGCCGTTGCCAAGGAAATCCGTGACGATCTGAACCCCCACCCGGCGGGCCAGATGGAAATGAACATGCCGGAGCTGGACGGTGAAGTCCTGGACGGTGTTCAGCACAAATACCGTGAAACCGTGCTGTTCTTCCCTGCCCAGGGCCAGACCTGCCACTCCTACTGCACCTTCTGTTTCCGCTGGGCACAGTTTGTTGGCGACAAAGACCTGAAAATGTCCAGCACCGAAGCCGAGAAACTCCACGGCTACCTGCGTGAACACACCGAGGTTTCTGACCTGCTGGTTACCGGCGGCGATCCCATGGTCATGAAGACGAAGAACCTGGTGCAGTACCTGGAGCCACTTCTACAGCCGGAGTTCGACCATATCCAGACCATCCGGATTGGCACCAAAGCCCTCACTTTCTGGCCGTACCGCTTCGTTACGGACAAGGACGCGGATGATCTGATCGACCTGTTCGCCCGACTGGTCGATGCCGGCAAGCACGTGGCTATCATGGCGCACTACAACCATTGGCAGGAGATCACCACTGAGATCGCCGAAGAAGCCATCCGCCGCATTCGCGCCACTGGTGCCGAGATACGCGCCCAGGGCCCGCTGATCAAGCACGTCAACGACGATGCCGATGCCTGGGCCAGGCTCTGGAAAAAAGAAGTGCAGCTGGGGATCATTCCCTACTACATGTTTGTAGAGCGGGACACCGGCGCCAAGAACTACTTCGAAGTGCCTCTGGCCGAAGCCTTCCAGATCTATCGCGAAGCCATGAAGCAGGTGTCCGGTCTGGCACGCACCGCTCGCGGCCCCTCCATGAGCGCCGGCCCTGGCAAGGTGGAGATTCAGGGTATCACTGAAATTCACGGCGAGAAGGTCTTTGTTCTGCGCTTCCTGCAAGGCCGCAACCCAGACTGGGTACAGCGCCCCTTCTTTGCCAAATACAGTGACACGGCAACCTGGCTGCACGAGCTGGAACCCGCGTTCGGAGAGGAAAAGTTCTTCTTTGAGGACGAGTACGCGAAAATGCAAAGGGGCAACGGCTAGCCCCATACACTGGTCCTGCGCCCCATCAAACGGGGCCGCAGGATCAGACGCATCCTTTCATCTGACGCCGATTTTCGTCGCTCTCCCCAACCACCAGTCAGTGCATCAGGGTATAGAGCTTCCGGCGATAGGTCCGTACATCCGGGTTGTTGTTGCCCAGCTTGTCGAACAACTCAACCAATGTTGTCTTGGCCACCTCATCCTTGTATTTACTGTCTACCCGCATCAGGCGAATCAACAGATCCATGGCCTCAGCGTTATTCTCCTGCAGTACGTGATGAAGCGCCAACTGGTGCAGTGCGTTCGGATCTTTCGGATCCTGCTCCAGAGCCATCTCAAGATCCTTGATGGGCGGTAGTTCGGCGGACTGCTTGAGAAACTTCACCCGGGCAGCCAGTTGCTTGGCCTGGTGTTGCATCTTCTCTTCCGGAGGCAGACTTTCAAGGACTTTTTCTGCCGTTTCAAGATCGCCCATTTCCGCTTTTAGCTGGGCCAGGTCAATCAACACCTTCAGGTTTTCCGGGTCTTCCTGATTCATCTCGGACAGGATCGCCAGCGCCCCTTCAACGTCACCCTCTTCCCAGATCCGGTGGGCTTTGTCGTAGGGATCTTCCTTCGGCGCCTCCACATGCTTGTCCAGAACCTTCCGGATTTCGCTTTCCGGAAGAGCCCCATTGAAGCCGTCCACTGCCTGGCCGTCCTTGACCAGAATCACCGTGGGCAGGCTGCGCACACCAAGACTGGAGGTAAGCTGCTCCTGCTCATCGGCGTTGACTTTGGCCAGCATGAAAGCACCCTGATAATCCTCCGCCAGCTTCTCCAGCATAGGCATCAGCTGCTTGCAGGGCGCGCACCACTCGGCCCAGACATCCACCAGAATGGGCGTACTTGCAGAGGCTTCCATTACTTTCTGCTGGAAGTTTTCCATGGTGGCTTCGAAGATATAGGGAGAGTTGCTCATGCAGGACACCTGAAAAAGTCGAATGAATCGTTACGGACTGTCAGGGGACATGGGGCCGCATCCCGGAAAATCAAGCAGCCACTGACCAAAGCCAGCTCCTTGAAATCACCACATCTGGCGTTACATAGCTATTAATCACTGTTCCGGGCCGGCTGGCAAACCCCGTCCCGGACTGACTCGCAACCTTTCCGGATGGATACTCGCGGTATGAATGATGAGACGCACACCGATTCACTAGAGGAATTCGAAGAGGACGTGACCGAATACATCGGCAAGGACGAACACAGCAAGAATCTCGCCTTGCCCCAGCAGATGATGCCACAGCGCATGTATGTGCTGCCGGTTTCAAACCGCCCTTTCTTCCCGGCCCAGGTGCAGCCGGTGGTGGTCAACCAGAGCCCGTGGCAGGAAACGCTCAAGCGGGTCGGCGAGACCGACCACAAGGTGATGGGTATCTGCTTCGTTGATACTCCGGATACCGAAGACGGCATCCCCACCAGTGATCAGCTGGAGGTAACCGGCTGCGCCGTTCGCGTGCATCACGCCCAGAACGAGAGTGGCAAAGTCCAGTTTATTGCCCAGGGCCTTCAGCGCTTCCGGATTGTCCAGTGGCTGCGTCGCAAACCGCCGTACCTGGTGGAAGTGGAATACCCGACCGAACCCGAGGAAGAGGCAGACGAACTCAAGGCCTATACGCTTGCCATTATCAGTGCCATCAAGGAACTGCTGCGCACCAATCCGCTCTATGGCGAAGAGGTGAAACAGTACCTGTCCCGCTTCGGTCCGGATGACAGCTCACCCCTGGCCGATTTCGGCGCTTCCATGACCAGCGCTCCCGGCAAAGAGCTTCAGGATGTGCTGGACACGGTGCCTCTGCTTCGCCGAATGGAAAAAGTCCTGCTGCTGATGCGCAAGGAACAGGAAGTGGCACGGCTGCAGTCGGAGATCAGCGAAGAGGTCAACGCCAAGGTCCAGAAACATCAGCGCGAATTCTTTCTGAAGGAGCAGCTCAAGGTCATCCAACGCGAGCTCGGCATGGCCAAAGACGACAAGACCGCCGATGTGGAGCGGTTTCAGGAGCGTATGACCCGGCTCAATCCGCCCGAAGCCGTTGAGGAGCGATTCCGGGATGAAGTCGAAAAACTTCAGGTTCTGGAACAGGGTTCGCCGGAATATGGTGTCACCCGCAATTACCTGGACTGGCTGACCCAGGTACCCTGGGGCATTCACTCCGAAGACCACTTCGATCTGGCCGAAGCCCGACGAATTCTGGATCGGGATCACGACGGCCTGGACGACGTCAAAGACCGCATTATCGAGTTTCTGGCCGAAGGCACATTCAAAGGTGAGGTCAGCGGCTCCATCCTGTTGCTGGTGGGCCCGCCAGGGGTAGGTAAAACCTCTATCGGCCACTCTGTGGCAGATGCACTGGGACGACAATTCTACCGGTTCAGCGTCGGCGGCATGCGGGACGAAGCTGAAATCAAGGGCCATCGCCGCACCTACATCGGCGCCATGCCAGGCAAGTTTGTCCAGGCTCTGAAGGATTCGAAGGTGGCGAACCCGGTGATCATGCTGGATGAAATCGACAAGATCGGCGCCTCATTCCAGGGTGACCCGGCATCCGCTCTGCTGGAGACGCTGGATCCGGAACAGAACCGGGATTTCCTGGACCATTACCTGGATGTTCGCATGGACTTGTCCAAGGTCCTGTTCATCTGCACGGCCAACCAGCTGGACACCATCCCGCGCCCGCTCCTCGACCGCATGGATGTGATCCGCCTGTCCGGTTACATTGCCGAGGAAAAACTGGCCATTGCCAAGCACTACCTGCTACCCAGATTGCTGAAGCGGACGGGGTTACTGAAAAAACAGTTCAACATCACCGACGCAGCCATCAAACAGGTTATCGAAGGCTATGCCCGCGAGGCCGGCGTGCGGAGCCTGGAAAAACTGCTGCACAAGATTCTCCGCAAGGGCATCGTAAAGCTGCTGGAGAATCCGGACCAGCCGGTGAAGGTGGGCGTCTCGGATCTTCAGAGCTACCTGGGCCAGCCTTCGTTCAAGAAAGAAAAATCCCTCAAAGGCACCGGGGTCGTGACCGGCCTGGCGTGGACTGCCATGGGCGGTGCCACCCTGAGTATAGAGGCATCCAGAATTCACAGTTCCCAGCGCGGCTTCAAACTGACCGGTCAGCTGGGGGATGTCATGAAGGAGTCCGCCGACATCGCCTACAGCTATGTGTCATCCAATCTCAAACGATTCAAAGGCGATCCGACGTTTTTCGACCGGTCCTTTATACATCTGCACGTTCCGGAAGGGGCCACGCCCAAGGATGGCCCCAGTGCCGGCGTCACCATGGCGACCGCGCTGCTCTCCATCGCCCGCAGGGAGGCACCACAACAGAACATTGCCATGACCGGTGAACTTACGCTGACCGGCCAGGTGCTGCCTGTAGGCGGTATTCGTGAGAAGGTCATTGCGGCAAGGCGGCAAAAGATCGGCAACCTTATCCTCCCGGAGGCTAACCGGGGCGACTATGAAGAGCTGCCGGACTATCTGAAGGATGGACTGTCAGTGAATTTTGCCAAACATTACAGCGATGTATTTCAGGTGTGCTTTGGCAACAAGCCCAGGAAAGGATCCAGCGTCCATTGAAATAACTGGTCCAACCAGTCAGCAGCGACATTGACGCTTTCTGGTTCATTGTCTTTACTCGGTCTTGCTTTGCTCAAAAAGTAAGCGATCGGTGGTGAAAAGCTGCCGGCACCCTACTCATCGGTAAAGAGAGAGTGGTAAAACAATGAACAAGAAAGCCTCAATTCTCTGTGTGGCCGCCGGCCTGTCTATCGTTCCTTACGCCAACAGCCAGTCCAATGAAACATTGGAAAAACTGGGCAATTTTCAGGTCACGGGAAATGCCGAGTTCACGGTCATCGATCAGAACACCAACAGTGCGGACGCCATCCGCAAAACCCTGGAGACAATCCGGCTCCCCGAAGGCTTTGAAATCAGTCTGTATGCCCTGGTTCCGGATGCGCGCCACATGGCGGTCGGCCCACAGGGCGTGGTGACCTTTGTTGGCACCCGGAAGACCGAAGTCTGGGCGGTGACTGACCGCGACAAAGACCGGGTAGCCGACGAGGTCAAAAACTTCGCACCCTCCCTGCCCAAGGCTATTCCCAATGGCCCTTGCTTCTCTCCGGACGGCGTCCTCTACATTGCAGAGCAGAACCGGGTTCTGGCGTACCCGGCCGCCGAGTTTTTCTATGAAAGCGGCGATGTGGTGGCGTCCGAAGTCGTCCCCCAGGGCAAGCTGATTCCTGAAGAATTCGTCAGTTACAACCACACCGCGCGGGTCTGCGATATCGGTCCGGACGGCAAGCTTTATATCTCCCTGGGCCAGCCGTTCAATGTGGCACCGGCGAAGCACCTGGACACGTTCAATGAATGGGGCATCGGCGGCATGATCCGGATGAACCAGGATGGTACCGAACGGGAAGTTTACACCCGGGGCATCCGGAACTCTGTCGGCCACGATTTCAACCCCACCACGGGTGAGCTCTGGTTCACCGACAATCAGGTCGACGGCATGGGAGATGACACGCCACCGGGTGAAATTAACCGGCAAACCGCCATGGGCCAGCACTTCGGTCATCCCTGGTATGGTGGTGGCGATGTCCGCACCAATGAATACAAAGGTGAAGACGTTCCCGTCGAAGTTGTCTTCCCGGTATCAGAAACGGTAGCTCACGCCGCGGACCTGGGGATGATGTTCTACACCGGCAAAATGTTCCCGAAGAAGTACCAGGGCGGGATCTTCTCCGCGCAGCACGGCTCATGGAACCGGACCACGCCAATCGGTGCACGGGTCATGTTCACGCCCGTGGACGCAGAGGGCAATGTAGCCGGGGAAACCGTTCCGTTCGCGGAAGGCTGGCTGGATGAAAACGGGGAGTATCTGGGTCGGCCGGTAGACGTGGTTCAACTGAGAGACGGCTCACTGCTGGTCTCTGATGATCTGGCCAGTGCCATCTACCGGATCGCCTATACCGGTTCCGGCTCCTGAGCCTGAATCGGGATTCCATTCAGTGCCGGGGAGCGTCAGGCTCCCCGGCTGCCCGGAGAGCCTGCATGTTGAAAAAAAGCAAACTCGCAGTACTTGCTGCAATGCTCGTCACGTCTTTTATGATGCTCTGTTCCACCGCCTTTGCTGCCAACCCTGCCGAGGGTCGCAAGCTCGCGTCCCAGTGCAAGACCTGTCACGGCCTGGACGGCATTGCCAAAATCCCGATTGCGCCCAACCTTGCCGGCGAGAGCCAGATCTACATCCAGAACCAGTTAAAGGCCTTTCGCAGTGGTAAGCGGGAACATGAAATGATGTCCGTGGTCGCCCGGAATCTCACCGATCAGCAGATAGCCGACCTGGCAGCCTGGTACCAGTCCATCGAGATCACTGCCCAGATGCCGGAATGACGGCAGAAACCGGATGCCAGATCGTCAGGATTTGGCGTCCGCCTTCCAGCCATCGTCCTTGAGCACCGACCCCACGGTCAGCACTGGCGACGCATCAATATCGTCGGCGTCCATCATATTCGCCACTCGCTGCAGCGAAGCAAGAATCATGGTTTGCTCCCATTCCGCCAGGCTCTGGAATTTCTGAATGAAATCCTCCTGCAAAGGATTCGGCGCCCGGGCCAGGAGATCCGCACCTTCCTCCGTCAGGTGAGCATGTACCTTGCGCTTGTCCTGGGTGCTGCGTACACGGTACACCAGGTTGCGGTGCTCCAGTCGGTCGAGGATGGTGGTTACCGTTGCCTGGCTGAGGCTCACCTTTTCCGCAATGGTGCCAATGGTCACTTCACCAAGTGCCCGAATCGTTCTCATGATCAACAGCTGAGGGCCAGTCAATCCAGCATGTTTGCTCAGGCGCTTTGAATGAAGATCCGTTGCACGGATCACCCGTCTTAGAGCCACCAGTACATCTTCATAACTGCTCACAGCATTACTCCGATTAAGCATTGGCAATTTGTTTACACCCCTAACTATTAGAGGTCTTTGCACTGTGAATTGCAAGCCGAAGCGATCCCCGACATTTTTTCAGTTACCCACTATGCTAAGGTTTCGCTCTTATTCCACTTACGACAGACGGACGGAATACGCCCGATGATCAAGCATTTTCTACCCTTGCTCTTCATGATGACCTTCGCCGGCACCCTCTACGGCCAGGATAACCTGCGATCTGAAAAGGACATCACTGCGGAAAATCTGCAAGACAGCATCAAGACCCTCGAAAAGCCCATGTACACGCCGTTTATCGAATTGTACTTGTTGGAGGAAAGCAAGGCACTGCGCAAGGAGATGCAGAATACCCGGGCAGAACTGATCGAGAAGGTGGTTGATAAGGAGTTGTCTGTTGCCGACAAGACCATGTCTTACGCAACCGATACCGTCACCTATTTCTTTTACCTGATTGCAGGTGCAACGTCGATTCTGGTGGTCATCGGGTGGAACTCCATCCGGGACATGCGCAACCAGCTCACCAGTCTGGCCGAAAAACGGGTCAACGAACTGGTGATCGAGTACGAAAAACGCCTCGAATCCATTGAAGAGCAGTTGCGGCAGAAGTCTGACATTATCCACCAGAACCAGGCCGAGATTGAACGCACGAACGAAGTGCATTCCTTGTGGCTCAAGGCCAGTCAGGAAACCTCACAACAAAACAAGATTTCCGCTTATGACCAGATTCTTGACCTTCGCCCAGACGACGTCGAAGCTCTGAGTTACAAGGCCGACGCGGTGCTTGAAATGCAGGAACCGCTCTGGGCTATCAGTCTATGCCAGCGAGCACTGAAACTTGCACCGGAAAATGGCCATGCGCACTATCAGTTGGCATGCGCCTACGCTGAAATCGGGCGCTGGGAAGACGCAGTGACCACCTTGCAGAAAGCTATTGAAATTTCGGAGGCATACCGCGACGATGCTTCCGTAGACGTGAGTTTTGAACAGTTGCGCGAACACGAGAGCTTCCGCGTACTGGTTTCACAAGATGAGGAAGACAGCACGGATGCGTGACATCGCTCAGAGCGGCACGGGTTTTGCCTTTATAGACAGGCCCGTGTTCCGGAGCAGGCACTGCCCATCAGCTTGACAACCAGTGATGTGTGGTGTTTGTTTAACTCTCTGAGAACACAAGAATAACCCTGAAATAAAACAGGACAGACTCAATGAGAACTTCAGTAAAAAAACTCGTAACTGCTGTAAGCACTTCTGTAGCCCTGATGGGCGCTGGCCACGCCGCCGCTGAAATCCAGATCGGTATTGCCGGACCTATGACTGGCCCCGTCGCCCAGTATGGTGACATGCAATTCTCAGGCGCCCGCATGGCGATCGAACAGATCAACGCCAATGGCGGTGTTATGGGCGAAGAACTTGTTGCCGTTGAGTACGACGACGTGTGTGATCCCAAGCAGGCCGTTACCGTTGCCAACAGCCTGGTCAATGATGGCGTTCAGTTCGTGATTGGTCACCTCTGTTCCAGCTCCACCCAACCGGCGTCAGACATCTACGAGGACGAAGGCATCCTCATGGTGACCCCGGCCTCAACCAGCCCGGAGATCACCGAGCGCGGCTATGAGCTGGTATTCCGCACCATCGGTCTGGACAGCATGCAGGGACCGGTCGCGGCTCAGTATATCGCCGCCCAGAGCCCCGAACGCGTGGCCATTGTTCACGACAAGCAGCAGTATGGTGAAGGCATTGCCACTGCGGTTCGTGACACCCTGAAAGATGCAGGCGTTGAAATCGCCATGTTCGAGGGTATTACTGCTGGCGACAAGGACTTCTCGTCCCTCGTTACCAAACTCAAGCAGGCTGACGTGGACTACGTTTACTACGGTGGTTACCATCCGGAACTGGGCCTGATTCTCCGCCAGGCTCGCTCTGCCGATCTCGATGCCCGGTTCATGGGTCCAGAAGGCGTGGGTAACAAAGACATCAACACCATCGCTGGCGAAGCCGCCGAAGGCCTGCTCGTAACTCTCCCGCCAGCCTTTGATCAGAAAGCCGAAAACCAGGCGCTGGTGAAGGCCTTCGAGGACAAGGGTGAAGATCCTTCCGGCCCGTTTGTTCTGACTTCCTACACTGCTGTTCAGCTGATTGCCGAAGGCATTGAAGCGGCAGACTCCTCTGATCCGTTTGACGTGGCCGCTGCCCTGCGCGATGGCACCTACCAGACTCCGATCGGTACCGTTGAATATGACAAAGCCGGCGACATGAAGTCGTTCGAATTTGTTGTTTACGAATGGCATTCAGATGGAAGTAAAACTCCGGTAAACTGAGCCGAAATCGTTAACAAACGGTAATTATGAGAGCACCTTCTCACCGCGATCCGGGGGAAGGTGTTTTTCTAGGCTCCTGTTGATCCTCCTCCAGTTGGCTCCCGGACATCCCGGACACCGACTGAGGTATCGGAGGGAGCAGGCTTTCGGAGTCCCATAACGATGCAAGACCTCCTGTATTTCTTTCAGCAGCTCATCAACGGGCTAACGATCGGGAGCACTTACGCCCTGATCGCCATCGGTTACACGATGGTTTACGGCATCATTGGCATGATCAACTTTGCCCATGGTGAAATTTATATGATCGGCGCGTATACGGCGCTGATTGCCATTACCGGCCTGACAGCCCTGGGCGTTGCCTGGTTACCTCTGATACTTATCGTTGCGCTGGTCTGCGCAATGATTGTTTCCAGCTCCATGGGCTGGGCAGTGGAACGGGTCGCGTACCGGCCAGTACGGGGACGTCACCGCCTGATTCCGCTGATTTCAGCGATCGGTATGTCCATCTTCCTGCAGAACTACGTTCATCTGGCACAGGGTTCCCGCAATATCGGTTTCCCATCCCTGATCGACGGCGGCTTCAATTTTGGCTCCGGCGAGGGCTTCCAGATGTCGCTCTCCTACATGCAAATCACAATCTTCATCACCACGCTGATCTGCATGACCGCCCTGTCTCTGTTCATTTCCCGTTCCCGGACCGGACGTGCCTGCCGGGCAGTTTCACAGGATCTGGGCATGGCGAACCTGCTGGGCATCGACACCAACCGCATCATCTCAGCGACCTTCGTGATCGGCGCCGCTCTGGCGGCAGTTGCCGGCCTGCTACTTGGGATGTACTACGGTTCGGTTGATCCCCTGTTCGGCTTTATCGCCGGGCTTAAAGCCTTTACCGCAGCCGTACTTGGTGGCATTGGCAGCATCCCTGGTGCGATGCTGGGCGGACTGATACTGGGCGTTGCCGAGAGTATGACCTCCGGCTACCTCAGCGGTGAATACAAGGACGTGATCTCGTTCAGCCTGCTGATCCTGATTCTGCTGTTCAAACCCACCGGCCTGCTCGGCAAACCGGAGGTTGAGAAGATCTGATGGCTGCTAACAATTTCAGACATGCGCTTTTCTGCGCAATCATCACGCTGATCATTTCCTACCCGATCATTGGCTTCAATCTGGAAGCCCAGGGCATCAACGTGATGCTGACCGGCGCAGATACCGGGACCGTTGTTATGGTCTTGCTTGCGGCGGTGATGGTGTTCCTGTTCCAGCTGTTCCGGGAGCAGATCATGGGCGCCCTGAGGAGCGTTCCTAATCCACTGCCGCAATCCAGCAAAGAGCCCATGGCCGAAAACCGCCGGGCAAAGATCGAGTCGTGGGTACTGACCGGCATTGTGATTCTTGCCTTGTTCTGGCCCTTCTTTGTGTCCCGCGGTTCTGTGGATCTGGCGACGCTCGTTCTTATCTACGTCATGCTGGCCCTCGGCCTTAACGTCGTCGTGGGCCTCGCCGGGCTTCTGGATCTTGGCTACGTGGCCTTCTACGCAGTTGGTGCCTACACCTTTGCGCTGCTCTCCCAATACACAGGGATCTCGTTCTGGTTGGCCCTGCCCATCGGCGCACTGCTGGCCGCGCTGTTTGGACTGGTGCTCGGGTTCCCGGTGCTCAGACTGCGGGGAGATTACCTGGCCATCGTCACACTCGGCTTCGGCGAGATCATCCGCATCCTGCTGAACAACTGGACGACACTGACGGGCGGCCCCAATGGTATCGGCGGCATTCCGGATCCAACCCTGTTCGGCATGGAGTTCGGCCGCCGGGTGAAGGAGGAAGGCAACACTTCGTTCCATGAAACCTTCGGTATTGCCTACAGTGGCGAACACAAAGTCATCTTTCTGTACCTGATTGCCCTGGTCCTGGCAGTGTTCACTGCCCTGGTCATCCGTCGCTTTATGCGGATGCCGGTTGGCCGCGCCTGGGAAGCACTGCGGGAAGATGAGATTGCCGCCCGCTCTCTGGGGCTGAGTCGTACCGCGGTAAAGTTGTCTGCCTTCACCATTGGCGCCTTCTTTGCTGGTTTCGCCGGCACCGTATTCGCCTCCAAGCAGGGCTTTATCAGCCCGGAATCGTTTGTCTTCCTCGAATCCGCCATCATCCTGGCGATTGTGGTTCTGGGAGGCATGGGATCACAGATCGGCGTGGTACTTGCGGCAATCGCCGTAACCATTCTGCCGGAACTGGCCCGCGAATTTTCCGAATACAGAATGCTGATCTTTGGTGCAGCCATGGTACTTATGATGGTCTGGCGTCCACAGGGCCTGATGCCCATGCGCCGCATTCACATTGAACTGAAAAAGCAGGAGTGACAGACGATGCTTGAAGTACAAAATCTGTCCATGCGCTTTGGCGGCCTGCTCGCGGTAGACGAAGTGTCTCTGGACATTCAGGAACACGAAATTGTATCCATCATCGGCCCCAACGGCGCTGGAAAAACCACTGTCTTCAACTGCATGAGCGGTTTTTACAAGCCTACCGGCGGCAAAATCCTGTTTGAGGGGAAAGAGGTACAGGGCAAACCTGACTACAAGATCTCCCGACTCGGAATGGTCCGGACTTTCCAGCATGTCCGGCTGTTCAGCCAGATGACGGTGGTGGAAAACCTCCTGGTGGCCCAACATCGCCACCTCAACACCAACCTTATCTCCGGATTGATCAAAACCCCCAACTACCGGACGAAAGAGCAAAAATCTCTGGATCGAGCCGCCTACTGGCTGGATCGGGTAGGCCTGCTGGATCTGGCCAACAGGGAAGCGGGCAATCTCGCCTACGGCCAACAACGACGCCTGGAAATTGCCCGCTGCATGGTCACGGAGCCCAAGCTGCTGATGCTCGACGAACCGGCAGCAGGCCTCAACCCGGCGGAAACCAAGGAGCTCAATCAGCTGATTGTCAGCCTGAAAGAAGACTACAACGTTTCCGTAGTGCTTATTGAGCACGACATGAGCCTGGTAATGGATATTTCCGATCGGATCAACGTCATCAACCAGGGGCGCCCCCTGGCCAGTGGCACACCCGAGGAAATCCGCCAGAACGACGACGTGATCAAAGCCTATCTGGGCGAGGCCTGAGGTAACCACATGCTAGTACTAGAAGATGTCCATACCCATTACGGCAAGATCGAGGCTTTGCACGGGGTGTCTGTCGAGGTCAAAAAGGGTGAGATTGTCTCGCTGATCGGCGCCAACGGCGCAGGCAAGACCACACTGCTGATGACCGTCTGCGGCAACCCTCAGGCCAGTTCCGGCCGCATTTTCCTGGAAGGCCGTGAGATTACCCGCGAGCCGACCGCCCAGATCATGCGTTCCGGTATTGCCATCGTTCCAGAGGGACGTCGCATATTCTCCGGCCTGACCGTGGAAGAAAACCTCCATATGGGCGGTTTCTTCAACACTAAATCCGAGATCCGCAAAAGCCAGGAGCATGTCTACGAGCTCTTCCCCCGCCTGAAGGAGCGGGAGCATCAGCGTGCCGGTACCATGTCTGGTGGCGAGCAGCAGATGCTCGCCATCGGGCGGGCGCTCATGAGCAGACCAGACATGATCATTCTGGATGAGCCATCCCTGGGCCTGGCCCCTCTGATCATCAAACAGATCTTCGAAATCATCGGCCATCTTCGCGAGGAAGGCATTACCGTCTTCCTGGTGGAGCAGAACGCCCATCAGGCACTCAATCTGGCTGACCGGGGCTATGTACTGGAAACGGGGAAGATTCGCCTGCACGATACCGGCAAGAATCTGCTCGAAAACCCGGACGTCCAAAACGCCTATCTGGGGGGATAATCGCGGCTCTTTTCGCGAGCTGAAGGCCGGAGCACGAGCGTGTGTTCCGGCTTTTTTCACGACAAATCAAATACTCACGAATTTTAATACTTGCGTCGACCGGATATGAACTTATACTCAAAGAAACGGTCGTCCTTGTCTCCACAAGACTAGTCAGGGCCGTTTTCAGGACACTGTGCCACAACGGAGGCAGCGTCTTGGTTTAGCGACGAAAGCTTTAAATCATACAAAGGAGTGGATAATGAAAAAACTGATCGCAGGTGCAATTCTTCTTGGTGCCTCTTCTATGGCCTTTGCACAACCGGGCTGTGGCGTAGGTGCTATGATCTGGAAAGGACAGTCCGGTATTGCCCCCCACGTACTGGCTGCAACCACCAACGGGACCCTTGGCAACCAGACCTTTGGCATGACCACTGGCACCCTGGGCTGCCAGACTAACCAGTCTGTTCAGTCCATGGCCATGTATATGGACAGCAACATCGATAAGGTAGCCCGGGACATGTCCCGTGGTGCTGGCGAAAACCTCGACACCCTGTCCGTTCTTCTGGGTGTTGACGAAGCTGACCGTGGTGCCTTCCGCAAGGTTCTGCAGGACAACTTTGCCTCCATTTTCCCAAGCTCTGACACCACCTCTGGTGAAGCAGTGGACGCCATCGTAGCACTGCTGGAAAAAAATGAGTCACTCAGCAAGTACGTAGCAGCCTGAACCTGACTCCTTGAAAGGACTCGCATGCGCCAGGGACGGCGCATCATTCCATCCTTTACTCCGCTCAACACCGGATGCAGCACCTCCCATGGGCAACATGCTTCGCATTGGGCCAGCACTGATCTGGCTCGCAGTCAGCCTGCCAATCCAGGCCGCCAATACACCCGGGAACCTACCCACATCCGAGCTTCATCTCGATCCTGCCTGGCTCACCCTTGTTCATTATCAGCCGGACACGTTTGGCGACGGATACACCAGTCAAGCCGACGACCAGGCCTTTTTCCTGAGCAATGACGGCAAACACTCTCCCAAAGCAGAACTGGAGGCAACCCTCCAGGCCCTGCAGAAGCCCGGAGATGGCGATGACCACGCCCGATGCCGGTTCCCGGCTCGCGAGACCTGGCTGCGGCAAAAACTGAACCTGTCCCTGCCGGAGATCGAATGCCCCGGTTACGAAGACTGGTCCGCGACCCTGAACACAGAAACAGTCACTCTCGTTTTCGCTGCGTCATACCTGAACAGCCCCTCATCCATGTTCGGACACACGTTTCTGCGCCTTGATCCACCCCAGGATGACGACGAAACCAATCTGCTGCTTGCTAACACAATTTCCTATGCAGCCGATGCCGCCGCCCACGACAGTGAGCTTTTATTTGCCTACAAGGGCATTTTCGGCGGCTACCCCGGAATCACCACGGTACAGCCCTACTACGAAAAAATCCGGCTGTATTCTGACATCGAACATCGAGACCTGTGGGAATACAAACTTAACCTCACCCAGGACGAAGTCGACCTGTTGATTGCCCATGCCTGGGAGATACGGGACCGCAATTTTGACTACTACTTCCTTGACGAAAATTGCGCCTACCGCCTGCTGGCACTGATCGACATTGCCCGCGCAGGCACTGACCTCCTGGGCGAAGTGGGCACTCACGCCATCCCCTCGGACACGGTTCGCTGGGTGGTCGACAAAGACCTTGTCAGCGACGTGTTTTACCGGCCTTCGGCCGCCACCGCGGTGGCCTACAGTCTTTCTACCCTGCCCGACAATCACCAGACCCTGGCCGCAGCGATCGCCAATGGGTATGTCGCGCCAGATTCCGATGAGGTGACATCAATACCCATGGAAGAACGCGCCCACGTTCTGGATGCCACCTACGATTATGTTCGCTACAAGAGTGAGGCTGACGGCTGGCCCCGGGAAATTGCCGCACCGCTGTCCCATGATCTGTTGAGAGAACGCAGCCAGATCCGCGGAGTCGCTGCGCCCGAGGCTCCGCCAGAGCCCCGTGTCAGAGACGATCAGGGACATGACACTTTCCGGTTGAGCATCGGAGCAGGCCAGCAGGCGCATCGGGAGTTTACCCAGCTCACGTTGCGGCCCGCGTATCACGACGTCCTGGATCCGCCAGCGGGTTACCGCACCGGTGCCCAGCTGCAGTTCCTCAGGCTGGATGCGCGCCTCTATCACGACAACGATGAGCTCCAGCTGGAACAACTGACGGGCGTCGAAATCCGCTCACTCAGCCCCCGGAACGCATTTTTTTCGCCCCTGTCCTGGCAAGTGGGATTTGGTGGTCGCCGAACCGACACGGGCAGCGACCGGGTATTGACTCCCTATCTCGAGGGCGGCGCCGGGGGCAGCTGGCGTTTCGGTCAACAGACCCAGGCCTTTGCCATCGCCACCGCCGATCTGGAGATCGATGACGATCTGCGACGCGGCTACGATGCTGCCCCGGGGGCCGACATAGGGGTGATGCATCAGAACAACCGCTTCAGCCTGCTCGCCGGTGCCAAAACCAAAGCCTGGATCGTCAGCAGCCAACATCGGCAGGACCAGCTGTACGCCAGAGGCAACTGGCACATTGGCCGGACCTTCAGCCTGTTTGCCGAATTCACCCGCGAAGATCACTACGACAGGTACCAGAGCACATGGCACGCCGGACTTCACGCCTATTTCTGACCACTACCAATGCCCGGGTAACCGGGCTACTGGTTGCCCTTTTGCTGCTCTCCGGTTGCAGCAGTCTCTTCTTCTACCCGGACCGGGTTACCTATATAACCCCGGACCGACTCAACCTGGACTATGACGACATCGACATTGAGACCGCGGACGGCGAAACCCTCCACGGCTGGTGGCTGCCCGCAAAAGCATCTGAAAGCAGCACCAGAGGCACCGTCTACTTCCTTCACGGCAATGCCCAGAACATCAGCAGCCATATATTGAACGTGGCCTGGCTGCCCGAGAATGGCTACAACGTCTTTACCATCGACTATCGGGGATACGGCAAATCTACCGGCGCCCCGGATATTGACGGCGCCCTTCACGACGCAGAAACGGGATTACGCTGGCTGGCGCAGAAACCCGAAGTGGTTGAACGGCCACTCTACGTTTTTGGCCAGAGCCTCGGCGGGGGATTGGGAATAGCCCTCGCCAGCGAATGGACTCAACGACATGAACAACCGGGCCTGGATGGCGTCATTCTGGACGGGACATTTTCCGGTTTTCGACTCATTGCCCGGGAAAAGCTTGGGAGTTTCTGGCTCACCTGGCCGTTTCAGATCCCGCTAAGCTGGACCATTCCAGACGACTACGAAGGCGTCGATCATATAGCCCGAATCAGCCCGGTTCCGGTGATGGTGATTCAGAGCGTGCGCGATGGGATTATTCCGTTTCATCACGGAACGACGCTTTATGAGGCGGCAGGGGAGCCCAAGGCGTTTTTGCAGACAGATACGCCCCACGGGGCAACGTTTGTGATTCCGGCGTATCGCGAGGAAGTTCTCCAGTTCATGTCGCAATAAAAAACCCGCCTTTCCAGAGGAAAGGCGGGTTTTTAGTCAGGCCCCGAAGTTAGGAGGCCGAGAAATCGGTCGGCTCATCGCCTTCCTTGATTTCCTTCATGGACAGCTTCACACGGCCACGGTTGTCAACGTCCAGAACCTTCACGAGAACTTCCTGACCTTCGCTCAACTCGTCAGTCACGTTCTCGATACGGCGATCGGAGATCTGGGAAATGTGGACCAGACCATCCTTGCCAGGCAGGAGGTTCACGAAAGCACCGAAATCCACAATGCGCTCAACGCGTCCCTTGTAGATAGCACCGACTTCAATCTCCGCCGTGATTTCCTTAACCCGGTTCACCGCTGCCTGGGCAGCTTCCTGGTTATCGGCGTAGATCTTCACGTTGCCGTCGTCGTCCAGATCAATGGAAGCGCCTGTCTCGTCACAGATCGCACGGATGGTGGAACCACCCTTACCGATAACGTCGCGGATCTTCTCCGGATTGATCTTGATAGCGGTAATGCTCGGCGCACGGGCAGACAGTTCAGCACGTGGGGTAGAGATAACCTTGTTCATCTCTCCCAGAATGTGCAGACGCGCTGCGTGGGCCTGCTCCAGAGCAAGCTCCATGATCTCGTCGGTGATGCCGTTGATCTTGATATCCATCTGCAGGGCTGTTACGCCCTCCTGGGTACCAGCAACCTTGAAGTCCATGTCGCCCAGGTGATCTTCGTCACCCAGGATGTCGGTCAGAATCGCGAACTTGTCGCCTTCTTTCACCAGACCCATGGCAATACCTGCTACCGGCGCCTTGATAGGCACACCGGCATCCATCAATGCCAGGCTGGAACCACAGACAGAGGCCATGGAGCTGGAACCGTTGGATTCGGTAATCTCGGAAACCGAACGGATGGCGTACGGGAATTCTTCCAGAGTCGGCATAACGGCCAGAACACCGCGCTTGGCCAGACGACCGTGACCAACTTCGCGACGACCCGGCGTGCCCACACGACCCGCTTCACCCACGGAGTACGGAGGGAAGTTGTAGTGGAACAGGAACGGATCCTTGCGCTCACCTTCCAGGGCGTCAATGATCTGCACATCACGGGAAGTACCCAGTGTGGTGGTCACGATGGCCTGAGTCTCGCCACGGGTAAACAGGGCGGAACCGTGAACGCTGGGCAGAACGCCCACTTCAATCTCGATCGGACGCACAGTCTTGTTGTCGCGACCATCGATCCGCGGCTTGCCGTCAATAACTTGCTGACGTACCACGTTCTTCTCGATCTTGCCGAAGTACTTCTTGACCTCGTCTGCGGAAGGCTGACCTTCCTCCTCACCGGCCAGTTTCTCAACCGCTGCGGCTTTTACTTCACCCAGACGCTCGTAACGGGCCATCTTGTCACGGATACCGTAGGCTTCTTCGATAGCACCGGCGAACTCGGCCTTGATGGCGTTCAGCAGTTCGGTGTTCTCAACCGCAGGCTGCCAGTCCCAGCGCGGCTTGCCGATTTCAGCAGCGAATTCCTTGATAGCCGTAACAGCGGTCTGCATTTCCTGGTGGCCGTACAGAACGCCACCCAGCATCTGGTCTTCGGTCAGGCCTTTGGCTTCAGATTCAACCATCAGAACCGCATCTTCGGTGCCGGCCACAACCATGTCCAGCAGGGAGGTTTTCAGCTCTTCGAAGGTCGGGTTCAGGAAGTAGCCGCGCTCGTTGGTGTAGCCAACACGGGAAGCACCAATGGGTCCATCGAACGGAATACCCGAGATGGACAGAGCGGCAGACGCTGCCAGCATCGCGGCAATGTCCGGATCCTGATTCTTGCTGGAAGACATGACCGTGGTGATAACCTGAACTTCGTTCATAAAGCCGTTCGGGAACAGCGGACGAATCGGACGGTCGATCAAGCGGGAGGTCAGGGTTTCCTTCTCGGAAGGACGACCTTCGCGTTTGAAGAAGCCACCGGGGATTTTGCCAACGGCGTAGGTCTTCTCGAAGTAGTTCACGGTCAGCGGGAAGAACGGCTGGCCGGGTTTGGCTTCCTTGGCACCAACAACCGTGCCAAGTACAGAGATATCATCAACGGTTACCAGTACGGAACCGGTCGCCTGACGGGCGATACGGCCGGTTTCCAGCGTGACGGTTTTGCCGCCGAGCTCAAACGATTTCTTTACGGGTTTCAGATCCACAAAATACTCCTGGTCTATCTGTTCCAGATTGATTCATCCCGTGCGCCCCTGCGCATGGGATCGATTGTCTGCCGGTATTGCATGTGGTCCAAAGGCAACCCGCCTGAAAGCTAACAGGCTGTTGCAAAACCCCGGTCTGTAAGGCGGTAATTACTCAGGCCGCCGGCGCCCGGGTTTTCAACAACCTGCTATCAATTTCGGCTTTCCATTACGGCAGGGAATCCTTCGATAACACAGACAATCCAACTGCAGAGAGAAACAAGCACAACCAGCAGGCCCTATAAAGAACCTGCTGGTTGACGGCTGCCACCGGAAGTACCGGCACAGCCTTCAGGTCGTAGAGACCCGGATTAGCGACGCAGACCCAGACGCTGGATGAGTTCCAGGTAACGGTCAGCGTTCTTGCGCTTGAGGTAGTCCAGCAGTTTACGACGCTGGTTAACCATCCGGATCAGGCCGCGGCGGGAATGGTGATCCTGCTTGTTGACCTTGAAATGATCCTGCAGCTTGTTGATGTTGGCGCTCAGCAGTGCAACCTGAACTTCAGGAGAACCGGTATCGCCATCACCTTGCTGAAAATCCTTAACGATCTGTGCTTTCTCATTGGCAGAAAGTGCCATAACTCACCTCATTGTTTGCGATGCTTTCGAATACGGCCGAACCGCGCATCTCTACAGCCCGGCTAATCAGCGTAGCGCCTAACGCTTTCCGCTGCTCTTCACCAGTCGGCGTGGAACCAGATTGGTTTGCTCGCCTTCCGGGAACGCTTCTGCCAGCCCTACAAAGCCTTCGTTGGCGCTCTCATTCGCATAGAGACGCACGAAGCCTTCATAGGCCCGACCCGGTATTCTAACCGGTTGTCCGTTCAAGATCGATACCAGCGCCTGCCCCGCCAAACGGTGTTCAGGGAACATGGACAGTGCGGCATCCGGTGCCACCAGAAGACCATCAAGGCTTTCGTCCCGTTCACGCATTTCCTCGAGATCACTGACAGCATGGGCGTTGGCCAGAGTGAACCCCGAGGCCATGGTACGGCGCAGTGCGGTTACATGTGCACCGCAACCCAGGGCTTCGCCAATATCTTCAACCAGTGAGCGAATGTACGTACCTTTGGTACAGCTGACGGCAATATCCAGCTCACTCTCGCGAATATCCAGGAGCGTCAGTTCGTAGATGGTGACCGGCCTGGCCGGACGCTCCACCTCGATCCCTTCGCGGGCATATTCGTAGAGCGGACGCCCCTTGTGCTTGAGCGCCGAATACATGGAGGGAACCTGCTGGATTTCACCCCGAAAACCATCCAGAACGGGCTCCAGCAGGTCGGCGGTCAGACCGGCCGGCACCGGTTTCTCGACAACAATAGCGCCTTCACTGTCACCAGTTTCGGTCCGGACTCCGAGCCGGGCGGTGGCAATATAGGCCTTGTCGCTATCGAGCATCATCTGGGAGAACTTGGTGGCTTCGCCAAAACACAGCGGCAGCACACCTGTTGCCAGCGGATCAAGGGCGCCGGTATGGCCTGCCTTTGCCGCCCCGAACAGGCGCTTTACCTGCTGCAGAATGCCATTGGAGGTAATACCCAAAGGCTTGTCGATGACCAGAATACCGTTGACGTCACGGCCTTTGCGTCTGCGGCTCAAGCGTTACGCTCCGGATTGTCCTGATCTTCGTCTTCAGCGCGGTCCACGGCCGGCGTGTCGCCAACCGCTTCGCGAATGAGGCTGTCCATCTTGCGGCTATAGCCTTGCAAGGTGTCGAAGTGGAATCTCAGCTGCGGAACCACCCTCAGCTTCATCGCACGCCCTACCTGGCCGCGGAGAAAGCCGGAGGCTTTGTTAAGCACCGAGATCGATTCCTGAACTTCGGGAGACTCCCCCGTCAGCTCTTCGGTGGAAAGCAGGGACACATAGATATCGGCATAGCCAAGGTCACGGCTGACCTTGACTGCGTTTACCGTGACCATACCCACCCGCGGGTCTTTGACTTCTCGCTGGATGAGCTGGGCCAGTTCCCGTTGCATCTGATCGCCTATGCGATCAATTCGGCTGAACTCTCTTGGCATCAGGCCCCCGTGGACTCAAGCTTGCGCTCGACCCGGACACGATCAAATACCTCGATCTGATCGCCAACTTTCACGTCATAGCCCTTAACGCCGATACCGCACTCCATACCGTTACGGACCTCGGGAACGTCGTCCTTGAAACGACGCAGGGATTCCAGTTCGCCTTCAAAGATAACCACGTTGTCCCGCAGAACCCGGATCGGCTTGTTCCGGTATACGGTACCTTCGGTCACCATACAACCTGCGACCTGGCCAAACTTGGGTGAACGGAATACATCACGAACATCGGCGATACCGACGATGTCTTCACGGAATTCCGGTGCCAGCATCCCCGTCAGGGCCGCCTTCACGTCATCAATCAGGTTGTAGATGATGCTGTAGTAACGCAGGTCCAGACCTTCCTGCTCAACCAGACGCTTGGACGCGGTATCGGCACGTACGTTGAAGCCGAAGATAACCGCATTGGTTGCCATCGCCAGGCTGACGTCGGTTTCGGCAATACCGCCAACACCGGAAGAGACCATCTTGACCTGAACTTCCTCGTTACCCAGATCCTGCAAGGCCTTGGTAATGGCTTCCAGGGAACCGCGAACGTCGGTTTTGAGCACAACATTGAGGGTTTTGACCTCGTCCTTGCCCATGTTCTCAAACAGGTTCTCAAGCTTGGCCGCCTGCTGACGCTGGAGACGCTGCTCCCGCTCACGGGTCTGCCGGAACTCGGCCAGTTCTTTCGCTTTCTTCTCGTCGGCAACCGCAAAGAATTCGTCGCCTGCATCTGGCGTACCGTTCAGACCGAGAATTTCCACAGGAATGGACGGACCCGCTTCCTTCGTCTGTTTGCCAGCTTCGTCAGTCATCGCCCGGACCTTACCGAAGAAGGAACCGGCAACAACCATGTCGCCCTGACGCAGGGTACCGTTCTGAATCAGTACCGTGGCAACGGAACCGCGACCACGCTCAAGGCTGGATTCGACAACCACACCTTTAGCGGGCGCATCTGTGACGGCCTCAAGTTCAAGGACTTCGGCCTGCAGCAACAATGCTTCCAGAAGGTCATCAATGCCCTCACCGGAGTGCGCGGAAACCGGCACAAACTGCACATCCCCACCCCAGTCTTCCGGAATAACTTCCATCCCGGCCAGCTCGGTCTTGACGCGATCAGGATCCGCTTCTTCCTTGTCCATCTTGTTGATGGCAACAACAATCGGCACGCCCGCTGAACGTGCGTGCTGAACGGCTTCCTTGGTCTGCGGCATAACACCGTCATCGGCGGCAACCACCAGCACAACGATATCGGTGCACTGGGCACCGCGGGCACGCATTGCAGTAAAGGCGGCGTGACCCGGCGTATCCAGGAAGGACACCATGCCGTGCCCCGTCTCTACGTGGTAGGCACCGATATGCTGCGTAATACCACCGGACTCGCCAGAAGCCACCTTGGTACGACGAATGTAATCCAGCAGCGATGTCTTACCGTGGTCAACGTGACCCATCACACTCACCACCGGAGCACGCTTGGTCTTTTCACCGCCCTCAAAAGAGAATTCGCTGAGAACCTCTTCCTCGAAAGCATCATCGCTGACAGTCTTGGGCTGATGACCGAGCTCTTCGGTTACCAGTACCGCGGTCTCCTGGTCCAGTGCCTGGTTGATGGTGGCCATAACGCCCATACCCATCAAGGTCTTGATGACGTCACCGGATTTAACGGCCATCCGCTGGGCAAGGTCACCGACAGTGATTGTTTCTGGAATCTCTACTTCTCTGACCATTGGTTTGGTCGGCCTCTCGAAGCCATGACGCTTCTCTTTGGGTTTCTTTTTCGCACGCAGCGGCTTACGCAGCGTGGTCTCTTCCTCGTCCTCGGAGATCACCAGGGGCTCCTCCACCGGACGACTGCGGGGACCACGATGACCGGCCTGCTTCTTCTTGGGCTTGCCTTCTTCGGTCTCGTCGCCACGCTCGCGAACTTTTTCTTTCTTTTTCTTCGGCTTTCGATCCTTACCGTCGCCCTCGGGCGGTGGTATCGGAATGTCTTCCGGTGCCGGAACCGGTTCTGGCTGAGCCTCTTGTGCGGGCTCGGCTGCTTCTACCTTTTCAGGCTGCTCTGATGTTTCTGCCTCGGGCGTTTCTGCCTCCGGCTGCGCCGCCTGCTCTGCAGCCACTTTCGGCGCTTCTTCCACAGGCGCTTGCTCCGCCTGCTGCTCGACTACCGGCTCTTCCGGTTTTTGCTCGTCTGCCTCAGGCTGCAACTCAGCCCGCTTGATATAAGTACGACGCTTGCGAACCTCAACGTTCACGGTCTTTGCTTTACCGGCCTTCAGCGTAGTGGTTGTCTTACGCTTCAGCGTGATCTTGCGCGGCTCAGAATCATCAGCCTCACCGTGAGTCTTTCTCAAATAGGCCAGCAACTGCTGCTTCTCATCGCTGGAGACAGAGTCATTCTCGGAGCGGGCTTTCAGGCCAGCCTCCACAATCTGCTTCAGCAAACGATCCACGGGAGCGCCTACATCTTCGGCCAGTTGTTTTACCGTTACTTCAGCCATACTGGTCCTCCTCCCGAATTAAGCCTGGTCTTCAAACCAGGGGGCACGTGCAGTCATGATAAGCTGACCCGCACGCTCTTCATCCATACCTTCGATCTCTAGCAGATCGTCTACCGACTGCTCTGCAAGATCTTCCATGGTGCGCACACCCATCCCGGCCAGTTTGAAAGCCAGGCTGCGGTCCATGCCATCCATTCCCAGAAGATCTTCTGCCGGTTCAGCACCCTCGAGTGCTTCTTCACTTGCCAGGGCCTGGTTCAGTAACACGTCCTTGGCACGGCGGCGCAGTTCGGTGACGGTCTCTTCGTCAAAGCCCTCTATCGCCAGCATCTCTTCCATCGGCACATAGGCAACCTCTTCAATTGAGGTAAAGCCTTCTTCAATCAATACACCGGCAAATTCTTCATCAATATCCAGATTGCTGATGAAATGCTCAACCAGGCGGCTATATTCCTGCTCCTGACGTTCGCCGGCTTCTTCCTCGGTCATAACGTTCAGGGTCCAGCCTGTCAGCTCTGTAGCGAGACGAACGTTCTGACCATTCCGGCCGATGGCCTGCGCCAGATTGTCCTCAGCAACCGCCACCTCCATGGTGTGCCGGTCTTCGTCCATCACAATAGAGGCAACTTCTGCAGGCGCCATCGCGTTGATCACCAGTTGCGCCGGATTGTCGTCCCACAGCACGATATCAACCCGCTCGCCGCCCAATTCGTTGGACACCGCCTGAACGCGCGAACCACGCATCCCGACGCAAGCGCCAACGGGATCAATACGACGATCGTTGGTTTTCACGGCAATTTTGGCGCGGGAACCGGGATCCCGGGCCGCGCCCCGGATCTCGATCAGATCTTCAGCAATCTCCGGCACCTCAATGCGAAACAGCTCAATCAGCATCTGCGGGGAGGTGCGACTGAGGATCAACTGCGGGCCACGATGATCTGTGCGAATTTCCAACAGCAAAGAGCGCACACGATCACCCATACGGAACGTTTCCCGGGGAATCAGGAATTCCCGGGGCAGCAGGGCCTCAGCATTGGCGCCCAGATCAACAATAACATTGTCCCGGGTAACCTTTTTGACAGTACCGGACACCAGCTCACCCACGCGATCGCGGTAGCTGTCGACGATCTTGGTACGCTCTGCCTCACGAACTTTCTGGAAGATGATCTGCTTGGCAGCCTGAGCGCCAATCCGCCCAAAGGCCTCGGATTCAATTTTTTCTTCGTGCATGTCGCCCGGGCTCAGAGCCGTGTCAATCTCCTCGGCTTCTTGCAAGGTGAGCTCGGTGCCCAGCGCAGGAACGGCATCATTATCGACAACCAACCAACGACGAAAGGTTTCGTATTCGCCGGTTTTCCGGTCGATCGCCACCCGGATGTCTGCTTCTTCGTCTTCAAAGCGTTTTTTGGCAGCGGTGGCCAATGCCAGCTCGATCGCTTCAAAAATCACATCCTTCTCGACACCTTTCTCGTTCGAGACGGATTCAACCACCAGCAAGATCTCTTTACTCATTCGATTGCCCTGCCCTTAAAATCAACTGTGCGTCCACGGACTTATTCAAATCGTTCACTCAAATACCGGCACGATGTGGGCTTTCTCAATGCTGTCAAACGGCAGCAGATACTCATGATCATCAACGACCACTACCACATCATCACCCTCAACGCCTTTGATCAGTCCCTGAAACTTCCGGCGACCCTCAAACGCCATCCGGAGACGAATCTGAACATGGTGACCAACAAAGGCCTCGTATTGCTCGAGACGAAACAGCGGGCGATCCATCCCCGGGGATGAGACCTCCAGTGTGTATTCGGTCTGGATAGGATCTTCCACATCCATCACACCGCTGATCTGACGACTCACTTTTTCGCAGTCGTCGATACCGATACCCTTCTCGGAATCGTCAATAAAAACCCGTAACAGGGAGTGATGGCCCTGCGAGCGGAAATCAATGCCCCAGAACTCATACCCCAGGCCTTCCACTACAGGCTGAAGAATGCTTTCCAGTTGCTTAAGCTTGGCTGACAAGTTGTGCCTTCTCCGTAATCAGATTTACCGGCCCCAAAAACAAAAAAAGGGCTGTTTTATCAGCCCTTTTTATGCACCAGGGCCCTTTGCGCCAGGCCCCTTAATCAAAAACCCCCTAACAATGGGGCCTTTTGTTGCAAGAACTCGCAGGAAACAAACCGGTGTACCGTTTCCTGCTGACAGACACCTGGCCTGCCAGAAACCCGCGAGATTTACCATTGCAGGCTCCAATATCCGCCGGAGTATAGAGACGCCAGACAGACTGGTCAAGGACTGACCAAAAAAAACGGCCTGGGAAATCCAAGCCGTTTTTCTTCTAATATGGTGCCCGGGGCCGGACTCGAACCGGCACGGCTTTCGCCACTACCCCCTCAAGATAGCGTGTCTACCAGTTTCACCACCCGGGCAACATTCTTACTCGAGCTCGGGGAGACCTGTCTCCCCGCTCTCGGATTCGCTGGACCCTGATTCACCATTATCAACAGCTGCGCTATCAGAAGGAACGGCATCGCTGGATTCCTGAACCACAGGAATACCGGCCTGGCCCGCCACTTCGGCACGCTGCTTGGCGAAAACTGCCAACGAAAAACTTGTCACAAAAAACACGACGGCGAGCAGTGTCGTGAAGCGGGTCAGAAAGCTACCACTACCCTGACTGCCAAAGACAGTCTGTGAAGCTCCACCACCAAAGGCAGCTCCAGCATCAGCACCTTTGCCCTGCTGGATCAGCACCAGACCCACCAGCGCCACCGCGATCACCACGTGCACAACGACTACCAGCGTTTCTACCCAATCCATAACGACTCTCGCGAACCTTTAACTTTAGATATTCGCCGGAACACTCCGGCAAATACTTACAAAATCTTCCGCAATCAGCGATGCTCCGCCGATCAGGCCACCATCAATGTCCGGCTCGGCAAAAAGAGCGGCTGCATTATCCGCTTTTACGCTACCCCCGTAAAGCAGGGATATTTCATCGGCCGGCGCGCCCATCTCCGAAAGCACGCCCCGGATAGAAGCGTGCATTGCCTGGGCATCCTGTGCCGTCGCGGTTTTACCCGTACCGATGGCCCAAACTGGCTCATAGGCCACAATCACACGCTGCCACTGATCCGGTGCAACGGTCGCCAGACCGGCCCTCACCTGAGAGGCCACCACCGCTTCGGCGTCACCGGCGTCTCTATCCTGAAGCGTCTCACCGACACAAAGTACGGCATAAAGCCCGCCAGCAAGAACACGCTCAACTTTCTCGGCCACCACCGTATCGGTCTCACCGAAAATCTGACGGCGCTCAGAATGTCCGATCAGAGCATACTGACAGCCCTGATCTGCCGCCATTTCAGCGGAGATCTCTCCGGTATAGGCTCCGGAACCCCACTGCCCTACGTTCTGAACTCCAACCGACAACTCATCACCGGCATGTCCGATAACGTCTCCGACATAAATCGCGGGAGG
This sequence comes from Marinobacter sp. F3R08, assembly GCF_018860425.1. GTDB lineage: Bacteria > Pseudomonadota > Gammaproteobacteria > Pseudomonadales > Oleiphilaceae > Marinobacter. The sequence goes on along the minus strand of NZ_JAHKPI010000014.1, from coordinate 774,895 downwards.
AATAATAACAACCTCAACGCCATTATCAAGAGAAGCGATCCGGGATCGCACAAAGCCTACCAGGGTCTGCGCCAGGTCTTTCGACCCGTTCATTTTCCAGTTTCCGGCTACGATCTTACGACGCATAACAGTTCCCGAACGTGAGGGAGGGCGAACTATACAGCACTCCCTCCTTGCAGACAACCGCCTGAAAACACAAAATTAAGCGGTGGATTTCTCGACAACTTGTGCCAACCCTTCAACCACTCGCAGGATTTCATTTTCATCCTGCCCTTCTGCCATCACCCGAATCAAGGGCTCCGTTCCAGATGCTCTGAGCAGAATCCGGCCAGAACGGCCCAGCTCCGCTTCGGCCCTACGCACGGCGGCCACAATATCGTCACGGCTGAATGGATCAAAACGCTGACCAACCCGAACATTGATCAGTTTCTGGGGAAGTTTGCTCATCCCCTGACGAAGTTCTGCAAGCGTTTTTCCGGACTTCCAGACCGAGAACAGTACCTGCAGCGCCGAGATAATCCCGTCACCGGTACTGGTACAGTCACGAATCACCATATGACCTGAACCCTCTCCGCCAAGCACCCAGTTGTTGGCCTTCAACCGCTCCATCACATAACGATCACCAACGTTTGCTCGCTCGAACTGAATCCCGATTTCCTTCAGAGCCAACTCAACCCCAAGATTCGTCATCAAGGTACCGACAACGCCACCCCTGAGACGATCTTCCGCGAAACGCTGGGAAGCAATGACATAGAGAAGTTCATCTCCATCCACTTCGGAGCCGTCACGATCGACCATCAACACCCGATCACCATCACCATCGAAGGCGATACCCAGGTCAGCCTCTTTTTCAAGCACCGCAGCCCGAAGCCCATCGAGATGGGTGGAGCCGACATTCAGATTGATGTTCAGACCATCGGGATTTCCGCCGATTACCGTCACTGTTGCCCCAAGCTCGCTGAACACTTTGGGAGCCACGTGATAGGTTGCGCCGTGAGCGCAATCCAGAACAATCTTCATACCTTCAAGCGTAAACTCGTTGGGCACCGTACTCTTGCAGAACTCCACATAGCGCCCTGGTGCATCGTCCACGCGCGACGCCTTACCCAATTCTGCGGGCTCGCATACCTCAATCGGCTTATCCAGCCAGCGCTCTATCTCTGCTTCCAGAGCGTCATCCAGCTTGGTACCGGCCGCCGAAAAAAACTTGATACCGTTGTCATGGTGCGGGTTATGAGACGCACTGATCACGATTCCGGCCGACGCCCGAAACGTACGGGTAAGGTAGGCAATCGCCGGAGTCGGCATCGGGCCGAGCAGCTTCACATCCACGCCTGCGGCAGACAGGCCGGCCTCGAGGGCGGATTCAAACATGTAACCGGAGAGCCGGGTATCCTTCCCAATCAGTACACTGTTGCGTTGACCGTCCTGCTTGAACGCTTGTCCGGCGGCCCACCCCAGCTTGAGCATGAACTCCGGGGTAATCGGAGCCTCACCAACATGCCCTCGAATTCCGTCCGTACCGAAATACTTTCTCTCCGACATCAACCTGCCTCCTTTACTGCCGTCACAACACGGACGGCGTCCACTGTTTCCGCGACATCATGGACACGAATAATACCGGCCCCTTTCATGGCAGCTATTGTCGCGGCCGCAAGGCTTGCGGGCAACCTTTCATTCACCCCCCGGCCAGTGATATGCCCCAGCATCGATTTCCTGGAAACGCCGACCAGCAGCGGATACCCCAGACTGCGCAGGTACTCAAGAGAGGCTAACAGTTGAAGGTTATGGTCCAGGCTCTTACCAAAACCAAACCCCGGGTCGAGAAGAATCCTGTCAGAGCGAACACCGGCCAACCCGGCCGCGCGTACTCTTTCTTCTAGAAATGCACTTACCTCACGGCACACGTCCTGATATTCAGGGCGGTCCTGCATGGTATCCGGCTCTCCCTGGATATGCATGACGCACACCGGAATTCCCGCCCTGGCAACCACCTCCGGCGCCCCCTCGCGCTGGAGCGCCCGTATATCGTTTATCAAACCGGCCCCGAGTTTTGCGGTCTCTGCCATCACTTCAGGCGCGCTAGTATCGACCGAGACTACGACGTCCAGCTCCCTGGCCGCCAGCTCCACCACAGGACAAACCCGGTCCAGCTCTTCCTGCACGGAAACCGGAGCGGCACCGGGTCTGGTCGATTCGCCACCAATATCTATGAAGGACGCTCCATCAGCGACCATCTGCCTGGCTCTCACCAGCGCTGCATCCGGCCGGTTGAACCTGCCACCATCGGAAAACGAATCCGGCGTTACATTTAAAACTCCCATCACTTGGCAACGGGAAAGATCCAGCTCCCGACCGGCAAAATTCATTTTCATGACAAACCTTTTCTGACTGACAAAAACAAGCGCCGCCCGGAATCCGGGCGGCGCAGGGGACTGCATTGCTTTCTGGCTCACACGCTCTGTGAGTCAGTGCTCTCCAGCGGGCCGACCAACACCTGGATGGTGACCGTCATCGGAGGACTTCGGCTCCGGCGTTGCCTCGGCATCGTCAGCCTTAACGCCGCCGGCAGGACCGCTGTCGCCCCAGCCTTTTGGCGGACGAGGCGTCCGACCTTCCATAATGTCGTCGATCTGATGACGGTCGATCGTCTCATACTTCATCAGGGCGTCCGCCATCATATCCAGCTTGTCACGGTTATCTATCAGAATCTGCCTGGCCTTCTCATAGCAGGTGTCGATGATATTCCGGACTTCCTCATCAATCCGCTGAGCTGTTTCCGGCGAGTAGACTGTCTGGGACTGCCCGGCAGATCGGCCGAGGAACGGTTCCTCACTATCAGTATCGTACTGCAGCGGACCCAGCTTCTCGGACAGCCCCCAACGGGTCACCATGTTCCGCGCCAGACTGGTCGCACGCTCGATATCATTGGAAGCACCGGTAGTAACACCGTCGAATCCGAGGGTCAGCTCTTCAGCAATACGGCCACCGAACAGACTACAGATAGAGCTGATCAGGAAACGCTTGCTGTGACTGTACTTGTCTTCTTCCGGGAGGAACATGGTCACACCCAGAGCCCGACCACGCGGAATAATACTGACCTTATAAACAGGATCGTGCTCAGGCATCAGCCGGCCCACAATCGCATGCCCGGACTCATGATAGGCCGTGTTCATCTTTTCTTTCTCGCTCATGACCATGGACTTGCGCTCAGCGCCCATCATGATCTTGTCCTTCGCGAGCTCGAATTCTTCCATCGACACCAGGCGCTGGTTTCGACGCGCCGCAAACAAGGCCGCCTCGTTTACCAGGTTGGCAAGATCCGCACCGGAGAAGCCCGGAGTACCACGGGCAATCAGGGCAGGCTCTACGCCATCGCCCAGAGGCACCTTCTTCATGTGCACTTTGAGAATCTGTTCACGACCGATGATGTCAGGCAATCCAACGACGACCTGGCGGTCAAAGCGGCCAGGGCGCAGCAGCGCCGGATCGAGAACGTCCGGACGGTTGGTCGCGGCGATAACAATCACGCCTTCATTACCTTCGAAGCCGTCCATTTCAACCAGCAACTGGTTCAAAGTCTGTTCGCGCTCGTCGTGACCACCGCCCATGCCGGCGCCACGATGACGTCCGACCGCATCAATTTCATCGATGAAAATGATACAGGGGCTTTGCTTCTTGGCCTGCTCAAACATGTCACGGACCCGGGAAGCACCCACGCCCACAAACATTTCCACAAAATCAGAACCGGAAATCGAGAAGAACGGAACCTTGGCTTCGCCGGCAATCGCCTTGGCCAGCAGGGTTTTACCGGTACCCGGCTGCCCCACCATCAGGACGCCCTTGGGAATGCTGCCACCCAGGCGCTGGAATTTGCTGGGATCCCGCAGGAAATCCACCAGCTCTTTCACATCTTCCTTGGCCTCATCAACACCCGCCACATCTGCAAACGTGGTCTTGATCTGGTCTTCACTCATCAGGCGCGCTTTACTCTTGCCGAACGACATGGGGCCTTTGCCACCACCACCGCCCTGCATCTGGCGCATGAAGAATACGAACAATGCAATAATAATCAGTATCGGGAAGGCGGCAACGAGCAGCTGTGTCCACAGGCTCTGGCGCTCAGGCTCCTTACCGATCACTTCAACATTATTGGCAAGCAGATCGTCCATCAGCTTGTTATCTGACACCTGCGGACGGACTGTCTGGAACTGGGAGCCGTCACCACGGGTACCCTGAACCTGCAACCCATCAATTGTGACCTGACGGACCTGCCCTTGCTGGACCATCTCCACAAATTGGGAGTAATTGACTTGTTGGCCGGTGGTGGTGGGAGAGAAATTCTGAAACACCATCAGCAGCACGGCGGCTATAATTAGCCAGAGAACCAGATTTTTTGCCATATCGTTCAAGGATCATCACCTGTGAATTGAAGGGATTACTTCTCGCAAAGCGCCCTTTTCTTACACCTTACACCAATTGTACGCCGGTCCACCAGAAACGGCCCATCCGTATCGACCACACGCATTTACAGATAGCCTGATGAAAAGCGACCGCATCTTTCATAGTGGGCGCCATATCCGAAATTACAACAGCAACATCGGATCAGGGTCCGAAAAACCCGGGTTTATTGGACCCGAAGCCCACAAATTTGTTCCATCAGCCCGCCTGCGACCACCTCGATAGGTGTTAACGTCGATTTTTCCGGCAGGGCAATCTGTTACAATCCACGGATTATACGTTCAAGTCAGCGCAATCGCCGCTGACCTTTTGTTAATCGCACCGATAAAGAGATTGCATCATGAGTCTTTCACCGGAACAGCGCCGGGAATACCGGGCCATTGCCCACAACCTGAAGCCGGTCATCATCGTTGGTGACAAAGGCCTGTCCGAGGGACTTCAGGAAGAGCTGGAGCGTGCCCTGAGTGATCACGAGCTGATCAAGATCAAGGTAGCCAGCCAGGATCGTGACGCCCGACAGGAAGCCATTGCGGCCCTGTGCCAATCTTCCGGCGCCGAACTGGTGCAGACCATCGGCAAGATCGCCGTGATTCTGCGCCGGGCAAAGAAGCCCAACCCCAAGCTTTCCAATCTGCTTCGCCACAAACACTGACCCGACACACCGAAAGCAGACATGAAAAAGCCGGCCTGGGATTCCCAGACCGGCTTTTTCATGTCCGAACCTTCAGGATCAGGTCAGCTGAAAGCTGTCACCTGATCCCTCGCGAGGTCAGATATATTCCACCTGCTCGATCTCGTACTCCACGGTACCGGATGGCACGCGGATAGCAACGACATCACCTTCGCTCTTACCCACCAACGCCCGGGCAATCGGCGAGGAAATCGACAACTTGCCAGCCTTGATATCTGCCTCATCCTCACCAACGATCGTGTAAGTCACCTGCTCATCGGTGTCCAGGTTAAACAGATGCACCGTGGTACCGAAAATCACCCTGCCGGTATTCTCCATGGTGGTAACGTCGATGACCTGAGCCGCTGAAAGCTTCCCTTCAATTTCCTGGATTCGGCCTTCAATAAAGCTCTGCTGCTCTCGGGCTGCATGGTATTCAGCGTTTTCTTTCAGATCGCCATGCTCACGGGCATCAGCGATTGCTGCGATCACCCGTGGACGATCTTCAGACTTCAGTTTTTGAAGCTCCTCTCGGAGGCGAGCTTCTCCCGCCTTTGTCATCGGTACTCTTTCAGCCATAGTCTCACTTTCCTGCGTGAAGATCCTGGAGGCGGCGTACAGTGCGCTCCGGGCCGAACTTGATGGCCCGACAGAAGGCTTCGCCGCCCGCCAGTGTCGTTGTGTAGGTCACTTTGGTCTGCAATGCCGACTGACGGATCTGGGCCGAGTCGGAAATCGCCTTGCGACCTTCAGTGGTATTAATGATCAGCTGAACCTGACCGTTCTTGATTGCATCCACAATGTGCGGACGACCTTCCCGAACCTTGTTCACCCGATCAACCTCGATCCCGGCTTCCCTCAGGGCTTTGGCTGTTCCGGTGGTAGCCACCAGCTTGAAGCCGGCCTCAACCAGGTCACGGGCAACTTTTTCAGCTCCGGGCTTGTCGACATCCCGCACCGACATGAACGCTGTCCCCTTGGCCGGCAAGCGCTCGCCAATGGCCAGAGCCGCCTTGGCAAAAGCCTCATCAAAGCTGTCGCCCAGCCCCATGACCTCACCGGTCGACTTCATTTCCGGCCCGAGGATAGGATCCACCGCCGGGAACTTGTTAAACGGGAACACGGACTCTTTCACAGCGTAGTAACTCGGGATAATTTCCTGAGTAAACTCGAGCTCTTTCAGGCTCTTGCCGGCCATCACCCGGGCTGCCACCTTGGCCAGAGACACTCCGATGGCCTTGGACACGAATGGCACGGTCCGGGAAGCCCGCGGGTTGACCTCAATCACGTAGATCTCGCCATCCTGCCAGGCCAGCTGAACGTTCATCAGGCCGATAACCTCGAGCTCAATAGCCATCTTCTTGACCGCATCACGCATCTCGTCCTGAACCTGCTGGGACAGAGTATACGGCGGCAGCGAACAGGCGGAGTCACCGGAGTGCACGCCGGCTTGCTCAATGTGCTGCATGATGCCACCGATTACCACGTCTTTGCCGTCGGAAATGGCATCGATATCGACTTCGATGGCGGCATTAAGGAAGTGATCCAGCAGTACCGGGCTGTCGTTGGACACCAGCACCGCGTTGCGCATGTAGCGCACCAGCTCTTCCTCGTCGTAAACAATTTCCATGGCACGACCACCCAGCACGTAGGACGGACGTACCACCAGCGGATAACCGATTTCCCGGGCCGCCAGAATGCCCTCCTCGTGACTGCGCACGGTCGCGTTTTCCGGCTGTTTCAGTCCCAGGCGGGTAATCATCTGCTGGAAGCGCTCACGGTCCTCGGCGCGGTCGATCGCGTCAGGGCTGGTGCCGATTATCGGCACTCCGGCCGCTTCCAGGCCACGAGCCAGCTTCAGTGGCGTCTGGCCACCGTACTGGACGATCACGCCCTTGGGCTTCTCAACGTGGATAATTTCCAGCACATCTTCCAGAGTGATCGGCTCGAAGTACAACCGGTCAGAGGTGTCGTAATCGGTGGACACGGTCTCCGGATTACAGTTGATCATGATGGTTTCATAGCCGTCTTCACGCATGGCCAATGCCGCGTGTACACAGCAGTAATCGAATTCAATGCCCTGACCGATCCGGTTGGGTCCGCCGCCGATCACCACGATCTTGTCGCGATCGCTGGCATCCGACTCGCACTCTTCCTCATAGGTTGAGTACATGTAAGCGGTGTCAGAGGCAAACTCGGCGGCACAGGTATCGACCCGCTTGTACACAGGCCGGATGTCGAGCTCATGACGCAACTTGCGCAGGCTGACTTCCGAAATCCCCAGAAGCTTGGCCAGACGGGAGTCAGAGAACCCCTTGCGCTTGAGACGGAACAGGGTGGCCTGATCAATGTCGGCCTTGCCGGCGCACTTCAATGCCTGCTCTTCCCTGATCAGATCTTCAATCTGCACCAGGTACCAGGGATCCACGTGGGTATGGGCGAACACATCCTCCACGGTCATGCCGGAACGGAAGGCGTCGCCGATGTACCAGATTCGCTCGGCACCGGGCACATTCAGTTCCCGGGTCAGGGTCTCCCGGGAATTCTCGGAGTCCAGATCCTCGAGCTTTTCATCGAAGCCTTCGGCTCCCACTTCCAGACCACGCAGGGCCTTCTGCAACGATTCCTGGAAGGTCCGGCCGATGGCCATGACCTCACCCACGGATTTCATCTGGGTGGTCAGGCGGGCATCAGCCTGAGGGAATTTCTCGAAGGTAAACCGGGGGATCTTGGTGACCACATAGTCGATGGACGGTTCGAACGAGGCCGGGGTGACACCGCCGGTGATTTCGTTACGCAGCTCATCCAGGGTGTAGCCCACCGCGAGCTTGGCAGCGACCTTGGCAATCGGGAAGCCGGTCGCCTTGGATGCCAGGGCAGAAGAACGGGACACCCGGGGGTTCATCTCGATCACAACCATACGGCCGGTGTCCGGATTGATACCGAACTGAACATTGGAACCGCCCGTTTCCACTCCAATCTCACGCAGCACCGCCAGCGAGGCGTTCCGCATGATCTGGTATTCCTTGTCGGTGAGCGTCTGGGCCGGGGCCACGGTGATCGAATCACCGGTGTGCACGCCCATGGCGTCGAAGTTCTCGATGGCGCAGACGATGATGCAGTTGTCATTCCTGTCCCGGACAACTTCCATCTCGTACTCTTTCCAGCCGATCAGGGACTCGTCGATCAGCAATTCGTTGGTTGGAGACAGGTCCAAGCCGCGAGTACAGATTTCCTCGAATTCATCTCGGTTATAGGCAATACCGCCACCAGAGCCGCCCATGGTGAAGGAGGGGCGAATGATGCACGGAAAGCCGATGTCGTCGGCCACTTTCCAGGCTTCTTCCATGGAATGGGCGATGGTCGCACGCGGACATTCCAGGCCAATTTTCTTCATGGCCTTATCGAAGCGATCCCGGTCCTCGGCTTTATCAATGGTGTCGGCGTTGGCGCCGATCATTTCCACGCCGTGCTTTTCCAGGACACCGTGGCGCTCCAGATCCAGAGCGCAGTTCAGTGCCGTCTGACCGCCCATGGTAGGCAGCAGCGCGTCTGGCTGTTCTTTTTCGATAATTTTTTCGACGGTCTTCCAGGTAATCGGCTCGATGTAGGTGGCGTCCGCCATGACCGGGTCGGTCATGATGGTGGCCGGGTTGGAGTTAACCAGGATAACCCGGTAACCCTCCTCGCGCAGCGCCTTGCAGGCCTGGGCCCCGGAATAATCAAATTCGCACGCCTGCCCGATCACAATGGGGCCGGCGCCCAGGATCAGGATGCTTTGGATGTCGGTACGTTTTGGCATGTCTTGGTAAACCTGTCAGCAACTTTTGAATTCAGGCAGCGCAACACGCGGCGCCCGTGAGTTTCCCATCGCGATCGACTTCAGGCCGATCGCGCCTCCATCAGGCGGATAAACTCGTCAAACAGCGGGGCCACGTCGTGAGGACCGGGGCTGGCTTCCGGGTGCCCCTGGAAGCTGTAAGCCGGCTTATCAGTCCGGCGAATGCCCTGCAAGGTGCCATCAAACAGAGACTTGTGGGTCGCCTCCATGTTGGCCGGCAGAGTTGCTTCGTCCACAGCAAACCCGTGGTTCTGGCTGGTAATCATTACCGTGCCTTTGGCGATATCCTGCACCGGATGATTGGCACCGTGGTGGCCGTGCCCCATCTTCATGGTTCTCGCACCGCTGGCCAGCGCCAGCAACTGGTGCCCCAGACAGATACCGAAAACCGGAATATCGGTTTCCAACACGTCCTTGATGGCAGTGATGGCGTAATCGCAGGGCTCGGGATCACCCGGGCCATTGGACAAAAACACGCCATCCGGATTCATCGCCAGCACTTCCGAGGCCGGTGTCTGGGCCGGCACAACCGTGATGTCACAGCCGCGGGACGCAAGCATACGCAGGATATTCAGCTTCACACCGTAATCCCAGGCAACAACCTTGAACCTGGCTTGCGTCTGCTCACCGTAGCCCTCACCCAGAGCCCACTCGGTCTCGTTCCAGGACCAGGTCTTGTCGGAGGTGACTTCTTTTGCCAGATCCATGCCTTTGAGGCCAGGGAAGGCTCGCGCCAACTCCAATGCCCGCTCGGCGGTGGCATTTTCCCCTGCCACGACGGCTCCGTTCTGTGAGCCCTTGTCCCGGAGAATGCGGGTCAGACGGCGGGTATCTATATCGGCTATGCCAACAACATTGTTGCTTCGCAGGTAGTCATCCAGGCTCCCCTTGCTGCGCCAGCTACTGGCCAGCAGAGGCAGATCGCGGATAATCAGGCCAGCGGCCTGAATCCGATCTGACTCGATGTCTTCTTCATTCACACCCGTGTTACCGATGTGCGGATAGGTCAGGGTAACGATCTGGCGGGAATAGGACGGATCTGTCAGGATTTCCTGATAGCCGGTCATGGCGGTGTTAAACACCACTTCACCACTGGTTTCTCCGTCAGCGCCAATGGCACTGCCGTAGAACAGGCTTCCGTCTGCGAGTGCAAGGATTGCTGGTGTGCTCAAGGCTTGTATCCTCATCGAGTGGCGTATCGGTTCGTCACGAACAGGAACGCAAGCGCAAATTCCGGTTGCAAAAAAGCGAGACAGAGTCTTGGCTCGGTCCCGCTTTTTCAGAAACTTGGTGCAAAGGTACGCTTGGTGCAGTTAAACCGCCTTATTGTAAGAAATATGGCGCTTTATGTCCATCTGAAATCCTGACCGGAATCACCGACAAAGGGCCAGTTCGCTATTTCAGTTTCAGAACGTCCTGCATATCGTAAAGGCCCGCCGGCTTATCCTTCAGCCACAATGCTGCGCGCATGGCGCCCTTGGCAAACGTCATCCGACTGCTGGCCTTGTGGGTGACTTCTATACGCTCACCCTCGGTGGCGAACAGAACGGTGTGATCACCGACCAAGTCGCCCGCACGAATGGTTTCAAAACCGATTTCTTTGCGGGTGCGCTCGCCAGTAAAACCTTCGCGTCCATAAACGGCGCACTCTTTCAGATCGCGCCCAAGGGCATCGGCGACCACTTCGCCCATGCGCAGGGCCGTGCCGGAGGGCGCATCTTTCTTGTGGCGATGGTGGGCTTCGATGATTTCAACATCATAGTCGTCACCAAGGGTCGCTGCGGCGGTACGCAGCAGGTTGAGGACAACGTTCACACCCACACTCATGTTGGGCGCAAACACCACCGGGGTGGATTCTGCCGCCACGGCAAGCTGCTGCTTTTCTGCATCTGACATGCCAGTGGTACCAATAACAAGCATCTTGCCATTGGCTTTGCAGAATTCGGCGTTCTCGAGCGTCAGGTCCGGGAAGGTGAAATCAACAAGGACATCAAAATCATCCTTTACCTCGGCCAGATTCCCGGCCATTTTCACGCCCGTTTTTCCGATACCGGTCATTTCTCCGGCATCTGCACCCACCAGACTGCTGTCCGGATCAATGACAGCGGCACCAAGCTCAAGGCCTTCAGTACCGTCAACAGCCTCAATCAGGACCTTTCCCATACGCCCGGCGGCGCCGATGATTGCTACCCTCATGCTCGCGTTCCTTTTTTCGGGCCGATCAGAATTTCATTTCGTCAAAGAAGCTTTTCACACCCTCAAACCAGGACGTCTTCTTCGGGCCATGCTCTGTACCATTACTGCCGTCCAGGGTTTGCTGAAACTCCTCCAGCAATTCCTTCTGACGCTTGGTCAGGTTCACCGGCGTCTCTACGATAACCCGGCAAAGCAGGTCACCTGCCGGGCCACCACGAACCGGGCTAACCCCCTTGTTACGCAGACGGAAGAGCTTGCCGGTCTGGGTTTCCGGCGGGATTTTCAACTTCACCCGGCCATCCAGTGTCGGCACTTCGAGCTCTCCACCCAGAGACGCATCAACAATGCTGATCGGCACTTCGCAATAAAGGTTGCGACCATCGCGGGTAAAAATGGAATGCTCACGCACTGCCATTTGCACATACAGATCTCCGGGAGGCCCACCATCAATTCCCATTTCACCTTCGCCCGAAAGGCGAATGCGATCACCGGTGTCAACGCCAGGTGGCACCTTGACGGAGAGCGTTTTCTCTTCCTGAACCCGACCCTGGCCATGACAGGCCTTACAGGGGGACTTGATCACCTGGCCAGAACCACGACAGGTTGGACAGGCCTGCTGCACCGTAAAGAAACCCTGCTGCATCCGCACCTGCCCCATACCCTTACAGGTACCACAGGTTTCCGGACTCGAGCCTTTTTCCGCACCGCTCCCGTCGCACACTTCACATTCACGATGCCCTGGAATCTTGATCTGAACAGTCTTACCCTTCACAGCCTCTTCGAGGTCCAGTTCCAGGGTATAACGCAGATCGGCGCCACGGGTATTGCGGCCACGACCACCAGCGCCGCCGCCACCGAAGATGTCGCCGAATACGTCACCGAAAATATCAGAGAAGCTTGCGCCACCGCCCCCGAATCCACCACCGGCCTGACCGTCCACACCGGCGTGGCCAAACTGGTCGTACGCGGCACGTTTGGATTGATCCGCCAGAATTTCGTAGGCTTCGCTGGCCTCCTTGAACTTGTTCTCGGCTTCGGTGTCGTCCGGATTACGGTCGGGGTGATACTTCATTGCGAGCTTCCGATAGGCTCGCTTGATTTCCTTCTCGCCCGCATCCCGGGAAATTCCGAGAATCTCGTAATAATCGCGCTTGGCCATGCTTTTAAAACCCTGTTTTTAAACGCGGAAAACGCGGGAGTCCCCCGCGTTTTCCAACCGCCTGATGTACGTCAGATTTATCGCTTGTCGTCGTCTTTGACTTCTTCGAACTCTGCGTCGACTGCGTCGTCAGACTGCTGAGCCTGGGCCTCTTCCTGCCCACCGGGCTGCTGAGCCTGATCTGCCTGATCTGCATACATCTTCTGTGCCAGCTCGGAAGAAACCTCGGTCAGCTTCTGAGTCTTGGCTTCAATGTCTTCCTTATCAGAGCCAGTCAAAGCCTCTTCCAGCTCTTTGACGGACGCTTCGATAGACTCTTTTTCACTATCGCTGACCTTATCACCGGCTTCGGACAGGGTCTTGCGCACAGCGTGAACCATTGCGTCACCCTGGTTGCGCACCTGAACCAGCTCTTCGAACTTGCGATCTTCCTCGGCGTTCGCCTCGGCATCCTGCACCATTTTGTCGATCTCGTCGTCGTTCAGACCAGAGGAGGCCTTGATCACGATCGACTGCTCTTTGCCAGTGGCCTTGTCTTTCGCCGACACATTCAGGATGCCGTTGGCATCAATGTCGAAGGTGACTTCGATCTGCGGCACACCGCGCGCTGCCGGCGGAATGTCAGCCAGGTCAAAACGACCGAGCGATTTATTCTGCGCAGCCTGCTTACGCTCACCCTGCACCACATGAATGGTCACGGCAGTCTGGTTATCGTCCGCGGTTGAGAACGTCTGCGACTTCTTCGTCGGGATTGTGGTGTTCTTGTCAATCAGCGGCGTTGCAACACCACCCATGGTTTCGATACCCAGAGTCAGCGGAGTAACGTCCAGCAGCAGTACGTCTTTCACGTCACCGGACAGAACCGCCGCCTGGATGGCCGCACCCATGGCCACAGCTTCGTCTGGGTTAACGTCCTTACGGGCTTCTTTGCCGAAGAACTCTTTAACCTTTTCCTGCACCAGCGGCATACGGGTCTGACCACCGACCAGAATAACCTCATCGATTTCGCCGGCCTTCATGCCCGCATCTTCCAGCGCCACTTTACAGGGGTCGAGACTGCGCTGAACCAACTCTTCTACGAGCGACTCCAGCTTGGCACGGGTCAGCTTCACGTTCATATGCTTGGGACCGGACGCGTCTGCCGTGATGTAGGGCAGATTAACGTCTGTCTGCTGGCTGCTGGAAAGCTCGATTTTGGCCTTCTCGCCAGCTTCCTTCAGACGCTGCATCGCCAGGGAATCACCACGCAGGTCAATGCCGCTGTCTTTCTTGAACTGGTCTGCAAGAAACTCGATGATTTTCAGGTCGAAGTCTTCACCACCGAGGAACGTGTCACCATTGGTGGCCAGCACCTCGAACTGATGCTCACCGTCGACATCGGCGATTTCGATGATGGACAAGTCAAACGTACCACCACCCAGATCATAGACAGCTACCGTGCGGTCACCGCTCTTCTTGTCCAGACCATAAGCCAGGGCAGCTGCGGTCGGCTCGTTGATGATCCGCTTCACTTCCAGACCGGCAATCTTGCCTGCGTCCTTGGTCGCCTGGCGCTGACTGTCATTGAAGTAAGCCGGCACGGTGATGACGGCTTCAGTCACCTTCTCGCCAAGATAATCTTCAGCCGTCTTCTTCATCTTCTTGATGATCTCCGCAGAAATCTGCGGGGGAGCCATCTTTTCACCCTTCACTTCCACCCAGGCATCGCCGTTATCTGCTTTGGCGATCTTGTAAGGCACCATCTTGATATCTTTCTGGACCACGTCATCTTCAAAACGACGACCAATCAGACGCTTGATGGCATAAAGCGTATTGTTCGGGTTGGTTACGGCCTGTCGCTTGGCTGACTGGCCAACCAGGGTTTCACCATCATCGGTGTATGCGATGATCGAAGGGGTCGTGCGATCACCTTCGGCGTTTTCAATTACCTTCACCTTGTCGCCATCCATGATGGCCACACAAGAGTTAGTCGTTCCCAGATCGATACCAATAATCTTGCTCATTGAGTCACTCCAATTCTTCTGAATACTTTTCCGGAGGACCGTACCTCCGATGATGCTGTTTACTGGCTATATTGGCGCTTTAATCCGCTTTTCAAGCCTGCTCATCAATTTTTGGTGCATCTTCCGCTTTCGCCACCACTACCATGGCGGGCCGCACCACGCGACCATTCAGCAGATAGCCTTTCTGAACCACAGCAACCACACTATTCGGCTCTGCATCCGGCGCCGGCACCATCGACATGGCCTCATGATGCTGCGGATCGAACGGCTCGCCTACCGGGTTGATCTGCTCAACGCTGAATTTCTTCAGGCTGGACAAAAGCAGGCTCAGGGTCATTTCCACACCTTCACGGATGGAAGCAACGGCCTCGCCCGATTCCTCGTGACCACTACTGCTCTCGACCGCCTTTTCCAGGCTGTCTGTGACCGGCAGCAATTCTTTAACGAACTTCTCCAGGGCGAATTTGTGCGCCTTCTCAACGTCAATCTCGGCACGGCGTCGAATGTTCTGCATCTCCGCCTGGGAACGCAGCATCTGCTCCTGGAGATCCTGAACCTGAGCCTGGAGCTCGTCCACCTCGGAGCCGTCGCCCTCACTGGACGCGTCTTCCGTAGACAGTGCTTCCTCTTTGGCAGCCTCGAGGGCTTCGTTCAGTTCCTCGTGCTCGTTGCGGTTCTCGTCAGTGCTCATGGCTACTCCTGCTTGGTCTAAAGCGGCCCGCTATCAAAGGCCGGTTAAACATGCGCTCCGGCCGCGGCGAGCCGGAAAATGTCGTTGCGAACGGATATGGGGCCCCGTGTCCAGGTTTCAACCACTAATGCCTGCAATCCCGAAGAAAATCCCGCAGGCCTGTTTGCAAACCAGCAAAACCCTGTATATATTCACAGATACTGTATACATTCACAGTGTCTTACCGGATTCAGCAAGACGCGGAGGGTATCTGCATGCTTACTCAACTGACCGTTTCCAATTATGCGATCGCCGAAAGGGTCGAACTTCAGTTCAGCAAGGGTATGACCGCCCTGACCGGCGAAACAGGCGCGGGCAAATCCATTGTGCTGGACGCCCTGGGCCTGTCCATGGGAGGCCGGGCAGATGCCGGAGCGGTTCGCCATGGCGCCAAGCGCGCGGATATCACGGCCACGTTTGATGTATCAAACATCCCCGAGGCCAGCGACTGGCTGAGCCGGCACGAACTCGATGACAGTGACGACTGCATTCTCCGCCGCGTCATCAGCAAGGATGGTCGCTCCCGCGCCTACATAAATGGCCAACCCTGTCCGCTGAACCACCTGAAAGAGCTGGGCGGCATCTTGATGGACATCCACAGCCAGCACCAGCATCAATCCCTGTTGCGCAAGGACACCCATCGCAAATTGATCGACGAGTTTGCCGGCGTTGAGACCCTCGCTGCTGACACCCGGGAAGCCTGGAAAACCTGGAACCAGATCCGGCAGAAATTGCTCGAACGACAACAGAATGCAGATGAAGCCGAAGCGAAGCTGCAGCTGCTGCGCTATCAGGTCGAAGAACTGGACCGCCTGGCCCTGGACGAGGGTGAACAGGCACTCCTTGAACAGGAGCAGGCGCAGCTGAGCCAAGCCGACGCCGTTCTCCACAACAGCCATCAAGCTGCATTGCTGTGCACCGAAGGCGAAACCAGCGCCGCCGATCTGGTCCGCCAGGCCCTGCAACAGCTGGAACAGCTTCCAGCGAACGTTGCGGCTTTGGCCGACACCATCGAGATGCTGGGCGAGGCCCAGATCCAGATCAGTGAGGCGGGCGACAACCTTCGCCACTTTGTCGAAGACTATGAAGCCGACCCGGCTCGTCTGGCAGATGTGGAAGAACGCCTGAGTGCAATTTATCAGATGGCCCGCAAGCACCGGATCACACCAGAAGAGCTGCCAGAGCTGCACCAGCGCCTGAGCGCGGAACTGGCCGAACTGGATGGTGGCGAAGGCAGCCTGGAACAGCTGGAAGCAGAACTGGCAAACCAACACAAGCGCTTTGATGAACTGGCCGGCCAGTTATCAGAGGCCCGCGCCAAGGCAGCTGCGGAACTGGATCTGCGTGTGGCGGCCGAGCTTGCCCAACTGAGCATGCCGAACATGCAGTTCATCACTCACCTGAACCGCAACAACGACGGGGAACCCGCGCCTCAGGGACTGGAAGACGTTGAATTTCTCGTCAGCGCCAACCCGGGCCAACCCGCCAGACCAATGGCGAAGGTCGCCTCCGGCGGCGAGCTATCCCGAATCAGTCTGGCAATACAGGTTGTAGTTGCACAAACCTCAACCACACCAACCCTGGTCTTTGACGAAGTTGACGTAGGCATTGGCGGCGGCACCGCCGAGGTGGTTGGCCGACTGCTCAGAACCCTGGGGGACAATGGGCAAGTGCTTTGCGTCACGCACCTGCCGCAAGTCGCCGCCCAATGCCATCAACACCTGTTTGTCAGCAAATTCACAGAACAGGACGCGACCTTCTCGAAAATTGAGACACTGGATGACCAGGGAAGAATCAGTGAAGTTGCAAGAATGCTCGGTGGTGTCGACATGACCGATCACACAATCGCCCATGCCAGAGAAATGTTTTCGAAGGGACAGGCAACTCATCACTGAGTCACCGGGACCGAATCTCTACCCCTCTCGATCCTGAGAGCTGTTGGGGCGGGCAAACACCCGCCCCCTTTTTTGTCGCCGCGGCAGCGGCGAGGTTATGACTTGATAGGCTTTACGTACAAAATCAGGCTGTGATCGACAATTTCATAGCCGTGCTTTTCAGCAATCTGCTTCTGACGCTCTTCAATCACCTCGTCGACAAACTCGACAACCTCTCCGGTCTGGGTACAGACCATGTGATCATGATGATCATCGCCGGCCATTTCGAAAACGGCATGACCGCCTTCAAAGTTGTGTCGCAACACCAGGCCCGCTGCCTCAAACTGCGTCAGTACCCGATAGACCGTTGCAAGCCCCACGTCATCTCCCTGATCAAGAAGCTTCTTGTACACATCTTCGGCACTGAGATGATGCTCGGCGGCGGTCTCCAGTATATTGAAGATTTTCACTCTCGGCAGAGTCACTTTCAGACCGACTTTTCGTAATTCGGCGTTTTCAGATGACATGTTACTATTCACTCTTTGGTGTGCCTCACGGCTTCCGGTATGATGAAGCCGCCATTGAACGGTTAACCCGTGTCACACCTGCCTTTGGCAGGCGAATTCAAGATAGAGGATTTCCCCCGGCGATGCAAAAGCTCACAGCTCTCATTCTCACTCTCGTTCTATCCGGTTGCGTTTTCCCGGGCGTCTACAAAATCAACGTCCAACAGGGAAGCATCGTAACCGATGAGGAGCTGGCGCAACTGACCGAAGGCATGCCCCGAAGCCAGGTACACGCCGTTATGGGAACACCTCTCATGCTGAACCCGGTCGACCCCTCACGCGAATACTATGTGTATACCTTTCAAAGGGAGGGTGAGGAGATAAAAGAACAGAGAATCATCGTTTACTACAACGGTGACCAGTACGCCTCCTATGAAGCGCAGCTGCTGGACGAAACCCCGGCGTACTGAGCTCAGGCCTTCTTTTTCGCCCGATTCAGTCTCGCCTGCTTCGGGTCGATTTTGAGAGGGCGGTACAGCTCTATCCGGTCGCCGTCCCGAAGTGCATGTGCGGCCGGGTCTTTGATCACTTTCCCGAAAACACCCATATCAATCGTATCGACGTCTATTTCCGGAAAAATGGCCGCAATGCCAGAAAGTCTTGCCGCCTCCAGAGCAGTGGCGCCTTCGGGCACCTGGACCGGCACGATTTCCTGTTTGTCCGGCCGGGCATAGGCCACTTCCACGCCAATCATAGGCCCTCCTTCCGGTACAGGTCGTCCGCACGACGGCAGAACGCATCCACCATAGTGTTAGCTGCCTGACTGAATACCGGCCCGAATGTCATCCGGGAGAGGGATCCTGAAAACTCGAACTGCAAAGACAGAATGACCTTGCAGGCGTTCTCATCCAGAGATTTAAAGTACCAGCGACCTGTCAGATTCCGGAACGGACCATCCACCAGATTCATTTCGATCGCCTCTGGCATCAGTAACTGATTCTGGGTTGTTAACCGGTGTCGCACCCCACCTTTTGCAATCTCAAGGGATGCCGTCACCTGTTCCGGCTGGCGCTCATGAATCTCCGCCCCTGCACACCAGGGGAGAAACTCCGGGTAACGGGCGATGTCGTTGACCAGGTGAAACATGCGCTCGGCCGAGTGCATAACCAAAGCTGTTTTGTCGATCTGATGGGGCATTGGAACCGATTATCCTGCTTGCAAACACACTGAAATAAAGGTCGCAGACTTCGGGAAAGGAAGACAGACTCAATTACACACTATGATAAAGGATATCGTCCTGATGTGGGTGTTTTTCGCCTGATTCAACGTCACCTTTCTCCTCTGCCGGCAATTCCCGGTCTACCGCAGGTGCCGTCATATCGGCCTTCACCTCACCCTCTTCAGGCTCTGCCGGTGTCACGGGGAGCGGCATGTCCCTCGAAGGCGTCTCGTCATCCCTGGACATCGTGAGCGCAGGCTGTTCGCACCAGGCTGCCACGTTACCAACACCACACAGGTTGGCCAGTGAAAACACCGTATACTGGAGCCCTATCCAGGCGACTACCACAGGCAGAACGAGGCGCATTACCCAGAACCAGATGCTGGCGAACAATTTCGGCGCGGCGCCGAGAATAGTGCCGGAGAGATGCCTGGTCAGGCGCCAGCCGGTGAATATCGAAATCAGAATGGCCACAAGAGGAATCAACAGGCCGCCGGCCAACAACTCCAGCCAGCGGAACATGGTCGCCCCACCAAGCCGGTACTCCGCCCAGACATTGAACGACAGCAGAGAGGCCAGCCCTGCCAACCATACCGCCAACCCTATGAGAAGTACCGACAAACGTCTGGGCGCGCCGGTCCACTCCCGAAACCAACCCACAATCGGCTCAAGCAAATTTAGCGATGTGGTCCAGACAATCAACACCACCATCAGAAAGACGGTAGCAATCACGAATTGGCTCGCAGGCAATTGGGCTAACGTGACCGGCATCGAAATAAACAGCAAACTGAAGCCCCGTTCACCGTCGAAGCTGCTGCCATCGGTCGCAATCGCAAAAATCATCAGACCGGCAATGATGGCCACCAGGGTATCCATCAGTACCACCGCCAGAATCGAACGTTTCAGGCGCGTATGGGGCGCGGTGTAAGCGCCGAGTATGGCCCACACCCCCATGCCCAGACCGAGGGTAAAAAAGGCCTGAAACAGGGCCGACTGGAGACTCTCCCAGGAAAGATCCTCAGGATGCATAACCAGAATGCGATTGATCGCACCTTCAATTCGGCCATGCCACGCGGCCAGAGCGAACAACACAAGCATCAGCACCAGGGCTCCCGGCACCACCAGCCGCAGTGCCCGCTCCAGCCCTTTTACAACACCTTGCGCTGACACCCAGAGCACCAGCACCAGAAAAAAGACATGCCACCCCATGAAGACCCGATATTCCCGGGAGTCGGACACCAGCCCGGCGAATATGCCTGTGGCCTCTGCTTCACCGATACCGGAGAACCGGCCAAGTGCCCCAAGAAATACATAGGCCAGGGCAATGGATCCGAATACCGCCGTAAACGAAAGCACCAGAAACGCCGCCAGAATACTGAGCCGGCCTACCGCCATCCAGGCGCGGGATTGTTTGGCATTGCGAATCAACCCATCCATCGCCAACACAATTCCGTGGCGGGCGTGGCGGCCAACCGCCGCTTCGGTCACCATTAACGGCAAGGTAACCAACAGCACGCAGGCAAGATACAGCAGGATAAACAGGCCCCCGCCATGCAGGCTGGCCAGATAAGGGAATTGCCACAGATTGGCAAGACCGACGGTCGCGCCCACCGAAGCCCAGAAGAAGGTTGATTTTCGGGTAAAAGACCCGATATGTGTCTGATACGGCTTAGGCATTAGCTTCCCTGAGGCCACTGACCAGGTCTGGGAGAAAGTCTGGGCCAGTATTGTAGCCGATGGATCAGGCCGCGCACGAACCTAAAGCCACTGCTGCGCTGAATTCGTGACCGCTCAGGCACTCCTGAGCTACAATGCGCCTTTTTCCGGCCTCACCAAAGCCGGCCCGTTCATTTGTCCGACCCCGGATTCATTGATTCATGAGCAAGAAAAAACCCGGAACGCCGAGCAATACCATCGCGCTGAACAAAAAGGCGAAGCATGAGTATCACATTGAGGAACGCTTTGAAGCGGGGCTCGCCCTGCTCGGCTGGGAAGTAAAATCCCTGCGAGCCGGCAAGGCTCAGCTTGTAGATGCCTACGTGCTGCTCAAGGATGGCGAAGCCTGGTTGCTTGGCTCTCACATTACCCCGCTGATTGCCGCATCCACCCACGTGATCGCAGATCCGACCCGTACCCGCAAGCTGCTGCTCCACGCCAAAGAGATTGCCAAGATCGTCGGCAAGGTCAACCAGGCCGGAAACACCTGTATTCCGCTGGCGCTCTACTGGAAAAACAACAAGGTGAAGTGCGAAATCGCGCTGGTAAAAGGTAAAAAGCTGTTCGACAAGCGCGCCACCGAGAAGGAACGTGACTGGAACCGCCAGAAACAACGAATCCTGCGCGACACCAACATCTGATTCCGACACTGGACTCATTGCCAGATACCTGACGCCGGTCACAGGCGATATCAGCGAGCATGTCGCATACTTAGCCTCTTTGTTCATGATCCCAACAAGCCTATACTTGGGAATTCCGGTGCATGGCAAAGGGAGCGCTTATGTCACCTAAAAAAACACCCATGTCCGCCGTCGATCGGGCATGGCTGCATATGGACACCCCCCAGAACCCCATGATGATCTGCGGGGTATGGACGCTGGAAAGCCCTCTGTCCATGAATCGCCTCAGACACACCATCGAAGAACGATTTCTGCGCTTCAACCGATTCCGGCAACGGGTTATAGACACCGGAGACCGGGCCTACTGGCAGGATGACCCCCTGTTTGACCTGGACAACCACCTGCACCGGATTGCGTTGCCAGGCAAAGCCGATAAAGCTGAGCTGCAGAAACTGGTCAGTGACATGAACAGCACCTCACTGGATTTTCGGCAGCCACTCTGGCAAATGCACTATATTGACAATTATGGCCCGGGCGGCGCGCTGCTGCTTCGCATTCATCATTGCATTGCGGATGGCATCTCGCTGGTACGGGTAATGCTGTCACTAACGGACAAAACTCCGGAACCCCGGCTGGGCAGAATGGCGCCGCAGCATCGCTCAAAACCCCGGCAGAAATCTGCCATCCAGACCTTTCTCCATCGTGCAGTGGATAACGCCCAAGCCGCCACACAGCAAGCCAGCCTGCTTATCCGGTCCGTCCGGGAGGAGCCCACCTACCCTCTGAAACTGGCGTCTACCGCAAGCGCCGTAGCCCTGGATGTGCTGAAACTCGGCCTGATTCCCGGGGAACCCAAAACCGGCCTGAAAGAGCCACTGTCCGGACGCAAACAGGTGGCCTGGGCAGATCCCCTGGACCTCAGCGAAGTCAAAGCCTGCGCCAAAGCCCTGGGCGGCACAGTAAACGATGCACTGCTCTGCACCGTCACCGGGGCTCTGCAGCGGCATTTTTCGGCTCACAAAGAAGCCGTCCCTGATTGCGGTATCCGCGTTGCCGTGCCTTTCAACCTGCGACCGCTGGATCAGCCCATAGAAACCCTGGGCAACAAGTTCGGCCTGGTGCTGGTCACGCTGCCGGTAGAGGTGATGGACCCGCTCATGTGCTTCCGCCAGGTGCAGGACAACATGAATCGACTCAAGCAGTCGTATCAGGCCCAGGTCACCTACAGCCTTCTTGACCTGTTCGGTCGCGGCCCTGACGTCATTGAGCGTCGGGCCCTGGATCTCCTCAGCAATAAGGCCTCTGCGGTATTAACCAACGTGCCCGGCCCGAAAGAGCCTCTGTATCTTGCCGGCAGCAAGTTGGCCCAGCCCATGTTCTGGGTCCCCCAGAGTGGCAACATCGGAATTGGCATGAGCATCCTCAGTTACGCCGGTACCGTGCAATTCGGCATCACTGTAGACAAGGCCATTCATGCAGACCCGAATGCGGTCATGAAGTACTTCCGGGAAAGCTTCAAGGCCCTGAGCCACGCGGCTCTGGCCGGCAGGCATGGTCCCTCTGAACGCAAGGCCAGCTAGAACTGTAGGTACATCTACAGCCCTGAAAGCCCGAATCTTCAAAAACAAACCTTGAAGTCCGGCAAATCGGGCACATATACTGAAGGTAAGGGGACGACATGGCTTCGACGCTGGTGGCGAACCCTTGAGTGCATGTCGAGATGGCAGCGAATCTCGTTAATCCAAAGCTGCAACGCAATAGTCGCAAACGACGAAAACTACGCACTAGCAGCGTAAGCTGCTAGTCGTCCTGACCGGGTCGCCCGTAGCCCGGAAGCAACATCTCAGGACGTCATCGCTTACGGGATGCTCCGTTACTCAGAGCTCACTGATTAACGGCTAAGATTTAAAGAGATCGTCTCTTGCACCCTGACCTTCGGGTCGCTTGAGATTAAATAAATAGAAGGACGCTAAGCATGTAGATCCTCAAGGCTGAGTACTGGCGGACGCGGGTTCAATTCCCGCCGTCTCCACCAACTACCCAGAGAAAAGCCCCTGATTTCAGGGGCTTTTCTCGTTCTACCTCCGCAAAAACCACCGCACATTAGCGAACCGTCAGCGGACAGGGACTCAGGGCGTTCCCGGCAGCCTGCTCAGACTGGCTGAGAGCACACACATGCTGGTTTACGATGGTTTCATAGGTGCCGTCATCCAGCATCGACTGCAGCACAAGGTCGAAATCTGAGACAAACTCCACATCGACCGATTCCTTCGAAAACATAAAATAAGCGGGTTTGTCAGAAATGACGAGCGAGCTGGGCGCAATCCGGTCGTCCAGCCCCAGCTCCCGGATTTCGTAAAGACCGGTTAATTTGCTGGCGATCAGACCATCAATACGATCGCGGGCCAACATACGCCAGAGCGACTCGCGACGAGACAGATACTGAATGTTTTTTTCGTAATCCGGATTCTGAACAAGCGTCGAGTATTCATCGCTGTATGAGACGTCTATCTGTGCGCCGAGCCTGAAATCCGATTCCAGGAGCTCCTTCAGCCCGCTGAAATTGAACCCTTCCTCGCCAGACCGCCGAATAAACAAAAGGTTGGGAGAGACCAATCCAACCACAGTAGAGTAATGCGCATAGTCTTCTCTCTCGGGCGTTCGGTAGGCACCGGAGAGCATATCCACCCTCCCCTCACGCAACTCAATAAGGGCCCTCGCCCACGGCAGCTTCTCCAGCGTAAGTTCACACCCCAGACGCCGCATAGCCTCCCGAACCAGAGCGGCATCAATGCCCACCACTTTGTCTTGCCGAACCATGAAATAAGGCGGTTCGTCATCCCAGCGCAAGGTAATAGTGCAGGCAGCAAAGGCTGGCGTGGCAAAACAGAAAAGCAAAACGATTAACAAAGCGGGCTTGCGCATCCGTAACCACAAAAAATGTGGAGACAGAAAGACCGGGGATCGCAACGCACTACACTCGCCTGAATACATCGCTGAAGCCGTTAAATGAGTGAATGCAAATTAATATAAACCGATATGGTTCACTTTCCTAACGGTTTAAAAAACAATGCACGGGTAATACCTTCGTCATCCGGATTTCATGCACTTGGCGGCAAATCAAGGTAATGTCACAACAGAATAATGATCGGAGCCCCTCGCCAGCACCATGAACCAGCCAGACGACCCAGCCAGCCTCAAGGAACTCCTTAACCGACTTCGTTCCGGCACCGAAGGACAGTCTCATGTATCGATGGCCGACGTACTGAGTACCGTCGGCGAGCGCTCATTCGGACCAGTGGTTCTCATTGCCGGTTTGATCACCCTGGCGCCACTCATCGGAGACATCCCCGGAGTGCCTACACTGCTGGGGCTGATGGTGCTGCTTACCCTCGGACAACTTCTGTTCCAGCGACATTCCATCTGGATTCCCTCGAAACTCGCGCAGCGACACGTCGAAAGAGAGACGCTGGTCAAAGGACTCGACTGGATGGAGAAGCCAACCCGGTTCCTTGATCACTGGACCAAACCGCGGCTGAGCTGGCTGGTTAGAGGCCCGGGGCAATTTCTAGTGGCGATCATCTGCATGACAGTAGCCGCTGCGATGCCGCTGATGGAGGTAATTCCCTTCAGTGCCAATGGGGCTGGCCTTGCCCTGATGGCGTTTGGTCTGTCCATCGTGGCGCGGGATGGACTGCTGGCCCTGTTCGCCATCACCGTCACCGGTGGTACTGGGTGGTTCATCCTCAACAACCTTCCCTGGTAATTAATACCTGGCCCATAGTTGCGACGTATATGTGCTAGTGTGCGGACTCCAACAGCAAGGGGATAACCATGACCATTCTGATTACAGGAGCCAACCGTGGCATTGGAAAGGGCCTTGCCGATGGATGGCGACAAGCCGGCGCTGATGTCATTGCTACAGCCCGAAGCGAGCCCGGCATGGAATCGCTGGATGTGGCCGAGCCAGACAGCATTCTGGCCCTTGGTAAACGCCTTGATGGCCGGCCGGTGTCAACACTGGTATGCAATGCCGGCATCCTGCTGGACCGTCATGAACAGCTGGACAATGGCTACCCTGCAGAGCTCTGGGAGAAGCACTTTCAGGTCAATGTGACCGGCGTATTCTTAACCGTGCAGGCGTTACTGCCCAATCTGAGACTGGCGCTGGCGAATGGGAACGCCCCGAAAATTGCGATCATTTCCAGCAAGCTCGGATCGCAGGCCTCAGCCAGTGGCGGACGTTACATCTATCGCGCCTCCAAAGCTGCCGCACTCAATCTTGGGCGCAATCTCGCCATGGATCTTCGCGAGCATGGCATCGCAGTGGGCATTTACCATCCGGGCTGGGTGGCCACGGATATGGGCGGCAGCCAGGCCGAGGTCTCTGTTGCACAGTCCGTCGATGGTCTGCGCCGGCAGATTGATGATCTGACCCTGGCGGAAACCGGGTGTTTCAAAGCCTGGAATGGTGAGGATCTGCCGTTCTGAGAGATGTCTGAGCGCGCCGCTTGTCCTGACAAGCCGGCGCGTCAGCCTTCTGTCACCATTTGAAACAATCCTTCTGGGTCAGAATTCACCGCAAAGCTGCTACTATTTAAATAACCTCTGGTTTGCCAGCTTGAACAGCTGCGGGCAAACCTCTCACTGAATCAACGTCTTCATCAAGCTCCGGTGGCAGGGGCTTTTTGCCTGAAAGGACCCGATGTTATGTCCAACAAAGCAAAGCAGACCCAGAAACTTCTGCTTTTCCGGCTTTCCGGAGAACGCCTGTTCGGCATCGGGACCCTGAAAATCCGGGAAATCCTTCCGTTCATGCGGCTGACCAAGTTGCCTCACAGCCATCATGCCGTCATAGGCACCTCCACATTCCGGGGCTCTGCCGTTCCGGTTATTGATATGGCTGCGGCGGTCGGCTATCCCCCTCTGACTCCGGAAGAACAGGAAAAAGCCTCGATTATTGTCACCGACATCCAGCGCCAGGAGATCGGTTTTCTGGTGCGCAGCGTTCAGCAGATTATCGAAACCAACTGGAAATCCGTAATGCCGCCACCCAAAGCGCTGGGTAGCAAGGCGTTTATCACAGGGCTTCTGGACGTAGAGGGCGATATCATCCAGTTGCTGGACGTAGAGTTGTTGCTGGCGAAGGTGTATCCGGAATCTCTGGACACCCAGGAGGTGGTTCTCACCGACGTGCAAAGCGAGACCCTGAAGTCCCTGAACATCCTGATGGTGGACGATTCCCAGGTCGCCCGTAAGCAGCTCTCGGATGTGCTGGACAGCAAGGACATCTCCTACCAGGTCACCTCCAACGGCGACGATGCCCTGCAGATCCTGTTACGGGATAATGAACAGGGCCGACCTACTGACATTCTGGTCAGTGATATAGAAATGCCGGGTCTGGATGGCTATGAGCTTGCGTTCAACGTTCGGGACAATCCGGCACTGAAGCAGCCTTACATTATTCTGCACACGTCACTGAACAGTGAAATGAGTCTGAGCTACGCCAATCAGGTCGGTGCTAACGAGGCTCTGACCAAGTTCGACGCCGAGGAGTTGCTTCAGGCAATGCTGCGGGGGGCGGAGCAGGCCGGCTAAGGCTTCAGTTGCTCAATAAATTCATCCGCATCGGCTCGCATCCCTGCCAGTTTCTGCTCCCATTCTTCCCGATAGCGATTCATTGTGTCTTCGCTCAAACGGGTGAAGCGCTCACCGGTTTGCGCCACGGTGCGACTGGCGCTGGCGAGTGCTTCCATGGTCGGGTCGCTGAGACTATCAGCCTGGCGCTCGAGATCGCGAGCCGCCTGTTCCAGAATCACCCGATCTTCCTCCGGCGTCGATTCGTTGTCGTCCAGGGCCTCTTCCACTGACCGCTCAAGTTCCCGCATGGCCTCCTGCAGCTTTTCACCGAACGCCTCCATCGCGCTATCGGCCTGACGCCCCATCTCTTCAGAATAGGCTTCAAGATCCCGTGCCAGTTGTTCCATCTGCTGTTCAAACTCGTCAGACGATGAGGAAAAACGGGCGCTGAGCTTTTCACCAAGGCGGTTGAGTTCGCCCATGATGCTGCTGAGCGGGGAAGGATTGAGAATGGCCTCTCCGGTGCGGTCGTATTCCACCAGCCATTGATCCTGAGAACGAACAAGGTAGGTTACCAACTCCATCCGCTCGCCTTCGTTACCGGCTTCGGCCGGCAAGCGCGTGACGATGCTGGCCTCACGGTCTTCGATAACAACCCGGCCAAACGAAGGCACGGCCTCAGTCCAGCTCCGCTGGTAAGCGTCGAAGGCAGTGGAATCCGCCAGGGTAGAGTACTCCATCACATCGCCGGCATCGTTCTCGGCCATGGCCTGCCAGAACGCAGCCGCCACCTCCTGTGGCGTCTCAGGATGACTGCAACCGATAAGCACGGTCAGAGTAAGGGCGGCAATCAGGCCACGAGTAACGAAACGGATCATTGCGGTGCTACCTCGGGATCAACATCTGCCAAGCATGATACACCGCTTATAGTCTGCCGGTCAGTTCCGCCAGCTCCTCATCAAATACCCGCCGGTTTTCACTATAGTCCACGGGCACCTCGACAAGATGAACACCCCCTTCGGCCAGTGCCTTCTCCAGGGTCGGCCGCAGGTCTTCCGTTCGGGTCACCCGGCTGCCCTTCGCGCCGTACGACTGGGCGTAGGTCACAAAATCCGGGTTGCGATAATCCAGTCCAAACTCCGTATACCCCTCCTGCCCCTGCTTCCACTTGATCATGCCGTAGGCACTGTCGTTGATAATCAGAACCACCAGGTTGAGGCTCAGACGCACCGCGGTTTCCAGTTCCTGGCTGTTCATCATGAAACCGCCATCACCACACACCGCCATAACCTTGAGATCCGGATACAGCATCGAGGCCATCATCCCGCTGGGCAGGCCCGCGCCCATTGAGGCCAGGGCATTGTCGAGGAGCACGGTGTTGTTGTCATAAGCCGGATAGTTGCGGGCAAACCAGAGCTTGTACATGCCGTTATCCAGCGTGATGATGCCATCTTCCGGCATCACCTGCCGCACGTCATGCACGATACGCTGGGGAATGACCGGAAAGCGATCGTCTTCGGCCCGCGCCTGCACGTGAGCATCGATGGCGCCTTTCACTTCCATCAGTCGGGTGAAATCATGCCTGGCGCAATGCCCGCAATGTTCGGCCATGTAATCCACGCTGTTGGCGATATCTCCCACTACCTCATGCTGGGGAAAGTACACCGGGTCCACGTCGGCCGCACTGAAATTCACATGAATGACCTTCTTGCCGCCGGGAGTCATGAAGAAGGGTGGTTTTTCCACAACATCATGGCCAACGTTGATGACCAGATCGGCCCGATCTATTGCGCAATGCACAAAATCCCCGGCCGACAACGCAGCGTTGCCAAGATAGCGGGGATGTCGTTCATCCACCACGCCCTTGCCCATCTGAGTGGTAAAGAACGGTATGCCGGTGGCATTAACCAGGTGCAGCAGCGCCTGAGATACCCTCTTCCGGTTGGCACCGGCACCAATCATGATCAATGGATGACGTGCCTCACGCAGCATGTCACAGGCCATCTCCAGACTTTTCGGACTGGCCGTGGGCCGGCGGGCGTCACTGGGCCGGAAGATATGGGTGTCGGCTTCCGGGGCCTCATCGGCGATATCTTCCGGCAGCTCCAGATGAACCGCCCCCGGGCGCTCTTCGGACGCCAGGCGGAAGGCTTCCCGCACCTTCGCAGGTATGGTGTTGGCGTTGCTGATTTGCCGCGTGTACTTGGTGAGCGGACGCATCAGATCCACCACATCCAGAATCTGGAATAATCCCTGCTTGGAAGATTTGATGGGTTTCTGACCAGAAATCATCATCATGGGCATACCACCCAACTGGGCATAGGCGGCCGCAGTGACGAAGTTGGTGGCACCGGGCCCGAGTGTGGAAAGGCAGACACCAACCCGACCGGTGAGCCGACCATAAGTTGCGGCCATAAAGCCGGCGGCCTGCTCGTGGCGGTTAAGCACCAATTTGATGCTGGAGGTCCTCAGGGCTTCGAGGAAGGCCAGATTTTCCTCCCCGGGCACCGCGAAAATATACTTAACGCCTTCGTTCTCCAGCGCGCGGATAAACAGCTCGGCGCCATTACGGGCAGCGACAGATTTGTGGACCATGGCTTTCCTCTTGACCTGTGAATGGCAGGTGCGAGCAGATTCCCGGATCAACAGGGCTCATTCAGTCCTGGGTGGCTCTGCCTGGAACGTGTCCGCCGGCAGGCGATCCCGCCCCCAGCTGCGATACACACCTTCTGTTACGCTCAGAAGGGCATCCTCGTTCACTTCCGCGGGCTCTCCCCGCTCCAGAGGATCATAGTGAAAGATGTATAGCCGAGATGTGAACTGTTCGAACAGCAGCGACGACTCTCCGAAACGCTCGCCATAGCCAGACGTACTCACCTTGACGCCGTCACCCCAGTTCTGGCCACTGTCGTTATTCGGGTTGAAGAAATACACCCGCATTTCGCCGTCCGGGTCGAGCGCCACCCGAAGAATGGTAATGGCGTGCCAGCCAATGAATCGCGCGGCACTGTCCGTAACCGCAATGCCCGCCGGTTGCGGGTGAATCAGAGGCTGATTGCCATTGTAATAGGGGTGATAGCTGGCATAGAAATACCGGACAAAACCTTCAAGGTCATTAAGATTTCCGGTAGCCACATCCACGTTGATGGCAAACCCGCGCCCTGCGGACCAGCCGTGAAACTCCGGGTTGACCCATTGATGGGGATCCCCCCCACGCTCTGCACACTGTCGCCCCATCTCCGCATAGATTCGGTCCAGGTGCGGCACCACCACCAGAGACACAGGGTCAAGATCAAAAGCCACCTCGGAAGCAACGCCGCCGACACTTTTTGCGGATGACACCGGCTGCCCCTCGAAGTGCATCACGATTTCGTTGTCCCTGGCCGCCCAGGCCACCATCTGTAACAGGTAGTCCGGATCATTGTAGGCCCACATGGACAGGGCGCGGGCGGCCTGACAGGTCGGATTATTCCCCTGGCCAACACCCAATGGTTGCCCCAACATCGTCAGAACACCCTGAATCAACCAGGCACCCGGTTGTGGCTGATAGCCATAGGCCAGCTCCAGCCGTTCCCGGGCCTGACTGCAAAGCGACAACCGTGCCTGGCGCCAGA
Organism: Marinobacter sp. F3R08; assembly: GCF_018860425.1. Lineage (GTDB taxonomy): Bacteria > Pseudomonadota > Gammaproteobacteria > Pseudomonadales > Oleiphilaceae > Marinobacter. The sequence goes on along the minus strand of NZ_JAHKPI010000014.1, from coordinate 744,706 downwards.
GTGCAGGCGCCACGGGCGGTTGATACAGAATGCCGCGCTCAAGCAGCAACGCCAGGCCATAGATTCCCTGGGCCGTTTCCGGATAGATTCCTTCTTCGATCAACGTACGAACCAGTTCCCGATAACACAGAAGACAATCCCGTCCGGTACTGGACAAACCCAGCGCCTCACTAAGCAGCGTATCCTGATCGGCCAGGATGAAGCGTATAAAAGACGCGTGGTAGGGCGAAACCAGGCCGGTATCGTGCATGGAGCGCGCAAACCCGGTGGCTTCATTCTGCAGGGCCTGGGCGTCCATGGTTTCAAGTCGCTGCTCGTACACCACGGTTCCGGGATCTTCACTGCAGGCCCGGGTGGGCCCATAGAGACTTGAGATCAGCCGATCGGCACCTCGCCCGGCGCTTCCCAGATCGGCCTGAGAGTCCGCCCGACACAGAGCAATCTGGGTGATCATTCTGCGCACGTCGGTCACCTGAATCGGGCGCTGTTCCAGAATCCGCCAGATTTCTTCAATCAGGCGGTCAATGACATGCTCGTAGCCGATGTGCTGGGCGATGTACTGAACGACAGACTGACTGATCAACGCAAGCTTGCCCTGCTCCCGTTCAGCCTCACCGGTCATACCAAACAGCAGACCGAGGTTGATCGCCAGAGCCTGCGTCAGATAGTGATGCGATTGTTCAGCTGACACGCTCGTATGCAGGTAATTGCCTCTGGCCACCGAAAGCAACCGGAGCTCGCTGAAGGCTTCAATGACGACGGTGTCGGCATTCTGGCTCTGGAGCGCGAACGTTGTCAGGGTAGGAAGCAGAATACCGGGTTCAGCCCAGTCGGTACCGTCGAAAACACCCGCCCGTTCAAGGCGCTCGGCGCGTTCCTCGATAACCCGACAGCCATCAGGCTGCAGCAGAACTCTTCGGGCAATATCCAACACACGTGGAAGCTTACCGGTCTTGGCAAAAGACCGGCTTTCTTCCAGAGCCTGGATAGCGTCATCCAGCCGTTGAACCAGCTTGTCGAAATTCACTGCTGGCACTTCGCTGCCCGGTTGGCGATCGTTCAAACGATATTCCTCAGGGCCTGGCACCAAACCCGTTTGTTGTTAATGCAGCTCCCGATTATACATAGAAGTCGAGGTCTTCCTGATGTTTCAGGAGATCCCGCATGACGTAAGGGTCTTCACCGAAGAAATACACCAGCCCCCAGTGGGTCCCGAATGCCGTGCGTTTGGTGACGGTTTCCTCCAGCGGTGGCGTGAGCTCGTGAGACTCGAAATATTCGTGGTTCTCCGTCTCTTCCGGGACTTCCAGCTTGCTGACCACGCGGCGGCGCGGATAGACGCCGAAGCATCCCGCGTACCCCTTGGCATCCACCACTTCTCTGGGGAAGAACGCCTGGATTTCCTCCTCCGTGGTTTTCGGGTCGAAGGCCATAATCATGCCCTGATACGCGTTGAAGCCATACGCACGCTCAAGCAGCTCGAACACTTTGAACCCCGGCGGACGATAGGCCACCTCACCAAAGTACATGGTTCTGTCGCTGGTCACGAAGTACTCCGGATGAATGAACCCGAACTCGATATCAAAGGTCTTGATCAGCTTCTCGATTTCACCGCGGATCTGATCACGATACTTTTCCAGGTCCGGTGTTGCGGGAACAAACACCGAATAGCCCAGGGTCACGTACTCAGAGATATTGAGAAAGGCAATCTTGCCATTGTGAATCCACGCCTCGACCGCAAACTCCCAGCCGTCCAGGTGCGACTCCATCAGCACGGGAAACTCTTCTTCCGGGATGGTATCAACCTCGTCCGGAGTCCGGATAACCCGGTGGCCCAGGCACCCGGCCTTGTCAAACGCCTTGAGATGAATCGGGTCATTGGGATCACCGTCAAGCTTGAGCAGGGTCTGGTTTACCCGCTTCAGGAACCGAATCACATCACCTTTGTCGTGTGCCTCTTCGAAAATACCCACGCGAATACCGCCCAGCTGGGCACGGCGCTTCATCAGGGCCTTGTCGCGCAACAGCATGGCCTGACCGAACAGCCGTGGCTTGTCCATCAGCACCGAGTTGATGGCACCAGCCCACTCGACCGTTTCCTCAAACAACGGAATGGCGACATCGACGCCCATGTCCTTGAGTGTCTGGGCGATTTCCACAGAACGGTCATTCAGGCGCTCAAAATTCCAGGGCACATAGGGAATATCATGCTCCTCGCAGTAGGCTTCGGCCCAGTCCGGTGCGACGACCACATAACGGCGATCAAACTTGTCGGCTGCCTCAACGGCATTAAGGCTCCAGCCCAGCAACGCGACATACCCTTTCTCAGGATCGTACGTTTGTTCACTCACAGACTCTCTCCTTCATACAGGGTTTCCCTACAACCCTACGCCCACGCTGTGAAATCGCAAATTTCGCCCTCTGCCAGAACGCAAAAAGCACTGCAGCTGCCGGACGCAAATCCAGCAGGCGCAGTGCTTCACAGTTTCTTAGATCGATTAGAAATATCAGCCCAGTTTCAGGGTCGACAGAGTCCGCTCACGAACCTTGGTCAGCAATGCTTCATCTTCGACAAGAGACTGACCGTAGGAAGGCACCAGCTCTTTCATGCGTCCCTGCCACTCCGGCGTCTTGATTTTCTCCGGGAAACAACGCTCGATCACATTGAGCATGGCGTTGGCTGCGGTGGACGCGCCAGGTGACGCGCCAAGCAACGCCGCCAGGGTTCCATCTCTGGACGCGACAATCTCGGTGCCAAATTCGAGCTTGCCTCCGCCGCCATCTACCTGCTTGATGATCTGTACGCGCTGGCCGGCCATTCGCAACTCCCAGTCCTCTTCTTTCGCATCCGGGAAGAAATTGCGCAGAGAGGCCACCCGATCACCATGAGACTGGAACACTTCCCCGATCAGGTACCGGGTCAGATCCATGTTGCTCTTGCTGACCGAAAGCATCGGCTTCAGGTTGGTCGGCTTCACCGAGCCAAACAGATCGAACAGCGACCCCTGCTTGAGAAAACGTGTGGTGAACCCGGCAAACGGACCAAACAGCAACGCTGGCTCACCATTGATAATCCGGGTATCCAGGTGCGGAACCGACATAGGCGGCGCCCCGATCGGCGCCTTGCCGTATACCTTGGAATGGTGTTGCTCTACGATGTCCGGTTTGCGGCACACCAGCCACTGACCGCTGACCGGGAAGCCGCCGTAACCCCGGGCTTCATCGATCCCGGATTTCTGCAGCAACGGCAGCGCGCCACCGCCGGCACCGAGAAATACAAAGCCGGCTTCCAGCTTGGTGAGTTCTCCGGTCTTCTGGTTTTTAACCCGAACTTTCCAGCGGCCGTTGTCTCTCTGATCAATGTAGTGCACCGGTGAACTGAGCATCAGCTCAAAGTTCGGCTGAGTTTCCAGCCACTCCACCATGCTGCGGGTGAGGGAGCCAAAATCCACATCCGAACCGTGCTTGATCCGGGTCCCGGCCACACGCTGCATCGGATCCCGGTTATTCACGATCAGCGGCATCCACTCTTCGAGATCTTTCGGGGACTCGGTGTATTCCATGTCACGGAACAGGTGGTGCTTGCTCAGGCGCTCATGCCGACGTTTGAGAAAGGACACATCTTTTTCGCCCCAGACAAAGCTCTGGTGCGGCGTGCGGTTTATAAAGCTGGAAGGCTCCGGCAGTATGCCCTGCTCCACGAGATACGACCAGAGTTGCAGGGACACCTCGAACTGGGCGTTGATCTTCAGGGCCCGATCAATGGTCACATCGCCATCATCGGTTTCGGGGGTATAGTTGAGCTCACAGTATCCGGCGTGTCCGGTACCCGCGTTGTTCCATCCGTCTGTGCTCTCATGGGCAACGTGGTCAAGACGCTCCACCATGACGATGTCCAGGGACGGATCAAGCTGCCTGAGCATCATGCCGAGAGTGGCGCTCATGACGCCACCGCCGACCAGCACTACGTCTGCCTGTCTAACGGCCATTGGTTTTCACCCTAGCTAGTGTTGAGCTTTTTGCCCCCTCACGATCAGCAAGAAGGCCTGTCGGAAGCCGGACTGGCGCGAGGTAAACGGCACCGCCGTCTGCTTCCGGTCTGAAATTGGGCGCAATTATCCCGATTTTCAGCGGGATAATAAATTGCGATTGCCAATCGTTATGCTTTTATCCATCTATCTCCGATGTCCGGGACCTTTATGTGCACTTATGAACAGTGGTTTGCTGTGGCACAAAGGTCTAAAATCCGGCCGCATGATCTTTCTGGCCGGTTCCGGCCTCTATTCGGATAAACCAGAACGGGATTCTCCCAATGTCTGCCCTTGATGCGACTTTGATTATCTTCGCGGTTCTTGCACTGCTCGGCGTTATATTTGAAGAAGTGATCCACATTAACAAGGCCAAGATAACACTGTTATTTGGCACCATGAGCTGGATACTGCTGTTCCTGTTCAGTGGCTCTGATCACGAAACGGCTGCCATCTCCGCCGGCCTGTCCGAGAGCATTGCCGAAATCGCGGGATTATGGCTGTTTCTGGTTGCCGCCATGACCTTCGTCGCTTACCTGAACAAGAAGGGCATGATCGAAAACGTGATCTACCTGATCATGCCGAAACAGGTGAGCGAACGGCGACTCCTGTTTCTGACCGGCCTTTTCTGCTTCATTTTCTCCTCTCTGGCAGACAATATCACCGCCACTTTAGTCTCATGCTCGCTGATTCTCTCCCTGGATCTTGAACTGAAAAAACGCATCCAGTTTGTGACTCTCGTGGTTTTTGCGGTTAACTCCGGGGGCGTTTCCCTGATTACCGGCGACGTCACTACCCTAATGATTTTCCTGGAAAAAAAGGTAGAGATACTGACGTTGCTGACCCTGGCAATTCCCGCTTCGATCACCGTCTTTATCCTTGCTGTTTTCCTCTCACGCGGACTGACAGGAACCGTGACACTCAGGGCCAACACCACCCCGGTTCGACGGGTGGATGCAGTCATCAGCGGCCTGTTTTTGTTAACAATCCTGAGCACCATTGCCGGCAATGCGTTGTTCGCAATTCCGCCGGTTCTGACCTTCCTGTTCGGACTTTCCATCATGTTCCTGGTGTCGCGATTCATGAGCGACGACTCCGATCTGGACCCGATACTGGAGTACATCCGCATTATCGAGTTCGAGACCTTGCTGTTCTTTCTCGGCATCCTGCTGCTGGTGGGCATGCTCAAGGAGATTCATGCACTGGATTCCCTGGTTGCCATCTACGATGTCCTGCCACCGCTGTACGCCAACTATCTGATGGGGATCTTCTCGGCAGTTATCGATAACGTGCCTCTGACGGCAGCCCTGCTGAAAGCGGGTATCGACATGAGTCCCGGCGAATGGATGGGCCTGACCTACGCTGTAGGCGTGGGAGGATCCCTGCTGGTTATCGGCTCTGCGGCCGGTATAGTGGCGATGAGCAAGATACCGGGGCTGACCTTTGCCGCCTATATGCGGTATCTTGCACACCTCCTGGCAGCCTACACCCTTGGCTATGCCGGAGTTTTCATGCTCGGACGCTTTATTAACTGAGGTCTATCTATGCTGATGGCATTTGGCGCGATTATCGCCGGCCTGGTACTTCTGGTCTGGAGTGCCGACAAGTTTGTGGAGGGCGCTGCGGCGACCGCCAAACACCTGGGCATGCCCACCCTGCTGATTGGCATGGTGATTATCGGTTTCGGCACCTCGGCCCCGGAACTGGCAGTTTCTGCCATGGCTGCCTCTGACGGCAATCCCGGTCTGGCGCTGGGTAACGGCTATGGCTCCAACATTACCAACATTGCGCTGATTGTCGGCCTGACCGCCATCATCGCGCCCATCGCCGTCCACTCCCAGGTGATCCGCAAAGAGCTGCCGCTACTGATCGTGCTCACTCTCATTGCCGGCGCCCAACTGCTCGACGGACACCTTTCCCGCATGGATGGCTGGGTATTGCTGGCCGTATTCACGGCGGTTATGGGCTGGTCTATCTATCAGGGCCTGAAAGGCAAGGCGGACCCCCTCGCCGGCGAGGCCGATGCTGAGATCATCGCTCACCCCATGCCCCTCAAAACCGCCATTATCTGGCTGGTGGTCGGGCTGCTACTGCTGATCATCAGCTCCCGCATGCTGGTGTGGGGCGCAGTCACGATTGCCCAGAGTCTTGGCGTCAGCGATCTCGTTATCGGCCTGACCATCGTAGCCATCGGCACATCCCTGCCAGAACTTGCGTCAGCCCTCGCAGCGGTCAAAAAGAACGAGCATGACCTGATTCTGGGCAACATTGTGGGCTCAGGCATCTTCAACACTCTGGCCGTTGTGGGCCTGGCGGCCGTTATCGAGCCTCTTGCCGTGGATCCGGAAGTACTTTACCGGGACTGGACTCTGATGCTGGCCCTGACCGTGGGGTTGTTCCTTATGGGCTTCGGCCTTACCGGCTGGCGCAAGCTGGTGAGCCGGATAGATGGCAGCATGCTGTTGCTGGTGTACCTTGCCTACACCGGTTATTTGCTATCCACTGTGGTCGCTGCAGGCACTGCCTGATTCTGGGTATCTGATTGGCGGCGAAGCTACCCGGCTTCGCCATCCCCAAGCAACGCTGTCAATCGTGAACGCACCTCGGTCATGACTTCCGCCAGATCTGCCTTGGTCTTGCCAGCGGTGTCCAGCGGCTCACCAACCCGCACCTCCACAGGCTGCCCCAGATTGATGCGCAAGGTCCGGGCGGGCAAGACCTTATGAATACCCCGGATAGCTACTGGCACAATCACCGCCTGGGTATCCAGAGCCAGATGAAAACAACCCTTCTTGAACGGGAGCAATGTGCCGTCCGGCGAACGGGTTCCCTCCGGAGCTGCCCAGAGTACGATGCCACTCTCCATCATCGCCCGGGCCTTCTCCAAGTCCCTGACCGCGCGCTGCCGGTTAGACCTGTCTACGGAAGGGAATTCCGCCGCCCGCATGGCCTGACCTAGCAGGGGAATGCGGAAAAGCTCCCTCTTGGCCAGCATGCGAATAGAACCCGGCAGCGAAACAAAGGTCACGGGAATGTCGTAATGACTGGCGTGGGTACACAGGATGATGTATCGCCGGCCATCGCTGAAATCCGGCACCTGCCCACGCACTGTCAGGCTGGCACGGACCAGTCGTAACAACGACGCCGACCACTCGCGACAATATTGATCAACGATGGGCCGATTTAACCGACCGAAGAGCGCCCTCAGCAAAACCAGCAGGGAGAAGAGTGCCGTCAGTCCGACACTTCCCAGGACAACGCCCAGCCTTCGGAGCAGCGTTGCCGACTCCGTTAGCGGACTCATGTTCAGTTTAATCAATTCGAGGCTCCAAACCCGGACTATCGGCGACCCGACACGCTGCACACAGCGTATCGGGCGGCATTATAACCGTGGGAAAGGAGTCCGAGAAAGACGATGCCGATCAGGCGTTTTCCTGAAATACCATCGCTATCGAGTTCAGGCAATAACGCTGACCGGTTGGTGGCGGGCCGTCCGGAAAAACATGGCCGAGATGACTGTCGCATCGCGGGCAACGTATCTCCGTGCGGGTCATACCGAGACTGGTGTCTTCAATATACCGGATGTGCTCCGGGTCGAAGGGCTGGAAGAAACTTGGCCAGCCGGTTCCCGAATCAAACTTCGAATCCGAACTGAACAGTGGCAGATCACAAAGACGGCAGTGGTAAACTCCCGCATTCTTGTTGTCCAGCAACGTCCCGCAGAAGGGGTGTTCTGTACCGTGATCGAGCAGAACTCGCCGTTCTTCCGGTGTCAGATTCGACGCTTTTTCCTCAACTTCTGCGTCGGTCAGTGGGGTCAGGTCATAACCTGCAGCGGATTCTCCCATGCTTTGTCTCCTCAGTCGGTATGGCCTGTGTCGTTATCGGTATATTCCGGTTTCAGGCGGTCACCATAACTGTCCACGAGTTTCTCCATTTTCGGTGCGGCCACGGCCATGATGTAAGGTTGGTACGGGTTCCGGGCGGCAAAATTCTGATGATGCTCCTCCGCCGGGTAAAAGGCCTCCAGTGGCTCCAGCGTGGTCACAACCGGGTCCGGATAGACACCCACCTGATTGAGCTGATGAATGTAGGCTTCCGCTACCTGCCTCTGCTCGGGTGACTCATAGAAGATGGCTGAGCGGTACTGGGTGCCTCGGTCGTTGCCCTGACGGTTCAACTGGGTAGGGTCGTGGGCAACCGAGAAAAACACCTTGAGCAGTTCTCCAAAACTCACCTTGGCAGGATCATAGTGCACGTCTACCACCTCGGCGTGCCCCGTGGTGCCGCTGCACACAGCCTCATAGTTGGCGGAACCTGAGTGCCCGCCGGCATAGCCGGATTCAACGCGGATGACACCGTCAATGGCGACAAACACCGCCTCGACACACCAGAAGCAGCCTCCTGCCAGCACAATTCGCTGCTCGGTTCCTGCCTCTGGCAGATCCTGCCCGGGATCAGGAAACCGGCTTCGGGGGATGTTCAGACCCGGGATACTGCACGATGTCGCCATGATGACCTCTGTACTCGAATTGACTGTCTGCAATGGCTCGATTGTGGCTGGAAAACCACGATTTTACCAATTCATCTGCGAGTTCCAACACACCTGACCTATGTACGTAAACCAAGGCATCGGGATCACTCAGATCCGGACCATTCTGGCTGGCCCGCCGCCTGCGGGATTGTTTGCCATGATGGTGCAAGCACCCGCGCCTCAAACATGAACATCGTGGCGTTCCGGTTGCATACCTGCAGGGGACAACCATAATAAGTTTCAGGGTTTGCCAGGTTACCTATCGGCATCGCCCGGCTCGGCATATAAAGGAATAACCATGACAGCAAGGGCTCATACACCCGATACTCAGGATGATCTCCTGGAATACCGGCTGAGTTTAAGACTAGGTCCCGTTCACGCCCGCCAGCGGCTGGGAATTGAACGGGAGGCAGATGCAAAGGTATTCGGGCGGGATAACAGCAGTTTCCATCTGGAAAACTGGACCACAGCACCCGGTTTTATCCGCACATGCCTGCGCGCGGTGGGTCTTTGGGGCCGGGGCCAGAGCAACAGCCGATGCCTGAACACCACATACAACCGGTTTCATCTCCCGAATCTGCCCGCGGCCTTTGAAGGCTATCGCATTCTGCACCTGACCGATCTGCACGTGGACATGGACGAAGCCAACCTGCAAGCGCTACTTCGTCAGATCGAGCCGCTGGACTATGACCTGTGTGTGTTGACCGGCGATTACCGCAAGCTCACCTGGGGCCCCATAGAGGGGGCGCTGGACGGCATGTCACGGTTGCGGGACGGAATAAAAGGCCAACCCTATGCTGTGCTCGGGAACCACGACAGCGTTCGCATGCTGCCAGCACTGGAGGACATGGGCTATCAGTTGCTAATGAATGAAATGGCTCCCCTCGAACGGGAGGGTGAGAGCCTGTATCTGGCGGGGGTGGACGATGCTCACTTCTTCAAGGTTCATAACCTGCATCAGGCGGGCGACAAGATTCCTGTCGGGGGAACCAGCATCCTGCTCAGCCACACGCCAGAGATCTGGCGCGAAGCCGCCCATGCCGGCTACGACGTCTTTCTGTGCGGTCACACGCACGGGGGGCAGATCTGTCTGCCCGGCGGTATTCCGGTGACCCTGGATGCTGACTGTCCGCGCACGCTCGGGCGAGGTTACTGGCGGATGAATGGCATGCAGGGCTACACCTCGCCCGGCTCAGGCACCTCAGTGGTGAATGTTCGGCTGAACTGCCCACCTGAGGTAACCCTCCACACCCTGACCCGGGGGCCGGATTAATGGGGCTGTCGGCGAATACCCAGACGGTAAAGCAGTGGTGAGCCCACAATATTCGACAGGGTAAAAAGCACCACCACAACCAGAACAGTCCAGAGACTGATGGGCACCCACCACATCGCCAGCAGCATGGGTAGAAGAGCTTCCGGAATCTGATCCAGGCCAACGGCCCTGGCGCTGGCATCAAGACCAAGACGCCGCTTGGTAAAGCTGCTCAGAAGATCCCCGGCCAGTGCCAGCAGACCGAAGCAGAGCCCGAAAACAAACCCTGACCCGGTCGCCACGGCAAACAAGGCGCAAGCCAGCGCGCCAGACACCACTCCCCGCCAGGTTTTGCTTTCACCAAGAACGGGGCGGCCGTCGCGCCATAACCGCCCGCCATCGACCGGAGCCATCCAACGATGTTTCAGCACGCCGGCGGCAACCACCGGCATACCGTTGGCCATTACCAGCATCACAAACAGCTCCAGGGTCATCAACAAGGATTACCCCCCTTCTGAAACAGCCCGTCAGGCAATTCCGCCCCGGGTCAGTTTGAGCGGATCCATCAACTCCTCAAGTCTTTCGCGGCCAAGACCGCTGCGCTCTTCTGCCACATCAATGACCGGACGCCCTGTTTTATAGGCCTCTTTGGCGATATCTGCCGCCAGACTGTAGCCGATTTCCGGGTTCAGGGCGGTTACCAGCACCGGATTCCGGCCCACGCCAGCATTGAGGTTATCGGCATTGGCCGTAAAGCCCTTGATCGCCTTGTCCGCCAGCATGACGGTCGCATTTGAAAGCAAATCGGTCATGTCCAGCAGGTTACCTCCCACCAGGGGCAGCATGACGTTGAGCTGGAAATTACCGGACTGACCCGCAATCGCTACCGCACTGTCCAGCCCCATCACCTGGGCACCGACCATGGCAACGGATTCCGGGATAACCGGATTGACCTTACCCGGCATGATGCTGCTACCCGGCTGCAATGCCGGGAGACTGATTTCAGCCAGGCCATGAATCGGACCACTGTTCATCCAGCGAAGATCGTTGGCAATCTTGGTAAGAACAATGGCCACACCACGCAATTGTGCGGAGAGCGCGACCGGCGCATCGACCGCACTCTGGCCGGTAAATTTGTGGTCGAGCGTTGTGAATGGATAGCCGGTATTGGCGCGCAGGAACTTGACGAACTGGCCTTCAAATTCGGGCAGCGCGTTTATGCCTGTGCCCACCGCCGTTCCGCCCTGAGGCACCGCGAGCAGCTCCTCCGCGGCGGCCTCCACCCGTTTTTCCACGGCCAGAAGCTGTTCCCGCCAGGTTCTAAGCTCCTGCCCCAGGGTAACGGGCATGGCATCCATCAGGTGAGTACGACCGGTTTTGACCTGACTCGAAAACGCCGCCTCCTGTTCATAGATCACACCACAAAGGTGCGACAACGCCGGCAGCAGCTTTTCCCGGATCGCGATCACAGAGCTTACATGGATGGCTGTCGGGATCACGTCGTTGGAGCTCTGGCTCATATTGACGTGATCGTTCGGGTGCACCTCGAAGCCTGAGTTACGGGCGATACTGGCAATCACCTCGTTGACGTTCATATTGGTGCTGGTACCGGAGCCGGTCTGGTAACGGTCAACCGGAAACTGGTCCGCATAGTCGCCCTTCACAAGGCTCTCACAGGCCTCGGCGATTGCGTCCCGGAGCTCGTTCCCCATCAGGCCCAGGCTGGTATTGGCCTCTGCCGCGGCGCGTTTGATCTGGGCAACGGCAGCAATGAATGCCTGAGGCATTGGCTGACCGCTGACCGGAAAGTTCTCCACGGCTCGCTGGGTTTGCGCGCCCCAGAGCGCATCAGCAGGTACCTGTATGTCTCCGAGGCTGTCGGTTTCCGTTCTGAATTCGCTCATCTTCCCTCCTGTCCGTCCGTTAACACTTTGACTCCCTGGACTGAACGTCACGGGCACGGCCAGACGTCAGCCGCCATCCTGGGATTTCAGCCGGACATGGTCGCAGATGCCGGTAACCTGATCAAAATTCAGGATCAGGGTATGGACAGTATTGGTATAGGTATCATGGAGATGGAATTTATAGCGGTGTTGCTTTTCACCCTGCAGAAACCCGTCGTACTCACGCACCAGTTCCCGTACGTCGCCCCCGGAATCCTGGCTCCAGGTGGCATTGAACGGGCCCAGGACCGCTCCGCCGGACAGGCAGATGGTGACCTCATGATTGGTTAATCCGTTGTCAGGCACGACCATGGCATTCTCCCCTTTCGATGAGCCTGCATTCAGTGTAGTCCTGCGTCGGCATTTCTGTATCGGGGTTGCAAGGATTGAATCAGAAAGAGCACATCAATCGGATTGCGAGGCCAGAAGGCTGGTCATCAGGGCTCTGAGCCGGTTGGGCTTGACTGGTTTATTCAGAATCGGCAGATACTGGGCTCGCAGCAGCTTGCGGGTTTCATCACTGCGATCCGCGGTGATGATGGCAGCCGGAATATCCTTGCCAAGATGGCGGCGAACCCCGTGAACCGCATCATAACCGGTTCGCTCGTTGTTCAGGTGATAGTCTGCCAGGATGATCTCCGGTATTTGCCCGGTCTGCGCCAGCAACTCCAGCGCCTCGGATTTGCTGGCAGTCGTCAGCACCGCACATCCCCACCGTTCGAGCAGCAGCTGCATACTCTCGAGGACCGCTGGCTCGTTATCGATGACCAACACCGGGATGCCGTCAAAGCCATCGACAAAGTTCTGTGATGCATCGGTGCGAGGCAGTTCCGGTCGCGTTTGTACCTGCTCCAGTGGCAAGGTCAGAACGAATCGGGAACCACGACCGGGCCGTGAAGACACATCGATATCGTACCCCAGCACCCGCACCATCCGTTCCACGATGGCCAGCCCGAGCCCCACACCCTGTCGACCACCGGTACCCTGCGGCAACAGCTGATGAAACTCGGTAAAAATATCCCGAAGCTTGTCTTCTTCTATGCCCACGCCGGTGTCCCAGACTTCGATCCGGAGCTGGTCGCCCCTTGATCTCACGGCCATCACAACACCACCTTGCCGGGTATAGCGGAAGGCATTGCTGAGCAGATTGCGCAGGATCCGGGTCAACATGCGCTGATCGGTCCGGACCACCGCCGGAACGGTGCGGACCCGAAATCCGAGCCCCGCATTGGCGGCAACCGCCTCGAACTCCTCACCCAGGGATCTGGCTAGGGCAGCCACATCGGTATACAGCAGGTCTGGCTTCATCGCCTGCTGATCAAGTTTGGAAATATCCAGCAGATCCGCCAGCAAATCCTCGGCACCTTCCAGAGCCCGGTGTACCTGATGCACCATGCGGGTTTCCTGCTCCGGAAGCTGACTGTCCTGAAGCGCTGAAATCATCAGCCGGGCGGCGTTCAGCGGCTGAAGCAGATCATGACTGGCTGCGGCAAGGTATTTGTCCTTACTGCGATTGGCCTCTTTGGCAGCTTCCATGGCAATGAACAGCTCCTGCTCAACCTTCTCGCGTTCCTCGATCTGGTAGCGCAGGCCCACGTTGGCGTTCTGCAGAGCTTCGGTGCGTTCTTCAACACGCCGCTCAAGGGTGGCATTGAGTTGTTCCAGCTTCTGTCTGGCCAGAACCCGTTCGGTAATGTCAGCCACGAAGGCTTCTACCACTTCCGGTCCCAGGTCAGGCCGCCGTAACAGGGTGACGGCCACGTGGACCGGGGTGCGATTGGCCCTTTGAAAACGTGTCTCACGGGCGTTCAGGCTTCCTTCATCAAGCAGTTCCTGGCGGATAGCATCAAATTCACTGGCACTGCAGAACAGCTGCTCACGGAGCCGGATCACCTTTCCTGTCAGGTGCTCTGAGCTGTCGTAGCCGCAGATCCTGGCCATCGCCGGATTGCAGGCCAGAAAACCACCCCGGAGATTGGCCTGAAAAACCCCGTGCAAGGCGTTCTCAAACAACCATTTGTAACGGTTACGTTCTCGCTCCAGTTCGTCAATACGCGCCTGCAGAGCGGGATAATAGTTCTTGCGGACGGATTGGCTGCCGAGCCCGAGAAGGTCACCAATTCCGTAGCCACTGTCGTGCTCGCCATCCTGGATGTCAGAGGGCTTCTTCATAGACAACCTGAACATCCCGCAATGAGGATTTGCGGGGATTGGTAAGAATGCAGGGGTCCTGCAGGGCGAAGCCGGACAAATGGGGAATATCGGACACCGAAACACCAAGCTGGGCAAGACGTGCCTCAAGACCAACTCGTCGCTTGAGTTCCACAATCCGGTTCATCAGACGCTTTTTGATCTCAGGCTTACCCATGCCACGGGTATCAATATCCATGGCTTCGGCAACCCGGCGGAAACGGTCTTCTGCTGACGGGAAGTTGTATGCCACCACGTGTTCCAGCAGTAAGGCATTGCACAGGCCATGAGGTAAGTCCAAAAAGCCCCCGAGACTGTGTGACATCGCATGCACGGCTCCCAGAATGGCATTGGAGAACGCCAGCCCCGCCTGCATGGAGGCCAGCATAATCTGCTCCCGGAGATAGGCATCAGCGGTGTTATTCACCAGCGGTTCCAGATTCCGGTTGATCAGCCGGATCGCCTCCAGGGCGTGGGTATCTGTCAACGGTCCGCTGCCAGTGGAAACGAAGGCCTCAATGGCATGCACCAGGGCATCGACGCCCGTGCAAGCGGTAAGGTAGGCATCCATGGTCTCGGTGACTTCCGGATCAATCAGGGACACGTCCGGCACCACAGCCTTGCTGATGATCGAGAACTTGAAACGGCGATTGGGGTCGGAAATGATCGCAAACTGGGAAACGTCCGCCGAGGTGCCTGCGGTGGTCGGAATCAGAATCAGAGGTGGTGACGGGGTGGTGATCGTGTCCACACCCTCGAACTCCAGAATGTTGCGTCCGTGAGTGGCAACAATGCCGATGCCTTTGGCACAGTCCATGGGGCTGCCACCACCGATGGCGACGATAACGTCGCATTCACTGGATTTGTACAGTTCGGCACCGGTCATCACCTCATCCACCCTGGGATTGGGCGACACCCCGGTATAGACGGTCGAGCGGATGCCTGCATCGGTCAGCAATGTCACCACTTCGTCAACCCAGCCTGCTGCCGCCACGCCCGGATCTGACACCAGGAAGACATGCCGGGCGCCAAAATTACTGGCAAAGTTAGCTACCGACTTCCTTGAGCCGGCACCGAACACTATTTCCGGCGACACAAACTTTCGCAGGGTGGAGATATCGTGACTCATCAGACTGCTTCAGACCACTTGTTGTTATAGGAATAGTCGAGAGTTTACCCCAAGTTCCCCGCCTCTTCATTGGCCTTTTGGCTATGCTCTCGGTAGAAGCGGAACATCCACTCGAGCATGCCCGCCTGGTTGGCCTGATGACGAAAACCGTGACCTTCGTCTTCAAACCAGTGTAATTCCGGCGCTCTGCCCGCAGCTTTCATGGCATCAATCATGGCACGGGTCTGCTCCGGCACCACGACCCGGTCCTGGCCACCCTGGAAAAAGATCAGGGGTGCGGTTATCCGATCGGCATGATACAGCGGCGTTCGTTCTCGCCAGCGCTCCGGATAGTGCTCTGGCGAACCCAGAAGCCAGTCCAGATACCCTGACTCGAAACGATGGGTCATGGCGCGCAGGCGCAATGGATCCGTGACACCGAACATGCTGGCACCGGCGGTGAAGCGCCGGCTTCGGATCATCGACATCAGTGCTGTGTAGCCACCCGAACTGCGTCCCTGGATAAACACCCGGGAGCGATCGACCAGACCAAGTGAGGACAGATGATCTGCGGCCCTCTCCATATCCTCCACATCAAACTCGCCCCAATGCCCCGCCAGAGACAGCCGGAAAGCCCGTCCAAAGCCACTGCTGCCCCGGTAGTTGATTTCAGCAACCGCAAAGCCTCGCTGACACCAATACTGAATCTGGGGATTGAATACAGGATAGGCTGCCGATGTCGGGCCGCCATGGGCTATCAGGATCAGCGGCGGCACGTCCGCCAGGACAGACTTCGGGGTGTAGAAAAAGCCGTGAATGGAAGCCGTACCAGAACCGAGAGCAGGCACCTCGATATCCAGCGGCAACGCAATCCGCCCCCCTGGCATCGCCTCCTCGCCACCGGCGATCGTCCGGACCTGCCCGTCATGCAGCTGAATCGCAAGAACAGCATCCAGGCGGCTCGCGGATCGTCCAATACAGTACAGAACGCCGTCTGAGGCCTGAAGGCACCGAAAATCGCCGAAGTCCCGGGCAACGCGGATTTCATCTTCGGAGTCACCGGAGGTCAGCCAGAGCTCACCGGTTCCGTTGCAATACCGCACTCTGGCCCATCTGCCTTCGCCTATCGGACAATGATGAGACTCTCCCAGCTGCCAGGGCGCATTGGCATGATCCCGGTCCGGTGATCTGCCCGAATGCCAGTTGCCTTCCCCTGACGCATCAAACCGCCAGGGTTGCCACCAGCCAGCATGATCAGACAACACCCAGAGTTCGCTGTCATCGAATACCGGCTGCTGAACCGAAGCGTCAGAGGGAGTTGGCCAGTCCCGACATTGATCCAGGCGTCCATCGCCCGACACCTCTGCCGTCCACAGGCGTGTTCGCACCCAGGGCATGTCCGGCAGCTGCCAGCTGGCCCAGGCCACCTTCTGGCCATCGGCCGAGACAGCCGGTGCGCTATAGAAGTCCTGACCGGCGTGGAGCACCGTCAGCTCTCCCCGCCCCGAGACAGCCACCAGTTGCTGTTGACCTCCGGCTTCCCGGACCGCCAATACCCGCTGGCGAGCTTTATCGGCAACCAGCCCGCCAAACACCGCTCCGGGATCATCCGTCAACCGGGAGAATTCGCCATTCGCAAGGCTGAAAAAATGGATTTGCTGATCCTCGCCAACGACGAAGAGTCCCGTATCTGAAGCGGCCAGGGCCCCACCACCATAGCCGTTGACCCGGCTTCGGATGCCCGGCTGGTCCGTTTTCGTTCCGAGTGGGGCTGGCCCCTGCGCCGACAGGTGCCAGAGGTGATTGCTGCCCTTCGCGGGATCTGTCTGCAACCAGAAGACACCGGCTGAAGAAACCGCGAGTTCACCGCGCTGGATGTGCGCTGCACAGGCCTCATAGGCACTCAGCAAGCTTTTCCCCCCGAAAAATGAGGGGGGCACAGTGGCCGTAATCAGGCCGTCAGCTCCTGAAGAATAGTCTCGAGTTATCCGCATTTCGGTACACCAGTCCAGTCAGGCCGGCCGTGGCGTGATCAGCAGCTCTCCTGGCCGCCAGAATTCGGTCATGGTACTCCGATTTGCTGCATACCGGGTCTGCATTATCGGCATTACCGGTTAAAAGATAGGCCTGACAGCGGCAACCGCCAAAATCTTTTTCTTTCTCGTCACAGGATCGGCATGGCTCAGGCATCCAGCTGTCGCCCCGGTAGTGGTTAAATCCGGGACTGTCATACCAGATACGCTGCAGTTCCATATCCCGGACATTGGGAAAATCAATCGGCAGCAACCGCGCACTATGACACGGCAACGCGGTGCCATCCGGCGCAACGGTCAGAAACAGATTGCCCCAGCCGTTCATGCAGGCTTTCGGACGTTCCTCGTAGTAGTCCGGGGTAACAAAGATCAGCTTCATGGCCGACCCGGAATCCTGCAAACGCTTGCGGTATTCGTTGACTTCGTGCTCGGCCTGCACCAGCTGGGCTTTGGACGGCATCAGCCCCTCGCGATTCTCGAAGGCCCAGCCATAGTACTGACAGGTGGCCAGCTCCACGTAGTCTGCCTCCAGCCGTTCACACAACGTCATGATGTCATTCATCTGATGGATATTGTGACGGTGAATCACGAAGTTGAGCACCATGGGGTAGCCTGCTTCTTTCACCGCCCGCGCCATGGCCAGCTTCTGGTCGAAGGCTTTTCGGGATCCCGCCACAGCGTTGTTCAGCTCGGGATCGGAGGCCTGGAAGCTAACCTGGATGTGATCAAGACCCGCTTCGGCGAACGCATCCACCTTGGTCTCTGTCAGGCCCAGACCAGAGGTAATCAGGTTAGTGTAGTAGCCCAGGTTCCGGGCTTCTGCGATCAGTTCTGGCAGATCCTGTCGCACCAGGGGCTCCCCTCCGGAGAAACCCAGCTGGGCAGCACCCATTTTGCGCCCCTGCCGCAGTACGCTCACCCACTCCTCGGTGGTCAGCTCCCGTTCCGTCTGGGCAAAGTCCAGCGGGTTGGAGCAATACGGACATTGCAGCGGACAGCGGTAGGTAAGCTCAGCCAGCAGCCAGAGAGGTGGCCCGGCATCATGGGGATTGGCCGGTGTGTTCTCTGTAGACGGATTGGGGTAAGTCATGACAATTCGATCCAGTGATGGTGCTGCGCGTCCTGCAGAAAATCACCCACATCCTTGCCGAGCGATCCGGCCTCCGGGAATTGCTGTTCCAGGCTGGCGATGATGTCACCCACACTGCGCTGGCCATCCACCTCGTTGAGTATGGCTCCGGCGCTGCCGTTCAGCTTCACCATGCCTTCGGGATACAACAGCACATAACTTTCCTGGGCCGGTTCCCACTGGAAACGGAATCCTCGGCGAAAACGCGGTACCTGATGCATGGCAATCTCCATTACAGCCCCCGATGCCAGACCGGGTCATCAGTCACCGTATGGTAGGGCGGGGTCCGATGACTGTAAGCCATGGTCATGGCATCCAGCATGCTCCACAGGATATCCAGTTTGAACTGCAGGATTTCCAGGGCCCGGGCCTGCTGGCTCTCGGTGGTGAAGTGATCCAGGGTGATCGTCAGACCATGCTCTACATCCCGGCGGGCTTCCGATAGTCGCTTGCGAAAGTAACTGTAGCCATCGGTTTCAATCCAGGGATAGTGGGCCGGCCAGCTGTCCAGCCTGGACTGGTGAATCTCCGGCGCGAACAACTCGGTCAGGGAAGAACACGCCGCCTCCTGCCAGGTCGCTCGCCGTGCAAAATTCAGATAGGCATCCACCGCAAAGCGGACCCCCGGCAACACATGACGCTGGTCGATCACTTCTTCCCGGCTCAGCCCCACCGCTTCGGCCAGAGATAACCAGGCTTCAATGCCACCCACGTCACCCTCGTGGCCGTCGTGGTCAAGAATCCTCTGCAGCCAGAGCCGGCGCACACCGGCGTCCGGGCAATTCGCCATGATCGCCGCATCTTTCTGGGGAATCTTGATTTGATAGTAGTATCGGTTAGCCACCCAGCCACGGATCTGTTCCGCCGTGCACTGCCCCCCGTACATGGCTTTATGGTACGGGTGGTGAATGTGATAGAACTGCCCCTTGTCCCGGAGCGCGCGCTCGAAGTCCGTTCTGTTCATAGCAGTGGTGGCTTTGGCGTTCATGGCTGCCCCGACAGATCAATGTGCATTCCGTCCCAGGACACCTCGATACCATGGCGGGTCAATTCCGCCCGTTCCGGGGAGTCCTCGTTCAGGATGGGGTTGGTGTTGTTGATGTGAATCAGGATCTTGCGACTGGCCGGCATGCTGTCAAGCAACTCAATCATGCCGCCCGGGCCGCTCTGGGCCAGATGCCCCATGGCCTGACCGGTCTTGGTTCCCACTTCCTGTCGAATCATTTCATCATCGTGCCAGACGGTACCGTCCACAAGCAGTACGTCCGCAAGCGTCATCCAGTCAAAAATGCGCTGGTCCGGCGCGCCAAGACCCGGGGCATAAAGAACGTTATGTCCGGTACGGGTGTCTTTCAGGAACAGGCCTATGTTGTCGCCCGGGTGCGGATTGTCACGACGCGGAGAATACGGAGGCGCATTGCTCAGCAGCGGAATGGCCGTTAACTCGATGGACGGGGCACAGGGTATGGTGAAACAGGTCTGCTCGGACGCGGGAATCTCCTGCCAGTTCAGCCCGCCGTTCCAGTGTTTGAGCATGTTGAAGAGCGGGAAACCACCGCTGAGGTCTTCATGCACCTGATGGGTACACCAGACGTCCATCGGCATGCCTTCGCGCAAGGAAAGCAGACCGGTTGTATGGTCCACCTGGCTGTCCATCAACACAACGGCATCAATGCCGGTATCCCTCAGCGCCCTGGCCGGCTGCATGGCATCAAAGGAGGCCAGTTGGGCGCGTATATCTGGAGAGGCGTTGATCAGAATCCAGCGCTCACCGTCTTCACTGACGGCTATTGAGGACTGGGTTCGAGCCCGGGCGTTCAACGTGCCCTTTCGAAAGCCGTCGCAATTTGCGCAATTACAATTCCATTGGGGAAACCCTCCGCCTGCGGCGGAGCCCAGTACGTGGATAAACATGAGGGGTCACTCCAAAAGCAAAACGGCCAGCTCAAGGCTGGCCGCTTCCGCTCTCAACGGTTGGCGAAGTACATGGTAACTTCGAAACCGATGCGGAGATCTTCGTAGGCTGGTTTGGTCCACATAATGCTCACCTCTATTGTCATGATTGTTAGCGCATTGGGTGTCAGTACCGGCAATCCCGAGTACACAAACTCATCCTAGCGACAGTCGAACGCACCCCATATGGTACTTTAGCACCGTTTTTTGGCACCACAAGTAGCATCGTCCAGCCTTCGACGTTCGGCCGGAATCGACGGACACATCTCATCTTTTGATTTTAATAGACACCTGGTCTATATTTGCTCTTAATTTAATAGACGACTGGTCTAAATTGAGCAGAGACTATGACCCAGACAGAAAACGTCAAGCGCAAACGGGGCCGCCCCCCAAAGACCGCGAACAACGATTTCCGGGATACCCGCCAGGAACTGATAAAGGTAGGTCTGTCGGTTTTAACTGAACGAGGCTACTCATACACGGGTATCGACGAAATCCTGCGTAAAGCGGGCGTACCAAAGGGCTCGTTCTACCACTACTTCGACAACAAGGAATCTTTTGGCAGGATTCTGATCGAGGCCTACGGCCGGTATTTCGCCGGCAAACTTGATCGCTGGTTTCAAGACCGCACCCTCACTCCCCTTCAGCGCCTCGACGCCTTTGTCGAGGACGCCAAAGCCGGCATGAAGAGGTTCGAGTATCGCCGTGGTTGTCTGATCGGCAATCTCGGACAGGAAATGACCGCCCTCCCCGAAGGTTTCCGGGCACTGCTGCAGGATGTGTTCAGGGACTGGGAGCGCAGGACCGAAGAACTGTTGGCGGAGGCACAGGAAGCCGGCGAGATCTCCCCGGATGTTCAGTGCGAACAGATGTCGCACTTCTTCTGGATTGGCTGGGAAGGCGCGGTGTTGCGCGCAAAGCTGGACCAGTCACCAAAACCACTGGATCGGTTCGCAGAGGGCTTCAGGTCACTGCTGCGTGGCGTCTGATCCGGACCCCAAAACGGCATTTTTCATTACCCCAAGAAATCGGAGGCAATATGTTCAAAGGCATACTCATTGAAGGCGCTCGCGGCGACCAGAAGGTGTCCCTGACATCAATCGAAGAATCCAACCTGCCGGATGGCGATGTCACCGTCGATGTGGCCTTCTCAACCCTGAACTACAAGGATGCTCTGGCCATCACCGGGAAGTCCCCGATCGTAAAACAGTACCCGATGGTTCCCGGGGTCGACTTTGCGGGCACCGTATCCAGCTCCGACCACGCTGACTTCCAGGTCGGTGACAAGGTGGTTCTGAATGGCTGGGGTGTGGGCGAGAAACACTGCGGCGGTCTGGCAGAGAAAGCCCGTGTTTCCGGCGACTGGCTGATTCCTCTACCCGAGGCGTTTTCCCCGAAGCAGGCCATGGCTATCGGAACCGCCGGCTACACCGCCATGCTGTGTGTCATGGCTCTGGAGAAACACGGAGTAACCCCTGATTCCGGAGACATTCTGGTAACCGGGGCAACTGGTGGCGTCGGAAGCGTTGCAGTCGCGTTGCTGGCCAAGCTGGGTTATTCCGTAACCGCAGTGACGGGTCGTTTGGACGAGTCGGATTACCTGAAATCGCTCGGTGCCAACAAGATTCTCGATCGCGCTGACCTGAGTGAACCGGGCAAGCCCCTGGTCCGTGAAACCTGGGCGGGTGCCATTGATGTCGCTGGCGGTCAGGTGCTGGCGAACGTGTGTGCCGGCATGAAATACCGGGGTGTTGTTGCAGCCTGTGGTCTTGCCGCCGGCATGGATTTTCCCGCAACCGTTGCACCGTTCATTCTCCGCGGTGTCACCCTGTGCGGTGTGGACAGTGTGATGGCACCCAAGCAGGAGCGACTCGAAGCCTGGAAGCGCCTGTCGGAAGATCTCGACACCGGTCTGCTCGACAGCATGATCACGGAAATTCCCTTTGAAGATGCCATCGAGGGTGCCAGCCAACTGCTGGACGGCAAGGTTCGTGGGCGCATCGTCGTGCCGGTCGCCGGCTGAACCGAAACTTCTTGAACCATAAAAACGCAGCAAAGGAATTGTTATGAGCTCATCCACCGAACAACCGATAAGCCGCTTCCCGGTTCCGTCACTTGAATCTCTCCCGGATGATATCCGGGAGAAAATTCTCGCGGTTCAGGAAAAGTCGGGATTTATACCGAATGTGTTCCTGGTT
This sequence comes from Marinobacter sp. F3R08, assembly GCF_018860425.1. GTDB lineage: Bacteria > Pseudomonadota > Gammaproteobacteria > Pseudomonadales > Oleiphilaceae > Marinobacter. The sequence continues at coordinate 722,338 of NZ_JAHKPI010000014.1, read as the reverse complement.
CTGGCGAACCGTCCCGCCGAATTCCGGGCATTTTTTGACTATCACGATGCCCTGATGGAGAAAGACAGCAATCTCACCAAAGGTGAGCGTGAGATGATTGTCGTTGCCACCAGCAATCTGAACCAGTGTCAGTACTGCGTGATCGCTCACGGCGCCATCCTTCGCATACGTGAAAAGAATCCACAGATTGCAGATCAGGTGGCCGTAAATTACCGCAAGGCCGATATCACCGAGCGCCAGAAAGCCATGCTCGATTTCGCGGTAAAAGTCTCACAGAACGCTCACGAAGTGGGGGACGCCGACTTCAACGAACTCAAGCGCCACGGCTTCAATGATGAGGATATCTGGGATATCTCCGGCATTGCCTCATTCTTCGGGCTTTCCAACCGGATGGCAAACGTAACAAACATGCGTCCGAACGCCGAGTTCTACGCTCTGGGTCGCTAAAGCCTGAGGACGGGACAGCTGCGTTTTCCGCGCCTGTCGCCATAAAAAAAGGCCCTGGGAAGGGCCGAAAGAGAGTGACAGAAAAACCCGAACTCTCGTCAGAGAGTCGCCCCGGCAACACGCCGGGGCATGAAGGTGCACATCCACTGTGCTGACTCACAGGCGGGCCCGTGTGGGAGGCCCGCCTACCGCTCACCGATTCAGAAGAAACCCAGCGGGTTGGTGTCGTAGCTGGTCAGCATGCACTTGGTCTGCTGATAATGCTCGAGCGCCATTTTGTGGGTTTCACGACCAACGCCAGACTTCTTGTAGCCACCGAAGGCCGCGTGTGCCGGGTAGGCGTGGTAGCAGTTCATCCAGACCCGACCGGCCTGAATGTTCCGACCCATGCGATAGGCTAGATTGGTGTCACGGGTCCAGACGCCCGCACCCAGACCAAACTCGGTGTCGTTGGCGATGGCCAGGGCCTCTTCCTCGGTCTTGAAGGTGGTAACACCCACGACCGGCCCGAAGATTTCTTCCTGGAATACGCGCATCTTGTTGTCGCCCTTGAACAGGGTCGGCTGGATGTAGAAGCCGTTGTTGAATTCTTCATCCAGATGCTCACGGTCGCCACCGGTAAGAACCACGGCGCCCTCTTCCTTACCAATGGCAAGGTAGGACATGATCTTGTCGAATTGCTCCTTGGACGCCTGGGCGCCTACCTGAACGTCGGTATCCAGCGGGTTACCACGCTTGATGGCCTTGGTACGCTCAACCACTTTCTGCATGAATTCTTCGAACATGTCTTCCTGAACCAGCGCCCGTGACGGACAGGTGCAGACTTCACCCTGGTTGAAGAACGCCAGAACCAGACCTTCAACACACTTGTCCACGAATTCCGGCTCGGCCTTCATGACGTCAGAGAAGTAGATGTTCGGTGATTTTCCGCCCAGCTCAACAGTAGACGGAATGATATTCTCGGCAGCGCACTTCAGGATGTGGGAGCCAACCGGCGTGGAGCCGGTGAAGGCAATCTTGGCGATGCGCTTGCTGGTGGCCAGTGCCTGACCAGCCTCAATGCCATAACCGTTGACGATGTTCAGCACGCCCGGTGGCAGCAGGTCGCCAATGATTTCCATCAGCACCAGGATGCTGGCAGGCGTCTGCTCGGCCGGCTTGAGCACGGTGCAGTTACCGGCTGCCAGGCAAGGCCCCAGTTTCCAGGCCGCCATCAGGATCGGGAAGTTCCAGGGAATGATCTGGCCAACCACGCCCAGCGGCTCGTGGAAATGATACGCCACGGTATTGTGGTCGATCTCACCCATATGGCCTTCCTGGGAACGGAGACAGCCGGCAAAGTAACGGAAATGATCCGCCGCCAGAGGGATGTCGGCGTTCAGGGTTTCACGAACAGCCTTGCCGTTATCCCAGGTTTCGGCAACCGCGATTTTCTCGAGATTGGCTTCGATGCGATCAGCAATCTTCAGCAGGATGTTGGAACGCTCGGTGGGAGAGGTCTTGCCCCAGGCAGGTGCTGCCTTGTGGGCGGCATCCAGAGCGAGCTCGATATCTTCGGCGCTGGAACGCGGAATCTCACAGATAACGTCACCGGTTACCGGCGTGATGTTCTCAAAATACTGACCCTTTACCGGTGCAACCCACTCGCCACCGATGTAGTTCTCGTAACGGGATTTGAAAGAAACGACGGAGCCATCCTTTCCTGGTTGTGCGTAGATCATGATCTCGACCTCTTGTTGTGTTTGTCGCAGGGCAACGCGGCCTTTCGCGCTTACCCAATCAATGTAGACCCCAATCCGCGATCTTTGAATGATGCGATGGAGGCGAAAAACTCCTCCCTTGGTAGTAGATGGCCGGAAGGCTGTATCAGCCCTGCCCTCGTGCCGAAACGGCCCCCGACAAATAAATGCACAGAAAAGCCTCTGATCAACGCACCAGGATAGTGCGGCCGCCCGAAAAAGAAGCACCTCTATTCAGGGCGATCAACAAAAACCTAATAAAAACAGACGTCTGAAAATTGGCATGGTCTCTGCAGATACCCACCTACGCAGCGAGAAGTCGGTTACTGAAACCACAATCAAAGCGCCACAATCTGACCAATGGTCAACTAGGGTTCCGGTCTGCCATCAACCAATGCAGACGACTGGTCCGAGAGTTGACGACCTTTTCCAAGGTTACACGGCGGGACAAAAGCCCGGGAGGATCGCTCAGTTACTGACGCCTCTCGCTTTTTTTATGTCTCAAACCAAGAGGAAAAGGTCATGTTGCAAACCGCAGCCCCCCTTTACGACGATCTGATTCCCGGCGGATCCCACTGGTCCTTTGTCATGCGCCGCGGCAACGTGCTGCGCCTGATTGACGAAACCGGCGGCGCCAACGCCGGCATGCTGATGTACAACCCCGAGAACCCGCTCGAACGCTACAACATGCCGGACACCCTGAAAAATCAGCATACGTTCCTGCTGACCAAAGGCCATGTGCTGCTCTCGGACATGGGCCGCGTCTTCGCCTCCATCATTCGCGATGACCTGGGCTGGCACGACACCGTTGCCGGTACCTGCAACGCTGATCTGGTAGAGCAGCGCTGGGGCAAAAAGACCTATCAAGAAGCCCATAACCACTACCATCGCAACGGCATCACCAGTTTCCTGAACGAACTTGCCAAGTATGGTCTGGGCAAGAAAGACCTGACCGCCAACCTGAACTGGTTCAGCAAGGTAAAAACCGATGACGACGGCAACATGGCCTTCGATCAGGGCCACTCCCATGCCGGTGCCACTGTGGACCTTCGCTTCGAGATGGACACGATTGTAGTGCTGCATACCTGTCCGCACCCGATGAACCCGGCCAGCGAGTACCCGGGTCACCCTGTCCGTTACCAGCTCTTCAAGGCGGCGCCGCTAACCGACGCCGATCCCTGCAAGACCTCGTCACCGGAGGCCACCCGGGCCTTCGCCAATACAGCCCTGTACCACCAATTCCAGTAACGGAGGCCGGATATGATCAAGCAAAGCACACTGAACCCCGAACATGCCGCCTTCCGTGAAACCGTGCCGGCCGGCGAATATTTCCTGAAAGTGGTGAAAGCCGGCGAGACCATTCGCATCCTGGATCTGGAAGGCAACCAGGCCGCCGACACCCTGTTCTACAACGCCCATAACCCCACCGAGCGTTACAGCGTCACAGACACCATCCGTGAGCAGGGCAACGTTTACCTGACGGCCGGCTCAAAGCTGATGTCCTCGGAAAACAACGTAATGCTGGAAATCACCGCCGACACCTGCGGCCGCCACGATACTCTCGGCGGCGCCTGTGCAGCGGAGAGCAACACCACCCGTTATGCCCTCGAGAAAAAGTGCATGCATGCCTGCCGCGACAGCTGGCTGGTGGCCGTCGCCGAGCACGATGAACTCGGCATGACCAAACGGGACATCACCCCCAACATCAACTTCTTTATGAACGTGCCGGTAACCGCCAACGGCGGCCTGACCTTTGCCGATGGTATTTCCGATGCCGGCAAGTACGTGGAACTGGAAGCCCGGATGGATGTGCTGGTGATGATTTCCAACTGTCCGCAACTCAACAACCCCTGCAACGGCTGGGATCCGACACCCATTGAGGTGCTGGTATGGAGCTGAGCGGCAAGTTCGACAAAGTCCTGATCGCCAACCGGGGAGCCATTGCCTGCCGGGTGATCCGCACCCTGCGGGCCATGGGCCTGACCTCGGTGGTGGTTTACGCTGAAGCGGATGCCGACTCCCTCCATGTGCGCCAGGCCGACGAAGCCTGGCCTCTGGGCGAAGGTCCGGCAGCCACAACCTATCTGGACCAGGACAAGCTGTTTGACGTAATCCGCAAGAGCGGTGCCGGCGCTATCCATCCTGGTTACGGCTTCCTGAGCGAGAACGCCGACTTTGCCCGCCGCTGCGACGCCGAAGGCGTGGTGTTTCTGGGCCCCACGCCCGAACAGATGGAGCAGTTCGGCCTCAAGCATACCGCCCGGGCCCTGGCAGAGAGTGCCGGCGTGCCCCTGCTGCCCGGCACGGGATTGCTGACAGACCTGGATCAGGCCCTGGAGGCTGCCGGGACCATCGGCTACCCGGTGATGCTGAAAAGCACGGCCGGCGGCGGAGGCATTGGCATGTCCCGCTGCTACAGCGATGAGGATCTGCTCAAAAGCTTTGAATCTGTCCAGCGTCTGAGCCAGAACAATTTCAGCAACAATGGCGTGTTCCTGGAGAAATTCGTGGAACACGCCCGGCACATCGAAGTTCAGTTGTTCGGCGATGGCAAAGGCCAGGTGGTGGCTCTGGGCGAGCGTGACTGTTCAGCCCAGCGCCGCAACCAGAAAGTAATTGAAGAAGCCCCGGCCCCGGGCCTGACCGACGACGTCCGGACCCGCATGCACGCCACTGCCCGCCAACTGGGAGAGCGCATCGCATACCGCAGTGCCGGCACCGTGGAATTCATCTACGATCCGGACACCACCGAGTTCTATTTCCTGGAAGTGAATACCCGCTTGCAGGTGGAGCATGGTGTGACAGAGCAGGTATACGATGTCGACCTGGTGCGCTGGATGGTGGAACTGGGCGCCGGTACCCTGGCGAACCTGGCTGAGCTGGGCGACAGCCTGACCGCCTCCGGTCATGCCATTCAGGCCCGGATTTATGCCGAGGACCCCAATAAAGACTTCCAGCCCGGTGCCGGATTGCTGACGAACGTGGCCTGGCCTGAGGAAGACGGTCTCCGGATTGACACCTGGATCCAGCCCGGCACCGAAGTGTCGCCACTGTATGATCCCATGCTTGCCAAGGTGATCGTGCACGAACAGGATCGTGAATCGGCCCGCCAGCGCCTGATACAGGCTCTGGATGCCAGCCAGCTCTACGGCATTGAAACCAACCTGATGTATGTTCGTCAGGTACTGGACGATTCCCGTTTTGCCGAAGGCCGTCTGTTCACCCGCACCCTCAACGAATTCGATTATCGACCGGCGACGGTGGACGTCGTTACCGGTGGCACCCTGACCACCATTCAGGATTACCCCGGCCGCATTGGCTATTGGGAAATCGGTGTACCGCCATCCGGCCCTTTTGACAGTTACTCATTCCGGCTGGGGAACCGCTTGCTGGGCAATCCGGAGGGCGCGCCCGGCCTGGAAATCACCCTGAAAGGGCCCGTTCTCCGCTTCAATCGCGCCGCCCAGATTTGCCTGACCGGAGCAGCCCTGGAAGCCACACTGGACGACGAGCCGATCGAATTCTGGCAGGTCATCGACGTGCCCGCCGGCGCCACCCTGAAACTGGGCGCCACGACCGCCGACGGCGCCCGCGCCTATGTGCTGTTCCGGGGCGGCCTGGACTGCCCGGAATACCTGACGTCCTGCAGCACCTTTACGCTCGGACAGTTTGGTGGCCATTGTGGCCGGGCCCTTCGGGCCGGTGATGTGCTGGCTCTGGCCGACGCTGAACCGACGCACTCGACGATCCTGCCCGCCGAGCTGAAACCGGCCATCGGGAAAACCTGGAAGCTGCATGTTACCTATGGGCCCCATGGCGCGCCGGACTATTTCACCGGTGAAGATATCCGTACTTTCTTCGCCAGCGAGTGGGAAATCCATTACAACTCCAGCCGCACCGGGGTGCGACTGATCGGGCCGAAACCGGAGTGGGCTCGCAGCGACGGCGGTGAGGCCGGCATGCACCCCTCGAACATCCACGACAATGCCTACGCTGTCGGCACCGTGGACTTCACCGGCGATATGCCGGTGATTCTGGGACCCGATGGTCCCAGTCTGGGCGGCTTTGTCTGTCCGGTAACGGTCATCAGTGCCGACCTCTGGAAACTGGGCCAGCTGAAGGCCGGTGACAAGGTGCAGTTTGTGCCGGTCAGCCAGGAGCAGGCAGTTGCCCTGAGGGCATCCCTGGATAACACCGTAGCCACGCTGACCACAGCGTCCACGAATGTCACACCCATTGAACCGAACACCCCGATTCTGGAGTCGCTGAGCCCCGCCGACCACGAAACCGGCGTGGTGTATCGGGCCGCCGGAGACAACTATGTGCTGGTGGAATACGGCCCCATGGAGCTGGATATCCGCCTGCGTTTCCGGGCCCATGCCCTGATGCTGTGGCTGCGCGAGCAGGCACATGACGCCATTCTGGAACTGACCCCCGGCATCCGCTCCCTGCAGGTGCACTACGACAGCCAGAAACTGACCCAGCGAGCGCTCCTGGACCTGCTGATCAGTGCCGAGACAGCGCTGGAAAAGCAACCGGAATGGGATGTACCCGCACGCATCGTGCACCTGCCGCTGTCCTGGGATGACGAGGCCTGCCAGACCGCCATCGCCAAATACATGCAGTCCGTGCGCAAGGACGCCCCCTGGTGCCCGAGCAACCTGGAATTTATTCGCCGCATCAACGGCCTGGATAGCATCGACGACGTCAAACAGACCGTCTTTGACGCGAGCTACCTGGTCATGGGGCTGGGCGACGTCTATCTCGGTGCGCCGGTGGCAACCCCCCTGGATCCCCGCCATCGGCTGGTGACCACCAAGTACAATCCGGCCCGCACCTGGACCGCAGAAAACTCGGTGGGTATCGGCGGCGCCTACTTGTGCATCTACGGTATGGAAGGGCCTGGCGGTTATCAGTTTGTTGGCCGAACCCTGCAGATGTGGAACCGCTACCGCACGACCGATGTCTTCGAAGCCGGCAAGCCCTGGCTGCTGCGATTCTTCGATCAGGTTCGTTTCTATGAAGTCAGCGCTGACGAACTGCAACAGATTCGCCGGGACTTTCCGAACGGCGACTACCCGATCCGTATTGAGGAAACCCGTTTCAACCTGAAGGACTACGAACGGTTCCTGGAGAACAACAACGACGAGATACAGACCTTCACAGACAAGCGCAAACAGGCCTTCGATGAGGAACTGCAACGCTGGATCGAGTCGGGCCAGATCAACTTCAGTTCCGAGGCGCCAATTGAAGCGACCGGCGAGGACGATACGGCCACCCTGCCTGCGGGCCAGCATGCGGTAGAAAGCCATGTCGCCGGTAACCTCTGGGAGTGTCTGGTGAAGTCCGGCGATACCATCGAGGCGCAGCGCCCGGTGGCCATTATTGAATCCATGAAAATGGAAATCGAGCTGTTGAGCCCGGTGAGCGGCCGCGTGGTCGAGGTGCGCCGGGAAGCAGGTCAGGCGGTCGCCCCGGGAACACCTGTGGTGGTTGTCGAAGAGATCAACGAATAATACAAGTAACCGTAAAACCTTGAACGAACACAACGGTAAACACGGGCAAGGCCCGAGGAGAGACACCATGAAAACACGCAACTTCAGTAAAAAACTTGCGGCTGGTCTGCTCACGGCCTCCCTGTCCATGGGTGCAATGGCCGAGGAGAAGGATTCCTTCAGCATCGCCTGGACCATCTACGCAGGCTGGGTGCCCTGGCAGTACGCTGAAGACTTCGGAATCATGAAAAAGTGGGCAGACAAGTACGATATCGACGTGGACATCGTGCAGGTCAACGACTACATCGAGTCCATCAACCAGTTCACCGCCGGCCAGTTTGACGGCGTGGTCGCCACCAGCATGGACGGTCTGTCGATCCCGGCGGCTTCCGGAGTGGACACCACTGCCCTGATCGTCGGGGATTACTCGAATGCCAACGATGGCATGGTATCCAAAGATGCGAAATCCATTGCCGACCTCGAAGGCGAGACCGTGCACCTGGTCGAGCTCTCGGTTTCCCATTATCTGCTGGTTCGCGCGCTGAACACCGTGGGTCTGGAAGAGCGTGACATCAATATTGTGAACATCTCGGACGCCGACCTGGTCTCTGCCTTCCAGACCGACGACGTGCGTCACGTTGCCACCTGGAACCCGCTGTTGGCCGAAGTGGAAGCCTATCCCGGCGCCACCAAGCTGTTCGATTCCAGCCAGATCCCGGGCCACATCAAAGATCTGACACTGGTCAATACGGAAACACTGGCCGACAACCCGAAACTGGGTAAGGCCCTTGCTGGAGCCTGGTACGAGACCATGAGCATTCTTGAGTCCGACACCCCTGAAGGTGCCGAGGCCCGTGCGTTCCTTGGTGAACTGTCAGGCACTGACCAGGAAGGTTATGAGGCCCAGCTGGCCGGTATGAAGATGTTCTGGAAGCCGCAGATGTCTGTGGACTTCATCAACAGCGACGAAGCCCACAAGGCGATGGACAGCGTCCGTCAGTTCTCCTTTGACAAGGGTCTGCTGGGCCAGGGTGCCATGAGCCCGGACTTTGTCGGCATCGAGTTCCCGGATGGTTCTGTCATGGGTGACGAAGCCAACGTTAAGCTCCGGTTCAACGACAGCTACATGCAGATGGCGGCGGATGGCGAGATCTGACCAGGCCGCAACGCAATCCTTGCAACAGCGGGCACGAACATTCGTGCCCGTTTTTGTTTAAAATTCGCGGGTAGGTGTGGGTTGGTTTTCAAAAACTGTGCAGAACCCAGGCGTCACAGGGATGTGCCATAAGGAGCCCGCTTTGAAAGCCTCACACACCGCCCCCAAACACCCAGGTCAGACGGAAGAAAGTAACAATGCGCCGTACCAAGGAAGATGCCGAGAAAACCCGCCAAACTGTTCTGGAGGCGGCGTTAAAGCTGTTCAGTCGGGATGGTTACTCCCTGACAACCTTGAGCCGAATCGCCAAAGAAGCAGGTTGCAGTCGTGGGCCTATTTACTGGCATTTTGAGAACAAGGACGATTTATACGAGGCCGTTATGGCCTACTCCTCGGAACCGCTGGAAGCACTGGTCGCCGAATGCGCCTCGATGCGTGACACCCCGATAGAGGCCATGGATCTTTTCCTTGATCGCTGGCTGGGATTGCTGGCCAATGACCGGAAGTATCGACAATCGTTCGAGATTCTCCTGAATAAAACCGAACTGACCGACGCCATGAGCCGGACGCTGAAGCGAGAGCGGGCGTTGACCGGGTCTATCATTGCCATGTTCAGAGATCTGGTTGGCCAGGCCGGCCAGCTGGATCTGATAAACACCCCGGAAGATCCCGATGATCTGGGGCTGCTCAGTTATACCTACCTGATGGGCATTACCCAGACCTGGCTGTTTGCCCCCAAGCTGTTCTCTCTGAAGCAGGAAGCCGCTTTTTTCAAGCGACAGTTCTGGGTGTTACTCGGACGGAGCTGAGCGTTCTTTCTCGAGCAATCGCTGTTTTCGTTCCAGGCCCCAGCGGTAGCCACCGAGAGAGCCGTCACTTCGCAAAACCCTGTGACAGGGAATCAGTACGGCGATACGGTTGCGTCCGCACGCGGAGGCCACAGCGCGTACGGCTTTCGGTTCCCCCAGTCGCCTTGCCAGTTCCGTGTAGCTCACCACTTCGCCTTCCCGAACGCTTAACAGGAGTTTCCAGACTCGGGTCTGGAACGCCGTGCCGCGAATATCGAGAGGCACGTCAGGGCGGGGCATATTTGCACACAGGTGTTGATCCAGCGCCATCATCCAGCTGTCCAGTTCCACCGATTCGCTGGCCCGGGAGGGGGCAAGGCTGGCTTTCGGGAACTCTTTCTTCAGCTGCTCAAGCAAGGCCTCCTCATGCTCACCAAACTCGGCGAAACAAACCCCCTGATCGGTGGCCGCCATCATCAATAAACCGAAGATGGTTTCCCGGCAGGCATAGGCAATGATCTCGCCTTCACCGCCTTTGCCATAACGCGAGGGAGCCATGCCGACCTGTCGTTCCGGCTTGCCGTATACCCGGCTGACCGAACCAAAACCGGCATCGTATATGGCATCGGTCACCGTTTGACCATGTGTGAGAGCCTGCTTGAACGTTCTGAAGCGCAACGCATCCTGATAAGCCTTTGGCGAAACGCCGAAGGTTTTCTTGAACGCCCTTTGCACATGGGATGTCGAAAGCCCGATAAAGTCTGCCAGGTCTTCTAGTCTGAGGTTGTCATGCGGGCGGCTTTCTATATACCGGGCCAGTGCAACCATTCGGTCTGCCACACTGGCAGACAGCTCCGGTTCAGGTGCCACCGTCAAACGTTCACTCTGAGCCATCTGAGGATTCCTTTATCCGCATCCGAACATTCCGTGAAAGGATGCGCGTTCACTGCCGGCGCCGCCATCCGTTTCTTGTTGTCATCAAACCTGATCAATCCAGCGATTGAATATGAGCCTGCAACTCACGGGGGCTGCAAACCGTGATCTGTCCGTAGCTGAGCGCCAGTAGACCAAGATGCTCCAGATCCTTGATGCGACTGTGCACCCCTTGCCGGGTCATGCCCATCATGTTGGCCAACTGTTCCCGTGTCAGTTTCAGAATAACCGGTTCCGAGGATGCCGTAGGCACACCCTGGATTTCGGCCAGAAACAGCAAGCGCCGACCAATCCGTGCAGTCACGCCTCGCAGGGCGTCGTCCTCAATGATCGACATGGCGGACCAAAGTCGCCGGCTGACAAGATCCAGTGCAACCGAATAACTTTCGGGGTACCTTGCCATGAGTTTGCGAAACCCCTCACCCGGCAGCTCAACGATAACCGCATCGTCGTGAGCCGTGGCGCCATAGACTCTCGGCATACCTGGCGAGAACACGGTGTCCCCGAACCAGGATCCGGAATCGAAAATAATCAGTGTCGCCTCGCGACCCGCCGCATTGACCGAATTGATTCGCACAGTCCCACTGGCAATTACGCAGAGTGTTGACTGCATGGACCCCCGGTCATAAATGGGATCTCCTGCACTGAAATGTCGGATTCTGGCCATGGCAGCCCCTTCGAGGAAGGCCTCCTCCGGGAACCCCGCCAACAATGGACAGGAACGCATCACAACCTCAACGTCTGGCATCGACGACTTCAATCTCCTGGTGACTCATTCCAAGAATGTAAACTAATTGACAGTCTGTTGGCCATCAATCGGCCTAGACTCGGACAAGTCCATTCCAACAACAACCGGATTCCCGGAGGCCATAAGCATGTCTGAACCCTTGTCGATTCCATCCAAAAAAGAACGGGTAAGCGCCGAAGAGTGGCAACTGCGCGTCGATCTGGCCGCCGCCTACCGCCTGATTGCCCTCTACGGCTGGGACGATCTGATTTTCACCCATATTTCCCTTCGGATTCCTGGTGACGAGCACCATTTTCTGATCAACCCTTACGGCATGATGTTCGAGGAGATCACCGCCTCCAGCCTGGTCCGCATCGATCAGGAAGGGAACAAGGTCGATCCTGATGATTTCGATATAAACCCGGCCGGATTCACCATTCACAGCGCCATCCATGCCGTTCGTGAGGATGCAGCCTGTGTGATGCACACCCACACCACCGCGGGTGTGGCGGTCTCAGCGCAGAAAGAGGGGTTGCTGCCGCTGTCCCAGCAGAGCCTGTTTCCGCTGTCCGGATTGGCATACCACGACTACGAAGGCGTGGCACTGAGGGAAGATGAGAAGGCTCGCCTGCAGGCAGATCTCGGCCACAGCCAGTTTATGATCCTGCGGAACCACGGCCTGTTGACCACAGGCTCCACTGTGGCCGACGCCTTCCTGGGAATGTACATCCTTCAGCGCGCGTGCGAGGTTCAGATCCAGGCCATGTCCGGTGGGCAGCCGTTGGTCCGGATCCCTGACGGCATTCTCAGTTCAATCCGGGAACAGGCAAAGAAAGTCACCAGGGGCATGGGGGGCAATCTCGCCTGGCCAGGACTGCTGCGAAAACTGGATCGGATTGATCCGGGATTCAGAGAGTAATGAGGGAGAACAGACAGCATGACTGACATCAACGCCCCGCAGGCGCAGTTCAAGCATATGAAAGATGGTACCGCCGAGGACTGGCAGACCATTGCACAGTCATTCGGACAGTTTGCAAAAGGACTTCCAGACCGGATTCTGGGACATCTGAAGCTACTGGAAGGCGACTTCGGCGGCTTCCCGATTGACCGGCTCTCTCATTGCCTCCAGACCGCCACCCTTGCCTATAGAGATGGCAAGGACGACGAGTACGTGGTTTGCGCCTTGCTGCACGATATTGGCGATACGCTTGGTAGCTACAACCATGCAGATGTGGCCGCCGTGCTTCTGGAGCCTTTTGTCAGTGAAGCCAACCACTGGATGGTGAAACACCACGCGATCTTCCAGGGCTATTACTTCTTTCATTACCTGGGCATGGACCGGGACATGCGTAATCAGTACCGGGACCATCCCCACTTCAGACGTACCATTGAATTTGTCAGCAAATACGACTCCCCGGCTTTTGATCCGGAGGGCGAGACCCTGCCACTGGAATTCTTCGAACCCATGGTGCGCAGGGTCTTGGCCAGGCCGGTCAAGTCGATCTACAAGGACGCAGAGGTCGCCACCGAATAAGCAATCGGCCAGGCTATCAGAACATTTTCAGATAACGGTCAACCTCCCAGGATGACACGTGGTTCTGGTAGCTCTCCCATTCGCCTTTCTTGTACTCAATGAAGCTGTTGAACATGGCTTCACCGAAGACCTCTTTCGCCAAAGGATCGGCCTCGAACGCCTCAACCGCCTCACCCAGGTGACGGGGCAGGTATTCAATACCCTGTTCGGCGATGTCTGCGTCGCTGTAGTTGTACATGTTTTCATGGTGGGGTGCGCCAGCATCCAGGCCTTCACGAATCCCCTCCAGGCCGGCTGCCAGGATCAGGGCACTGCCGAGGTAGGGGTTGCAGGCAATGTCTGCTGCACGACATTCAATTCGGCCACCCATGCCGGGGATCCGGATCATGTTGGTGCGGTTGTTGGAGCCGTAACACATGAACACCGGCGCCCAGGTAGAGCCGGACATGCTGCCCTGACGCACAAGACGCTTGTAACTGTTTACCGTCGGAGCAATCACCGCACTGATGGCGGCGCCGTGCTTCAATACGCCGGCAATAAAGTGGTAGGCGATCTTGCTGATGCCACAGTTGTGCTGGTCATCGCCTTTCGGCTCGAACAGATTCTCGCCGGTTTTGATGTCTGCCAGAGACATATTGTAGTGCGCGCCGCTACCGGTGCGGTCGGCAAACGGCTTGGGCATGAAGCTGGCAAAGGCCCCGTGTTTGCGGGCGATCTCGTTGGCCATCATGCGGAAGAATACCAGCCGGTCCGCCATGGTCAGGCCATCGGCGTATTTGAAGTCGGTTTCGAACTGGCCATTGGCGTCTTCGTGGTCGAAAGAATACACATCCCACCCCAGTTCGTTCATCGCGTCGACCAACTCTTCAATGATAGGCAGGTTGTCCATCAGTGTGCGCGGGTCGTAGCAGGGCTTGCCCAGATCATCCCGATCACTCAGGGGGGCGAAACCGCCATCTTCGGTATCACGGAACAGAAAGAACTCGGTTTCAATACCCAGATTGAAGCGGTAACCCATATCCGCAGCCGCGCTGAGCTGGCGACGGAAAATATTGCGTGAACAGGCTTCGAACGGTTCGCCATTGAGGTACAGGTTGCCCGGAAACCAGGCCAGCTTCCGATTCCAGGGACAAATCGCCAGCGCGTCCGCATCCGGCATCGAGGCAACTTCATTATCAGCGATGTCCTGGGGCACACCATCAAGGGCCGCGCCTGTGTATAGCTCGGAGCCCTCCATCATCTGCCCGAGGTGGGCAACGGGCACGAATTTCCCTTTGGTAACACCGTGAATATCGACGTAGCTGGCAATCGCGTATTTGACGCCGGCATCCGTGAGCTTTTCTTTCAAGGCCTGAGTATTGGTCAGTTCAGTCATCGTTTTCCTCTCTTCAGTCCGGACATTCGGACCGTCGGTTTATGTTCTGGCACGTTTCTTCCTTTGCTTTAACCATTCAACTTACATGCCAGCATGTATGTAAAGGCAAAAATACATAGTGCAAAAAGATACCGAAGCAAGAAAATGACGGAGAGAAAATCATGAAATTACAATGGACTGAGGCCGATTTCGAGGCTGGGGACCTGGCACTCTCCAACGGTGACACACTGCACTCAGCACGCTTGCACTACCATCAGATCGGCACGCTGAATGCACCAAAAGATAACCTGATTCTGCTACCCACGTACTATGGTGGTGCAGCCGCAGGCAATCACCCCTGGGTGGGTAGCAACAGTCCCCTGGATCCGAACAGGTACTGCATCGTGATCCCGTCGCTGCTGGGAGCCGGGGAGTCCTCCTCGCCATCGAACACCAGCGGAGAACAGCACGGCCCCGGCTTTCCTGAAATCAGACTCTACGACAACGTCATGATTCAGAAACGTCTGGTGGATGAAGTGTTCGGGGGCGCCAGCCTGGCCCTGGTAATGGGATGGTCCATGGGCGGCATGCAGGCACTGCAGTGGGGCTGCCTGTTTCCGGATAAGGTCCGCTCCGTGCTGGCCACCTGCTGTACCGCACGCTGCTACCCGCATAACCGGGTATTTCTGGAGGGCGTGAAAGCCGCCCTGACCTGTGATCAGGCGTTCCGGGGCGGTCACTATGACGCGCCTCCCGAACACGGTCTTCGCGCATTTGGCCGGGTGTACGCCGGCTGGGCCTATTCCCAGGCATTCTTCCGCCATGAGCGTTGGCGGGACCTTGGTTTCGACTCGATCAAGTCTCTGCTGGCGTTCTGGGAGGACGATCACCTGGGCCAGGACGCCAACAACCTGCTCACCGTGCTGAACACCTGGCAGCGGGGAGACATCAGCGACAATCCGGTATTCCGGGGCGATTACGAGGCAGCCCTGGACGCGATAACCATGCCCACGCGGATCATGCCCGGCAGCACGGACCTTTACTTTACCGAAGAGGACGCAGCCGGGGATGCCGACGGCATGCCCGGAGCCATCCTGGAGCCACTACCCTCCGAGTGGGGACACATTGCCGGAGGCGCTGGCCGGGAGCGCAACAGCCACGACCGGATTCTGGCGGCCGCCGGCTCCCTGCTTAACCAGAGAGATCAATAATGGTGCACCCAAACCCATAGCGCACCTTTATGGAGCGCCGGCGTGCCCGAAATTTCGCCTGTCTCTCCCGTTTTCACGTGTTTTAAGGATCTGGCACGTCATCTGCACTATTTCGGGCAGACGGCATTCAAAAGCCCGATCCGTTCACGGCACTGTTTAGAAACTCGCAGACTGAACGGCGAACACGAAAGACAAAATGGGTGACTAGGGTTCCGGTCCGGGCAGGTACGCATCAACCACCCGGATGGCTGGTCCGAGAGTTACCGACCTCTGGGAGGTTACACGGCGGGACAAAAGCCCGGGAGACTGAATCGCAAGGGATGCTGTTGCCCGCGATAACTTTGCCGTGTTGTGTGACCAGAGGAGACACTTTATGCGACTGATCAATCGCCACCCCGGGCGGGTTTCAGCCACCCTGCTGGGGCTTCTTCCCTTCCTGTTGATCATGCTGATATACAGCCTGGCCTCCCAGGAGCGCCTCGCCGATAATCCCAATGACAAACTTCTTCCCGGCCTTGAACAGATGACCGCCGCCGTAGACCGCATGGCCTTTCAGGAGGATCGCCGCAGCGGCGACTACCTGATGTGGCAGGACACCACCGCCAGCCTGGCACGCCTGGGCCTCGGCGTTGGCATCGCGGCCTTGCTGGCCCTGGTGGTAGGCATCCTCAACGGGGTGCTACCGCTGGTGAGATCCAACCTCGCTCCGCTGGTGTCCGCAGCGTCTATGGTGCCCCCCCTGGCCATACTACCCATCCTCTTTATCGTATTTGGTCTCGGTGAACTCTCCAAGGTCATGCTGATTGTGATCGGTACGGCGCCGATCATGATGCGGGATGTGGCACAGCGGGTCCGTGAGCTTCCCGGCGAACAGCTGATCAAGATTCAGACCCTGGGAGCCAGCTCCTGGCAGGTAATCACCCGCATGGCACTGCCCCAGGTCCTGCCGCGCCTGATCGATGCTGTCCGCCTGAGTCTCGGCCCGGCCTGGCTCTTTCTGATTGCCGCTGAAGCCATTGCCTCCACCGAAGGTCTTGGTTACCGGATCTTCCTCGTACGGCGCTATCTGGCCATGGATGTCATCCTGCCCTACGTGATCTGGATTACCATTCTCGCCATTGTTATTGACCAATGCCTGCGGTTGGCCAACCGCAGGCTGTTCCCCTGGTACAACGCAGGAGGCCACTGATGAGCTTCATTACCGTCAACAATCTGTGGAAGGAATATGGAGATCAGGTGGTTCTGGAGAACCTGAACCTGAACGTAAAGCAGGGCGAATTCTGCACCCTGGTTGGCGCCTCTGGCTGCGGCAAATCCACCTTCCTGAAGATGCTGCTGGGCCAGGAAACCCAGACCCGGGGCGAGCTGTTGCTGGAAGGCAAGGCCTTCCCCGGTGAACCGGACCGCAACCGGGGCATCGTGTTCCAGCGTTACTCGGTATTTCCGCATCTGACCGTGCGTCAGAACGTGCTGATGGGTCTGGAGCTGGAGCAGAAGCCCTGGCTGGGCAAGCTGTTCGGCAGCGCCCGCAGGGAAGCACTGGAGAAAGTGGATGCCATGCTGGAATCCGTGGGATTGACCCCGTCTGCCAACAAGTGGCCCCACGAACTCTCCGGCGGCATGCAGCAGCGCCTAGCCATTGCCCAGTCCCTGATCATGCGGCCCCGGGTACTCTTGCTGGACGAGCCCTTCGGAGCACTGGATCCGGGTATCCGTGGCGACATGCATGATCTGCTGCTGAAACTCTGGCAGGAAACCGGCACCACCATCTTTATGGTCACGCACGATCTCAAAGAAGGTTTCTATCTGGGCACTCGATTGCTGGTATTCGACAAGGTGCGTAACGATCCTCACAACCCTCAGGCATTCGGCGCCACCATCACCTATGATCTGCCAATCGGCCAGACCGATCGCAAACTGTTCGAGGACATCAACGAGTCCGTCAACGAAACGGCCAGGAATCAGGCAGCCTGATCGTGCAACCCGCACAATAAAAAGGTCGCCCGAAGGCGACCTTTTTTGTTCCAGTCCGGATCAGTTGCTGGCAACCCGATCCTTGGGCAGTCTGAACGTCCAGACCATGCCGCCCTGATTGAAGTTCTTCACGACCTTGGCCACTTCGCCACCCCAGAGCGGAACCGCGCCGCCCCAGCCGGATGAGACAGAGACGTACTGCTCACCATCCATGGTCCAGGTGACCGGAGTACCTACCACACCGGAACCGGTGTTGAAGCGGTAAAGCTCTTCGCCGGTTTTGGCGTCAAAAGCCTTGAGGAAGCCTTCCGGCGTGCCGGTGAACACCAGATTGCCAGCTGTGGTCATAACGCCACCCCACAAGGGAGCGGGGTTTTCATAGCGCCAGACTTCTTTGCCAGTCTTTGGATCCATGGCCCGCAGCACGCCGATATACTCATCGTTGGCTGGCTTGATCGTAAAGCCTGCGCCGAGGAAAGCCGCACCCTTCTTGTAGGAGACTGGCTCGTTCCAGATATCCATCGACCATTCATTGGATGGTACATAGAACAGACCTGTGTCCTGGCTGTACGCCATCGGCATCCAGTTCTTGCCGCCCAGGAACGCAGGTTGGGCCAGAACCGTTTCGCCTTTGCCACCTTCCATGTCAGCCGGATTGCCTGGCCGTCCGCCATCGGCGTAAATCGGTCGACCGGTTTTCGGATCCAGACCTTCGGCCCAGGTAATCTTGTCCACAAACGGGAAGCCCCGGATGAAGTCGCCGTTCTCACGGTTCAGAACGTAGAAAAACCCGTTACGGTCTGCGGTTGCCGCAGCTTTAACGGTCTTGCCGTTTTCCTCGTAGTCAAAGGAAATCAGTTCGTTGACACCATCATAATCCCAGCCATCGTTGGGAGTGGTCTGGAAGTGCCACTTGATGCTGCCATCGTCCGGATCAATGGCCAGACGAGATGACGAGAACAGGTTGTCTCCGGGGCGCAGGTGTGAATTCCAGGGCGCCGGGTTACCGGTACCAAAGAACAGGGAGTTGGTGTCCGGATCGTAGGTTCCGCCCAGCCAGGTCGCGGCCCCGCCGTTCTTCCACATTTCCCCGGGCCAGGTAACGCCAGCCTTGCCACCGGAAATGCCATTTTCGATCTTCTTGCCATCCTTGTAGACATAGCCCATGTGGCCTTCGACCGTCGGACGGGTCCACACCAGATCCCCGGTGTTGGCGTCATAGGCTTCCACCTTGCCAACAATACCGAATTCACCACCGGAAACGCCGGTGATCACCTTGCCTTTCACAACCAAGGGCGCAGCGGTGATGGCGTATCCGGCCTGATAATCTGCAACCTTCTTGATCCACATCGGCTTGCCGGTGTCTTTGTTCAGGGCAACCAGCTTGGCATCCAGGGTACCGAAGATGACTTTGTCGCCGTATATGGCGGCGCCACGGTTGACCACGTCACAGCATGGCATGATGCCATCGGGCAAACGAGCATCGTACTGCCAGATTTCTTCACCGGTTCTGGCGTTAATCGCATAGATCCGGGAGTAGGACGCGGTCACATACATGACCCCATCCTTGACCAGCGGCTGGGATTCCTGACCGCGCATTTTCTCGCTGCCGAAAGAGAACGCCCAGGCGGGTTGCAGGTGCTGGACGTTGCTGGTGTTCAGGTCTTCCAGAATGCTGTAGCGCTGCCCCTGGGTACCCATGCCATAGCTGACAATGTCTTCCGGGGTCTTGTGGTCGTTGATGATGTCTTCGTCGGTTACCGCATGGGCTCCGTAGGAAACAGCCATGGCCAGGGCGCTGGCCGCAATGCGAATCCCGAACTTGTTGGTTCTCATGGTTGCGCTCTCCAAGTCTCTTGTTGTCAGTTCTCTTGCGTTCGAGTCAGGGCGAACCGGGAACTTTTCCCGCCTCTGATACGATTCTTCGCTTTGTAGAAAAAACCAACAATTACCCCCCGGAACAGGTTTTCTCATCACTTGGTAGTACGACCACCCCGAATCGTCGACTCCGGGCGCATCACAAGCACTGTCAGAGCTCCCCTTCGGCCCTGGCGATCGCCTGTTCATCCAGAAAATCCCGGTAGTAGCCCGGCACGCTGTACCGAAGTGTCTGACTGGCCATCAACTCGCTCATCTGCCCGGTTTTTACAAGCCTGTCGACGATGGCTTCAAGGGCATAACCGAGTTGTCGGTGGGTATGTTTGATCGCCATGCCGACATCCCAGACCTGCTTACCAATACCCGGAAAGCCATTGCCGGCGGCCTTGAAGCCGTCGTTCCCGGGCATGGCCAGCTCATGATCAATCTCTGAGCGCATGCCCATGACAGCACTGACCTCGCCCGCACGCATTGCCTCGAATGCATCGGCCACATTGGTATAGTGCCTCACCTGCTCGCGCATGCGCCCGCCGAACGCGGACGTCAGATAAAAATCAGGAAGGGTATCGATCTCGACGCCAATACGGTTGTATTGAAAGACCGCGACGGTGTCGACGGAATCAAGCTGTTCGGGGTCATAGGCAACCTGCCAGGTTTCCTGCTGATAGGGTCCGAACAGGACAACCTGCTCGTTGATGTACTCACCGGTCGAATCCTGCATATAGGCGTAAGTCTTGTCGTAGGGTACCCGCAGCATGACATCCGCGAGCCGCTGCTTGGCCAGATAGTGCCCTTTCCAGACGTTATTCCGCAGATCGTCTCCGAGGTTTTCATCCGGGATGATCCAGTGCACTTTGAATTCAAGGCCCATTTCCTCGGCAATCCGGCGGCCCAGCTCAATGTCGATTCCTCTGGGCTCACCATCAACCTGGTAGGAATACGGTGGAAAATTCTCATAAACGCCGACTTTCAGGTAACCGGAATCCAGAATGATGTCGTAGGTGCGCTCCGCAGGTCGGTTGAGGAGTTCGTTTCCGTCGTTAACCTCCTGAGCCAGGACAACCTGGGCGAACAGCAACAGAGCAAGAATTCGAGACAGTATTTTCATTATTTTCTCCCAACGACGAAGGGCCGGCACTAGGCCGGCCCGAATTCAGGCGCTTTTTCTGACTGTGGCCGTGTTCATTACTCCGGCTTGGGCAGAGATTCCACATAGGTGCGGATCGCCCACATGGCGTTCTGGTCCATACTCTTTTTCCAGGAAGGCATGCCACGATCGGTACCGTTCATGACCCGGCCGATATAGTACTCGTCGTCCCACTCGGTCAATTCGCGAAGGTCCGGCGTCAGACCACCGGACATCGCCCGGATTCCATGGCAGGCGGCACAGTTACCGGCATAGGCACTCTCGCCAATTTTGGCCGCCTGGGCGTTGAACTCACCAAATTCGTTGCCGTCGCGAAACGGATTCTCGACGCGGACATCATCGCCCAGCTCCGGCAGATTGCCCGTGTCCACTTCCTGTGGTGTGACATTGCCGTGCGCCATTGCGAAGCCGGCCAGACCAAACATGGCCGCAGCCACGATTGTTTTGAGTGAAAAGGACATTGCCATTGGTCTTACCTCTGTTATTGGATTCCCCGTGATTGGCGATTGGATTTATCAGTTGCCAACTTGCTGACTCCCAGTCTAGGAAGCGCCCGGCACAATCCGAATGCCACTTTGGGGGATTTGGCTTAGTTCCTTGGTAGTAGACGCTGAGAGCGAAGGCGAAAGCACGAGATGCCAGCCAGCCCCGTCAAAACCCACCACTTTTCATGAAGAAGCACTGACTTCGGGAACTTTTCCCGGCTTTTATTGCGGTTTTCCCGGTTCCGGGATGGGTTATTCCGTCGCCACAGCCAACCACCCGGGCCAATACTCGAGGCGTCGATGCCATGAGCAGGACGATGGTTACAACAAAAACCAAGGGGAAACACTATGAACATCGAAACACGCAAACGCCCGCTGCTCCGCGGGATTGGTCTGGCCCTGGCGCTGGGTTCAGCGGCCGGCCTCGCCAGCCAGGTGATTGCCAAAGAGGTTACCTGGGAGGACATCGCCAACGATGCCGAAACACCGGAAAACGTACTGGGCTACGGCATTGGCCCGAAGGCACAACGATACAGCCCCATGACCACCATCAATCGGGATAACGTAGAACGCCTGGTGCCGGCGTGGTCATTCTCGTTCGGCGATGAAAAGCAGCGTGGACAGGAGTCCCAGGCACTGGTGCATGACGGCGTAATCTATGTCACCGGGTCCTACTCACGCCTTTGGGCCCTGGACGCCAAAAGCGGCGAGAGGCTGTGGGAATACAATCATCGTCTGCCTGAGGGCATTCGCCCCTGCTGTGACGTGGTCAACCGGGGGGCTGCCATTTTCGGAGACAAGGTTTTCTTCGGCACCCTGGATGCCGGCATCGTTGCCCTGAACAAGGACACCGGCAAAGTGGTCTGGCGGGAGAAATTCGCTGATCACGAGGCCGGCTACACCATGACCGGCGCGCCAACCCTCGTAAAGGATCAGAAGACCGGCAAGGTCCTGCTGATTCACGGTTCCTCCGGTGATGAGTTCGGTGTTGTCGGCAAGCTGTTTGCCAGGGATCCCGATACCGGTGAAGAAGTCTGGATGCGCCCGTTCGTTGAAGGCCACTATGGCCGGCTCAACGGTGAAAAGAGCACCCCGACAGGCGATCCTCGCGCGCCCAGCTGGCCCGATGACCCCAACACCGAGACCGGCAAGGTGGAAGCCTGGAGTCACGGCGGCGGCGCACCCTGGCAAAGCGCCAGCTTTGATGCACAAACCAACACTATCATTATCGGCGCCGGCAACCCGGCTCCCTGGAATACCTGGAAACGCACCTCCCCCGGTGGCGATCCCGCCGACTATGACAATCTGTATACCTCCGGCCAGGTGGGCGTAGATCCTACGACCGGTGAGGTGAAGTGGTTCTATCAGCATACCCCGAACGACGCCTGGGACTTCTCCGGCAACAATGAGCTGGTGCTGTTTGAATACGACGAAGACGGCGAAACCGTCAAGGCAACCGCCCATGCCGACCGCAACGGCTTCTTCTACGTGGTTGACCGTGAGACGGGCGAATTCAAGAAAGGCTTCCCGTTTGTCGACAACATCACCTGGGCCGAGCGCATTGGCGATGATGGCCGTCCTGTGGAAAGAAAAGGTCAGCGCCCGCCACCTGTCGCCGAAGGTGAAACCCGTGGCGAGGCCGTGGAAGTATCTCCCCCCTTCCTCGGTGGCAAAAACTGGAACCCCATGGCGTACAGCCAGGACACTGGCCTGTTCTATGTTCCCGCCAACCACTGGAAAGAGGATTACTGGACCGAAGAAGTCACCTATAAGAAAGGGGCTGCCTATCTGGGCCAGGGTTTCCGGATCAAGCGCATGTATGACGACCACGTAGGTATCCTGCGCGCCATGAATCCGCTCACCGGCGACATCGAGTGGGAGCACAAGGAACGGTTACCACTCTGGGCCGGCGTGCTGACAACCAAGGGCGGCCTGGTATTCACCGGCACCGGTGACGGCTTCCTGAAAGCGTTCGATGCGGAAACCGGGGAAGAACTCTGGAAGTTCCAGACCGGCTCCGGAATCATCTCCTCTCCGATCACCTGGGAGATGGACGGCGAGCAGTACATCGGCGTTGCCTCCGGCTACGGTGGTGCGGTTCCACTCTGGGGCGGCGACATGGCCGAACTCACCAAGCCTGTATCCCAGGGCGGGTCATTCTGGGTCTTCAAGATGCCTTCCTGGGCACAGGCCTCCCGCTAACTGTCCTCCGGCCGGGGCCTGGCAATTTGCCAGGCCCCTTTTTTCGCCCAAGACTCAGGAGTGAAATCATGAGACCTGTTATTACCGCCTCGCTTTTGTTCGTCATAACACCGGCACTGGCCGGCGATTACATGGCGAATCTGGATCAAGCCCCTGTCATCAACGGTTGCAAGCTGGAACGGGAAGCCAGTTGCGCCGGCGCCGACCTCCAGGGAGCAGATCTGTCGAATATGGATCTTCGCTCCGCCAATTTTCGCGGCGCCAACCTGTCTGGCGCCAAACTGAGCCATACCAGCCTGCGAGGTGCCAACCTTGATGGCGCGAACCTCGACAATGTCACTGGATACCGCGTTCAGCTCTACCGGGCCAGCATGCGGGGAGCGTCGGTTAAGAGTGCCCAGTTGCAGGGAATGCAGGGCGAATATCTGTTCGCACAGGGAGCGGACTTTACGGGGTCTGATCTGTCCGGAGCCAATTTCGACTTCTCCCGGTTCTCGGGAGCAACGCTGAAAAATACCAATCTGCCCTACAGCAGCTTCGAGATTTCCTGGCTGCCGAAGGCAGATCTGGAAGGTGCCAACATGAAGGGCGCCAACCTTCAGGAAGCCAAGCTGGGACTGGCCAACCTGGCTTATGCGGACCTGACCGGAACGCGAATCCACTACGCCACATTCGAGGGCACCTACATGGAAGGCTGCACCGCGTGCCCATTTGACTGGTGAACCCCGGGCGGGCTCAGACCCGCCTTGCTTCTTCCAGTTGGCCATAACGAATCAGGCCTGCATCCACCGCCAGATGAATGAGCTCAACCGACGAAGAGACCTGCAGTTTGCCTTTGAGGCCAGCCAGGTGATTGGAAACTGTCTTGCTACTGACGCACAACCGCTCAGCGATTCCGCCAACACTTTCACCCCGGGCATACATCAGCAACACCTCCATTTCCCGCTGGGTCATGTCCTTCAATCGGTGATCCACAGGTCGCTCCTGGTTCATCGCCAACCGGGTAGCAATCGGATGTTCAATGTAGGGCTGACCGGAAGCTACCCGCTTCACCGCTTCGGCCAGTTCCTCCGGTGCACAGCTCTTGGAAACAAAGCCCAGCCCTCCAACGCCCAGGGCCTGCCTTACCATCGGCAGTTCATCATGCATGGTAAAAAACAGGATGGCCGCTCCACGCCAGCGCTGGCGCAGCCGACGCCCCACTTCCAGCCCGGAAATATCGGGCAGCCCCATATCCAGCAGCACCACGTCTGGTTTCAGCTCGCCATACCGGGCAACCGCGTCCTGGCCGTTGTCAACTTCGGTAATGGCCACCGCGGGTAACATCGAGCGCAAGAGATTGGCAATCCCCTGACGGACTACCTGGTGGTCATCCACAATCATCAGTTTCACAAGGCACCTCCTGGATTTGGATAGAGACGGGCAAGGGGCACGGCCAGCCGAACTCGGGTTCCCTCACCCATTCGGCTCAGAAACTTCACCTCGCCGCCGAGGCATTTGGCCCGCTCACACATGGAGCGCACGCCCAGGCCCGCATTGTCGGGTAGCTGATCATTGCCAACACCGTCATCGCGCACCTCAATGCTCAGCTCGTTGTTGTTGCGAGCTACCGCCAGCATGGCGCAGGACGCATTGGCATGACGGGATACATTGTTCAGGGCTTCCTGAAGAAACCGATAAAGGTGGGTCTGCTGCTCTCCGGTGAAGTCGGGCAAGCGGTCGTCCATGGCCAGGCGACATTCCAGCCCGCTGAGTTGCTGCCATTGTTCGGTCAGATGGCGGATCGCACTACCAAGGCCCAACTGCTCCATTACCAACGGATGCAGGTCCTGTAACAGGTGCCGGAAGTGTTTCTGGACGGTCTCACAGTGCTCCGCCAGATCCCTGGCCTGCTGTTTCTGTCGGTCACTGAGGTCCGGATCGTAGAGCAGACTGCGGGCCTGGGCACGAATGCCGGTCAGGTACTGGCCAAGATCATCGTGCAGCACCCGGGCAATGTGTTCCCGCTCCCGGTCCTGCAATTGCAGCAGTTCATTGAGCAGGCGGCTGACGGTCTGTTGTTCCGACTCAAGCGCACCTGCCATGGCATTGAACCGGCACACCAGGGAGTCCAGTTCCTGCTCTCCCTGACGCGGCAGCCGGGAGGTCAACTGGCCTGATGATACCGCGCCCATGGCCTCAGACAGACTGGTGAGGGTGCGCATACCTCGCTGGACCATCAAGAACAGCGCGAGGAAGCAAACACACATGCCGATCGCATAGGCCCCGGAAATCAGAAGAAAACCTTCCCAGATTTCCTCAACCTCGTCGGCGGGATCAACCTGCCAGCCGTTCACCACTGGGCGCGAGGATTCTCCGGCAACCAGCGCAAAAAACCAGGCCGGCACCTCGCCAGAGGAATCGGCTCCGGCGTCACCCGCCGGAGTCAGATGACGCATGCTGCCGACCACGGTTTCCGGAAGACTGACAGGGCTTTGCAGGCTGAGCGCCAGACCGGCAACACCGTCGAGTTCCCGCTGGACATCATGACGGGACTGCTGCGTGTAGAGCAGCGCGCCAAACAGATAGATGACAAGGAAAACCGCCAGCATCAAGAGGGAAATCTTCCGGTATACGGTCATTATTTTTATCCATTGCATGTAAGCCGTCTGTCTACCTCCATGCTACGGCCCCCAGTTTTCACAGGAATAGTTCTTTAGTACCGCCACTTTCCTACTTTCTGAATATTTCCGGGAGTTTTTCCCTTCTCTAAGCTGGTATCACAACAAAAAACCGGAGAATTCCATGTCTTTGCTATCCCGGACAGTGGCTGTAACCCTGATCACCGTAGCTGGCACAGCACCTCTCCAGGCCGACTCTCTGGACGTGCGCATTGGCTACCTGCAGTGGATTCCTGATCAGGGCCCGGTGCTCTCCAACGTCATTCCCGAGCCGGAGGACGCCGGTCTGAGAGGCGCAGAACTGGCCATTGGCGATAACAGCACCACGGGCAAATTCCTGGGTCAGAGCTATTCGCTGCAGAGCGAGGTGGCGGAATCCGAGGAAGCCGCTATTGCTGCTTTTGACGCCATGCGCAGTAGCGGGATCGAGCTGTTCGTGGTCAACGCTCCGTCCGGAACACTGGCGGCCATCACGGAAAACGCCGGCGAGAGCACCCTGATTTTCAATGCGGGCGCCAAAGACGACGCCCTGCGCACAGGTCAGTGCCACGTCAATCTTCTGCACACCCTGCCCAGTTATTCCATGCTCACCGATGCCCTGGGACAGTGGCTGAACCAGCGGCGCTGGAACGAGGTTTTCCTGATCACCGGGCCCACCGAAGCCGACAAGGGCTGGGCCGATGCCTTCCGCCGTTCTGCCAAGCGGTTCGGGCTGGAAATCGTTGAGGACAAACCCTGGACCTTTGATGCCGACCTGCGTCGCACTGCCTCCAAAGAGCTTCCCCTGTTTACTCAGGCCAGCGATTACGACGCCGTGGTTGTCGCCGATGTGCGTGGGGATTTTGGCGAATACGTGCCGTTCAACACCTGGCTACCCCGGCCTGTGGTAGGCACCCAGGGCATGTCACCAGTCACCTGGCACCGGGTGGTGGAAAGCTGGGGCGCCGCCCAGCTGCAGAACCGTTTCCGTGATCTGGCCGGGCGGGATATGAACAGTGAAGACTACGCAGCCTGGGCGGCCATTCGGGCAATAGGCACGGCGGTGACCGATCTGAACTCTGACAGCCCCGCTGACATCCGGAACTTCCTGTTCAGCGACAAATTTCAGCTGGCCGCCTTCAAGGGCCGGAAACTCACTTTCCGGAACTGGAACGGACAACTCAGGCAACCCATCCCGCTGATTCACCCCAGAGGTCTGGTGGCGCGAGCCCCGTTCGAGGGTTTCCTGCATCCCAATACCGAAATGGACACCCTGGGCTATGACCGGCCTGAAAGTGAGTGTCGGATCAACGGCTGAACGAGTTAGCCCTATCAATCAGAACAAAAAAGGAGCCACACCATGAAGACATTGCTCAAGCAGTCCGCCCTGGCGGCCATGATCGGCCTGTCGACACCAGCCCTGGCCAGCGTAGCCTACGTGTCCAACGAGAAGGACAACACTCTGTCGGTGATTGATACCGAGACCCGGGAGGTTATTGAAACCATCGATGTCGGCCAGCGGCCTCGGGGCATCCTGCTTTCGAAGGACTTCACCAAGCTGTACATCTGCGCCAGTGATGACGACACCGTGCAGGTACTGGATCTGGCCACCCGCAAGATCATTGACACCCTGCCCTCCGGTGAGGATCCGGAGCAGTTCTCCCTGCACCCCAACAACAGGCACCTGTACATCGCCAATGAAGACGATGCCATCGTGACCGTGGTGGATGTGGAGACCAAAGACGTACTTGCCCAGATCGATGTCGGCATCGAGCCCGAGGGTATGGCGGTCAGCCCGGATGGCAAGTGGGCAGTGAATACCTCCGAAACCACCAGTATGCTGCACTGGATCAATACCGAGACCTTCGAAATCGAGAAGAACATCG
The DNA here is from genome assembly GCF_018860425.1 of Marinobacter sp. F3R08. Taxonomy (GTDB): domain Bacteria; phylum Pseudomonadota; class Gammaproteobacteria; order Pseudomonadales; family Oleiphilaceae; genus Marinobacter. Next base: position 694,743 of record NZ_JAHKPI010000014.1, on the reverse strand, counting down.
TTATCGGTCAGCGCCCACGCCATGTGGAGTTCAGCAAGGACAGCAAGATCGCCTGGGCGTCTGCGGAAATCGGAGGCACGGTGCATATCATCGATGTGGATAATCTGGAGCAGGTCCACGAAATGACCTTCAAGGTACCCGGCGTGAACCAGGACAGGGTTCAGCCTGTGGGTATCGAGCTGACCTCAGACGGCAACTATGCTTTCGTGGCACTCGGCCCTTCCAACCATGTCGCGGTGGTGGATGCCAGAACCTATGAAGTGCTGGATTATCTGCTGGTGGGTGCCCGGGTCTGGCAACTGGACCTGGACAAGGACGAGAAACACCTCTATACCACCAATGGCGTGTCTGGCGATGTGTCCGTGATCGATGTGGAGGCTATGAAAGTGATCAAATCCATCAAGGTGGGCCGCTACCCTTGGGGTGTGGTGATCGATCCGACTTCATGACCATTGAAGCACGCAGTCTGGGCTTCCGCTACGGCGACAAGCCGATACTCCGGGAGGTCAGTTTCACACTGACCCCTGGCCGCTTCCATGCCCTGCTTGGCCCCAACGGGGCCGGCAAGTCCACCCTGTTCGGCCTGCTTACGCGCCTGCTGGCACTCCAGCAGGGAGACATCCTGATGGCCGGACAATCCCTGAAAAAACAGCCGGCCGATGCCATGCGCCAGATCGGCGTGGTGTTCCAGCAGAACGCGCTGGATCTGGATCTGACCGTGCGCCAGAACCTGCAATATCACGCCGCCCTGCACGGACTGTCCCGCAAGGAGGCACGAAAACGAGGCGACCGGGAGCTGGAGCGTTTCCATTTGCTGGAACGCGCCAATGATGTGGTCCGCCAACTCAATGGCGGCCACCGCCGGCGAGTGGAAATCGCCCGCGCCCTGCTCCATGAACCGACCCTGCTTTTACTGGATGAACCAACGGTTGGCCTTGATGTCGCCAGCCGCAAGGCTCTCAATGATCATGTGCGGACTCTCTGTGAACACGACCGCCTGACCGTGCTCTGGGCCACCCACCTGATTGAGGAAGTTCGCGAAGACGATCAGGTGCTGATCCTGCATCAGGGCCAGTTGCTGGCCAACGGCGCCGGCCACGCCATCTGCGAGGCCGAAGGCACCCGGGATCTGGCTGAAACCTTCCATTCCCTGACCGGAGCCGGCTGAAATGAAAGCCTCTCACTACTGGCACTGTTTTGTAGGTATCCAGACCCGGGAATGGCTGCGATTCTGGCAGCAGCGTACCCGCTTCGCCAGTGCCCTGGTCCGGCCTTTGCTATGGCTGGTGGTCTTTGCCGCAGGCTTCCGCGCGGTGCTCGGCATTTCCATCATTCCGCCCTATGAAACCTACATCACCTACGAGACCTACATTGCCCCCGGCCTCTGCGGCATGATCATTCTGTTCAACAGTATGCAGGGTGCCCTGTCCATGGTGTATGACCGGGAACTGGGCAGTATGCGGGTGCTGCTGATGAGCCCCCTGCCCCGACCATTCCTGCTGGTTACCAAACTGCTGGCCATGGGCGTGGTGTCCATCGGACAGGTTTACGTGTTCCTGGTGCTTGCGTTGCTGGTAGACGTGGAGCCACCACTGTGGGGCTACCTGGCGGTGCTGCCCGCCCTGATTCTCACCAGCCTGATGCTGGGCGCCCTGGGATTGCTGATTGCCACCTGGATCAAGCAACTGGAGAACTTTGCCGGGGTGATGAACTTTGTCATCTTTCCGATGTTCTTCATGTCCTCGGCACTGTATCCGCTCTGGCGCATGAACGAAGCCAGCCCATGGCTGTACTGGGTCTGCCAGTTCAACCCTTTTACCCATGCAGTGGAAGCGATCCGGTTCTCGCTGTACCTGGAGTGGAATCCCGTGGCTTACGGGATTACTGCGGGAGTGACTGTCGCCCTGGCTCTAATGGCAACGGCTGGATTCCGCCCCCAGCGAACCCGGATACTCGGCGGTAAACCGGCCTGACGGCCAATGAGCCTGGCATTCATGGCTATCACCTCAATGCTGGTGCCCACTATCGCCACCCTGTGGCCATAACTGGCCTTGCCAGACGACTCCGACCGCAAACCGGAGCTCGTCACGACTCAGGGTTTCATCCTGTATCACTTCTGCCCGCAACGCGAGGTCCGGCCGCCATTGATAGCGCCACATGGCGGTATATCGCATGGGATCAACCTCATCCGGGTTGAGCAGTCCTGAATCCTCCGCAAGAACCGGCGCAGCGGACCCGGTGATACGATTATCGGTCGTCAGCAACTCACCACGCAGGCCGAACGTATGCCGACGCCATGTGATGGAGGGCTGCACCCAGAAACCCTGCTGATCGGCATCCAGCTGGGCCTGCCGACCGACGGCGTCATGAACAATGCCGTCCATCGCAAGCTGCATCCACTCACCCTCCAGGCCCAGGGACCAATCCTGAGAAAGCCGGTATTCAAGGTTGGCGTGCAGTCCGTAAATATCCACATCACCGGTAAAGCGGGTGTCGGCAAAGGCTTCTGCCGTTTCCCCTGGCGGTGCAACCGGCGTATGGGTGTGCCCTCCCCCATAACGGTGATCCGCCCGGGCACTCGCGGATGCCTGATAGTACCATCCGCCCAATGTAGTCCTGACGTTATCCGAGCCCCACTCGTGCCTTGCGAACACGTCCCAGGCACCGTCACCATCAGAGTTCGCCGGAAACGCCTGGCCACGCCAGTACTCTACGCCGGCTGACCACCCTGCCGTTTCGTGCCACCACAGGCGAGCACCTTCATCGTGAAAATCCCGACCAAAGAACACGTCGTCCACCAGAGGAGATTCGGTGGCAAGGCGGTCTCCGGCGTGTGCAGAGAGTGATGGCGAAAACGCCGCACTCATTCGGCCCGCCTCAAACACCCAGGGGTTATCCTGGCCGCAACACTCGAAACCCACATAGGCATGCTGGACTTCCACACTGTCACCATGATCCTCACCGCCACCATGGGAGCCAATCTCGACAACAGCAAAGGTACGTTCGCTGATTCTCGCCCCCAGTCCCAGAGAGACTTCGTCAACGACGACTCCCTCCTCGTAAGGCCATGCGTGCCCCCCCATCAGGGTACCGGGGATTTGCCAGTATTGGTTCTGACCCACAAGATCGTCGGAGCGCCAGGTCGCGACGGCACTGGCATTCAATTCAACAGGGCCATCACCGGGAATATAGTGACCAAACGTCGGCGTGGAGAAAATCAGGCCGGACAGTGTGAACATTGCGAATCGTGTCATGGTGTTTCCTGAGAGGTACCGGGCCAGGGATTACTGAAACGGGGGTTGGTTACAAAGCTCTCGTCAGTGAGAGACTCAAGGAACTCGACAACCTCGTCGATTTCTTCCTCGCTGATGGCGAACGAGGTGATGAAGCCATCTTTATAAGGGTTCATTCGTCCATCGCCAGGGGTCGCCCCGCCGGTGAGAAGTCGCCCGCCGGCGGCATAATTGCGTATCACATCACCCAGCGTTTCCACTGATCCATCATGGTTATAAGGTGCCGTCAGAGCGATGTTGCGCAGGGTTGGCGCACGAAACTGCCCCATGTGATCCGGAACTCCCGTCACTTCATGACGACCGGTGTTAGGCTCCGGATACCCGCCCATTCCATCTATGTTGTAGAGCCCTGTGTTGTGAAACATCAGTTGATTGACCGTGGTCAGACGGTCCACTGTTGCGTCTGAAAAGTTGTAGCCGGCATGACAGTGAAAACACTCCAGTCGTTCACTGTTGAACAGGCGCTCCCCCCGCAGTGCCGCTGGCGACAGCTCGCCCCGGTCAAACGGAGAATCAAACGACACCAGGCCACGCACAAAGGATGCAAGGGCTTTCACCACATTGTCCCAGGCGAGGTCGCCAAACAGAGGGTCGTTCTGTTCAGGGAAGGCCGCCAGGAAAAGCGAGGCATAGGTGGGGTCACCCTGCAAAGCCCGGAGCACCTGCTCGGAATTTGCCTCATTCAGGCCGTGTTCCACCGGATCGTCACCAAACAGAGGCAGGAGAATCTGGCGTTCAATGGAACCGAGACTTGGGTTGCCCCAGGTCACTGTGGCCGCCCAGGCCACGTTCACAAGTGGCTGGCTGTTTCTGGAATGTTGCTCTCCGGTGGCACCGAATGGCCTTGCGACACCGTCACTGAAGGCCTTGTCCTGATGATGGCAACTGGCACAACTGACCGTACCATTCGTGGACAACCGGCTATCGTAGAAAAGGTGACGACCCAGCTGGAACTTTTCTTCGGTCATCGGGTTATCGTCCGGTTCCCGCGGCAGGGGAATGGACTCGGGTAACCCCCAGTCAAAAGACGACACCCTCGCTCCCTGATCATCCACTGTGGTAGAGCTGGATTCCGGGCAGCCGGCCAGCAAAAGCGTGAATGCACCAAGCACGAGCGCGGGCCATACAGGCCCCGCGCAAAACCGTTTACCATGCATAGTGCCTAGCGCTCAACGATCGAGAACACTTGAGCGTTGGGGTTGCCCCCATCGTTTGAGTTCCCGCCCCAGGGCAAAGCCAGACGCTCAAAAATCGCATCACATTCCGGGTCCGTCTGGCCGGACATACAACCAGGCGCCCCGCCGTCATCCTGACCGAGGTTTGACCCTGACACCAACGCCGCGTAATCGATCTGGATAGCCAGTTCCTCAAGAGCAAAAGCACCTACAGGCAGCGTAACCGTTCGACGGTTTTCATCGGCGCAGGTCTCAGGCTCCACACCCTGCTCCAGCTCAGACGCAGATACCTCACAGCCGGTGCTACCCAGATGAATATTCCAGCGCGTATTGCTCCAGGTCGGATCCGAAGCACGAGTGACCCCGCCAATCGGGAACACATCCGCAGCGAGGAACTTATAACCGTTTTGCCAATTCCAGGTCATGCCGGCCGCCTGACCCGGGCTCCGAAGAGGCTCTTCAGCACTGGTCTGACTGGCATGATTAAGTTCGAAGGGCACACCAATCGTAAACTGCACGGACTGGACCGTGACCGATGGATCGAGGGTGACCGAGGCCTGAACCGCATCCTTGAACCCCGGATTTGCCGCTGTCTCGGTGCCCAGTTCACAGACACTTACCAGGGCTCCCGTTTCGTTTATCTCTGCTTTATCCCGAAAATCCAGCAGGGCAACGTCGGCATTCTGCCCGTCCGCATCCGCGTCCAGGGAAACCGGAATCACCTCACCCTGATCGGTAACCAGGGCCAGATCATGAACAAAAACCCGGAAATCACGGAACCTGGCATCCGTACCGGCGGTGCCGAGCCCACTGTAGGTTGTGCCACAAGCTACCGGCTCAGAACCAACAACCGCCTTGAACGGGATGTTCAGCTGCACGTCACTCGTTGATTCCTGACCCGTGTCGGTAGTGGACGAGGACGATCCCCCACAACCCGCAAGAGCCAGAACTCCAGACACCAGTCCCGCTACCCCGAATTTGTTCATCACATTCTCCCTGTCGCCATAAGTTGTTATTTCGGTTTGCAATTATGGTTCAGGCATACGCGACGGGATATGCGACACAGTGTCGCATCAACACAATGACAAGGTGGAAATACACAGAGTTCTTCTGGCTAGTCAGCCGGGATGTCTGACAGAGATCGGGCCTCAAACCCGCGCATGATGATCAACCAGAACAGAGAAATAGCGAGGATCGACACCACGATAGCGGGCCCGACCGGGACATCAAAGGTAACCGAGACAACGATTGCCATCAGTTGCCCCGCAATCGCACAGCAGGCAGCCAGGAAGGGCGCCTTACCCAAAAGCGCGCCCAGGATCAGGGGCGTCATGATCAGCGTTGCAAACACCACATAGATTCCGGCCAACGAGACCGAATAGGTAACTGCTACCGCAAACACCGGCATAAAGGCCGCTCCGGTCATCCATGTGGGGCGCCACCATTGCAATAACCAGATCAGCCCTGTGAGTGTGGCTACCGCCATCACCAGTGACCAACTGGCCCAGAGCAGATCGCCTGAAGCCGCCCGATGGAGCGCCTGGGCGCCATGGGGGTCGCCGCTGACCAGCAACACCGCAAGACTTGCACCGACCACATAGAGAATGCCGATCCACGCCTCTTTGGCCTGGTCCAGCCGTTGCAGGATCAGGTGCACGGCAATCGCCGCCAGCAGCGCGAATATCAGGCTGCTGACCGGTGTACCGGCCAGCGTATGGTTGGGCAGAAAATACAACCCCGCCAGGGTTCCCAGAGCCGCCCATTGGGCAATCGCCAGATCCGCAAAAATGACACCACGGGCAATAACCTGGTACCCCAACGGAACCAGCAGCAGGCAGAGCATGGCGCTGCCCAGTGCTGGCAACAGCAGCCACTCATAAGCTGCCATGAGTGGCTCCGGACCTCACCGACTCAAGCTGGCCGATGATTTCACCGATCAGTCCGCCAAGGGTCTCGGTAGAGGCGTCTCCCGTAACCGTCCCGGGCACCACGATTACCGGCAAACCGGTTTGCTCTGCCAGCCATTCTGCAGGCTGAGGGTCTTGATAGCTGGCAACCAGGATGGCACTTGCATCAGCGAGGCCAGGCTCCGCCAATAGCCCGCTCAGGTGGCTGGCACTGGGTGGCAATCCCGGCTTGGGCTCCAGATCCGCTGCCACATCCACGCCCAGCCAGCGCAACAGATAGAGGTAGTTTGAGTGCTGTACCACTACAGACTGCCCTTCAATTGCCTCAGCCCTGTCCCGCCACTCTGAACGCAGGCGGTTCCAGTCGCCACGCCAGCGAATGTACCGTCCCTGGATCGCTGCCGCAGCTTCCGGATCAACGTCTCCCAGCTGCCTGGCCAGCGCCCGGGCAATCTCCGGCAACTGATCCGGCGACAGATGCACATGGGGATTACCCTCCGGATGAACATCGCCCATGCTGCGATCCACATGGTCATGAGGCGCATGCAGTTGCGCGTGGTCAGCGGCAAAGAACAATCCAGGACGCCCGGACTGTATGTCCGGATTGGAGGCCCTCTCCAGTAACATCGGCAGCCAGCCAGCTTCCAGGGAAGCACCGGTGCAGACCGCAATATCCGCTCTTCGCACCGCTGCAATCAGGCTTGGCCTCGCCTCAATATAATGAGGGTCCTGGAGGTGACTGGTCGCGGTAGTAAGCTGGGCATCGGGCACCAGCTCCTGAACCAACGCGGCCCATTCCGGCTCACAGGCAAACACTTTGAGCTGTGCCTGCACTGGTAGCGCCGTCACCAGCATTAGTGCCGCGGCGAATGCACTTCGGAGTGTCATATCAGTACCCATGGGAGCCGTGGGCACCAAGGGACATGACGTACTGCACCATCACAGTATTGTCAGCATTGCTGAAACCTGTGGCTTCCTGGTGAGTGTACTGCAGTCTTACCGTCGAGAAGTGTGAACGGTACCAGGACAGCGCCACCTCGGTTTCTTCCAGAGTCTGGCTGTGAAAGTGATCGCCATGAGCCTCCAGCAGATCCACTTCGCCGTATCGAAGCCCCGCTGACCATTGGGGAGCAAACTGGTAAACCCCGGACACGTACCAGCCTTCGTTCGTGTCACCGGAGGCGGCAAACTGATTCGGTTCATCCGCATAAAGGTATTCACCGCTCAGGGTCAATTGCTGGTCACGGGTGTTGCCGTTGGGAGACCACTTCCAGACCAGATCAGCGATGTAAAGATCTTCACCGGTATAGGCCGCGCCATGGCTGTGATCGTGATCCTCTTCCTCTTCATGATCATGGGCGCCATCGCCTGTATCAGCGTTTTTCGCATGTCGGTTGCGAAGCCAGGAGAGCCCGAGCTGCCAGCTCTGGGACAGGCTGATATCGCCACCTAACCGGGTATTAACCGTGAAAACGCCGATATCTTCCTCACCTTCACTCAACTGGTCACCGGCAAACGCCTCCGCCCCAACCTGCCAGAAAAAAGGTGTTGGCAACAGCGCATTCAGTCGTGCGCCCGTATCGTAGTAATGACTGCCAAGCAAGGCGCGATACACTGCCGGACGTTCAACGAAATCGTCTTCGTGCAGATGACGTCCATTCAGGTAACCGACCTGCGACAGGAACCGGCCTGCTCTTACATTCAGTGCGAAAGGCAACCCGTTCGTCTGCAGATACGCCTCTTCGATCAGGACCTCGCTCTCACCATCATGCTCCTCGAAGACCGTCGTCAGTCGAGCGGAGAACAGGTCATCGACCGGTGCGGACAGTGACAGCTCCGTGTGCCCCAAACCGAAGCCCTGGTCCCGGTGAGATAAAGCTGTATCATTCTGTTTGTAGTAACCATCCAGGGTAACACTGACATCCGGGTTCAGTTCGTTGGCGCTGACATTCACGGCGGCCATGACTGCTAGCGGCGCCAACCAGAAAGGTAATACTCGGGAATACATAAGAACTCCAGGAAATAGCAACCGGAATAACAGGGCGAATGTCGCCCCGTTATTCGGTCTGTGATGGGATCCAGATAGTGGTGCGTCTAATCAATGATCGTGATCATGGTCGTCATCGGATTCGGCCAGACCCAGCCACACCAGCGACGAAGCCGGGAAGCCAATCTCCAGGGTACGAACAACCGCCCCGTCTGTGGTATCCACTTCGATAACCGCGTTATTCTCGGCGTCTGTAACGAACAGGCGGTCCTGACTGGCGGACAGGGTAACCGCCGGTGTCGGTGAGCCTTCAGTCAGGGGCTCGACCACAGATACCGTTGCCAGGAATGCCCAGTCTGCGGACGGATCAAACAGTCTCAGATCGCCATCATCGCCCAGCACATAAAACACCTCACCATGGGTGGTAAAGCCCTGGACAACCGGATCCACCGATTCACCCAGGTCGAGTTCAGTGTAAATCCCGGTTTGTGACTCGGCGTCAATGACAAACAGCTGATCACCGGCAACACCCACCAGCTCTTCCACATCGTGGTTTCCGACCAGGGTTGCGATACGTGAGCCCTCTGGAAGCCCTGCAGGATTATCAAGTTTGATAGCGGGATAGCCGGCGTCATGAAGATCGACGATCAATACCCCGTCGCTGCAACCAAAACCGAGAACATGGTCATTGCCGGCTGCACCGTGAAGGAGCGGGCATGCCTCGCTGTAGCGCTCCTCAAATTCGAAACCGGCACCGTCAAAGTGATATCGCTCGATTGCCGCAGGCAAGGTGGTGTCAGTGATCGAAGCGTCGCGATAGGTCACGAAGAGGTGGTCATCGATCAGTTTGGCAACGCCATGCATGTTGTTTTCAAGGTCCAGAGAGGCGACGACTTCACCATTGCCCAGACTGGCGTCCGACAACGCCGTAATCTTGGAACTGGCCGCATCGCCGCCATCAAAAAAGACCACTGCGGCATCTTCACTGAGCACGTAATGTGTCGGAAGATGGTCGTTCAGCGTAAGTGCCAGCATGCTGGGCGTCTCCGCATAATCGTGCATGTGGTCGCCATGATCTTCGGTGTACAAACCGCTATCGACAAAGGACACCAGATCTTCAGAACGCTGAATAACCACGGCATAACGATAGCCCGGAGAAACTCCCAGGGCAGGTTCGGAGCCGGTCAGCGACAGGGTAGTCAGCAAATCGCCGCTATCCAGATCCACCACCTTGATGGCGGACGCATCAGAATCAAATAACGCCAGGCGTCCCGCCGTATCGATCTCGGTGTGTTCGTGGGCCTCGTCGTCAGAACTGCTTGAGCCACCGCAGGCGGTCATCAGCCCTGCAGAAGCGAGCAAAGTGGAAGCCAGCAGCGGGCGCAGGGATCGTGAGGGGGTAATCATGAACATCTCCTTTTTAATGTTATAACGTTGCTTTCTCAAAAATCAGGCAAGCCAGTCGAGGCCGAGAACCAGCCTTGGCGTATCACCTGGCGCTGGTGACCGATGCACCAGGCCTCGCCCTTCATTGCCAATCCAGGCCTCACCCTTCAATAGCGCAACCGCGCCCGTCGGTACTACCTGTACCTGGGCCCCCGTCGCCTGCTGATCCGGCAACGGCCCCGGGGCTTCCGCCCGAATGACTTCACTCTCTGCAAGCCATTCCGTGCCTTGGCCAAAATAGGTCACCAACAACCGGGCCGGCACCCGGTCGGTATGAAAGCGCGGACACATGGTGTCAGCCAATACATGCAAGCGAACGCCAACGGCTGCCGGCTCGAACAGGCACCGATACATTGCAATCACTTCCCTGACATCCGCCAGCCAGGCTTCCGCGCCCGGCAGCTTCAAAGCCCAGGCAGGAAGAAGCTCCTCGATAGCCCCGTCCTTCTCTTGCACCAAAAAGCGCTCGAATTTGCCAATTTCGCAGGCGAAATGACGCGCGAACGCCATGCAGTCGGATGACGGTTCTCGCTGCCAGACCGACAGGTTGACCTCGTCCCGGAATATTTCCGTCAGACACTCTGGCTTACTGCCGTGAACGGCCAAAGGGCCTGCAACCGCGTTTAACTCCAGCGTCATGGGTGACCTCCAGAAACTTCCGGGTTAGGCATAAGATGAGAAACTTTTAACGTTTAGAGGTTTGAAATGTTATGTTATAACATAACTATTGTAAAGCAATCGCCACAGCGATCATCAGGCTTTGAATCAGGAGTGTACGCATGAATCATCTTGAGTCCCGACTACCGGTTACGGTGCTGTCAGGCTTCCTGGGCGCCGGAAAGACTACGGTCCTCAACCACATACTCAATAATCGGAGCGGTAAACGGGTCGCTGTGATCGTGAATGATATGAGTGAGGTAAACATCGATGCCGCTCAGGTCCAGCAGGAGGTAACCCTTAACCGCTCGGAAGAAAAGCTGGTGGAAATGAGCAATGGGTGTATCTGCTGCACGCTCCGTGAAGACCTGCTGATTGAGGTTCGCAAGCTGGCTTCAGAGGGCCGTTTTGACTGTCTCGTTATCGAATCCACCGGTATATCGGAGCCTTTACCGGTGGCAGAAACCTTTACTTTCGCCGACGAAGACGGCGTCAGCCTGTCCGATATTGCCCGGCTGGACACCATGGTAACAGTGGTCGATGCCGTGAACTTCCTGAAAGACTATGATGAAGCCCAGTCGCTGCAGGAAGCCGGAGAAAGCCTGGGTGAAGAAGACGAGCGAAGCGTTGCCGATCTTCTTGTGGACCAGATTGAATTCAGTGATATTTTGCTGATCAGCAAAACCGACCTGGTCACTCAGGAGCAACTGACCCGACTGCACGGCGTGCTTCGTAGCCTGAATACCGAGGCCGAGATTCTGCCCATCCAACAGGGAGCTGTGCCGCTGGACAAGGTTCTTGAGACTGGCCGCTTCAGCTTTGAACGCGCCCAGCAGGCACCAGGCTGGCTGAAAGAAATGCGAGGCGAACACATACCGGAAACCGAAGAATACGGCATTTCCAGCTTCGTCTACCGCGCACGCCGTCCTTTTCATCCTGCGAAGTTTTATGATTTCCTGCATCAGGGTATTTCCACAGGCAAACTCATCCGCTCCAAAGGCTACTTCTGGCTCGCCACAAGGCCGGAGTTCGCCGGCCAATGGAGCCAGGCCGGCGGCATTGCCCGACACGGTTTCGCGGGAATGTTCTGGAAAGCCGTACCTGAGACAAACTGGCCCGAAGACCCTGAATACCGTCAGTCCATTATGCAAAGCTGGGAAGAGCCATTCGGAGATATGCGCCAGGAGCTGGTTTTTATTGGTCAGAACCTGGACGAAGAACACATCCGGGGTGAACTCGACCAATGCCTCCTGGACGACGACCAGTTACTCGCCGGCAAATCGTTCTGGCAGACACTGAACGATCCTTTTCCGCAATGGGAGTGAACTAACCCAAGCGTGACGGAGGGCTGAACCGTGTTTTGCAGATGGAGCCAGGCTAACATAATGGATAAGGACGGTCCGATACTTTTATGCTATACCATTGCTGGCTGCGGGGCCCCAATGCCCGAGCAGCAAAGCAATCCTGGCCCCGCCGACGGTTAAGCCCTGTTTTTTCAAGCAAACACACAGGAGACGTACTGACGATGAGCGCAATCCGGACATTTTCACCACTGCATAAAGTTTCTCTCGCAGTCTCCGGGCTCATCATTCTTGCCATCTGCCTGGCGTCGTTCCCTACGTCATCCGCTCTGACGGAAACACCTGCGCCTGCGCAGGCAATCCCGCTGGCTGCTGACGCTGACGAAGCACAAGACAGCAACATCTCAGCCACCGACAAGGTTCCGGTGCCCGACCATTCCGAGACCAGAATACTGACACGACGTGTGCAGCCCGGTGACACACTGATCGGGATTTTCAATGACAGTAAGGCCCCCCTGGCCGACCTGCGCAACATCATGGAAGCCGACGCAGACTACCTGTCTCTGGATCCGCTGGTACCTGGTACCGAACTGGCACTGACGTTCGATACCGAAAACCGCTTCTCGGCATTGACGCTGCAACTGGACCCCGCAAGGAAAGTCATCTTTAGCCGACAAGAAGATGGCTCGTTCATCTATGAGAAACGTGAACAAGACACGTCCTGGGTCTCAGAGGTGCTCAGAGGTACGATCCAGGGCAGCTTGTATGCCTCGGCGCTTCGTTCGGGACTCACTCGCGCACAGGTACTCTTGGTCGATCAACTGCTGGGAGGCCGCGTGAATTTCCGAAAGGACCTTCGTGCCGGTGATGAATTCGCCGTGATTATCGGCCATGAGATGGCCGGCAAACAATCGACGGGGAGCACCCGCATTGAAGCCATTGCCTTAACACGCGGACCGAAAACGCACTATGCGTTCCGGTTTGATGATGGCAACTACTACGATACAAACGGTGAAAGCGTGACTCCGGCCTTTCTTCGCTGGCCGACCCGGAAGCACTTTCGCGTAAGCTCCAGATTCAACCACAACAGGATACACCCGATCACCGGGCGTCCGGCTCCCCACAACGGCGTCGACCTGGCCACCCCGGTTGGCACTCCGGTTCTGAGCACCGGCGACGGCGTAATCAGGCACATTGGCAATCACCCCTATGCCGGCAAATACATCGACATTGATCATGGGGGGACTCACACAACCCGTTACCTGCACCTGAACAAAATCCTGGTCAAAAAAGGTGCCCAGGTACAACGAGGCCAGCAAATCGCGCTGTCTGGCAATACCGGACGCAGCACCGGCCCACACCTGCATTTTGAATTCCACATCAACGGCCGTCCCGTTGACCCGATGACCGCTGATATTCCAACCGCTACTGCCATACCCGAGGCAGACATTGCACGCTTCAATCGAAAGCTGGAGGATCAGCTGGCGGTCATGGAGTACGCAACCAGCCGGTCCGACCTGGTCGTCGCCAAGGCGCCGTCTTTGTTTGATTGACCTTCCGGTCCATCGCACCAAAATACGAAGTCCCGGACCAGGCAAAAATAGTACTTTAGTGCCTGTTTTTTGGTGCGATAGTCGCATTCAACCGGGGACCAGGATCGCGTGTAATGCAATCATCACAATAATAAACAGAGGATCGGCTCCGACTCCGGCGATTCTCTGCACAGGAGGCCGCCATGCTGAACGAGCCAGATGCCGTACTCTCTTCCGAAAACAGCTATGATGATTCGGAAGCCATTCCCGACCATGAAAACAAACAGGTAGAACCATCCATGGAGCCGGCCTACAAGATCCTGATTGCCGACGACCACCCACTGTTCCGGGAAGCTATCAGCAGCGTCATTGCCTCTGGTTTCGAAGGCAGCGAGATCATTGAAACCGATGATCTGGACAGCGCACTGGAAATCACCCGGGAGAATGACGACCTGGACCTGATTCTGCTGGATCTGAACATGCCGGGCATGCACGGTCTGAACGGCCTGATTACCCTTCGTAACGAAGCCCCTACCATTCCGGTAGTCATTGTGTCTGCGGAAGAAGACAAACAGGTGGTACTGCAAGCCATCACGTACGGCGCCTGCGGCTTTATCACCAAATCCTCCCCGCGCGCACAGATGACCGAGGCCATCCAGCAGATCCTGAACGGCAACGTATACCTGCCCTCGGACATCATCCGCACCGGCAAGGAGAGCAATACCCGCCGCAGCCGCCATGAGGACAACCCGATTTCCCCGGAGCTGCTGAACTCCCTGACCCGCCGCCAGCTGCTGGTACTGGAACGCATGTCCAAGGGCGAATCCAACAAGCAGATTGCCTATAACCTGAACATTGCCGAAACCACCGTGAAGGCCCATGTATCTGCGATTCTTCGCAAGCTCGGAGTCCACAACCGGGTTCAGGCGATTCTGTCTGCCAGTGACGTGGATTTCAGTCAGTACCTGAAACGATAACACCCGACCAGATTAAAAAAGGGGCAGATGAAACATTCATCTGCCCCTTTTTTTTCGGGTTCAACTTAACGTCTCAACAGGTGGCACAAAGCACTGCGCAGCTTCAGGGGCTTCACCGGCTTATTCATCAGCAAATGCCCGAGTTCACGAATGTGCTGTTTGAGTTCATTGGTGTAATTCGCGGTTATCATCACCACCGGCGCAGGACAGCGGCGTCGGCCATTGATCTCGGCGACCACATCCACACCGTTTTCGTCATTATCCAGATGGTAGTCCGCCAGTATCAAATCCACCGTGCAGCTGCCCGGATCAAGCTGGCGTTCCAGATCTTCCAGGGAGACTGCGGTAACCACCCGGCAGTCCCATCCCTCAAGCAGTGTCTTCATGCCCTCGCAAATGGACTGATCATTGTCGATCACCCAGATACGGGCACCGCCAAGACCGCTCTCGAACGACACAGCACGGTTCTGATCTGCCACCGTCCGCCTTGGCTTCAACTGGCCAACGGGCACCCGGACGCTGAATACCGAGCCCTTGCCCTCAACGGAGGAAACCGTCACTTCGTGACCCAGCATTCGGGATATCTTGTCGACGATCGCCAACCCCAGCCCCAAGCCCTTATCGGCTTGCGAGCCACTCGGACGAATACGCTTGAACTCCTGAAAAATCTCGGTGAGCTTGTCTTCAGGTATGCCCGGGCCGGTATCCCACACCTGCAGCAGAACATGCCCGCCCTGGCGCCGGCAGCCCAGCAGAATACGTCCCTGGCCGGTATAGCGAATGGCATTGGAAAGGAAGTTCCGGAGAATCCTCGCCAGCAATTGAGAATCCGATTCCACAATTGCCGAACTGGCGACAAAGTCCAGTCGCAGCCCTTCAGCCATGGCCATCTGCCGAAATTCCCGTGCAATGTTATTAAGCAGATCCCGCAGATCAAAGGCAGTGACATCCGGCTTGATCACCCCGGCATCGAGCTTGGAAATATCAACCAGAGTGCCCAGAAGGTTTTCCACATCATCCAGGGAGGTGCTGACCGAACGAACCAGTCCTTCGGCCTTGGGCCCGAACGACTGCTCCAGCAGTGCACTGGTAAACAGCCGGGCAGCATTCAACGGTTGCAACAAATCGTGACTGACCGCAGCCAGAAACTTGGTTTTCGAAAGGTTGGCCCGCTCCGCCTCCAGTTTGGCATCGCGAAGTCTTGCCTCCACGGCGGCACGCTCGGTAATTTCATCGCGCAGCTGGCTATTCAATCCGGTCAACGCGGCGGTACGCTCTTTCACCCGCCGCTCCAGGTTGTCGTAGGCCTGTTCCAGAGCCAGCGCGGTCTTGCGGCGGTCAGTGATATCGCGGATCAACACAAAGAAGCCAATAATATCGCCCTGCTCATCGAAATTGGGAACATAGGAACGGAGCATATAACGCATCTCGCCCCGTTCCCCGGCTTCTTCAAATTCAAACGTCACATTATGGCCATCCATGACCTCAAGAATCTGCGGAAGCAGCCGCTGGTACAGCTCGGGTGAGTGCACATGATCCAGACGTTTACCCAGGGGAGACTCACCCTTGCGGCCATACCAGGCCTCGTAGACCTTGTTGCAGAACTGGATGGTCATGTCGGCACCGATATAGGCAATCAGGGCCGGCACATGGTCAGTGACTACGCGGATCCAGCGTTCACTTTCCTCCAGTGCCTTGATCCGTCGCGCCATCTCGCTGTTCTTGACGTCCGTGATGTCGGAGTAGAGCACCACCAACCCACCTTCCCGGGTGGGTCTTTCGGTCATCTGGACCCAGCGACCATTGCACAGCAGAAAGACGACACCCTCTGCATCCGGATGACTGTGCTCCTCGACAATCAATCCGGAACTGACCGCCTGCGACTTCACATCGGCAATGGAGGTTCCCGCCTCCGGATCTTTCAGACCCGCGTGGCGCCAGTAACCCCGGAACCGGCTATTGCTCTGGATCAGGCGATGCCGGTTATCGAACAGCACAAAGCCGTCGGCAATACTCTCGATCGCATCGCTCAGTCGCTGGCGTGTGGTTTCGGCTTCTTCCCGGGCCCGGTTGAGTGCCTTGTTGCTGCCCTTCAACTCTTCCATTGCCTGGTTGAGGGCTTCGGTACGCTCGCGCACCTGCTCGGCAAGCACCACCGAATGCTCGAAGGCGGCGTATGGCTCCGGTTTATGGGCTGAGCCGGACTCAACCCGGACAATCAGGGCATCACGAATCCGCCTGAGTCGTTCATTTTCTGACTCCAGCTCGGCAATACGCCGGTCCCGCTCATCCTCGACGGGTCGTTCAGTCTTGTCCGTGATGGACATCAGGCTGGCCAATGACCACCCCCGTAAACGTCTGGTTGATATGCATACCGTCGAACTGCTCGCCGTACGTGTTAAAGCCGATCACCTTGTGATGGCGCAGGAATTCGGAAACCGCCTCCACTTCCCCGGTCAGCTCAGCCTCCAGGCGCCGGAGGAAACAATCGCAACCAATGGTTACCAGAGGCGGACCCACGACCCGTTCGGACGCCTCGATCTGGGTACGAACGCTGTCCAGAAGGGATTCCGGCTCCATGGCCGTCATCACGATGCCGGTTTCCACCGCACAGTAGAAGGTCAGACTCTTGTCCGGATTCACCCGCTGCACCGAGCGGACAAAGTAGTGACCACCGATCTTCACCCCCATGGGCCTGAGTGCGAAGATCTTGCGATCCAGCGCATTCACGTCCACCCCAACGGCCCGGGCGTAGGCGTCGGCAGCCGGCTCCGCGTTCAGCTCGAACACTGTCCGGCTTTCAGCGCAGGCGTCGGTAACCACCAGTTTCTCACTGCGCTCAACCATGTGATGGGTTGAAAACACCCTGAAATCCAGGGGTGTGTTCACCAGTAAAACCGTCGCGGCCCCGGTATGGAACTGGCCATCGTAGAACACATGAGTATTGGCCAGACGCTCGTCGTCACCGGCAGAGCCACCGAACTGGGGTATGGTCCCGAGCGCAGAGTTAAGCGTTGCCAGCACCAGTTCTTCGCGACTCGAAAGACCGTCGAGAAGCGTGATGGCAAAGGTGTTGCCTTTGATCGGCGCCAACCTGGCGTCCCGGCAAGTCGAAAGCAGGTCGTCGATCACACCCTGAGCGTCCTGCAAACTGAAACGGTCGAGTTCCCGGATTAACGCGCAGTCGATGGCAAAATAGCGACTGTCGAACCCGATAGCGGTAATGCATCCCCGGCCATACCCCTCCGGCGTAATCTCTCCGGCGGATGTACAGCCGCAAACACGGATGCCCTGGAAAGCATGCTCAAGAGCAATACCCAAACGGCCAAGATCGTATTCCGCGGAACAGAAAAACAGGACACAACCGAGATGGTCGTGGCTGAGCTGACTGGCCAGATTGCTGGCTGCCAACATCGGATCGCGAACACTGGAGCTCGCTACCCGGACTGCAGGCAGGGTCGTCGCTGGCTTCATAAACGCGGATCCTGGAAACGAATGATGTCGTACCGATTTTACGGCATCCGCAAACGCAGCCAATGCGACTTCCGTGCTTTTAATAGGTGCGCCGAAATGATCGTAAGCCATTGATTAAAATACCTCCTGAATCAATGCCTGATGGCGCTGCCGGTTTCCATACAGCTGAAACGGCACTTTAGTCTTAGACAGATCGGCGCTGCGGGCGGCATCCTGCCCCCCACAACGTCAGTTCGTCTCTAGAACATAACGATCGCGCCCAGAGCGATGGTGTCAGCGTCCGCTGCCTTGGCGCCGCTGGATTTTGTTTCCTGCTCGAACATGTTGTACTCAGCAACCAGCTTGAAATTGCTGTTCACGTCATGGAACAGAGCCACGGACGTGCTCTCGGTCTCGAAGTCACCCTGGTCGGAGTCCGTTTCCCCATAGGACAGGACCAGTCGATTGGCACCCAGTGCGTAGGCACCCTGAATCAGGAAGCCGTCAGCATCCTCTTCAGAGGCAAGCGCACCATCGGCGATCAAGACCGGCACGTCCCCTTCAGACGTGAAACCGGACGCGCTCAGCGAAAGATCGGCCACCGTCGCTTTCAGACCGTAGCCGATACCCTGGCTGTCAATTTCAGAACTGGCGCTTTCTGAGCTCTGGTGACGACCGTTCAGCCAGCCGGTAAGCGCCACGCCGCTCAGTTCGGCAGAATAGGTCAACTCGGCTTCGAATCGCGGAGCCGACTGCTCTGACTGCGCACCCGGCGTTGTGTTTGCTGGCTCAAAAATGCCCGCAGCAACGTTGAATCCGGCCATGTCAGGCGAACGATAGGTAATCTGGGCAGACGGGTTCGGATAGGGATACCCGGTGCGGATATTCCCGAAAGAGACCCCGGTTGACGCACCCGGGGAGCCAAAGCCCATGAGAATTTCATCTAGGAAAATGTTGGAGCGGGCATACAACCCGAAATCCTTGCCGAGCAGAACCTGGCCAAAGTCGCCGTCCACCGTGGCATATAACTGACGAACATCGATCGCCGTATCTGTCGGTGACTGCAAGCTATCATTGACGGTTCCCCAGAATGAAGAGCGACCGCCCAGGGTCAGATCACCCATGTCCTTGCTGAAGTTAAAACCAATGGTGTTTGGCAGAAAGCCCATCTTCACGTCGGAGTTGCGGGTATCAGAGACATTGTCATCGCGGTTTACGTAGAAGGCATTGAAGTAGCCATCAACCGAAAAGCTGGTGCCGTCCTCGTTATACAGTTCAACGGCGGCGTTAGCGCCGGCGCTGGCCCCCATGGCCGCCGCCATGGCAAGAGCCAACCCTGATTTTCTGAAATTGTTATTGTTCATAGTTCCCCCGGTTGTTTTTGGAAATCTGGGATAGAGGTTCCGGGTTCCCCGGACACTCCAGGCGTGATCTATCGCCCGAATTCCATGGTCGGCTATGCAAAGAAGGGGGAAAATGCTTCCAGTGAGCAGGTTTTCTGCTCATTTGGGAGGCATGTGAATTGAAACTTTGGGAGTAAGACTACGAGGAAAAGTGGCCCGGGAACCGATCCAGCTCCTGAAGGCAATCGTTAAGAAATGCTTCGGGATCGGCCATCACGGCTTCGTCCGCGACCACGCCAAACTGCACCTGCCCGGCGTAGCTGACAATACTGATGCCCAGACCGATATCACCGGCCTGGGGTACCCAGAACATCTGCTCGGTGATCCGGCAACCGGCAATGTAGCGAGCTTCTGCAGTGCCGGGAACATTGGACACAACCGCACTGGCCTTGCGGTAGAACACATCGGCCAACGGTTCCCGCCAGGGCTCCGGAACCACCGTGGCACTGGACGCCAGCCCCCAGGCAATGCCGGGTTGCCAGCTCTTTTTAAGCCGGCGGGTTTCATGCTTGATGCGGTAAAGGCGCTCCAGCGGACTGTCACCATCCACCGGCAAGGGCACAAACACGGTTCCGAAATAGTTGCCAAGGGTCCCTGGAGGTGGCCGTAACTCGTCCGGCAGACGACTACGGATATCGACCGGCACGGCAGCGTGCAACACGGCCTCGTCCAGATCCGTACCAGCAATCCCCAGACGCGTCCTCACCGCCGCGGCAACACAGCTCAGGAGGACATCATTGATGGTAACTCTGGCGACTCCTGCGATGCTCCTGAAACGCTCAAGAGGCACCGGTTCAGACCAGCGACAGTGCCGTCGACCGAGCAGCGGCCGCCTGAGATCGGTGGCAGTATCTTCCGGCTCTGCCAGGAATCCGGAAAACTCATGCACCAGCTTCAGGCTTTGCTGGGCAACGCGCTCGAGCAAACGACCCGCATCCTGCCATTGCTTGCTATCGGCTGTGTCCACTCCGGCTACGCCAGGCGCCCCTTCCTCCGATGGTTCTGATGCCATCAACTGTGCGAGCCAGCCCTGTGCCGCCGATGTCCACCGTGACAGCTCTGCGGTTTCCGGAGCACCGTAAACGGCTGGATGTTGCCGGGGAGAAGGTGGGCACAAACGATCAAAGATACCCAGCAGAGACAGGCCGTCAGCGTAACAATGGTGAATGCGCAGCAGTAACGCCGCCCCACCTTCCGCATTGGGTGCCAACCAGAATTTCCATAGCGGGCGGTACATGGGCAACGGCTGGTTCAGGCGCACCGACACCCATTCCTGGAGAGCCTCCGGTGTAAAACGATCCACCACTACATCGAGATGGTGCCGAACATCGAATGTCGGATCCGGTTCCCACCACCAGGCAGGTGTGCGCTTGACCGGCCGGTAGCGAAAGCGCTCCCAGGCCATCCAGTAAATCCTGAGAAACTCCCGGAAACGTGGTGCAGTCAGTCCATCAACCCGCAGCATCACGGATATGGTCATTGGGTTTTCTGGTCGCTCCAGAGCCAGCCAGGCCGAATCCGCAGGTAGCAGGAGATGCGATTGCTCGTGACTCAAACCCGAACGTCCCTGGAAAAGTAGTGGAGGTAAGTAAAAACCGAACTCCGCATTGTGCCAGACAAGGCTCGCAGGCTCCACATACGGCACTGGCGCACTTCTCAACAAAAAATTACACTTGAGCAACCGTTCAGTTCTATACTGCCGATAAGCCCTGATGCAATGGTTATTAGCGTACGAACCCGTGATTGATGGTCCCTGCAAAAGCATATAAGGGACAATCAGCACCAACAAAGCCCCGATTCGAGCGGGGCATCAAGGGTTTTCCGGCGCACCTGAACAGAAGCAACAGACTATTGCCGTGCCGGGTGGGAGAGCAGATATGAAAGCGAGCCACGTTCGTAAGCTGATAAAACCGATTGAAAGCGCCTACTCGGAGATGTTTTCCGGGCAGGTCTATCGCGTTGGCAAAGGCGCCGTATCCGTTCGCAACCACAGCGGCGTAGCCGAGCAAACCGTGATCGGCGTGCACGGTTTTCTGGAAAACCACTGCTACTTCACCCAGGCCTATGAAGCACCGACCACCGAACTGATTCTGCTCACCTGCAGTAACTACCACATTCCGGTGAACGGGGTTACTCCCGAAGTTCCGGGCTGGGAAACGCCCATCAAGCACCTGGAAGGCACGATTGAATACGATGCCTGCATCCTGAACCAGGCTCTGTGCAACCTGCCTACGGCCCGGAATGTACGGGTACACGGTCATTCCCGGGGTGGCGCCGTCGTCCTCGAAGCCATGAAACAACAGCCCACATTGTTCGAACATGTGGAGGTGGTACTGGAAGCGCCCGTGCTCCCCGATGGCCGGCTCTCTGCCCTTGTTACGACGATCCTGGAACCGGTCAGCCACGGCATGTGGCCCTGGCTGATCCGGTTGATCAACAGCGCACCTTCCTCTGCCTATGGCCAGACGTTTTTTGGCAAGATGAACCCGCGTAAAAAACAACTACTGAGCAAACTGTTCTCCGCCACCAAAGACCATCTGACCATCGTTCGCAACATCGAGAACATCATGGACTGGATGGCGCGAACGGACACCAGTGTCTATAACCTTGTGCGCCACGGCACCTTCCTGATTCCCGCGGTGGACCGCATCCTCGACCGGTCGTCCATGCTGGCCAGTGCCCGCCAGAGTCCGACCACCATGAGAATTATTGAAACCGAAGCACCCAGCCACTTTATTACCCTCGACAGCAAGGAGTGGGTGCCGGGCTTCGAGACACTCCCCTCGGCCGCTCAAGGCTAGTCTCCCTGCTGCAAGACCGCCGCGGCTCCGTTAAACTACGAGCCTCTGTTCAGGTCTAGTGGAGCTACCGCCGATGTACCGAGAGCGCCTTATCGCCACCGAAGCCCGCTCTGAAAGCGCTCGCCGGCTACAGCAGCTGCTACTGGATTACCATGACTTCCGGCAGCTGAAGGCACATCACCCCCTGCTGAACGCGACGTTCGAGGTTGCCAACTGGCAAGCTGGGCGCCTGAAAGAAACTCACAGGGATCTCTACCAGCATCCCGGCTACCATCAGGGTCTTGAGTTTCTGCTGACAGATCTCTATGCCCCGGCCGGCATGACCCGTCGCGATGACAACATAGATCGGGTATTCCCCAAGATGGTGAAGTGGCTGCCCGACAACCTTCTGAACACTTTTGCCGGCCTGGTGGAACTGAACCTGATCACCCAGCGGCTGGACCTTGAGCTCGCAGAACTGCTGCACCAGCAGGGCGCAACCAACAGCGTTCTGACCAGCGAAACATATTGCGCAGCCTACCGGGAAAGCAGACTGCAGTCGCAAAGAGAAACGCAGATTACTCTGGTGGCTGACGTTGGCCAGCAGCTTGATCGCTATGTGCGCAACCGCACCCTTGGCTGGCTGTTATCCATGAGCCGCAGCCCGGCAGAAATGGCCGGCCTGACCGATTTACACAGTTTCCTGCACCGGGGCTATTCTGCCTTTCGCAAGATGGATGATGTGGAGCTGCTGATTGACCGGCTTGTGAGCCGGGAACAGCAGGTGATGCGCAATATTCTCAGTGGTCACCCGGCACCGTTCAGCCTGCCGGACAACCTGTAAATCGCCGAATCAGGCCTTGATGATCTGGTCCAGCTGGGAGTGAATTTCCTGCTCGATCCGGGATTTGAAAGGCCGCAGCAACATGCCCAGCTCCAGATGAATGTGCAGATCAGTCGGGCTGATATCCAGCTGCCCCTTGACGCCGCTGCGCTTGAATTTGAGCTGATCGCCTTCCCACTGGTAATCCACATCAAATTGACTGGACAGATCCTGCGCCAGAGCTTCGGCAGCCTGCCTCGCGTGTTCTTTATCCAGGGCATGCGGACGGTGTACATCAATAACAGACATAAATCAGTTTTCTCTCGAGTTTGGACAGTTTTACAGTTTAAGGCGCTATTTAACTCGCCGCCACCCTTGTAGCGCCCCCGTCAGCAGTTAGAATACAGGGCTCAGATTCTGACAGGACACCCTCATGAGCGAGCAGCAAACGCCAGCCGGCCAGGCCGGAAACAGCGACGGCCAGGACGAAGTCACTCACTTTGGCTTCCGCAACGTGCCCAAAAGCCAGAAAGCGAGCCAGGTAGCGGAAGTATTCCACAGCGTGGCAGGCAAGTACGACCTCATGAATGATCTGATGTCCATGGGCATTCATCGGCTCTGGAAACGTTTCACCATTGAGCTTTCCGGCGTCCGGCCCGGCCACCAGGTATTGGATATTGCCGGTGGCACTGGTGATCTCACCATGAAATTCTCGGACCTCGTAGGCCCCTCCGGCAAAGTGGTTCTGGCCGATATCAACGCGTCCATGCTACAGGTCGGCCGCGGTCGACTGACAGACCGTGGTTATGCCGGCAACATCGAATACGTGCAGGCGGATGCCGAACACCTGCCTTTCCCGGACAACAATTTCAACGCGGTGTCCATTGCGTTCGGGCTACGCAACGTGACCGACAAGGATCAGGCTCTTCGGGATATGACCCGGGTCCTGAAACCCGGTGGCAAGCTGATGATCCTGGAGTTCTCCAAGCCCAAGAACCCTCTGCTGAGCAAGGCCTACGACACCTATTCCTTCTCGGCCCTGCCATTAATGGGCCAGCTTATCGCGGGAGACAGCGAGAGCTACAAGTACCTGGCCGAGTCCATCCGTATGCATCCGGATCAGGACACCCTCAAGGCGATGATGGAGGACGCGGGTCTGGTGAACTGCAAGTACTACAACATGACTGGCGGCATCGTTGCCCTGCATGTGGGAATCAAGCCCTGATGTTTCCCGGCCCGACCTTGCTGGCTGCCGTCTCCGCGATCCTGGAAAGCGCCCTGAACCGGGCTCTGGAACTCGATCCTGCGGGGCATCATGCCTTGATGGAAGCACTGGCAGGCCCGGTTCAGTTCACGATCACCGACCCGATTCCCCTGACCTACACCCTTGACCGTGCCGGAACCCGTATCCGCGTTGGCAGCCAGCCGGTCGACCAGCCAGCTCTGGAGATCAGCGGTAAACCCATCGCCTTTGCAGCACTGGCCACCGGCGATGACCGGGTGTTTACCGATGGCCGCCTTGAAGTGGCCGGAGACACCGCACTGGCGCACCAACTGCAGCGCGCTTTGAACCAGCTCGAACCGGACTGGGAAGCCGCCATGGCAAGACACATCGGCGATGTACCGGCACACTTTCTGGGCCAGCGCATTCGCGGTGCCACCCGCTGGAGTCGACAGGCCTTCCAGTCCCTGAACGCCAATATCGAAGAGTATGTGCATGAAGAGAGCCGCGCCTTACCAGGGCGACGGGAACTGGAGGCCACATTCGAGGCTATCGACGAACTCGATCTGCGCACTGAAAGACTGGAAGCCCGACTGAACCTGCTTGAAAACCGCGGCAAGACTGACAAACCGGAGAACCCGTGACCCGCCTGCAACGCCTGTTTCGTATTGCCTGGGTGTTCTGCCGTTACCGGCTGGACACGTTCCTGCCAATCGCCGAGCTGCCGGCGCCGCTGAAGGTCTTCTTTCTGCTGGCCCCATGGCATCTGTTCCCCCAGCCCAAGCTGGACCGGGGCGACCGCCTGCGGCTGGCACTGGAAGAGCTGGGACCGGTATTCGTAAAATTTGGCCAGATCCTCTCCACCCGACGCGACCTGTTGCCGGATGATATGGCCGAATCCCTGAAAACCCTTCAGGATCGGGTTCCTCCGTTTCCGAGTGATGAAGCCCGAGGCATTATTGAATCCTCACTGGGCGCGCCGGTCTCGGAACTGTTTGCCGAGTTCAGTCCAGACCCGTTAGCCTCGGCGTCGGTTGCTCAGGTGCATGCCGCCACACTGCTCAACGGCCAGAAGGTGGTCGTAAAAGTGCTGCGCCCCGGCATCGAAAAGGTGATCCGTCAGGATCTGGCGCTGATGTACCTGATGGCAGGTCTGCTGGAAAAATACTGGTCCGAGGGCAAACGCCTGCACCCGGTGGAGGTGGTTGCCGACTACGACTCCACCATTCACGACGAGCTGGATCTGCAGCGTGAAGCCGCCAATGCCAGCCAGCTACGGCGGAATTTCGAAGACTCTTCCCTGATCTATATCCCGTTTATCGACTGGGATTACACCCGAAAATCCGTGCTGGTGATGGAGCGCATTCATGGCATTCCCATTGCCGATACCGCCGCCCTGAGATCCGCCGGTGTCGACATGAAAGTACTGGCAGAGAAAGGAGTGGAAATTTTCTTTACCCAGGTATTCCGGGACAGTTTCTTCCATGCAGACATGCACCCGGGCAACATCTTCGTGGATACCTCCAATCCCGCTGACCCCCGGTATATCGCAATCGATTTCGGCATTGTCGGCACCCTTGCGCCGGACGACCAGAGCTACCTTGCCCGCAACCTGCTGGCTTTCTTCCGACGCGATTACCGGCAGGTGGCTCAGCTGCACATCCAGTCCGGCTGGGTCCCCCCTGATACCCCGGTGAACCAATTTGAGGCGGCCATCCGAACCGTCTGCGAACCCATTTTCGAGAAGCCTCTGAAGGACATCTCATTTGGTCATTTCCTGTTGCGCCTGTTTCAGACAGCCAGGCGGTTCAACATGGAGGTACAACCCCAGCTTGTGCTACTGCAGAAAACCCTGCTGAATGTTGAAGGACTGGGGCGCCAGCTGTACCCGGACCTGGATCTGTGGAGCACTGCCCAACCGTACCTGGAGACCTGGATGCGCAAGCGTATTGGTCCCTCGGGGCTGATCAAGTCTTTGCAGTCCCACCTGCCGTCCTGGCTGGAGCAATCACCGGAAATGCCTCAGCTCGTGCACGATGCACTGCTGCAACTGCGGCAGGCCGGGCCTACCGAGCCCCAGAACCAGGCAACGCTGGAATTGCTCCGCGAGCAGCAGATCCGCACCGAACGGCGCTGGCGACGGGCTACACTTGCGGGACTGCTGATCGCTGGCGGCCTGCTGGGCACCCAGCCTGAAGGTCAGCAGTGGATTGAAAACATGCCAACCTGGAGCTGGGCACTGTTTGCCATTGCCGGCGCACTGATGCTCCGGGGCAGCCGATAACCAATAAAGATTTCAGGATTCACAAAAATGCAAAATAGCTCGGATAACGTCGAGAACCTTGACTGGCTGGATGCCATTCGCTGGACCGCAGATGGACTGGTGCCGGCCATCGCCCAGGATGCAGAAACCGGCGACATCCTGATGATGGCCTGGATGAACCGGGAATCACTCCGTCTGACCGCCGAGGAAGGTCATGCCGTATACTGGTCCCGCTCAAGGGGCAAGCTCTGGCGCAAAGGTGAGACGTCCGGGCATGAGCAGATCATCCGGGACATCAGGCTGGACTGCGACGCAGACGTCATCCTGCTGAAAGTGGAACAAAAAGGCGGCATTGCCTGCCATACTGGCAGACGCAGCTGCTTTTACCGGACCCTGAAGGATGGTCAGTGGGTCAGTGTCGACCCGGTGATCAAGGATCCCGGCACCATCTACGGCAGCAACTGAGGAGCAAAGACCGTGAGTGACGTACTGGAAGACCTGGCTCGGGTTCTGGAAACCCGAAGGGACGCCGACCCGGAAACCTCCTATGTGGCCAGCCTACATGCCAAGGGTCTGAACAAGATTCTCGAGAAAGTAGGCGAAGAGTGCACAGAAACCCTGCTGGCCGCCAAGGACGCAGAACACTCTGGTGAAACCCGGGACGTGGTTTATGAAACCGCCGACCTGTGGTTCCACAGCATGGTGATGCTGTCGAGACTGGGCCTCGGCCCGAAGGACATCCTGGACGAACTGGCCAGCCGGTTCGATCTGTCAGGCCTGGAAGAAAAAGCGTCCCGGGACAAGTGAACGGAAATACCTTCAAGGGGGTTTCCGCACAACCGTTCTGGTAACGTACAATGTTATTGAACAGAAACATTAAAATGAGGACCCCGTCATGGGTATCAGCATCTGGCAATTACTTATCGTACTCGGCATTGTCATTCTGTTGTTCGGGACCAAAAAACTGCGCAACATCGGCAGCGATCTGGGTGGTGCCATTCGAGGCTTCAAAAAGTCCATGAACGATGAAGACTCCAAGACCGAGAACCAGGATTCGCTGGAAGGCAACGACGGGGAGCAGCCACAACAACAGGCTGCGACCGAAGAAAAGCCCCGGGACAAGTCCCCCAGCTGAGACCAGGCTGAATGTTCGATATCGGCTTTCTTGAGCTGCTCATCTGCGGCGTCATCGCACTGTTAGTGCTTGGCCCCGAGCGTCTGCCCACGGCGGCCCGTGCTGCCGGCCGCTGGGTGGGCGGCGCGCGTCGTATGGTCAGTCAGTTCACATCGGAACTGGATCGGCAGCTGAAAGCCGATGAACTGCGCGAAGAGCTTCGCAAGGCAGGGGATGTCGGCCTGGACGACGTTCAGAAAAGCGTGCGTGGCGCCCTGGACGAAGCTAAAAAGTATGAGCACATGATCCTTCCCGAGAACGAAACCCCGAAGCCAAGACCCGCACCGGCAACCCGTCGCGTTGCCGGAGCACAGGCAACGGGCGACACCTCGGACCAGGGTCAGCCCGATGCCGACACTGTCTCACAGAGACCTGACGCCGCCTCTGACGGGCACGAACAACCATCAACCAGAAGCCCACAAAGCCCGCCGGATAACCGTTCATGAATGCAAAGCCCGACGGCAACCAACTGCCTCCGGAACAACAGGAAATGCCACTGATCGAGCACCTGCTCGAACTGCGCAACCGCCTTCTGAAAATGGTGCTTGCGGTGCTGGTTTGTTTCGCTGCCATCTACCCGTTTGCCAATGAGTTATACCTGTGGCTGTCTGAGCCTATCCGCTCCTTGTTGCCTATCGGCCAGACCATGATCGCAACGGATGTCACTTCTCCGTTCTTCGCGCCACTGAAACTGGCTCTGGTTCTGTCGGTGTTCGCCGCCATACCGATTATTCTCTACCAGCTCTGGAGCTTTATTGCACCGGGTCTCTATGCCCACGAGAAACGGCTGGCCTTTCCTCTGCTGTTCACCTCGGTGATCCTGTTTTATATGGGCGCAATTTTTGCCTATTACGTGGTTTTCCCGCTGGTGTTCGGCTTTTTCACGGCCATCGGGCCAGAAGGCATTGTTGAGCTTCCGGACATCACCAGTTACCTCAACTTCGTACTCAAGATGTTCTTCGCCTTCGGCGTGGCCTTTGAAATCCCCATCGCCACCGTGCTGCTGATCCTTACAGGCGCCACCACGCCGGCAGATCTGGCGGCCAAGCGCCCCTACGTAGTGGTCGGCTGTTTCATCATAGGAATGATGCTGACACCGCCGGATATTATTTCCCAGACCTTGCTGGCAGTTCCCATGTGGATCCTGTTTGAGGTTGGCATTGTGTTCGGCCGACTGGCCAAACGGGAAGTGTCAGAGCCGGAAAGCGACAGGTCTGCCGGCGAATGAATCTGGCCTTGCTGTTCGATGAAGATTTCATCGCTGTTGATCGCGTTATTTTACGCGGTCGACGCCTGTCTCACCTGCGGTCTGTCATCAAGGCCACTGCAGGCGATACGGTACCCGTTGGCCGTGTCGATGGTCAGCTCGGGACCGGCGAGGTAGTGCAGGTCAGCGATACCGAGGCGGAACTCCGGGTGGTGCTGGATCAGCCACCACCGGCACCACTTCCCCTCACTCTGATCCTGGCCATGCCCCGGCCTAAAATGTTCCGACGTATTCTGCAAACCTGCGCCACTCTGGGTGTAAAAGACCTCTGGCTGATCAACAGTTACAAGGTGGAAAAGAGCTTCTGGCAAACGCCTTGGCTGGAACAAAAGCAACTGCAGGAAAATCTCACTCTGGGACTTGAGCAGGCAAAAGACACCCTGATGCCACGGGTGCAGATTCGCAAGCTGTTCAAGCCATTCGTGGAAGACGAATTACCGGCGCTTTTGGCGGATAAACAGGCATTGGTGGCTCACCCCGGAACCTCTACCCCCTGCCCGGTTCACCTGAACCGGCCCACGGCTCTGTGCATAGGTCCGGAGGGAGGTTTTACGGCTTACGAAGTCGGAAAACTGGAAGAGGCCGGCTGTCAGAGCGTCCATCTGGGCCCACGGATCCTGCGCGTGGAAACCGCGGTACCGGTGCTGGTCAGCCGGTTATTCGACGCCTGCCTCTGAGGACGTTGGTCCTGTCAGGCGGCTCTCGCTTGCCACCATCGTGCAAGCGGGGTAATGACGGCCACCAACACAGCACCGGCGGCTACACCGAACAGCCCATTGGCGACCGTTGGCACCACGACGCCCGCCACACCACTGAACCCCTCGGCAAAATGGTGAATGGTGTCATAGATCGGAGTAAAGCCGTGGGTCAGGATGCCTCCACCCACAAGGAACATCGCGAGTGTGCCCAGCACGGACAACGTTTTCATCAGGTAGGGCGCCAGCCATAGAATTCCCGACCCCAGCCCTTTCAGCAACGGGTTGTCTTTCTGGCTGAGGTAAAGGCCTCCGTCATCCAGTTTCACGATCCCCGCTACCAGGCCGTAGACACAGGTTGTTATCAGGATGGCAACCACCGCCAGAACCATGAACTGCATGCCGATGGTCTGGGTCGTTACCGTTCCCAGGGTGATGGCAATGATTTCGGCTGAAAGAATGAAATCCGTACGGATAGCACCCTTGATCTTGTCCTTCTCGATTGCCCGCAGGTCAGCATCCGGGCTTCGCAATGCCTCGTGCAACTCCCCTTTGCGTTTCTGGACTTCCTCCCGGTGAAGGAATTTGTGCACCAGCTTCTCAAAACCCTCGAAACACAGGAAGGCACCACCCAGCATCAGCAACGGTGTGACCAGCCAGGGCATGAAGAAACTGATCGCAACCGCCGCCGGTACCAGTATGGCCTTGTTGATCATCGAGCCCTTGGCCACGGCCCAGACCACGGGTAACTCCCGAGCGGGCTTCACGCCCGTTACCTGCTGGGCATTGAGCGCCAGGTCGTCACCGAGGACACCCGCGGTTTTTTTGGTGGCGGTTTTGGTCATCAGGGCAACATCGTCCAGCACTGTGGCGATGTCATCGATCAGAACTAGAAGACTGCTTCCAGCCATCGGAATCTTCCTTTTCTGTTTAGCCGTTCAGACCCATGGCCTCAGCAGCAATGCGATTTTTGACCGGTCCCAGCTGGTTGAGCCAGCGCAGTCCGGTATTGCGCAACCAACGGACAGACAGTTCATCACGGCCGAACAGCTGCTTGAAACCCTCCATGGCCGCCATCATGCTCAGGTTCTCACCTTTTCGACGACGCTGATAACGCGCAAGCGCCAGATCGTTGGCTGGACTCAGGCCGGCGCGTTTTGCCCGCGCGAGTTCGTCCAGCAGGGCACGTACATCACCATAGCCCAGATTAGCACCCTGTCCCGCCAATGGGTGAATGGTGTGTGCAGCGTCGCCCACCAGGGCAAAGCCGGGCGCGATGTAGTCCTTGGCATGACGCTGGCGAAGCGGGAACGCAAACCGGCTGGAAACCGCTTCAACCGCCCCGAGTTCGCGCTCAATGGCGCGTTCGAGTTGTGCAGAAAATTCCCTGTCGCCCAGGGCCATCAGCCGACGGGCTTCCCTGGTGTCCTGGGACCAGACAATGGAACAGAAATGCTCATCACCGGACTCGGTCAACAGAGGCAGGAAGGCCAGCGGACCAGTCAGTGAAAACCGTTGCCAGGCGGTAAACCGGTGGCTCTGGGTGGTTCGGACCGTGCACACAATGGCCTGCTGGTCGTAGTCCCACTCCCGGGTCGGCAGGCCCACCCACTGACGCAGACGGGAATTGGCACCGTCACAGCCCACCACCAATCCGGCACACAAAGACTGGCCATCTTCCAGTTCAACCGTATAGCCGTCCGACAACCGTCTACAGCCAGTTATTTTGGCCCCTTCCATCAGCTCAACCGCACTGTGTTCCAGAGCCCTGAACAGTGCCCGCACGATGCTGCGGTTCTCGACAATCGTGCCCAGGGCTTTAGCCTGCAGTTCAGCGGCTTCAAACTGTATTCGCCCCGTGCCGTCTCCATCCCAGACGGTCATGGTCTGATATGGACAATGCCGGCCAGCGGTAACTTCGGCCCAGACGCCAAGCTGCTCCAACAACTGCTGACTGGCAACCGATATGGCACTTACCCGCGGCTCAAAATCTTCAACGGCAACGACTGAGTGCGGTGCCTGAACCAGGGTGCCGTGATCAGAACCCTCAACCAGCCCCACACGCCAGCCCTGGCGTGAGAGCCCGAGAGCCAGAGCGGCCCCGATCATGCCGCCACCGGCCACCAGAATATCAAAGCTCTTTGCCTCACTCATGACCCGGCGCCTCCCGATTCAGATTTCCGGGTCGCCCAATCATCGCCCGGCGGCCGCCCAGGCCCATGGCCTTGCGGGCAAACCAGCGCTTTGCTCCGGGCAGAAGGTCAAGCCCCACCAGCCCGGCATCCCGGGCGGCCGTTACCGGTAGCATGGAATGCCCGAACAGGCGTACGAGGGAATCGGAAAAACGCGCGGTCTGCTGCCAGTCCCGTTTGTGCAGATCCTGGTACCGCTTCAGCACGTCAAGATCGCCAATGGATTTGCCCTGCTCTTCCGCCAGCCGAAACTGCTCGACCAGTGTCATCAAGCCTCTCAGCGCGAGATTGAACCCCTGTCCAGCCACCGGATGCAGTGCATGGGCGGCGTTGCCCACCAAAGCCACTCCGGAACGCACCGGCTCAGCCACCGTGGTCAGGGTCAGCGGGTAATGGTGGCAGGTACCGATACGGGTGAACCGGCCCAGACGCCAGCCAAACCGGTCCTGAAGCCAGCGACACTTCTCCTCGTCTGGAAGCCCCAGAACCTCCCGCAACGCCTCGTCGGATAAGGTCCACACCAGTGCGGACTGATGTGCAGCCCTGGTCGATGATCCGTGGGGCAAGAGCGCCATGGGACCTGTATCGGTGAATCGCTCAAAGGCGGTAAACCCATGGCTTTCACTGGTGGAGACGTTGGCGATCAGGGCATTCTGGCCATAGCTGTGACGATCAGGCCTGAAGCCAAGTTTTTCCCGCAGGCCGGAGCGACCGCCATCCGCGACCACCAGGCAGCGGGCTGTCAGTTCCCGGGCATCCTCGCCATCCTCCGCCAGCCGGACCCGGACGCCGCCAGACGTGGGCGTCATATCCGTCACTTCCGCCGGTGCCCGCCACTGAACTCCGGTTTCCAGCAACTCCCGCATCAGGCATAAGCCCATCCAGCGATTATCAGCCACGTAACCCAATGCCTCCTGACCATGTTCTGCAGCATGCAGTCGGGTGGCACCAAAGTGCCCGCGGTCAGAGACATGGATATGCTCAATTGGCGTGGCATGCTCGGCAAGCCGATGCCAGAGCCCAAGCTCTTCGAAAATCAACCGGGAGCCCCAGGCCAGCGCGGTAGAGCGCGCGTCGTAGCTGGGCTGATAGGCTTCCGGCAAGGCATCGGGTGACAGCGGGAACGCCTCGACCACGGTCACCCGGAGTGACGGCACCATTCGCGCCAACGCCAGGGCCAGAGTAGCTCCGGCAAGGCCTCCGCCGGCAATGATCAGGTCGGTATCAGGCTTGGTCACAGGATGTCAGTCCGCCATCAGCGCTTCGATTTCTGCAATCGTCTTCGGAACAGCATCGGTCAGGACCCGGCAGCCGTCTTTGGTCACCACGACATCGTCCTCGATGCGTATACCGATGCCACGCCACTTCTCATCCACATCGGTGTTATCGGGCGCAATATACAATCCCGGTTCGACCGTCAGAGCCATTCCCGGCTCGAGCTGACGCCAGGCATCACCCACCTTGTAATCACCCACATCGTGCACGTCCAGACCTAGCCAGTGGCCAGTCCGGTGCATGAAGAAAGGTTTGTAGGCTTCGTTGGCAATGGCATCTTCCAGTGTGCCGGACAACAGCCCCAGATCAATCAGTCCCTGTGTCAGAACCTCCAGTGCTGCCTCATGGGGCCGGTTCCAGTGATTCTCCGGAGATACCGCCTCAATGGCCTGGTATTGCGCCGCCAGAACGACTTCGTATAGGGCTCGCTGCTCATTGCTGAACGTTCCACTGACCGGGAAGGTGCGGGTAATGTCGGAGGCGTAGCACTGATACTCGCAACCGGCGTCGATCAGCACCAAATCGCCATCTTTCAGCGGCGCGCTATTCTCTATGTAATGGAGGATACAGCCATTGGTGCCACCACCCACGATCGACGGGTAGGCCGTTGATCTTGCGCCATGCTCCATGAAGGTGTGGATCAGCTCGGCCTCCAGGTTGTACTCGAAACCACCGTTGCGGGCTCTCTTCATGGCCCGGCAGTGGGCTTCGGCACTTATCTGGCCCGCCTTGGCCATGATCTTGATCTCATTGGCGCTCTTGTAGAGCCGCAAGTCATGAAGCAGGTGTTCCAGTGCCACAAATTCGCCGGGCGGGTGCGCACCACTGCGAACCTTACTACGAATCAACTTCACCCAGTCCATAACCCGGGCATCGAAATGATCGTCTTTGCCCAGGGGGTAATACACTCTGCTACGACCTTCGATCATACCCGGCAGAATGTCGTCGATGTCGGCAATCGGGAAGGCATCATCCAGTCCGTAGCTTTCGATGGCGCCCTCCGGCCCCACCAGGAAACCGTCCCAGAGCTCCTTCTCCGGATTCCGCTCCTTGCAGAACAGCACAGACTCGCCATGCTCGCGTCCCGGAATCAGCGCCAGCACGGCTTCCGGCTCACCAAAACCGGACAGATAATGGAAATCGCTGTCCTGGCGGAACGGGTGCAGTACATCCCGGTTGCGCACACGCTCCGGCGCCGCCGGGATAATCGCGATGCTCTCTGGCGCCATACGCTCCATCAGCTTACGACGGCGCTCGGCAAACTCCTTAACGGGAATCATGGAGTTCATAGTCTCTCCTGCAGTCAGGACCCTGTTCAGTGCAGGGTCGGCGAATCAGACTTCGGTGCCTCGGGGGCATTGAATTCGGTAAAGACGGCGAGCGCCCCCAAGCGGACATATTCCGTGATTTCCAGCAATTGTTGCTCGCTTTCGTCGTCGGCTTCCTCGTCGTCGGAAAGCTGGCTGATGGCCACCATATCCTCGATCAGCTCGCGGATCTCTTCGGGCGCCTGCCCCAGCGACTCTCCGGCCGAAAGCGCCATGCCCTCAAGAAACCCCCGAACCCAGGCCACCAGAGCTTCCAGCCGCTGTGCAATGGCGTAATCGTCATCTGGCAGTAAAGGATGGAAACTCATGTCAGACGATTTCAAGAGCGCCAGTGTCTGCTCATATGCCTTGCTCATGAACGGCGCAAGATCATCAGATTCTTCTGCTGCACCCTCAGGCAGGCCCATGTACTCACACACCATCGCCAGCCATTGCGGTTCTTCTATACGGGATCCGGCCGCCAGGCGACCACACAAGACACCATGCAATTCGGATGGATGACTGAACGCCTTATGAGCGGTAAAAACGTTAGCCCAGCGCTCGAACTCAGCGGCACGGGCAGCGCCGGAAGTGTCGGATTCTGACATGAAACAGGCAGTTCCTGTGTTAATGAATTAGGGCTCTATCCTAGCATTCAGGGGCTGCCAAGGCACTGCCTGTTGATTTTTATCCGGGAACTGAACACTATGTTATAACATATCTTTTTTGCACAGAGACGAGACCATGACCCCATCAAAACTATCGGGTGCCATCCTGGCCGCCACCCTTCTGACAGTCGGCTCCGTGTCCGCCAGCGATAACCCGGGCGCACACCAGCACGGACATGCCGAGCTGCAATTTGCAATTGACCAGAATCAGATCGATCTTGTGTTCACCTCTCCGGCCTACAACCTTCTGGGATTCGAACACCGTGCCCGCTCAGAGGACCAAAAAACGCTGGTTAATGAAACCACCCACTGGCTCGGAGAGACGCCCCTGGTGAATACACCAGAAGCCGGCTGTACCGT
This sequence comes from Marinobacter sp. F3R08, assembly GCF_018860425.1. Taxonomy (GTDB): domain Bacteria; phylum Pseudomonadota; class Gammaproteobacteria; order Pseudomonadales; family Oleiphilaceae; genus Marinobacter. Next base: position 659,586 of record NZ_JAHKPI010000014.1, on the reverse strand, counting down.
CGTCAGTGCGCAGGTGCATCATCAGGCAGGCGGGGATGACCACGAGGATGAACATGAGCATGAGCATGAACATGAGCACGAGCACGAGCACGAGCACGAGCACGAGCACGAGCATGACCACAAAGACGAAAGCTCTCACTCGGATATCGAAGTCACCCAGACCCTGACTTGCCCAAACCTGAATGTTTCTGACGCACTCTCAACGCCACTCACAGAGCGTTTCCCCGAGATTGAGCACCTTAACGTCGAGTGGGTCTGGTCAGGAGGTCAGGGTTCCGGACGCCTGAACCACGGTGAGACCAGTGTCAGCTTAGGCGCCGAATAACGGCGCGTACGGGACTGCTGCTCAGCTATTCGTCGTATGGCTCAACGTCAGTTGCAACCATGGAATAAGAAGACGTGCCAATGGCAGTCTCTGTGCGATCTATAACCAGTTTGCCTTCAATCCAGACCGGATCGTACAGAGCCTCCAGGGTAAAGCCTTCTTTATATTTGACGTGAATAATCTGATTCGGAGGTGGCGGCGGCACGTGAATGCAGGCCCCGTAGTATGGCACCAGGAAAAACTCCAGGATACGCATATCCCGGGTCGTTTTCAGGGGAACGACAAACCCGGGGATACGGCCTTCTACGTCACCCATTTCCGGCACAACCCGGCCTGTCATGATCTCGTCCGGCAGAAGCGGCGGACCATCGCCCTCATGCTCAATCTCTGGCATATTCTCCAGCAGAGCAAGATCCTCGGCCGGCATCAACTCAAGCCAGTCAATATCCCGGGTTTCGGCCCGGCCTGTCACGGGAAGCAAGAGCACCAGAGCAAGCACCATGAAAAGAGGCTGCGCAGAGCGCCAACGTGCCGGGACAAGAATCATCGGATCAAATACTCCTGAGACTGAATTCGGGAAAACGCCATCATACACCGCGTAGACAGCAACCAACATGACCAGCATGACAGGCTCAGACAACAACAGTTCCCGGCGGACAGAAACTGCCATTGACACCCGTGACCTGGGCTTCTCCTGGCACCCACAACAGGACATCCTCGCCTTTCCGGACATCACTCTGAAACGGGGCGAACATCTGTTCCTGCACGGCCCAAGTGGCAGCGGAAAAAGCACCCTGCTGAGCCTTCTCGCCGGCATGCTTCGCCCGGCAAGCGGCTCTGTCCAGGTACTGGGGACGGACATCCACAGGCTTGGCGCCAGCGCCCGTGACCAGTTCCGGGCCGACCACATGGGCGTGATCTTCCAGCAGTTCAACCTGGTGCCCTACCTGAACACTCTGGCCAACGTTACCCTGCCCTGCGGGCTGTCGCCTCTGCGCAGCAAGCGCAGCGAACCCTCGGTCTCAGCCGAAGCCGAGCAACTGCTCAACGCCCTCTCGATCCCTGAAGATCACTGGCATCGCAAAGTGACGAGGCTCAGCATCGGCCAGCAACAGCGAATCGCTGCCGCCCGGGCGCTGATAGGTGCCCCCGGGCTCATCCTCGCAGATGAACCGACCTCGGCACTGGATGCGGACAACCGGGACCGCTTCCTCGAACTTTTGTTGAATCTGGCACACCGCCACCACACCTCGGTCCTCTTCGTCAGTCACGACCAGTCCCTGGCCCATCATTTTGGCCGTCAGCTTGAACTGCGGGGTAACCGGACATGAAAGCAAGACTCGCCCTGTCACTGGCATTTGCCAGCCTCTGGCACCGCAAAAAAGTACTGGCTCTGGTATGCCTGACCCTGACCCTGAGCGTTTCCCTGCTTCTGGGCATCCAGTATCTGCGCACCGAGGTCAAACAGTCCTTCACCAGTACCATCAGCGGTACCGACCTGATCGTCGGCGCCCGCAGCGGCCAACTGAACCTGCTTCTGTACACCGTGTTTCATATTGGCGATGCCACCAATAACATTCGCTGGTCGACTTACCAGAGCCTGAAGGACGATAGCCGCCTTAAATGGTTGATCCCGATCTCCCTGGGAGACAGCTACCGGGGTTACCGGGTCGTCGCAACCGATGAAAACTTTCTGGCCCATTTCCGCTACGGCCAGGATGTGCCGCTGGAGTTGGCCAAAGGACAATGGTTTGCGAGCGTCTTTGATGTGGTCCTGGGGGCCGGTGTCGCCCGATCGCTTGGGCACCAGACCGGAGAAGACATCGTGTTGTCCCACGGCGGCGGACGAACCAGCTTCTCCAACCACGAGGACACACCCTTTACGGTCACTGGCGTATTAGAGCCCACGGGCACACCGGTAGACCAGGCCGTGTATATAAGCCTGGATGGCATGGAAGCCATGCATGTGGGTTGGGAATCCGGTGTGGCCATACCGGGCCGGACTCTGACCCGGGAGCAGGCAGAAGGCCGGAAATTCACACCCGACGCCATTACCGCCGCATTTGTCGGCATTGAACGAAAGGTACTGACCTTTCGTCTGCAACGGGAGATCAATCAGTTCGCCGGAGAGCCGTTATCAGCGATACTTCCAGGTGTTGCCCTGAGCGAACTCTGGCGCCTGATGGGCCAGTTTGAGCGGGCGTTGCTTGGCATCACCGGTTTTGTGGTGATTACCAGTCTGATCGGTCTGATCGCGGTTCTTCTTACGCTCCAGACTCAACGCGCCCATGAGATTGCAGTTTTACGCGCAACCGGTGCTTCCCCGGCACTGATCGCTTCGCTCTATATTCTGGAGTGTGTAGCCCTTGCAGTGGTCGCCTGCCTGTTGGCTCTGGCTATCGGAACAGCAGGAATCTTTCTGGCAAGCCCCTGGCTATTGGCGAACTACGGCCTGCAGATCACCCTGCGCCCCCTGACATCCACGGAATGGGCACTACTGGGCTCGGTGCCGGTGGCTGCCCTTGCGGTGGCACTGATACCAGCGTTTAACACCTGGCGGCAGAGCCGCCGGCTCGGATTCGGCGAGGCCGCGGATCAGTGACAGGCATCGCAATGACAAGCCTGTAAATTGACCGACTTAGCGTCGACACTTATAGTTAGTCGACACTACCTAAAACCACTGCTGGGCACGTCATGGAACAGTCCGAAGTACAGGCATTAGCGGACAAGCTGGACAGGCTGATCGACCGCTGTCAGAAACTTGAGCGGGACAACGCCACGTTGCGGGAACTGCAGGATGACTGGAACCGGGAACGGGCCCAGCTGGTGCAGAAAAACGATCACGCGAAGCATAAGATCGAAGCCATGATCAGCCGCCTTAGGGCCCTGGAGCATCACTGATGGCACAGCAATCCACCACGGTTGAGGTAAAAATCCTCGACAAGGAATATCTAGTCGCCTGTCCGGAGGAAGAACAGGAAGCCTTGCTCCGGGCCGCCAGACACCTGGACAACAAGATGCGGGAGATTCGCGCCAGCGGCAAGGTCTTCGGCACCGAGCGCATTGCCGTTATGGCTGCTCTGAATATTACCCATGAACTGCTCGAACGAGACACCATGTCAGATGCTACCAGCACGTTATTGCGGGCCATGGACAATAAGCTCGACGGCGCCCTCGGCGACGGTTCTGGCCAGTAAATCCGCAGAGAATGTCAGACAGGTGTTGCAATCGGCCCCGACCCTACCCGTATAATGGAATCAACTTCCTGGGCTGTTCGCTAGGTCGGATACGTCCTCGAGCCGATGCGCACTACCCAGGTGGCTACTTCAGGGCATTGTGAGCATGTCCCCGACAGGGGAAAGCCTAATATGTCACAGCGGCCACCGACCTTGAACTCTGGGTTCAAGGGCCACATCCGATAACGGCAGCCCGGGAAGCTTTATTTTGAGCCAGTTGATCGAGCCTCAACCGTTTCAATCCCATCCGGACACCCTTTCACGCAGTGAACTTCGCAGACACCTGCGCCGGCATCGCCGTGCATTGAGCTTCGAGCAACAGGAAGAGGCTGCCGAGCACCTGGCCCTGAACCTGCTCAAAAACCCCGACTTGCACCGCGCCCGGCACATTGCCATCTATCTGCCCAATGATGGTGAGATCAATCCTCACACCTACCTGGATATCGCCCGTCGCAAAGGTATTCACTTCTACCTGCCGGTACTGCACCCGATTCATGAAGGAAGGCTGGTGTTCAGCCCCTACCGCGATGGTACGGAGCTCACGGCTAACCGTTTCGGTATCCCGGAGCCAGCGTTCAGTAAAGGCTTGCGGCGCCCGGCCTGGGCACTGGATGCGGTATTATTTCCATTGGTGGGATTTGACGAACAGGGCGGAAGACTGGGAATGGGCGGCGGCTTCTACGACAGGACCTTTGCCTTCAGCCGGACACGGCCAAGACTCGCCCCGAAACTGATCGGCCTTGCCCATGATTTCCAGAAGGTAAAAAAGCTGCCGGTAGAGCCCTGGGACGTGCCCCTGCACAGCGTGGTAACTGATAAACGGCGCTACCGGTTCAACGGCTGATTCATAACCTGAACAGAACCGACAAGGCTGCTTACCCTGGCGCTTTTACTTTCAGAAGCGTGGATGGATGCGAAACCGGTTATCACAAGGCCGATGGAAAAAATCAGCAAAATGGCTTTGATGATGTCAGGCTTGCCGCCCATGGCTTCAGTTCCTCAAGATTCGGTTTTAAAAAGATTAGGAAATCAGTGAGCTATTACTGAAATCAAGAATCAGAAGAAAGACTAACAGCTATCTCTGCCTTTACAATTTTTTACAGATTAAAGTTCGGTAAGCTTGAAGCCAGGCCTACACTCAGAGCCCGGCTCAATCCGCCTTAACTCGAACTAGCGCTCCCCTGCCCCAAAAACAGCTGATAGGCCTCATTGTCCGTCATGTTCTCGTAGCGGAAGCCGACCTTATCAAGCATTGCCTCAAAGTCCTTTACTTCATCGTCATCAACCTGCGCGCCCAGAAGAACACGACTGTATGCTGCACCATGATTCCGATAGTGAAACATGGAGATATTCCAGCGGGTCCCCAATGACATCAGGAACTTCAGCAATGCTCCCGGGCGCTCCGGAAACTCGAACTGGAAGACCTTCTCATTGGTGATCGTGGGCGCGTGCCCGCCCACCATGTGGCGAATGTGCTGTTTGGCTACGTCGCTGTCGGTGAGGTCAACCACCGAGTACCCGTTTTCCCGCAGATCCTGAACCAGATCATCACGCCCATGGCCGCCCGCAGCAATCTGGATGCCAACAAAAATTGTGGCGCTGGCAGCATCGGCATACCGGTAGTTGAACTCGGTAATACTGCGTTTGTGCAGAGCATTGATGAAGGTCTTGAACGCACCCGGCTTTTCCGGAATGGTCACCGCCAGGATCGCCTCGCGCTTCTCGCCTACTTCTGTGCGCTCGGAAATATAACGCAGGCGGTCGAAGTTCATGTTGGCACCACTCAGGGTGGCAATCAGGTTTTCGCCCTCAACCTTTTCCCGCTCGATGTATTTCTTGATACCTGCCACGCCCAGCGCACCAGCCGGCTCGGCGATAGAGCGGGTATCCTCGAACACATCCTTGATAGCAGCGCAGATTTCGTCGGTGGAAACAGTGATCACCTCGTCCACATGATCCTTGCAGATATCCCAGGGGTGCTTGCCAATCTGCTTGACCGCCACACCGTCGGCAAAGATACCCACTTCGTCCAGCACCACCCGCTTGCCCGCCTTCATGGCAGCCTGCAGGCAGTTAGAATCTTCCGGTTCAACGCCGATCACCTTGATTTCCGGACGCAGATACTTGATATAGGCCGCCATGCCGGCAATCAGCCCGCCACCACCCACACAGATAAAGATCGCGTGGATCGGCTTACTGAACTGCCACATGATTTCCATAGCCACCGTACCCTGACCGGCAATGACATCGGGATCATCGTACGGTGGAATGTAGGTATAGCCGTGCTTCTCAATCAACTCCTGCGCGTGGGTAGCCGCCTCATCGAAGGCATCGCCCTTGAGAACCACCCTGGCACCGTGATCACGCACCGAACGCACCTTGATCTCTGGCGTCGTCTGCGGCATGACAATCACCGCCTTGATACCCAGTTTCTTGGCTGCCAGGGCGACACCCTGGGCGTGATTACCGGCAGAAGCACAGATTACGCCCTTGGCTTTCTGTTCCTCAGAGAGCTGCGCAATCCGGTTGTAGGCACCGCGAATCTTGAAGGAAAACACCGGCTGAAGATCTTCACGCTTGAGCAGAATATTGTTGCCAAAGCGCTTGGACAGACTACGAGCTTCAGTCAGGGGTGTTTCGATGGCCACGTCATAGACGCGCGCATCGAGAATCTTCTTGATGTAGCGTTGCGGCATAGCAGTTCCGGCTTTTGGTTGATGTGTGATTGATAACTGGCTGGGAAAAACCGACAGTGTAGAAAGTTTGCACGGCAGCCGTCTATAAGCAGACAGCTCTTAGGCGCTATAATGCGCGCAAATTCAACCTGATTTGCACCCGGAGCCTCCCATGACCCAGGACGAACTGAAAAAAGCCGTCGCCCAAGCTGCCATTGACTACATTGCCCCCCGCCTTGATAGCGAGAGCGTGATTGGCGTGGGCACGGGGAGCACCGCCAATTTCTTTATCGACATGCTGGCCGGACTGAAAACCGAATTCGACGGTGCCGTTGCCAGTTCCGAGGCAACCGCCGAGCGCCTGAAAAGCCATGGTATCCCGGTCTATGACCTCAACAGCGCGGGTACGCTGGAGTTCTACGTGGATGGTGCCGACGAATCCAACGAGCGACTGGAACTGATCAAGGGTGGTGGTGCCGCACTAACGCGGGAGAAGATCGTGGCCGCGGTTGCCAAGACGTTTATCTGCATCGCCGACGAATCCAAGATGGTGGGCGTTCTGGGCACATTCCCCTTGCCGGTAGAAGTAATCCCCATGGCGCGCAGCCATGTTGGCCGGGAAATCGTGAAGCTTGGCGGCGATCCGGTATACCGGGAAGGGGTCGTCACCGACAATGGCAACATCATTATCGATGTCCACAACATGGATATCTCTCAGCCGATCCGCGTGGAGGAGCAGCTCAACAACATCGTCGGCGTGGTCACCAACGGCCTGTTCGCTCGCCGACGCGCAGACCTGCTGTTACTTGGCACCAAGGACGGCGTCAAAAGCATCCCCAGCGAAAGCGCCTGACCAACATCCGCCGTTTACCGATTTTCCAAGCTGGCCCACAGGCCAGCTTTTTTATTGCCTGACTGGCACAAAACCAAGCGCTTGCTTGGTGCCGGTATTTGAGTGACACTGCTTTGCATTGATTCCGATCAGAGGGAGCTTCCCAGTGTCCGACTACTTCAACGAAACCCACGAGCACGTCCGTGCGACCGCCCGCAAGTTCATCGAAACCCAGGTTCTGCCGAACATTGAAGCCTGGGAGGAAGCAGGAGAATTTCCCCGAGATCTCTACAAGAAAGCAGGCGACGCGGGCCTGCTGGGCATTGGCTTCCCCGAGGCATTGGGAGGCATCGGAGAAGGCGACATCTTTATGAAAGTGGCGGTTTCCGAAGAGTTGATGCGCTCCACCTCCGGCGGCCTGGTCGCCGGCCTAGGCTCCCTGGATATTGGGCTGCCGCCAGTTGCCCGGTGGGCAAAAAAAGACATCCGGGAACAGATCGTGCCGCCGGTTCTGCGAGGCGAAAAGATCGCCGCGCTCGCCGTAACCGAACCTGGAGGAGGTTCCGATGTTGCCAACCTGAAAACCCGGGCGGTCAGGAACGGCGATCATTACCTCGTCAACGGCAGCAAAACCTTCATCACCAGCGGTATGCGCGCCGACCACTACACCGTTGCCGTACGCACCGGTGGCGAAAGCCATGGCGGCATCAGTCTGCTATTGATCGATCGGGACATGCCCGGCTTCTCCACCGGTAAAAAACTGAAGAAAATGGGCTGGTGGGCCAGCGATACCGCAGAACTTTTCTTCGAGGACTGCCGGGTTCCTGCAAACCGTCTGATTGGCGCCGAAAACGCCGGCTTCATTGCCATCATGAGCAACTTTCTGTTTGAACGACTCAGCCTGGCCATCATGGCCTACATGACTGCCCAGCTCGCCTACGAGCAGGCACTGGAATACACCCAGCAACGAAAGGCGTTCGGGCGCAACCTCACAGGGTTCCAGATAACCCGCCACAAACTGGTAGATATGGCCACCCAGATCGATGTGGCCCGCGAATACACCTACCGCTGCGCGGCACTCATGCAGGCCGGCAAGAACCCCATCAAGGAGGTGGCTATGGCCAAGAACTTCTCGGTGGATGTCTGCGAAAAAGTCACCCGGGAAGCGGTACAACTGCTCGGCGGTATGGGGTATATGCGGGAAACCGTAGTCGAGCGTCTGTATCGGGACGCCAAAATCCTCTCCATCGGTGGCGGCACCACCGAGATCATGAAGGAGCTTATTGCCAAGCAGATAAAACTATAGCGGCCCGCCCTGAATTCAACGACCAAGGTTTAGTTTCGAACTGCAGGAGACTCCCGTATAATTGCGCCCACTTTTTAACCGCAGTTAAACGTACCTTAACGTACCAGGAAGGATCGCACATGCAATTCGACAACATCCCCGCAGGCAAGAACCCGCCTGAAGACATCTACGTTGCTATCGAAATTCCGGCCAACAGTTCACCCGTAAAGTACGAGCTGGACAAAGACATGGGCGCTCTGCTGGTAGACCGCTTCATGGCCACCCCCATGTTCTATCCGGCCAACTATGGCTTCATCCCGCACACTCTGGCTGATGACGGTGACCCGCTGGACGTGCTGGTTGTCACCCCCTACCCGATCCAGGCAGGCTCAGTGATTCGGTGCCGTCCGGTGGGTATCCTGAATATGGAAGACGAAGCCGGTGGTGATGCCAAGCTGGTTGCGGTTCCCCATGACAAGCTGACCACCACCTACCACGACGTAAAAGAAATCGACGATCTGCCGGAACTGCTTCGCAACCAGATCCAGCACTTCTTCGAGAACTACAAGACACTTGAACCAGGCAAATGGGTCAAGGTGCAAGGCTGGGACAATGCCGAAGCCGCCAAGAAGGCTATTGTGGACTCCGTAAACGCCTACAAAGGCTAAGCCTCTCTTTCGAGGGCACAAAAAAACCGGGCTCTACGCCCGGTTTTTTGTTTCTGGAATCAGTGCTCTGTCATTAGCCCCGAGACAGCAGATCCCGCATATCACTGATCGCAGAGTTAGCCCGGGAAAGGTAAGCTGCCATAGTCAACGAATGGTTCGCCAGCACACCAAAACCACTGCCGTTGAGGATAACGGGGCTCCACATGTCGCCCTGGGCACCTTCCAACTCGATGATCACCTGCCTCACGCTGGCCATGGCGTTCTTGTCCTGCAGCACTTTCCGGAAATCCACTTCGATTGCCCTGAAGATGTGCAGAAGCGCCCAGGAACTACCGCGAGCTTCATAGAAAACATCGTCGATTTTCGTCCAGGCGGTTTTCACATCTTCGCCCGCGGCGCTCTCAGCCAGCGGATCCTGATCACCCGCACTCTCAACGGTATCTGCTACCGAAGCCTTGCCGACGCTTTCACCAAGGGTGCGCGACAGACTTCCGAGCCGAGTCTCCAGGTCCGCAAGCCAGTTACCCAGGTTATCGGCACGAGCAAAAAACTGGGCGTCGGCCTGCTGAGGATCCGACAACCGGTCCAGATAGCGTTTTAAAGCAGTGATGCCGCGTCGATACTCAGCTTCGGTCGACGGAATTGCCCAGCTCTCGCTGTCAAAATGGAACTGGGGCTCGGCAATAATCAGATCCTTGTCTTCCGCTGACTGGCTCTGGGATCGACTGACATCTTTGCGCATGGCCCGAGAAAGGTCACGCAACTGGACCAGCACGCCGTATTCCCAATTCGGCATGTTATCCAGCCAGAGTCCCGGCGGAAAAATGTCGTTGGAAATGTAGCCGCCAGGTTTGTCCAACAGGGTTTCCGCAATGCGGATCATGGTGACCGTTGTGGCAAAACCGGTGATAGGCTCCCTTTCCATGGTATTGGCAACCGAGCGGGTATGCTCGCGCACAGAAAAGGTGTCAGGCTCACTGCTCCAGATCATGCCCAGCACAAGTGCCACCAGCAAATAGACCACAATCAGCGCCAGAACCAGCTTGCCAATCACACCGCCGCCGGAATAATCCTGAACATCGTCTTTCTTGTCCCTGAAGTACTGTCTGATTTTGCCTGGCATATGACTCTTGATCCCCTGTCTTTGAATTATCAGCAGCAAACGGCCAGCCCAGATGGTAACCCATGGCTCCGCCAATACCCAGTTTACAGAGTACCGAGGATAGCGCCGCGGTTTCCACTCCTGCGGCAAACACATTTACGCCGAGGACCTGTGCAACAACACCGCTGGAGGATCACCCGCAGGCGCATTGCGCGACGGACTACCACACACTTCTGTTTCGGCGTTCCCGGGACCTGCTTCCATGCCGTTACGAAATTCTTGAGATTGGCTGTGAACCAGCCGACCACATGATTGTGACCTGTACCGCAGAGTTGACAAACATTTACAAAGCACGGCCTACGCCGGCAACGTTAAACACTATAGACTCAGAAACAGGACTACAGTTGAAAATCGTCCGCACCGGGGAACGACGACCAACAACGAAAAGGGACAGGCCCGAGCAACATGAACGATGAAAGCCAGAAAGAAAAACTCAGGCAGCACTTTGCCCGCCGTGTAACGACCCAGGCCCGGGTTGTTCTGGATACCTGGCAGAAAATACACGAAGACCGCGACAAGGCCGCGGCCCATCGTGACGAATTTGCCGCCGCCGCGGACAAGCTCGTGCGCTACGCCCAACGCTTTGAAATGGATGGACACGCGAAGGCCGGGCAGACCACCCTGAAACTCATACAACAGTGGGAACCGGGCCGGGCACTGAACGAAAGCCTTGAGCGGCAATTGCAGGACGCCATTGAAACCCTGTCTCAGAGCACACTGCGCAGAACCGATCTCAACAGCTCAGAGGCACCACATCAGTTTCGTCGCACGCCGGTTTACATCGCTCTCGCCAACCAGGAAATGGCAGGCCGCCTGATCAGACAACTGGAGTTTTTCGGCTTCCGGGCCTCAGCGTTTCCCAGTGCGGAAGAGCTGACAGAGGCCTGCGGCCTCCATAAACCGGAAACCATCCTGGTGGATGTCAATTTCGGTGGCACTCCCAATGCCGGCATCACCACCATTGAGCAATTACAGGATCGCCACGATACCCCTATCCCCATCATCTTCATGAGCGATGAGGACGGCTCTATCGAAACCCGCCTGCAGGCTTCCCGATGCGGGGGAGAAGAGTTCTTCTATCCAGCGGTAGATCCCGGCCAGCTCATCGAAAAGATAGAAACCTACACACATGGCAACACAGTAGAACCCTACAAGGTGCTGGTGCTCGATGACTCGCGCGCGCAGGCGAAATACATGGAGACGGTACTGAAGAAGGCGGGCATGTCCGCTCACATCATTACCGATCCAATGCAGATCATCCACGCCCTGGAAGAGTTCTCCCCAGAGATCATTATCCTGGACATGTATATGCCCGGCTGCACGGGCATGGAAATCGCCCGGGTGATCCGCCAGCAGGACCGATTCCACAGCGTGCCGATCATTTACCTTTCGGCAGAAGAAGACGTCAGCAAACAGCTCCATGCCATGAGCCTCGGGGGCGACGACTTTCTCACCAAACCGATCGATCCGAAGCACCTGATTGCCACCATACACAACCGTGGACGGCGTGCCCGTTCGCTGCTGGCGCTGATGATCCGCGACAGCCTGACCGGTTTGTTTAACCACACCCACACGCTCCACCTTCTTGACCAGGAAATCGTCCGGGCACAGCAAAAAAGCCAGTCTCTGTGCTTTGCAATGATTGATATCGACTACTTCAAAAAGGTGAACGACACCTTTGGCCATCCCATCGGCGACCGGGTGTTACGAAGCCTGTCCATGTTCCTCAAGCAACGCCTGCGAAAGACCGATCACATCGGCCGGTATGGCGGCGAGGAATTTGCCATTATCCTGCCCAATACCCGGCCTAGCGACGCCCGTAACGTTCTGAACGAAATCCGGGAGCGGTTCTCTGAACTGCAGCAACCGGCCGGCGACCGGGAATTTAACGTGACCTTCAGCTGCGGAATCGCGGCCTGGGACGGCGGCAACTCCCAGGTATTATGCGAAAGGGCGGATCGGGCGCTTTACGCGTCCAAGGAACTTGGCCGCAACTGCGTAACGCTCGCCGACACCTGATTCCGGGCCAACCTGACCCGCTCGACCCTCGATAACTCTCCCGACAATTTGTCGGCGGACATGGCTCAGAGCCGGCCTGACTGCTACCTTTTATGAAACCAACGTCGTATAGAAGTTCGGAACGCCGTTCACGACAATGATTGTCATCAGCGAGAGGGGTTCGTTTCCGTTCATTTGCCGGCTTTTTACGACTAAATGACAACAGGGACGATGATCAAAAAGTGTTGATCTGAACAAAACAAGCACGCACCATTGACGGAAACTGCCGTTAACTTCGGCGATCCTGTAAAAAGACATCAAGGCAGACAGAACCATGTCGACAATCCTCGTGCTCCATGGCCCTAACCTCAACATGCTCGGTACACGCGAGCCGGAGGTCTATGGATTCGAGACACTGGCGGACATTGACGACCGATTGCGCTCACAGGCAGCAGAGCATGGTCACCATCTTCTGCACCTGCAATCAAACGCTGAATACGAACTGATTGACCGGGTTCACGAAGCCCGGGCGGAGGGCGTGGATTTTATCATTATCAATCCCGCGGCTTTCACCCATACCAGCGTAGCTCTTCGGGATGCCATGCTGGCTTCGGGAATTCCGTTTATTGAAGTGCACCTTTCCAACGTGCATGCACGGGAACCGTTCCGGCATCACTCCTATTTCTCGGATATCGCCGAAGGCGTTATCTGTGGACTCGGCAGCCAGGGGTACGACCTCGCACTCCTTGCGGCCCTGAAACGCATTCATCGATAGACCTGACAAAACGGGACTGGACTGACTATGGATATTCGCAAAATCAAGAAACTGATCGAGCTGCTCGAGGAATCTGACGTCGAAGAGCTGGAGATTCACGAGGCCGACGACTCGGTACGCATCTCCCGCCGTCGCGAGCCGGCAGCCGGCGCACAATATGTAAGTCACTATCCGGCGCCAGCGCCTGCTCAGCAACCAGCGCCGGCTCCCGCGGCACCTGCCCCGGCCGCTGAAGCGCCAGAAGCGCCTTCCGGACACGCCGTGAAGTCACCCATGGTCGGCACGTTCTACCGCTCACCCTCGCCCACCGCCAAGGCGTTTGTGGAAGTGGGCCAGACCGTCAATGTGGGTGACGTCATCTGCATCGTGGAAGCCATGAAGATGATGAACCAGATTGAAGCCGACAAGAGCGGCACAATCCAGGACATCCTGGTCGAAAATGGCCAGCCGGTTGAGTTTGACCAGCCCCTGGTCGTCATTTCCTGAACACGGTGATAGCTACTCATGGCCATGTTAGAAAAAGTTCTGATCGCAAACCGGGGTGAAATTGCCCTCCGGATACTGCGTGCCTGCAAGGAGCTGGGCATCAAGACCGTGGCAGTGCATTCCCAGGTCGATCGAGACCTTATGCACGTGCGTCTCGCCGATGAATCCGTCTGTATTGGCCCGAACAGCCCGACCGACAGCTACCTGAATATCCCGACCATCATCAGCGCCGCAGAAGTGACCGACTCTGTGGGTATTCACCCCGGCTACGGTTTCCTTGCAGAGAACGCCGATTTCGCCGAACAGGTGGAAAAAAGCGGCTTTCGCTTCATCGGCCCGAAGGCCGACACCATTCGCCTGATGGGCAATAAAGTGTCGGCCATCAATGCCATGATCAAGGCCGGCGTGCCTACCGTGCCTGGCTCGGATGGCCCTCTTGATGACGATGAAGAGCGGACGTTGCGGATTGCCCGGGAAATTGGCTACCCCGTCATGATCAAGGCCGCATCCGGCGGCGGCGGTCGCGGAATGCAGGTTGTTCATTCGGAAGCCGCGCTGCTGAAAGGTGTCCAGATCACCCAGACTGAGGCCAAGAACGCGTTCGGCGACCCGACGGTTTACCTTGAGAAATTCCTGGAAACCCCACGTCATGTCGAAGTACAGGTACTGGCCGACATGCACGGCAACTGCATTCATCTTGGCGACCGTGACTGCTCTATGCAGCGTCGGAACCAGAAGGTGATCGAAGAAGCCCCGGCACCGGATATCAACCCGGAATCCCGGGAACGCACCCTGAAAGCCTGTACCGATGCCTGCAAGGAAATCGGCTATGTGGGCGCTGGCACCTTCGAATTCCTGTACCAGGACGGCGAATTCTATTTCATTGAAATGAATACCCGGGTCCAGGTAGAGCACCCAGTCTCCGAAATGGTCACCGGCGTTGACATCGTCCGTGAGCAGCTGCGCATTGCCAGCGGCCTGCCGCTGCAATATTCGCAGGATGACATCCGCATTTCCGGGCACGCCATGGAGTGCCGGATTAATGCGGAAGACCCGAAAACCTTTGTTCCCAGCCCAGGCAAGGTCAAGCATTTCCATGCTCCCGGCGGCAACGGCGTCAGGGTCGATTCGCACCTGTACAGCGGTTACACAGTTCCTCCTTACTACGATTCCCTGGTGGCAAAATTGATCACCTGGGGCGATGACAGGGATATCGCACGGCGCCGAATGAAAAATGCATTGGATGAACTGGTGGTTGAAGGAATTAAAACCAATCAGCCTCTGCATCGGAAATTGGTACGCGATGGTGGCTTTAAACAGGTAGACTTCACCATCCACTACCTTGAGAAACTGATGCGGGATTAATCATGCCCTGGATACAACTCCAGATCCCGGCTGATCCGGACAATGCGGATCAGCTGGAAGATTTGCTCATGGAGATGGGCTCTGACGCCGTCTCTATGGAAGATGCTGCCGACCAGCCCCTGTATGAACCTGACCCCGGCACCACCCCTCTCTGGAGCCAGACCACTGTGACCGGATTGTTTGAATCCGGTCGCGACATCGAACAGTTGTGTGCCGATATCCGGAACGCCTGGCATCAGCAAACCCAGCAGGCACTGTCGGACATCGACGTTACGCTGGTTGAGGATAAGGACTGGGAGCGGGCCTGGATGGACGATTTCCATCCCCTGAAATTCGGAGAACGGCTCTGGATTGTGCCCAGCTGGCACGATGCTCCGGACCCTGACGCAGCCAATCTGATGCTGGATCCTGGCCTGGCTTTCGGTACCGGTACCCATCCGACGACGGCCCTGTGCCTGGAGTGGCTGGATGGCCAGAACCCCGAGCGCAAGCAGGTCATCGATTACGGTTGCGGCTCCGGCATTCTTGGTCTGGCGGCACTGCTGCTTGGCGCGGACCATGTCATTGGCGTCGATACAGACCCCCAGGCTCTCGAAGCCAGCCGGGAGAATGCCCGGCGTAATGGTGTCAAAGACAGCAAGCTGGATCTGTTTCTGCCAGACAACGAACCCGAGACCAAAGCCGACATCATGCTCGCCAACATCCTGGCCCAGCCTCTTATCAGCCTGGCTCCGCATCTGGCATCCCGGACCAGAACCGGGGGTGACCTGGTGCTGTCTGGCATACTGTCCAGTCAGGCCAGAGAAGTGATGGCCGCCTACGAACCCTGGTTCGTAATGGACGAGCCTGAACAGCGGGAAGAGTGGATACGCCTCACAGGACGGCGCAACGACAGGTGACGAACTCGGTCTTAACATCTAAACTCGGACACTCGTAGCCTCCTCGCTTTCAGGAAGAAGCATGACCCAGAGCAGCTTGCAGACCCAGTGCCCCAATTGCCAGACCCGCTTCCGGGTAACCGAAGAACAGCTTGGTATTGCCAAGGGCAAAGTGCGCTGCGGGAACTGCATGAAGGTGTTCAATGCCATTGAACACCAGGTTATCCCCGGCGAAGGTGGACGAACACAGGCGTCCCAAACCCAGCCAAAGCCCGCAGACTCCTCGTCATCGGACACCTCAGGCTCCGGCCTTAGCGAAGAGGATTTCGTCTTTG
This sequence comes from Marinobacter sp. F3R08, assembly GCF_018860425.1. GTDB lineage: Bacteria > Pseudomonadota > Gammaproteobacteria > Pseudomonadales > Oleiphilaceae > Marinobacter. The sequence continues at coordinate 643,566 of NZ_JAHKPI010000014.1, read as the reverse complement.
CCGACAACCCCGAAGAGGATGCGGCCGAAGGGCGTTACGAAGGCACAAAGCTCACCTTCTCCGACGATGAACTCAGTGACAGTTTCCGCAACTTTGATGAACGTGATGAAGCGGTCTTCGAAGACACTGATACCGAAAACGCCGGTGAGAAGATCGATGAAAGCTGGGCCGAAGCCATTCTGCAGGATGACGAGTTTACGCCCGAGAAACCCTCGGCTGTCGAGCCCCCCGAACCGATTTCTGAACCAGAGCCTGAGGAACCGGCACCAGAAGAACCCGAGCCGGAGCCGGAGCCGGAAGCCAGACCGGAACCCGACTATGAGCTAGGTTTTGAAGAAGAGCCCGTGTTCGAGCATATCGAAGCCCCCTCTTCCAATGACCGTCAGTCCGACCAAGATACCGATCCATTCAATGACTATGTGGATGAATCCGGTTTCGATCTGGATGAACCGGATCGGCCAGCGGACACCTTTCACGCCGAGCCCCCCTTCCGGGACCTGCGGCGTGATCCCATTGCCGTCGATTCCGGAAGCAGCGGAATCAGAACCATGATCTGGAGCTTTATCGTATTGGGCTTGATAGGCGTTCTGATTGCGCAGGTCACCTGGTTCCAGTTCGACCGTCTTTCAGCTATCCCTGAATTGCGCCCGTTTTACGAGAAGGGCTGTGAACTGGCCGGCTGTGAGCTCAACCCCCTGATCAATGTCGAAGCCATACAAAGCCGGAAGCTCGTGGTTCGGACCAACCCGGACAATCGCTCGCAACTGGTAGTCGATGCGGTGATCATCAACCGTGCCGATTTCGAACAGCCCTTTCCTGCCATTGCCCTGACCTTCTCCAACCTGAACGGCGACGTGGTTGCCCAGAGCCTGTTTACGCCGGATGAATACCTTTCCGGAGCCGGCAGGGAACTGGACGCCATGCCAACGGACACCCCCGTGCGAATTGCCATCAATATCCGGGACCCCGGCCGGGACGCGGTTAACTACAACATCCTGTTCCGCCCGGACAGTCCTTAATGCGGTAAGCGAGCGTTTACTCGACAAGCATTGACTACGGGCATCGCATAGAACAAAAGTCAACCAGACAGGGCGAAAAATAATCAGTTTTTTCAACGCCCAGCCCCTTCAATCACAGCCCACCCGGCGGTATCATTACCGCCCTTCGGATGCTGGGTCGGTTACTTATTGAACAACGACCCAGAGCCGACCTTTGCTTAACCCGCTGTGACACGGACTCAGATCATGCTGCCAACGGCAAAAATCGGGCCGTACACCTTGCCCAACCCTCTGATTGTTGCGCCGATGGCTGGCGTGACAGACCGACCGTTCCGACTTTTATGCCGGAGGTTGGGTGCCGGACTGGCAGTGTCAGAGATGGTCATAGCGGACAGCAAACTCTGGCATACGCGCAAGTCCCGGACACGCCTGAATCATGAAGGCGAACCGGAGCCCCGCTCGGTACAGATCGCCGGCGGAGACCCGCAAATGCTGGCCGACGCCGCACGTCAGAATGCGGAGTTCGGTGCACAGATCATCGACATCAATATGGGCTGCCCGGCCAAGAAAGTCTGTAACAAGGCCGCTGGCTCCGCGCTAATGAAAGATGAGGCCCTGGTTCGGGACATCCTGGAGGCAGTGGTCCAGGCAGTGGATGTTCCCGTGACCCTTAAAATGCGAACCGGCTGGAACCGGGACAACCGCAACGCGCTGGTCATTGCCCGGATGGCCGAAGAGGCCGGTATTCAGGCCGTCGCCATCCACGGCCGGACCCGTGCGGATAAATATGAGGGTAGCGCGGAGTACGACACCATCGCCGATGTGAAGTCGCGCATAGGCATCCCGGTGTTTGCCAATGGCGATATTACCTCGCCTGAGAAGGCCAGGGACGTGCTTCGCCATACCGGTGCCGATGGCTTACTGATTGGCCGCGCCGCCCAGGGCAGCCCCTGGATTTTCCGGGAGATCCGGCATTTCCTGGAGACCGGCAGCCACCTGCCGGCAGCTGAACTCGATGAGGTCGAAGAAATTCTGACAGAGCACCTGCAGGCATTGCATGCCTTCTATGGCGAAACCATGGGTGTTCGCATTGCCAGAAAACATGTGGGCTGGTACCTGCAGTCCCATGATCCGGGCAAACAGTTCCGCAAACGCTTCAACGCCATCGACGATGCGCTGGAGCAGAGAGACACGATTCAACAGTATTTTGACGGCTTACGAAATGGAGAGGTATTCGCAGCATGAGCGCTGAGACTTTGGCAAATGACACCCTGAGCACCCCGGCCAACGATGATATTCATCAGTTGCAGACGGTGAACAGCAGCGGAAACAGCGTCACCCTGCGCGACAGCGTTGAGGTTGCCCTGACAAACTACTTCGCCCAGCTGGACGGTGCTCCGGTCACCGAGGTCTACCAACTGGTGCTTTCAGAAGTGGAAGCCCCGTTGCTGGAACAAGTGATGAAATACACCCGCAACAACCAGACCAAGGCCTCCACCATGCTTGGCCTGAATCGCGGGACCCTGCGCAAGAAGCTGAAGCAGTACGGTCTGCTATAATCCAGACACCCTGATTTGAAGAGGGCCTCCCGGACACGAATTCGCGAGGCCCTTGTTCGTTCATCTCCAGCGAAGAAAGTGACCCATGGCAAACCAGGCTAACACCTCCGTCCGTCGCGCACTGATCAGCGTGAGTGATAAAACCGGCATCGTCGATTTCGGCCGTGCCCTGACCGAGCGCGGCGTAGAGCTGCTCTCGACCGGTGGCACCTACCGGCTCCTGAAGGAAAACAGCATTCCGGTAACGGAAGTCTCTGACTACACCGGTTTTCCCGAGATGATGGATGGCCGCGTCAAAACCCTGCATCCGAAGATTCATGGCGGGATTCTTGGTCGCCGGGGCACCGACGACGCCATAATGACCGAACACAGCATCAACCCCATCGACATGGTCGTGGTCAATCTGTACCCCTTCGAGGCGACGGTGGCAAACCCTGACTGTGATCTGCCAACCGCCATTGAAAACATCGATATCGGTGGGCCCACCATGGTTCGCGCTGCGGCGAAGAACCATAACGACGTCGCCATCGTGGTGAACGCCTCCGATTACAGCCGTGTCCTGAAAGAGCTGGATGCCAACGAGGGTCAGCTGAGCTACAGCACCCGCTTCGATCTGGCGGTCAAGGCCTTTGAACACACGGCTGGCTATGATGGCGCCATTGCCAACTATCTGGGCGGCCGCACGCCGGACAATGACAATGCTGACTTCCCACGCACCTTCAACGCACAGTTCGTGAAAGTCCAGGATATGCGCTACGGCGAGAATCCACACCAGCGAGCCGCTTTCTACACCGAGCGCAATCCGAAGGAAGCCTGTGTGGCCACAGCCAGACAGCTGCAAGGTAAAGAACTGAGCTACAACAACGTGGCCGACACTGATGCCGCCCTGGAATGCGTCAAGCCCTTCGCGGATCCGGCCTGCGTGATCGTCAAGCACGCCAATCCCTGCGGTGTTGCCATCGGAGCCGATATCCGGCAGGCCTACGATCTGGCCTTCGCTACCGACCCCACATCGGCGTTCGGCGGCATCATTGCCTTCAACCGGGAACTTGATGCGGAAACCGCCAAAGCCATTATCGACCGCCAGTTTGTCGAAGTGATCATCGCTCCCACCGTCGCTCCGGAAGCTGTGGAACTGGTATCCGCCAAGAAGAACGTCCGCCTGCTGGCCTGCGGTGAGTTCGATGGTGACCGTGCCCGCTCCCTGGACTACAAGCGTGTTACCGGTGGCCTCCTGGTACAAGACCGGGATCTCGGCATGGTCGCCATGGAAGATGTCAAGGTGGTCACCGAACGCCAGCCCTCCGAGCAGGAACTCAATGACCTGCTGTTTGCCTGGGAAGTGGCCAAGTACGTCAAGTCCAACGCCATTGTCTATGCCAAGGCCGGTCGTACCATTGGCGTCGGCGCCGGCCAGATGAGCCGGGTCTACAGCGCAAAAATCGCTGGCATCAAGGCCGCCGACGAAGGCCTGGAAGTGAAAGGCTCGGTCATGGCCTCCGATGCCTTCTTCCCGTTCCGGGACGGTATCGACGCCGCCGCCGCGGCTGGCATTAACGCCGTTATCCAACCTGGCGGCTCCATGCGCGATCAGGAAGTGATCGATGCAGCCAACGAACACGGCATCGCCATGGTCTTCACCGGCATGCGCCATTTCCGGCATTAAGGGGTTTCAAGCATGAATATTCTCGTTATTGGCTCTGGCGGCCGTGAACACGCCCTGGCCTGGAAAGCGGCGCAATCCCCACAAGCAGATCGCGTCTTCGTGGCACCCGGTAACGCCGGCACAGCCCGGGAAGCCGGACTGGAAAACGTCGATATCGACGTAATGGACCTGGAAGGCCTGGCCAACTTCGCGGCCACCAATAATGTGGGACTGACTATCGTCGGCCCCGAGGCCCCGCTGGTCGCCGGGATCGTGGATAAGTTCGAGCAGCGCGGCCTGCGGGTCTTCGGCCCCAGTGCGGGTGCTGCCCAGCTCGAGGGCTCAAAAGCCTTCACCAAGGATTTTCTGGCGCGCCAGAAGATCCCGACCGCCGGCTACGGCAACTTCACAGATGTCGACGAGGCCCTCGCCTACGTCCGCCAGCAGGGCGCACCGATTGTGGTCAAGGCCGATGGCCTGGCCGCTGGCAAAGGCGTGATCGTTGCCATGACGCTGGATGAAGCCGAAGACGCAATCCGGGACATGCTCGCAGGCAATGCCTTTGGTGATGCCGGCAGCCGAGTGGTCATTGAAGAATTCCTCGACGGCGAGGAAGCCAGCTTTATCGTGATGGTGGATGGCGAGAATGTTTTGGCCATGGCCACCTCCCAGGATCACAAGCGCGTCGGCGATGGCGATACCGGCCCCAACACCGGCGGCATGGGCGCCTACTCGCCTGCTCCCGTGGTGACTGGCGATGTCCATCAGCGCATCATGGATGAGGTCATCTACCCGACCGTGCGCGGCATGGCGGCTGAAGGCCATCCCTACAAAGGCTTCCTTTATGCGGGCCTGATGATCGATGGCAATGGCGCACCCAAAGTCATCGAATTCAACTGCCGCTTCGGGGACCCGGAAACCCAGCCGATCATGCTGCGGATGAAGTCCGATCTGGTCGAGCTCTGCGACGCTGCCATTGATGGCAAGCTGGACCAGTGCCCGTCCGAATGGGATGACCGCGCCTCTGTTGGTATCGTTCTGGCCGCGGGCGGATACCCTGGCAGCTACAATAAGGGTGATGCCATCTCCGGGCTGCCGGACACTGAAACCGACGGCGAAAAAGTGTTTCACGCCGGCACCCGACTCAACGGCGATCAGGTGGTCACCAACGGCGGACGCGTACTCTGCGCCACGGCGCTGGGCAGGACCGTCACCGAAGCCCAGAAACGTGCCTATGAGCTGGCCTCACGAATCCAGTGGGATGGAGCCTTCTATCGCAAGGACATTGCTTATCGGGCCATTGCTCGCGAGCAGTCGTGAACGGAGCCATCAACATTCCGAACCAGTACGCGAAAACAAGACCCGGTCATTGACCGGGTTTTTTTATGGCGTAATGTAAATACTTTGCCCAGGACATCGACAGGTCGCCAGCCAGGAGCTCCCCTTGATGCAACGCCCGGTTACACTGAACCTCCAGTTTGCTCTGATTATTGCTCTGCTTTTAAGTGCCTGCTCACGTCAGGACATTTACGAAACCGCCATTGGCTTTGAGCGATCGTCTGCAGGCCTTCAAGCGGCCACCGTGACTGTCGACAACCTGGAAATTGCTTACCTGAAAAATCACCAGCTGGTTAATGGCGATACCATTGTCATGATCCATGGTTTCGGAGCCAACAAGGATAACTGGACCCGTCTGGCCGGGCACCTGACCGACGACTTTAATGTCTATGCCATCGACCTGCCCGGCCATGGTGACAGTAGCAAACCCCTGGATATCGGCTACAGCCTGGAAGAACAGGCCGGTTATGTGTCACGAATTCTGGAAGCACTGGCGGTTGATAAGGCGCACATCATGGGCAACTCCATGGGAGGCGCGATTACGGCTCTCTATGCCGCGAATTATCCCGACAAAGTGGCATCTGCGGTACTGTTCGATCCTGCGGGCATCCTGGAGTATGAAAGCGAGCTGATGGACCTGGTGATGGAAGGAGACAATCCCCTGATTCCGAAGCAGCCAGGGGACTTTGAGCGCCTCATGGATTTTGCCCTGGAAAAAGAACCTTTTGTACCCTGGCCGATCATGGGTGTCATGGAAGAGCAGGCCATCGCCAACCAGGACGTCAACGAGGTCATTTTTGCCGCCATTCGCGATGCCGGTTTCGAACCTGACTTTCGCACCGCTATCACCCGCATCAAGGCACCGGTCCTGGTCATCTGGGGCAAAGAGGACCGCGTCATCAATTACCGGAACGGCAGAGTTTTTGCCGCCGCCATCCCGGATGCCAGGCTGGAACTGATGGAGGGTATTGGGCACGCGCCAATGGTCGAAGCGCCAGCCAGATCCGCAGAACTGTTCCGGGGGTTTATCGGGCAACCGGCCCAGTGACCTCTATCGGAATATAAGTAACCGCCTTCCACCTTCAGCGACTACATGGGCATGGTAAAACAGGGTAGTCTAACAATAATTGTGTTCTTAACGTTCAAGCCGGTATCTCATGCCTGAAGCGATCTGGATTACTTTTGCCTTCAGCCTTGGCTTGCTGGTCAAACTGGTCGGCTTGCCCCCCCTGATTGGTTACCTGGCCGCAGGCTTTGTTCTCAGCGGCATTTCAGAGGTCTCCGCCGTTGTGGTCGAAGAGACCGATGTTCTCCAGCACATCGCGCATCTGGGCGTTCTGTTGTTGCTATTTACCGTTGGTCTCAAGCTGAAGCTTCGCTCAGTCATCAGGCCAGAGGTCATTGGCGGAAGCCTGATCCATTTCGGTATCACGTGCGCAGTCTTCGCTCCGGGGATCTACCTGCTGATGGACCTTGATTGGCCAACGGCCCTGATGCTGGCCATCGCACTGTCATTTTCAAGCACCGTACTTGCTGCCAAAGTCCTTGAATCTAAACGCGAACTCCGGGCTTTCCATGGCCGGGTAGCCATTGGCATCCTGATCATGCAGGATCTGATTGCACTGGTCGTCATGAGCCTGGCGGCCGGCAAAACCCCGTCTGAATGGGCTTTGATTGTCTTCGGGCTACCCTTGCTGCGGCCTTTACTGTTCAGATTACTGGATGCCAGTGGCCACGACGAACTGCTGGTGCTCCTGGGGTTGCTGCTTGCACTTGTTGTCGGCGGGCTTGGCTTTGAGGCCGTCGGTCTCAGCTCCGAGCTTGGCGCGCTGGTTTTCGGGGCCATGCTGGCCAACCACCCCCGGTCCCAGGAGCTCTCCAAGTCGCTCTGGAGCGTCAAGGAAGTCTTCCTGGTGGGCTTCTTTCTGCAGATCGGTATAGGCGGCCTGCCCGATGGCGACGCACTTATTTTCGCTGTGGTTGCTGGCCTGATCCTGCCACTGAAAGGTATCCTGTTCTTTTTCCTGCTCCTGGCTTTCCGCTTACGAGCCCGCAGTGGTTTCCTGAGTGCTCTGGCACTGACCAACTACAGCGAATTCGGCCTGATTGTTGCCAGCGTGGCATTGCCGGAATGGCTGGTTCCGCTGGCCATTTCGGTGTCTCTTTCTTTCCTCTTGTCGGCCCCCATCAACCGGTTTGCACACGGCCTCTATGAACGCTATGCCCATGGTCTGGGGCGCTTCGAGAGCAGCAAACATCATCCGGATGAGCAACCGTTGTCACTGGGAGACAACCAGGTTCTGGTCATGGGCATGGGCCGCACAGGAACCGCTGCCTACGACTGGCTTTGTGCAGATCAGCCAAAATTGATCGGACTGGATTCCGATCCGGCAAAGACAAACCTGCATCAAAAAGCAGGACGCAACGTGGTTTTCGCAGACGCCGAGGACGCCTCCTTCTGGAATGGACTGCACATGCCTGCCGTGCACTCCGTTATCCTGGCCATGGGGGATATCGAGGGCAAACTGATCGCCGCCCGAATGCTTCGGAAAATGGGCTTTGATGGCTATATCGTGGCTCACACCATGTACGAGGATGAAGCGAGACAGATCCGGGAAGCCGGCGCAGATGAAGCCTATCTGACCATGAGCGAAACCGGCGTTGCACTGGCCAGCCACGTGGTCGCCAAGGCCCCCTCAAACACCTCCCCGGTTACCGGCCTGTCAGACTAGCGCGGCCGCCCGCCCCCCGGTACCGAGCGGTCTAAAGCGCACAGGTTCGGAAACCGGTATAGGCATCGTTACGCAACGGCAGATACGCCTGACGATAAGTGCCTCGAATCAGGCATGATGAGGTCGCACAACTGCCACCGCGCGTGACCTTGTGATCACCAAACTGCAGGGTCGACATGAATGGGTATACATCTACCTTGAAGCCGTCGTATGGCAAGAACTGGCTGCTGGTCCACTCCCAGACTGTGCCAGTCATCTGGCGGCAGCCAAAGGGACTGTCTCCATCCGGAAAATCAGACACCGGGCTCTGGGCCATGGCGCGTCCGTCCAGGTCAGCCCGTTGCTCATCCGGTGTTGAGTTGCCCCATGGAAAGCGCCTGAATGGCTCACCTGGCCTATTCCCCAGGGCCGCCACTTCCCATTCAAGCTCTGTCGGCAGGCGACGCCCAGCCCAGCGGCAATACGCCTCTGCCTCCCAGTAAGTCACGTGGGTGACCGGTGCATCCGGATTCAGAGACTGCCAGCTGTCGAATACCCGCTCCTGCCATTGGTCACCGTGCCAGCGCCAGTATATCGGGTGCCGGGGAGCGCGAAACAACGGCGCTTCAATGCCATGAACAAGGGCCACATCGGTTTCGGTCTGAAGCCACTTCTGGCCGCCAAACGACCAGAGATCGGGTTTTCGGTAGCCACCGTCCTCCACGAACGCCATGAACTGACGATTACTGACCAGGCATCTGGAAATGGCGAACGGGGCCAGCGTCACCGTAAAACCGGGTTTCTCATTATCGAACCCAAAGTCCTCGCCGGCATAGTGTTCCGACGCACCCGGCATACCAATCAGCCACTCTCCGGCGGGAATAACCGCATCGCCCTCCTGGCATACGCCCGGAGCTGGACGGTAAAAATCCGTGCCCGGGGGGGCCGGATAGCCGACCGTCTGGCGGCACCAGATCATCGATTCAATGTGCATGTTCTGGTGGTAGATCGCGTACCGGTATAGATACCGTGCCTGGTCGGTAAGGGGCTCTGTTCGTATCCTGTCGGCTACGCGGTCATAAATGAGGTTGAAATACTCGAGGGTTTTCTGGTGTCCGGGAAAGAGCTCCCGATTCCAACGGTCACGATGTTCGATATGAAATGAATCCCACAGATCGTCCATGGCCGGATCATGGCTGGGCGTGCCATCCAGAAGATTGAATACGAAAACCTCGTAGAAAAAGGCCGCATGCCCCATTTCCCAGAGGGGTGGGTTGACCCCGGGATGGTAAGGAACGTCCAGCAACTCAGGTGGCAAAGAGCCAACCAGATACTCTGTACGTTTTCGTGTCCAATTCAGTTGCTGGAGAAGTTCTGCCTTCGCCTGATCGATTCGCTCTATCGTTGTCACGCTCACCATCACCCGTCTCTCCGCAATCCCGCTACAGCATAGCAGATCCGGAATAATCAGAGCGTCAGACACAAAAAACCCCGCACGAAGCGGGGCTTTCTGAATTTGAAGCGAGCAATACTGCCCGCCTCAGCAACATCCGAACCGTCGATTAACCGAACTGGTTCATGGTGTTGTCTTTACCACCGGCCTTCAGGGCCGCATCACCAGCGAAGAATTCCTTGTGGTCGTCACCGATGTTGGAACCAGCCATATCCTGGTGCTTGACGGTGGCGATGCCCTGACGGATTTCCTTGCGCTGTACACCGGCAACGTAGGCCAGCATGCCTTCGTCACCGAAGTAGCCCTTGGCCAGGTTGTCAGTAGACAGGGCCGCAGTGTGGTAGGTCGGCAGCGTGATCAGGTGGTGGAAGATACCCGCTTCACGTGAACCGTCACGCTGGAAGTTACGGCACCACTCGTCGGCCAGCTGACCCAGCTCGGTGTTGTCGTACTCTTCGCCCATCAGCTTGGCGCGATCGTAGGCAGAAACGTCCTTGCCTTCTTCCTTCCAGGCGTCGAATACCTGCTGACGGAAGTTCAGGGTCCAGTTGAAGGACGGGCTGTTGTTGTAAACCAGCTTGGCGTCCGGCACCACTTCCTTGATGCGGTTAACCATGGCAGCGATCTGACCAACGTGGGGCTTCTCGGTTTCGATCCACAGCAGGTCAGCGCCGTTCTGCAGGCTGGTGATGCAGTCCAGCACAACACGGTCTTCGCCAGTGCCTGGCTTGAACTGAAACAGGCCGGAAGCCAGACGCTTCGGACGAACCAGCTGACCGTTCTGCTTGATGACAACGTCGCCGTTGTTGATGTCTTCAGCTTTCTCGATCACTTCGCCATCGATGAAGCTGTTGTACTGGTCACCCAGATCGCCCGGCTCTTCAGTAACCGCAATCTTCTGGGTCAGGCCAGCGCCCAGGGAGTCGGTACGGGCAACGATAACACCGTCATCAACACCCAGCTCCAGGAACGCCAGACGAACAGCGTTGATCTTGGACAGGAAGTCTGCGTGCGGAACAGTTACCTTGCCGTCCTGGTGACCACACTGCTTCTCGTCAGAAACCTGGTTCTCGATCTGGATGCAGCAGGCACCGGCTTCGATCATCTGCTTGGCCAGCAAGTAGGTTGCTTCGGCGTTACCGAAACCAGCGTCAATGTCGGCAATGATCGGCACGACGTGAGTTTCGTGGTTGTCGATCTGCTTGATCAGCTCTTCCGCCTTGGCGTTGTCACCAGCGTTCTCAGCTTCTTCCAGGGCGCGGAACAGGTGGTTCAGTTCCCAGGCATCAGCCTGACGCAGGAAGGTGTACAGCTCTTCAATCAGGCCGGAAACCGCAGTCTTCTCGTGCATGGACTGGTCAGGCAGCGGGCCGAACTCGGAGCGCAGGGCGGCAACCATCCAGCCAGACAGGTACAGGTAACGGCGCTTGGTGTTACCGAAGTGCTTCTTGATGGACAGCATCTTTTGCTGACCGATGAAGCCATGCCAGCAGCCCAGGGACTGAGTGTACTGGGCAGTGTCGTTGTCGTAGTTAGCCATGTCTTCCCGCATGATCTTCGCGGTGTACTTGGCGATGTCCAGACCGGTCTTGAACTTGTTCTGGGCGCGCATGCGAGCGGCGTGCTTCGGGTTGATAGCGTTCCAGGTCGGGTGCTGTTTCAACAGGGAAGCAATCTGGTCAACGTCGTTTGCGTAGGGCATGATCTCAATCCTTTCTACGTTGGTTTTCTTTATCTGTACGGAGCAGCTTTCTGCGACTTCCGAAGCCAACAACCTGCTCACTTTTTGAGCTAAGCGCTGACGTTGATGATTACTTTAGTGGTTTAAATTTTATAATTGAAATTTATATAATCTATTTTCGGCATTTTTTTGATGAATACCCAAAGAGCCTCTTTCTTGAGCTGGATCAACACACAAACAATAGCCGTCCCAGGCCACTCAGAACTCTCCCGGGTTGCCCATTGCACTGGCTCATGATCACTCGTTATCCGGAGGCCCCAGGCATTCAAGTTACAAACCCACTACTGACAACGAACGGACAGTGAGACACACTCTGGTTTCCGTTATTTGGCTCATTCGAGATCACATCAATCGAATTAAGTGGACGTCGATGGGCGTTGATGGCAACCGATTAATACTCAGGAAACTGAAAAGACCTAGCAGGTTACTGACTGCCATTATGCTGTGTCTGGCCCTCCTACCCCACCTCCCCCAGGCTTCCCAACGGCCGGTATTTGCAGCCATCGATTTTACTAAGGCCCAGTCGCAATGGCGCAAAAGTGGCCTGCAAGGCAGACAAGAGGTTCTCGAACAATGGCAATCCATGCTCCAGCGAGTGAGCACGCTGGATACCGCTGAGAAGCTAAAGCAAGTAAATGCTTTTGTTCACGACACACTCGCGTATCAACAGGACCTGTCACTGTGGGGACGTGAAGACTACTGGGCCACGCCTCTTGAAACTCTGGCAAAGGGCCGGGGCGATTGCGAGGACTTCGTCATCATCCAGTATGTCAGCCTGCTTCATGCCGGAATCAGCGATGATAAACTCAGACTGATCTACGTCCGGGCCAGGATTGGGGGGCCCGCCAGTCCGGTCACCCAACCCCACATGGTTCTTGGTTACTATCCCGAGCCCGGGGCAGAACCCATACTGCTGGACAGCCTGATAGAGGACATTCTGCCAGCCAGCGAACGCACAGACCTGACCCCCGTATTCAGTTTCAACAGCAGTGAACTCTGGGCCGGAGGAGTCGGCGCCTCGGCCGGCAGTTCCACTGCCCGGCTATCGCCTTGGCGAAACGTATTAAACCGAATGAAACGTGAAGGAGTGAGCCTGAATGTCTCTCGTTAAACAATTATGGCTGCTTATCAGTTTTCTGATATTTACTGCCTTTGCCGCCAGCCTCGCTGGCAGTTTGCTTTCCGCGCAGGGCTATTATCAGGAACAGCTGTCGATCAAGAACATTGATAATGCCAACTCTCTGGCGATCACACTCTCCCATACGGAAAAGGAGCCCGCCCTGCTCCGTTCGTTTCTGGACGCCCAGTTTGCCACCGGTCACTATCAGAAAATTCAACTTACCCTTCCGGGAAACAAGTCTGTAGAACTGACAGGCCAGGTTGAAAGCAGTGACTCGCCAGCCTGGTTTCAATCACTGCTTCCGCTAGACATTCCCGCTGGCCATGCAACAGTCACCGATGGTTGGGTGAACTACGGCAGCCTGATTGTTGAAAGCGACACCATCCACGCCCAGAACTCGCTGTGGACAACCGCACAACGGCTTTTCACATGGCTGCTGATTGTGGCCGTGCTGGCAGGACTGGGCGGAAGCTGGCTGGTGCGGCGCATAAGCCAGCCTCTGAAGGGCGTAGTAGACCAGGCAGAAGCCATCGGGGATAAGCGGTTTGTGGAGCTAAAGGAACCGACCACCGATGAGTTCCGGCGTGTGGTTAAAGCCATGAACACCCTATCGGGTCGAGTGAAGACGATGCTCGAGCGGGAATCACAGGCTTTGGCCGATATGCGCAAGAAAGCTCTGAACGATGCGGTGACAGGCGTCGCCAACCGAGAATTTTTCATCAGCCGGTTGGACGGGCTCATCAGTGAGTCAGACGAAGACACGCGACACACTTTGATTCTGACAAGAATATCGAACCTGACCCACCTGAATGCCGAGATTGGTCATCAAAAGGTTGACGAAGCTCTCCGGGACTTCTGCCTGAGGTTATCGGACATTCTTAGCACCAGCGGGCTGCATTTCACGGACCTGTTTATGGGCAGGCTCAATGGTTCCGACTTCGGCATTATTCTGACCGACTTTGATGACACTAATGAGCTTGGCAAGCGCCTGACAACGGCCGTTCCCGGACTGTTTGATCGCGACGGCGAAGCCGCACCAAGCTGGTCTGCCAGTGTTTTCGATACCCGCGTCAGCCGCTCTGAAATTCTGATGAAAGCTGACCACCTACTGGCTCAGGCAGAGCAGGATCAGGAACATATCGCAGTGGACGCAGGAGCCGAGGGCCCCATTCCATTCCAGAGCGCACAGCAATGGCGTGAAGCGATCAGTGGGGCTGTCAGCAACGAGAATGTTCAAGCCGTTCTGCATCCTTTGATTCGTCCAGATGGAAAGGTCATTCACCGCGAGGCAAAGGTTCGCCTGAAGCTCAACAACGAATGGCGTGCAGCGGGCTTCTTCCTGCCCTGGAGTCGACGCCTGTCTCTGACACCGTTAGTTGATGCCGCCATGCTGAAGCATCTGATGGCGACCCCTGAACTACTTGGCGATACGCCGGTGATTGTGCATCTGGCGCCCCAGAGTCTTGGTAGTGAACAGGCACGACGCCATCTTCTGGCCAGTTTCCCAGCTTCAGGGCAACTGCCTGGAGAATTACATTTCGAGGTGCCAGAGTCGGTCCTGAATCTGGACGATCAGTCTTTGCGCTCATTCATTGAAGACATTCGACGCTACGGCTGTCGGGTTGGCGTTAGTGGCGTCGGCCAACATCTGGAAAATCTACCGAAAATCCGGGAGCTTGGACTCAGATATATCAAAACCGATTCCGCCTACGCCCAGCGACTGGCGTCTGATCACAGCACCCGTCAATACATGCAGCGCCTGACGGGCATGGCCCACGGGATCGGCCTGCCCATCTATCTGGCAGGAGCGAACTCCCCGGATATAGTTCTGGCTGCATGGGAACTGGGATTCGATGGTGCTACAGGGCCGGGAGTAGACGCCGTCAGTTAGTCGAAGTCGAAGAGATCGTCGCCGTGGATGTCGATAAGGTTCAGGTTGTCGTCATCCCTGCGCATGGACTTACGTTCCATGAGTTTTTTCTGAGCTTCGGGCGGCAGGTCGGTAAAGCGAATAATCCCCTTGGAGGAAAGCAGGTCCACCAGATCTTCAATCACCCGTATCAGCGAGGAATCCGACTCCCGGAAACGCCGGGTTGCATCAGGATCGACCTTGTCTGCCAAAAAGCTCTGGAGTTGCGGGTCTGTCGGGTCAATTTCTTCAAAACCGTCCAGATAGTCCTCACTGGCCGCCACAATCCGGTGTTCGTTGCGTTTAACGTACATTTTCCCCTCCGCCTGCCGGACGCTGCCCGGTAACCAACAACATCAGTTGCATGCGATCTTTAACACCCAGCTTCCGAAAGACAGCCCCCATGTGTTCTTTGACAGTTCGCTCCGTTATGCCGAGGGATTGGGCGATGGCTCGATTGCTTTCACCTTTGGCTGCATAGCGGGCCACTTCATGCTCCCGCGCTGTGAGCATCGAAAGATCCGCCTCCGTGCCCGGATGTCCGGTTTGATCCAGAGCACCAGAAACCAGGCGCAGAAGCGATCCCAACAGCTCTTCGGGAAACCACAAGCCACCAGAGCCTACAATCTCTGCCGCCTGCCGCATGACCCGTGCGTTCGCAAGGGCCGGCAGATAAGCCCGCGCACCGCAGGCCAGCGCACGATTCATTTCAGTGGGGTCTGGGAGTCGGGTCAGCAGAAGGACGCGACTGCCGGTGTCTGACCAGCGCTGACACAGGGTTTGCCAGTCTGGCACGTCCGCGCTCAGCCACAGCAACGAACCTTTCTGGGGCGCGGTCTGAAACTTCGAAACCTCACACGGATGGGCGTCCGGGAGTACCCGATGCCAATGATCAAGCGGCGCGAAACGGCGGTCGTAAACAAGAAACGACAAAGACATGATCAGCGTTCACTCATTGCTTGAGACGTCGCCCGGACAACGGGCTTCAAGAGATAGTTCAGTACCGTTTTCTTGCCCGTCAGGATATCCACCTGTGCAGTCATACCCGGAATAATTGACAGTTTGTCCGAAAATCCCTCGGCTTCTGTCCGCAAGCGAATCAGGTAAAACGTGTTGTCCTTCTCATCGGTGATGGTGTCAGCACTGATGTGCTCCACAGTCGCTTCAAGGCCGCCGAATACGGCAAAATCATAAGCGCTGAATTTCACAATGGCTTCCTGGCCTTTTCGGATGAAGGCAATGTCTTTGGGCGAGATTTTCGCCTCCACCAGCAATTCGTCGTTCAGTGGCACGATCTCAACCACATCCTGCCCCGGCGCAACAACTCCACCCTCGGTTTTGGCAAACAGCCGCTGGACGGTTCCATCCACCGGCGAAACAATCTGTGTTTTGCTGACCCGGTCATCAAGGCCTTCCAGAACATCACGAATGGCCGCCAACTCGCTGATGGACTCTGACAACTGCTGACGCCATTTGTTGGTCATCACCAATCCCGTTTCTCGGATTTTTGACCGGGCCTCGGTGATTGCCGAACCGGCACGGGATATGGCGGCGTTCGCCTGATTCACTTCACCGCGTGCGTTACTGATTTCCCGCTCGAGCTTGATCAGATCGACTTCCGAGACGGCGCCGGAAGCTACAAGCGGGCGTTTAAGCTCCAGTTCCCGCGAGGCCAGATTCAGAACCTCCTGATACTGCGTGCGTGCAGATTCCGCTTCCCGAAGATCAGCCTGGCGCTGTTCAAGCTGCTGCTGATAGATCAACCTTTGCTCCTGCAGCTCCTTACGGCTGTTCTCAAACAGAGACTGTTGGACATCAACCAGCTCCGGAGCGGTTTCCCCAAACTGGGCAGGAAACTGAATTTCCGTACCCTCAACCAGCGCCCTCAAGCGCACGATATCGGCTTGCAATGCCAACTCACGGGATTTCTGCTCTGCCAGGTCCGACGCAAACCGGGTCGATTCAATGCTTACCAGCAGATCACCCTGAGTTACCAGATCCCCTTCCTGCACAGCGACCTCTTCCACAACGCCGCCATCGAGTGTCTGTATAACCTGTAGCTGGCTTGAGGGGATCACCTTACCCTCACCCCTGGCAACTTCGTCTATCGGCGCCAACGCCGCCCAGATCAGCAAGGCCACGAACGCAAGAAACACCATCCAGAGAAGGCCACGGGCACTCATCGGTTCCTGCTGCACCCTGGCCCACTCGCTGTCGACCTCCCAACCGCCGGTGTCAGGCACGCTCAACCAGCGTCCGAATACCCGATCAAACAGACCTTCGGATTTTCGGCCCATACGGTCGCTTCCGCGACCTATACCATGAAAGCCTTTCTCCGCCAGGGTCCGGTGCGTTTTTTTCTCGTCGCTCATGACGCCCCCCGGATTTTTCCCTGGCGCAGCGCTTCGATAACCGTTTCTTTGGCACCATCGGCCACAACCCGCCCGGCATCGAGGACAACGATGCGAGTGGCAAGCTCCAGCAGGGACGTTCGATGGGTCACCATTATCACAGTCTTCCCTTCCGAAGCCTTGGCTAGACTGCGCTTGAAATGCTCCTCACTGGAATGATCCAGTGAGCCACTGGGCTCATCCAGCAACAGAATTGGCGGATCTCCGACCATCGCCCTGGCAATCGCAACCGACTGGCGCTGACCACCAGACAGGCGCTGACCACCCTCACCCACCTGCAAGTCAAAACCTTCCGGATGAGCGTCGACAAACGCCTTTAGCCCGCTGATTTCCGTTACCCGCAGTAACTCTTCATGGGACACTGGTCTTGATAATGTAATGTTTTCGCGCAGGCTGCCGTAGAACAGCTCTACGTCCTGAGGCACATAGCCAATGTTGCGACGCAACTCAGCCGGGTCCAGCTGACGCAGGTCAACGTTATCAACACTGATGCTTCCGGAACCTGGGTGATACAAGCCAAGCAACAGACGCTGAATCGTACTCTTACCAGACCCGTTCTTGCCCAGAATCGCCACTCGCTCGCCGGCTTTCAGCTTGATTGAAGCACCGGTCAAAGCATGATGCCCGGACTCCGGATACTGGAATTCAACATCGCGAAACTCAATATTGCCTTTAAGAACCGGGCGGGAGACCCAGCTTTTTCCTGCCGGCCGCTCCTGAGGCGTGTCCATGATCTCATCCAGCGCCCGCAACGCGGTGGAAGCCTGATGATATTGGGCCAGTAGGCCCGCTGCCTGACTGACCGGTGCCATGGCCCGGGATGACAACAAGTAGGCCGCAATCAATCCGCCCTGGGTCAATTCACCCGCGATGATGAGGTACACACCAAGGATGATGATGGCAACAGACACCAGGTGTTGGCACCACTGGGCACCATTCTGGATGGTGGAGGCAATAAACTTCAGTCGGGCACTGACATTACTGATATAGAGCGACGTGCGCTCATAGGAACTCTGAATCCTGCTTTCCACTCCAAAGCTCTTTACAGATTCCAGATTCGACAAACCTTCGACCAGCGTTGCGTTTCGCTGAGAGCCCGCCGCCATGCTTTCTTCTGAAAGTGCCCTCAAACGCCTCTGTGCAATTGATGCGTATATCACCAGACCAATTGCGCCCACAATCACCGGCACACCCAGAGGCCAGCTGATCAGCATGATCACACCAAGGAAAAGCAGCACGAAGGGGAGATCCACAAGCCCGACGACGGTCATCGAACTGACAAAAGACCGAACCAACTCAAACGACTGCACGTTGGCCGCAAAAGAGCCTGCCGATTGCGGCCGATGACTGAGGCTGAGGCCGAGTACGCGCTCCATGATGGATGATGAAAGTTTGGCGTCAGCCCGACTGGCGGCCAAATCAATAAACCAACCCCGCATCAACCTCAGAGTCAGATCCGCTGACAGCGCAATGATCAGCCCCACAGCCAGTACCCAGAGAGTGTGTGTGGCATTGTTGGGGACCACGCGGTCGTATACGTTCATGACAAACAACGGCATGGCGACCGCGAACAGATTGATCATCAGCGCGGCAATGCAGATATCACGGTACAGGCGGCGGTTCTCTGCGATAACGCTCCAGAACCAGTGCCCCTTCCTTACCTTGGTCGTCTTTTGTGAGCGCTGATCCAGCAGGAACTTCGGGCGGCAGTAGATGACATTCCCGGTAAAATCCTCAGCCAGCGATTCTAAAGGAATTTCAGCATTCGATTCCGGCAGCTCAGGGTAGATGAGCGCTGCGGTTCCCTTTTCGTGATCGATACCGCTAACAATGCAGGCCCGGTCATCCCTGAGCAGCAAAACCGCAGGGAGCAGCGCGTCATTCAGGCGGGTTAGTGACTGGTATTCGATATGGCTGGCGAAGCCCAGACGGGCAGCGGCCCGCCCAAAACTTGAGGGCGAGAGGCGCCCCTCGTCGAGGGGCAACCCAAAGGTGATACTTTCCGCAGAAGCTGGCTGACCATGAAACTTGCAGATAACCTGCAAACAGACCAGCAGGTGATCGGTGTGACTCGCCTTCTCAGTGTGTTCCACCCTGAATCCTATTTATCGAGGCATCAATGGGCCTCTGAGTGTTTGCCCGGGACGCGGATTGTCAGGTCTGCGCGACGATTAGCGCCCAAAGCCGCCTCAGACTGTATGGAAAAGCGAGGCTGGTAATAGCCCTGGCCGGTGGCCGTCATCTGCGACCGCTTCACGCCGAAATCAGATGCCAGACGATTTACAACCGCCTCGGCACGACGGACGGACAACGACTGATTGTAGCCCGGCGGCCCCACTTTTGAAGCATGACCGACAACGATCAATTCTGCTTCCGGATTGCTGGCCAGCACGCGCCCGATTTCCTCAATCAAATCATCGCTTGCAGAAGCAATACTGGCAGAGTCATTGGCAAATTCAACAATACCCGTCCGAATGACTTTCATCTCAGCCGAAATCGCGCAACCGTTCAGGTCGACCTGGACACCAGGCGGCGTTTCCGGGCACTGATCCTTATAATTCCTGACACCGTCACCATCGTCATCCAGCAACAGCGAGACCGAGCTGTCCAGCGGCACAGGTGGGCAGGCGCTCGCGGTGACGGTCAGTGGTTCTGCGCCCAGCTCTTCAAGAGTTGGGAGTCCGCTACGCACCAGACCAAGCGATGTCACCAAGTGCCCCATACCGGCCTGCACGCGGGCTACGGCCAGCCGACGGTCAAACAGTGCGTTCACATAGGCGCGGCTGGCATCAAAGTATTCGTTTTCTGCGTCCAGCAGATCCAGCAGCGTGCGCTCGCCGATGTCGAACTGATCCTTGTAAGCCGTCCGGACACGTGCCGATGACAAGCGATGATTGTTCAGCACCGGGATCTGGGTTTCCAGGTTACGTACATCATTATAGGCAATCTGGATTTCCTGACGCAGGTCCACACACGCCTTATCCCGCAAATCCTTGGCAACATTCACCTGGTTGTATGCACTGCGAACTCTGGCTCTGTCGGAGCCGCCACGGTACAGGTTCATGTTCAGTTCAATGCCAACGCGGCCCTCGGTTTCCGAGTTATCAAACCCCAGGTCATCAAACGAGCGATGGCCATAACTGGCAACCAGATCCAGACGTGGTTGGTAGCCGGAGCGATTCTCACGAACGCCTGCCTGGGCAGCCTCGATCTCCCGGTGGGCTGCGCGGAAGTCAGGATTGGCCTCGTAGGCAATGGTCAGTGTTTCAGCCACTGTGGCTGGCAAGAGGTCCGCACCCAGGCGCACCTCACCCATTTCGGCCGGCGGCAATTCGCCAACAATGCGCAGGTACCGGGCTTTCACATCGTGAAGATTACTGGCCACGGTCACCAGATTGGACTCCGCAAGCGAGAGACGACCACTAATCTGTTCCAGATCTGCCGCTCTTGCAACACCGGCCTGAGCACTACTGCTCACCTGCTGGTAGACATCCTGATGAGTTTCGAGATTCTGACGCGCCAGCTCCAGAAGTTCACGCTGACGAGTAACATCCAGATAGGCACGGAGCGCTTCCAGTGATGTGTCTTCAATGCTGGATAAAAGCTCAAAATAGGCCGCCAGTTTTTGCTCTTCAAAGCGCTCAACAGAACTGCTCGTCTGAAAGCCATCGTAAAGCATCTGGGTCAGGGTAATCTGGCCATTGTAGCCATCAAATTCACTGACGGACTCATAGTTACGGTGTTCAAAACCGTAGCGGGCCTGGGCATCAATAGACGGGAGGTAATCTCCGAAAGCCGCATCCTTATCATCGCCTGCAGACAGGAACTGATGCCAGCTGGCACGCACTTCCGGGTTGCTTTCAATCGCGGTCTGAATCGCATTGGTTACACCTACGCCAACGGACAGGCGTTCTGCCGTTACCTGCGATGCGGGCATCTGACCTGCTTCATCAGGGGCAGCATGCGCTGACGCCGGGACCCAAAAACCAAAGGTAACCCCTAACACGGTCAACGCGCAGCTGATCCGTTTTACCATATATACCCTGAACAAGATTCGAACCTCCAGATCCAATATCGTGCAGCCGTCAACGCGACATCGCTGGGTTCATTTTTCAGCGATGACTAATGACACGAGCCAACTACAAGAAAGTTGCAGACGATAGGTGATGCGTTACAAGTTTAAACAAACCGACGAAAAATCATACCATTTTACATTTGTTAACAGTAATTTACATTTGTGACCCTGGAATCGTCCAAACCTGTACCCCAGTCCAGTATTCAAGTCGTGACCACAACGGTAACGTACCGGCTCATCAAAAATTTAAGTGTCGTCCGTACTTATACCGACGTCGAATTTCCGATTACCGCCTGCCTGTGAGGGGCCCCGTATGAGCGTCACCGTTGCCATTGTTCTGAACACCACCGGGAAAGCCTGGGCGGAAGCCCCGGATGGAAGCCGACGCCTGCTTGAGACCGGCGATGCCCTGCGTGCTGGCGATATTCTGATAACCGAAGACAACGCCCGGGTCCTGCTCGACTTCGGATACAGCAACACCGCCACTATTGATGGTGGTATCCGCATTCTTGCTTCCGCTGAAATGGCACCTGATTTTAACCCGGCGGTCGACGATACCAGCGTGGCGCAAGACAGTGTGGCGGAAGCTCTGGCTTCTATCGAGGCGGCTCTGGGCAGCTCCCTTGACGACATTGATGCGCCAGCGGCAGGCCTCGATGGCGGCAGCGCCGGAGGTAGCAGCTCGGTACGTCTGGCCCGCATTGTTGAAGGTACCAGCCCCGCTGATCAGAGCATTGCCTATAACTCAGTAGAATCGAACCGTCAGTCAGACGTTAACGGAGACGGCACCGAAACTGACGCTCTGCCACCAGGCACCATTGTTATCGACAGCCTGTCGCAAGGGTCAGGGGTTGCACCCAACTTCACGGCTACCGGTTCAGTAACCAATCTGGCACGAGGCTCCTCCGTAGAGATCACCCTCACCGATCAGGATGGAAACACTCTGGTTCAGACCGTGACTCCGGGATCAGGCGGTCAGTTCACAGCCGTCTTCTCGGATTTCACTGACATTGTCGACGGCCCCGTTTCCGTTCAGGCAACCGCTACCGGCGCCGACGGCGTTCCCGTTTCCGATTCTGCCGACAGCACTCTGGATATCACCACGGGCGCTCTGGATGTCACCATTGACGGTATCGATAATGCCGCCAATACAGCGGAGCTTTCTGGCACCACAACAGACGTGGCTCCGGGTGAAACCGTTAACATCTCGATTACCGACGCAAATGGAAACGTTGTAAATACCACAGCCATCGTTGGCACTGACGGCTCCTATGACGTGCCGGATGTCGATTTATCGGGCCTGGTTGACGGCACTATAACCGTTGATGCGTCTGGTACAGACCGCAATGGCAATCCCGTTTCCGATTCCGAGACCGCTACCCTGGATGCGCTACCCGGCGACCTGACACTTTCCATCGACAATATTGACAGCACCGACGGAACCATCGATCTGTCCGGCACCACGACCGATGTCGTTCCCGGCGCGACCGTTACCATTACCATTACCGATGCCGATGGCACCGTGGTGAATACCTCGGCGATCGTGGCCAGCGACGGCTCTTACTCCGTTCCCGGTGTGGATGTGTCCAGCCTGGTGGACGGTACGGTCACGGTGAACGCCTCCGCTACCGACCGTAATGACAACCCCGTATCGGATTCCGGGACCGGAACGCTGGACGTCACCGCCGGCACCCTCAGCCTTTCCGTTGATAGCGTGGACGACACGAGCGACACCGTCGATCTGTCCGGGACCACCGAGGATGTTGCTCCGGGCAACTCCGTCACCATCACCATCACCGATGCTGACGGCACTGTGGTGAACACCTCGGCGATCGTGACCAGCGACGGTTCTTACGCCGTTTCCGGTGTGGATGTGTCCACCCTTGTGGACGGCACGTTCACGGTGAACGCCTCGGCCACCGACCGTAATGGCAATACTGTCTCCGACTCGGGAACAGGAACACTTACCGCACCGGTTGGCGACCTGACACTGAGCATCGACAATGTTGACAGCTCCAACGGAACCATCGATCTCTCCGGCACGACAACCGAGGTGACGCCCGGCGACCTGGTTACTATCACCATCACCGATGCCGATGGTTCTGTCGTTAACGTGTCGACAATGGTTGCCAGCGATGGCTCTTACTCGGTTTCCGACGTGAATGTGTCCAGCCTGGTCGATGGCAGACTCACCGTTACCGCCTCGGCCACCGACCGTAATGACAACCCTCTGTCAGATTCCGGAGTTGGAGTGCTGAACGCCACCACCGGCACCCTC